>JAHQXD010000002.1:603842-809982 GCA_019449655.1 Ferrigenium straubiae | reverse complement strand
GAAACACCGGCTGAACGATTTAACCAACTTGTTGCATCGACGGGTTGAATCCGCACCGAGGAGCAGTCGCTCATTTCAATCTCGCGGATCGTCTTACAAAGGGGCGGCTGCACGTCACGAGCATCCGCTGTCGGGCAACGTAATAACAGGATTGCCTGGCAATTTTGTGTCAAAACCAGCTTGCGCCCTCAACCCTTGACCGCCAGCCGCCACAGTGAGGTCACCTCCGCCGCGCGCGCGGCGTGCAGCGGATCATCAACATCCGAGACCTTGGGGTGATGCGGCCTGACATCCATCCGCCCCGCCACCCGCAGCCCTGCCGCATCGAATAGTGCCAGCAGCTCGTCTCTGGTGCGCAGCCCGAGATGTTCGGCAATATCCGACAGCACCAGCCAACCCTCGCCGCCCGGCTCCAGATGCGCGGGCAGCCCGCCGATGAAGGCACGCAACATGCGGCTGTCGACATCGAATATCGCATGTTCTATCGGGGAGCTGGGCCGCGCCGGGATCCACGGAGGGTTGCAGACAACCAGCGGCGCGCGTCCGGCAGGGAACATGTCCGCCTGCACCAATTCCACCTGCCCGTCCAACCCCAGCCGCGCCAGATTGTCGCGGGCACAGGCCAAGGCGCGCGGGTCCTGATCGGTCGCCACGACGCGCTTCACGCCACGGCGTGCCAGTACTGCGGCCAGCACGCCGGTGCCGGTGCCAATATCGAAAGCCAATGCCGTTGACGGCAGCGGCGCCTCGTTCACCAGCCCCACATACTCGCCGCGCACCGGCGAGAACACGCCGTAGTGCGGATGGATGCGCGCGCCCAGCCCTGATACGCCAAGGACAACAATCTCGACGCCCTTCTTGCGCCACTCATGCGCGCCGATCAGCCCCAGCAATTCGCGCAGCGGGACCACCGAAGCTCCGCTTGCCGGACCATACGCTTCGATGCATGCCTGGCGCATATCCGGGGCACGGCGTAGCGGGATTGCGTAGTCGCGATCCAGCGGCAGCAGGACCATGGCCAGCGTGCGCGCGCGTTGCGACTGTGCCTGGCGATGAAGGTGGAACGCCTCGGCGGGCAATGCGGAGGTCCTGCGCGCCTTGCGATTCGCGCGCCGCGACATCGCCTGCAGCAACTGGCGCGCGTTCTGGTAATCGCCGCGCCACAACAGCGCGGTACCTTCGCAGGCTAGGCGATATGCCTCGTCCGCCTTCATCGTGTCGTCGGCGACGACCACGCGCTTGGGCGGCGGCGCTCCGCTCTCCGACCGCCAGCGCGCGGAACAGGCCCTGCCCGCCTCGGTCCAGCTGATGGTTAGTTGCTCATTCATCGCGTGACGCCGCAGCCGAAAAACATCAAACCGTTTTTTTCGGCAGGCGCGGCCATGTCCTTCGCGGCGGATGCGCCACGTTGCTTATCCTTCATGCCTGATTTACCTGCTCGAGAAAGTGCGGCCTTTTTGTGATTGCCGTGATATCTCCAAATTCGTCACGCCCGAATCGCCAGAAGTGGCCAGAATATCCTACAGACGGCCCATCTTCGGCAACTCGCCTACCAGCGGGGCGACGTAGTCGATCCATGCCTGTGTAACGTCGTTGCCCGCCGTGTTGATGTATTCGTCCTTCATTTCGGTGGCAACCTTCGCCACCGACGACAACGGGGTAATGAAGCATTCGCTGGCGTATGGTTTGCTGCTGAGGCGGCGGATCGCCACCGAGCCGGGCTGGCCGGTGCCGGCGGCATGGTTCACCGCCACGGCGCCGACTTCGCGCGCCTCCCTGGCGTCGATCTCCGAAACAATCGTCGGAAAGGAGCGCTGCAGATAGCCGAAGGTGTCGGCGCGCACGCGCACCTTCTGACCTGGGAAGGCTTCCTTCACCAGCGCGGCCAGCGTGTCGCCCAATGCGCCGCTGCCGGAGAGCTGGATGTTGCCGTGCGAGTCGCGCTCGCCGCTGGTGGAGATCGGGTTGCCGTCCTTGTCGGAGATACCCTCGGAGGCGGCAATCACGCAGCGGCCGTATTTCGCCATCGTCTCGCGCACGTCCTGCTTGAACTTTTCGACATTGAACACGCGCTCCGGCAGGTAGATCAGGTGCGGACCATCGCCTTCCGCCTGGCGCGCCAGTGCGGAGGCGGCAGTGAGGAAACCTGCGCTGCGCCCCATCACCACGTTGACCTTGATGCCCTGCAGCGCACGATTGTCGCGGTCGTCGCCCATGAAGGCGAGTGCCACGAAGCGCGCCGCCGAGGCGAAGCCTGGGCAGTGGTCGGTGACCTTGAGGTCATTGTCGATGGTCTTGGGGATATGCACGGTGCAGAAATCGTAGTTCGCCTCTTTGGCCATCTCGGCGATGATGTGCGCGGTCTCGGCAGAATCGTTGCCGCCAATGTAGAAGAAATAACGCACGTCGTTCTTCCTGAACACCTCGAACACCTTCTCGCATTCGGCCTTTCCGGGTTTCAATCGCACCGAACCGAGCGCCGCCGCCGGGGTGGTGGCGACCAGCTCAAGCTGTTCGACGCTCTGCGTGGTCAGGTCGATGAAATCTTCCTTCATGATGCCGGCGATGCCGTGTCGCGCGCCGAGGATGCCGGTGATGCCGGGCTGTTTGCGCGCCGCCAGCACCGCGCCGACCAGCGACTGGTTGATGACGACGGTGGGGCCTCCCGATTGGCCGATGACCATTTTGCCGATTAGCTTCCCTTGCGCTGCCATGACATCACCTCCCAGTGACAAAGATGCTTCATTCTAAACTGAATACGGCTCTGCGGCATCGCCCTGCTTCGCTTATAATTGCGCGTTTTTTATTTTGCCAACTTTAAGGAATAGTATGAGCTTGTTAAATGTGCACCCCGGCGACAAGGTTCCCCATGAATGCAACGTCATCATCGAAATCCCCAAGCACGCCGATCCGGTAAAATACGAAGTAGACAAGGAATCCGGCGTGCTGGTGGTGGATCGCTTCATCGGATCGCTGATGCGCTATCCGTGCAATTACGGCTTCATCCCGGAAACCATCGCTGACGACGGCGACCCGGTGGACGTGCTGGTGATTACCCCATTCCCTATCGTTCATGGCGCCATCATCCCCTGCCGTCCGGTCGGCATGTTGAGCATGGAGGATGAAGGCGGCGGTGATGCCAAGATCATCGCCGTGCCCACCGACAAGCTGACCCCGCTTTACCATGAAGTTCTGTCTTACGAAGATCTGCCGAAGATCACGCTGGAGCAGATCAAACATTTCTTCGAGCTCTACAAGGCGCTGGAGCCGGGCAAATGGGTCAAGATCAAGGGCTGGGAAGGGGCTGAAGCGGCCCGTACGGAAATCATGAACGGCATCGAGCAGTACCGGAAGAAAATATTTACCGGCATCTAACGCATACAACAGACGGGAGCAAATCATGACAGCACGGATTATCGACGGCAAAACCATCGCCCAGCAGGTGCGCGCCGAGTGGAAGGAACGCGCCGATGCATCGAAAGCCAGAGGCGTCACGCCTGGGCTTGCAGTCATCATCGTCGGCGAAGACCCCGCCTCCAAGGTGTACGTCGCCAACAAGGTAAAGGCCTGCGCCGAACTCGGCCTGCATTCCGAGCACATCGTCATGTCCGCCGACACTCCGGAAACTGCGCTGCTGGCGAAGATCGCCGAGTTGAATAACGACCCGAAGATCCACGGCATCCTCGTGCAACTGCCCGTACCCAAGCATATCGACAGCGGCAAGGTGCTCGAAGCCATCAGCCCGGACAAGGACGTGGACGGCTTCCATCCGATGAACGTCGGTGCGCTGGTCACCGGCAACATGCGCTTCGCCCCCTGCACCCCCTACGGCGCGATGATTCTGCTGGAAAAATGCGGCGTCGCCATCGAAGGCAAGCACGCCGTGGTGGTCGGGCGCAGCAACATCGTCGGCAAGCCGATGGCGCTGATGCTGCTGCAGCACAACGCCACCGTCACCATCTGCACGTCGAAGACCGTCGACCTCGCCAAGTACACGCGCGATGCCGACATCCTCGTCGTCGCCACCGGCAGGGCGAAGATGATCACCGGCGACATGGTCAAGCCGGGTGCGGCGGTGATCGACGTCGGCATCAACCGCCTGCCCGACGGCAAGCTGTGCGGCGACGTGGATTTCGATTCGGCGAAGGAAGTGGCCGGCTGGATCACCCCGGTGCCCGGCGGCGTCGGCCCGATGACCATCACCATGCTGGTGGCGAACACGGTGCGCGCGGCTGAAATGCTGTCCGGTCTCGGCAAGTAAGCCGGCTGCCGGATTCCCGGAATACTCAAGGCCTCCTGCCAGAAACAGGAGGCCTTGTTGTTTTATCGGCAGCCGAGTCAACATGCCGCCCAGTGGCGATTTGTTTCAGGGTATGGCAACATTAGCCCGCAATATCTTGGACTGCTGTACTCCAGGTTTGAATCTCAATTCGTCCATCAGGAGAACAAAAAATGAAAAAACTTCTATTAGTCCCCCTTCTTGCGGCAATTGCACTGTTTGCTCAACCCGTCCTTGCGGAGGATGCCCACCATCCTGAAAAAACTGCGCAGGCGGCACAGGCCGGAACCGCCGGGATGGATGAACAGATGAGTGCTCATGAGAACATGATGCAGGAGTCGATGAAGTCGATGAACAAGATGCAGGCGCAGATGGCAACCATCCATCAGACCAAGGACCCGAAGAAACGCCAGAAGCTCCTGCAGGAACACCGGAAGAGCATGCTCGACAGCATCAAGATGGTGCGCGACATGATGGGCGGCATGGGCAAGGGATGCCCCATGATGGGAGGCGGCCACATGAAAGGTGGCCATATGATGGGAGGCTGCGGCATGATGGGCGGTGCAGGCTGTCCCATGATGGGCGGCAATCCGGCCGGCCAGCCCGACAGCAATCCCGATGCCGCTCCCGCCGCACAGGCTAACCCCGCCCAGACGGCCACCGGTAAAACCACGTCCAGCCCAGAAGGAAAAGTCTGGACATGCCCCATGCATCCCAACGTCGTGCGCGACCAGCCGGGCCTCTGCCCGATTTGCGGCATGGAGCTCGTGGAAAAGGGGCAGGCGGGTGCCACACAGGGGCAAGGCCATATGATGGGTTGTCCCATGATGGGCGGCTCTGGTTGCAAGATGGGTGGCGACATGAAGTGCCCAATGATGGGTGGTTCCGGTGGCTCAGGTGGCTGCATGATGGGCGGCGCGGGTTGCCCCATGATGGGTAGTGGCGGCTGTCCGATGATGGGAATGGCGGGCAAGCATATGGACATGATGCTTATGCTGATGGAGCAGATGATCGAGCACGACGAGGCCGCCGCCCGGCGGTAAGCTGCAAGGCTTGCTCAAAACCGACAAGGCCTCCTGTCCAAAACAGGAGGCCTTGTTGTTTTGTTGGGGCGGCGGCTTACTCAGCATGCTGCCCGGATTGAGCTTTTTGCAGCCCGCCTGCAGAATGGCGCCTCATCCCGGATGCATCGTCCGCACTTCAACCGTTTGAAAAGGATTTTTTCCATGAATGCAACAACACGCTTCGTCATGCTCGTCCTGACTGCCCTGCTGGCTTTATCGCTCGGGGGTTGTGCGCCTGAAGTAGGAAGCGAAAAATGGTGCGCGAACCTGAAGGAAAAACCCAAAGGTGAGTGGAGTCTCAATGAGACCACCGATTATGCGAAACACTGCCTCATCAAATAGATTTTACGGAAATCCCTGGATGCGTTATCTGATGGCGCCGGAAACGGCAGAAGCCGGCGAGAGTTCCGGCTGCTTCGGCGCCACCGGTGCGGATGGTTTTTCCAGAATCTGGAAAAAAACTTCGTCGCGCTTGATCATGCCGAGTTCGCTGCGTGCGCGCTCCTCGATGGCTTCGGTTCCCTGCTTGAGGTCGCGCACTTCGGCGTCCAGCATGGCGTTGCGTGCCTGGGTCTGCTGATTGACCTGCTGCTGTGCCTCGACCTGGCGGTTCATATCCCATACTTTCAACCAGCTTCCCTTGCCCAGCCATAGCGGGTACTGCAACAACAGCAGCAGGATAGCCAGTATCAGTGTGACAACACGCATTAACTCAACTGATAGTACGCCTCGCGCCCCGGATAGGAGGCGGTATCGCCCAGGTCTTCCTCAATGCGCAGCAACTGGTTGTACTTCGCCATGCGGTCGGAGCGCGACAGAGAGCCGGTCTTGATCTGCATGGTGTTGGTTGCCACCGCGAGATCGGCGATGAATGAGTCCTCGGTCTCGCCGGAGCGGTGCGAGATCACCGCTGTATAACCGGCACGTTTGGCCATTTCGATTGCGGCGAAGGTCTCGGTCAGGGTGCCGATCTGGTTAACCTTGATCAGGATGGCGTTCGCCAGCCCTTGTCGAATGCCTTCGCGCAGGATCTTGGTATTGGTGACGAACACGTCATCGCCCACCAGCTGGATATTCTTGCCGAGGCGCGCGGTGAGTTGCTTCCAGCCCTCCCAGTCATGCTCGCTCATGCCGTCTTCGATGGTGATGACCGGATACTTGTCCACCCAGGCGGCGTACAGGTCGATGATCTGCGCGGAGCTAAGGGTCAGCCCGTCCGCCTTCAGGTGGTACTGGCCGTCCTTGTAGAATTCCGACGCGGCGGCATCGATGCCGATTGCCACGTCTGCACCGGGCGTATAACCTGCGGCCTCGATGGCTTCCACGATGACTTTCAGCGCGGCCTCGTTGGAGCCCAGTGCAGGGGCGAAGCCGCCCTCGTCGCCCACCGTGGTACTGAGGCCGCGGTGGTGCAGGATTTTTTTCAGGTTGTGGAATACCTCGGCGCCGCAGCGCAGCGCCTCGCGGAAGCTCTGGCTGCCCACGGGGACGATCATGAATTCCTGGATGTCCGCACCGCCCTCGGCGTGCGCCCCGCCGTTGATGATGTTCATCATCGGCACCGGCATTTCCATGCGTGCGGCGCCGCCCAGGTAGCGGTACAGCGGCAGGCCGCTTTCTTCCGCCGCGGCACGAGCCACGGCCATCGACACCGCGAGGATCGCATTCGCACCAATGCGTGATTTGTTTTCGGTACCGTCCAGCTCGATCATGGTCTGGTCGATGAAAGCCTGTTCCGCCGCATCCAGCCCGACGATCGCCTCAGCGATTTCGGTGTTCACGTATTCCACCGCCTTGAGCACACCCTTGCCGAGGTAGCGCTGCTTGTCGTCATCGCGCAGTTCCACGGCCTCCTTGGTGCCGGTGGATGCACCGGACGGCACGGCGGCACGCCCCATCACGCCGGACTCCAGCAGCACATCCGCTTCCACGGTGGGGTTGCCGCGCGAATCCAGGATTTCACGGGCGATTACGTCAACGATAGCGCTCATAATTTTTCCTCTACTTTGCTTAAATATTTTTCAGGTCGAGATTTTCTTCGATCAACCCCTGCCGCTTGACAGTCTCATCCAGCGCCATCAGGGTCTGTAGCAACGCCTTGAGATGCCCGAGCGGAAAAGCATTCGGTCCATCCGACAGCGCCTTGGCCGGGTCTGGATGCGTCTCCATGAACAAACCGGAAATCCCTGCCGCGACCGCCGCACGCGCAAGCACCGGCACGAACTCGCGCTGCCCGCCGCTGGCCGTGCCCTGCCCGCCCGGCAGCTGCACCGAATGCGTCGCATCGAACACCACCGGGCAACCGGTATTGCGCATCACCGCGAGCGAGCGCATGTCCGACACCAGGTTGTTGTAGCCGAACGATGCGCCGCGCTCGCAGACCATGATGTTTTCCTGGCCACTGGCGTCGCGCGCCTTTGCCACAACGTTCTGCATATCCCACGGCGACAGGAACTGCCCCTTCTTGATATTCACCGGCTTGCCCGCGCTCGCCGCGGCCTGGATGAAGTCGGTCTGGCGGCACAGGAAGGCCGGGGTTTGCAGCACATCCACGACCGCCGCAACCGGCGCGATCTCCTCGATGTCATGCACGTCGGTCAGCACCGGTACGCCGATTTGCGCCTTCACTTCGTCGAGAATTTTCAACCCGGCATCCAGGCCGAAGCCGCGAAACGACTTTCCGGAACTGCGGTTGGCCTTGTCGTAGGAGGACTTGTAGATGAAGGGCATCTTCAATTCATTGCAGATTTCCTTCAGCGCCCCGGCAGTATCCAGCGCCATTTGCCGAGACTCGATCACGCATGGACCGGCAATCAGGAACAGCGGCCGATTCAGGCCGACTTCAAATCCACACAGCTTCATACCGATTCCTTGCGGCGCAATGCCGCCTCGATATAGGACCTGAACAGCGGATGACCGGCACGCGGGGTGGAAGTGAATTCGGGATGGAACTGCACGCCGACGAACCACGGGTGCATGGACTGCGGCAGTTCCATCATCTCCGGCAGATCCTCGGAAGGGGTGCGCGCGGAAATAATCAGCCCGGCCTTCTCCAGCGCGGGCACGTAATGGTTATTCACCTCATAGCGATGGCGGTGCCGCTCGTTCACCTCGTCACCATAGATGTGCTGTGCGAGCGTGCCGGATCTGATCGGGCAGCGTTGTGAGCCAAGGCGCATCGTGCCGCCCATATCCGAATCAGTGCCGCGCTTCTCCACTTTACCGTCACGATCGCGCCATTCGGTGATCAGCGCCACGACCGGATGCTCGGATTCGAGGTTGAATTCGGTGCTGTTCGCGTCAGTCATGCCCGCGACATGTCGCGCATATTCGATCACCGCGAGCTGCATCCCCAGGCAGATGCCCAGGTAAGGTATCTTGTTTTCGCGCGCAAAGCGGATCGCGGCGATCTTGCCTTCGGTGCCGCGCTTGCCGAAGCCGCCCGGTACCAGAATTGCGTCGAAATGCGCCAAGCTCTGCGCACCGGAAGTCTCGAGGTTTTCCGAATCGATGTACTCGATATCCACCCTGGTCGAGGTATGGATGCCGGCATGGCGCAGCGCCTCGATCAGTGACTTGTAGGACTCGGTCAGATCGACGTATTTGCCGACCATGCCGATGGTGATGTGGTGCTTGGGATTCTCCTGCGCGACAACGAGTTTCTGCCACACCGACAGGTCGGCTGGCGGCGGGGTCAGCGCCAGTTCTTCGCAAACGATGCGATCCAGCCCCTGTTCGTTCAGCATTTGCGGGACTTTGTAGATGCTGTCCACGTCCCACATCGAGATCACGCCCTCTTCGCGCACGTTGGCGAACAGCGAAATCTTGGCGCGCTCGTCGTCGGGAATGCGCCGGTCGGCGCGGCACAGCAACGCGGTGGGGAAAATGCCGATCTCGCGCAGCTTCTGTACGCTGTGCTGCGTCGGCTTGGTCTTGAGTTCGCCGGCGGTCGCGATGTAAGGCACCAGGGTCAGGTGCACGTAAGCCACCTGGTTGCGCCCCATGCGCAGTCCCATCTGCCGCGCCGCCTCGAGGAACGGCAGCGACTCGATGTCGCCGACCGTGCCGCCGATCTCGACAATCGCCACATCGACCTTGCCGTCATGCGAGGCGGCCGCGCCACGCTCGACGAACGCCTGGATTTCGTTGGTGATATGCGGGATCACCTGCACCGTCTTGCCCAGATACTCGCCGCGCCGCTCCTTGCGGATCACGCTGTCGTAAATCTGCCCGGTGGTGAAGTTGTTGGCCTTGCGCATCTTCGCGGAGATAAAGCGCTCGTAATGCCCCAGGTCCAGGTCGGTTTCCGCACCGTCCTCGGTGACGAACACCTCGCCGTGCTGGAACGGGCTCATCGTACCCGGGTCAACGTTGATGTAGGGGTCCAGCTTGAGCATCGTCACCTTGAGGCCGCGCGATTCGAGGATGGCCGCAAGTGAAGCGGCGGCGATGCCCTTCCCGAGAGAAGACACAACGCCGCCGGTGATAAAAATATACTTGGTCATGGAGTGCGATGATACCGTAAAACGGCCCGCCCTCAAAATTCCGGCAGGCTGCGCAGCCACGCTCTATACGCCGTTACGCGCCGCCTCCGGAAGCCAGCCCGCAAGGCTCGGCGCCGCGCGCAAAAAGCTCCTGCAAGGTCAGATCGGCACCCTGTTCGATCTGCCCGGCACAGGCCGCAATCCATTGCCGCAGCGGGTCGTCGCTCGGGCCGGCCGGCAATGCGCCGCAATCAAGCACGAACAGGTGCAACAGTTCGGCGGCATGAGTATGTTTCGTGTCGCGCATCAGCAACCAGCCTTGCCCCTCCGCCTTGCGCACCATATCGGCGCCGACCAGCTTTTCGAGAATTTTCTCCAGCGTGTCATAGCCGAGATGCAGAGACCCGGACATTTCCGGGAAGGTGCTCACCCTGCCCTGCTGCAATCCGATCGCCAGGAATTGCAGGATGCGCAGCGCGTCCAGCAACCGGGCGGCGGGCGATGAATTCTGCGCTGCAGGAGCGCGCCAGTGCGACAGCGACGCCGCGATCACCGCGCCGAGCAGGGTGGCCAGCCAGGACAGATAAATCCACATCAGGAAAACCGGCACGCTGGCGAACGCCCCGTACACCAGCTTGTAAGTGGGAAAATGACTGATGTAATAGCCGAACACGCGATTCATGGATTCGAAGACGACTGCGGCCGCGACCGCGCCGATCAGGGCATGCGAGCGCGGCACATGGCGGTTCGGCACCAGTTCGAACAGCATGGCGAACGCCAGCGTGGTGAACAACACCGGCAGTATCTTCAGCGAACCCACACCAAACACCGGAATCTGCTTGGCGTAGCCCATCGACAGCCCGACCAGCCAGGAAGTCAGCGACAGGCTCGCGCCGATGAGCAGCGGTGCGAGCGTGAGCACCGCCCAGTAGATCACCAGCCGCTTGAACAGCGGCCGCGGGCGGGACACCCTCCAGATGGTGTTGAACGCATGGTCTATGGTCAGCATCATCAGCATGGCCGTCACCGCAAGAAACACGATGCCGACCGCCGTGAGGCGCATCGCGCTCTCGGCAAACTGCCGCATATATTGCGTGATGATTTTCCCCGCCATGTCCGGCATCAGGTTGCTGACCAGGTAAGCCTTGATCTGGCTGGAAAAATCCTCGAATACCGGAAACGCCGAAAACATTGCCAGGGCGATGGTCAGCAACGGCACCAGCGACAACAGCGTGGTAAAGGTCAGGCTCGCCGCAATCTGGATACAACGGTCCTGATGGAAGCGCAGCGCGACGAAGCGCATAAAATTCAGAGAGTCCCGCCAATTCTTTTGCATGTCCAATTCGTTTCCCTATAATGCACGCATGATAACCGACAAGGAAATCCTGGTGCTGTACTACAGCCAGCACGGCGCCACGCGGCAGATGGCGCAGCTCGTCGCGCGCGGCATCGAGCAGGCAGGCGGCGTGCGCGCGAGGCTGCGCACCGTGCCCAAGGTTTCTGCAGTGTGCGAGGCGACCGAGCCCTGCATTCCGCCCGACGGCGCGCCTTACGCCGAACTACGCGACCTCGAGGAATGCATCGGCGTCGCCCTGGGCAGCCCCACCCGCTTCGGCAACATGGCCTCCGCGATGAAACATTTCTGGGACGGCACCGGAGGGCTGTGGATGAGGCATGCGCTGGCCGGCAAACCCGCCGCGCTGTTCACTTCCAGCGGCAGCATGCACGGCGGACAGGAAAGCACCCTGCTGTCGATGATGCTGCCGCTGCTGCATCACGGCATGATCATCGTCGGCCTGCCCTACTCCGAGCCGGAGCTCTCCGCCACACAACGCGGCGGTACACCGTATGGTGCGAGCCATGTAGCCGGTATTTCCGGCGACCAGCCGGTTTCGGAAGCCGAGAAAAAATTATGCATGGCGCTCGGCAAACGGCTCGCGCTGACCGCATTGAAACTCTCGGCGTAGCCAGACCGCGCATCGACTGGCCCGAAAAACAAAAGGGCACGCATCGCGTGCCCTTTCTCTTTGATCCGCCGATTTACTTGCTCTTGGTCTTTGCTTTTGCCGCCGGCTTAACCGGCTGAACCGGCTTGATTTCCGCTACGGCCGGCTCGGCTTTTACCGGTTCGGCCTTCACCGGCTCAGTAACCGGCTCCGTTTTTTTTTCAGGCATGCAACTGCTATTGTTCACCGTGCCGTTGGGCATGACGGTATTGCACAGAGTCGCACCGGTCAGCGTGGCACCGGCGATATTGGCGCCGCTCAGGTCGGCATCGGTCAGATCGGCGTTCAGCAGGATCGCCCCCGTCAGGTTGGCGTGCTCCAGTTGCGCGCCGCGCAGCACCGCCTTGTTCAGGTTGGCTTCGGTCAGATTGGCTTGCGCCAGGTTGGCGCGGGTCAGGTTGGCGCGCGCCAGGTTGGCCTCGGTCAGGTTGGCCTTGCCGAGATTGGCCTTGAACAGGTTGGCCTGCGCGAGGTTGCCCATGAAGAGTTGCGCACCGGAAAGATTGGCGGAGCCCAGGTTGGACTCGGACAGCGCAGCATTCATGCATACCGTGCGCGGCTGGATCACGCAGCCATTGATGGCATTCTCCACAGCCTCGGCCTGGTCAGCCTTGGCGGTTTTTTTGGCGGGACAATTCGCACCGCTGTTCACCACACCATTCGGCATCGTGGTACGGCAGAAAATAGCGTTGTTGAACTTTGCGTTGTCAATTTCCGCATCGGTCAGATTGGTATCGGTCAAATTGGCTTCGCTGAGGTTTGCACCCTTGAGCTTGGCGCGGGTCAGATTCGCCCCAGTCAGGTTGGCGCCGGTCAGGTCGGCGTAATACAGCGTGATGTCGGTCATCTCCGCTTCGGTGAAATTACCACCCATCAGCTTGCCGTGGTAAATCTGTGCGCTCCTGAGATTGGCCTTGGTCAGGTTGGCGCGCGATAGGTCGCCTTCCCAGAGATGCGCTTCCTGCAAATTCGCCTGCACCAGATTTTTTCCGGAAAACTCTGCATGAGGGCATTGAGAATGCGGAATGATTTGGCATTCTGCCCAACTTGCATTGGCCGCCAGCGAAGCCAGTAGAAACGTCGAACTCAACAAAATTTTCTTCAAGATAATCTCCGGTAAAATTTGGGGGAATAGCGGGAGTTCAGAATTATTCTGCCTCGCAAGTTGCGAGGGCAGAATTATGACTGCGCATCCTGTCGCTGGTTCAAGAATAATTGTTTCAAAATGTTAGGGTAGGCGCGCTAAACCTATTGCAGCCCCCCGGAGATGGCAAGACGCCCGAACAAACCGGATTTCCGGAAGCTCCCTTCACAACTGCGGATGAGCGCGCTCAAGCTTGCTGTGCAACTTATTGAGCGCATTCAGATAAGCCTTGGCCGAGGCCACCACGATGTCGGTATCCGCGCCCTGCCCATTGACGATCCGGCCACCTTTGGCCAAACGCACCGTCACCTCGCCCTGCGCGTCGGTGCCGCTGGTGATGTTATTCACCGAATACAGTTGCAGCTCGGTGCCGCTGTGCACGATTTTCTCGATGGCCTGGAAAGTTGCATCCACCGGTCCGCCGCCCTGCGCCTCGGCCTCGTGCTGCTCGCTGCCGATGCCCATCACCACCCTGGCGACCGGCAATATCCCGGTCTCGCTGTGGGCACGCATGGAAACCAGGCGGTAATGCTCGCTGACATGCGCCACCGCCTCGTCGCTGACCAAGGCCTGCAAATCCTCATCGAAAATTTCGTGCTTGCGATCTGCCAGTTCCTTGAAGCGCTGGAATGCGGCATTAAATGCCTCTTCCGAATCGAACTCGATATTCAATTCGGCAAAACGCTGGCGCAAGGCATTGCGCCCAGAGAGCTTGCCCAGCGTCAGCTTGTTGGCGTTCCAGCCCACATCCTCGGCGCGCATGATCTCGTAGGTCTCGCGGTGCTTGAGCACGCCGTCCTGGTGGATGCCGGATTCGTGCGCGAAGGCGTTCGCGCCCACGATCGCCTTGTTCGGCTGCACCGGATAGCCGGTGATGCTGGAAACCAGCTTGGAAGTCGGCACGATCTGCGTGGTATCGATGCGCGTGTCGAGGTTGAACACGTCGCGGCGCGTCCTGATCGCCATCACGACTTCTTCCAGCGAGGCGTTGCCGGCGCGTTCGCCGAGGCCGTTGATGGTGCACTCGACCTGGCGCGCGCCGTTCATCACCGCGGCTAACGAATTCGCCACCGCAAGACCCAGATCGTTGTGGCAATGCGTGGACCAGACCACCTTGTCCGAACCCGGCACGCGTGCGATCAATTGCTTGATGCGCTCGCCCCACGCGGCGGGAATCGAATAACCCACCGTGTCCGGCACGTTCATTGTTTTGGCCCCGGCCTTAATCACCGCGTCGAACACGCGCACCAGAAAGTCCATCTCCGAGCGCACCGCATCCTCGGCGGAGAATTCCACGTCATCGGTGTATTCCAGCGCCCACTTCACCGCGCTGACCGCACGCTCCACCACCTGATCCTCGGTCATACGCAACTTGTGCTGCATATGGATCGGGCTGGTGGCGATGAAGGTGTGGATGCGCCCGGACTTGGCGGGCTTGATCGCCTCGCCGGCGCGACGCACGTCGTTCTCGCTGGCGCGCGCCAGCGAGCACACCGTGGAATTTTTCACGGTTTCGGCGACCGCCTTGACCGCCTCGAAATCGCCCGGGCTCGCGGCGGCGAAGCCCGCCTCGATCACATCTACGCCGAGCTTTTCGAGCTGGCGAGCGATGCGAATCTTCATTTCCCGGGTCATCGACGCGCCGGGGCTCTGCTCGCCGTCGCGCAAGGTGGTGTCGAAAATAATCAATTTGTCTGTCATGGTAAAACTCCGGTGCGGATAGGTTAAACCTGCGTAACCGTTGTACGGTTCGCGCGCTCACTTCAAATTTGCAAGGTGTGATTAGCGCACGCAGCGCAGCAGCAGCGCAGCCAGCAGGCTGAACGTGGAGTGGAGTGTCGCGATGAGCGTAGAAAAATGCATGGGGTGGATATTACCAGTTTTATCGCTTCAGGCAATGGGCTGTTGTTTTTTGCGCAAGCGCAGCACCCACAGCACATAGCCGGACAGAGCATAACCCATGAACAACGCGAACAGCACACCGGGCGGGTAACTGGAGATCAGGATGAAGAACAGCGCAATCAGGAAAATCGCCACGAACGGCACGCTCTTGCGCATGTTCAGATCCTTGAAACTGTAGAACGGCAGGTTGCTGACCATGGAAAGCCCTGCAAACACCGTCAGCGCCGCCGCATACCAGCGCAGATCACCGCCCTTGAAACCGTAATCCAGCATCACCCAGACGAAGCCCGCCACCAGCGCGGCGGCGGCCGGGCTGGGCAAACCCTGGAAATAGCGTTTATCGACCACGTCAATGTTGGTGTTGAAGCGCGCGAGGCGCAACGCGGTAGCGGCGCAGTAGATGAAGGCGGCGAACCAGCCCCACTTGCCCAGCCCCTTCAGCGCCCATTCGTAGACGACCAGCGCCGGTGCGACGCCGAACGAAACCATGTCGGACAGGCTATCGTATTCGGCGCCGAATTCACTTTGCGTATGCGTCAGCCGTGCCACGCGACCATCGATCCCGTCCAGCACCATGGCAACAAAGATCGCGACAGCCGCAAACTCGAAGCGCTGATTCATCGCCTGCACGATCGCGTAGAAACCGGCGAACAGCGCGCCGGTGGTGAACAGGTTGGGCAGCAGGTAAATGCCGCGCCTGCGCAGATTCATCGGCTTGCGGATGTCGAATTCGTCCATGTACCTAGGCTATCAGCTTTGGGGGAGAACCGCCAGAATGGTGGTGGTTGCCGACACCTTGTCACCGATGCTGACCTTCACGGCGGCATCCAGCGGCAGGTAAACGTCCACACGCGAGCCGAAGCGGATGAAACCGTAGCGCTGGCCGCGCGCCAACTGATCGCCCGCCTTAACGTAGCACAGGATGCGCCGCGCGATCAGCCCCGCCACCTGGACAAAGGTCACGGCCTGCCCGCCTGCAGTCTTCAACACCACGGCATTGCGCTCGTTCTCCGCGGAAGCCTTGTCGAGATCGGCGTTCACGAACTTGCCGGGAAAATACTGCACCTGCTCGACCGTACCATCCACCGGGCTGCGGTTGGAATGTACGTTAAACACGTTCATGAACACGCTGATCAGAATCGCCTCACGCTGCCCATAGGGATCCTGGGTGCGTTCGACCTTGATGACCCGGCCATCGGCAGGTGACAGTACCGCACCGGCATCCTGTGGAATCTCGCGCGGAGGGTCGCGAAAAAACTGCACTACGAACAGCACAACCACCCAAGCCAGGAATTCGGGGATGCCGCCGGTAAGGCCGGACAACAGCAACGCAAGGGCGATGGAGCCGATCAGGAATGGCCAGCCCTCGCGGGCGATGATGGGGTGGGGATAATTTTTCATTTAAGCCTGTAGCAGGTAGCTTGTGGCTGGTAGCACCCTCACCCAAAGCTCCCCGGAGTGGAGCTACAGGCTGCGAGCTACCAGCTACCAGCCTAGTTCTTCGATTGGTCGACCAGCTTGTTCTTGCCGATCCACGGCATCATCGCGCGCAACTGGCCGCCGACTTTTTCAATCGGGTGTTCGGCATTCAAGCGGCGGCGCGCGGTCATTTCCGGATAATTGGTGCGGCCTTCCAGGATGAACTGTTTGGCGTAGGAACCGTTCTGGATGTTCTTCAGGCATTCCTTCATCGCGGCACGCGCCTCGCCGGCGATCACGCGCTGGCCGGTCACGTATTCGCCGTATTCCGCGTTATTGGAAATCGAGTAGTTCATGTTGGCGATGCCGCCTTCATACATCAGGTCGACGATCAGCTTCAGTTCGTGCAGGCATTCGAAGTAGGCCATCTCCGGCGCGTAGCCCGCTTCGGTCAACGTCTCGAAGCCTGCCTTGACAAGCTCCACCGCACCGCCGCACAACACGGCCTGTTCGCCGAACAGGTCGGTCTCGGTTTCTTCGCGGAAGTTGGTCTCGATCACGCCGCCCTTGGTGCCGCCGTTCGCCGCCGCATAGGACAAGGCAATATCCTTGGCCTTGCCGGACTTGTCCTGGTACACCGCGATCAGGGTCGGTACGCCGCCGCCCTTGAGGTACTCGGAGCGCACGGTATGGCCGGGACCTTTCGGCGCGATCATGATCACGTCCACATTGGCGGGCGGCACGATCTGGTTGTAGTGGATGTTAAAGCCGTGGGCGAACGCCAATGCGGCGCCGGCTTTCAGGTTCTTTGCCACGTCGGCGTGATACACCTCCGGCATGGTTTCGTCCGGCAACAGAATCATCACCACATCGGCACCCTTCACCGCATCGGCGATCTCGGCAACCTTATGACCGGCAGCCTCGGCCTTGGCCCAGGATGCACCGCCCTTGCGCAGCGCGACCGTCACGTTGACGCCTGATTCCTTCAGGTTCTGGGCATGGGCGTGGCCCTGCGAGCCGTAGCCGATGATGGTTACCTGCTTGCCCTTGATCAGGGAAAGGTCTGCGTCTTTGTCGTAATAAATTTTCATAACTACTCCTTAAAAAATGCGTGAAATGTGAAACGTGAAACGTGAAAGGTGTCTGCGGGCATGCTCATCCTCGCGTTTCACCTTTCACGTTTCACTTTTCACGGTTATTCACAGTTTCAAAATCCTGTCGCCGCGCCCGATACCGGAAGCACCGGTACGCACCGTTTCCAGGATCAGGTCACGGCCGATCTTTTCCAGGAGGCTGTCCAGTTCGGCGCATGAGCCGGTCAACTCGATCGTGTAGGTATGGCTTGTCTCATCGATGATGCGTCCGCGAAATGTATCCGCCATGCTTTTCAATTCCTTACGCGCATCGCCTTCGGCGCGCACCTTGACCAGCATCAGCTCGCGCTCGAGATGCTCTCCCTCGCTCAGGTCGATCATTGCCGCGACATCCACCAGCTTGTTGAGCTGCTTGTTGATCTGTTCGATCACCGCATCCGAACCGCTGGTGACGATGGTCATGCGCGACAGGGTCGGGTCTTCGGTCGGCGCAACCGACAAGGATTCGATATTATAACCGCGCGCCGAGAACAGGCCCGCCACGCGCGACAGGGCGCCCGCCTCGTTTTCCATCAGCAGGGAAATAATGTGCCGCATTACAGTTCCTCCGCCAGGATGATCTCCGACAAGCCCCGGCCGCCGGGAACCATCGGGTAGACGTTTTCCGTCGGATCGGTGCGGAAATCCATGAACACCAGGTCGTGCTTGCGCGCGAAGGCTTCTTTCAGCGCCGGTTCGACGTCAGCGGGCTTCTCGATGCGCATCCCGACATGGCCGTACGCCTCGGCCAGTTTGACGAAATCCGGCAGTGCATTCATGTAGGTCTCGGAATAGCGGTTGCCGTGGAAAAACTCCTGCCACTGCCGCACCATGCCCAGATAGCCGTTATTGAGCGCGATAATCTTGATTGGCAGGTGGAATTGCTTGCAGGTGGACAGTTCCTGGATGTTCATCTGGATGCTGCCCTCGCCCGTCACGCAGGCCACCGTCGCGCCGGGGTTGACCATCTGCACGCCCATCGCCGCCGGCAGGCCGAAACCCATCGTGCCCAGGCCGCCGGAAGTGACCCAGTGGCGCGGCTTGTCGAACTTATAATACTGCGCCGTCCACATCTGGTGCTGCCCGACGTCGGTTGTAATGAACGCATCACCGCCGGTAATCTCATGCAGCTTCTCGATGACGAATTGCGGCTTGATGATTTCGGTGGAATTCTTGTAGCGCATTCTGCCGCCCACGGCGCGCCATTCGTCCACCTGCTTCCACCACGCGGCAACAGCCGCGGCATCGGTTTTTTGCCTGCTGCCGCGCAGCACATCCAGCAACTCATCGAGCACCAGCTTCACATCGCCGACGATGGGCAGATCCACCTTGACGCGCTTGGCGATCGAGGAGGGATCGATGTCGATGTGGATGATCTTGCGCGGCACTTCGGCAAAGTGTTCGACGTTGCCGATCACGCGGTCGTCGAAGCGCGCGCCGACCGCCAGCAGCACGTCGCAATGCTGCATCGCCATGTTCGCTTCATAGGTGCCGTGCATGCCAAGCATGCCGACGAAGTGCTTGTCGCTGGCCGGGAAACCGCCGAGTCCCATCAGCGTGTTGGTACATGGGAAGTCCAGCAAGCGCACCAGGTCGGTTAGTTGCGCGGAGGCATCGGACAGCACCACGCCGCCGCCCGCATAGATCATCGGGCGCTTGGCTTCCAGCAGCATCTGCGCGGCGTGCCTGATCTGGCCGCTGTCGCCCTTCCCTGCCGGATGATAGGAGCGGATGTTTACGCTGGCCGGGTATTCAAAGGTGGTCCTGTGGTTGGACACATCCTTGGGGATATCCACCAGCACCGGGCCGGGACGCCCCGACTTGGCGAGGTAAAACGCCTTCTTGATGGTCGAGGCGATGTCCTTCACGTCCTTGACCAGGAAGTTGTGCTTCACGCAGGGACGGGTGATGCCCACCGCATCGACTTCCTGGAAGGCATCCTCGCCGATCGCGCCGGTCGGAACCTGGCCGCTGATGACGACCATCGGCGTGGAATCCATGTAGGCAGTGGCGATACCGGTCACGGCATTGGTCAGCCCCGGCCCGGAGGTGACGAGCGCCACGCCCACCTTATCGGAAGAGCGCGCATAGCCGTCGGCCGCGTGCACCGCAGCCTGCTCGTGGCGCACCAGCACATGCTTGACCTTGTCCTGCTTGAACAGCTCGTCATAAATGAACAACACCGCCCCGCCGGGATAGCCAAACACATATTCGACCTGCTCCTCCTGCAAACAGCGGATAAGTATCTCCGCGCCGGTCAACTCCATCACAAACACCCTGAGATTTAAGCCAAAAAGAACCGCGTAAGATAAAGGTTGGCGGCATTTTGGTCAACCTTGATACCGGCTTTTAACGGGATATTGCCCTATAATTCGCGCAACCGTTACCCACCCGCCCATAGAAACCCGATGCTTGCCTACCTGCTGCGCCGCATCCTGTATGCCGTGCCGATCCTGATCGGGGTAAACCTGCTCACCTTTGCGCTGTTCTTCGTGGTGAACACCCCGGACGACATGGCGCGCATGCAACTCGGGATCAAGCGCGTCACACCCGAGGCGATCGAAAAATGGAAGCAACAGCGCGGTTACGACAAGCCGCTGTTCCTGAATAGCACCGCGAGCGGCGCGGGCAAAGCCACCGACACGATTTTCTGGCAGAAGTCCGCCAGCATGTTCGCCTTCGACTTCGGTTACTCCGACGACGGGCGCAGCATTTCACGGGAAATCCAGACACGCATGATGCCGAGCCTGGCGATCGCGCTGCCGACCTTCCTCATCGGGCTCGTCGTCTATGTCAGTTTTGCGCTGCTGATGACGCTGTTCCGCGCCACCGCGCTGGACATCGCGGGCGTGTCGCTGTGCGTACTGCTGATGTCCATCTCCGGCCTGTTCTATATCATCGGCGGGCAGTTCGTCGTGAGCAAGCTCTGGCACCTCGTACCGATTTCCGGCTATGCGGGCGGAGCCGACAGCTTCAAGTTCGTGGTGCTACCCATCCTCATCGGCGTGGTCAGCGGCATCGGCTCCAGCAGCCGCTGGTACCGCACCATCTTCCTCGAAGAAATCGGTAAGGACTACGTGCGCACCGCGCGTGCCAAGGGCCTATCCGAGCTGCGCGTGCTGTTCCGCCATGTACTGAAGAACGCGATGATCCCGATCCTCACCGGCGTGGTCGTGGTGATCCCGCTGCTGTTCATGGGCAGCCTGCTCACCGAATCGTTCTTCGGCATTCCCGGCCTCGGCAGCTACACCATCGACGCGATCAACGCGCAGGATTTTTCCGTAGTGCGCGCAATGGTATTCCTCGGCTCGGCGCTGTATATCGCGGGGCTGATCCTCACCGACATTTCCTACACCATAGTTGATCCGAGGGTGAGATTGCAATGAGCTTCATACCGGTCATCCTATGGAGCGACGCGCTGGTATTCCTGCTGCTGGCAGCGGGTATCGCGACGGCCTGGTATGTGCGCCGACGCGAGCATCTGCTGCTGCCGTGGCGGCGCGTCGCACAAAGTGCCACGGCGATGGTGTCGCTGCTGGTGCTGTCGCTATTCCTGCTGGTCGGATTGCTGGATACCCTGCATTACCGTGCCGCGCTGCCGCAAAGCAATGGCGGCGAGAAAGTGTATTCGCCGGAGGTACTGAGCGTGTTCGACAAGCTGGTCGAGCCACTGCGCACGCGGACCGAAAAGACCTATTCCGCGCCTTTCGCGCTGACGCTGCATGCCAAGGAGAGCGTGACTGACGCACAGGGCAACGTGCTGCGCGACTATCCGCGCCTGAAATACGGCGGCGCACACCTGGCCGATGCAGCGCAGCGCGGCGGCAACATGCTGAAGCGCGCCCTGCTGGGTGCGCTGGGCGGGTTTCTGGCGGGGCTGCTGATTGCGCTGACCGGCCGGCGATGGCTGGCGCAACGCGGCTTGCCGCTGCGCCCCATGCTGGTCGCAACGCTGATTCTCGCCACCCTGGTCGGCACCGTTGTCAGCTTGGCCTCCGCCTACCACGTGCTCGGTACCGACAAAGTCGGACAGGATGTGCTCTACCTGTCGCTGAAGAGCATCCGCACCGGGCTGATCATCGGCACGGTGACCACGCTGGTCACGCTGCCGCTGGCGCTGCTGCTCGGCATCGCAGCAGGCTATTTCCGCGGCTGGGTGGACGACGTCATCCAGTATGTCTACACCGTGCTGAGTTCGATTCCGAGCGTGCTGCTGATCGCGGCGGCGGTGCTGATGATGCAGGTCACCATCGACACTCACCCGGAGTGGTTCGATACCTCCGCGTCGCGTGCCGACCTGCGCTTGGTGTTCCTGTGCCTGATCCTCGGCGTCACGAGCTGGACCGGGCTATGCCGCCTGCTGCGCGGCGAGACGCTCAAGCTGCGTGAGCTGGAATACATCCAGGCGGCGCAGTCCTTCGGCGTATCTTCCATGCGCATCCTCATGCGCCACATCGTGCCGAACGTGATGCATATTGTGCTGATCGCGCTGGTGATGGATTTCAGCGCGCTGGTGCTGGCCGAGGCGGTGCTATCCTATGTCGGCGTCGGCGTCGATCCGTCGATGATCAGCTTCGGCACGATGATCAACGCCGCGCGGCTGGAAATGGCGCGCGAACCGATGGTGTGGTGGGCGCTGACGGCAGCCTTCGGCTTCATGCTGGTGCTGGTGCTCGCAGCCAACCTGTTTGCCGACGCGGTGCGCGACGCGTTCGACCCGCGCCTGAGCCGGACGGAGGCTGCGGCGTAATGGGCGATATCCTCAGCGTCTCCGGCTTGGTGACTCAACTACGCAACGGTGCGCGCATCGTGGACGGCATCTCGTTCAAGATTGCTGCGGGCGAAACCTTTGCGCTGCTCGGCGAATCGGGCTGCGGCAAGTCCATGACCGCGCTGTCGCTGCTGCGCCTGTTGCCGGATGGCGTGGCGCATGCGGGCGGTTCGGTGCAGCTCGATGGCGTCGAACTGACGCAACTGCGCGAGCGCGAAATGCGCGAGGTACGCGGCGGCACGATGGCGATGATTTTCCAGGAGCCAGGCTTAAGCCTGAACCCGGTGCTGGCAGTCGGGCAGCAGATCGCCGAGGCGCTGGCTCTGCATCAGAATCTGCATGGCGCGGCGGCAGAGGCACGCTGCATCGACCTGCTGCAACAGGTCGGCATCCCCGATGCTCCGCGCCGTTTGCACGAATATCCCTTCCAGTTTTCCGGCGGGATGAAACAGCGCGTGATGATCGCGATGGCGCTGGCCGGACAGCCAAAACTGCTGATTGCCGACGAGCCGACCACCGCGCTGGACGTGACGATTCAGGCGCAGGTGCTGCAACTGCTGCGCGACACACAGGACGCCTGCGGCATGTCGCTGCTGCTGATCACCCACGATCTCGGCGTGGTGGCGGAAATGGCGCACCGGGTCGGGGTGATGTATGCCGGGCAGATCGTCGAGCAGGCCAGCCGCGCGCAGTTGTTTGCCCAGCCGCTGCATCCCTACACACAACAATTGTTCGCCGCCCTGCCCGATGCGGCGCGGCGCGGAGAAGCGCTGGCCGCCATTCCCGGCAGCGTACCCCCGCCGGGCAGCATCTCGCAGGGCTGCCGCTTTGCACCGCGCTGCAACAAGGCGTGGACGTTGTGCAGCGAACAGACACCGGGCTGGACTGCGGTTGGGGATGGACAGGGGGTGAGGTGCCATCTTTATGGAGAAGGGAAAAGAGAGAAGGGAGAAGGGGAAAAACCAGAAGCGCCATCTACCCTTCCCTCTTCCCCCTTCTCCCTTCACGGCTCTACCCCTTCTCTCTTGCAGGTCGAAAACCTGCAAGTCTATTTCCCCATCCGCAAAGGCATCCTGCAGCGCGCAGTCGGGCAGGTGAAGGCGGTAGACGGCGTGTCGCTGGCGATTCCACAGGGGCGCACGCTGGCGCTGGTCGGCGAATCCGGCTGCGGCAAGACCACGCTGGGCAAGGCCGTGCTGCAATTGATTCCGCCCACGGCGGGCAGCGTGCAGTTTGCCGGGCGCGAGCTGACCGGACTTGTGGGGCGCGAATTGCGCGCGCGGCGTGCGGCGATGCAGATGGTGTTCCAGGATCCTTACGCCTCGCTGAACCCGAAGATGCGCGTCGCGGAAATTCTCGAAGAGGGCATGGCCGCACTGAGCATCGGAGGCGACAGCGCGGCGCGCCAGACGCATATCGACACCCTGCTCGACCAGGTCGGCCTGGCGCACAACGCCAAGTGGCGCTATCCGCATGAGTTCTCCGGCGGGCAGCGACAACGCATCGCGATCGCACGCGCGCTGGCCGTATCGCCGCAACTGCTGATCTGCGACGAACCGACCAGCGCGCTGGATGTATCGGTGCAAGCGCAAATCCTGAACCTGCTGAAAGCGCTGCAACGGGAATTGAACCTGAGTTACCTGTTCATCACGCACAACCTCGCGGTGGTGGAATACCTCGCGCATGAAGTGTGCGTGATGTACCAGGGGCGCATTGTCGAACGCGGCACTGCGGAAGAGGTATTGCGCGCGCCCAACCATCCTTACACACAAACCCTGTTGTCCGCCGTGCCGCGTATCGACAGCAAGGGAAGGGGCTGATTCCCGGCCAATTGCCCCTCACCAGTAGGGCGATAGCCTGAATAGGGAATAGTCCGGATTGACGCCCGTGAGTTTTAGGATTACAAAGGCGTCGGAGTATCCGGTAGTCCTCGGACAGTTGAGCGTTAACCTATTGCAGTTCTTTATCCATCCAAAGGAGCGAATAATGAACAGACAAGCAAGCATGGAAAACGAAGTCAGCAAGGAGAAGCTCATGCAGGATTTGCGCGTGGTGGTAGCGGATGCGGAAGAACTGCTGCGTGCAACCGCCGGCCAAGCGGGCGAGAAGGTGTCCTCGGCGCGCGAGCGCATCCAGGAGAGCCTGTCCCATGCCAAGGGGCGCCTCATGGCAGCAGAGGAGGCCGTGGTTGCAAAAACCAGGCAGGCGGCTAAGGCGACCGATGAATATGTACATGAAAATCCGTGGAAATCCGTCGGCATCGCTGCCGGAGCCGGGCTGATCATCGGCATGCTGATCTCACGTAGCCGTTAAGCGATGCCGGAAACAAGCCCCGGCCTGATGGGGTCGGTCAAGCGGCTACTGTCCACACTGACCTCCATCGTTTCGACGCGGCTTGAGCTGCTGGCGAATGAACTACAGGAAGAGCGTCTGCGTTTAACGCAAATGCTCTTTTTTGCTTCGGCTGCACTATTCTGTTTCGGCATGGGCATATTGCTGCTCACAATGTTCGTCGTGGTGCTGTTCTGGGACGATCACCGCCTCGCAGCGCTTGGTGTGTTGAGTGCTGTTTTTTTTGCACTGGGCTCGCTGATGGCGATGTTGCTGCGCAGCAAGGCCCAGGCAAAATCCCGCCTGTTTTCCGCCAGCCTGGCCGAATTATCCAAAGACCGCGAACGACTGGAAACCGGCCATGAATAAACAAATGTCTGCGGTAATGCAGCGTCGCGGCGAACTGCTGGCAAGAATCGCCACGCAGCGCGAACAGGTAGCCGGAGTTGGCGCACGCTGGCAAGCCCCGCTGGCGCTGGCGGATCAGGGATTGGCAGTCGTGCGTTTTCTGCGTTCCCACCCCGTGCTGGTCGCCGACGTGGCCGCGCTGGTTGTGATTCGCCGGCGCGGTGTGCTTGGTCTGGTGAAGGGTGGATGGCGGATATGGAAGGGATACCGCTTCCTCGCCGCGCTCTCTGAAAAACTTTCGCCGCGAAACTAGGTTCCAGGATGCCTGCTGTAAACGGCACTTGCGCGCCTTAACGCACCGTTCCCGGACTTGCTCAGGCGGCTGGAAGGCTTGCGGGATGCCGCTTGCATGACGTTGATGGCCTGGCCGACCCTGAGTATTTTCAATGCCCCCTTGTTCCACTCTTTCAGGCCGGCAACGCTGACGTGATAACGGCGCGCAATGCCACCCAGCGTATCGCCCTTGCGCACGATGTGCTTGACGGCACTATCGCCGGTGGGAGAAAGATGCATGTTGAACGCCTCGAATTCTTCGTCCGCTTCGCTTTCCTCGCCGTTGACCGGCACCAGCAGTGTCTGGCCAGTACTGACCTTGGCGCGTCCCGACAGCCCGTTCACCGACTTGAGCGTTTCCACGGAAAGGCCGAAGCGCGGCGCAAGATGGTCGAGCCGTTCGCCTTTTTTCGGCTGGTAGGCCTGCCAGCTGACCAGCGGTTTGTCGTAATTCTCCAGATTGGCGCGGAAGGTTTCGACTGCGTCTACCGGCAGCAGGATCAAATCGCTGTTGTCCTGCAGGATGACCGGGCGGTTATGCGCGGGATTGAGCGCGGCGAATTCTTCCATCGGGATGTCAGCCAATTGGGCGGCCAGCTTCACGTCGATGTGCTTGGTGGTTGAGACGGCGGCAAAATAGGGGTTGTCAGGAATATCCTCCAGCACCAGCCCGAAGCTCGCGGGATTGGCGACGATGTTCTTGACGGCCAGCAGTTTCGGCACATAGTTGCGCGTCTCATTGGGCATTTTCAGGCTGGTGTAATTTACCGGCAGCCTGCGCTTGCGGTTGCGCGCCTGTGCGCGCTGCACCGCGCCCTCGCCCCAGTTGTAGGCGGCCAGCGCCAATTCCCAGTCGCCGAACATGTCATGCAGTTTTTGCAGATAATCGAGCGCGCCGTTGGTTGCGCTGATGACATCGCGCCGACCGTCATACCACCAGTTCTGCTGCATACCAAAATTTTTGCCGGTGGAAGGAATGAACTGCCAGATGCCCGAGGCGCGGCTGGTCGAATAGGCGCCGGGATTGAAGGCGCTTTCTATCATCGGCAGCAGCGCGATCTCGCTGGGCATGCCGCGCCGTTCCACTTCGACCGTGATGTGATAAAGGTAACGGCGCGCACGCTCAGTCATGCGCGCCACGTAATCGGGGCGGCTGGCATACCATTTCTCGTGCCTTGCCACCAACGGGCTGTCCAGATCGCGCATGGAGAAGCCGTTGCGGATGCGCGCCCAGAGGTCACGCGCTGCCAGTTCGCTGTCCGAGATGAGTTCCAGTTCGATGTTGCGGGCAGTCGAAAGCTTCAGGGGAGCAGGTGTAGCGGCAGGAGAGGTACTCAGGGCGAGCTGTTCTTCGGCTTGAACGGCTGGGGTGGCTAGAGTGCAAACGGCAAGCAGCGCAAAGAAAATCCGTCGAATCAATGGCACGTGCGTAGTTCCAGTTGGCTCAAAATTTCCGCGATGGTACCGGCGCAGGGCGAGCGGGTCAACCGAAAATAACGGCTAAATCAAATTAATCAACGCACTGCGTTCTTCAATTGCTCGAGGATGGCCGGGTTTTGGCTCCGGCCGCTGCGCTTAACGTTCGCTACGCTCACGTTAACCAGCGACTTGGCACTCGCAAGAGCGCCCAGTCGAATGGCTATGCAGAGCTAGCCTACGCCGAAACCCCACAATATAGAGATAGGCGACACCCTCGAGATTTGCCTAATGTACTGCGTTTTTGAGCTGCTCCAATATTGCGGGGTTTTCAAGAGTAGAGACATCCTGGGTGATTTCCTCCCCCTTGGCGATGGCGCGCAGCAGGCGGCGCATGATCTTGCCGGAGCGCGTCTTGGGCAGGTTGTCGCCGAAACGGATTTCGTCCGGCTTGGCGATCGGGCCGATTTCCTTGCTGACCCAGTTGCGCAGGCTTTCGGCGATCTCCCTGACCTTGGCCTGATCTTCCGGGCGCGCGCCCTTCAGCACGACGAAGGCCGCTATCGCCTCGCCCTTGATCTCGTGCGGTTTGCCAACCACGGCCGCCTCGGCGACCAGCGGGTTGGCTACCAGCGCCGATTCGATCTCCATCGTCCCCAAGCGATGCCCCGAGACGTTCAGCACATCGTCGATGCGCCCCATGATCCAGAAATAGCCATCCTCGTCGCGGTGCGCGGAGTCGCCCGCGAGGTAGGCGCCGCGCATCTCATCGGGAAAATAGGCCTTGCGGTAGCGTTCCGGGTCACCCCAGATGGTGCGGATTTGCGACGGGAAGGGGCGCTTGATGACAAGGAAGCCGCCGTGCTTGTCATGCACTTCGTCGCCTGCTTCGTTGACGATGGTCGCCATGATGCCGGGCAGCGGCAGCGTGCAAGTGCCGGGTTTAATCGGCATCGCACCGGGCAGCGGTGCGATCATGTGCGCGCCGGTTTCGGTCTGCCACCAAGTGTCCACGATCGGGCAGCGCGAGCGGCCGACCTCGGTGTAGTACCACATCCAGGCCTCGGGGTTGATCGGTTCGCCGACCGAACCGAGCAGGCGCAGGCTGGACAGGTCATATTTCCCCGGCAAGTCGCCGCCAAGCTTGATGAGCGAGCGGATTGCCGTCGGCGCGGTATAGAAGGTCGTCACCTTGTGATCCTGGATCATCTTCCAGAAGCGTCCGGCATCGGGGTAAGTCGGCACGCCCTCGAAGATCACCTGCGTCGCGCCCATCGCGAGCGGGCCGTAGGTCACATAGCTGTGGCCGGTGACCCAGCCCACGTCGGCGGTGCACCAGAAAATATCCGTCGGCTTGTAATCGAATACCCATTGCATCGACAGCATCGCCACGAGCAGGTAGCCGCCGCTGGAATGCTGCACGCCCTTGGGTTTGCCGGTGGAGCCGGAGGTATAGAGGATGAACAGCGGGTGTTCCGCGCCGACCCATTCCGGCTCGCAGCTCGTACCCTGCCCCTTCACCGCGTCATGCCACCAGACATCGCGCCCGGCATTCCAGGCGGTCTCACAGGCAGCGCGCCGGTAGACGACGACGCTGTGCACCATGTCGCAGCCGCCCATCGCCAGCGCGTCATCCACCGCCGGCTTCAACGGCATCACCTTGCCGCCGCGCATCTGCGCATCGGCAGTGATCACCGCGCACGCGCCGGCATCGGTGATGCGCTCGTGCAGGCTCTTGGAGGAAAACCCGCCGAACACCACCGAGTGGATCGCGCCAATGCGTGCGCAGGCCTGCATCGCGACCACCGCCTCGATGCTCATCGGCATATAGATGACGACGCGATCGCCGTTCCTGATGCCGCGCGATTTCAGGCCATTGGCGAACTGGCAGACGCGCGCGTGCAAGTCGCGGTAATTGATTTTCGTCACCGTGCCGTCGTCGGCCTCGAAGATGATCGCGGTCTTTTCCGGCTGGGTGTCGAGATGCCTGTCGAGACAGTTATAGGAAACATTCAGCACGCCGTCCTCAAACCACTTGAAGAAGGGTGCATTGCTCTCGTCCAGCGACTTCGTGAAAGGCTGCTTCCACAGCAGGGTTTCGCGCGCCAGCTTGGCCCAGAAGCCCGCATAGTCCTGCTCCGCCGCCTCGCACAGCGCCCGGTAGCTCTCCATGCCGGAGACGTTGGCCTGTTTGACGAACTCATCGGGAGGATTGAAAACGCGGGTTTCATGCAATACGGACTGGATGTTGGGCATGCGATCTCCTGATTGGCGTTTGTTTGTTGAGCCCGGCGGGACAGGCCCTGTAACCCGGTAAATGTAGTTTTTTATTGCACAGTCTGTCAACCAAACCAGAGCCTCCCGGGAAAAGGCTTTCACATCGAAAGATGCTTAGGAAATACTGAATTGCGTTAGAATTATTCCCATAAAAACGATTCGCTTGGGGAGAATTTGTGTGCCGCACCGCAACAGCATTAAAACGCTGCTCATCGTAGATGACAGCCGCGTATCACGCATGATGATACGCACCTTCGTACTCGCCAAATACCCGAAATGGATCATCATCGAAGCTGCCAGCGGCAATGAAGCTCTGGAGATCGTAGATCGCGACACACCGAATTACTGCACCATGGACATTAACATGCCTGGCATCATCGGTACCGAGGCGGCCGCGCAAATCCTTGCCAGGTATCCGGGCATCCGCATTGCCGTCTTTTCGTCCAATATCCAGCAAAGCTACCAGACTCGCGCCGCCGAGCTTGGCGCGCGGTTCGTCGCCAAACCGGTCACGGAAAAAAGCGTGGCGCAGGCGCTCGACTTTTTCGAAAGCCGAACATGAGCCTGCTGTCCGATCTGCAACTCGATGCACTGACCGAGATTTTCAACATCGGCGCAGGCCGTGCCGCAGCCAGCCTGAGCGAAATCGTCGGCGACGAAGTAAAACTGTCCGTGCCAAGCATCCAGCTTTACCAATCCTCTGAGATCAATGCGGAGGCTTTGTCGCTCAGCAACACGCGACTAGGCGCAGTCAAACAGAGTTTCGGTGGGCCGTTTGATGCCGATGCCATGCTGCTATTCACTGAAGATCGCGCACTGGAAATCGTGCACGACATGATGAATTCGCAAGTAAGCGTCGAAGAAGTGGCCGAATTCGAGCAGGAAGCCATGTGCGAATTGGGTAATATCATACTGAACGCCTGCCTTTCCTCGATGGCGGACATGCTCAACCTCACACTGCACAGTTCCCTGCCGGCCTATTCCGTCGGCACAACAGAAATGGTGCTGCAACAGATCATTTCGGAAGTGGACCACCCGCTCGTGCTGGTGCTGCACATCGACCTGACTATCGAAAAGCACCATTCACAGGGCTACCTGGTATTTCTGCTGAGTTCTTCATCGCTGCAAAAGCTTCTCGCCCATATCGACCGGTTCATAGCCGACATCTGAAAACAGAGCACGCATGATTCCAACGCTAGTGAAAAATGGGATTGCCTTCCCGGGAAACGCCGGGGAAGAAATCGCGGGAAAAATCTGGGACAGCATCAAGTCCGGCCTGATCCTGGTCGACAGTGAAGGCAAAATTCTGCTGTGGAATGACTGGGTTGCCCTGCACAGCGGGATTCCGGCCGAATTTGCCCTGAACCGCTTTCTCGAATCGCTGTTCCCAGACGGACTGTCTGCCTCCTTCAAAGCCGCCCTCAAGAACGTGCTGCAGCGCAAACTGCCAATCATCCTTTCCAATGCGCTGCACCGCTCCCCATTGCCGCTCTACCCCCTGCCGGTCACGCAGCACAAACAGGGGCGCATACAGCAATCCATCGTCATCACCCCCATCGTCACCAGCAAAGAAAAGTATCTCTGCCTGATCCAGATTGCCGACGCCACCTTATCCGTCAAGCGCGAACGGGTCCTGAAATCGCACACTGAAAGGCTCAGCAAGGAGGCCATCACGGATGCGCTGACCGGCGCCTACAACCGGCGCTTTTTCGACGAACGCTTTGCCGCCGAATTTGGCCGTGCCCTGCGGCAGAACGTTCCGCTCTCCCTCATCATGCTGGACGTGGACTATTTCAAACCCTACAACGACAAATACGGCCATCCTGCCGGCGACAGGGTGCTGATCTCGGTCGTGCAGGCGCTCAAGTCGCAACTGAACCGACCGACCGACGTGGTGGCGCGCTATGGCGGCGAGGAATTTGCCATCATCCTTCCCGATTCCGGACCGGAAGGAGGCCAGATCGTCGCGGAAAAGCTGCGTCTTGCCGTTTCCGAACTGAATATCCCTCATGACGAATCGGCGATTGCCGACCACATTACGATCAGCGTAGGCATCACCACTTATCAGCCGGATACCATCTGCAATGCAACCTGCTTTCTGGAAACGGCGGATACTGCCCTCTACAGCGCCAAGCACAGTGGGCGAAATTGCGTACGATACATCGTTACGCCGGACTGCAGCAGGCCTTGCCCAGATACCGGGCCACAAGCCGACCCCTCGGATTAACCAGGCACCCAATGCTTGCCTTTGCAACGTTTTTTGACAAGAATGGCGGCACGTTGAGCAAATGCCTTATGCCAGAAAACGACATCTTGGTTTCTCCTTGCCCGCTACCTGCGGCCAGGCCTTCACCTTGTAACTTTTTCATCAGCCCCTTAATCCAAAAGGAACTTCATGTCTCCCTCCCCAAGTAAAAAGCCTGCCAAGACTGCAAAGCAGGAGACCAAGCTGTTCGTGCTGGACACCAACGTATTGCTGCATGACCCGACCAGCCTGTTCCGTTTCGAGGAACATGACATCTGCCTGCCGATGTTCGTGCTGGAGGAGTTGGACAACAAGAAGAAAGGCATGACCGAAGTCGCGCGCAACGCGCGCCAGGCAAGCCGCTTCCTCGACGAGATCGTCAGCGACGCGCCGCACAAGATAGAGGAAGGCATCGCACTGGAATCCGCCGCGCACAAGAACTGCACCGGCCGGCTGTTCCTGCAAACCAGCTTCATCAAGCATGAACTGCCGCAGCACCTTGAACTGGGCAAGGCGGACAACGCGATCCTCGGCGTGGTCATCGGCATGCAGAAGCTCTACCCGCAGCGCGCGGTGATTCTGGTCTCCAAGGACATCAACATGCGCATCAAGGCGCGCGCGCTGGGCCTGGAGGCGCAGGACTACTTCAACGACAAGGTGCTCGAAGACACCGACCTGCTCTACACCGGCGTACTGCAATTGCCGGAGGATTTCTGGGACAGGCACGGCAAGGACATGAAGTCCTGGCAGAAGGAAGGCCACACCTATTATCAGATACGCGGCCCGCTGTGCGGGGCGATGTTCGTCAACCAGTTCGTCTACCAGGAAAACGGCACGCCGTTCTATGCCGTGGTGCTGGAGCAGGACGACAAGACCGCCCTGCTGCGCACGCTGACCGATTACACGCACAGCAAGAACAACGTGTGGGGCATCACCGCGCGCAATCGTGAGCAGAACTTCGTGCTCAACCTGCTGATGGACCCGGAGATCGATTTCGTCACCCTGCTCGGGCAGGCGGGCACCGGCAAGACCCTGCTGACCCTCGCGGCCGGCCTGGTGCAGACGCTGGAGGCCAAGCTGTATTCGGAGATCATCATCACCCGCGTGACGGTTCCGGTGGGCGAGGACATCGGCTTCCTGCCCGGCACCGAGGAAGAAAAGATGACGCCGTGGATGGGCGCGCTGGAAGACAACATGGACGTGCTGAACAAGTCTGAGGAGGATGGCGGCGACTGGGGACGTGCGGCGACGCGCGACCTGATCCGTTCGCGCGTCAAGGTCAAGTCTCTCAACTTCATGCGCGGGCGCACCTTCCTCAACAAGTACGTGATCATCGACGAGGCGCAAAACCTCACGCCCAAGCAGATGAAGACGCTGGTGACGCGTGCCGGCCCCGGCACCAAGGTAGTGTGCATGGGCAACATCGCGCAGATCGACACGCCCTACCTCACCGAGGGCAGCTCCGGCCTGACCTATGTGGTGGACCGCTTCAAGGGCTGGGAACACGGCGGCCATGTCACGCTGATGCGCGGCGAACGCTCGCGGCTGGCTGATTACGCCGGCGAGGTGCTGTGACCGCTCCCGTCGAAAAATCCGATGCCGAATGGCGCGAGGAACTCACCCCGGAACAGTACGAGGTATGCCGCCAGTGCGGTACCGAAGCAGCCTTCAGCGGCGCGTACTGGGACTGCCACGACCCCGGCATCTACCGCTGCGTATGCTGCGGCGCGGCGCTGTTCGACTCCGAGGCCAAGTTCGATTCCGGCTCGGGCTGGCCGAGCTTCGCGCAGCCGTACAAGCCGGAGAACATCACCACACGCGTGGACGACAGCCACGACATGAAGCGCATGGAAGTGCTCTGCAAGCAATGCGGTGCGCACCTCGGGCATGTGTTCCCGGACGGTCCTCCGCCCACCGGCCTGCGTTTCTGCATCAACTCCACCGCACTCGCGCTGGATCGCAACTGAACCAATTCACCACGAAGGACACGAAGTGATTTCAAAATATCGTTACGAGAAAACCAGCCTGTCCGCCGGACAAGCCCGGGCGTGCAACGGCTATTTAATTTCTTGTTCTTCGTGGTGCAAGTAGGATTTTAGATAATGAAACTGCTCTTCGACCTGTTCCCCGTCATCCTGTTCTTCATCGCCTTCAAGACGTTCGATATCTATATCGCGACCGGCGTGGCCATCGCCGCGACCGTCGCACAGATCGCCTGGACCAAATGGCGGCACGGCAAGGTGGATGTGATGCTGTGGGTAAGCTTCGCCATCATCGCCGTTTTCGGCGGCGCCACGCTGCTGCTGCACGACGAAACCTTCATCAAGTGGAAACCCACCGTGCTGTACTGGCTGTTCTCGGCCATCCTGCTGTTCTCGAACCTGCTGTTCAGCAAGAACCTGATGCGCGCGCTGCTGCAGGAAAAGATCGCCCTGCCGCTGCATGTCTGGAACCGCCTCAACCTGAGCTGGAGCCTGTTCTTTGCGGTGCTGGGTTTCCTCAACCTGTATGTGGCGTTCAATTATTCAACCGACACCTGGGTGAACTTCAAGCTGTTCGGCTTCACCGCCTTGATGGTGGTGTTCATCCTGGGACAGAGCATGTGGCTGGCGAAGTACGTGGACGAAAAGAAAGAAGGTAACTGATGTGGTACGCGATCACCGGGCAGGACATCCCGGACAGCCTGGAAAAGCGCATGGCGGCGCGTCCGGCGCACCTGGCGCGCCTGCAGGCGCTGCAGAACGAAGGCCGGCTGCTGCTGGCCGGCCCCTTTCCCGCCGTGGACGCGCTCGACCCGGGCGCGGCAGGCTACACCGGCAGCCTGATCGTTGCCGAATTCGCGTCATTGCAGGCCGCGCAGGAATGGGCGAGAGCCGACCCCTATGCCACCGACGGCGTATTCCGGCAAATCAGCGTCCAGCCGTTCCGCAAGGTATTGCCCGCCTGACCGCCCTGCTGTGTGATATATTCCGCGCTGCAAAAATTAAGAGGGCGCGTGCTGTGCGCCCCGACGGCGCATAGCCGATTATCGATTCTCAACCGTTGAAAAGGACTCAACAATGCTGAAGACAAGCAAATTTGCGGCACTGGCCATTCTGGGCGCGCTGGCGATCAACCCCGCCTTCGCCGAAGAGAAATCCGCTGCGATGGTAAATGGCGTTTCCATCCCGCAGGCGCGCATCGACCTGCGCGTCAAGGCAGCCGCCGCACAAGGCCAGCCGGACAGCCCGGAACTGCGCAAGGCGATCCGCGAGGACATGATCAACGTCGAACTGATGGCGCAGGAAGCAGCCAAGCTCGGCCTGGACAAGAATACCGATACCGTGCAGCAGATCGAACTGGCCAGGCAGTCCGTGCTGGCCGGCGCCTTCGTGCAGGACTACGCCAAGAACCACCCGATCAGCGACGACCAACTCAAGCAGGAATACGACAAGCTAAAAGCCAAGCTGGGCAACAAGGAATACAACGTCCGCCATATCTTGGTGGATACCGAAGCCGAGGCCAAGGACATCATCGCGCAACTCGGCAAGAAGGCCAAGTTCGAGAAGCTCGCCGCAAAATCCAAGGATGCCGGTTCCGCGCAACGCGGCGGCGAACTGGGCTGGGCGGTGCCGGGCAATTTCGTGCCTGAATTCGCCAACGCGATGCTCAACCTGAAAAAGGGCGAATACACCAAGGAACCGGTGCAGTCGCAATTCGGCTGGCATGTCGTCAAACTGGAAGACACGCGCGACCTGAAGGCGCCACCGTTCGAGGAAGTCAAACCGCAACTGCAACAGCGCCTGCAGCAGCAGTCAGTCAAGAAGGCGATCGACGACCTGCGCACCAAGGCCAAGATCGAGTAACCGCTACTCGGTCGGATAAAAAGGGGGATGCCGCCGGCATCCCCCTTTTTCATTGGACGGCGCAACTCTCACTCCTAGGCCGAAATACATAGGCATTCAGGTCTATTGTACGTGGCGAACCGACTGCCTAGAATGCCGCACAGGCGTCGCCGCCGAAACAGCTCCATGAGGCATGCCGCGCACCGTTCCCGATCGCCAGCAACCCCAACGGAGATACCGCCATGACCGACACCGCATCTGTGGCAACCATCATCGAAGCCATTTCGAACAAGACCCTCGATTACGCGCTCCTTCTGGCAGCCATCGGCACTCTGTCGATGGCCTTCATCGAACTCGCCAAGGGGCTGACCGCATTCCGCCGCCGCTTCCATCGGCGCGAACTGGCGCGGTGGATGCCCGAGCCGGACTGCCTCCGGGAAGTGCTCGTGCTCGCCGCGGGCGGCGAACAGAATGCCGGCGTACTTTTCGACCAGCCGACCGAGCGCATGCTCGGGCAGACCCAGGCCGCGGCCAACCTGTCGCTGGAATATCCCGACCGCTACCCGCATGCCTACGCATTCTTCACCCGTGAGGATTTGCAGATGAAACTGGCGCAAACCGGCGGCGCGCCCGATGACAGCCGGCGCTGGGCGGACTTCGCAAAGCGCACGGCAAGCGAGGGCTACGCAGCCGACGAGGCACAGCGGCTGAAACAGGAAAGCGAAGGGCGTGCCGCACAGCAGGCGCGGGCGCGCCTCGGCAATCTCATCGCGCGCCGCCTCGACATGTTCCAGAACCGCACCCAATACCGCTGGGCGCGGCTCAACCAGCTTATCTCCATCGCCACCGGCGCAACCCTGACCGCCTATGCGCTGGCCAGCACCAACAAGGTCGACAGCGCCAACGACTTACTGGTGCTGGTGCTCCTGTCGCTGCTGGCGGGCATGCTCGCACCGTTCGCCAAGGACGTGGTTGCCGCCATCAGCGGCCTGCGCGCAAGAGCCTGACCATGCCAAAAGTGCAACGCATCAGGCTCTCCTGGCGCGAAAAGCCGGTCGGCGGCGAAGTCAGCCCCCATCCGGAGGTTTCCGACAAGAGGGCGCTCGAAGAGGCGCAACATCTGGTGCTGCTGATCCACGGCTACAACAACGATGCGGCGGATGCGCAAAAAGCCTATGACGGTTTCCACGCCCGCCAGCGCGACCTGGATAGCGGCGAGCGCTACGGTATCGGGCGCACCTTCGTCGAAGTGTATTGGCCGGGCGATGCCGCATGGGGCATCCTCTCGTTTCTTTTCTACATGGGCAGCATCAGGCACGCCATCCAGACCGCCGAACGGCTCGCCGCCTACCTTGCTGAACACGCCCGCGATGGCGCGCGCATCGACATCGTGGCGCACTCGATGGGCTGCCGCCTGGCGAGCGAATTGCTGCTGGCCCTGAAAGACCGCCTGCCCCCGCCGCACATCGAGCGCATCGTCTTCATGGCCGGAGCCGTGCCGACCTTCATGCTGGAACAGCGCGATCCGCCGCGCCGCCTGCGCCCGTCCTACGACCAAGTGCTGCGCGAAGGGGCGCGCAGCCTGTATTCGGGCGCAGATAGCGCCCTGTCGTTCGCCTTCCCCGCCGGGCAGACCCTCGCCTCCGGCGCGGAAGGCTTCCTGCCCACCGCGCTGGGACACGCCAGATGGGCCGACCTCGCCGCCCCAGGCAATCTCGACCAGCAGCCGAACGACGGCGCGGGGCACGGCGATTACTGGGGCTGGAACACCAAGCCGGAACATCTGCAATGCGCCAAACGGGCCGCGCAACACGTACGCAGCTACCTGCAATTCCCCTCGGCGGGCAGCCGCGAGATCGAAGCGAGACAGTTGGCGGAAAACAGCACCTTCGAAGCGCGCGCAAACACAAGCTCGCGCGAGATCGCAACGCGCAGCATCTTGGCACACGCCTAGCCATATCGGCATTGACAGCCGCCGGAGAACTCCCCTAAAGTGCGCCCCACTTGCAGTTTCGCCACAAAGCACACCGCGCCGCACGCATCGGCCCGGGGCAACCGGCGGAATCCCAGAACAGGAGGCTGGCGCAACCGATTCCCGCACCGACGGGAACATTGCCATTGGCCGTTTACTTGTTCAAAAGAGGGAGCATTAGCTTGACTGCAAGTCTCACCGGGTTTTCTTTGCGCAGCTGCGGCAAGCTGCTGGCTCGTACCATTTACTTCAAAATAAATCTGCTGCTGAGCAGCTTGATTAAACCTGTTTAATTCATTTAATTGGAGCAAGGTAAATGCAAACCTTTGCAACAGAATTTCCTATCGGCTCTTCGCGAAGTGCAATCGACTTCTTACACGCCATCCGTGAGTGGATTCTTGGTTCTCGCCACACAACCTTTACCGAAGCTGACTTAAAAAATATTTCCAATTCTGACGAGTGGACTGCTCGAAAGCCTAACGAGTCCATTGAATCATTAATTGCCTCCGCTTCCAATACTGAATCTGCTGCCGTGCGCTATACAAAAGTTGACGGCAACCTTGAGTGGGTCACTTCAATAGCTTTTTCCAAGCAAAGTACAGACTCATGGGTAGGGATTCGCATCTCTTGTGAATCTCTTCATCCCTCGACAAGATTACCCTTACCAAAAAAACCAGTCGTAGTGCGAACACTCATTAAGTGTCTTGGGGGTGGCCTTGATGGTGAAATTCAGGTTGCTGACACACCACTTATTCTCGGAAACGATGATATTGAGTTTGCTGGCCGCTGCATTTCTGGAAAAGCGAACTACCGACTGCCCCTCGTATATGTAAGTTCAACTTACAAGCAAGGCCATATTGTTGATGTAAATAAACTTGCAAGCGCGCTTTCTGGCATGGCTCATGTCATGGTAGAGCCCAATCGCGCATTTTCCATAAGACTCATGAGCGAAGTAGATTCGCAAAACGTTTACGGCGGAACAATCGGAATCTACTGGCCAGATGGTGGTGGTCGTCGCTCATTCTTTCTCGGTCGAGGTTATGAATCTTCTGATGAAATTGAAAGTGCCGTTATTGAAGAGGTGCGCAATGCTCTCTCAAACAGACGACCACTATCTCGTTGCACTTGGTCTGCCGTACGAGAAGCTCTCTCAAGGAGAAGCTACAACTTACTGAAAGAGCAAGGCTCAACGGAAATTGACAAATATATTGCTGCTTTTGGAGGAGAACTAACTGCAAAAGAAGCAGAATTAGACGATGCGGAAAAAGAAATCCATCGCCTTGAAGCTGAGATAAGAAAATACCAAGCCCTTAACCCCATGCAGGCTGGCCTTTCCTTGCGAACTGGCAAAGAGCGCGATTTATATCCAGGAGAGCTAATTTCAATTGTCCACGATGCTCTGAGCGATGCAGCCGGACGAGTGCCCGATGACAGTCGTCGAAAGCACGTATTGACCAGCATAGCCGAGGCTAATCCTCCTGTTGGCGAAAACATCTCTCTAAAAGAGCGACTAAAGGCCCTTCTACGGGATTACAAAACTATGGATGCCAAGTGCCGGGGGGCACTCGAAGATATGGGCTTTGAAGTTTCCGAGGATGGAAAACACATCAAAGTCGTATTTGAGGGGGATGATCGTTACACTTTTACACTGTCGAAAAGTGGAAGCGATTATCGTGGCGGCCTTAATGCGGCTAGCGACATCTCAAGATTATTATTTTGATGCAACTAGCTATCTATAAAAACAGAGCTAAAAGAACTAAAAGAAAGAACTAAAAGGGTCAGCTTCGCATTACCCCAGTGAAACCCCTGAACAAAAAAAGGCGATCATCATCGCCTTTTTTGTTCAAACCACGACTACTCTACCCCACCCACTTCCTTGCATTCTGGAACATCCGCAACCAAGCCCCGTTCTCCTGCCACTCGCGCGGATACCAGGAGTTCTGCACGGCGCGGAACACACGTTCGGGGTGCGGCATCATGATGCTGAAGCGGCCATCCGGCGTGGTGAGGCCGGTGATGCCCTGCGGCGAGCCGTTCGGGTTGAGCGGGTAGGTCTCGGTCACGTTGCCGTAGTTGTCCACGTAGCGTAGCGTGACGATGTCCTGCGCGGCCCTGAGCTTCTTCGCATCGGAGAAGTCGGCGTAGCCCTCGCCGTGCGAGACGACGATGGGCATGCGGCTGCCCGCCATGCCGCTGAAGAAGATCGAGGGCGATTCTTGTACTTCGACCATCGTGAAGCGCGCCTCGAACTGCTCGGACTGGTTGCGCGAGAAGTGCGCCCAGTTTTCCGCGCCGGGGATGATCTCGTGCAGGTTGCTCATCATCTGGCAGCCGTTGCACACGCCCAGCGCGAAGGTGTCGCTGCGCCCGAAGAACGCCGCAAACTCGTCGCGCGCCCTGCGGTTGAACAGGATGGATTTCGCCCAGCCCTCGCCCGCGCCGAGCACGTCGCCGTAGGAGAAGCCGCCGCACGCAGCGAAGCCCTTGAAGTCGGCCAGCTTGACGCGGCCGCTGATGATGTCGCTCATGTGCACGTCCACCGCTGCGAAGCCGGCGCGGTCGAAGGCCGCGGCCATCTCGAGCTGGCCGTTCACGCCCTGCTCGCGCAGGATGGCGATTTTGGGGCGGGTCAGCACCGCTCTCCCTTCGACAAGTTCAGGGCGAACGGGGGTTGGATTTTCATTCGGGTCATAAGTCAGCTTCGCATGCAATCCAGGGTCGGCGGCGTCGAGGATGCGATCAAATTCCTGTTGCGCGCAGGCCGGGTTGTCGCGCAGCTTCTGCATCTGGTACGTCGTCTCCGACCAGATGCGCTGCAGGCTCACACCGCTCTCGCTGAACAGCTTCTCGCCGCCGCGTGAAATCTCGATCATGCCGGTTTCGTTCAGCGTGGCGATCTGCTGCACGCTCTTCAGCCCGGCATCGCGCGCCAGTTGCAGGACATGCGGCACGTCGCGGCTGCGCACCTGCACCACCGCGCCAAGCTCCTCGTTGAATAGCGCGCGCAGCGTGTCGCCATGCAGCTCGTCGAGCCTGATGTCGAGGCCGATGTGCGAGGCGAACGCCATCTCGCACAGCGTCACAAACGCGCCGCCGTCGGAGCGGTCGTGGTAGGCGAGCAGCTTGCCTTTGGCGTTCAGGCTCTGCACCAGTCCGAAGAAGTTCTTCAGCACCTGCGCATCGTCCACGTCCGGCGCGACGTCGCCGACCTGCTTGTAGGCCTGCGCCAGCGCTGAGCCGCCCATGCGGTTCTTGCCCTGCCCGAGGTCGATCAGCAGCAGCGCGGTATCGAGGTAGGGCGAGAGCTGCGGCGTGAACGTGTGGCGCGCATCGGGGCAAGGCGCGAAGGCGGAGACGATGAGAGAGAGGGGGGCGGTGACTTCTTTTTTCACCCCCTCTCCCCTGCCCTCTCCCCTGCCCTCTCCCTGCGAGGGAGAGGGAGTTTCGGTCCAGGTGGTCTTCATAGACATGGAGTCCTTGCCGACCGGGATGCCGATGCCGAGCTGCGGGCAAAGCTCCATGCCGACCGCGCGCACGGTATCGAACAGCGCGGCGTCCTCGCCGTGGTGTCCCGCCGCCGCCATCCAGTTTGCGGAGAGCTTGATGTCACCGATTTTCTCTATCGATGCGGCGGCGATGTTGGTGAGCGCCTCGCCGACCGCCATGCGCCCCGAGGCGGGCGCGTTGATCAGCGCGAGCGGGGTGCGCTCGCCGATGGCGAAGGCCTCGCCGCGATTGGTGTTGAAGCCCATCAGCGTGACCGCGACGTCGGCCACCGGCACCTGCCACGGGCCGACCATCTGGTCGCGTGCGGTCATGCCGCCCACGGTGCGGTCGCCGATGCTGATGAGGAAGGTCTTGTTCGCGACCGACGGCAGGCGCAGCACGCGCTCGACCGCATCGCGCAATTCGATGGGGTTGCTGTCGAACGATGTCAGGCGCGGCGTCTCGCGCGCCACATTGCGCGTCATCTTCGGCGGCTTGCCGAGCAGCACCGACAGCGGCATATCCACCGGGTCGTTGTTGAATTCGGCGTCGTGCACGGTAATCTGGTCCGCGTCGATCGCCGTGCCCACCACCGCGAACGGACAGCGCTCGCGTTCGCACAGCGCGCGGAATTCTTCGAGGCGCTCCGGCGCGATTGCCAGCACGTAACGCTCCTGCGACTCGTTGCACCAAATCTGCTTCGGCGACATGCCGGTCTCGTCCAGCGGGATCTTGCGCAGCTCGAAGCGCGCGCCCTTGCCGCCGCCGTGCACCAGTTCCGGCAGCGCGTTCGACATGCCGCCCGCGCCGACGTCGTGGATCGAGAGGATGGGGTTGTTCTCGCCCATCTGCCAGCAGCGGTCGATCACTTCCTGCGCGCGGCGCTGCATCTCGGGGTTGCCGCGCTGCACCGAGTCGAAGTCGAGGTTCTCGGCGTTCGCGCCGGTGTCCATCGAGGACGCTGCGCCGCCGCCGAGGCCGATCAGCATGCCGGGGCCGCCGAGATGCACCACCAGCGCGCCGGTTGGCAGGTCGTGCTTGTGCGTGTGGATCGCGGAGATGTTACCCACGCCACCCGCGAGCATGATCGGCTTGTGGTAGCCGCGCATCTCGCCGCCGACCTGCTCCTCGAAGGTGCGGAAATAACCGGCCAGGTTCGGGCGGCCAAACTCGTTGTTGAACGCCGCCGCGCCGATGGGGCCGTCGAGCATAATCTGCAGGGCAGAGACGATGCGGGAGGGACGGCCGTATTGCTGCGCTCCCTCTCCCCCGGCCCCTCTCCCACAAGTGCGAGAGGGGATCATCCCCTCGCCCGCTTGCGGGAGAGGGTTAGGGAGAGGGCTATATTTTTCCCACGGCTGCACAAACCCAGGAATATTCAGGTTGGACACCGAGAACCCGCACAGCCCGGCCTTGGGCTTGGAGCCGCTGCCGGTCGCGCCCTCGTCGCGGATCTCGCCGCCGCTGCCGGTGGCCGCGCCCGCGAACGGCGCGATGGCGGTCGGGTGGTTGTGCGTCTCGACCTTCATCAGGGTGTGAGTCAGCTCCTCGCTGAACGCGTAAGCCCCGCCCTCACGCGGGTAGAAGCGCTCGACGCGCGCGCCCTCAATCACCGAGGAATTGTCGGAATAGGCCACCACCGTGCCCTGCGGGCTGACCTTGTGGGTGTTGCGGATCATGCCGAACAGCGACATGTCCTGCGCCTCGCCGTTGATCACCCAGTCGGCATTGAAAATCTTGTGGCGGCAGTGCTCGGAATTCGCCTGCGCAAACATCATCAGCTCGACGTCGGTCGGGTTGCGCTCCAGCTTCCTGAAATTCTCGACGAGGTAGTCAATCTCGTCGGGAGACAGCGCCAAGCCCATCTCGCAGTTGGCCTTCTCCAGCGCCTTGCGCCCGCCCTTCAGGACATTTACCGTTTCGAGCGGCTGCGGCTTGCCGTGTTTGAAGATTTTTTCCGCCGCGCCGTCGATGCTATCCAGCACCGTCTCCGTCATGCGGTCATGCAGCAGCGGCAGCACCGCGGCCAGTCCGGCCTTGCCCAGCGGCTTGCCGTTATTCGTGGAGAGGTAATACACCACGCCGCGCTCGATGCGTTCGATGCCGGACAGCCCGCAATGCTGCGCGATGTCGGTGGCCTTGGTGGACCAGGGCGAGATCGTGCCGAGGCGCGGCACCACCAGCAGGCGCTGGCATTTATCCGCATCGGCGGGTTCGCCCGCCGCCTTGCCCAGCCCCAGCACCCTGCCCAGCAATTTGGCTTGCGCCTGGCTCAGAGCCTGGCCATTGAGTGCGCTGAAATAGCAGTGGCGCGTGTCCGCGAGGGCGACGCCGGGGGCGGCATCGCTCAGGGCGGCGCGCAGTTTTTCGAGGCGGAAGGCGGATAAGGCGGCGGTGCCGATCGAGACTTGAAACATGGCGAGGACGGTGAAATTAAACTCGGGGCGGGATTATACTATGCGCCCCACACTCAGTACCTGACCGGAAATGGGCAAACGCATCCCTATCCTCACGCAGAAGCAGGTCATGGCGAACTTCCCGAAGCGCCCGCAGGACAGCCACAAGGGCATGTTCGGCAACGTCGCGGTGATCGGCGGCGCGGCCGGCACGGTCGGTGCGGCGCTGCTCGCGGCGCGCGCCGCGCTCAAGCTGGGCGCGGGCTGCGTGCATGCGGGGCTGCTGGCCGACAACGCCCCGAGCGTCGATCCGGTGCAGCCAGAACTGATGCTGCGCAAGGCGCACGACTTGCTTCACCCTCTCCCCAACCCTCTAGGTGAAACAACTAGCCATTCGACTAGGCTGCATACAACCGCAGCCAAGTCGCTGGTTATCCCGCGAGCGGGAGAGGGTGCAAACGTGAAAGACAATTTCAATGTGCTGGTGATCGGCTGCGGCATGGGCATTTCGAATGAGGCCCACAAACTGCTGTATGAAGCGCTGAAATCCAGATCGCCCGTCTTACTGGACGCCGACGCGCTGAATCTGCTCGCCCGCCATACCGACTTGCAGGATGACCTGTGCAGCCGCAAGGCTGCGACCGTGCTCACTCCGCACCCCGGCGAAACCGCGCGCCTACTGGGCTGCGAGACCGGGGAAGTCCAGGCGGATCGCGTCGCGGTGGTGCAAAAACTGGCGCAGAAATTCGGCTGCAGCGTGGTGCTGAAAGGCGCTTCCAGCCTGTGCGCCACGTGCGATGGCAGGCTATTTATGAACAAGACCGGCAACCCCGGCATGAGCGCGGCCGGCATGGGCGACGTGCTGGCCGGCATGATCGCCGCCTTCATCGCGCAGGGGATGAGCGCGGACGACGCGCTGCTGCTCGCGGTGCACTTGCACGGCGCGGCGGGCGACGCACTGGCGCAGCAGCATGCCGCCATCGGCATGACTGCGACGGAAGTGACCGAGTGGGCGAGGTGGCTGCTGAACCAGTGGCTGCGCTGATCGAATCGAAACCTACGCAAGTTTCGCCAGAAACCTGTCCAGCTGGTTCGCGAATGCCTGGCGGTCGCCCTGGCTGAGCGCCGGCGGGCCGCCCGTATCCACGCCGCTGCCGCGCAGGCCATCCATGAAGTTGCGCATCGTCAGCCGCTCCTGGATCGTGTCCCTGGTGTAAAATTCCCCGCGCGGATTCAGGGCATGACCGCCCCGCGCGATCACCTCGGCAGCCAGCGGAATATCGGCGGTAATCACCAGATCGCCCGCCTCGACCAGCTCGGCGATCTTGTTATCCGCCACGTCGAAACCCGCCGGCACCTGCATCGCCCGGATGACCCTGGACGGCGGGCAATACAGCATCTTGTTCGCCACCAGCGTCAGCTGGATCTGCCGCCGCTCCGCCGCGCGGAACAGGATTTCCTTGATGACCTTGGGACACGCATCGGCATCCACCCAAATCTGCATATTTATCGATTCTCGTAAGTTGGGTTGGAGGTTTCAGGATGCAGCAAGCCAGTCCTGAGCACGGACGTAGGGTGGATAAGCGCAGCGCATCCACCATTTTGCATTCCATAAACACACCCCATCATCATTCGCAATCCATTCCAACAATGGTTGCCGGCTCGCGATCACCCCACGTTTGCTCATACCACCCCTTGCTCACTGCATTATCGAATGACGACCATGCCCATTCGCCGGGGGAACTCGCCAAGCCGTGTTTTACCGGGTTGTAATGAATGTAATCCATGTGCCTGCGCCAGTCCTCCTCATCACGAATAGCATGCTCCCAGAATCTGCGCTGCCACACCATGCGCTCGTTGCGCGCATTGGTAGCGGTGCTAATCTGGCGCGAAGTGGCCTTCTTGATCTCGCGCCAGCGGGAAGAATAATCGGCATCGCCTTCCGGCATGCGCCAGATACAGTGCAGGTGCTCGGGCATGATGACCATCGCGTCAATCTCGAAAGGACGAGCTGCCTTCACCTTGCGGAATGCCTGCCTTAGCGCTTCGACGCGATTTTCATCGGTAAAAACTGGGGCGCGATTAAAGGTGACGACGGTAAAGAAGTAAATGCCGCCGGGAAGATATGCCCTGCGATAATTGCTCACGTTGCATCCTTTTTAGCTTGGTGGATGCGCTACGCTTATCCACCCTACGGAACTCGGCCGCACGGAACAGGAAGTGGCTGAATATTTTTGCATATCCTGTATTCCCATCCTCTTCACTCGCGTAAAATTGCCGCCGCACTATAACGCTGCCGCCAGCAAATAACCACCTCCCTTAATCTCCCTACCGTGTCCGCCGAAGTCGAACGTTTCTTTTCCGAACAGAGTCCGCTTGCCACCGAAGTCGCGGCCTTCCGCCCGCGCGCGCAGCAGCGCGAGATGGCGCTCGCGGTGGCTGAGGCGATCCGCGACAATGCGATCCTGGTCGCCGAGGCGGGCACCGGCACGGGCAAGACCTTCGCCTACCTCGTGCCCGCGCTGCTCAACGGCGGCAAGGTCATCATCTCGACCGGCACCAAAAACCTGCAGGACCAACTCTTCCAGAAAGACCTGCCGACCGTGCGCGACGCCCTAAAGGCACCGGTGTCGGTCGCGCTGCTCAAGGGGCGCGCGAACTATGTGTGCCACTACCACCTGGAGCGTGCGCATTCCGACGGGCTGTTCAAGACGCGCGAGGACGTGCGCCATCTCGGCAAGATCAAGCACTATGCCAAGGTGACGGACAGCGGCGACAAGAGCGGGCTGGCGGACGTACCTGAGAACGCGCCGATCTGGATGCATGCCACCTCGACACGCGACAACTGCCTCGGGCAGGAATGCCCACAGCACAAGGAATGCTTCGTGCTCAAGGCGCGCTCCGAGGCGATGAAGGCCGACATCGTGGTGGTGAACCATCACCTGTTCTTCGCCGACGTGATGCTGCGCGACGAGGGCGTGGCGGAACTGCTGCCGGCCTGCAACACGGTTATCTTCGACGAGGCGCACCAGTTGCCGGAGACCGCGAGCCTGTTCTTCGGCGAGAGCCTCTCCACCTCGCAACTGCTCGATCTCGCCAGCGATGCGCGCATCGAGACGGCGGCCGCCGCGAAGGATTTTGCGCCGCTGCCCAAAGCCTGCGACGAGCTGGACAGGGCGGCGCGCGACCTGCGGCTGGTATTCAAGAAGGAAGGGCGGCTGCCCGCCAGCGCGGCGGAAAACTTCAGGGAGTTCGCGCCTGCGCTGAAGGCGCTGGGCGAGAAGCTCGCGCAGCTTTCCGGCCTGCTGGAGAAGCAGGCGGAACGCAGCGAGGGGCTGGAGAATTGCTGGCAGCGCGCACAGGGGCTGGCGCAACAACTGGCAAAATGGCAGAAAGGCGACGAGCCGGATCAGGTGCGCTGGCTGGAAGTCTTCCACCACTCGCTGCAACTCAACACCACGCCGCTGTCCATCGCGGAAATCTTCGAGAAGCAGATCGGCGGCAGCGCGCGCGCGTGGATTTTCACCTCCGCGACGCTGGCGGTGAAGAAGGACTTCTCGCTCTACCAAGCCGAGATGGGGCTGCTCAAGGCGAAGACCGCCTGCTGGGATAGCCCGTTCGACTACGGCGAGCAGGCGCTGCTATACGTGCCGCAGAACCTGCCGGAGCCGAACAGCGAGGGCTATACCGAGGCAGTGGTGCAGGCCGCGCTGCCGCTGATCGAGGCCAGCCGGGGGCGCGCCTTCCTGCTGTTCACCAGCCTGCGCGCGATGCAGCGCGCACACGAAATCCTGCTGGCGGAATTCGAGCGGCGCGGCTGGGACTACCCGCTGATGCTACAGGGCGAGGGCTCGCGCAACGAGATGCTCACGCGCTTCCGCGAGCACGGCAACGCGGTGCTGCTCGGCAGCCAGTCGTTCTGGGAGGGCGTGGACGTGCGCGGCGAGGCGCTGTCGCTGGTCATCATCGATAAGCTGCCGTTCGCGCCGCCGGACGACCCGGTGCTCGCGGCGCGCATCGAGCAGATGAAGAAGCAGGGCCGCAACGCCTTCATGGAGTACCAGTTGCCGCGCGCGATCATCACGCTCAAGCAGGGCGCTGGGCGGCTGATCCGCGACGAGACCGACCGTGGCGTGCTGATGATCTGCGACCCGCGCATCATCGGCAAGCACTACGGCAAGCGCATCTGGCAGAGCCTGCCGCCGATGCGGCGTACCAGGGATGAGGCGGTGGCGGTGGAGTTTTTTAACGATCCGGCATCTGCCGGCAGCACGTTAGCCGAGTAACTTGAAGTATTCCGCTCGGCCTGAGCTTGTCGAAGGCCAGCCGGTCGGCTCGCGCGCCTTGCAGCAGTATTCCGGCCTCGATGCCAGCCCGGCGACCATCCGCAACGTGATGGCCGACCTCGAGGACATCGGCCTCGTCAGCAGCCCGCACACCTCGGCGGGGCGCATCCCGACCGGTCTGGCCTACCGGCTGTTCATCGACACCATGCTGGTGACCAAGCCGCTGGACAGTTCGTATGTGCAGCAGTCTTCCATCGAGAAGCCTGCACTCCAGCGCCATACCGCGCAGGCGTCCTTGGTGTGGTTGCGCCGCTGGCCCGGCGTAACTCCGAAAACCTCCTCAATGGCGCTCGGCTCCTGCCCGGCGGATATGCCGGGTGAAGCGCCCAGCGCCAGCGTTCCGGCAAGCAGGCATTGTTGCAGACCAATCTTGCGCATCTTGCCTCCTTCACTTTCGGATCAGTCGCAGCCTAGGGCAGCGGCGGGAAAACCGGAATACCGGGAAGGCCGTATTTCCGATTGCGAACACATTGGAAGTCAGGACGAAAAGTTTGCGAAGCGAAATGAATGCAAGGTACACAACACAGTTATGGCGAATGCTTCAGCGGTTATTTTTCTCCGCTTATGGGTTGCGCTTTTGTGACGAAAGTGAAGGTGGAATGCCCCTTTATCTCTGCATGTACGGCTTCCACGATTGGAGGATTGACTGCGGTTTCCGCTTCCCATTGGATGATGAGATTCGCACCGGACCCGCCCTGCGTTTCCTGTTTTTCGATAAACAACTCATGGGTGCCCAGCGGTTCGATCATTACCGGCAAAGCCACAAGCTGTTTCAGCAGCTTGCCCCCGGTATCGAAATAGCGCGCGGAATTCAGCCTGATCGGTGTCTTGAGGTTAGTGTTACGAATGCTCACCAGGACCGAAACCGGTGTCTTCAATGGATAGCGCTTATTGACGACCCGGTCTCCATGCCAGATATACGAATAAACCGGCAAATAAAGAGTCTGCCCTGCGGATAGATTCTCGTCTCCGGCAAATGCAGCATGGCTTTGAAAGACCATTGCAGCCATAACGATGAGAAGAGGCAGCTTATGTGAGCTTGTATATTTCATGTCGATTCTCCGCGGTTGCAGGTTTCGCTCCTGCCTATTTATTCGTTCACCACCAGCACGTCGCACCGGGCGTTGGATAAAACATGCCGCGCCACACTTCCGAGCAGCAGCTCTTCCATGATCGACTGGCCGCGCTTGCCGATGACGATCAGGTCGGGATTCATTTCTTCCTCCTGCTCGAGGATGACGCGGGCCGCATCGCCGTGCTCGACCATCTGGTGCAACCTCAAGGAGGAGTCGCCCAGCCCCCGCATCAGCGCCTCGATCTTGTCCTGCGCCCGTTCCCGTGCGAGCGCGCGATAATGCTGTATTTCCGCGTCTTCCACTCCCGCCAGCCAGAGCTTGCCCTCGAAGGGCACATCGAAGGCATGGATGATCGTTATGTAGGACTGCGGCGCGACCCATGCCGCCATGCGCAACGCGGCGGCCGAATGCGGGGACAGGTCCACCGGAACGATGACGCGCCGGTAAGCGCCGTGCGGCGGGCGCTTGCTCACCAGCACCGGGCGTTTGCATTTGTGCAGCAGCTTTTCGGCCGTCGTGCCGAGGAACACGTCGCGCAGCGGACTCAGGCCGCGCGCACCCAGCACCAGCATGTCCGCCTGGTCGGCCGCCGAAATGATCTCGTTCACCACATGCCCGGTCTGCACGCGCGGTATCGCGGCAAAGCCGGTTTTTTCGGCGACCTCCTCGGCCAGCTCGCCCAGCATGCGCCGCGCGTCGTCGAGCAGCCTGGCATCCGCCTCGCTGCCCAGGTTGAACAGTTCGCGCAGGGAACTCAGCGACGTGCCGCTCATCACGTGCAGCAGTTCGAGCTGCGCGCCCAATTGCGCGGCAAGGTCAGCCGCACGCAAGGCCGCCTGGCGGGCATCATCGGAAAAATCGGTGGCGGCCAGCAGTTTGATGTTGTCCATGGTATTCCTCCTCACAAAGCAATGAAATGTACTATCAGGCCCCGGCATGCCTGCGATGCCGCCTGCGCCTCGAATGCACGATCAGCGCCTTTTCCACCTCGGCAAATACGAAGACCAGCATACCGGCAAAAAACACTTTCAGCCATTCGCCCACCGCCAGGGGGGTCGAGCCGAACACCGCCTGTAACGGTCCGGCGTAAACATAGGAAACTTGCAGGGCCGCGCAGGCAGCGATAGCCAGCAGCACGTAGCGGTTGCCGAGCAGCCCGTCGAGCGAGAGCACCGGACGGAAGATGTAGCGGCTGTTGAGCAGGTAGAACATCTCGGCGAACACGATCGCGCTGACCGCCATGGTGCGCGCGGCTTCCAGGCTGGCGCCATGTCCGAGTTCCCACAGGAACAGGCCGAGCGCGCTCGTCATCATCAATACCGAAACCATCACCACGCGCCAGGCGAAAAACCAGGAAATCAGCGGCGCGCTCGGGTCGCGCGGACGGCGGCGCATCACGTCGTGCTCGGGGTGCTCGAAGGCCAGCGCGAGCCCCAGCGTGCTGACGGTGGCCAGATTGATCCACAACACCTGCGCGGGTGTCAGCGGCAGCGCCAGCTCGAACAGAATCGCGGCGATCACCACCAGCGCCTCGCCGCCGTTGGTCGGCAGCATGAACAGGATGAATTTCTGGATGTTGTCGTAGATGCCCCGACCCTCGCGAACCGCGTTGCCGATGGTGGCGAAGTTGTCGTCGGCCAGCACCATGTCCGCCGCCTCCTTGGCCGCCTCGGTGCCCTTCAGCCCCATCGCGATGCCGACATCCGCGCGCTTCAGCGCCGGGGCGTCGTTGACGCCGTCGCCGGTCATCGCAACCACCTGCCCCGCCGCCTGCAAGGCCTCCACCAGGCGCAGCTTGTGCTCCGGGCTGGCGCGCGCGAATACATCGGTATCGGATGCCGCGCGACGCAACTGCCCGTCATCCATAAGCTCGATCTCGTCGCCAGTCAGCACCCGCCCGTTCAGGCCGATGCCCAGTTGCGCGCCGATGGCGCGCGCCGTATCGGCATGATCGCCGGTGATCATCTTGACCCGGATGCCGGCGGCGGCGCACGCCGCCACGGCCTCGATCGCCTCCTGCCGCGGGGGATCGATGAGGCCGGTCAGCGCGAGCAGGGTAAAGCCGCCTTTTAAATCCGAAAAATGCACCTCACGCTGGGATTCATCGACGCGCCTCATGGCAATCGCCAGCACGCGCAGCCCGTCTGCCGCGCACGCCTGCACCTGGCGGTGCCAATAGCCGTCATCAACCGCCCACTCCGCCTCCGTCCCCTGCCAGTCGCGCATCTCCCAGTCACACATCTCGAGGATGCGCTCCGGTGCGCCCTTGACATAGATGAATCCCCGGCCTTCATGGTCGTGATGCAGCGTCGCCATCAGGCGATGTTGGGATTCGAACGGAATGGCATCGGAGCGCGGCAGGCTCCCCCGCTCCGCCGCCGGGTCGAGCCCGGCCTTGATCGCGAGGGAGAGCAGCGCGCCCTCGGTCGGGTCGCCGTGCAGCTTCCATGCGTCGCCGCGCCGGCCCAGCCGGGCGTCGTTGCAAAGCACAGCGGCGCGCGCGATCTGCGGCAGCTCCGGACAATCATCGACTGGCACTGCCATCCCGGAAAGATGGAACGCGCCCTCGGGTGCATAGCCCGCGCCGCTGACCTCGAACACGCGGTTTGCGGTGACCACGCGCTGCACCGTCATTTCGTTGCGGGTCAGCGTGCCGGTCTTGTCGGAGCAGATGACTGTCACCGAGCCGAGCGTCTCCACGGCGGGCAGGTGCCGGATGATGGCATGGTGTCCGGCCATGCGCCGCACGCCGAGCGCCAGCGTGATGGTCATGATCGCGGGCAGCCCTTCGGGAATCGCCGATGCCGCGAGCGCGACCACCATCATGAACATCTCGCCCGGAAGGTAGCCGCGCCACAGGATGCCCACGGCGAAGGTGGCGGCGGCCAGCAGCAAAATCACCAGCGCGAGCCAGCGGCCGAAAGTGGCGATCTGGCACAACAACGGCGTGGTAACTTCATGCACCTGCTCGAGCAGCGCACCGATGCGCCCGATCTCGGTGGCGGTCCCGGTTGCCACGACGATTCCGCTCGCCTGCCCGGAGGCAATCAGCGTGCCCGAATAGAGCATGCAGGCGCGGTCACCCAGCGGCGCATCGGCCGCGACGGGCGCCAGCGATTTCTCCACCACCTCGGATTCACCCGTCAGGATGGCTTCGTTGACGCGCACCCCCTTCTCTGTAATCAGGCGCAAGTCGGCGGGCACCTTGTCGCCGGAGGCGAGCATCACCACATCGCCCGGCACCAGCAATCCGGCGTCGATGTCGATGCGCTCGCCGTCGCGCAACACCGCAGCGCGCGGTGAGAGCATGTTGCGGATCGCGTCGATGGCCTGCTCCGCCTTGCCCTCCTGGATAAACCCGATACAGGCATTGACGATCACGGCGAACAGCAGTACCGCCGTGTCGATCAGGTGGCCCAGCAGGATCGTGATGGCAGCGGCGGCCAGCATCACGTAGATCAGGACATTGTGGAACTGGCGGACGAAACGCAGCCAGGCAGGCTTTCTTGGAGGGGAGGACAGCCGGTTCGACCCGTAGCGCGCCAGACGCCGTGCGGCTTCCTCGTCGGTCAGGCCATGATGATCCGTACGCAGTTTTTCGGCGACGCAGTCGATATCCAGGGTATGCCAGTCAGGCGCATCGCCATGAGGATGTCCGCCTTCAGCCATTGGGCGGCCGCTCCATCGTCGCGAGCACATGCCGCGCCATGCCCTGCGCCAGCTCGTGTTCGCCCATGAACACCTTGCCGACCCCTTCCTTTTGCAGCAGCGCCGCTTCCTCATCGCTGTGGGTGCGCAACACCACCTCGATGGCCGGGTTGAGCGTGCGCGCGATCTCGACCATCTTGCGCACGTTGAACGTGTCCGGCGTGGCAATGACCAGCATGCTGGCCCGTGCGATATGCGCCTGGATCAGCACTGCCGGGTCGGAGGCATCACCCGACACGGCGGGAATATGCCGTGCGCGCAATTTCTCCACCAGTTCGCGGTTCTGCTCGGCGACGACGAACGGGATGCCCCGCTCCGCGAGCGCATCGGCGATGCGGCGCCCGACCCGGCCGTAGCCGACGAGCACCACTTGGCCGCTCAGCAGCGCCTGATCGACCGACATCGGCAGCTGCGCCAGCGGATCGTCGCGCAGTTCGAGCCTGCGCGCCAATTCGGAACGGGCGCGCAGCCACTTCTGAAACGGCGCGACGGCGGCGAAGGCCAGCGGATTGAGCGCAATCGAGACCAGCGCCCCCGCGAGAATCAGGCTGTAGCCCTGCTGCGGCAACAGCCCTAGGGACATCCCCATTCCGGCGAGAATGAACGAGAACTCGCCGATCTGGGCGAGGCTTGCGCCGACCGTCAGCGCGGTGTTGAGCGGGTAGCGGAAGGCCAGCACCAGCGCGATGGCGGCGAGGGTCTTGCCGATCATGATGATGGCGGTGACCGCGAGCACCTTCGCGGGCTGCTCGACGAGCACCATGGGTTCGAACAACATGCCGACCGAGACGAAGAACAGCACCGAGAACGCGTCGCGCAGCGGCAGCGACTCGTCTGCGGCACGGTGGCTGAACTCCGACTCGCGCATCATCATGCCGGCGAAGAACGCACCCAGCGCGAACGACACGCCGAACAGTCTGGCCGAGCCGTAGGCCACACCCAGCGCAGCCGCGATCACGCATAGCGAGAACAGTTCGCGCGAGCCGGTGCGCGTCACCTGCCACAGCAGCCAGGGAAACAGGCGGCGCCCGATAATCAGCATCAGTGCGATAAACGCGGCCACCTTGGCGAGCGTGACGCCGAGCGGCGCCAGCAGGTCGCCGAACGATTCTGCGGAGACAGGCGCTCCGCCCTCCCCGAGCAATCCCGCAAAAGGGGGCAGCAACACCAGCACCAGCACCATCGCGAGGTCCTCGACGATCAGCCAGCCTACCGCGATGCGGCCGTTGATCGATTCAAGCACGCGCCGCGCCTCCAGCGCGCGCAGCAGCACGACCGTGCTGGCGCACGACAGGGAGAGGCCGAACACCAGCGCCGCGCCGATGCTCCATCCCCAGTATATTGCCGTAACCATGCCCAGCATCGTCGCCGCCATGATCTGAACCAGCGCGCCCGGCACCGCGATGCGCCGCACCGAAAGCAGGTCGTCGAGCGAGAAATGCAGGCCGACGCCGAACATGAGCAGGATCACGCCGATTTCGGCGAGTTGGCGGGAAAGCTCGATGTCCGCGACGAACCCCGGCGTGGCCGGGCCGATGACGATGCCGGCAAGCAGGTAGCCGATCAGCGGCGGCATGCGCAGGCGCGATGCGGCAAAGCCAAGAATCATGGCCAGCCCCAGGGCTGCGGCAATTGTCGTAATCAGGCTGATGTCATGAGGCATTTGGTCAGTTTTTCCGGATTATTCTGGATTGTCGTCTGCAATTTCCACAAGGGGCATGCTTGCGATGTTTGCTGCTCTGGCCTTGAGTCTACCATGCCCCCCATGCGAGGGCCTCCAGCGCTTTCATTCGAGGCGCCGGCCTATGGATGCACAGGTAAACCACTCGCCGGAGTTTTATCGGGAGCCGCGCGGAAGCGGCCTAATGCGGCATCGACCACGCCTTCCAGGCTACCGCTGCCGGCATGTTGCTGGCGTAGATAACATGCATCGTTGCCTTCATGGGCGATTGCACCAAGGCATTCCATCGCCGCAAGGCCTCCAAGCGCCTCGGCGTGCGGCTCGATATGGCGCAGGGTGGCCAGTATGTCCTCGCGCAACGACAGGGTTTCATGCGATTTGGGATGCACCAGCGAACCGTCGAGCCCGAAGCGGCATGCCTGGAAGCGGTTGTAGTTATAGACGAGGTAATCGTCTTCGGCGGGCGGCGCCTCGGCCCGCGTCAGCAGATGCCGGCAGAGCGCCTGCAGGTAGCAGGCCAGTGCTGCCGCCCTCTCCACTGTCAGCGGAGTGTCGCAGACCCGGAGTTCGATGGTGCCGTATTCCGGCTTGGGCCGGATGTCCCAATAGAAATCCTTCATGCTCCTGACCACGCCCGTGTGTTCCATTTTGGCGAAGTAGTCGCGCTCGAATTCTGCCCAGCGCAATATAAATGGCGCCCTCCCGCTTAGCGGGAAAGCGAATACGGAATTCAACCGCGCTGAATTGAATAGCGTATCTCCTCCCTGAAAATAGGGGGACGATGCGGACAGGGCGATGAAGTGCGGCACGTAGCGGTTCAGCGCGTGCAGCAGGAAAAGCGCCTCGTCGCCGGAGCTGCACCCGATATGCACATGCTGGCCGAACACGGTGAATTGTTTGGCGAGGTATCCATACAGTGCCGACACCTCCTTGAAGCGCGGCTTGGGAAATATCCTGCGCTCGAACCATCGCTGGAAGGGGTGGGTGCCGCCGCCGCAAACACCGACATTAAGACGATCCCCCGCGCGCACCAGGGTGTCGCGGATGCTCTGCAATTGGTTCAGGAGGCCATCGTGGCCCGTGTGCACGTCGGTGGCAATCTCGATCATGCTGTCGGTGATTTCCGGGGTGACGTTACCCGGAAAGGCCGAGCGCCTCAGCAAGTGCAGCATGTCGGGGCAAGCGGCCGACAGGTCGAAATCGGTAAGATTGATGAGCTGGAGTTCCAGTTCGACTCCCAGCGTCAGCGACTGCGAAGTCTTGAAAGATTCAAGCGGCATATTCAGTTCCCCTTATTATCCGGAACTTCTTTGGCCAGGGATAATGCCCACTGCGTGACGATGGGGCCGATCACCTCCAGCAGCAGCGTGGTGGCCGCCAATGCCGCCACTTGATCCACGAGGCCTATCCCCAAATGGCGGGTCTGTTCCAGCAGCAAGATCGCAAATGCCGACAACGGCGTGAGCGCCATCCCCGTCAGCAGCCCCTTGCGCCGGGTGATGCCGCTGACGTGGGCAAAGGCGACGACGCCCAGTGTCTTTGCCGCAAAACGGACGGCCACCAGCGCCAAGGCAAGGCCCGCGCCGGACATCACCATCGTCCACTCCAGTGTGGCCGCCATGAATACGAACAGCAGCACGGTCAGCAGATTTCCCAGCGCGCCGAAATTCTGTTGCGCCTGGCTGAGGACAATGCGCCGGTGGCGCGCCATCAGGCCAAAGGCCAAGGCTGCCGGCACCGGCGAAAACTTGAGCGTATGGGTCAGGGCGACAAGAATAATCACCGCGATTGCGAAGGCAACGGTGGCATCGCGCCCGGTATTGCCCAGCTTGCGCAGCAATCCAGTGACGGCTATGCCAAAGAGGCCGCCAAGGGCGGCGGATACCAGCAGCACGGCCAGACTGTTCCATAGCGCGTGAAGAACATCCCCAGTGCTCTGGAACACCCACAACCCGACGACGACCTTGAAAACAAATACGGCAAGCACGCAATTGAAGGCGGACAAATGCAATATCCGCTCGGTCACTTGCCCGGAGCTGCGCTGCTCGTTGACGACCCGCAACACTGCCGCCGGAGACGTGGCCATGGCAAGCGCGGACAGCAGCAGGGATGGAATGAAGGGTGTGCCGAACCACTGCGCGACGGCGTATACGGCGGCAAAGGTGCCGCCGGCCTCAACAAGGCTGGTGATGCCGAGCCACGGGTTGGTGCGTAGCCAGCGCAGGTTGATGCGGTAGCCCAGCTCGAACAGGATCAGGCTGAAAGCGATATTCGCCAGCAACATGATAATTCCGCCGTCCGATTCTGGCAGAAAACCGGCTTGCCCCGACGCCAGCAGAAAACCCACGATGCCGTAGCTGCTGATGCGCGGCATGCCGATCAGGCGATGGGCGAACTCGCCAGCTATCCATGCGAGCGCGAGCGCGAACGGCCATGCAAGATCGGGAGGGATCGGCAGTAACCCCGGCATCTTTTAGCGAGTCCGTCCGGCGAATGGATGATCCGGACGTGAGTGTGGCTTTATCGGCATGGCGATGAAATTTCGTGTCATGGATAGATTATATGCCAGTGGCAGGGCGGCTACCCGCACAGCGCGACGGCCAGCGCGTGCGGCAGCAAGTATTCCGCTGGATGTCAGTCCGGCGAAGGGCAAGTCTCTCTAGGCAGCTTCGGTGTCCAGTCCGGCTCCCGGCAGTCTGAAGGCGGCAAACACCACGCGATTCCGTCCAGTTTGCCTGGCCTCGTATAGGGCTGCATCGGCAGCGGTTGAGCCTATCGTGGTAATCAGGCTGATGTCATGCGGCATTCGCTCAACTCTCTTGGATTGTTTGGGTTGATCGAGCGCCATTGTTGCCGGGGAGCGCGGTTGTGCAAGTAGCGAGCACCTCATCGACCCGGTTGTGATCCATATCCACAACCTCAAACTGCCAATCGCCATAGCTGAACTTTTCCGCGCGTTTGGGTATCTTGCCCATGTGCGCGACCACAAACCCACCCACCGTATGGTAGAGCCCCTGCGCCTCGTCGCCAAGCCCAGCGATCCCGAGTTTGTCCTGCAACTCGTCAATAGGCAGCAAGCCGTCGAGCAGCCAGGACCCGTCCTCGCGCTGCACGGCCAGCGCCAGTGCCGGATCGTCCGCACCCGGCATCATGTTGCCGGCCATGGTCTGGAACAGGTCGCTGATGGTGACAACCCCCTCGGTCGCACCGAATTCGTTGACCACCAGGGCAAAGTCCGTGTTGTGTTCGCGAAATGCCCTCAGCAACTCCATCAGCGTCAGCGCCATCGGCACATAGAGCGGCGGGGTCATCTGCAGCTTGGCAAAACTCAACTCGCCTGAAAGGGCTTCGCGCAGTAGCGTGCGGCTTTCGGCCAAGCCGATGACCTGTTGCATGCTGCCCCTGCAGACAGGATAGCGGCCATGCGGCGAGCCGCGCAGAACGTGAAGATTCTCGTTATGCGAGCGATCGAGATCGATGAAGGCCACATCCTTGAGCGGCGTCATCACCGCCGCGACATGCCGGCCTTCCAGCAGAAAAACGTTGCCGAGAAGGTGCTTTTCCTCGGGAGCGATGGCGCCGGACCGCTCGCCCTCGTCAAGCGCAGCCAGTATGTCTTCTACGCCGGTGACTTCCGGCGCAGACCTGAAAGGCAACAGTTTGAGCACCATGTCCGCCGACCACGACAGCAGGCGAATAGCCGGCGACAGCACGCGAATGAAGAAGTGCATGAACGGCGCAACCAGGCTGGCCACCTTTTCCGGATAGGCGAGCGCAATGCGCTTGGGCACGATTTCGCCAAAGACGATAGCGAACGCAGTGACCACCACCACCGTCGTCGTGATCGCCACCTCGGCGCGAACGGCGTTCAATAGCGGCAGCGATGTCTCGATGAAATGTTCGATGTGACCGGCCAGGGCGTTCTCGCCGAAAATACCGGCCAGCAGGCTTGATGCCGTCAGCCCCGTTTGCGTGGCGGCGATGAAGCGCGACGGCATGGACTTGATACGTAGCGCGCTCGCTGCCGAGTGGTTGCCCGCATCGGCCAACAGCTGCAGGCGGGAACGCCTCGAAGCTGCCAGCGCCATTTCGGCGAGGGCAAAAAATCCGCAGATCAGGATGAGCAGAACAAGGATTGCAAGCGCACTCATTCGACGGTTCCAAGAGGAATAGCCAAGATTACACTCGGTGGTGTGTCGCAACCACGCCAGCTATCCATGCGGGCGCCGGCGCGAACGGCCAAACAAAATCGGGAGGGATCGGCGGTAACCCCGGCATCTTTAGCGAGCCCGTCCGGCGAATGGATGTTCCGGACGCGCGGGTGGTTTTATCGGCATGGCGATGAAATTTCGTATTATGGATGAATTATATGCCAGCGGCGGGGTAATTACCTGACCTGCCCCCTGCCGTGCGCTGCCGATGCTAATTCGGTTTGTTTGCCGCCGAGTGAATTATGCGGAAGTCTGTGCGTCGTTGTCGATGGGCAGTACTTGGCCGGAGATTGACTTTCCCGCTTCCGATGTCAGGAACAGGATCAGCGCGGCAATGTCCCCGGGATCGACAAAACGTTTCAGCGACTGGACGCTCATCGCGGCCGCCCTGACTTCTTCCAGCGTTTTGTGTTCCGCGGCGGCGCGGCCCTGAAGAACGCGTTCGATGCGGCCACCGCCGACGGCTCCCGGCGCGATGGCGTTGACGCGAATATTGTACTGACCCAATTCGCGCGAAAGCGTTTTGGCGAAACCGATCAGCCCCATCTTCGCCGTGCAGTATGCGCTGCGGTTCGGATAGCCGAAGCGTCCGCCGACCGACGACATCACGACGATGCTTCCGGAGGCGGATTTTTTCAGGTGTGGAATGCAATGGCGTGTGACGTGAAACGTCCCAATGACATCGACGGTCATCACCGCCTCCCATTGATCGGGGTCAGAGTCCTCAACGGGCGCCGTTGGCCCTGCGATGCCGGCGTTGTTCACCAGCACATCGAGCCCGCCCAGCGCCTCGACGGAAGCGGCGACCATGCGTTCGATGTCATCACGTTTTGACACGTCGCAGACGATGGTCTTCAGGCCTGGAATATCCTTCGCCGCCGTATCCAGCGCCTTCGCATCGATGTCGCAAACGCAGACTTTGGCGCCGTTCGCCGCGTAGGCTCTCGCAATTTCTTTCCCGATGCCGGACGCGCCGGCTGTTACTAATGCGCGCTGTGCCATAATCGTCTCCTATATCAAGTCGAAGTTCCACCGTGGCGGCTATCAGGTTTAATGGGCTGACTGGCCTCCATCCACCATATACACACCCCCAGTGGCGAAACTGGCTGAAGGCGAGCAGAGAAACAGCACCATTCCGGCTATTTCCTCCGGGCGTGCCGGACGACCGAGGGGGCTGTTGCCGATGACCATCTGGCGGTAGGCCGGGTCCTTCAGCCAGCCCGCCGTCATGGGGGTTTCCACCAGGCCGGGGGCTACCGCGTTTACGCGGATGCCTTTAGTTGCGTAATCGATCGCGGCGGCTTTGGTCAGGCCAATCACGCCGTGCTTGGCGGCCACGTAAGGCGACATGCCGGGGTCGCCAATGACGCCGGCTACGGAAGCAGTATTGACTATTGCGCCGCCACCGGCCTTGAGCATGTGGCGGATTTCATACTTCATGCACAAAAAAACGCCCTTGAGATCGACCGCGATGACCTTGTCGAAGTCGGAGTCCTCCGTCTCGGCCAGAGGTTTGGTCGGCGGCAGAATGCCGGAATTGTTGAAGGCGCAGTCCAAAGCGCCAAAAGCATCCACCGTGGCCTGGACGAGCGCTTCGACCGACGCGACCTGGCTGACATCCGTCTTGACGAAAAGCGCTTCGCCACCTTCTTTTTTGATCAGCTCGACGGTTTCCGCAGCACCCGCGCTGACATCGCCGATGCAGACTTTTGCGCCCTGGCGGGCAAAGGCGAGAGCCGTGGCACGTCCAATGCCGCTGCTGGCCCCGGTGATCATCACGACTTTACCCGTATAGTTCAGCAACTGGCTGTCCATGACATGTCCTTTCTGCTCGCGGTGTCGCGCGCAAATCCGCAGTTATGATTTGGTGTTCGCCGTGATCCACGCGCCAAACGCCTGCAGGAAATCCTGCAGAAATTTGCGCGTCCCGTCGTTGGCTAGCTTGCCATGTGCATCAAATAACTTATCGGCACCGCCGAGATAGGCTTCCGGCTGCGCCATCGCCGGTACGTTCAGAAACACCAGTGACTGGCGCAGGTGATGGTTGGCGCCGAACCCGCCGATGGCACCTGGCGACGCGCTGACGACCGCACCCGGCTTGCCGCTCCATGCGTTTTTGCCATAAGGCCTTGAGCCGATATCGATAGCGTTCTTCAGGGCGGCAGGGACCGAACGGTTATGCTCCGGCGTAACGAAGAGCACGGCGTCGGCTGCCATGATGCGCTGGCGAAATGCCACCCATTCCGCTGGTGGATTCTCATCCCCGTCTTGATTGTAGATCGGCAAGTGCCCGATTTCGATGATGCTGAGCTTCAGCGTAGCAGGCGCAAGCTCGGCGAGTGCGTTGGCCACTTTTCGGTTGATTGAATCCTTCCTGAGGCTGCCGACAATCACGGCTACGTCGCGTGTCTTATTCACTGAGTTCATTTCTTTCTCCTGTTAAAGTATTGTGCCAGTACTGCTTATCCGACCTGCACCGCCAGCATTGGCATGATGTTTTCTCCTTTAGTGACGACTTCAACAGGCCTGCAAATGCGCTAAAGCGCGACCAGCACCCACTCGGATTCGACTTTTGCCTCGTAGGTGCGGATGGGTTCAGTGCGGATGTGCTGCATCAGCGTACCGACGTTCTGGAGTAAAGCTGCGGTCCTTGGCGGAGGTGACTCGTTTCCCAAGTAGGGGGGCACGGGACCCGCGAGCGCTTCTCCCGTCGTAACGTCAAACTGGGCGCAATGCATGGCGCAGGTGAGGATTGAGCCATCGAGCGTCCCCATTTCGAGCGGCGCGTTCATGTGTCCACAGCGCCGGCCAATCGCATAAAAAGTCCCCCCGCAGTTGCAGATGACGAGCTCGCGTCCATTCAACTCGACCGCCTTCATTCCTCCCGGCGCAACCTCGGCGGTTCTGATTGCCCGGATGAAGTTGTTACTCAATGCCCATCTCCTTTGCCGGCACTTGCGGCAAGCTGTCCGGATCCGTGACGTCCTGATGTACGAATAACCCGCACCAGCAACGCTTCATGGCATCGAAATGCTTGCGGTGGAACGGTATGCACGGACAAACGATTTGCATGTCGCGAGAACGGTCGTGCCGGATCGGCTGGCAGGGACAGAAGGGCACGCCGTGCTTGGCCTCAAGCATTACCTCCTGATCGAGGAGAAACTCCGCCAGTTCGGTGTCCGGCGTGAACTTGAAGCCCATCGGCTCGACAACCTTGCCGAAAAAGTGGCGCAGTGCCTTTTTTCTGGATTCGGTATTCATTCGGAGAGTCCCAGCAGTTTAGTGTAGCGATCGGGCTGGTAGCCTACGACGACCTGATCGCCGATCCGGACGAATGGAAAGCCGCTGGCCCCCTCGGCATCGAGCTCAACCATGATCTTGCGCTGCGTTGCCTCGTCGGCGAGATCGTAATCCGTGAAATCGAACGAGATGTTGCGTTCAGCGAAGAACTTCTTGGTTTTTCTGCACCAGGGGCAGGTGGATAGCGTGTACATGGAAACCTTCGTCATCGCATTCTCCTTTCAGCCGAGATTGACGAACAGTTTGCCTGCCTCGGATTTTGCGGGGTAGGCAGCAAGGGCAAGCTCGGGCGCATCAAGGAATTTTCCCGTCCTGATGTCGTAGCGCCAGTCGTGGCACGGACAGGCAAGAGTATGGCCGTCGAGCGAGCCGCAGAACAACGGACAAGCCATGTGTGCGCATTTTCCCGAGACAGCGTAGACCGTTCCGCCGACGCGCGCGATGACGACATTAACCCCCAGCGGATAAACCGGCGCCATGCCGCCCTCCGGTAATGCCACCTCTTCCATCACGTAGGTCCACGTCATCGTCTTTATCCACCTCTCGAAGCTGAGCATTGATGCCAGGAGAACCGTGACACTGGTGCGAGTGGCTTGCCCCTTCTGGCTGTTGCAGTTTATTGCAGCCCGATCTGCTTCATGAACTCGCCGTTGTCCCAGAAAAGGAATTCCTCGAACATGATCCCATCCTTGTTCCAGTGGCCTATCGTCGCCATCGGGATGCGGTAAGCCTTGCCGGTCGGCTCAATAGCCTTGCCATCCGGAAGAACCATCGGCTTCGTGAAGGTACCCTCTAGCCAGCCGGTCACGGCCGTCCACTGGCCATCCGCAGTGCCAAACCGGACCGGGTGCTCCTTGATCCGGTTGTCGGGCGCGAACGTGAACATGTACTTCACGTCCTCGATGTGCTTCTCGAGGCCTTTTGTCTGGTGGCCGTCAGGCCAGTGCACTACAACGTCCTGCGTGTGAGTCTTGTGGAAGTCCTGCCACTGCTGGCCGGTGTAGACCCGGAAGTCGAGGTCATCGAAACTTGCCAGGTTTTTGGCCAGCGCCGGCGGAATTCCCTTGACCTTTGGCATGGACTCGCCAACCTTGGTTCCGGGGTACAGGTTCTTGTCGGCGGCGGCAGTGCCAGCGCCAATAAGAAGTATGGCGGCCAGGCTTGCACCTAGCGCGGCGGTGGCAATTTTTCTCCGCTTGGTTCTGCTTGGGGTATGGTCGGACATAGTCACTCTCCTTTTGGTTTAGTGTTAACTACAATCCACTTCTACGGTGCTTCTCTTACCACTTGGCCAGCGGGTTGATATGGCGCACTCACCGGCATATAGTCTTGCCGTGCATCGTGATCGAGTTTCCACGGCAAGTGCGAGCGTATGTACCAAGTAGCCCGGCGGAGGCTGCGACAGACCAGAATCTAGCGAATCTGGAGAACGGATATAGAGTCCGCGTGGCCGCTCATCGACACCAATTAGACGCCCTTATTGGCCATGGGTCGATAAGGTAAACCATGTAGGGGCAATTCCCCGGAGGGGGCAACCGCATAAGTGGATGCACCAATATAAACGGCGCGTTTCACCCAGCCCGGCAGCCCTACGATGCGGCAAACACCACGCGATTCCGTCCGGTTCGCTTGGCCTCGTACAGGGCTGTATCGGCGCGGTTGAGCAAAGCCTCCCTGGTTTCTCCCCGCTTCATCATCGCCCCGCCCAGGCTGATGGTAATGCGGATGTTCATTCCCTTGATATGCATGGGAGTGGCGGCGATTTCTTCGCGGATACGCTCCGCGATGGCTTTCGCCAAACCGGCATCGGTGTTTTTCAGAACGACAGTGAATTCTTCCCCGCCAAAGCGCCCCACGATATCGAAATCGCGCACCGCTGCCCGGATCCGCTCTGCCGTATGCCGCAATACCATATCGCCGATCATGTGGCCGTAGGTATCGTTGACTTTCTTGAAAAAATCCAGGTCGGCCATCATGACGCACAGTGGCTGTTTCCGCTCCTCAGCTTCCGTGATCTGCCGATCCAGTTTCTCCATCAGGCTGCTGAAGCTCGTCAGACCGGTAAGCTGGTCAGTCGAGGCCCTATGGTGCAGGCGCGACATTTCCTCATGCGATTCGGTCAAGGCTTCCTGCAGCGTGTCGATCCTGGCTTCGCGGTAGCCTTCGGTTGCCAGATAGGCATCCAGTGCACCGAGTTTCAAAACATAAACAGCCAGCGATTGAAGGTTTTGCACAGGCTTTCCGCTTGCCGCAAGAAGCTCGATGACAGACTGAAGAATCAGGTCATGTTGCAGATGCAACAGGCCGAGTGGAATACCTGTGCGTGCACAGGCGGCGGAAAATGCCATGCGCCCGGAAAAATGGGCAGGAGTATCGAAACCCAGGCCAAAGCATTGCAGGTAGTCCACCCACCCCTGCCGGAAAGCTGCGCCAAAACCGCCCCGGCCAATAGACGCAAAATCAGGATTGCGCGCCAGTTTTGCAAGGCAGGCATCGACCAGCGCCTCCATATTCCCGCCCGGCAAACCGGCGCGAAGCTGCCGCGTCAGGTTCTCATCCGCATTCAGGTCGAGCGTAGCAATGATTCGCTGCGCGCGCGCAGGATCGAAATCATATGCCGCTGCTGCGTTGCCTATGGAGGTATGCTGCTCCAAGCCGGCGCCTCCTCACTCTAACGGGCATGGCAAGCGCCACCCCCTGATGATGCACCCGGAAAGGGCGTCCCCGTGGTTGTATTCCGCTAAAGCGGAACAACACACGTGAAAACTTGCCATGCCCGATCCCCTCGCTACGCTCTCCCCCTGTCCAACTTCCCCCCGCAAGCGGGAGAAAGGGCAAACGAACGCTTCGCGTGCTTCACGTTAAAAATGCATGAGTTCGATCCGATTGCCGATAACTGACGCTTGTACGGTCAAGTAATAAATCGTCCCGCCAACCGTATATTTCAACGATTGAATTCGCCGGAGCGCTCAGGCTGGTAAATAACCTCCTGAATCTGGACTTTTTGCATCCCGCCGCCGGGCCGGGGCCACTCGATGGTATCTCCCTGTGAAAGCCCCAAAAGAGCGCTCCCGACAGGCGCCAGAATCGAAATCGTCCCGCCACTGGGTTCCACATCCTTGGGATACACCAGCGTCAGGCAAAATTCTTCGGCTGAGGATTCGACCTTGAATTTAACCGTTGAATTCATGGTCACGACGGAAGGCGGAATATCCTTCGGGTCCACCACCTCTGCGCGCGCCAGCTCCGCCTCCAAATCGGCTTTGCCCGGAACCGCGTTGCTGTGCAGTGACTCCAGAAGCCTCTCCAGCCGTTCTGCATCGATTGTCGAAAGTATCACCTTGGGTCTTGTTTTCATTTTTTGCCTCATCAAATTTTCAAACATCGAGTTGTGGTCGAGTCGCTGGCAAGTGTGCCATCAATTCAGATCGTGGTCTATATTTGAGGCGCTATTTGAATCGCTAACCATTCAAGCAGAACACGCCTGCAATCCGCTGGTGATAGAATTCCGCCATGCTCAACGAACGCGCGCAAATCCTGCTCAAGACCTTGGTGGAACGCTACATCAGCGACGGCCAGCCAGTCGGCTCGCGCGCGCTGCAGCAGTATTCCGGCCTCGATGTCAGCTCGGCGACCATCCGCAACGTGATGGCCGACCTCGAGGACATCGGCCTCGTCAGCAGCCCGCACACCTCGGCGGGGCGCATCCCGACCGGTCTGGCCTACCGGCTGTTCATCGACACCATGCTGGTGACCAAGCCGCTGGACAGTTCGTATGTGCAGCGCATGGAAAGCAAACTGCAACCGGACAATCCGTCGCGGCTGATCGCGCAAGCTTCCAGCATCCTCTCCGAACTGACGCAGTTCGCCGGCGTGGTCGCCACACCGCGGCGCGACGCCGTCACCGTACGCCAGATCGAATTCCTGCGCCTCGGCGAGAAACGCGTGCTGCTGATCATCGTGATGCCGGACGGCGAGGTGGAGAACCGCGTGCTGCTGATGGAGAGGGACTACACCCAGTCGCAGCTCACCGAGGCGGGCAACTTCCTCAGCCAGAACTACGCCGGCTGCAGCTTCTCGCAGATTCGCGAGAAATTGCGCGGCGAACTGCGCGAACTGCACCAGGACATGAGCGCGCTGATGGCGGCGGCACTCGCCGCGGGCGACGAGGCGGCGGCGAAGAAATCCGGGGATTACGTCATCAGCGGCAAGCACCACCTGCTGCATGTGGACGACCTGTCCACCGACATGAACCGCCTGCGCGGCCTATTCAGCCTGTTCGAGCAGAAGACCGAGTTGCTGCAACTGCTGGAAGCCGGACGCAAGGGACAGGGCATCCACATTTACGTCGGGGCCGAATCGGGCCTCGCCTCGCTGGACGAGTGCAGCGTGATCACCGCGCCCTACTCCGCCGGCGGCCGGGTGGTCGGCGCGCTCGCCGTGGTCGGCCCGAAGCGCATGGATTACCAGCGCGTCATCCCTATCGTGGACATTACCGCCAGGCTGCTGGGTAACGCGCTGTCGCAAACTTAAAATGAACTACCAGACCGAACCTGAATATACCCACGGCACACCCGCGAAAACCGGCATCCTGCTGGTCAACCTCGGTACGCCGGATGCGCCGACACCCGAAGCCGTGCGCCGCTACCTGAAGGAATTCCTCGGCGACCCGCGCGTGGTGGAGATGCCGCGCGCGCTCTGGTGGCTGATCCTCAATGGCATCATCCTCAACACGCGCCCGAAGCAATCCGCCGCGAAATACGCGAGCATCTGGCTGAAGGAAGGCTCGCCGCTGCGTGTCTATACCGAGAAACAGACCGTGCTGCTGCAAGGCTATCTGAGCCAGCGCACCAAGGTGCCGTTCGTCGTGGACTATGCGATGCGCTACGGCAACCCCTCGATACCTGCCGTGCTGCGCAAGCTCAGGGAGCAGAACTGCCAGCGCATCCTGGTCGTGCCGATGTACCCGCAATACGCCGCGAGCACCACCGCCACGGTGTGCGACATCGTGTTCGATGAACTACAGCGCATGCGCAACATGCCGGCCATCCGCACTATCCGGAGTTTCCCCGATCACCCCGGCTACATCAAGGCGCTGGCGAACAGCATCAACGACTACTGGATGAAGCATGGGCGGCCGGAAAAGCTGCTGATGAGCTTCCACGGCCTGCCGAAACAAATGCTGGACAAGGGTGACCCCTACCACTGCGAAAGCCGGAAGACCGCGCGCCTGCTCGCGCGGGAGCTCGGCCTGAAAGAAGGGCAATACGCCGTCAGCTTCCAGTCGCGCCTCGGCAAGGGGGAATGGCTCAAGCCCTACACCGCCGCGACGCTGAAAGAACTGGGTCAGCAGAAGCTCAAGCGCCTCGACGTGGTCTGCCCCGGCTTCGTCGCCGACTGCCTGGAGACGCTGGAGGAAATCGCCATGGAAGGCAAGGAAACCTTCCAGCACGCGGGCGGCGGCGAATACCACTACATCCCCTGCCTCAACGACCGCAACGACTGGCTGCACGCGCTGACCGACCTGGTGATGGATAACCTGCAGGGCTGGCTGATCGAGCCGGATGCGGCGGAGCTGGAACAGGGCCGGCTCAATGCGCTGGCGCTGGGGGCGAAGAAATAGCCCTGCTGGGATCACTCGAATACTTACCGGAATAATCACCATGCCCTACGTAAACATCAAGATCACCGAAGAAGGCGTCACCTCCGAGCAGAAGGCGCGGCTCATCGAGGGCGTCACCAGCCTGCTCAGGGAAGTGCTTGGCAAGAATCCGGCAACCACCATGGTCGTCATCGACGAAGTTCCCACGGACAATTGGGGTGTCGCCGGTGAGCAGGTCAGCCAGCGCAGGAAACGCGGCCTCTAATGGCCGTGACCGATCCCATAGGCGTTTTTGATTCCGGCGTCGGCGGGCTGTCGGTGCTGCGCGAAATCCGCTGCGAGCTTCCGCATGAAGACCTGCTGTATGTCGCGGATTCCGGGCATGCACCGTACGGCGACAAACCCGCTCCGCTGATCGAGGCGCGCTCGATTGCCATCGTCGAGTTCCTGGTGAGCCGGCGCGCCAAGGCCATCGTGGTCGCGTGCAACACGGCGACCGGCGCGGCTGTCGCGGCGCTGCGCGCGAGATTCTCGCTGCCGATCGTGGCCATGGAGCCCGCCGTCAAGCCGGCGGCGGCGAGCACCCGCTCCGGCGTGATCGGCGTGCTGGCCACCGGCAGGACGCTGGCCAGCGAAAATTTCGAGCGGCTGCATGCGCGCTTCGGCGCCGACGTTGATATCCTGGTGCAGGCCTGCCCCGGCCTGGTCGAGCAGGTGGAAGCCGGCGACTTTTCCGGCGCAAGGACCCGCGCGCTGCTCGAACAATATGTCCTGCCGTTGCTGGAGCGGCAGGCCGACACCCTCGTGCTCGGCTGCACGCACTACCCCTTCCTCGCCCCGCTGATCCGCAAGATCGCCGGTCCGTCGGTCGCCATCGTCGATCCCTCCGCCGCGATCGCGCGCGAGCTGCGCCGCCGCCTTACAGATGCAGGCCTGCTGTCGCATGAGGCGCGCGCCGGCACGGAACGCTTCTGGAGCAGCGCCACGCCGGACAAGGCGCAGCGGGTAATCTCACAGTTGTGGAGAACCGGGATCGAGGTGCAGAGCCTGCCTGAAAAATATCCGGGGCGCATGGAAGAATAAGTGCTTGTCCGCAGCGTTCTTACCCCATGCCCGCGATCGTCGTGATGCTTCCCGGCGAGGCAATTTGCGCAGCCTGGGAAACCGCAGGGCGGGAAGTACGGCGCCTTGGTGTAAAATGCCCCCATTAACGCCGGGGCAATACGCCGTTTCTTGCCAGCAGGACACGCAATCCCCGGCGCCTTTACAAAAATATCTTCAGCTCTCATCTGACTCTGGTTAACCATGTCCAAGGAACTCATCGGCCGTTTTGAAACCCTGAGCGAGCTCGGCAGGGGCGGCCAGGGAACGGTGTATCTCGCCTACGATCCGCAGCTCGACCGGAAAGTCGCCATCAAGACGCTGCGCAAGCTCGGCCACAAGACCGAGCAGTTGATCCACGAGGCGCGCATCGTCAGCAAGCTCCAGCACCCCAACATCATCACGCTGTACGATTCCGGCGAGGATCAGGGCGCTCCTTACCTCGTCTATGCCTACGTCGAGGGCAAGACCCTCGCGCAGGTGCTGAAGCAGGAGAAGGCCCAGCCATTTGCGCGGGCGGCGGAAATCGCCTGCGGCGTGCTGGAGGGCCTCGCCTACGCGCATGGGCAGGGCATCTCCCACCTGGACATGAAGCCCGCCAACATCATGATCGCAAAGAGCGGCACGCCGATGGTGATGGACTTCGGGCTGGCGACAACGACCGGCGACCACCAGCAGACCATCGCCTCACCCCTGAGCGGCACGCCGCGCTATGTGGCGCCCGAGATCATTTCCGGGCAGCGCGGCGATTCCCTTTCGGACATCTATTCCCTCGGCACGGTGCTCTACGAAATGGTGACGGGTGAATTCGCAGTCGGCGGCGAGAACATGTTCGAGGTACTGAATCGCGCGGCGCACGAGCAGATCGCCCCGCCCTCCGTCCACAACGAGCAGATGGACGAAAAACTGGAGGCGATCATCCTCAAGGCCGTGGCGAAAAAACCGGCCGAGCGCTACCCGAGCGCCACCGCCATGAAGCAGGACTTGCAGGACTACCTCAGCGAGACGCGCAACGCGGCGACGGAATTCCTGCTCCACCGCATGCGCAGCAAGCAGGACTTCCCCGCCCTGTCCGGCATCATTTCCGAAATCAACCAGGTCGTCGCTTCGGAGACGGAAAGCACCAGCAGGCTCGCTGGCGTCATCCTGCAAGACCTCGCGCTCACCAACAAGCTGCTGAAAGTGGTCAATGCCGCCTCTTACGGGCAGTTCGGCGGCACCATCAACACCATTTCCAAGGCCGTGGTCATCCTCGGCTTCGAGACGGTGCGCAACATTGCCACGTCACTGATCCTGCTGGAGTTCATGCAGAACAAGCCGCAGGCGGCGCAGCTCAAGGATGAGATCGTCAAGGCGACCTTCTCCGGCGTGATCGCCGCGCAACTGTCGGCCCGGCACGATATCTGCGATATCGAGGAAGCGATGGTCTGCTCCATGTTCCACAACCTGGGCAGGATGCTCGGCATCTATTATTTCTTCGAGGAGAGCCAGGAAATCTCCCGCCTGATGAAGCAGGGAGAAAGCGAGGACGAGGCGTCCGCGAGGATACTGGGCATCTCCTATCCCGAGCTGGGGCTGGGGGTGGTGCGCAGCTGGAATTTCCCGCCCCGGCTGATTGCCGGCATGCGCAAGCTGTCCGGCGAGAAAGTCAGGCCCGCGCAGGGCGAACTGGACAGGCTGGCCATGACGGTCAATCTCGCCCACGAGCTCTGCGAAATCTCCACCTCGTCCAGCGCCCAGGACAAACAGCAATCGCTGGCCGACCTGGCCGCACGCTACGGCGACGCGATCGAGATATCCGAAGGGGAATTGTCCGCTGCCATCCACACCGGGCTCAATGAGTTATCCAACCGTTCGGCGACGCTGGGCATCAGCACCGCCAACAGCCCGATACTGAGCCGGATACGTCAGTGGAACGGACGCACCCTGTCGGCCGGCAAGGCAAAAAACAAGGCCAAGCCGGACGGCATGTCAGGCCTCGACCTGATGGCAACGCCGAAGGATGGCGAAGATGCCGCCGGCCTGCTCGACCCCAGCGCGATACTCAGCGCCGGCATCCAGGACGTGTCGAACACCATGATGGGCGACTACCAGCTCAACGACATCCTGCAGATGGTGCTGGAAACCATGCACCGCGGCATGGGGTTCAACCGCACCCTGATCATGATTCGCAACAACAAGCTGGGCGCGATGCTCGCGCGCTTCGGTTTCGGCGCCGGGATCAACGAACTGATCCCAAAATTCCGCTTCCCGCTGCAGTTCGTGCCCGACGTGTTCCACCTGTCGGTTGAAAAGGGCCTCGACATCTCGATCGAGGACATCTACGCGCTCAACATCTCGGACAAGATTCCCGGCTGGTACCGGGACGCGGCCTATGCGCCCTGCTTCGTCCTGCTGCCGCTGATGCTGAACGGCAAGGCGATCGGCCTGTTCTACGGGGACATGCTCAATCCCAACAGCCTGCACATGTCGCAGCAGCAACTCTCGCTGCTGCGCACCCTGCGCAACCAGGCGGTGCTGGCCATCAAGCAGAAGACCTGAGAGCTGTCTTCAAAATTGCTGCGGAGGGCGTCTGCGGCGTTGCGCGGTACTCGCAATCCTCATGTACCTTTTGTACATTCCGGTTGCTGCGTTGACCAACGACTTGGCTGGCGTTTTTTGACAGCTTAGTCGGATGGCCATGCAAAGCCCGTGCGCCTTGCATCCATCCCTCCTCACGAATTTTTAAGACAACTTCTGAGCGTTGGTAGCCTATGGCTACAGCTTGATGAAGTGCTCGCGGTAGTGCCGCAGCTCCGCGATTGATTCGTAGATATCGGCCAGGGCCTCGTGCTTGTTGTGCTTCTTCAGGGCCTGCGCCACTTCCGGCTTCCAGCGTTTGGCGAGCTCCTTGATGGTGCTCACATCGAGGTTGCGGTAATGGAAGTATTCCTCGAACTTCGGCATCCAGCGCGCCAGGAAGCGCCGGTCCTGGCAGATCGAGTTGCCGCACATCGGCGAGGTGCGGGACGGCACATATTCCCTGAGGAACTCGACCATCCGCGCCTCGACCGTGGCCTCGTCCAGCGTGGAGGCTTTCACCTTCTCGATCAGGCCGGATTTGCCGTGGGTGGATTTATTCCATGCGTCCATGCCATCCAGCACGCTGTCCGTCTGATGCACCACCAGCACCGGCGCCTCGGCGATGGTTTCCAGGTTGCTGTCGGTGATCACCAGCGCGACCTCGATCACGCGATCGGTATCCGGGCTCAAGCCGGTCATTTCCAGGTCTATCCAGACTAGGTGGTTCTGATTCTGTGCCATAATTCGCGCGTCTTAAAATGTGAACAGGAAGGCGCGTATTGTGTCACAAGCGCGCCCATCACGAAAACCGGATTGATTTTTCAGAACGGCAATCGGGAACCACGAAGAGCACGAAGAAACACCGCATGAAATCTTCGTGTCCTTCGTGGTGAAAAATGCTTTTTCTCAAATTAATACCTCCATGACCGCGACGCAATTCACCTTCATTTTTGTTGTCACCCTGGCCTGCACCTCCCTCGCCAGGTTGTGGCTGGCGCGGCGCCATCTGGCGCATATCGCTGCGCATCGCGCCGCGGTGCCGGAGGCGTTCCGCGAAAAGATCACGCTCGCCAGCCACCAGAAGGCGGCGGACTACACCTCCGCCAAGACCCGTTTCGGCATGCTCAGTATCCTGTTCGATGCCGCGCTGCTACTGGCCTTCACGCTCGGCGGCGGCATCCAGTCCGTCGCCGGTCTGTGCAACGGCTGGTTCGATGCGCCGCTCGCGCAGGGCGTGGCGACCATCGTTGCGGTGCTGCTGCTTTCGTCGCTGCTGGAAGCCCCGTTCAACATCTACCGTACCTTCGTCATCGAGGCGCGCTTCGGCTTCAACAAGATGACTCTGGCGCTGTATCTCAAGGATGCGCTGAAAGGCCTGCTGCTCGGCGCAATCCTCGGCCTGCCGCTGCTGTCCGGCGTACTGTGGCTGATGTCCGCGATGGGCGCATTCTGGTGGCTGTACGTATGGCTGGTATGGATGGCGTTCAACCTGTTCATCCTGTTCATCTATCCGGCGTTTATCGCACCGCTTTTCAACAAGTTCACGCCGCTGCAGGACGAGGCGCTGAAGGCACGCATCGAGGCCTTGCTCGCCAAATGCGGCTTCACCTCCAGCGGATTGTTCGTGATGGACGGCTCGAAACGCAGCGCGCACGGCAACGCCTACTTCACCGGCTTCGGCAAGACCAAGCGCATCGTGTTCTTCGACACGCTGCTGGAGCGCCTGGGCGGCAACGAAGTCGAGGCGGTGCTGGCGCACGAACTCGGCCACTTCAAGCGCCGCCATGTGCTGAAGCGCATCGTGGCGACCTTCGCCATGAGCCTGGGATTCCTGTGGCTGCTCGGCCAGTTGATGCAGACCGCGTGGTTCTATGAGGGACTGGGCGTGCATACCCCCTCCACCGCGCTCGCGCTGCTGCTGTTCTTCATGATCCTGCCGCTGTTAAGTTTCCTGCTGCAACCATTGCTGTCAGCCTTTTCGCGCAAGCACGAGTTCGAGGCCGACGCCTATGCTGCGCAGCAGGCCGCCGCAACGGATTTGGTCAGTGCGCTGGTCAAGCTGTACCAGGACAATGCCGCCACGCTCACCCCCGATCCGCTGTATTCCGCATTCTACGATTCGCACCCGCCCGCGGCGCTACGCGTCGCGCATCTGCAGTCCCTCCGTCTTCAATCAAATTGAGGAGAACATCATGGAACAAGCATGCGACCTGGCCAGCAAGCAATGCAAACCCTGTGAAGGCGGAGTGCCGCCGCTGCCGCAAGCGGAAATCGACCGTCTGATGCGGCAACTGGAAGGCTGGCAACAATCCGGCAAGCTGATCGGCAAGACTTATCCCTTCAAGAATTACTACCAGACCATCGCCTTCGTGAACGCCATCGCCTGGATGGCGCACCGCGAAGGCCATCACCCCGATCTCACCGTGACCTACAATGCCTGCCGGGTGGAATACTCCACCCACGCCATCGGCGGCCTGTCGGAAAACGACTTCATCTGCGCCGCGAAAGTGGATGCGCTGTTCAAGCTTTGAATACTGCACTAACAGGCAGAGTTGTTGCTGCCTTCGGCCGCCAGTACCTGGTGCACCTCGATGACGGCAGCGAGATGCTCTGCCTGACGCGCGGCAAAAAAAGCGAGGTGGTGTGCGGCGACATCGTGGAAATCAAGCTCACCGGCGAGGCCTCGGCGGAGAGCGGCGCACAGGGCGTGATCGAGCGCATTGCGCCGCGCCGCTCGCTGCTGCACCGCTCCGACGCATTCCGCGAGAAACTCATCGCGGCGAACGTCACGCAGATCATCGTCGTGGTCGCCGCCGAGCCCTCGTTCAGCGACGAACTGCTGGCGCGCTGCCTCGTCGCCGCGCACGACCAGAAGCTCGATACGCTGATCGTGCTGAACAAGTGCGACCTCGCCGGGGCCGCAGCCGCCGCGCGCGAACGGCTCGCACCCTACGGCGCCATCGGTTACCGCGTGCTGGAGCTCAGCGCAAAGCTGGATGTATCGGCCCTGCGCCCGTTCCTGCAAGGGCACACCAGCGTGCTGGTCGGACAAAGCGGCATGGGCAAATCCACCCTGATCAACGCGCTGCTGCCCGAGGCGCAGGCCGCCACGCGCGAGATTTCCAGCGCCCTGGATTCCGGCAAGCACACCACCACCCACGCGCGCCTGTACCGGCTGGATGAGAGCAGTTCGCTGATCGACTGCCCCGGCGTGCAGGCGTTCGGCCTGCACCACCTGAGCTTCGGCGGGATAGAACAGGGCTTCGTCGAGTTCGCGCAATACCTCGGCCAGTGTCGCTTCCACGACTGCCGCCACACGCATGAGCCGAGTTGTGCGCTGCGGGAAGCCGCCGCGGCGGGCAAGATCGACGCAAGAAGGCTGGAGCTGTTCCAGCAGATCAGCCGGGCCAATTGACCCTTACCCAGCGCGGGTTATTCCAGTAGAATTTCGCGAACACAGATACGAAAGATTGGGCATGGCGATGCAGAAGATACACGGGTACCCCGTCCTGATTATCGGAGCCGGACGCGGGGGGAGCGCCCTGCTTGAAATGTTCCTCGAAGACAGCTTGGTCAAGGTCGTGGCCATGGTGGACACCAATCCCGGTGCGGCCGGCCTCCAGCTCGCAAGGAAACACGGCATCCCGACCTATAACAACGCCGCCGAAGCGCTGCAGGCCTGCAGGAATTACCCCGACTGCATCGTATACAACCTGTCGCACGACGATTCGATCGCCGAGGAGGCGACCAGGGTTTTCGGCGACAAGCGGGTGGCGGGCGGCGCCGAGGTCAAGCTGTTCTGGCAGATGGTGACGAACCTGAAGCAGGTCAAGGGAGAGCTCGAGAAAAGCCAGGATCAGCTGCAATCCATCATCCAGAACGTGATGGACGGCATCATCACGATCAGCGAATCCGGGCAAATCAAAGGGTTCAACCCGGCAGCCGAGCAAATCTTCGGCTACTTGCAGCAGGAAGTCTTGGGCAAAAATGTAAAGATGCTGATGCCGGAGCCGGACCGGAGCCAGCATGACACCTATATCAGCCACTACCTGCAAACCGGCCGGAGCAGGATAATCGGGGTGCGCGGCCGCGAGGTGACCGCGCTGCGCAAGAGCGGCGAACAGTTCCCGCTGGAAATATCCATATCGGAAATGATGCTGGGAGAGTTGCGCTACTTCATCGGCATCGTCCGCGACATCACGGAGCGCAAACTGGTCGAGCAGCAACTGGCGCATTTCGCCCACCACGATTACCTGACAGGCCTGCCGAACCGCATCCTGTTCCTGAATAGCCTCGAAAATCTGATTCACCTGGCCAAACGCAATAAATACAAAGTGGCGACCCTGTTCCTCGACCTGGACGGTTTCAAGCAGGTCAACGACACGCTGGGGCACGGTGCGGGCGACCAGTTGCTGCAGGAAGTCGCCGAAAGGCTGAAGGAAGTCATCCGGGCCTCGGATGTGGTGGCTCGGGTGGGCGGGGACGAATTCACCTTCGCGCTGAACAACATCGGATCGGAACAGAATGCCGCGCTGATGGCGAACAAGATCATCGCCGCCCTGTCCGCACCTTTCGACCTGGACGGCCGGCAATGCCATATCGGGGGCAGCATCGGCATCTCCACCTACCCCGATGACTCCGAAGGCATCGAAAAACTCATCATGCAGGCCGATGCAGCCATGTACCTCGCGAAGCAAAGCGGGAAGAACACCTACCGGTTTTGCCGCGACGTGCCGCCGAAGCCTGCGGGCGAGTGATCGGCCTGCGCGCGCCCTATACCGCCCACAACGGCGGTTCGTCCATCAGCGCGATCTGCTCGCGCAATTCCAGGATGCGGTCCTGCCAGTAGCGCTGGGTGTTGAACCATGGGAAAGCCGCGGGGAACGCCGGGTCGTCCCAGCGCCGCGCAATCCACGCGGAATAATGAATCAGGCGCAAGGTACGCAGCGCCTCGACCAGATGTAGCTCGCGCGGGTCGAACTCGCAGAAATCCTCATAGCCCGCCAGCAGGTCGCCGAGCTGCTGCGCCTGCTCGGCACGCTCGCCGGAGAGCAGCATCCACAAGTCCTGAACCGCCGGCCCCATGCGGCTGTCGTCGAAATCGACGAAGTGCGGGCCGAGATCGGTCCACAGCACATTGCCGACATGGCAGTCGCCGTGCAGGCGCAGGAAGCGCAGCTCGCCGGCGCGCTCGAAACAGCGCTTCACGCCGTCCAGCGCCTGCGCGACCACGCCGCGATACACCTCGCGCAACTCCGGAGGAATGAAATCGTGCGCCAGCAGGTATTCGCTCGGCTCGATGCCGAAGCTCTCGATATTCAATACCGGGCGATGCCGGTAAGGCTCCAGCGCGCCGACCGCATGAATGCGCCCGATGAAGCGCCCCATCCATTCCAGCGTGTCGCAGTCGTCCATCTCCGGCGCGCGGCCGCCGTGCCGGGCGAACACCGAAAAACGAAATCCATTGCAGGTGTGCAGCGTGCGCCCGTCGATGATTAAAGCAGGCACCACCGGAATTTCGCGCCCGGCCAGTTCGGCGACAAACGCATGCTCCTCCAGGATCGCCGCATCCGGCCAGCGTGCGGGGCGGTAGAACTTGGCGACCAGCGGCGGGCCGTCTTCCATGCCCGCCTGATAAACGCGGTTCTCGTAGCTGTTGAGCGCCAGCAAACGTCCGTCGGGGCGCAGGCCGATGCTGTCCAGCGCATCGAGCACGGCATCGGGGGTGAGTGCGGTGTAGGGTTGGGTATGCATGGGTGGATTGTACGGCAAGCAAGGAGTAGCGGCTTGCCCGTGCATGGCCGATGCACGAACTGTTTTCCGGACCGGCAACGACCGGGCGAAAATATATAGGCATTTTGGCATATATGCTTCCCCTCAATCGGGGTGGTATGCTTCGGACGGGTCGCCAATCCAGTCGCAAGCCCATCGCTCATGCGCCACGACGTTGCCAGTCAATGGAGTTTCAATGATGGAACACGCCATGGAATACGCCGTAAAACACCTCGTTGCCGGGACGAGGCCGGACTATGCGCCGCGCTGCATCGGGATGTCCAAAGGATGCGGCAAGTTCCGGACAACAATCTCCCCATCCCCCTGCGCAGACGGGAATGCCCCGACATGAGCCCGCCCGATACCCCCCCCACCCAGGAAAAACTGCGCGTCCTCAATCTCGAAGACAACGCGAGCGACAGCGAACTGATCCGTGCGGAGCTCGAGGCCGAATGGAAGGAAGTCGAACTGCTGCGCGTCGAAACGCGCGAGGCTTTCGTCCGCGCGCTGGAGGAGTTCGAGCCGGACATCGCCCTGTGCGACTTCAGCCTGCCCAATTTCGACGGCGGCTCCGCGCTGGCCCTCGTGCGGCAGACCCATCCCGATATCCCGGTCATCATGGTCACCGGCGTGTTATCCGACAGCGCCGCCGTCCGGCTGATCAAGATGGGCGCGAGGGATTACGTGACGAAGGACCGCCTGCAGCGTCTGGCTTCCGCCGTGCAGGGCGCCCTGTCGCTGGAGCAAGGCATTCGCGCGCGCAAGGTGGCGGAGAAAGTGCTGCGCCAAAGCGAATCCGACTTCCGCACACTCGTCGAGCATTCCCCGATCGCCATGCTTGTGGATGTCGGCGTGGACACGGACGAGAAGATCATCATGATGAACCGCAAGTTCACCGATCTGTTCGGCTACACGATGGAGGACATGCCGGACATACAGCACTGGTGGAGGCTGGCCTATCCGGACGAGGAATACCGGGAACAACTTCGTGCCATATGGATAGCGCAGGCAGGAAAGGCCATCCGGGAACATAGCGACATCGAGCCCAGGGAAGTCAGGGTTACCTGCAAGGACGGCTCCATCCGCCACGTCAGGATATCCCTCTCTTCCGCGGGCAACAGAAACATCATCACCTTTGAGGATTTTACCGCGCGCAAGCGCGCAGAAGAAGATCTGGCAAGGTTCTTCGACCTGATTCCCGACCTGGTGTGTATCGCAACGACTGACGGGTATTTCCTGAAGATCAACCCCGCATGGCAGGAGCTGCTCGGTTACACCATGCAGGAAATCCTTGCCATGCCTTTCCTCGACCTGATCCACCCCGACGACAGGGCAGCGACGGTACAGGAAGTCGAGCGCCAACTGGCCGGCGGCAAGACCGTGCAATTCTCCAACCGTTACCGCTGCCGGGATGGCGGCTACAGATGGCTGGAATGGAGGGCGTCCCCGGCCATCGGCGAGAAGCTGCTGTTCGCGTCCGCACGCGACATCACCGAGCGCAAGCAGGCCGAGGCCGATATCCGGCGGCTGGAGCAGCTCTATGCGGCGCTGAGCCGTTGCAACCAGGCCATCGTGCGCAGTAAAAACGAGACCGATCTGTTCGCGCAAGTCTGCCGTATTGCCGTGCAATACGGCAGTTTCAAAATGGCCTGGATCGGCCTGATCGATCCCAACACGCGCATGCTCATCCCGGCGAGCAGCAGCGGCGAAGGCGCGGAGGAATACCTGCGCGACATCAAAATCTCGGCGGATGCCTGCAGCGAATACGGGCAAGGCCCGACCGCGAAGGCACTGTGCGAAAACCGGCCATTCTGGTGTCAGGATTTCCTGAATTCCACGCTCACGGCTCCCTGGCGCGAGCGCGGCGCTGCCCTGGGCTGGCGCAGCTCAGCCGCGCTACCGCTGCATCGGGACGGTGTAGTAATCGGGGCATTTTCGCTTTATGCGGGTGAAGCGAATGCCTTCGGCAAAAACGAACGGGACCTGCTGATCGAGATGGCCGAGGACCTCGGCTATGCGCTGGAAAATCTCAGCCGCGAGGCCGTGCGCAAACAGGCCGAGGAATCGCTGCGCAAGCTTTCGCTGGCCGTAGAACAGAGCCCCAATTCGATCGCGATCACCGACCTCGACGCCAAGCTCGAATACATCAACGAGGGCTTCGTCAGGGCAAGCGGCTACAGCCGCGCCGAACTGATCGGGCAGAACCCCCGCATCCTGCAATCCGGCAAGACCCCCAGGGAAACCTACGACGACATGTGGACGCACCTCACGCGCGGCGAAGCCTGGAAAGGCGAATTCATCAACCGGCGCAGGGACGGCAGAGAATACATCGAGTCCACCTTCGTCTCCCCGGTACGCGATGCCGGCGGACATGTCACCCACTACATCGGCATCAAGGAAGACATCACCGAACGCAAGCGGCTGGAAAAGCAATTGATGGCGCAATACGAACAGGCCGCAACCACCAATGCCCGGCTGGTTGAAGCCAACGAACAACTGGAGCACGCCAACGCGGAATTGAAATCCACGCAGCAGCAACTCCTGCAATCGGAAAAAATGGCCTCGATCGGCCTGCTCGCGGCCGGCGTGGCGCACGAGATCAACAACCCGGTCGGCTACATCAATTCCAACCTCGGCACGCTGGAGAAATACCTGGCCGACATTCTTGCGGTAGTGAACGAATACGAAAAAGCCGCGCTGACGTGCGCGCATCCGGGGCTGCAGGAGGTGCAGGCGCTCAAGGAAAAACTCGATTTCGGCTTCCTGCGCGACGATATCCAGTCCCTGCTTGCCGAGTCGCGCGAAGGGCTGGAACGCATCAAGGAGATCGTGCTGGGCCTGAAGGATTTTTCCCGCTCCAGCGCCGACGAAACATGGCGCTGGGCGGATCTGGCCAAATGTCTGGAGAACACCCTCGCCATCGTGCGGAACGAGCTGAAATACAAATGCGAGGTCGTCAGGGAATTCGGCGTATTGCCGCAAGTCTACTGCCTGCCCTCGCAGCTCGAACAGGTATTCATGAACCTGCTGGTGAACGCCGTACAGGCCATCGAAACGCACGGCACCATCACCCTCCGCACCGGGCAGGAGGGAGACCGGGTCTGGGTCGAGATCAGCGACACCGGCGCAGGCATCCCGCCCGACATCTTGCCGCGCATCTTCGACCCCTTCTTCACCACCAAACCGGTGGGCACCGGCACCGGCCTCGGCTTGCCGGTTTCTTACGGCATCATGGAGCGCCATCATGGCAAGATCGAGGTGCATAGCGAAGTTGGTAAAGGCTCCACCTTCCGCGTCACCCTGCCAGTGCAGCCGGACAACCACAAGGAGGAGACATGACCGCACCCCCCGAACCAGCACCGGACGCAAAACCCACGTTATTGCTCATCGACGACGAGGCCAACATCCTGGCAGCGCTGAAACGCCTGTTCCGGCCGCTCGGCTACAACGTCCTGACGGCGGAAAGCGGCGCGGAAGCGTTTGCGCTGCTGGAAAAGGAAAATATCGACCTGGTCATTTGCGACATGCGCATGCCGCAAATGGACGGCGCCGAGATGCTGGAGCAGATACGCATCAAATGGCCGGATGTGTTGCGCATTTTGCTGACGGGTTATGCGGACATGGCCTCGACCATCGCCGCGATCAATCGCGGTGAAATCTACCGCTACGTCTCCAAGCCGTGGGACGACAACGACATGATACTGATCGTGCGCGATGCGCTGGAACACAAGCGCCTGCTCGCGGAGAAACAGCGGCTGGATGCGCTGACCCAGCGCCAGTTCAACGAGCTGAAGACGCTGAACGCCACCCTGGAAGACAAGGTGCGCCAGCGTACCGAGGAGCTGCGCGATGCGCTGGCGCAACTCAAGAAAGATTATTTCACCACCATCCAGGTCTTCGCCAACCTGATGGAATTGCGCAAGGGCGCGATGGCCGGGCATTCGCGGCGCATCGCGCAACTATGCTGCGACATTGCACGCAGGATGAACCTCCCTGAAACGGAGGTCACGAACCTGGAGGTTGCCGGCTTGCTGCACAACATCGGCAAGATCGGCCTGCCTGACCGCCTGCTCGACAGGCCTTTCACCGAGCTGTCCCACGAAGAACGCGTCCAGTTCGACAAACACCCGCTGCGCGCGGCAGCGATATTGATGGCGCTTGCTCCATTAGCCGATGCCGCCCAGCTGATTCGCCATCATCGCGAGCATTACAACGGAAACTCATCCGGCCTGGGTGCATCCGCCATTCCCCTGGGCGCGCGCATCCTGCTGGTCGCCAGCGATTATGAATCACTGCAGGAAGGCCTGATCGAAAGCGATCATCTGGGCCCTGGCGAGGCGCTCGACATGGTCATCAAAGGCCGCGGCACACGCTACGACCCACAGGTTGTCGACATGTTGCGCGAGCTGGTTGCCCATGAGGGGCCGCACGCCCATGTCGGGTCCGAGTTCCAGTTGGCCAGCAGCCAACTGCGCGAAGGCATGCTGATTACCCGCGACATCGAGACCAGCAACGGGATGCTGCTGCTGCTCAAGGACTCGACGCTGAACGCGGAATACATCCGCAAGATACAGGAATTCGAGCAGGCGGCCGGCAAACCGCTGACGATCTATACGCATTCGGTATAGCAGCGAACAGTGGAGGAAGCAACCATGTATCGAATACTTCTGGTCGATGACGAACAGAACGTCATCAACGCACTGCGACGCGAATTGCAGGGCGGCTATGCCATAGAAGCGTTCATTAACCCCCGCGAGGCATTGCAGCACTGCCGGGGTGCCCGCTTCGACGTGGCGATCGTCGATTACCGGATGCCCGAAATGAACGGCGTCGAGTTCCTCAGGCAATTTGGCGCACTGCAACCTGATGCAGTGCGCCTGATGCTCAGTGGCCAGGCCGATTTTGATGCGCTGGTCGGCACGGTCAACGAAGCGCATATCTACCGCTTCATTGACAAACCGTGGGACAGTCCCAGCCTGGCGGCCACATTGGCCGAAGCGCTGGCGCACCGTGAGCAGATTCTGGAAAACCGCCGACTCGCGGAACAGTATCGGCAACAACATCACTGGCAACGCCCGCCGAATCCGGACCGGCTGTATCAGGTGCTGGTCGTGGACGACGAGGCGAACATGCTGAACGCCATCACCCACGACCTGAACGCACGCGGCGGCTGGTCCGACCTGCATACTGCAATGCTGTATCAGGCCGACCCGACCCTGCCGCTGGAGCGCCGCGACCTGCGCTTCAACATCTTCACCACCACTTCGCCCATTCAGGCACTGGAACGCGCCAAACAGATCGACTATGACGTGGTGATCGCGGACTACCTGATGCCGGAAATGGATGGCTTGCGCTTCCTCGAAGCATTCCGCAAGATACAGCCGGATGCGGTGCGCATCCTGCTGTCCGGACATGCCGACAAGGACACGCTGGCGAATGCAATCAACCGCTCCGAGATTTACGGCTACATCGGCAAACCCTGGCGCGAATATCTGTTGAAAAACACCGTCTCCCAGGCGATCTTCTATCACGACCTGCGACGCGAAAACCGCCTCCTGGCTGCGCGAGCTGGCACCACCTGACCGGCAACACCGCAGGAAGCGGGTAACGGCTCGCAGCGGTTGCGCGGCCAGAACGGCTTGAAAGTCTTCCCCAACGCCACTACCATGCGCGGCTTGTTTGAGAAAGTTTGACATGGTTATTGGCATCGACGCTTTTCTGCCCGCCTTGATCGGCGGCGCTCTTATCGGCATTGCCGCCACGCTGCTGCTGTGGCTGAACGGCAGGCTGGCCGGGGTCAGCGGCATCCTGTGGCGTCTGTTCTTCGCGAATCCGGGCGACATGCTGTGGCGCGTGCTGTTCCTCGCCGGCGTGGTGGGCGGCGCGGCGGTGTATTACGCGATGTATGACAACGCACCGGCGGCACGCGCAACCTTTCCCGTATGGCTGCTGGTCGTGTCGGGGTTCCTGGTCGGCTACGGCACTTCGCTGGGCAACGGCTGCACCAGCGGCCACGGCGTGTGCGGCCTCGGCCGGCTGTCGCTGCGCTCGCTGGTTGCGACCCTGGTCTTCCTGCTGACCGCGATCGTCACCACCTTCGTGGTGCGCCGCCTGCTGGGGGTGATGTGATGAGCCGCAATCTGGCGAGTGTGCTGGCAGGCCTGCTGTTCGGCTTCGGCCTCGCGCTGTCCGGCATGACGCACCCGCAGAAGGTGCTGGGCTTCCTCGATGTCGCCGGGCCGTGGGACGCGAGCCTGCTGTTCGTGCTGAGCGGCGCGGTGGGCGTCACGCTCATCAGCTTCCGTTTCATCCTGCGCATGGGCAAGCCTGTGCTGGCGGAGCGTTTCGTGATTACCAGGGAAACGCATATCGACCGCACGATGATCCTCGGGGCGATCCTGTTCGGCATCGGCTGGGGCATCAGCGGCTATTGCCCCGGCCCGGCTATCGCCCTGCTCGCCTCGCCAAACTGGGAACTGCTGGCCTTCCTGCCTGCTGCGATCCTGGGCGCGGTCGCGGAAAAATATTTCGAACTGCGCGCGCAGAAGAAGCTGGCCGTGCAGGCGCAGGCTGGGCAGCAACCTAAACCGGCAACGCAGAACGACAAGTCAACCGGCGAAAGCCCTTCGGAAGGCTCGTGCGGTTAGCCCGCATATTTCATTGCTCTTCGTTGAATTCGACGAAAAACCTTGTGGATATTGGGATAAGCCTGTGGCGTGAAATCCAATTGGGATTGCAGCCAAAATGAAAACCGGATGGAACGCAGGAGCGCAACTTGTTGCGCGATAAGGCTTGCGGGCAAATCGTCCGGCGAACCGGGCTCCTACATGAAATGCCTCATGAAATATGCGAGCTAGGCAAGAAGCCCGGAGCAACAATCAGTCCACCCACGTTTCTCCCGGTGCTATGATGGCTGCAACCCAAGCCCGCCCAGCATCGGAATTCGTATCAAATGCCCCATTCTCTGCGCCCTGCTTCAAAACGGAATACGCCTGCCGGCGTGTTGCAATCAGTCGTCACCATCACCGGCCAGCGCGACCGTGACCTGCTGGCCCGGACGTTGTTAAACACGCTGACCGAGCTGATACCCAGCAGCCGCATCACGATGTACCGCATCCTGCCCACCGACCGGGGCGATGAGGCCATCCTGGTGGCGGAAGCCTGCAGCCATCCCGACGACGCATCGGCCGATCCGGAAATCAGCATTGCCGTTTCAGGTAGGGCCGATTTCAGCTCCGTTTGCTCTTCCGGAAAAGAACTCATACAACCGCTGGACGGGAAGACATTCCTGTCCGTCTATCCCATCGCCGGACAGCATGGCATGGCCGGTTTGCTCGAGATAATCTCGGATGCCCACAGCGACACGGAGAAGCACCTCATTTCGGCTTTCCTGAAGGTGTACAGCAACTATCTGGCGATACTCGACGAGAGTGAAACCGACACGCTCACCGGCCTGCTGAACCGCCGCACTTTCGACAACAACATCGGCAAGATCATTGCGGATCATTCGGCATCCGGCGAGGCGCTGACCGCCCTCAGTCCTCCGCATCTGGTACGGCGTGCGGAAAACACCGAGGCGCCGCACTGGCTGGCCGTGATGGACATCGACCACTTCAAGCGTATCAACGACAAATTCGGGCATCTGTACGGCGACGAGGTGCTGCTGTTGCTCTCGCGCAACATGCGGCGAACCTTCCGGCAGACCGACAAGCTGTTCCGCTTCGGCGGCGAGGAATTTGTCATCGTGCTGGACCGGGCCAGCCAGAAAAGCGCGAAAGGCGTGCTGGAACGTTTCCGTGCTGCGATCGAGCATTATCATTTCCCGCAGGTCGGCAAGGTGACTGTCAGCATCGGCTTCGCCCGCCTGGTCAACGTCGACGTTCCTTCGTCCATAGTGGGCCGGGCGGACCAGGCGCTGTATTACGCAAAAGACCACGGCAGGAACCAGGTCTGTTCCTATGAGGACCTGGTTGCCGACGGGAAGCTGGCCGGCGAGCATTACTCCGACGACATCCAGTTGTTTTAACCCCGCCGCATGGCGGCAGGACTCGAATACCGCACGACGCCATGGCTCCTTTCAGGGTAGCTCCTAAGGCATTTATCTGATTGTTAACGAAGGGTTTTGGTGATAGCGTGTCTGACAAGATTCAGTCGCACCGCAAGCCGCTGATGTCTGGTATGTGTTAATCGTGTTAATTCTGAAACTACAGGAGGTCTTGTCATGGCAACAGTACTCGTCTTGTATTACAGCATGTATGGGCATATCGAGAAGATGGCGGATGCCATCGCCGAGGGAGTATATATGGTGGACGGCGTGGAGGCGGTGGTCAAACGCGTGCCGGAAATCATTCCCGAAGACCGGGCCCGCGCCATGGGCGTGAAGCTGGACCAGAAGGCGCCGGTCGCAACCGTCGAAGAACTGGCCAATTTCGATGCGATCATCTTTGGCACGCCGACGCGCTTCGGCAACATGGCCGCCCAGATGCGCAATTTCCTCGACCAGACTGGCAAGCTGTGGATGAACGGCTCGTTGATCGGCAAGGTCGGCAGCGTATTCACCAGCTCCGGCACGCAGCACGGCGGGCAGGAAACGACGATCACCTCCTTCCACTCGACTCTGCTGCATCACGGCATGGTGATCGTCGGCGTGCCGTATTCCTGCAAGGGACTCACCGTGATGACCGAGATCACCGGCGGCTCGCCCTACGGCGCTTCGACTCTGGCTGGCGGCGACGGCAAGCGCACGCCGAGCGAGAACGAGCTGGAGATCGCCCGCTTCCAGGGCCGGCATGTCGCCGAGATTGCCAAACGCTTGACGGTGAAGTAGCCGAACCTTCCCGCTGGCCGGCATGGACGGCAAGGACTACATCGCCTACTTCACCATGGAGATCGGCCTCATTGAGGCCATGCCGACCTATGCGGGCGGCCTCGGCATCCTGGCCGGAGACACCGTGCGCTCCGCCGCGGATCTGGGCATTCCGATGGTCGTCGTGACCCTGCTGCACCGCAAGGGCTATTTCCGCCAGCGGCTCGATGCCGCAGGCTGGCAAAGCGAAGCGGACGCCGTCTGGCCGGTAGCCGAACTGTTGGAGGAAATGGAGCCGCGCTGCTCGATCGAGATCGAAGGGCGGCAGGTTCTGCTGCGCGCCTGGAGGTACGAAGTCAAAGGCGTGGGTGGTTCCAGCGTACCGGTTTATTTCCTCGATACCGACCTCGAACAGAATGCCGCACAGGATCGCCCCCTCACCGACCATCTTTACGGCGGCGACCTGCGCTACCGGCTTTGCCAGGAGGCGGTGCTGGGCATCGGTGGGGTCAGGATGCTGCGCGCCCTGGGTTACGGAGGGAATGGGGGCTCCAACGAAATCAGGCGCTTCCATATGAACGAAGGGCATGCCGCGCTGCTGACCCTGGAGCTCGCGTATGAACTTTCCCGGCAAGCCTGGGACATGGCCTACGAGCAGACCCGGCACACCATCACGCCGGAGATGGTGCATCTGGTCAAACCCAGGTGCATTTTCACGACCCACACGCCGGTGCCTGCCGGGCAGGACAGGTTTCCACTGGACCTCGTGCACAGCGTGATCACCGGTTATGAGGGGGCGTTTGCGGAACGCGAGCAGGAATTTTGCCCCAACGCCGTGATGAATATGACTTCCCTCGCGCTCGACAACAGCCACTACATCAACGGCGTGGCAAAGAGCCACGGGCATGTGGCACAGCAGATGTTCTCCAAGTACGACATCCATTCCATCACCAACGGCGTGCATGCGGCCACCTGGGCCTGTCCCTCCATCGCCAGGCTGTTCGACGAGCATATTCCGGGCTGGCGCGAGGACAACGCCAGCCTGCGTTACGCGCTCAACCTCTCCAAACGGCATATCTGGGCAGCGCACCGCCAGGCAAAGGAAGCGCTTCTCGCAGAGGTGAACCGGCGCACCGGCATGAACTTCGAGCCCGATGTCTTCACCATCGGCTTCGCGCGGCGCGCGGCGGTCTACAAGCGCGCCGACCTGCTGTTCTGGGACACCGCGAGGCTCATCGGAATAGCGGAGACGGTCGGCCCGTTCCAGCTCGTCTATGCGGGCAAGGCGCACCCGCAGGACACGCCGGGAAAGGAAGTCATCCGCCGCATCCACGAGATCAGTGAGGTGCTCAAGGGGAAAATCAAACTGGTTTACCTGGAAGATTACGGTATCGATCTGGCAAAACTGATCACCTCCGGCGTAGACCTCTGGCTCAACACGCCGCAGCCGCCGCTCGAAGCCTCGGGCACCAGCGGCATGAAGGCCGCCGTCAACGGCATTCCTTCGTTCAGCATCCTGGACGGCTGGTGGGGTGAAGGATGCATCGAAGGCATAACCGGCTGGGCGATAGGCGGAGACAAGGATGCCAGCATGGCGAGCCACGACAACCGCGCCGAAGACGCTCACGCGCTGTACAACAAGCTGGAGATGATCATCCTGCCGATGTTCTGCAACGAGCCGGATCGCTATGCCGAGTTGATGCGCCACTCGATCGCGCTCAACGCATCGTTCTTCAACACCGAGCGGATGCTGTCCCAGTACATCACCAAGGCCTATTTCAAGTAAAGATCACCGTTAACTTGAGGCAGCCATTGCCATGACGCTCACCGCACTGATCGCCAGCTACGGCTACTATGCCCTGTTCGCGGGCACTTTCCTGGAAGGCGAGACGGTGCTGATCGCCGCCGGTTTCGCCGCCCATCGCGGCATGCTCGACTTATCCTGGGTCATCGCCATCGCCTTTGTCGCCAGCACGCTGGGAGACCAGTCGGCGTTCCTCCTCGGGCGGTGGCAGGGCGAACGGCTGTTACAGCGTTTTCCCGCCCTGCGCCGCAAGGCGCCTGTCGTGCAGTCGCTGCTGGATCGTTATCATGTTCCGCTCATCCTCGGAGTACGATTCTTTTATGGATTGCGTATTGCGGGGCCCTTCGTGATCGGCATGAGCAGCATCCCGTTTCTGGTATTCGCCTTGCTCAACATGGCCGGCGCCCTGGTCTGGGCCGTTGCCGTGGCGTCAGCCGGGTACTATTTCGGCGTGGCGCTGGAAAGCTGGATTGGCAACCTCAAACAATTCGAGGAAACGGTGCTGGTCATCATCCTGGCGGCGGGAGCCGGCATATGGCTGTGGAGGCGGCGTAAGTCCTGATGAGATGCCGGTTCAAACGTCGAACTGCAGGCTCGCGAGCCGCGCGTAAAGCCCGTCCTGTTTGCGCAGGTCTTCCGGCGCGCCGGTCTCGATGATGCGCCCCTCCTCCAGTACGACGATGCGGTCGGCCTTCTGCACGGTGGCCAGCCGGTGCGCGATGATGAGGGTGGTGCGCCCCTGCATCGCGGCGTTCAAGCCCTGCTGCACGAGGATTTCGGATTCCGCGTCGAGCGCGCTGGTGGCCTCGTCGAGCAGTAGCAGCGGCGCATCCTTCAGGATCGCGCGCGCGATGGCGATGCGCTGGCGCTGTCCGCCGGAGAGGCGGATGCCGCGCTCGCCGAGGAAGGTCTGGTAGCCTTCCGGCAGACGGTCGATGAATTCGTCCACCAGCGCCGCCTTCGCGGCGGCGACGACTTCCGCGTCGCTCGCATCGGGGCGGCCGTAGCGAATGTTCTCCAGCGCATCGGCCGAGAAGATCACCGGGTCCTGCGGCACGATGGCGATCCTGTCACGCAGCTCGCGCAGCGCAAGCTGGCGGATGTCCAGCCCGTTGAAGCGGATGCAGCCGTCCGTCACGTCGTAGAAGCGCAGCAAGAGCTGGAACAGCGTGGTCTTGCCCGCGCCGGAAGGGCCGACCAGCGCGACAGTTTCGCCGGGAGCGACATCCAGCGTGACGTCGTACAGCGCCGCGAGCTGCGGGCGCGCCGGGTAGCGGAAGGTGACCTGCTCGAAGCGCAGCGCCGCCTGTGAAGGCTTCGGCAGCGGCTGCGGTGCGGCGGCCTCGACGATGGCGGCTTCCGCATGCAGCAGCTCCAGCAGGCGCTCGGTCGCCCCCGCCGCGCGCATCACGTCGCCCCAGGTCTCCGCCATGGTGCCCACCCCGCCCGCCACCAGCGCCGCGTAGAGGATGAACGAGGCCAGCTGCCCGCCGGTCATGCTGCCCTGCTGCACCTGGTTCGCACCGACCCACAGCACGAAGATAATGGTGCCCATCACCGCGGTGATGACCACGACGGTCATCGCAGCGCGCACGCGCGTGCGCCGGATCGCGCTGACGAAGCTCGCCTCCGCGCGGCCCGCGAAGCGCCCGGTTTCCTGCGGCTCCTGGGTATAGGCCTGCACCGTCGGAATCGCGTTGAGGATCTCGCTGGCCAGCGCCGAGGCGTCGGCGATCCTGTCCTGCGATTCGCGCGACAGCTTCTTCACCCTGCGGCCGATGGCGAAGATCGGCAGCATCAGCAGGGCCATCAGCCCGATGTTCAGGGAGAACAGGTAGAAGCTGGTCACGGCCAGCATGACCATGCCGCCGATGAACTGGAACAGGCTGCGCAGGCCCATCGAAATCGCGCTGCCGACCACGGTCTGGATCAGCGTGGTATCGCCCGTCAGCCGCGAGAGCACTTCGCCGGTCTGCAGCGTCTCGAAGAACTGCGGCGACTGCATCAGCATGCGCGCGTACACCGCGCTGCGCAGGTCCGCCGTAACCCGCTCGCCGACCCAGGTCACGGTGTAATAGCGCGCTGCCACGGTCAGCGCCCAGAGGGCCGCCAGCCCGAACAGCAGGACAAAGTGACTGCTCAGGCCGGATGTGCCGAACAGCCCGCTGCCGGTTGTTTCCCGTTGCCCGAAACCGAAATCGATCAGATCGCGGAATGCCAACGGCACCAGCAGCATGGTGGCCGAGCCGAGGCACAGCAAGGCAAGCGCAAGCGCGATCCGCGCACGGTAGGGACGCAGGAAAGGCCACAAGTCGCGCAGCGGGGACAGGCGCCGGATGGCGGGCTGGGGTGGTTTCGGGAGGGGCATGGCTGGCACGGAAGGCCGCTGTCAGCCCAGTAAACTCGCCAGCGTCAGCAACAACAGCAGGATCATCCAGAACACCACCGAGCGCCACACCAGGCCGATGGTGCTGCGCATGAAGTCGGCATCGGCATCGTCGCCCACGCCGAGCTCCGGCCTGTCGAGCGGCAGGCCGCCCTGCGGGATCGGCATGCCGAGGCGCACGCCGAGCGCCCCCGCGCCGCTGGCCAGCAGGATGCCCGCCTCAGGGTCGGGCCAGCTCGCCGCCTGGGTGCGCCAGCAATACACCGTATCCTCGAAGTCGCCGACGATGGCGAAAGTTGCGGCGGTCATGCGGATCGGCAGCCATTCCAGCACATAGAACGCCTGGCGCGCGAAGCCGCCGAATTCGCCGCCGCCCCAGTCCTCCCCCGTCAGGATATCCGGCTCGGCGGCGGCATCCTCGTCATCCCAGCGCTTGCGCAGGAACTGCCCGAGACGGTACAGCAAGGCGCCCGCCGCGCCGCCCAGGCCGACTGCGCTGAACAGCACGAACCACACGATCACGCCAAACACGTTGCGGTGTGAGGCGATCAGCGCTTCCTCGATGGTGACACGCGCCACTTCCTCGGCATTCAGTTCGTGCGCAGGAATGCCGCGCCACCGGGTCAGCAGCCCGCGTGCCTCGTCCAGCCTGTCGTTGCGCAACGCCTCATGAATGTCGGTGAAATAGTGGCTGAACTGGCGAAAGCCCATCGTGAGGTACAGCACCAGCACGTTGAAAGCCCAGGCAAACACCGGATGCACATGACACAGCAGCCAGTACAGCGCCACCGCGCCAGCCAGCAACGGCAGCACCGCCAGCAGCCAGGCGATCTTGCCGTGCCTGTGCTGCCCGGCATTGAAGTGCCGCTGGAAGAAATCGACGTAGCCGGACAGCCAGCCATGCAGATATTTTCGCGAGGAGAGCGGCTGGAGTTGCTCCAGCAACAGCGCGGCGATCAGGGCAAACAGGCTCATGGCATCGGGGAGGTTTCAACGACTTGCATGGCGCGAAAGATAGCACACAACGATTGTATTGCGCAGCAGCGCAGGAGGAGGCCCAGGCAAATCAAAGGGCGGGGCCAAGACCCGCCCAACGAACATCCAATGAGATCACAAAGACAGGGAGTTAAACGATCATCCCTGCCGCCACGGTGTTGTTCGTCGCCTCGTCGATCACGATGAAGCTCCCGGTGGCGCGGTTGTGCTGGTAATGGTCGAACACCAACGGCTGCTGCACCTTCATCGCAACGCGCGCGATGTCGTTCATGTTGAGCTTGTCGGTTTCGTGGTGCGCCAGGGTGTTCACGTCGACGCGGTAGTCGAGGTGCGAGAACAGGCATTTCACCATGCGCGTGGTGTGCTTGATGATGTACTTGCGATTCTTGTCCAGCGGCGCTTCGGCCAGCCAGCACAGCATGGCCTCGAATTCCTTTTCCACTCTGGGCGGATTTCCGCCCCCCTTCACGAACATGTCGCCGCGCGAGATGTCGATCTCGTCGGCCAGCGTGATGGTGATGGATTGCGGCGCATAGGCGCGCTGCAGCTTGTCGTTGTAGGCAACGATCCCCTTCACCTTGCTGGTGCGGCCCGAGGGCAGCACGGTGATCTCGTCGCCGACCGCGACCTCGCCCGATTCGATGCGCCCCATGTAGCCGCGGAAATCATGGTATTCCTGCGTCTGCGGGCGGCACACCCATTGCACCGGATAGCGGAAATCGGCGGTGTTCACGTCGTAATCGATCGCCACGTTTTCCAGGAATTCCAGCAGCGGTGCGCCCTTGTACCAGCTCAGGTTGTCGCCATGCTCCACCACCATGTCGCCGTTCAGGGCGGACATCGGGATACAGGTCACTTCATGGATGCCGAGTTGTGCCGCAAAGGCGCGGTACTCGGCGACGATAGCGTTGAACGTGTCTTCGGAGTAATCGACCATGTCCATCTTGTTCACGGCCAGCACGATGTGCGGCACGCCGACCAGGCTCGCGAGGAAAGTATGGCGGCGCGTCTGCGTGAGCACACCCTTGCGCGCATCGATCAAAATGACCACCAGGTTCGCCGTGCTCGCGGCGGTGACCATGTTGCGCGTGTACTGCTCGTGGCCCGGCGTGTCGCCAATAATGAACTTGCGCTTCGGCGTGGCGAAGTAGCGGTAGGCCACGTCAATGGTGATGCCCTGCTCGCGCTCGGCCTGCAGGCCGTCAGTTAGCAGCGAGAGGTCAACGGCGGCCATACCGCGCTTCTCGCTGGTCTTGGAAATTGCGGAGAGCTGGTCTTCGAAGATCGACTTCGAGTCGTGCAGCAGGCGGCCGATCAGCGTGCTCTTGCCGTCGTCCACGCTGCCGGCGGTGATGAAACGTAACAGTTGTGTCGTGTTGCTCATAATGTAACCTCAAATTTTTCGGCTTCGTCATTCCGGCGCAGGCCGGAATCCAGCGGTTTATTCAATATGCCTTAGGCCTTGTCACCGCGTTGCGGTGGTCCTTCTTTAATTATCTGGATTCCGGCCTGCGCCGGAATGACGGTTCAGAAATACCCTTCCTTCTTGCGCAGCTCCATCGAAGCCTCCGAAGTCTGGTCGTCCATGCGTGTCGCACCGCGCTCGGTGATGCGCGTGGTCGAGGTCTCGTCGATGATTTCCTGCGCATTGCGTGCGGTCGATTCCACCGGCGCGGTACAGGTCATGTCGCCTACGGTGCGGAAACGCACCGAGAGCACCTCCACTTTTTCGCCCGGCTTGGGCTGCACCAGATGCGACACCGGAATGACCGCGCTGCCGCGGCGGATCACTTCGCGCTCGTGCGCATAGTAGATTTCCGGGATGTACAGCTTCTCGCGCGCAATGTATTGCCAGATATCCATCTCGGTCCAGTTGGAGATCGGGAACACGCGGATGTTCTCGCCCGCATGCACGCGCGTGTTGTAGATGTCCCACAGCTCGGGGCGCTGGTTCTTCGGGTCCCACTGGCCGAACTCGTCGCGGAACGAGAAGATGCGCTCCTTCGCGCGCGCCTTTTCCTCGTCGCGCCGCGCGCCGCCCATGCAGGCATCGAAGCCGAACTCGGCGATGGTCTCGAGCAGCGTCACGGACTGGTATGGGTTGCGCGGCTTGTCCGGATCCTTGATGACGATGGTGCCGCGCTTGATCGAGTCTTCCAGCGAGCGCACGATGAGCCGCTCACCCAGATCGGCAGCCAGCTTGTCGCGGGTGAAAATCACCTCCGGGAAGTTGTGCTCGGTGTCGATATGCACCAGTGGGAAGGGGAAGCGCGCCGGGCGGAACGCCTTTTCGGCAAGGCGCAGCATCACGATGGAATCCTTGCCGCCGGAAAACAGCATGGCGGGGTTTTTGCACTCCGCCGCGACCTCGCGCATGATGTGGATGGACTCGCTTTCCAGCGCATCCAGATGGGTAAAAGTATGTGCAGTCATCTTCAGTTTTCTTTCATTTTTCAAGCATCAAATTCATTCGTCATTCCCGCGAAGGCGGGAATGACGATTTATTCATGCGCGTTTTATAGGGCTGCTTTTTCCAACATGCAGGCCGCACTCCTTGTTTTCCGGGTCTTCCCACCACCACCTTCCGGCGCGGATGTCTTCGCCGGGGGTCACCGCGCGCGTGCAGGGCGCGCAGCCGATGCTGGGGTAGAAATGGTCGTGCAGCTTATTGTACGGCACATCGTTTTGTTTGATGTACTCCCATACCTCGGCATTCGTCCAGTCCAGCAGCGGATTGAATTTCTGCAGGCCGTGCTCCACGTCAAACGACGACACTTCCAGGCCGCCGCGCGTGACGGCCTGCTCGCGGCGCATGCCGGTGATCCAGGCACGCTTGCCCACGAGCGCGCGCCTGAGCGGCTCGACCTTGCGGATGTAGCAGCAGCGCTTGCGGAGTTCCACGCTGTCGTAGAACGCATTCGCGCCGTTCTGCCCGACATACTCCTCGACCGCGGTGCAGTCCGGGAAATAGATTTTCAGCGGCACGCCATAGAGCCGGTGCACTTCCTGCATCAGGTCGTAGGTCTCCTGCGGCAGGCGGCCGGTATCGAGGCTGAACATCTCGATATCCAACTTGTGTCTGGCGATCAGGTCGGTCAGCACCATGTCTTCCGCGCCGAGGCTGTTGGCAAAGCACACCGGAGCGAAGTCGCGCGCGGCCTGCTGCAGCACGGCAACGGTCTGTTCGATTTTTTGTTGCAGGCTCATTTTGGCAGGGCCTCCGTGAGGTCGAGCTGTGCATCCTTTTCAGAGGCGAAGGACGCCGCCTTGACCGTCCACCCGTCCACCGCCGCGCTGATCGCCGCGAGCGTGTCGGCGTCAATCTCGGCATCGCCGCCGAGGCTGCCCGCCGCCTGCGCGAATTCCTCGGCGAGTGCGCCGGGCGTGAGCTCGCGCAGTTGTGCGGCGAGCTGTTCGAGGTCGCCGTCATGCGCTCCCTCCAGCAACTGCACGATGCCCGAGCCGAGCAGGCGCAGGATCGCCTCGTTGCAGTGCGCCGCCTCGTCGTATTTGCGCTGGAACACCAGTGCGTTGCGGTATTCGCGCTCGTGCGCCGCCTCGAAGAAATTCGCACCGATCAGCACCTGCGACACGCCCGCGCATTCGCCGCCACCCATGTTCAGCACGCGGAAGTCGCCGGCCTCGCCGTAATCGCGCATCACCGACTGCAAATCCTCGGCCTTCACCTCGGCGAGGTCGGCCAGCAGCTGCGCGAAATAATCCGGTGCCTGCGCGCGCGCCCAGGCGAAGAAGCTCGCCTCGCCGCTGGCGAGGTGCGCCGCCTGTACGCGCTCTATGCCCTGCTTGATGCGCGCCACCGGCAATGCGAGGCCCTTCACGGCCAGCGCACCGTTCTGCATGCCGCTGCCCGCGAAGTACATCTGGTAATGCGGCACCAGTTTGCCGTGCATGCGCTTGCCTTCGCCGTAGATGCCGATGTCGCCGGTTTCCGGCTGCGCGCAGCCGTTGTGGCAGCCCGACACGCGGATGCGCAGGTCGGCCTTGCCGCCGGACAGTTGCGGCGCGATTACCGGGCTGGCGGTGATGCCGAGGCGGCAGGTCGAGGTGCCGGGGCACGCCACGACGTTGTCCCCGGCGGCCGGCTCGCGCAGGCCGAGTTCGGCCAGGCCGCTGCGCAGTACGGCCACGCTGGACTGAGGCACGTTGAAGATGGAGAGGTTCTGGTCCTGCGTGGTGCGGATTTCGTCCAGCCCCTGCGCGCGCAACAGCGCGGCGAGCCCGCGCAACTGCGCCACATTCAGGTCGCCGTTCGGCACCGCGACCGGCAGCACAGATAAACCAGCCTGATGCTGCGGGAACAGCCTGCGCGGCGCGCCGGGGCCGGGGATTTCGCCAGCGGTCGGCGCGCGCCATTCGCCCTGCGGCCAGGCCTGCGCGGCGAGCGCCTCCCTGGTGCGCTCGAACTCCTCGCGGTATTTCTCCACGAAGCCCTGCTCACCGAAGCGTTCGACGAGAAACTTGATGCGCGACTTGGCGCGCTTGGTGCGGTCGGAATAGCGGTTGTGCAGCGCTACCAGCGCCTCCAGCGAGAACAGCAGCTCGCGCTCGGGAATGAATTCCTCGACCACGATCGCCTCGCGCGGCTTGTGCCCGAGGCCGCCGCCCGCCTTGACCATGAAGCCGTGTTGACCGTCCTTCTCGATCGCCACCACGCCGCAGTCGTGCAGCATCGCCTGCGCGCAATCCGCCTCGCAGGCCGAGAAGCTGAACTTGAATTTGCGCGGCAACTGCTGGTTGAGCGGGTTGCGCAGGAAATGCACCACCGCAAAGTCGAGATGCTTCGTCACATCGACGCGCTCGCGCGGGCACACGCCGGACAGGCCGCAGGCCGTCATGTTGCGCACCGTGTTGCTGCACGCCTCGCGCGTGGTCATGCCGACCTCGGCGATGCGGCGCATCGCGGCGGGCGTGCTGTCGAGCGGGATGAAATGGATCTGCAGCGAGTGGCGCGTGGTGATATGCGCAATGTCTTTCTGCGAGTAGTCTGCGGCGACATCCGCGACCGCATCCAGCTGGTCCGGCGTCATGCGCCCGCCGGGCACCTTGATGCGGAACATGTGCACGCCGTGCTGGCGCTGGCCGTATACGCCATGCTGCAGGCGCACCGCCGTCATGCGATCGAGATCCAGAGTCCCGGCGTTAAAGGCCTGGATGGTCTGCTCGAAGCGGTCGATTTCCGCCTGGTCGGACAAATCCTGTGTGTTCACGCTCATCGAAATTTCCTTAAAGTTATACATGGCGATAGAAATTAATTAGTACATCACCATCTTGATGCCAATGATTAAAAGCATACTCGCCAGCACCGGGCGCAGCACATGCTCCGGAACCTTCGCGCTCAGGTGGCTGCCGATCCAGATGCCGGGCAGCGAGCCCAGCAGCAGGCTGCCCAGCAGCACCAGGTCCACCGTGCCCAGCGCCATGTGCCCCATCCCGGCCAGCGCGGTCAGCGGCACGGCATGGACGATGTCCGTGCCCACCACCTTCACCGCCGGCATGCGCGGATAGAGGAACAGCAGGGCGACCGTGCCCAGCACGCCCGCGCCGATGGAGGAGACCGTCACCAGCGCGCCGACAACTGCGCCGGTCGCGATCGTCGCGGCCGGCAGGTAGCGGTGGTGCAGCTCGTACACCGTGCCGTCCCTGCGCCGCGCGAGCTTCTTGATCTGATCCTTCAGCAGCAACGCCGCCGCAGTCGCCAGCAGCGCCACGCTCAGCACGCCGGTCACCAAGCTGCGCAGGGATTTTTCGTCCAGCGCGAGGTACTTCAGCAGCGCGATCGTGATCACGGCGGCCGGCAGGCTGCCCATCGCGAGCAGGCCGAACACCTTCCAGTCCACCGTGCCGCGCCGCCCGTGCACCCAGCCGCCCACCGTCTTGGTCAGCGAGGCATACAGCAGGTCCGTCCCCACCGCCGTGGCCGGCGACACGCCGAAGAACAGCACCAGCAGCGGCGTCATCAGCGACCCGCCGCCCACGCCGGTGATGCCGACGATCAGCCCGACCAGAAAGCCTGACAGTGTGTACATCCAGTCCATGCAAACCACCCGTAAAATTCAGGAGCGCATTCTAGCCACGCGGGATTATATTCCCAAATGGTTTTCTGTTAACATTACATAACTATTGGTTATATAGGAACGCCGCCATGAATTTACAGCAACTGCGCTACTTCAACGAGATCGTGCGGCGCGGCCTGAAGATTTCCGATGCCGCCGATGTGCTGTACACCTCACAGCCCAACATCAGCAAGCAGATCAGGCAACTGGAGCAGGAGCTGGGTATCGACATCTTCGTGCGCAACGGCAAGCGCGTCGTCGCGATCACCGAGCCCGGCCAGGCCATCCTCGACATCGCCCGGCGCATGCTGCACGACGCGGAAAACCTCCGCCAGGTCGGGCAGGAATTCCACGCGCAGGACAGCGGCCACCTGACTATCGCCACCACGCACACCCAGGCGCGCTACATCCTGCCGCCCGTGGTCAAGCAATTCATCAAACGCTACCCGAAAGTGAAGCTCGGCCTGCATCAGGGCAACCCGACGCAGATCGCCGAGCAGGTGCTGAACGGCGAGGCCGATGTCGCGATCGCCACCGAAAGCCTGTCGCTGTATGACGACCTCGTTACATTGCCGTGCTACGAATGGCACCACTGCGTGGTCGTGCCGCCCAGGCATCCGCTGCTGGAAGAGAAGCGGCTGACGCTGGCGAAAATCGCGCAATACCCCATCGTCACCTACGACTTCGCCTTCAGCGGACGCGGCAAGATCAACGAGGCCTTCGAGAAGGCGAACATAACGCCGAACATCGCGCTCACCGCCATCGACGCCGACGTGATCAAAACCTACGTGGAACTCGGGCTGGGTATCGGCATCCTCGCCGAGATCGCCTTCGTCCCGGAGCGCGACCGGCACCTGCGCATGATCGGCGCCAAGCACCTGTTCAAGCCCAACACCACGCGCATCGCGATCCGCAAGAACGAATACCTGCGCGGCTATACCTACGACTTTATCGAGCTGTTCGCCCCGCACCTGACCCACGAGGCGGTGGCGAAGGCCATGCACGTCAACCCTTAACGTGAAATCATGTTCCGTTGCCCCGTAGGAGCCCGATTCATCGGGCGATCGTACTCTGTGACAAGTGAATTTTCGCGCAGCAAGCTGCGCTCCTACGGGGATATATTTCCATCATCAAGAGCGGCATCCACCATGAAAATCAGGAGAAAACCATGAACGAGACCCTGCGCATCCAGCAATCCCACCGCAGCATCCGCAGCTATAGACCCGACCCGGTCAGCGATGAAATGCTCAATGAAATCGTCGCCGCCGCACACCGCGCACCGACCTCGATGAACGCGCAGGAGATTTCGCTGGTCGTGGTGCGCGACGCGGAAAAGCGCGCGCGCATCGCCGAACTTGCCGGCGGACAGCCGTGGATCGCGCAGGCGCCGGTGTTCATCGTCATCGCGATCGACTTCCACAAGACCGACCTCGGTACGCGCAAGGCGGGACAGGCGCAGATCATCCACGAAAGTATGGAAGGCTTCGGCGTCGCCGCGACTGATGCGGGCATCGTCCTCGGCACGTTGATCACCGCCGCCGAATCGCTCGGCCTCGGCATCGTCCCGATCGGCGGCATCCGCCGCAACCCGCATGGCATAATAGACCTGCTCGGCCTGCCGCCGCTCACCTTCCCGCTGGTCGGCCTGTGCATCGGCCATATCAGGGATGACGTGCTACCGAAGCCACGCATGGACATCAAGACCTTCCGCCACGACGAGCACTACGACGCCTCCGGCTACCCGGCCGCCATCGACGCCTACGACACCGCCCTCATGGACTACTGGAAACAGATCGGGCGCAGCGACGGCATGCCGTGGTCGAGCAACCTCGGCAACTTCTATAAGCAGGTGTATTTCCCGCAGGTCAAACCGGTCGCGGCGATGCAGGGGTTGCTGAACGACAAGTAGCCCACTGCATACTTCCCCCCCATTGTGCGGGATGGCCCCGCACAAATAATGCTTCCGGACACACCGATACCGGAGGCGCAAATGAGAGACATCTACCGCTTGCTGGCGGAGCAACGCATCAGCGAATACGACCTGCGCCTGCGGCATGTCGATGAGCTGCTGGCCCAGGCCGAGAAGAGGCTGAATCACACTCCCGGAGAGGCCGACATCAGCGCGGAACTGGAGAAACTGATGGAGGAGCGCGACCGGCTCGCCGCCTGGCTCGATGAAACCCGCAAGAGACCGCTCGAAAACTGGCGTGAGGACAGCATCAGCAGCGCAGGGCCGATGGGCATCTGGGACGCCGTCGCCCAGCAGGTGGAAAGGCTGGTGGAGCGCATCGAGCGCTGAGAAGGTTCCCTGAATCTCTTCGCGTGCGACGATCGCGAGGTCAACGCGCACTGCCCATTCGGTGAGACATCAATCCACGCCTGGCAAACCCCGCCACGGCAGGCGCATCGAGCAACCTCCCCAAATCGCACAAATCAAGCATTTCCATGACAGGCTCGCTATGCCCAGTAAAATACAAACCTACATTTTGCGTAAATGCTTCCAGTTTGAGGACCACCATCAGCAACAGCCCTGCCCGATCGATTTCCGAGACTTGCGAGAGATCGATCTCGATTTGCCGGCACTTCCCGATGACAGGCAGGATCGCCTCCTCCAGTTCCTCCACCAGGGGAATCGTCATGTCGCCTTCTATCGAAAGTTTGAATGCATGCCTGCCCATTTTGCGCTCCATGAAAACCCGCCCTTTCCGAGCGGCGTCCCAGTTAGCCGGAAAATGCGATGCACTTCATTCTGCGGAAAGCAAATGTCCACGGTGAATACCCATTACGCCCGATCACCCACGCAATCTACTACCAGTTACCACACAAAGCAACCGGTAGTTACCTGCCAAGTGATAGCTTTGAAACATGACTTTGATGAACGAAAAAGAATCCTTCGGCAAGCGGCTGACGCGCCTGCTGAACGATGCTGGGATCGGCACGGCCAGCCCCACGCATGTGGCTTACGAATTCAACCGGCGTTATCTGGGCAAGCCGGTCACGGCCCAGGCCGTGCGCAAGTGGCTCAACGGGGAGGCGATTCCCGCAGGGGACAAAATCCGCGCCCTCGCAAAATGGCTGAAGGCCTCGCCCCACTGGCTGCACTACGGAGAAGGCGAAAAGAATATGACCACATTCAAGGTAGAGGAGGAGCGGGCCACCTATGGTGAAGAAGCCATCGCCTCCCTGCCGGAAGATTTCCAGCGCCTGACGCCAAAACACAAGGCCATGGTGTGCGAGATCGTGCATGCGCTGCTGCGCGCGGAAAAGCGCTAGCACCATAGCGGAAGCGTATTGCGCCACATGGGTTGATTGATGCCCAAGCCATGCGCGTTGCTTGTTGCGCCCTGCCAGGCTCATGGCAACGCCTCATCCTCACACAGCACATAACAGGCTTTTATCCGCGGACATCCGCCAACCGCCCGATAGCCTCGGCATCATTGCACCCACAATGGGAGCATGCTAGAGTGGCATCATGCGAGTAATAGCCGTGAGCACCCTGCGTGAATTCTGGAACAAGCATCCGCAAGCGGAAACGCCGCTGCGCGCGTGGTTTGTCGACGCCAGCCGGGCAGACTGGAAAAACCCGGCGGCAATCAAGGCGGCGCACCGCAATGCCAGTTTCGTGGGAAGCAACCGCGTGGTGTTCAACATCAAGGGCAATGATTTTCGCCTGGTAGTTGCCGTGCATTACAACCGGCGCATGATGTACATACGCTTCGTTGGAACCCACGCCGAATACGACGCGATCAACGCGGAAAGGGTATAGAAATGGAACTTAAACCGATCAAAACCAGAACCGAATACAAGGCAGCCCTGCGCGAAATCGAAGTGCTGTTCGATGCGCCGGAGGGCACACCGCAAGCGGACAAAGTCGAAGTACTGGCAATGCTGGTGGAGAAATACGAAGCCAGGCATCACCCCATCCCCGCACCCGACCCCATCGATTTTTTGAACTACGTGATAGAAACGCGCGGCCTGACGCGCAAGGATTTGGAGCCCTACATCGGCACCCGTGGCCGCGTGGCCGAGGTATTAAACCGCACCCGCCCGCTCACCCTTGCCATGATCCGGCGGCTGTCCGAAGGCTTGGACTTGCCCGCCGATGTGTTGATTGCGGATTACGAATTGCGGCAAGCAGCATAGGCTGCCTTTGTAGCCAGCACGCAACTGAAAAAACTGAAGGAGGAACGCGACAAGTTCGCCGGTTGGGTCGAGGAAACCATGCTTAAGCATCTCGAAAACTGGCAGGGGGATGAGATCATAAAGGCCGGGCCGACGGGGATATGGGACGCCACCGCCCAGCAGGTAGAGAAACTGGTGGAACGCATCTAGCGCTGAGCGGCTAGATAAAAGGTGAAGCTGAGCTAACCCCTTTAATTCTTGAACAGCTCTATCATGTGGGACGTCGCTTAAATGAAACCTGTTGAAGGTACTGCTCAACGGTAGCCTCTTCACTGTCCAGCAATGAGCATGCTTCGCCGGTTGTTTCGAACTCGACAACGTAGTCGCCAGCTTGATTGCTATATACAACCTTTAGGCTTGCGCGCTCTGTTTCCGCCCACAGGGGCAAAAGAAATTGACTGGCATGTATGACCCGCTGCTCCGAAGGACTTTGCAGGTCGACTAGTTCTAGTGTGGCTTCGGAATCCGAGAGGTGAATGTTCGAAACACGGAAGCCCTGCGAGGAGATCGCAGTAACAATGGATAGGAGGCGAGCATCCTCTCGAAGATTTGTTTCACGGAGTAACGGCTTCAACTGCCGGAGGTTGTCAATGAAGTAGATCGTTCGAGCTAGCTTAATAGCGTTGAAAATTGCCGCAATGGCCCTGAGAGCCTCCATCAACTCGCTGCGCGACAGAGACACTTCTTGTTCGTTTGGATGTTCCCCATACGTACCAACAATACGGTCAGCTTCAACTCGTGTTCTGTGATGCTGCGCAATGTTTCGCCATTGGTTAAGCCGTATTCCCCACGGAGACGGGGCCATCAATTCTGGAAAACCGAGCGTATCAAACAGCTCTCCTACCAGATTTCCTAGTGACATATTAGTTGGTAGGGTGGGATTCTTTCCCCGAACAATTCTTGCTTGGCGCAATAGATCGCGAAGGAAAGGCTGAATGCATGCTTCGATCAGCGTACCCATAAGCCTAAAGCATTCAAAGGCAAATTCGTGAATTTCAAGCTCGGCTTTTTCTTGCTCCAGATACATGCAACTCCAATAGTGGGCAAGGCCTGCTGAAATATCGCCTTCGGCGTCTGCACAAGCATTCAGTGATGCATTTCCATCAGAAAGCTTGGCGCGCCTATAAAGTTGCAACACAAAGTGAAACCCAGCTTCGATGGTTGGGTTCTGTTTTGTCTTGTAGATATTCACAACTTCCGGCGCTAATACATCGATCGCAAACTCTTCGAGGATATCGCGGTTTTCAAAGTATGGAAGCAATGTGTCGATGACAAATTGCTTGATTTCTTCAGGTTGAACGCCAGCCTCAGCCATCGCGAGGAATGGGTTCTGGCTAGCTCCAGAGTCGATTATCTGGGCCTTGAAATTGCGCATTTCCGATTATAAAGGATCGGCTTCAAATTATTTTACCCGCCACAATCGAGGGCAAGCCGCAGAAGCGGCAGTTCAACTCACCGCCCGCTTGGAAAAATCCCTCGGGCGGAACCCCAGCGCGGCGAGCACCACGAAATACACCGCCACACCACCCGCGACCAGCGCGGCCAGGTGCAGGATGCGCGGCCAGCCGGTGCGGGTCAGCCAGCTTTGCTCTGCGCCCATGCCGAACCACAGCACGAGGCCGAGCGCGAGCAGCGCGACGCACACCTTGGCGAAGAATTTCGCCCAGCCCGGCTCGGGCCGGTAGATGCCACGCTTGCGCAACAGGTGGAACAGGATCGCGGAGTTAAAGCATGCGCCGAGCCCGATGGCGAGCGCGAGGCCGGCGTGCTGCAGCCAGCCGATGAAGGCGAGGTTCATCAGTTGCGTCGCGACCAGCGTGGCGATGCCGATCTTCACCGGCGTCCTGATGTCCTGCCGCGCGTAGAAACCGGGGGCGAGAATTTTCACCAGGATCATACCGACCAGCCCGATGCTGTAGCCGACCAGCGCGTTGCGCGTCATCAGCACGTCGTGCGCGGAAAATACGCCGTGCTGGAAAAAGGTCGCCAAGAGCGGCACGGCGATCATGCCTAGCGCCAGCGCGGCGGGCAGCGTGAGCATGATGGTCAGGCGCAGACCCCAATCGAGCAGCCTCGAGTATTCGACCGTGTCGTTGCTGGAGTGGCATTTGGATAAAGAGGGCAGCAGGATGGTGCCGAGCGCCACGCCGAGCAGGCCATTGGGAAATTCCATCAGCCGGTCGGCGTAATACAGCCAGGACACGCTGCCCGCGACGAGGAACGAGGCGAAGATGGTGTTGATAATCAGGCTGATCTGCGCGATGGACACGCCGAACACCGCCGGCCCCATCTGTTTGATGACGCGCCACATGCCTTCATCCTTGAGGTTGAGGCGGATGCTCGGCAACATTCCGATCTTCTTCAGGAACGGCAACTGGAACACGAGTTGCACGATGCCCGCGACGAACACCGCCCAGGCCAGTGCCAGGATCGGCGGATCGAAATAAGGCGCGAGCCACAGCGCGCCGCCGATGAAGCAGACGTTGAGCAGGATGGGCGCGAAGGCCGGCACCCAGAATTTGTTGTAGGTGTTGAGGATGCCCGCCGCGACCGAGACCAGCGAGATGAAGAAGATGTACGGCGAGGTGATTTGCAGCAATCGCACGGTGAGCTCGAACTTCCCCGCATCCGCCGCAAAACCCGGCGCGCTGATGTAGACGAGGATGGGTGCGGCGACGATGCCGATCAGCGTGACCACGAACAGGATCAGCGCCAGCATCGTGGTGACGTGATCGACGAGCAGCTTGGTCTCGTCGTGCCCGCGCCGGTTCCGGTATTCGCCGAAGATCGGCACGAAGGCCTGCGAGAACGCGCCCTCGGCGAACAGGCGGCGCAGCAGGTTGGGCAGCTTGAAGGCGACGAAGAACGCATCGGTCGCCGCCCCCGCGCCGAACACCCGCGCGATCAGCACGTCGCGCACGAAGGCGAGGATGCGCGAAAGCAGGGTCAGGCTGCTGACGGTGGCGAGGGCTTTGAGGAGGTTCATTGTCTTGTGTTTACGCTGCAAACGCCGCGCATCATATCATTGCGGCCGACGCTGCAATTTTCAGACAGCTTCTAAATTACCGTTACCTTCGGCGCACCCTGCAGCATCTCGCCGATCACCGCCGCATGCGCGAACCCGGCGCTCCTGAAGCAGTCCAGCACCCCGTCCGCCGCCTCCGGCGCGACGCTCACCAGCAGCCCGCCGCTGGTCTGCGCGTCGGCGAGCAGGCGGCGCTGCCATTCCTCCAGGTGCGGCGCGAAGTCCACTTCATGCCCGTAGCTCGCGAGGTTGCGCTCGATCGCGCCGGGGCCGATACCCTGCTGCGCGAGCGGGAGCGCCTCGGGGAGCACCGGCACCCGGTCGAACTTCAGCTCCGCGCCCAGCCCGGAGCCGCGGCATATTTCCAGCAGGTGGCCGAGCAGGCCGAAGCCGGTCACGTCGGTCAGCGCGTGCACGCCGTCCGATTCGGACAGCGTGCTGCCCACCGTGTTGAGCTGGGTGGTGATGGCGATCAGTTGCGCATAGCCCTCGGCGGACAGCGCGCCCTTCTTCAGCGCAGCAGCGAGCACACCTACACCCAGCCCCTTGCCGAGGATCAGCACATCGCCCGCCCGCGCACCGCTGTTTTTCTTGAGCCTCTCGGGATGCACGATGCCGATGGCCACCAGCCCGTAGATCGGCTCAGGGGTATCGATGGAATGCCCGCCCGCGAGTGGGATGCCAGCCTCCTCGCAGACAGCCTCGCCGCCCCGCAGGATCGCGCGGATCGCCTCGACCGGCAGCTTGTTGACCGGCATGCCGACGATGGCCAGCGCCATGATCGGCGTGCCGCCCATCGCGTACACGTCGGAGAGCGCGTTGGTCGCGGCGATGCAGCCGAAGTCGAAGGGATCGTCGACGATGGGCATGAAGAAATCGGTGGTCGCGATGACCGCCTGCCGGTCGTTGAGGCGGTACACCGCCGCATCGTCGCTGGTCTCGGTGCCGACCAGCAGGTCGGCGAACGGCAGCTTTTGCTTGGCCTCGCCCAGGATCTGCTGCAGCAGCGCCGGTGCGATTTTGCAGCCGCAGCCGCCACCGTGCGACAATTGGGTCAATTTCACTTCAGACACATCAACTCCTCTTTCAACAATGCTTTTCAGAACCGCGAACCTATCACAGCTCGGCGAATTTGACGAAATTATCGACGTGCGCACCCCGGCGGAATTCGCCGAGGATCACATTCCCGGCGCGATCAACTGCCCGGTGCTGTCCGACGAGGAGCGCGTCAAAGTCGGTACGCTGTACAAGCAGGTGTCGCCGTTCGAGGCGCGCAAGATGGGTGCTGCGCTGGTCGCGAAGAACATCGCGCATCACCTGCAGACGCGCTTCCACGACCACCCCAAGTCGTGGCGCCCGCTGGTCTACTGCTGGCGCGGCGGGCAGCGCAGCGGCGCGATGTGCATCATCCTCGCGCAGGTCGGCTGGGCGGCACACCAGCTCGATGGCGGCTACAAGACTTACCGGCGCGGCGTGCTGGATGAACTCGCCCGCCTGCCGCAGCAGTTTGCATTCAACGTGATCTGCGGCCCGACCGGCTCGGGCAAGAGCCGCCTGCTCGCGGCGCTGGCTAATAATGGCTGGCAGGTGCTCGACCTCGAAGCGCTCGCGCGGCACCGCGGCTCGGTGCTGGGCAGGCTGCCCGGAGAACCGCAGCCCTCGCAGAAACAATTCGACAGCGAGTTGCTGCAGGCACTGCGGCAGCTCGACCCGGCGCGCCCGGTTTACGTGGAGGCGGAGAGCAGCAAGATCGGCAACCTCACCCTGCCCGATGCGCTGTCCGGCGCGATGCACGCCGGTAAGTGCCTGCTGCTGGAGACGCCGCTCGATCTGCGCGTCGCCGGGCTGCTGGAGGACTACCGCCACTACCCCGAAAGCCCGGAGACGCTGATCGCGCATCTGCAGGCGCTACACCGCTTCCACGGCGCCAAGCGGCTGGAGAACTGGGCCGCATTGATCCGCGCCGGCGACTTTTCCGCGCTGGTCGCCGAGCTGCTCACGCTGCACTACGACCCGAGCTACTTCCGCGCGACCTCCAACCACTATGCGAATCTCGATGAGGCGCGGCGCATCCCGCTTGCGAGCCTGTCGCCGGATGCGCTGCACTCGGTAGCGGCCATGTTGTAGGTCAGGCTTTAGCCTGACAGGGTGTGTCGGATTGAAACCCGACCTACTATTTTTCCGGACCGGATATGGAATACCGCAAACTTGGCAACAGCAACCTGATGGTGTCGACATTGAGTCTCGGCACGATGACCTTCGGCGAGCAGAACAGCGAGGTCGAGGCGCACGCGCAGCTCGACCTCGCGGTGGCGCATGGCGTGAATTTCATCGATACCGCCGAGATGTACCCCGTCGCACCGCGCGCCGAAACGGCAGGCCGCACCGAGAGCTACCTCGGCACCTGGCTCAAGCGCCAGCGGCGCGACCAATTGGTCGTCGCGAGCAAGATCGCCGGGCCGGCGCGCGGTTTTTCGTGGATACGCGGCGGCCCGCGCATCGACCGCGCGCAGATCAACGCAGCGATCGACGGCAGCCTGCGCCGTTTGCAGACCGACTACGTAGACTTGTATCAAATCCACTGGCCGGATCGCTACGTACCGATGTTCGGCGCAACCAGTTACGATGCGGCGCAGGAGCGCGACAGCGTGCCGATCGCCGAGCAGTTGCAGGCGCTGGACGATCTGGTCAAGGCCGGCAAGGTGCGCCACATCGGACTGTCCAACGAGACGCCGTGGGGCGTGATGGAATTCCTGCGCTGCGCCGGGCAACTCGGCCTGCCGAAAATTATTTCAATACAGAACGCCTACCATCTGATGAACCGCACCTTCGAGAGCGGCCTCACCGAAGTCTGCCGCCATACGAACGTCGGCCTGCTCGCCTACAGCCCGCTGGCGTTCGGCTGGCTTACCGGCAAGTACCTCGCCGATCCGCAGGAAAAAGGGCGCGTTACCTTATTTCCCGGCTTCGGCCAGCGCTACCACAAGCCCAACGTGCCTGCCGCCACGAAGGAATATGTGCGCATCGCGAACGAAGCGGGGCTCAGCCCGGCACAGATGGCGCTCGCCTACGCGCGCACGCGCTGGTTCGCCACCAGCGTGATCCTCGGCGCGACCAGCGTGCGGCAGCTGCAGGAAAATCTGGACAGCGCGGAGGTGGCACTGACGGCGGAAGTGCTGGAGAAGATCGAGGCGGTGCATAAGGTTTTCCCGAATCCGGCGCCGTGACGGGAAGCGCCTGCCCGGCGCTTCGACCCGGCAAAACCTCATTACGATGGGCTACGCCTTCCGGTTCAACGGTAGGTAATAGGCCCTATATAAATGCCCCGATGTTCGGACTAGACTTTGCTCGTGTCTATCCACATTCCCAAGGAGGCTATCATGTCAAACCAAGTACAAGTCACGATTGACCAGGACGTCTACGATCGCCTGGCGTTGCTCGAAGTGCCGCCGATAAACGATATCAACGGCGCCATCAAGTCACTGCTGGAATACGAGGGGCATCCCAGCCCGGCCGTCATCGCGGCTGGCGCGGCGGGGCACCATTACAGCATGAAGGAAGAAATGGAACGCACCAAGGCGGGTATCTATGACTGCGGCGGGGCTCCGTAGGCAGGCAGCGCAGAGCAATTACGGTTACGCAAAACAATACACTCCGTTCATGCTGAGGTATCGAAGCATGAATGGAGTGCGCGCCACATCCGTTGTGGTTCGACACCTCACCACACCTTAGCCTCCCCTGACCGGCTTCACCTTTCCCGCCGCGAGCTTCGCGCGCTCCCGCGCCTCGCCGGTATCCCTGCCGTTCGCCAGCGCCACGCCCATGCGGCGGCGTGCGAAGGATTCCGGCTTGCCGAACAAACGGATATCCGATTGCGGCACGCGCAGGGCTTCTTCCACGCCCGCGAAGGCGATGCCCTGCTCCTCCAGTTGCCCGTAGATCACCGCCGAGGCGCCCGGTGCCTTGAGGCTCACATCCACCGGCAGGCCGAGGATGGCGCGCGCGTGGAGTTCGAACTCGCTGAAGCGCTGGCTGCACATCGTGACCATGCCGGTGTCGTGCGGGCGCGGGCTGACTTCGCTGAACCAGACCTCGTCGCCCTTGATGAATAATTCGACGCCGAAGATGCCGAGACCGCCGAGGGCGTCGGTGACCTTCTTTGCAATGTCGCGCGCGCGTTGCAGGGCGAGCGGCGACATGGCCTGCGGCTGCCAGCTTTCGACGTAATCACCGTGCACCTGCAAGTGCCCGATGGGTTCGCAAAAATGCGTCTCGACCTCACCGTTACTGCCCATCGCGCGCACCGTGAGCTGGGTGATCTCGTAGTCGAAGGCAATCATGCCCTCGACGATCACGCGATCCTGCGTGACACGCGAGCCGCTGGCGGCGTAGTTCCACGCGGCCTCGATATCCGCCGCACTATCCACTTTCGACTGCCCCTTGCCAGAGGACGACATCAGCGGCTTGACGAAACACGGGTAGCCGATCTCCGCGATCGCGGCGCGCAGCTCCTCCAGGCTGTTAGCAAAACGATAAGGTGAGACCGGCAGCTTCAAGGTCTCGGCGACGAGGCGGCGGATGCCCTCGCGGTTCATCGTGAGCCTGGCGGCGCGCGCGGTCGGGATGACGCGCGCCAGCCCTTCGCGCTCGATCTCGACCAGTGTGTCGGTGGCGATCGCCTCGATCTCCGGCACGACGAGGTGCGGCTTCTCCTTTTCGATCAGCGCGCGCAGTTGCGCCCCGTCCATCATGTTGATGACGCGCGCATGGTGCGCCACCTGCTGGCCGGGCGAATCGGCGTAGCGATCCACGGCGATGGCCTCCACGCCGAGGCGCTGCAGCGCGATGATGACTTCCTTGCCGAGCTCGCCGCTGCCGAGCAGCATGACGCGGATCGCGGAAGGGGTGAGCGGGGTGCCGAAGATGAGCGGTTTGATTGGGGTGGTCATGCTGTCCGTGACTGGTGTTTGAAATGCGCAAAATTATACACAGAGGAGTAAGATAGCCGGGCGAGCTTTCCAGTGTTTCTCCGAGAAGTGTCCCACCATAAGGAGCGAGACCATGACGAACATCGTGCAATTACTGGGTGAAGAAGCAGAGCATTTGCTGGGCTATCGCTGCACCGGCATCAGGAAGGAAGCGCTGCACCTGCCGGGGCCGGATTACGTGGACCGCGTGGTCGCGATGAAGGACCGCAAGCCCGGTGTGCTGCGCAGCCTGCAGGCGCTCTACGGCACCGGGCGGCTCGCGAACACCGGCTACCTGTCGCTGCTGCCGGTGGATCAGGGCGTGGAACATTCCGGCGGCGCGTCGTTCGCGCCCAACCCGATCTATTTCGACCCCGAGAACATCGTCAAACTCGCCATCGAGGGCGGCTGCAACGGCGTGGCCTCGACGCTCGGCGTGCTCGGCTCGGTCGCGCGCAAATACGCGCACAAGATTCCGTTCATCGTGAAGATCAACCACAACGAACTGCTCACCTACCCCAACGAGTTCGACCAGACGCTGTTCGCGAGCGTCGAGCAGGCCTTCGACATGGGCGCGGTGGCGGTCGGCGCGACGATTTTCTACGGCTCACCCGAATCACGCCGCCAGATCCAGGAAATCTCCGATGCCTTCGAGCGCGCGCACGAGCTCGGCATGGCGACGATCCTCTGGGCCTACCTGCGCAACCCGGCGTTCAAGACCGCCGACAAGGATTACCATGTCGCCGCCGATCTCACCGGCCAGGCCAACCACCTCGGCGTGACGATCAACGCCGACATCATCAAGCAGAAGATGGCCGAGAACAACGGCGGCTACAACGCGATCAAGTTCGGCAAGACCAGCCCCAAGGTGTACAGCGAACTGACCACCGACCACCCGATCGACCTGGTGCGCTACCAGGTCGCGAACTGCTACATGGGGCGCGCCGGCCTGATCAACTCCGGCGGCGAGTCGGGCAAGAACGACCTGCAGCAAGCGGTGCGCACCGCGGTCATCAACAAGCGCGCGGGCGGCATGGGACTGATTTCGGGGCGCAAGGCGTTCCAGAAGCCGATGCAGGACGGCGTGACACTATTGAATGCGATCCAGGATGTGTATGCATCGAAGGAAGTGACGGTGGCATAACAGGCCTTATGGATTCGTCGCACCGGCGAAGGCCGGTGTCCAGCTTATCGAAAATGAAATTTCAGTAAAGGCACAACCTTCAGGTTGTACCGCAACCAGGACACTGGATTCCGGCCTTCGCCGGAATGACGGGCCGGAATTCCCGAAGGCTCCGTAACTCAACGAGGAGGCTGAACCATGAAAAAGAACACCGCAGTTGCCATTATTGTTGCGGCAGTCGTCATCGTCGGCGGCATCGCCGCCTATTTCCTCTTCAAGCCCGCCCCACCTCCCCCGCCCCCGCCGATGCAGGTGCAGGCACCGCCTCCCCCGCCGCCCAAGCCAGAAGTGCGCCAGGTGATCGAGGCGCCTCCCGTACCGCCCCCGCTGCCCACACTCGGCGAGAGCGACAAGTTCGTGCTCGACGCCCTCGCCGGGCTGGTCGGCAACAAGTCGCTGATGAAGGTCTTCCGCACCGACCGCATCATCCGCAACATCGTCGCCACCATCGACAACCTGCCGCAGAGGCGCGCACCGATGAACGTGATGCCCATCGAGCGCGCGGAAGGCTGGCTCGTTACCGAGGGCAAGGAAAACGGCCTGACCATCAGCCCGAAGAACGCGGCGCGCTACGCGCCCTACATGAAGGTCGCCGAGGCGATCGACGCGAAGAAACTGGTCGGGCTGTATGTGCGCCTCTACCCTCTGTTCCAGGAGGCCTACGAGGAGCTGGGCTACCCGAAGAAATACTTCAACGACCGCCTCATCGTCGCCATCGACGACCTGCTCGCCGCGCCAAACATCAAGGAGCCGGTCGCGCTGATCCAGCCCAGCGTTTACTACAAGTACGCCGACCCCGACCTCGAAGCCCGCTCCATCGGCCAGCGCATCCTCATGCGCATCGGCAGCAAAAACGAGGCGATCATGAAGGCCAAGCTGCGCGAAATCAGGGAGGAACTGAAGCTGCACATGCGGGAGCGCAGGATGGAGAAAGGCAAGTGAGCGGCTCGCCTTTGTCGGTGAATTTTAGGGTGTCTACTTTACGTTAGATTTCTCTGCCTACCATCTTACGGAAACGGAATGGACAAGCGAACAAGCAAACTCAGAAAACAGCGGCTTCAACAAAAGCGAGTCGCGCCTATCCTTCTTTTTTTGACGGTTGCTATCCTCTCCTATTGGCTTTCGTTCCGGGTCTTTACATCCATCGGTTGCGATTTTTCTGGTTCCAAAGTTGCCCTTGTTATCGTCCCCGCTTGTCTCGCCCTTGGAAATAAAGGCGCTGCAGCTATTCCATTTCTCCTCGCCTGTGCCTCATTCTTCATGGCAATTCAGTCGTATAGGCAACTGCGAAATCTAACCCTGCACTCAAGCGGGACCGCGCAAAAGCGCGCGGCCCCTTAGCTCCACGTTAGGCCTCTCCCGAAAATATTCAAAATGACATACCCGAGAGTTTACAAACCGAGAGGAAGTCAGCAATTTTTATGTTGGGCGATTTGCTTCATATTTTTTGGAGTATTTGCACAAGCACTCATACAACACCCGGACAGTTACAAGTCTTGGGGAATGATATTCGGTTTTATCGTGGTTATTTTTTCTCTATACCAATTAATCATTGTATCCATCGGCTACAAGGTAACTCTATTGCCTGATGCGGTTGAGGTTACAACCATTTTAGGCACGAAAAAAATGCATCGCAGCAATATCAGTTCCTATTCTTATTACTGCGGAAAATATGAAAAAGGCGTTAGTCTGATTTCAAGAAATTCTGCACAAAACGCTCCTGGCATCTCATTGCTTTATGACGAAAATGAAAAAGCCCTAAGAATTCCTCTAACTTTTGATAGAGATGTGGGGTTTGATGAGTGGGTTACATCTCTACCTTGTGAAATAGGTGGACACCCTTTACCAAGCTTGCAAAAATGTTAACCAGGATCAGCTTCGCATTCCTTCTTGAATGCCGAATCAACATGCAAGCGATTGGCCGCAGGTAGCAGCCTGAATAAAGGGGTCAGGCTCGATTATTCTCCATCAATCAGCGCCCCCTGATGAGCACCGGAAGCGAGCCTGCCCTTACCCTCATTGACCGGTATAATGGCCCTACGAATAAAAGCATTACTGGTCAGGAACCATGCAAGTCGATGCCGAAAAAGCCATAAAGGAACTTGTAGCCAAGGGCATCAAGCTTCCGCCGCAACCCAAGGTTCTGCTCGATCTGCAGAAGAAGCTCGCCTCGGACAACTACAGCATGGGCGATCTGGCGCGCATCATCTCCAGCGACCCGGGCATTACCGCCATGCTGTTCAAGGCGGCGCGCTCGCCGGCATTCAGCAACGGCAAGAAATTCGACTCAATCGAGCAGGTGCTGATGACGATCGGCATCAAGCAGACCTGCAACCTGGTGCAGGCCGTCGCGCTTTCCACCAGCATCTCCGGCACGACGCGCAAATCCTTCGACATCTTCTGGACACGCTCGCAGGAAGTGGCGCAGATTGCGGCGCTGATCGCGGCGGACCGCGTCTCGGTGTGCAACATCTTTCCCGAGCAGGCTTACATGGCGGGGATTTTCCACGAGTGCGGCGTGCCGGTGCTGATGCAGCGCTTTCCCGATTACTGCGGTAAGCTGCGCCTGGACAAGGCCACCTGCTGGCCGAGCCTCAGCGAGGAAGATGCGCATTTCAATGCCGACCATTGCAGCATCGGCTATCTGGTGGCGCACCACTGGAAGCTGCCGGACTTCATCTGCAAGGCGATCCTGTACCACCACGAGATGCCGCACGAGGAGCTCGGTGCGGTGCGCACCCTGGTGGCGATATTGCAGCTGGCGATCCATTTCTACCACCGCATCGGCCGCACCGACCATCAGCTCTGGTGGAAGATACGCGACGATGTGCTGGCAGAACTCGGGATTCATCCCGAAAGCGAGCAGGCGTACTACGAAGAAATTTCCGAAAAATTCCTGGCCTGAAACACCTTCCCTGCTCGCCTTTCAAGGCATCGACAGCCCGCAAGCCCCCTACTTCGATTCTGCGCACAGCCTGCCCGACAGCAGGCTGGCCGAGACGATGAGCGTCGCGCCGATCCAGTCGCGCAGCTCCATCGCCTCGCCGGCAAGGAAGTACGACGCTACGGCGGCGACCACCAGTTCGGAGAGGAACAGAACGATGGCGCGGTTGGCCGGCATGTGGGTGATGCCGTATTGCACGGTGAAGCTGACGGCGCACAGCACGGCGCCGAGCAGCGCGAGCAGCAGCCAGCCCTGCGCGTCGATCGCCAGCAGGCGCTCCTGGAAGCCGCCCTGCCACCACAGCAGCGGCGCGGTCAGCAGCGCCGTGCCGAGCCACACGCTGCAGGATTTCGCCTCGACGCTGAGGTGCGTGGCGCGCCGCGACACGACGTTGGACAAGGCGAAGGCCATGCCCGCCGAGAGGCCGAGCCACTCTGCCGTGTTGGCCGGCAGCGGCAGGCCGGACTGCGGCTCCCACAGCATGACGAACGCGCCGCCAAGCGACAGCGCGATGACGATGTAACCGTAATGGTTGAGCCGCTCGCCGAGCATCCAGTAGGAGAGCAGGATCGTCCAGAGCGGCGCGAGGTAGAACAGCAGCAGCACGCGCATCACTTCGCCGTGCAGCACCGCCAGCACATAGCCGAGATTCGTCCAGCCCACGCTCAACGCGAGCAGCAGCACCCACAACCCTGCCCCGTTCTTCCCGGGCAGGCGCAGCTCGCGCCACACGCGCGGCAGCATGAACGCGCCGCACACTATCGCAAGCAGATAGGTGAGCAGCGTCGCCAGCGCACCGGGCACGCCGGCATTCTCCAGGAGGCGGTAGGGGTACCAGACCAGCCCCCACACCAGCGAGCCGCTCAGCACGCCTGCAACCGGCAGTAGATTTTGTTTTGATGGCACTCGTTACGCCTTTATAATTGAAAGACTTCAAATTCCGTCATTCCGGCAGCGGCATCATGAATTTCACCAAGGCCAGCAATAAATGAATCCCGACCTGAACCGGCTGCAGCCCTATCCGTTCCAGAAACTCGCCGCGCTGTTCCGCGAAGTTCAGCCGAATCCGGACTACCGCGCGATCAGCCTGTCCATCGGCGAACCGAAACATGCCACGCCGCAGTTCATCAAGGATGCGCTGACCGCCAACCTCGACGGGCTGGCGAATTATCCCACAACTGCAGGCAGCGACGCGCTGCGCCATGCCATCGCGAACTGGCTGGCGGCGCGCTACGGCATTCCGGCACCCGATGCAAAGACCCAGGTCCTGCCGGTGAACGGCAGCCGCGAGGCCTTGTTCGCCTTCGCCCAGACGATGATCGACCGCAGCAAAAACGACCCGGTGGTGGTCTGCCCCAACCCGTTCTACCAGATCTACGAGGGCGCAGCATTGCTGGCGGGTGCAACACCCTATTTCCTCAACACCCTGCCCGAAGACAACTATGCGCTGAACTTCGCGCAACTACCGGAAGAAGTCTGGCAGCGCACGCAACTGATCTACGTCTGCTCGCCGGGCAACCCGACCGGGCGCGTGATGCCGCTCACCGAATGGCAGACCCTGTTCGAGATGTCGGACCGCTACGGCTTCGTGATCGCCTCGGATGAGTGCTATTCGGAAATCTATTTTGATGAACCGCCGCTCGGCGCGCTTCAGGCCGCGCAGCAACTCGGGCGCAACGACTACCGCAACCTCGTGGTGTTCTCCAGCCTGTCGAAGCGCTCCAACGTGCCGGGGATGCGCTCCGGCTTCGTCGCGGGCGACGCGGCGGTGATCGCGAAATTCACGCTATACCGCACCTACCACGGCTCGGCGATGAACCCGGCGATCCAGGCCGCGAGTATCGCCGCATGGAACGACGAGGCGCATGTCGCGGAAAACCGCCGCCTGTACGCGGAAAAATTCGACAGGGTGCTGGAGATACTCAAGCCGGCGCTGCCGGTCGCCATGCCGGATGCCGGCTTTTACCTGTGGGTGCGCACGCCGATCGCCGACACCGCCTTCGCGCAACAACTCTATCGCGACTATAATGTGACCGTGCTGCCGGGCAGCTACCTCGCGCGCACCGCGCAGGGCGTGAACCCCGGCCAGAACTTCGTGCGCCTCGCGCTGGTCGCGAATACGGAAGAGACGGTGGAGGCGGCGCTGAGAATAGTTAACTTCAGTCGTTAGACGTTAGTCGCCAGTTAAAGCACAACCCGCATAGCGGACAACACCAACTGACAGCTAACGACTAACGTCTACCAACTTTGTTCTAGGAAATCGTCATGGATCAATTGCAGCAAATCATCGAACAGGGCTTTGAACGCCGCGCGGAGATCAACCCGCACAACGCCGATGCGCAACTCAAGGAGGCGGTCGACACCGTCATCACGCGGCTCGACCAGGGCAAGCTGCGCGTCGCCGAGAAGATCGACGGGCAGTGGGTGACGCACCAGTGGCTGAAGAAGGCCGTGCTGCTGTCGTTCCGCATGGAGGACAATTCCTTCATCAAGGGCGGCTTCACCAACTACTACGACAAGGTGCCGTCCAAGTTCGCCGACTACAACAGCCGCGATTTCCGCGAGGGTGGCTTCCGCGTGGTGCCTCCTGCTGCGGCGCGCAAAGGCGCGTTCATCGCGAAGAACGTGGTGCTCATGCCCTCCTACGTGAACATCGGCGCCTATGTCGACGAAGGCACGATGGTGGACACCTGGGCGACGGTCGGCTCGTGCGCGCAGATTGGCAAGAACGTGCACCTCTCCGGCGGCGTGGGCATCGGCGGCGTGCTGGAGCCGATCCAGGCCAACCCCACCATCATCGGCGACAACTGCTTCATCGGCGCGCGCTCGGAGATCGTGGAGGGCGTGATCGTGGAGGACAACAGCGTGATCTCGATGGGCGTGTTCATCGGCCAGAGCACCAAGATCTACGACCGCGAAACCGGCGAGGTGAGCTACGGCCGCGTCCCGGCCGGCTCGGTGGTGGTCAGCGGCAGCCTGCCTTCCAAGGACGGCAGCTACAGCCTGTACTGCGCGGTGATCGTGAAGAAGGTGGATGAGAAGACACGCGGCAAGGTGGGCATCAATGAGTTGCTGCGCGGGATTTAGCAATCTGTTCAGGCGCTCCTGAAAGTCAAAATTTCTGGTGAACTACTAGCCATTCCACTAGGCCAACACAAAACGGTGGCCAAGTGGCCGGTTATAAGCCAGACAAGGCGTGCGACCAAAATCGCAGCGCCGCATATGTGGCAATATGCAAGCAAGATTTTGGGAGCACAACGCAGTATGGCAACGCAATTTTGGTTTTAAGGAGCGCATGATGATCGTTACACCATTGCTGCAACTGGCCGTCGACAAGCAGGCCTCAGACCTGTTCTTCTCGGTGGGCGCGCCGGTCAACATCAAGATCGAGGGCATCGCGATGCCGGTCAATGCGCAAAACCTGGACGCCGAGATCATCAAGCGCATCGCCTACGAGATGATGTCGCCGAAGCAGATCGCCGAGTTCGAAGCGAAGATGGAGATGAACTTCTCGTTCCGCTATGACGGCCTCGGCAACTTCCGCGTCAACGTCTTCCGCCAGCGCGGTGATATGGCCATCGTGATCCGCCACGTCAAGGGCAAGATCGACAATGTGGAAACCCTGCACCTGCCCACCGTACTGAAAGAGCTGATCATGGAAAAGCGCGGCCTGGTGCTGGTGGTCGGCGCAACTGGTTCCGGCAAGTCCACCACCCTTGCCGCAATGATCGAACACCGCAACACCACCAGGAGCGGCCATATCCTGACCATCGAGGACCCGGTCGAATACATCTTCGGGCACGGCAAATCCATCGTGAACCAGCGCGAGATCGGCACCGACACCCTCAGCTACGACAATGCGCTGTCCAGCGGCATGCGCGAGGCGCCGGACGTGCTGATGATCGGCGAGGTGCGCGACCGCGAGACGCTGCGGCAGGCACTGATCTTCGCGCAGACCGGCCACCTGTGCCTGACCACGCTGCACGCCAACAACAGCTACCACGCGCTGAACCGCATCGTGAATTTCTTCCCCTACGACTCGCGCCAGAGCGTGCTGTCCGACCTGTCGATGTGCCTGCGCGCGGTCGTCTCGCAGCGCCTGGTGCGCAACGTGCAGGGCAAGCAGATGCCCGCCGTGGAAATCCTGCTCAACACCTCGCTGATCGCCGACCTGATCAAGAACGACGAGATCGAAAAAATCCGCGACGCCATCGAGAAGAGCGTTTCCGCGGGTTCGCAGACCTTCGAGCAGGCGCTCTACAAGCTGTTCAAGACCGGCCAGATCACCAAGGAGGAGGCGCTGCGCAACGCCGACTCCGCGAGCAACCTCTCCACGCTGATCGACTTCTCGGAGCGCACCAACACCATGAAGGTTCCGGTATTCAGCCAGGAGCAGGAAGCGCCGAAACCGAAGCCGCAGGCCGATTTCGGCGGCATCAAACTCAACCTGGATGAAAATAAATAAACTGGCGCACAGCCGTTCATCTCATGTCTGAAACCCTGCAACTCGCCCAACAGCTCATCGCGCGCCGCTCCCTCACGCCGCTGGATGACGGCTGCATCGACATCGTCGGTGCGCGCCTCGCGCCGCTCGGCTTCAGGCTCGAGAAAATGCGCTGCGGCGAGGTGGATAACCTCTGGGCGCGGCGCGGCGATGCCGGGCCGCTGGTGTGCTTCGCCGGTCATACCGACGTGGTACCGGCCGGGCCGGTGGAGCGCTGGGACAGCGACCCGTTCACACCGGAGGTGCGCGACGGCATGCTGTACGGGCGCGGCGCGTCCGACATGAAGGGGCCGCTGGCGTCGTTCGTCACCGCGATCGAAAAATTTGTCGCCGCCCATCCGCAGCATCGCGGCTCCATCGCCGTGCTGCTGACTTCGGATGAGGAGGGCGTGGCGGTGGACGGCACGGTGCGCGTGGTCGAGGCGTTGCGGGAACGCAACGAGCCGATCGATTACTGCATCGTCGGCGAACCGACCTCGGAAAAAACTTCGGGCGACACCATCAAGAACGGGCGGCGCGGCTCGCTGTCCGGCGCGCTCACCGTCAAGGGCGTACAGGGCCATATCGCCTATCCGCACCTGGTCAAAAACCCCATCCACCTCGCCGCGCCCGCGATCGCCGAACTGGCCGCGACGGTGTGGGACGAGGGCAACGAATACTTTCCGCCGACCTCCTGGCAGGTCTCCAACATCCGCGGCGGCACGGGTGCGACCAACGTAGTGCCCGGCACGATGGACATCCTGTTCAACTTCCGCTTCTCCACCGCGAGCACGGTGGAGGGCCTGAAGAGCAGGGTGCACGCGATCCTCGACAAACACGGCCTGGAATACGAGCTGCGCTGGGAACTGTCAGCCAAACCCTACCTCACGCCGCGCGGCAACCTGGTCGATGCGGCCGCTGCCGCGATCAAACAGGTGCAGGGGATCGATGCCAGGCTTTCCACCAGCGGTGGCACTTCCGACGGGCGCTTCATCGCCGACATCTGCCCGCAGGTGATCGAACTCGGCCCGCTCAACGCGACCATCCACAAGATCAACGAATGCGTGGCGGTGGCCGACCTCGACGCGCTTTCTGAAATCTATTACCTCACCCTGCATAAACTGCTTACCGAATGAAATATCTCATCCTGATCCTGCTTGCTGTCGCGCTGCTGTGGATCGCTTCCATCGCCTGGGCGAACCGGCGCAAGTCTCCCCACGACAACCGCGACGGCGGTGGGGGCGGAGGCGGAGGCGACTGATGAGCAACTATTTTTCCGGCGCGACGCAAAATCTTCATACGGTGCGCGACTTCCTGCGCTTCGCGGTGAGCCGCTTCAACCAGGCCAAGCTGTTCTTCGGGCACGGCAGCAGCAACGCCTACGACGAGGCCGCCTACCTGATCCTGCACACGCTGCACCTGCCACCGGACCGGCTCGATCCGTTTCTCGATGCGCGCCTGACCGACATGGAGCGTGCCGAGGTGCTGAACATCATCCAGCAGCGCGTCGAGCAGCGCGTGCCGGCCGCCTATCTGACGCACGAGGCCTTCCTCGGCGACTTCAGCTTCTACGTGGATGAACGCGTCATCGTGCCGCGCTCCTTCATCGCCGAACTGCTGCTCGAACAGCTCGCGCCGTGGATCACCGAGCCGGAAGAAATCGGCAGCGTGCTGGACCTGTGCACCGGCAGCGGCTGCCTCGCCATCCTCGCCGCGCATGCCTTCCCCTATGCCAGCGTCGACGCGGTAGACCTGTCGCCGGCCGCGCTGGCCGTCGCCGAACGCAACGTCGCCGACTACGGCCTGCAGGACCGCGTGCACCTCGTCGAATCCGACCTGTTCGCCAAACTCAACGGCAGGCAGTACGACCTCATCATCAGCAACCCGCCCTATGTGGATGCCCCGTCGGTAGCCACGCTGCCGCAGGAATACCTGCACGAGCCCAAGCTCGCGCTCGGCAGCGGCCAGGACGGGCTGGATGCGGCGCGCATCATCCTCGAACAGGCCGCCGGGCACCTCAGCGAAAACGGCATCCTCGTGGTCGAGATCGGCCACAACCGCGAAGCGCTCGAAGCCGCCTACCCGGACCTGCCGTTCACCTGGCTGGACGTCAGCGCAGGCGACCAGTTTGTGTTCATGCTGCACAAGAACGACCTGCTCTGATGTCGTCCGTCGAGCATTACGAGAATTTTCCCGTCGCATCCATCCTGATGCCCAGGCGGCTGCGCAAGCCGGTGGCGGCGATCTACCATTTCGCGCGCGCGGCGGACGACATCGCCGACGAGGGCGAGCTGCCGGATGAGGAGCGGCTCGCGCAGCTCGACGCCTTCCGCACCGAACTCGCGCGCATCGATGAGGGCGAGACGCCCATCACGCCGCTGTTCCAGAACCTCGCCGCAGTGATCAAGGAACACGCGCTGCCGATTCAACCGTTCTACGACCTGCTCGACGCCTTCTCGCAGGACGTGGTGAAGAAGCGCTATGCGAACTTCGACGAGCTGCTCGACTACTGCCGCCGCTCGGCCAACCCGGTCGGCCTGCTGCTGCTGCACCTCTACGGGGAAGCCACGCCGGTCAACATCAAGTATTCGGATGCCATCTGCACCAGCCTGCAACTGATCAACTTCTGGCAGGACGTCGCGAAGGATTACGCCATCGGGCGCATCTACCTGCCGCAGGACGAGATGGCGAAGTGCGGCATCACCGAGGAGCAGATCGCGCAGGGCATCGTCGACGACGCCTGGCGCGAGCTGATGTATTTCCAGGCGAGGCGTGCGCGCGCGATGATGATCTCGGGCGCGCCGCTCGGCAGCATCCTCACCGGACGCATCGGCATGGAGATGCGCATGATCATCGCGGGTGGGCTGCGCATCCTCGACAAGCTGAAAGGTGTGCGCTTCGACATGTTCCGCCGCCGCCCGGTGCTGCGCCCGCACGACTGGTTTATCATGGCGATGAAAAGCGCACCGTTTATCTTCTGATATGACCCCCGATCAGTACTGCCAGGACAAGGCCGCGAAGAGCGGCTCCAGCTTCTACTACAGCTTCCTGTTCCTGCCGCCGCACAAGCGCCGCGCCATTACCGCGCTGTATGCCTTCTGCCGCGAGGTGGACGATGTCGTAGACGAATGCTCGGACATCAATGTCGCGCGCGCCACGCTCAACTGGTGGCGCGGCGAGGTGGCGGAAATCTACGCGGGCCACCCGCAGCATCCCGTCTGTCAGGCGCTGGTTCCGGTGGTGCGGCAATTCAACCTCGCGCAGGAGCTCCTGCTGGAGATCATCGACGGCATGGAGATGGACATCGACCTGCCGCGCTACCCGGATTTCAAGTCGCTGCAACTGTATTGCTACCGCGTCGCATCGGTGGTCGGCCTGCTCTCGGCGGAAATCTTCGGCTACCGTGACCGCCAGACGCTGAAATACGCGCACGACCTCGGCATCGCGTTCCAGCTCACCAACATCATCCGCGACGTCGGCGAGGATGCGCGGCGCAACCGCATCTATTTGCCGATGGACGAGCTGCAACAGTTCGGCGTGGCGGCGGCGGACATCCTCAACGCGCGCGAGACGGAGAACTTCCACAAACTGATGGCCTTCCAGGTCGAGCGCGCGCAGCGCTACTACCGGCAGGCGCTCGAGCACCTCCCTGCGGCAGACCGCAAGGCGCAGCGCACCGGCCTCATCATGGCGGCGATCTATCGCGCCACGCTGGACGAGGTCGTCGCAAGCGGCTGCCATGTCCTGCGCGAGCGGGTTTCGCTCGGCCCCGGCTATAAGCTCTGGCTCGCCTTCAAGGCATGGCTGAAGAACTGAAAGGCATACCCTCTCCCCAACCCTCTCCCGCAAGCGGGAGAGGGAGCAATCGTGAAAAGCAATTTCTTAACCCGGCCATCATTGGCGGCGGCTACGCCGGGATGGCGGCCGCGGTAACGCTCGCGGCGCGCGGCATTCCCGTCACCGTATTCGAGAGCGCGAGGCAACTCGGCGGGCGCGCGCGCGGCGTGTTGCACCAAGATACCCAACTGGACAACGGCCAGCATCTACTGCTCGGCTGCTACCGCGAGACCCTGCGCCTGATCGAACTGGTCGGCGGCGACATCGAGCGGGACTTCCTGCGCCTGCCGCTGCAGCTCGACCTGCACGGCGAATTTTCCTTGCGCGCGCCGCGCCTGCCCGCGCCGCTGCACCTGATGACCGCGCTGCTGGGCGCGCAAGGACTGTCGCTGAGCGAACGCCTGAAAGCCGCACGCTTCATGCTCGCGCTGCGCCGCATGAACTTCAGGCTCCCCTCTCCCGTTCACGGGAGAGGGGTTGGGGGAGAGGGCAACGACACCACGGTGACCGAGCTGCTCGCGCGGCACGGCCAAGACGCCGACCTGACCTTCAAACTCTGGGAGCCGCTGTGCATCGCCGCGCTGAACACGCCGATCCGCAAGGCTTCCGCACAGGTGCTGCTCAATGTGCTGCGCGACGCGTTGAACCGGAAACGCAGCGACAGCGACATGCTGCTGCCGCGCGTCGATTTCAGCGCGCTGTTTCCACAGCGCGCCGCAGGCTATGTCGAACGGCACGGCGGCAGGGTGCTTACCTCCTGCGGCGTGGAGGCGATCGTTCCCCATGGAAATGGCATCGAACTCGCCACCGCGCAAGGGATGGAGCGGTTCAGCCACGTGGTCTGCGCAGCGCCGCCCCTAGTTGCCGCAAAACTGCTGCGTCCGCTCGCGGGGCTCGAAAGCGCCGTGGCGCAGATCGAAGGCCTGGAGCACCAGCCGATCTATACCGTCTATCTGCGCTATCCGGCGCATGTCGCCCTGCCTCACCCGATGATCGGCCTGCACCAGCGCTTCAGCCAGTGGCTGTTCGACAAGGGCCGGATCGCCGGGCAGCACGGCCTGCTCGCCGCCGTGATCAGCGCGGAAGGCATCCATCAGGAACTGCCCCAGGAACAACTGGCGCAGAAGGTGATCGCGGAGTTGCGCGAGGAATTCGACATCGGGGAAACGCCGGAATGGTTCAGGGTCATTGCCGAAAAACGCGCCACCTTCGCCTGCGTGCCCAGTCTGCAGCGCCCACCGCCGCAGACCGCCCTGCCCGGCCTGCTGCTGGCGGGTGACTACACCGCCGGAGACTACCCGGCCACGCTGGAAGGCGCAGTGCTGAGCGGCGTGCGCTGCGCCGGCCTGATTTCCAGCTCTAGATGAGGTGTCGACGGCAGGTGTTTTATTGTTATAATAGGCGACAGTAATACTCGACTATTATTAAAAGGAGTCTGACATGACAACCATTGCGGAATTCATGACCGCCGACCATAAAGCCTGTGACGGCGAGTTCGCCGTTGCCGAAACGGCTGCCCTCACCGACGACTGGGATGATGCCACAGCCGCCTTCAATGCCTTCCGCGATGACATGGCGCGGCATTTCCGCATGGAAGAAGAGGTGCTCTTCCCGGCGCTATCGTCTTCCGGCGGCCCTTCCGGCCCGGTGCATATCATGCTCATGGAGCACGCGCAGATCAAGGAACTCCTCAAGCAGATGGGCGCGGCGGTAGAGCGCAAGGAGGGACAGGAATATTCCGGCCTTTCGGAAACCCTGCTGATGGTGATGCAGCAGCACAACAACAAGGAAGAGAATATTCTCTATCCGATCATGGATCAGATTCTGGCAAATGAGCGGGAGGCCCTCTTCGGCCGCATGCAGGCTGCCTGACCATAATGCCGGAACTTGACGTACGCGGGCTGCCTCCGCCTGAGCCTTTCGAGAACATCGCCCGCGCACTGCAAACGCTTTCCGCCAACGAGACCCTGCTAGTGCTGATTCACCGCGAACCCTTTCCGCTCTACGAAATGCTGCGCGATGCCGGTTACACATGGCAAGCCACCGCACTCGGGAACGGCGACTTCAAGATCCTGATTACCCGCACCGCATGAAAATAGCCTCACTCAGCGCCGAACAGGCCCCGCCGATCAGCGTGCCGCTGCGCTTCTTCGCCGTGGCGCCGGCTTTTCTCGCGCTGGCCGCGCTGCTGCTGGCCATGGCCGACGGCAATCCGATCGCGGAACTGCGCTCCCCCGCACAGATCGCCGCCACGCATCACATCACCCTGGGATTCATGGCGATGGTCATGATGGGTGCCGTCCAGCAATTGCTGCCGGTGGTGATCGGCAGCCCGATGCCCGCCTCCAGATGGGTGGCATGGCTCACCTTCCTGCCGCTGATAGCGGGCGTGCTGTTCCTGTCCGCCGGTTTCATGCTGGGCAAACCGGTGTTGCTCGATCTTTCCTGGCCGCTGCTCGGCTTGGCCTTTTTGGTGTTCATCGCCGCAAGCCTGACCAGCGTGGCGCGTGCCACCGCGAAGAATGCGACGAAAACCGCCCTGCTGCTGGCCATCCTCTCACTCGCGGGGGCCGTCGTGCTCGGCATGCTGCTCGCGAGGGGCTACGCCAACGGCCTGGCGTTGCCCTACGCGAAGCTGTCAGCTGCCCATATCAGCCTGGCCCTGGGCGGCTGGGTGCTGCTGCTGGCCATCGGCGTGTCATACCAGGTCGTGCCGATGTTCCAACTCACCCCGAATTACCCGAAATGGATGACAGTCTGGCTGGCCCCCGCCATCTTCGCCACCCTGCTGCTGAACCTCGCGCTGCTGCTGCCGGAATCTACGCCAAGATGGGCGGGATTCGCCGCGGAGACCATCTTCTGGGTGCTGGCCTGCAGCTTCGCCGTCGTCACGCTCAGGCTGCAAAGCCAGCGCCGCCGCCATATCCCGGACGCCCCCCTGAGTTTCTTCCGCATGGGCATGGCCTCGCTCATGGCTGCCGCACTGTTTTCGCTGGCCGCGCTGGCGTTCCCATCGGCCGCCGAGCAGTTGCGCACGCTCTCGGCCCTGGCCTTCCTGCTGGGTTTCGCGCTATCCCTGATCCAGGGCATGCTCTACAAGATCGTCCCCTTCCTGGTCTGGTTCCACCTGTTCCGTGGCGGCTTGAAAACCGGCGTGCCGAACATGAAGGCGATCATCCCGGAATCCGGAATGTGGCACCACCTGCGGCTGCACGGTGCAACGCTCTTCGCGGCGCTGCTGGCACCCTGGTGGAATGCGGCGGGGTGGCTGGTGATGCTTGGCCTGCTGCTGCAGGGAGCTTTGCTGGGCTACGGCGTCTATACCGGCATCGCCGTTTACCGGCGCACCCTGTTGAAAATCGAACAAACTTCGCCCTGAGATTCTCCATGAGTTACTTCCTGCTCAAACATATCCACGTCTCCTGCGCCGGCCTCAGCTTCGCGCTGTTCTTCCTGCGCGGCATCTGGAGCTTCCGCGGTTCCCCCATCATGCGGCAGCGCTGGGTCAAGGTGGTGCCGCATGCCGTGGATACGGCGCTGCTCGCCAGCGCGCTCATGCTGGCTTTCACCATCGGCCAGTACCCCTTCGTCGATGGATGGCTGACCGCCAAGTTCTTCGGCCTGGTGCTGTACATCCTGCTCGGCACCATCGCACTCAAGCACGGCAAGACCAGGGCGGCGCGCATGGTGTCGTGGTTCGGCGCGATGGCGGTGTTCGCCTACATCGTGCTGGTCGCCCGCAACCACAATCCCCTACCGTTTATTCAATAAGGACCGCAAGATGATCCCGTTCGCATCCCAGGAAGCCGCACCCACCTTCGACAACCCGCTGGAAATGCTGCATGCCTGCCATGGCAAGATCAAGCGGCAACTCGATACCCTGCACAAGCTGGCCGCCCACCTGCCCAAGCACGGCTGCGACCAGCAAGCGCAGCAGGCTGCACAAGCCATCCTGCGCTACTTCGACACCGCCGGACAGTTCCATCATCAGGACGAAGAGGAAAACCTGTTTCCCATGCTGGTCGCCCTGGATGTCCCGAACAAGGAGGAGGTCGAAACGCTGGTCGACCGCCTGCTCGCGCAGCATGTGGTCATGTTTTCGGCCTGGAGCGAAATGCGCGCGGCATTGGTGAAGATTGCCGAAGGGGTAAATACACCCATTTCCGAAGCGATGATCGAAAGGCTGTCCGGCAGCTATACCCGCCATATCCACCTCGAAGAGACGGAGTTGCTGCCGCTTTCCGCACGCCTGCTCAGCCCGCAACAAATCATGGAGTTGGGGAAAAATATGGCGGAACGGCGCGGCGCGAAGTTTCCCTCGTCGCCGGCTGCCTGACCCAGGCCCGCTGGCTAGTCAGCAGAAAAAACGAGCAAAAACCGCCTGCCCGGCAACTCCGCCGAGCGCCGGTTTTCGCCATCAAAGGCGACCGTTAAGCTGCCTGGATATTTGAAGCCTGTTTGCCCTTGGGGCCTTGCACCACTTCAAAGCTGACTTTCTGGCCTTCTTTCAGGGTCTTGAAACCGTTCATATTGATCGCGGAGAAATGCGCGAACAGATCATCGCCGCCATTATCGGGAGTGATAAAACCAAAGCCCTTTGCATCGTTAAACCATTTGACCGTACCCGTTACCATGTGACTGACTCCTTGCTTGAGAAACAAAACCACTGCAAATCCGATGCAGCGCCGGGGCATACACCAACCTGGAACCGGCCAGTGAATACAACTGGCTTGCACCATACATAAAATATTCCGGAAATCATATATGCCGAAATACCTAGATATTTCGGCCTAGTCCCTCCCGTTGTTGCATCAAGGGGAATGCGCTAGAGTGGCTCCGCAGTCGCCAAATTTCAGGTAAGTGGACCCCGTCGCTATCCTAAACCGAGAACAGGAGATGCATCATGAGCCATCATTCCAAACTTCCCGCCTGCCTTTGCGCCGTTACCCTGATTGCCCTGTTTGCCGCCACACCGGCAGCCGCAGACCGGCCTTCCTGGGTCGAGGGCGACCAAGGAAACAAGCCTGAGAAAAAGAGTGAAAAGCCCGCCGCGGATCGCAAGGACGCCAGCCGCCGCGAATCGGGGAAACCCCATTTCGACGATGAAAACCGCCGCATCGTCAATGACTACTACGGCGCAAAATTCCGCGCCGGCAAGTGCCCGCCTGGACTGGCCAAGAAGAAGAACGGCTGCCTGCCGCCCGGCCAGGCCAAGAAATGGGCAATGGGGCAACCTTTGCCGGCGGACCTGAGGCGCTACGACCTGCCGCATGACCTGCTAACTCGCCTGCCTACTCCACCCAGCGGGCATCGCTATGTGCGGGTCGCTTCAGACATCCTGCTGGTTGCCATAGGCACCAGCATGGTGGTGGATGCCATCGAGGATATCGGTAAGCAGTTCTAGGAATTGATTCGGCAGGACCCCGCGCTTGACGCGGTCCTGCCCCTCAGGCTCTAGTGTTCCTTGCCATCGATGCGCGGTTGCATGAGCATGGGGATGTAGCGCCAGCCGAGCAGCGCGAAGCAGGCGAACCAGCACGCCGCCGCGAGCTGGATCCAGTGCGCGTAAGCAGCCGGGTGTACCTGCGGCGCGACCAGGCGCAGCGCGAAGGCCAGCATCATGATCCACAGGCACAGCTTGTCGAGCGCATCGAATACCACCTTCCGGCCGGTATGCCCCTTCGATATCCTGACGATCATCCCCGGAACGATCAGCCCCATCACGCCGAAGGTGAACACATGCATGGATACCGACGAGGTCAGCCCGGCATGAAGCGCATGCCTGGAGAATTCGATCAGCAGCTGCGCGACGATGGCGAGATAGCCCAGGTACATGATGCCGATGTCGAGCCGCCGCATCGCCTGCTGCGGCTTCCAGAAAACGAAGCGCACTAGCAGCAGCAGCGCGAGCAGCAATGACAGCCAGCCGGAGAGCAATGCCGGCATCAGGCTCTCGAAGACCAGCAGCAGCCCGATCAGCTTGATCGGGTTGTCGAGCGCGGGTTTCTGCAGGATCGCCACATTGAACACGCCCTTCATGAACTGCGCCAGCGTCCGCTCCAGCATCACCAGGAAGGCCAGCCGGAACAGCCCCAGCGCCATGCTCCAGCCGATCGGCGCGTATTCGGCGCTGAGCATCAGGTTCTTCGCCACGAGGAAAAGCGGAAGGATCACCAGGAAAAAAAGATTGCCGCCGGGGTAGGCGTCGTCCTTGCGGTGGCGGATCAGCGTCCACAGCACCATCGCCACGATAGCCCCGAGGAACAGGTTATTGGAAAACCGAAACAGGAACGGCGGCCAGCTGCCCTCGAACCACATGCCGATGCGCTCGAAAAGCCACGCGGCGGCCAGGAACATCAGCGCATTGCCGTGGTAGCCGCGCACCTTCACCCAGTTCTTGGTCGAGGTCAGCAGGAAGCCGCCGAGCACCGCCCAGCCGAAGCCGAAAAACATCTCGTGCGCATGCCACTGCACCGTGGAGAACGAGGTCGCCGGAGCGGCGACGGCGCCGGAAAAGAACAGCGCCCACAGGACCGGCAGGCTCAGTCCGGCCAGGCAGGTCAAGGCAAAAAACGGGCGGAAGCCCGCCAGCCAGAGCGGATGTGCGGATAGCTTCATACCGTCCTCCTGCTGTTCGCTTGCGCGTATCTTGTGGAATCGATGAGCGGCATCAAGCCGCATGACTGACATTCAAACCCTGAAACATGAAACATTCGATTTTCCTTTATTGCTGAACCCAAACATTTTTACACCTTAAACCGTAGCCGCTACTCGGCCTCTTCCACCCGAATCAGGATGCTGCGCCGCTCCTGCGTTTTGGAGACATCGCGCGTAGAGATGGTCGTGTCGTTTCCGCTCTTCTGCTGTCCCACTCCGCCCACTTCAAGCCATTCACCCAAGCGGCCGGAGACGGTGCTGGAGGTCTGCTGGACGCGTATGGCCGGCTGGTCGCCGCTGCCCGGCACGAACGCGTCGTTCTGCGCGCTGATCTCCAGCGTTACGCGGTCACCCTGAACGCGCGGCAGCACGTAGAAACCGCTGCCCGCTTCCTGGTATTGCGTGCTGTCGATCACCCGCGTGCCCCAGCGATCCTGGATCACCTGGCGCTGCGGGACCGGAACGGACTGCCCGCTGCGCACCAGCGCGCGGCTGCCTTCCAGCACCTGCAGCCGCTGGGTGTTGCGCTCGTCCTCGATCGAGCGGGTGGAATCCACCCTGGCCTTCAGCCTGTCCTGCCCCCGCCCGAGCTCGACATTCAGCCCGCTGCTGTCGCCGCTGCCCGGCACGGTAACCCGCGCGTCGCGCCCAACCCCGACACTGCCTGACACCTCGGTCAGCCGCGCGACGGTCTCGCTGTCCACGTTCTGCATCACGGTGATCTTGAGGCGGCGCGGCGCAACATCGATTTTTTCCAGCACTTTCCTGATCTGCTCGATGCTGCGCGGCGAGGCACGCAGGATGAGCCGGTAGTTCATGCCGCTGGCAGCCTCATCCTCGCCGAGCAGCGGCCGGACAACGGGCAGCACCTCCTCGACGCTGCGATGCCGGAGCTCGATGACCTCCAGCGCCGCCCAGGCGGGCGCGGAGCACAGCAACAATGCAAGAGCCACGAGTGTGTTTTTCATATGAATAATTTTCTTTGCAAACCATGCCGCTTTGCCGTAAATTTTACACCATGCAACGCCTCTGCCTTACCCTGCTCGCCCTGCTGCTCGGCGCCTGCGCCACCTCCAGCCGCCCACCGGAACCGGACCGCACCGTACACATGAACGATGTCGCGCTCTATGCGCTGAGCCTGGCCGATACGCCCTACCGCTACGGCGGCAGCTCCGGCGACGGCAGCTCCGGCGACGGCGGCTTCGACTGCAGCGGCTTCGTGCAGCATGTCTACCTGAACACGCTGGGCATCAGGCTGCCGCGCACCAGCGCGGAGATGGGCCGCATCGGGGAGCCGCCGGATGCCGGCCGGCTGCTTCCCGGCGACCTGGTGTTCTTCAACACGCGCCAGCGGCCGTTCTCGCATGTCGGCATCTATGTCGGCGAGGAGCGCTTCGTGCATTCCCCGAGCAGCGGCAAGGCCATCATGGTGACGAGCATGCGCGAGAAATACTGGCGCGACCGCTACAACGGCGCACGGCGGGTCACTTCTTCAGACTAGCCTAAAAGCTGTCTTAAAAATTCGCGAGGAGGGAAGGGTGCAAGGCGCACGGAACGCAGCAACCGGAATGTACACAAAAGTACATGAGGATTGCGAGTACCGCGCAACGCCGCAGATGCCCTCCGCAGCAATTTTTAAGGCGGCTTTTTGCGCGCCGCCCTGATTTCCTCGGCCAGCTGGAACACCGACATCGCGTAAAAATCGCTGTTGTTGTAGCGCGTGATGACCTCGAAGTTGTTGAACGCCAGCCAGAACTCCTTGCCCCCCACCACCGTAAAATCGACCAGGCGCGCAGATTTGTCCGGCGCGAAGCCTTCGGCCGGCGCCACTCCCGCCGTCACCCATTCGGCGAGGCTGCGCGGCGTCCTGATCTCGCCGAGGCAGTTTTCTTCGCCGACCCGCGCGCGCACCGCGACCGGCTCGCCCTTTATCCAGCCGTAGCCTTTCAGATAGTTGGCCACGCTGCCGATCGCATCACTGTCCTCGCGCAGCAGGTCAATCTTGTGGTTGCCGTTGAAATCCACCGCATAGTTGCGGTAGCTCCCCGGCATGAACTGCGGGATACCCATCGCTCCGGCATAGGAACCGCGGATCGCCAGCAGGTCGAACTCCTGCTCGCGCGCGAGCAGCAGGTAGTTCTCCAGCTCGCCGCGAAAAAAATCCGCGCGGCGCGGATAGTCGAACGCCAGCGTGGTCAGCGCATCCAGCACCAGGAAGCGTCCCGCATTCTGCCCGTAGAGGGTCTCCACGCCGATCACCGCGACGATGATCTCCTGCGGCACGCCGTATTTCTTCTCGGCGCGGCGCAGGGTCTGGCGGTATTTGTCCCAGAACTCCAGCCCGAGCCGGATGCGCTTCGGGTTCACGAAGGCCGCGCGGTATTCCGGCCAGGGCTTGATGGTCGCGGGACGGGAGATTGCCTCGATCACCGCGGGGTTGTGCTGCGCACGGGCAAACACATTCTCCAGTTCGTCGCGCCGGAACTGGTGTCTGGCGACCATCTCGTCGATGAACTGGGGAATACCGGGAAGTTCGGCGGCCGCCGAAAGTCTGGCGAATGGGGCGGCGAAAGAGCACAACAGCAGCAGGGATAAAGCGAGGCGCATGATGCGCGCATTTTAACTCGACAGCCCGGCCCGCCACTGCTAAATTTCACCCATCCACAATAACCACGAAATGAAAGCGGCATCATGAATTCACTCGTCCAGCACCACCCCCTCATCATCCTCGGCTCCGGCCCCGCCGGATATACCGCCGCCGTGTACGCCGCGCGCGCCAACCTCAAGCCGGTGCTGATCACCGGGCTGGCGCAGGGCGGCCAGCTGATGACCACCACCGAGGTGGACAACTGGCCGGCCGACCCGGACGGCGTGCAGGGACCGGAACTGATGGCGCGCTTCCAGAAACACGCGGAGCGCTTCAACACCCAGATCATCTTCGACCACATCCACACCGCCAAGCTGCAGCAGAAGCCATTCCTGCTGACCGGCGATGCGGGCAGCTACACCTGCGACGCGCTGATCATCTGCACCGGCGCCTCGGCGCAATATCTCGGCCTGCCTTCCGAGGAAGCCTTCATGGGACGCGGCGTCTCCGGCTGCGCGACCTGCGACGGCTTCTTCTACCGCGGCCAGGAGGTCGCGGTGATCGGCGGCGGCAACACCGCGGTGGAAGAGGCGCTGTACCTCGCAAACATCGCGAGCCGCGTGACGCTGGTGCACCGCCGCGACACCTTCCGCGCCGAGCGCATCATGATCGACCACCTCATGGAAAAAGTGAAGGAAGGCAAGATCGTGCTGCAGCTGCACCAAGTGCTCGACGAAGTGCTCGGCGACGCCTCCGGCGTGACCGGCATGCGCATCAGGCATGTGCACAGCGGCGAAAAACAGGACATCGCGCTCAAGGGCGTGTTCATCGCCATCGGCCACAAGCCGAATACCGACATCTTCGCCGGACAGCTGGAGATGGACAACGGCTACATCCGCACGCGCGGCGGCCAGCAGGGCAACGCCACGGCGACCAGCATCTCCGGCGTGTTCGCGGCGGGCGACGTGCAGGACCAGATCTACCGCCAAGCCTGCACCAGTGCGGCGACCGGCTGCATGGCGGCGCTGGATGCAGACAAATACCTCGCTTCGCTGGGAAAAATCTGAATCTTGAAACCACTGCTCACCACGAAGGCCACGAAGAAAAATCCGAATCAACATCCAGTAAACCTTCGTGTTCTTCGTGTTCTTCGTGTTCTTCGTGTTCTTCGTGTTCTTCGTGATCTTCGTGGTGAGGCGCTTTTTTGAAGAAACCCGCTGACAAGATCGAAACCGAAGACGCCGCGCTGTTCCGCGCGGCAGTCGGCGAAGTGCAGCCGCTGCCCGAACAGAACCGCATCGAGCCGCACAAACCGCCGCGCAGACCCTTGCTGCGCGCTTCCGCCCCGCCGCCTGAAATCCCCGACACGCTGTCCGACTTCGCCGCCGGAGACGCGCCGGGCGAATTCCTGCGCAACGGCCTGTCGCGCATGGCCCTGCGCAAACTGCGGCGTAGCCACTGGCCGGTGCAGGACAGCCTCGACCTGCACGGCAACACCACGGATGCTGCGCGCCGGCTGCTGCAGGAATTCCTGCATGAGGCGGCGCAGCGGGGTCTGCGCTGCGTGCTGGTGATCCACGGCAAGGGCATGAACAGTCCGGGCGGCGAAGCCGTGCTGCGCAGGCTCGCGCGCCACTGGCTGGTGCAGCGCCCGGACGTGCTGGCCTTTTGCGACGCGGCTCCCGGATACGGCGGCAGCGGAGCGGCGCTGGTATTGCTGAAGGTTGTCGCTGCCGAATGATACAAGCGGCCTCCCTCGCACTCATTTGACAGCCCCCACGGGGCGTCATAGCATCCGGCAGGCGATACGGAGCCATCTGCTTGTCCCGCATCGCAGCCCCGCTGCTCAATACGATGTCGGCCGAAAGGACAGATGAACGTATCGATCACGCCACGCCACACCCTGACGCAGGCCGCCGCGGATATCCGCCCCGGCGCGACGCCGCGCGAACTGCGCTGCGAGGGCGCATGGCTGTTGCGCTCGGCGGCGCAGACCGAGGCCCGGATCGAGGCATGCCTGAAAGCAATCGCGCAGCCGCTCGAAGGCGAACTGCTCATCAATGCGCAAGCCATCACCGCGATGGACACCTCGGGCGCATGGCTGCTGCACCGCATCCGGCGCGAGCTGGAAACCAGCGGGCACACCGTGCGCTTCACCGGCCTGCGGCCGGAATTCGAGGCACTGCTCCGCCTGATCTCCGCGCGCACTACAGCCCCCCTCTCCGCACCGCCGCCCGCACCCGGCATGTTCACGCATCTCGGCCGCAGCGCATGGGAAGGCCTGCTGGGCGCACTCGGGCTGATGTCCTTCCTCGGCGCCAGCGCAACCGCGCTGATGCGCGCCCTGATGCAGCCGCGGCGCATCCGCTGGCGGCCCATCCTGTACAACCTGCAAACCGCCGGCGTCGGAGCGCTGCCGATCACCGGCCTGCTCTCCTTCCTGCTCGGCATCGTCATCGCCTACCAGGGTGCGGAACAACTGAGGCGCGTCGGCGCGAATATCTACATCGCCGACCTGGTCGGCCTGTCGATGCTGCGCGAGCTCTCGCCGCTGATCACCGCCATCATCATCGCCGGCCGCTCCGGCTCGGCCTACGCGGCGCAGATCGGCACCATGAAGGTAACCGAGGAGGTCGATGCGCTGCGCACCATCGGCATCGGGCCGCTCGACCTGCTGGTGCTGCCCAAGGTGATTGCGCTGGTGATTGCGCTGCCACTGCTCACCCTCTACACCGACATCATGGGCGTGCTCGGCGGCATGGTCATGGCGCGCGCGCAGCTCGATGTCGGTTTCACCACCTTCATAAACAGGTTCGACGATGCAGTCAGCCTGACTTCATTTCTCATCGGCATCGGCAAGGCTCCGGTGTTCGCGGTGATCATAGCGCTGGTAGGCTGCTACCAGGGATTCCAGGTCAGCGGCAGCGCCGAGAGCGTCGGGCGCCAGACCACGACCAGCGTGGTGCAGTCGATCTTCCTGGTGATCCTGGCCGACGCGCTGTTTTCCATCGTTTTCAGCTGGCTGAAACTGTGAGCACCGCCGCCCCTGACAACGTCATCGAAGTCCGCGGCCTGAACACCCGCTTCGGCGCCGCGGTGGTGCACCGCGACGTGAGCCTCTCGGTGCACCGCGGCGAGATCTTCGCATTGGTCGGCGGCAGCGGCTGCGGCAAATCGACCATGCTGCGCGAGATCATCCTGCTGCAGCCGCCGGTATCCGGCTCAATCCGGGTGTTCGGCCAGGAAGTGATCGGGCTCTCCGACGAAGAGGCGCTGCCGCTCAGGCGCCGCTTCGGCATGATGTTCGAACGTGGCGCGCTGTTCAGCTCGCTCACCGTGACAGAGAACGTCGCCATGGTGCTCAGGGAGCACACCCACATCGGCGCGGCACTGATAGACGAGATCGCTGCCCTCAAGATTGCCCTCACCGGCCTGCCGGCCGACGCCGGCGCAAAGTACCCGAGCGAACTCTCCGGCGGCATGCGCAAGCGTGCGGCGCTGGCGCGCGCACTCGCACTGGATCCGGAGCTGCTCTTCCTCGACGAGCCGACCGCCGGCCTCGATCCCCTGAGCGCAGCCGGTATCGACGAACTGGTACGCCACTTGCGCGATGCGCTCGGAATCACCATCATGATGGTCACTCACGACCTCGACCTGCTGTGGCGCGCCGCAGACCGCGTCGCAGTGCTGGATGAGGGAAGCATCCTGGGCATCGGCACGATGCAGGAGCTCGCGCAATTGGAGCATCCGGTGATACGGGAATATTTCTACGGCCCACGCGGCCGCGGCGCACGGGAGCAGGCATGGAATCGAAAGTAAATTTCGCGGTGATCGGGGCCTTCGTGCTGATACTCGGCGCGCTGCTGATCGGCGGTATCCTGTGGCTTTCCAGCGGCAAGTCCTACCGCAAGGCCTACGATACCTACCTGGTCTACATGAGCGAATCGGTGGCCGGCCTGAACCTCGACGCCCCGGTGCGCTATCGCGGTGTGCAGGTCGGCGGCGTACGCCGCATCGCGCTCGCGCCGGGCAATGCCGAGCAGGTGCAGCTCACCCTGGACATCGAACGCGGCACACCGGTAAAGCAGAACACGGTGGCGGTGCTGCGGGTGCAGGGGCTGACCGGCATCGCCCATGTCGAGCTTTCCGGCGAAAGCCGCGACGCACCTCCGCTGAAAGCCGCCCCCGGCGAAAAATACCCGGTGATCCGCACCGGGCCGTCGCTGATGCTGCGCCTGGACAGCGCAGTCACCGCACTGCTCACCAACCTCAACCGCAGCAGCGAGAGCATCAACGCGCTGCTGGACGAAAAAAATCGCGCCGCGCTGCGCAACACGCTGGCAAACCTGGAACGTCTATCAGGCACGCTCGCGAATGCCGAACTGCCGCAGCTCATCAAGCGCCTCCAGCGTAGCGCCGATGCCTTCGACCGGATGGCCGGCGAAACCGCGCGCGCCGGATCGAGCACCGCGAGCACCGTCGAGAGCATGCGCGCCGAAGCCCTGCCCGAGGCGCGTCAGGCGATTGCCGAACTGCGCGAACTCACCGCCTCGCTGCGCCGCTTCAGCGAGGCGCTGGAGCGCAACCCCGGCATGCTGCTGCAGGGGCGGCCGGCCGTGCCGCCCGGGCCGGGCGAATGACATCATGAGGGAAACGCAATGACACCGAACCGTCTCATGCGCATACTTGCCCCGGCCGCATCAGCCCTTGCGCTGCTCGGCGGCTGCTCGGCGCTGCCGCCTCCGCCCCCGCCGGACAACCTCTACCTGCTTGAGGCGTCCCCGACATCCTCCCCGGCATCGGCTCCGAAGCGCGATCTCGTGCTCGCGGTCAGCATGCCGCACGCACGTCCGGGATTCGACACTGCGCAGATGGTCTGGGTGCGCCAGCCGCACAAACTCGAGGTGTACTCGCGCAACCGCTGGGCGGATACACCCACGCGCATGCTCGCGCCGCTGCTTGTCCAGGCGCTGGAGCGCTCCGGGGCGTTCCATGCAGTAGTGCAAACGCCTTCCCCGGTTTCGGCCGCGCTGCGCCTCGACACGGAGCTTATCCGGCTGCAGCAGGATTTCAGCATAAAACCGAGCCGCGTGCAGATCACGCTTAGCGCGCAACTGATAGACACCGGCACGCGGCGGATCATCGCCAGCGCTGAGTTCGACGAAACCGAGAACGCTGAGAGCGAGGATGCCTATGGCGGCGTGCGCGCCGCCAACCGCGCGCTGGAACGCCTGCTCGCGAGGCTTGTTGCCTTCAGCGCCGGACACGCACCACCGCCCTGACTGCGCGTCCCCACCCGCCTCCCGCGACACCCAGAATGAAAGTTGAGGAAGGAGTACGGCATGAAATGGCTCAAGCGCATCCTGCTCGCACTCGTGCTGCTGCTTGCAGTCGCGGTGGCCTTGCCGTTTCTCATCCCGCTCGACAACTACATCCCGCAGATCGAAAAAGAGGCCTCGGCCCAACTCAAGGAGCCGGTGTCGATAAAAAGCATCCGCTTGGCCGCTCTGCCGTTGCCGCATGTCACGGTCGACGGCATCACGCTCGGCACGAGCGGCGACATCAGACTCGGCAGGGTGACGGTCACCCCCGATCTTTTCTCGCTGCTGCAGCCGACCAAGATCATCAAGGACATCGAGATCGATTCGCTGGCGCTGACGCCGGAGGGGATCGGCAAGATTGCGGCCTGGACCGAGCCGGATACCGCGAAACCGCCGGAGCCGCCGCCGGCGCGGGTCGAGAACATCCGCCTCAGCAACGCCCTGCTCAAGTTCGGCAAGGCAAACTTCGGCCCGTTTGACGCGCGCGTAAGCCTCGACAGCAAGGGAGAGCCGGAGGACGCATCGATCACCACGCGGGACGGCAAGCTCAAGGCAACCATCAAACCCGAGAATTCAAAATACCTGATTGATGCCAGCGCAAAATCGTGGACGCTGCCGGCCGGGCCGCCGCTCGTATTCGACGAATTGATCATCAATGGAGTAGCGACACCCAACGACATCAGCCTGGACAAGATGAGCGCCAGGCTCTATGGCGGCACGGCGGCGGGCAAACTGACCATCAACTGGCAGAAAAGGCTGCGGCTCGACGGCAGTCTCGACATCGGCCATCTCGAGTTGAAGCAAATCGCCTCGATGCTGTCGCCCGGCACCCATGTCAGCGGCAAGCTCACTGCCAAACCGGTCTTCTCCGCGTCGGCGGCATCCGCGGACTGGCTCATGGATGCCTTGCGGCTGGAATCGCTTTTCAACGTCCAGAACGGCGTGCTCTATGGAGTGGATATCCAGAAAGCCGCGAGCAATCCGGCCAGACAGGGAGCAAGCGGCGGAGAAACCCGCTTCGAGCAACTATCCGGACATCTCGTCATGGAGCACGGCGGCTACCGCTTCACCCAACTCAGGATCACCTCGGGCTCGCTGGCCGTCGACGGCGACGTGGATATTTCCCCGAAGAAGGAACTGTCGGGACGCATCAACGCCCAGGTCAAGGCGCTGGGCACCAGCGCCACCGTGCCGCTCAACGTCGCGGGAACGCTCGACAGCCCGCTGCTCTACCCCACCGGCGCAACCATGGCGGGTGCGGCGGTCGGCACGGCCATCCTGGGCCCGGGATTCGGCACCTCGATGGGCGCAAAGGTCGGGGGCTGGGTCGAGGGTCTGTTCGGCAAGAAGAAAGAGGAAACACCGAAAAAATAGGCAGGTCTGCTTTCAAAATCGTGCTCTCACACCAAGGGCAAAAACCAAAAATCACTGTCAACGATTATCGGGGGATAGCGGGAACTCCTTGTTTATCTGCTCATCGACATGCTCCAGCGACGAGCGCATCTGACTGACAATACCCCGGATATGCTCCATGCTCCCGCCCTTCCTGCAATCCTGCTCCAGCACCCGGCACAGGTCGGCAAACCCAGTCGCGCCCGCCATCCTGGCCGGCGCCCCGATGTGATGCCCCAGCGCACCCAAAGCTGCAAAATCCTTGCGTTCCAGCGCCGCTTCGACCGCCGCCATGTCCCGACGGACTGAGGCCATGAATTTGAAGGCGAACTCACGCATTTTCAGCTTGCTGCCGCCCGTCAATTCTGCCAGCACCTGGAAGTCGATGACGCCGGGATCGCCTGTCCCTGACGCCTTGACCGCCGCTGAGGCCTGCATGGCGGAATCTGACGCCTGCCCCGAAAGGCATCCGGCGATCACGGCATAGAACAAGCCGGGCTTGAATGGCTTGCTGATGAAGTCGTTCATGCCGGCGGCCAGACAGCGCTCGCGATCCCTCTCCGATACGCTCGCGGTCATGGCAATCACCGGCATTCTCGCGAAAACGGGGTTGGCGCGGATCAGCCGGGTCGTCTCAAGGCCGTCCAGAACGGGCATCTGCAGGTCCATCAGCACGCAATCAAAATTTTCCTTCTGCAAAAGGTCGAGCGCTTCCTTGCCGTTTTGGGCGACGCAGACGGTGGCTCCGGCGTTTACCAGGAATTCCCTTGCCACCTGCTGGTTGAAGAGGTTGTTTTCCACCAGGAGAACGCGCGCGCCGGAAATGGCCGGCGGCACGCGCACCTTGTTTTCGCCCCCCGCGCGGCAAGGCTGCCCGGTCTTGCCGAGCCGCACGCTGAACCAGAAGGTGCTGCCCTGCCCTGTCGCGCTCTCCACCCCCACTTCCCCGTCCTGCATCATGCCGGCCAATTGCTTGCAGATAGCCAGGCCAAGGCCGGTGCCCCCGTAGCGGCGCGTGGCGGAAGCATCGACCTGCTGGAATGGCTGGAACAATCTGGCTTGCTCCGCCTCGCTCATGCCGATGCCGCTATCCTGCACCTCGAATCGCAACAGGCAACTCGTCTCATCCTCCTCGATTTTCCGGGTGCGAATGACGACCCGGCCTTTTTCGGTGAACTTGACGGCATTGTCGACATAATTGGCCACTATCTGAGCGAGCCGCAGCGGATCGCCGCGCAGGTTGATACACAGGCCGTCATCGGTATCGAAAACGAGCTCCAGTTCCTTTGCTGCAACCTTTCCCGCAACCAGGTTGTTGATGTTCTCCAGCACACGGGGCAGATCAAAATCGACGGCATCGATCTTCAGCTTCCCCGCATCCAGCCTGGAAAAATCGAGAATGTCGTCGATGATGCCGAGCAGATGCTCACCGGACAGCCGTATTTTTTCGAGGTATTCGCGGCTCTTCGGATCGGCCTCGTTATTCAGCGCCAGATTCGCCATCCCGAGGATACTGTTCATCGGCGTGCGTATCTCGTGGCTCATGTTGGCAAGAAACTCGCCCTTGGTGCGATTGGCCGATTCGGCCAGCTGCTTGGCCTGCGTCAACTCCAGGGTGCGCTGCGCCACCCGCTCCTCCAGTTGCTCGTTCAGCTCGCGCAGTTCGCGCTCCACCCGTTTGCGTTCGGTGATGTCGCGCAGGAAAGCGAAAAACGTCTGCGTTTCCGGCATGAATCTGGCGAAAATCTCGACATCGATCTCCTGGCCGTCCTTGCGGCGGTGCCGCGCTTCGAATTGATCGAAGCCCTGCGCGATGATTTTCTTGCCATGCGCAGCAACCTCTTCTGCGGATTTTTCCCCGACATCGAGCTGGCTGATATGCATCGTCAGCAACTCGTCCACCGTATAGCCGGTCATTTTCGCATAGGCCTCGTTGGCTCCCCGCAAGTTGCCCGCCATATCGACCATCCAGAAACCGTCCATCGCCGTTTCGATGACCAGCTTGTGGCGCCTCATCATCTCTTCCGCCCGTTTGCGTTCGGTGATGTCGGTAGACACCCCGATCAGGTATAGCGGCTTGCCCGCCTCATCGAAGACCGGTTTCTTGCGGGTATGCATGACCCGGTTCTCCTTCAGCGCGGTCCTCCACGCAATTTCCTCGAAGTCGACCAGATGCCCGTTGGCAAACACCTCCCGGTCCTTTGCGAGGAAAAGCGCCATCTGGTCAGGAGGAAAGAACCGGCTGGCATCGGTGCCCTGCACCTCGGAAAAAGACATGCCCCATAGCTCTTCACAGGCGCGGTTCATCAAGATAATCCTGCTGGCGGAATCCTTGGTGAACAGCGCCACCGGAATCATGTCGATGATTTCCCGCAAGCGCGCCTCGTTCGCCTGCAGTGCGGCTTCCACTCGTTTGCGCCCGACGACATACGCGGCCAGCATCATTCCGGGCGTCAGTGCGATCAGAATGAAAATCCAGCCGCTCATGCTTTTTGGGGATGCACCATATCCGCCGGACGTACCCAGCGGTCGAAGTCGGCTTCAGTGACATAACCCAAGGCCAGCGCCGCCTGCTTCAGCGAGGTACCATCGCGATGCGCGCGTTTGGCGATCTCGGCGGCGCGGTCGTAGCCGATATGCGGGGCCAGCGCGGTCACCAGCATCAGCGAGCGTTCCAGTAGTTCCGCAATGCGCACCTCGTTGGCCTCGATGCCGCGCACGCAATGCTCCTCGAAGCTCAGCATGCCGTCGGCTAGCAGGCGCACGCTCTGCAGGAAGTTGTGCGCTATGAGCGGCTTGTATACATTCAGCTCGAAATTGCCCGACGCGCCGCCGATGCTGATCGCGACATCGTTGCCCAACACCTGGCAGCACAGCATGGTCAGCGCCTCGCACTGCGTCGGGTTCACCTTGCCCGGCATGATCGAGCTGCCCGGTTCGTTCTCCGGGATGCTGATCTCGCCCAGGCCGGAGCGCGGGCCGGAAGCGAGCCAGCGCACGTCGTTGGCGATCTTCATCAGCGCGACGGCGAGCGTCTTGAGCGCACCGTGCGCCGCAACCAGTTCGTCGTGCGCGGCGAGCGCGGCAAACTTGTTGGGCGCGCTCCGGAACGGCAGGCCGATGCCGCGCACCAGTTCGGTGGCGACGCGCGTGCCGAATTCGGCATGGGTGTTGAGCCCGGTGCCGACCGCGGTGCCGCCGGCGGCCAGCTGGCATAGCGGCGTCATCCCTTCGAGGATCGCCGCTTCCGCGTGCTGCAGTTGCGCCGCATAACCGGAGAACTCCTGCCCCAGCGTCAGCGGTGTCGCATCCTGCAGATGGGTGCGGCCGATCTTGACGATGTCGCCGAATGCGGCGGATTTTTTCTCCAGCGTCGTGCGCAGCGTGCGCAGCGCCGGAAGCAGCCGGCGGATGATGCCGCTGGCCGCCGCGACATGCATAGCGGTGGGGAAGATATCGTTGGACGACTGGCCGAGATTGATTTCATCATTGGGATGCACGAGGCGGCCCGCGCCGCGCGTGCCGCCGAGCAACTCAGAGGCGCGGTTGGCGAGCACCTCGTTCATGTTCATGTTGCACTGCGTGCCCGAGCCGGTCTGCCATACCGACAGCGGAAACTCCTGGTCATACTTGCCCGCGAGCACCTCGTCGGCCGCCTGCACGATGGCGGTCGTCTTCTCCTCGCCCAGCAGCCCGAGGTCGCGATTGACCAGCGCGCAGGCGCGCTTCACCGCGGCGAGCGCGAGGATAAGCTCCTGCGGCATGCGCTCGGTCGAGATGTGGAAGTACCGCAGCGAGCGCTGCGTCTGCGCGCCCCAGAGGCGCTCGGCGGGCACTTCGATGCCGCCGAAGGAATCGTGCTCGGTTCTGGTGGCCATGATTTCCTCCTATGGGAAAAATCCGCGTGGGCATAAAAACATGCCCACCCTACATTGTTATTTTGGTACAGGCAAAGGGTAGGGTGGGCACTCTGTGCCCACGCGGACAGCGTCAATCATATCCCGGCACCACGCAATCCACCTCGCCCGCCCAGTCATGCGCATATACCCCGTCACTCACATAGCGGTGGAATGTCGAATAAGGCCAATCGGCTACCTGTTTCGCATGCCCGTGTCTGACCGGGTTGAAGTGAATGTAATCGACATGGCGGGCAAAATCATCATCATCGCGAATTTGATGCTCCCAGAATCGCCGTTGCCAGATCGTCGATTCGCGGTGTCTGAGCTTTGAAGCAGTCACCCAGTCCGCGCGGCGATAATCTTCTCTGCATACCAAAGAAACCGCCCGCTTTATTATCATCCAACGGGTCGAAAAATCGGCATCGCCCTCGGGCAATGTCCACACGCAATGCAAATGGTCTGGCAGCAATACCCATGCATCGATGGCGAAAGGGCGCTTTATCCGCACCGTTTCAATCGCAGTGCGCAATGCATCGCGAATCGCTTCGTCGCACAGGATCGGCTGCCGCCGGTAAGCGACCGCCGTGAAAAAATAGCTTGCGCCTGCAGCCGTTGCACGGCGGTAACGTGACATGGTTGTTTGTCCTGAATAACGGAACCGCGTGGGCACAAAAACGTGCCCACCCTACATGTTTACTGTCTCTATTTCGACACCAGTTCGCGCAGCACATACGGCAGGATGCCGCCGTGCCGGTAGTAATCCACCTCGATCGGCGTGTCGATGCGCAGCAGCAGCGGCACCTGCTGCGTCGTGCCGTCGTTGCGCATGATGGTGAGCATCACGTCCTGCTGCGGTCTCGTGTTCTCGTCGATGCCGCCGAGGTCGAAGGTTTCGTCGCCCTTGAGATCGAGTGCGGCGACACTGGCGTCGCCCTTGAACTGCAACGGCAGCACGCCCATGCCAACCAGGTTGCTGCGGTGGATGCGCTCGTAGGATTTCGCGATGACCGCCTTCACGCCGAGCAGTTGCGTGCCCTTGGCCGCCCAGTCGCGGCTCGATCCGGTACCGTATTCCTCGCCCGCGAAGATCAGCGTCGGCGTGCCGTCCGCGATATATTTCATCGCCGCATCGTAGATCGCCATCTGCTCGCCGTAGTACAGCGTGTGGCCGCCCTCGACGCGGCTGCCGTCGGCCTTCGGCGGCAGCATCAGGTTATTGATGCGCACATTGGCGAAAGTGCCGCGCATCATCACCTCGTGGTTGCCACGCCGCGCGCCGTAGCTGTTGAAGTCCTTCGCCGCGACGCCCTTGCCTTGCAGGTACTGGCCCGCCGGGGTGGTTGGCTTGAAGCTGCCTGCCGGGCTGATGTGGTCGGTCGTGACCGAGTCGCCGAAGATCGCGAGCGCCCTGGCGTTGCGGATTTCCGTGATGCCGCCGGGATGCATGGTGAATTGCTCGAAGAACGGCGGGCACGCGATGTAGGTCGATTCGTCCCAGCGGTACTGGTTTCCGGCGGGCGCGGGGATCGCGTTCCACAGCGGCAGGTCGCGGGTCAGGTCGCTGTACAGCCTGCGGTAGGCGACCGGATCGGCGGCATGCTTCATCAGCGTCTGCACCTCGGCGCTGTTCGGCCAGATGTCCTTCAGGTATACCGCCTCACCATTTTTGCCGGTGCTGAGCGGTTCGCGGTCGAGATCGATGTTCGCGCGGCCCGCGATCGCGTAGGCCACCACCAACGGCGGCGAGGCAAGGAAGTTGGCCTTGATGCTGGCGTGCACGCGCGCCTCGAAGTTGCGGTTGCCGGACAGCACCGCCGCCGCTATCAGGTCGTTGGCAGCGATGACCTCTTCGAGCTTCGCGTCCAGCGGACCGGAGTTGCCGATGCAGGTGGTGCAGCCATAGGCCGCGAGGCTGAAGCCGAGTTGCGCCAGGGGCTCCAGCAGACCCGCCCGGCTCAGGTACTCGGTCACGACGCGCGATCCGGGAGCGAGCGAGGTCTTGATGTGCGGCGCGACATGCAGGCCTTTCGCCACGGCCTTCTTCGCGAGCAGGCCCGCCGCGAGCAGCACGCTCGGGTTGGAGGTGTTGGTGCAGGAGGTGATCGCGGCGATCAGCACGTCGCCGTGGCCGATCTGTACCTCGGTCAGCATCTCCTCCGTGGTCTCGCAGCGCAGCGCGGGGTTGGGGTGGTCGTCGAGCATCTCCAGTTCGCTGCCGCTGCGCACCTTGCCCGCCTCCTGCAGGCCGCCGCCGGCAATCGGGGTACAGACACCTGCCCTGCGCTCAGGCAGGCCGGTGGCGTAGCGCTTGCCGAGCTCGGCAGCGGGCTTGTTGAAGCCGCTCTCCGCGACCGGTTTGCTGAACAGCGCATTGAAGGTCTCCTTCATCTTCGACAGCGCGACGCGGTCCTGCGGCCGCTTCGGCCCGGCGAGCGACGGCTCGACGCTCGCGAGGTCGAGCTCCACGACGCCGCTATAGTCGATCTCGCCCTCCTGCGGGACGCCGTAAAGGTTCTGCGCCCTGAAGTAAGAGGCAAAGGCCTCAACCTCCTCACCCGTGCGGCCGGTGTAGCGCAGGTAGTCCACTGTGACATCGTCCACCGGGAAGAAGCCCATGGTCGCGCCGTACTCGGGTGCCATGTTGGCGATGGTCGCGCGGTCCGGCACGGAGAGCGCCGCCGTGCCTGCGCCGAAAAACTCGACGAACTTGCCGACCACTTTCTGTTTGCGCAGCAGCTCGGTGACGGTCAGCACGAGGTCGGTCGCGGTGACGCCCTCGCGCAGCCTGCCCTTGAGGTGCACGCCGACTACGTCGGGCGTGAGGAAATACACCGGCTGGCCGAGCATGCCGGCCTCCGCCTCGATGCCGCCCACGCCCCAGCCGACCACGCCGATACCGTTGATCATGGTGGTGTGGGAATCGGTGCCAACCAGCGTGTCGGGGTAATAGACGCCGTCCCGGTGCTGCACGCCGCGCGCGAGATATTCGAGGTTGACCTGGTGCACGATGCCGACGCCGGGCGGCACGACCTTGAAGGTGTCGAACGCCTGCATGCCCCACTTCATGAACTTGTAACGCTCGCCGTTACGCTCGAATTCCATCTCCATGTTGAGGCGCAGCGCATCGGGGCGGTTGTAGTAGTCCACCTGCACCGAGTGATCCACCACGAGGTCAACCGGCACCAGCGGCTCGATGACCTTCGGATCCTTGCCCAGCTTCGCGGCGGCATCGCGCATCGCGGCGAGATCGACGAGCAGCGGGACTCCCGTAAAATCCTGAAGCACGATGCGCGCCACGACGAACGGAATTTCCGCGCTGCGCGGCGCGTTCGGCTGCCAGTTCGCGAGCTCGCGCACATGCGCCTCGGTGACCTTTTTGCCGTCGCAGTTGCGCAGCACCGATTCCAGCACGATACGGATCGACACCGGCAGGCGCGAGATTTTTCCGACGTTGGCGACTTCGAGCGCGGGCAGCGAATACAGCCTGCCCTGTTCGCCGTTGGCGAGGGTGAAGGACTGGCAGGTGTTGAACAGGTTGTGTGTCATGACAGAACCTCCGTGTTGGTGGAATGCGTGACTACAAAATACCTAAGGAACTTCTGAATAAATCCTCCGTTCGTGGTGAGCTTGTCGAACCATGAACGGAGGCAACTATCAATTAATGTGTAACTCACATGCCCTTCGACAAGCTCAGGGCGAACGGACTTATTCAGAGGTTCCCTAACTGGGGCTCCTCGGCACCTCGTTACTCGTCCTGCAATGCCTGTCCTGGAAACAGTTCTTCAGTGAAGCCGAATTTGCCGAGATCGCGGATGCGCATCGGATAGAGAATCCCATCCAGATGATCGCACTCGTGCTGCATGACGCGCGCATGGAATCCGCTCGCCGTTCTTTCAACCGGCGCCCCCTGTTCATCATACCCCTTGTAGCGGATGTCCCGGAAGCGCGGCACGAGCCCGCGCAGGCCGGGCAGGCTCAGGCAGCCTTCCCATGCTTCCTCGATGGCTTCATCCAGCACCATGATGGACGGGTTGATGAGCACGGTTTCCGGCACCGCCTCCGCCTCGGGGTAGCGCGAACTCTTCTCTACGCCGAAGATCACCACGCGCAGGTTCACGCCGATCTGCGGCGCGGCCAGCCCCACACCGTTCTGTGCCTGCATGGTGTCGCGCATGTCCTGCAGCAGGGCGCGCATCTCTTCGCCGAAGTTCTGGACCGGCTCGGCGCGCCTCAAGAGACGCGCGTCGCCCATGCGCAGCACCGGCCTAATCGCCATTGCATGTCACCACGCATTCGAGGATGCTGCGCACCCGCTCCATCGCCGCGCCGGCGGTGGCGTTGACCTGCTCCATGTTGACGCCACGCAGGTTGTCGCCGCGCCCCGCAGCATAATTCACGGCCACGGCGATGATGGCGTAATTCAGTTCCAGCTCCATCGCCAGCGCGGTCTCCGGCATGCCGGTCATGCCGACCATGTCCGCGCCGTCGCGCTCGTAGCGGTTGATCTCCGCGATGCTGTCGAGGCGCGGCCCCTGCGTCGCGGCATACACGCCGCCGTCCACGCAGGGTTGCTGCACCATGGCCGCGCCGCGCAGGATGCGGCCGCGCAATTCCGGGCAATAGGGCAGGGTGAAATTCGCGTTGGCGTAGTTCTGGTCGCGCGTATCGTAGAAGGTGGCATCGCGCCCGTGGGTGTAGTCGATGATCTGGTCCGGCACGGCGATGGTGCCCGGCGCAAGGTCGGCGCGGATGCCGCCCACCGTCGCAACCGAGATGACGTTGGTTACGCCCTGCTCGCGCAGCGCCCACAAATTGGCGCGATAGTTCACGAGGTGCGGCGGGATGGTGTGGCCATAGCCGTGGCGCGCGAGGAAGATCACCTCGTGCTCGTTCAGTATGCCGAACAGGAACGCGCCGGAAGGCTCGCCGTAGGGCGTGCGCATAACCTGACGGTGGGTGATTTTCAGGCTCGCGAGTTCGGTGAGGCCGCGACCGCCAATGATTGCCAACATTAGAAAACCTCCAAAAATCTACTGCGCGATTTGATAGCGGCGTTGCACGGTGCTCGCTCGTCGCCTACCCACTCGGTATGTCTCTGTCGCTGCGCGCCGCGCGCCTTGCTCTCGAACCGCTCGCTACGATTTTTTGAGGTTTTCATTCTCTTACTCCTTCACTGCATAAATGGCGGGCAGGTTGCGCCATGCCCCTTCGATATCCATGCCGTAGCCGAACACGAAACTGTCCGGCACCTCTATCCCCACAAAATCGGCATGGATCGGCTTGTCCCTGCCATGCCGCTTGTCGGCGAGCACCGCGCTGTAGAACTTGCCCACGCCCAGCTCCATCACGCGCCGGCGCAGCGCATCCAGAGTATGGCCTTCATCGAGAATGTCGTCCAGCACCAGCACCGTGCGGCCGCGCACCCTCTCGCACGGCTCGACTTTCCAGCATATTTTTCCGCCCTGCGTCGCATCGCCGTAGCGCGACGCATGCACGTAATCGAAATCCAGCGGAAAATCGAGCAGCGGCAGCAGCTGCCCGGTAAACACCACCGCACCGCCCATCACCGACAGCACCAGCGGATGCGTCTCCGCCAGCGCGGCATTGATCTGCCGCGCAACCCGGTGCAGCGCCGCCTGCACCTGCTCAGCCGGATACAGCAATTCGGCCTGTTGCAGGATGTCGCGGGCGCGCTGAGCCGGGATGGTCATTTCAAACTGTCCAGATAAGCTGCAAATTCGTCGCGCACTTCCGGATGCCTCAATCCCAATGCCACGGTCGCCTGCAGATAGCCGAGCTTCGAGCCGCAGTCGTAGCGGATACCCTTGAAGCGGTAGGCAAGCATCTTCTCTTCGCGCATCAGCGCGGCGATGCCGTCGGTGAGCTGGATCTCCCCGCCCGCCCCGGCCTGCACTTGTTGCAGGTGATGGAAGATGCGCGGCGTGAGGATGTAGCGCCCCACTACGGCCAGCGTCGAAGGGGCGTCTTCCGGTTTGGGTTTTTCGACGATGGAGTGCACCTCTTCGATGTCCGGCCCCAGCGGAGTGGCCGCGACGATGCCGTAGCTTCGGGTCTGCTCGCGCGGCACGTCCTGCACCCCGAGGATGGAACACTGATGCTGCCCGAACACCTCCACCATCTGGCTGACGATGGGCGTGTCGCCGTCGATCAGGTCGTCCGCGAGAATCACCGCAAACGGCTCGTCCTGCACCACCGGTTGCGCGCACAGCACCGCGTGCCCCAAACCCAACGCCTCGGCCTGGCGGATATAAATGCAGTTGATGTGTGCGGGTATCACCTCGCGCACCAGGCGCAGCAGCTCCTCCTTGCCGCGCATCTCCAGCTCTGCCTCCAGCTCGTAGGCCTTGTCGAAATGGTCCTCGATCGCGCGCTTGTTGCGCCCGGTGATGAACACCATGTCGGTGATGCCCGCCGCCACCGCCTCCTCCACCGCATACTGGATCAGCGGCTTGTCCACGATAGGCATCATCTCCTTGGGGCTGGCCTTGGTGGCCGGCAGGAAACGGCTGCCCATGCCGGCGACGGGGAACACCGCCTTGGTAATTTTTTTCATGTGCTCTCCAATAACGCCAAAAACTGCGGCTCATCCAGCACCGCCACCCCCAGCTCGCGCGCCTTGTCCAGCTTGCCGCCCGCCTCAGCACCCGCCACCACGTAATCGGTCTTCTTCGACACCGAGCCCGCCACCTTCGCGCCGAGCGCCTCGAGTTTTTCCTTGGCCTCGTCGCGCGCCATGCTGCCCAGCGTGCCGGTCAGTACGAAGGTCTTGCCGCTGAAGGGCAACTCCGCCATCTTGCGCCGCTCATGCTCCGGCCAGTGCAAACCGCTGGCGCGCAACTGCGCGATGACTTCACGGTTGTGCGCCTCCGCCAGAAAATCCACGATACTCTGCGCGACCACCGGCCCGACATCACGTACCTGCTGCAGGCCATCCGCATCGACGGCGAGCAGATTATCCAACGAGCCGAAGTGCTGCGCCAGGTCTTTTGCCGTCGCCTCACCGACATTGAGAATGCCGAGCGCGTAGATGAAGCGCGCCAGCGTGGTGCGCTTGCTCTGCTCGATAGCATCGAGCAGGTTGAGTGCAGACTTCTCGCCCATGCGCTCCAGGTTGGCGACGGCGTTCATGCCCAGCTTGTAGATATCGGCAGGCGTGTTCACGATCCCCCTGTCCACCAACTGATCGACCAGCTTGTAGCCAAGCCCTTCGATGTCCATCGCGCCGCGCCCCGCGAAATGCAGCAACGCCCGCTTGCGCTGCGCCGGGCAGAACAGGCCGCCCGTGCAGTGCCAGTCGGCTTCACCCTCCTCACGCGCGATGCGGCTGCCGCATACCGGGCATTTGCCGTGCAGGCGCTTGAACAAATCAAATGGTTCACCGGCATTTGCCGGGCGCTGGTCGATGACCACGCCCACCACCTCCGGGATCACATCGCCCGCACGGCGCACGATCACCGTATCGCCGATGCGCACGTCCTTGCGCCGCGTCTCATCCTCGTTGTGCAGCGTCGCATTGGAAACCGTCGTGCCGCCGACGAACACCGGCTCCAGCTTGGCGACCGGCGTGAGCTTGCCGGTGCGCCCGACCTGGATGTCGATGTCGCGCACTACGGTCATCTGTTCCTCGGCAGGATACTTGTGCGCGCAGGCCCAGCGCGGCTCGCGCGAGACGAAGCCGAGTTCGGCCTGCAGCGCGAGGCGGTTGACCTTGTACACCACGCCGTCGATATCGAACGGCAGGTTGTCGCGCTTGGCCGCGACGCGTTGATGAAAGTCCACCAAGCCCTTTGCACCATACACCACCGCGCGTTCATCGCTGACCGGCACGCCCATCCTCGCGAGCGCATCGAGCACCGCGCCATGCGTCGCAGGCAGCGCCCAGCCTTGTGCCTCGCCGAGGCCGTAGGCGAAGAATGACAGCGGACGCTTCGCGGCGAGCGCCGGGTCGAGCTGGCGGATGCTGCCCGCCGCGCCGTTGCGCGGATTCACCAGCGTAGTCAGCCCCTGCGCGCGCTGCTTCTCGTTGTAGCGCTCGAAATCGCGGCGACTCATGTACACCTCGCCGCGCACTTCCAGCACCTCGGCCTCGCAACCCTTGAGATGCAGAGGGATACAGTGGATGGTGCGCACGTTCTGCGTGACGTCCTCGCCGGTCTCGCCGTCGCCGCGCGTCGCGGCCTGCACCAGCACGCCGCGCTCGTAGCGCAGATTGATCGCGAGGCCGTCGAATTTCAGTTCGCAGGAATATTCGACCGGCGCATCGTTCTCACCCAGCCCGAGTTCCTTGCGCACCCGTGCATCGAAAGCGATTGCGCCCGCATCGCTGATGTCGGTCTCGGTGCGAATTGAGAGCATCGGCACGGCGTGCTTCACCGGCGCGAACGCATCGAGCGGCTTGCCGCCGACGCGGCGCGTCGGCGAATCGGGAGTAAGAAGTCCGGGGTACTGTGCTTCGAAGGTTTGCAGTTCGCGGAACAGCCGGTCGTATTCCGCATCGGGAATAATCGGCGCATCGAGCACGTAGTAGGCGTGATTGTGCCGCTCGACCTCGGCGCGCAATTGGGCGATGCGTGCAGCGACATCCATCAGGTGAAAAGCCGGCGCGCCTGCCCGCTGCCCGGCGCGATGCCGTTCTCGACCATCTTCGCCTCGACCGCGGCGATCTGCGCGCGGATGCGCGCCAGCCCGTTGTCGCTCAGCACCACGCGGTGATCGTCCACCAGGTTGGCCTGCAACTCCCTCGCGAGTTCGTGTGCGACGCGCACCATTTCGTCGAATTGCACGGTCGGATTCCTCACGCGCGGTACGTCGAGCAGCAGCGTCAGCCCCGGCGTGGCGAAGGTCTCCAGCATGTGGTGCTGGAACTGTTTGCTGTCCTGGCTGGTCAGGCTGAACGCGCTATGCCCCTGCGCGTCCAGCAGATGGAAGGCGCCGTCCGCTTCCAGCGTCATGCCGTGCAGCGCGGCGGCCTGCGCGATCCTCGCGCCGGGCAGCATACGCTCGCCGGGCGGCACGAGGTTGATCCCGACCATCTGGTCCACGTCGGCGCAGAACACATCCAGTTCGACCGCACGGTGGTGCGTCTCGTCGACATCCGGAACGGCCGTATCGGCCTTGATCTGCTTGGCGACGCCGAGCACCAGGTCGCGAAAATCCGCGAGCTTCGCCGCACTGATCGCGCCGCCGCGATCCGCCAGCTGCAGCGCGATGCGAAAGCGCGAATACAGGGTCTGGCTCTCGGCGATAGCGCGTTCCCATCGGCTGGTCAGGGTCAGCCCGCACACCTGCACCGGCTTGCCGAAATCGAACTTGCGCTGCCACAGCCCGTGCAGCACAGTGGCCGGGCCGGGCTCGGCCAGGTGCAATTCGATGATGAAATCGCTGCGCACCTCCAGCAGGGCGCATGAGCCGTCCAGCAGCGTGGCGGCAGGTATCTCTGCGGCAGGAGCGGCCTCTTCGGCCACATCGACCGGCGCCTCTCCGGCCAATGGTTCCAGAATATGCTCCACAGGTCTGGCGGCGCTTTCCTGATACAGTGCGTCCGCATGGCTCGCCTTGAATGCCGCGCCGAACTTGCGCCGGTACTTGCGCTGCTGCCACCAGCCGAAGACATACACCGCGACGATCACGCCGGCGCCGATAGCCAGCAGGGCTGCCTGTAATTCACTCATGCTCTATCCACCAGAAAGTCATGCGGGGAATTATCTCAAGCGGGGCGGCATCACGCCAGCGGCAGTTCCGCGTTGCCTATGCCGATGGCTGCGACCTCGTCGAGCGCCTTGAGGAAGGCATGCTGCTCGTGCAGCTGCGCCAGCGATTCGGGATGCGCGCGGCCGCGCATCTGCGCGAGGCGCGCACGGCTGACGGCGGACATCTCCCAGCGCAGCCCCTGCAGCAGCTCGTCCGCCGATTCCGGCTTGTTGCATACCAGCACCATGTCGCAACCCGCGTTCAGCGCGGCCTCGGCGCGCTGCACGATGCCGCCCGCGACCGTCGCGCCCTCCATGGAGAGGTCGTCACTGAAGATGACACCCTCGAAACCGAGCAGGCCGCGCAGCACATGCTTGAGCCAGATCGGCGAAAACCCCGCCGGACGGCTGTCCACCCTGGGATAGATGACATGCGCGGGCATCACCGCGCTCAGGCCGTAATCCACCATGCGCCGGAACGGCACCAAGTCGCACATCTCGATATCGACGAACTCGCGCTCGTCCACCGGAATCTCCAGATGCGAGTCGGCCTGCACGTAACCGTGGCCGGGGAAATGCTTGCCGACCGTGTGCATGCCGCCGTGCTTGAGGCCAAGCAGCAGGCTGTGCGCCAGCTCGGCAATCGCCTGCGGGTCGCTGTGGAAGGCGCGATCGCCGATCACGCTGCTCTGCCCGTAATCCACGTCCAGCACCGGCGTGAAGCTGAAGTCCACGCCGCACGCGCGCAACTCCGCCGCGAGCACATAGCCCGCCTGCTGCGCGAGGTGCCGCGCGCGCTGCGGATGCGCATCCCAGATTTTGCCAAGCTCGCGCATCGCGGGAATCTTCGTGAAACCCTCGCGGAAGCGCTGCACCCGCCCGCCCTCGTGATCGACCGCAATCAGCAGCGGCGGCGTGCGCAGCGCGTGGATCGCCGCGGTCAGCTCGGCCAACTGCCCCGGCGACTCGTAGTTGCGCGCAAACAGGATCACCCCGCCGACCAGCGGATGCCTGAGCCGCGCCTCGTCCTCCGCCGCCAGCGCCTTGCCCGCCACATCCAGCATCACCGGCCCTAAGCCCATATCTGCTCCCACTCGGTCAATTCAAAATGTGGCGGATTATACGGGGGATTCACTAGAAAGCAGCGCCACTTACCATAACTCCAGAGAAAAGTGTATATGCCGCTCGGCATATTGTTTATTGCTAGATATGGTAGGACACTGCAATCGTAGTCAGGAGGGAAAAGGATGATCCCTATTTATTCACATTCATTCCAATTGGAGAGGAAATTTGCATGCGTATTATTCTTTTGCCCGTTTTTATTATTGGCCTGACAGGCTGTGCATCTGTAACCCAAGGTACCTCGCAGACCTTATCTTTTAAGCTTGAGCCCAAAGAAGCAAAATGCATTTTGAGCCGGACGGGTGATGGTGAGTTAGGCTCCGTAAGTTCGAGTTCAAATACCATCTTGGTTCACAAAGACAAGGACGACATAATAGTCCAGTGCTCGGCCCCAGGTTACCCACAAAAAACGACTAGGATAGTTAGCGGCGCAACAACAGCCGGCGTTACAGGAGTGATGCTTGATTTTGGCATTACTGACATGATAACTGGCGCTATGTACGCCTACCCTGCAGATATTACTATCGTAATGGAAAAAGAATCGCCTGCAATTTCCAGCAACGAATCTCGACAAGATTCATCTTCCAAGACTGCGGCAGCAACCATTCAAACAAAAGAAGAAAAACTTAAGGAAGCTAAAAAACTCCATGATTCTGGCCTAATCAGCAATGAAGTGTATTTAGCTCAGCAAAAAGAAATTTTAGGCCATCCTTAACTGCGTAAGGCTCGCGGCGCAACCCTATAAGGCGTAGTTGCAGGTCGGGTCAGGCCGCAGGCCGTAACCCGACCGGCTACACGCTCTCCAGCACCACAAACGTCACCACCATCCCCCTCTCGTCGCTGATCGAAACATGGTGCCTGTTGACACCCAACTGGGCCAGATAAGCGCGCAAGGTCTCGTCGAACTGCAACACCGGCTTACCGAGGCCGTCGTGCGTGACGCCGATACGATGAAAGCTCACGGGAGGGCGCATGCCGCTGCCAGCCGCCTTGGCAAACGCCTCCTTGGCGGCGAAGCGCTTGGCGAGGAATCTCGCGGGAGCGGCCTGCCCGCGCAGCTCCGCCAGTTCGCTCTCGCTCAAAATGCGCCCTGCGAAGCGCTCGCCGTAGCGCGCCCAGATCGCCTCGATGCGGGAAATTTCGACGATGTCGGTGCCGATGCCAAATATCATGCTTGAGCGAGCAGCGCCTTCATCTTGCGCACCGCCGCATCCAGCCCGATAAACAGCGCTTCGGAGACGATCGCGTGGCCGATGTTGAGCTCGGCGATATGGGGGATCGCGACGATAGGCTGCACGTTGTGGTAGTGCAGGCCGTGCCCGGCGTTCACCTGCAGGCCCTGTGCATGGGCGTGCGCTACCGCGGCGCGGATGCGCTCCAGCTCATGTTCGCGCTCCGGCACGCTGTCAGCCTCGGCGTACTGGCCGGTGTGCAGCTCGACCACCGGCGCACCGATGCGCCGCGCGGCGTCGATCTGCTTTCCGTCGGGATCGATGAACAGCGACACGCGGATGCCAGCCGCGGCGCAGCGCTCGCAGGCCGCCTTAACCGCGTCGAAGTAGCGCACCACGTCCAGCCCGCCTTCGGTGGTCAGTTCCTCGCGGCGCTCCGGGACCAGACACAGATCGTGCGGCTTGATGCGCAGCGCATTCGCGATCATCTCTTCGGTGACCGCGCACTCGAGGTTCATGCGCGTTTGCAGCATGCTGCGCAGAATTTCCACGTCTGCATCCTGGATATGGCGGCGATCTTCGCGCAGGTGCAGCGTGATCGCGTCGGCGCCGGCTTCCTCGCAGATCAGCGCGGCACGTACCACGTTGGGATAGCGCGACCCGCGCGCCTGGCGCAGGGTGGCGACATGGTCGATGTTCAGTCCAAGTTTCATAGTTTCTGTAGGTCCTTGATGAGTTCGCGCGTATGCAATGCCTTGCCGCCGAGATAGTGGTTCAGCAGCATGCGCATCAGTTGCTTGCTCTGCTGTACCGTAACCGCATCGACGTAATCGTCGACCGCGATATCGAGCAGCGTCTTGCCCGCGATCGGCAGGCCCGCCTCGGACTCGCCTTCGTCCGGCACCGGGCCGCGCTCAACAATATAACGATAGCAGACTTCCGGGACTATCGGTTCGCCGGTGCGCGCTTCATGGGTCAGTTGCAACGCATAGCCGAGTTCCTGCAGCAGGTGCTTCTCGAAACAGCGCAGCGTCGCGGCATGGTCGCTTTCGTGCGCGAGACGGTACAGCGTCGCGCGATAGTAGTCGAACAGTTGCTCGTGTGGGTCGTCGCGCGCCAGCAGGTTGAGCAGCAGCTCGTTGAGATAGAAGCCGCACATCAGTGCCGTGCCCTGCAGGTAGGGCTGGCCGCCCTGCCATTCCGCGCCGTGCAGGGTGCGCACCTCGCCCTTGCCGAACCATGAGAGCAGCAGCGGCTGGAAGTTCATCAGCACGCCACGCAGGCTGGACTTGGGCCGCCGCGCGCCGCGTGCCATGATGGGTAAACGCCCGTGGCTGCGGCTGAACACGTCGAGAATCAGGCTGGTCTCGCGAAACGGGTAGCTGTGCAGCACGAAGGCCGGCTCATCCTGCTGCCTGTTCCGGCTGGCTGCGGTCATTCGTAGCCCAGTGAGCGCAGCACGCGCGTGTCGTCTGCCCAGCCGCTGCGCAGCTTGACGAACACCTCGAGGTACACCTTGCCGTCGAACAGCTTTTCCATGTCGAGGCGCGCCTGCGTGGCGATCTCCTTGAGCTTCTCGCCCTTCTTGCCGATCAGCATCGCCTTGTGCGCCTCCTTGTCCACAAGAATTGCGGCATGGATGCGGCGCAGCTTGCCTTCGAGCTTGAATTGCTCGATCACCACGCTGGTCGAGTACGGGAGCTCCTCGCCGGTGAAGCGGAACACTTTTTCGCGCAGCAGCTCCGCCGCGAGAAAGCGCTCGCTGCGGTCGGTGACGTCGTCCGCGTCGTAGATCAGTTCGCCCGGCGGCAGGTGGCGGCGCAAGGCCTCGCGCAGTTCGTCCAGCTTCGCTCCCTGCTTCGCGCTGACCGGCACGATGTCGGCGAACTTGAAATCCTGCGCGACGCGCTCGGCGAACGAGAACAATTGTCCCTTGTCCTCCACCTCGTCGATCTTGTTGATGACCAGCACGACGGGGCGGTTGTCCGGCAGCAGCTTGAGCACCTCGCGGTCGCGCTCGTCGTAGCGCAGCGCTTCCAGCACGAACACTACCACCTGCACGTCGCGCAGGCTGCTGGTGACAACGCGGTTCATGCCGCGGTTCAGCGCGTTCAGGTGCTTGGTCTGGAACCCCGGCGTGTCGACGAACACGAATTGCGCATGCTCGTCGGTGAGGATGCCGTGGATGCGGTGGCGCGTGGTCTGTGCCTTGCGCGAGGTGATGCTGATCTTCTGCCCGATCAGGTGATTGAGCAGCGTGGACTTGCCCACATTGGGCCGGCCGACGATGGCGATGAAGCCGCTGCGGAATGGTTCGGGCGTGCTATCCGTAGCGTGGGTGCCCGCAGAGTCTTGTTCGGTCATGTTGTCTTGGTTATCTGTTGGTAGGCGGCCTGCGCCGCCTGTTGTTCGGCGCTGCGGCGGCTGCCACCTGCGCCGCGCGTGGCGATTTTCAGCGAAGGGATGGCACACTCCACCTCGAAGGATTGCTCGTGCGCCTGGCCGCCGGTGGCAAGGATGGTGTAGGTTGGCAAAGCAATGCGTTTTCCTTGCAGGTATTCCTGCAGCAGGGTCTTGGCGTCCTTGCCCAGCGTCTGCACATCGACTTTCGCGAGATAAGGCACATACAGGCCCAGCACGGCTTTTTCGGCGGCGGTATAACCGCCGTCAAGCAACACCGCGCCGAACAGCGCCTCCATCGCATCCGCCAGGATGGAAGGGCGGCGAAAGCCGCCGCTCTTGCGCTCACCTTCGCCCAGCCGCAATTGGCTGCCCAGACCGAGTTGCTGCGCAAGTACCGCCAGCGTGTCTTCCCTGACCAAGTTGGAGCGCAGCCGCGACAGCTCGCCCTCGCTCAGCTGCGGGTAGTTGTCATACAGGTATTTTGCAATGACGCAGCCCAGCACGCTGTCGCCCAGGAATTCCAGGCGTTCGTTATGCTCCGGTGCGTAGCTGCGGTGGGTCAAGGCGTGCTGCAGCAACTGGGGCTGTGCAAAGACATGCCCCAGTTGCCTGCATAGCGCGCTGCTTTGTTTATTTGGCACCAGTCGGGCTGAATTCCAAGTACAGGCTGACGTTGGCGACCAGCGGTATCTTGACGGCATAGCTGGCGCTCAACACCATACGGCTGCCGCTGCTGTTGATTTCGATGTCTTCCGGCGTGATAACTGTGATGTTGTCGATCGAGGCGCGCTTTGCAAAGGACATGCGGATGTCGCGCGGGCTGGCCTTCTGCATTTCCGGGTCATTGGCGATCACGGTAAACAGGTTGCTGATTTTTGCCTCCTCCATATAGGCCGGGATGAGCTTCAACCCCCCGATGCTGGCCAGCACCAGGATGAATGCCCCGAAAATAAACCCGGAAAAGGTCAACCCACGTTGTCTTGCCGGCATTGCCTTGTTCATGTCGCTCTCCCCCTTTGACTTGTTGCTCTTTGGCTCAGTTGATTGACAGGCCGATCCGCTTCAGATCGGAAAAATTCATCCAGATAAAAAACGCCTTGCCGACGATCTGATTGTCCGGCACGAACCCCCAGTAGCGACTATCGCGGCTGTTGTCGCGATTATCGCCGAGCATGAAGTAATGCCCATCCGGCACCTTGCAGCGCACCATCTCGTTGTCGTAGCGGCAATTCTCGCGCCCCTTGAACTCGGCTACCGATCCCAGATGCAGCGTCGGCAGCTCGGGGTTCACCAGCACAGCATGCTGGCGCCCGCCCAGCATTTCGAGGCGCTTTTCAGTATGCACAAAATTAAGGCCGGTCTCAACGTAATTGTAATCGCCGTCCGGCCGCTGTGTTTGCTCGACGCCGTTGATCCAGAGCCGCTTGCTGCGATACTCGACCGTATCACCGGGGAGCGCCACCACGCGCTTGATGTAATCCAGCGAGGGGTTTTCCGGATAGTGGAACACCATCACGTCGCCGCGCTGCGGATCGTTGACCTGCACCAGTTTTTTGTTGACGATGGGCAGGCGGATGCCGTAGGTGAATTTGTTCACCAGAATGAAGTCACCCACCTGCAGGGTCGGTATCATCGAGCCGGAAGGTATCTTGAACGGCTCGACGAGGAAGGAGCGGATGAAAAATACGATCAGGATCACCGGAAAGAAGCTCTTGGCGTATTCAATCCACCAGGGTTCGGCGGCTTCGCTGCCGCGCTTTGCCGCCAGCACAAAGCGATCCAGCAGCCAGACCCCGCCGGTGACCAGCAGCAATATAAACAGAACCAGTGCGAAATCCATTATTCTTCCTATTCATCCACACGCAGAATCGCCAGGAACGCCTCCTGCGGAATTTCCACGCTACCCACCTGTTTCATGCGCTTCTTGCCAGCCTTCTGTTTTTCCAGCAGCTTCTTCTTGCGCGAAATGTCACCACCGTAGCATTTGGCCAGCACGTTCTTGCGCAGCGCCTTGACGTTTTCGCGCGCGATGATGTTCGATCCGATGGTCGCCTGGATCGCCACATCATACATCTGGCGCGGGATCAGTTCGCGCATCTTGGCCGCCACCTCGCGTCCGCGGTACTGGCTGTTGGCGCGGTGTACGATCACTGCTAGCGCATCCACCTTGTCGCCGTTGATCAGCATGTCCACCTTGACCACGTCCGCCGCGCGGTATTCCTTGAACTCGTAATCCATCGACGCATAACCGCGCGACACCGATTTCAGCTTATCGAAGAAGTCGAGCACGATCTCCGCCATCGGCATTTCATACACCAGCATCACCTGCTTGCCGTGATAGCTCATGTTGATCTGCACGCCGCGTTTCTGGGTGCACAGCGTAATCACCGAACCGACGTATTCCTGCGGCATATACAGGTTGACCGTGACAATCGGCTCACGGATTTCCTCGATTTTAGACGGGTCGGGCATCTTGGACGGGTTGTCCACCATCAGCACCGTGCCGTCGCGCAACACCACTTCGTAGATCACCGTCGGTGCCGTGGTGATCAGGTCCATGTCGAATTCGCGCTCCAGCCGCTCCTGCACGATTTCCATATGCAGCAGGCCGAGGAAACCGCAGCGGAAGCCGAAGCCCAGCGCCTGCGATACCTCCGGCTCGTAGCGCAACGCGGCATCGTTCAGCTTGAGCTTTTCCAGTGAGTCGCGTAGCGCTTCGTACTGGTTCGATTCCACCGGGAACAATCCGGCAAACACCTGCGGCTGGATTTCCTTGAAGCCCGGCAGCGGCTGCTGTGCAGGCCTGGCCTGATGGGTGATGGTATCGCCGACCTTGGCCGCTTTCAGCTCCTTGATGCCGGCAATCACGAAGCCCACCTGCCCGGCCGTGAGCGTTTCGCGGTTCTGCGACTTGGGCGTAAACACGCCGATGTGCTCGGTCAGTTGCTGCGCACCAGTGGCCATCAGCAGGATTTTTTCCTTGGGCCTGAGCGTGCCGTTCACCACCCGCACCAGCATCACCACGCCGACGTAGTTGTCGAACCATGAGTCGATGATCAGCGCCTGCAGAGGCGCATCCGGATCGCCTTGCGGCGCAGGCACCCTGGCAATCAACGCTTCCAGCACGTCCCGCACGCCTTCGCCGGTCTTGGCCGAGCAACGCACCGCATCGTGTGCATCGATACCGATCACTTCCTCGATTTCCTCGATGGCGTTGTCCGGGTTGGCGGACGGCAGGTCGATCTTGTTCAGCACCGGCACCACTTCCACGCCCAGATCCAGCGCGGTGTAGCAGTTTGCCACGGTCTGCGCCTCCACACCCTGCGAGGCGTCCACCACCAGCAGCGCGCCTTCGCAGGCGGACAGCGAGCGCGATACTTCGTAGGAAAAATCCACATGCCCCGGCGTGTCGATCAGATTGAGGTTGTACACCTGCCCGTCGTGCGCCCGGTATTGCAGCGCGGCGGTCTGCGCCTTGATGGTGATGCCGCGCTCGCGCTCCAGATCCATGGAGTCGAGCACCTGCGCCTCCATTTCGCGGTCGGACAGCCCGCCGCACAGTTGAATGATGCGGTCTGCCAGCGTGGACTTGCCGTGGTCGATATGGGCGATGATGGAGAAATTGCGGATTAACTGCATGAGTGCCTAAATAAAACGCCTGAACCGACTGATTCGCAAAGCGCGAATTCTAGCCGATTCGGGCGGAGTACGCAGGGTTGTGTTATTTCTCGTCCAGGCGGATCGCCACATACGAGGCGGCATCGTCGCGCCGCACCAGCAAGGCGACATTTTTCCCCTTGGGAACCTGCTTGAGTATCTCGTTGAACTGGCCCAGCGAGCGGATCGGGATGTTGCCGATGGCCAGCAGCACGTCGCCGTGCTGCAGCCCGGCGGCACGCGCGGCCGAGCCCTTGACCTCTTCCACCAGCAGCCCGCCGTTGATCTGCAACTCATCCAGTTGCTCCTTGCTCAGTTCGCTGACCGCAATGCCCAGGCGCGAGATCGCCTCGGCTACATCGTCGGCGAGCTTCTTCGCGGCGCGCGCCAGCTTGCCGTCTTCCGGCATTTCCGCGACCTCCACGGTGACCTGTTTGGACGCGCCCTTGCGCCACAGCTCGACCGTCACCTTGCTGCCGGGTTTGGTGGCGGCCACCATGCGCGGCAAATCACTGGAGCTGTTCACTGGCTTGCCGTCGAACTTGAGGATCACGTCGCTGGCTTCGATGCCCGCCTTGTCCGCCGGACCGTTTTTTTCCACGCTACTGATCAGCGCACCGGCCGGCTTGCTCAGGCCGAACGACTCGGCCAGTTCGCGCGTCAGTTCCTGGATCGATACCCCGATGCGCCCGCGCGTCACCTTGCCGCTGGTGCGTAATTGTTCGGTCACCTGCGTCGCCACGTCGATCGGAATGGCGAAGGACAAGCCCATCGAGCCGCCGGAACGGGTATATATCTGAGAATTGATGCCAACCACTTCGCCGTTCATGTTGAACAGCGGCCCGCCGGAATTGCCGGGGTTGATCGCCACATCGGTCTGGATGAACGGCACGAAATTATCCTGCGGCAGGGAGCGCCCTTTGGCGCTGACAATGCCCGCCGTCACGCTGCTGTCAAAGCCGAACGGCGAGCCGATGGCAACCACCCATTCGCCCACTCTCAGTTTATTCGGATCGCCGACGGTAATTTTCGGCAGCCCGGTCGCTTCAATCTTCAGCAGGGCCACATCGGTGCGTTTGTCCGCGCCGATGACCTTGGCGCGGAACTCGCGCTTGTCGGTGAGGCGTACGGTGATCTTTTCGGCGCTGTCCACCACGTGCGCGTTGGTCATGATGTAGCCATCTGCGCTGATGATGAAACCCGAACCCAGCGATTGCGACTCCTGCTCACGCGGCATCTGCGGGGCAAAGCGGCGGAAAAATTCATGGAAAGGATCGCCTTCGGGAATATTGTGGAATCCCTGGGCGTTGCGGATGATTTGCGTGGTGCTGATGTTGACCACCGCCGGCCCCTGCTTTTCCACCAGATCGGTGAAATCCGGCAATTCCTTGGCGTATGCCGATGCCCCCAAGGCAATCCCCGCAGCCAGCGCAATAAAACCAAGCAATTTTTTTAGCATAAATTTTCCTTATATTAAAAAAATCAGAAACTGCCGATCGCCCCTCTTCGCACCTCGGGCTATTTACCGTTGTAACGCACCGAGTCGAGCACCTGCATCACCGTGCGTGGCGGAACTTCGCCGACCACGGTAATTAAATTCTTATCCAGCACTTTGTGATGCAGATTCACCGCACCGCGGCTGGTCAAACCATTCCTGTCGTCTTCGTCTTCATCATTAGGCTCGATGAAGATGGAAATCGCGCTTAATCCGTCGGAAAACACCATCTGCGTCACGGGGGCATGCTTGCCGCGCATAGGCCGCTGGATCTCCTTCGTTTTCCTGAAGCCGGCCGGTAGCGCATCCACCACCCAGCCGCTATTGATGGCGGTGCCCCCCTTGGCGGTTTCCGGCGCTACGCCCACGCCGCGCCCTGCAGAGTCCTGTGCGCCGATCCAGGAGCGGTCGATGTTTCCGCCGATTTGCAATTGGGTAAAGGTATATTGCTCGATCACCTTGTTTTTATCGCCCAAGACGGCCGCCTTCAGGAGCAGGCCGGAATCGGTGTGCGCCCAGATTTTGTGCGCGTAACGCAGGTTATCCATGGGCTGGAACAGGATGACATGGGTGTTGTGCCCGGCCACCCGTTCCACTCCGGCCTCCCGGGCCTGATAGTTCGCACTCAGCGATGACAACTGCTCGGGCAGCAGGGACGGAAACCTGCTACGCCCCTGCTGGCTGTCCACCTGCACCATCTTGTGGCTGATGTAACACCAGACCTGCCCGTGGTGGCGGATGATTTCGCGCCTGGGCCCATCCAGGCTCTCCAGCTTTTCATATTCGCTGTCCGGTTCGACGACATGGGTGATGCGCGAAGTCTCGACGCGGTTGTCATACTGGTAAACAAACACCCCGCTGTAGTCGGTCTGGTGGGCTGCGAAAGCGACGGTCTTCAGCCAGTCGAGGCTGACCTCCCGCTCTCCCGCATGGGTATTGGCGGCGACCAGCAGCAGTCCGCAAAGCGCAATGCATATCCTCATCGCTGTCCCGGCCCCGGTGTTATTTTTCATCGCTGCTGTAGGAAACGGTGCGGATATAGGAGGCGCCGCCATTCATGTCGATGCTTGGGGAAAACTCCTGGTGCGCCATCAAATAGTCATTGGACTTGGGCTGAATCTGCGCACTGACCGGGCGCAAGGCAGGCTGCTGCATCGCCATCTGCGGCGCGGATTCCGGGCTGATCTGCAACGACATCCAGACCACCGCTCCGACTGCCGCCAGCGAGGCCGCCGCCGACAGCGCAACCGCACGCATTTTCTGTTTTACCGCCCGGCTACGCGGCGCCAGAACGGTGGGTTCATCCTGCATGCGCTCGCGCACCTTCGCACCCAGGTCGCAATGGATATGCTCCGGCTGGCGCAGCACATCACCGATCAGATGATAAACCGCCCAATCCCTGTGCGCATCAGAATCCTGTTTGATCCGGTCGAACAAATCTTCCGCCTCGTCCTCGAACAACTCGCCGTCCATCAATGCAGAAATTTCCTGTTTCATGTCTACCACCTCTTACCCTTGCTGGTTTCCAACAGCGGGCGCAGATTCTCTGCCACCGCCTCGCGCGCCCTGAAGATTCTCGACCGCACCGTGCCGATCGGGCAATTCATCACACTGGCGATTTCCTCATAACTCAGACCCTCGATCTCGCGCAGCGTCAGCGCGCTGCGCAAATCCTCCGGCAATTGCTGCAACGAAGTCTGCACGACATCGACAACCTGTTTGCTCATGAGTTCATTTTCCGGCGTACTGACCTCATGCAGCAGGCCGCCTTCCTCGAACGACTCGGCCTCTTCCGCATCGAACGGCGTGCTGGTCGGCGCACGCCGCTTGTTCGCCAGCAGATGATTTTTTGCCGTATTGATGCCGATGCGGTACAGCCAGGTATAAAAAGCGCTCTCGCCGCGGAACCCCGGCAGGGCGCGGTACGCCTTGATAAAGGCATCCTGCGTGACATCCTCGGCTTCTGCCGGGTCCCGCACGAAGCGGGAAATGAGCCGCCCGAGCTTGCGCTGGTACTTGGATACCAGCAAATCAAAGGCATGCTTGTCACCGCGCTGGACGCGCTCCACCAACTGCTGATCGATTTCCCGGTCTGCCATCCCTGACTTTTCCAAGTTGTTATCGTGACTGTCGCGCCTTTTGCGGAGGCAAGTATAACCGCTTCGCCCCGCGCGCGTTAGCCCGCTTTATTATGCGCAAAATCCGACCCGATAACAGGGAATAAGTTCCCATTCATTGCGGCCGAGGGGACGGAACCGTTCCTTGCCCTCGGTCTGCTATAGTTCTATCCGGGTAAATAAATCGGGATTCCAATTGCTGCGATTTGACACACTGATTATCGGCAGCGGCCTGGCGGGGCTGGCGCTGGCCATCAAGCTGGCCGATCACCGGAAAGTCGGGCTGATTACCAAGAAATCCCTGCTGGACGGCGCGAGCGGCCAGGCGCAGGGCGGCATTGCCGCCGTGCTGTCCGCCGACGATACGCTGGATGCGCATATCCAGGACACCCTCACCGCCGGCGCCGGCCTGTGCGATGAAGATGTCACGCGCTATGTCGTCGAGCACGGCAAGGCCGCCATCGACTGGCTGATTGATCAGGGCGTGCCGTTCACCAGGGACAGCTCCAGCGGCACGGGCTACCACCTCACCCGAGAAGGCGGGCACAGCCGCCGGCGCATCATCCATGCGGCGGATGCAACCGGCCATGCGGTGCAGGAAACGCTTGCCGCGCGTGTGCTGAAGCACCCGAACATCACGGTGCTGGAAAACCACCTGTCGGTCGACCTGATCACCGGCCGGAAACTCGGCCTGCCGGACAATCGCTGCTATGGCGCATACGCCCTGAACAGCCTGAGCGACGAGGTCGTCACCATCGCCGCCCGGGACACCATCCTGGCGACCGGCGGCACCGGCAAGGTCTACCTCTACACCACCAACCCCGACACGGCGACCGGCGACGGCATCGCGATGGCCTGGCGCGCCGGTTGCCGCGTGGCCAACATGGAGTTCATCCAGTTCCATCCGACCTGTTTGTACCACCCGCACGCGAAATCCTTCCTGATCAGCGAGGCGGTGCGCGGCGAAGGCGGCATCCTGAAGCTGCCCGACGGCACGCGTTTCATGCCTTGGCATGATGAGCGCGCCGAACTCGCCCCGCGCGACGTGGTGGCGCGTGCGATCGACTTCGAGATGAAGAAGCGCGGACTGGATTGCGTCTATCTGGATATCTCGCACCAGTCGGTCGAATTCCTGCAGGAACATTTCCCGACCATCTACGCGCGCTGCCTCAGCCTGGGCATCAACATCAGCAAGGAACCGATCCCGGTGGTTCCCGCGGCGCACTACACCTGCGGCGGGGTCGTCACCGACCTGAACGCACGTACCGATATGGAGAACCTGTATGCGGTGGGAGAAACCGCCTGCACCGGGCTGCACGGGGCCAACCGGCTGGCCAGCAATTCCCTGCTGGAATGCCTGGTGTTCGCGGATGCCGCGGTCCGCGATATCCTGGGCAAACCGCACGAGGCGCCGCCGCCCCTGCCCGCATGGGACGAAAGCCGCGTGACGGATGCGGACGAGCAGATCGTCATCTCGCACAACTGGGCGGAATTGCGCCACTTCATGTGGGACTATGTAGGTATCGTGCGCACCAACAAGCGATTGCAGCGCGCGCAGCACCGCATCCAGTTGCTGCAGGACGAAATCCATGAGTACTACACCAACTTTCACGTCAGCTCGGACCTGCTGGAGCTGCGCAACCTGGTGATGAACGCCGAACTGATCGTGCAAAGCGCCCTGCTGCGCCACGAAAGCCGCGGCCTGCATTTCAGCAAGGACTATCCGGGCATGCTGGCGGAGCCGCGCCCCACCATCCTCACGCCCGAAAATCTTTAAAACAACTTCCGGGAAAATCTCAGGCGCACGCGCAAGTCGCGGAATTCATCCTTGCCCAGCATATCCGAGAAGATGGTCCGGGAAACCCGAAAATAACGGCCCTCCGGCCTGATGCGCAATACGGCGAAATAGGGAGTGACGGCGGTCCCGCCTGTGATCTTGCCGGAGAGGGTGGAGCCGCCCCGGGTGGTTACCGACACGCTGTCCTGATCGAGCGAAATTTTGCGCCACGAACCCGGAAGCAGCAACAGCGCATCGCGCACCAGATAGTAGAACAGGCTCAGCAGGATAGTCACGAGCAGCGCCAGCCTGACTATCGGCGGCACCGCAGTCAGGCACACCACGGTGGCGACCAGCATATGGGATAACAGCAGCAACACGGCAAGGCGCAGCGAAGTCTGGAGCGCCATCTTTGGGCCGTAAAATCAGGCCATGAGAATTGCGGCGATGCCCAGCAGGACCAGGATCGCAACGGCTATCAGCATCAGATTGCTGCCGCCGGATTTGGCGGGCGATTCTACCGGGCTGGGGCGCGCAACAGGGCGGGAGGGTTTGGCTGACGGCGCCGCCTGGCTGATTGCCGCCGCGCTCGGGCGCTCGATTTTCAGGGTCTTTGCCAATTCGTCCACATCTTCGCTGCTGCCTGTCAGCGCGGCCAACCGCATGGTCGCGGCAGCGGAGTCGAAGGCCGACGACAAACCCGCCGCCAGCTTTACCTCTTCTTCATCCATGTTCTTGCGTGCACTGATATCGATCACATCAGGCAATTTCTTCTCGCCACCGGCGTGCGGCGAAACATCGATCTCTTTACCGGAACGAGGCAAGGTATCGCGGCAGGCGCGCAAATCGACGGCAAAATCCTTGGCGTTCTGGTAGCGATCCGCGAGCTTCTTGGCCAAGGCCTTGGCCACGATGAAATTGGCCATTTCCGGTACCGCGGGATTCAATGTATTAGGCGGTGCCGGCACCGCATTCAGGGTCTGGTACATGATGGCGTTGACATTCTCGCCATTGAACGGCGCTTGCCCGGTCAGCATCTCGTAGAGCATCACCCCCAGCGAGAAGATATCCGAACGCTGGTCAATCGCCTTGCCCATCACCTGCTCCGGCGACATGTACTTGGGCGAGCCCAGCACCATGCCGGTCTGGGTGCGCACCGCCGAGGAAGCCATGCGCGCAATGCCGAAGTCGGTAATTTTCACGTGCCCGTCGCGCACCACCATGATGTTCGAAGGCTTGACGTCGCGGTGCACGATGTCATGCTCGTGCGCATAGGCCAGTCCCTGCGCCACCTGTGCGACGATATCCAGCACCTGATCGACCGGCAACAGCCCGCTGTCGTTCATGATGTCGCGCAACTCGCGCCCTTGCAGGAATTCCATGGCGATGTAAGCCACGTCGCCGCTCTTGCCCACGTCGTAAATGGTCACGATGTTCGGGTGGTTGAGCCGCCCGGCCGCCTTGGCTTCCTGGTAGAAGCGGCCTTCGTATTCTTCCTTCTCGTCCAGCGCGAGCCCGAGGTTGATCGTCTTGATCGCAACCACGCGGTCGATCAGCGGATCCTTGGCCTTGTAGACGATGCCCATCGCGCCCTGACCGAGCTCGCCGAGCACCTCGTAGCGCCCTATCTGGCTGATCATGGCAACCATCCCAATGAATTTTTAATTGCGATATTCATCCGCATGAATCCTGTCTCAGGAAAGTCTCGCTAATCACAGAATTTCGGCCTGATATGCGCCGTCTTGCCCGGGTCCACATCGACACTCTGCGTGTGGAGAATGCCGCTTGCAGAACTCACAATCACCGTGTGTTTGCCCGGCGGAACCGCTACGGTCAAGCCCTTTCCAGTCACCTTGCCTTTATCCGCGCCATCCACGAACAACTGTGTTCCTTCCTTGCAGCTGACGGAGATGCGTGCCTCTGCGCCTTGTTCGGCACTATCCTTGAAGGTTTCAAGCCAGGTCTTTTTGTCGGCTGCCTTCTTGTCGGTTGGTTCGGCAGCCTTGGGCTTGGGCTGTGCCGCCGGTTGGCTGGTCTGGCCGGTCGCCTTCTTGACGTCTGCCTTGGCTTCGGCAGGCTTTTTTGCATCCGGTTTGACGGCAACGCGTGCGCCAGGCGTCTCCGCCGCCTTGCTTTCTGTGTGAGGCGCGACAGGAACGGCCGGCTGGCTGACATCTGCCGTATGCGGTTGTTCGGCGGGCAAGGCGGGCACTTCCCCATTGTGCGACGGTTTCAGCAGCAGCGCGCCGATCAGCAGCAGCGGGATGGCGGCAACAGCCGCATACAAGGCGCGCTGTTTGGGGGCTGCCTGCCTGAATTTTTCTGCAAATCCTCCCGCCATGTCGCCCAGCCTGCTTGCCGCAACATCCAGACCGAGCTTGACACGCCATGGCACACCGGCTTCCTGTTCGGCAGCGCCACTCTCCGCGGCCGGCTGCACCGGCTTGTCGCCCGGATAACCGATCGCGTATACCTCGTGCTCGCGCACATGCTTGTCGGTGCGCGAACCCTGGTAGTGGAACATCCCTGCATACTGCGGGGAAAGGCGCGATACTGCATCGTAGTAGGAACGTGACACGAGAATCTGGCCGGCTTCCGCAAAACCCATCACGCGCTGCGCGACGTTGATGCCGTCACCGACGATGTTGGGCTGGCCGTTGATGTCCCGCACCAGGCGGACCGGACCGAGGTTGATGCCCATCCGCACCAGCAGCGGAGGGTCGATATCGGGCGCCTCGTTGAGCATGCTTTCGCGCAGGCCGAGGGCGGCCTTCAAAGCGTCTTCGACATCACCGAGGAAATTGATCGCCGCACCGTCGCCCGTGTCGAGAATGATCCGGTCGGTCATCGGCACGTCGCCGATGGCGGCAGAAAGGTAGCTGTTAAACCTGTCTTTCAGCGAAATTTGCCCAGACACCGATTTCTTGGAATATTCCGCAATATCCAAGAACAGCACACTGCACATGATGGTCTTATTGCCGCGCTCTTCCATTCAGATTTCCAGTAGCTTGCCTGTTATTTTCCAAGGATTTCGGCCCGGATGATCGACCGGGTGCAATTTTACGGATTTTAATGATAGTCAGGGTTTTACACCAGTTTTACTTTTCCCGCCGCGCACCCGTCCGCTCCCGCGAACCGTCCCTGCCGCAACAGCCGGGCGGCGTCCGCTTTTCCCGGATTGCACCCGTTCTGTTCTGGGAGGAGTCGGCGCATCCGGCTGCGGCTCATCGCCGCCACCGATGATCCCTGCCCAATCCAGCACCTGCGCCACCTCGCTCTCGCCCAGCTCGGCCGTCATGCCGCGCTTCAACCGCGGTGGCAGATTGATGATGCCGAAGCGCACGCGCATCAAACGGCTGACCGGCAGGCCGAGCGCATCGAAGGTGCGACGCACCACGCGATTGCGGCCTTCCTTGAGCATCACGCGATACCAGTGATTGAAGCCTTCGCCGCCCTCATCCTCAAGTTTTTCGAATTTCACCGGCCCGTCTTCCAGCTCGATCCCCTGCCTGAGCGCCTGATCCATCTGCGCTTCCGTCATGGTTCCCTGCACGCGCACCGCGTATTCGCGCTCGACCTCGAAACGCGGGTGCATCAGGCGGTTCGCCAATTCTCCGGAAGTGGTAAAAATCAAAAGGCCGCTGGTATTGAAATCCAGCCGCCCGATGGCAGTCCACTTCTGGCCGCGCAGCTTGGGCAATTTGTCGAACACGCTGGTACGCTTCTCCGGGTCGTCGCGGCTGACAATCTCGCCTTCCGGCTTGTGGTACAGCAGCACGCGCACGGCGCGCTCCTTTGCGCCGACGCGGATGGTGCGGCGCTCCGCCTTCACCAGATCGCCTTCCACCACGCGCATCCCCAGGGTGGCCGGCTCGCCGTTTACGCTGACGCGTCCGGCAGCGATCCATTCCTCCATCAGGCGGCGCGAGCCGAAACCGGCCTGCGCCAGCACCTTCTGTAATTTTTCACCCTGTTCGCTCATATCGATATTTCGCGCCGCTCCAGTATGGCCTGTGCCAGCGTGCCGCTGTCCACCTGCTCCAGTTCGCCGCCGACCGGCAGGCCGCGTGCAATGCGCGATACCTTGACGCCCTGCGCCTGCAACAGGTTCGCCAGATAATGCGCCGTCGCATCGCCCTCCACGGTGAAGTTGGTCGCGAGGATCACTTCGCAGGGCTGCTCTTGCACGCGCCTGACCAGACGGTCGAAATGCAGCTCTTTCGCGCCGATGCCGTCCAGCGGCGACAGCCGGCCCATCAGCACGAAATACATGCCGCGGTAGCACTGCGTTTGCTCCATCATCAGCAGGTCGGCCGGCATTTCCACCACGCACAGCAGGCTTGCATCGCGCTTGGCCGATGCGCACAGCGCACATACCTCTTGTTCGGAAAAATTATTGCACTTGCTGCAGTGCCGGATGTTGCTGGCGGCCAGCTCCAGGGATTGCGCCAGGCGCAATGCACCGGGGCGATCACGCTGCAGCAGATGGTAGGCCATGCGCTGTGCGGATTTCGGCCCTACCCCCGGCAAACAACGCAGTGCGGCGATCAATTCCTCCAGACGGGACGGCGTCACCGGGAAAATTCCATCAGAATGGCAGCTTCATTCCGGGCGGCAGCCCCATGCCGGCGGTGAAACCGCCCATGCGCTGCTTTGAGATATCTTCCGCTTTTTTCATCGCATCGTTGAGCGCCAGCACAATCAGGTCTTCCAGCATTTCCTTGTCGTCGGACAGCACGCTGTCATCCAGCGACACGCGCCGCACTTCATGCGCGCAGGTCATCGTCACCTTGACCACGCCGGAGCCGGCCTGGCCTTCCACTTCGATGGTGGCCAATTCGGCCTGCGCCTTCTGCATGTTCTGCTGCATCTGCTGGGCCTGCTTCATCAGGTTGCCCAATCCGCCCTTCATCATTTTCCCACCCTCCTGAAATTATTCTATTGGCCTGACCGATTCCGTAATCAGGTTCGCATCCAGTTCTGCCTGCGCCTCGCGCACAAAATCATCGTGGGCGATCGAGTCGCTTGCCTGCTGCTGCCTGAATTGTTTGGCCTGCTGCTCCATCACGGCAGGGGTCGCGGTTTCAGTCTTGCCCAGTGTAATGTTCAGCTTGACCGGTTTGACGAAATAATCACTCAGCGCCGCCTGCAGTTTGTCGATGGCATTCTTGCTGGATTGCAGATGTTTGTGCTCTTGCGACAGGCACAGGGCAATCCGCCCGTCCGCAAAACTTTCCAGCACGCAGTGTTTCGCCAACTGTTGCGCCATGCCTTGCAAATTCAACTGCGTCAACAACACCCCCCAGTCCGGCATGCCCGTATCCCCCGGAGCCCGGCGGGCTGGGGCGGGTTCTGCCGCAGACTGCCCGGATCCTCCGGCCGAGGCAGCGGGACGCACAACAGCTGGCGCAGCCATGGCCGGCTGCGATGCGCCCTTGGCAGGCGCAAAAGCCAGCATGCGCAGCAGCGTCATTGTGAAACCGGCGTATTCGTCGGGTGCCAAGTCGATTTCATCGCGCCCGTGGATGGCGATCTGGTAGAACAGCTGCGTATCTTCCGGCGTGAACGCCTGCGCCAGTTCCAGCAGACGCGCCCGCTCCGGCTCGTCGTCGGCAATCGCCTGCGGCACGGTCTGCGCGAGCGCAATGCGGTGCAGCAATGTCGCCAGTTCCTGCAGAGCCGCATCGAACGCCACGCTGCGCGCAGCCATGCTGTCGGCAATTTCAAGCAGCCTCACGCCGTCCTGCTCGCGCAACGCCGCAAGCAAATCGAACAGATAACCCTGGTCTATCGCGCCCAGCATGGTGCGCACTACCGTCTCTTCCACCTTGCCGGCGGAGAAGGCGATCGCCTGGTCCATCAGGCTCAGCGCGTCGCGCATGCTGCCCTGTGCGGCGCGCGCGATGAGGCTGACCGCCGCAGGCTCGAAGGAAAGTTGCTCCTGCTCCAGCACATACTGCAGGCGCTCCGCGATCAGGGCTGGCGGCAATTGCTTCAGGTTGAATTGCAGGCAGCGCGACAACACCGTGACCGGAATCTTCTGCGGGTCGGTGGTGGCGAGGATGAATTTTACGTGCCCCGGCGGCTCTTCCAGCGTCTTCAGCATCGCATTGAAGGCCGACTTGGACAGCATGTGCACTTCGTCGATGATGTACACCTTGAAGCGCCCGCTGGTCGGTGCGTACAGCGCGCTTTCCAGCAGTTCGCGCATGTTGTCGACCTGGGTGTTGGACGCGGCATCCAGTTCGATCAAGTCGACGAAGCGCCCGCTGTCGATCTCCTTGCAGGCGCTGCATTCCCCGCATGGCGTCGCGGTGACGCCCGAGTCGCAATTCAGCGACTTGGCGAAGATGCGCGCGATGGTCGTCTTGCCCACCCCGCGCGTCCCGGTGAACAGATAGGCGTGATGCAGCCGGTTTTGTGCGAGCGCGTTGCTGAGAGCCCTGACGACATGCTCCTGCCCCGCCAGTTGCGCGAAGGTCTTAGGACGCCATTTGCGCGCGAGGACGGTTGTTGCCGACAAGTTACACCACGTCAGAAATAATAGGCGAAGCGGACCTGGCTGAAGTTGATGCCCTGATTCGGCTGCTTGATACCGCCGTTGGAAAGATGCTGGTAGCGAAAGCCCAGGTCAAACTGCCGACGATCGCCGAAGCGCGCCCCCACGCCGAGGTGGTCACCGAACTGGAAAGCGCTGCCGAACCTCCGGCTCGCATTGATGTAAGTCGGGGTGATCAGGTGGAAGCCGATGGCGCCCTCCGCATAGGGAGCAAACACACCCGGATTTTTCTGCTGCAGGCGAAACACCGGGGTAATGCCAATATCCTTGATATTCTGGTTACCGGCGGCCTGGCTGTGGCTGTGCCAGTAGCCCAGCGACGCCTCCCAGAAGCCGGTCACCAGCCAGTCTCCCTCGGCGAACCATTGCTTGTCCCAGTTCCAGAGGGCCCCGACCCGCGCTATGTTCGAAGACCTGCCATCGCCAACCTCAAGGTACATCCCATCCACGGCGAACACGTTGCCGCTGAAGAGCAGCGCACCAATCAGCAAACCGGTTTTTTTCATCACTCTCTCCAATGGTTCCACAATAGGAGGCGAGCCTTACCCCCGGCACTTGCAGTAATCGGCTGTGGCTGCTTCCTTCCGGACCTGACCAGATTCACCAACCTGCAATGCGGGGAGACCCGCCAATTCTTTTACGCCTCAAATCGATGCGACATGATAAAGGAAGCGGTTGCCAAAATCCACGCCGAATGAAAAAAAGCGGCCCTGAATTCAACAAAAAAGGACTTGGAGATCGTCCAAGTCCTTGTATCTGGTGGGCCGTGAAGGATTTGAACCTTCGACCAATGGATTAAGAGTCCACTGCTCTACCAGCTGAGCTAACGACCCGTTTCGATGCGAACATCAAAAGCGGCGCGCATTATCGTGAATGCCCGGCGGTTTGTCAAAATAAAGCTGGTTGCAAACCGGTTTAGCGCGTCGAGCCTTCCCTGAACAGCGCCGACTGCGCGTGCGCCTGCAAGCCCTCGCCGAATGCCAGGGTGGAGGCGATCGCGCCGAGCTTCTGCGCGCCCTGCGCGGAGACCTGGATCAGGCTGCTGCGTTTCTGGAAGTCATACACGCCCAGCGGCGAGGAGAAGCGCGCGGTGCCCGAGGTCGGCAGGACATGATTCGGCCCGGCGCAGTAGTCACCGAGCGATTCCGAGGTGTAGCGCCCCATGAAGATCGCGCCGGCATGTTTCAGCTTCGGCAAGAGCGCTTGCGGGTCTGCAACCGACAGCTCCAGGTGCTCGGGGGCAATGCGGTTGCTGATCACGCAGGCCTCGTCGAGATCGGCGACCTGAATCAAGGCGCCGCGATTCTCCAGCGCGGTTCGGATGATGTTGCGGCGTGGCATCTGTTCCAGCAGGCGGTCGGCGCTGGCTGCGACCGCTTCGATGAATTTTTCATCCGGCGACAGCAGGATGGCCTGCGCCAGTTCGTCGTGCTCGGCCTGCGAAAACAAATCCATCGCGATCCAGTCCGGGTTGGTCTGGCCGTCGCAGATCACCAGAATCTCGGAAGGCCCGGCGATCATGTCGATGCCGCACGCGCCGAACACGCGGCGCTTGGCCGAGGCGACGTAGGCGTTGCCGGGGCCGACGATCTTGTCCACTTTCGGGATGGTCGCTGTGCCGTAGGCCAGCGCCGCCACCGCCTGCGCGCCGCCGATGGTGAACACGCGATCCACGCCGGACAGATAAGCCGCCGCGAGCACCAATTGATTCTTCACGCCGTCCGGAGTCGGCACCACCATGATGAGTTCGCCCACCCCCGCGACCTTCGCGGGCAGCGCGTTCATCAGTACCGAAGACGGATAGGCCGCCTTGCCGCCCGGCACGTACAGGCCGACGCGATCCAGCGGCGTGACCTGCTGGCCGAGCAGCGTACCGTCGGTCTCGGTGTAGCTCCACGAAGCCTGCACCTGCTTCTGGTGATAGTCGGTGACGCGCTGCGCGGCCTGCTCCAGCGCGCTCTTCTGCTCGGCAGGCAGGCCGTCGAATGCCGCCTTGAGTTCGCTCTCTGGCAACTCCATCGCGGCGGCAGACTCCAGCGGCAGGCGGTCGAACTTGCGCGTGTATTCCAGCACGGCCGCATCGCCGCGCTTCTTCACGTCGGCGAGGATGGAAGCAACGGTCGCCTCCAGCTTCTCGTCGGCGGTTTCCTCGAAGGCCAGCAGCCTTGTCAGTTCCTCATCGAACCCAGCCGCACGGCTGGAAAATTTCCTGATATTCATGGCGGTTCCTTACTTCACGATCGCTTTGGCGAACGCATCCAGCAGCGGCTGGATCGCGCCATGCTTCAGCTTCAGTGCGGCCTGGTTCACCACCAGGCGCGACGAGATGTCGGCGATATGCTCGACCGCCTTGAGGTTGTTGGCCTTCAGCGTACCGCCGCTGCTCACCAGGTCGACGATCGCATCCGACAGCCCGACCAGTGGCGCGAGCTCCATCGAGCCGTACAGCTTGATGAGATCGACATGCACACCCTTCGCCGCGAAGTGGTCGCGCGCGGTCTGCACGTACTTGGTCGCCACGCGTAGCCGCGCGCCCTGGCGCACCGCGGAGTCGTAATCGAAATCGTTGCGCACCGCGACCATCATGCGGCAACGCGCGATGTTCAGGTCGAGCGGCTGGTAAAGCCCGACGCCGCCATGCTCGTTGAGCACGTCCTTGCCCGCCACGCCCATATCCGCCGCACCGTACTGCACATAGGTCGGCACGTCGGAAGCGCGCACGATGATGAGCCGCACATCGGCACGATTGGTCGGCAGAATCAGCTTGCGCGAAGTCTCCGGGTCTTCCAATGGCGTGATGCCTGCCGCCTGTAATAGCGGCAGAGTTTCCTCGAAGATGCGGCCCTTGGAGAGGGCGATGGTGATGGTCATGCGGGTTCGGCGGTTTATGCAAAGGCGTGCATTTTACCGTTAAATGCAGGGTAAGATGAAATGCCGTTTTTCCCATTTATCACACGTTAGGCGACGATGACCTCACCCTTCGCAATATCCTTCAATGTCCACATTGGTAACCGAACTGAGGTTGTCACAAGCGACGACCTCAAAGGGTATGCAGATGCGCTTCGTCTCGACCTCCATGCGGAAGACCGATATAGCTGGCTGCTCGTCCTCAATCTGCTTTCGTACGAGAAACTTCACGGGATCAATCCCTTTCAGATCGTTGATGAAATTCGCACTCTGGAGGATTCTTCAAGGATAACGAGAACCAAGCCCGCATCGCAGTTCGCTCATGCTCCCTTAAAAGGCCTGTGGCATAAGCACTTCTTTTGTTCTAAGTTCATGGCGCACAACATGATGAACCATCTATCCGGCGGCAAGCTGGAAAAATTGGTGAAAGAAGTTCTCGACCCAAACAAATCTCCTGTCGTAACCGAAAGCATGATTCGTGAGCTATCTCATCGCGTCACGGTGGAGGCCTTTGAGCAGAGAGCGGAAGATGGAAATTTAACGGGCGAATGGATTATCTTCGCCAAACATGAGGGGAAAAACTACTACCTTTGCCTTGCTACACATGGCACAGAGGACAACTCCATCTTCAACAACATTCGCGTTGCATGCTGGCCACAGTTCCCATTTCTTGCTACCGAAACGTAGCCACCTTGGGGCGCATTAGCCGCAAGGCGTAATGCGCCCTATGTATCAAACAATCATCCGGCGGGTTACGCTTTGCTAACCCGCCCTACGAAATCTGCTTTTCGTTTCCCCTGTGCGCCGCCTCGATCAGGCGTAAACGAGCGGTGTTGTTGGGCGAGCACTGTTTGAGCACGTGGCCGCGCAGCGGATCGTGCGAGTTGCGCAGCCCCGCTCGTTTGTGGCTGAGCGAGGTAACCCCCGAAGGGGGCGGCAAACCGGGGTCGCCTTTTCTTCGGTTACCTTCTTTTGGCGACGCAAAAGAAGGTGACTTGCTGCCGGGCAACCCCCAGCGGTTTTGAGTTTGATTTTGACACTGGATTCCGGCCTCCGCCGGAATGACGGTTGCCCTTCGACAAGCTCAGGGCGAACGGATGAAAACTACTTCACCCTTCTGATATTCGCCCCCAGCCCCGACAGCTTCGCCTCAATATGCTCATACCCGCGATCCAGGTGATAGATGCGATCCACGATGGTCTCGCCCTGCGCCGCCAGCCCGGCGATCACGAGGCACGCCGAGGCGCGCAGGTCGGTCGCCATCACCGCCGCACCTTCCAGATGGTCCACGCCGCGCACCACGCAGGTGTTGCCTTCGACGTCGATCAGCGCGCCGAGGCGGCGCAGTTCCTGCACGTGCATGAAGCGGTTCTCGAAGATGGTTTCGACCACCATCGCGCTGCCCTCCGCGATGCAATTCAGCGCCATGAATTGCGCCTGCATGTCGGTGGGGAAGGCCGGATAGGGCGCGGTGCGCAGGTTCACCGCCCTGGGGCGCCCGTTCATTTCGAGATGGATGCGGTCGCCGCTTGCCGTGATCTTCGCACCCGCTTCGGTGAGTTTTTCCAACACGGTGTCGAGAATATCGGCGCGCGTATGGGTCAATGTGACGCTACCGCCCGCTGTAGCCGCCGCGACGAGGAAGGTGCCGCTCTCGATGCGGTCCGGCATGATGTTGTACGCTGCACCGTGCAGTTTTTCGACGCCGGTGACGGTAATGGTGTCGGTGCCGTCGCCGGTGATCTTTGCGCCCATCGCGCGCAGGCAATTCGCGAGGTCGAGCACTTCCGGCTCGCGCGCCGCATTCTCCAGTACCGTCACGCCGTCCGCGAGCGCCGCGGCCATCATCAGGTTTTCGGTACCGGTCACGCTGACGATATCGAAGAAGATGCGCGCGCCCTTCAGGCGTTTGGCTTGGGCGTGGATATAGCCGTGCTCGATGTGGATTTCCGCGCCCATCGCCTGTAGGCCCTTGATATGCAGATCGACCGGGCGCGAGCCTATGGCGCAGCCGCCCGGCAGGGAAACGCGCGCCTCGCCGAAGCGCGCCACTAGCGGCCCCAGCACCAGAATCGCGGCACGCATGGTCTTCACCATGTCATAGGGCGCTTCGAGCCTGTCAATGTGCGCCGCCGACAAGATCACCTGCCCGCCGTTTACCTCTATCGCCATACCCATTTGCTGCAGCAGCTTGCGCATCGTGGCAACATCGTTCAGGTCGGGCACATTGGCAAGTTGCAGCGGTTCACCGGTCAGCAGACCGGCGCACAGAATCGGCAGCGCCGCATTCTTGGCGCCGGAGATGCGCACTTCGCCGTTGAGGCGATTGCCGCCCAGGATTGCCAGTTTTTGCATAGATTTTTTGGGTAGGGTGGGCACGCTGTTGTGCCCACACGGTTATGAATCAAGGTGGGCACAACAGCGTGCCCACCCTACCAAGCTAAATGTTTAACCCCTGTTTTCCCATTCTTGCGGCGTATAGGTTTTTATCGACAGCGCGTGGATTTCCTCGCGCATCCGCTCGCCCAGGGTCTGATAGACCAGTTGGTGGCGCTGCACGCGGCTCTTGCCGGCGAACGCATCGCTGACCACTATCGCTTCGAAGTGGCGGCCGTCGCCGTCCACGCTCAGGTACTCGGTCGCCATGCCCTGCGCTATACCGATTTCAATGCTTTCCGGAGTGACCATTATTCTGAATTTCCTGTTTGAACCACTAAGCACACGAAGTGCGCGAAGAAAAACATATTGCTGCTAAATGAGCCCCATTCCAAAACCTTCGTGGCCTCTGTGTACTTCGTGGTGAGGCGTATTTTCCGGGGTTGTTTCAGGCGGATTGCTGCGGCAGCAGGTCGGCCACGCCATACAGACGCGCCAGGCTGAGCAGGTCTTCCGGCAGGCCGGTCACGCGCAGGGTGCGCTGGCTGCGCTGCGCAGCGCGCAACCAGCCCAGCAGCATGCTAACCGCCGCGGAATCGACCGCCTCGACCTGGGAGAAGTCCACCAGCATATCCTCGCTGGCCAGATGCTGCAGGCCCGCTTCAAACAACGCGGGTACGGTCGCGATGGTCAGGCGGCCGCGCACCACCAGCCGGCCATCCTCGCGTGCGATCACTTTTTCTCCGCCTTCTGCAAGGGGACATTGGCGGCATTGGCATTCTTGTCGGACAGCATCTTGATCAGCCCGTCGATGCCGTTTTGCTGTATCTGCGTGTCAAAAGTGCCGCGATAGCTATTCACCATGCTGACCCCCTCTATGGCCACGTCGAACGCCTTCCAGCCGTCGGCCGTCTTCCTCATTTCGTAATCGACCGGAACCGGCGGCGCGCCCGGCTTGTTGATGGTGGTCTTGACGGTCGCTTCGGTCGTGTCGGAAGCCATCTTGAACGGCTTCACCTCCACCGTCTGATCGCGGTAGACCGTGAACGCCTTGGTATAGGTGCGCACCAGCATGTTGCGGAACTCCGTCACCAAGGCCTGCTTCTGCTCATTGGTCGCGGTGCGCCAATGCTTGCCCACCGCCAACTGCGTCATGCGCACAAAGTCGAAATGCGGCAGCACCTTGGCATCCACCAGATCCAGGATTTTCTTCTGGTTGCCTGCCTGGATATCCTTATCCTGTTTGACGATCTCGAGGACGTCCTGCGCGGTGGTCTTGATCAACGTATCAGGCGCGACCACTTCGGCCTGCGCAACACCCATCATGCAAAACAAAACTGCAACAACTTTCAGCAACATCTTCATTCCCAAAACTCCTTAGATTATTTGGCCGGCTCTTCGGCCTTGCTGTACAGGAACTTGCCAATCAGGTCTTCCAGTACGAGGGCGGACTGCGTCTTCTTCAGTTGATCGCCGTTTTTCAGCATCTGATCGTCGCCGCCGGGCATCAGGCCGACGTACTGTTCGCCCAGCAGGCCGGAAGTCAGGATATTGGCAAACGTGTCCTTCGGGAACTGGTAGCGCTTGTCCAGGCTCATCACCACCTTGGCCTCGTAGCGCCCCGTATCCAGGGTGATGTCCGTCACGCGCCCCACCAGCACGCCCGCGCTCTTGATCGACGCCTTGGGTTTCAGGCCGCCAATGTTCGAAAAATAGGCATGCACCTGATAGGACTCCGACACGTTGTAGGTGCCCAGGTTCCCCACCTTCATTGCCAGCATCACCAATGCGGCAATGCCTGCCACCACGAATATCCCCACCCACAAATCAACCGTCGTGCGTTCCATAACTCAATTTCCCCTAAACATGATTGCGGTCAAAATAAAATCCAGCATCAATATCGCCAGCGACGAAGTAACCACCGTACGCGTCGTCGCGCCGGAGACTCCTTCCGCCGTCGGCGGCGCATCGTAGCCCTCGAACAGCGCGATCACCGTCACCACGATGCCGAACACGAAACTCTTGAGCACACCGTTCAGGATGTCCTCGCGAAAATCCACGGCGGACTGCATCTGCGACCAGAACGAACCCTCGTCCACGCCGATCTGCACCACGCCGACGAAGTAGCCGCCGAACACCCCCACCGCGCTGAACATGGCGGCCAGCAGCGGCATGGAAATCACGCCCGCCCAGAAGCGCGGTGCGACAATGCGCGCGATCGGGTTGACCGCCATCATTTCCATCGCGGAGATCTGCTCGGTCGCCTTCATCAGCCCAATTTCAGCCGTCATCGCCGAACCGGCGCGACTGGCGAACAGCAGCGCGGCCACCACCGGCCCCAGTTCGCGCACCAGGGAGAGCGCCACCATGCTGCCCAGCGCCGATTCCGAACCGTAGCGCTTGAGCGTCTCGTAGCCCTGCAGGCCGAGCACCATGCCGACGAACAGCCCCGCCACGATAATGATGATGAGCGACATCACGCCGGTGGAAAACAGCTCCTTGATGACCAGGTGGAAGCGCCGGAAGCCGCTGCCCGAGTGCGTCAGCGTGAGCAGAAAAAAGCGCGTCGCCACGCCGATGCGCCACACCGCATTGACCGTGCGATGGCCTATTCCCTTGAATACTTTAACTGCCGGCATTGTGTCAGCCTCCCAGATTCATGTCTTGACGGTAATCGCTACCCGGATAATGGAAGGGCACCGGCCCGTCCATCTCGCCGTGCACGAACTGGTGCACGAATTCCTGGCCCGATGCGCGGATTTCGTCGGGCGTGCCCTCCGCCTCGATCACGCCGTTGGCCATGAAATAAACGTAATCCACGATCTTCAGCGACTCCTGAATGTCGTGCGTGACGATGATCGAGGTCGCACCCAACGCATCGTTCAGGCTGCGAATCAGGTCGCCGACCACCGTCAGCGAAATCGGATCCAGCCCAGCAAACGGCTCATCATACATGATGAGCATCGGGTCCAGCGCCACGGTGCGCGCCAGCGCCACGCGCCGCGCCATGCCGCCTGACAGCTCCGAAGGCATCAAATTATGCGTGCCGCGCAATCCCACCGCATGCAGCTTCATCAACACCAGGTCATGGATGAGCTCTTCCGGCAGGTTGGTATGCTCGCGCATCTGGAATGCCACGTTGTCGTATACCGACATGTCGGTGAACAGCGCGCCGAACTGGAACAACATGCCCATCTTGCGCCGCATGGCGTACAAACCGTCCTGATCCAGTTCGTGCAGCACCTGGCCGGCCACCTTGACATAACCGCTGGTCGGCTTGAGCGCACCGCCGATATGGCGCAGCAGCGTGGTCTTGCCACAGCCGCTCAAGCCCATGATGGCAATCAGCTTTCCCTTGGGGAAAACCATATTGATGCCTTTCAGGACGGGGCGCTTATCGTAGGCGAAATTGAGATCGCGAATTTCTGCCAATGCAGGAGAAGACAAAATCGGTATCCGGAAAATCGAGAGCGCGCATTCTAAACCAGAGCACAGCCCATCCTCAACAAATCGTCATATCCATGAATATCTATGCCTTTTTCCTATTGAGCTTGTAAGCGCTTACCGCTATGCTCAGCATTTGATGCCTACCGGCTACCCGGCATCAACCGCACCGCGCTGCACAGCCACATGGATGCGCACGAAAAACCTCAACCAATAGGACTCAGGCATGTACCTGGAGCATTTCGGACTCGACGAACCGCCGTTCAGAATCACGCCCGTGACGGTATTCTTTTTTTCCGGCGCCAACCGTGGCGAAATCCTCGAGGCGCTGATCTATTCGCTGAGCGAGGCCGAAGGCATCATCAAGGTCAGCGGCGAGGTCGGCAGCGGCAAGACCATGCTGTGCCGCATGCTGCTCGAACGGCTGCCCAAGCATGTCGAAACCATCTACCTCGCCAACCCGAGCCTGTCGCGCGAGGAAATGCTTTATGCGATCGCCGATGCGCTCGGCCTGAGCATCGACGGCAAGCGCGTCGGCATCGTCATGCACAGCATCCAGAGCAAGCTCGAGGAGAAGGCCCGCGAAGGCAAACGCATCGTCGTGCTGGTGGACGAGGCACACGCCATGCCGCTGGATACACTGGAAGAATTGCGCCTGCTCTACAACCTGCAGATCGGCAATGCCAAGCTGCTGCAGATCATCCTGTTCGGCCAGCCGGAACTGAACGCCAAGCTGGACCAGCCGAACATGCGCCAGCTCAAGGATCGCATCGTCCACCATTTCCACATCCAGCCGCTGTCGCGCAACACCCTGGAAAGCTACCTGATGTTCAGGATGCGCGCGGCCGGCTACCGCGGCCCGGACATTTTTTCGCCGAACGCCATCAAGCTTATCGCAGAGGCGTCCAACGGGCTGATGCGCCGCATCAACATCCTCGCGGACAAATCGCTGCTGGCCGCCTTCGTGGAAGACACCCACAACATCGAAGCCCGCCACGTGCAGGCGGCCATGCGCGACAGCGAACTCAAACCGGCCCGTTCCCTGCCCGGCAGAAAACTGCTGATCGGGAGCGCGGCGGGCATATTGCTGCTGGCGGGTCTGGCAAGCTGGTGGCTGCTTAACAAACCATCGGCGCCAATTCAACAGGCCGCTTTGGCAACCAAAGGCCAGGTTCAGGACAAATCGGCCGAGCCAGTCCTGCCGCCGCCGGTGACGGCGACGGCACAGCCTGACCCTGCTCCCGCTAAAAAAACAAGTCCGGCAACCGTCACTGCCAGCCTGGCTCCCCCACCTCTTCCGGCGGCAACCAGTTTGCCACCATCGGCTGCGCCCGTAGCGGCCGGCAGTTCCAGCCTGTACGAACAGCGCCTGGCGGCGGGCAGGCAATTGCTCGAGCAGAAAAAGGCCGCTGCCAGCATCCAGTTGTTTTACAGCGAAGAAGTCAAGCTGGAGCGCATCGAGAATTTCCTGAGGCGCGCAAAGGGGCTGGGCAAGCTCCCGGAAATCTACCTGCTGCCAGCCAGGTTCGGCGACAGGGACGGGCTGCGCGTACTCTACGGCGCATACCCCTCGGCCAATGCGGCGCAAAATGCGATCAAGGAATTGCCGCAACGCTACCAGGAGGCTTTCACCGTATCCGTTTACACTTTCTAGCGGGGCTATAAACTGCAGGCATATTGAGCCAACCCCGCAAAACTGCTAGGCTTTGCGCCAATAAGGTAGGGGAGAAAAAGAATGCGCTTACGCAACATGTTTTATCTCTGCACCGTCAGCGTAATCATGGCCGGTTGCGGCACCAAGCCGATCCAGCCGTCGGACAAGCATATCCAGCCCCCCCCCTCTCCCGAAACCGGCATTCCGCAACCCCTGAAACGCAGCATCGCTCTCCCGCCGCCCAAGCCGATGGCCAAGGCGGAAACCTACAGCGTCATCGTCACCAACGTTCCCGCGCAGGAAATCCTGTTCGCCCTGGCGCGCGACGCGAAAATCAACCTGGACATCCATCCCGGCATCCAGGGCACCGTCACCCTGAACGCGCTCGACCAGACCCTGCCGCAAATCCTGACGCGCATCGCGAGACAGATCGACATGCGCTACGAACTGAACAACGGCAACCTGACCGTGATGCCGGACACACCCTATCTGCACCATTACAAGATCGACTATGTGAACATGACGCGCGACACCGAAGGAACGATGTCTAACGCAACGCAAGTTGGCTCCTATTCGTCCGGCAGTGCCACCGTGACAGGTAGCTCCGCCAGCAATAATTCATCGCTTACTATCAAAAACAAATCTAACAACCGGTTCTGGGAGACCCTGATCCAGAACATCAAGGACATCCTGCACGAAACTGACAAGATCCTGCCGGATGGCTCCAGCGAAACCGTCGTCCAGCAGGTGAGCGCGGCCAGCAGCACCGGCACCGGGATGCAAGCGGCCGGCAATAAAAAAACCTCGCCCAAGGGCGGAATTGAAAACAGCCCGGCTCCGGTAAGCATCCAGGAAGGCGGCACCACCATCACGCGGCGCAACACCTTCCGCGAAGCCGCCTCGGTCATCGCCAACCCGGAGAACGGCATCATCACCGTGCGCGCCACCGGCAAGCAGCATGAAAAAATCCAGGAATTCGTCGATCAGATCATGGCCAACGCCCGCCGGCAGGTGCTGATCGAAGCCACCGTGGTGGAAGTAGAATTGAGTGACCAATACCAGCAGGGCATCGACTGGTCTGCATCCCATCTTGGCGGCAAGGGCTTCACGTTAAATCAAAAGGCGACCGAAGCTACAGCGGGTGTTTTGCGTGCCGCCCAGACCGGCAACATGTTCACCCTGGGATATCTCAACCAAGCTTCAAAATTTGGCAGTCTGTCTGCGAATATTTCCCTGCTGGAATCGTTCGGCAAAGTCAAGGTGCTCTCCAGCCCCAAACTCAGCGTGTTAAACAACCAGACTGCCATACTGCGCGTAGTAGATAATTTAGTGTATTTTGTTATTAATGTCACAACTACGGCGCCTACTGCAACCAGCTCGGCATTCAGCACATATTCAACCACCCCCAACACTGTACCGATTGGCTTCACCATGAGTGTGACGCCCCAAATAAATGATAGCGACACGGTACAAATCAATTTGCATCCATCAATTTCGCGCTTAGTTGGCTATGTTAACGATCCGAATCCAAGTTTAGCCCTAGCAACACCGCCTGTGGTAAGCCATATTCCGATCACCTCGACGCGCGAGATGGAATCGATACTGAAGATCGAAAGCAACCAGATCGCGGTGATGGGAGGGCTGATGCAGGACGAGGCAAGCACCAATACCGACGCCATTCCCGGCCTGTCCAGCATCCCTGGAGCGGGCAGCCTGTTCAAGAACCGCAACGACACTTCGAGGAAGACCGAGTTGGTCATCTTCCTGCGCCCGGTAGTCATCAAGGAGGCTAGCATAACTGGCGATTTCAGCGCCTACCGGAATACCCTGCCGGACGAAAATTTCTTCAAAGAACCGGCCAAGCCTTGAGGAACCTATGAGCCTGCTCCTGGATGCCCGCAAAAAGTCGCTGCAAGCCACGCAGCCGGGAACCGGCACAGGCACGGAAACGGCCACCCCGCAGGCCGCAGACCAGACGCGCAGTACCAGACAGAAGCTGTTCACCGCAAAGTCCCTGTTCCCGATCCCCGGCGGTGCGCTGCCCAACCGCAATCTGCTCTACGCCCTGGGCGGCACGATCCTGCTGCTTGTCGGCGGCATGATTTATCTCTGGTATCTGGATTCCACGAGCCACACGACACCTCCCCGCCCCATCAGCGCGCCGCCCGCCCCACCGGCCCACCAAACGCCGCCCACCGCCGCAACGGAGCCCGCAATCCCGCATGAGCCGACTGCGGCAGGCAACGGGCCGACTCCCGCAGCCCCCCCCCGGAGCAGAACGGCTCGCTGCCACTCCACCGGCAAAGGGCGCTCCCGCCGCCGAGCCGCAATCGCGCATCCGCGCCCCGGCGCGCCAGGAGCCCATCCGCATCGAGCCGAAGAAAATCGAGCCGGTCGATGCACTGCTCAGCGACGCCTATCTCGCCTATGGCAATGGCAGGCTGGACGAAGCCCGGCGGCTGTACCTGAGCAGGCTCGAAAGGGATGCGCGCAATCCCGATGTGCTGCTCGGGCTGGCGGCCATCGCCCAGCAGCGCGGGGAAACCAGAGAGGCGGCGCAATATTTCGGCCGGGTGCTGGTGCTGGACCCGCGCAATGCGGCGGCAAATGCCGGAATGTCCGCGCTGAGCACCGACGACGATTACAGCGAGAGCCGCCTGAAAATCCTGCTCCGCGAGCAAGGCAACTCGGCCGTGCTGCATTTTGCGCTGGGCAACCTCTATGCCGGGCAATCGCGCTGGGGCGAGGCGCAGCAGGCCTATTTCAACGCCTATACGCTGGAACCCGGCAATGCCGAATACGCCTTCAATCTCGCGGTTAGCCTCGACCATCTCGGACAGAAAAAACCGGCTGCGCAGCATTACCAGCGCGCCATGCAGCTCGACCCGTCGCACAGCGCCGGTTTCGACCACTCCCGGATTTCGCAACGCGCACAGGAATTGGCGCGTTAACCGCCATGCCGAAAATCCAGAAAATGGAAAACCAACTCCAGCAGCCACTGGGGCGCATCCTCGTCGAGAAGGGCGTGATCAGCGACGACCAGTTGCGCATCGCCCTGCAAGAACAGAGCAAATCGCATGAGCCGCTCGGCCGCCTGCTGGTGCGCCTGGGGTTCCTCTCCGAAGCCACCATCCGCGATGTGCTATCGGAAAACCTCGGGCAGGAAAGCGTCGACCTCACTGCCGTCATCATCGATCCCGCCGCGCTGGCGTTCATCCCCAAAGACGTCGCGCGGCGCTACCAGCTGGTGCCGCTGTCGGTGGACAAGACCGGCCGCACCCTGACCCTGGCGGTCGCCGACCCGGACAACATCATCGCGCTCGACCAGGTGCGCGCGCTGCTCAAGGACGAGTACCGGCTGATCACCCAGCTCGCGAGCGAATCCGACATCCTGCGCGCGATCGACCAGTACTACGGCTTCGAGCTTTCCATCGACGGCATCCTGCACGAGATCGAGCCGGGCGAGATGGAATACCAGGCGCTGCAGCCCGGCGTAAACGAATTCAGCCAGCCGGTGGTGCGCCTGATCGACGCGCTGCTCACCGAGGCGGTGCAACACAGCGTTTCCGACATCCACTTCGAGCCGGAAAGCAGTTTCCTGCGCATCCGCTACCGCATTGACGGCGTGCTGCGCCAAGTGCGCAGCCTGCACAAGAGCTATTGGCCCGCGATGGTGGTGCGCCTCAAGGTGATGAGCAACATGAACATCGCCGAGACGCGCGCGCCGCAGGACGGGCGCATCTCGCTACGCCTGTCCGGCCGCCAGATCGACTTCCGTGTAGCCTCGCACCCCACCACGTACGGCGAGAACATGGTGCTGCGCATTCTCGACCGGCAGAAAGGCATCGTGCCGCTCGACCAGATCGGCCTCGATGATGCCGCCCTCAACCTGCTCAAGATGATCATCGCCAAGCCGGAAGGCATCGTGCTGGTCACCGGCCCGACCGGCAGCGGCAAGACCACCACGCTGTACTCGGTGCTGAACCACATCAACACCGAATCGATCAACATCATGACCCTGGAAGATCCGGTGGAATACCCGATCGCCATGATCCGCCAGACCTCGATCAACGAGTCCGTCAAGCTGGATTTCGCCAACGGCATCCGCTCGATGATGCGCCAGGATCCGGACGTCATCCTGGTCGGCGAGATCCGCGACCATCCGACCGCCGAAATGGCGTTCCGCGCCGCGATGACCGGCCATCAGGTCTATTCGACGCTACACACCAATTCGGCCATAGGCGCGATCCCGCGCCTCCTCGATATCGGCATCCTGCCAGACATCATGGCCGGCAACATCATCGGCATCGTGGCGCAACGCCTGGTGCGCGTGCTGTGCAGGGAATGCAAATACCCTTACCAGCCGGATGCGCTGGAGCGCAAGCTGCTGGGCATCGCTGCCGACCAGGACATCGCCCTGTACCGCGCCGCCGGTTGCGAAGCCTGCAATCACCAGGGCTATCACGGGCGCATGGCCATCATGGAGCTGCTGAAGATGGATCACGACCTGGACGACCTGGTCGCTTCCCGCGCCAGCACCAGCAAGATCAAGGAAGCCTTGCTTGCCAAGGGATTCCAGCCACTGGCTATCGACGGCATCCGGCGCATCATGCAGGGCGTTACCTCGCTGGCCGAAGTCAGCCGCGTGGTGGATCTGACCGACCGGTTGAGTTGACATGGCGCTCTATTCCTACCGCGCCATCAACGAGCGCGGCAAAACCACCAAAGGCATCCAGGATGCGGCCAATGTCGTGGATCTGGAGTTGCGCCTGAAGCGCGGTGGCCTCGACCTGATCGATGCCAGGGAAGACCGCGGCAAAACCGGCATGAGGCGCATCAGGGTCAAACGCCCCGAGCTCATCACCTTCTTCTTCAACCTCGAACAGCTCACCCACGCCGGCGTACCCTTGCTGGAAAGCCTTGCCGATCTGCGCGACACCATGACCGACATGCACTTCCGGGAAATCATCGCCAACCTCGTCGAGACCATCGAAGGCGGCAAAAAACTTTCCCAGGCCATGGAACAGCATCCCGATGCGTTCGACAGGATATACATCAGCCTCGTCCATGCCGGCGAGGAAAGCGGGCGCCTGCCGGAAGTGTTCCTGCACATCACCGAATCGCTGAAGTGGCAGGACGAAATGGCGTCGCATACCAAGACCATCATGCTCTACCCGGCCTTCGTCGGCACGGTCGTGGTGGCGATCACCTTTTTCCTGATGATCTACCTGGTGCCGCAACTGGTCGGCTTCATCAAGAGCACAGGGCAGGAAATCCCGATCCAGACACGCATGCTGCTGGCCACATCGGCATTCTTCGTGAATTACTGGTATGCGCTTGCCGCCCTGCCCGTGATCCTGCCAGTCGCAGCCAGGCTGATCGTCGCCTCCAGTCCGGAGATGCAGTTCCGGCTCGACAACCTGAAGCTCAACCTCTGGGTGATCGGCCCGATCCTGCGCAAGATCATCCTGGCTCGCTTTGCCAACACCTTTGCGATGATGTACAGCTCCGGCATCAGCATCCTCAACTGCATCGTCAATTCTCGCGATGTGGTCAACAACCGCGTGATCGTAAAAAGCCTGGACGATATCGTCCGCGAAATCGAATCCGGCAAGAACCTCACCCAAAGCTTCCAGCAAACCGATATCTTCCCGCCGCTGATAATACGCATGCTCAAAGTGGGTGAATCGACCGGCTCGCTGGATAAGGCATTGCTCAATGTCAGCTATTTCTACGACCGCGACGTGAAGGACTCCATCAATAAAATCCAGTCCCTGATCGAACCGACCATGACCATCATCCTCGGCGCATTGCTCGGCTGGGTCATGCTGTCGGTGCTGGCGCCGATCTACGACATCATCAGCAAGGTGCAATTCTGATGCAGCTGCTGCTATTCCTGAGCGCCAACCACCTCCATGCGCAGGTCATGGCGCACGGAAATATCTCCGCCCAGCACGAATTCACGGCCTCGCCGGAAGGTCAGGCGAACTTCGCCGCCTTCCTGCAGGAGGCAAAGCACCCGACCTATCTGCTGGTCGATCTGATCGAAGAGGATTTTCGCCAGGAAACCGTCCCGCACATGATCGGGCGCAGCCGCAGCGCGCTGCTGGAGCGCAAATTCGAACAGTTCTATCGCAGCACTCCGTTCCGCGAGGCCACCCTGCTGCAGCGGCAAAAGACCGGGCGGCGTGACGACGACATGCTGTTCTCGGCGCTGACCAACCCGGCGCTCATCAAGCCCTGGCTGGACATCATGCTGGCGCAGCAGATCCCGCTCGCCGGAATCTATTCCGTGCCGCAGATCAGTTCACCGCTGGTCAAGGATCACCCATCGAACCACCTGTTGCTGATTTCCTGGGAAAAATCCGCCGGCTTGCGCCAGACCTATTTCATCAATCACCGCCTGCAAATATCCCGGCTGACCCCCCTGCGCTCCGGCATGACCTTCCAGAATGCCGTGGTCGAAGAACTTACCCGCACCTACCAGTATCTGAAGAGCCTGAGCCTGCTCCCGCCCGGGCAGACGCTCGATGTACGCCTGCTGGGTCATGGCCGTGACCTGCTCGAACTGCAACTGGAATTACCGAGAAGCGCGGACATGCACTATGACTTCGCCGACCTCGCGGACATCGCCAGCCAGCACAGAATCGACTACCGCTTCGACGACTCGGACGCCACCCAGGTATTCCTGCACCAGCTCGCGGTACAGCCACCGCAGGCCCATTATGCGAACGCGACCCATACCCACTACTTCACGTTGTGGCAATTAAGGCACGTGCTCAACCTGGCCAGCGCCACGCTGCTGTTCGGCATGCTGCTCTGGGGAACGGCAAATTTGTGGCAAAGCCGCCGCGATGCCGTGGAAGCCGCATCGCTCAGAACCGCGGCGCAACGCACGCTGGAAGTAGCGCAGAATATTACCCACACCTTCCCGAGCACCTACGCCCCCGCGGCCGACATGAAGGCCGGGGTATCCATCATGCGCGTGCTCAATCGGTATGATTCCACGCCAGACCATATTTTGCTCCCGGTCAGCGCGGCACTTGACCGCCACCCGCAGGTTCAACTCGACGAACTTTCCTGGCGAATGGATGCGGCCGAGCCGGTTGCCCCCAATACACTCGCCGATGTTCCCGCCCAGGTCATCACCCTCAAGGGGCACCTGACCGGTTTCGCAGCCGACTACCGCGCCGCGCTGAATTACCTGGAACACTTCCAGCGCGACCTGGCCGCGCAGGGATACCAGGTGACGATGCTGGCCAGACCGCTTGATGTCAGCCCGGGCGGCAGCATTGCCGACCAGCGCGAAACATCGGCAAATGCGCTCAATTTCTCCCTGAAAATCTCCCGGAGGCCGACAGCATGAAATTCTCCACGTCGGACTTTCCGCTGATGCGCCGGAGCATCCTGACAGTTTGCGCCGCAGCCCTCGTCAGCACGATTATCCTGTACAGCAGCACCGAATATGCGGAAAGCGCGCGAAACGACCGGCGTAACGCGCAAAACATGCTCAACGACGCGCGCAACCGTCTGGCGACCGCCCATCAAGACCAGGAGAACATGGCGATTTACCCCACCGAATATGGCGCGCTTATCGAGCAGAAAATCATCGGCGACGACCAGCGCCTCGACTGGATAGAAGGCCTGGAAAAAATCCGCCAGAAAAACCTGGTGGCGGATTTCCGCTACAGCATCGCCCCGCAAAAAATCCATGCCCCCCAGCCGCCGGTCGACAGTGGCAACTTCGACATCGGCTACAGCGAAATGAAACTCCAGTTCGACCTGCTCCATGAGGGGCAGCTCCTGAGTTTCTTCGATGCGCTGCGCACCGGCATCAAGGGCAAATATCAACTGGATGGCTGCACGCTGCAACGCATCGGCGCCGACAGCGAGAGTGGACAAACCACTGCAACCCCGCTCAAAGCCGACTGCAGCGGCGGCTGGATTACGCTGAAAAACCGGAACGCTCCCAAATGAAGCCAGCACTCGGAACAGGCCTGATTTTCCTGGCGCTTGCGGCGGCCACAGCGGCCAACGCGGAAGGGCTGGGGAGGCTGTTTTTCACCCCGGAACAGCGCGCGCAACTCGAATACAACCAACCGCAGGATGAAGCCCAGCCGGGCAGCGCCCGCACGCTGACCATCAACGGTGTCGTACAGAAGCGCGGCGGCGAACGCACCGTCTGGATCAACGGCGTGCCGCAGCCGGCCGGCAAGAGCGACGAGCGCTCGCCGGAAAGCGTGCCCGTCGCCGTTCCGGGACAATCGGAACCAGTCAAGGCAAAGGTCGGGCAAAGGGTGCTTGTCGCCCCGGCGTCCGCGGAGAAATAAGGCCCCATGCGCCAGCACCGCCCTGCCGGAGCAAAACAGTGCGGCGCCGTGCTGATCGTAATGCTGGTGATTATGGTGATGGGGGTTGTTGCCATACTGGCCAGATCAATGAGCAGCACTGCATTGCAAATCGAGCGCAACAGAGTTACTGCCGATGCCTTGGCGCAGGCCAAGGAGGCCCTAATTGGATTTTCTGTCTCGGTGAACCTTAGCTCCGGCAAGCGGCCAGGCGATCTTCCCTGCCCCGACACAGACAATGACGGCATTCCAGGGGATACCACCTATACGACCTGCAACCTGCAATCCCAGCGAATCGGCCGCTTGCCATGGAAAACGCTGGGCTTGCCCGATTTGCGCGACGGCAATGGGGAACGGCTGTGGTATGCAGTCTCTACCAACTTCAAGAACAGCACGCGTAGCGGCACCTTGAACAGCGATAGCCCCGGCACCATCACGGTTCGCAGCCCCGATGGCAACGTAATTTACGATGCCGCCCAGGGTAATGGCGTGGCAGCCGTCGTCATCGCGCCCGGCGATATCTTGCAGCGGCAAGACGGCATCCAGCAAGACCGCGGCAGCGCAGGCATCAACACCGCCCGCAACTACCTGGATATCGCCAATGGCATAGACAATGCCAGCTTCACCGACAATACAACCAACGGTTTCATACAGGGCCGCATCAGGGATGGCAATGACAACCTCATCGTCAACGACCAACTGCTGGTCATCACGCAGGACAACATCATGCAGGCCGCCCAGAAGCGCGTGGCTGCCGAGGTAAGGCAATGCCTTAATGAATACGCCAGCAACTCCCAAAACAACGGCCGTTATCCTTGGGCGGCAAGACTCGACTCGACCAATCCCGTCAGCTACAACGACCGCAGCAATCGGATGTTTGGGCGCATCCCGGACACGCCTTTCGATAGCACAAAATATGATAGCAACTACCACATGGATGATAGCTGGACAGGCAACTGCAACATCAACTCCAACTCTGGTTGGTGGCTGAACTGGAAAGAAATGGTGTTTTACGGGCTGGCCGATGCCTACAAACCAGAATGGTATTGGTGGTGGAATCCGGCCTGCCCGACCTGCCTCAGCGTCAACCCGCCTTCTGCAACGGCGGACAAGAAATTCGTCGTGATTGTTGCAGGCAAAAAGCTGTCAGGACAGAGCCGCAGCACCAATTGGGACAAGGGAATTTCATCCAACTATTTGGAGGGTAGAAATGCCAATGGCGCGACACCGTTTGAGCAAAGCCCGGTTTCGGCCACCTTCAATGACACGGTAGTATTCCAATGATGAATAATACAAATTTCAACCGGACACAAACCGGATTCTCGCTGGTCGAGATGGCCATCGTGCTGGCTATCGTGGGTTTGCTGCTGGCCGGATTGCTGCCAACGATATCGAGCCAGATCGAACAGCAGCGCAGAAACGAGACCAGGAAGCAAATGGATGAAATCAAGGAAGCCCTCATCGGCTTTGCCATCATCAATGGCCGCCTGCCTTGCCCCGCTACCGCCACCGATCCGGGCGATGCCCGCTATGGCGTGGAGGACGCCAGCTGCCCAACCGGCAGCGCGGATGGTTATTTACCATGGAAAACCCTAGGGGTGCCGGAGAACGATGCATGGGGCAGCAAACGCAGCGGCATGGGCGATCCCTGGACAGGTTACTGGCGCTACAGGGTGGACCGTAATTTCACCACCGCCTTCAGCCTGACGACTCCCTTCTCTTCTACCGATTCGCTGGTTATCCAGAACAGCAGCGGCAACACCCTGACTACCACGACGGAGCGTCCCGTCGCAATCGTGTTTTCAACGGGCGCCAACCTGACCGCCGACGGTCAAAATGCAATCTATGACGGCATCTATCAAAGCGATGTTCCCAGCTCAACCTTCGATGACATGGTTATCTGGATTTCGCGCCCGCAACTGTTCAACCGCATGGTGACGGCCGGGAAACTCCCATAAAACCGCTTCACCAACCTTTTTTTTCACAATAAATCGCTCCTACGTGTAGGAGCCCGATTCATCGGGCGATGCCGGTTTATCGCTTCCTCAAGTGCCAATCGCGCAGCAAGCTGCGCTCCTACAACCAGACCGCATCCCAATGCGGGTATTCGGCAACACTTCCGGCCAAGCCGGAACGCAAGGAATTGGCTATGATGTAACGCGCAACACCGCGCACATCCTCATCGCTGCGCAATGCATGGTCGTGAAACCCGCGCTGCCAGACTTTCTGCCCGAGACCAGACGTCACTTTGGCCTTGTACAGGCGGACCGCACCGGACAAGTTGCCGTCGTTTTCGAGTTGCAGCAGCCAATGGATGTGATCCGGCATGACGACAAAAGCCAGGGTTCGCGCCTGACGCACGATATCCCGGTCATGGAAACACCGCACCGCGATTCGTGCAGTGTAAAAAGAAGCAAAGAGCGCCTTGCGCGATGCGGTAACGGCCGTCACCAGATAGGCATGTTCCGGCAAGGAAATGCGGCCTTTGCGGAGGTCTTTTCCATGCGGTTTCGCCGCATTATCCATAACGCATTTTCCTTCATGATGTGCCAATCGCGCAGCAAGCTGCGCTCCTACATGTAGGAGCCCGGTTTACCGGGCGACAGCTAAGCGCGCCGCCAGGTCGTACCTGCTGCGCTGTCCTCCAGCACGATGCCCGCATCGAGCAGCTCCTTGCGGATGCGATCGGCCTCGGCGAAGTTTTTCGCCTTCTTTGCGGCGATGCGCGCCTCGATCTGTGCATCGATCGCAGCGTCATCCAGCCCGCCCTCGCCCGCACTGCCTTGCAGGAATTGCTGCGGGTCGCGCTGCAAGAGGCCGAGCACGCCGCCCAGCGCCCTGAGTTGCGCGGCCGCTTCCACGGACTGCGTGCGGTTCACCTCGTTGGCGAGGTCGAACAGCACGGCCACCGCCTCGGGCGTGTTGAAGTCGTCATCCATCGCGGCCTTGAAGCGAGCAGCGTAGGGCGTATTCCAGTCAACCCGTTCCCCTTCGACATAACCAGCGACTTGGCTGGCGTTTGCTGCCAGCCTAGCCGAATGGCTAGTAGTTACATCAGGCTCAGGGCGAACGGCTAACGATTTGAGCGCAGTATAGAGCCGGGTGAGCGCCCCCTTCGCATCGTCGAGGTGCGCGTCGGAATAGTTCAGCGGGCTGCGGTAGTGCGCGCGCAGGATGAAGAAGCGCACCACCTCGGCATCGTATTGTTTGAGCACTTCGCGGATGGTGAAGAAGTTGCCGAGGCTCTTCGACATCTTCTCGTTGTCCACGCGCACGAAGCCGTTGTGCATCCAGTAGTTCACATACTGGCAGTGGTGCGCGCCTTCGCTCTGCGCGATCTCGTTCTCGTGGTGCGGGAACTGCAAATCCGCGCCGCCACCGTGGATGTCGAAGTGTTTGCCCAGGATTTCCGAACCCATTGCCGAACACTCGATGTGCCAGCCGGGGCGACCCTTGCCCCAAGGCGAATCCCACTTCACCTCGTCCGCCTCGCTCTCCTTCGCGCTCTTCCACAGTACGAAATCGAGCGGATCGTTCTTGCCGTCGGCCACCTCGACGCGCTCGCCGGCGCGCAAATCCTCCAGCGACTTGCCGGAGAGCTTGCCGTAGCCGACGAACTTCCTCACTGCATAATTCACGTCGCCATCCGCCGCCTTGTAGGCGAGGCCGTTCTTTTCCAGTTGCGCGATCATCGCCTGCATCTGTGGCACGTATTGGGTCGCGCGCGGCTCGTGGTCCGGGCGCAGCACGCCGAGCGCATCGGCGTCTTCGTGCATCGCGTCGATGAAGCGTGCGGTCAGGTCGTGGATGGATTCCCCATTCTCCGCCGCGCGCCGGATGATCTTGTCGTCGATGTCGGTGATGTTGCGCACGTAGGTGACGTCATAGCCGGATGCCTTGAGCCAGCGGTACACCATGTCGAACACCACCATCACGCGCGCATGCCCGAGGTGGCAGTAGTCGTACACCGTCATGCCGCACACGTACATGCGCACCTTGTTAGGCTCGATGGGCTTGAGGTCCTGCTTGTCGCGGGCGAGGGTGTTGTAGATTTTCAGCATTTTCAGTTCTTATCTGAGCCGTCATTCCGGCGCAGGCCGGAATCCAGTCAATCAATAAATCCTCCGCAACGCGGAGACAACAACTGCATTATGAATAAAACCGCTGGATTCCGGCCTGCGCCGGAATGACAATCAATTCTGTTCCTTAGCCCAGGAGTCCTTGAGCGTCACGGTGCGGTTGAACACCAGCTTCTTGCCCGGTTGATGGTCGCGGCGGTCGGTCACGAAGTAGCCGAGGCGCTCGAACTGGTAGCGCGTCTCGGGCGCGGCATCGTTCACGCAGCTTTCCACCCAGCCCTGCACCACGGTCAGCGAACCCGGATTCAGGTACGTGCAGAAATCCACCTCCCGGTCCGCGTCCGGCTCCGGCACGGTGAACAGCCGGTCGTAGAGGCGAATCTCGGCGGGCAGCGCGTGCTCGCGCGACAGGAAATGGATCACGCCCTTGACCTTGCGCCCTTCGGGGTTCTTGCCCAGCGTGTTGTGGTCGATGCTGCAGCGCAACTCGATGACCTTGCCTGACGCATCCTTCACCGCCTCGTCGCAGCGCATCACGTAGCTGTAGCGCAGCCGGACCTCGCCGCCCAGAGTGAGCCGTTGCCAACCCGGCGGAGGCGATTCGGCGAAGTCGTCGGCCTCGATGAGCAGCTCGTTGGAGAACGGCACGACGCGGCTGCCGAACTCGGGATGATTCGGATGGAACCCCGCCTCGCGCACCTGCGCGCCTTCGGCATTGGTGATCGTCACCTTCAGCGGGTTGATGATCGCCATCACGCGCGGCGCGCGCGCCTCGAGGTCTTCGCGAATCGCGCCTTCCATGATCGCCATATCGACGATGTTCTCGCTCTTGGACACGCCGATGCGCCTGGCGAATTCGCGGATGCCTTCCGGCGTGTAGCCGCGCCTTCTCATGCCCGAAATCGTGGGCATGCGCGGGTCGTCCCAGCCGCCCACATGCTTCTCGTTCACCAGTTGCAGCAGTTTGCGCTTGCTGGTGATGGTGTAGTGCAATTCGAGGCGCGAGAACTCGTACTGGCGCGGGTGGCAGGGAATGGTGATGTTGTCCAGCACCCAGTCGTACAGAGGGCGGTGGTCCTCGAACTCCAGCGTGCAGATCGAGTGGGTGATGCCTTCCAGCGCGTCGGAGATGCAGTGTGTGTAGTCGTACATCGGGTAGATGCACCACTTGTCGCCGGTGCGGATGTGGTGCGCGCGGCGGATGCGGTAGATGGCGGGATCGCGCAGGTTCATGTTGGGCGAGGCCATGTCGATCTTCGCGCGCAGCACCATGCTGCCGTCGGCGAATTCACCGGCCTTCATGCGCGCGAAGAGGTCGAGGTTTTCCTCAACGGAACGTTCGCGGCTGGGGCTGTTCCTGCCGGGCTGGGTCAGCGTGCCGCGATACTCGCGCATCTGCTCCGGCGTGAGGTCGTCCACATAGGCCAGCCCCTTGTTGATGAGCTCGACGGCGAACTCGTAGAGCCGCTCGAAATAGTCCGACGCCCAGTGCACCTCGCCATCCCACTGGAAGCCCAGCCAGCGCACGTCCTCCTGGATGGAGAGCGCGTATTCCTCACTCTCCTTCTCCGGGTTGGTGTCGTCGAAGCGCAGGTTGCATTTGCCGTGGTAATCCTGCGCCAGCCCGAAGTTCAGGCAGATCGACTTGGCGTGCCCGACGTGCAGGTAGCCGTTCGGCTCGGGCGGAAAGCGCGTGACGATGCTCTGGTGCTTGCCGCTCGCCAGATCGGCTTCAATGATGCTGCGGATGAAATTTGATGCGGCGGCAGGTGGCGTGCTGCTCATGCTGGACTCTTCTCGGTTTCGGTAGATTATCCTGCGAATTTTACCCGAAAACCCGCGCGCGAAGCGGAAGGCAGCAGGTGAATCAGGCAACAAAAAACCCGCCATGCATGCGGGTTTCATATGTTGCCTTGGGCAGTTAATCTGGTGGTGATAGGTGGACTTGAACCACCGACCCCAGCATTATGAGTGCTGTGCTCTAACCAACTGAGCTATATCACCGCGAAGAGCGCGGCATTCTCCGGATTTCGTCCTGCCTTGTCAATGCGCGCAGGCAACATCCTTAAGCTCGCTTCCGGCAAAATCCTTCTGCATTTCGGCCAGCTTGGTCGCGGTTGCGGCCTCCAACCCGTTCAGCACGAAGACGGTCGCCTTGAGTTTGCTGGCGCGCTCGCCAATCTGTGCGCTGCGCACCCCCTTGGTGCGCTGCAACTCGTCGAGAAAATGCTGCGCCGCCTCCCGCGTCCTGAACACGCCCAGCGAGATGGCGTTTATCCAGGGCGCTTCCGGCACGACGAAATACTCCTCGACGCCACGCGCCTTGAGTTGGGCGATTTTCCGGTTCACCGAGGCCTTGTCCTTCTGCGGCGGGATATACACCCAGTAGCCGATGGCGTATTCGACCTCGCGGTGGCTCAGTTTAGCGCCCAGTTGCATTGCCGTGAGGGCGGATGTCGCGCGCGCCAGGTCGGCACCCGAAAACTCGCCCCATTCCATGCAGGCGGCAGCCGGCCTGGCCGCGAGCGGCGCAGGCGCCTCCACCGGCGCCGGAGCAGGTGCCTGGACAGGTGCGGCAACCGGGGCGGAGACGGGCAATGCAGCGGCCGGCTTGCCCTGCGGCGCACTCACGAGACTGATCTTCTCCTCATGCAGCGGGGGCTGCGCCTGCACCGCCTGCTCGTCGGCGGTCAGCCGCCCGCCCCACTTCATCGCCGCGAAGAAGAGCACATTTACCAGCAATAAAATCCAGACCAATGCTTTCATCACGCGTTCGCTTCCTGTGCGATCAACAATAGACCCTGAAGAACCAGATTATCCACGATGCGCAGCGGCGCGTTAAGCCGATCCCGCAGCACCAAGGCCGCCCCGCCGCTCAGCACGACCGGCACAGCGTTGCCGCCGAGCAGCGCATGTTGCCGCTCGATCGCACCGCAACTGGCCTGCAGTGCGCCGCTGTAGAGCGCATCGGCGGTATTCAGCGGGAATGGAGCATACTCCCCTTGCGCCGCCTGCAACTGCGCGGTTGCGCCGCACAGGCTGCGCTGCATCAACTCCACACCGGGCAGGATCAGCCCGCCGATAAATTCCCCTTGGGCCGACAGGGCATCGACCGTGGTTGCCGTGCCGCTGTTCACCACGAGGCAAGCCCCGTTGACCAGATGCCAGGCCGCGATCAACGCCGCCCAGCGGTCGCTGCCCAGCTGCGCGGGGCTGGAATAACCGTTGCGCACGCCGCACTGCGCCTCCTGTGCGGCGATGAAACGGGGCTGGGCGGGCGCGCAGGCAGCGCGGATATGCTGCGCGACCTCATCCCCGGCGACATTGCTCACCCAGACTTGGCGTATGCCCTGCAGTCCGGCGAACTGGTGCGGCAGTCCGGCCGCCTGCTCGACGGGCAGGACGCCGCTGGACAGCCAGGCCTGCCCCTCAGCCACGGCCCACTTGATGCGCGTGTTGCCCACGTCGATCAGCAGTCTCATCGCATTCTTCCCGCCTCGCCGGAATTGAATTGGCGCATTCCCTCTGCGGTTTCGAGGCAGAGCTCGCCGCTCCCGCTGACCCCGCGCGCAATGCCGGTCACGGCCGAACCGTCTGCCATGCGCAGCTGGATCGGCTGGTCTTGGTGGATATGGTAGCGCTCCCATTCATCGCCGAACGCGGCAAAGCCGTCCCGCGCGAATTGCCGCAGCGCGCCGGCCAGCTCCTGCAGCACGGCGGCCAGCAGCCGGTTGCGGTCGGGCAGGCCGCGGCATATTTCATCCAGCGCGGCGGCGGGCTGGTCAATCTGATCCATGAGATTTTCCGGCAGGGAGCAATTCAGGCCGATGCCGATCACTACCGCGCTCGGGCCGAGCATATCGCCCTGAGCCTCGATAAGCACGCCGCCCAGCTTGCCCTGTTCGGCCAGGATATCGTTCGGCCATTTCAGCCCCACTCCCTGCGCGCCCAAGCCGTTCAGTGCGCGCGCAACTGCCACGCCCACCGCGAGGCTCAGGCCGGACAGCGCATTCAGCCCGCAATCGAAGCGCCACAGCAGCGAGAACGTCAGCGTGCTGCCCAGCCCGGCGTGCCAGGTCCTTCCGAGCCGCCCGCGCCCGGCGGTCTGCAGCTCCACCGCCAGCACGCTGCCGCTTGGCACATCCAGCCCGGCGCGCTGCAGCAGAAGGGTGTTGCTGGAAGCGGTCTGCGGCAGGATTTCGATATCGAACTGGGCGGCTTCCCCGCCCAGCCAGCGCAACACTTCTTCGCGTTCCAGCCGCTGCCACGGGCGCGCCAGGCGATAGCCGCGGCCGCGTATCCGCTGCAGCGCCACGCCATATTCCGCAACGCCGGCCAGCGCGTTGAACACGCTGGCGCGCGACACGCCGAGGCGTTCCGCCAGTATTTCGCCGGAATGGAATTCGCCATCCGCGAGGATATCCAGCAACTGCCAGGTGCGCGCCTGAATGAGATCTTTCGTCATTGCGGCATCCCACCATTTTGGTGCGGCCGATCGGCATCCCTTTGTGCCGGTATTTCGAGGAAACGCAGGATTTCTTCGCGCCGTTTCAATGCGTCCTGATAACCGAGTTCGATCAGCGCGCTGCAATACTTCTTCTCCGACAGGAGATAACTGACCAGGATCGACCCTCCCTGTTTCACCGCCCCGACCAAGCGCAGCAACAGGCGTATCGTCCAGGGCAATTCCGCGGCATAGCGCTCGGCGATTTTTTCGATCGGCTGGCTGGGCGAGATGACCAGCACCTCGACATGCTTCATGCCGGCTTGCACACGCACCGCTTCCGGCAGCATGGCCTCCAGTTCGTTGATGCGCTGCACCCGCTCCAGATCGACCTCCATACTGTCGAGGAAAATGCTGTTCAGCGCGTGCCCGGCAATCTGCGCCAGTGTCGGGTAGTCGCTCATATCGGCACGCGAGACCGGGCTGGCAGCGCCGTTCGTGGTGACGCCGATCACCAGGATGCGCGTTGCGCCCAGATGCAGCGCGGAACTGATCGGCGCAATCTGGCGCATCGAGCCGTCGCCGAAGTATTCGCGATTGATCAGGGTCGCCGGGAAGATGAAGGGCAGCGCCGACGAGGCCAGCAAGTGCCTGTTCTCGATCCGCGTCGGGATGCCGATGCGGCGCGTACGGTTCCACGGAACGATCTCGTCCACCCCCTGATAGAACGTGACCGACTGCCCCGACCCATAGCCGGAGGCGGTGATGCTCAGCGCGTACACCAACCCGCTGTCGATACTGTCCTGGATTTTCTCGCAGGGGAGCACCTCATCGAGAAATTCGACCAATGGTGAATTGTCCAGCAGGGATATTTGCTTGGGCCGGTTGATGCCCATGCCGTGCAGGATCAACCCGGCAAGCCACCGCGCCGAGTTGTTGAACACGCCGAGCGCATCGGTGCGATACACCTGGCTGGCGTGAAAATTCTTCCAGATATTATCGAGGTAGCGCACGCCCTTGCGGAAGCTTCGCGCATTGATCGCAAGCGCAGCGGCATTGAGCGCCCCGGCCGACGTGCCGCAGATTACCGGAAAAGGATTGTGCGCACGGCGCGGCAGGAATTCGGCTATCGCCTTGAGCACGCCGACCTGATAGGCGGCGCGCGCGCCGCCGCCGGTAAGGATTAACCCTACGCGCTTTTCCATTCGCTTCCTATTCGGCCACGGCTTTGACGGATTCGAGCGCGTCCTTCAGCGTCTCTTCCGGCAGCGCGTTCAGCGTTTCCGACAACATCTCGGCGGCATCCATCGCACCTACAGGCAAGGCTTGGGCATCGGTGTTCGCCACCAGCACTGCAGCCGCACCCACCACCTTGAGCAGGCGTGCGCGCTCGGCCATCAGCATCTCGATTTCCCTGCTCAGCAATTCAACTTCTTGTTTCTTCATGATTCACCCCGATAAACCGTCCTGACCGATTATAGCGCAGCGACTGCCCCTGCTTTCGCGGTAATCAGCCCCTGAGCGCTGCCAGCATTTTCTCCAGCCGCTTCACCGAGACAATCACCGGGGTCTTCAGCTCCTGCGCGAACAGCGATACGCGCAATTCCTGCAGCAGCCAGGCGAACTCCTCCACGCGCGGATCAGGCCTGCCCTGCTGCGCCTGACGCAGTTTCTGCAATGCCTGAGTGAGCGGCTGCATCTGCGCCATGCACTGCGCGTCGCGCGCCGGGTTGCTGCGCAGCTTCTCGATGCGCAGGCTGATCGCCTTGAGGTAGCGCGGTACATGCTGCAATCGCTCGTAGGGTGCCTCGGCGATGAAGCGTTTGTGCAGCAGCCATTCCAGTTGCGCGCGCACATCCTGATTGACCTGGGCGTTTGCTTTGAGCTGCGGCAGCGCCTTCTGCACCGCCTGATATTCGTTGAGAATGTTGCCGGCCAGCCGCGCGATTTCCTGTGCGACCAGCAGCAGGCGGTTCTTCGCTTCCTTGCCGCGCGCGGTGAACTCCGCCTCGTTTGCCGGCAGTGGGTCGTTGAGGCAGCAGCGTTCGAAGGTCAGCGCGAGGATCTGCTGCTGCAGTTCCTGCTGCGTGCCAAAGGGCATGAACAGCATGCCGATGCGCTGCGCATCGGGCAGGTTTTTTTCCAGATATTTGACCTGCTCTTTGAGCAGCAGCATGAACAGGCGGCGCAGTCCGCCGCGATGCGTGGCTTGCGCGGCATCGCGCGTGTCGAAGGCGCGCAGCACCACCGCGTCGCCGTCGTCCACCAGCGCATTGAACAGCGTCACTTTCTGCCCGGCGCGCTGCACCTCGCGCGTCTCGGCAAACGTGCCGAAACTCCATGCGGTGTAGCGCTGTTCCGCCGCGGCTGCGCCCTTCTCTTCCGCAGCCGCTGCAGCAACCGCAACGGGCACGACATGTGGCGCAAGCTCGCCATACAGTTGCGCGAAGTTGCGCGACATACCGAGCTGCCGCCCATGCTCGTCCAGCACGCGAAAATTCATCAGCAGGTGCGGCGGCAGCTGTTCGAGACGGAACGCATCCAGCGGCACATCGAGCTGCTTCTGCTCGCGGATGTAGCGCGCCAGCGCCTGCAACAGCGGCGTATTCGATGGCTGCACCTCGCGGCAGAATGCTGCCGCGAATTCCGGCACCGGCACCAGGTGGCGGCGCAGCCGCTGCGGCAGCGTCTTGACGAACTGCTGCACCTTTTCCGCGAGTAGGCCGGGCACCAGCCACTCGCAGCGCGCAGCGCTCACCTGGTTGATGAGCGCGAGCGGCACGGCAAGCGTGACGCCGTCGTCGCTCTTACTCGGCGAGAAGTGGTAGCCCAGCGCGAAGCTGACGTTGTCGATCTTCAGTTGCGGCGGGAACTGTTCGGTGGTAATGCCCGCCGCCTCGTGGCGCATCAGGTCGTCCTTCTTCAGGTAGAGCAGCTTCGCGTTCTCGCGCTCCGCCTCCTTGCGCCAGTGCTCGAACGCCGCACCATTGTGGATGTCCGACGGGATGCGGCTGTCATAGAAAGCGAAGATCAGCTCGTCATCCACCAGCACGTCTGGGCGGCGCGCCTTGTGTTCCAGCACCTCGATGTCGCGGATCAGCTTCTGGTTGTGCGCGAAGAACGGCGCCTGGGTGTTGAACTCGCCCCCGACCAGCGCCTGGCGGATGAACACCTCGCGCGACTCCTCGGGATTCATCGGCCCATAGTGCACGCGCTTCTTCGGATTGATGACCAGCCCGTAGAGCGTGCTGCGCTCGAAGGCGGCGACCTGCGCGGCCTTCTTCTCCCAGTGCGGGTCGTAATAATGCCGCTTGATCATGTGCGCGCCGGTTTCCTCCAGCCATTCCGGCTCGATGCGCGCCACGCTACGTGCATACAGGCGGTGCGTCTCGATCAGCTCGCCCGCCATCACCCATTTGCTGCCTTTCTTCGCCAGCACCGAATTGGGCGCGATGAAGAACTTGATGCCGCGCGCGCCGAGGTATTCGTTGCCCTCCACGCTCTTCATGCCGATGTTGCCGAGCAGGCCGCACAGCAGGGCCTTGTGGATCTGTTCATAACTCGCCGGCTGCTCGTTCTCGCGCATGCCCATCTCGGTGACCTGCGCGTGCAACTGCTGGTGCAGCTCGCGCCACTCGCGCAGGCGCAACGGCGAGAGGAAGTTCTGCCGGCATTCCTCCGCCAGCAGGCGGTTGGATTTCTTGTGCGCCACCGCCTGTTCGAACCATGCCCACATCTTCAGGTAAGCCAGGAAGTCGGAGCGTTCGTCGGCAAAGCGCCTGTGTGCGGCATCCGCCGCCTCCTGCCGGTCCAGCGGACGCTCGCGCGGGTCCTGCACCGACAGTGCGCTGGCGATAACGAGGATTTCGGTCAGGCAGTGATACTGCCTTCCGGCCAGCAGCAGGCGCGCGATCTTCGGGTCGAGCGGCAGCCTGGCCAGCTCCTGCCCGAGGGGAGTGAGTTGCTGCGCCTCATCGATGGCATTGAGCTCGGCGAGCAGTTGGTAGCCATCGGCGATCATGCGCGGGGTGGGCGGCTCGATGAACGGAAACTCGGAAACCTCGCCGAGCTCCAGCGAGCTCATGCGCAGGATCACGGTAGCCAGCGAGACGCGGAAAATTTCCGGGTCGGTGAATTCGGCGCGCTGCAGGAAATCCGCCTCGTCGTAGAGGCGGATACACACGCCGCTCATCACACGCCCGCATCGCCCAGCGCGCTGGTTGGCGGCGGCGCGCGAGATTTTCTCAATGTGCAACTGCTCGACCTTTTGGCGGATGCTATAGCGGTTTACCCGCGCCAGCCCGCAGTCGATCACGTAGCCGATGTTGGGCACGGTCAGCGAAGTCTCCGCGACGTTGGTCGCGAGCACGACGCGTCGCTGTGCGCCGATCTTGAATACCCGATCCTGCTCCGCCGCCGACAGCCGTGCGAACAACGACAGCACCTCGATGCCCCCGTGGCGCATGCTTGGCGGATGATGCTTGCGCAACGCCTCCGCCGTATCGCGTATCTCGCGCTCGCCGGGCAGGAACACCAGCACGTCGCCGCGCAAACCGCCTGCGGCCAGTTCGTCCAGTGCGCTGCTCACCCCCTGCGGCACGTCCTGAGCCTCACCTTCGTCGTTCACCTGCAAGGGCCGATAGCGCGTCTCGATCGGATAGCTGCGCCCCGACACCTCGACCACCGGCGCATCGAAGTGTTTGGCGAAGCGCTCCGCATCCAGTGTGGCCGAAGTGATGATGAGCTTGAGGTCGCGGCGGCGCGGCAGCAACTGCTTGAGGTAACCGAGCAGGAAGTCGATATTGAGCGAACGCTCATGGGCCTCGTCGACGATCAGCGTGTCGTAGTTTCTCAGCAGCGGATCGCTGTGAATTTCCGCCAGCAGGATACCGTCGGTCATCAGTTTGATGCTGGTGTCGGGCGACACTTTGTCGTGGAAGCGCACCTTGTAGCCGACCGCGCCGCCCAGCTCGGTCTTGAGTTCGAATGCGATGCGCGACGCCACCGAGCGTGCCGCGACGCGGCGCGGCTGGGTATGGCCGATACAGCCCAAAATACCGCGTCCCAGCGCCAGGCAGATTTTCGGCAGCTGCGTGGTCTTGCCCGAGCCGGTCTCGCCGCACACGATGACCGCCTGGTTGCCGGCGATGGCGCGCGCCAGATCCTCGCGCTTGCCCACCACCGGCAGGTCGGCGGGAAATTCGATTTCGGCGAGCGCATCGAGCCGCGCCTTGCGCCGCAAAGCACTTGCCGACAATACGGTATTCATGGATGAAGAATGTTTCATAAAAGAAAAAGGGACTCGATTTCCCGAGTCCCTTATCTTAAAGCCTGCAACCTGTATTTAAGGCTTGGCTCTCGACCAGTCTTCTCGATATCGATCCAGTTTTACTTAACCAGGAAAACAAGGACGAAGACAGCGACTACGACGAAGGCGATAGGCAACATTGTTGTAACCATTTTTAAAAACCTCAGATAATTGATGATGGGGGCGCGAACGATATCAACTGTATGTTGCAATGTCAACGTCGTGGCAGCGAGTGAAAATTGCTGAAATAACTACCCGCAAAGCCATGTCACAAGACGCTTCCGGCAATTTTCACAACAGCACAAATCCCTCTCGAGAGTGGGGTAATAGTAATGGCGTTTGCATCTGGTGCATACCAAAGTTGTAGAAAAGAAGAAGGCCTGCATTTCTGCAGGCCTTCAATTTGCTGGTGGGTCGTGTTGGACTTGAACCAACGACCAAAGGATTATGAGTCCTCTGCTCTAACCAACTGAGCTAACGACCCGTAAACGTTCAGCCTTCGCTGTCGAGGAAGCTCTTGAGCTTCTCGGAACGAGACGGGTGGCGCAGCTTGCGCAGAGCCTTGGCTTCGATCTGACGGATGCGTTCGCGAGTTACATCGAATTGCTTGCCGACTTCTTCCAGTGTGTGGTCGGTGTTCATTTCGATGCCGAAGCGCATGCGCAGCACCTTGGCCTCGCGCTGGGTCAGGCTATCGAGGATGTCCGCCGTTGCGCCGCGCAGGCTTTCATAAACTGCGGCATCAAGCGGTACGGCGGTGTTCGAGTCTTCGATGAAATCGCCCAGGTGCGAATCGTCGTCGTCGCCCACCGGCGTTTCCATGGAGATCGGTTCCTTGGCGATTTTCAGGATTTTGTGGATCTTGTCTTCCGGCATTTCCATCTTGATCGCCAAGGTCGCCACATCCGGTTCCAGACCGGTCTCCTGCATGATCTGCCGCGAGATGCGGTTCATCTTGTTGATGGTTTCGATCATGTGCACCGGAATGCGGATGGTGCGCGCTTGGTCGGCGATGGAACGGGTGATGGCCTGGCGGATCCACCAGGTTGCATAGGTCGAGAACTTGTAGCCGCGGCGGTATTCGAACTTGTCCACCGCCTTCATCAGGCCGATATTGCCTTCCTGGATCAGGTCGAGGAACTGCAGGCCGCGGTTGGTGTATTTCTTGGCGATGGAAATCACCAGGCGCAGGTTGGCCTCGATCATGTCGCGCTTGGCGCGGCGCGCCTTGGCTTCGCCGTTGGTCATCTGCTTGTTGATTTCCTTGAGGTCCTTGATCGGAATGCCGACGCGCCGCTCCAAGTCCAGAAGGTGCTGCTGCTGCTCGACGATGGCGTGCTGGTAGCGTTCCAGCGTTTCGCCGTAGGGCTTCTTCGCCTTAAGTTCCTGTGCGACCCATTGCAGGTTGTCCTCGTTGCCCGGGAATACCTTGATGAAATGCGGGCGCGGCATCTTGCCCTTGGTCACGCACATGTCCTGGATGCTGCGCTCGCAACGGCGCACTTCTTCAACCAGGCCGCGCATGGTATCGCACAGCGCATCCACCTGTTTCGCGGAGAAGCGGAAGTTCATCAGTTCGTCAGAGATACCGGACTGGAACTTGTCGTATTGCTTGCTGCGGTAGCCGTATTTTTCGTAGGCCTTGCCCATCTTGTTGAACAGGTCGGCGATCACGGTAAAACGTGCCAGCGCATCGGCCTTGAGCTGCGCCAGATTGGCTGCGGCGGCGGCGGCAGTCGCCTCTTCGTCTTCTTCCTCGTCGGAGGCATGGCTGCCGCCTTCTTCTGCGTCTTCGGCTTCTTCGTCGCCTTCGGCACCGATGACCGCTTCATCAGCGGTATCGACAAAACCGTCGATCAACTCGTCGATGCGCATCTGGTCATTTTCGATTTTGGAGGCCAGCGCCAGGATTTCGGCAATCGTCGCCGGACACGCGGAAATCGCCTGAATCATGTGCTTCAGGCCTTCCTCGATGCGCTTGGCAATCTCGATTTCCTTCTCACGGGTGAGCAACTCGACCGTGCCCATTTCGCGCATGTACATGCGCACCGGGTCGGTGGTACGGCCGAACTCCGAGTCCACGGTGGACAGTGCAGCCTCCGCCTCCTCGGCGGCGTCCTCGTCGGCCGCCACGGGCGCGGCATCCGTCATGATCAGCGTTTCGGCATCGGGGGCGACATCGCACACCGTGATGCCCATGTCGTTGATCATGCTCACCACGCCTTCGATCTGCTCGACTTCGAGCATATCCGGCAAATGGTCGTTAATCTCCGCATAGGTCAGGTAGCCGCGCTCCTTGCCCAGCACAATCAGGGCTTTGAGGCGCGTGCGCCGTGCCTCGATGTCCTGCTGCTGGTCAACGACCGGCTGCGGAATATCGACAGCTTGCTTCTTGTCCTGTTTTTTCTTGTCTTTAGGCTTCGCCATATGTCAGGTTCCTAATTACGTAAATGCCGCACAGAAACGGTGGATTATACCCGATTTCATCAACCATTTCTTAAGCTTGTGAGGCCGGAACTCCAGCCAATTAGCCGATAGGACAGCTTTAGCGAAGGCCGGTTCTAACACGTGACATGCCAACTTTCGCGGATAAGCGTACCGGATGCCCATTTAGCCGATAGAAAACAGTCTCTCCTTGCGGTGCAAGAAGCTCGCTTCGGGAACATGCTGTCACTGCGTTCGAGCAGGTCAGGCGTAAACCGCCAAAACAAAAAACCCGGCACGAGGCCGGGTTATTTGTTTGTAAGGAGTCTGACGATGACCTACTTTCACATGGGAATCCACACTATCATCGGCGCGGAGTCGTTTCACTGTCCTGTTCGGGATGGGAAGGAGT
>JAHQXD010000002.1:602594-603832 GCA_019449655.1 Ferrigenium straubiae | reverse complement strand
CACACTATCATCGGCGCGGAGTCGTTTCACTGTCCTGTTCGGGATGGGAAGGAGTGGGACCAACTCGCTATGGTCGTCAGACAAACTGTTCGGTATTCGACGGTGTTCTGTCGCCTACCCTGTCTGTAGTTCTCCGATTGAGTTTTGACGCTCGTTCGTCGAACCGTATCTGGAAGAAGTAAAGTGGTTTTGATTGTGCGTTGCGAAACGCCTTTGTTACTTAACGTTATAGGATCAAGCCTCACGGGCAATTAGTACTGGTTAGCTTAACGCATTACTGCGCTTCCACACCCAGCCTATCAACGTCCTGGTCTCGAACGACCCTTCAGTGTGCTCAAGGCACAAGGGAAATCTTATCTCAAGGCGAGTTTCCCGCTTAGATGCTTTCAGCGGTTATCTCTTCCGAATTTAGCTACCCGGCAATACCACTGGCGTGATAACCGGTACACCAGAGATTCGTCCACTCCGGTCCTCTCGTACTAGGAGCAGGTCCCTTCAAATTTCCAACGCCCACGGCAGATAGGGACCAAACTGTCTCACGACGTTTTAAACCCAGCTCACGTACCACTTTAAATGGCGAACAGCCATACCCTTGGGACCGGCTACAGCCCCAGGATGTGATGAGCCGACATCGAGGTGCCAAACTCCCCCGTCGATATGAACTCTTGGGAGGAATCAGCCTGTTATCCCCAGAGTACCTTTTATCCGTTGAGCGATGGCCCTTCCATACAGAACCACCGGATCACTATGACCTGCTTTCGCATCTGCTCGACTTGTCAGTCTCGCAGTTAAGCATCCTTTTGCCATTGCACTATCAGTACGATGTCCGACCGTACCTAGGATACCTTCGTACTCCTCCGTTACAATTTGGGAGGAGACCGCCCCAGTCAAACTGCCTACCATGCACGGTCCCCAACCCCGATCAGGGGTCTAGGTTAGAACCTCAATGACACCAGGCTGGTATTTCAACGTCGGCTCCACGATGTCTGGCGACACCGCTTCAAAGCCTCCCAGCTATCCTACACAGGTCCCATCAAAGTCCAATGCAAAGCTACAGTAAAGGTTCATGGGGTCTTTCCGTCTAGCCGCGGGTAGATTGCATCTTCACAAACATTTCAACTTCGCTGAGTCTCGGGTGGAGACAGTGTGGCCATCGTTACGCCATTCGTGCAGGTCGGAACTTACCCGACAAGGAATTTCGCTACCTTAGGACCGTTATAGTTACGGCCGCCGTTTAC
>JAHQXD010000002.1:539829-599720 GCA_019449655.1 Ferrigenium straubiae | reverse complement strand
GGGTTGCGCTCGTTGCGGGACTTAACCCAACATCTCACGACACGAGCTGACGACAGCCATGCAGCACCTGTGTTCAGGTTCCCTTTCGGGCACGAATCCATCTCTGGAAACTTCCTGACATGTCAAGGGTAGGTAAGGTTTTTCGCGTTGCATCGAATTAATCCACATAATCCACCGCTTGTGCGGGTCCCCGTCAATTCCTTTGAGTTTTAATCTTGCGACCGTACTCCCCAGGCGGTCAACTTCACGCGTTAGCTGCGGTACTAAAGAAGTCTCCTTCCCCAACACCTAGTTGACATCGTTTAGGGCGTGGACTACCAGGGTATCTAATCCTGTTTGCTCCCCACGCTTTCGTGCATGAGCGTCAGTGTTAGCCCAGGGGGCTGCCTTCGCCATCGGTATTCCTCCACATCTCTACGCATTTCACTGCTACACGTGGAATTCTACCCCCCTCTGCTACACTCTAGTCTCGCAGTCACAAATGCAGTTCCCAGGTTGAGCCCGGGGATTTCACATCTGTCTTACGAAACCGCCTGCGCACGCTTTACGCCCAGTAATTCCGATTAACGCTCGCACCCTACGTATTACCGCGGCTGCTGGCACGTAGTTAGCCGGTGCTTCTTCTTACGGTACCGTCATCCACACGATGTATTAAATCGTGCGATTTCTTTCCGTCTGAAAGAGCTTTACAACCCGAAGGCCTTCTTCACTCACGCGGCATGGCTGGATCAGGCTTGCGCCCATTGTCCAAAATTCCCCACTGCTGCCTCCCGTAGGAGTCTGGGCCGTGTCTCAGTCCCAGTGTGGCTGGTCGTCCTCTCAGACCAGCTACGGATCGTCGCCTTGGTGAGCCTTTACCTCACCAACTAGCTAATCCGATATCGGCCACTCCGAAAGCGAGAGGTCTTGCGATCCCCCCCTTTCCCCCTCAGGGCATATGCGGTATTAGCGTAACTTTCGCTACGTTATCCCCCACTTCCGGATATGTTCCGATATATTACTCACCCGTTCGCCACTCGCCACCAGGGTTGCCCCCGTGCTGCCGTTCGACTTGCATGTGTAAAGCATGCCGCCAGCGTTCAATCTGAGCCAGGATCAAACTCTTCAGTTCAATTCCTGTTTTGGTTCACTTCTGAACCGGTCTTACTCAAAGTGAATCATTGACATGATTCTTTTCGACTTTGCGTAAGCACTTTTTACTACATATTTTTAAAGTCGTTCCCTCATCCCTAAGGACTCGGAAACTCCCCAAAAACCAAGTGCCTACACTCGTCGGTTGTTCGTTTTCTTTTTAAAGATCGGGCTGCCGTGGCAGCGAAGAGGTGCGCATTATAGGGACAGAAAAATTCCCGTCAACACTTTTCTGAAAAATTTTTGCAAATGCCTGCGCAAAGCCTGTTCCCGAGCAAAATTAACTACAATTCCGCCATGCCAGAGAATCTGAAAATGTCACCGATCACCCTTGGAATCGAATCATCCTGCGATGAGACCGGCATCGCGCTTTACCAGATGGGGCGCGGGCTGCTGGCGCACGCCTTGCATACCCAGGTCGCCATGCACAGCGAGTATGGCGGCGTGGTTCCCGAGCTCGCCTCACGCGATCATGTTCGGCGCGTCATCCCGCTGGTGCGTCAGGTCATGCATGAAGCCAATGTGGCTCTCAATCAAATCGATGCGATTGCCTATACCCAGGGACCAGGCTTAGGTGGCGCATTATTGGTTGGCGCCAGTGCCGCGAATGCCCTGGCCTATGCGCTCGACATTCCCGTCATCGGCATCCACCATCTGGAAGGCCACCTGCTCTCGCCTCTGCTGTCCGACCCCGCGCCGGAGTTTCCCTTCGTCGCCTTGCTGGTTTCCGGCGGGCACACGCAGCTGATGCGCGTGGACGGCGTGGGGCAATACGCCTTGCTCGGCGAAACACTGGACGACGCCGCAGGAGAAGCCTTCGACAAGAGCGCAAAGCTACTGGGCCTGGGTTACCCGGGCGGGCCCGCCTTGGCGAAGCTCGCCGCATCGGGCCGCCCCGGACAATTCAAACTGCCGCGCCCGATGCTGCACAGCGGCGACCTGGATTTCAGTTTCAGCGGACTAAAGACCGCGGTGCTCACCCTGGTCAGGCAGAGCGACGACAATGAACAGAGTCGCGCCGACATCGCCTGTGCGACGCAGGAAGCCATCGTCGATGTGCTGGCGCACAAGGCTCGCGCCGCCTTGGCGCAAACCGGCCTGAGCCGCTTGGTCGTTGCGGGAGGCGTGGGTGCAAACCGCTTATTGCGCAGCCGCCTGAATGAGGATATCGGCAAGCGCGGCGGCACCGTGTTTTACCCGGACCTGGAATTTTGCACCGACAACGGTGCGATGATCGCCTTCGCCGGAGCCTTGCGTCTCGCACAACAGCAGGGCAACAAGGATTACCGCTTCAACGTCAAACCGCGCTGGAACCTGACGGAAATCAGCAAGGAACTTTAACCCGGCTGCTTCGGTTTCCATCGTTTCCGGAAAACAAAATTGCGGGAAAATTCCATCCAACAGCTCCCGGAATTTCATCGCCGCTCCAAACACATGAAGGTGGTGAATCGCCGCATTCCAATTTCAAAAAGGTTGGCGCATAATCTGCGCAGCCCTTGGTAGCGCATCGCCATCCCGCTTTCGCAAATTCTGCCTCTTTGTTCATGGAGCCTCATGGCAAGGGGCGTAGGCTGGCGCAAGAGTGCGATGGATACTTTTGGTTTTCTTGTTTCTTACTCTCACATTCGGAAGGCATTCCGGCATGTTTCACGGACCGGTTTATTAATAAGCGGGGCGGTATTTGCAGAATTTTTAATCGAACAGTGTGAATTGTTAACTTAAATCTGGAGATGACCATGAATATACGTTATACGAAGACACTCGCAATATTGGCTGCTTTACCACTGACCATTGCCAGCGCCCACGGCGCGGCGGCCGGTGCCCCGGCGATGACCGAAGCGGAAATGGGTCAGGCAAACAAGATTTTCTTCGAGCGTTGCGCGGGCTGCCATGGCGTGCTGCGCAAAGGCGCGACCGGCAAAGCTCTGACTCCTGATGTCACCATCCCCAAAGGCACGGACTACCTGAAGGCATTCATCGGCTATGGCTCGCCGGGCGGCATGCCCGGCTTCCAGACCGGCGGCGAACTGACCGAGCAGGAAGTCGATCTGATGGCGCGCTATATACAGCAGACACCGGTGGCCCCTCCCGAAATGGGACTGAAGGAAATCGAGGCCACCTGGAAAGTCATCGTGCCAGTGAAGGATCGCCCCACGAAGAAGATGAACAGCATCAACATCGAGAACATCTTCTCCACCACGCTGCGCGATGACGGCAAAGTGGCGCTGATCGACGGCGACACCAAGGAGATCATCACCACCCTCAACACCGGCTATGCGGTGCATATCTCCCGTTACTCTGCATCCGGCCGTTACCTGTATGTGACCGGCCGCGATGCCAAGCTCAGCCTGATCGACCTGTGGATGAAAGTGCCGCAGGTTGTCGCCGAAGTAAAGACCGGCGCCGAGGCGCGCTCGATCGAGACTTCCAAGTACAAGGGCTGGGAAGACAAGTATGCGATCTCCGGCTCCTACTGGCCGCCGCAATACGTGATCCACGAAGGCGATACGCTGAAGCCGCTGAAAGTCGTCTCGACCAGCGGCATCGCCTCCGAGACCAACCAGTTCGTCCGCGAAGCGCGCGTTGCTGCCATCGTGGCCTCCCACTACCACCCGGAGTGGATGGTCAACGTGAAGGAAACCGGCAAGGTGCTCATCGTCAACTACTCGGACCTGGACAACCTGAAGACGACGACGATCGACACGCCGCGCTTCCTGCACGACGGCGGCTTCGAGTCGAGCAAGCGCTACTTCATGGATGCCGCCAATGCCTCCAACAAGATCGCGGTCATCGACATCAAGGAAGGCAAACTGGCTGCCACGATTGACGTGGACAAGGTTCCGCATCCGGGACGCGGCGCAAACTTCATCGACCCCAAATTCGGGCCGGTCTGGGCGACCAGCCACCTGGGGGCAGACACCATCACCGTGATCGGCACCGATCCGGTCAAGCACAAGCAGCACGCCTGGAAAGTGGTGCGCGCCATCAAGGGTCATGGCGCCGGATCGCTGTTCATCAAGAGCCATCCAAAGTCGAAGAACCTGTGGGTCGATGCGCCGCTCAATCCCGACGCCAAGATCAACCAGTCCGTCGGCGTGCTCGACATCAACAATCTCGATGCCGGCGTGACCGTGCTGCCAATCGCCGAATGGGCCAACCTCGGCGAAGGCTCCAAGCGCGTTGTCCACCCGGAATACAACAAGGCCGGTGACGAAGTCTGGTTCTCGGTCTGGAGCGGATCGAAAGACAAATCCGCCATCGTGATTGTTGACGACAAGACCCGCAAGCTGAAAAAGGTAATCACCGATCCGAGACTGATTACGCCTACCGGCCACTTCAACCTCTACAACACGCAGCACGACATTTACTAGACTCCTGGGAAATCGAAAAAACTATCTGGAAGGCATGACCATTCGCCCTTGGGGTTAACGCCTTTGCAGCAAAACCACAAGACATACCCACCCAATTGCTCCTGGAGCTGCATGTCGAACAGGCAGGCGCGACAAATTGCCGCGCGGCATCATGCCACATTCCCAAACCGGTTTTCTTGATAAACAATCCGCCTCGCCAGAAGTACGCATCATTGATTTCCGGCGCTAGTGTGTGATGTGCCCTCTCCCGATCGACACTTCAATTTGCCGAGAACGTAATGCGGACTTTTGGCACCCATTCATGCAATCACCCCGAACAACAAGGGAAAACATGTTTGCCAAATTGAGAGAGAACAAGTTTTTCAAATCGCTATCGCAAATCCTTTGCTCTATTGAGCTTATTGAAGAGCAGGGCAAAACCCCCACCTCTTGCCCCAATTTCCACATTCACTCATTCTCCCTGATGGAGGGTGATGCAACACCGTACGAGCTCTGCAAGACGCGCCAAGATGATAAAAATACACACCATAATCATCGATTTCCCGCAGATTCACAATCGCCACAAAACCTTATGAAATAAGGGATGCGGCAAATTGTCGCGCGACATCATGTCGCATTCCTGATGCAAATTTTTCTCTGTACTATTCATTCGAACCCGAAATAAAAACCACGCTCGGGTTCCATAGAATTCCGCTTCATTGTACTTAACCGGCTGATTGGTTAAGAACCTAGAGATTCTTCCAAAATCTTTGATGCAAGCAAGGAATTGTTCGGCAATCTTAAACTTGGAGACAACATGGAAAAGAAATACAAAAAAACACTAGCGGCCTTGGCTATCCTGGCCTCTTTGCCGCTAGCCATTACCAATGCCTACGCTGCAGATGCAGATGCGGCTGCGCCAGCAACAGCTCCGGCGATGTCTGCGGACGAAATGAAGCAGGCAAACCAGATATATTTCGAGCGCTGCGCAGGTTGCCACGGTGTTCTGCGTAAAGGTGCAACCGGCAAACCGTTGACTCCTGCCGATGTATCAATGAAAGGCACCGCTTACCTGAAGAAGACTATCTCCAATGGCACCCCAGGCGGTATGCCGAACTTCGGCACTGGAGGCGAATTGACCGCAGACCAAATCGATCTGATGGCGCGCTATGTGCAACAACCACCCGTAGCCCCACCTGAAATGGGCTTGAAGGACATTGAAGCCACTTGGAAGCTGATTGTGCCGGTAAAGGACCGCCCAACGAAAAAGATGAACAACTTCAATATCTCCAACGTCTTCTCCACCACGCTGCGCGATTCAGGCGAAGTGGCTTTGATCGATGGCGATACCAAAGAAATCATTACCATTCTGAAGACCGGTTATGCGGTACATATTTCCCGCTACTCCGCGTCCGGCCGCTACCTGTATGTGACCGGCCGCGATTCCAAGCTCAGCCTGATCGACTTGTGGATGGAAACACCCAAAGTTGTGGCTGAAGTCAAGACCGGTGTCGAGGCACGTTCGGTGGAAACCTCCAAGTTCAAGGGCTGGGAAGACAAGTATGCGATCTCCGGCACCTACTGGCCGCCGCAATATGTGATTCATGAAGGTGACACATTGAAGCCGTTGAAAGTCGTCGCAACCAGCGGTATCGCCTCCGAGACCAATGAATTCGTAAAAGAAGCGCGCGTCGCAGCTATCGTGGCTTCCCACTACAAACCCGAGTTCATGGTCAACGTAAAAGAAACCGGCAAGGTGATGATGGTCGACTACTCGGACCTGAACAACCTGAAAACAACAACGATCGACACACCGCGCTTCCTGCATGACGGCGGTTTAACATCCACTCATCGTTACTTCATGGATGCCGCCAACGCCTCGAACAAGATTGCGGTCATCGACCTCAAGGAAGGCAAGCTGGCTGCCACGATCGATGTGGGCAAGGTTCCGCATCCGGGGCGCGGCGCAAACTTCATCGACCCGAAATTCGGGCCGGTCTGGGCTACCAGCCACTTGGGCGACGACACGATCGCCGTAATTGGCACCGATCCTGAAAAGCACAAGCAGCATGCATGGAAAGTGGTGCGAACCATCAAGGGACATGGAAGTGGGTCGCTGTTCATCAAGAGCCATCCCAAGTCAACCAATCTGTGGGTAGATGCACCGCTCAACAAGGATGCAAAGATCAGCCAATCGATCGGGGTGCTTGACATCAACAATCTTGAAAAAGGGGTGACCGTATTGCCAATCGCCGAATGGGCCAACCTTGGTGAAGGCGCCAAGCGTGTCGTTCAGCCGGAATACAACAAGACAGGCGACGAGGTATGGTTTGCAGTCTGGAATGCCGCCGACAAGAAGTCTGCTCTCGTAGTAGTTGACGACAAGACGCGCAAGCTGAAGAAGGTCATCAATGACCCGAGGCTGATTACGCCTACCGGGCACTTTAACGTCAACAATACGATGCACGATATTTACTAGGACTCTCCGGTAAATTCCGGTTTCGCCATTCCGGTGGATCTTTGCCGGAATGGCGAATCACAAAGACTTGTGTTGAAACGTGTATCCTTGAAGGGCGGGAAAAACCCGCCCTTTCTTTCAGTTTCATCAAAAAATTTCACAGAAAAGTATGATGAAAAATCAATTTCGCAATAGAAAATTGTTGTTGGCGTTGGGCTGTATTTATGGCTTGGCCAATGCAGCGGGTGCGGCGGAAAGCGATGCAACAGCAGAGCTGGGCGAAGTAGTGGTGACTGCGACCAGAACCAGCGCTACGCTTTCCGAGGCGCCCGCCGCAGTGACCGTAATCAACGCCAACAATATCGAAACGAAAAACGCCTCGCGACTCGGCGACGTGCTGGATCAGGTGCCCAGCCTCTATTTGCGCGGCGGCGCGCTCGGCCAGTCGCAGGGCACCATAGGAACGAGCGGCATGTCGCTACGCGGCATCGACCAGAACAAGGTTCTCATCCTGCTGGACGGGCAGCCCATCCAGGACGCGGGTTCTGGAAAGGTGAACTGGCGCATCCCGTTTGTCGAAGACATCGCCCGCGTCGAGGTCGTACCCGGCGCGTTCTCCTCGCTCTACGGCAGCAATGCCGTCGGCGGAGTCGTCAATATCATCACCAAACAGCCGGATAAACGCGAACTCACCGCGAAGGTGAAGAAAGGCTGGGGCGATGCCCGCGGCGAGGACGGCAGCCTTTATTTCCGCGACAAGATGGATAACGGACTGGGGCTGGTAGCCGGATTCGGCCACCAGAGGCACGACAGCTACGTGAACGATTTCGTCGTCAAGACGCCGGTAGCGGGAGCGGCAGGCACGCCCGTCACGGGTGCGCAGGCCATCACCACCCGGGAAGGCGTCCCGGCCTATCTGGTAGGCGATCTGGGAGCCGTGCCGTGGAACGCGGCCAATGCCACCGCCAAACTGTTTTACAACCTGAATGGCCGCAACAAGATTTACGCGGGCGCCAACTACCAGGAAACCAGGCAGGATTACACCCAGTTCAACACCTATCTCAGAAACGCCGCCGGCACACCGGTCTCGAGCGGGACGCTCGGGATCAACGGACAGCGCGTCGTCCTGGCGAATTCCGATTTCACCCTTTTCTCGTTCCTGCCGCTCTATGAATCCGCGACGCGCTATTTTGCCGGTTACGACGGAACGGTCGGCAACGATTACCTGCTGAAGATTGACCTTGCGAGAATCGAGCGCAAGTACCACTTCACGCTGGCGAACCCCGCTGCCACCTGGAACGGCGGCGCGGGCTCGCTCTCGGACACGCCGAACGATGGCCTCGACGGCACGGCGCAACTGACCTTCCCGGTTGGCTCGCGACAGGTGCTGGTGACCGGCCTCGCGCTGCACAAGGACTCGGTGAACCAGCAAATCTACGCGCTCTCCAACTGGCGCAATCCGGACACAAAAACCGCCGTGAACAGCGGTTACCGCGGCCATTCGACCACCGTTTCCGTCTTCGCGCAGGACGAGTTCAGCGCCACGGAGGCGCTGAAAATTTATCTGGGCGGACGCTGGGATGACTGGAAAACCGAGGGCGACAATTTCAGCAACACCGCGCCGATCGGCACGACGCGCTATGCGGCGCGCAGCATCTCGGCTTTCAGCCCCAAGGCATCCGCCGTTTACCAGCCAACGAAAACTGCCGTGCTGCGCGCCTCGTTCGGAAAGTCGTTCCGCGCGCCGGCCAATCAGGACCTCTACACCTCTTCGACCAGCCGGGGCCGCACGACGACAGGCGACCCCAATCTCCAGCCTGAGCACGGCACCACCTGGGAGGTGGGCGGCGAATTCCGCCTCACGGAAGACACCAAAGTGACCGCCACCTATTACGACACCCGGCTGAGCAACCTGATCTACCTGAAGCAGGTCAGTGCGACCAATTCGCTGCGCATCAACGCGGGGAAGGCGAAAGTCAGCGGAATTGAGTTGGGCGTCACAACAAAACCGGCCAAATGGCTGGAGCTGGATGCCAACTATGCCTATATAGATTCAAGAGTGCTCGAAAACGCGGCCGATCCCCTGAGCGTCGGCAAGCGCCTGACCGATGCCCCGAGGAACATCACCGGCATCGGGCTGACTGCACGGCAGGGAGCCTGGTCCGGCTCGTTGAATGCGCGCTACGTGAGCCATATTTTCTGGACGGCGCAGAACACCGATGTCGTGGAAGGTGTGCCGGGCAGTTACGACGCGCACACCATGGTGAACGCAAAGCTGGCCTACGCCTTCACGCGGGCGGTAAAGGGAGCGCTCGCGGTCAACAACCTGCTAGACAAGAAGGCCTATTCCTACTTCCTGCTGCCCGGCCGCAACGTGACCGCCGAGGTAGATTTTTCCTTCTAGTACCGCAAAATTAATTTTTAGTTTCCCCCCCAGCTTGCGAGCCGGGGAAAAATCGGTTCAAATGCCGCGCATGGAAAAAGACGACCCGCAAGGTTTCATCATCCAGACACAGGTAAATTACCTGCCGGATCAATCCGATGAAGCGAGCAACCGCTTCGTATTTTCCTATACCATCAGCATCACCAACCTCGGCAGCATCGCCGCAAAACTCATCAGCCGTCACTGGATCATCACCGACGCCCACAACAACGTCCAGGAAGTACGCGGGCAGGGCGTGGTGGGCGAGCAACCCTTGCTCCGGCCGAGCCAGAGCTTCGAATACACCAGCGGTACGGTACTGTCCACGCAGGTCGGCACGATGCGCGGCAGCTACCGCATGCACGCCGACGACGGCAGCCAGTTCGATGTCGAGATTCCGCAATTTGTATTGAGCGTACCGCGCGTGCTCCACTAGATTTTCCGCACCATGCAATTCAAAGCCGCCCTACTCCTGCTGATCTTCCTCACCGCCTGCACCGTGCCCAAGCCGCCAGTCGCACCGCCTCAAGCGGCGATTCCATCTATTGCATCTCCCGCCGCACCGTTTGCGGTGAGCAAATGGGAGATGCTGCCGGACTGGCAGACCACCGACTTGCAGCCGGCTTGGGCAGCCTTCCTGCAGAGCTGCCGTGCGCTGAACGGCAAGCCAAACTGGCAAGCGGTTTGCACGCGCAGCAAGGAATTGGCGCAGCCCGACAACGCCGCCTTGCGTGCCTTCTTCGAGGAAGGCTTCACGCCTTATCAGGTATTCAATTCCGACGGCTCTTCGCAGGGGCTAGTTACCGGCTACTATGAGCCGAAGCTGGCCGGCAGCCGCGTCCGGACCGAGCGTTTCCGCTACCCGCTGTATGCCGCACCGGACGACCTGCTGACCATAGATCTGGGCGAGGCCTACCCGCAGCTCAAGGACTTGCGCCTGCGCGGGCGGCTGCAGGGCAAGCGCGTCGTGCCTTATTACAACCGTTCCGAAATCGAGGCAGGAAAAGCCGCGCTGCAGGGCCGTGAACTGTTCTGGGTGGACAACGCGGTGGAGCTGTTCTTCCTGCAGATACAGGGATCGGGGCGCATCGAACTGCCGGACGGCAGCCTGGTGAAGGTCGGTTACGCCGAACAGAACGGCTATCCCTATGTTTCCATCGGCAGGAAGCTGGTCGAGACGGGCGAACTCAAGCTCGAGGAAGCCTCGATGCAGGGCATCAAGGATTGGGCAAACCGCTTCCCCGAAAAGCTGCCTGCGCTGCTCGCGCAAAATCCCAGCTATGTGTTCTTCCGCGAACTGCCGAACGGTTTGGCCGCGCCGCTGGGCGCACTGGGCGTGCCACTGACCGAGGCATACAGCATCGCGGTGGACCCGCGCACCATCCCGCTCGGCGCGCCGGTGTTCCTCGCGACCACCCACCCGAACACCGCCGAACCGCTCAATCGCCTGGTGCTGGCGCAGGATACCGGCGGCGCAATCAAGGGCGCGGTACGCGCCGACTTTTTCTGGGGCTTCGGCGAACAGGCGGGCATTCAGGCGGGGCGCATGAAGCAGGGCGGGCAGATGTGGGTGCTGTTCCCCAAGGGTGCGGAGCCGGCGCTCAGCCAATAAGGGAGGCGCTGAATAAGTCCGTTCGCCCTGAGCCTGTCGAAGGGTGAATTCCACATCCTGTCGATTGCAAACACTTCCCCATTCATGGTTCGACAGGCTCTGGTGGAGCAACTAAGTATTGACTAAGCACGACGACACCGTGCCAAGTCACTACTTAACCACAAACGGGGGTTATTTCAGCGCTTCCCTAGGTGATGATGTTGGCGCGGTTGCCGCCGCTGCGCTTGGCGGCAAGCAGCGCCTGGTCGGCCAGCCCGACAAGCTCAGCCTCGGTGGCCCCGCGCTCGGGCAGGCGATGAATGCCGCCGACGCTGATGGTCACGACGCCGTATGACGAGTCGCTGTTCGGGATATTGAGAGCGCGCACCTGCTCGCAAAGCTTCTGCGCATGGCGCCGCAGGTCTTCGAGATTTGCGGCCAGCGAAACCACAGCGAATTCGTCTCCGCTGTAGCGCGCCGTGCAGTCCGAAGTGCGCGCAAACGACTTGGCGATGCAATCCCCCACCATGCGCAGGCACCCATCCCCCGCCGACCGACCGTAACGCTCGTTGAACTGCCTGAAATGATCGAAATCGATCATCAGCACCGACAGCTCGCTATGGGTGCGCTGCGCGGCAGAAAGCAGGCTCGTGAACTGCTCGCCGAAATGCCTTCGGTTGCTGAGGCCGACCAGATGATCGGTATAAGCCAGCGTATTCAACTGCTGGTTGAGCGTCTGCAAATCGAGATTGGACTGGTGCAGGTGCTGCTCGAGCAGGATGCGCGCAGTCACGTCCTTCTGGATGCCGATGTAATGCGCCAGTGTGCCGTCGGCGTCACGCACCGGGGAGATGCTGAGTTCATTCCAGAACATCGAGCCATCCTTGCGGTAGTTGCGCAGCGTGACCAGACAGCCCTCCCCCTTGGCGACAGCCGCGCGGACGATGTCGAGCCCGGGTTGCCCGGTATCGGTGCCTTGCAGGATGCGATAACTGCTGCCGAGAATCTCGTCGGAGGTGTAGCCGGTCAACGTCTCAAACCCCTTGTTGACGTAAATCAGAGGAAAACCCTGCTGCTTCGCGTCGGCGATCGTGACGCCATCGTGCGACTGGTCGACTGCCTGGGCAAGCAGTTCTTTGGGAATATTGGCCGCAGATATCACGCTGCTCTCCTATTTCTTGCCGGCCTCATTCAGGCGTTTTTCCAGTTCCTCGGCAGGCAGGTATCCGGGAATTTGTATTCCGTTGCCGAAAATCAGGTTGGGCGTACCGTTAACGCGCAGCTTCTTGCCCAGCGCCAGCACCTTGTCGGTGGGCGTCTTGCAGGATGCGTTGGTCGGCACCTTGCCGTCCAGCATCAATTCGTCCCATGCCTTGACCGGATTTTTGGCGCAGTACACGTTGCGCACGAGCTCGTCCGAGCCCTGGAAGATCGGGTACAGGAACAGGTACAGGGTGACATCGTTGACCTTGCTCAACTCCTTTTCCAGGCGTTTGCAGAAACCGCAATTGGGGTCGCTGAAATAGGCCAGCTTGCGCTTGCCGTTGCCCTTGACCTTCTTCACCGCGAGATCGAACGGCAGCTTGTCGAATTCGATGGCAAACAATACGCGGCGGCGCTCTTCCGTCATGTCGCGGCGGCTATTCACCTCGATCACGCTGCCATCGAACAGGTATTGCCCCTGCGCATCGGTATAGAGAAGCTGGTCGTTGATGACCACCTCATAGAGTCCGGCATAGGGTGTTTTGACGATATGCTCGAGCTTGCCGATGTTGGGAAACTTGCCTTGCAGCGACTGGCGGATTTCCTCCTCCCCGGCTTGCGCGCAGGACAGCCATGCAGACATAAACAGGACAAGCCACTTCCACAGGCTCAAGGCGGGAAATTTTTTCATGATGTTCTCTTTGGTTGGTTGTGGGCGTGTCGTAATCAGTAACCGATTGCTTTTCCTGAGTTTTCGTTCATGCCGACGGCAATCCCTGATATTCGGGCATGGCGGTCAAGCCGGCCATCGCGACTTCAAAAATTCAGGGCGGCAATCATAGCATGGCATCCAGTTTCATTTATAATCGCATCCCTCGCGAAAAACCATCATGCGCATAGGTCCTTACCATCTCAAAAACAATCTCATCGTCGCCCCTATGGCCGGGGTGACCGATCGCCCTTTCCGCATGCTGTGCAAGCGCATGGGCGCGGGCATGGCGGTGAGCGAGATGGTGGCGTCCAATTCGCTGCTGTACGGCTCGGAGAAGACCAAACGGCGCGCAAACCATGAAGGCGAGCCCGGCCCGATCTCGGTGCAGATCGTCGGTGCGGACGCCAAAATGCTCGCGCAGGCCGCGAAGTACAACGTGGATCGCGGTGCGCAGATCATCGACATCAACATGGGTTGCCCGGCCAAAAAAATTTGCAACGTGATGGCCGGCTCCGCGCTGCTGCAGAACGAGCCGCTGGTCGCCGAGATACTCGAAGCGGTGGTCGGCGCGGTGGCGGTGCCGGTCACACTGAAGATCCGCACCGGCTGGGACAGGCAAAACCGCAACGCGGTGAACATCGCCAGGCTTGCCGAAAACAGCGGCATCCAGGCGCTGGCCATCCATGGCCGCACCCGCGCCTGCGCCTATACCGGCGAGGCCGAGTACGACACCATCGCGGCGGTGAAGGCCGGCGTGAACATCCCCATCATCGCCAACGGCGACATCACCACCCCGGAAAAGGCCAGGCATGTGCTGAAATACACCGGCGCGGATGCCGTGATGATCGGCCGCGCAGCGCAAGGCCGCCCCTGGCTGTTCCGCGAGATCGACTATTTCCTGAAAACCGGCACCCATCTGCCCGCGCCGCAGATCAGCGAAATCCACCGCGTGCTGCATGAACACATGCAGGACCTGTACGGCCTTTACGGCGAACACACCGGACTGCGCGTGGCACGCAAGCATATCTCCTGGTACACGAAGGGACTGGCCGGTTCGGCGCAGTTCCGTCACCGGATGAATCAACTGGAAAGCCCTGCCGAACAGCTGGCGGCAGTGGACGAATTTTTTGCACAACAGGCGCAGCGCGGAACGCAGCTGCATTACGTTGAGGAGTTAGCGGCATGAACGATTGTGTAATAAACGAAAATGACATGGCGCGCCACGTGCGCAAGACGCTCAAGGAATACTTCAAGGACCTCGACGGCGAAGACCCGTGCTGCGGCATATACGGCATGGTGATGGACTGTGTCGAGAGGCCGCTGCTGGAAATGGTGCTGGAACATGTCGGCGGCAACCAGTCGCGCGCGGCGGAGATGCTGGGCATCAACCGCAACACCTTGCGCAAGAAGATGCTGCAGCACGGCATCGCGTAGCGGCGCCCCACCCCGAATTCTTTTTTAAACTGGAACCATCATGGCAGCAATCAAACAGGCACTCATCAGCGTGTCGGACAAATCCGGCATCCTCGAATTCGCGCAAGGCTTGAACCAGCTCGGCGTAACCATCCTCTCGACCGGCGGCACGGCCAGGCTGCTCGCCGACAACGGCGTGCCCTGCACCGAAGTCGCGGACTACACCGGCTTCCCCGAGATGCTGGACGGGCGCGTGAAGACGCTGCAGCCGAAAGTCCATGCAGGCATCCTCGCGCGCCGCGACCTGCCGGAACATGTCGCCACGCTCGCAAAGCACGGCATCCCGACCATCGATCTGGTCGTGGTGAACCTCTACCCGTTCGCGGCAACCGTCGCCAAGCCCGGTTGTACGCTGGAAGACGCGATCGAGAACATCGACATCGGCGGCCCGACCATGGTGCGCGCGGCGGCGAAGAACCATGCGCATGTCGCGATTGTCACCGACCCCGCTGACTACGCCGATGTACTGGAAGAGATGCGCACCAACAGCGGCGCGGTTTCCGATGCGACGCGCTTCGACCTGATGAAGAAAGCGTTCTCGCACACCGCCGCCTACGACAGCATGATCAGCAACTACCTCACCGCGATCGACAGCGACGGCGCGAGGAGCGAGTTCCCCGCGCAGATCAACTTCAACTTCGCCAAGGTGCAGGACATGCGCTACGGCGAGAACCCGCACCAGAGCGCGGCGTTTTACCGCGACCTGATTCCGGTGGCGGGCGGCATCGCGGGCTACACCCAGCTGCAGGGCAAGGAACTGTCCTACAACAACATCGGTGACGCCGACGCGGCGTGGGAACTGGTCAAGACCTTCGACCAGCCCGCCTGCGTGATCGTCAAGCACGCCAACCCCTGCGGCGTGGCAATTGCCGACACCCCGCTGAATGCCTACAAGCTGGCCTACGCCACCGACACCACCTCCGCGTTCGGCGGCATTATCGCCTTCAACCGCGAGCTGGATGAGGCGAGCGCCGCGCAGATCACCGCCAACCAGTTCGTCGAACTCATTATCGCGCCCTCCGCTTCCGAGGCCGCACTCAAGGTGACTGCCGCAAAGCAGAACGTGCGCGTGCTCACCGCGCCGCTGTCCAACGCGCACAACCAGTGGGATGTAAAGCGCGTCGGCGGCGGCCTGCTGGTACAGTCGCCGGACGCGCTCAACGTGCAGGCCTCGCAACTCAAGGTGGTGTCCAAGGCGCAGCCGACCGCCGAGCAACTGCAAGACCTGCTGTTTGCGTGGCGCGTCGCCAAATACGTAAAGTCCAACGCGATCGTGTTCTGCAAGGGCGGCCAGACGCTGGGCGTCGGCGCGGGCCAGATGAGCCGCGTGGACTCCACGCGCATCGCCTCGATCAAGGCGCAGAACGCGGGCCTGAACCTGAAGGATTCCGTAGTCTCGTCCGACGCCTTCTTCCCGTTCCGCGACGGCATCGACGTGCTGGCGCAGGCCGGTGCGAAGGCCGTGATCCAGCCGGGCGGCTCGATGCGCGACGAGGAAGTGATCGCTGCGGCGGACGAGCATGGGCTGGCGATGGTGTTCACCGGCTACCGTCACTTCAGACATTAAGCAAACGGTAGTGGATAAGCGCATAGCGCGCATCCACCAGCATGACGGTGGATGCAGCCTTCGGCCTTATCCACCCTACATTTGAGGTAGTTATGAAAATTCTGGTCATCGGTTCCGGCGGACGCGAGCACGCACTGGCCTGGCGTCTGGCGCAGGGCGCCAAGGTGCAGAAGGTGTATGTCGCGCCGGGCAATGCCGGCACCGCACTCGAGGACGGCGTGGAGAACGTCGCGATCACTTCCATCCCCGACCTGATCGAATTCGTGAAGCGCGAGAACATCGAGCTCACCGTGGTCGGCCCGGAAGCGCCGCTGGCGGCGGGCGTGGTCGATGCGTTCCGCGCCGAAGGCCTCAAGATTTTCGGCCCCACCAAAGCCGCCGCGCAGCTCGAATCCTCCAAGGATTTCGCCAAGCGCTTCATGACGCGCCACAACATCTCCACCGCGTTCTTCGAGACCTTCAGCAACATCGCTCAGGCGAAGGCCTACGTCGAGAGACACGGCGCTCCCATCGTCATCAAGGCCGACGGCCTCGCGGCGGGCAAGGGCGTGGTGGTCGCGATGAGCAAGGACGAGGCGTTCGATGCCATCGACATGATGCTGTCCGATAACAGGCTCGGCGACGCCGGCGCGCGCGTGGTGATCGAGGAATTCCTCGAAGGCGAGGAAGCCAGTTTCATCGTCATGGTGGACGGCAAACATGTGCTGCCGATGGCGACCAGCCAAGACCACAAGCGCCTGCTGGGCGGAGACCAAGGCCCCAACACCGGCGGCATGGGCGCCTATTCGCCCGCACCGGTCGTCACACCGACCATCCACGCGAAAGTGCTGCGCGAAGTCATCATGCCCGTGGTGCACGGCATGGAAAAGGAAGGCATCACCTACACCGGCTTCCTGTATGCCGGGTTGATGATCGCACCGGATGGCGGCATCAAGGTGCTGGAATTTAACTGCCGCATGGGCGACCCCGAGACCCAGCCCATCATGCTGCGCCTGAAGAGCGATTTCGCGGCAATCGTCGAACATGCGACCAACGGCACGCTGGACAAGGTCGAAGCCGAATGGGACAAGCGCACCGCGCTGGGCGTGGTCATGGCCGCGGCGAACTATCCCGACACGCCGCGCAAGGGCGACGTCATCGAGCGCCTGCCCAAAAAACTCGAGGACGCGCATGTATTCCACGCCGGCACCACGATGCAGGACGGCAAGGTGGTCACCAGCGGCGGGCGCGTGCTGTGCGTCGTCGCACTGGGCGACATGGTGAAGCACGCTCAGCAACGCGCCTACGAGATCGCCGACGGCATCCATTTTAACGGCTGCCAGATGCGCCGCGACATCGGCTGGCGCGCGATTGCCAGCAGGAAGTAATTGCTCCGCCACAGCGCCTCGCCTCGCAGCCTCGCCGCACACCTCAGGCGCGGCGGCCTGATCGCCTACCCCACCGAATCCTGCTACGGGCTGGGCTGCGACCCGGACAACCGTGCCGCCGTGCTGCGCCTGCTCAGCCTCAAGCAGCGCCCGCAGCGCAAGGGGTTGATCCTGATCGCGGCACACTACCGGCAAGTGGCGCGCTACCTGCAACCACTCACACCCGACGAACAGGCGAGACTGAAGAACAATGGCGCACAGGCGATCACTTACCTGATGCCGGCAAAGCCCTCCTGCCCGCGCTGGCTGCGCGGCAATCACGAGACCCTGGCGGTGCGCCTCACCGCGCATCCTTTCGCCATGCAACTCTGCTTGGGCGCGGACAGCGCACTGGTCTCCACCAGCGCCAACCGCAGCGGGCAGCGCCCTGCCAGGACTTACGCACAATGCCAGTGCCTGTTCGGGAGCAAGGTGTGGGTGTTGCCGGGGCGCGTGGGCAAGCGCAAGAAACCTTCCACGATCCGCGCCTGGGCGGGCGGCCAAACCATTCGCAACTGAACGGAGACAATCATGGGCGATTTCGATTCCGCAGCCGTCAAGGAGTACCTGCTCGAGCTGCAAGACCTGATCGTCGCGCGCCTCGAGCAGGTGGACGGCAAACCATTCCGCCGCGATAGCTGGAGCAGGCCGGAAGGTGGCGGCGGCATCACTTGCATCCTCGAGGAAGGCAATGTGCTGGAGCGCGGCGGCGTGGCGTTCTCGCATGTGACGGGCGACAGGATGCCACCTGCCGCGACCGCGCACCGCCCGGAACTGGCGGGCCGCCGCTGGGAAGCGCTGGGCGTGTCGCTGGTGCTGCATCCGCGCAATCCCTATGCGCCCACCGCCCATGCCAACGTGCGCATGTTCGTCGCGATGAAGGACGGCGAAGCGCCGGTGTTCTGGTTCGGCGGCAGCATGGACCTGACGCCGCATTACGGCTTCGAGGAAGACGCGGTGCATTTCCACCGGGCCTGCCGGAACTCGCTCGCGCCGTTCGGCGACGATCTCTATCCGCGCTTCAAGAAATGGTGCGACGAATACTTTTTCCTCAAGCACCGCAACGAACCGCGCGGCGTCGGCGGCATCTTCTTCGACGACCTGAGCGAACCGGATTTCGCCACCGCCTTCGCGATCCAGCAAAGTGTCGGCGACCACTTTCTGTCCGCCTATGTGCCAATCCTGGAGCGCCGCAAGGACACGCCCTACGGCGAACGCGAGCGCAATTTCCAGCTCTACCGGCGCGGCCGCTATGTCGAATTCAACCTGGTGATCGACCGCGGTACCATCTTCGGCCTGCAATCGGATGGCCGCACCGAGTCCATCCTGATGTCCATGCCGCCGCTGGTGAAATGGCGCTACGACTGGCATCCCGAGCCGGGCGCGCCGGAAGCGGAGTTGTACGAGAAATTTCTTGTGCCGCGTGACTGGTTGCAGGAACAACCGTAATTCTCAGACCCTTCGCAGCACGATGCCGCGAAACCAGCCTCCGGCGAGCAGCGGCATGTCGCTGAGCACTTGCAGTTGCGGCACTTCGCGCAGCACCTCCTCGAACACCACGTCTATCCTCGTAGCCAGGCGGCGCGTCAGCGGGTTGAGCGCGCGGCGCAGCCAGGCATGCTGTCGCGGGCGGAGGAATTTGTCGAAGACGAGGATCGTGCCACCGGGCTTGAGCACACGCGCCGCCTCGCCCAGACATTTTTCCGGGTACGGCACGACGGCAAGGATGAGATGCAGCACGACATGATCGAACTGCGCATCGGCAAACGGCAGCGCCATGCTGTCGCCCAGCACCCAGTCGATCTGCAGATTCGCGCCGCGCGGCCTGGCGCGGGACAGCATCGCCGCGCTGAAGTCGAGGGCGGTATAACGGTGTGCCGATGGCAGCAGCGGCAAGTCCAGCCCCGTCCCTGCCCCGCTCACCAGCACGCGCCCCGGCGTATCCGCCGCCAGGCTGCGCAACGATTCGGTGCGCGCCTTCAGCAGCGGGCGCTCGATAACCAGGTCATAGAGCGGCGCGATCAGGTTGTAGCTGTATCGCAACAGGGAGTTGGCAAGATAGGGCTGGCCGTCCTTTTTCATCTCGAATTGTCCATCAGGCCGTCATTCGGCGAAAGCCGGAATCCGGTACGAGCAGCTTCCCTTGATGATGGAATGCGCGCCTGCAGGAGCGCAGCTTGCTGCGCGAGGGGTGCGATCGCCCGATAAATCGGGCTCCTACGGCGCATGAGATCACAAGTTCCGCCAATGGATTATCCGGGTTCATGCCTTACCCCATCATAAGGTAATCCAGCGCAATGCCCGCGAACACCGCCGCGCCGAACCAGTTGTTGTGCAGGAAGGCCTTGAAACATTTCTCGCGGCTCCTGCCCCTGATGAGGGTGTAGTGATACAACGCGATGCCTGCCGCAACAAGCAGCCCCAGATGAAATATCCAGCCCAGCCCGACCATCCGCCCTGCCGCCGCCAGCAACCCCAGCGTGACGGCATAGCAGCCCATCACCGCCGCCACGTCGTATTTGCCGAAAAACAGTGCCGAGGAGTGAATGCCGAGATGGATGTCGTCGTCGCGGTCCACCATCGCATATTCGGTGTCGTAGGCGATCGCCCAGAACACGTTGGCGGCGAGCAGCAGCCAAGCCACCGGCGGTACATCGCCGAGCTGTGCGGCAAACGCCATCGGAATGCCGAAACCGAAGGCGATGCCGAGATAGGCCTGCGGGATGGCGAAAAAGCGTTTGGTAAAGGGGTAGCTCGCGGCAAGGAATACCGCAGGAAAGGACAGCAGCCAGGTCAACGGGTTGAGCGGCAGGATCAGCAGGAAAGAAACAAAAGCCAGCCCGGCGGCCAGCCACACCGCCTCACGTTCGCTGACCTTGCCGCTGGTGAGCGGGCGCTCGCTGGTGCGCTTCACATGCCTGTCGATGTGGCGGTCGGCATAGTCGTTGATGGCGCATCCGGCGGAGCGCATCAGCGTCGTGCCGAGCACAAAAATAACGGCAATATGCCAGGCTGGTGTCCCCTTGCCCGCGATCCACACGCCCCACAGCGTCGGCCACAGCAGCAGCAGGATGCCGATGGGACGGTGCAGGCGGGTGAGCTGGATATAGAGCGAGAAGCGTTCGGCGAGAGTCATTTCCGGATGGTAAATTTTCAACTTTTTGGGCACCTCGATGAGGAGATGCCCTGCGACATTATAGATGCCATGAATTCTACCTCGCATCCAGGCATGCCAAACACAAAAGGGGCATCCGGCTTCATAACCAAAGGCAAGGCCTATATCTCCCAAAGGCCAGAAATCATGTTGCAAAAAAACAACATAATTTACAGCTTAGTTTGCATTCCCTTTTTCTAATAGCGACAATCCGCCTCAGAACTCCTGAATATTGAGAGTTTTTGGATTCCGGTTAGCAGCAAATATTTTTATAACTAAATTGGAGAAAACCCATGTTACTCAAGAAACACCCCGTATCGAGCATCGCCGCCCTGTCGGCCCTTCTGTTCGCGCAAAGCGCCTTGGCAGCGGACACGCTGACCGACGCGCTGACCGGCGGCAAGGTTTCGGGCAATGTGCAATACCGTTACGAAGATGTGCGCAACGCTTCCGTTCCTGCCGCCGGGAAAAATACGAATGTGGCGACAGCGAATACGGTGCGTCTGCGCCTCGGCTATGAAACGGCCACCTTCAACGGTTTCGGCGCAATGGTAGAAGCCGAACACACGACAGATCTGGGTAATAAAAAATATTACAGCCAGAACCCCTTTAATGCCGCCCCTCAGTATGCAACGATACAAGACCCGGAAGTCACCGAGATTAATCAGGCCTATCTGAGCTATAGCGGCATCGCCAACACGAATGTGAAGTGGGGTCGCCAGCGCATCAAGCTGGACAATGACCGTTTCATCGGCAACGTGGGCTGGCGCCAGAATGAACAAACCTTTGATGCCTTCACGCTGGTCAACAAGTCGCTGCCGAGCACCACGATTACCGCAGGTTATATCACCAACGCAAACCGTATCATCGGCGATGGCGATGGAAACTTGGATGCAGGCAATGCCCACATGAGATCGCCCATCTTCAACATCAACTACAAGGGCTTCAGCTTCGCTGAAATCGCCGCCTACTACTATCAACTGGACTACAAGCCAGTTGGTGCTGGCGTAACTACCAATGCTAGCTCGGCTAACACCTTCGGTATCCGGCTGAACGGAAACACTCCAATGGGCGGAAACAAGCTGCTGTACACGGTGGAATTCGCTGAGCAACAGGACGGTAGCAACAACCCGACCAACTTCAAGGATACTTACACCTTCCTGGAAGCTGGCGTAGACGTAACCAATATGGCGGTATTCAAGGTGGGCTATGAAGTGCTGGGTACCGACTTGGGCGCTACGACCAAAGTTGGCGGTGGTGCAACCCGCCGCTCCTTTGCCACGCCATTGGCTACCCTGCACGCCTTCAACGGCTGGGCTGACATGTTCGCAGCAGCTACACCCAGTCAAGGACTGAAGGATGCCTATATTTCGGCAAGCACCAAACTGGCAGGCATCAACCTCGGAGCGGTCTACCACAGCTATGAAGCAGACAAGACCACTGCCGCCCTGTCCTCCAAAAAGCTAGGTGATGAATGGAACCTTGTAGCAACATATGGGTTCAACAAGAACACCACAGTCGGCTTGAAGTACGCAGACTATAAAGCCAAGGGGACGCGCGCTACCACCTTCGATAACACAGCTGGTACCACTACCGGCATAAACAATGTGAATACACAAAAGACTTGGCTGTGGGGCGAATTCAAGTTCTAAGAAACACAGTTTGTAGCAGAAAAACTAACGGGCATCTTCGGATGCCCGTTTTTTTTCGCGCTATTACAGGCAACACTCAAATTTCGGACAAACAAAAAGCGCGCAACAATGCGCGCCCGCGAGTTACGTAAATCCCGAATCAGACCTGCATGTTCATGATGTCATTGTAAGCCTGCACGACCTTGTTGCGCACCTGGACGGCGGCCTGGAAATTGACGCTGGCCTTCTGCATCGCAATCATGGTGTCGCTCAGGCTGACGCTGTTGTCGCCCAGCACAAATGCCTTCTGCATGGCCTCAGAATTGGCCTGCGACTGCGCCACCCCGTCCAGCGACGACTTCAGCACCGCAGCGAAATCCACTTTTCCGGTCTGCGCCACCTGGTTCGGCTCGCGTAGCCCCGCCGCTGCCTTCATGGTGCGCATTTGCGCCAACAAGCCGTCCACTGCCGAGGTATCCATTTCCCGCCTCCTTTTTTAGGTAGATGCACAATATCCGACAGGCCGCCATCTTTATAGTGAAAACAGGCACAGGTTTCCCCGTTTATTCAGGTTTTCAAGGGCATGTTTGCCACTGGTAATATGCCAGATGTACAAGTGGCTTTAAGGCATGACTCCAAATCATTATGGCCGAAGAAGAAAATAGGACAGCAAACCTGTTGAACCAGCTCACCTTCCAGCAAAAAATGGGGGTGGCGGCGGGTATTGCGGCATTGTTCGCGCTCATCGCGGGAGCATGGATATGGGGCCAGACGCCCGACTACCGCGTGCTGTACAGCAATCTGTCAGACCGCGATGGCGGGGCCATCATTCAGTCGCTGCAGCAGATGAACATCCCCTACAAGTTTGCCGAGGGCGGCGGCGCACTGCTGGTGGCCTCAAACCAGGTGCACGAAGCCCGCCTGAAGCTGGCCTCACAGGGGCTACCCAAGGGGGGAAATGTCGGCTTCGAATTGATGGAAAACCAGAAATTTGGCATCACCCAATTCGCCGAGCAGGTCAATTACCAGCGCGCGCTGGAGGGCGAACTGGCCCGCTCGGTGGAAAGCATCGGCGCGGTGGCCGCCGCACGCGTCCACCTGGCGATCCCCAAACCCAGTGTTTTCGTCAAAGAACAGCAAAAACCCAGCGCCTCCGTGGTGCTCTCCCTGCAGGGCGGCAGGTTGCTCGACTCCGCGCAGGTCAGCGCGATCATTCACCTGATTTCGAGCAGCGTGCCGGAAATGTCCGCCAAGAACGTGACCGTAGTTGACCAGAACGGCACGCTGCTGAGTGCAAACCACGAAGGCAACATCAGCGAGGGGCTGGATGCAAATCAGCTCAAATATGTGCAACAAATCGAGCAGAACTATGTCAAACGCATTGAGGATCTGCTGACTCCCCTGCTCGGCGCGAACAATATGCGTGCCCAGGTATCTGCCGATATCGATTTTTCGCGTACCGAGCAGACATCCGAAAGCTACAAACCGAACCAGGATCCGGCCGAGAGTACGGTACGCAGCAAACAAAGCTCCGAAGCGTTGAACGGCGCGGGACTCAATGCGGGCGGCGTCCCGGGTGCGCTGACCAATCAACCTCCGGTTCCGGCTACAGCGCCTATCGTTGCCAACACAGGGATACAGGGAGAAAGTGCCGTCGCGAGCAGCGGCAATATCTCCAACCTGCAAAAGGAATCTACCGTGAATTACGAAGTGGATCGCACCATACGCCACACCATCCTGCCGGTTGGCTCCATCAAACGCCTGTCGGTTGCGGTGGTGGTGAACGGCAACCGCAAGGTGACCGATGCGAAGGGCAAGCCCAGCGCCAAACCCTTGACCGATGTGGAGAAGGAGCAGATCAACAACCTGATCCGTGATGCGGTGGGCTTCGACCAGACTCGCGGCGACAGCCTGAATGTACAGGTTGCCGCCTTTACCGAAAGCAAGGAGCTTGTCGAGGAACCGCCATTCTGGAAACAACTCGACACCATCGAACTGGCGAAAGAGTTGCTTAAATATGCGCTGATTGCCGCGATCATGCTATTTGTGGTGTTCCGCGTCATCAAACCTGCATTGGATACCTTGCTCACGGCACAAAGCAAAACAGGCGGTTTTACCGCCGCTGAGAAACCCGAATCTACCCCCGAAGCAACCTATGCGCCCTCCACGCCGTCCTATGAGCAAAGCCTGCAAACCGCCCGGCAAATCGCCCAGCAGGAGCCGATGATCGTCGCCAGCGTAATCAAGGAATGGGTAAGCCATGAGTAATGGCGTCGAAAAAAGCGCGATCTTCCTGATGACGCTTGGCGAAAATGATGCGGCCTCAGTGCTGAAATACCTTGAACCCAAGGAGGTGCAAAAAATCAGCGCGGCCATGATGAAACTGAAAAATCTCAGCCGCGAGGAGATTTCGCAGGTATTCCGCGACTTCATCATCTCCGCATCGGGCAAGACCACCATCGGGATGGATTCCAACGATTACATCCGCAGCATGCTCGTCAAGGCATTGGGGGACGACAAGGCCAAAAACCTGCTGGATCGCATCATGCACAACAGCGATACCAGCGGTATCGAGAGCTTGAAATGGATGGATCCGGGTGCGGTGGCCGAAATGATCGGCAACGAGCATCCGCAGATCATCGCAACCATCCTGGTTCATCTGGAACCCGATCAGGCCGCCGACATACTGAAAATGCTTACCGAGCGCACCCGCAACGATGTGCTGTTGCGCATTTCCACGCTGGATGGGGTGCAGCCTGTGGCGTTACGCGAACTCAACGATGTGCTGGGCAAGCTCATGGCTGGCGGCGGCACCGGAAAAAAGAGTCTGCACGGCGGAGTAGAGACTGCGGCAGAAATCCTCAATTTCATGGGTGGCACGCTGGAAACGGAAATGATGGAAAATGTGCGCAGCTACGACCCCGAGCTGGCGCAGAAAATCGAAGACAAGATGTTCGTCTTCGAAAACCTGCTGGAAATCGACGATCGCGGCATCCAGCTCGTACTCCGCGAGGTCCAGTCCGAGTCGCTGATTATCGCGCTCAAGGGGGCCAGCGAAGAGTTGCGCGAAAAGATTTTCAAGAATATGTCGAAACGCGCTTCCGAAATGATGCGCGAAGACCTGGAGGCCAAAGGGCCGGTAAGACTCAGCGAGGTCGAAGCCAATCAGAAGGAAATCCTCAAGATCGTGCGGCGCCTGGCCGATGAGGGCCAGGTTATATTAGGCGCCAAGGGTGAAGAGGACACTTATGTCTAGCGTCATCATCCCCAAGGAGCAGTTGACCGCCTTCGAACGATGGGAATTGGCCTCGTTCGACCCTCACCCCGGCGACAGGCACCAAGACAATGCACTTGCCACCGTAGCGGAACTGGAGAGCATCCGTCAGCAGGCACATGATGAAGGTTACGCACAAGGCCGTGACGCGGGTTATGCCGCCGGCATCCAGCAAGCGCGCACCGAAACGGCGCTAATTCACACGCTGCTGCAAAACCTGCAAGATGCACTCAATCAAGTGGACGGGCAGCTGGCGCAATCATTGCTCGATTTATCGCTGGAAATCGCCCGCAAAATGACCGGTGAAACCCTGCAGGCGAAACCGGAAATCATCCTGAAAATCGTCGGCGATGCCATTGGCAGCCTGCCGCATTTCAACCAGAATGCCCACCTGATTCTGCACCCGGACGACGCTGAACTGGTGCGCAGGCATATGGGCGAACAGTTATCGCACGCCGGATGGAAGATATTTACCGATGCACAAATCGGGCGCGGCGGATGTCGTGTGGAAACCACACACAGCCAGGTGGATGCCACCACGGAAGCACGCTGGAAGCGCGTTGTCGAATCGATAGGGCAGGATAAATCATGGCTGGCATAGCCCCCTCCACACATTTGTCCAGATGGCGAAACCTTCTCAACGAAGGCCGCGAATATGTGGCAAATTGCGATCCTGCACCATCGAGCGGCCGGCTGACCAAGGTGACCGGCCTTGTCATGGAAGCCGTCGGCTTGAAAATGCCGGTCGGCAGCACCTGCGCGATCCACCTGCAGAATCACACCGTCGAGGCCGAAGTGGTCGGTTTCGCCGGTGAAAAATTATTCCTGATGCCGGAACACGATGTGCATGGCTTGGTGCCGGGTGCGCGCGTGATGCCCATCGAACCTGCGCATATACTGATGCTGGGTGGCAAACGCAAACCGACGCGCCGCATTGCCGACCGTGCCAAGCATCTGCCGGTCGGCAGCATGCTGCTGGGCCGCGTAGTGGATGGCGCCGGCAAACCACTAGATCAACTGGGGCCGCTGCTGGACACGGAATCCGCACCGCTGCAGAGCCGCCCCTTCAACCCACTGGAGCGTGCCTCGATCGATACCCCGCTGGATGTCGGGGTGCGCGCCATCAACAGCATGCTGACCGTAGGGCGCGGGCAGCGCATGGGATTGTTTGCCGGTAGCGGCGTCGGCAAGAGCGTGCTGCTTGGCATGATGGCGCGCTATACCAGTGCGGACATCACGGTAGTCGGATTGATCGGCGAGCGCGGCCGCGAAGTCAAGGAATTCATCAACGACATCCTCGGCAAGCAGGGCATGGCACGCTCGGTAGTCGTCGCCACGCCTGCAGACACCTCCCCGCTGATGCGTCTGCAGGGTGCAGCCTACGCCACCACCATCGCCGAACACTTCCGCGACCAGGGCAAGAACGTGCTGCTGATCATGGACTCGCTGACCCGTTTCGCCATGGCACAGCGCGAAATCGCACTGGCAGTCGGCGAACCGCCTGCTACCCGGGGTTATCCGCCTTCCGTCTTCGCCAAACTGCCGCAACTGGTGGAGCGCGCCGGTAATGGCATGGAAGGCAGCGGCTCGATAACCGCCTTCTACACGGTCCTGACCGAAGGCGACGACCAGCAGGACCCGATTGCCGACAGCGCACGCGCCATCCTCGACGGACACATCGTCCTGTCGCGGCGGCTGGTGGAACAGGGACATTATCCGGCGATCGATATCGAGGCTTCGATCAGCCGCGTGATGTCGCGCCTGGCATCTCCGGAACACCTTTCCATCGTGCAGCGCTTCAAGCATATGTACGCCCATTACCAGCGCAACCGCGATTTGATCAGCGTCGGCGCCTATATCAGGGGCAGCGACCCATTGCTGGACGAGGCCATTGCGCTCTACCCGAGGATGGAGCAGTTCCTGAAACAGGATATGTTCCAGCGCGAGCCCTATGCGTCGAGCATCGCCCAATTGACGGCGTTATTCGAACCGGGACATTAACGGCCTTATCATGATCAAACCATTCTCCCTGCAACCCCTGATGAAGCTGGCGCAACACCAGCGCGACTCGGCAACGAACAGGCTCGGACAATTGAACAAACAGCAGAGGAGCGCGGAGCAGAATCTCGACACCCTGCTGGAATACCGCAAGGACTATCAAACCCGCTTGCAGGAAGCAACGCGGAATGGGATGAGCCCAGCCGACTTGCGCAATTTTCAGCAATTCATCGATAAACTCGATGATGCAATCAGCCAGCAACTCAAGCTGGTCGAACAAAGCAAGGCATCGACCCAGGCCGGGCGCGACGAATTCGACATAACGCAGCGCAAATTGAAATCGTTCGACACGCTGCAACAACGCCACATCGAGGAACAAAAGAAGGTTGTCGCAAAATCCGAACAAAAAACACTGGATGAACATACCGGCAGAATGGCTGCCTACAGGATGAACAACAACGAAGACCAGAAATGAATCGAGGATGGCGGACCAATTTTCCGCTGCCGCCAACCAGACACAAGGAGAACTACCATGAGCAACCTGCCGATCAGCAGCACCCCCCAACCGCCCGGCAATGCCGCGGCCGGCACCGCGATCACCTCTGCGGCGGATATGCTGGCGATGGGCGCACAGCCTGTCGAACCTTTCGCGCTTTTGCTGGCACGGCAAATCGACGGGGCTGGCCTGTCTGTCCCGGATGCCGCGCAGACCGCCATCGCTATTGATGGCAATGCAACGAACGGTGGCGCAGACCCGTCCCAGAAGGATGCGCAAGACCCAGCGGCGGCCATCGCCCCTGGCGATCCGGCAAACACGCTTGCGGCAATATTGCTGCAACTCCCCCCTCAGGAAAGCAAGGGGCAGAAAACGGAAGGGATGCAGGCAACTCAGTCACTCATCGGCCTTTCCCGGAAAACAGATGGCCAGCAGTCCCCTGCCCTCGCTTCCTCCCTGGAAGCCGGGCACAAAACACCCATGGCAGGCTCGGAAGATGGTCAGATAACCAAACTCCTGTCCATCGCGCCCCCATCTGAGGCTGTCAGCCGCGCAGGGTTATCCGGCGCGGCTCAGTCGGCGCCCGATACCACCCAAGCCGTCGTTCCATCGATGGCGCCTGCTGCAATGTCGGCAACGTCAACCAACAACACGCCGGCCATTGCCACTCCCTTGGGCAGCAATGGGTGGGCACAGGAGTTTTCGCAAAAGATCAGCTGGATAGCCACGCAACAGAACCAAGTTGCCGAGCTGCACCTGAACCCCCCAAATTTAGGCCCATTGGATGTGGTGCTGAAAATTTCGGACAACCAAGCCACCGCCCTGTTCACATCTCCGCATGGCGCAGTGCGCGAGGCGGTGGAAAACGCCCTGCCTAAACTTCGTGAGATATTGGCCGATAACGGCATCATGTTGGGGAATACTACGGTCAGCGACCAGCCCCCGCGCGACCGCAGTATGGATGGGTTCATGAACCAGGACTCCGGCACGGCAGCACAGCACAGAATTTCCGCAGCGCCCGAACCGGCCGGCTCGTTACCGGAAGCCGCACAAACTGTGTCGGCGCGCCGCCATAACGGAATGGTGGATACTTTTGCCTGAACACTGGCGACGGCTTAAGTTAATGGAAAATTTCAGCACCAATCGGGTTATCATTAGCGCTGGATTTTCCGACCACTGATAAGGAATCGAATATGGCGAGAGCCGCAAAACCCACAGCACAGGCCGCCGAAGAGGAAGAGATCGAAGCATCGCCTAAAAAGAGCAAAAAAAAGCTCATCCTGTTCATCGTAGCGGTTGTGCTGCTGGCAGGCGGTGGAGCAGCGGCGTTCCTGTTGCTGAACCCGGAACCAGCGCCAAAGCGTGGTGGCGCCGCATCCGCAGAATCAGCACGCGCGGAGATACCGCCGAAATTCGTTGATTTAGGCCAATTTACGGCCAACCTGATGCGCGAGGAGGATGATCGCTACCTGCAAATTGCGATTTCACTCAAGATAACCAAACCGGAACTCGAAGAGAAAATTAAGGAAAGTAAACCGGAAATCCTGCACCGTGTGAACATGCTGCTACAAAGCAAACGCCCTTCCGAACTCGCCACTTTTGATGGCAAGGAGAGGCTTGCCCAGCAAATCAGGGCGCAAGTGGAATATGTGGTGGGCCTGCGCAAGACCGCTCCTGCCATCAGCACCGAGCAAGAAGCGTCACCAGTTGAACCCAATGTCGGTCGAAACGGCATTGCCGACGTGTTGTTTACTTCATTCATTATCCAGTAACGGGAAATGAGCGAATTTCTTTCACAGGACGAAGTCGATTCCCTGCTCAAGGGAGTGACCGGCGAAACAGACGATGATCTCGATCATCAGGAAGTCGCTCCTGGAGAAGTTCGCTCATACAACCTGGCTTCACAGGAACGTATCGTGCGTGGGCGCATGCCCACCATGGAAATCATCAACGAACGTTTCGCACGCCTGTTTCGCATCGGGCTGTTCAACTTCATTCGCCGCACCCCGGAAATTTCGGTCGGACCGGTGCGGGTATTGAAATTCGGCGAATTTATCCGCAACCTGCATGTGCCGACCAACCTGAACCTGATTCAGGCAAAACCATTGCGCGGCAACGGCTTGTTCGTCTTTGATCCCAATCTGGCCTTCCTGGTAGTGGATAACATGTTCGGCGGCGACGGACGTTTCCACACCCGCGTGGAGGGACGTGAATTTACCCAAACCGAGCATCGCATCATCCTGAAACTGCTCGAAGTGGTATTTGAAACCTATGGTAAATCCTGGGAAGCAGTCCACCCGCTGGAATTCGAGTTCGTGCGCTCGGAAATGAACCCGCAGTTCGCCAACATTGCCACCCCCAACGAAGTAGTGATCGTCACCACTTTCGACATCGAGCTAAGCGGCAATGGTGGCTCATTCCACATTTGCATGCCCTATTCCATGCTCGAACCGGTCAAGGATTTGCTCTATAGCACCATGCAAGGCGAGCACTTGGCTATCGACAAGCGTTGGCTGCAACTGCTCTCCAAGCAGGTGCAGTCCGCCAACATCGAATTGGTCGCCACGCTTGGTCAAGCCGATATGACTTTTGAGCAAGTGTTGAAAATGCAAATCGGCGATATCATCCCGCTGGAGGTCAGCGACAGCATCACCGCCTCGGTAGACGGCGTGCCGGTGATGGAATGCAAATATGGCGCTTTTAACAATCAATATGCATTGAAGGTCGAAAGAATGCTCTCGACTAACGAAGGAGAAGGTCATGCCTGACGAAACCACAATCAACGAAGAAGCCATCACTGCCGACGATTGGGGCGCAGCCATGGCCGAACAAACTGCAACCGATGACTGGGGTGCGGCCATGGCTGAGCAGACTGCACCCGCCAGCCAGCCAGCGACTCCCACCAAACCGCATGTACTGGAGCAATTCGGGGCAGGCGGTACTGCCTCTGCCACAAACGACCTCGATATGATCCTGGACATCCCGGTGCAACTGACCGTTGAACTGGGGCGCACCAAGATGCCGATCAAGAACTTGCTTCAACTGGCACAGGGCTCGGTCGTCGAACTGTCCGGCATGGCCGGTGAGCCATTGGACGTGATGATCAACGGATTCCTGATTGCACAGGGCGAAGTCGTGGTGGTAAATGACAAACTCGGCATACGCCTGACGGACATTATCACGCCATCCGAGCGGTTGCGGCGCCTCAACCGATAATGCGCACCAAGCTCCAAACTTCCATCGCGGCCCTCATGCTGGCGATTCCTACACTTGCGGCTGCCGTGGAGGGAACGCGCCCCGCCTACACCCCGCCGCCGCCCGCAGTCAGCTCCGGCAACATCATGCAAATCATTTTCAGCCTGCTTCTGGTGTTGGCCGCCATAGTGCTTGTGGCATGGCTGCTCAAGCGCATGAATATTGTGCAGCAAGGATCGGGGTATCCGCTCAAGGTATTGGGTGGCGTATCAATAGGGCAGCGCGAACGCATCGTGCTGGTTGAAGTAAATGATACCTGGCTGGTAGTCGGAGTGGGGCCGGGGCAAATTCGCACCTTGCACACGCTCCAAAAGGCAGAAATCCCTGCTGCCGATCTTCAAGCCACAGAAAACCACCTCCCTGAAAACAAATTTGCCAGCCTTCTGTCTTCGATCATCAGTCATCGAAAGCATGGTACGGGGAACAAATGACGGTGTTTCGACAGATGGGATACCGGAAGCAAAAGACTATGCGCAAAAATGGAGCGGCGGCGACCACCGACCTTCCGCTAAAACTGGCAGCCATGTGGCCGATTATCCTTTCTGTCTTCTGCCTTCTGGCCAGCCCGGCCGCATATGCGGAAGCCGGCTTGCCGGCATTCACCAGCACACCTGCACCGGGTGGCGGCCAAACCTACAGCCTGAGCCTGCAAACACTGCTGCTGCTCACCTCGCTGAGTTTCCTGCCGGCGATCCTGCTGATGATGACCGGCTTCACGCGCATCATCATTGTGCTAAGCCTGCTACGCTCCGCGCTCGGCACCCAGGCTTCGCCGCCCAACCAGGTGCTGGTCGGCCTGGCATTGTTTCTCACGTTCTTCGTGATGTCGCCGGTGTTCGACAAGATGTATACCGACGCCTATCTGCCCTACAGCGAAAACAAGCTTGATTTCCAGCATGCCCTGGAGAAAGCCAGCGTACCGCTGAAGACCTTCATGCTGCGCCAGACCCGTGAGGCGGATCTCGCGCTGTTCGTCAGGATATCCAACAGCGAACCGCTGCAAAGTGCGGATCAGGTACCGTTGCGCATCCTGGTGCCAGCCTATGTCACCAGCGAACTGAAAACCGCCTTCCAGATCGGCTTCGTGATCTTCATTCCGTTCCTCATTATCGACATGGTGGTAGCCAGTGTGCTGATGTCCATGGGTATGATGATGGTGTCGCCGGCCATTATTTCCCTACCCTTCAAGATCATGCTGTTCGTGCTGGCCGATGGCTGGAACCTGATAATCGGCTCCCTGGCGCAGAGTTTTTATACCTGATAGCCCATGACCCCCGAGACCGTCGTCACCATCGGACAGCAAGCCGTCGAAATGACGCTGATGCTCTCTGCTCCGTTGCTGCTCAGCGCGCTGGTCATTGGCCTGCTGGTAAGCATCTTTCAGGCCGCCACCCAGATCAATGAAATGACCCTGTCTTTCATTCCAAAACTGCTGGGAATTTTCCTGGTGCTGATTTTTGCCGGACCGTGGATGATAAATACGATGGTCGATTACATCCAAAGACTGTTCGGCAATATCCCCTGGATGATCGGTTAGGCAGGGCGTGTTGACATGATCAGCTTCACCAGTGCACAACTCGATGTCTGGCTTGCCACACTGATTTTCCCGTTGACGCGCATTCTGGCCATGATTGCCAGCTCTCCCGTACTCGGCAACAAGCAGGTACCGGCACGCGTAAAAATCGGCCTGTCCGTCATGCTTGCCATCATCATCGCACCCACCCTCGGCGAGATGCCGCCAGTCGCTATCGGCTCTCCGCAAGGGCTGTTAATCATCATTCAGCAGGTCATCATCGGGGTGGCGATGGGATTTACCATGCGCCTGATTTTCACTGCTGTGGAAATGGCTGGCGAACTGGCCGGACTGCAGATGGGATTGGGGTTTGCCAGTTTTTATGACCCGGTAAATGCCGGTCACTCTCCAATCATTGCCCAATGGCTGGGAATGATCGCGGCACTGGCTTTTTTGGCCTTGAATGGCCATTTATACATGCTGTCCGCGTTGGCCGAAAGTTTTCATACATTACCCATCGGCAGCATGATGTCAGCCAGGGGATTTTATGAGGTAGCTAGCTGGGGAGGAAGCATCTTTGCTTACGGCTTGCAGATTTCCCTGCCACTGCTGGCCGCACTACTGACCGCCAATATCGCTTTGGGGATACTGACCCGCGCCGCGCCGCAACTCAACCTGTTCGCCATCGGCTTCCCCATCACGCTGGCGATTGGTTTCCTCGTGCTGGCACTATCCATGCCTCACTTCACCCAGTTGCTGGACAGATTTACCCAGGAAGGATTGGGCACGATGCTTAACCTGGTAAAGCAGCCGCACTGACAAGGTCAGCCGCCGCCGCAGGCATGATTCTGGGGTTTGTCCCTGAGAATCAGATATAGTTGAACAACGAAAGCTCTGCGATTTTAACGAAAGATTTTTGTGCGGCCTGCAAAGTGAACTGTTGCTGGCTCAGATCGCTGATTGCCTTGTTGTAGTCGACATCCTGCAATTCCGACAGGATTTGCCTGTATTGCAGGCCCAGATCGTCACCTGCCGTCTGCAACGCATCGATTTCATTAAGGCGCAGACCGAGCGATGACCGGACATTCAGAACATTGTTCAGCGCATTATCCAGGCTTTTGAGTCCGTGATTCAGGCTGTTCGCCATATTGGCCCCGACCACCGGTGCGTTCAGTGCACTGATCAAATCGGAAAGAGTCTTGAATATGCTTTCGTTGGTGCTGGGCACTACCGTGAAGGCATCGCCATTGGCTGGTGCCCCCTGGATGTCGAACTGCATTCCATCGAAGCTGATGGCCTGACCGCTGACATAGGGTACTCCCAAAACGGCTGGCGCTGGCGGCGGCGGCAAGAGAGGATCTGGCAATACCTGTGGCCCCGGTGGAACGGCCGGTGGAGTCGTATCCCGTACGACATACTTCGTCAAATCCGGCCCGCCCGGAAAATCCGGCCCCACGCTGAAGGTCAGATTGTAGGTATGCCCCGCCTTCAGCAACGCGCTGCCGGTCACTGAACCGGTACTGATCACACCCGAGCCGGTATTGGTTGCCGCAGGCCGGGTGACAAACGTCCCATTACCATTCTTCACACGCATGAACACATCCGACCCGGAATCGCCTGCTGCAATCTGGCGCGTTGCGCTGACCTGTATATTTTGCTGCCCATCATCCCCGGAGTAACCCATTCCCGTGGGGGTGGCAACGAAAGGTTGTGTCTTGGACTGAAATCCGGCAAACAGATAATTCCCGACTCCATCCGTGCTGTTCGCAAAACCGATCAACTCCTGCAACCTGCCGCTCAGTTCGGTTGCAACAGATTTCCGGTCATTGCTGTTGAATCCTCCGCCACCGGCGCTCACTACCGCGGTCCGCACATCCTGCAACAAAGAGGTCACCCCCTGCAGGTTGCTCTCGGCCAGGGAAAGCTTGTGGCGTACGGCAGTCCGGTTGGCGGCATATTGTGTGTTCGTCGCATCGGACTGGGTAACCTGCAATGCACGAGCCGCTGCTACCGGATCGTCCGCTGCAGTCAGGATACGGCGCCCGCTTGTGATTTGCTGTTGGGTTTGCATAAGCCGCGTCTGCTGCTGCCCCAGCAATGACACATTGCTATCGTAAAGTGTATTAGAACTGACTCGCATCACACACCTACCTTCCTAAAGCCAATATCGCATCGAACATAGTAGAGGCAATCTGCATCGCCTTGGCTGCCGCCTGATACGCATTTTGATAGCGTATCAGGTTCGCCGCTTCCTCATCCAGATTCACCCCTGAAACCGCCTGCTGTGCGGCCACCGTCTGGGCCACCATGTTGGTTTGAGCCAGACTCGTCACCGCCATTTCACTGGTCTTGGCACCGACGCTGCCAACCAGCTGCCCATACGCCCCCTGCAGACTCACGGTTCCGTTCGCCATCAGGTTCTGCGTCTGCAAACCCGCCATCAATAAGGCATTACGGTTGTCGCCGGTGGCGGAGGTATTGGATGTGATGTTGAAAACATCCCCCGCAATGGGCGTTCCAGTAATTTGTGTTGTCCACCCATTAAAGGAAAGGGTTGCACCCACATTCGGGTCATACAATGCACCCGGAGCCCCTACCAGCGTTGTCGCCGCAGTAGTGTCGGTAACAGTGTAATGAGTCGCATCAATGAATGTTACCGTTACACTGTTTCTAAGATTAGCATTTGGCGGCGGGGGCGGATTGACTGTTCCGCTGCTGATTGTTGCGGTGCCGGTATTGGCCAAAGCGGCTGCCCCTCGTATTGGGGCCGCAGCTGCAATCTTGGCAGGATCATTGGTAGCCAGCGCAATGTCGCGTGCGCCGTTTGCGGTAGGGCGTATCAAAAAACTGTCGCCTATCGCAACCGGCGTCGGCGCGGTGATGGTCATGCCATCTACCGTCTGCGGCAAGGTTGCATAGCTCATCGTCACGTTATCCGACAGGCGCACCAAGCTATAGCCCGTGCCACCATTAAACCTTAACTGATAATCGCTGGTCGTCAATCCTGCCACATCCGTGATCGTGACAGACGGCACTCCCGATGCAGCATTATTGTTCGCATTCTTGTCGACGCGTGGAACGGCCACATTGAAAAGCCTGCTGCCCAGTGCGCCGTTCAAATCCTGTCCCAGTTGGTTTTGCTGATTGATGCTGATTGCCATTCCCACAGCTACCCGGCCAAGGGCATTACGCGCCGGCTCCAGGGTCTGGTCGCGAAAAGCAAGATAGGCGCCTATCTTGCCGCCTTGCACACTGCTTTGCTGCAAGGTGAAGGCTTTATTGTTGCTCAGATAGGCGATATCCACCTTGCTCGGATCGTTTGCCGACTGGACAACCTGCAATCGCATCGATTGCTCATCTATCACCAAAGCCTGACCGCTGCCAACAAACACGTTTGCCGTTCCATCCGGCTGCTGCAGTACGGTTGTTTTGATTTCCTGGTTCAATTGGCTGATCAACTGGTTACGTTGGTCAATCAGGTCATTGGGCTGCTGCCCTTGCCCCAGGGAACCGACCCGCTTGATGTTGCCGTTCAGGACAGCGATCTGCTGGGCATAGCTGTTGATAAGATTGACGCTATCGGAGACTTGGCCGGTAAGCGCGTTGGCGATATCCGTGAGGCGCTGGTCTATGGCCTGGAATCTGTTTACGGCAAACTGCGCATCACTGAGCATGGTTTGGCGCGCAGGGACTGATTCCGGGGCGCTGGCGACCCCATTCAGCGCATCGAAGAAGCTCTGGATTGCCGGCGAAGCCCCGGCAGTAGGATCAGAAATCAGATTGTCGATCTGCTTTATGGCGGTGTGGTAAGTAGTCAAATAACCGGCCTGATTCTGCTCCTGCAAAAGCTGGGTATTCAGGAATTGATCATAGATGCGTATGACACTGGTGACATCGACCCCCTGCCCGACAAATCCGAAACCAGTCTGCTGCCCGGCACGCGAACTGAGTTGAACCTGCTGCCGCGTATAGCCGGGAGTGTTCGCATTGGCAATGTTGTGCTGAGTAGTCGCCACCCCTACTTGGGCAGCATTCATACCGCTTAATGACGAGGTAAACAGATCAGCCACGATATTTCCTTAAATCGCCCACACGGGCTCAGTTATATTATCGGCATCGCCGGACAATTCTTTAGGGGTGCAGAGTTAGCCCGCTAATATTAAGCAGGAAAACATATCAATTTAAAATCAATAAATTGCAGTATATTGGCAAGCTCGGCCAGAATGAACCCAATAAACCGGCGTTACATCGAGGCAATCAACCTGCCAAATCGATCTTGCCCATGATGCTCGCCAGCTTGTCGGCGTATTTTGGATCGGTCGCATACCCCGCCTTTTGCATGGCCTGCGCCATTCCAACCGCATCGCCCTGCTGCAGCACGCCTGCGTAGCGCGGATTGTTGCTGATCATACTGGCATAGTCCTGAAATGCCTCGGCATAGGAAGCATAGGCACGGAATTTTTCAATCTGCTTGTATGCCACGCCGTTTCGGTACTCGGTGGTCATCACCTCCGCCACCTTGCCGTTCCAGCTGCTGTTCGCCTTGATGCCAAACAGGTTGAAACTGTTGCTGCCATCCGCCATGCGGATTTCGCGCATCCCCCAACCGCTTTCCAGCGCGGCCTGCCCCAGCATCAGTTGCGGCGGCACGCCACTTGCCTGACTGGCCTGTACGGCAAGCGGCCGCATACGATTCACGAAATCCTGTTGGGCATTTTCGCTATATGCGGACGGCAGGGCGTTAATTGAAGATTGTGCGCCGATTTTTTGACCTTGATCTACAGCCATCTGCCTGCTGAGTTGCTTGACCATGATGTCGGCCAAGCCCACGCCGCGGCTGGCCATGTTTTGCGCCAGCTGCTGATCCAGCATGCCGGTGAACATCCGGGTCTGCTCGCTATCGAACATGCCATCCTGCGGCGTGGCTTCGCGCATGCTCTTCAGCATCATATTGAGAAACACCGACTCGAACTGCTGCGCCGCCGCCTTGAGTGCCTGATCCGGCGAATGCTTGGCCTGCGCCCGCAACTGCTCCAGGCTCTGCATGTCGAGCGCCAGCTTTGCGGAAGCATCCGTCCGGTTGACCATCAGATGATCTCCAACTCGGCGCGCAAAGCGCCGGATGATTTCATCGCCTGAAGAATCGCCAGCAAATCCTGCGGGGTCGCACCTATCGAATTAAGCGCCTTGACCACTTCGCTCAGTGATGCCCCTTTGGAGAGTTGCACCAGGCCGCCCTGATCGGCTTTAACATCGATGGTGGCCTTCTCGGTCTGCACGGTCTGACCCCGCGAAAGCGCATTCGGTTGGCTCACCGCGCTCTCGGCGCTGATCACCACGGTCAGGTTGCCATGCGCCACGGCGCAAGTATCCAGCGTCACGGCCTGATTCATCACCACCGATCCGGTCCGCGCATTGATGATGACCTTGGCAATCCCCTGTGCCGGAATGACTTCCAGATTCTCGATCCTGGATATGAAAGCGACGCGCTCATTGCCCGCCGGCGCGCGCACCTGAATGACCCGACCATCCAGCGCCGACGCCATCTCCGGGGCGATCTGCGCGTTGATCGCCTCGACGATCCGCGCGGCGGTGGTAAAGTCCGTGCTCCTCAATTCCAGGTGGATGAACCCGCCCTGCCCCAAAAGCGTCGGAACGGCGCGCTCTACCGTCGCACCGGCCGGCAGCCGGCCCACACTCAAATGATTCACCTGCACCGACGAGCCACCCGCTGCAGCCCCCACACCACCCACCAGCACGTTGCCTTGCGCCATCGCATACACCTGGCCATCGGCGCCCTTCAGGGGTGTCATCAGCAGGGTTCCGCCGCGCAGGCTCTTGGCATTGCCGATTGAGGAAGCCGTCACATCGATGGTTTGCCCGGGCTTGGAAAATGGCGGCAAGGTAGCAGTCACCATCACTGCGGCAACATTCTTGAGTTGCAGGCTGGTCGCCGTAGGCAGGTTCACTCCCATCTGCGACAGCATATTGATAACGCTCTGCACCGTGAACGGCGTTTGCGTAGTCTGGTCACCGCTGCCGTCCAGGCCGACCACCAGCCCATAGCCGATCAACTGGTTATCGCGCACGCCCTGGATGGTGGCCAGATCCTTGATGCGATCCGCCGCTGCCGTGAGCGGCAACACCAGCAACGCCAGCAATATGAGCTTTCTCATTATCCGGTTTTCCAATTTTCGGCTCTAGCTCCTAGAACGGCAGCACCGACAGGAACAAACGCCCCAACACATCCATCACCGACGCGCTGTCCAGAACGCCACTCCTGCCCTTGTATTCGAGGTGCGCATCCGCCACCTGCGTCGATTGTACGGTATTCCCCGCTGCAATGGTGGCCGGATTCACCACGCCCGAGAAACGGATATATTCGCTGCTGCGGTCGATCGCCACCTGCTTCTCGCCGCTCACCAGAAGATTGCCGTTGGACAGCACCTCGATCACCGTCACCGCGATGGTTCCCGTGAAGTCCACCGCTCCGGTGCTGGCGCTACTATTGGCAAACTTGCCGCTCGAACTGCCGGAAAGCCCAAATCCCGTAAACAGCAGCTTGGGCGTCACAGAATTGCGCGTGATCGACGGTGTGGTCGTCGCCAGCGTGCCGCTATGGCTGGCGCTGCCGCTCGCCTTGTCGTTGGCCGCGGTTTTCTCCACGATATTGATGGTGAGAATGTCACCGATATTGCGCGCGCGCCTGTCTTCGAACAGGGGACGCTCACCGGCTCCGGCATGGAAAATCGCCCCATCCACAGGAGCAGCCACTTTCCTGTCAACCGGCCTGGCAGTCATCGGTTGGTGTATATCGGTGGAAGGGGTCGCGCACGCGACCAATCCCAGCAGCACGGGGATGACGATCAGCAATTTACGCACGGAATGCCCCTAAATCTGCGATAAACGCTGCAGCATCTGATCCGAAGTGGTAATAGCCTTGGAGTTGATCTCATAAGCACGCTGAGTCTGAATCATGTTTACCAACTCTTCGACCACGTTCACGTTGGAAGTTTCCACATAACTCTGATTTAACAGCCCGGCTCCATTGGTGCCCGGCACATTGGTGGCCGGCGTACCCGAAGAAACCGTTTCCTTGTAGAGGTTTTCGCCTTCGCTCATCAGGCCGGACGGGTTGACGAAGGTTGCCAGTTGCAGGCTCCCTACCTGTACCGGTGCAGTCACACCGGGCTGGGTGACGCTGACCACTCCATCGCGTCCTATCGTGACATTGATGGTACCCGCCGGAATGGTGATCGCAGGTTGGATGGGGAAACCACTGGCAGTCACCAGTTGCCCCTGGCTGTCGGTCTGAAACGAACCATCGCGAGTGTAGGATGTCGTGCCATCCGGCATCAGCACCTGGAAGAAACCGGCGCCCTGGATCGCCACATCCAACTGATTTCCGGTCAGCTGCAGATTGCCCTGGGTATGGATCCGCTCGGAAGCTACCGGACGTACCCCGGTACCGATCTGCAAGCCTGATGGGATCTGGGTTTGCTGCGAAGATTGCGCACCCGGCTGGCGGATGGTCTGATACAGCAAATCCTCGAATACTGCTCGCGAGCGCTTGAACCCGGTAGTGCTGACGTTGGCCAAGTTGTTGGAAATGACGTCCATCTGGGTCTGCTGCGCATCCAGGCCGGTCTTGGAAATCCACAAAGAGCGTATCATGATTTTGTCCTTTTAAAACAATCGGTCGATGGCCGACATCAGGGGATTATCTTCCCCGATTCCTAGCCGGTAATACTCATTATCTGGCTGGCCCGTTGCGCATTGTTATCCGCGCTCTGCAGCATCTTCATCTGCATGTCGAATTTGCGCGCCAGCGAAATCATGCTCACTATCGCTTCCACGGTATTCACATTGCTGCCTTCCAGATTACCCGGTACAACCCCCACATTCGCATCCGCAGCGGCCACCGTACCGTCTTTCAGGCGGAACAACCCGTCGCCGCCGCGCTCCAGTTGTTCCGGCGGCGGATTGACCAGTTTCAGCCTGCCAACGACGACCACCGACGTGATCTGCCCATAGCTCGGCACGGTCGAAATCGTGCCGTCCTTGGCGAAGGTCACCTCGGTATCCGGCGGAATGGTGATCGGACCACCATCGCCCAGCACATTCAGGCCGGTGCGTGTCTGCAGCACGCCATTTGGCGTAAGCTGAAAACTGCCATTGCGCGTGTAGGCCTCCTTGCCATCCGGACCCTGCACTGCGATCCAGCCCGGCCCATTAACCGCCACGTCCAGGTCGCGTCCGGTCGGCTGGAAAGCCGCCGGCGTAAAATCCGAACCCGCAGTGGAATCCACAACGAACGTGCGGGTCGGCAAGCCATCACCTACCAGCGGCACGGCACGGAAGGTGTTCAGCGTGGCGCGAAACCCGGGCGTGCTGGCATTGGCCAGATTCTCCGACACCGCCCCCTGTTGCTGCAGCACATGCGAAGCGCCGGTCATCGCGGTATAGATCAGCCTGTCCATATTCCCTCTCCGCTATTCAGATAGCGACAATTTGCCGAAGTCCCTGTGCATCACTACCTCAAGTTCACCAAGGTCTGCAACACCGCATCCTGCGCCTTGATGGTCTGCGCATTGGCCTCATAGACGCGCTGCGCCGTAATCATTTTTACCAGTTCGGCCGTCAGGTCCACATTGGAATCCTCCACCGCCGAGGATTGCAAAACTCCCAGCGAACTCGACCCCGGCGTGCCAAGCAACGGGCCGCCGGATGCGGAGGTTTCCACCCATTCGTTGTTGCCCACCGGCTGCAAACCCTGGGGATTGGTGAAGTTCGCCAACAACATCTGCCCCAGGGCGCGCGACTGTCCATTGGTATAACGTCCCAGTATTACCCCGTCGGCTCCGGTACTAAATCCGCTCAGCTGTCCCGAGGAAAAACCATCCTGAGTAAGGGTGTTCACCCCGAAGGCTCCGCCATATTGGGAGGTCTGGGCAAAATTGAAGGTAAGGGTCTGGGCTGCGGCTCCCGTCGGCGTAAATAACGCCGAAGCCACGGTTCCAACCGGAGTGGAAGCCGGGGTGGTGGACGCCAGCCGGCCCAGCGTATCAAAAGTAAGCTGTGTCAGCGCGGTACCGGCAGGCGGCACCAGCGCCCCGTCCATTGTCAGATAGGTATTCCAGTTGGCTGATGGCGCATTGGTGGCAGCAAGCGGAGCCGCCGCCACGCTGCCGGCAGCAGCAGGCGAAACAGTGAGCTGGGTGGCGCTATCGACAGAAACGATCGTGTAAGTTACGGCTCCCAGCGTGACAGTATTGCCAGCCGACAGCCCGGCCGTTGAACCGGTCGTCGTCATGGTGGACAAGGCTGGGGCTGTAATGGAGAAATTCCCCAATGCAGCCAGCGCGGCCCCGGTAATCGGTTGCCTTTGAAAGTACAGCAATCCGACATGGCTCGTGCCAAGGCTGTCGTAGACCGTCGTCGGGGTTGATCTGTTGTAGGATGTCGGATCGAGCGGATTGAAGGTCAGGGTTACCGGCGTCGCCTCGCGCGAATCGAGATTCACCCCAACCACCACGTTAGCCGTCTGCCGGGGCGCCAAATCAGCCGCACTGATCTGTATCGGCAGAGGTTGACCGGCAATGATCAATCCGTTTGCGTCCGGCATATAGCCAGACACCTGGTGTCCCTGGTTGTTGACGATGAAGCCGCTCTTGTCCACCTGGAATTGGCCATTGCGGGTAAAAGAGATATTGCCGCTCTGATCGACCACGCGGAAGAATCCCTGCCCACTGATCGCAGTATCCAGCGGATTGTTGGTGTTGGTGATATTCCCCTGAGTGAATTGTTGCATCACGCCCGCCAACTTGCCGCCCGTACCTATCTGCGCCGCACCGCTACCCGCAAGGGATGCCGCATACATATCGGCAAACTGCGCCTGCGATTGCTTGAAGCCGACCGTGCTCGCATTCGCTACGTTATTGCCGATCACGTCCAGTTGTTTGGACGATAAATTCAGGCCGCTCAAACCTTGCTGAAAACTCATGATACTCTCCTCGTGATTAACACATCAGGATGTGCTGCGCACACCCTGCAGTGTATTGCTGTAACTCAAAGAATCTGCCTGACTTGCGACAGTGCAACGCCATCCAGTTGCCCGACGCCCAGCGCGACTCCCTGCTTGCCTTGTGTGACGCTATGCACCATGCCGAATTGCAGCGCCGTCGCATCCACTTTATTGCCCGCCTGAATGGCCTCGACAGCAAAGGTATAACTACCATCCGCCACACCGATGCCGGAATTATCCCTGCCATCCCACTGCCAATTGACCAGGCCAACCGACTGCGCGCCCAAATTGATGTTGCGCACCAGTGCACCGCCTTTGTCGTAGATGGCGATGCCGACCTTATCGGCGGATTCCGTCATCTCAATCCCCCCATACCCGCTGCCATTGCTTAAATCCACCCCCTTGCCCGGCACCAGCACGCCATGCCCGATCATGGTTGCCGCCTGCAGCGACTGATTGGACACCATGCTGTCACTCAGTGCCTGCAAGGTGACATTCAGCTTGTCGATGCCGGTCACCGTGCTGAGCTGCGCCATCTGCGAGGTCACTTGCGCGTTGTCCATGGGATTGAGCGGATTCTGGTTTTTCATCTGTGTAACCAGCAGCTTCAGGAAGCGGTCCTGGGTGCTGGCCGCAGCCGATGCGTTCGCTGCCGAACCGGAAGTTGCATTCAATGAAGCAAACAATGCCGCAGCCGATCCGGCATCCTGTGTATTGTTAATCATGATATTCCTTTCGTTACCTCTACTTTTTCACATTACTGGCCGATGGTCAGCGTCTTGAGCAACAGCGTCTTCGATGTATTCATCACGTCTACGTTATTCTGGTAGGCGCGCGAGGCGGAGATCATATTCACCATCTCGCCGACCACATCCACGTTGGGCATCGCAACATAGCCCTGCTCATCGGCCATCGGATGCTTGGGGTCATAGACCATTTTCATCGGCGAATTATCCTCGACCACTCCAGTGACTTTCACGCCCGGTGTGTTGCCGCCATCCACCGGCACCGCGCTGAACACCACCTGTTTGGCGCGGTACGGCTGGCCATTGGCGCTGGTGGTGCTGTCGGCGTTCGCCAGATTGCTGGCAACCACGTTGAGGCGCTGCGATTGCGCCGCCATCCCGGAGCCCGCCACGTTAAATATATTGAATAAAGACATTACACGCCTCCATTAGTTTCCCGAACCATTCGGCCAAAAAGCTCGCACACCCAAGCACCCTCCGACTACCCCTGTATCGCGGCCAACGTGGCCTTCAGCTGCTCGCTGACAAACCTGACGCCGGCCTCGTAACGCAAGGCGTTATCGGTGAATTGCGCGCGCTCCACATCCATATCCACCGTATTACCGTCGGCGCTCGGCTGAACCGGTTTGCGGTACATCACCGGCGCCCCCATGATCGCCCCGCCCGCTCTTCCCTCCAGGTGCATGGGCGAAGTCTGCACGACCGGCAACTCGGTGGAAGTGCCCGCCAGGGCATTCCGCAACGCACTGGCAAAATCGATATCCCTCGCCTTATAGTTCGGCGTATCCGCATTCGCGATGTTGGAAGCCAGCAATTCCTGACGCGCCGCGCGCAGGCTCAGCGCGGTTTGCTGAAACCTCAGCATGTCATCCAATCTATCCACCATACCGCCTCCCTCCGTTTAAACCCGACACTTGTACCAAGTTACCTATTTACATGAAGAGCATGCTAAACCTGCGCCCCCCCCCCCCCATCCGCCGATAAGCGATGGATTCCCCCTCCAATTCCGGCGTTCCGACCCTTCCCTTAACCGCGTGCAACACGCACAATACCGTCCATGAACAAGCTTTTATTGATTACCTTTCTACTGTTGCAATCCGCTGCCGCCGTAGCGGCGCCCGCAGGCGACACACCGGCACGCAACTCCGCCGCATCGCAGGATCATGCCCAGATAAGAAATCTCGTTGCCGACTTCGTGCGGCAGCAAACTGCCGCACTGCCCGGCAAGGTCGCCTATCAGGTAGATGAGATAGACCGGCGCATCGTCCTGCCTCAATGCGCCAAGCTGGAAGCCTTCCTGCCAGCCGGCAGCCAGCTGACCGGAAAGACCTCGGTTGGAGTTCGCTGCCACCCTCCTTCACGCAATGAGGAAGCCAATGCCCCCCCCACGGGCGGCTGGAACATTTTTGTTCCCGTGCAAATCAGGCTCAGCCTCAATTTGCTGACCAGTGCGCGTCAACTGCCGCTGGGCCACACGCTGCAGGAACAGGATATTGCCACCCAGTCGACAGACTCTTCCCTGGCAGGAGGATTCACCGACCCCAAACAAGTCATCGGAAAAGTGCTGCGCTACGGCATCGCCGCCGGACAGGTGTTGCGCGAGGACATGCTGCGCCAGCCGTATAGCGTGACGCAAGGCCAAGTCGTGACGCTTGCCGTGCAGGGCAACGGTTTCAGCATACGCAGTGAAGGAGTCGCCCTGAACAATGCGAGCGAAGGGCAGGCCGTACAAGTTCGCGTCGGACCGGGTCGCGTAATCAGCGGAGTTGCGCGTGCCGGCGGTGTGGTGGAAATCGCGCCATAGCCAAAAAAGCGTCTGCCCCTAAAGTTTTGGGGAATTTTGCCGATATAATAGTCACGGCTGCTAGCTAAGCGTAGCCAGACTGAGAGGATGACCGTGAAAATCGACAAACCCAGCAAGCCATTGCCCGCCAGCTTGACCGGGGAAGGGGCGCATGCCGCGAAGGGAAAACCTTCACTGCGGCCCGCATCACAGCCGTCTGGCGACACCAGCGTTTCGCTCGGCTCCACGGCGGCGCAGTTGCACAGCATGGAAAGCAGCATGGCGAACACCCCGGTCGTCAATGCGGCCAAAGTTGCTGAAATCAAACAAGCCATCGCCGAAGGTCGCTTCAAGGTCAATTCGGAAGCCGTCGCCGGCCGCCTGCTCGAAACAGTGCGCGACCTGATCGGCAGCAAGGCTTAATACTTGAAGCCATCTTCCGACCCGCAATTGCTTTCCGCCCTGACCGCCGAACGTGCGGCACTGCTAAGCTTCGTGGCCCTGCTGGAACGGGAGCAGGGGATGCTGGTGGAAAATCTCACCGACCAGTTGCTCGAACTGTCCGAAAAGAAATCGGCTAGCGCAATCAATCTTAACGAACTCGCCGAAACGCGCCGTGCCTTGATGCGAAAAAATATCCCGCAACTCGACGCCAAAGCGATCCGCACATGGCTCGGAACACACAGCCCGCAAGGCTTGGCCGTCTGGGAGGAAATCCTCGTTTTGGCAGAACGCGCCCAGAGTCTCAATCAAACCAATGGCGAACTGATCCAGACGAAGCTGCGCCGTAACCAGCAGTCGCTTGCCGTATTGAGCAGTGCAGTAAACAAGGCGAATCTGTATGGCCCCGATGGGCAGACCAGTTTTTCGCCGGGAAGCGGCAGATCACTGGGAAGCGGCTGAAGCCGAAGCGACGCACGGATATCCCCGCACAAAACCCCTGCATTCCTCCTTCACCGCTTACTCCTCGACGCCTCCCCCCCTCTCCACGTTGGGCGACATGATCGTAATGATTACACGCCGGTTCCTGGCGCGATTTTCCGGGCTGTCGTTCGGCACCAGCGGCTGATTCGAGGCCAAACCCACCACGGCCAGGCGTTTTGCCGGCACACCATTATCGATCAGCATCCTGACTACGCTGCTGGCGCGCGCGGAAGACAACTCCCAATTGGAGGGAAACTGCGCGGTTGCAATGGGAACATCGTCGGAATGTCCTTCCACCTCGATGGGCAGTTCTTCCTTGCCCAGCACCGCCGCCACCTGGCGCAACACATCCAGCATCCCTGGCTGCAAGGTTGCCTCACCCGTCCTGAACAGCATGCTCGCACTGATATCGATGACCACCCCGCGTCGGGTCTGATTGATGCTGACCGTGCGCTGATCGATCAAGGAGGCCATCACCTGGCCCAAACCGGTGGCCAGGTTTTTCATGCGATCCTGTATTTTGCGCTGCTGCTCGCCCAAACGCGCGGTGCGCCTGTCCACCAGGGCGCCAAGCTGATCCTGCTGGCTGGATGCTATACCGGCAGGAGTGGTGACCGGATGCCTGGTAAAGGCAATGCTGAGTGAATTGCTGAAGGTCTTGTACTTTTCCTCGTTCACCGAGGAAATGGCGTACATCACCACGAAAAAAGCAAACAACAGGGTAACGAAATCCGCATAGGAAATCATCCAGCGGTCATGGTTGTCATGCTCGATGCGTTTGCGGCGGCGCGCCATGCCCGCCCTACTCGAGGTAGCCTTGCAGCCTGGTTTCGATCAGCCGCGGGCTATCGCCGTTGGCGATCCCCGTCAGCCCGTCTACGATCATCTCGCGCATCTCCGCCTGATGCATGATGATGGACTTCAGTTTATTGGCAACCGGGAGGAACAGCAGGTTCGCGAAGGCCACGCCGTAAATCGTCGCGACGAACGCCACGGCAATGCCGCTGCCCAGCTTGCTCGGTTCGCTGAGGTTCTGCATGACATGCATCAGACCCAGTATCGCCCCGATGATGCCGATGGTGGGGGAATATCCGGCAGCCGACTCCCATACGCGCGCAGCCTGCCAGCGCGACTGCTCCCAGGTATGGATGTCCACATCCAGCACCTCGCGGATTTTTTCGGCACTGTTTCCGTCCACCAGAAGCTGCGCCCCTCTTTTCAGGAAAGGGTCCTCGACGGCGGAAGCCTGCGACTCCAGGGCCAGGATGCCTTCCTTGCGCGCCAGTGCGCTCCATTCCGTCAATTGTCTGACCAGCTCCCGGCCATGCAGTACCGGCGGCACGAACGCCCAGCGCCCCATCCTGACCGCCATGACAAATATCCTGGCCGGGCATTGCACCAGCACCGCACCGAGCGTGCCACCGAATACGATCAGGAAAGCCGCGCCCTGGAACATGATGGAAAGGCTGCCGCCCTCCAATATCTGCCCGGTCATGATACCGGTCACGCCAACCACCAGCCCGAGCAGCGTAAGCTTGTCCATCAGTAGCCTTTCATCCAGCTGCGCAGTCGCGCCACGGCCTGGCTATGCAGCTGCGAGACGCGCGACTCACCCACGCCCAACACTTCGCCGATTTCGCGCAGGTTCATTTCCTGTTCGTAGATCATGCCCATCACCATGCGCTCACGCTCCGGCAGGTTTTCGATCGCGCGCACCAGCTCGGCCCTGAAGCGTTCATCTTCCAGCATGTCCAGCGGACTGGCATCGTCGCTGAGCTCGAAGCGCTCGAAAAAATCCTCCTGGCCCTCGCTGTGCAAATCCTCGTAATACACCAGTTGCGCGCCGCGTGATTCCTGCAGCATCTGCTGGTACTCGGCGAGGGGCACTCCCATGTCTGCAGCGATTTCGGCTTCGCTTGGCGGTCTGCCCAGCTTCTGCTGCAAGCGGGTGACGGACGCCTCGATGCGCCGCATATCGCGGCGCAGGCTGCGCGGCAGCCAATCCGCCTCGCGCAACTCGTCCAGCATTGCGCCACGGATGCGTTGTGTCGCGTAAGTCTCGAACTGTGCCCCGTGAAATTCGTCGTAACGGCTTGCCGCATCCAGCAAACCCATCATACCGGCCTGGATAATGTCGTCGATCTGCACACTGGCCGGCAGCTTGACCATCATCTGGTGCGCAAGCCGTTTCACCAGATGAGAATATTCCCGCAGGCATTGCTCCTTGTCGTTTAATCCGGTGACCTTGTACATGCCCGCTAGTTTACAACGTGCGCCATTTCCTTGCAGTGTTGAGCAAAGGCCACAGTGTGATTACGAAGTCGCGACGGCCGGCCGGGATACCTGCCTTATCAGGCTCTGGATGATGGCGGAAACCCCACCCTCCGCTTCGTCCCGCTGCATCGGCAGGCACAGCAATTTTTGTGACAACTCCAGATAGGACTTCGCCGAAGCAGCGGACGGAAAGGCCTCGACCACCGACTTCCCCAGTTGCATCGCGCACCTGAGCCTTTCATCGGAGGGAATATGGCCCAGATACTCCAGTCGCACCGAAAGGTTGCGCCGGGCCACCTTGGCCATATTTTCAAACACCGTCAGCGCCGCCTGCACATTGCCCGCCTTGTTTACCGCAATCCCGAACTGCTGGCGCGCATCCTTCAGCGCCAGCCGCTTGATCAGGGCATAGCTCTCGGTAATGCCGCTGGGGGTCGCCTCCACCACGACCAGCAAGGCGCCCCCGCTTGCCAGGCTAGGCGATACCGCAACGGGTTTTCCGGCCAACTCCTCGGGCTGTCCGGGCACGGACATCGCGGCATCCACCAGTATGATATCCGCACCGTCACTGGCCTCGGTCAGTGCGTTTTCCAGCCGTTGCTGGACGGGCTGATCCAGTTTCGCCAAGGCATGCATGGCGCGCGCGGTAGGCAAGACGCCAAACCCTTTGGCGGCCAGCACTGCATCGCAAAGCCCGCATTTCCCCTGGGCGACATCCAGCAGATCATGCTTGGCAGACAAGCCCATACGGTCCAGTAAATTATTCGGCCCATGATTCTCGTCCAGCACCAGCACGTCCTTGCCGGAACGCGCCAGCGCCACCGCCAAGTTGATGGTCGCGCTGGTGCGCCCCACCCCGGCCTTGCCGGCCACCACGGTGATCACCTGCGTCTGATTGAGGACCAACAGGCGCCGCAGGCCTTCCGCCTGATCCACTCCGTCAGAGCGCACAGGAAGTCTCCTTGCACGCCGTGCCCGCGCCCGCAAGGAGTACGCCGGCGGGGGCTCCACCGTGTTGCGGCGCCCCTTCCGCAGCCATCATCACCGGAAAATCCAGATCGCGCAGGGTGAATGGCGTCTTTTCTTCCACCGGTTTGAGCGCGCGGTGCAGCAGGTAATCCACGTTAACCGGATGCAGGTCTTCCGGCACGCGCTGGCCGTTGGCCATATAGTGCATCGTCAGGCGGTGGCGCACCGCCACATCCAGCACCGTACCGAGATTGACCGCCTCGTCCAGCTTGGTGGGAATGCAGCCCACCACCTTGTTGCTGCGGTACATGCGCACCACGTCCTCCAGCGTGTCGCCGCCGCTGGTGGCGTTCAGCAGCAGAAGGCACTGCACGCCGGTCGCATCGAACATCTCGTTCTGGTCGCCGACGCGCTCATCGCGCTGCCCCATGCCAACCGTGTCGATCAGCACCAGGTGTTTGTGGCGCAATGCGGAAAGGGTGAGGCGCAAGTCGTCGGTGTCCTTCACCGCATGCACCGCCACGCCGAGTATCTTGCCGTAGATTTTGAGCTGCTCGTAGGCGGCGATCCGGTAGCTGTCGGTCGTGAGCAGCGCCACCTTGTCCGCACCGTAGCGCACCACTGCGCGCGCCGCCAGCTTGGCCGTGGTGGTGGTCTTGCCTACCCCGGTCGGCCCGATCAGCGCGTATACCCCGCCCTTGGCGATGATATCGTCCGACTTGTCCGCCACCTGCAGGTTGCGCTTGAACACCTCCTTGATCCACGACTCGCCCTGCATCTTTCCGGCGGGCATCTTGTCCAGCATCTGGCGCGCCAGCAACGTGCTGAACCCGGCATTGAGCATCTTGCGCAACAGGCCGGCGCGCTGCGGGTCGCGCAGCTGCACATCGTTCCAGTACATGGACGCAAACTGCTGCTGCAGCATGGCGCTCATCGACTTGATCTCGCTGAGGATGCTTTCTTGCGCCGGCATGGCTGTCGCAGGTTGCGCCTCGGTGGGGCGGGCAGATTGAGCCTGCGGCGCAGTCCTGATCTGCTGCACGGATTCGGGCTGCGGCAACTTGCCGGAATGCTGCAGCGACCTGCCCTGCTCGGCAGCCTTGTGCTGAAACTGCAGCGGCTTGGGCTGAAGCGGCGACTTGGCCGGGGTTGCCGGCACAGCCTGGGGCAAGGTCCTGGCCGCTTGCACCGGATGCTCTTCCGCAACCGACCTCGTCCATTCATCCGCCGTTATCTCCGGCCACTCGGGTTTCTGCACGGCGTGCCCGCCGGTCAACTGGGCGATGTCGCCATGCGCGATGGCGACGATCTCCACACCGCGCTCGGTCTGACGATTCGACAGGATCATCGCATCGGGACCCAGCTCGTCGCGAATTTCCTTCATAGCCTGACGTGTCGTCGGGGCGATGTATTTTCTGATACTCATGCTCTACCTCCCACCATAGCGGTCACCCGGATCGTTTTGAAGTCCGGTACTTCATCATGCGAAATCACCCTGATATTCGGCACTGCGCGCTTCAGGAAGCGCGCCAGCAAGTCGCGCAACTGCGCCGGCACCAGCATCACTGCCGGCAGCCCCATCTGCTCCTGCGTCTCGGCTGCGGCGCGGGTCTCGCGCAGCACGGTATCGGCCAGCCCAGGTTCGATGCCGATGCCGTTCTGGCTGGATTGCATCGCCTGGATCAGGAGATATTCCAGCTCCTTGTCCATGCCGATCACCTGCAGCTCCTGTGCGGACGGGTAGAACTGCTGCACGATGGCCGGGCCGAGCGCGACGCGCACCAGCGAGGTGAGATGGTAGGGATCCTGGGTGCGCGATGCGTTTTCCGCCAGCGTTTCCAGGATGGTGCGCATATCGCGGATATGCATGCCTTCTTCCAGCAGGTTCTGCAACACCTTCTGTACCACGCCCAGCGGCAGCGTCTTGGGCACCAGATCCTCGACCAGCTTGGGCGAAATCTTGCCGATGTGATCGAGCAACTGCTGCACCTCCTGGCGCCCGAGCAGCTCCGCGGAACGCGTGCCGAGCAGGTGGCTGATATGGGTCGCCACGACCGTGCCCGGATCGACCACGGTGTAGCCCATGACCTGCGCCTGGTCGCGCAGCGCCGTGTCGATCCACACCGCGGGCAGGCCGAAGGCCGGATCGCGGGTCTGCATGCCGGGCAGTTCGCCCGTCACGCTGCCCGGGTTGATCGCCAGCAGCATGTTCGGATAGGCCTCGCCGCTGCCGATTTCCACGCCCTTGAGAGTGATGCGGTAACCGTTCGGACGCAGGTCAAGATTGTCGCGGATATGCACCGGCGGCGGCAGGAAGCCGATGTCCTGGGTGAACTTTTTGCGGATGCCCTTGATGCGGCGCAGCAAGTCGCCGTCCTGCGCCTTGTCCACCAGCGCGATCAACCGGTAGCCCACCTCCAGCCCCAGCACATCGACCTGCTCGACATCCTCCCATCTCGCCTCGGCGGATTCCGGGATGACCGGCGTCACCGCTGCGGCGGCCTGTTCCACTTCGACCGCCTGCTCGCTCCTCTTCGACAGGTACCAGGCCAGCCAGCCCATCAGGCCGGCCAGCAGCAGAAAGGCGAAGTGCGGCATACCGGGGATCAGGCCCATCGCGCCGATAATCGTGGCGGTCAGCATGATGACCTGCGGTTGCTTGAACAACTGGCCGATCAGTTGCTGGCCGATGTTCTGGTCGCTTGCGACGCGGCTCACCACCAGGCCTGCGGCAGTGGAAATCACCAGCGCCGGAATCTGCGCTACCAGCCCGTCGCCGATGGTCAGCAGGGTGTAGTATTTGGCGGCGGTGCCGATATCGAGGTCGTGCTGCAGCACGCCGACGATCAGGCCGCCGATGATGTTGATCAGCAGGATGATGATGCCCGCAACCGCATCGCCGCGCACAAATTTGCTCGCACCGTCCATCGCGCCGTAGAAATCGGCTTCCTGCGCGATCTCGGCACGGCGCTGCCGCGCCACGTCCTCGCCGATCAGCCCCGCGTTCAGGTCGGCATCGATCGCCATCTGCTTGCCGGGCATCGCATCCAGGGTGAAGCGTGCGCCCACCTCGGCGATGCGCCCGGCACCCTTGGTGATCACCACGAAGTTGATGATCACCAGGATCGCGAACACCACGATGCCGACGGCGTAGTTGCCGCCCACCAGGAAATGGCCGAACGACTCGATCACCTTGCCCGCCGCATCCGGCCCGGTGTGGCCTTCCAGCAGCACGATGCGCGCGGAGGCCACGTTCAGCGACAGGCGCAGCAGGGTGGTGATCAGCAGCACGGTCGGGAAGATCGCGAAATCCAGCGCCTTGTTGGTGTTCATGCTGACCAGCAGCACCATGATGGAAATCGCGATATTGAAGGTGAACAGGATGTCCAGCAGCAGCAGCGGCGGCAACGGCAGCACCATCATCGCCAGGATCATCACGATCAGCACCGGGCCGGCCATGCCGACCAGGCCGGCCCGGGTGATAAAGTTCTGTATTTGCGTGAGCAGCGGGTTCATGGTTTATTTCTTCATGCGGCGACAGCGCCCGGGTCCAGCTCGACCGGCACCGGCAGAGACTTCGGCTCCTGCGGACGCGCACCACCTTGTTTTTCGTAGCGATGCAGCTGGTAAACATAGGCCAGCACCTCGGCAACGGCGGTGTACAGCGCTTCGGGTATGGATTCGCCCAGATCGGTGTGCTTGTGCAGTGCGCGCGCCAGCGGCGGTGCTTCCAGGATCGGCACGTGATTTTCCTCGGCGATTTCGCGGATGCGCAGCGCCAGCAGATGCGAACCCTTCGCCACTACCATCGGCGCGCGCATGCCCGTCTCGCCGTACTTCAGCGCCACCGCATAGTGCGTCGGATTGGTCACCACCACATCGGCTGTCGGAATCGCTGCCATCATGCGCCGGCGCGCCGCCTCACGCTGCAGGCTGCGGATGCGTCCCTTGACCATCGGGTCGCCTTCGGTTTCCTTGGCTTCCTGGCGCACCTCTTCCTTGGTCATCTTGAGTTTCTTGTTGTGATCCCATAGCTGGAACGGCACGTCGACCGCCACGATCAGCAGCATCGCGCCGACGATCATCATAAAACTCGCGCCGATCAGGTGCCCCATCTGCGGGATTGAGGCGGCAAGGGATTGCGTGCCGAGCGCCATCACCGCATCCTTGTTGTGCCAGATCACCCATGCCCCCACCCCGCCCACCAGGATGGCTTTGCCGATCGCCTTGGCCAGCTCCACCAGCGCGGTCCCGGAAAACATGCGCGCGATGCCCGAGATCGGGTTCATCTTGGAAAATTTCGGCTGCAGCGCCTCGATGCTGAACAGCCAGCCGTTCAGCAGCAACGGGGAAAATACCGCGGCAAGCAGGACCGCGAGCAAAAAAGGAAAGAAGGTGAGGAGTGCATCCAGCGAGAGGTCATACAGGCGCGGGATCATCAATTCTGGATTGAAGGCCATTTCGCGGTTCAGCGTCAGGCCGTCGCGCAGCGACTTCACCATGTGCTGGGTGAACGAAGCCCCCATGAACCACAGGATGCCGCCACCCGCCAGCAATACCGCGAAGGTGGACAGCTCGCGCGAGCGCGCGACCTGGCCTTTTTCCCTTGCCTGGTCAAGCCGTCGCTGTGAGGGCTGTTCGGTTTTTTCTAGGTCGCTGTCTTCTGCCATGATGGATTCCGCGGGTCATGGCAATTATCGGCGGCTTGCGCAAACTTCGATTACACAAATAAAGGGGGGATTCCCTACCTATTCAGGAACCTTTGTATCGTTCTTACACCTGTTTGACAACTTTCGGCCAATATGCTGGCCAAGGCAGGATATTTTTCCGGCTCAAGGGGGCTGAAAACGAGCGCTAGGCACAAACGTAATAGGCGGTGACATCGTTGCCCCTGCCCGCGTATTCCAGCTTGTAGGACATGCTTTCCACCAGCGTAATGCCGCGCCCATGCTGGCCATGCTTGACCTTGTCCTCGGCTCCCGCCAGGGCTGCCGCGTAATCGAATCCCTCCCCGCTGTCGGCAACCCGGATTTTTACGCCATATTTCCCCTCGATCACCACTTTCTCGATCTCGAGGTCGATCTTTCCCCCTTCCAGCGCATGCAGGCGTTCATCGCGCAACTCAAGAAACTTGTCGAAGCCGTCTGCCCCGTGCTTGAGGCCGGAATCCAGCTGCAGGATGCCGTGATCCAGCGCGTTGTTGAACAGCTCGGACAGGATCATGAACAGCGGCGCGGCAAATTCATTGGCGACGTGAATTTTTTCGATGATATTGGTCAGCATCGGGACGATATTGAGATATTTCAGTTCGGCGGCGCCGAGGCTGATCTCGATTTTCCAGTTGCTGGTGCCTGCCGCTATCGCCTGGACGGGCACATGAACAACCGGAACCGCTTCCGCGCGAAGATAGGTCGGGACCTCGATCATGGCCAGCGAAACATCGTCATGCGCCGGCTTTCCGCCCAGGTGCGCATCCAGCAGACCCACCAGATTTTCAAAGCGCCCCCTGGGGTTGCTGTCCTGCAACAATTTCCGGATCCTATCCCTGCCGAACGGCTCACCCAGCGGAGATTCGGCCTCCGGCAAGCCGTCCGAAAACAGGCACAACTGGCAATTTTCCTCATATTGAAAAATCTCCGGTTTGCCGGAAAAACTCTCGCCCGGCAAGATGCCCAGCGGCAGATTGGTGGATTCCCATTCGTGCAAAATCTTCCCGTTCTTACCGACCAGCACTGGCGCCGGGTTGCCGCCGTTCCACACCTCGATGACGCGATTGCGCACGTTGATCGAAACCAGCGTGACCGCAACAAAACGATCTACCGGCATGAAGCGGTGGATTTTCAGGTTCAGCTCCTCCGCAATCTGGGTTATGCGGAAGCCGTTTTCGGTCATGTCGTAGAACGCCTGGCTGAGCGGCAATACATTGACGGCCGCAACCAGCCCATGTCCCACTGCATCGGCGAGCAGGATATGCAGCGCATCGTCCGGGGTGCGCGCCGCGAGCAACATATCGCCGCTCAGGTGTTCCGCCGGCCTGATCAGATGCCGGATCAGCGGATCCAGTTCGCCATGAACCTTGGTGATATGCCCCATGATATAGCTGCCGATGCGCTGCTCCTCGTCGAGGCGGTCGAGGTATTCCTCGAGTACCAGGATTTTTTCGAGGAAGTGTTGCTGCAATTGCACCACCCTGTCGAAATTGCTGCTGGCGCGGCGTATCGGCCTCAGGATGCCGATGATGAACCAGACGGACAAAACCAGCCCGCCCAGCGCAAATGCCAACAATATCGCTGCTGAACGGCTGCGCTGGCCGTTATGGGATTTTTCCAGCGTTTCATTCAAATCCCCCAACCCGTGGAGTTGCGCCTCCCGGATCGTTGCAATGATCGCATTGAATTGCTCGGTTATTTGCTGATCAACGCCTGCGGACAGGGCATCGATCGCCGGGATATTTTTCAAATCGCGGACGTCGCTGGTTTTCAGCGCCGAGTGGTATTTACTGGTCAGCAGGACATGCTCCCCCAGCAGCGCATCGACCCCGTCGGTGGACAAGCCGATCTGCTGCATGATCGGGATCAGCTGCCCCACCAGTATTTGCTCGACCTCCTCCCTTCGCCGGTCGAACTCCACGGTGTACCGCTTCAATGAAGCCGCATCGTGGCCGCGAATCAATATATTCTTCCACGCATGCCGCTGCTCCTTGAAAGCCGCTTCCGCACTGCGTGCGGTCGCCAGCGCATAGGCCTGCACGCTGGCGGTCGCCAACCCCTCCACCGTGCGATCATGTGCTTTCTCGGCTTGGTACAGGCTGTAAATACCGGTCACGACCATGGCACCGAGCAAAACGAAGATCAGCGCAAACAGCCGTGCCTTGACGCTGGCGGCGCTCAGCCAGTGCAGCAGCGGACTCTTGATCCGGATGATGTTGCCTTCCTCGATGCGCAGCCGGGGCGATCCCTTGCGGATTTCCCGGTATGCCTCCGAAGCGGAATCGATCTGCTCCTGCGTGGCCTTGTAACGGAACGAAACATAGCCGACGGTTTTGCCTTTTTCCAGCAGCGGCGTGACGTTGGACACCGCCCAGTAGAAGCTGCCGTCCTTGCGCCGGTTCTTGACTATCCCCTGCCAGGGCTTGTTGGCCTTGATGGTTTTCCAGAGGTCGGCGAACACCTCTGGCGGCATGTCGGGATGGCGCACGACATTGTGCGGCGCGCCGATGATTTCCTCGCGGCTGCGCCCGTTAATGTCGACGAACGTCTGGTTGCAGTAGGTAATGACGCCCTTGAGGTCGGTCTTGGTGACCATGATCACCCCGTCCGGCATCTGGGACTCGATGTTGGAAACAGGTAGATTCAGCCGCATGATCGTTTACCGCCAGCGCCGGGCCGCAGCCCGAACAGCTGCCTTCCTTTAGCTCGCCTGCCTGATGTTGAAAATTTTGCTGAAATTGGCGACCCCCAGCACCTGCGATACCACACCGGAAGTGTTGAGCAGCGTGACCGGCTTGTTGACCCCCTTGGCACGTTCATTCAGCAGCATCAGCATACCCAGCGCGGAACTGTCCAGGTAATCCACCTTGCTCATCTCGACCTCGATCTCGCGCACGGAGGGATTGCCGAGCAGCGGTGTATAGGCATCCTTGAATTCGCGGTGCACCTGAAAATCGAAACGGCCGTACATGTTGATGCGCGCCGCATGGTCCAGAATTTGTACATTGATAGCCATGATTACTCCCTTGTGATGAATGATTAAACACGATTGCTCTTGCCGCTATACGATGCCAGATATTCCAGCGTACGGCGCGCGATATTCTGCAGCGGCAGCACTTCGCTTGCGCCGCCCAGCAGGATCGCCTCCCTCGGCATGCCGAAAACCACACAGCTCGCCTCGTCCTGCGCGATGGTGAACGAACCGGCCTGTTTCATTTCCAGCAGACCCTGCGCGCCGTCCTTGCCCATGCCGGTAAGGATGATGCCCATCGCATTCGCACCGGCTGCATTGGCCGCCGAGCGGAACAGTACGTCCACCGATGGGCGGTGGCGGTTCACCGGAGGCCCCTGGTTCAGTTCGGTCATGTAGTTCGCCCCGCTGCGCTTGAGCAGCAGGTGCGAATGCCCCGGCGCAATGTAGGCGTGCCCCGGCAGGATACGCTCGTTGTGCTCCGCCTCCTTGACCGAAATCTTGCACAGGCTGTTCAGGCGCTCCGCAAACGACTTGGTGAAATTTTCCGGCATATGCTGCGCCACCAGGATGCCGGGAACGTCGGCGGGTAGGCGGGTCAGCACCTCCTTGATCGCCTCGGTGCCGCCGGTCGATGCGCCGATGATGATCAGCTTCTCCGTGGAGGAAAACTTTCCCGCAACGCTGGGCAGGATCGCATCCGCGGAAAATTTTTCCTGGATCGGCGGCGGCGTGGGGGAAGCCTTGCGCACACGCGCCTGCGCGGCGGCACGTATCTTGTCGGCGATCTCGCCTGCAGCTCCCTCCATGCCGCGCGTAATGTCCAGTTTCGGCTTGGAAACGAAATCCACCGCACCGAGCTCCAGCGCACGGAAAGTGATGTTGGAACCGCGTTCCGTCAGCGTGGAGACCATCACCACCGGCATCGGGCGCAAGCGCATCAGCCGCTCCAGAAAATCCAGCCCGTCCATCCTGGGCATTTCCACATCCAGCGTCAGCACATCCGGGTTGAGCGACTTGATCATCTCGCGCGCGACCAGCGGATCGGGTGCCGCGCCCACGCACTCCATGTCCTTTTCCCGATCGATAAGCTCCTTCATCACGCTGCGGATCAGCGCGGAATCGTCGATTACCAGGACCCTTATTTTCCGGTTTTCCATGCCTGCCTTTACTCAACCAAGCCAGCCGCTCAGCTGAACAACTCCACGTCGCCTTCCATCTTGGCGTAATGCAGCCGCGTCACGTACTCGGATTCGCGGCTGATGATCGTGTCGTTATGCACCTTCTTCAGCTTCTTCACCCTGACCAGCCCGGTGTGGGGGAAAAAATACACTTTGCGCGGATAGATATCGAGCAGGTCCTGCGCGACGAGGGGAATCTTCTCGGTCTTGAGGAATTTGAGCACGAATTCGGCATTTTTTTCGCCGATATTGGCGACCGTGAAACCGCGCAATACCGCCCCGCCGCCGAACACCTTCGCCTCGAAATTGCCGCGCTTCGCGCCCATCTTGAGCAGCTGGTTGATCAGCACTTCCATGGCGTAGGTGCCGTAGCGCGCCGACTCGCCCAGCGGGTTGTTCTGGTCCTGGCCGCTGTCCGGCAGCATGAAATGATTCATGCCGCCGATGCCGCTGACCCTGTCGCGGATGCATGCGCAGACGCAGGAGCCCAGCACCGTCACCAGCAGCATGTCGCGCGCCGTCGCATAGTATTCGCCGGGCAATATCTTGGCCGCCTCGGAATTATGCAGCCGGTCGAAATACAGGTTCGGCGCCATGAGCTCTTCATAACCATGCTCAGTCATGCCGGCGCACTCCTTCCCGATCCCTCTTCAGGATCACCTGGTCACTTGGGCACATGATGATGCCCATGCGGTTTTGACTTGGCCAATTCGTACACCGTCTTGCCGCGCAGACTGAAAACATGCCCGGCATTGTGAAAACTCTCCGAATGCCCGGCGAACAGCAATCCGTCCGGCTGCAGCAACGGCGCAAACCTCTCCAGTATTTTGAGTTGCGTCGCCTTGTCGAAATAAATCATCACGTTGCGGCAGAAAATCGCATCCAGCGGGCCGCGTATCTGCCAGTCGTTGTTGAGCAGGTTCACCTGCCGGAAGGTAATCATCGCGCGCAACTCCGGCCTCACCCGCACGAAGCCCGCCTGTGCGCCTGTTCCCCTGAGGAAAAAACGCTTCACCAGATCATCCGAAAGCTTCTCGATGCGCTCGGCCGGATAAACGCCCGCTTCCGCCTTGGCGAGCACATTGGTGTCCAGATCGGTGGCGACAATGTTGACCGGCGGCGTAAAGCTGCCAAAGGCATCCACCATGGTCATTGCCATCGAGTAGGGCTCCTCTCCGGTCGAAGCCGCCGAACACCACAGCGAGATGGGATGCCGCCCTTTCTGCTTGAGCGCATGCTCGGCCAGCAGCGGGAAATGGTGCGGTTCGCGGAAGAACGAGGTCAGGTTGGTGGTGAGCGCATTGACGAAGGCCTGCCACTCGGCCTCATCGTTGCTTTCCAGCAAGGCCAGGTAGTCCCTGAAATTATTCATGCCGGTCGCCCGCAGGCGGCGCGCCAGGCGGCTATACACCATATCCTGCTTGGATGGGTTGAGCGAGATGCCGGCATGGTCGTAGATCAACTGCCGCACCCGCTCGAAGTCCTTGGCCGTGAAAACGAATTCGCGGTCGCGGACAGCGTCGGCTTGAAAGTTGGTGTTCATCGCATCCCGAATGATTTCATTAAGCCAGCCTACCGGGTCGGCACCCTTCTCCAGCTTTGGGAAAGGTGCAGACCAATCTAAAACTCTTCCCACTCGCCGTCGTCGTCCGCCTGCGGCCTGGCTTTGGGCTTCG
>JAHQXD010000002.1:537673-539819 GCA_019449655.1 Ferrigenium straubiae | reverse complement strand
TAAAACTCTTCCCACTCGCCGTCGTCGTCCGCCTGCGGCCTGGCTTTGGGCTTCGCCACCGGCGTCTTGGCCGGCGCGGCCTTGGCCAGCGCCGTCCCCTTGCGCGCCGGTGTTTGCGCGGGAGCCGGCAGGCGGCGCGCGGCAGCAGCGCCGCCTGCGCCTTCGTCCACCTTGAAGGTCGCCACCGACACCGACAGGTTCTGCGCCTGCTCTTCCAGCGATTCCGCCGCCGCCGCCGCTTCTTCGACCAGCGCGGCATTCTGCTGCGTGACTTCGTCCATCTGCGTGATCGCGAGGTTCACCTGTTCGATACCCTGACTTTGCTCCACCGACGCCGCGGTGATCTCGGACATGATGTCGGTCACGCGCTTGATCGAGTTGACGATCTCTTCCATGGTCTGTCCGGCCTGCGCAACCAGCTTGCTGCCGCCTTCGACCTTCTCCACCGAGTCACCAATCAGCGTCTTGATCTCCTTGGCGGCGGCCGCACTTCTTTGCGCCAGGTTGCGCACTTCTCCGGCCACCACCGCAAAACCACGCCCCTGTTCGCCCGCCCTGGCCGCTTCCACCGCCGCATTGAGGGCGAGGATGTTGGTCTGGAACGCGATGCCGTCGATCACCGAGATGATGTCGACGATCTTGCGCGAGGCTTCGTTGATCGCGTCCATCGTCGTGACGACTTCGCCGACCACCGCTCCACCCTTGACCGCGATATCCGAAGAACTGATCGCAAGCTGGTTGGCCTGTTTGGCGTTCTCGGCGTTCTGCTTTACGGTGGAGGTGAGTTCCTCCATGCTGCTCGCGGTTTCTTCGAGGCTGCTGGCCTGTTCTTCGGTGCGCTGCGACAGGTCGCTGTTGCCCGCGGCGATTTCCTTGGAAGCCGTGTTGATGGTGTCGGTCGCATCCTTGATGTCGCCGACCAGCGCCTTGAGGTTTTCCACCGTGCCGTTCACGCCGGTTTTCATTTCACCGAAGGAGCCGGGGTAGTCCTTGGCGATGGTCTGCGTCAGGTCGCCCTTGGCCAGCGCGTTCGCCACGCGCACCACGTCGCTGATACCAGTTTCGGTGACGTTGGAGAGTTGGTTGAGCAGCTCCGACAGCTCCTTCGTGTAGCCCGCCTTGCCGTCCATGCCCATCTTGACGCTGAAGTCGCCGCGCACCGCCGCCGCCTCGACGATGCTCTTGATCTCGCCGACGATCGCCCGCAGGCTGTCTTGCATGGTCTTCATCGAATACAGCAGGCTGCTGGTGTCGCCCGGCTTGACGGCCAGGGTCATGCTCAGGTCGCCGGCGGCAATCTTGCCGACCGCGTCGGCCGCATAGTCCGGCTCGCCGCCGAGCTGTTTCATCAGGCCGCGCACGATCATGATGGCGACAATCGCGCCGACCAGAACCGCAATCAGCGAGAGAACCACAATGAGAATCAGGGCGCTTTTCACCTGCTGATTGGCTTCTTCGCCAATGCTGATCATCCGGTCGCTTTGCAGCCCAATCAGCTCGTTCACGGATTTGATATAAGCATCCTGGAGATCCATCGTCTCTGCCAGAAACAGGGCTTTTGCTTCCGCCTGCTTGCCATCCTTCTGCAATTTGATGAAGGCATCCTGGGAGCCTACGTATTTGTTGCGCACATCTATTACCTTTGCCAGTGCGGCCTTGCCCTTTTCGGAAGCGATCGAGGCCTGCAGTTTTTCCAGGTTCTCCTTGATGAATTTGCGCTTTTCATCGATGCCGGCCAGTTCCTTCAGGATATTGTCGTGGCCCGCCACCAGCAACGAATCGCGCATCAACACGCCAATGGAGTTGATGCCATCGATCATGTTGTTCGCCTGCACCGTCTTCGGAAATTCGTCGTGGATGATGTCATCCAGTTCAGCCTGGATGCCGCGCATATTGATAATGCCAACGATGGCGACGATGATCAACAACACAATCACCGCACCGAAGCCCAGCCCCAAACGGGTTCCCACTTTCATGCCAGCCATGTTGTTTCTCCTTAAGTAATTCAACCCAAAGACAAGCCAAATCTTTTACCGGTTACCGATTGTCTGTTGCCGTCGCCTTTACATCCGGCGAACAAAAAACCTCCCGTTAAAACTCTTCCCACTCGCCGTCGTCGTCCGCCTGCGGCCTGGCTTTGGGCTTC
>JAHQXD010000002.1:535105-537663 GCA_019449655.1 Ferrigenium straubiae | reverse complement strand
TTAAAACTCTTCCCACTCGCCGTCGTCGTCCGCCTGCGGCCTGGCTTTGGGCTTCGCCACCGGCGTCTTGGCCGGCGCGGCCTTGGCCAGCGCCGTCCCCTTGCGCGCCGGTGTTTGCGCGGGAGCCGGCAGGCGGCGCGCGGCAGCAGCGCCGCCTGCGCCTTCGTCCACCTTGAAGGTCGCCACCGACACCGACAGGTTCTGCGCCTGCTCTTCCAGCGATTCCGCCGCCGCCGCCGCTTCTTCGACCAGCGCGGCATTCTGCTGCGTGACTTCGTCCATCTGCGTGATCGCGAGGTTCACCTGTTCGATACCCTGACTTTGCTCCACCGACGCCGCGGTGATCTCGGACATGATGTCGGTCACGCGCTTGATCGAGTTGACGATCTCTTCCATGGTCTGTCCGGCCTGCGCAACCAGCTTGCTGCCGCCTTCGACCTTCTCCACCGAGTCACCAATCAGCGTCTTGATCTCCTTGGCGGCGGCCGCACTTCTTTGCGCCAGGTTGCGCACTTCTCCGGCCACCACCGCAAAACCACGCCCCTGTTCGCCCGCCCTGGCCGCTTCCACCGCCGCATTGAGGGCGAGGATGTTGGTCTGGAACGCGATGCCGTCGATCACCGAGATGATGTCGACGATCTTGCGCGAGGCTTCGTTGATCGCGTCCATCGTCGTGACGACTTCGCCGACCACCGCTCCACCCTTGACCGCGATATCCGAAGAACTGATCGCAAGCTGGTTGGCCTGTTTGGCGTTCTCGGCGTTCTGCTTTACGGTGGAGGTGAGTTCCTCCATGCTGCTCGCGGTTTCTTCGAGGCTGCTGGCCTGTTCTTCGGTGCGCTGCGACAGGTCGCTGTTGCCCGCGGCGATTTCCTTGGAAGCCGTGTTGATGGTGTCGGTCGCATCCTTGATGTCGCCGACCAGCGCCTTGAGGTTTTCCACCGTGCCGTTCACGCCGGTTTTCATTTCACCGAAGGAGCCGGGGTAGTCCTTGGCGATGGTCTGCGTCAGGTCGCCCTTGGCCAGCGCGTTCGCCACGCGCACCACGTCGCTGATACCAGTTTCGGTGACGTTGGAGAGTTGGTTGAGCAGCTCCGACAGCTCCTTCGTGTAGCCCGCCTTGCCGTCCATGCCCATCTTGACGCTGAAGTCGCCGCGCACCGCCGCCGCCTCGACGATGCTCTTGATCTCGCCGACGATCGCCCGCAGGCTGTCTTGCATGGTCTTCATCGAATACAGCAGGCTGCTGGTGTCGCCCGGCTTGACGGCAAAATCCATCGACAGGTCACCTGCGGAAATCTTGTGGACTGCTTCCGCCGCATAGTCCGGTTCACCGCCAATCTGGCGCAGCAACGCGCGAATCATATAGGTAGCAAAAAATAGCGTTACCAGCAAAGTCACCACGGAAAGCGTGATGTAGAAAATCATCAAGTTTTGGGCATTACCCTTGAGCTGTTCGGTCGTTTTCGACAAATCGCCTGACAGCCTGTCCTCAACCTCCTTTAACAGATCGATTTTCTCCGTTACCACCTTGAACCAGTGCGCGCTATCAACACCCAGGCTTTTCTCGTTCGCCCGTTCTACTGTGGTCTTTTTGATTGCCGCCACTTCATCTACCGCCGGGCCGCTGATCTTGTTTTTATAAAATTCTTTTTGCTCATCAAGGGCGTAAGTATTAAAAACCTTGACATAAACATCTTGTGCGGAAGCGTTTGAAAAAAATCGTGCGAAAATTTCCGGGGTAAATTTATCGGCCGCAAAGACGGCAGTGAGAATGGCGCGCTCTTGCCCGGCGCGCTCCTTGCTCAGCAACAGGGCTGCATAGGCAGAATTCAACCGTGCGATATGGCTATTGCTACTGAGTGTCGATGCCTGATTGGGGATATTCAGGAATATATCGATTATTCTGGTGTAATAGCTGACCGCCTCTTGCGCAGGAATGGTCTGCGCGGAGACTGCACCTCGCTTAGTATTAAGCTCGTCAATATTTTTCAATACTTCGCTTAGTGAGTTTCTCAGGAATGGCCCAAACTGGTCTGCATTGAAATTGGCTAACACCTGCTTTAGCTCGCCGACTTTCTTATCCGTGGCAGTACGTTGCGCCGGCAGTTCGCTGGCAAACTTGACGCCTTGGCTGCCCAGGAAACCCGCAGTCATGCCCCGTTCTTTCTGCAACTCATGGGTAAGCGCGCCAATCTTGACCGACAGCCCTACCAGGGATTCCAGTTTGCCCATTTCTCGGGCAATGACGGCTCTCTCGATGGTGCTACTGATTGAAAAATACAGAAGTCCCAATAACGGAACTGCAACAATCAATATCAACTTCGTTCTCATTTTCAGCGCACTGAATGACGGCAAAATCTTCTCCTGGGGCTATGTTATTTTTACGACGTAGTATTGCTGCAAAATATGTTTGGTATGGTAAAACAATAAAGCACTGCCCATGCCGGATTTGATTCCGCAAACTCCCCACTCCCTCCAGCAGATGGAGTGGGGCTGCAAATTAAAACTCTTCCCACTCGCCGTCGTCGTCCGCCTGCGGCCTGGCTTTGGGCTTC
>JAHQXD010000002.1:507923-535095 GCA_019449655.1 Ferrigenium straubiae | reverse complement strand
TTAAAACTCTTCCCACTCGCCGTCGTCGTCCGCCTGCGGCCTGGCTTTGGGCTTCGCCACCGGCGTCTTGGCCGGCGCGGCCTTGGCCAGCGCCGTCCCCTTGCGCGCCGGTGTTTGCGCGGGAGCCGGCAGGCGGCGCGCGGCAGCAGCGCCGCCTGCGCCTTCGTCCACCTTGAAGGTCGCCACCGACACCGACAGGTTCTGCGCCTGCTCTTCCAGCGATTCCGCCGCCGCCGCCGCTTCTTCGACCAGCGCGGCATTCTGCTGCGTGACTTCGTCCATCTGCGTGATCGCGAGGTTCACCTGTTCGATACCCTGACTTTGCTCCACCGACGCCGCGGTGATCTCGGACATGATGTCGGTCACGCGCTTGATCGAGTTGACGATCTCTTCCATGGTCTGTCCGGCCTGCGCAACCAGCTTGCTGCCGCCTTCGACCTTCTCCACCGAGTCACCAATCAGCGTCTTGATCTCCTTGGCGGCGGCCGCACTTCTTTGCGCCAGGTTGCGCACTTCTCCGGCCACCACCGCAAAACCACGCCCCTGTTCGCCCGCCCTGGCCGCTTCCACCGCCGCATTGAGGGCGAGGATGTTGGTCTGGAACGCGATGCCGTCGATCACCGAGATGATGTCGACGATCTTGCGCGAGGCTTCGTTGATCGCGTCCATCGTCGTGACGACTTCGCCGACCACCGCTCCACCCTTGACCGCGATATCCGAAGAACTGATCGCAAGCTGGTTGGCCTGTTTGGCGTTCTCGGCGTTCTGCTTTACGGTGGAGGTGAGTTCCTCCATGCTGCTCGCGGTTTCTTCGAGGCTGCTGGCCTGTTCTTCGGTGCGCTGCGACAGGTCGCTGTTGCCCGCGGCGATTTCCTTGGAAGCCGTGTTGATGGTGTCGGTCGCATCCTTGATGTCGCCGACCAGCGCCTTGAGGTTTTCCACCGTGCCGTTCACGCCGGTTTTCATTTCACCGAAGGAGCCGGGGTAGTCCTTGGCGATGGTCTGCGTCAGGTCGCCCTTGGCCAGCGCGTTCGCCACGCGCACCACGTCGCTGATACCAGTTTCGGTGACGTTGGAGAGTTGGTTGAGCAGCTCCGACAGCTCCTTCGTGTAGCCCGCCTTGCCGTCCATGCCCATCTTGACGCTGAAGTCGCCGCGCACCGCCGCCGCCTCGACGATGCTCTTGATCTCGCCGACGATCGCCCGCAGGCTGTCTTGCATAACATTAAAAGACGTCAGCAACTGCCCGATTTCGTCGTTGCTCCTGATCTCGATGGTGCTGCTCAGGTCGCCCGCAACAATCCTGGCCGCCACCTCCTGCGCCTGGCCCAATGGCCGCATGATGGCGCGAATCAGGGCGATGCCCAGCCAAAGCACCAGCACCAGACCGCCGACAATCAGGCCGATGGAAAGGTTGCGGCTGTTTTCATAGCGGACCAGGCCGTTTTCATACTCATGCTTTGCTTCATTAAGCTGCAGTTGCAGCAGCTGCTGGATGCCCTCACCGACCGGTTCATATAGCACACGGATTTTTTCTACCACGATCCTGTCGGCCAGTTTCAGGTCGTTGGCGCGAAGCGCCGCGATTGCCGGCTTCAAACCCTCCCCCACAAACTTCTTGCGATCCTCGGCAAACTTGTCCGCCAGAATTTTCTCCTCCGGAGTGAGCGTAGTAGACATGTATGCTTCCCATATCTTGCCGATCTCCGCGATATTCCGATCTACTTCCGCAGTATTCTTCTGAATGATTTCCGGCGTGGGCGTCACCATGGAAACGGCGATGCGTAGCCGGTTGGTAAGCAGCAATTTCTGGATGCTGGAAATCTGCTCCATGGGCACCGTGCGGTCCTCGTAAACACTGCGCAGTCCTTCATTGGACTTGCTCATGCCAAGCATCCCCATGACGCCGATCACGATGAGTAAAACCGACAGGATTGCAATAACCGCCGTCAGGCGGGATTTGATACTGATATTATTGAACATTTCTAACTTTTCCAGATTGTAGACTTGATAATTTTCCGTCCTGTCGCCTGGCCCTAGGCTGCCGCCGCCTCAACCAGCTCCATATCACGGCTGGTCATCAATTTCTCGATGTCCATCACGATGATCATGCGCTCATCGACCGTTCCCAGCCCCATGATGTACTGCGTATCCAGCCCGGCGCTGAATTCCGGCGCAGGCTTGAGCTGCTCGGCGGTCAGCGCGATCACGTCCGAGACGCCGTCCACCACGATGCCGACCACGCGCTTGGCGACGTTGAGGATGATGACCACGGTGAACTGGTCGTATTCCACCTTGCCGAGGCGGAATTTGATGCGCATGTCCACGATCGGCACGATGATGCCGCGCAGATTGATGACTCCCTTGATGAAGTCGGGTGTGTTGGCGATCGTGGTGACCGCGTCGTAGCCGCGAATCTCCTGAACCTTGAGGATATCGATGCCGTATTCCTCATTGCCCAGCGTAAAAGTCAGCAGTTCGCGGCCATTGCCACCCGCCGCCTGTCCTTCGCTTGTCTGCATGGTTTTCTCCTTCCGGTAATTGACTGCCTACTCCAACGGTGTCTCTGCGCGGGATAATATCCCGCCCACAAATCTGCCCCTAGCGCTGCGCCAGCTTGATCAGCGCGGCCACATCCATGATCATCGCCACCCGACCGTCGCCCATGATCGTCGCACCCGAAATGCCGGGCACCCTGCGATAGTTCGTTTCCAGGCTCTTGATCACCACCTGGTGCTGGCCGATCAACTCGTCCACGAACAGTGCGACCTTTTTGCCTTCGCCTTCGAGCAGCACCAGGATGCCTTCCGCAGGATTGGCAACCCTGGGCTGGATATTGAACACCTTGTGCAGCGCAATCAGCGGCAGATATTCGCCGCGCACATGCACCACCTGCCCCTGGCCGCTGACATCCTTGATGTCGGCGGCAGTCGGCTGCAACGATTCGCTGATGAAGCTGAGCGGCACGATGTAAACCTGGTCGCCTACTGCGATGGACAGGCCGTCGAGTATCGCCAGCGTCAGCGGCAGGCTGATGGTGATGGTACTGCCATTTCCCTGCTGAGAGGCGATTTCGACGCGGCCGCCGATGCCCTCGATATTTTTTTTGACCACGTCCATACCGACACCGCGCCCGGAAACATCGGTAATCACGGCGGCGGTGGAAAAACCGGGCGCAAAGATCATTTGCCAGACATCGGCATCGCTCATGTTATCGCCAACCGGAATGCCCTTTTCCCGCGCCTTGGCGAGAATCTTTTCGCGGTTCAGCCCGGCGCCGTCATCCGTTACCTCGATGACGATATTGCCGCCCTGATGCGCGGCGCGCAGGGTGATGGTGCCTTGCGGGTCCTTGCCCTTGGCCTCGCGCTCATCCGGCAGTTCGATGCCGTGATCCAAACTGTTGCGCACCAAATGGGTCAGCGGGTCGCTGATTTTTTCGATCAATCCCTTGTCCAGCTCCGTGCCCTCGCCGATCATTTTGAGTTGCACCCTCTTGCCGAGCTTGCCGGCAAGGTCGCGCACCACGCGCGGGAAGCGGCTGAACACGAAGTTGATCGGCATCATGCGCACCGACATGACGGATTCCTGCAGGTCGCGGGTGTTGCGCTCGAGTTGCGCCAGCCCGTTGACCAGGCGTTCGTTTAATACCGGATCCAGATGAGAGGCGGTTTCCGCAAGCATCGCCTGGGTAATCACCAGCTCCCCCACCAGGTTGATCATCTGGTCGACCTTTTCCACGCTGACGCGGATCGAGGTTTCCGCCGCGGCAGCCGGTGCCCGGTCGGTGGCACGCCGCTGCGGCGCGTTGTCCGGCGGAGTATCCGATGTCGCCACCTGCTCTGTTGCGGGCGGCTGGCTTTCCACCTCGGTGAAGAAGCCGTAGCCCTGCGCATTCTCGACTTCCGACTTGACCGTCTCCGGCTCCACGAAGAAACCATAACCCTGCGCATCCTCGCTTGCCGCCTGGATTTTTTCCGGCTCGACGAAGAAGCCGTAACCCTGATCTTCTCCGGAAGCAGTGTCCTCCGCCTTTTGCCCATCGAACAGGGTAATGGTGAGTTGCTCCGGTTCCAGAAAAAACGAGAAGGTATCGCGCAAATCTGCTTCGGCGGCGTAGGTGGCCAGCGTTAGCGTCACCGACTCGGCGGCGATTTCCTGGTTTTCGATTTTGCCGATATTACCCAGCTCTTCGAGCAAATTGTCGAGTTCGGCCTTGCCGGGGAAGATGGCGGGAGATTTGTCGAACTTGATCCGGTAAATATGCTGCGCCGGGGAATGCGCCGCCTCTGCAGTTTCAGTTTTCTGCCCGCTGCCCGCTGCCCTCTGGCCGCCCTCCGCTGTCAATTTTTCCAGCCTGGCACGGATTTCGAGCGATGCAGCTTCGTCGGCAACCGTTCCGTTCTGGTGTGCCTCCAGCAAGCCGTGCAGCACGTCGCCCGCCTGCAGAAAGGCATCGACCATGTCGGCGGTAATCGCAATTTCATTCTTGCGGATGCGATCCAGCAGGGTTTCCAGTACATGCGTCACTTCGGTCATGTCGGTGAAACCGAAGGTGCCGCTGCCGCCCTTGATGGAGTGGGCCGCACGAAAGATGGCGTTCAACTGATCCGCATCGGGCGCATCCAGGTCGAGCTCAAGCAGCAGGCTTTCCATGCTTGCGAGGTGTTCGGCGGATTCCTCGAAGAACACCTGATAAAACTGGCTCATGTCGATGGACATTGGCTTTTTCCTGAAGGGAAGTATGAAATGCGGGGGCGTCTATCCATCAAAATTCTGGGCGTACCGGTGCTAACCGATCACTTTTTTGACGACCTCAAGCAATTTTTGCGGATCGAACGGCTTGACCAGCCAGCCGGTTGCGCCCGATGCCTTGCCCTGCGCCTTCATGGCATCGCTGGATTCGGTGGTCAGCATCAGGATCGGCGTCGCCCTGTATTGCGGCAGGCCGCGCAGGGTCTTGATCAGGGTCAGGCCATCCATCTTGGGCATGTTCTGGTCGGTCAGCACCAGATTGACCGCATTGGCCTTGGCCTTGTCCAGCCCCTCCTGGCCGTCGGCCGCCTCGATGACGGTGTAGCCTGCAGATTTGAGGGTAAACGCCACCATTTGGCGGATGGAGGCGGAATCGTCAACGGTTAATACGGTTTTTGCCATTTAATTGCACTCAATCAGATTGTTAGAACTTCTTTTGATTATAGCATCCAGTTGAAAATACAGCGAGGAGCGGGGTGCCTGCGAACATGCCCTAAAACAACTCGATGTCGCCGGTCGCGAAATTATCCTGCGCGACCGGGTTGGATTTCTTCTCGTCCAGCGAGACGACATGTTCGTGCAGCGAGCGATTGTAGGTGGCGATCTGCTCGAGGTATCCATTGCGGTTTGGCTGGTCCGTGCCCTTGCGCATCTCGTTGGCAACCTCCTGCAGGGCGACCAGGCGCATCTGGGCATGCGCAAGCAACTGCGAACTCATGTCCTGAAATTGCAGGGTAGAGACCGCCGCCGCCACGTTCTGCTCGACCTTGGTATTGATCAGATTCAGTTCATCGGCATTTCTGGCGATGGTCTCATTCAACTCGGAAAGATCCGCCATCATAACCTCGACGCGCTGCTTCGATTCCATCACGAAGGTCATGTCGGTTGCCGCGAGGCTGTTGATGGATTGCTCAGCAGAAATCAGGGATGCGTTGACATTGCCCACCAGCGCGCGTATCTGCCTGCTGAACTTGTTGGTGCTTTCCGAGAGATTGCGCACCTCATCCGCAACCACGGCAAACCCGCGTCCGGCCTCACCCGCGCGCGCCGCCTCGATCGCCGCATTCAGCGCCAGCAGGTTGGTCTGCTTGGCGATGCTCTCCACCTCGTTCAGGATGCCGAGGATGCCCGAGACCTGCACGTTGATGGCGTCCATCTTCTCCACCAGCTCCATCGCGCGTTTGCTGTTCTGGACAGTGGAATCGACAAACTCGTTCATTGCATCGGAAGTGGATTGGACGAAATGCTCGAATTTTTGTTTCGCATTCTGGTCCTCACTGGCCTCTCCGCCGTCCGTAATAAACAGCGTCAAGGCCTGCTGCGCGCGCACCTCATCCGCCATCGCAGTAAAGGTATTGACCAGTTTGGCTATGGCATCGCTGAGGATGGCCTGGGTGTTGCCAAGCTCGGTATGCGCCGAAGCGAGCTGGCTGGAAAGTTCGTTGCCCAATTGCACATGGAAAGCATTGCTTTCATGAATGAGAGGCATATCGCCCTGTACCGGCGATTCGGCGCGGCCCGGCGACTCTTCGCCGCCGGCCGCCCGCTTGAGCAGATAGCTCCAGACAGCCACGACAGTCAGGAACAGCAGCACATCGGCCAATATGCTGCCAAAGTAGAGCGCATGGCCGCCCAGCAAAATGCCGCTGGCCAATGCGCCGATTAAGGCTAGGCGAGAAAAGTTTGTCATGATTTATCGGCTCTGATTATTCTGTATAAACACGGTGCTCTGTGTCCACGCTAATCCGGTGTATGGCATAGCAGGCTGCTGTCGCCTTTCCCCGCTACGGCAATCCTCTCCAGCGCGGAAAGTACCCCCATGCTGTCGGCCTCCAATTTTCCAACCAGCTCGATACCGCCCAAAAAGTCGCCGGAGCGGAATGCCGTCACGGCTTCCCGGCCATGCTGATGAAAGTCCTGATGCGGATTCGCCACGGCCGCGTAGCCGTCCAGTCTGGAAAAACAATCCCGGCCCTCGCCTTCGAAATACCACTTGCCCAGCCGGCAATCGGTATGCGGCGCAAAACTGCCCGCATCGCGCTCCGATATACCCATGAACACCTTGTAAATTTCAAATTTGTACAGGATATGGTCGATCTTGGCGACCTCGATAAAGCTGCGCAGCGCCGCCGCCGAAATCGTGCCCTCTATCTGCTGCGACAGCTTCAGCAAATGTTCCATGCTGTCCGTCACGCCCGTGACATCGCCGCTGAACACATGCGACTTCGCCGCCCAGCCCTCCATTTGCACCTTGGTGCGGTCGGTCTCTCCCTGGATGGCGGTCACTATTGTCGAAATCTCGCTGGTCGCCTTCGCGGTGCGCTCAGCCAGCTTGCGCACCTCGTCCGCGACCACCGCAAAACCGCGTCCCTGCTCGCCTGCGCGCGCCGCTTCGATTGCCGCATTGAGCGCCAGCAGGTTGGTCTGGTCGGCAATTTCCTTGATCAGCTGGACGATGCTGCCGATCTGCGCCGCACGCTCGGTCAGGTTTTGCACGTTCTGCGAAGTCTGTATGGTATCTGCGGACAGCGCATTGAGGCTCTGGGCGATCCGCAGCACGGCCTCGCGGTTGTTCGCCGAAATGCCGGCCGCCTCGATGGCGTGCTGTTTTTCTTCGCGTAAGGCCTGCGCCGCGGCGACCTGGGATTTTTGCAGCTCCGCGAAGGAATCGCCGAACCCCTGCATGTTGTCATGCAACTTGGCCGCACCTTGTTGTTCGGCCAAGACTCCCTCCAACTCGGCACGCACCGCCTCGCGCTCACCCTCCAGCCGGGACAAATCGCCGCGTAGCGCGGCAATCTCCTGATCGGCTTGGGCCAGCCTGGCCTGCAACTCCCTGTGTTCCTGCCTTAATTTTCCGCAAAACATGCTATTCCCCTAACTCTGCTAGTGTCCGCGCACATCGCTGAGCAGTTCCTTGATATCGAGGATCAGCACGATGTCGCCCTCGCTGGACATGGTTACGCCCGCCACGCCCTTGGGACGGAAAGTATCCAGCGACTTGATCACCACATCGTCATGCCCGGCAAAGCCGTCCGCCGACAGGATGAAGCTGTTGTTGCCGAACTGCATCAGGACGCCCACTTCCGGATTGGGGCCCTGCTCCCAGCCGATCAATTGCGCCAGCGGCAGCACCGGCAGCACTTCGCCGCGTACCACCATGGTTGCCCTGCCGGAAACCTGCTGCAACTGATCGGGTGTGATGGACAGTATCTCCCGCACCATCGACAGCGGTACGGCAAAGGATTGTTCACCGAGGCGCAGAATCAGCACCGGCAGGATGGCCATTGTGAGTGGCAAGGAGATGGTCAGCACGGTTCCCTTGCCCGGTTCGGAGTGGATGTTTACGACGCCGTTCAACTTCTGGATGTTGGTCTTCACCACGTCCATGCCGACGCCGCGCCCAGAGACACTGGAGATTTCATCCTTGGTCGAAAACCCAGGCAGGAATATCAATTCCAGACACTGGCTCTCGTCCAGGGTGTTCGCTACCTCGGTAGTGATCAGCCCCTTCTCGATGGCCTTATTGCGGATCACCTCCGGCCGCATGCCGCGCCCGTCGTCCGCGATGGTAATCAGAATATGATCGCCTTCCTGACGTGCGCTCAGCTCCACCATGCTCTTTTCCGGCTTGCCGGCGACGATGCGCTCCTCGATGGTCTCCACGCCGTGATCCACTGCATTCCGCACCAGATGCACCAGCGGATCGTTCAAGTCCTCGATCATGGTCTTGTCCATTTCGGTTTCTTCGCCGGACAGCACCAACTCCACATCCTTGCCCAAGGATCTTGCCAAGTCACGCGCCAGGCGTGGATATTTCTTGAACAGCCGGCCGATCGGCTGCATGCGCGTCTTCATCACCGCATTCTGCAGATTCACCACCAGCATATCCAGTTGCGTAACGGATTGATCGAGATCACGCAAGGTGTCCGCGTCGTTACCCCCCTGGATAATGCTGGAGCGCAAGTGCGTCAGGCGGTTTTTGGTCAGACCGATTTCGCCGGACAGGTTGAGCACCTGGTCGAGGCGGTCGGTGTCCACGCGGATCGTCGACTCCTTGGCTTCCTTGGCCGGCACGTCGCCGTCGCGCCGCCCGACCGTGGCACCCGGCACATCGCTGGCGCGGCGGCCGAATGCCTTCCGGGTGGATTCCTCTTCGGATACCGCCGCAGCGATCTTTTCCGGATCGCGCGTCACGCCCACTTTGGCGGCAATGTCCGTGCCGCCGGTCAATGCGTTATACAGTGCCTCCCAATCCACCCCGTCCATGGCCTGCAGGGCTGGGGCCTGCACGGCAGAAGCCACAGCCGCCGGGGCTGGCTGACTTTTCACCGGAGCGGAAACCGCCTTTCCGCTCAGTGCCACCTTCAGGTTGTCGAGGATGTCCGCAGGCGCCGCGCCTGGCTGCAGGTTTTGCTGCAAGGCGCCAAACATCCTGCGCACCTCGGCGGTTGCCGCAAAAATCACATCCATGAGTTCGGCGCTCAAGGTCAACTCGCGGTTGCGCAGTTTGTCGAACAGGTTTTCGGTGAGATGGCACAGCGTGACCAGTTCGGTTGCATTGAGAAATCCGGCCCCTCCCTTGATGGTATGGAAACCGCGAAATATCTCGTTGAGCAGCTTGCTGTCATCGGGGTGCTTTTCCAACTCCATCAGCTTGCTGTCCACTTCGGACAGCATGTCGCCCGCCTCCAGCAAAAAATCGCTCAACAATTCTTCCATGCCGGCAAAGTCATTCATTTCATTCTCCCAAGTAGGTCGGGCTTCAGCCCGACACGGCACCAGGGTCTGGCCAAAGCCCGACCTGCGCTATCTTCAGAACCCCAGGCTTTCCAGCAAGTCGTCCACCTGATCCTGGCTGGTCACCACATCCGTGCGCCCTGCCGCATTGATGACCGGACCATTCAACAGACCCGAGTCAAATTCCGCCTTGACCGAAGGCGGCGCAGCCTCCAGCAGCAGAGAAACCAGTTGTTCCTCCATGGCCTTGGTCACGTCGATGATCTTCTTTATGACCTGGCCGGTCAGATCCTGAAAATCCTGCGCCATCATAATTTCCATCAGGTGGGCGTTGGTCGCCTTGGTCTGCTTGGGCACCTCATGGAGAAAGGCCTGCGTCTGCATGACGAGATCCCTGAATTGCATCACGTCCAGCTTTTGCTCAAACAGCATCTGCCACTGCCCCGCCAGGCGATGCGATTCGACCTCCACTTTTTCCAGAATCGGCTGCGCTGCATCAGTCGCATTCAGCACCCGCTCCGCTGCCTGTTGCGTCAGGGTTGCCACATAATTGAGGCGGTCACGCGCATCCGGGATGGAAGCCGCCGCTTTTTCGATTTCCTTGTTCAGTCCCAACTCGCGCAACGTGTCATGCAGCGTCCGCGCCATGTGCCCGATCTGGTTGATCATCTTCGCCGAATCGGCCTCCTTGCCCCCCATCGCGGGGAACGGGTTGTCTTCCTCGGCATTGGCCGACACGATGCTATCGAATAACGCTTCGAGGTCGTCGGAATCCTGATTTGCAGTATTGTCGTTCATCGCATTACTCACTTTTGCATGTTGGCAAATATTTTCTTCAACTTTTCATCCAGCGTGGCGGCCGTAAACGGTTTCACCACGTAGCCGCTTGCGCCGGCCTTCGCCGCCTCAATGATGTTTTCCTTCTTCGCCTCCGCCGTCACCATCAGCACCGGCAGATGCTTGAGCTTTTCGTCCGCGCGGATCGCGCGCAGCAACTCAATCCCCGTCATGTTGGGCATGTTCCAGTCGGACACCACAAAATCGAACTCGTCCGCGCGCAGTTTGACCAAGGCCTCCACGCCGTCTTCCGCCTCCTGGACATTCAGGAAACCCAGTTCCTTGAGCAAATTGCGCACGATGCGGCGCATCGTGGAAAAATCGTCCACCACCAAAAATTTCGTACTTTCTATTCCCATCATTTCCTCCAAAATCCGGCATCAAGGAATCAGGCCTGGGCAAAATACCCCGCTCCTCGATCCCCGATCCAAAATCCTTGTCCTCAATTCCGCATTCAAACCAGCAACGGGCGCAGCGTCGACGACAGCACTATTGAATCGAATTTCGGCACATAGTGATCCACCCCGACACGCCGTCCCATTGCACGGTTCGCATCCGAAGACAGCGACGAATGCATCACCACCGGTATGCCATCGAAGCGGCGGTCAGCCTTGATATTTTGCGTCAGCACATAACCGTCCATCTCGGGCATTTCCGCATCGGTCAGAATCACCTGAATCTGGTCGTGCAGGCTCCCTCCCACGCTCTGCGCCGCATCTGCCATCGCCCTGAGCCTCTCCCACGCCTCGTGGCCATTGGTTGCCTGGATGTGCTTGATGCCCATTTTATCGAGCACTTCAGCGATCTTTCTGCGCGCCACCATCGAATCGTCGGCGAAGAATATGCACAGGTCATGCGCCGACTCCACGCGCTCGACGTTTCCGACAATGGCGTCGCCGAATGCATTGGCCAGGATCTGTTCGACATCAAGAATTGAAATCAGCGATCCGTCCGGCAACTCGGTGATGGCGGTGATCAATGCGCCCTTGTCGGAGAGCATCCCTTCCGTCGCGCGCACCTTGTCCCAGTCCACCCGGATGATGCGATCCACCTCTTTCACCAGGAACCCCAGGATATGATTGCTGTACTCCGCCACCATCATGGTGTGATACTTTTCGGTCGGGTATATCCCCATGAAATTCGCCAGATTGAGCACCGGCATCACATGCCCGCGCAAGCTGACGATACCATCCACCCCGGTCGGCATATTGGGCGTGCGCGTGATCTTGCCCGCCTGGCAAACCTCCTTGACCTTGAACACGTTAATGCCGAATTTTTCGCTGCTGCCCAGACTGAACAGCAGGATCTCCATCTTGTTGGTGCCCGCCAGATTGGTGCGTGCGTCAACATTATCCAGCAAACCATCCTGGCTACCGCTTAACATATCTTCCGTGTAAGTCATTCCCCTCTCCCTGTCAGACAGAGGCAGAAACCGGGATGTTGCAGCCGCAACAAAGCCCCTGTCTTCCGCCTTCAGCCCTCCGTTACGCCAACAATCGCGCCAAGGTCTGCGCCAGCTTCTGCGGCTCGAACTTCGGCACGTATTCGTCCACTCCGACCGTCTTGCCGAGTTGCTGGTTGGACGAACTGCTCAACGATGAATGCATCAGTACCGGTATGCCGGCAAACCGCTTGTCCGCCTTGATTTTGCGCGTCAGCATGTAACCGTCCATCTCGGGCATTTCCACATCCGTCAAAATCACCTGCACCATATCCTTGAGCGGTATATGCGAGGCCTCGGCGTAATCCGCCATCTTCGACAACTCGGTCCATGCCTGGCGCCCGTTGATCGCCGAAATGTGCTTTATCTGCATCGCATCCAGTGTGCGCGCGATCTGGTTGCGCGCCACCGAAGAATCGTCGGCAAAGAATACCGTGCGTTCCTTGCCCAGCGGTTGCACGTTCCTGAAAATCAGTTCGTCGGTATCGAAGCGGCTGGTCTCGGAAAGCACCTTCTCCACATCCAGCATCATCACCAGGCGGCCATCCTTCAGCTCGGTGATCGCCGTGACCAGCCCGCCCATTTCGGCAACCAGCATTGCCGGCGGGACGCGCATTGCCGCCCAGTCAAGGCGCAGGATGTTATCCACCGCCTTGACCAGGAAACCCTGGGTATGGCCGTTGTATTCGGTGACGATCATGATCTCCGCCTTGTCGCCGGTCTCGACCCCCGTATATTTGGCCAGGTCGATCACCGGCACAAGCGCGCCGCGCAGACTCACCATGCCTTCCACCGCGGGCGGCATTTCCGGCGCACGGGTAATTTCCGGTATGCGCATCACCTCGCGCACCTTGAACACGTTGATGCCGAAGGTCTCCTCGCGCCCGGTACGATTGTCCAGGCCTAGCGTGAACATCAGGATTTCCAGCTTGTTGGTTCCCGCCAGCTTGGTACGGGCGTCAATATTTTTTAACAGGTCTGACATTTCTCTCTCCTCACCGCTCCCTCCCCACCTTACCCCATTGCACATTTGGTCAGCGGATATCCGGCTTTTTTTAATTCATCCGCCGACTTGGCCAACTCTTCTGCAGCCTCCTTGGCGTCCTTGGCGGATTGCGTATTGTTATCTACCAGGCCGGTGACTTGCTCAAGGCTATTCGCCACGCTCTCGCTCGCCGAAGACTGCTCTCTCATGGCAGTGGCAATATGCTCCATACGCTCGTCCACGTTGACCATCGCAGCCTTGATTGTTTTGAGTCCCTCGCTGTTCTGATGTACCAGGGAAACGCCGTTTTCGACATCGGTTATCGCGCCCTGCATGGATTTTACGGCAGCCTCCGAAATTGCGTTAATCTCCCCGATGGTGCTGGCGATATCCTTGGTGCTGGTTGCGGTGCGTTCCGCCAGTTTGCGCACCTCGTCCGCCACCACCGCGAAGCCACGCCCCTGCTCGCCGGCGCGCGCCGCCTCGATTGCCGCATTCAACGCCAGCAGGTTGGTCTGTTCGGCAATGTCCTTGATGGCATTCGCAATCGCGCCTATCTTCTGGATTGCCGCACTGAGATTGGCAATCGTCTTGCTGGACGACTGCACGGTGTCCACGGCCTTGTTCATTGCGGGATTGATCTGGCTTTGCATCCTTTCGGCATTTGCATTGATCACCGCCTCCATCGCCCGTGCATCGTTGAGTGAATCTGCCGCCATGCTTGCCACTTCGGCGATCGACTGGCTGAATTCCTCCATGGTGCTGGCGATTTGCTGGATATGATCCTGCTCGTTGACCGCATTGTCCGCCACGCTGGACACCCTGGCGTCCATATCCATGATGCGCTGCTGCATCAGCCCGACCGGCGTAACAATCTCGTCCACCATGGTGCGCAAATAGCATTGCATGGCCTGGATTTCACACAGCATCGATCCCATCTCATCCCGTCCGGAAATATCCAGCTCGGTATCGAGATTGCCCTCCATGATATTCCTGAATTCATTACTTACGGCATGCGCTGGGCGGCGCACGTACTTGTCGACACAGTAACCAATGAAGAAGAACAGGAAGATTTGCAGCGCAATCTGCCCGGCCATTATCTGCATCTCCATATGGTTAATTCGGTCGAGGTCGGGCTTCATGTCGATTACCACATCCGAAGCGCCAAGTACCGTGCCTTCCGGCACCGCATGACAGCCGGTGCAATCGGTGCCGTGGAAATCCTTGCTCGCCGCATAAGGGGTCACCACCCGCAATATCGGCATGCCGCGGTCATCATCAGTGAAAATAACACTGGGCTTCCCGCTTTCGATTGCCTTCCGCTGCACGTCATCCTTGATTCGCTCTTCGGGCAGGCCGGGGCCAAACTGCTCCACCACCTGCTGCACCCGGACATATTGCGCGGACTTAATATTCTTCGACGAAACAACTTTATGGATCAGCAGTTTGCGGTTATTTACATCGCCGATCTGTCCAGTCACCATCAGCATATTCGAGCTGTCGATGATTCCGTCGGCAATCTGGGCGCCCTTTTCGGCCGCCAATATTTGCGACTCCTCCCTGAGATCCGCAGAAACGAAGACCTGCGCGACCGCCAGGACGACGATGATCGTAACCTGGATCGTGGATTGCAGCTTGGCCTTCAGCGACCAGTTCTTGAACCTGAACCGCTCGTATTTCGACACGGCCTGCGCGCCGGACCGGTTCAATTCCTTGTACAGCGCTTCCGCTTCGGCAATCTGTTCGCGCGTTGGCGCCTTGCGCACCGACACATAGCCGGTGATCTTGCCGCCCTCGATGATCGGTGCGACGGTGGCGCGCACCCAATAGTGGTCGCCGTTCTTGCAGCGGTTCTTAACCGTGCCGCGCCACGGACGCTCTGCCTTCAGCGTATCCCACAGCCACTGGAAGGCCGAGGGCGGCATGTCGGGGTGGCGTACGATGTTGTGGCTTGTGCCGACCAGTTCTTCCCGCGCATACCCCGAGATCACCACGAATGCATCGTTCGCATAGGTAATGATGCCTTTGGTGTCGGTTTTCGAGACAAGGACAGCCTCTGCCGGAAACGGCACTTCTTTTTGCGAAACGTAAGCATTTTTATTCTGCATGGCCGACCCCCCCAAAAACTATTCTCTGGCAAGCATTGTGCAGCCGATTAAAACCTATTCCGCACGCACCCTTACACCTTAAACCGGCTTGCTGCGGCCTGCAATTCCCCGGCCAATTGCTCCAGGCGCACGATACCCTGCGCATTCGATTCCACCGCCGCATGATTCTCTTCCGACATTTGCGCAATTTTCTCCACGTTGCGCGCGATCTCGCTGCTCGCCAGGCTTTGCTCGCTCACCGAGGTGGCGATGTCGTTCACGCCGTGGCTGGATTGCGTGACCGCCTCGCCCGCTTCGGTCAACACGGCAGAGACCCGCTCGATATGCTCCTGAGTTGCCTGCAGGGATTGCAACCCCTCCTGCACGGTGGCCTCGACATGGGTGGATTTCTGGTTCAGCGAGTTGGTCACCCGGTCGATTTCATTGGCCGACTGTGCGGACTTCTCCGCCAGCTTGCGCACCTCATCCGCCACCACCGCGAAACCGCGCCCCTGCTCGCCGGCGCGCGCCGCCTCGATCGCCGCATTCAATGCCAGGAGGTTGGTCTGATCGGCGATTTCCTTTACCTGCTGGGTCATGCCGGCGATCGCTCGGGTGCTGTCGACGAATTCCTTGACCGAGTCGGCGATCTGGTTGACCGCCTGCTGCACGCTGTGGATTTCACCGATCATTTCCGTGACGTTCTGGTTGCCATGGCGAGTCTGGCTCAGACTCCTTTCGGACAGCTTGCGCACATCATCGGTGTTGGCGGCAACCGAACTGATGCTCACGGTGATCTGTTCCACTGCCGCCGCCGTGGATGCAGCCGCCTCACTCTGCGCCTGCGAGCTTTGCGAAATCTGCGATGAGGAGGCCGACAACTGCACCGCGGTGCCGGATACCGTGTCGGCATGGCCGACGATCTGCCGGATGATGCTGGCGAAATTGTCGATCAGCGCGTTGAAGGCCGCCGCCGCCTCGCCGATCTCATCCTGCCCGTAGACTTTGGCGCGCGCCCTCAGGTCGCCATCCGCCGCCATCTTCACCATTACGCCGCGCAGTTCATCCACCGAGCGATGCACGCCGCGGATGATGGAAACCCCAAGTCCGCCACCCATCACCGCACCGATCAGGATCAGCGCAATGGAGAGGTTGCGCATGTTCCTGTAGGTGGCGGTCGATTCCTCGTGCAGCTTCTGGGTGTCGCGCTTTTCCATCTCGATCAGCGCATCCAGAGCCTCGAACAGCGGTGCATAGAGGGGATTGACATGCTCTACCTGTATCCGCCTGATCTCGGCCACATTGTTGGCGCGCATCGCCTCCAGGGCCGGCTTGATGCCCTCTTCGACGAAACGACCGCGCACCTCGGCAAATTTCGCCGCCAGCTTCCGGTCCTCTTCGTCGGTCAGCGAGGTCATGAAGGCCGCCCATTGCTTGTCGATCTCGGCCTTGTTCTTCCCGACCACCTGGATATAGTCTGCCATGTGCTCCGGCTGGATGACCGCATTGGCGATGGCCAGCCGGTTGCCCAGATTCGCCTTGGCGATGGAAGTCAATTGCACGAGGGGCGTCATTTTTTCGTCGAACGTCGACTCCAGCGCCTGCTCCGTCCTGCTCGCGGCATACAGCCCCACCACGCCGACTATCACCAACCCCACCATAAAAAGCGCCAGCAAGATCGTCAACCGCGAACTGATTTTCATGTCGTTCAACATCATCAACTCCCGTATCAAATTTACACGCCCACCTTCCGACGCCATGCCGCAAGTCTCCTGTCGACATGAGGCAGTCCTGCCATGATCGGCACTTTAAATGGAAAACCCGGATTTTCTTCGGGGGAACAGAGAAATAAACACCCGCCAATTCGTGAAATCAGGGCTGGCGCGCTGTCGGCACAGCAGGCGCCGCCTCAGCATTCTGGGGGTTGTCGTTTTGCACCCCTCCCGCCTGCGTCTCCTCCATACCGCTGGATTCCGCATCTTCCTCTGCTGCCCCTCCGACCGTGCCGCCGTCATGGCTGGCTGCCTCCTCGGCCTTCTTGTTCATCACGATCATGCTAATGCGCCGATTGACCGGATTGAGCGGCTCTTCTTTCTTGAATAACACAGCAGAAGACAGCCCCACCACGCGGACGATTTTCTCATTCGCCATGCCGCCCGCAATCAGTTCGCGGCGCGAGGCATTGGCGCGGTCCGCAGACAGTTCCCAATTACTGTACCCCTTGGCACCCCCGCCATAAAGTGCCGCGTCGGTATGACCGGAAATGCTCACTTTATTTGGCACTTCATTCAGCATCTTGCCGATTTCGTGCAGGATTTCCTTGGTGTAGGGTTCCAGCTGGGCGCTACCGATCTGGAACATCGGGCGGTTTTTCTCGTCCACGATCTGGATGCGCAGCCCCTCGCTGGTGATGTCCAGCAGGATCTGGTTTTTGAATTGCTGCAGCCTGGGATTGCTTTCGATGGCCCTCTCGATGCTGGCTTTCAATTGTTTAAGCCTTTCAACTTCCTGCGCACGCTGACTGCGCAATGCTTCGGCTTGCACCTTTTTAAGATCGACAACCCTGGTTTCAGCGGACTTCCCGCCCAACTTCACCTGCCCCTCGGCGCGCGTAATATCGTGCCCGCCCCCCTGAATGAGAGTGGCGGTTTCACCGGAAACCTTGCCGCCTGACAATGCCACCTTGAGCGGCATCTTGAAATATTCGGCAATCCCTTCCAGATCTCCCTTGTTGGTCGTACCTAGCAGCCACATCAACAGGAAGAACGCCATCATTGCCGTGACGAAGTCGGCATAGGCAATCTTCCATGCCCCGCCGTGCGGCATGCCCACCACCTTCTTGACGCGCTTTACGATAATGGGTTTTTTATTTTTGTCGTCAGCCATGTTCAGAAGTTGGAAGGCAGAAAATGGAAGGCGGTGGGATTGTCGCGGCTATGCCGCATTTTCGGACAGGGCGCGCCGCACGGCAGCACGCGACAATCTACCCTCTGCTCCCCGCCCTCTGTCTCCCGGTCAGCGTTTTTGTTTGACATGCTCTTCCAGTTCGGCAAAGCCCGGGCGCTCGGTGGAATCCAGCACCTTGCGGCCGAACTCGACCGCCATCGCCGGCGCATAACCGTTGAGATTGGCCAGCAGGGTCACCTTGATGACATTGAGTATCTTGGTGCCTTCCATGGCCTTTTGTTCCAGTTGCGTAGCCAAGGGGCCGACAAAACCGTAGCCCAGCAGAATGCCCAGGAAAGTGCCCACCAGCGCATGCGCGATCAATATCCCCAATTCGGCCGGGGGAAGGCCGACCGATTCCATGGTATGCACCACGCCCATCACCGCCGCGACGATGCCGTAAGCCGGCATCGAGTCGCCAAGCTTGGCAATCACATGGGAAGCCACCATTTCCTCATGGTGGTGCGTGTCGATTTCGACATCCATCAGGTTCTCGATTTCCATCGCGTTCAGGTTGCCACTGACCATGATGCGCAAGTAATCGGTCATGAACTCGACCACATGGTGGTCCGCAATCACTTTGGGGTATTTGGCAAAAATTGCGCTCTCCGAGGGCTCCTCCACATCACCCTCGATGGACATCAGGCCCTCCTTGCGCACTTTGTTCAGCAACTCGTACAGCAAGGCCATCAGTTCCATGTAGATTGCCTTGTTGTACTTGGCGCCTTGCAGGGTCTTCGGCAGGCTTTTGAGTGTCGCCTTGATCGCTTTGCCGGTGTTACCAACAAAAAATGCACCTATTGCGGCACCTGCGATCATCAACAACTCGATAGGCTGGAGCAATGCGGCCAGATGGCCGCCGGCCATGGCAAACCCGCCGAATACCGAGAACAACACCACCACATAACCAATGATTACCAACATGCCCGCATTCCCTGTCGTCGTTTCCCTCCGCAAGAAGGAGGCATAGCTTCACTTTTGCGCGCCCGGCGTCGCAATCGGCAAAGCCCATATGCGCATTCTAGATTAATTCGGCAGGATTGAAAGCGGATGAATTGCGCATTTACGCAGTTTTCGGCCGGTTTGGAGCGCAAGACCACTATCCCGCCAGTCTTGCAAGCTATACGGTCAGCAGGCGACTTGCAGAGCGGCAATCGAGGCCTGTTTGGCGGCCTTGGTCTTGCCGGCGCGCGCGGGAGGATGGCAGATGCCGCACACATAGTTGTCGTGCAGTTCGTTCGCATGAGCCACAAAGTATCCGCCACATTCCCGACAGGGAGAGAGTTGCATCATTCCCGCCTTGAAAAAACGGACCAGAAACCATGCACGGGTAATGCTTAGCACGGGTTCGGCATCTTCGATGCCCTGCACCTGGTCGAGGTATAAGCGATATGCGGTAATCAGCGCCTGTACGCCGTCGATTCCGGCATTGATGACCAGGAACCTGTAGATATCCATGAACAGGGAGGAGTGGATATTCGGCTGCCAGCTCATGAACCAGTCGGTCGAATAAGGCAGCATACCCTTGGAAGGCGACTCGCCCTTGATCTCCTTGTAGAGCCTGAGCAGGCGCTCGCGGCTCAGCGAGGTTTCTTCCTGCAGCAACTGCAGGCGGGCGCCCAGTTCGATCAGGTCAATCGCAACCCTGACTTGCTGTGCCTCCCCTGCTACAGTCTTGACAGTCAGATCAGCCGCCTTTCTATGCAAGCTCTTCGACGGGTTGCGCCGACATCAGGATCGCAGCATGCGCCTGCGACATCATGCGATCCTTGCTGTAGCCAGTCACCATATTGAGCAGCAGGTTTTCGTCAAAACGGAAACGGCACAACAGCATATTGGAAGCCGCTATCTTGATGATCTGCGCGGGTGTCAGGCCGGCGATGATATCCACCAGATCCTGGCCGATGCCCAAACGGAAAATTGCGGCCGACCTGTCCTCCTTGATCATTTGCTGAGCCAGCATCAGATAAGTCAGATTGATGTCGCGGATTCCTTCCTGCAATTGCATGGTGCTCATGTACCCCCCTAGCCAGTATGGAACAAACTGAACTGACTGCGCCGACGTTTACCGCTGACATCGACCGCACGAATTTCAGTGCTCGCATTATCAGGAGTTGCATGCAAGAAAAGAACTGGAAGCGCGCCGTTTTTTTTGTAAGCATCCAAAGATGAGCCATGTAAGATTTATTCTTACAAGACAAATTCTCTATCTTCAAATTAAACGCGAGGGGGGCGATGATGTCGATGGCTTTTTCTCAGGGGCGATTACCCCGAAAAATGCAGCCGAAATGCAGGAGATGTTCACGCCTGCGAAGTGGATTGACCCGTTGGTTGCATATAAAACGGGGCTGATCGCCGCGCGTTTTTTCATAAAGACATTAACTGCCAGCGGCAACTCGGAGGCTTATTTCGCGCAGACCGCCCGGTTCCGTCCGCCCTGCTTTGCCGCATACAGGCATTCATCGGCACGACTCAGCAAATCCTCGACCGAGGCGATCCCGCCTTTCTTCTGCGCCACGCCTACGCTGATTGTCAGCTTGATATCGGCCCCCTGACTCCTGAACTTCAGAGCAGCCACATTCAGGCGTAACCGCTCGGCACACTGGTAAGCCGCATCGATGCCAGTATCCGGACAGATCACCAGGAACTCTTCCCCGCCATAGCGGCACACTACATCCTGCGTGCGCGCCGACTGGCGCAAGGTATTGGCAATGCATTTCAGCGCCTCGTCACCCGCCTGGTGGCCGAACTTGTCATTGATGGCCTTGAAGTAGTCGACGTCGACCATCATGCAGGACAAGGTGCGGTCGCCGCGTTTGGACAATGCCCACTCCTGCTCGATGCGCTCCATCGCAAAACGGCGATTGGGCAGTTCGGTCAGCGCATCGGTCAATGCCAGCCGCTGCAAGCGCTCGTTGGAGGCCGCCAGATCCTTGGAAAAGCGCAGCAACTGCTCGCGGTCGAAGGCCAACTCCTCCTGCAATCGCACTACCCGTTGTGCAGCGCGCAGGCGCGCGAAAAAAACTTTCTGCGCGATCGGCTTGACCAGATAATCGTCCGCGCCCGCATCGAATGCCTCAACCAGCCTATCCACGCTCTCCTGTATGGTGAGAATGATCACATACACATCGCGCCGCTCCTGACTCTCGCGCAGCCTGCGGCACAGCGTGATGCCATCCATCTGCTGCATCGTCCACCCGGTAATCACCAGCTGCGGATGCTGCTGCTCGACGATGCGCATTGCCTCCACGCCGTTGCGCGCAACCAGCACCTCGTGCCCGGCTGTCTTCAGCATAGCCTCCAGCAGCACCAGCATTGCGCGATCGTCCTCGACCACCAGCACGCGCATCTTGTAATCGGCCTGGTCGGCGTGCGCCCAATGCGGCACCTCGGCCGCGGCATCAGCCGCATCCGACTGGCTCAGCAACTCCGCAAACGGCGGGATATGAACCATCCCCATATGCATCAACTCCAGCCAGTCCAGCCAGTCGCGCACGCACGCATCGCCGATCTCGATGAGATGATCCGTCTCGATGGCCACGCGCGCGGCATGCAGCCGCAGCTTCGCCACCAGCGCGCCGCGCTCTGCGGGACCCGCCAGGCACGCATCCGCCAGCAGCGATGCCACGTGCAGCAGATGCGTCAACCTCCATTCGCGCGAACCCTCGGTCGCCTTGCTGGATTCGGGCTGCCGGAAATCGCGCGCCAACACCTGGAAAATCCTGGGGAAGTGCATATCGGCAAGAATCGCCTCACTCAATTCCGCATGGTCGCAATCGAATTTATCGCGCTCCTGCCGATATAGCTCTGCCAGCGCCTTGCCCTTCGCGCATTCAAGCACATCGCCATACTCTTCGGGGTATGCCGTGGCCAGGGCCAGCTGGCCGATATTGCCGAGCAGGCCCAGCACGAAAATCTCCTCGGCCACGGCCAGCCGGGCGCGCGCCGCCAGATGCTTCGCGGCGATACCGGTCAGCAGCGAGTGCGCCCAGAAATACGGGTAGTTGAACTGCTTGCAGGGGCCGCTGCGGTAATCCGCGATCAGCGCGATGCCCAGCACCAGCTGGCGCAGCGCATGCACTCCCAGCACCGTCACCGCATCGGCGATGGTGGTGATCGGCCTGGAAGGGTTGGTGAGCAGCACATTGGCCGCCTTGATGACCCGCGCGCTCAAGGCTGGGTCCGAGCCGACCAGCCGGACAATGTCGGGATTGGATACATCATCGCGTTGCGTCAGGTTAATCACCTCCAGCGCCACTCCTTTCGGCGTGGGCAGGCGATTGCTGACTTTCAGGCGGGACAGTATTGGGCTTTCGGCGACATCCATCGAATTACTTCCTTGCTTTTCCGTCAGTAGTTTACCGCAACTGGGTGCGAGGGGGTAATGAAAAAATGCGGGAAGTCAGTTCTGGCGATAACGGGAAGTATTGTGGCCGAAAAAACAGGAGACGAGGCTCATCCTGACTTGGCTAAGGCCTACCACCCCAGATGGCGTAAACCATGCACGGTCCCTGGCACTCACGAGCAAGCACCGTTATCCAGGATGATCCCACAGACCGAGCGCCTGCATCTGCCGGGTAGCCTGCTCCGCCCAGCCACGGTTGGCGGCAGGCGAGGCCGGACTGGGATGCAAAATGCGCCCGAAGCGGATGCCTGGAACTTCCGCCAGCGCGTGACGCGCACGGGTTTCGGCGAAGCCGCCGATGCCGATCACCCACTCCGCGCCGCTGGCGCGGATTACTTCGGCCAGATGGGTGTCGCAGGCCGCAAACAGAGGGGCTGCCTGCGCCGGAGGCAGCTTGTCCGGCGTGACGTTGCGCGCGCCGGCGAAGAACGCCAGCGGGCAATAGTTGGCAACGAAGTGTTCAGCGAAGAAGTGGTCCGCCTCCCCGAAGCGTTGTGCAAACAATCCCCACAGCCGCCGCCCGCTCACTTCGCTGCGCGGGCATGCCCAGCCCTCGATGGGGCGTGCCGGGTTTTCGCACTCAGGCTTTCCGATGGGCGCATCGAGGTGCAGCCAGTCGCGCGCCGCCGCGATTTCGCCGAACGGCACGCCGATCTGCGTCATGCCGAACGGGCCCGGATTCATGCCGACGAACACGATGCGCTTCCTGCCTTCGCCATAGCGCCGCAGGTACTGCTCGTGGCACGCCCAGGCATAGTCGAGCGGGTTGTAGACATGCGTGACCGGCGCGGAAAAAGACAGGCCTGATACGGCGCGCGACAATTTTTGTGCGGCGGCAATCAACTCACTGGCGCTCATTGCTTATGCTCCTCAAATCTCCAGCGTCAGGCATTTGCATGCCCCACCGGCCTTGAGGAATTCGGAAACATCTACCTCGATGACTTCGAAGCCGCGTTGCTGCAGGGCAAATTTCAGTTCTGCGGACGCCCGGTGCAGGATGACGCTTCGATCGATGGAGATGGCATTGCAAGCGAAATTCCTCGCATCCGTTTCTGCGATCCAGATGATGTTCTCACCGAAGGCACTGTGCAGGGTTTCTATACTTTTTCCGGAGAACGCCTTTGCGTAGGCGATGGCTTGCCCCTCCGGCAGCGGGCAGAAGGCCGTATCGAGGTGATACCAGTGGGGGTCGACGAGGTTCAGCCCGGAGGTTTCGGCATCGAGCACGGCGGCAACTTCCTCCGGCGCGTGGGGGTCGCTGCGGATTCCCGAGCCGACCCAGAGCCTCCCCTGTGAATCGAACAGGGCATCTCCCGCGCCTTCGAAGATTGTCTCTTCACTCAGATGCCGCACGCTGTAATGAAGGGAGGCAAAAAATTTCTCGAAGAACCTTGCTTCCGGCTGTCTCTCAACATGGCGAAACGACGAGACGATGACATCCTTGTTGTGGACGAGGCCAGCATTGGCGGTAAACACCATATCCGGCAGCCCCGCAACAGGTTCGATCAGGCTGACCGTTGCCCGAGCCGTCACGATGTCATACAGGTTTTTCCACTGCTGCCTCGCCAGCACCTTGTCCACTCTCCCCTGGTTGCCTTCCATCCAGGGATTGATCACGTAGCGCACTTCAAAAAAGCTCGGCTCGCACATCAGAAAATGCTTCATCGTATCTCCCGTGCGGCTTCATTCCACGGCGCGACCTTGAACAGCAGCAGCATTCCCGGTATCGCCAGCACCGCGCACAGCAGGAAGAAGCCGCTCCAGCCCATCTGCTCTACCAGCCAGCCTGCGGTGGCATTGATGAAGGTGCGCGGCACGGCAGCAAGGCTGGTGAACAGCGCAAACTGGGTCGCGGTGTAGGCGGGGTGGGTGGTGTGCGCGATGTAAGCGACGAAGGCCGCCGTGCCCAGCCCGACGCCGAACGCCTCCAGGCCGATCACGAACGCGAGCTGTGTAAGGTGCAGCGCGGTGATTTCTGCATGGGTACCCTGTACCGCCAGCCAGTAGAAGCCGAAGATCGACACCACCTGCACCACGCCGAACAGCCACAGCGCGCGGTTGATGCCGAGCCTGAGCATCCAGATGCCGCCGAGCAGCGCGCCGATCACCGCCGGCCACAGCCCGGCATTCTTGGCGATCAGGCCAATCTGCGACTTGCTGAAGCCCATGTCGAGATAAAACGGCGTAGCCAGCGCGGTGCACAGGCTGTCGCCGAGTTTGTAGAAAAAAAGGAGCGCGAGGATCAGCAGCGCGCCTCGCCAGCCCTGCCGCCCGATGAATTCGCGGAATGGCTCGACCACCGCGGCGCGCAGCGTCTTGGGTGTGTTAAGTGCGACCGGCTCCCTGACCAGCAGCGTCATCGCTATGCCGGGCAGCATAAACAATGCAGTGATCAGGAACACCGTGTCCCAAGGCAGATGGTCGGCGAGGATCAGCGACAGCGAGCCGGGAATCAGCCCGGCGATGCGGTAGGCGTTGACATGCACCGCATTGCCAAGGCCGAGTTCATTGTCCAGCAGCAACTCGCGACGATAGGCGTCCAGCGCGATGTCCTGCGTGGCGGAGAGGAAAGCCAGCAGTGTGCAGAACAGCACGATGAGGCCTAAATTCTCTTGTGGCGAAAAGCCGCCCAGTGCGGCGATCACCACCAGCAGCGCGATCTGGGTCAGCAGCATCCAGCCGCGCCGCCGCCCGAGCAGCGGCACGACATAGCGGTCGAGCAGCGGCGACCAGAGGAATTTCCAGGTATAGGGAAACTGGATCAGCGCGAACGCGCCGATCACCTTGAGGTCGATATGTTCGGTGCGCAGCCACGCGGGAACCAGGTTGAGCAGCAGGTACAGCGGCAGGCCGGAAGCGAAACCGGTGAACACGCAGATCAGCATGCGGCGGGTGAAGAGTTGCTGCCAGACGGTCATCCAGTTATGCCGTGCGTTTGAAGCGGTACACCGCCGTACTGCCCAGCAGGTTCGGCAGCAGCCGCACCTCGCGCTCGCCGGTCATCACGCTGCGCTCCAGCACCGTCACGTCATGGCCGCGACAGAAGTCCTCGAAGTCGCGCAGCGTACAGAGATGCACGTTCGGCGTGTCATACCACTGGTAGGGCAACTCGCGCGATACCGGCATGTTGCCGAGCAGCACATGGAGGCGGTTTTTCCAGTAACCGAAGTTGGGGAAGCTTACGACACCCTCTCGTCCGACACGCAGCATTTCCCGAGTCAGCGCCTCGGTGTGGCGCGTGGCTTGCAGGGTCTGCGACAGGATCACGAAGTCGAACGAGCCGTCCTCGAAATCGGACAGGCCGGATTCCAGGTCATTCTGGATCACGTTTATTCCGTTGGCGATGCACGACACGATATCGAGATCGTTGATCTCCACGCCGTAGCCGCGCACCGCGCGGGTTTCCTTGAGGTAGCGCAGCAGGCTGCCGTCGCCGCAGCCGAGGTCGAGCACCGATGCACCCTTCGGTATCCAGGCGGCAATCGCGGCAAAATCCGGGCGTTCGGCGGCGAGCCGGGCGATATCGTTCTGCGTCATTTGGCAGATTCCTTCGCGACGTTATCAAGATAGGCGCGCATCACGTCGAAATAGTGCGGATTTTCCATCAGGAAGGAATCATGACCGTGCGTAGAGGTGATTTCGGCATAGCTGACGTTGCGCTGGTTGTGCAGCAGGGGGCGCACGACTTCCCGCGAGCGTTCCGGCGAGAAACGCCAGTCGGTGGTGAACGAAATCACCAAAAAATCCGCCTTGGCACGCGCGAACGCCTGGTTCAGGTCCCCGCCGTAGTCGTGCGCCGGATCGAAATAATCCAGGGCCTTGGTCATCAACAAGTAAGTGTTGGCATCGAAGTAGGATGCAAATTTGTCGCCCTGATAGCGCAGGTAAGACTCGATCTCGAACTCGATGTTGTAGCCATAACTGAATTTCCCATCGCGCAGTTCGCGCCCGAACTTGTCCGCCATCGCGTCGTCAGACAGGTAGGTGATGTGCCCCAGCATGCGCGCCAGCCTCAGACCGCGTGTCGGCACCACGTTGTGCTGGTAGAAATTGCCACCATGGAAATCCGGGTCGCTGAGAATCGCGCTGCGTGCCACGTCGTTGAATGCAATGTTCTGTGCGGTAAGGTGAGGCGCGGCGGCAATCGTCAGGACATGGCGCACCCGCTCAGGGAAGGTCAGCGACCATTGCAGCGCCTGCATCCCGCCCAGGCTGCCGCCGATCACCGCCGCGAATTGCCGGATACCGAGCAGATCGGCGAGGCGCGCCTGCGATGCCACCCAGTCTTCCACCGTGATGACCGGAAAATCTGCGCCGTATGGCTGCCCGGTCTCCGGGTTAATCGAGGAAGGGCCGGTCGAACCGTGACAGCCGCCGAGATTGTTCAGGCCGATTACAAAAAATTTATTGGTGTTGATCGGCTTGCCGGGCCCCACCATGTTGTCCCACCAGCCGATGTTTCCCGAGTTGTCCGCATAATGGCCTGCGACATGGTGATGGCCGGACAGCGCGTGGCAGATCAGGATCGCGTTGGACTTGTCCGCGTTCAGCGTGCCATAGGTCTCATACACCAATTCATAACGCGGCAGCACCGCACCGCTTCTGAAAACTAGCGGGGTGTCGAATTGCGCGCGTTTTGCGCTGACGATGCCGATGCTGTTGGATGCGTCCAAAATGAATTCCCTGAAAAAACAAAACCCGTTCAGCTTGCGCGGAGCGGGTTGCCTCGCTTTAGCTGGTATGTTTTAAGTGCCCCGCAAGCTGATGTCAAATCGGCACTGGTGCGCAGTTTCCGCGTTTTGCGAATCGCTGTCAATTCGTTTAAGGCATCAATAGAAACCCCAAAAGCACAAAAGCCCTCACGAGGAGGGCTTTTGTGTTTGAGAGGAGTCTGACGATGACCTACTTTCACATGCGGATGCACACTATCATCGGCGCGGAGTCGTTTCACTGTCCTGTTCGGGATGGGAAGGAGT
>JAHQXD010000002.1:478285-507913 GCA_019449655.1 Ferrigenium straubiae | reverse complement strand
CACACTATCATCGGCGCGGAGTCGTTTCACTGTCCTGTTCGGGATGGGAAGGAGTGGGACCAACTCGCTATGGTCGTCAGACAAACTGTTCGGTATTCGACGGTGTTCTGTCGCCTACCCTGTCTGTAGTTCTCCGATTGAGTTTTGACGCTCGTTCGTCGAACCGTATCTGGAAGAAGTAAAGTGGTTTTGATTGTGCGTTGCGAAACGCCTTTGTTACTTAACGTTATAGGATCAAGCCTCACGGGCAATTAGTACTGGTTAGCTTAACGCATTACTGCGCTTCCACACCCAGCCTATCAACGTCCTGGTCTCGAACGACCCTTCAGTGTGCTCAAGGCACAAGGGAAATCTTATCTCAAGGCGAGTTTCCCGCTTAGATGCTTTCAGCGGTTATCTCTTCCGAATTTAGCTACCCGGCAATACCACTGGCGTGATAACCGGTACACCAGAGATTCGTCCACTCCGGTCCTCTCGTACTAGGAGCAGGTCCCTTCAAATTTCCAACGCCCACGGCAGATAGGGACCAAACTGTCTCACGACGTTTTAAACCCAGCTCACGTACCACTTTAAATGGCGAACAGCCATACCCTTGGGACCGGCTACAGCCCCAGGATGTGATGAGCCGACATCGAGGTGCCAAACTCCCCCGTCGATATGAACTCTTGGGAGGAATCAGCCTGTTATCCCCAGAGTACCTTTTATCCGTTGAGCGATGGCCCTTCCATACAGAACCACCGGATCACTATGACCTGCTTTCGCATCTGCTCGACTTGTCAGTCTCGCAGTTAAGCATCCTTTTGCCATTGCACTATCAGTACGATGTCCGACCGTACCTAGGATACCTTCGTACTCCTCCGTTACAATTTGGGAGGAGACCGCCCCAGTCAAACTGCCTACCATGCACGGTCCCCAACCCCGATCAGGGGTCTAGGTTAGAACCTCAATGACACCAGGCTGGTATTTCAACGTCGGCTCCACGATGTCTGGCGACACCGCTTCAAAGCCTCCCAGCTATCCTACACAGGTCCCATCAAAGTCCAATGCAAAGCTACAGTAAAGGTTCATGGGGTCTTTCCGTCTAGCCGCGGGTAGATTGCATCTTCACAAACATTTCAACTTCGCTGAGTCTCGGGTGGAGACAGTGTGGCCATCGTTACGCCATTCGTGCAGGTCGGAACTTACCCGACAAGGAATTTCGCTACCTTAGGACCGTTATAGTTACGGCCGCCGTTTACTGGGACTTCAATCAAGAGCTTGCACCCCATCATTTAATCTTCCAGCACCGGGCAGGCGTCACACTCTATACGTCCACTTTCGTGTTTGCAGAGTGCTGTGTTTTTATTAAACAGTCGCAGCCACCATTTCACTGCAACCCCATCGAGCTTCAAGAGCAAGTCTCTACACTCTACCGGGGCGCACCTTCTCCCGAAGTTACGGTGCTAATTTGCCGAGTTCCTTCACCCGAGTTCTCTCAAGCGCCTTAGAATTCTCATCCTGCCCACCTGTGTCGGTTTGCGGTACGGTCCCAATGCAACTGAAGCTTAGTGGCTTTTCTTGGAAGCTTGGTATCAGCAACTTCGCGCCACAAGGGCACTCGTTATCACGCCTTGGAATTGACCCTCCGGATTTGCCTAAAGGATCTTCCTACACGCTTGAACCGGGACGTCCAACACCCGGCTTGCCTAACCTTCTCCGTCCCCACATCGCATTGCATTGAGGTACAGGAATATTAACCTGTTTCCCATCGACTACGCTTTTCAGCCTCGCCTTAGGGGCCGACTCACCCTGCGCCGATGAACGTTGCGCAGGAAACCTTGGGCTTTCGGCGAGGGAGCCTTTCACTCCCTTTATCGCTACTCATGTCAGCATTCGCACTTCTGATACCTCCAGCATCCCTCACGGGACACCTTCGCAGGCCTACAGAACGCTCTCCTACCATATGCTTACGCATATCCGCAGCTTCGGTGCACAGTTTGAGCCCCGTTACATCTTCCGCGCAGGACGACTCGATCAGTGAGCTATTACGCTTTCTTTAAATGATGGCTGCTTCTAAGCCAACATCCTGACTGTTTTAGCCTTCCCACTTCGTTTTCCACTTAACTGTGTCTTTGGGACCTTAGCTGGCGGTCTGGGTTGTTTCCCTCTTGTCACCGGACGTTAGCACCCGATGACTGTCTCCCATGCTCGCACTTCTCGGTATTCGGAGTTTGCAATGGTTTGGTAATCAGCAATAGACCCCTAGCCATGACAGTGCTCTACCCCCGAGAGTGATACATGAGGTACTACCTAAATAGTTTTCGGAGAGAACCAGCTATTTCCAAGTTTGTTTAGCCTTTCACCCCTATCCACAGCTCATCCCCTAACTTTTCAACGTTAGTGGGTTCGGACCTCCAGTTGGTTTTACCCAACCTTCATCCTGGCCATGGATAGATCACTTGGTTTCGGGTCTACACCCAGCAACTATCGCCCTTATCAGACTCGCTTTCGCTGCGCCTCCCCTATTCGGTTAAGCTCGCTACTGAATGTAAGTCGCTGACCCATTATACAAAAGGTACGCAGTCACCCTTGCGGGCTCCCACTGTTTGTATGCATGCGGTTTCAGGTTCTATTTCACTCCCCTTCCGGGGTTCTTTTCGCCTTTCCCTCACGGTACTGGTTCACTATCGGTCGATTACGAGTATTTAGCCTTGGAGGATGGTCCCCCCATGTTCAGACAGGGTTTCTCGTGCCCCGCCCTACTTGTTCCAAACCTAGTTCCACTCTCAAATTTTCGCGTACGGGGCTATCACCCACTATGGCCAGACTTTCCAGACTGTTCCACTAATTTGAGAGCTAAAGTTTGCAGGCTCTTCCGCGTTCGCTCGCCACTACTTACGGAATCTCGGTTGATTTCTTTTCCTCCAGGTACTTAGATGTTTCAGTTCCCTGGGTTCGCTCTACCTGACCTATGTATTCAGTCAGGAGTGACCCTTGCGGGCCGGGTTTCCCCATTCAGAAATCTGCGGATCAAAGCTTATTGCCAGCTCCCCGCAGCTTATCGCAGGCTGTCACGTCTTTCTTCGCCTGTAATCGCCAAGGCATCCACCACATGCACTTATTCGCTTGACCCTATAACGTTAAGCCCTCAGCATCGCTGCCAAGGCGCCATAGGTGTTTCGCATTTGTGTCCAGTTCATACGACTAGCATGAACTGACTTGATACAATCAAAACCCATGATTTTTCATGCAGCAGCAAACACAGGTTGCCCCGTGTCCACGTCTGCGTGAATCACTTTCTTTACTTCTTCCAAATTTTTAAAGAACTGCTTATCGGCAAAAGCCAATATCAAAGCCTCATCAGCTTGGATATGGGTTCTCGCTTCTTGTGCTTCAGGTATTGGTGGAGGTTGACGGGATCGAACCGACGACCCCCTGCTTGCAAAGCAGGTGCTCTCCCAGCTGAGCTAAACCCCCATTTTTCTCTGGTGGGTCTGGTTGGACTCGAACCAACGACCCTCGCGTTATCAACACGATGCTCTAACCAGCTGAGCTACAGACCCTGAACTTGTCAGGACCAAGGAGCGAGAATTGGGATTGAGGGGTAAAGCAGCACGCTGCCCCTACTCAATCCTCTTTCCACAATCTTCAATCCTGCTCTTGAACAACCGATGAGTGTAGGCACTCAGCCTTTGGATATCTCTAGAAAGGAGGTGATCCAGCCGCACCTTCCGATACGGCTACCTTGTTACGACTTCACCCCAGTCATAAAACCCAGCGTGGTAAGCGCCCTCCTTGCGGTTAGGCTACCTACTTCTGCCAGATTCTACTCCCATGGTGTGACGGGCGGTGTGTACAAGACCCGGGAACGTATTCACCGCGACATGCTGATCCGCGATTACTAGCGATTCCGACTTCATGCTCTCGAGTTGCAGAGAACAATCCGGACTACGATCGGCTTTCTGAGATTGGCTCCCCCTCGCGGGTTGGCTACCCTCTGTACCGACCATTGTATTACGTGTGAAGCCCTACCCATAAGGGCCATGAGGACTTGACGTCATCCCCACCTTCCTCCGGTTTATCACCGGCAGTCCCAATAAAGTGCCCAACTGAATGATGGCAATTATTGGCAAGGGTTGCGCTCGTTGCGGGACTTAACCCAACATCTCACGACACGAGCTGACGACAGCCATGCAGCACCTGTGTTCAGGTTCCCTTTCGGGCACGAATCCATCTCTGGAAACTTCCTGACATGTCAAGGGTAGGTAAGGTTTTTCGCGTTGCATCGAATTAATCCACATAATCCACCGCTTGTGCGGGTCCCCGTCAATTCCTTTGAGTTTTAATCTTGCGACCGTACTCCCCAGGCGGTCAACTTCACGCGTTAGCTGCGGTACTAAAGAAGTCTCCTTCCCCAACACCTAGTTGACATCGTTTAGGGCGTGGACTACCAGGGTATCTAATCCTGTTTGCTCCCCACGCTTTCGTGCATGAGCGTCAGTGTTAGCCCAGGGGGCTGCCTTCGCCATCGGTATTCCTCCACATCTCTACGCATTTCACTGCTACACGTGGAATTCTACCCCCCTCTGCTACACTCTAGTCTCGCAGTCACAAATGCAGTTCCCAGGTTGAGCCCGGGGATTTCACATCTGTCTTACGAAACCGCCTGCGCACGCTTTACGCCCAGTAATTCCGATTAACGCTCGCACCCTACGTATTACCGCGGCTGCTGGCACGTAGTTAGCCGGTGCTTCTTCTTACGGTACCGTCATCCACACGATGTATTAAATCGTGCGATTTCTTTCCGTCTGAAAGAGCTTTACAACCCGAAGGCCTTCTTCACTCACGCGGCATGGCTGGATCAGGCTTGCGCCCATTGTCCAAAATTCCCCACTGCTGCCTCCCGTAGGAGTCTGGGCCGTGTCTCAGTCCCAGTGTGGCTGGTCGTCCTCTCAGACCAGCTACGGATCGTCGCCTTGGTGAGCCTTTACCTCACCAACTAGCTAATCCGATATCGGCCACTCCGAAAGCGAGAGGTCTTGCGATCCCCCCCTTTCCCCCTCAGGGCATATGCGGTATTAGCGTAACTTTCGCTACGTTATCCCCCACTTCCGGATATGTTCCGATATATTACTCACCCGTTCGCCACTCGCCACCAGGGTTGCCCCCGTGCTGCCGTTCGACTTGCATGTGTAAAGCATGCCGCCAGCGTTCAATCTGAGCCAGGATCAAACTCTTCAGTTCAATTCCTGTTTTGGTTCACTTCTGAACCGGTCTTACTCAAAGTGAATCATTGACATGATTCTTTTCGACTTTGCGTAAGCACTTTTTACTACATATTTTTAAAGTCGTTCCCTCATCCCTAAGGACTCGGAAACTCCCCAAAAACCAAGTGCCTACACTCGTCGGTTGTTCGTTTTCTTTTTAAAGATCGGGCTGATGGGTTGCGGGGACAGGATTTGAACCTATGACCTTCGGGTTATGAGCCCGACGAGCTACCGAGCTGCTCCACCCCGCGTCAGCGAAGAGGGCGAACTATAGCAAAGCATCCGGGCTTCGTCAAACACTATGTAATTTATTTAATCTGGCACCGCACGCAATGAATCAATGGCACCCCAAGAAGGCCCCGGGCCGCCTCATGATTTGCACGGGTCGCCGATTTTCAAAATGCCACTTCAAGCCGCACCCCGGCCACCCATACATCCCGCAGGGTTGCATCCATATTTGGATTGAAAATGCGCTGCACCATCGGTTGTACGGACAACCACGGCTTCAATTGCGCGCGATAGGTAATTTCGACTACCGTTTCGGACGAATCGGAAGCATTGCCCAGCGCAAGTTGAGCATCGCGATACTTGCTGCTGGCATGGCAGGTAGTGACGGCAATACCGGCGGTATCTTCATCGCGCCCGTCAAATAACCCTTGGTAGATCAAGCCCAGGCTTCCGGACCAGTCCGCCTGATAAACATCCTTGTTGACCGTACCGAATCGAGCGAAACCCGACAAGCCCTGCGCAGGGTCATTTTGTTCGGCACGCAGGGTACGCTCAGCCAGGAAGTAGAACCCCTGGTCTGGGCGGCGCAGCGGATTGCCGAGTGCATCCACTTCGGTCAGATCGTCGGCGCGCGCAGTGTAACGCCACAAGCCAATGGCGGTCTTATTGAAGGATTTACCCTCTTCCGACGTATTGGAACCCAGTTCGATGACGGCGAGCGTGCCATCGCCCTTGTCCAGCCGGATATGCGTGCCCTGCGGATTATTGAGATGCCCCGGCACGCCGTCGGTCAATGCCCCCTGCACGTAATAGCCCGACGAAGCGTATTTCACGCGCATTCCCAGTGCGCCCATCGGGAAGACCGGGGGGCCGTTCTGCCCGGTCTGCGCCATTTCGGCCGACATGCCGTAAGGCGGCTGCAGGAACAGCCCTGAGGTATCGGTGACATAAAACTCGGAGTCGATCGCATACAACCCTGCCAGCACCGACAGACTGTCGTCGGCCGAATTCTTTTGCAGCCATGCTTGGAAGAACTGGCCGGCATTGGTGCTCGACTCGATGTTGTCCACCCCGGCGAAGCTGCCGGTGTAATTATTGATCGACTTGGCACCGTGCTGGACGTGGTACTGGAAGAAGGCGGTGGTGGCATCCCAACCGGCCAGCGTACCCAGATCCATGTTGATCGCTGCTTCGCTGTTCGCCAGCCAGACCGAACCGCGGCTGACGCCGCCCGACGTGTTCGCCAGCAGGTCGCTCTTGTGGGTCAGTTCCACCGTGATGCCCTTGTCGTAGAGGCTGGGGCGCGCCCCACCCCAATCGCCCGACAGAGTTTCCGTATTCCAGTCCGGCGCTTTTTCTTCCTCGGCGAACGCGATATTGCTCACTACCAGCCCGATAAATGCGGCCTTTACCAATCGATTCACGATACCCTCCCTTTTTATATTATTCATTGCGAATACCTCGAAGCGAGGCAGATTCTACCCCCACAAGGCTGATTGCGTCACCGCCACCGATGAAACGCGCTATTATTTGGCGCCGAATTTGCGCCGTCTGCGGCCGCATGACCAAGACACGAAGACTATATCCGTGAACATTACCTCCATCCCAGAAATCAGACCCGGCCAGTCCGTCGAACTGCTCAAGGAGCTGCACATCCTGACGCGCGACGGCAAGCTCAACCAGGACAGCCGGCGCAAACTGAAGCAGGTTTATCACCTGTATCACTTCATCGAACCGTTGCTCGATGAAATACTCGCAGAGAGGCAGGACCTGACGCTAGTGGATCACGGCGCAGGCAAGTCCTACCTGGGCTTCATCCTCTACGACCTGTTCCTGAAGGCACGCGAGGCCGGCCGCGTCTACGGCATCGAGACCCGCGAGGTGCTGGTCGGCAAATCCCGCGAACTGGCTGGGAAGCTGGGCTTTGCGCGCATGTCTTTCCTGAACCTGTCGGTGGAAGAATCCATCCACTCGCCGCAACTGCCCGAGCAAGTCGATGTCGTCACGGCGCTGCACGCCTGCAACACCGCCACCGACGACGCGATCAAGTTCGCGCTGCACAAGCAGGCGAAATTCATCGTGCTGGCGCCTTGCTGCCAGGCCGAGGTTGCGTCTGTATTGAACAAGCACAAGAACCAGTCGTTCGGCAAAACTCCGCTCTCGGAAATCTGGCGGCATCCGATCCACACCCGCGAATTCGGCAGCCACCTCACCAATGTGCTGCGCTGCCTGCTGCTGGAGTCACACGGCTACGGGGTAACGGTGACGGAACTGGTCGGCTGGGAGCACTCGATGAAGAACGAGCTCATCATCGCGCGCCGCGGGGATGCGCAGAGAAAGAATGCGCGGGAAAGACTGGAGCATATCCTGCGCGAATTGAATCTGGAAGAATTGCGTGAGCGGTTTATTTATTGAGCTGGCGCGCCAACGCCCAAGTCACATGTTCGCGCACCATCTCCGAAGGATGCGCCGCGCGCGACTGCAAGGCTGCAATCACGGCGGCACTCTGCGGCGTATTCCCCAAAGCCACGGCGATGTTGCGCAGCCACTGCTCGTGGCCGATGCGATAGATCGCGGTACCGGCCAGCTTGCGGTCGAATTCGGCCTCGTCCCACGTGAACAACTCGATTAATCCCACGTCGTCCAACCCGTGGCGCACCGCGAAATCCGGCTCGGCGCTGGCCTGCGCAAACTTGTTCCACGGACACACCAACTGGCAGTCGTCGCAGCCGTAGATGCGGTTGCCGATCAGCGGGCGCAACTCGACGGGGATGCTACCCTTGAGCTCGATGGTCAGGTAGGAAATGCAGCGGCGCGCATCGACGCGGTACGGCGCGACGATGGCCTGCGTCGGGCAGATGTCGATGCAGCGCGTGCAGGTTCCACAATGCTCCCGCTGCGGCTCGTCGGCCGGCAGCGGCAGGTTCACGTAAATCTCGCCGAGGAAGAACCGCGAGCCGTGTTCGCGCGACAGCAGCAGGGAGTGCTTGCCGCGCCATCCTATGCCGGCCTTGCGTGCCAACTCCTTTTCCATGACCGGCGCGCTGTCGGTGAAGACGCGCCCGTCGAATTCCGCCACTTCGGTGCGGATTTTCTCGGCCAGCTTCGCCAGGCGGTTGCGCACCACCTTGTGGTAATCGCGCCCCAGCGCATAGCGCGAGATGAAGGCGCGTTCGCCTTCTGCGAGCACCTGCCAGCTGTCGCGTGCGCCGGGCGGCATGTAGTTCATGCGCAGCGAAATCACCCGCAAGGTGCCGGGCAGCAGTTCCGCCGGGCGGCTGCGTTTGCTGCCATGTTTTGCCATATAATCCATCTCGCCGTGCATGCCGAGCGCGAGCCATTCCAGCAGGCCGGCCTCCGCCGCCGAAAGATCGGTGTCGCTGATGCCCACGGCCTGGAAGCCGAGCTCATGAGCCCATGCGCGTATCTGCGCGGCAAGCGCGTCGTAATCGATCGATTGAGGAACTCCGTTTTGCATAGTCCGGATGATAGCCGAATCAGCATGCGGGTACGCCAGGGATGCCATTCCTGATGATGGAATCCGCCATGCCCGCCCCTCTCCCTAACCCTCTCCCGCAAGCGGGAGAGGGGACGAACGACCGCTGCGCGAATCTTTCATTCTTCCTCCCCGATGAAAACGCGACCCTCGCGCTGGCGCAACGCCTCGCCGCGCGGCTCAAGCCCGGCATGGTGATCTACCTGCACGGCGACCTCGGCGCGGGCAAGACCACGCTGGTGCGCGGCGTGCTGAATGCGCTGGGCTATACCGGCCGGGTGAAGAGCCCCACCTACACGCTGCTTGAACCCTACCGGGCTGGCGGATTAGACTTGCGCCACTTCGACCTGTACCGCCTGCACGACGAGGAGGAATGGGAAGCGGCCGGCTTCCGCGACGAGTTCGACGGAAACAACATCTTCTTCATCGAATGGCCGGAAAAGGCGCAAGGGCTGATCCCGCAGGCCGATGTGGAAATCGGGTTTGAAATCCTGGCGCATGGCCGCAACGCGGAAATCCAGGCCAATACGGAAATGGGCAGGCAATGCTTAAGGCAGTTGTAAGACTCGCAACAATCCTGTTCTTCTGCTGGCTGCCGCAGGCGCACGCCGCCATCGCCGTTGGCTCGGCGCGCGTCTGGCCGGCGCAGGACTACACGCGCCTGACGCTCGAATCGAAACAGGCCATCCGCCACAACATGTTCACCATGAGCAACCCGGAGCGGCTGGTCATCGATCTGGAAGACGTCGAACCCGACGGCGCGCTCAACGAATTGACCAGGCTGATCGGCGCAGACGACCCCTACATAAAGAGCGTGCGCGTCGGGCGTTTCAAGCCCGGCGTGGTGCGCCTCGTCCTCGACCTGAAGGGCGAGGCCAAGCCGCAGCTCTTCGTCCTCAAGCCGGTCGGCGAATACGGCTACCGCCTGGTGCTGGACGTGTACCCCGCCCAGCCAGCCGACCCGCTGATGGCCCTGCTCGAACAGCCCCAGCCTCTCGCCCCGGAAGCCGCCAGCGCGCCCGCAGCCGCAGAATCCGCGAAAGAGCCACCCGACTCGATCGCATCGTTCGCCGAGGAGAAGCCCGAGCCGGCTGCAAAGCCGGCCATCGGCAAAGCCGATGCGCAAGCCGCACCGCCAAAAAATATCCCCGAGTTGCGCGCGCGCACCCTGATCGTCGCCATCGATGCCGGACACGGTGGCGAAGATCCGGGCGCGATCGGCCGGAAAGGCTCGCGCGAAAAGAATGTCACGCTGGCGATTGCGCGCAAGGTGAAGAAGCTGGTCGAAGAAACGCCGAACATGCGCGGCGTGCTGATCCGCGACGGCGACTACTTCATCCCGCTCGGTGCGCGCATCGCGAAGGCGCGCCGGGTGAACGCCGACCTGTTCATCTCCATCCACGCCGACGCCTTCATCAAGAAGACCGCGCGCGGCTCGTCGGTGTTCGCGCTCTCCGAACACGGCGCAACCAGCGCCGCGGCGCGCTGGCTGGCGAAGAAGGAAAACGAGGCCGACCTGATCGGCGGCGTGAACATCGCGGTGAAAGACCCCTACCTCGCGCGCACCCTGCTCGACCTGTCGCAGACCGCCACCATCAACGACAGCATGAAACTGGCCAAGCATGTGCTGGGCGAACTGGGCGGAATCAACGACCTGCACCGCGGCGAAGTCGAGCAGGCCGGCTTCGCCGTGCTGAAATCGCCGGACATCCCCTCGATCTTGGTCGAGACTGCCTTCATCAGCAACCCCAGCGAAGAGAGCCGCCTGAACGACGAGGGCTACCAAGGGAAACTCGCAAGCGCGATCCTCGGCGGCGTGAAGCGCTACTTCGCACAAAACCCCGCACTATCGAAACCGAAGTTCGCGCAGGCGGAGTTTTAAAAATTGCTGCGGAGGGCGTCTGCGGCGTTGCGCGGTACTCGCAATCCTCATGTACCTTTAGTACATTCCGGTTGCTGCGTTCCGTGCGCCTTGCATCCATCCCTCCTCGCGAATTTTTAGGGCAGCTTCTGGGGCGTTCCTCCCAGCTCGGCCAAACGCTCGCCCATGGCCATGAACAATTCTTGTTCTTTCGGCGTCATTGAGCGGAAATTCTGAAGCAACGCCTGCTCGGTGAAGTCGTATTCCGGCGAAGCGACAGGAAGTTTTTCACCTTCCGCAAGCGCGACCAACTGATACATTTTCATACCAAAAACGGAAGCTAGCGATTCAAGAAGCTGCGTGCTTGGCCCATGTTTTCCTGTTTCGATACGCGAAATATTTGCAGCAGTTATCTTGGCTCGATACGCAAGTTCGTCCTGCGTCCAGTGTCGCGCAATCCTGAGATTTTTGATTGTTTCGCCTAAATTCATAGGCTTGGAGTCTATGGCCTATATGACTAGGCCGAAATATATAGACCGAAAGATATATTGACTCTTAATTTACGTTAACCGTAATATCGCGCCGCAAACTTACGATTTGCGTATTTTATGTGGCTCATACAACTACGAAAAAAGGAAATAACCATGAAAAAGGTACTTGCAGGTTTGTGTGTTGCAGCAACGATGGCAACGGTTTCGGGTGTTGCACTGGCGACAGATGAAGGGTTTTATGTGCTGGGATCAGTTGGGCAGACACGAGTTAGCTATCCACAAGCTGCCACTGATGCGGCACTAACAAATGCGGGTGCAGTCGGCGTAGTTTCAACTGCAAGCAACAACCCTACGGCATTCAAGTTACAAGCAGGCTATCAAATCAACCAAAATTTTGCCGTAGAGGGCGGCTACATCGACTTAGGGAAAATTTCATATTCGGCAACTGGTACAGTTGGTGGCGTGGCAGGTACAGCGACTGAAACTGATAAAGCAGAGGCATGGAATATTAGCGCTGTCGGTATACTACCCTTTGGTAATTCTTTCTCAGCAATCGGTAAATTGGGTGTTGCATCTGTTCGTTCCAATGCTAACGCCGCAGTGACCTTGGCTGGCATCGGCACAGCCACTTTGGGCGCAAGCAAATCAAAAACCGACTTAACCTACGGCCTTGGCATCAAATACGACATATCCAAGAATTTTGCAGTACGTGGTGATTGGGATAGGTACAACACTGGAGTGACTGGCACTGGCAACATCAGTGTTTTGTCGCTGGGGGTAGCATATAAGTTCTGATGTTATTTTGAACATTGTTGGTTGCAGTAACAAAAACCCGCCAATTGGCGGGTTTTTTGATTTGGCGAAATAAAATGAGTTAAAGGCTGAATCACGCCGGAAACACTCCCGTAGAAAGGTAGCGATCCCCCCGGTCGCACACGATGAACGCGATGGTCGCGTTCTCGACCCGCTCCGAGATGCGCAGCGCCACGGCGAGTGCGCCGCCGGAGGAGATGCCGCAGAAGATGCCTTCCTCGCGCGCCAGGCGGCGCGTCATTTCCTCTGCGTCCTGCTGGTTCACGTATTCCAGGCTGTCCACGTTCCTGCCGTCGTAGATTTTCGGCAGGTAGGCCGGCGGCCATTTGCGGATGCCGGGAATCTGCGCTCCTTCTTCGGGCTGCACGCCGATGATCCGGATGTTGGGATTTTTTTCCTTGAAGTAGCGCGAGCAGCCCATGATGGTGCCGGTGGTGCCCATGCTGCTGACGAAGTGCGTGAGTTGCCCTTGCGTGTCGCGCCAGATTTCCGGCGCGGTGCCTTCGTAATGCGCCAGCGGGTTGTCGGGATTGGCGAACTGATCGAGGATGATGCCGCGCCCTTCGGTGCGCAGCCTTTCTGCCGTGTCGCGCGCCAGTTCCATGCTGCCCTCTTTCGGCGTCAGCACCAGCTCCGCGCCGAAGGCATGCATGGTCTGGCGGCGTTCCGCGCTCTGATTGTCCGGCATCACCAGGATCATCTTGTAGCCGCGCACCGCCGCCGCCATCGCCAGCGCGATGCCGGTGTTGCCGCTGGTCGCCTCGATCAGCGTGTCGCCCGGCTTGATGTCGCCGCGCGCTTCGGCGCGCATGATCATCGACAGCGCGGGGCGATCCTTCACCGAGCCGGCGGGATTGTTGCCTTCGAGCTTGGCGAGGATGACGTTCGAGGTAGCGCCGGGAATGCGCTTGAGCCGAACCAGCGGCGTGTTGCCGACGAAGTTCTCTATGGACGAATACATATTCAGGAAACCGACTTGAGCATCTGCCCCACATACCTCGCCACGCCCTGCTCGACCGTCAGGAACGGCTGGTCATACCCGGTGTTGCGCAGCGCCGTCATGTCGGCCTGGGTGTAGCTCTGGTATTTGCCGCGCAGGGCCTCGGGGAACGGCGTGTACTCGATCAGGCCTTGCTGCTGCAGTTCGGCGAGGCTTAATGCATTCTTCCCTTCGGCGTTGCGCAGCGCGTTGATGGTCGCTGCCGCCACGTCGTTGAAGCTCTGCGCCTGTCCGGTGCCGAGATTGAAGATGCCTGATTTGTGCGGATTGTCGAGGAAGTACATGTTCACCTTGACCACGTCTTCCACCGAGATGAAGTCGCGCAACTGCCCGCCGTTGGCGTAGCCGTCGCAGCCCTCGAACAGCTTCACCTTGCCCTCGGCGCGGTACTGATTGAAGAAGTGGAACGCGACCGAGGCCATGCGCCCCTTGTGCTGCTCGCGCGGGCCGTACACGTTGAAGTAGCGCAGGCCGACGATCTGCGCGTTGCGCTTGTGCCAGCGGCGCCGCACGATCTGGTCGAAGAGGAACTTTGAATAGGCGTACACGTTCAGCGGCGCCTCGCATTCGCGGCTCTCCTTGAACACCTTGCCGCCGCCATACACCGACGCGGACGAGGCATACAGGAACGGCACCTCTTCGTTCTGGCAGTAGTTCAGCAGCTCCAGCGTGTACTGGTAGTTGTTGTCCATCATGTAGCGGCCGTCGGTCTCCATGGTGTTGGAGCACGCGCCCTGATGCAGCACCGTCCTGACCAAGCCGTCGAAAAAGCCGTCCTGCAGCTTCTTCAGGAAGTCTTCCTTGTCGAGGTAGTCGGCAATCTCGCAATCGGCCAGATTCCTGAACTTGTCGGCGTTCCTGAGGTTGTCCACCGCGATGATGTTGTTCTCGCCGCGCTCGTTGAGCGCCTTGACGAGGTTGGAACCGATAAACCCGGCAGCGCCGGTGACGATGTAGTACATATTTACTCCTTAAGAACCGTGAAAAGTGACTCGCCGCTACGCAGTTCAAGTGAAAGGTGAAACGAAAAGCGGTTTCTGCATTTCACCTTTCACTTTTCACATTTCACCCATGTCTTTAATGATCTCTTCGCGCGACACCACCGCCGTGCCCAGCTTGCCGACCACGATGCCCGCCGCGCGGTTGGCGATGCGCACCGCATCGGGCAGATCCGCGCCACTCGCCAGCATCACCGCCAGCGTGGCGATCACGGTGTCACCCGCGCCGCTGACATCGAACACTTCGCGCGTCTGCGTCGGCTCGTGCAGCGCCTCGTTGGCGCGGTACAGGCTCATGCCGTCCTCGCTGCGCGTGACCAGCAGCGCGTCGAGCTGCAATTCGGTGCGCAGCTTTTCCGCCTTCGCGTTGAGCTCTGCCTCGGTCTTCCAGCTCCCCGCCACTTCGCGAAATTCGCTGCGGTTCGGCGTGAGCAGCGTCGCGCCGCGGTAGCGCGCGTAATCATCACCCTTGGGATCGACCAGCACCGGCTTGCCCGCGGCGCGCGCCAACCGGATCATCTCGCTGATATGCGCCAGCCCGCCCTTGCCGTAGTCGGACAGGATCACCACGTCCACCCCCGGCAGCTTGATGCGGAAATCCGCCAGCTTCGCATTCAGCACCTCGTGGCTGGGCGGCGTTTCGAAATCGATGCGTAGCAGCTGCTGGTGGCGCGCGACGGCGCGCAGCTTGATGATGGTTGAGATGGTGTTGTCGCGGTGCAGCAGCGCGCTGAGGTTGCCGTACTGGTTGAGCAGCTTCTCCAGGCACGCACCCGCCTCGTCGTCGCCGACCACCGACAGCAGGGTGATTTGCGCGCCGAGCGCGGCGATGTTGCGTGCCACGTTGGCCGCCCCGCCGGGACGCTCCTCGACGCGCTCGACCTTGAGTACCGGCACCGGCGCCTCCGGCGAGATGCGGTTGACGTCGCCGAACCAGTAGCGGTCCAGCATCACGTCGCCGACTACGAGGATTTTTGCGCCGTCGAATTTGGGCAACGCTGTCATAGCCGCCCTGCGCTTTTCTGATTCATATCGCTTCTCCGATTTCCTTGTTGATGTCGAGCAGCGCCTGCAAGGGGTCTGCCGCCTTGGTGATCGGGCGGCCGATCACCAGATAGCTGGAACCGGCCTGCAGCGCGGCCAACGGCGTCATCACGCGCGACTGGTCGTCGAGGCTCGCCTGCGCCGGACGGATGCCCGGCGTCACCAGGCAGAAATCCTTGCCGCACTGTTTGCGCAGCAGCGCGGCCTCCTGCGCGGAACACACCACGCCGTCCAGCCCGCTGTCGCGCGCCAGCACAGCGAGGCGCAGCACCATCTCGGCGGGCGTGGCGCTGATGCCAATGCCGGTGAGGTCTTCCTGCGCCATGCTGGTGAGCATGGTCACGGCGATCAGCTTCGGTCGATGTGCGCTGCTGTCCACCGCCTCGCGCGCCGCCTCCAGCATCTTGCGTCCGCCCAGCGCATGCACGTTGACCATCCATACTCCGAGAGCAGCCGCGGCCTTGCAGGCCTGCGCGGTAGTGTTGGGGATGTCGTGGAATTTCAGGTCGAGAAAAATCTCGAAACCGCGCTTCATGAGTTGATCCAGCAAGGCCGGACCGGCTGCGGTGAACAGTTCCTTGCCGATTTTCAGGCGGCACAGCGCAGGCTGCAGCCGCTCGGCCAGCGCAAGCGCCGGGGCGGCGGCGGGATAATCCAGCGCAATGATGATCTTCGGGTCGTTCATTCCAAATTCCTCATTTGAACCACGAAGAGCACGAAGATCGCGAAGAAAAACAATGCATCATTTCCAAAGGTCGATTCACCTTGCCGGGATCGCCAAACATCGCACAGCCCCACAAGAAATCTTCGTGTTCTCTGTGTTCTTCGTGGTGAGGCGTATTTTTCAGGTTCATAGAGGGGTACCGGTTTCTTCGCTGCGGCGCGGCGAGTAGCTGTCCCATGCCTGGCAGGCCGGGCAGTGCCAGTAGAACTGGCGCGCCTTGAAACCGCAATGGGCGCAGTGATACATGGCCAAGTTGCGCGTGCGTTTGTGCACCAGATCCTTCACCAACTCGACATCGGCGCGCCGCTCCATCGGCACTTCCAGCAGCCGCGCCTCGAGCAGCTTGTCCAGCCCGAGCAGGGTCGGGTTGCGCTGCAACTCGTCGCGCACCAGCTGGTAGGCGGAACCCGAGCCCTCGTTTTTCAGCACGCCATCGAACACTACGTTCATCAGGTCCAGCGAGTGGTATTTGCTTAAGTAGTCGCGCAGCAGCGCAATACCCTCCGCCTCGCGATCCAGGCTGCGACAGGCATTCAGCAGGCGCTCCGCGACCAGCGGCAGGTATTGCGCGTCCTGCGCCTCGATGTTCTTCCAGATGGCGATCGCCTCCTCGAGCCTGCCCTCGCCGGACGCCATGTCGCCCAGCATCATGGTGGCGCGCACCGCGTTCGGATAAGTAGCCAGCGCCTGCTGCAGATGGCCGCGCGCCGCGGCGGGATTGTCATCCGCGATCTCCTCGCTCGCCAGTTCGCAGTAGAAGAAGGCCGCCAGCTTGCCATAGGACTGTCCGGATACTTCCGTCAGCCGCTGTGCCACCTCGATCGCCTTGAGCCAGTCGTGCTCCTTCTGGAACAGTTCCAGCAGGAATTCCAGCGCGGGCTTGGCGTAGCGGGTATTCCCCAGTTCGCGGAACAGGCTCTCGGCGCGGTCGAAAATGCCCGCCTTCAGATAATCCTGCGCGAGCTCGAAAATCGCCTGCTGGCGCTTGTCGTCGTCCAGATCGGCGCGGTCCACGAGGTTGTGGTGCATGCGCAAGGCGCGATCCACTTCGCCGCGCCGGCGGAACAGGCTGCCCAGCGCGAAGTGCAGTTCGATGGTTTGCGGATCGACCTTGACCACCTCGATGAAGGCCTCGATGGCCTTGTCCTGCTGCTCGTTGAGCAGGAAGTTCAGCCCCTGGAAATACGATTGCGGCAGCGCGCTCGATTCCGAGAGCAATTCCTTGATGTCGATACGCGCGGCCAGCCATCCCATGCCAAAAAACAGCGGGAAGATAAGCAGCATCCAGGGTTCAAATTCCATACCGAAAAACTATCAGGAGGGTTGTATTGGGATCTGCTGCGTTTCGCCGACGCCGGCAAGCTTGTTCTTGACGCGGAGATCGCGCTTCAGGCGCGCGATCTCGCGGCGCTGCTGCAGCACGTTGGTAAGCATCGCGAGCACGCCGACCGCCGCGCCCGCGGCAAAAAATATCAGCAGCACGATCACCAGCGAAGACTGCCACTCATAGCCAAAAAAATAGCGCAGCGTGACCGGCTGGTCGTTTTTGACCGCAAATCCGAGCAGCACGACGAACAACACCGCACGCAAAATCCAATTGAGATAACGCATGGCATCCACCCCGAAAACCATCACAACAAGATTCCTGCAACACGCAGCGAGCGCAGCATCACCAAGCGCAGCGGTGTTTCAGGTATCCCGCAACGATAGCATAAAAAAAGGCGGCTATACCTTGCGATATGCCGCCACTTCAACCGTACTATACAGAATCAGGGCTTCTGCTGGCAGACCCGCTCCCTCAATTCCTTGCCCGCCTTGAAATGCGGCACATACTTGGCCGGCACTTTCACCTTGTCGCCGGTCTTGGGATTGCGCCCCTGGCGCGGCGGCCGGTAATTCAGGCCGAAGCTGCCGAAACCGCGAATCTCGATTCGCCCGCCACGCGCGAGCGTGGAGGACAGGGTATCCAGAATCACTTTAACGGCAAACTCGGCATCCTTGGTCAGCAGTTGCGGATGCAACTCGGCGAGCCTGGCAATCAAATCGGAACGGGTCATGGCAATACCTCAAACTCAGGCGTCTGTCTTGCTGCCGCCCATCTTGGCCTTCAGCAATGCGCCCAGATTGGTGGTGCCGGCGCTCGCGCTGCTTTCAGCGGAAAGCTTCTGCATCGCGGCGGATTCCTCAGCCTTGTTGAGCGCCTTGATCGACAGGTTGATGCCGCGATTCTTGCGGTCCACGTTGATGATCACGGCAGTCACGCTATCGCCTTCCTTCAGGTGGGTACGGATGTCTTCGACGCGGTCGGCGGAGACTTCGGAGGCCTTCAGATAGGCTTCCACGTCGCCCTCCAGCGCAATCACGGCACCCTTGGCATCCAGCGATTTCACCTTGCCGGTGACCACTGCGCCCTTTTCATGGCTGGCGGCAAAGCCACCGAACGGATCGCCTTCCAGCTGCTTGATGCCCAGCGAGATGCGCTCGCGCTCCACATCGATCGCCAATACCACGGCTTCGACTTCGTCGCCCTTCTTGTAGCCGCGCACGGCTTCTTCGCCGGGCTGGCTCCACGACAGGTCGGACAGATGCACCAGGCCGTCGATACCGCCATCCAGGCCGATAAATACGCCGAAGTCGGTGATGGACTTGATCGCACCCTTTACCTTGTCGCCCTTCTTGTGGTTGATCGCAAAATCGTCCCACGGGTTGGATTGGCACTGCTTCATGCCCAGGGAGATGCGGCGGCGCTGCTCGTCGATCTCGAGGATCATCACTTCCACTTCGTCGCCCAGCTGCACGACCTTGGAAGGATGAACGTTCTTGTTGGTCCAGTCCATTTCGGAAACGTGCACCAGGCCTTCGATGCCCTGCTCGATTTCGACAAACGCGCCGTAGTCGGTCAGGTTGGTCACCTTGCCGAACAGGCGGGTGCCTTGCGGGTAGCGCCGTGCAAGGCCGTTCCACGGATCGTCGCCCATCTGCTTGATGCCCAGCGAGACGCGGTTCTTCTCCTGGTCGAACTTGAGCACCTTGGCTTCGACTTCGTCGCCGACATTCAGTACTTCGGATGGATGCTTCACGCGGCGCCATGCCAGATCGGTGATATGCAACAGGCCGTCGATGCCGCCCAGGTCGACGAACGCGCCGTAGTCGGTGATGTTCTTGACCACGCCCTTGACGATCGCGCCTTCCTTGAGGTTTTCCATGATGGCTTCACGGTCGGCACCCATGCTGGCTTCCAGCACTGCGCGGCGCGAAACCACCACGTTGTTGCGCTTGCGGTCCAGCTTGATGACCTTCAGCTCCATGGTCTTGTTTTCGTAAGGCGTGGTGTCCTTGACCGGGCGGATGTCCACCAGCGAACCCGGCAGGAACGCGCGGATGCCGTTGACCATCGCGGTCAGGCCGCCCTTGACCTTACCGCTGACGAAGCCTTCCACGATCTTGCCTTCTTCCATGGCCACTTCCAGATCGTGCCATGCAGCGAGGCGCTTGGCCTTTTCGCGCGACAGCTTGGTTTCTCCATAGCCGTTTTCCAGCGCTTCGATTGCGACGGTGACAAAATCGCCCGCCTTGACTTCGATTTCGCCTTTCGCGTCGAGGAATTCCTCGACCGGGATCAAACTTTCGGACTTCAGTCCGGCATTCACGACCACCACGTTGTGGTCGATGCGCACGACTTGTGCGGTAATCAATTCGCCGGCGCGCATTTCCTTGCGCGTCAGGCTTTCTTCAAACATTGCGGCAAAACTATCGGGGTTTTGTACGGCGGCTGCAGTTGCGGTTGCGTTCATCGGATACACCTAAGAAAAATTCTGCCCGGAACAGAGGTTCATTGCAGAGGGTTGGTTAGCGATCCCGCAAGACGGAGGGTCAGGCGGGGCCTATTTCTTCACCTGGTAACGCGCGAGCACTTCGGCAACTGCCTGCTCGATGTTCAGAGCGGTAGTGTCCAGCAGACTCGCATCAGGTGCCTGTTGCAAAGGGGAGGCGCTACGTTGGGAATCCCGCTCGTCGCGCGCCCGGATATCTTGCAAAAGGGCGGCGATATTAGCACTCATTCCTTTTTCCTTCAACTGCTTATAGCGGCGCTCGGCGCGCGCCTCGGCGCTGGCGGTCAGGAATACCTTCAAGGCCGCGTCCGGGAACACCACCGAGCCCATGTCGCGCCCGTCGGCCACCAGCCCCGGCGCGCGGCGGAAGGCGCGCTGCCTTTCCAGCAGCGCGGCGCGCACCAGGGGCAGCGCCGCCACTTTGGAGGCGGCGGCGCCCGCCTCCTCGCTGCGCAACTCGTCCCCCACCTTCGCGCCGTCCAGCCAGATGCTTTCCCCTTCAAAACGGATTTCGATCTGCGCCGCCAAATGGGCCAGCTGCGATTCAGCATCCAGCGCGATGCCACGTTTCGCCGCAGCCAGCCCCAGCAGGCGGTACATCGCGCCGCTGTCGAGAAAATGGAAGCCCAACACCCTGGCGACGCGCTGCGCCACCGTACCCTTGCCCGAGGCGGAAGGCCCGTCGATCGCGATCACCGGCACGGCCTGCACCACCTCGCGGAAGCGTGCGAAATAATCCGGAAAGGTCTTGGCCACACAATCCGGATCGTTGATGCGCACCCCCGCAGCACCGAATGCCGCGAGCGAGAAGCACATCGCCATGCGGTGATCGTCGTAGGTGTTTACGCCTGAGGCAGGATTGAGGATCGAGGATCGAGAGGCGGGCGGGGTGATGCGAATAAAGTCCGCACCCTCTTCCACCGCCGCGCCAACCTTGCGCAGTTCGGTTGCCATCGCCGCGATGCGGTCGGTCTCCTTGACGCGCCAGCTCGCGATGTTGCGCAGCGTGGTCGTACCCTCGGCGAACAGCGCCGCGACCGCGAGCGTCATCGCCGCGTCGGGAATATGGTTGCAGTCGAGGTCGATGGCCTTGAGCCTGCCGTGCAGCGGTGCACGCGCCTCCATCCAGTTCGGCCCCATCGTGATATGCGCGCCCATCAGCGCCAGCGCATCGGCGAAGCGCACGTCGCCCTGGATGCTGTCGCTGCCCACCCCCTCGATGCGCAGCGGCCCGCCGCCGATCGCGCCCGCCGCGAGGAAATACGAGGCTGAAGAAGCATCTCCTTCCACGTGAATCACACCAGGCGATACATAATGATGGCTGCTCGGATTTACCCAATAACGATTCGAGTCATCGTAAAGTACATTCACTCCGAAGCGCCTCATCATCGCCAGCGTGATCTCGATGTACGGTTTGGAGATCAGCTCCCCAACTACTTCGACCGTGGCCTCGCGGCCCAGTAATGGCAACGCCATCAGCAGGCCGGTAAGGAACTGGCTGGATACGTCGCCGCGCACCTGAGCGGTGACCCCCTCCGGCTTGCCCGGAAAAATTTCCAGCGGCGGGAAACCTTCGTTGCCGAGATAACGAATGTCCGCTCCCAGTTGGCGCAACGCATCCACCAGATCGCCGATCGGCCGCTCATGCATGCGCGCCACGCCGGACAGCTTGTAATGCCCGCCGGACAAGGCCAGCGCCGCGGTCAGCGGACGGAATGCAGTGCCGGCGTTGCCGAGAAACAGTTCTGCCTGCTTGACCGGAAAGTTGCCGCCGCAACCCTGCACCCTGAAAATATGTTTATCGAGTTGCTCCACGCCGACCCCCAGAGCGCGCAGGCCATCCAGCATGCGCCCGGTATCGTCGGACAGCAGCACATCGCGTACTTCAGTCGTCCCTTCGGCCAGCGCGGCCAGCAGCAGCACGCGATTGGAGATGCTCTTGGAGCCGGGCAGCGTGATCGTGCCGTGGGCGGTCAGCAGAGGGGGGAGGTCGATGAAGTTTGCGGATGTCATTGCGATTGAGCTGAATGGCGGATTTGCGAGGGCGGGATGATACCGCAGTGGGGAACGGCGCGCATGCTTGCCGGGGGTTGCCCGGCGGTTTTGTTTTGATGTTTGGAAAACGCCCTTCGACAAGCTCAGTGCGAACGGCCTCTTATGATTCGCCACGCTCCTTTACCTCTGCCCGCACCCAGCCTTTGGCAAAGGTAATGCGCAGCTCCGCCCCCACCGCTACCTTCCCCGCATCCGCCACCACCCCGCCGTTCGCATCCTGCACCAGGCTGTAACCACGCGCCAATACCCGCTGCGGATCGAGCAGGATCAGATGCTGCGCGAGATTATCCGCCCGCCCCAATCGTTGCACCTGTACCGTACGCATCGCCTTGGTCAGCCGTTGCGCCAGATTGGACTGCTGGTCGCGCAAGCGCGCAAAGTCGCTGCCCGCCGCGTGCAGGCGCCGTGCCAGCGATTGCCATTGCCAGAATTGCTGTTGCCTGCGGTAAGTCAGTGCTCTCTGCAATCGCCGCTGCAGTTGGCCCAGTTGTTGCGTCTGGCGCTGCAACTGTTGTGCGGGATGCACGAGGCGGCGCTGCAGATAGTCCACTGCCTGCATCGCATTCTGCAGGCGGTTGCGCTGCGCGCGTTGCAGATGTTGCGCCGTGTCGCGCAAGCTCCTCAGCAGGGCATGGCGATCCGGTACGACGCGCTGCGCGGCTGCAGTGGGGGTCGGGGCGCGCTCGTCGGCGGCGAAGTCGGCGATGGTAAAGTCGGTCTCGTGGCCCACGCCGCTGACGACGGGAATTTCGCTGGCGACGATGGCGCGCGCGACAACTTCTTCGTTGAACGCCCACAGGTCTTCGATGCTGCCACCGCCGCGGCAGACGATCAGCACGTCGCATTCTGCGCGCCGATTGGCTGTCGCGATGGCTGCCACAATCTTTTCCGCACTGCCTGTACCCTGCACCGGCGCGGGATACAGGATCACCGGCACGCTCGGCAGCCGCAGCTTCAGGGTGGTCAGCACATCGCGCAACGCGGCAGCCTGGGGCGAGGTGATAATGCCGATGCGCTTGGGAAAAGCGGGCAGCGCACGCTTGCGCCCGGCAGCGAACAGCCCCTCGTTTTCCAGTTTCTGCTTGAGTTGCGCGAATTGCTCGTACAGCACACCCAGCCCCGCGGGGCGCATCTGCTCGACAGTGAGCTGAAAATCGCCGCGCTGCTCGTACAACGTGGCGACGGCCAAGACTTCGACCTGCTGACCATTGGCGACTGGATTACTCAACAACTGGTTCTTGTGCCGGAACATCACGCAGCGCACCTGCGCCTGGTCGTCCTTCAGCGAAAAATAAAAATGGCCGGAAGCGGCCTTCACCAGGTTGGAAATTTCGCCGCGCACCCACAGCAACGGTACCTCTGACTCCAGCAACTTCTTGATTGCAAAGTTGAGTTCCGCGACACGCAAGACGCAGTTTTTTTCTTCACAAAATAGGCCTACGGACATATTGACATCCCGGAATAATCCACAAAACCAGCAAATTCGCCACTTCCTAAGGTTTTCCCCTACCACAGGGCTCCACACTTACACTAAGCAATTGTTTTATATTGATTTTACCGCCACACAAAAAATAGGCAAAGTAAGGAAAATCCTTATCGCACGCCACCTTAATGCATCACCCACAGGAATCATCCACAAAGTTATCCACAGATTTTGTGGGTAAACAAAAATACTCTTTATCGATAGGCAAGTTAGCAAAATATGGCAGAAGCAACCCCGGAGAAATGTTGCTCAACTCCATGCGACAAGATACAGTTGCGGCCTGAAATTTGTAGCTCATTTTATTTAAGCACATTTGGGGAGTCCGCGTGTTTGCAATCGTAGAAGCGGCCGGCTGGCCGATCTGGTTCCTGATCCTCGCATCCATCATAGCAGTCGGCCTGATCATCGAGCGTTCGGTTTTCCTGCGTGCGAACCGCATCGCCCCCCCTGCCCTGCTGGATGAAGTCATCAAGGAACTCAAGCAACGCGGCGTCAGCGAAGGCATGCTGGCCAGGCTGGCCGAAAGTTCGCCACTGGGACGCATCTTCGCCGCCGGCCTCAAGAACATAAAAAGTGCGCCCGAGGTGATGAAGGAATCCATTGAAGAGGCGGGGCGGGCAGTCACTCACGACCTGGAGCGCTTCCTGACTACCTTGGGCACGATCGCCTCCATCAGCCCGCTGCTGGGGCTGTTTGGCACCGTGGTGGGGATGATTGAAATTTTCGGCTCGCAAACCGCGGTGGGCAACAACCCAACGGTGCTCGCCCATGGCATCTCGGTGGCCCTGTACAACACGGCCTTCGGCCTGATCGTGGCGATTCCCAGCATGATTGCTTACCGGCACTTCCGCGCCCAGATAGACAGCCTGTCCATCGAAATGGAGCAGCAGGCGGTGAAGCTGGTGGAAATCGTGCACGGCCAGCGCAAGGGTTAGTCCATCATGCATTTCCGACGCGGGCGCAACCGTGAAGAGCCGGAGATCAACCTGATTCCGATGATCGACGTGCTGCTGGTGATCCTGATCTTTTTGATGGTGACCACCAGCTACGCCAAGTTCTCCGAACTGCAGATCAACCTGCCGCAGGCCGGCGGCGAAACGGTCGCCGAAGCGGCCAGGCCGATCAACATCGCAATAGACGCTTCGGAGCACTACGCCATCAACAACCAGGGGCTGCCCTTTTCCGGCGTGGATGCCCTGGCCGCCTCCCTGAAAAATGCCGCAGGTGACCAGGCCAACCCCACCATCGTCATCAATGCCGACGCCAAGACTCCGCACCAGTCCGTGATCAACGTGATGGAAGCTGCGCGCCTGGCGGGGTATGGACGCATTACCTTCACCACGCAGAGCCAGTCCAAGTAACGTGCACTGGTTGGAACGCCACTGGTACCGCATCACCCCGCTGCACCTGATTCTTTTCCCGCTCAGCCTGCTGTTTCGCGCGCTGGTGGCATTGCGCCGCATCCTGTACAGCATCCGCATGCTGCCCAGTTATAAATTGCCCGTGCCGGTCATCGTGGTCGGCAACATCAGCGTTGGCGGAACCGGCAAGACCCCGCTCACTCTTGCCCTAGCGCAGCAGCTTGTCGAGCGCGGCCGGCATCCGCTCATCGTCAGCCGCGGCTACGGCGGCGCCGCGCAACGGCCCCAGCAGGTCGATGCAGACGGCGATGCGCAACAAGTGGGCGACGAGCCGCTGCTGATGGCGCGGCGCAAGCTCTGCCCGGTGTGGATCGGCAAAGACCGTGCCGCCGCCGCACAGGCCGCGCTGCACGCACATCCGCAGTGCGACGTCGTGCTGTGCGACGACGGCCTGCAGCACTACCGCATGCAACGCGACGTAGAGGTCGCGGTCGTCGACGGCGAACGTCGCTTCGGCAACGGCTTCATGCTCCCCGCCGGTCCGCTGCGTGAGCCGGCAGCGCGCTTGCAAAATGTGGATGCGGTAGTGGCGAACGGCGGAGAGCCTTCGGCAGACCAGTATGCGATGCGCCTGTCGGGAGAGATTTTTTACAACCTGCTCGAGCCCGGCAAGACGGCTGCCGCCGAGCATTTTCGTTTGCTCAACAATCACGCCGTGGCCGGCATCGGGCATCCGCAACGCTTTTTCAGCCATCTTCAATCATTGGGGATCCCCTGCACGCCGCACGCCTTTCCCGACCATCACCCCTATTCCAGAGCCGACCTCGCCTTTGCCGATTGCGGCGCGATACTCCTCACCGAAAAAGATGCGGTAAAATGCGCCGCATTCGCCGACGCCCGATACTGGGTGTTGCGCGTGGATGCCCAGATCGACCCGGCCCTGGTCGACCATATACTGCGAAAGATAGAACCCCATGGACACAAAACTGCTTGATATCCTCGTTTGCCCGCTGTGCAAATCCCCGCTGGCCTATCAGAAGGCCGCGCAGGAACTGATCTGCAAGGCCGACCGGCTGGCCTTCAAAATCGAAGACGATATTCCGGTGATGCTGGCCGACGAGGCGCGCAAACTGACCGCCGAAGAAGCCGAAAATATAAAATGAACACCAAAAAAAACCGTAGCGAGCGGTTCGAGAGCAAGGCGCACGGAGCGCAGCGAACGAGGCATACCTCATGGGTAGGCGAGGAGCGAGCACCGCGCAACGCCGCTATCGAGCCGCGCAGTAGGTTTTGATGACCGATTTCCACGTCGTCATCCCGGCGCGCCATGCTTCCACTCGGCTGCCCGGCAAACCGCTGCTGCCGATTGCCGGAAAGCCAATGGTGGTAAGGGTTGCCGAACAGGCTGCGCAAAGCGGCGCGCAGCAGATATGGATCGCCACCGACCATCACACCATCGCCAACGTAGCGCACGAACACGGTTTCAAGGCCTGCCTGACCAGGGATACCCACGCCAGCGGCACCGACCGCATCGCCGAGGTGGCGGAACAGCATAGCTGGCCGGACGATACCATCGTGGTGAACGTGCAGGGTGACGAGCCGCTGATCCCGCCTGCGCTGATCCGCGCCGTCGCCGAACACCTGCACGATCACCCGGAATGCGCGATTGCCACGGCCTGCCACCCCATCCACGACGAAGCCTCGCTGCGCAACCCGAACATCGTCAAGGCGGTGCTCGACAAGGACGGCAACGCGCTGTATTTCAGCCGCGCGCCAATTCCCTGGCCGCGCGATGCATTCGCGCAGCAACAGCCGCTGCCCGCCGACCTGCCGGTGCTGCGCCATATCGGCATCTATGCCTATCGCGTGGGCTTTTTGCGCGCCTACGGCCGGCTTGCCCCGGCGGCAATCGAGCGCTTCGAGGCACTGGAACAGTTGCGCGCGCTGTATCATGGCCACAAGATTGGCGTGTTCGTGACCGGCGAGGCACCGCCGGCCGGCGTGGACACCGAACAGGATTTACATGCAGCACGGCAAGCTTTTGCCGCAACCATCAAACCCGAGGAGAACAAAAAATGAGACTGATACTGCTAGGCGCACCGGGCGCAGGCAAAGGCACACAGGCCAATTACATCAAGGAGAAATTCAACATCCCGCAAATCTCCACCGGCGACATGCTGCGCGCGGCGGTCAAGGCGGGCACACCGCTCGGCATCGCGGCCAAGAAGGTGATGGATGCCGGCGGCCTGGTCTCCGACGACATCATCATCAACCTGGTGAAGGAACGTATCAAGGATGCCGACTGCGCCAACGGTTTTTTGTTCGACGGTTTTCCGCGCACCATCCCGCAGGCGCAGGCGATGAAGGATGCCGGCATCCCGATTGACTACGTGGTGGAAATCGAGGTGGCGGACAGCGAGATCATCAAGCGCATGAGCGGACGCCGCGTGCACCTGGCCTCCGGGCGCACCTACCACACTGTATTCAATCCCCCCAAGGCGGCCGGCAAGGATGACCTCACCGGTGAGGACTTGGTGCAGCGCCCCGACGATGCGGAAGAAACGGTGCTCAAACGCCTCAACGTTTACCACGACCAGACCAAACCGCTGGTCGATTACTACTCCGCTTGGGCGAAATCCGGCGACGCAAAAGCGCCGAAGTACGCAAACATTCAGGGGGTGGGCAGTGTGGAGGCTATCCGCGACCAGATTTTCGCAGTGTTGGGCGGCAACTGATCGTGGCCGACAAGCCGGTGCTCACCTTGGAGGACGCCAAGCGCGTCGCGGCCGCGGCCGAGGCCGAAGCGCGACGCAATGACTGGCGCGTGGTCATCGCCGTCGTGGACGATGGCGGGCATCTGCTCTATCTGCAACGCGGCCACGACACCCAGTTCGGCAGCGTGGAAACGGCAATCCGGAAGGCCCATGCCGCCGTCGCGTTCCAGCGCCCCACCAAGGCTTCGGAAGATGCCGTGCTGGGCGGCCGTCTGATTCACCTTGCCCTGCCCGGCGTGATTCCTGCCGAAGGCGGCGTCCCGCTGGAAATCGATGGCATCATCGTGGGCGGCCTGGGCATCAGCGGCGTACGCTCGTTCCAGGACGGGCAGATCGCGGCAGCGGGCGTGGCGGCATTACCGAAAGGTTAGCCATGCCGGGGCGATACTCCCCTGCCGCACCTTCACCCGGATCAAATATTCCGCTTTTTCCCGCCGCTATGCAGATTGAGCGCCGCCGACTCGCTTTCCAACAACCCGGAAATGTGAAAGAATCCACGAATTGGAATTAACTGAATAGAGTGGGAAATGATCGACCGAGACGGCTACCGCCCGAATGTCGGCATCATTATCACGAACGACAAGAATCAGGTGTTCTGGGGCAAGCGGGTGCGGCAGCACGCGTGGCAGTTTCCGCAAGGCGGCATACAGCATGGCGAAACCCCGGAACAGGCGATGTACCGCGAGTTGCGCGAAGAAGTCGGCTTGATGCCGGAACATGTGAAAATTCTCGGACGCACCCGCGACTGGATGCGTTACGAGGTTCCGCAGGGATGGAACAAGCGCGAATCGCGCGGTAGTTACCGCGGGCAGAAGCAGATATGGTTTTTGCTGCGCCTGGTTGGTCGTGATTGCGATGTCTGTCTGCGCGCCTGCACGCATCCAGAATTCGATGCGTGGCGCTGGAACGATTACTGGCTGGACATCAATGCCGTAATTGAATTCAAGCGTGATGTTTACAGGATGGCGCTCAACGAACTGGTTCGTTACCTCCCAGCCTCCAATAAATAACGCCACATGTTTCGGGAACGAGTACGTAGTTAAACTTGATTGAAGGATAAGATTCATGAGTCGATTGTTGCGGCATGCCGCGCTGGTTGGGCTGTTGTTTACGGTTACCGGGTGTTCTACCGTCAAAAATACCAAGGATTCAGTCGTCGGCTGGTTCAATGGCAACGACAATACAAGTAGCACGAGCAGTACGCTTAGCACCACAAGCGGAACGAAGACGTCCGGCGACAGCTCCGGACCTTTACTCAAATATGGCGCCACAATGCGCGTCAACAAATATGCCGATCAGCGCAAGCAGGGCAATCCCCGCTTACTCGGGATAACCACGCAGCGTGTCCGCGGCGTGGATGGAGATCAGTTGCTGCTCGATCAGGAAATCGCGAATATCGTTACGACAGCCGTCAAGAAACGCTTCGATGGGGAAGGCTACCAGGTGCTGGAAGGCAGCAGCGCTGCCAATGCCCTGTTCGAAGTGACCGGGGTCATCAAGGACCTGACCCTGAACGTCAAGGAGCGCGATGAGATCAACATTGCGATTGAGACCACCCTGAAGGACGTGGCTACCGGAAAGGTGGTATGGTCGGGCATGGTGATGGAAAAGAACGACCGGTTTGCCGGTGTTTCCGGCAACAACAAGGACGACGTGGTCGCCTACCTGAACAAGGAGTTGCGCATTGCCACCACCAAGGCCGTGGAAGCGATCAGCGCATCGTTGATGGCATCACGACCGGAACTGTTCAATCTGACTGCCGGCACCAAGCCGATTCCCGGCGTAACGGTCTATACCGCTCCTGCTGCTGCCAGAAGTGTCTCGCCCGCCGCGATACCGGCTTATGGCGCGCAGCCGGCTGGCGACATTCCTCCGTCTGCCTACACGCCGCGCGCCAGCGCCACGTCTGGATTGCTGCTGGTGAATACCAACCCGCAGCGCGCCAAGGTGTATCTGGACGGGGTATATTACGGGATGTCGCCGTTGCGTCTGGAAATGGAGCCTGGCGTGCATGCAATCAGCGTGAAGCTGGAAGGCTACAAGATGGTCACCGAGAAAGTGTCGGTGCGCAAGGGCGACAATACTGAGGTGGAACTGAATCTCGAGCGTTAAGTCCGGCTGTTTGATGAAGTTTGACGGGCCCGCTTTGCGGGCCTTTGTTTTTAATGTGACTCGTCCTGAAAGAAGTTGACGCCTTTTCGACCAGGAAAAGGGGAAGTCA
>JAHQXD010000002.1:260320-478275 GCA_019449655.1 Ferrigenium straubiae | reverse complement strand
TGTGACTCGTCCTGAAAGAAGTTGACGCCTTTTCGACCAGGAAAAGGGGAAGTCAGATGGGAGCAGGAGTTAAGAGAACGCAGCGAGATTACACGCTGGCTTTTAAACTGGCAGTAGTCGAGCAAGTGGAAAAAGGCGAACTGACCTACAAACAGGCGCAGGACCGTTACGGGATTCAGGGGAGATCGACCGTCATGGTCTGGTTGCGCAAGCACGGTCGCCAGAACTGGGGAGCGATGGCATCATACGGTCGTATGAGTAACCAAGCCCAAATAGCCGGCAGCCAAGGGCTGACGCCGGAACAGCGGATCAAGGAGTTGGAAGTCCAGCTCAAGGAGGCGCGGGAGAAAGCCCAATTCTTCGAAGCGGTGATCGATGTTCTGAAGCAAGACTATGGAGTCCGCGTCGTAAAAAAGCCTGTGGGCAAGTCCTCGCGCAAAAGTCCGTTGAAGGACTGAACGTGTCGAGGGTTTGCCGCTACATGGGGATCAGCCGGCAGGCACATTACCAGTGGCAACATCGCCGGGCGCAGGAAGAAGCGAAGCACGAAACGGTGCTGGAACTGGTCAGGGCAAAACGCCTGCGCCAGCCCCGGCTGGGGACGCGCAAGCTGCACCACCTGATAGGCCCCGAGCTTGACGCCCACGGCCTTGGCATTGGCCGGGATGCGCTGTTCAATCTTTTGCGCGGTGCGCGCCTGTTGCTGCTCCCGCGACGGGCATACCACAAGACGACGCACAGCCACCATCGTTTCCGGCGCCATCCCAACTTGCTCAAAGCCGGTCCGGAGCAGGTTCGTGCCGAAGCGAGCGAGCAGGTCTGGGTTGCGGACATCACCTATCTGCCCACCCGCGAACGCTGTGTCTACCTGAGCCTGATCACCGATGCCTACTCACGCAAGATCGTGGGTTACCACGTCCATGACAGCCTGCACACGGCCCAAGTCAGCCAGGCCTTGAAGATGGCGCTGAAAGGGCGTTGTAGAAGCCAACCGGTGATCCATCATTCGGACAGGGGAATCCAGTACTGTGCCGACGAGTACCAGGCCATTCATCATAAACACGGGCTGATCTGCTCAATGACGGACGGCTACGACTGCTACCAGAATGCCTTGGCGGAACGGGTCAACGGCATTCTCAAGCAGGAGTTCCTGCTCCAGAAGCCGTCTGATCTGGCTCAGGCCCGGCGCATGGTCAGTCAATCCATTGCGATTTACAACACCGAGCACCCCCATCTCTCGCTACAATTGAAAACGCCCGATGAGGTTCATCGGGCGTCTATGTTGGCCAGCAATCAAGCCGGCCAATCCGTCATCACAGGTGTCAACCTATTTTAGGACGGGTCAATGCTTGCCGGTGCTGCCGAAGCCGCCGCTGCCGCGTTCGCTCAACGAAAACTCCTCCACGATATTAAACTTTGCCTGCATGACCGGCACAATCACCAGTTGCGCCATGCGCTCCATCGGCACCAAGGTAAAGGGTGTCTGGCTGCGGTTCCACAGCGAGACAAAAATCTGCCCCTGATAGTCGGAATCGATGAGGCCGACCAGGTTGCCGAGCACGACACCGTGCTTGTGCCCCAGGCCGGAGCGCGGCAGGATCATCGCGGCATAGCCTGGATCGCGAAGGTGGATGGCGATGCCGCTGGGAATCAGCTCGCACTGCTTGGGCTGGATCACCATATCCCGGTCGATGCACGCACGCAGGTCGATCCCCGCCGAACCGGAGGTGGCGTAGCCCGGCATGCTTTCATGCAGACGGGAATCGAGGATCTTTACATCCACCGGGATGTGCTTCATTTGCTTGCTCCTTCATAGCGTTGCGCAATGTGTTGCATCAATAGCCTGGCCTGCGTCAGCTTGCCTGCGCGCGGCAAGACATGGCTGCCGCTGTCATCGAACAGCACCAGTTCGTTTTCGTCGCTGCCGATGGCCTGTTGCGCGAAATTACCCACCAGCAGCGGCAGATTCTTCACGCAGCGTTTTTGCTCGGCATACTGCGCGAGATTCTCGCTCTCGGCGGCAAAACCCACGCAGAACGGCGGGTTCGGCAGTCCGGCGACATACGCCAAAATGTCCGGATTGAGCACCAGTTCCAGCGTGAGCGGTGCCACGCTTTTCTTGATCTTCTGCTCGCTCGGTTGCGCGACGCGATAATCCGCGACCGCCGCCACACCGATGAAAATATCGCAATCGCCGGCGCGTTGTTGCACAGCCTCGAACATCTGCGCGGCACTCACCACATCGATGCAGTTCGCGCCCTGCGGCCTGGCAAGCGCGACCGGGCCGGACACCAGCACCACTTCCGCGCCCTGCTCCAGCGCGGCCTGCGCGACGGCATAGCCCATCTTGCCGGAACTGCGGTTGGTGATGCCGCGCACCGCGTCGATCGCCTCGTAGGTCGGCCCGGCGGTGATCAGGATTTTTTTGCCGAGCAGCAGCTTGGGCTGGAAAAATGCCACGATGTCCTGCGCCAGATGCTCTACCTCAAGCATGCGCCCCATGCCCTCTTCGCCGCAGGCCTGCATCCCGCAGTCGGGACCGAGCACGCGCACGCCGTCGGCGAGCAACTGCGCAATGTTGCGCTGCGTCGCGGCGTTCTGCCACATCTCACGGTTCATCGCCGGAGCGACCAGCAGCGGGCAGTTGCGCGCCACGCACAGCGTGGAAAGCAAATCGTCCGCCAGGCCATGCGCCAGCTTGGCGATGAAATCCGCCGTTGCGGGAGCGATTACGATCGCATCGGCGTTGCGGCTAGGGCTGATATGCGCCATGCCGTTCGAAGCACCCATGTCCCACTGGCTGGTAAGTACCGGCCTGCCGGACAGTCCCTGCATGGTTGTGGGTGTAATGAAGCGGCACGCTGCCTCGGTCATCGCGATCTGCACCTCCATCCCCTGCTTCATCAGCAGACGCAACAGTTCCGCGGCCTTGTAGGCCGCAATACCGCCGGTAATGCCGAGCAGGATGCGTTTTGCGGGTTCTTGTTTCATAATGCCGCGCATCTTACAAGAAAGTTTGGCAAGAAAGCGAGGTGGTCATGGCAATCACCGACTGGCCAGAGGGCGAACGTCCGCGCGAGAAGTTGCTTCAGCGCGGCGCTTCATCATTATCCGATGCCGAATTGCTCGCGATCTTCCTGCGCACCGGCGTGACCGGCAAGAGCGCGGTGGATCTGGCACGCGAGCTGCTCACCCGCTTCGGCAGCCTCACCAAACTGTTCGCCGCCTGCGAAAAGGAATTTTGCGAAACGCACGGCATGGGGCAGGCGAAATTCGCGCAACTGCAGGCCGTGCTGGAAATGTCACGGCGCGCGCTGCAGGAGGAAATGCAGTGCGGCGATGCGCTCTGCTCGCCGCGCGCGGTACGCGACTACCTGCGGCTGCTGCTCGGCGGCCGGCAGCAGGAAGTCTTTCTGGCGCTGTTCCTCGACACCCAGCATCGCGTGATCGCTTCGGAGGAGCTGTTCCACGGCACACTCAGCCAGACCAGCGTCTATCCGCGCGAGGTGGTCAAGCGTGCGCTGGCGCACAATGCCGCCGCCGTGATCCTCGCGCACAACCATCCTTCCGGCGTCGCCGAGCCGAGCCAGGCCGACCAGCTCCTGACGACCGCGTTGAAACAATCCCTCGGTTTGGTTGACGTGCGCGTGCTGGATCACTTCGTGGTGGCAGGCGGGCAAACCCTGTCGTTTGCGGAAAAGGGGTTCATCTAGACTAGGCCTTTTGGCGTATTGACCATGCCGCACGAGGAGTAGATACTGCGACTAGTAATCAATAAGGGAGGCAGCAAACATGAAGCTGGTGCAATGGGTGTGTTGCGGAGTATTCGGAGCCTTGATGGCGGCGGGCACTGTTGCACAGGCTGAACCCCAAGGGGCTCCCAAGAAGGCCGTAACCAAAAAGGCCAAGCCTGCCGCCAAAAAAGCCGCAAAGCCGGGCGCACGCGCCTTGCAGGCGCAGCGCGAAGCGGCAGCGCGCGCCAAAGCCGAACAGGAAGCGCGTCAGCGTGCCGAAGCAGAAGCCAGAAAGCAGGCCGAAGCAGAAGCCAAACGTGCAGAGATCGAAGCGCGCGAGAAACCCATCAGGGATGCCGAAGAAATGATGAAGAACGGCAAGCCGGCCGATGCTTACGCATTGCTGGAGCCTCTGGAGTTCGAGCGTTCCGGCGAGGTGCGCTTCGACTACCTGCTCGGCATCGCCGCACTGGACAGCGGCAAGCCGGACAAGGCGACACTCGCCTTCGAGCGGGTATTGGCCGTTGATCCGAATTTTGCCGGAGCGCGCCTGGACATGGCGCGCGCCTATTACCAGCTCGGCGATCTGCCGCGCGCCCAAACCGAATTTCAGGAAGTATTGAAACAAAACCCGCCTGAGGCGGCGCGCATCACCATCCAGAAATATCTGGATGCCATTGTGGCCGCAGAACAGGCCAAGCAGACACGCATCAGCGGCTATGTCGAGGGCACCGTGGGGCATGACAGCAACATAGCCAACAGCAGCACCCAAACCTTTACGTTCGCCCCGACTTCGCCGTGGATCGGCTTCTTCCCCGGCAATCAACTGCCGCCGGCCGCCAAGCTGAGCGGCACTTACGAGGGCGTCAATGCTGGCGCCGAAATCAGCCACAACCTGAACGGCAATTGGGGGGTGTTTGCCGGCGCCGACCTGCGCCAGCACGGCAACATGACCCAGACCGCCTATGACACGGTCAGCACCGATGCCCGCTTAGGAGCAATCTACGCCGAGGAGCAGAATGCCTACAAACTGACGCTGACTGGCGGACAGTATTACACCGCCAACTCCATGCGCCGCGATTCGGTCGGCCTAAGCGCGGAATGGCAACATGTATTCAGCCCGGCCAACCAGATGAGCGCATTTGCGCAATATGGACAGAACCGTGCTGCCGGCGTCCAGCCGACCTCCCCGACGACGGATGCGCGCATCGAGGGTGACACCAATCAGGCTGTGGTTGGCGCCGGGTGGGTGCACATTATGGCGGATGGCAAGCAGGCCCTGTTTGGCAGCATTTATGCCGGCAAGGAACTGGATGTCGCACCGGTCATCTCCCCCGGCCTGCCCGACGGCGGCCGCACCGACGGCAAGAAGCGCTTCGAGGGATTGCGAATTGGCGGACAGGCCACTTTTTACGAACAACTGGACGGAATTGCCAGCCTGGGCTGGCAATCTGCGCACTACGGCAAACTGAACAACCTGATCATGGCCAACCGCAGCGAACAGCTTTATGACCTGACCGTGGCGGCAAACTGGCGGCTGGACAAGCTCTGGTCGGTCAGGCCGCAAGTTATTTTTTCCAGAAAAAATTCCAACATTTCCTTGTATAGCTTCGATCGCGCGGACGTTTCACTGACCATCCGCCGTGATTTCAGGTAACCATCTTTGCTTGAGGTGCCATCATGAAAATTAACAAACTACTCGCTTGCCTGGGGCTATCCGTTGTTTGTTTCACAGCGGCATCCCCGGTTTATGCTGCCGTAGCCGGGCATGTGCAGTTCGTCAACGGCGACGTGCAGGTCACCAACACGGCAGGACAGTCGCGCCCGGCACAAAAGGGCGATGCGATCAATGAAGGCGACACACTGACCTCCGCGCAGAAATCCTCTGCACAGATCAAGATGCAGGACGGCGGCTTCGTCGCGGTGCGCGAAGACACCAGGCTGAAATTCGACCAGTTCGTCTTTGCCGGCAAGGAAGACGGCAGCGAGAAGGGCTTCTTTTCCCTGTTCAAGGGCGGCTTTCGCGCGGTAACCGGCCTGATCGGCCGCATCAACAAGCAGAATTACAGGATCACCACCCCGGCGGCAACCATCGGCATCCGCGGAACGGATCATGAGACCTTTGTCATTGCGCCGGGGAGCCCGCTGGCGCAGATGGCGCCGACTGGAGCCTACAACAAGGTGAACGTCGGCGAAACGAGCATGACCACCGATAAGGGCACGATCTTCGTGCAGCCCAACCAGATGGGCTTTGCGGGTGGCATGAACCAGATGCCGCAATTGCAGCCGGTGAACACCAATGTGTTCACGGTTGGTGAGGCGCCTGCACCTGGTGCCAAGGTCGAGAAGAAAGAAGAAAAGGAAGAGAAGGCCGGAGCCAAGCAGGAAGAAAAAGCCGCCAAAAGCGGCAAGGAAGAAGGCAAGAAAGAGGAAGCCAAGGCTGAAGCAGCAGAAGGCGGCGCAGCCGGCGAAGAGGCTCCTGTCCGCGAGACTGCGGTAGTGGATGCAGCCGCCCCCAGCACAGGTGGAGCTCCCACCGCCGCCACTTCGACGATAGCGGCCACCACGACGGCTGAAATCATTGCGCCGCCAACCGGACTACAAGTCCAGACCACCACCACGCTTACGGCAGGGGGAACGACACTGAATCTTGTCTCAGGCACGGGTACCACCGCTGGGGGGCAGGTAATTACTCCTGGGGTAACTCCTGCTCCGGCACCGGTGCCGGTTGCAACCGCACCTTATGTGCAAAGCGACTTGGCAATGGCGCTCGTAACAAATAGCTCGAGTTACCTGAGCCCCTTCGTTCAGATGGGCACCCTGATCGCGAAACCGGCGGACCTGAACAATGCACTGCCTAATCCATCTTATATTGACCGTTATGCCGGAAAGGATGTGAACAGTTACGTCACCTACGCCCTGAACGGCACAACAACGGTCGGGCAGGCGACCACTACCTTGGCCAACGGCATCCAGTTCGGGAGGTGGGACAGCACCTCCGCACAATGGACAGCAGTGGGAAATACCAATTGCTGCGCTTGGCCATCTCCATCCAACACACCGGTCTATTCGCACTGGGCCGGCGGCCCGGCGGTCAATCCGGTCTATTTGCCGGAAGTGCTGCTTGGCACGGCAACCTATACCTTGGCCGGCGGCACCGCCCCAACAATCACCACGGTCACCACCCCCCCGGCAGTATCCCTGAGCTCTGCCTCCCTCTCGGTGAATTTCACCCAGCAGCTGGTGACGTTCAACCTGGCATTGAGCGTGGGCGGCACACCGTGGACCGCCAGCGCGAGCGGCGCCCCCTTGCAGATGATGTACTGGAACGGTGCCAAGACCGGGTTCAGGGCCTCGACAAACTTCGCAGCGATGACTGGCTGGGCGCCGCTGACGGTAACCGGTGCAACGGGAGGTGATGTCATCGGGCAACTAACCGGCAACGGCCTGGACGGCGCCATAATGTCGTATGTCTTGAGCGGCTCGGTAGGCGCTGCGGCCCAAGTGTCGGGCGTCGCAGCCTTCACCAGCACAGCGCAGAATACCGCGACGCCCTACCGGATTGCCGCCCTGTCCACCATCGACACGATCCCGGCAGGCCAGACCAATGCCGGTATGACAGTCCCGACGGAGAGAGGGGGATACAACAATGCCGCCAGCGTGCAGTTTGACGTGGCCGGCAATGCCATTCAGTTCAACGCCGACAAACCTTTCTCGAACGGCAGCGCCAACACCATCAACATTGGGACCGCCACCCCCGTCGGCCTGGGCACCGACCCCGTCTCCGGCATCAGCTGGGGACGCTGGCAGGGAGGCAACCTGGCGATCACCGACTTGGCTACCAACACGACGGCCAACCCCACCAACGTCAACTCGCACTGGATCACCGGCCCGACAATGACCGGCCCGGTCGATTTGCCAGTGTCCGGCACTTTCAACTACGTGCTGGCGGGAGGCACCGCGCCCACTGACTCGCTGGGCGGCGTGGGAACGCTGAACAGCGCCAGCCTGACCGCCAATTTCACCGCGCAGACCGTGGCTGTCAGCCTGGACGTGACTACCCCCAACGCGGGCAATCTGGTGGCCAGCGGAGCAAACATCCCCATCGAGCAGAAGAGTTTCTTCAACGCAGGCACGGCAAATGCGCCCAACGGCGGGGCAAACCTGGGCTCGCTGACGGTAACCTGCCCGGCAACCTGCCCCGGGGCAGTATTATCGGGCCATCTGGGCGGAGTATTCGTCGGTGCCGGCGGCATAGGTGCCGGAGTGGCATATGGCATGCAAAAGGATACCGTCATCGTCAACGGCGTAGCCGCCTTCCATCGCTGACATCCTTGGCAGCTAACACAGGCCCCGCGACGCGAGGCCTGTGTATTTGGCGAGAATGCGCACCGCAGTCAATCCCTGTAAAATCGCGCCCTCATTTACACTTTGCTACCATTCACCATGCGCGTCTCACAATTTTTCATCTCCACCCTGAAAGAAGCCCCATCCGAGGCGGAGTTGCCCAGCCACCGGCTGATGCTGCGCGCGGGCTACATCCGCAAGCTCGCGAGCGGCCTGTACACCTGGATGCCGCTCGGCCTGCGCGTGCTGCGCAAGGTGGAGAACGTCGTGCGCAAGGAAATGGACAAGAGCGGCGGCATCGAACTGCTGATGCCTGCCGTGCAGCCCGCCGAACTGTGGCAGGAAACCGGGCGCTGGGCGGTGTTCGGCCCGCAGATGCTGAAAATCAGGGACCGGCACGACAACGAGTTCTGTTTCGGCCCGACCCACGAGGAAGTTATCACCGACATCGCGCGCCGCGAGATCCGCAGCTACCGACAGTTGCCGGTCAACTTCTACCAGATCCAGACCAAGTTCCGCGACGAAGTGCGCCCGCGCTTCGGTGTGATGCGCGCGCGCGAATTTGTGATGAAGGATGCCTATTCGTTCCATGCCGACTATGCGAGCCTGGAGCAGACCTACCAGGTTATGCACGACACCTACAGCCGCATCTTCACGCGCCTCGGCCTGCAGTTCCGCGCGGTCGCGGCGGACACCGGCGCGATCGGCGGCAGCGGCTCGCACGAATTCCACGTGCTGGCGGATTCCGGCGAGGACGCGCTCGCGTTCTGCCCGGATTCGGATTACGCGGCAAACGTGGAACTGGCCGAAGCTGTCGCGCCGGGCGAGCCGCGCGCCGCCGCAACGCAGGAGATGCAGAAGGCCATCACGCCCGGACAGAAGACCATCGGGGAAGTCGCCGCCTTCTTCGACACTTCCGCAGAGAAGGTACTGAAGGCCATTGCGGTGGTGACGTACGAGGACGAATTCGTACTGCTGCTGCTGCGCGGCGACCACCAGCTCAACGAGATCAAGGCCGGCAAGGTGCTGGGCGAGTTCCGCTTCGCCAGCGACGACGAAATTCACCGCAACATGAATTGCCGCGCCGGTTACATCGGGCCGGTGAATACCGGAGTGCGCCTGCTGGTCGACCGCTCTGCTGCCGCATTGAGTGATTTCATTTGCGGCGCGAACGACGACGGCTTCCATTACACCGGCGTGAATTTCGGGCGTGACGTGGCGCTTGACGAAGCGAACGTGCACGACCTGCGCAACGTCGTCGCGGGTGACCTATCGCCGGACGGCAGGGGCGCGCTGGAAATCTGCCGCGGCATCGAGGTCGGGCACATCTTCCAGTTGCGCAGGAAATACGCCGAAGCGCTCAACGCCACCTTCCTCGACGCGCAGGGCAAGGCGCAGATCATGGAGATGGGCTGCTACGGCATCGGCGTGTCGCGCATCGTCGCCGCCGCGATCGAGCAGAACTACGACGAGCGCGGCATCATCCTGCCGGCCGCAATGGCGCCGTTCCAGGTCGCCATCGTGCCGATCGGCATGGGCAAAAGCGCGGCGGTGCGCGAAGCGGCGGAGCAGCTTTACGCCAAGCTTGTCGATGCGGGTATCGAAGTGCTGCTGGACGACCGTGACGAACGCCCCGGCGTGATGTTCGCCGACATGGAGCTGATCGGCATCCCGCACCGCATTGTCATCGGCGACCGCGGCCTCAAGGAGGGCAATGTCGAATACCAGGGGCGGCGCGATGCGCAGGCGCAGGCCGTCTCCTTGCAAAGTGCGGCGGAGTTCGTAAAATCCGAATCATGCAAGTGACCACAACGTCCTTTTTGCATCGTTTCGTCCTGCTGCCGCTGTGCCTGTCCGGGCTGCTGCCCGCTTCCGGTGCGCTTGCCGGCGCGCAGCAGGAAGAGGCACTCTCAGCCAGCGTCCGCGCAGTATTGCAGCGCAGCGTATCGGACCAGGCAGCATCCAGGCTGGCATTCGGCACGCAATCCGAGGCGGATGTATGGCTGAAGGAGATGTCGCACCGCTTGCGCAAACGCATGCCCGATGCCGAATCGCGCCTCGATTTCCTGAGCACTGTGCATTACGAGGCGACCCGCGCCGGGCTGGAGCCTGAGTTGGTGCTGGGCTTGATTGAAGTGGAGAGCGGTTTCAGGAAATACGCCGTTTCGGGCGCGGGCGCACACGGCTATATGCAGGTGATGCCGTTCTGGGTCAGGCAAATCGGCTCCGGGGATCACAACCTCTTCCACTTGCGCACCAACCTGCGATACGGCTGCACCATCCTGCGCCATTACCTGGACATCGAAAAAGGCAATCTGTATCGTGCGCTGGGGCGTTACAACGGCAGCCTGGGCCGCCCCGAATATCCCAACCTAGTGCGTGCCGCTTGGCACAACAAGTGGTCTCTGCCGCGCAAGACGGCCGACAGCGGCCTGCGCACGGCAGTCAATTGAATTTTTTGTTCCTGATGTAGGTCTCGACACTCTCGCGCGTCACTTCCCCGGTCTGATAGCTCACCTGCTCGCCATTCGGCGCGTACAAATAACTGGTCGGCAACGCTTCCACCTTGCCTATCTGCGCCGCGAGCCTGTTGTTGCCCAGCACGATCGGGTAACTGATGCCGTGTGCCTCAATGAAATCAGCCACCTTCTTGCTGGAGCCGGAACCCATGGCAACGCCGATCACCACCAGATCGTGGTCCTTGTGGGCGTTATGCAGGCTGCTCAACTCGGGAATCTCGGTCAGGCATGGCGGGCACCAGGTTGCCCAGAAATTTACCAGCACCCACTTGCCACGATAATCCGCCAGGCGATGTGTCCTGCCTTGCATATCCTCAAGCGAGAAATCCCCCGCATACCCCGAAAACGACCAAGCCAGCAACGGCCATATCAGCAACTTGCGTAACAACATGACTGCCCCCAGCTCTATCGAATAGTTATCAGTGGCCGTGCTTTTCCGGTGTTTTTTCGTCCTGCGCCGTCTCGCCACCCGTGCCATGCTCGGAAGCATGGGTCAGATACAGCGCCAGTGCGATCAGCGCGATGCTTGCGCCGAGATAGACCAGGTCCAGCGGCGTACTCATGTGCATGCGCAGGGCTTCCTCAAACAGCGTGACGATCATGATCATCAGGATCACTTTGGCCAGGCGCGACTTGAGGTCATCGAGGTTATTGATGACCAGTATCTTGCTGGAAGACTTGCTGCCATGCGCCTGGTCGATATCGCTGATGAACAGCTCGTACAGACCCAGCGAGAAAATCAGCATCACCGTCGCCAGCAGGTAGCCGTCCACCACCTCGACGATATGCGACACCGTACTGTCATGCAATGCCTTGCGCGTCTCAACAGTCAGGCTGGCATCGGCGTAATGCAAGGCGTGGCCGAACAGGTTCACCACGTCCACCGTGGCCATGTAGAAAATCGCAATGCCCGCCAGCAGGCTGCCGATCACCGCCGCCAAGATCATGAAGCGGCTGTTCCATAGCGCGCCCTCGAATAATTTCTCAAAAAAACCCATGCCTTGCTCCCGCCAATAAAAAATGTCGCGCATTAAAGCGTAAATGACTACCTTCCCGCAAGGGCTGCATACCCCCGATCCGGTTAGCTCAAGTTACCGATTAAGTCAAATTATTCACCTTAATTTTCCGATTCAAATAGTGCTTGCAAAAAAATAATGACCCACTAGAATTAGTAGAAATTTCGCAACAAAACACTAGATATAGTGTTTTTTGGTTTCCCGGGCCAAAAACGGTCTATGCAACCCTGGAGTTAATATCGTGCCTGTTACAGAAAACATCCCGACTACAACATCCGACAATAATGCTTCCCAACCTTCCGTCTCCATGACGTCCGATCGACACCAGGGCGACCCGCCACAAGAAAACAACTAGCCAATTTGAGCCGGGGGAGGCTCCATAGTTCCTCGGGCTACAGAACAAATTCACAACATACGCCAGAAAATAGTGCCCACACAACGCAGGTGGCAAGACCACCGGAAGATCAGGCGCGCTGGCTTTAAGGGAGCAACTTAAATGACACAGGAAATCAGCACCGAAGTATTGCTGGAAAAATATGCGGAGCCCGGCGAAAACTCCGTTCAAGACGTGCGCCGCCGCGTGGCGCGCGGCTTGGCTGAGGCCGAAAAACCGAAGCAGCGCGCCAAGTGGGAAGAGGAATTTTTCCTCGGCCAAGAAAACGGCCTGGTGCCTGCCGGCCGCATCAACTCGGCAGCCGGCCTGAAGATACATGCGACCCTGATCAATTGCTTCGTGCAGCCGGTGGGCGATGCGATCTCCGGCATCAGCAATGGCAAGCCGGGCATCTACGACGCATTGCAGCAGGCCGCGGAGACCATGCGGCGCGGTGGCGGGGTCGGCTATGATTTCTCGACCATCCGCCCCGAAGGCGCGATGGTCAAGGGCACGAACTCCCGCGCCAGCGGCCCGATTTCCTACATGCGCGTATTCGACCGCTCCTGCGAGACCGTCGAATCGGCCGGTGCGCGGCGCGGCGCGCAGATGGGCGTGCTGCGCTGCGACCATCCCGACATCGAGAAATTCATCCACGCCAAGGACAAGGGCGACCTGCGCAACTTCAACATTTCCGTGGGCGTCACGGATGACCTGATGCAGGCCGTGGAAAGCGGCGCGGATTTCGAGCTGGTGCACAGCGCCGAACCGTCCGCCGCGCTCAAGGAACAAGGGGCAGCGCAGCGCGCCGACGGCAAGTGGGTGTACCGCAGGGTGCCGGCCGCCGACCTGTGGAAACAGATCATCGAAAGTACCTACGACCATGCCGAGCCGGGCGTGCTGTTCATCGACCTGATGAACCGCGACAACAACCTCTCCTACATCGAGTTGATCGAGGCCACCAATCCCTGCGCCGAACAGCCGCTGCCTTCCTACGGCTGCTGCTGTCTGGGCTCGGTCAACCTGACCCTCATGGTGGACAACGCCTTCACCGCACAGGCCACCTTCAACTACGAAAAATTCCGGAAGCTGATCCAGGTCGGTGTGCGCATGCTGGACAACGTGCTGGACGTCACCTCCTGGCCTCTGCCCGAACAGCAGAAGGAAGCGGCAAACAAGCGGCGCATCGGGCTGGGCTATACCGGTCTGGGTGATGCTCTGGTGATGCTGGGCCTGCGCTACGACACCGACGCGGCGCGCGCGCTGGCCGCCGATCTCACGCGCTTCATGCGCGACGAGGCCTATCTCACCTCGGTGGACCTAGCCATCGAGCGCGGTGCCTTCCCGCTGCTGGACACCGAGCAGTACCTCGCCGCGCCGCGCTTCGCCTCGCGGCTGCCGGAGGAAATCAAGGACAAGATACGCAAGCACGGCATCCGCAACAGCCACCTGCTGTCGATCGCGCCCACCGGCACCATCTCACTGGCGTTCGCCGACAACGCCTCCAACGGCATCGAGCCGCCGTTCTCCTGGTTCTACACGCGCAAGAAGCGCATGATGGACGGCAGCACCAAGGATTACCCGGTGGAGGATCACGCCTGGCGCCTATACAAGGAACAGGGCGGCGACGTGGACAACCTGCCGCCCGCATTCGTCACCGCACTGGAGATTTCCGCGATCGACCACATGAAAATGGTTGCGGCCGTCGCGCCGTTCATCGACACGGCGATCAGCAAGACGGTCAACGTGCCGGCCGACTACCCCTACGAAGACTTCAAGGAACTCTACACCGAAGCCTGGAAGGCCGGCCTGAAAGGCCTCGCGACCTATCGCCCCAACAGCGTGCTGGGCTCCGTGCTGTCCGTCACGCCGGCTAAGAAAGAAGAGCAGCCGCAAGACCTGCTGTTCGACCAGGACCGCCGCATCGTGCTGGAGGCCGCACCCAATCCGACGCTCGCATCGCTGCGCTGGCCGGGCCGCCCGGATCTGCCAAGCGGCAGCGAAGGCTGGGTCTCGCAGGTGGTGGATCACACGCTCGGCAGCTTCGTCGTGTTCGTTTCCCATACCCGCAACGGCAGGAACCACCCGTTCGAAGTCTGGGTGAACGGCGGTGAGCAGCCGCGCGGACTGGGTGCGCTCGCGAAATCGCTGTCGATGGACATGCGCGCGCGCGACCCGGTGTGGCTGCGCATGAAGCTGGAGATGCTGATGAAGACCGCGGGCGACGACGCCTTCGACATGCCGATGCCGCCCGATGGCGAAATGAAACGCATGCCCAGCCTGGTGGCGGCGTTCGCCCACCTGCTGAAATACCGCATCGAGACGCTGGGTGCGCTGGAAGTCGGCGAAGGCGTCACCACGCCGATGATGGATGCGCTGTTCGCCAAGAAGGAACCGAAGACTGGCACCGACGGCACGATGAGCTGGACGGTGGACATCTCCAACGCCGGCACCGGCGACGACTTCGTGCTCGGCCTCAAGGAACTGATGATGCCGGACGGCCAGCGCCGCCCCTACTCGATGTGGCTCGCCGGGGTTTATCCGCGCGCCCTCGACGGCCTGTGCAAGGTGCTGAGCCTCGACATGCGCGTCATCGACCCGGCCTGGATCGGCATGAAGCTGCGCAAGCTGCTCAACTTCGGCGAACCGCTGGGCGATTTCATGGCGCGCGTGCCGGGCGGGGAAAAAATGGAAAGCTACCCTTCGACGGTTTCCTATGTCGCCAAGCTCATCATCCACCGCTACGCCATGCTCGGCATCCTCGACGAAAACGGCTATCCGGTGCAGCAGATGGGCGTACTGGAAGTCCCCGAGGCGCAAAACAAGGCCTCCGGGATCAAGCCGATGACCGGCAAGGTCTGCAAGGAGTGCGGCAACGCCACGCTGATCAAGAAGGACGGCTGCGAATTCTGCACGAGCTGCGGGACGATAGGCGCGTGCGGCTGACCGCTTGTCCGAACCAATGGGTCTCTACATTAACTAGTTAGAACTCTATATCTCAATGCTTGGAGAAATTTATGACTGATGAAAAACAAAAGCCGCAAGAAGAGGCCTCTCCCGACTGGGGGCATCGCCCAATAAAAACTGCCAGCATCCAACAAATTGAGGATGCGTTTTCAAAAGCATTGGGCGAGTTAACTGGCATGGCCTACAAGGTCAGCATTAACAAACTCGACTTAAACCACGGGCTTAATGCGTGGTTATCCGACACCTCATATATCGAACTTTCACTATCTCGCCCGCAATCAAATGAAAAGTTTCCGTTCTAACCCTGCGGTCAAGTCCGCTCCGCTTTCGCTGCGCTGGGACTGCGCTAAAGCGCAGCCCCTTACCTCCACGTTAGGGTGCGGCGACCCTTTCGTTGATCAGTCATTAGTACCAATAAAGGGAGAAAACTATGGGAATTAAGCCAGGTCCAAAAAGAACTGCCAAATCAACTGGGAAGCCAGATAGGCGCCAACGGGATAATAAAGAAACTCCTAGAAATACGCCCTCGCTTAAGCCTCACAAACACAAAAAAGGTGATTAGCAAGGGTTAATTGCACCAAGTAGGCTAAAGGGGTCAGCTTGCCCCCCCTTAGCGCTTGAAGCTGACCCCTTTAGTTGGACCCCTTTAGTTGCGAATCAGAAAGCCGGAAAAAAACGAGGGGGCAATGCCCCCTCGTTAATTTTCAGCCTGTGACAGACGGATCAGTGCTGATGTCCGCCCGATGCCGCTCCGCCTTGCGGGACCGCTTCGCCCTGCGGCGCCGCTCCTCCATGCTGCATTCCGCCGTGCATGCAGCAACCGCCTGCGGTCCCGCAGGCCGCCCCGCCCTGCGCCCCTGCCCCGCCATGATGCATCCCGCCATGCATGCCGCAGCAACCACCCGCTGCGCCACAGGCCCCTTTACCTTCCGCCGCCGCACCTCCCTGATGCATTCCACAGCAGCCGCCCGCCGTGCCGCATGCCCCTTGTCCCTGAGCGCCCTGGGTCGCGGCCTGTTTTTCCTGCTCCTGCGCCTTGTCCGCAGCAACGGCAGTGCCGACATTCAACATGACGCACATCGCAGCGGCCAGCGCCAGCAATGCGAATTTTGATCTTTGCATGTCAACCTCCTTGAAATCCGTTCAGGGCAAAAACTTCCAGATGCGGCGCCGCCCCGTTTCGCGCCCCGCACAAGATGCGTAATCGATATAACAAGCGCGGCTATTTCCTGAGTGAAATCAGCACCGCCCAGGCGCCCAGCGCGAGGTAGCACAGCAGGGACCATTCCGGGATGCCGAGGGCAAGGAAGGTCCAGCCCTTTGCAGCGCATTCGCCGGAGCCGTGCATCAGTTGCTTCAGCACATCGGCCATCGGCATCGTTTCCAGCATGTAGTCCAGGCCGGGGCCGCACGCCGGAACCTGATCCGCGGGCAGGTGCTGTATCCAGATGTGACGTGCCGCGACGCCCGCGCCGGACAGCGACAGCAGCGCAACCAGCGCCGCATAGACACGCTGACCGGTACGTTTCGGGCCATGCAGCGCGGCCAGCGCGAACACTACCAGCAGGGCGATGAAAACCACGCGTTGCACCATGCACAGCGGGCAGGGATCCTGGTGTTTGACGTATTGCAGGAACAGCGCGAAGCCGATCAGGCCGCCGGCGAACAGCGCACCCGCCAGATACAGCCAGCGGTTGGAGATTTTCCGCCAGAGGCTCACGCTATTCCGCCTCTTCTATCCACGCCGCCTGGATCGCTTCGAGGACTTTCTCGCCGCCGTGCTTCGGGTCATCGCGAAAATCCTCCAGCGCCAGCACCCAGTTGTGCAGGTCGGTGAAACGGACGGTCTTCGGGTCAACCTCGGGGTGCGCCTCCGCGAGCTCGATGGCGACCGTCCTGACATCGGTCCATTTCATTTATGCCCCTCCTTCGCCATGTTGATGGTGTACTTGGGAATCTCCACCACGAGGTTCTGATTATCCACGATGGCCTGACAGGACAGGCGCGAGGTCGGCTCCAGTCCCCAAGCCTTGTCGAGCATATCCTCTTCAATCTCCTCGGCAGGCTCCAGGGAATTGAAACCTTCGCGCAGAATGACATGACAGGTGGTGCAGGCGCAGGATTTTTCGCAGGCATGCTCGATTTCCACGCCATGCTGCAACAGCGCGTCGCAGATCGAAACCCCCGGCTCGGCCTCGAACAGCTTGCCCTGCGGGCAAAGTTCCTCATGCGGCAACACGATGATCTGCGGCATTATTTCACCTCCAGTTCGGAAATATTCTTGCCCGCGAGGACATGCGCCACGCTCTTGTCCATGCGCCTCTGCGCAAAAACGGTCGTCGCATCGTTCAGGACGGTGACGGCGCGTTTGATGGCGAGGTGGTCGGTAAGTTGCAGCGTGTCGCGCAACGCGCCCATCTGGCTTTCAATCCGCGCACGCTCGGCCTGGTCGAGCAAATCGCCATCCAGCTCCAGCGCGTGCTGCACCGCTTCGAGCAATTGCTGCGCCTCGGTCTGCTGCTCGCGCAGCGCGCGCGCCAGCATGTCGTCCTGCGCGTGCTGCGTGGATTCCTGCAGCATGCGCGTGATCTCGGCATCACTCAGCCCATAGGAAGGCTTGACCGCGACCGCCGCCTCGATGCCGCTGCTCATCTCGCGCGCCGACACGTTGAGCAGGCCGTCGGCATCCACCTGGAAGGTCACGCGGATGCGCGCCGCACCCGCCACCATCGCCGGAATGCCGCGCAGTTCGAACTTCGCCAGCGAGCGGCAATCGCTTACCAGCTCGCGTTCGCCCTGCACTACCTGGATGCTCATCGCGGTCTGCCCGTCCTTGAAGGTGGTGAATTCCTGCGCGCGCGCGGTCGGAATGGTGCTGTTGCGCGGGATGATCTTTTCCGCAAGACCGCCCATGGTCTCGATGCCGAGGCTGAGCGGAATCACATCAAGCAGCAGCCATTCGTCGCCGCCGCGGTTGCCCGCCAAGAGGTTGGCCTGGATCGCCGCGCCCAGCGCCACGACCTTATCCGGGTCGAGGTTGGTCAGCGGCGTCTGCCCGAAAAACTCCTCGACCGCATGCTGCACCTGCGGCATGCGCGTCGCTCCGCCGACCATCACCACCCCCTTGACGTCCTCGATGCCGAGTTTCGCGTCGCGCAACGCGCGGCGCAACGGCTGCAAAGTGCGCTGCACGAGGTTCTGCGACATCGCGTGGAACTCGCCGCGCGTGAGCACGTTGTCGATCAGCTCCCCAGTCGACAGCACCGCGGTGATGCGCGTCTCGGCGTGCTCGGTGAGCTGTTCCTTGGCGGCGCGCGCATGGGTCAGGAGCAGGCGCGTGTCCTGTGGGCCGAGCGCGGAGAGGTTGTTTTTTTCCAGCAGCCAGCAATGGATGCGCTGGTCGAAGTCGTCGCCGCCGAGCGCGGAATCGCCGTTGGCCGCGAGCACCTCGAACACACCGCGCGACAGGCGCAGGATAGAGATGTCGAAGGTGCCGCCGCCGAGGTCGTACACCGCATACACCCCCTCGGCGGCGTTATCCAGCCCGTAGGCGATCGCCGCCGCGGTCGGTTCGTTGAGCAGGCGCAGCACGTTCAGCCCCGCGAGGCGCGCCGCATCCTTGGTGGCCTGGCGTTGCGCGTCGTCGAAATAGGCCGGCACGGTGATGACCGCGCCGACCAGTTCGCCGCCCAGTGCGGCTTCGGCGCGGAGGCGCAGCACCTTGAGAATTTCGGCGGACACCTCGACCGGACTCTTCACGCCTGCCGCAGTGCGCAGTTGCAGCATGCCTGCGGTGTCGGCAAAACGGTACGGCAGGCGGCTGATTTCGCCGACATCCTTGAGGCCGCGTCCCATGAAGCGTTTCACCGAAACGATGGTGTTGGCCGCATCCTCGCTCTGCATGGCCTGCGCCGCCTCGCCCACCACGACACCGCCATCGGCCAGATAGCGCACCACCGAAGGCAGCATGCCGCGGCCGTTCTCGTCGTTGAGCACCACGCTGATGCCGTTGCGCACTGTGGCCACCAGCGAGTTGGTCGTGCCGAGATCGATGCCCACCGCCAGGCGGTGCTGGTGGGGCAGAGTGCTCAGGCCGGGTTCGGAAATTTGCAGTAAAGCCATTGTTGTAGGGTGGACACGTTTCTGTGTCCACGCGAGAAAATTGTTAAAAGGTTAATGCAGCGTGGGCACGGAAATGTACCCACACTGCGAATCAAACATCTATCGCATCGTAAGCGGCATGAATTTCTTCCGCGAGTTTTTCCATGAACCGCAGCTTGCGCACCGCGCCGGCGGCCGCCGCATAATCCTTTTCGGCGTCGATTTTAACCGCAAGCTGCGCCTCGAGTTCGTGCGTTTCGCGCTTCATCTGCGCCTCCAGCTTGTCGAGCGCTGCGGCATCTTTCGCCTGCTGCGCATCGACGACCGCTTCGCGCCACTCCATCTGCACCATGAGAAAGTCCAGCGGCATCACGGTGTTGTTGTCTTCCTGGGTGTCCACCCCATGCAGCGACAGCAGGTAACGCGCGCGCCGCAGCGGGCTGCGCAGCGTCTGGTAAGCCTCGTTCACCAGCGTTGCACGCTGCATGGCCATGCGCTGCTCGGCATCGGGCAGGTGTGCGGATTTGTCGGGGTGGACCTGTGCCTGCAGGGCGCGGTACTGCTGCTCAAGCTGCGCGATGTCTATCCGGTAAGACTGCCCAAGGCCGAACAACTGGAAGTGATTGTGCTGGAAGTCAAAACTGGCAGGCTGCATCAGACGCCGAAACTTTCGCCGCAGCCGCACTGGTTCTTCACATTCGGATTGCTGAATTTGAATCCTTCGTTCAGCCCCTCGCGCGTGTAATCCAGTTCCATGCCATCGATATAGGACAGGCTTTTCGGATCGACCAGCACTGTGACGCCATGACTGACGAACTGATGATCGTCACTGGCCACCTCGTCGGCGAACTCCAGCTTGTAGGCCATGCCGGAGCAACCGCTGGTGCGCACGCCGATGCGCAGGCCGACACCCTTGCCGCGCTTGGCGATGAAGTTCTGCACATGTTTGGCCGCGTTTTCCGTCAGCGTGATCGCCATGTCCTACTCCTTGCAACTCACGCTGCAGGCCGGGGTTTCCACCACCGCGCCGTGCTTGCTCTTGTAATCCGCGACCGCCGCCTTGATCGCGTCTTCCGCGAGGATCGAGCAGTGGATTTTCACCGGCGGCAGCGCCAGCTCCTCGGCGATTTGCGTGTTCTTGATCTCCAGCGCCTGATCGACCGTCTTGCCCTTGACCCACTCGGTGACCAGAGAGCTAGATGCGATCGCCGAGCCGCAGCCGTAAGTCTTGAACTTCGCGTCTTCGATCACGCCATCCTTGCCGACCTTGATCTGCAACTTCATCACGTCGCCGCACGCCGGCGCGCCGACCATGCCGGTCCCGACTTCCTCGTCATCCTTGTCCATGGAACCCACGTTGCGCGGGTGTTCGTAGTGATCCAGTAATTTTTCGCTGTATGCCATTTTGTTGCTCCTTATCAGTCGCAGTAAAACGTGAAAGGTGAAAGGTGAAACGGACTCCTCCCGGCAGTGAGGGTGGCGCAAAGCGCCGGGTGGGCATCACTTTTCACGTTTCACCTTCCGCTGATTTTCTCGCGTTCCACCTTTCACCATTTTTAGTGTGCCGCCCACTGCACCGAATTCAAATCTACGCCATCCTTGTACATCTCCCACAGCGGCGACAGTTCGCGCAGCTTGCCGATCTTGTTTTTCAGCAGGTCGATGGCGTAATCGACTTCTTCGACCGTGGTGAAACGCCCGATGCTGAAGCGGATCGAGCTGTGCGCAAGTTCGTCGCTGCGCCCCAGTGCGCGCAGCACGTAGGATGGCTCGAGGCTCGCCGAGGTGCAGGCCGAGCCGCTGGACACCGCGACATCCTTGATCGCCATCATCAGCGATTCGCCTTCGACGAAGCTGAAGCTGAGGTTGATGTTGTGCGGCACACGTTGTTCCATGTCGCCGTTGATATGCACTTCTTCCATGGCCATCAGGCCGTTCAGCAGGCGGTCGCGCAACATGCGGATGCGCTCGTTCTCCTGCGCCATCTCTTCCCTGGCGATGCGGAACGCCTCGCCCATACCGACGATCTGGTGCGTCGGCAAGGTGCCGGAGCGCATGCCGCGCTCGTGCCCGCCACCGTGCATCTGCGCCTCCAGGCGTACGCGCGGCTTACGCCGTACATACAATGCGCCGATGCCTTTCGGCCCGTAGGTCTTGTGCGCGGAAAACGACATCATGTCGACCTTCAACTGCTGCAGGTCGATCGCCACCTTGCCGGTCGCCTGTGCCGCATCCACATGGAACAGGATGCCCTTGTCGCGGCAGATTTCGCCGATCGCGGCGATGTCCTGGATCACGCCGATCTCGTTGTTCACCAGCATGACGGACACCAGCACGGTATCGGGACGTAGCGCCGCCTTGAGCTTGTCTAGGTCGAGCAGGCCGCTCGGCTCCGGGTTCAGGTAGGTCGCGCTATACCCTTCGCGCTCCAGTTCACGCACGGTATCCAGCACCGCCTTGTGCTCGATGGTCATGGTGACGATGTGCTTGCCCTTGCCCTGGTAGAAATGCGCCGCACCCTTGATGGCGAGGTTATTCGACTCGGTCGCGCCGGAAGTCCAGACGATTTCCTTGGGGTCGGCGTTCACCAGCGCGGCGACCTGCTCGCGCGCCAGTTCCACCGCCGCATCGGCTTCCCAGCCGAAGGCATGGGAACGGCTGGCGGGGTTGCCGAACTTCTCGGTGAGATAGGGAATCATCACCGAAGCCACGCGCGGGTCGACCGGCGTGGTTGCGGAGTAATCCATGTAAATGGGAAGCTTCATATTTTGTCTGTCGCGCCTTGTTCGCCTTAAACCGGAGTGTTCCCGGGCTTGACATCCTTCTTTTTCATCACCACGTGCACCGCGGCGGAATCCGTCCTGGCCTGACTGTCCACCAGTTGCCGCAGCGTGACCGAAGTCAGGTAGTCGAAAATCTTTCCGTTGAGGCCCATCCACAATTCGTGGGTCAGGCACTGGCGCTCGTCGTGGCAATTGCCCTTCCCGCCGCAACTGGTCGCATCCAGCGGCTCATCCACCGCGAGGATGATCTCGGCTATCGTGATCTTCTCAGCAGGCCTAGCAAGATAATAGCCGCCGCCCGGGCCGCGCACGCTTTCCACGATCTTGCTGCGGCGCAGCTTGCCGAACAACTGCTCCAGATAGGAGAGCGAAATCCTCTGCCGCTCGCTGATCGCAGCCATGGTCACCGGGCTGTGTCCGCCGCACATCGCCAAATCGGCCATTGCCGTCACGGCAAAACGCCCCTTGGTAGTTAATCGCATGTCATCACCTAATCAATGATTGTATTCAGATTATTCCGAAATACCCCGGAAAGCGTTCCAAATTCCGGCAGGTGGATAATAGAATACCCCAATATTTTAGTCAACTATCCTGTTCAAGTGATTAGGGTCAAATTTGTCAGCGGTAGCGCGTTCCTCATCAACCGGCACGCCCATTTTCTCAAGCTGCTGCAGGATGAAATCGATGCGATGGTCCACCGATACGCTGTGTCCGAGCAGACCATGGATCGCCTTGGAAAGCGGATCGTTCTGGTCGTTGCCGACGCCATAGGCATTGAAGCCGGCGGCAGCTTTCTTCTCTTCGTCGAGAATGCGTGCGGGGATGCCCGCCGCCGTCGCCCCCGCCGGGACGTCCTTCACCACCACCGCGTTCGAGCCGATCTTCGCTCCGTCGCCGATGGTGATCGGGCCGAGTATCTTGGCACCCGCCCCGACCACCACGCCGTTGCCCAGCGTGGGGTGCCGCTTGCCTTCCTTCCACGAAGTGCCGCCCAAGGTGACGCCGTGGTAGAGCGTGACATCGTCGCCGATTTCGGCGGTCTCGCCGATCACCACGCCCATGCCATGGTCAATGAAGAAGCGCCGCCCGATGGTTGCACCGGGATGAATCTCGATGCCGGTGAAAAAACGCGCGATATGCGACAGGAAGCGCGCCAGCCATTTCAGGTTGGCGTGCCACAGGGTATTCGCCATGCGGTGCATGATGCGCGCATGCAGGCCCGGATAGCAGGTCAGCACCTCGAAAGTGGTGCGCGCCGCCGGGTCACGGTCGAATACGCTGGCGATGTCTTCCCTAATATTTTTGAACATCATGGGTGCTCCGAAACATTCCGGTGCTCTTCCTGGTAACGCGATTTGAGGCGCGCATTGTACTCGGTTGTCACGCTCAATATGCCGCGCAGGATGTTGACCTCCTCCTGCTCCAGCCGCGCGCGGGCATACAGGCGGCGCAGGCGCTGCATCAGGCGTGCGGGGTTCTGCGTAGTGAAGAAACCGATCTCGAACAGGGTTTTCTCCAGATGCGCGAAAAATCCTTCCACCTGTTCATGCGATGCCGGCCGGACTTCCGGCATGACCGGCACATGGCTTCGCGCCGCCGCGCTCAGTTCATAGCCCATCACCTGCACCGCAGCCGCCAGGTTGAGCGAAGAAAAATCCGGGTTGGCGGGAATGTTGACCAGCACCTGCGCCTTGCCCATCTCCTTGTTGGTCAGGCCTGACATCTCGGTGCCGAACAGCAACGCCACCGGCTGTTGCGCGGCCTGCTGCAGCAACAGCGGCATCGCCTCGCGCGGGGTCTTCACCTCGATGGAAATATCGCGCAGCCGCGCGGTCATCGCCACCGTGAACACCACGCCCTGCAGTGCCTCGTCAACGGAGCCGCACACCACCGCATCGCGCAGGATGTCGTCTGCGCCGGCGGCCATCGCATCGGCCTGCGGGTCGGGAAAATATCTGGGATTGACCAGGTACAGATGGCGCAGCCCCATGGTCTTCATCGCGCGCGCCGCCGCGCCGATGTTGCCCGGATGGGTGGTGTGGCTGAGAACGACCCGGATGTTCTCCATAAGATTCTGTTTATACAAAGCGTAATTCCAACTAAAATGCGCGCTGAATTCCCCAGCTCATTAAAAAGGTCGTTTATATGCATCCCATGCTCAACATCGCGGTGAAGGCCGCGCGTCGCGCCGGCAACCTGATTTACCGCTCCGCCGACAAGATCGACCACCTCACCATCACCAAGAAATCCCATGCGGATTTCGTCAGCGAAGTGGACAGGGCCGCCGAACAAACCATCATCCAGACCCTGCTAGAGGCCTATCCGGACCACGCGATTCTAGCAGAAGAGAGCGGCGGCCAAGGCGAGTCGGAGTTCCTGTGGATCATCGATCCGCTGGACGGCACGACCAACTTCCTGCACGGTCTTCCGCAGTTCTCCGTATCCATCGCCCTGCAGCACAAGGGCATCATCACCCAAGCAGTAGTGTACGACCCGACCAAGAACGAATTGTTCACCGCCACACGCGGGCGCGGCGCATTCCTCAACGACAAGCGCCTGCGCGTCAGCAAGCGCCTGCACCTTGCCGACAGCCTGATCGGCACTGGTTTCCCCTATACCCGCTTCGAGCACATGGACGCCTATCTGGCGATCTTCAAGGACCTCATCCAGAAGACCGCCGGCCTGCGCCGCCCCGGCTCCGCCGCGCTGGACCTGGCCTGGGTGGCTGCAGGGCGCTACGACGGCTTTTTCGAAACCGGACTCAAGCCGTGGGACATGGCCGCAGGCTGCCTGCTGATCACCGAGGCGGGCGGCATGGTCAGCGACCTGCACGGCTCGGACACCTATCTCAAGACCGGCCATATCTGCGCGGGCAATCCCAACATCCACCCGCTGCTGCTGCAAACGATGGCGCCACATCTCACCGCGGTACTCAAGGGCTAGCCCGGCAAGTCAACCGGCCGAGGGCGGTTTTTATCGCCTCGGCTTTGACGTAGAATCGCGGTCACATGACAGGCCTTGCGGAGACACCATGAACGACCCGAAACTCGACCTCCTGATCAAGGAGAAAATGTACAAGTATGTTCCCACCCGCCCTGTCCAGATATTACACGGCGGCGTGATCGTGCTCGTATCGATCGCCATGGGCATAGTCACCCTGCCTACCGACCAAGGCACCCTGCGCCAGGGGCCGGGATCATTGCTGGGCGTCTATCTCGCCGTGGGCGGCCTGATACTCTATGTAGCATGGACCTACCTGCGCACCGCCAAGGCCAAAAAAGAGGCCATGGCGGAATTCCTCGCCGCCTCCGACAAGACAAAAGACGAATAATTTTCCGCGGTGCTGTCCTGCAACCGGACAACCGTCAGACAATCGAGTACCGTGGATAAAGAAATCAAAGAATCGACCCATACGCCAATGATGCAGCAATACCTGCGCATCAAGGCAGAGCATCCCGAGCTGCTGCTGTTCTACCGCATGGGCGACTTTTACGAGCTGTTCTACGGGGACGCGGAGCGCGCCGCGAAGCTGCTCGACATCACGCTCACGCAGCGCGGCGCGTCCAACGGGCAGCCAATCAAAATGGCGGGTGTGCCCTACCACGCGGTCGAGCAATACCTCGCGCGGCTGGTCAGGTTCGGCGAATCGGTCGCGATCTGCGAACAGATCGGCGACCCCGCCACGAGCAAGGGGCCGGTCGAGCGCAAGGTGGTGCGCATCGTCACGCCGGGCACGCTCACCGACTCCGCCTTGCTCGAAGAGAAACGCGACTGCCTGCTGCTGGCGCTGCACGAGCGCGGCAACGAAACCGGGCTCGCCTGGCTCAACCTCGCCTCCGGCCAGTTCGTCACCGCCGAGGTACCGGCACAGCAACTGCCCGCCGAACTCGAACGCCTGCAACCCTCCGAGATCCTTTACGCCGAAGAGGCACGCGCGCCGCAATTGCGGGATGCCGCACTGAAATCGCTGCCCGCCTGGCACTTCGATCTCGACGCCGCACGCCGCGCGCTGTGCCAGCAGTTCGCCACGCTCGACCTCGCCGGCTTCGGCTGCGACGACTTCACGCTCGGACTGCAGGCCGCGGGCGCGCTGCTCGGTTACGCCAAGCTCACACAGGGGCAAAGCATCGGCCATATCCGCGGCCTGCAGGTATACAGCGCGGATCGCTACGTGCGCATGGACGCCGCAACCAGGCGCAACCTCGAGATCACCCAGACCCTGCGCGGCGAGCCCGCGCCCACCCTGCTGTCGCTGCTCGACACCTGCGCGACCAACATGGGCAGCCGATTGCTTGCGCACTGGCTACATCATCCGCTGCGCGACCGCACCATGCTGGGCGCGAGGCTCGAAGCCGTCGAACAACTGGGCGAACTACACCGGAAAGTCCATGAGCAACTCAGACCCAGCGTGGATGTCGAGCGCATCACCGCGCGCATCGCGCTGAAGTCGGCGCGCCCGCGCGACCTCTCCGGCCTGCGCGACACGCTGCTGACCTTGCCGCAGTTGCAAACCGCCCTCGTAGGTCAGGCTTCAGCCCGACAGGATGACGACGTCGGGTTGAAGCCCGGCCTACAACCTCTCTCACTCATTGCCAGTCTCGCCGATGCGCTGCAAGCCGATGCCGCACTGGTCGAATTGCTGCAAAAAACAATCAAGCCCGAGCCCTCCTCCGTACTGCGCGAAGGCGGCGTGATCGCCGACGGCTTCGATGCCGAGCTCGACGAGTTGCGCGGCATCCAGACCAACTGCGGAGACTTCCTGCTCGCGCTCGAAGCGCGCGAGCGCGCGCGCACCGGCATCGAGAAGTTAAAAGTAGAGTTCAACCGCGTGCACGGCTTCTACATCGAAGTGAGCGTCGCCAATGCGGACAAGGTGCCGGACGACTACCGCCGCCGCCAGACGCTGAAGAACGCCGAGCGCTACATCACGCCGGAACTCAAGACCTTCGAGGACAAGGCGCTGTCCGCGAACGAGCGCGCGCTGGCGCGCGAGAAATTCCTCTACGACCAGTTGCTCGACGCACTCGCCCCCTTCATCCCGCCACTGCAGCGCGTCGCCGCCGCGATCGCCGAACTCGACGTGCTCGCGACCTTCGCCGAGCGCGCCGCGACGCTGAATTTCAGCGCGCCGCAGTTCTCCGGCGATGCGCAGATCAACATCGCACAAGGCCGCCATCCAGTGGTGGAAGCGCAAGTCGATACTTTTACGCCGAACGACGCCGCGCTCTCCGACGCGCGCCGCATGCTGCTCATCACCGGCCCCAACATGGGCGGCAAATCCACCTACATGCGCCAGGTCGCGATCATCGCGCTGCTCGCGCATGTCGGCTCTTTCGTCCCCGCGCAGGAAGCGGTGCTCGGCGAGATCGACCAGATTTTCACGCGCATCGGCGCATCGGACGACTTGGCCTCGGGACGCTCCACCTTCATGGTCGAGATGACCGAGGCCGCGAACATCCTGCACAACGCCACCGAGAAGAGCCTTGTGCTGGTGGACGAGATCGGGCGCGGCACTTCCACCTTCGACGGCCTCGCCCTCGCCTATGCCATCGCGCGCCACCTGCTGGAAAGGAACTGCAGCTACACCCTGTTCGCTACCCACTACTTCGAGCTCACGCGGCTCGCCGAAGAATTCGCCCAACTCGCCAACGTGCACCTCGCCGCCATCGAGCACCAGCACAGCATCGTGCTCCTGCACAGCGTCAACGAAGGTGCGGCCAGCCAGAGCTACGGCCTGCAGGTCGCCGCGCTCGCGGGCGTGCCGAACAGCGTGATCCGCAACGCAAAGAAACAACTGGTGCGGCTGGAACAGCAGAGCGCCGCGCAGAATCCGCAGGGCGACCTCTTCGCCGCCGTACCGCAAACGCCCGAACCGGAAGAGCATCCGCTGGTGTCCGCGATGCGCGACGTGCAGCCGGACGACCTCAGCCCGAAGGCGGCGCTGGAGAAGCTGTATCAGTTGAAGAAGCTGATGTAATATCAAAAAGGTGTACCGCCGCTAATAAATCTCCAGTTATGCAACTCCAGAAAGGAGTAAGGATGAGGAATGCCAACATACTTGAACTTCACTACTATTTTGGAGATGCCAGTCATGAAATTGATGCACTCCTTCGAAATAAGTGCGAAGCAGAACTTCTCGGAATAATCCTCGAAGCGGCAACACTATTAGAGATTGATGCAAACCTCATTAAGGAGGCATACAAAGAAGGAGGATTCCGAGATTTCTGGAAAGCTCTCGGAAAGAGCTCCCCTCAGATCACCCTGCTTCTACTTGTAGCCCAAATTATTATTTCAACAACCCCTCTTTTCGACTCCGAAAACAAAGAACTTGAAAAGGAGGAAAAACGCCTTAGTATCGAGGAAAAGAAATTAAATATTAAAAAATTAAAACAGGAAATTGAAAAAGGCGAACAAACTAACGAAAGTATTGATCGAGCAACCACATCCATCAGTGCCAATTTAAAAATCATCAAACGCAAATCAAATTTTTACTCCTCCTTAAGCGAATATCACAAAATTGAAAAAGTTGGCTTCATTGTTTTGAACAATGATTGGCAGCCTGTTTCAAATGAAAGGTTTGTACCTAGATCTGATTTTAGTAAATATGTCTTAAGCACCAACAGACTGAGATCAGAGGAAGACGACAATGCTGTAATTGAAATTATTTCCCCTGTTCTTAAAGAAGGTCGTTACAGATGGAAAGGGGTCTACAACGAAAATCCAATCAGCTTCGAAATGCAGGACTCCCATTTCCGTGATTCCGTACTTTTTGAAAATATTCCATTTCAGCATGGCAGCAAGATAGTTTGCGTTCTTGTTACTCATCGAGAGTTAGATGAGGTTGGCGCAATAAAAATTACTGGTTACTCCGTAACGACTGTCTTGGATAAGGTTGATAATGACACCCCGCAAGAGACACCGCAGGGCAAAAAATACAGACATGCAAAAAAGCTAGCTGAATCACAAGGAAACTTGTTTGATTCAAAGAAATAATCGGGGCAGCCTGGTGCAATGAGGGCCAAAGGGATTCAGCTTCACCTTTGTTTTCGCCGTCTCAGCAGACATAGCTATCGTGTAGCTTTGTCCTCCGACCAGCGCACTCTCCCCACCCTTCCCCCTTAATCCCACGCAGAAATACTCAGAATCATGTATTGATTCTGCCTCGGCAAGCGGCAACATTGCCGCATTCGAAGCGTGGAGGTTGCATGCCAAGCAAACCGGAAACCGCCCGATTGTGGCAGGAGATCGCGCTGGCCCTGGGTAAAGGGGTCAGCATCGCATTTGATTTCAAAAAATAAAGGTACCGGAGTCGATTTGATTTCCGCTAAGCCCAAGCCCGCAGCTATGGGTCAGCTTCGAATTGCATATAATGCAGCCGTAACTCACCATTCAAACGCATCACCACTCACATGCCCCACCTCGTCGTCTCCATCACCGGCCACGGCTACGGCCATGTCGCGCAGACCGCGCCGGTTCTGAACGCATTGCATCGGATGATGCCGCGATTGCGCATCACGGTGCGCTCCGCCACGCCACTGACGTATCTGAGTTCGCGCATCCATGCACCGTTCGAATATCTGCAGAGCGAGGGCGATATCGGCATGGCAATGTCTTCGGCGCTGGACATCCAGGTCGAAGAGAGCCGCGCGGCGTATCGCGCCTTTCATGCGGGCTGGGAGGTGCGCGCCAACGAAGAAGCCTGCCTGCTGCGCGACCTCGGCGCGGACCTGGTGCTGTCGAACGTGGGCTACCTGCCGCTGGCGGGCGCGCAGCGCGCGGGGATTCCGAATGCGGCGATGTCTTCGCTGAACTGGTTCGATATTTTCCGGCATTACTGCATGCAGACTGTTCATGCTTCGACAGGCTCTGGGCGAACTGAGGATGAAAAAATCGCGGCGCAGATACATGCCTGCTACGCGAATGCGGACGCCTTCCTGCGCCTCGCGCCCGGCATGGCGATGGAGCATCTGCCCAACGTGGTGCCACTCGGCCCCGTCGCCGTGATCGGCGCAAACCGGCGCGAGGAGCTGCATCATAGCCTGCAGCTTGCACAGAATGAGAGGCTGGTGCTGGTGAGCCTGGGCGGCATCGCGGGCCGCCTGCCCATCGAAAGCTGGCCGCGCATCGGCGGCGTGCGCTGGCTGGTGCAGCAAGGCTGGCAGGTCGAGCATCCCGATGCCATCGTCATCGAGCCGCTGCCGATGAGTTTTTCCGACTTGCTCGCCAGCTGCGATGCGCTGCTGTGCAAACCGGGCTACGGCAGCTTTGCCGAGGCCGCATGCTGCGGCACGCCGGTGCTGTATGTCAGCCGCGCCGACTGGCCGGAGTCGCCCGCCCTGACCGGATGGCTGCGGCAGCACGGCCTGTGCCGCGAGGTTTCGAGGGCGGCGCTGGAGCGGGGAAATCTGGCCGGGGTGCTGGAGGAAATCTTCCATGCACCGCGCCCGGTGCCGGTCGTCCCGGAAGGAATAGAACAGGCGGCGGGCTGGATAGCCGCTCGCTTGTAGAGGTAAGGGTAAAGTCAGGTGCGACGGCAACGGCGCTACCTGCCGCCGCCATCGCAGGGGGAATTACTTGCGGTGGAACTCGATGACGATCTGGCCGGGTTCGCGGGCGACGTAGTTGATTTCGATGCCGGCACCGTAGCGGTCGCTCAGTTGCGCGAGCAGCGGCAGCGGGTCATGGTCGTTGCAGAACAGCATGGTTTCGCCGGGGCGCAGCGAGTCGAAGGCGCCGAAAATGGCGGCGTGACGAAAGCGTTTGGCAACGCCGCGCGCATCGAACGGATAACGCATGTCGGGGGTAATGGAATTGGAGCAGTTGTGCATTTCGGGTTCCTTAAACAGAGATTGTTAATCAAAATAATGCCCGACTATTTTAATGGGATATATCGAAAATGCAAGCCTGACCCCGATTGCCAGCTTCCCTGCTGCGGCATTCCGCCGCAGCAAGGGAACTCGCCGCGCGCCACCGCGTCTCATTTGCCGGTCAACATCGGCGCCGCCACTTTTGAATATCACGCACCACACACCCTCTGCCGCGCATATTTTCAATGAATAACTTGGTCATGCAAAAACAGCTTGTGACAGTCACCGCGTTGCTCGTACTTCTTTCCGTATCTGATGCCGGAAAAGCCGAAGCGGCCGGCACTCCGCCATCTGCACCGATGAAATCGCCCGTCACGCGCGACCCGGCAAGCGGCGAGAAGGTTTACCGGAACACCTGCAGCATTTGCCATCGGCTCGGACTGAGGGGCGCGCCGCGCCTCGGCGACACTGAGGACTGGACGCTGCGCCTCGCGCAGGGCAGCGAAATCCTCTACGACCGCGCCATCAACGGCTACCGCGGCAAGAAGGGCTCCATGCCGTCGCGCGGCTCGAACGCCAGGCTGTCCGGGGACGAAGTCAAGGCGGCGGTGGACTACATGGTGTGGTATTCGGTGCCGAAGTCGCGCGGTCTGCTCGGGTCGCATCTGTTTTCCACCACCGCCAAACAATTTACAATTCGCTGACCTAAGGATGATGAACATGAAGCAAAAAACACTACTGATCGCCCTCGCCTCGCTCGCGCTCCTCGCCGGGTGCGGCGGCCAAAACAGGGAAACGGCCGTACCCGCGACTTCCACACCGCAGGTCCAGTCGAACGAGGTCAAGCCGCAGGTTGCCGTGATCGGCCCGGACACCGGGGAGAAGGTGTACAAGAGCACCTGCAGCATCTGCCACAAGTCCGGATTGCACGGTGCGCCGCGCATGGGCAGCGCGGCGGATTGGGAACCGCGCCTCGCGCAGGGCAAAGAGATACTCTATGACCGTGCCATCAACGGCTACCGCGGGAAGAAAGGCTCCATGCCGTCGCGCGGCTCCAATACCAAACTGTCCGAGGAAGAAGTCAAAGCGGCGGTGGACTACATGGCCGCGCATGCCGTCCCGAGCTTTACCATGGAGAAGTAACGCGCCGCTATTGCGGCATCAGGCTTTCCAGCGCCGGAAAAAGCTCCCGCTCCTCGAACCGGACATGCTCCATGAGGAGCCTGCCGAAACTGTCCAGCGCCTCGGCGTCGTTCCGCTGCAAGTCATCGAGCAGCGCGCGCAACTGCCGGTGGTCCTCGAGGGTGCGCCGTTCAAGCGGCTTGTTTTCCGCGCTGTGCAACAACGGCAGCAACGACCGCTCCTCGATCTGGAAATGCGGCTCCAGTTCGGCGGGAAAGACCTTGAGCACGCGCTGGCAAGTTGCGGCTATCCGCTCCGCATCGCGTGACTGCACGGCGCGCTCGCAGGCCTTCGCCAAGGTAAGGGCGGTGTGATGTTCCCGCGACAGGGGTTGCAGGGCTGGTATTCGTTTCATAAAACTCAGTCAGGGGTTACGACAAAAATTTCCGGGTCATCTCCATGGTCGAGCAGGATGCTGCGCACCCGTTCCTGCCACAGCCTGCCGAACTCGGCAGCCTCGGCCGGGGTGGCGTTGCCCGAGATGCAGTTCCCCATCAGCATGGGCATGCGCGGCGAAGCCGGGACGCGCTGCAGATTGGCTGCAGTATTCACGGCCTGCTCGGTATCGAGGCGGGTGAAACGGATTTCTCCCGGCATTTCTGCCGCGAAGAACAAGCGGTCACGCCGCACGAAGCGCCCGGCCAGCCCCTTGAAGCCGCCGTCGCCCATCGCGCCGGTCAGCATACTCACGACATTCGCGATCACGCCCGTCACGCCGCTCGCGTTGTCCTGACTGAACTCCACGAGGATGTCGCCGCGCACCGGCATTGCGCCGGGATAGAGAGCGGCCAGCGCCTTGTAGGTCATCCAGTAGGCTGAAGCGACCGTCGGGCAGGAATGGCCGGCCAGCTTCACTGCGTCAAAGTAACCATATTGAAGTATCCCGCCTTCGGTCGCGCCGAGAAATTCGGCCAGCGGGTCGTACAAACTGATCTTAGGTACTGCGTCGAAAAAATCCGGATGGCTCATGATTCACTTACCCCTAAATGTGGCCGATAGTAACATCACATTTGGCCGGCTGTCGTGTAGAATGGTGTCGTCATGTAGCGCAACTCAGTTCCGTTGGTGCAGTATCCGTAGATCCCATGCCGGATTCCAGGTGTGCCCTTCCGAAAGCCGTGCTAAACCCACATGCGTCATGGTGGAATGAGCGTTGCCAGCTACAGTCGTTTTGAACTAATTATAAATGGCACCCCTCCAATTCGCGGTTGCCTGACAAATAAATACTTGAGGAGAGAATGCAATGCAAGCCAGAAACATTTTTACCGCCCTGATGCTGTGCGCCATGATCGCACTCCCGCAATATGCGTCTGCCGGCAGGTATTGCCCGGTAACCGACAGTGGAGCAATTCGCGTCGACGAGTGCAAGTACGGCTCTAACGATGAATGCAAACGTGCCACAGGATCCAAAAAAGATTGCGTAGCCGATATACTTGATGCATCGGACAAGGCGCCGTATTGCCTGGTATTAGGGTGGATGGAAATCTGCGACAAATACTACGACAATGAGTCCTGCAACCAGGCTGCCGAGAAACAGGCTGGTCAATGCATCCCGAACTCGCGTTACAAAGGCCCCGAAAAACAGTGACCCTTTGCGGCATGCTCACGATAAATGGCTCGCAGTCCGGTTCATGGATTGAGATGAGAAGCGGGCTTCCATCGCCCTGACAGCCCACGGTTGCCGGCCCGATATACCAATATGGCACAGCCTGAAGAAAAACAGGATTCCAGATTGCCCGATGCACCTGCATTCTGGCGTGCGAAGCTGTGGCTGGGCCTGGGCGCAATCGCGGCCCTGACAGTTGGCGGATATCTCTACCTTGGCCATTCGGCAAACCGGCCGGGTGGCAACGCCAGCGCCGCTCATCTCGATCAAATAACAGCCCCCGACAAGGCCAAGCCTGCAAAGAAACTCTATGTATGCCCCATGCATCCCCAAGTTATCCGCGACCAGCCGGATGAGTTGTGCCCGATCTGCGGCATGGACCTGGTGGAACTGGATCAGCCGGGCGCATCCCCGGCAGAGCATAACCACGGCGTATTTATCGATACTGCTTCGCAGCAGAGGCTGGGGGTGCGGCTGGCCGCGGCCGAATGGCAAACGCTGAGCCAGGACATCCACGCCTACGGCAACGTGATTGCCGATGAAAGCCTGGTTTTCAACCTCAGCTCCAAACTCGAAGGGGTCATCAAGAAACTCCACGTAAATTCGGTCGGCCAGCAGGTCGAGGAGGGGGATGCGATTTACGAAATCTATTCCCCCGAATTGTTCAAGATCCAGTTCGAGTACGTCGACGTGATCAAGGAGAAGGATAAGCTCATGGTGCCCATGGCCTCCGAAGACGCCCACACGAACCCCGACTACCGGATGACCGAGAGCGAGATGATGGCGATCCAGATGAACGCCAAAATGCGCAATCTCTACACCGAAAAATTCCAGTATTTCGATGCAGGCCAATTGATCGAAGAACTCAATACCAGTTACCGCCCCAGGGAAGTGGTTGAAATCCGCGCGCCGCGCTCCGGTTTTATCACCAAGATCGACATCCGAGAAGGCAGCGCCATCAAGCCGATGGACAACCTGCTTTCCTTCGCCAACACGTCGCGGGTGTGGATTGACGTGCCGCTTTACCCGGACCAGCTGGCCTGGGTGAAGAATGGGGACGCGGTGGCGGTAAAACCGCCCAAGTCCAACGCACCGGAAATCAAGGCGCGCCTGCAATTCATCACCCCGATGGTCGATAGCGCGACGCGTACCGTACAGGCGCGACTGAGCGTCGACAACCCCGGCAATCGCTTGCTCATAGGATCTTTCCTCGATGTCATCATCCACACCAAGCCGCACAAGGCGCTTGCCGTTCCGCGCTCGGCAGTCATGCGCAGCGGCAAGGGCGACTGGGTGATGCGCTCCGATGGCAAAGGGCACTTCACGCCAACCAGGGTGGAAACAGGGATTGAGGCTTCCGATTCGATAGAGATCATTGCCGGCTTGCAAGCCGGCGACCAGATTGCGGTAAACGGGCAGTTCCTGCTGGATGCGGCAGCGTCGATGAGCGATGCTGCACAGCGCATGCAACACGACGATAAAGCCGGCAAGCATTAGAAGCTGCATTTAAGCTGCGTAGGGGGTATGCGGCGTTGCGCGATACTCGAAACCCTCATGTACTCTCAAGTACATTCCGGTTTCTGCGTTCCGTGCGCCATCCATTCCTTCTCGCGAATTTTTAAGGCAGCTTCTTTGATAACAAAGTAACCCTACCCACTGCGCCACTGCGCGGAGATTTTTGGCTCAAGCATGATTGCACGCATCATCAAATGGTCGCTGAAAAACCGCATCCTGGTGCTGCTGTGCGCCGTGATGCTGGCAGGCTGGGGCGTCTACTCATCGCGCCAGGTTGCGCTGGACGCCATTCCCGACCTGTCCGACGTGCAAGTCATCATCAAGACCGCCTACCCCGGCCAGCCGCCGCAGGTAGTTGAAGACCAGGTCACTTTCCCGCTCACCTCCGAGTTGCTGTCCGTGCCGGGTTCGACCGCTGTACGCGGGTTTTCCATGTTCGGCGAATCCTATGTGTATGTGATTTTCCAGGACGGCATAGACCCCTACTGGGCGCGTTCGCGCGTGCTGGAATACCTGAGCCAAATCAAAGATCGCCTGCCGTGGGGCGTCATTCCCGCGCTGGGGCCGGATGCCTCGGGTGTGGGCTGGGTATTCGAGTACGCGCTGGTGGACCGCCATCACCGCTACGATGCCGACCAGTTGCGCGCCATGCAGGATTTCTTCCTCAAATACGAATTGCAGAGTCTGCCCGGCGTGGCCGAAGTCGCCAGCATCGGCGGTATGTCGCGGCAATTCCAGATCGAGGTGAACCCTAACCGGCTGGCGGCATACAACCTCAGCATGGAGCGAGTCGGGCAGGCGATCCGCGACAGCAACATGACGGGCGGCGGCTCGGTGATGGAAATGGGGCGTTCCGAATACGTGGTGCGCTCGCAGAATTACCTGAAGAGCCTGGATGACTTCCGGCGCATTCCGCTGGCGACCAGCGCGCAGGGGGTGCCGGTCCGCCTGGAAGACGTGGCGGAAGTCCAGGTCGGTCACGAATTGCGCCGTGGGGTGACCGATCTGGATGGGCAAGGCGAAGTGACCGGCGGCATCGTCGTCATGCGCTACGGCGAAAACGCGCTCAAGACCATTGCGCGCGTCAAGGAGCGCCTCAAAGAATTGCAGAGCGGGCTGCCGCCCGGCATCGAGCTGGTGGTCACTTACGACCGCTCCGGCGTGATCGACCGCGCCATCAAGACCCTGAGCGAAAAGCTGGTCGAGGAATCGATCATCGTCTCCCTGGTATGCCTCGCCTTCCTGTTCCATCTGCGTTCCTCGCTGGTGGCGGTGGTCACGCTGCCGATCGGCATCCTGACCGCCTTCATCATCATGGAAAACCAGGGAGTGACCGCCAACATCATGTCGCTGGGCGGCATCGCCATCGCCATCGGCGCAATGGTGGATGCCGCGGTCGTGATGATAGAGAACATGCACAAGCATCTCGAGCGCGCCGGAGATCAGCCCGACTACTGGAAAGTCACCGCCCAGAGCGCACTCGAAGTAGGGCCGGCCCTGTTCTTCTCGCTGCTCATCATCACCGTCTCTTTCCTGCCGGTGCTGACGCTCACCGGACAGGCCGGCAAGCTGTTCGCCCCGCTCGCCTACACCAAGACCTATGCCATGGCCGCAAGCGCGGCCCTCGCCATCACGCTGGCGCCGGTGCTGATGGGCTATTTCATCCGCGGCCGCATCGCGAGCGAACAGAGCAACCCGCTGAACCGGATGCTGCACGCGCTCTACCACCCGTTCCTGATGGCCGCGCTGCAAAAACGCAGGCTCTCCATGGCGCTCTGTCTGGTATTCCTGCTCAGCGCCGCCTGGCCAATTGCCAAACTGGGCAGCGAGTTCATGCCGCCGCTCAACGAGGGCGACCTGCTGTACATGCCCACCACGCTGCCCGGCATATCGATAGACGAGGCGGCAAACATCATGCAGACCACCGACCGCCTGATCGCGCAGATGCCCGAGGTCGAGCGCGTGTTCGGCAAGGCCGGGCGCGCCAATACCGCCACCGACCCTGCGCCGCTTTCGATGCTGGAAACCACAATCCAGCTCAAACCGCGTGAGGAATGGCCGGACGGCGAAACCATGGAGGACCTGATCCACAAACTGGACAACCATGTGCGCCTGCCGGGGCTGACCAATTCCTGGGGATACCCGATCCGCACGCGCATAGACATGCTGTCCACCGGCATCCGCACGCCGCTGGGCATCAAGGTCACAGGCCCTGAGCTTTCCGGCATCAGCGAATTGGCCATGCAGATCGAGGACGTGATCAAAAATACCGTGCCGGGCACGCGCAACGCCTTCGCCGACCGCGCTTCCGGCGGGCGCTATGTGGATGTCGTGCTGGATCGCGTCCAGGCGGCGCGCTACGGCATCACCGCCGCCGATGTGCAGCGCCTCGTGCAAGGCGCCATCGGCGGAGAAAACATCGGCATGCTGATCGAGGGACGCAACCGCTTCCCGATCAACCTGCGCTACCAGCGCGCCTTCCGCGATTCGCTCAATGCGCTTGCGGCAAGCCGTATCATGACGCCTTCCGGCGCGCAGGTATCGCTGGGAACGATCGCCGAAATCAGCGTGAACGACGGGCCAGTCGAGATCAAGAGTGAAAACGGCCGCTTGGTGGCCTATGTCTATCTCGACTTTGCCGGGCGCGATCTGGGCAGCTACATCGCCGACGCGCAGGCTGCCGTGGCAAAATCCGTCAAGATCGAACCGGGCTACGCCATCGCCTGGTCGGGACAATATGTCAGCCTGCAGCACGCCAAGGAACGTTTCATGTGGGTCATACCGCTCACGCTGCTACTGGTTGTGGCCTTGCTGTACCTGAACTTCCGCCATCACAGCAAGGTGCTGCTGGTGGTGCTGTGCCTGCCCTTCTCCCTGGCGGGCGGCTTCTGGCTGGTGTACTGGCTGGGCTATCACCTGTCCGTGGCGGTCGCAGTCGGGTTCATCGCATTGGCCGGCGTAGCGGCCGAATTCGGCGTGGTCATGCTGCTCTATCTGGATCAGGCCATAGAGGAATTCCGCAAGGAGGGGCGGCTAAACAACCGGCAGGATCTGCAGCAGGCCATCGTCCAGGGAGCGCTGCTGCGCATCCGCCCGAAGATCATGACGGTATCGGTGATTGTGGCCGGCCTGGTGCCGGTGATGGTCAGCGCCGGCACCGGCGCGGATGTGATGAAGCGCATCGCCGCACCGCTGGTGGGCGGCATGATTTCCGCGCCACTGCTCTCTCTTATTGTTATTCCCGTGATCTACGCGTGGTGGCAGGAAAAAATCAACTTTCCGGAAAGTCCGTCTTTATCGTGAATCGCAGTAAGTTTGGTAGCCTGCAAGTCAATGCAAAATCAGTGCATCATAGCGTCGTTAAAACTGGCTCGGATTTGCGAGCACCAAACACCTTGGCTAAAATTATCACGTACTTTTCTGCCCGACCCTCATCTCCGCTTTACGCCCCAGGAATGTCACCAATTCGTTCCGCGCAACACCACAGCGCAGTGTTTAGTTGTCTCATTGGAAGGCAGCACTATGGCCCACATGCGCAACTGCACTAACGCACCATCCGGCCGCCGCACGACAAGGTCTTGGAACTTTCTTTCTCGCTTGGTTTCCACCATAAGCGTGCAATGGTCACTTTTTTCACAATCCCTCGCGCAATCCGTCCCCTGGAAAAGGCTTGGGCAGAGTTTATTCAGGGTAGCGTCACGATCCTGACCCAGCATGCGGCTAGCCGCCTCATTGATTGCTACGACGCGACGATCCTGATCAATAAAAACAATCCCCTCGTCGAGATTATCAAAAACTTGTTTCAATTCAGGCAGAGTAACCATAAATACTTGTGCTCCTAATAACGCTCGCCGGAGGAACGCTGATATTTTTTCGGGTATAAATAAAACAGCCCACAAAAATGTGGGCTGTTTCTTGGGTGACTACAGTCTGGTTACTTGATTGACAGCAAGTAAACGATGTAATCGCCTTTTTCCTGCGATGTGCAGTTTCTTTCAAGAACATCAACGCAGTGCTGATCGAAAGCTTCTTCCGTCTTCTTCAGATTCGAGAAACGTTTAGGGTTAACGACGGGAGAAAGAGAGGCAATTTTCTTTTTAGTTTCCGAATGCTTGCCGACGGCAGCAGGATTGTCGGTATGGCAATCAGTGCAAGCTACCTGTTTACCCTTTACGGTATGTTTCTTGATATAAAACGCACGCCCTGCTTCCGCATTCAAAACATAGGTAGGATTGGATCCTTTGACAAGAGCAGCATATTGTTTAACAAATTGTTTCGCACCATCAACATCCGCCTGGGCGGGCAGGCTGAAAAAGCCGAGAGTTGCAAGCAGAATATAAGCAAATTTACGCATTTTTTAAAGCCTCTCCAAGGAATTAAGTTTATTTTCATCAAGTTTTCACTTGTATTGACCAATATACTTACGATATATATTCATGTCAACAATGCCCCATCAAATATGGCGAATTTAATGCCCCAGTAGGATATCGGCATGTATGTCAAAATGAACCTTTAATAAGATTTGAATGGAACAAAAATTATCCATAAAAATCGAAGTCTGTTTGAATCAAAGTGATAAATGGCTTCAAATTGCCCTTGCAGCTAATCAATGACTGAAAAATTCAAGATTGCCATCATAGGTGCGGGGCCGGCCGGGCTGTCTGCTGCGGCACATGCTGCCGAACTGGGAATCTCGCATGTTTTGCTGGAGGCGGCACCGCACCCCGCGAATACCATTCACAAGTACCAGAAAGGCAAGCTCGTCATGGCCGAGCCTGCCGTGCTGCCGCTCAGAAGCCCGATGGCATTTGCAGCCGGGACTCGAGAAAACATTCTCAAAACATGGTACGAAGACCTCCAAAAACATAAGGTCAACCTGCGCCTGGGCGCACAGGTTAATGGAATAGCCGGTGAGCGCGGCGGCTTTCAGATCGCCCTGTCTTCCGGGCAGGCCATAGGTGCCGAGTTTGTAGTGCTTGCAATCGGACTCCAGGGCAATATTCACAAGCTTGGAGTTCAGGGACAGGATCTCCCGAACGTACAATACCAGCTCGATGACCCGGAAGAGTTTAAGGGCGAAACCATCGTAGTTGTGGGTGGTGGAGACGCCGGGGTGGAAAATGCTCTCGCACTCGCACAGCAAAATCGGGTAATCCTCATCAACCGGGAAGAAGAGTTCAGCCGCTGCAAGGAAGGCAACTTCACCTTGCTGCAAGCCGCCATCAAGACCGGCCAGATTGAGCCTCGTGCCAATACAAGAGTTGATTATATTGATACCGATACGGAGAACGGTTTTCTGCTAAGGGTTGTTGCAAAAACTCCCGAGGGTATCGAGAGCGTAGCTTGCCATCGCGTTATTGCGCGCCTTGGCGCCAGCCCTCCGCGCAAACTGCTGGAAAGCTTTGGCGTGAAATTCTCCGGCAGCGATATAACTTCGGCGCCCGAGTTATCGGAACAATACGAATCGAACGTACCTGGCCTCTATATTATCGGGGCGCTCGGCGGCTATCCGCTTATCAAGCAGGCGTTGAATCAAGGCTACGAGGCGATCGAATATATTCTCGGCAACCACATAGAGCCAGCTGATGAGCCGCTCCTAAAACAAAAAATCTCCAGTCTCGACCCATCATGCGCAGTGCACGAAGGGCTCGCCATTATCCGGCGCAACGCGCCTATACTGGCCGGCCTCACGGCATTACAACTGCGCGAACTTCTGCTCGAAAGCAGTATTTTGACTCCCAAGCCGGATGAAATTATTTTCAAATACGACGATTACACCAGCAGTTTCTTCTCAATTCTGGAAGGAGAGCTCGCCGTTCTTGTAAAGGCCAAGGACGGCCGTGAGATTTATTTCCAGATTAAAGCGGGGAATTTCTTTGGCGAAATGGGATTGATCTCCGGGCGCCGCAGATCCGCCACAATCAAGGCAATTACGGATTGCGTGCTTATCGAAACGCCGCGCCGCTCGATGCTTAAATTGATCAATTCCGTAGAATCCGTACGTCAGAAACTCGATGAAATATCGATGAAGCGGGTTGTTCGCAACTGCCTGACCAACACGCTCCCGGAAAGCGAATTGAACTATCTGCTACAAGGCGCAACGATCAAGCGATATAAAGCCGGAGATGTCCTGTTCCATCAGGGAGACAAGGCCGACGGGCTATATCTGATCCGGCGCGGCTCGGTGATAATTTCCCGCATGGCTGGCGGGAAGGAAGATGTAATGTCATATGTCGTTACGGGCAACTATTTTGGCGAAATGGCGCTTATTTCAGATAAGCCGCGCTCAACAACAGCGCGGGCTGCTTCAGCAACCGAGGTTGTTCTGCTCAAAGCCCCCGTGGCTATCGCAGTACTCGAGCGCAATTCAGACCTGCGCGATCTTTTTGCCGAGCGCTACCGCGAAAACGCTCACGAAGAAAAAATCGTCGAGCCTCAAGGAAAACCGGACAATCTATTCACTTTTCTTATTCAGCAGGGTGTTGGCGAAGCAACCGATGTATTGCTGATCGATTACTCGCTTTGTATCCGTTGCAACAACTGTGAAACCGCCTGTGCAAATACACATGGAGGCATCTCACTTTTTAACCGCGAAGCCGGCCCTACCCACGGCCACATCCATGTGCCTGCTTCATGCCGTCATTGCGAGCATCCGTATTGCATGCTGGATTGCCCGCCCAATGTTATTCACAGATCGGTCAACGGCGAGGTATTCATTGCAGATGGCTGTATTGGCTGCGGCAATTGCAAAAATAACTGCCCTTACGATGCCATCCAGATGGTGGCCGTTAATCCGAAGTTCAAGAAACCGGGTTTATGGCAAGCCCTGCTGGGTGGCACCAACCATCATGAGAGCAAACACATTGCCGATGAGGCGTCACCCAAGAAAGCAATCAAGTGCGACCTATGCAAGGATAATGCAATGGGTCCAGCCTGCGTCCGGTCATGCCCGACCGGAGCAGCCTTGCGTATCAGTCCGGAAGCTCTTTCCCTGACCATGCGTGACAGCTCCGCAACACTGGAATAGAACTGCAAATTCGAGGAATCCGCAACATGCAGCGCGACACCCTACTGGAGTATAAAAATTATCGGTATTTTAAAATCTCCGTGCTGCTGATGATTGCTGCCATATTGGCTTATTTATTCCATCAGCCCGCAATGGGCGCTTATGGAGGCTCCTGGCTGGGTTACTTGCTCGGGATTTTGTCGGCATTAATTGTTGTGGCGCTGGTTCTGTACGGGGTTCGCAGGCGCTTTGCGCCCATACGCACCGAGCGGCGAAACTTATCCAATGCCTCATTGCTACAGCATGGCGCTTCAGACCGCCGAAAACATGCTGGGAATCAGCTACGGCACCAGGGTGCAACACTTCAGGGCTGGCTTTCTGCTCACACCTACCTTGGAATAGCGCTCATTGTACTGGCTACGCTGCATACCGGTTTTCAGTTCGGGTGGAACATCCACACTTCTGCCTATGTATTGATGATGATTGTAATCATCAGCGGCTGCTACGGTATCTACGCTTATCTGCGCTTTCCACGCTTGATGACGGCCAATATGGGTGAAGTGGGCACATTTGATGCTCTGCTGCGCGAAATTGACAGCCTTGATAAACAGGCGAGCGTTAAGTCCCTTCAGTTTTCCGATGATATCTGCGCGATTGTGCTTAAGGCTCGGCAAGAAACCCGTATCGGCGGTAATTTTATCGAGCAACTGACGGCATTCCAGCGCAACTGCCCGACTATCAGGGCCGTACAACAGTTGCATGTGCTGGGCAAAAGCCTGAAATATGATCAGCTAAAATCCTTCGATGATCTTTATTCGGTCATGGCACACAAGGAGTCTCTGGTAAAGAAAGCACGGCGGGATGTAATGTACAGAGCCCGGCTGGATTTCTGGCTTTACTTGCATGCCCCGCTTTCGGTTGCATTTCTAACAGTACTCATCGTGCATGTTATCGCCATATTCTATTACTGGTAACCGTCAATGATTCGTTGCCTGCTTGCCCAGATTTCACGCAACCCGAGCGGTCAAACTGTCCGCAAGGAGTCCTTGGCCACTGGCGAAGTCATTCAGATCGGACGCGCCGCTGAATGCCAAATTTCCCTTTCCGACCACAGGGTCAACCTTCACCATGCAGCCATTCGCCGCTCCGATGAAGGGAAGTTATTTATTGATGCAGAAGAAGGTGCAGATATTTTCATTAACGGCTCGTCCAGGTCGAGTGCCGAATTTACACCGGGCACACATGTTCTTGTCGGCCCCTACGAACTTGTTGTTGAAACGCCCAATGATAATTACGACCTGGCGCTCTCAATAGAGGAGGTTGTCCCGCTACCGGACGACCATGTACATATTTCAGCAAAGCAGGCGCCTATCACTTTATCCAGAACCGGATTGTCAAAACGCAAGCCCACGCTCTGGCTGGCCGGTGCAATTGCGCTTGCTTTCCTGATACTCCCCATGATCCCTGCATCGAGCCCTACGCTACCTAAATGGGTGCCCAGCTCACAGGCGTGGCTTAAGAAATCCTGGCAATTGGGCGAGATGTCCCGGGGGCACCAGCTGATTAGCGCAAAATGCGACTCATGCCACCAGACGCCATTTGAAGCGGTGCCTGACAAAGCGTGTGAGAACTGCCACAAAGCGGCGGCAAGACATATCAAAGACAAGGCGCTGCACACAAACGCGTTCAAAGACATGCGTTGCGGAGAATGCCACCATGAGCACAGAGGGGAATCCGGGCAGGGAACTCTGAACGCACAATGTGTAGCATGTCATGCAAAAATCAAGGAGAAGAACGACAAAACCAGACTGGCAAACATCCGCGACTTCAGCAAGGATCACCCCGCATTCAGCCTGACTTTTAAAACGGGACACAAAGACAGTGATGTGGTACGTATTCCACAGAAGGACAAAGCCAAACTCATCGAAAAATCGGGGTTAAAGTTTTCGCATAAAGTTCATCTCGACAAGGAAGGCATTTCCAGCCCTGAGGGCGACACGGTGCTGGAATGCCGTGATTGTCACCAGCTGGATACGGATGGTGCACGCTTCAGGCCAATTTCCATGGAAAAGAACTGTCAACAATCCCGATGCCATGCGCTGAACTTCAAGCCTCCCGTATCTAAGCGTCAACTACCCCACGGATCAGAGAAAAAACTCATGGTCGCCCTGCGCGAGTATTACGCAACTGCGGCAATCAGCAAAATAGCTGCAGGTGAAAAATTTCAGTGCGGCACCGGGGACGTGGCGGGCAAGAATCAACTGGAACGTGCGTTAGATTGCGCCAGGCGCAATGCCCATGCAAATGCAGAGATTTTGTTCAAGCCGGACAGCGATTGTGGAGAGTGCCACGAAATCACGCATATTGCCGATGACAAGGATATTCCATGGAAAGTTACGCCCGTGACCATAACGAGCCACTGGCTGCGCAACTCACGCTTTACCCATGCAAAACATAGTACGGCAAAATGTACCGAGTGCCACGACAAAACACTCTCTGAGAAGAGTTCGGATGTGGCGATTCCTGAAATTGAAAAATGCCGTGAATGCCATGGGGGAAATAAGCAGGCAAAAAACCGGATCAATAGCAGCTGCGATAACTGCCATAGATTCCACAATGAAAGCATACATAGCCGTCAGGCTGACCAGTAAACCGATCTGCGCCGACACCTCCAACCCGCTATGGTATGTGATGCCCATGGGGGGCATATCTTGCATCAAGTCTCCATATCCTGTGTGATCCAAGCGGCACCGAAGCAATAACAACATTTATTACAAAACAGCAGAAAAAACGCTTGCATGAATAGCCGGCAAATCGGGCAAAAAAAGAGCAAGGCGGTTAAGCCTTGCTCTTTCATGTTTACGCTCGTCTTACAGCGAGGAGCGGTTAAAGTTTATTTCTTCTTTGCATCTTCCAGCTTGCCGGTACGGAAAACGTTAGGCTGCTCGTCACCTTCTGCGATCATGATGGCTGCGTTACCCTTGGCAAAACGGGAGAGCGCATGGTCAACGAAGATGTATTTGGCCGGAACGCGCGCCTTGAATTCCACCATTGCAGAACCACCAGGAGGTACTACAGTAGTTTGCACGTTCTGCAGCGGAGCGCCGGTGGTGCCTTCGTTCCAGACCTTGTCAAACACGGTGCCGATCGCATGGTAGGCCGAAGTCAGGTTAGGACCGCCAACGCCGAAGAACACGCGGACGTTGTCGCCCACCTTGACCTTCATCGGGCTGTTGGCCAAGGCCATGCGGGAACCGTTGATCACGACATCGGTCGGGTGCTCGGCCAGCATGCTGGGCACGTCGAATGCGCGGTGACCGGTGGCGGCGCCGTCAGTATAGATCTCACCCTGCATCATGTAGAATTCCTTGTCAACCTTCGGCAGGCCGCCAGCCGGTTCGATCAGGATCAGGCCATACATGCCGCTGGAGATATGCTGCGGAATAATGGGGGTAGCGCAGTGGTACACATACAGGCCGGGGTTCATAGCCTTGAAGACGAACGACTTGGTTTCGCCAGGAGCAACAACGGTCGCTGCAGCACCGCCGCCTTGACCCCAGACTGCATGCAGGTCAACGTTGTGCGTGACTGTGCTATCTTTCCTGTTGCTCAAGGTAATTTCAACCGTGTCACCTACGCGGGCGCGCAGCATCGGGCCAGGCACCTTGCTGTTATAGGTCCAGTAAGTGAATGTGGTTTTCTTGGCCGGATCGAGGATCCCTTCCAGTTCCACGGCTTCCAGAGCCATTTTAAGTGTTGTCGGTTCACGCTTGCCTACCGGCGTACCCACAGCGGTCGGATCCTGGTGAATATCTACAGCACCGGCTACCGATACTGGAGCAGTAGCAGCTACATCTGCAGCCCACGATGCCGATGTGCCGAATGCCAACAGACCCAGAGACAATGCCCCTATGATTCCTTTTACTTTCATGATGATTCCTCTCCCGTTTCATTGGTTATTAAAAACAAACTACTACACACTGCAATGCTACAACTACTACAACACACGCACCGCCCCATCAGCCAGCAAACACCAACAAAATGGGTAAGCACAAACACCACAAAATCAAACCTCTGTTGCAGAAAAAACGCTATGTATTTTTAATTATTTTGCTGCGGCATTTTGTCGCATCATGCCTAAAGAGAACATTACCGTCAAGAGGGGAAAAAGAAATTCTCGATGAGTTGTCAACATTAGTTTATTTCCGGGCGTTAAGGCATCTACGAGCAATATCAGGAAAAGGGATTTTCAAGCCATTCTGCTCATGCTAGGATGCCTACTCCCTGAGTGTGGGGTGTATTTAATAAAATAATTTCTTTGGAGAGATTGTCATGAAAGTGAAAGCATCTTGGGTGGGTATCGCAGCGGCTACAGCAGCGTTGATGTTTGCCGGTCAGGCAAGCGCTGCCGATGTGGAAGCAGGGAAGCTGGCATTTGCAAAATCTGTATGCAAGGGTTGCCATGCCGTGGACTACGAGGGATACGGGCCAGCTTTTCAGGATATTGGGCGGAAGTACGCTGGTGTTGCTACCGCGAAAGAAGACTTGACTAAAAGAATCATAAATGGAACCAAAGGCGCATGGGGTGATAACCCGATGCCTCCACAAAAAGGTGCTATGAGCGACGAAAATATCGGTGCAATCGTAGATTTCATCTTGTCGTTCAAGTAATTCCAGCAAAACCCTTTTTTTGAGTGGTTTTATCTTAAAAGCCAGCTTCGAGCTGGCTTTTTTATGATGCTCTACAAACCTGACTCACTTAAAACTCAGGCTCTGGAAACAAACCATGGGCAGCGCAATCAAATTGCGCGAGACACATTCCATGCTTCAAGGAGAAAAGTATTATGAGGATCACACTACTGGCCGTTCTTATGCTTGTTTCCGGTTACTCCCTTGCGGAAACCCAGAATGAGCCTTCGCAATGCCTGAAAAAACTGGAAAAGGATGTCCGATTTTCCTCGATTGCAAGACAAGTGGCGCTTGATGGGCAGGATGTGACAAGCCCTCAAATGCTGGATGACAGGACAAACCCAAATGAACAGCAACAACGGGCCATAGCCGACTGGATCGATGCCAGATCGCTATGCGTCAATAGCAAGCCAATCAAGCGCTCGGTCGATCTGCATATACTCTTTTTGAGCATTGTGCCGGAGCTGTACAACGGACAGGCAACCTTTGGGGAATTCAACAAGAAATGGAACGCGCTATTCAAGGAAGTTTCAGAAGCACCCATAACCGCCCCCGACCCAAACGCCCACAAACATCATCATTAACAAACATCCCCGGCAAAGCCGGGGATGTTTGTATCGTACCGCCGCCCTGAAGCCGCTTTGAAGCTGGCATTATTCGCACACAATCCGGTAGTACCAGCGCCCTATGCTCATCTGGTTCAGACTCATGCCTTCCAGCCCCCGGTGGACAGAGTCTATTTCAGCAGTTTTTTCAAGCTGGCCGTCAAAAATTTGCTACCATTCGCGCTCGCGGAAAGGAGCGACCAAACTGGCCAGCCGCACCGAATTATCCCAATTTCTCAGTATGGTAGAACGCCGCGCATACAAGCAGGCGTTATATGCCGTGCGCGATGAACACTCCGCGTTGGATATCGTACAGGACGCGATGATCAAACTCGCCGAGAAATACGGCGGCAAGCCGACCGCGGAGTTGCCGCTGTTGTTTCAACGTATCCTGCAAAACACCATACACGACTATTACCGCAGGCAAAAAGTCAAAAATGCCTGGACAACCCTGTTTTCCTCGTTCACCCCAAAAAATGAAGAGACTGAATATGATCCGCTCGACAACCTGAGAGATGAAGAGAACCTGAGCGCCCCTGCTGCGCCGGAGGATTCCCTCCAGCAATCCCAGGTCATCGCGCTGATTGAAGAATCGCTATGCCAACTCCCGCCACGTCAACGTGAAGCCTTCCTGCTGCGTTATTGGGAGGGTCTGGACACGGCAGAAACTGCCGCAGCGATGGGGTGCACCGAAGGAAGCGTAAAAACCCACTGTTCGCGCGCGGTACATGCGCTGGCCGCATCTCTCAACAAAAAAGGGATCCAACTGCCATGAATACAAATACCAATTCACCAAAAAAAAATGATTCCCGGGACATCGCTCCGCAGCGTATTGCGCAGTTGCTTACGCGTGCCGCCCAGCAGCTTGATGACAACACCGCCTCCGCACTGCGCCGGGTACGCAATGTTGCGCTGGAGAGGCAGTCGCAGGGCAAACCGGTTTTCGCGCTAAGCACAGGTCACGGCATGCGCTGGCTATTGCCGCATTCCGCCCATCAGTGGATGGCAATGATCATCATTCTTGTGGCGATATTTTTCGGCGGTATAAGCTATTGGCATCACGCTCATGAGAATGACCTTGCTCATCTGGATACCGCCATCCTGACCGACGATCTGCCGTTGGAAGTCTTCGTCGATTAATTCTTGTTCCGATCCATGCGAAATCCACTAATCATTGCTTTCTTGTTGCTGGGCTTGACCGGCATGCCTGCCAGCGCAGCAACGACACCGTGGCACTCGCTCACTCCCCTGCAACATGAAGCCCTCGCCCCCTTGTCGCAGCAGTGGGATAGCCTGCCCGAGCAGCAGCAGCACCGCCTGCTCAAAACAGCCAAGCGCTACCCGAATCTCACTCCCGAACAGAAGAAACGCTTCCGCGACCGCCTTGAGGTATGGAGTAAGCTCACTCCTGAACAACGCAACGCCGCCCGCGAAAAATACCGCGCCTTCAGCAAGGTGCCGGCGGAAAAACGCGAGCAGGTGAAGCAGATGATCAAGCAGGATCAGAAAGCAAAGTCCCTGCAATCTGCCAGCGGCATCCCGGCTGCATCACCACCCTCCGGCGGCAATTGACGGGGATTGAAGAACATCGCTTGCGACCGGGATTGGCAGTTTTTCGACGCCCGTCAGCGCCGCTCGGTCCACCACAGCATCAGCATCCCCAGCAACAGGAATAGGCCCGTCATCGCAGTAGCGCTGGCGAATGGCTGCCAGTCATTAAGCGCGCCCAGGTTGGCGAACAGCCGCCCGACGAAATGAAACACCAGGCCGAGCACGATGCCCATGAATACCATCGCGCCTATCCCGCCCGCACGCCGGTGGTAGGACGCAAACGGCAGCGCCAGCAGCATCATTACCATTAATGCAAATGGATAAACCAGCTTGTTCCACATCGCAATTTCGTAGCGCGTGCTTTTCTGGCGGTTATCCTTCAGGTGGCTGGTGTATTGGTACAGGCCGTAGGTGGACATTTGCTCCGGCACCACCAGCAGCACGCTCAGGATGCCCGGATTCAGCGCCGAACGCCATTCCTGGCTGGGAACTGTAACAATAGCAGTTCCCTGTTTGCCGAAGCGGGTCTCCATCACCTCCTCGAGTTGCCAGCGCCCCTCTTCGAGAAAGTTGGCACGCTTGGCATGGGTGATCGCCTCGAGGTGATAGGTGTCGTCGAAACGGTAAATGTCGATGTTCAGCAGACTGGTATCCGGCATCACGCTCTTAACATTTACGAAGCTGCGGTCATCCTTGACCCATACGCCGGAGCGGAACTCCTTGAGCGAGACCTGCGCATTCTGCGCCTTCAGGCGCAATTGCTGCGCCATCCGCTCGCTCGGCGGGGCGATGAATTCGCTGCAGATAAAACTCAGCACCACCAGCGGCAGCGCAATCCTGAACAGCGCGCCTATCATCTGCCACAGCGACGCTCCGGACGAGCGATAAACGGTCAGCTCCGAACTGGCCGCCATCTGCACCAGCGCGAAAATCGTGCCCACCAGCACCGCCACCGGGAACAGTTCGTAAACATGGCCGGGGATGGTCAGGATCACGAACAGCAGTACATACCCCAGATGGTACTGCCCCTGCCCCATGATATTCAGTTCATGGATCAAATCCAGAAAGGCGAACAGCATGATGAGCCCTGCAAACACCAGTGCAATGCTGAGGTAGATTTCGCGGCCGAGATAACGCGTCAGCAGGTTCATGCTTTTACCCCGAGTTCATCGGAGGAAGGCTGGCTCTTTTTCGCCATTACCCTGCGCAGCGAAAACAATGTCATGCGGCGATAAAACATCAGTGCCGTTATCACCAGCATCACCGTATGGATACCCCACAGCCCGACGCCAGGCGACAACTTGCCCTGCCCGACCCACGCATTGGTCACGCTGATCATATTGTTGTAGAGCATATACAGCACGATCGCAAGCACCAGGTTGAGCGAACGGCCGGCGCGCGGATTGACGTGGCCCAAGGGGATCGCCAACAGGGCGAGGATCAAGGCACTGATCGGCAGCCCTACCCGCCATTCCAGTTCGGCAATATCCCAAGTCGTGCGGTTGCGCCATAGTTCCACTGTCGGCATGGTGCGCGCCCAAGGCTCTGCCAGCTTGGGTGGCGCACTGTCAATGCGTATCGCATAGCGCTCGAACTCGACGATGCTGTAGTCGCGCTGGCCGGGCACGCCTTCATAGCGCGTGCCGTTGAGCAATACCAGGAAGCGGTCCCCGTTCGGCAAGGTTTCCTGCACCCCCTGCCGCGCGACCATCGTGCCGAGCTTGCCGTTCTGCTCCGAGCGCACGAAGACATTGCTGACGCGATTCGACCCGGGGTACATGTTCTCGACAAAATACACCCGGTCGGCCTGTTTCGATTCTCGGAACGACCCCGGGGTCGCGGCAGCCACATCGTCGCGGCTTTCCAGCTTTTTCTTGAATTCATCGGCCTTCTGCAGCGCCCATGGCGACAGCACCAGGCTGAGCAGGGCGATCACCCCGACCACCGGCAAGGCATACAGCATCACCGGGCGTATCCAGCGCCCCAGCCCGGCTCCGCAGCAGAACCACACCACCATCTCACTGTCGCGGTAACAGCGCGACAGCGTGAGGATGATGGAAACGAACAGGCTGATTGAAAGCAGCACCGGGAGATAGTTCATGGCGCTGAAGCCCAGCAGCGCCAGCACGCCATCCACCGCGATCAAGCCGCTGACCGCCTCGCCCAGCAGGCGTATCAGCTGGCTTATCACCACGATGCCCAGCAGCACCGCAAACACCAGCAGCCCGTTGCTGGCAAGCTCGCCTATCAGGGCGCGCTGAAAAAGCCCGGTGCGCGCCGGCTTTGACTTTATGCGGGAAGTTTGCGGATAATCGGGCATTGAGATGCAGGTCTTTACTATAGGGAGCAACGCGTGGAATTTAGCATAAAACAAGGCAGTCCGGAGAAGCAGCGCAGCGGCTGCGTGGTGGTTGGCGTATACGAAGGCGGAAAACTCTCGCCGGCGGCGCAGGCTCTCGACAAGGCTGCGGCGCATCGCCTGAGCGACCTCATCGCGCACGGCGACATGGACGGCAAGGCCGGCAGCGCGCTGATGCTGCACGATGTCGCCGCCGCCGAGCGCGTGTTGCTGGTCGGCCTCGGCAAGGCTGCCGAATTCGGCGCCAGGCAATTCCTCGATGCGCTGCAGGCCGCCTTCGGCGCGCTGAAAAAGACCGCCTGCAAGGATGCCGCGCTGTACCTCACCGACCTCGCCGTGAAAGACCGCGACGAAGCCTGGAAGATCAGGCAGGCCGTGCTGCTCGCCGCCGAATCCGCCTACCGCAGCGACCGGCTCAAGAGCAGGCCCGCCGACGCGTCCGCCCTGCGCAAGATCACGCTGTGCTGTTCCGCGAAACCGAACGCTGCGGCGCAACAGGCCCTCGACCAGGCCGCCGCTGTCGCGCACGGCATGAAGCTGACCAAGGACCTGGGCAACCTGCCGGGCAACATCTGCACGCCGACCTACCTCGCCGAACAGGCCAGGGCCCTCGCGAAAAAGCACAAGCTCAAGGCGACCGTGCTGGAAGAGAAAGACATGCAGAAGCTGGGCATGGGCTCCTTCCTTTCGGTCACGCGCGGCAGCGAACAACCCGCCAAGCTGATCACGCTCGAATACCACGGCGCCGGCAAGAAACAGAAGCCTGTCGTACTGGTCGGCAAGGGCATCACCTTCGATTCCGGCGGCATCTCGCTCAAGCCGGGCGCCGAGATGGACGAGATGAAATACGACATGTGCGGCGCGGCCAGCGTGCTCGGCACGATGCAGGCGATCGCCGAGATGGGGCTGAAGCTGAATGTCGTCGGCGTGATCCCGACTTGCGAGAACCTGCCCAGCGGCACGGCCACCAAGCCGGGCGACATCGTCACCTCCATGTCCGGGCAGACCATCGAGATACTCAACACCGATGCTGAAGGCCGCCTCATCCTGTGCGACGCGCTCACCTACTCGGCGAAGTTCGACCCCGACACCGTGATCGACATAGCCACCCTCACCGGCGCCTGCGTTATCGCGCTGGGCAACGTTGCCAGCGGCCTGTTCAGCAACGAGGACAGGCTCGCGAAGGAACTGCTCGAGGCGGGCGAATACGCGCACGACCGCGCCTGGCAACTGCCGCTGTGGGACGACTACCAGCCGCTGCTCGACAGCAACTTCGCCGACATGCAAAACATCGGCGGACGCGCCGGCGGCACCATCACCGCCGCCTGCTTCCTGTCGCGCTTCACCAAGGACTACCGCTGGGCGCACCTGGACATTGCGGGTACGGCGCACAAGTCCGGCAAGGACAAGGGCGCGACCGGCCGCCCGGTGCCGCTGCTCACGCAGTACCTGATCCGGCGCGCGCAATCGGCGAAACAATGACCAAGGTCGATTTCTACACCGGCTCCACCGACAAGCTGCGCACCGCCTGCCAGTTGAGCCACAAGGCGATGCAGAGCGGTGTGCGCACGATCATCAGCGCGCACGACCCGGCGACCGCCGACGCGCTGGACAAGCTGCTCTGGCACTATCCCGCGACGGCCTTCATCCCGCATTGCCGCAGCGATGCCGCCGAAGCCGGGCAGATGCCCGTCGTGCTGAACAGCGGCAACGGCAGCTTTCCCCATTACGACCTGCTGATCAGCCTGCATGACGAATGCGTGCCGTTCTTCAGCCGCTTCGAGCGCGTCATCGAGATCGTGAGTCACGATGCCGAGGGCAGCCGCCTCGGACGCGAACGCTTCAAGTTCTATCGCGACCGCGGCTACGAACTGAGCCATATCGACCTGTCCAAAGCACCATGACCTCCATCAGACAGCCCGGCGACAGCCTGCCGGACAATCTGCCCCTGCTGACCCAGGTAGCGGACGAACCGCTACCGGACGATCTGCCGACCCTCACCGAGATCGTCGCCGAAGCACAGCCCGAGCCCGATCTGGAAACACCCGCTGCCGAAGTATCCGCCCCCGCCTCATGCATCCCGGACGAAGAAATGCAGCGGCTGTTGCAGCGGCTCGAAGCACACCTGGAAAACGCGTTGACCCACAAACTCAGCCTCCAGCTCGAACAACTGCAGCGCCAGGCCGTCGAGCAGGCGGTCGATGAGCTCAAGGCCGAACTCCCCCAACTACTGCGCGACGCGCTGAGCGACTCGGACAGCCACAGTTAAGAATATCGACCGGCTGCGGGCGAGCCGCGACTGCCTGTATAATCCTGCCCTTTCCCGCAGCACCGAAGCCTAACACCATGGAACTCGCCAAAAGTTTTGAACCAAAAGACATCGAATCCCGCTGGTATCCCAAGTGGGAATCCTCCGGCTACTTCAAGGCCGGGCTTGACCCCAACAAAACAGACAATTTTTGCATCCAGCTGCCGCCGCCCAACGTGACGGGCACGCTGCACATGGGGCACGGCTTCAACCAGACCCTGATGGATGCGCTGACGCGCTACCACCGCATGCGCGGCGACAACACGCTGTGGCAGCCCGGCACCGACCATGCGGGCATCGCCACGCAGATCGTCGTCGAACGCCAGCTCGACGCGCAGGGCATCTCGCGCCACGACCTCGGCCGCGAGAAGTTCATCGAGAAGGTCTGGGAGTGGAAGGAATACTCCGGCAGCACCATCACCCGGCAGATGCGCCGCCTCGGCACCTCACCCGACTGGTCGCGCGAGCGCTTCACGATGGATCCCGGCCTGAACAAGACCGTCACCGAGACCTTCGTGCGCCTGTACAACGAAGGCCTGATCTATCGCGGCAAGCGCCTGGTGAACTGGGACCCGAAGCTGCACACCGCCGTCTCCGACCTCGAAGTGGCACAGGAAGAGGAAGACGGCTTCATGTGGCATATCCGCTACCCGCTCGCCGAGCCGGACGGCGTGAAGGGCCTCACGCACCTGACCATCGCCACCACCCGCCCCGAGACCATGCTCGGCGACGTCGCGGTGATGGTGCATCCCGAAGACGAGCGCTACCAGCATCTGATCGGCAAACAGATCACGCTGCCGCTGTGCGGGCGCGACATCCCGATCATCGCGGACGAATACGTGGATAAGGAATTCGGCACCGGCGTGGTCAAGGTCACGCCCGCGCATGACTTCAACGACTATGCGGTGGGGCAGCGCCATGCGCTTCCGATGATCTCCATACTCACACTGGATGCGAAGATCAACGACCACGCCCCGGCGAAATATCGCGGCATGGATCGATTCAACGCACGCAAAGCTATCGTTACCGACCTCGAAGCAGACGGTCTGTTCGAAAAGGCCGAGAAACACAGACTCAAGGTGCCGCGCGGCGACCGCACCGGCGTGGTGATCGAGCCGATGCTCACCGACCAGTGGTTCGTCGCGATGAGCAAGCCGGGTAAAGAGGGTAAGAGCATCACCGAACAGGCGCTGGAATGCGTCGCCAGCGGCGAGATCAGGTTCCACCCCGAAAACTGGGTCAACACCTACAACCAGTGGCTCAACAACATCCAGGACTGGTGCATTTCGCGCCAACTCTGGTGGGGGCATCAGATTCCCGCGTGGTACGGCGTGAACGGCGAGGTGTTCGTCGCGCGCGATGAAGCCGAAGCGCGCCATCTGGCAGACAACGCGGGCTACGCCGGCATGCTCATGCGCGACCCGGACGTGCTCGATACCTGGTTCTCCTCCGCACTATGGCCGTTCTCCACGCTGGGCTGGGAAGAGGGAAAACCGTTCAACGCACAGAACCCGTTCGTGCAGCAATACCTGCCCTCCTCGGTGCTGGTCACCGGCTTCGACATCATCTTTTTCTGGGTTGCGCGCATGGTGATGATGACCAAACACATCACCGGCAAGATTCCGTTCCGGGATGTGTACGTGCATGGCCTGATCCGCGACGCGGAAGGGCAGAAGATGTCCAAGTCCAAGGGCAACGTGCTCGACCCGATCGACCTGATCGACGGCATCGGCCTCGAAGACCTGGTGAAGAAGCGCACCAGCGGCCTGATGAACCCGAAACAGGCGGAACAGATCGAGAAACGCACACGCAAGGAATACCCGAACGGCATCCCCGCGTTCGGCACCGATGCCCTGCGTTTCACCTTCGCCAGCCTCGCCTCGCCGGGGCGCGACATCAAATTCGACATGCAGCGCTGCGAGGGTTACCGCAACTTCTGCAACAAGCTGTGGAACGCCACGCGCTTCGTGCTGATGAACTGCGAGGGCAAGGACTGCGGGCTGGAGCCGCACGGTAAGGAATCCTGTCACAGCGGTTATCTTGATTTCTCTGCAGCCGACCGCTGGATCACCAGCCTGCTGCAGCGCGTCGAGGACGAGGTGGTGAGGCATTATGCCGACTACCGTTTCGACCTGCTGGCCAAGGCAATCTACGAGTTCGTCTGGGACGAATACTGCGACTGGTACGTGGAACTCGCCAAGGTGCAGATGCAGAATGGCAGCGAGGCGCAGCAGCGCGCCACGCGGCGCACGCTGGTGCGCGCGCTGGAGACCACCCTGCGCCTCGCCCATCCGCTGATCCCGTTCATCACCGAGGAGCTCTGGCAGAAGGTCGCTCCGGTCGCAGGGCGCAGCGGCGAGAGCATCATGCTGCAGGCCTATCCGCGCGCCGACCTGGCGCGCTGCGACGAAAAATCCGAGGCGTGGGTGGCGACGCTGAAGGCCATGGTCAACGCCTGCCGCAGCCTGCGCGGCGAGATGAATCTTTCGCCGGCGCAGAAGGTGCCGCTGGCTGCCGCCGGTGACAAAAATACGATCGAAGCCTACGCGCCTTATCTCGCGGCGCTGGCAAGACTTTCCGAAGTATCCGCGACGGGAGATGCCCTGCCCGATTCAGACGCTCCGGTACAGATCGCCGGCGATTTCCGCCTCATGCTCAAGATCGAGATCGACGTTGCGGCGGAACGCGAACGGCTGGACAAGGAGATCGCGCGCCTGCAGGGCGAAGTAGAAAAAGCGAAAGCCAAGCTGTCCAACGCCAGCTTCGTAGATCGCGCGCCCGCCGCCGTGGTGGAGCAGGAACGCAAGCGCATGGAGGGTTTTGGCGCGACGCTGGAGCAACTGCAGGCACAGCGGAATAAGCTTGGTTAGTGGACTAATCAGTCCACGAAAAACACGAAACTCACGAAATAAAAACCAATCACCGGCGTGATGCTTTCGTGCCCTTCGTGTTTTTCGTGGATAGTCGTTTTTGAAACTTAAGCGCGGCGGCGGATCAGGAACGTAAATTCGCCGTTCTCTTCGGTCGAGGACAGGAGTTCGTTGCCGGTCTGGCGGCAGAACACCACAAAGTCCTTGGGCGATTCCGGATCGGTCGCCAGCACCCTGAGCACCTGCCCGCCGCTCAGCTGCGACAGGGATTTCTTGGTGCGCAGGATGGGCAGCGGACAGCTCAGCTTGCGCGCATCCAGTTCCATATCGAATTCCATCACGCCCCCACCGGCAAACCGGCCTGCATCCAGGCGGCGATACCGCCCTGCAGGTTGTACACGTCGAAAAAACCATTCGCGGCGGCAAAGGCAGCGGCCTGCGCCGAGCGCCCGCCCATCTGGCAGTAGAACACCGTGGGCCTGGTCTTATCCACCTCGCCGAGCCGCATCGGCAAAAGATGCAGCGGCAGGGATATGCCCTGCGGGATTTTGCCGCGCGCCACTTCCGCATCGGTGCGCACATCCACCAAGTGCACCTTGCCCTGCTGCAGCATCGCTTCGAGCTCGGCGACGCTGATGTTTTTGAAACCTGACATTGCCTATTCCCTTTCTGTTTGATCCTGATCCGCCAGCAGATGCGAGATGCGCTTGTTCGCCACCGCAAGCCGCCTTACCAGCATGCGCAAAAATGCATCGCCGAACTGGAAGCGACATCCCGTCGAAGCGCGCACCAGCACGTCCGGGTTGATTTCGATCAGCACCGTATCGCTCTTGGCGATCACGTCGGTGCTGCGTACAAATTCATGCTCGGAGAGGTGCGCCATTTCGCCGAAACAGTCGCCGCGATGCAGCAAACTCAACAGCCTGCCCTGCTTGACCACGCGCACCGTACCCTGCGCCAGGATGTAAAAGGCGCGCCCGCTTTCGCCATCGTGCAGGATATATTCCGCTTCCTGAACTCTGCGCCAGTCACTGATGCGCAACACCTCCCAAAGTTCCACGTCGCTGAAATTTTTGAAGAATGCGAGGCCGCGCAGGGTGTCGAATTTTTCGGTATCGAAGATCTCTTCCCGCACTGCCGTCACATGGCTGAAAAACCCGACCAGATCGCGCGCAAATTCATCCCAGGCCTGATAGCGCCTGGCCGTATCCTTCTCCATGGCGCGCCACACGATCGCATCCAGCTCCTCTGGCACTTCCGGGCGGAACACGCTGGGCGGCGGCGGCTCGATGTTGAGTATCTGGTAAATCATGCTGAAGTTGTTGCTCGCATCGAAGGGCAGCTTGCCGGTGAGCAGCTTGTACATCACCACACCCAGCGAATAGATATCGGTCTGGTGCGTCAGCGGCAATTCCTTGACCTGCTCGGGCGACATATAGGCCGGCGAGCCCACCCCGCTGACCTGGGTGGTCTGCTGGTTCTGGATGACCGCCGCGCCGAAATCGGAAATCTTGATATTGGTTTCGCCCTGCAGGAGGATGTTGGCCGGCTTGATGTCGCGGTGGATTACCCCCTGATACTGCGCGTATTCGAGCGCCTTGCAGCATTTGTAGGTGATTTCCGCGATCGCGCTGATCGGCAGCAGGTTGTCCACCTCGGCGTACCGCTCGAGCGTGCTGCCCTCGACGTATTCCATCACCATGTAATTGAGATCGCCCTCCATCACCGCATCGAGGATCTTCGCGATATGCGGGTGGGACAGCTTGCCCGCCAGCGAGGCTTCCGTCATCAGCAGCTTGCGGTAGACCTTGGCGCTGGCTGGGTCGCGCAGGCTCTCCAGGTCGAACAGCTTGATGGCAACCTGCTGCCTGCTGAAGGTATCTGTGGCCAGATACACGGTGCTGGTCGCCCCGCTGCCGAGTTCGCGCTCGATTTCGTATTTGCCGATCTTGTCCATTCGCATCGTTTGGCCGGAAACAGCGCAATTCTGCGTGCTTTGCGCCGCACTGTCCATCCCGAGACGCTCTGCCGCAATACCCTGTTCCCCGAGAGGTGTGAACCGGAAGCAAAAACAACTATCATAGTAATCATGAGAAAACTGATTCCGCTGCTGTTGCTGTGTTTTTCGCCCTGCGCCATGGGCGAAGGCCTGCCCGACCTGGGCGATGTCTCGCAGACCATCCTCACCCCGCTGCAGGAGCGCCAGATCGGCCAGCAAAGCGTGATGCAGATCCGCGCCGGCAAGCAATATCTCGACGACCCGGAAATCAATGATTACCTCAACCGGCTAGGCCAGAAGCTGGTCGAAAACAGCGCCGAGCCCAGCCTGGGCTTCGAGTTCTTTGCGCTCGCCGATTACAACATCAACGCCTTCGCGCTCCCGGGCGGTTTCATCGGCGTAAACAGCGGTTTGCTGCTGACCGCCCAGAGCGAATCTGAACTGGCTGCGGTGCTCAGCCACGAAATTGCCCATGTCACGCAACACCACCTGGCGCGCATGGTGGCCGGACAGCAAGGCGACAGCCTGGCCTCGATGGCCGCGATCGCCATCGCCATTCTCGCCGCGCGCAGCAACTCGCAAGCCTCCCAGGCGGCGCTTGCCGGCATGCAGGCGCGCGCCATCCAGAAACAACTGGATTACACCCGCGCCCATGAAGAGGAAGCAGACCGCATCGGTTTGGAGATTCTGCAAAAGTCGAACTTCAGCATCCACGCCATGCCGGAATTCCTGGACCGGCTGCAGAAAGCCACCCGCCTGCTGGAGGGGAATGCACCAAGCTACCTGCGCACCCACCCGATCACCAGCGAGCGCGTCGCCGACATCGGGAACCGCGTTCAGAAACAGCCTTACCGCCTGATCCCGGACAGCCTGGATTTCCAGCTGGTGCGCGCGAAGCTTATCGCTGCGCAAAAGACTGCGCCGGATGCCATCGCCTATTTCAGCGACGCGCTGGGCGCACAGAAACACGGCAACCCGATTGCGCAACGCTATGGTCTGGTAAGCGCATTGCTGCGCAACAACGAAACCGGCCGCGCCGCCGAAGAACTGGCGGCATTGCACAAACAGATCCAGAGTGATCCGATGGCCAGGCAGAACCCGATGGTAGAAACCCTCACCGGCCAGGTGAAGCGCACCGAAAAAAATGATGCCTCCGCTTTGGCATTTTACCGGGCTGCCGTACAAACTTTCCCTCAGCACCGCGCCCTGATTTACGACTATGCCGACCTGCTGCTGAACAGCAACCAGGCGGAAACCGCCGTCAAGCTGCTCACCGAACAGCTCACCCGCCACCCCAGCGATACGACGCTATATGACCTGCAGGCGCGCAGTTACGCCATGCTCGGCAAGCGCTTCGAGCAACACCAGGCGCAGGCCTACAGCTACGCCTGGCAGGGCAACCTCTACGCCGCGATCGATCAACTTGAACTGGCGAAACAGGTGGGCGGAAGCTTCTACCAGCTTTCAATGATAGAAAGTGATTTGCGGGAATTGCGCGAAATGTTGGGAGCGCCTGGTAAAAAGTAACCGATTGGCAATAACGCTTTGTCGGGATGGGGAGGTGAAAACCGTGTCCCTGCGGTTTCTGAATATTTATTTCTTCATTGGATCAATGTGTTGTTTTTTAATATTAGTGAAAACAACGGTCGCACAAGCCACCACGGCACCAAGATCGCAACTTTTTTGCATCTCTCCAGCGGCTCTTGGATCGCCCAGCTTCCTGTAGAGAACTCCTTTGTTGTAATGCGCTTTGGGATTATCCGGATCGGTCTCGATCACCCTGTCTATCTCGGCCAACGCCTCAGGATATCTCCCGGCGCCAAAATAAGCTGACGACAACGCCATTGCGATTTGAGCTTTTGTTGGATCGATAGAAAGCGCCTTCTTATAGTCCTCGATTGCCGATTCCCAGTTCTTATTGGCCGCGGAAGCTCGCGCCCTCCCGTAATAGATACGTGCTGAACCAAGCCTGTCTTCACCGTGAAGCAACCGGGCCGCATCGTCCCAGACTCTGAACTCCTCCGAAAAGACCTGCAACCGGTCCCACGCCAACGGAATCATCACCAGCACAGCCAAGCCGCAAAGAATGGCCTGCCTCCGGACAGACAATGCACTTAACAGCAGGGCAAAAATCAACATATAACCGGGCAACCACAGATACGCCCGATACAGGACGAACACCTCCTGTACGCGGATACTGGAGAACTCCACCATGAAATGACACCAGGGATAAAGCAGCGCCAAACCAAGCAGCCCCAATCTCCCTCCCTTCAGCAGGCTCCTCAGTGCAAACACTCCGTATGCAACAAACGCCGTTAACCCCACCCAGCTAGCCCACTCCTTCCACGTCAGCATGAACACCTCCCGCATGTCGATCGACATCCACACGGGATTGGGTATCAACATGAGGAAAGCATACTTAAAGAACAGTCCCGACTGCGTGAGCACGCTCAACAAGTGAAGTTGCTGCACATCCGCCGGCAGTGCCAGCTTCAAGAATAAAGGGGTCGCATCAGGCTCGTAAGGCTGACCCAAAATACCCTTTATGCGTAACACCACCAGCAGCGCGACAAAGAAGAACCCCATCCAAGTGAAGGATAGGGCACGCAGCGAATGCTCATTCCTTCCTCTCAGCAGCCAAGTCAACGGCAGAAGGATCGCAGGCGCCATCAGGCTGTGCTCTTTACTGAACACCGAGAAGAGATAGGCCAGGACCGCCAGCACTAGGTACCTCTTGTTGTGTTCGGTGATGCCGCGAAGATAGGCCAGTTGCATGAGCAAGGTGAACAGGGTCGCCATGAGGATGCTACGCTGAACCAGATATCCCGCCCCATACACTGCGAGAGGATGAACTGCAAAGATGGCGGCAGCCCCAAAAGCGCCGACCGAAAATCTGGCCCGGTATCCTACGTCTTTCAGGAACAGTTCGCCCCATAGAATCAACAACCGCCATACCAACCAAGTATTCAGGGTATGCAGCAACAAGTTCTGCACCCTGTATACGGGGAGACTCTCCCCGAAGAAGACCCATGTCGCACCGAACGTGAAGTAGGGCAGGCCGCGCAGATTGAGGAGCGTGCCCAACCCGGCATGCGATCCGATCGGCCCGAACAGGCCAAGGTCATCGAAGATAAGAGGATTACCCAGGAATGGCAGATAGAGCACTCCCGCAAGTAACAACAACACTGCGGGACGGAGCCACCCGAACGATGCTCCCTCACCTCGCCGCAAAATCATCCCCACTCCTCTTCGCCAAAAAAATGCCCCTCCGGAGAGGGGCCATCTGTTCCTAAATCACTACACAGAGAATCAGATCCATTTAGCAATGATGTTTTGAACTACAGTCGGGCAAGCCGTATTATTGGTTGGCGTTGCTCCGCCGACCGCACCCGTAGTAGTCGTTGCAGCCCAAGTCGTAGCTGTCGTGCCGAAGGTAGGCGTGAAACGGATGTTACATGCGGTGCCCGCAACGGAAGCGGGAACGTTCGCGATGATGACACCGTTGGTACCCATCTGGATGCTGGTCACTTCGGTGGTGGTGCTTGGAGTGCCTGTTCCGATCGAGGTCCATGCATCGATTGCATCGAAGGATACCGCTCCGCCGTTCTCCTGGGCGTACTGAGCAACAGCCAGTTTGATGGACTCTACCGCTGCAGCCACCTTGGATACCTTGGCTTTGGTGATGTAGTCCTGATACGCAGGGATCGCCACCGCAGCCAGAATGCCGATAATCGCCACCACGATCATCAATTCGATCAAGGTAAAACCTTTTTGAATTTGTTTCATGTTTGAGTCTCCTTAGGAAAACACACCAGAATGTGTGTCGCCATTTAATCAGCAATAGTCATGCCAAAACAATAATACATTGTTTATTAAATATTTTTAATTGCTTACCCATATTATAATCTTATCATCAATCGTCGATAATTTGTCACCATACTGACATTTTTGGGCAGTTATATCTCGACTAATTCGTGCCTCGTTCGATTCGCCACAAACCACCCTCGCAGATTTGGCGGATTTTTTGTGCCTATGCGTTCAGATTCACACCCGGAATCCCGCTCAAGTCCACGTCGTCGATCTGCTCGGGCGCCAGGAACTGTTTGGCGTAATCAAGATAGACTTTTTCGCGAATGAAGATGTCGAACAGGTCTGGGTCGATATGGCCGGCCAGTTTGAGTTTCCCGAGTATGGTCAGCGACTCGGTCAGTGTCTTGCCAAGCTTGTAGGGTCTGTCTTTGGCGGTGAGCGCCTCGAAAATATCGGCGATGCCCATCATGCGCGCCTGTACCGACATCTGCTCACGGGTCAGCCCGCGCGGATAGCCCTTGCCATCCATGCGCTCGTGATGGCCGCCGGCATATTCCGAGACATTCTTGAGGTGTCTCGGCCACGGCAGGGACTCCAGCATCTTGATGGTGACGACGATATGGTGGTTGATGATCTCGCGCTCCGCCGCAGTCAAGGTGCCTGCACGGATGTTAAGATTCTCGACCTCGTCCTCGCTCAGGAAATTTCCGGTTTCTCCATCAACGCCACGCCACTGGTAGGCGGCAATCCGTCGCACGCGCTGCTGCGCCTCGTCCGACATGGCCTCGCCGCCGATGTTGCAGTAGCGCAGAAATTCCCGGTCATCGTCGAGCTGCCGGATGCGCGCCGCGTATTCGGCACGGACGGCTTCCTCGTTTCCTTTGCCTTCCGAGAGAGTGCGCAGCATGGCGACCTCCGCATCGCGTTTGAGCACCTCGAAGCGCGTGTCCACCAGATGAATGCGGTCAAACAGGGTCTGCAGCTTGGTCGACTTGTCCACCACATGCACCGGCGTGGTGATCTTGCCGCAGTCGTGCAGCAGGCCGGCAATTTTCAGTTCATGCCGGTCTTTCTCGCTCATCACGAAATCCCCAAGCGGGCCGCTGCTGGTGCGGTTGACCGCCTCGGCCAGCATCATGGTCAGCACCGGCACGCGCGCGCAATGCCCGCCGGTGTAGGGGGATTTGTCGTCGATCGCGGTGTTGATGAGCTGAATGAACGATTCGAACAGCTCTTCCAGTTGCTCGATCAGGCGGCGGTTGGTGAGCGCAATGGCGGCCTGCGAGGCGAGCGATTCCAGCAATTGCTGGTCGTCACCCGAAAACGGAACGACCGCTCCGCTCTCGCGGTCCTGCGCGTTGATGAGTTGCAGCACTCCGATGATCTCGTTCTCGTGGTTGCGCATCGGCACGGCCAGGAAGGACTGCGAGCGGTAGCCGGTCTTGGCGTCGAATTTCTTGGTGCCGGAAAAATCGTAGCCTTCCGCCGCATAGGCGTCGGGGATGTTGACCGTCTCGCCACTGAGCGCCGAGTGGGTCACCACCATCGAGTGGATGGGCTTGTCCTCTTTGTCATAGAGGTGGATAGGGTAGAAGGTGATCGGCACCCCACTGGTGCCGCCCATCGCGATGTTCAACGAATCGGTGCGCATGATCTCGAAACGCAACACGCGCTGCTCCGGCTCATGCAGATAAAGTGTGCCTGCATCGGCATTGGTAATGCGCTTGGCCGCCTCCAGGATCGTTTCCAGCAGGCTGTTGATGTTGTGCTGCTGCGACAGCGCGATGCCGATCTCGTTGAGTTCCTTGAGGCGATGCAGCAAGTGCTCCGTGGAATCCATGATGCGCCCCTACTTGATACAGACTGCGCGTATCTGGTGCATGTCGGTGATACCCTGCAACACCTTTTCCATCCCGTCCTGCTTCAGGGTGTGCATGCCTTCTTCGAGGGCGATGGCCAGCAGTTCGGCGACGCGCGCATGCTCCTGAATCGCCTTCTTGACCGGATCGGTGCCGATCAGCAACTCGTGCAGGCCGACGCGGCCGCGGTAACCGGTGCCGGTACATTTGTCGCAGCCGACTGGCTCGTAAAGCGTAAATTCTTTTTTGTCGTTGGCGAACAGCTTGACCCATTCTTCATATAGCGCCTTGGTCGCGGCAGCCGGATCCTTTTTCCAGGTTGCAGTGTTGGTCAACTCATTACTGTATTCAGTAAGCATGGCCTTTATTTCGTCAGGATTTGCGATATGCGGCTTCTTGCACTCGCCGCACAGGCGCTTCGCCAGGCGTTGCGCCAGGATGCCCAGCAGCGCATCGGCAAAGTTGAACGGGTCCATCCCCATGTCCAGCAGGCGGATGATGGATTCCGGCGCGCTGTTGGTATGCAGGGTGGCAAACACCAGGTGGCCGGTGAGCGAGGCCTCGATGCCGATGGACACGGTTTCCTTGTCGCGCATTTCGCCGACCATGATCACGTCCGGGTCGGCGCGCAGGAAGGCGCGCATGATGGTCGCAAAGTCCAGCCCCGCCTTCTTGTTGATCTGCACCTGGCGCAAGCCCTTCTGGGTGATTTCCACCGGGTCTTCGGCCGTCCATATCTTGGTGTCGGGCGTATTGATGAATTTGAGAATGGAGTGCAGCGTGGTCGTCTTGCCGGAGCCGGTCGGCCCGCAGACGAAGAACAGGCCGTACGGCTTGCTAACCGTCGCCTTAATCAATTCGTTGTTGCGCGCCGAGAAGCCCATCTTTTCCAGCGGCAGCGGCTCGCCGGAGGCGAGAATACGCATCACCACGTCTTCGACCCCGCCCTGCGACGGGATGGTCGCGACGCGCAACTCGATGTCCAGCGGGCCGAATTTCTTGAACTTGATTTTGCCGTCCTGCGGCTTGCGCTTCTCGGAAATATCCAGGTCACACATAATCTTGAGGCGCGTCACCAGCGCGTTGCGGTAGGTGGCGGGCACCTCGATGTAATTGAGCAGCGAACCGTCCTTGCGCACGCGAATCTGGGTTTTCATCTTGCCCGGCCCCGGCTCGATATGGATGTCCGAGGCCCCCATGCGGTAGCTGTCCACGATAATCTTGTTGACCAGCTTGACCAGTTCGTTGTCGGCCGCGGCACTGACATCGTCCTGGCTGACACCGGCACTCTCCTCATCGTCCCCGCCGAGGCTGGACAGCAGGTCGTCCATCGAGGACTCGTCCATGGCGAAGCCGCCGGTGGCATCGGACGAGCCTCCTCCGCCATAGAACGAATCCAGTGTCTGCTTGAATTCACGCTGCGAGCAGACCTTATAGACCAGCCGGTTCTTGGGGAATATATTGTTGACCACCCGCGAGGCCTGGATGCGCTCCGGATCGGTGGTCAGGATGATCAGCCCCTCCTGGGTTTCCTCGATCGGAATCCAGTGGCTGCTTTCCACGTACTCCCGCTTCAGGTTTTTCAGCAAATCGGCCGGCTTGATGCGATCCGCCTTGTAGGGTTCGTAAGGGACGCCGAAGAAGGTGGACAACGCCTTGCCCAGCGCGGCTGCTGTAACCTGAAACTCATCGATCAGCACTTCCTCGATGTCGATCCCCTTGCGGCGGGCGGTGCGGGTCGCCAATTCGAATTCCGCCACGGAAAGCACCGCATCGGCCACCAGAAAGTCATATTTGGTCTTGACCGTGGCGATCTGCTGACGCTGGCGCAAGGCCACCGCCATGCTCTGCGCCAGTTCCTGGACGCCTTCTTCGACCATCGCCGCAAAAGGAGCGCCGGCCTTGTTGTTGATGACCTGGATGACGCCGACCAGATCGCCGCCGCTATCCAGGATCGGAGCAACCAGCATCTGCTTGGTGCGGTAGCCGGTGCGTTTGTCCACTTCCTGCAGGAAACGCAGGTGCGGGCTGTAACCGGCCAGTTCCTGCACGTCGTAGACATCCTTGATGTTGAGCAATCTTTTGTGCATTGCCGCATAACCGGCAACGCTCTGCTCCGCAATCGGCAGTTTGAGATCCTTGAAGGAATTCAGGCCGGTCTTGACCTTGGAGATCAGCGAGGCATTGTCTTCGCCCACCACATAGATGGTCAGCCGGTCGGCGTTGAACAGCGTACAGATGTCCTTGCTGACATCCAGCATGATTTCATCGATATTACTGGTGGCATGTATCCTGTTGATGACGTGATTGAGGTTCTTGGTGAACTCGAGCTTAAGGCTCATTTCACCAACATTGCCTGCTCCACCATTGGCCGCCATGACTGTACTCATTCCCGCTCCCTTGCCCGTTTCCCCAAGCTACTGCTGCGCCGACCTCGGCACCGACCACAACCCGCCATCCAGAACCTGCACATCATATCCTGCCTGCGCCAGGATGAATGCGGCAGCCGCGCTGCGCCGCCCGCTCTGGCAATAGGCGATGTATTTCTTGCTGCGATCCAGCACGCCGATCGCATTGCGTATGTCATTCAACGGCACATTCATCGCTCCGGGCAGCCTGTCATAACGGTACTCCGGCGGATGCCGTACGTCCAGCCACACTGCGCCTTGCGCCACGGCCTGCATGGCCTGTTCATAGCTCAGCTTGTGCAGCAGCGGTTCCTGCAGCAGCGCCAGAAAATCCTGCCGCCCGAGGCGCAATAATACTCCGTTGGATTTCATCGTGACGGTCGCATTGCGTTTGCTGCCGGAAACCAGCGCCTCTTCGCCGAACACATCGCCTGCCTTCAGGCTGGCAAGCGGCACATCCGCGCCGCCCACGCGGCGCGTCACCTCGGCGCGGCCGCTATCGATCAGGTAATAATAATCACCCTCGTCGCCCTCGCGGATAACGACATCGCCCTCCCACACGGCAACCGCTTCGATGCGCTGCAACAGCGCGCTGATATTCGCCATCGGCAAATGCGCCAGCGGCCCATTTTTGAGATTGTCCGCGCTAAACATGCTGGAGTTCAACAAATGCTTGATGCTGGTCGATGCATCGATACCGTCTTCACGGCCGGACACGGGGAACCCCCGCTGCTCCGCCGAATCATGCCGGGAAAATTGATCCCATGTCACCATCCGGTCCAGCAACTCGTCATCGACGCGCAGCAAATGGCTCTCGCGCAAGGCCGAAGCAGAGACGATGTACGGCTGGCGCTTGCCCAACGGATGTTTGGCCCATTCGGACTGTGCGCCGACCACCACCCTGTTGCCGTCCTGATAGACCAGTTCCAGCTCCCCGTCCACCAGATAGACCGACTGGCCTTGCAGTCCATGCACCTTGAACGGGTCGCCCCCCTGGGGTACCGTTTCGATATGGCAATAATCGAGCAACTCGCGCAAGCGCGCCGGGCCGAATGTGGAAATCGGCTCCAGTCCGGCCAGAACTTTGATGTCGAGCGCGTAAGTCATCGGCTGCCTCCTAGAACTCGAGCTTCTGATTGCTCAGCAACATAACGAAACAGTGCTGATTGCAGCCAATCCCGCCTGCACCCCAGAGTCCTGAGTTCATCATTCTTGTCAGCCTTGGTTACCCGGCTATTTGGTCTGGAACACGAATACGCCGTCCCAATCCGCGGGCGGGGGATTCTTGCGGAAGTAGGCAATGCGCTCGGTATAAATTCCATACAGCGCTGTCTCCGGCGACATGCGCTGCAAGTTCATCAGCTGCAGTTCGGCCTGATCCCAATCCTGCTTGCGATACAGGCGGCGCACTTCATGAAACAGCTTGACCTCGTCCTGCAGCGCCTTGCCCACTTCGCTGAGCAGCCCGATCGGCTCGTAAATCGCCACCGGCTTGTCCTTGCCTTTGACCCGCACATGGTCAAGCTCGCGATAAACGAAATCGGTCACGGCATTCCGGGTGTTTTCGCCGACCACCACGCCGACGCCGTATTGCTTGGTAATGCCTTCCAGGCGCGAAGCGAGATTCACTGCGTCGCCCATCACCGTGTAGGCCACGCGCACTTCCGAGCCCATGTTGCCGACACTGACACGACCGCTGTTGATGCCCACGCCGATGTGGATTTCCGGCCAGCCGCGCTCCTTGAAATGCGGCTGCAAGGCTTTCAGGGCCGCCTGCATCTCGATGCCGGCCAGGATGGCGTGGCGCGCATGGTTCTCATCCGGCAGGGGTGCTCCCCAGAACGCCATGATGCAGTCGCCCATGTACTTGTCGATGGTGCCGCGATGCTTGTAAACAACGCGGGACAGGGGCGTCAGGAACTCGTTCATCAGCAGCGTCAGCTCCTTCGGGTCCAGTCCCTCCGAGATGGTGGTGAAGCCGCGCACGTCGGAAAACAGAATGGTCATCTCGCGGCTCTCACCTTCCATCGACACACTTTCCGGGTGCTCGGCCATCTCCTCGACCAACTCGCTCGGCACGTATTGACCGAACAGGCCAGTAATCTGGCGTTTGGTGCGCGACTCGACGAAGTAGCCGTAGGACATGTCCAGTGCGAAGATCAGGGCAATCATCAGCAAGCTGCTCGCCACCGGGAACAGCAACGCCCCGTAGTGCCAGATGGCCAGGCTCATGCCCAGCGTAACGGCAAACATGAATACCGAGACCAAGATTGCCCTGGCGGGGCTCATCTGCGGCAGCAGGATACTCAGCGCGATGCCCATGAGCAGCAGCCAGACCACCTCGGCGCCGACCATATAAGCCGGGTGCTCCTTCAGGTTCTGGTCGAGAATGCCGGAAATCATGTTGGCGTGGACTTCCACCCCCGGATAGACCTCAGCTACCGGCGTGGCGCGCATATCCATCAGCCCGGGAGCGGTGGTGCCTACCAGCACGATCTTGTTCTTGAGCTGGGCGATGTCGACGCGGTCGTGCAGCACGTCCGCAATCGAAATGTAGCGGAAGCTTCCCTGCCTGCCGCGGTACGGCACAAAGGTGGCCACTTCGTCATCCACCGGGATTTTCAGCCTGCCGGCGACACTGTCCAGTTCCAGCCACTCCAGGCCGCCATAGCCGTTGGTCTTGCCCTCGGCAAAACCCGGCAACAGTGCGGGCTGGCCAAGCAGGGTGCGCACCATTGCCAAGGAAAGGGATTCGTAATAGTTGCCGCCAAACTCTGCGACCATCGGCACGCGGCGCACCACGCCGTCGGCATCAACCAGCGGATTAAAGTGTCCGGCACTTGCGGCCGCCTTCTGCAACTCGGGAAGATTTGCGCCGTAACCGCTCCATGTCGTAAATCCGATCGGCCTGCCCTTGAACGTGCCCGCCGGAAACACCGGCTCGGGCAAGGCCCCGGATATGTTGCCGCCCTTCTGGCTGGTCAGGTAGTAGCCCAGCACCACGTTGCGGTTTTTGATTTCGCCGGCGAACAGGCTGTCGTATTCGAGTTGCGGCTGGATCTGTGCCAAGGTGGCCTGAAATTGCGCATCTCCCTTGAGTTGCTCCTGCCCGATTTTCTTCAATACCTTGAGCCCCGAGCTCTCGTCCTTTTCGGCGAAAACCACGTCGAAGCCGACTACCGCGACGTTGTGTCTGTCGAACAGCTTGTCCATCAGCAGGCTGAGGCGGTCCCGGCTCCACGGCCAGCGGCCCTCCTCCTTGAGGCTCTTCTCGTCGATATCGAGAATGACGATGCGGTCGTCCACCGTCCGCGGCATGGTCAACTGCAAACGGTAGTCGTAGAGGATGGCAGACAGCCTGTCGACAAAATTCAGCCGGTAGAAATTCGCGGCATTGCCCGCAAAAAACAAGACTATCAGCAGACCCAGCCCGATCAGGATTGCGTTTTTTTTCACGCCGCGGCCCTTAGGAGAGTACGGGCGTCAAAAGACAGGAGCATGAACGCAGCCGCGCCGCATCCCTGAAAAACATGCCGCATGGCGGCACACCATATTCAGTCATTTGTCTGCCGCCCTTGGCTGTTATTCCTTGAAATAGAATTCCATTTTCACCCCGGCCAACTCGATCACATCGTGATCGTTAAGCTGGTGCGGCTGGTCGCTCAGCGATACGCCATTCACCATTGGATGGCTTGCGCCCTCCACGTGGGTGATGAAGTAGCCATGCGGGCGGCGCGTCAGGACGGCCACCTGCACCCCGGGTTTGCCCAGCGTGGTGAGGTTCTTGACCAGCTCCAGTTCCTTTCCGGCGTTGGGGCCGGTCAGGATTTGCACCGCTGCAGCCTGTGGTGCGGAGGCAGCTGCAGCGGCCGCTACCGGCTGGGCAACGGGCTGAGGAACAGGCTGGACAACCGGCTTGGCGAGCGGTGCGGCAGGTTGAGGCGCCTCGAATTTGCCGGTTTTCTCCAACTCTGGCGCAGGTTTGGCAGCCGGACCGCTCGGCGCCCTCATGCTTATGGTCGAATTGCCCGTCTCGGCGCCAGCGGCAGCCTGCTTCACCGGCGCGCGCAACACCATGGTCTTCTCGAAATCGGCGGCATTCACCTGCCCGGCCTGGTCGTTGACGTACTTCAGGCGGTATTTGCCGATGTCTACCAGATCGTTGTTTTGCAGAAAATGCTTCTTGGTCGGCACACCGTTCACTTCCAGCCCGTTGGTGCTGTCCAGGTCTTCGAGGAAGGAGTCGTGCAGGATGGTGACGATCGCGGCATGCTCGCCGCTCACCGCGAGGTTGTCGATGACGATATCGTTATGCGCCTTGCGCCCGATGGTCATGCGCTCCTTGTTCAGGGGGTATTCCTTGATTACCACCCCATCCATGCTGAGTATCAGTTTTGCAGCCATAGTTGTGCCCTTCCAGATTTTGAGCCGATTATTTTTTGAAACAATTGAACAGCTTTGCCAACAAGCCGCGCGGCGCGGCAAATTCGCCGTTTATCTTTACCAGGATCACCGAAACATTGTCGCGGCCGCCGTTGTCGTTCGCCAGCTGGATCAATTGCCCCGCAGCCAGCGGCAGGTTGCCCTGCATCGCATACAGCGTCGACTGGATATCCTCGTCTTCCACCATGTCGTTCAGGCCGTCCGAACACAGCAGGTAAATGTCCCCGACCAGCACGTCGTGCACATGGATTTCCGGCACCACCTCGGCGTCGATCCCGACCGCACGCGTCACCAGATTCTTGTTCTTGGACAGGCGCGCATCCTCGACGCTGATCATCCCGCCGTCGATCTGTTCCTGCAGCAGGGAATGGTCGCGGGTAATCGTCTTGAGCTCCTCGCCGCGCAAGCGGTACATGCGCGAATCCCCCACATGTCCGACCACCACGCGGTTATCGTAGAACAGGCCGGTAACGATGGTCGTGCCCATTCCCGCATATTGCGGCTGGCTCTGCGCGGCATGGTAAATCGAGGCATTCGCGCGCCGGATATTGTCGCGCAACAGCACCACCCCCAGTTCCTCACCGCTGGCCTCATCGCGATCCGTCGGGCTGGCATTCTGCAGGTGCTGGCAGATTTCCGTCGCGACGACCGAAACGGCGATACCGCTCGCCACCTCGCCGGCATTGTAGCCGCCCATGCCGTCCGCCAGCACGACCAGGCCGCAGGCCAACTCCTGCGCGACGCTGTCTTCGTTGTGCGCGCGCACCATGCCCGGATCGGTCCGACTGACTATTTCAAGCGCGTCTTCCATTTTCATAGTTCACCCCTGCAAGCCGGCTGCACACCGGCGCAGCGCTTCGGCCATTTCAGCGCCGTTCGCATAGCGGTTTTCGATCTGCTTGGCCAGTGACTTGTTGATGATGTCCACCAGGCACGGCGGCAAATCCGGCCGGATGCCCAGAATATCGGTATGCGGTTCGTTGGCGATGCGATACATCAGCTGCGCCATCGAGTCCCCCTCGAACGGAAGCTTACCACAAGCCAGTTGGTACAAACTCACCCCCAACGAGAACAGATCGGAATGCCCCTCGATCTTCCTGCCCGCCAGCTGTTCCGGCGACATGTAGGAGGGCGTGCCCAGCACCATGCCGGTCTTGGTCTTGGAGGAATCGGTGATGCGCGCAATGCCGAAGTCGGTCACTTTGGGCGTATCTGTCTCGGGGTCGTACATGATATTGGCCGGCTTGATGTCGCGGTGCACCACGTTCTGTTTGTGCGCATAATCCAGCGCGTCGGCGACGCGGGCGACGATGCTCATCATCCGTGGCAAGGGCAGCAGGTTGTCCGGTTTGGTGAACGGTACCAGATCCTTGCCCTTGAGGAATTCCATCGCGATGTAGGCCAGGTCGTGCTCCTCGCCTGCGTCATAGATGGACACGATGTTGGGATGGTTGAGGCGCCCGGCCGTCTCGGCCTCGCGGAAGAAGCGCTCCTTCACGTCCTGCAATTCGTCCGGCTCGAACTCCTGCGCCAGCGCCATGGTCTTGATCGCCACCACGCGGCCGATCTTGGGGTCCTTGCCGTAATACACCACGCCCATCGCGCCCTTGCCGAGTTCCTTCTCGATCTCGTAGCGCCCCAGCATCGGCTTGGACACGCCCGCCTTGTCCAGCACCATGGTGCTGGCGTTGGTGCGCCCGCCCCCGCCGCCGCCCAGCATGACGGTTTCGGACATCGCGTGCACCTGCGTCAGGCGCTGCTCCAAATCGCGGAATTTCGGGTTGTACTCCGCCATGTACCTGAACACCGACTCGGCCTTGTTGAACTGGCGCTTGCGCTCGAAATCGAGCCCGAGGTTGTAGAGCACCTCCATCAGGCTGTCGTCCATCGGCACCTTGCGGAACTTGTCGAAAGCGATGTCCAGTTGCCCCTGCCCCTGGAAGGCCAGGCCCAGCATGCGGTTGCTCTCTGCGGATTCGGCGTCGGACTTCTGTTTGCCCTTCTCCGTCAACAGGTGGCGCTTGGTCGTGAGCAGCAGGTGGCCGGCGAGCAGCAGGGTCGCAGGCAGCATCAGTTGCAGCCACAGCGCCTGCGTCGTCATCAGTACGAAATGCGTGGTCAGCAGTGCCACGAGCAGTGCTGCGGTGACCGCCGCGCCGATCGCCGCGCTCAGGCGCGGCAGCAACAGGATGAGGTATAGCGCGACCAGCAGGAACACGCCGATTTCCGCCATCGCCCCCCAGGCGGGTGCCACGAAATAATCCCCCTTGAGGATGCTGGACACCGAATGCGCCAGGATCAGCGCGGGTGCCATGCCCGCAGAAACCGGCGTCACTTGCAGGGTGCCCACACCCGCTGCCGATGCGCCGATCAGCACGATCTTGTCGCGGTATTTTTCCGCCGGAATTTTGCCGGTGAACACGTCGTAGAAGGAATCCACCGGAAAGGCCGGCCGGCCGTCCCTATCCTTGTAGAAATAAGTGTGCATCTGCAAGGCCGGGTCGGTGGCGATTTTATGGTTGCCCAACTGCACGCCCCCTCCGAGGCTGACCAGAATATCCCTGGGCTCGAGATTGAGGCTTTTAGCCGCCAGCATCAGCGACAGCGAGGGGTAATACTGGTCGTAATAGCCCACCACCAGCGGCTCGGTGCGCACCGCACCGTCCACGTCCGGGAAGCTGTTCAGGTGTCCGATGGCCAATGCCTTGCCGCCCAGCGCCGGGATCGGCGCCAGCACGCTCCGCGAAGGCAGCGGCTGGGCGCCGGAGCCGGAAGCATCCTTCACGTTTTCGAGCCTGTTGCGCAGCACATAGTCGGGCAAGGCCTGATTGGGCTTGCCCTGCGGCTCGCCCAGTTCGAAAAACATCGCGAGCAGCACATCGTTGGCCCTGGCCATGCTCTCGCTGAGCTTCTTGTCGTTATCGAGATTTTTTGCCGCCTCCAGCAGCAGCGCATCGAGCGGCGAAGGCTCCATGGTGCCTGCAGGAACGGCCATGATGCTCGCCGGGCTCATCGCACTTGCTGCACTCACCGCGCTGGCGTGATTCACTGCGCTTGCCGGAGCCGCGAGGTCCGCCATGATTTCCGGGCCGGCATCTTCCAGGAGGGAAGACTTGCCGAGCAGGCCGGCAATCTTGTGGATGTAGGCGAGTCCCGCATCGACCTGTGGCTCGAAGAAGAAGGCGGTATGGCCGATCACCTTGGCGTGGCCCGCCGCGAGGATGTCCACCATCCTGGCGTGAATCTCGCGCGGCCACGGCCAGCGGCCCAGATTGGCGATGCTCTGCTCATCGATCGCGATCACCGCGATCCTGTCGCTCGGCGTGCGCGACGAGGCCAGCACCCCCAGGTCATAGGCCTTGCGCTCCAGGCTTTGCATCAGGTCGCTGTTTGCGCCCAGCATGAACACCAGCGCGACCAGCAGACCGACGAACCAGTCCTTTTTCCAGAACGACCACTTGTTCATTGCCACTCCCCGATGCCCATCGTCAAGCAGGTTACACCGCGGATATTAAGGTATTTCTCAACAACACACCATAATCCTTTTGATTTATAGCGGATTTACGCAAACGGGCTTCTTCATTTGATCAGCAATACCGGACAGCTCGCGAGGTGCAGTACCTTGTTTACCACCGACCCCAGCAGCAATGTCTGCAGGCCGCCCTGCCCCTGCCGGCCCATCACGATCTGGTCGGCCCTCTGCTCCCTGGCATATTGCACGATCGCCTCCGCCGGCGTGCCGACGCTGATGTGGTAGTGGTAAGGCAAGGCGGCGGCATCCAGCGCGGCGCGCGCCTGCTGCAGCGCAGCCGTGCCCTGCTCGCGGTAATAGTCGTCGATGGTTTGCTGGTTGATGAACAGCTTGACGTTGCCGGTCGCCACATTCCACTGTACGTTCAGCAACAGCAGTTGCGGCCGTTCCTTCAGCGTAGCGATATTCCCGATCACGTATTCGACCGCGCGCAGTGCATTGGCCGAGCCATCCACCGGAATCAGTATCTTCATCATTCCCCCCTCTGCGATTTGTTGTCCACCGTCTCTTCCACCAGATCGACCACCGGCGCGGCAACCGCCATGCGCAACGCCAGCCATTTGCCGAGCGCCACCACCAGCAGCGCGCACACCAGCGGAACCAGCCAGTGCAGATAATGATGCGCCTCGACGAGCGCCGCAAACAGCGCCTCGGTCACCAGCATCTCGCCCGCCACATAACCGAGCAGTGCGCCGCCCGCGTAAATGATGAGCGGGAAGCGGTCGATCAGCTTCAGCACCACCTGGCTGCTCCACGCAATCAGCGGGATGCTGACCAGCAGGCCGAATACCAGCAGCGACACGTTACCCTTGGCCGCCGCAGCCACACCCAGCACGTTGTCCAGGCTCATCACGAAATCGGCAATGATGATGGTCTTGACCGCGCCGAGCAGGCGCGTGTCCGCCTTGAGGTTGTCCGCACTATGCCCCTCCTCGGGCAGGATCAGCTTGATGCCTATCCACAGCAGCAGCAGCGCGCCGACCAGCTTCAGGTAGGGCAGCGACAGCAGGCCGACCGCGAAGAAGGTCAGCACGATGCGCAGGCCGATCGCGCCGCCCACGCCGAACAGGATGCCCTTCCTGCGCTGCGCCTCGGGCAGGTTGCGGCACGCCAGTGCGATCACCACCGCATTGTCGCCGGAAAGCAACAGGTCGATCATGATGATCTTGAACACATCCACCCAGAACTGGGGGGTAGAAAACATCTCCAGCATTGTGACCTTTCAGTATCGGAATCCCTTGCAACCCGCCGTTACGGTGCGGGCACAATCTTACCGAATTATCCGCTGCAGCAAGGCGGTATTTGCATGGATGCGATGCGACAACGCATCAGGAATTGCGCTGCGGCGGGGCAAATGTTAACTTGCCCGAAAATAACTCAAAAAAAACGCTCATGCCCGTCTCACTACCCTACCGTCTAGGCAAATACGAACTGACCCGGCAGATCGGCGAAGGCGCCACGGGAAAAGTCTACTATGCGCTGGACACCTTTTCCGGCCGCGAGGTCGCGGTGAAGCTCATCGACCCGAACGTCCTCGCCGACCCCGAATTCAACGAGGAATGCCGCCGGCAATTCCTCAACGAGGCCGCGCTCGCGGGCCGGCTGGCGCACCCGCACATCGCCGCAATCCTGGAAGCCTCGGTCACCGAGGACGTGGGTTACGTCGTGATGGAATACGTGCCGGAAGGCAACCTCTCGCGCTACACCTTCCGGGACACGCTGTTGCCGGTAAGCGAGGTGCTCCAGATCATCTTCAAGTGCTGCGGCGCGCTCGACTACGCGTTCCGCCACGGCATCATCCACCGCGACATCAAGCCCGCCAACATCATGGTCGTGTCCGGCAGCAACGTGAAAATCGCCGACTTCGGCATAGCCGTGTTCTATCAGACGCAGGTCTCGCAGAAGGTGACCGTCGGCACCCCCTCCTACATGTCCCCGGAACAACTCGGCGGCCACCGCCTGCCCCATCTCAGTGACATGTACTCGCTCGGCATCGTGGCCTATGAGCTGCTCACCGGCAGACTGCCGTTCTATGGCCGGGACCTGCTCGAATTGTTCGACGCCATCACCAAACAGGAGCCGCCACCGCCAAGTGCGCACCGGCCCGAGCTCCCCGCCAAACTCGACAGGATGGTCATGAAGATGATCGCCAAGAACCCGGCCGACCGCTACCCCAGCTGGACTGACCTTGCGCTCGATATCGCCGGGACAGGCCGCTTCAGCAAATTCCAGCAGGATTTTTCCGACAGCGACAAATTCAAGATGCTGCGCGAAAGCGAATCGCTGCACGAATTTTCCGACCCGGAAATCTGGGAACTCGTACAAGCCAGCGTATGGGCCATGCTCCCTGCCAGAACCGTCATCCTGCGCGAAGACGAGCCAGGCCGGAGCATGTACTTTCTGGCCTCCGGGCAGATGAAGGTCACCAAGCAGGGGCGCCTGCTCAACGTCATCAAGGCCGGCGAATACTTCGGGGAAATGGCCTACATCATGCGTGGAACGAAGCGGCAGGCCACGCTGGAAGCGCTCTCGGACGTAGTCGTTGCCGAACTTCCATTTCCTGCACTGGAACAACTCAGCACCGGCTGCGAATTGCGTTTCACCAAGACCCTGCTGCTCTCCATGACCGACCGCCTCATGCTCGCGGACGACCGCATCGTGCGCATGCATGGATAAGCTGCGGCTCACTTGGAACTCGCTTCCTTCGCGAAGAGATGGCGTTGCGGGAAATGCCCGCATGGAATTCCCCACGGCCGAATAGTGCCCCACGCCGGGGCATCAAGCCTTGAAGCTCACCGTCACCCGCAAGCCCCGGCCTTCATTCGCCGGCTGCATCTGCAGGGTTGCGTCGTGCACCTCGGCGATCCGCTGGACGATGGAGAGTCCCAAGCCACTGCCGCTGGCCTGCGTGCCCAGCGGGCGATAGAAGCGCTCCAGCACCTTGTCGCGCTCCTGTTCAGGAATGCCCGGGCCGTTGTCGCTCACCGAGAGGCGCACCGCGCCCGGCTCATGCTCGATACCGACCTCGACCGATGTGCCGGGCGGGGTGTGCCTTATCGAGTTGTCGAGCAGGTTGCGCAGCAGCACTCGCAGCAGCTCCGGATTGCCGCGCACCACAGCTTCGTCGCAGGCCAGCAATTCGAGTTGCACATTTTTTGCAAGCGCGGCGGGCGCGAGCGCGGCAATCGCTTCGGCGGCGATGCCCCTGAGCTGGCACTGCTCTGCCACGCCGCGATCCAGCGTGTCGATCCGCGCCAGCGCCAGCAGCTGGTCGATCAGGTGGGCGGCGCGGTCGCAGCCGAGGATCGCGTTGTCGAGCGCATGGAGGCGCTCCGCTTCTCCGGTGGCGGAGCGCGCCACTTGCGCCTGCGCCTTGATCGCGGCGACCGGGGTGCGCAGTTCGTGCGCGGCGTCCGCAGTGAACCGACGCTCCTTCTGCATGGAAGCCTCGATGCGCACGAACAGCCGGTTGAGTCGCTCGATCAGCGGCACCACTTCGCGCGCCAGCCTGTCGAGGGGGCGCAGGCCGCGCAGCACCGCGACCCACAGCAGCAGCGCCAGCAGCGGCAGGGAAAACCACAGCGGCCGCAGCAGGTTGCCCGCCAGGTCGCGCGCCAACTCGTCGCGCACCTCGATGCGTTCCGCGACATGGATCAGGTATTCGCCGGATTCGTCCCAGGTGCTGAAGACGCGCCAACGGTGCCCATCGATGACGGTATCGCTGAAACCGCGCTCCTTGCTCGCCAGCGGCTGCTGCGGGGCGTTGGCGGAATGCAGGCGTAGTTCCCGCCCTTTTTCCCACACCTGGAACGCAACGCGGCGCGCGTATTTGTGCAACTGCGGTACGTGGTCGGTTTCCAGCTCATCGATTTCATGCGTCGCCTGGATGACCAGCAGCGAGGCGGCCTGCGCCAGGTGCGCGTCCAGCACTTCGTCGAATTCCTCGCGCGCATCGTGGTAGGTGAAGGCAGTCGCGCCGAGCCAGACCAGCGTGATCGCCGCCAGTGCCAGGGCCAGCAGCCGTTGTTTGAGCGAAGCGCGTTGCCACATTTCAATTGCCCTTGCCGCGCGGCATCAGGTAGCCGACGCCGCGTATGGTTTCGATCAGCTCGGGGAAAAGCTTGCGGCGCAGATGATGGATGTGCACCTCCACCGCGTTGCTTTCGATCTCGCTGCCCCACGCGTAGAGCTGCTCTTCGAGCCGGGTGCGCGACAGGACTTTTCCCGCGTTGAGCATCAGCGCGTGCAGTACCGCGAACTCCCTGGCCGAGAGCTCGACCGGTTTGCCACGGTACAGCACACTGTGGGCGGCGGGATCGAGCCTGACCCCGGCGACCTCCAGCAAGGGCTCGGCCTTTCCGCTGGCGCGGCGGATCAGCGCACGCAGGCGCGCCGCGAGTTCGCCCATGTCAAACGGCTTGACCAGGTAGTCGTCCGCGCCTGCATCCAGCCCCCTGATGCGGTCGTCCACCGTGTCCATCGCGGTCAGGATCAGCACGGGTGTCGGAACGTCTCGGCTGCGCAACCGGCGTAACACTTCCAGCCCGGACAGGCGCGGCAATCCGAGGTCCAGCACCACCGCCGCATAAGGCTCGGTGGCAAGCGCCTGCTCCGCCGATGCGCCGTCCTTCATCCAGTCCACGGCATAGCCGGCCTGCTTCAGGCCCGCCTGAATCGCATCACCCAGCAGGGCATCGTCTTCGACTACCAGCACGCGCATCGTCCCACCGCAAAAAAAACATCAATCAATCGTCATCGTGGTGTCCGGCATGAGCCGTCTCCGCGCTTGGTGTCGCAAACGCGATAGACGGATAGACGACCCAGAATGCCACCACCGCGACCAGCATTATGATCCCCAGCCAGAGATATGAGCGTTGGATACCCTGATCCGGTTCGGCTGACTTGAAGCCGGTGACCATGGCGCGTACCAGATTCTCGCGATGCAGCACGCTGCTCACCACCACCCCGGCGATGTGGATCAACACCACGGCCAGCATGGTATTGGATACGATCTCATGCAACTCTTCCAGCACATCGCCGCCGATATCCTGATATGTCAGCACCCCGCTCACCCCGGACAGAATGCCCAGCCCGAGCAGCATCCAGACCGACACGCTGCCCAGCGGATTGTGTCCGATATAGTGCGCAGGCTTGCCTTTGAGCATGGACAACGAGTAGGCAATAATTTCGCCGGGTTTGAACAGGAACGAGCGGAACTGCGCATAGCGGGTGCCGAAAAATCCCCATAGCAGCCTGAAGACGAGCAACCCCAGCAGGGTGTAGCCGAGCACCACATGGATATCGCGGTCCATCTCCGACTCCGCAGTCAGGTAGGCGCCCGTAAACGACAACACCAGCAGCCAGTGGAAGACTCGCGTCGGTACATCCCAGACCAGGATACGTTGACTCATGATGGTCTCCTTTTACTTGGGTATTTTTATATCGTGCTCGTTGAAATCGCCGCGCTCCGCCCGCGGGTGGCAAGCCCCGCAATTGGCCGGACTCTTCACCTGAGGATTTTTCCAGACTGCCGGGTCGACCTCGTGGCCGTCGTGTTTGCGCTTGAACCAGGCGCTCTCGCTGATGCGCAGCGGTGCAGTCGAAGCGCTCCAGCGGTTGGAGGCATTGCCCACCAGAAACGCGGTGATCTCCTTGTTGTCCTGTGCATCCAGCGAGGCATCCGAACCGAAGTGCTTGTCCAGGCCGGCCATGATCTTGCGCCACGATTCGGCGGGCAGCAGCCCCGGTGCATAGGCAATATGGCAGGTGGAGCATTCCTGCTGGAACTTGGCGTTGGTCTGCGCGGGCTGCAGCGGCTTGCCGCGGTTTTCGCCGCCGTATTTTCCGCCGTGCTTCTCACCAAACCATCCGCCGGATCTTCCTTCGCGCGCACCGTCATCTGCCTGTGCGGCCGTCACGCCCATCGCCAGCAGGGTAACGGCCAGCACCCGGAATGTTTGCTTGTACCTCGGCATGTCTCTCTCCTTATTTCTTGAAGGTCAGCAGGTAGGCGAGCACATCGCCCTTTTCCTGCGGCGTACATTCACGGCTCAACACATCGTTGCAGTTGCGTTTGAACCATTTCTCCACCTTTTTCGGGTTGGCGAACCGCTCCGCGTTGGCAGATGGAGCAAGCGGCTCAATGATCTTCCCGGTCTTGGCATGCTTGCCCGGCGCGGCGGAATTGTCAGTATGGCAGGAAGAACAACTCCATTCTCCGCCATGCTTCGCCTTGAAGAAGCTCTCCCCACGTGCCGCCGAAAACCCCTGGAATCCGGGCGTGGCCGACGCTTCCTTTTGGATGGCAGCCAGTATCTCGCTGGGCGTTTCCGCCAGCGCCGGTTGTGCCGCCAAGCCGGCAAGCGCCACTAATACCAGACCCGATTTATGAAATACATGAAACATTTTTGATCTCCTGAAATGAATTACGAGGTGTGCAGGATAAAAGGTCAAGCTTAAGGGATGCTTAACGCAAAAAATATTTTCGGAATGAGCCGCAATGAGCTGCGACAACAGAGGGAATGGTGCCGCTTGTCGGATTCGAACTGACGACCTACCGCTTACAAGGCGGTTGCTCTACCAACTGAGCTAAAGCGGCATTAAAAGTGCAGCATACAACCGGGGATTTTTGCGGACTGGTGGGTCGTGGCAGATTCGAACTGCCGACCAACGGATTAAAAGTCCGCTGCTCTACCGGCTGAGCTAACGACCCTACGCAAAAGAGCGCGAATTATACGGGTTTGGCCCACCCTGTCAACGCAAAATGCCGCTTGCGGCAAGGCTTGCGGACTATGCCGCGCGATAGGCGGTCGGGTCGGCCATGCCCGCGGAATCAAACCCCGCGCGGCGCAGGCGGCACGAGTCGCAGACGCCGCAGGCGCGCCCGGATTCGTCGGCCTGGTAGCAGGAAACCGTCTGCGCGTAATCCACCCCGAGTGCAGTTCCCCGCCGGATGATCTCCGCCTTGGACAGGTGCAGCAGGGGCGCGTGGACGGTCAGCGGGCTGCCCTCGACGGCGGCCCGGGTGGCGAGATTGGCCATGCGCTCGAAGGCCTCGATATAGGCGGGGCGGCAATCGGGATAGCCGGAATAATCCACCGCGTTCACGCCGATGAAGATGTCCTGAGCCTGCAATACCTCGGCCCAGGCCAGGGCCAGCGAGAGCATGATGGTGTTGCGTGCGGGAACATAGGTCAGCGGGATGCCTGCGCTGGGCTGTTGCGGCACCGCGATGCTGCTATCGGTGAGGGCGGAACCGCCGAATCCCGTGAGGTCGATGTCGATCGTACGGTGTTCTTGCGCACCGAGCATCTGCGCGACGCGCTGTGCGGCGGCCAGCTCGGCGTGATGGCGCTGCCCGTAATCCACGCTCAGCGCATGGCAGGCAAAACCCTGCGCACGCGCCATGGCCAGCACGGTTGCCGAATCCAGCCCACCCGACAGAAGCACGACGGCGTTTTTCATCGCTAATGCCCCGGCTCGTTGTTCCACAGCAGCTTGTGCAATTGCAGCAGCATCCTCACCGGCAGGCGGTCGCGCAATATCCATTCGGCGAGCTGCGTCGCATCCAGTGCGCCATGCGCGGGCGAAAAGGCTACTTCGCATTTTTCGCCGAGACCATGCTGCCGCAGGATTTGTTCGGCCCACTGGTAATCCTTCTCGTCGCACAGCACGAACTTGATTTCGTCGTGCGGGTTCAGCAGCGGCAGATTTTCCCAGCGGTTCTTTCCGGACTCGCCGGATGCGGGGGTCTTGATGTCCACCACGCGCATCACGCGCGCATCCACCTCGCCGATATCCAGCGCGCCGCTCGTTTCCAGCGACACCTGGTAGCCCGCATCGCATAACGCGCGCAACAGCGGCAGGCAGTTCTTCTGCGCCAGCGGTTCGCCGCCGGTGACGGTCACGTAGCGTGGCGCATATCCGGCAACCTGCCGGAGAATTTCCGCCACGCTCATGTCCTGCCCGCCCATAAAGGCGTAAGTCGTGTCGCAGTAGGTGCAGCGCAACGGGCAGCCGGTCAGGCGGATGAACACCGTGGGCAGGCCGATGCGGCTGGTCTCGCCCTGCAGGGAAAAAAATATTTCGCTGATGCGCAAATGCACAGCTGGATTTTGGGGGGGCATAGCGGACTACTTGCCGGCAGCGAGGAGTTTTTTGGCCTTGCCGGCGGCTTCGCTGCCAGGATATTTGGCGACAAGCTGCTTGAGGGTTTTTTGTGCGGCCGCATCCTGCTTCAATTCCTGCTGGCAGCCGGCGATGCTGAACAGTACCTCAGGCGCCTTGGGCGTGCTGGGATAAGCCTTGAGCAGGCTCTGATAGGCACCGAGCGCGCTCTTATAATCCTTCAGGGTGAACAGCGCATTACCCAGCCAGTAACCGGCATTGGGCACATGCACCGACTTGGGGTATTTCTCGAGGAATTCCTGGAATGCCGCAACTGCATTCTCGTAGCTCCCGCCCTTGAATAAGCCATAGGCGGCCTCGAAGGCGCGGTTCTCAGCTGCGGGATTATCGGGATCGGCCGGTACCGCGGGAACATCGCCCCCAGCTTGCGCCGCATTATCCGTGGGTTCGAAGCGGCGCAGTCGCGTATCCAGATCCACGTAGAAATCCTTCTCGCGCTTTTCGGCATCCTGCAGGCCGTGCGCGAGCTCTTCGTTCTGCCCGCGCAGCTTGCGGATTTCGCCGTTCAGCGCTTCGACCTGGCCGAGCAGGTCCAGCAGCGACTTGGTTTGCTGTTCGGTGGCGGATTCCAGCTTGAGCATGCGCTCCTCGAGCTGCTGGATTTGTTTGCGCGCATCGTCATCGGAGAACAACCCCGCCTGCGCGGGGGCGGCACAACACAAGGCCAGCAACAAGAGGACCCGCTGCTTCAGCATCGTTTACTTCGCGTAGTTCAGATCGGTACGGCGGTTCTGTTTCCAGCATGCCTCGTTGTGGTCGGCGCAGCGCGGCTTCTCTTCGCCGTAGCTGACGCTATCCAGTTGGTCCGCCCTCGCGCCGCCTGCCGCCAGCATCTTGCTCACACCGTCTGCGCGGCGCTGGCCGAGACCGAGGTTGTATTCGTTGCTGCCGCGCTCGTCGCAATTGCCTTCGAGGCGCACCTTGCGGTTGGAGTGCTCGCTCAGATACTTGGCGTGCGCCTGCACCAGCGGCTTGTCCGCCTCCTGAACCACTGCCACATCGAACGGATAGTAGGTGCTGCGCCCTGCCAGGATGCTGCTCGGATCGTTGAGCGGATCGACTTCAGCCTTGGGTGCGGGAGCCGGAGCCGGCTTGGGTGCTTCGGCCTTGGGTGCCGGTGCGGGTGCCGCTTCTTCCTTCTTTGGCTCGCTGGCACAGGCAGCAAGCAAATTGACCAAAACAATGCTGATTATTAGTTTTTTCATGGCATTCCCCTTTACTAGGTTAGGTTAAGGATAGGGTCCCCACACAGGTTCGCGTGCATCGCCGCTTTGCGTAAACATGTGCTGCTTGACACGACCGTCGCTGGAAACAGTCGCCAATATACCACGACCGCGCGCCTCGCTGGCAAACAGTATCAGCTTGCCGTTGGGCGCATAGCTGGGTTTTTTCTCCCACCCGCCCTCGGTGAGCAGCGACATCTGCCCGCTCTGGAAGTCCTGCATGGCGACATAAAACCCGCCACCGTTGAGGTGCGCGAACACGAAGCCCTTGCCGTCCGGGCTGTGCCGTGGCGAAAAATTGGTGCCTTCGCCAAACGTCAGGCGCTCCGCCGGCCCGCCCTCCGCCGGCATGCGATAGATCTGCGCGCTGCCGCCGCGATCCGAGGTGAACAGCAGGGATTGCCCGTCCGGCGAGAAATGCGGCTCGGTATCGATCGCGCCGCTGAAGGTGATGCGCCGCAACCCGCTGCCGTCCGGACGAACCAGGTAAATCTGCGAACTGCCGTCGCGCGTCAGCACCACCGCCAGCTGCCGACCGTCCGGCGACCAGGCCGGCGCACTGTTGCTGCCGCGAAAATCGGCCAGCACCTTGCGCTGATTGGTGTACAGCGACTGCACGTACACCACGGCATGCTCGGTCTCGAAACTCACATAGGCGAGATGGCTGCCGTCCGGCGACCAGGCGGGAGACATGATCGGCTGGTTCTGTGCAAGCACGGTCTGTTCGTTGGCGCCGTCGCTGTCTGCCACGATCAGGCGGTAACTCTTCCCCACGCGGTTCACATAGGCGATGCGCGTGCTGAATACGCCCTTGGCGCCGGTGAGTTTTTCATAGACCAGGTCCGCGATGCGATGCCCGATGGCGCGTACCTGGTTTTCGGCTGACGAGACCGCTTGGCCGATCAATTCCGTCTCCTTGACCGCGTCCAGCAGGCGGAAACGCGCCTCGATGCGGCCATTGGGCAGCACCGCAACCGTACCGATTGCCAGCGCCTCCGCACCGCGCACCTGCCAGTCCGGATAGCTGACCTCTGCTGGTTCGTGCGGCGATTTACCGGTCGGATCGACCAGACGGAACAGCCCGCTGCGCTGCAGATCACCGGTCACCACCTCGTTGATGGCCTGCGCGATCTTCTCATCCCCGCCGAACGGCACGATGGCCACCGGAATCTGGTGCTCCCCCGCACCGATGATTTCGATGCTCAACACCGCGCCTGCCATCGAGGCCTGCGCCAGCAACAGCAACCCAACCACACTCCGCAACACACGCAACACCATATCTATCCTCTTCTATTCGACCGGCCTGAATACCAGTTTCAATTCGCGAAATCTGTTGAACATCGTCGCATCGGCGGGCAACGGCAAGGGCTGCGACTTCAGGATCGCGCGCTCCACCGCATCGTCGTAGGCCGCGTTGCCGCTGGATTTGACAAGCCTTGCGCTCAGCACCCCGCCGCCCGGCAGCAGCGTCACGAGGAACTCGGCGCGCGCATCATCCGCCACATCCGGCGGCATCACGATGTTGCGGCGCACCTTGCTGGTGATCCTGCCGGTGTATTCATCCACCACGCGTCCGATCGCCGATTCCCGCCCGGCCCGCTCGCGCGCGGCCATGCCTGCGATGCTGCCCGCTCCCTGCCCCCCGGGCTGGGCAATCACATCGGCGATGCGCGGAAGCACTTTCTTTTTCTCCGGCTTCTCCTCGGCCGCCCTGGTCTCTGCCTTCTTCTTGTCGGGCATGACGATCTCCGGCTCAACCGCTTTTTCCGGCTGCGGCGGTGCTTCCTGCTTGACTGCTTTCTCCGGTGGCGGCGGTGCGGCCTCCTCGGCCTTCGCCTGGCCCGGCGGTGCCCCGGCCTCGCCCGGCAGGCTAGCCCACAACTCCACGCTCATCGTCCCGGAAGGCTGCGCCTGCCACGCAAAGCCGAAATACAGCAACGCGAAAAAAACGCCATGCACCGCCGCGGCCAGGATGCCCGCAGGCAGCTTGTAGGGTTCGTAGTAAGCGACCGCGCTCATTTGCCCTTTGCTTGAGTGAGCAATCCGACCTTCTTGATGTGCTGCTGTTGCAGCACGTCCATCACGTTGACGACTTCTTCATAGCGCACGTTTTTGTCGGCGGAAATAACCACCGCCTGCTCCGCCTGGATGCCCTGCCGGGTCTTCAGGATCGCGACCAGCTCTTCGCGCGAAACCTTGCTTTCCTTGCCGCCCCTGGAATGATCGCGCAAAGCCAGCGTGGCGTCTTTCCTGATGACGACCTCCAGCGGCGCGACCGGCGGGACCAGCGACTTGCCCACGCTGGGCAGATCGATCTGCCCGGGATTCATCAGCGGCGCGGTCACCATGAAGATCACCAGCAGCACCAGCATCACGTCGATATAGGGCACGACGTTGATCTCGTTCATCAGGCGGCGCGCGGAATGGCGTTCAGAGTTCACGGCTGCACCTCCAACACGTTACTGGCGTAGCCAGCCGTTTGCGGGAGGAGGTGCAAGGCAGCCATTCCCGCACCCGTCGCTACCGCGCACCGTGTCATGGCTGCCTCTGCAACACGTTGGAAAACTCTTCGGTGAAACTCTCGAAACGCGTCGCCAGCCGGTTGATGTCATGCGCGTAGCGGTTGTAGGCGATCACCGCCGGGATCGCCGCGAACAGGCCCATCGCGGTCGCCACCAGCGCCTCGGCGATCCCCGGCGCGACATGCGCCAGCGTCGCCTGCCCGACGTTCGCCAGGCCGCGGAACGCATTCATGATGCCCCACACCGTGCCGAACAGCCCGACATACGGGCTGACCGAACCGACCGAGGCGAGGAACGCCAGATGCGACTCCAGCCGGTCCATCTCGCGCTGGTAGGTCGCGCGCATCGCGCGACGCGTGCCGTCCATCACCGCAGCGGCCTCCACGCCATGCTGCTTCCTCAGCTTTACGAACTCGACAAAACCGGCGGCGAAGATGCGCTCCAGCGCGCCCTGGTTGCGCCGCGTGTTGCCGCTCACCTGTTTGTACAGCTCATTCAGATTCTGGTTGTGCCAGAACGCATCTTCAAACTCCCCGGTCAGCCTGACCTCATGGCGGATAGCGAACAGCTTGAGGAAGATGTACCACCACGACAGCAGCGACACCAGCAGCAACAGGCCCATCACGAGCTGCACCAGCACGCTGGCATTGCTGATGAGATGTATAAACGACAAATCCTGCGTCACTTCCATTGTTGTCCTTTCCCGATTAAACCTTCCACTGCCTACGCAAGACCTCCGGCACGCTGACCGGCTTGAAGCCTTCCACCGAAACGCACACCAGATGCACCTCGCCCTCGGCCAGCACATCACCATTACGCCGCACAGTCTGCACCAGATTCAGGCGGCTGCGCCCGATCTCCTTGATCTGCGCCGTGACCTCCAGCAAATCGTCGAGCAGCGCAGGTTTGAGATAATCCAGCTTCAGCGAGCGCACCACGAACACCACGCCGAACTCTTTCATCAGCCCGGCGTTGCTGTAGCCATGCGTGCGCAGCCACTCGGTGCGCGCGCGCTCCATGAAGTTCACGTAGCTCGCGTGATACACCACGCCGCCCGCGTCGGTGTCCTGAAAATAGACCCGGACCGGCAGCGCAAATATCCTGTGCCTACTCATCCAGCAAGTCCCCGCTGATCGGGTTGCCCGCTACCACCAGCCCGAAATGGCGATAGGCATTCGCGGTGGCCATGCGCCCGCGCGGGGTGCGCTGCAGGTAACCCTGCTGGATCAGGTATGGCTCCAGCACGTCCTCGATGGTGTCGCGCTCCTCGCCGATCGCGGCCGCGAGGTTGTCCACGCCAACCGGCCCGCCGAGGAATTTTTCGATCACGGTCAGCAACAGTTTTCGGTCCATCACGTCCAGCCCGCGCGCATCCACGTCGAGCATGGTCAGCGCGGCATCGGCAACCTCGCGCGTCGCATCGCCTGCTGCCTTCACGTCGGCGAAGTCGCGCACGCGCCGCAATAAACGATTCGCGATGCGCGGCGTGCCGCGCGAACGGTTGGCGATCTCCAGCGCGGCATCAAACGACAGGCTCATCTCCAGCAGCTTCGCCGAACGCATCACGATGCGCTGTAATTCCTGCGGCGTGTAGAACTCCAGCCTTGCCACGATGCCGAAGCGGTCGCGCAGCGGATTGGTCAGCATGCCCGCGCGCGTGGTCGCCCCCACCAGCGTGAACGGCGGCAGGTCGAGCTTCACCGAGCGCGCGGCAGGGCCTTCGCCTATCATGATGTCGATCTGGTAATCCTCCAGCGCGGGATAGAGGATCTCCTCGACCACGGGCGAGAGGCGATGAATCTCGTCGATGAACAGCACGTCGTTCGGCTCGAGGTTGGTGAGCAGCGCGGCGAGGTCGCCGGCACGCTCCAGCACCGGGCCGGAAGTGTGGCGGATGTTGACACCCATCTCGCGCGCGATGATCTGCGCCAGCGTGGTCTTGCCCAAGCCCGGCGGGCCGAACAGCAGCACATGATCGAGCGGCTCGTTGCGCCGCTTCGCCGCCTCGATGAAGATTTCCAGTTGTCCGCGGATTTTTTCCTGCCCGACGTATTCGTCGAGCTGCTTCGGGCGCAGCGCGCGCTCCAGCGCCTCCTCCTGTTTCGACACGGAGGTGGGCGCGATCAGGCGCGGTTCGGCGGAGAGGTTGTCGCTGTGAATCATGCTTTGGATAATAACTTAAGGGCCTGGCGGATGCCGTCCGAAACATCGGTGTCTTTAGGCAATTGCTTGACCGCCCAGCCGGCCTCCTTCTCGTTGTAGCCCAGGGCCAGCAGCGCGTTGACGATGTCGTCGCCGGACGATGCGGGCGCAACATCCCGCGCGGCGCTCGCGACGCTTGCCGCAAATTTGCCCTGCAATTCCAGCAGCAGCCGCTCGGCGGTCTTCTTGCCGACGCCGGGAATTTTGGTGAGGCGGCCCGCCTCCTTGTTCGCCACCGCGAGCGCCAGGTCGGCGAGGCTCAGGCCGGACAGCACGGCCAGCGCGAGTTTGGGACCGACGCCGCTGATCTTGAGCAGCTGACGGAACGCCGCGCGTTCGTCCAGCGAACCGAAGCCGAACAACAGGTGCGCATCCTCGCGCACGATGAGCTGCGTATGCAGCACCACTTTTTCGTGCAGCACCGGCAGGTTGTAGAAGGTGCTCATCGGCACGTCCAGTTCGTAGGCCACGCCCTGCACATCCAGCAGGATTTGCGGCGGGTTCTTTTCCAGCAGGATTCCGGTTAAACGGCCAATCATTTTCCTATCCCAAAATTAAACCAAGTGAGAGCAAGGCTCCATGCAGCAGCATCGCGGCGATGGTCAGCCTGATCGCGCCGCCGAGCTGCTGCGGTTGCGCGGCGTGCCGCAGCAGCAGGCGTGCCGCCTTGACGCTCAACGGTAGCGCGAGTACTGTCAGCAGGGCGAGCACCGGCAACCCATCCAGCGCCACCGCCGACAACAGCCATCCATAGGCCAGCGCCGCGATCAGCACATAACCCCAGCGCGCCTGCTGCACCTCCAGCCGCGCCACCCAGTGCAGCTTGCCCGCCGCCGTATCCGCCTTGCGATCCGGGAACTGGTTGATGTAAAGCAGGTTGGCCACCAGCAGCGCGTAGGACAGACCGGCCACAAACGGCGCGGCGGAGAAACCTTTGCGCTGCACGAAATCCGTCCCCACCGTTATCAGCAGGAATCCCGCCGCCACGCACAACTCGCCCCAGCCGCGGCTGTTCAAACGGAACGGCGGCGCGGAATACGCCCAGCCGATGAACAGGCCGGCGAGGCCGACATACCACAGCTGCGGCGCGGAGCGCAGCATCAGCCACAGCCCCGCCAGCGCCACGCCGGACAGCAGCGCAAAACCGAAATTGCGCGTCTGCGCCATGGTCAGCACGCCGTTCTGGATGAAGCGGCTGCCGCCGGTGAACGGGAAGATGCGCTCGGTGTTCTGTGCGTCGGTGCCGTTCAGCGCATCGTAATAATCGTTCAGCACGTTAACCCCGGCATGCGCCAGCAGCGCAAACAGCAGCGTAACCGCCGCCAGTTCCGGGTTAAGCGCGATGCCGTCATGCCGGGCTGCCGCCAGTCCGAGCAGGCATGCCATCAGGCTCGCCGTGAGGAACGCCGGGCGCGTCGCCGCGGCGTAACGCAGCCGCGGGTTCTGGAATGTTGCGATGGTCGGTTCCAGCGGTTGCACTGTCATACCAGCCTCCCCCCCCGAACGCGAAAACCCTTGGTCGCCAAAGCGCCCAAACCCATTCCGCCATGCGCATGACAGATCGCGCAGGCCAGCGCATCCGCCGCATCCGGGCTGGGTGTGCCGGACAGTTTCAGCAGGCGCTGCACCATCTCCTGCACCTGCTCCTTCTTCGCGTGGCCGTTGCCGACCACCGCCTGCTTCACCTGCAGCGCGGTGTATTCAGCCACCGGCAGGTTCACCAGCACCGCCGCGCAGATCGCCGCGCCGCGCGCCTGCCCGAGCAGCAAGGTGGATTGCGGGTTGACGTTGACGAACACCTTCTCCACCGCCACCTGCTGCGGCTCATGCTGCGCTATCACCTCACCCAGCGAATCCAATATCACCTTCAACCGCTCCGGCAGTTCGCCGTCCGGCGTCTTGATGCAGCCGCTCGCGACGTAGTGCAACTGCTGTCCGTGTTTCTCGAGGACACCAAAACCCGTGATGCGCAGGCCGGGATCGATGCCGAGGATGCGCACTACTCCTCCATGACAGCGGTGGTATAGACCTCCTGCACGTCATCCAGATTCTCCAGCGCATCGAGCAGCTTCTGCATCTTCACCGCGTCGTCGCCGCTGAAGACTACCTCGCTGGACGGCTTCATCGTCACTTCGGCGAATTCCGGCTTGTAGCCCGCCGCCTCCAGCGCCTGCTTCACGTTCACGAAATCGTTGGGCGCGGCGACCACCTCGATGCTGCCGTCGTCGTTGGTCGAGATATCTTCCGCGCCGGCGTCCAGCGCAACCTCCATGAGGCCGTTCTCGTCGGTACCGGGGGCGAAGATCATCTGCCCGCAATGCTTGAACAGGAAGGACACCGAGCCGTCCGTCCCCATGTTGCCGCCGTTCTTGGCAAAGGCGTGGCGCACTTCCGCGACGGTGCGCGTCTTGTTGTCGGTCATGCAGTCCACCATCACCGCCGCACCGTTGATGCCGTAGCCCTCGTAGCGCAATTCCTCGTAATTCACCCCCTCGAGCTGGCCGCTGCCGCGCTTGATCGCGTTCTCCACGGTGTCCTTGGGCATGTTGTTCTCGCGCGCCTTCTCGATCGCGAGGCGCAGGCGCGGGTTCGCGCCCGCGTCGCCGCCGCCCATGCGTGCCGCGACGGTGATCTCCTTGATCAGGCGCGTGAAAATCTTGCCGCGCTTCGCGTCCTGCTTGCCCTTGCGGTGTTGAATGTTTGCCCACTTGCTATGTCCAGCCATATTTCTCTCCAAAAAAAGCAGCCTTGCCATTCCCTATAAGACCATTCCGCGATGTTATCATTTACGCCTCAAATATCCCAATACAAGCCAAGCCGGACTGCCATGACCGAACCGCTGCTCATCGCCAAGAACGACAAACAAGAACTCTGCCTGCTGCCGCAGATGGCCAACCGCCACGGCCTGATCACCGGCGCGACCGGCACCGGCAAGACCGTGACCCTGCAGACGCTGGCTGAATCATTCAGCCGCATCGGCGTACCGGTGTTCCTCTCGGACATCAAGGGCGACCTCTCCGGCATGAGCAAACCCGGCGGCGGCAACGCCAGGGTCGAGGCGCGGGTGGGGCAACTCAAGCTGGAAAATTTTGCGCACCGCGCGTACCCGGTGACGTTCTGGGACATGTTCGGCGAGCTGGGCCATCCGCTACGCGCCACCATCTCCGACATGGGGCCGCTGCTGATCGGACGCATGCTCAACCTCAACGACGTGCAGCAGGGCGTGCTCTCGCTGGTGTTCAAGATCGCCGACGATAACGGCCTCTTGCTGCTCGACCTGAAAGACCTGCGCACGATGGTGCAGCATGTCGGCGACAACGCGAAGGAGTTCACCACCGAGTACGGCAACATTTCCGCCGCGAGCGTCGGCGCGATCCAGCGCGGCCTGTTGCAGATCGAGACGCAGGGCGGCGAAAGCCTGTTCGGCGAGCCGATGCTCGACATCAACGACCTGATGCAGACGGGAAGCGACGGCTGCGGCATGATCAACATCCTCGCCGCCGACAAGCTGATGACCTCGCCCAAGGTCTATTCGACGATGCTGCTGTGGCTGCTCGCGGAGCTGTTCGAGAACTTGCCCGAGGCGGGCGACCTCGCCAAACCGAAGATGGTATTCTTCTTCGACGAGGCGCACCTGCTGTTCAACGACGCGCCCGCCGCGCTGCTCGACAAGATCGAGCAGGTGGTGCGCCTGATCCGCTCGAAAGGCGTGGGCGTGTACTTCGTCACGCAGAACCCCGCCGACGTGCCGGACAAGGTGCTCGGGCAGCTCGGCAACCGCATCCAGCACGCGTTGCGCGCCTTCAGCCCGCGCGACCAGAAGGCGGTGAAGGCCGCCGCCGAGACCATGCGCGACAACCCGGAACTGGATGAAGCCTCCGTCATCACCGAACTCGGCGTCGGCGAGGCGCTGGTCTCCTGCCTGGACGAACACGGCCGCCCGGGCATCGTGGAGCGCGCGCTGATCGTCCCGCCGCAGGCGCAGATCGGCCCGATCACGGATGCCGAACGCAAGGCCGTCATGCAGGAATCGCTGCTCGCGGGGCACTACGAAAAAGCCGTGGACCGCGAGTCGGCCTACGAAATCCTCAAGGGACGCACCGCCGAAAAAACCACTGCCGCACCGCCCACGCCAGCCGAGAGCAGCGGACAGTCAAGTGGAGGATTAGGCGGAATGCTGGGCAGCGTGCTGGGGGGCGGCGGAAGCCGCCGTGAGGGCGCCGCCGAGGCGCTGGCCAAGAGCGCCGCGCGCGCCATCGGCTCGGAAGTCGGGCGGCAGATCATCCGCGGCGTGCTGGGTTCATTGCTCGGGAGACGCAGGTAGCACCACCATAATTCAAAAAAAGGGGGAGTGAAATGAAGACGATTCTGGTTGCAAACCCGAAAGGCGGCAGCGGCAAGTCCACGCTGTCGGTCAACATCGCCGGCTACCTCGCGAGCCGCGGCCAGCAGGTCGCGATGCTCGACCTCGACCGGCAGCAATCCTCCGCCCTGTGGCTCGCCACGCGCCCCGACACCCTGCCACGCATCCGCCTGCTCGATTCCAGGAAGGAAGACGACCGGCCAAACGACTGGCTGGTGATCGATTCGCCCGCCGGCCTGCACGGCAAAAACCTCGACCACGCCGTCAGGCTGGCGCACAAAATCGTCGTGCCGGTCGCCCCTTCGCTGTTCGACCTGCAGGCCAGCCTCGATTTCCTGAAAGCCCTGGCCGAAGAAAAATCGGTGCGCAAGAACAAGTGCCAGATCGGCGTGGTCGGCATGCGCATGGAGATGCGCACCAAGGCCGCCTGGGCGCTGGAGCATTTCCTCTCCACCCTCGACCTCCCGGTGCTGGCCTATCTGCGCGAAACCCAGGTGTATGTGAATGCCGCCTTCGAGGGGAAATCCCTGTTCGACCTGCCGCCCTACCTCGCCGAGCGCGAGCTCGAGCAATGGGCACTCCTGCTGGACTGGCTGGAGAAATAGGAAACCACTTTAAAACAGGGCCCTCTACTCAGGGGAAACACCTACACCGCCATCCTGCCGATGGCCGGATTTTGCTAATATGCGCATCCACCTCAACCGCCGCATTTTATGAACCCGTTCATTTACCTCATCGCCGGCAGCCTGCTGCTCACCGCCTGCGCGCAAGCCCCGCAGCGCACCGAGCCTGCACCTGCCCTCGCGCCACAGGCGGAAGCCGCGCCGGTGCTGCCCAATGTCGAGTTGAGCGACGAACTGCTCTACGAATTCCTCCTGACCGAGATCGCCAACCAGCGCGGGCACAAGGCATTGGCCGTGGAAGGCAGCACGGACCTCGCCAGAAAAACCCGCGATCCACGCCTGGCGAGACGCGCTGCGCAGCTGGCGTTCGAGTCCGGCGACATGAACAAGTCGATCGAGGCATTCCGGCAATGGCAGGAAGTCGAACCGACTGCGCCTCTGGCGGGACGCATGCTGGCTTCGATCCTGGTGCGCGGCAGCAGGCTGGGCGAAGCGCAGCCGGAACTGGCCGGGATGCTGGAAGCGGAGAAAGCGAATCCCGGCCTCGCCTTCATGCAGGTTTTCCAGTTGCTTGCCCCTTACCCCGACAAGCCTGCGGCCCTAAAGCTGATGCGCGAACTCGCCCAGCCCTATCCGCAGGCTGCCGAGGCGCACTGGTCGGTGGCACAACTGGCGCAACAGGCAGGTGACAACCAGCTTGCGCTAAACGAGGTGCGGCAGGCGCGCAGCCTGCGCCCGGAATGGGACATGGCGGCCATGCTGGAGGCGCAGCTGCTGCAGAAAAACGCGCCCAAGCAGGCGCTGGAAGTGTTGCGCGGCTACCTGTCCGATTATCCGGAGGCACGCGAAATCCGCCTGCAGTATGCGCGCCTGCTGCTCGAGCAGAAGCAGTACCGGCCGTCGCGCGCCGAATTCCAGCGCCTCGCGGAAAGCAGTCCCGACAACCCGGACCTCGCCTTTGCGATCGCGCTGATTTCCCTGCAGATGAACGAGTTGCAGGATGCGGAGGTACAGCTCAAGCGCGCGCTTGAAAAAGGCAAGAAGGACCAGGATACGGTGCAGTTTTACCTCGGGCAACTGGGTGAGGCCAGGGAAAACGAAGACGAGGCGATAGCGCATTACCGCGAAGTCAGAAGCGGCGAACACCAGTTCGCGGCGCGATTGCGCGTGGCCTATCTGCTGAACAAGCGCGGCAAACTGGACGAGGCAAGGGAATATCTGCAGCAGACCCAGGCCGCCAACAACCAGCAGCGCGTGCAACTGCTGCTGATCGAGGCGCAGCTGCTGCGCGAGGCGAAGCGGCTGGAGGATGCCTACCAGGTGCTGCAGCAGGGTCTGGCGAAGCTGCCCAACCACCCCGACCTGCTTTACGAAACCGCGATGCTGGCGGACCGGATCGGCAAACCGGACGTGTTCGAGCAATTGATCCGCAAGCTGATCCAGCTCAAGCCCGACCACGCGCATGCCTACAATGCGCTGGGCTACAGCCTGCTGGAGCGCAACGAGCGCATTCCCGAGGCAGTGGAACTGGTGGAAAAAGCCCTGCAGCTCGCCCCCGACGATGCCGCGATCATGGACAGCGTGGGCTGGGGCTACTACCGCAGCGGCCGGCTGGAAGAGAGCCTGAAGCTGCTGCGGCGCGCCTTTGCCGGCAACCCCGACCCGGAGGTCGCCGCACATCTCGGCGAGGTGTTGTGGGTGCACGGCGACAAGGATGAGGCGAAGAAGGTCTGGCAGGACAGCCTCAAGGCCAACCCCGGCAATACGCTGCTGCAGGCCGTCATCAAGAAATTTATTCCCTGATGCGCTGGCTGGGTGTTTTGCTGGCAGGCATGCTGGGCGGCTGCGCACTGCTGCCGTCCACACCCGTACCAGCCATGCGCCCCGCGCAGCCGGAAGCCGCGCCGTTCGCACTGAACGGACGCATTGCGGTCAAATACAACGGCTCGCGCCACTCTGCCGGCTTGCGCTGGACACATACGGCGCAATCCGACGAGATCCTGCTGCTCGCACCGCTCGGACAGACTGCCGCGCGCGTCTACCGCGACGCGCAAAGCGCTACGCTGGACGATGGCGACAAACACTATCAAGCCGTCAATACGGAAGCTCTGATGCAGCAGGTGCTGGGCTGGTATTTGCCGCTGAGCGGCCTGCACCACTGGGTGCTGGGCCTGCCTGAAGCGGGGAGCCCCGCGCAAATCGAACGCAACGGCAACGGCCAGATCGCCGTACTGCGCCAGGGCAGCTGGGAGGTGCATTACCAGCGCTACCCCGACGACAGGCCGGACAGCCTGCCGACGCGTTTGCAATTGAGCCGCGAGGGATTGCAGGTGCAACTGCTGATCGACGAGTGGGAACTGCCGTGATGCAAACGCTCACCTGCCCAGCGCCGGCCAAGCTCAACCTGTTCCTGCATGTCACCGGACGCAGGCCGGACGGCTACCACCTGCTGCAAACCCTGTTCCGCTTCATCGACCTGCACGACACACTGCATTTCACGTTGCGCAAGGATGGCTTGGTGCGGCGCACCAGCACCACCGAGGGCGTGCCCGAGGAGCAGGATTTATGTGTGCGCGCCGCACGCCTGCTGCAAGACGAGACCGGTTGCGCGCTGGGCGCAGATATCGCAATCGAAAAACATATTCCGATGGGCGGTGGTCTGGGCGGCGGCAGCTCGGATGCGGCAACCACGCTGGTCGCGCTGAACCGCCTGTGGTCGCTGGGGTTGTCGCGCCAGCGCCTGATGCAGCTCGGCCTGCGCCTGGGCGCGGATGTGCCGGTGTTCGTGTTCGGCGAAAACGCCTTTGCCGAGGGTGTGGGCGAAGAGTTGCAGGCCTGTCCCCTGCCGGAGGCGTGGTATGTGGTGCTGTTTCCCCCGGTGCAGGTGCCGACCGCGCAGATTTTTGGGCATCCGGAATTGACACGCGATACGGTTTCCATCACAATGCGCGCCCTTTCGGAGCGGCACGTGGATCTGCACAACGATTTGCAATCAGTGGCCTGCAAGCTCTATCCGGAAGTGGAGCGCCATATAGCCTGGCTAGGCAATTTCGGCAAGGCGATGATGACCGGATCGGGAGCATGCGTGTTCGCCGAGTTCGCTGATCAAAGCCAGGCCGAAGCGGTGTTGAAACGGCTGCCGCACGACATGCGCGGCGTGGTGGCGCGAGGTTTAGCACAGCATCCGCTGCATGATTGGGTGCTCGATTGAGTTATTGGGGAGTCGCCAAGTGGTAAGGCACCGGATTTTGATTCCGGCATTCGTAGGTTCGATCCCTACCTCCCCAGCCAAAACGTAAGTTTCGGCGCAGGCTAATGTGAGTGAAACGAACGTTAAGCTCGCGAAGCGGGCGGCCGAAGCCAGATTCGGGGCATTTGCCCCGTTGTTTTTCGATTCTTTGAGGGGTTGCACGTGTCCTACGACCGCTTGATGGTGTTCACCGGCAATGCCAATCCGAAGCTTGCCGCAGCAGTCGCGCAGCACCTGCACATCCATCTCGGACGCGCCAACGTGGGACGTTTTTCCGACGGTGAAGTGATGGTGGAGCTCCTCGAGAACGTGCGCGGCAAGGACGTATTCGTCCTGCAATCCACCTGCGCACCGACCAACGACAACCTGATGGAAGTGATGGTGATGGTGGACGCGCTGAAGCGCGCCTCCGCCGGGCGGATCACCGCGGCGATGCCGTATTTCGGCTACGCGCGCCAGGACCGCCGCCCGCGCTCGGCGCGCGTCGCGATCACCGCCAAGGTGGTGGCCGACATGCTCACCGGCGCCGGGATAGACCGGTTGCTGACCATGGATTTGCACTCCGACCAGATCCAGGGCTTTTTCGATATCCCGGTGGACAACATCTATGCCAGCCCGATCCTGCTGTCCGACGTGTGGAAGAGCAATTATCCGAACCTGATCGTAGTATCACCGGACGTAGGCGGCGTGGTACGCGCCCGGGCGCTGGCCAAGGAACTGGAAGCGGACCTGGCGATCATCGACAAGCGCCGCCCCAAGCCGAACGTGGCGAAGGTGATGAACATCATCGGCGACGTGGTGGGGCGCACCTGTTTGATCATGGACGACATGGTGGATACCGCCAACACGCTGTGTGAGGCGGCCAATGCGCTGAAGGAAAAGGGTGCGGCGCGCGTGCTGGCCTACTGTACCCATCCGGTGCTGTCCGGTCCTGCAATCGATCGCATCGAAAATTCAGCGATCGATGAACTGGTGGTCACCGACACCATCCCGCTGAGCGAAGCGGCGCGCAACTGCAAGCGCATTCGCCAGCTGAGCACGGCGGAATTGCTCGCTGAAACGATACGCCGCATCAACAACGAAGAATCGGTGAGCTCGCTGTTCACCGAATAGGATTAGCGGCAGCCATGGGGGCTGTTGCAAAGTAGGGTTTGCCTGGTCGCGGGCAAGCCTGTTTATTGGAGAAGTAAAATGACTATCGAAATCAATGCAACAACCCGCAAGGCGCAAGGTACGGGTGCGAGCCGCCGTCTGCGTAATTCCGGCCGCGTGCCAGGAATTGTCTATGGCTCCGGAAACGTCGTGATGATCGACCTGGATCACAACGATCTTTATCACAAACTGCGCTCGGAGGCCTTCCACGCCTCCGTGCTGACGCTGAACCTGGAAGGCAAGAAGGAATCCGTGCTGCTGCGCGACTTCGTGATGCACCCGTTCCGCCAGCAAGTGCAACACATCGACTTCCAGCGCGTGGACGCAACGAAGAAGATGCACATCAAGGTGCCGCTGCACTTCATCAACGAAGCCATCGCCCCCGGCGTGAAGGTTGGCGGCGGCAAGATCAGCCATGTATTGAACGAACTGGATATCGTCTGCCTGCCCAAGGATCTGCCGGCCTTCATCGAAGTCGATCTGGGCAAGCTGGAACTGGGACATTCCGTGCACGTAGCCGACCTGAAGCTGCCCAAGGGCGTGGAAGCGGCAGCACACGGCACACATACCTCGGAAGCGGTGGTAGCAACCGTGCAAGTTCCGCGCGGCGCAGTTGAGGCGGAAGTGGCTGCCGAAGCTGCACCCGCAGCAGCCACTGCTCCGGCCGCTGCTCCGGCAGCAGCCAAAGAAACCAAGAAGTAAGACGGGAACATCGTCATGCAACCCGCCATTGCTGATTACGGCATGGCGGGTTTTTCGTTTTCATCACTATGCCATCGATACGCCTGATCGTCGGCCTGGGCAATCCCGGGCGCGAATATGAAACTACCCGGCATAACGCAGGTTACTGGTGGGTGGACGAACTTGCGCGCCTGAAAAATCTGAATTTCAAGAACGAACCCAAGTTTCACGGCCTGATGGCGCGCGGCCAGTTGCACGATCACGAGATGCTGCTGCTCAAACCGCAGACATTCATGAATGTGAGCGGGCGATCGGTCGGCGCGCTGGCGCAGTTCTACAAGATCGCCCCGGCGGAAATCCTGGTGGTACACGACGAACTGGATTTGCCGCCGGGTGTGGCGCGCCTGAAGCTCGGCGGCGGACACGGCGGGCATAACGGCCTGAAGGACATCATTGCCCATCTCGGCACGAAGGACTTCTGGCGGCTGCGCCTCGGCATCGGCCATCCGGGCGAACGCAGCGAGGTGTCAAACTTCGTGTTGCATGACCCGCGCCGCGAAGAGCGCGAGCTGATCGATACGGCGATGCAGCGCGCGCTGGACGTCGCGCACCTGGTCGTTGAAGGAAAAACCGAAGCAGCGATGTTGAAGCTGCACAGCAACTAACCAAGGAAACAACCATGAGTCTCAAATGCGGAATCGTCGGTCTGCCCAATGTCGGCAAGTCCACCCTGTTCAATGCGCTGACCAAGGCGGGCATTGCGGCGGAAAACTATCCGTTCTGCACTATCGAGCCGAACGTCGGTATCGTCGAAGTTCCCGACCCGCGCATGGCCGAGCTGGCGAAAATCGTCAAGCCGCAGCGCATGCAGCCTGCCATCGTCGAGTTCGTCGATATTGCCGGCCTGGTCGCGGGCGCATCAAAAGGCGAAGGGCTGGGCAACCAGTTCCTTGCCAACATTCGCGAGACCGATGCCATCGTCAACGTGGTGCGCTGTTTCGACGACCCGAATGTGGTGCATGTGGCCGGGCGCGTTGATCCTATATCCGATATCGAAGTCATCCTTACCGAGCTGGCGCTGGCCGACCTTGCCGTGGTGGAGCGCACGCTCCAGCGCGACAGCAAGAAGGCCAAGTCCGGCGACAAGGATGCGCAGAAGCTGGTTGCCGTGCTGGAAAAGCTGCTGCCGCATCTGAATGAAGGTAAGCCGGCGCGCACATCTGGTTTAAGCGATGAAGAGAAGCATCTCATCAAGCCGTTGTGCCTGCTCACCATCAAACCCGCGATGTACGTCGGCAATGTGCTGGAAAACGGCTTCGAGAACAACCCTCATCTTGACCGTCTGCGCGAACATGCGGCGAAAGAGGGTGCGCCTGTCGTCGCTCTATGCGCCAAGATCGAAGCGGAGCTGGCCGACCTCGACGATGCCGACAAAAAGGAATTTCTCGCCGACCTCGGCCTGGATGAACCCGGCTTGAACAGGCTGATCCGCACCGGCTACGACCTGCTCGGCCTGCAGACCTACTTCACTGCGGGTGTGAAGGAGGTGCGCGCCTGGACCATCCACAAGGGCGACACTGCACCGCAGGCGGCGGGTGTGATCCACACCGACTTCGAGAAGGGATTCATTCGCGCGCAAACGATTTCTTATGGCGATTTCATTGCCTGCGGCGGCGAGGCGGGCGCGAAGGAAAAAGGCAAGATGCGCGTCGAGGGAAAGGATTACGTCGTACAGGATGGCGACGTCATGAATTTCCTGTTCAACGTCTAAGCCGCAACCTGCAGGATGCAGCGGCAAATTTCAGGGGACACAAAGACAGTCGCAAACCATCAGGTTTGCAACAGCGACAACGAAACAGCCAATCCTGACTTGGCAAAATAAAGAGGCGCACGCGCCAATTAGCGCGCCAAAAACCAATCACGCCAGGGAAAACCCCTTACTGCCGAAGCATCAGGGGGTGGCCAACACACCCCTCCCGCATAAGGAGGAGTCCGATTCCCCGCTGCCATACAGCGGCTCTTCCGTACCGGTGAAACCAGCCGATTGCGGGAACGGCAACCGCCGCCACCCCCGCACCAGAAGTGCGCCTCACCGTGTCGTGGCAACTGCCACAACAGGCACACCCCAGATCAGTTCGGCTTGCCGATTCCCGGTGTTGGGAAAGGCCATGTTGCAGCCGGACGCACAGGCGCTGGCGCAGAAGGAGCCGGGGCTGCCGGCTTGGCTGCCACCGGGGCTGCCGGTTTAGCCGCTGCCGGTTTAGCCGCTGCCGGTTTAGCCGCTGCCGGTTTAGCCGCTGCCGGTTTAGCCGCTGCCGGTTTAGCTGCTGCCGGTTTCTTCGCTGCTACCTTTTTAGCTACTGGCTTCTTGGCTGCCACTTTTTTGGCGGCTGGCTTCTTGGCTGCTACCTTTTTAGCTGCTGGCTTCTTGGCTGCCACTTTTTTGGCGGCTGGCTTCTTAGCTGCTACCTTTTTAGCCGCTGGCTTCTTGACTACTACTTTCTTGGCGGCTGGCTTCTTGGCTGCTACCTTTTTAGCTGCTGGCTTCTTGGCTACCACTTTCTTGGCGGCTGGCTTCTTCGCTGCTACCTTTTTAGCTGCTGGCTTCTTGGCTGCCACTTTCTTGGCGGCTGGCTTCTTGGCTGCTACTGCTTTCTTAGCCGCCGGTTTCTTGGCTACCACTTTCTTGGCTACCACTTTCTTGGCTACCGGTTTCTTGGCTACCGGTTTCTTGGCTGCCACTTTCTTGGCTACCGGTTTCTTGGCTGCCACCGCTTTCTTGGCTGCCGGTTTCTTTGCTGCTGGTTTAGCCTTCTTTGCTTCTGCCATTTCAACCTCCTTGTGATAATGAAAGTTAACGAAAACAACACATGCTGCTACTACACCCCCAGCCCGCGCTCTGGTTCAAGCACAAGCTAAAGCCTGTCAATTCGCCGCACCGCACCAACCCCGGGCAACAACATTCGCACCGCACATACAACTACGGCAGATTGCCTTGCATCGATCGAATTGATTAAAAAAAACGGAATAGAACAGGAAATATCGCCGGCAAGCACTGAATCGCCTGAAACACCATCGGTAGCAATATGCGTCATGCACGCACTCCCTGAAAATTTTGCCAAACTCAAAAACACTACATTTAGCTATTTTTTCCATCCATGACGCTAATTGTAGTAGTTGACATCAACATCGTAAGCAGAGAAAAGAAGTGCATATCTCATCCAATTTACCCTTTTACACACTGACAAAGGGCTGAAAACATGGGTTTATCCGGGCAATCCTGCGAGATAACGCACCCAATCAAAGCACGACCCAGGATCAGTCTTGCGCTGCGGCGCGACATCGCTATGCCCCGCAATGCCGCGTATTGGATAGGTTTTGCGCAGCGCCATGGTCAAACGATGGAGTGCATCGTATTGCGCATCGGCAAAAGGAACCGTATCGCCGCCTTCCAGTTCGATGCCGAGCGAAAAATCATTGCAGCGCATCCTCCCCTGCCAGCAGGATTCGCCCGCATGCCAGGCGCGCTTCAGGCAGGAAACGAACTGAATAATTTTTCCATCGCGGCGCACAAAAAAGTGCGCGGACACTCTCAGCCCCGCAATGGTTTGATAATAAGGATGGGCATGCGCGTCCAGGGTATTGGTGAACAGCCGTTCCACATCGTTCCCGCCGAATTCGCCCGGCGGCAGGCTGATGTTATGGATCACCAGCAACTCGATTGGGCCTGCGGGGCGATCGTCGCAGTTCGGAGACGGGATATATATACCGCCAACCAGCAAACCCTGCGCGTCAATCCGCATCGTCTGCGCCGTTCGGGCCTTTGATGCCCAGACGCTCCATCCGGTAGCGCATGGTACGGAACGTCAGCCCCAGCAACTTGGCGGCTGCCGTACGATTGAAACCGGTCTGCTCCAGCGCTTCCAGCAAGGCCTGCTTCTCGATGCGGTCCAGATATTCCGGCAGCGGGTATTTGCTGCCGAGGGACACATTGTCAGCGTGGTCGTGCACCACGGGAACCAGCAATAGATCCAGCTCCTCGATCAACCCTCCCATGCACAGCGCCAACGCCCTCTCGATGATATTTTCCAGTTCGCGCACGTTACCCGGAAAGCTGTAGCCTTGCAGCGCTCGCAGGGCTTCTTCGGAAAACCGCACCTGCGCACTGCCGCGCAAACGCTCCAGAATGCGCTGTGCAATCTCCGGTATATCCTCGCGCATCTCGCGCAGGGCGGGCATCTGGATCGGGATCACACTCAGGCGGTAGTACAGATCCTGGCGGAACCTGCCCTGCCGCACGCATTCGGCCAGATCGCGGTGCGTCGCGCTGATGATGCGCACATCCACCGCCTCTTCGCCGGCACCGCCGATTCTGCGCACGCATTTCTCCTGGATCGCGCGCAACAGCTTGACTTGCATATCCAGCGGCAGATCGGCCACCTCATCGAGAAACAGGGTTCCGCCGTGCGCAGCCTGGAAAAACCCGTCCCTGTCCCTGTCCGCGCCGGTGAATGCGCCTTTCTTGCAGCCGAAAAATTCGCTTTCCATCAGGTTGGCCGGGATCGCCCCGCAGTTCACCGCGACAAACGGCTGGTCGTGCCGCGCGCCGCTTTGCACGATGAGGCGTGCGGCCAGTTCCTTGCCGCTGCCCGATTCGCCGCTGATATGCACCGGCGCCTGGCTGCGCGCCACGCGCCCGATCAGGTCACGCACTTTCTGCATCGCGGGCGAATGGCCGAGCAGCGCCTTGTCATCCGATGCAGCCGCCTGCGGCAGCTTCAGCGCGGATTTGACCAGGGCGCGCAACTGGTCCAGCGACACCGGCTTGGCCAGATAATCGAATGCTCCGGCCTTGAGCGCGGCCACCGCATTTTCCATGTTGCCGTGTGCGGTGATCACCGCCACCGGCACATCAAGGTTTTTCTGCATGATGTGCTGCACGACCTGCAACCCGTCGCCATCTGGCATGCGCATATCGGTCAGGCACAGGTCATAGCGACGCGACGCCAGTTTCGCCTGCGCCTCGCGCACATTACCCGCCCGATCCGCCTCCAGCCCCATCTTGTGCAGCGCCAGTTCCAGCAACTCCAGAATGTCCGGCTCATCGTCCACCAGCAGCACCGTGGGACTTTTCGACCGATGGTTACCCGCCATGCTCATGCCCCCCACCATCTTCATGCAACTCCCCGAATGTTATACGGAAGCAGGCGCCCGCCTGCTCCTTCCCGGCTTGCCCATCCCGGCCATGATATTCCAGCTGCGCGCCGTTTGCCTCGCACAATTCCTTGGCAATATACAGGCCCAGGCCGGTGCCGTCGGCTGCGGTGGTAAAGAACGGCTCGAACAGCCTGCGACGGTATTCGGCGGAAATGCCCGGCCCGTCGTCCTGCACATCCAGCATCACCCTTTTACCCGCCGACCCCATTACCAGCATCAGGCTGCCGGGCATCTTGCGGCCATAGCGCAGCGCGTTGCGGCACAGATTCCACAGCACCTGGCGCAGGTGGCCGCGATCGAAGGAAATTGTGTCCCCCGGGATCCCCGCCAACACCATCACTCCCGGCTCAAGCCGCTCCGCGAGGCTGAACTCTTCCACGAAAGTGCGCAGCATCGCATTCAGCTCGAACACTTCGAGCTGCGCACGGTCGCGCCGATTCAGCTGCATCACATCCTGCACGATGCGGTTGATGCGCTGCGTGTTGTCCAGCACGATCTGCAGCAACCGCTGCTGCTTGGCATCACCCTGCTCCTCCTGCATCAGTTCAGCAGCGTAGCTGATCGCCGACAAGGGATTGCGCACCTCATGCGCGATACTGGCAGTCAGGCGGCCCAGTGCGGCCAGCTTGATCTGCTGCGCCTCCGCCCGGACGCGCTGCATGTCTTCCAGGAAGATCACCGCGCCATGCGCCGTATTCCGCTCGACCGCGACGAAACGCAACCTTGCCTGCACCCCGACATCCAGCTGCAGGGTGTCGCGGCTGACCGCACCGGTTCTCTTCCACAGCGCATACTGTCCGAACAGCAACGGAAAATTTTCCGCCAGCGAACCCCCGGATATTGAGCTGTGACGCAGCAGGCGCGCCGCACTCGGATTCATCTGCATGATTACGCCGTGCTCATCCACCACCAGCACGCCGTCCTGCATGTCGCGCATCACCAGGCGGTTCGCCTCGGACAGGCTGGCCAGATCGTGGCCGCGGCGTTGAGCCAGTTGCTGGCTGTCCACGGCATACTTCGCCATCATATGCGCCAGCCAAGCCACTGCAAAATAGGAGATGCACAGCAAGCCAACCTGGACATATTGGGCTACTTCGGCATCTGCATACAGCACCGCATATGAATGCTCCAGCAAGGCGGCAATGCTTGCCAGCGCGGCGAAGAACAGGGTGATTTTGCCGCGGCTGATCAAGCCGGCCGCCGCCAGCGAAACCAGCAGCAGGAGCCCGATATTGCTCTGTATCCCGCCGCTGGCATAAGAAAGCACCGACAAGCCGACAATGTCGCTGCCGACCTGTCCGGCCAGTTGCCAGGAAAAATGCGGCCAGCGCAATTTGAGCGGAATGAAGGAAAGGATCACCACGACCACATAGATCAGGCTGACAGTGAAGAATATCGACCAGTTGCGCGCACCAAGCGGCAGCGAATGCCCTAATGCCCCGGCGAGAAACACGAAAAGGCTGGTTAGCGCCAGCCGGTACAGATTGAAATAGCGCAGGGAGCGCCATAAATCGACTGGGTGGAACTCTGCAATAAGCTTGTCGGTCATTGCATCCGGCGCAGGTTGTTTGCGCCAGGTTGTCTATTTACGATAGGCATCACGATGTTCTACGCTGCAGAAAAAACGCCCTTCGGCCTGGACGCTCTCACCCTTGGGCAGGTGCACGCCGCAATACGCGCAGCGCACCATGTCCTCGGCCGTTGCCACATCCTGCTGCGGCATTTTTTTGCGGTAAGACCTGATCAACAGATACACCACGGCCACGATGGCGATGATCAATAACAGACGGCTCACATGAACTCCACAGGCAGGGCAGGGGCAGGAATTGTACTACGCAATCAGCGCCACGCTCTTGACCTGCGCGAACACTTCCATGCCCGGCGCAAGACCGAGCTGGTCGCATGAGCGGCGCGTGATGCGCGACAGCAGCAACTGCCCGCTGCCAACGGACATGCGCAGATTCACGCGGCCCGATCCCTCGTCGCGAATCTCTTCGATGCGCGCCTCCAGGATGTTGCTGATGCTTGAGTCCTGCGGCGCGGCGGTGGCGATGCTCACGTCGCGCGCCAGCACGCGGGCGCGCACCCTGCTGCCGACGGCGTGTTCCACCCTGTTCACCCACAGGCTGCCGCCGGGGAAATCCAGCCGGCTCAGGTGATACTCCTCGTCGTGTTCGGCCACGCCGGCCTCGATCACCGCACCCGCGTCGTCCAGGTACGCGGTCGGCAGATCCAGCCGCCCGAGGATTTCGTTGAGCGCGCCGCTGGCGATGACGCGCCCCTGCTCCATCAGCACCAGCTGGTCGGCGAGCCGCGCCACCTCGTCCAGCGCATGGCTGACATAGATCACCGGGATGTCCAGCTCCTCGTGCAGCCGCTCCAGATACGGCAGGATGTCGCGCTTGCTCGCCGCATCCAGCGCCGAAAGAGGCTCGTCCATCAGCAGCAGGCGCGGGCTGGCAAGCAGTGCGCGGCCGATGGCAACGCGCTGCCGCTCGCCGCCGGACAGCCCGGCAGGGCTGTCGCGCCCGATCAGCTTGTTCAGGCCGAGCCACTCCACCACCTGCTCCAGCTGCACCCTGCGCTGCTCCGGCGGAATGCGTTTCAGGCCGTATTCCAGGTTTTCCTTCACCGACAGATGCGGGAACAGGCTGGCTTCCTGGAACACGTAACCCAGCGGGCGCCGGTGCACCGGCATAAATTTGTCGCCGCTCTGCCACACCTCGTCCTTCACCTGCAGCGCCCCGTTGGCGGTGCGTTCCAGCCCCGCGATGCAGCGCAGCAAGGTGGTCTTGCCCGAACCGGACGGGCCGAACAGCGCGATGACGCCATGCGCGAATACATTCAGATCCGCGTGCAACACGAAACCGGGATAGACGAGATCGAAGCGTGCGTGGATCATCCTGAAAATCCCAAGCCAACCACGAAGGGCACGAAGAAAATCCTGAAACTATTTTTCCGGAAAGATTCACTTTTCAGGTCGTCGCTCAATATCATGCAACGGCATAACAAACCTTCGTGTTCTTCGTGGTGAAATGTTTTTTTGATAGTCATCTGCGCCGCCCCGTCGGGTTGAGCGTATACAGCGCCAGCAGCACCACGAAAGCGAACACCACCATCCCCGCCGACAGCCAGTGCGCCGAGGCATATTCCATCGCCTCGACATGGTCGTATATCTGCACCGACACCACGCGCGTCTTGTCCGGGATGTTGCCGCCGATCATCAGGATCACGCCGAATTCGCCGACGGTGTGCGCGAAGCCGAGCACCGTCGCAGTGAGGAAGCCAGGTTTCGCGAGCGGCAGCGCCACGCTGAAGAAAGCATCCAGGGTCGATGCGCGCAGCGTCGCGGCGGCTTCCAGCGCGCGTTCGGGAATGGCCTCGAAGGCGTTCTGCAGCGGCTGCACCACGAACGGCATGGAATAGAACACCGAGGCGACCACCAGCCCGGCGAAGGTGAAGGGCAACAGGCCGATCCCCAGCGCCTGCGTGAACGCGCCAAGCGGCCCGGACGGCCCCATCGCCACCAGCAGATAGAAACCGATCACCGTCGGCGGCAGCACGATGGGCAGCGCCACCACCGCGCCGACCGGACCCTTCCAGAAGGAACGGGTGCGCGCCAGCCACCACGCAACCGGCGTGCCGAGCAGCAACAGGATGAGGGTCGTAACCGAGGCCAGTTTGAGAGTGAGCCAGATCGCGGAAAGGTCGGCGGAGGAGAAAGCGGATTCCATCGCGCTATTTTGCTTCACCCGGCGAAACTAAGCCATAGCAATCAGTAATCGCGCGCGCCTTGCTGCTCATGATGAAGCGCGCAGCAAATAAGATCAGAACTCATAGCCGTAGGATTTGATGATGGCCCTGGCCTTGTCGCTCTGCAAATATTTCATCAGTTTTTCGGCGGCGGGATTACCCTTGCCAGTCAACAGGAGAGCCGCGTTCTGGCGGATGGGCGCGTGCAGGTGGCCGGGCACGATCCAGGCTGAACCGCCGGTAATCTTGCCGTCCACCATGATCTGTGACAGCGCCACAAACCCGAGATCGGCGTTGCCGCTTGCGGCAAACTGGTAGGTCTGTGCAATGTTTTCGCCCTGCACCAGCCTGGGCGAAACGGACTCCCAGAGCCCCATGCCGGTCAGCACCTCCTCTGCCGCCTTGCCATAGGGAGCGAGCCTGGGGCTGGCGATGGCGAGCTTGTTGAACTGGCCATGCCGCAGCACCTCACCCTTGGCATCCACAAAGCCAGGCTTGGCCGACCATAGCGCCAAGCTGCCTATGGCATAGGTGAAATGCGAGCCGGGTACGGCCAGCCCCTCGGCCTCCAGCTTGGCGGGAGTATCCGAATCCGCCGAGAGGAATACATGGAAAGGCGCGCCATTTTTGATCTGGGCGTAAAACTTTCCGGTGGAGCCGGATGACAGGCTGGCTTTGTGCCCGGTGTCCCTGGCGAATTCTGCGGCGATGGCGTTCATGGGTGCGGTGAAGTTGGCGGCCACGGCGACGCTCACCTCCTCCGCGCGCGCGGAAAAGGACAGCAGCAACGAGCAGGCTGCCAGCAGGCAAGTTGCCAGATTGAGAAATACGGTGAATAGAGGCACTCTTGCGCCACAAATAATGCGATGCATTGGGTTTCCTTTCAAATAGATCAGTCCGCTACGCCGATGATCACGCTGGACGCCTTGAAGATCGCGCTCGCTTTTCCTCCGACCGTCAGCCCGAGGCTGGCCGCGCTTTCGTTGGTGATGATCGAGGCGATGGCGCCCCCTCCGGGAAGGTCGATCACGATCTCCGCATTCACCGCGCCCGGCTGCAGGCGGGAAATCGTGCCAGCGAGGCGATTACGTGCCGAGATTTTTGCGCCCCCGGTGTCGGTCATGACGATGACGGACGATGCCTTGACCAGGGCGAAAACTTCCGCCCCGATCTTGAGCCCGAGGTTGCCGGTGCTCTCATGTGTGACAGTGGCGACGATTTTCTGGCCGCCCACGATGTCGACTTCGATCTCATCGTTGACCGCCCCACGTTTAATGCTGGCGACCTTGCCGACAAACTGGTTGCGCGCGCTGGTTTTCATGCCCATTCTCCTGATAAGTAAGAAATCGTCGGCAATTTTTTCCGACTGGTGGCTGAGCTGGTCGATGAAACGGCGGTGCTCTTGCTCGATCAGGCAAAAATTTTCCACGAGCTGCCTGCCGCGCGGCGTGAGGTGGGTCGAGCCTCCGCCCTTGCCGCCCGTTGTCCGCTCCACCAGCGGTTCGCCCGCAAGATTGTTCATCTGGTCGATGGCATCCCACGCCGCCTTGTAGCTCATCTTCATCGACTTCGCCGCCTGGGTGATCGACCCATGTTCGGCTATCCTGGACAGCAATTCGATGCGCCCCGGACCGCCGAAGCTCTTGTCTCCGACGGTCATCCACAGCGACCCTTTCAGTTCTATTCCGCGCCCGCGAGCCATCGTTTGCCTCCTTCACCCCGAAAAACAAGAGCGGCATTATCTCACCCTCCGCATGAAGGCAATTCCCGATTCTTTTCTGCCCGGGAAACAGGCACGCACCTGATCGCATCCGCCGCACCCCGGAGGCTCGAGATCGGATTGCCCAAGGCGCTTGCCCAGCTCACTGAACAGGAAGTGTTTCCACTTCATGTTTTGCGTATTGCGGGCGGCAAGCCCGGGGCAATGCCGGAGGAGCAGGCGCGTAACATCTTCCCTTTCATTCAGCCCCAAGTCCTGCCAAAGATGCCGGTGCCCGAAACAGGCGCAGGCAACAGCATGGGAAACCAGCCAGCCAAGCCGGTCTTGGCGGCATTGGTAATCCCAAAGCAGCTCGACCAGCGGCAGAAACAGTCCGGGCAGCCAGTCGGCCAGCAACTTGGCGTGCAGCGAATTGAACTGAAATAGGGGCTGCGATTGCCCGTCAAGGAGCATGGCGAATTCTTTGGAAGGTATGCCAAGTGTGGCTGCGAACAGCGGCAAGTCGCCATTGTCTGCGGTGCACATGACATTTGTGATTACAGATGCTGCAATCTCATGACTGTCATCCAAGACCGGCTGCGTCGGAGGGTATGCGGCTATTGGCGGCATGAACTCCCCCGCGCTGCTGGCACAATGCGATGACCCAATCATGGTTCCGGCGCTCGCCTTGCCTCAGTCGGAGATCTTCCGCACCTCAATCGCCTGTAACCAATTTACGTGGCGCGGGTTGGTGCGGATAGCAGCGATAAATAGACAGTTACGAACAGCATGAATCATGACTTTCCCTTCCCCTGTGGCGTTATATTTATGCGTATTACTTGTATTGCTGTGATGCGCTCCTGGCTAGAAGGAATGCAGAAGCCCCAGCCCGCCCCCCGAGAGCGTCGCACCGAGACCCGCCGCACCCGCCGTGCTGGTTATGGTGTTGCCGGCATGGAAGTTGTAACTGGCCGCCGCGTCGTTATTCAAGCGGGTGTAGAAGCCATACAGTTCGGTGCGCTTCGAGAGGTTGTAGCCATAGCGCAGGGAGTATTGGTTCGCGCCGGTATTAGCCACGCCGCCCAGATCGCCTGCGCGTGCGTAAAACGCGCCGATGTTGCTTGCGCCGAACTTGTATTTTCCGGTCAGTTCCCAGCCGTTGCGCGAGGATGTGGCGGTGCTGGTTGTCAGCGTCGCCACGGACAGGCGTTCGCAGGTCAGGCCGATCAGTCCGTTCCCGATCTTGTATGTGCCGACCAGTCGGCTCGCCGTGTCGGTCAGGCTGGTTGCCGTAGATAGCGTATCCTTGTGGGCCTCGTAGGCGTAGGCGGCATAGAACGCATCCTTGTCGTAGGCAGCCGAAAACGACCAGATAGATTTGTCGCCGCCCGCAGCGAGAGTCCCTTTCTTGGCATTGTCCGGCGCGTAAGCCAGCCTGGCCTGGAAACCGTTGAAATCCGGCGTCCAGTACTGGAGCACGTTTTTCTGCCGGGTATTGAAGTTAACGGTGCTCGAAGCAGCGGTGACGCTGTTGGTGTTAAGCCCGGCACGTCCCATGACGTTGATCGCCGAGGCGATGTGGGTGTTGCCGAACAACTCGACCCGGCTGCGCGCCTCCTTGTAGGGCGTGTCCCAGTTGCCGAAAAACGCGGTGCCGAAATTGCCTTGCAGCCCCACGTTGCTGTTACGCGTTTTCGCAAATGGCGCGCCGTTGCTGTTGGTCAGGTCGAACTCCGCCTCCAGTTGCCAGATTGCGGTGAGATCGTCACCCAGATATTCCTTGCCCTTGAACCCCAGGCGAGTCGCGTTGGAACTCACACGGTTCAGGCTGGCCGCGTTGGTTGCAAGGGTGGCCTTGTTATTTTTCACGGACTCGACATCCGCATGCAACACGCCATAGACGGTGACATTGCCGGTATCGGCAAGAGCCGGCGCAGAAACGGCAGCCAGGATGGCAGTGGCGATGATTCTTTTTTGCATGAATAAACTCCTTTTGATTAGTTGGTGTGCTTCTGAGTCACTTCTTCCTTATTCCCTCTTTCCCGCTTTTCGGGATGAGCTGGTTGCTTGTCGTATTACCACCCATGCACGTTATATCTTGCTGCATATAACGGCATTCAAAAAAAGAGGCGGTAAACGACAACGCCTTCAAGCCCCCACCGCATTCGAAATGCGGCAATGACGCTTGAAATTCCAGCCTGCAAGCAAGGCAGCTTTTGTTTGTTAAACTGTTAAATTAACTTTTCGCACAATTGTTTCCTCCCTGATAGCGTGATACACGATACGATATAACGCATGGCGAAACAACCAAAAAAAGAACTAGTTCGTTAGGGTAGGTGGTATATAACGCAAATCCGAGCCTGAAACACGACTAAGAATCCTACCATGCCAGAATAAATGGGGGAACCGCCTCTTGCCATGCCACCCGGGCAAGCGAGACCTGCAAGGTTGTGGAAATCAGAGCATAGTTGAAAAGGGAACACCAGAATGAACAACCGTCAGACTATCGTGACATGCCCGCCGGGCATTAGGAATCTCGCTTTTTTGCGGTCCCCTCCCAATTTTTCAAGTGAAGTTACATACGTTTGGCGTGCGCCGGACGAAACGCCTTGCATTGCTCCGGATCGGATTCCAGGTACGCACCCTCGATCAGGTCGATGCAGTACGGGATCGCGGGGAACACCGCGTTCAGGCAGTCGTCGATCGCGGAAGGCTTGCCGGGCAGGTTGACGATCAGGCTCTTGCCGCGGATACCGGCGGTCTGGCGCGAGAGAATAGCGGTGGGCACGAACTTCAGGGATGCGGCGCGCATCAGCTCGCCGAAGCCCGGCATCATCTTCTCGCACACCGCCTCGGTGGCTTCCGGCGTGACATCGCGCAGCGCCGGGCCGGTGCCGCCGGTGGTAACGATCAGGGAGCAGTTCTCCCGGTCACTCAGCTCGATCAGCGTCGCCTCGATCAGCGGCTGTTCGTCGGGAATCACCCGCACCACCTGTTCCCACGGCGAGGTCAGCACGCGCGTAAACCAGGCATGTATCGCCGGACCGCCCTTGTCCTCGTATTCGCCGCGGCTCGCGCGGTCGGAAATGGTCAGAATACCGATGCGTGCAATGCTCATTTAACCCCCTTTACCACGAAGCACACGAAGAACACGAAGAAAAACCAAACGATTGCCGGCTGCAACCTATTGAAAACTCTTCGTGTGCTTCGTGCTCTTCGTGGCGAATAGTCTTTTCCGGATTCATTACTTACTCCTTGAAGCACATGCCATCCTGGAAAGCCGTGCCGTCGAGCAACTGCACCGCCACCATGCTGCCCGCCGCAAAACCGTTGCACTCCGCCGGCAAAACTGCCAGGCCGTCCGCCCGCGCCATGGACAGCAGCATGCCACTACCCTGCGCACCGGTGGAGGTGGCCGCGTAGCCGCCCTCTTCCTGCGCGAGCATCACGCGGATGAACTCGGTGCGCCCGGGCTGGTGCTTCACGTTGTGCGTGAGACGCGCTGAGACGGTGCGGCGGTGGGTGCGTGCGTGCCCCATCATGCGGCGTAGCGCCGGCACGACGAATTGCTCGAAGCAGACCATGCTCGAAACGGGATTTCCCGGTAAACCAAAAATTATTTTCTCACCGACCTTGCCGAACGCGACCGGATGCCCCGGCTTCATCGCCACGCGCCAGAACAGCATCTTCGCACCCAGCGCCTCGATGGTCGGGCGGACGTAGTCGTGCACGCCGACCGAGGTGCCGCCGGAAACCAGCAGCACGTCATATTCCAGCCCACGCTTCAGGTAGCGCGCCAGTTCGTCGGGATCGTCGCGCGCGATGCCGAGCAGCACTGGCTCGATGCCCAGCGCCTGCACCTGACCCATCAGCGCATAGCTGTTGGAATTGGGAATCTTGTTCGGATCGACGGGCTCGTCGAGGCCTTCCAGCTCGTTGCCGGTGGACAGGATTGCCACGCGCGGCCGCCGGTATACCTGCACCTGCGCACGCTTCACCGTCGCCAGCACGCCGATCACGCCGGGTGTAATTTCGGTGCCAGGCGTCAGCACCACCTCACCGTTGCGCATATTTTCGCCGAGGCGGCGGATGTCGTTGCCCGGCTTGACCGACAGATTGATCTGCACGCGGCTGTCCGGTTTTGCCTCGGTGTCCTCGACCCGGATCACCGCATCGGCGCCCTGCGGCATCGGCGCGCCGGTCATAATGCGCGCGCACTGGCCGGGCGCCAGCGTCTTGGTCGGCATGTCTCCGGCCTTGATGTCTTCGATGATTTCCAGCGTCGCGGGAACAGTGCCCATATCGGCGCTGCGTAGCGCGTAGCCGTCCATCGCCGAGATGTCGTAGGGCGGCTGGTCGCGGTTGGCGCGCACTTCCTCGGCCAGCACGCGGCCCAGCGATTGTTCGAGTTTCACCTGCTCCGCGCCCGACGCCGCGACCGAATCAAGCACAACGCGCTGCGCCTCGCTTACTTGCAAATGTTCCATCACCTCACTCCATTCATTGCCGCCGCAACATCCTGCGGCGTGTCCAGATCGAAAAAACTGCGCAGCTGCGGATCGGCCTTGAGCATCTCTGCCTCGTCCACATAGCGCACGTCCAGCTGTTGCAACACGCCGCGCAAACCCTTTTGCTGCGCAGCGAGGCTCGCGCACAGCGGCGCGAGGCAACTGGCCGCATAGAAGGCCGCGAGCGGCTGCGGATGCCCATGCACGACGGGCACGACCGCCTGATGCTGCAAACGGTATTTTGCGAGCAACTCGACCACTTCCGGCACGACGAAAGGCATGTCGCAGGCCACCATGAACGCCCACGGCGTGGTGATCTTGCCGAGGGAGGCAGCCAGCCCGGCCAGCGGGCCGCCGTCGGGTACTTCGTCGCAGACCTGCGGCAGGTCGATCCCGGCGCGCGGCTGGCGCACGCTGACGATCACCTGCGGGAACAGCTGCTGCATGGTTGCGGTAACCGTCTGCAGCAGTGTCTTGCCGCCCAGCGTCACGTTCGCCTTGTCCGTTCCCATGCGGCTTGAGTCGCCGCCCGCCATGACAATCGCGGTGCAGTCCGTAATCATTTCCGGTCGAGCAGGAACTGCGCAATCGCGGCGACGTCCTCCAGCCCGAAATGCGGCAACTGCGGATAGACCTCGTCCATGTCGGTGACGATGGCGATCAGCCCGTCCTCGATCGTGCAGCGCGGCGGCTTGGCGCATTCGCGGCGCAGCACCTCGATCTTCGCTCCGGCGCAGTGGGAAAAGCCTTCCGCGAGCACCAGGTCGGCCTCGCCGAGGAAGCGCCCCGCCAGTTGCTCCGGCTCGCGCCGGTCGACCGCGTCGGCGACCAGTTGCAGCTCGTTGGACGTGACCAGCATGCTCATCACCGCGCCGGCCTGTTTGTAGCGGAAGCTGTCCTTGCCGGGAGTGTCCAGCACCACCTTGTGATGCGCGTGCTTGATGGTCGCGACGCGCAGCCCCCGGCCGCTCAGCTCATGCAGCAGCTTTTCGACCAGCGTGGTCTTGCCGGAACCGGAATGCCCGACGACGGTAAATACGTTCGGCATGAATTAAACCTATGGATGGGGAGTCACCCAAGACTCTCCCTGCGGCGTGACTTCTTTCTTCCAGATCGGCACGCGCTGCTTCAGCTCGTCGATCATCCAGCGGCAGGCTTCCAGTGCGGCGACGCGATGCTCCGCGCCTGCCGCGATGAACACGATGTTGTCGCCGCCGCTGACCGTGCCGATGCGATGCACGATGCGCGCATCCAGCAGGGCGTATTTCTCGATCGCATCGCTGCGCAGCTTGTTCAGTTCCGACAGCGCCATGCTGCCGTAGGCATCGAAGCTGATCTCCGAGACCTCGCGCCCTTCCGAAAAATCACGCGCGCAGCCGAGAAAGGTGGCGATGCCGCCCATGCGTTTCGAGCTGCCCTTGAGCGCCGCAATCTCCTCGTCCTGGGAGAAGTCTTCGGCCTGGATGCGAACTGCGTCTTTCATTGGATCACCCTTTACCCGCCTGAAAACTTGGCCATGAAGGCCACTTCGCTGTTGTCCGCAAGCGGCAGCGCAAGGTCGCGGGCGTGTTCGCCGTTGACCGCCATCATCGTCGCGAGGTGCATGGCTTCCGGGTAACGCGCCGCAAGCGTTTCCTTGAGGCTGCCCAGCGTCAGCCCCGGCGCATGCGCCACCGAGACCTCCCGCTCGCCCGTCGCGGCCGCGATCGGGCCGAAGAACAACACCCTGATCATTTCATTTCTCCGCGCTTCCCCAAGTCTTCCCGAAGCCAGACGCCGCTCTTGCCGCCGCGCTTCTCCTCCAGCTGCACGAACTCGATGCGCATGCCGCGGTCGATCGCCTTGCACATGTCGTAAATGGTCAGCAGCGCCACATTGGCGGCGCACAAGGCCTCCATCTCGACCCCGGTCTGGCCGGTGCAGCCCGCCGTGGTGACGACCTTGATGCCCACGCAGCCGCTCGCATCCGGCTCGGTGATCTCGCTGAACTCGACCTCCACGCCGGTCAGCGCAATGGGATGGCACATCGGGATCATGTCGGAGGTGCGCTTCGCCGCCATGACCGCGCCGACATCGGCCACCGTCAGCACGTCGCCCTTGGCGATCCTGCCCGCGCGGATGCGCTCCAGCGTCGCGGGCTGCATGCGCAGCACGCCGCTGGCAATCGCGACGCGCTGGGTGTCGGATTTTGCCGAGACATCCACCATGCGCGCGCGGCCCGCGTCGGAAAAATGGGTCAATTCGTCCATGTGCCATTCGCCTTTGAAGTGCAACTTTCCATCACAACATCTTCCTCCCGCAAGGGAGAGGCCGTACCGCCACAGGCGCGGCAGGCGGGGTCCTTGCTCAGCGCGCTGCGCATGACCTGCATGTCGAGCGCGTTGATCGTGAGCAGCCTGCCGCTCAGGCCGCGCTCCACTCCCATCAACACCTTGAGCGCCTCCGCCGCCTGCAGCGCGCCGACGATGCCGACCAGCGGCGCGAATACGCCGGTGGTCGCACAGCGCAGCTCGGCCGCTACGCTGTCCTCGGGGAACAGACAGTTGTAGCAGGGTGCTTTCGTTTGTTCGGGTTCCTCTTCACGGCGGAAGTCGAATACCGAGACCTGCCCGTCGAACTGGATCGCCGCGCCCGAAACCAGCGGCTTGCGCAGTTCCAGGCAGACGCGGTTGACGGCGTAGCGCGTGGCAAAGTTGTCGCTGCAATCCAGCACCACGTCAGCCTGCGCAGCCAGCTCGCGCAACTGCGCCGCATCGGCGCGCACCGGTACGGCAACGCATTCGACTTCGGGGTTGATCTCGTGCAGCGCGGCCTGCGCGGAGTCGACCTTGGGCAGCCCGACCGTCGAAGTGCGGTGGATGATCTGGCGCTGCAGATTGCTGAAGTCCACCTCGTCGTGGTCGCACAGGATCAGTTTGCCGACGCCGCTGGCGGCGAGGTACAGCGCGGCGGGCGAGCCTAGCCCGCCGAGGCCGATGATGAGCGCCGTAGCGTCGAGCAGGCGCTGCTGCCCCTCGATGCCGATCTCCGGCAGCAGGATATGCCGGCTATAGCGCAGCAGTTGTTGGTCGTCCATGCAGGCAGTCTACAGTTGAAAATGAATTACGCGCGAAAAAATCATCACCCGCCGATATAGGACATTTCTATTTTTTCTCTGGGTCTTTCCGTCGCGGCGTGGCGCAGTTGCGAGTAGCGGTCGAAGCGCTGCTCCCACTTGCCGGCAATCAGGTTGGTCAGCATTTGATCCGTCGCACCCGTGCGCAGCGGGCCGCGCAAGTCCGCGCCATTGCTGGCGAACAGACAGGTATAGAGCTTGCCGTCGGTGGAAAGCCTCGCGCGGGTGCATTCGTGGCAGAACGCCTGGGTGACCGATGCGATCACCCCGACCTCGCCGCCGCCGTCCGCATAGCGCCAGCGCTCCGCGACTTCGCCGGTGTAATTGGGGTCGGCCTGCAGGACAGGGTAGCGGCTGTTGATCTTTTCCAGGATTTCCCGCGCCGGAACCACGTCGTCCATGCACCAGCCGTTGGTGCAGCCTACGTCCATGAATTCGATGAAGCGCAGCACGACGCCGCTGTTGCGGAAATGCCCCGCCATCGGGATGATTTCGTGATCGTTTACGCCGCGCCTGACCACCATATTGACCTTGACCGGCGCAAGCCCGACGCGCTGCGCGGCAGCGATGCCGTCCAGCACGGTCCTAACGGAAACATCCGAGTCGCTCATGTGCCGGAAGGTCTCGTCGGTCAGTCCGTCGAGGCTGGCGGTGATGCGCGCCAGGCCGGCATCCTTGAGCGCCTGCGCCTTCTTGGCCAGCAGCACGGCATTGGTGGTCAGCGCGACTTCGACCGGCTTGCCTTCCCTAGTGTGCAGCCTGGCGAGCGACTCGATCAGACGTTCGACACCGCGGCGCAGCAGCGGCTCGCCGCCGGTCAGGCGGATTTTCTGCACCCCGAGCTGGATAAACGATCTGGCCAGCCGCTCGATCTCCTCGAAGTTGAGCAGCTCGGCGCGCGGCAGGAAGGAATGCTCATCGAAGGCTTCGCGCGGCATGCAGTAGGTGCAGCGCAGGTTGCAGCGATCGGTGACCGAGATGCGCAGGTCGCGCAGCGGCCGCTGCAGGGAGTCGGCAACGAATTGCCCATATCCCCGCAAGGTATCATCCAGTACGGCCCCAGTCTCCTGTGTGACAGCGGATGCAATCGGAATGATTCTGGATATCTCAGCCATGATGCATGTTAATGCGCAGCAGTCCGTCTGTCATCTGTCCGCGGGGGAAGCAGAACCGCCCGCTCCAGGATATGCGTGGCGATATTCTCGATGTCGGTGTGCGCAAAGCTGTAAGGCACGCCCGGCGGCGGAACGCCATCGATGACTACGGCCTGGATATGCGGGTCGCGCCGGCATAGCGGCTCACCGGGATTGTCGGCGCGCATCACCTCGAGGCCGGGCAAGGGCGCATTGTCGAAGCCGATCGCCAGGACCAGGTCGCATTCGGCGAGATGTCCGGCCAGCAGGACAGGATCGGGATCGGTCTGATCGGGGGTTTCGCACAGCAGCCCCCAGCGGTCGCGGTTGGCAATCAGCGTCTGCCGGCAGCCGCCTTGGCGCAGGTTGCTGGTTTCCGATCCCGGCTTGTCCATGTCGAATGGCTTGTGCGCATATTTCACCGCCGCGATCCCGACTTGCCGGAAGCTGAACTCCTCGGCAAGCCTGGCTACCAGCTCGCCGCGCCCGCCGCCGTAACCGCAAATGCGGAATATCTTCATGCAACTCTCCCATGCACCGGACTGGTGGCCGGTATTATTAAAAACAGAGAATCGCGCTTTCTGATAACCGATTGATTCAATTTCAATCCAGCCTGTTTTCTGCCGCCGCATGCGTTAACAGCTTCGACAGAGAGTAATTCGGATGGGGATTAGACCATACCGGCCACTTCGCCGATATAGACCAAAATAACTAGTCCATTCGGCTTAATGACAAAGAAGGCTCGAAGAGGAATTGCAATCGGTTCGCAGCAGCAAAATGACCACAAAATCCAAATGCTCGGCTCCGCCAGGAAAAATCCATGGCGGCGGAAGAAGGGAATTGACGGGAAATTCAGAAGACCAACTTTGATTGGTCGGGGTGAGAGGATTCGAACCTCCGACTCCTGCGTCCCGAACGCAGTACTCTACCAGGCTGAGCTACACCCCGTTGCGAAAGGCCAAAAACCAGCCTGACCGGAAACTAAAATTGCCGCGTGGCGGCAAAGTGCGCTAATTCTAACAGACATTGTTTGTATTTTGAATCGGCAAGTGCGGCGATAGCCGCGCAGGCCGCTTCCACTTCACGCATCGCCTGCTGGCGCGTGAAATCCAGTGCGCCGGTGACATGGATAATCCGCAGCACTTCGTCGAACTTCTCCACATCGCCCTGCTCGATCGCACCGCGCACCACGGCGGCCTGTTCCGGCGTGCCGTGCTGCATGGCGTAGATCAGCGGCAGGGTGGGCTTGCCTTCGGCGAGGTCGTCGCCGAGATGCTTGCCGGTCTGCGCCTCGTCGGCGGAATAGTCGAGCACGTCATCGACGAGCTGGAACGCGGTGCCGAGATGCATGCCGTATTTTGCCGCAGCCTCTTCATCAGCCGCCGAGGCCTTGCCGAGAATCGCGCCGAGGCGCATCGCCGCCTCGAACAGCTTGGCGGTCTTGCAGTGGATCACGCGCATGTAGTTGGCGGCATCGACATCCGCATCGTGGCAATTGAGCAGTTGCAGCACCTCGCCCTCGGCGATGGTGTTGGTGGCGTCGGCCAGCGTCTGCATCACGCGCATCTCGCCCACCGCGACCATCATCTGGAAGGCTCGCGAATACAGGAAATCGCCGACCAGCACACTGGCGGAATTGCCGAACAGCGCATTGGCCGTCTCGCGCCCGCGGCGCAACGAGGATTCATCCACCACATCGTCGTGCAGCAGCGTGGCGGTATGGATGAACTCCACCACCGCCGCCAGATCGTAATGGTATTTACCCTTGTAGTTGAAAGCCTCGGCGGACAACACTACCAGCGCCGGGCGCAGCCGCTTGCCGCCGCTGTTGATGATGTATTCGCCGACCTGATTGATCAGCATCACTTCCGAGTGCAGCCGGGTGCGTATCACCTGGTCCACGGCCGCCATGTCCGCGGCGATCAATTGCCTGAGGTTTTCCAAAAACTTTCTTCCCTGATTTATTGTGTCGCCGTGCTGTGCGGCTGAAAGGGCGGATTAACACGCCTCAATTTTTTATTCTAATATACCATTGTCGCATAAAATTTCCGTTCCTCGTATGCCCTCCATGAAAACAAACCTTTCCTCCGTCTTGATATGGCTGGGCGTCGCGCTGCTGGGCGCAGCGGCAGTCGGCGGCATCGCGCTGAACCGCGGCGAATCGATCAACGCACTGTGGTTCGTCACCGCCGCGCTGTGCGTGTACGCCATCGCCTACCGCTTCTACGCGGCATGGATTGCCGCAACCGTGCTGTGCATCGATGAGACACGCGCCACGCCGGCCGAGCGGCTCAACAACGGTCGCGACTTCATGCCGACGAATCGCTGGGTTGTGTTCGGCCACCATTTCGCCGCCATCGCCGGCCCCGGCCCGCTGATCGGCCCGACGCTGGCCGCGCAGTTCGGCTACCTGCCCGGCACCCTGTGGATATTGATCGGCGCGGTGCTGGGCGGCTGCGTGCAGGACATGGTGACGCTGTTCTTCTCCACGCGCCGTGACGGCCGCAGCCTCGGCCAGATGGCGCGCGACGAGCTGGGCAGCATCGGCGGCATCGCCGCGCTGATCGCCACCTTCCTCATCATGATCATCCTGATCGCGGTGCTCGGCCTAGTGGTGGTCAACGCGATGAAGCACAGCCCATGGGCGACCTCCACGGTCGCCGCGACGATTCCCATCGCGATGCTGGTCGGGCTGTACATGTACAAGCTGCGCCCGGGGCGCGTGCTGGAAGGCTCGGCGCTCGGCGTAATCCTGCTGCTGCTGTCGGTCGCGGGCGGCGGCTGGATCGACCAGCAGACCGAGCTGCGCGAACTGTTCGACCACCCCGGTCTGCCGCTGGCCTTCGCCATCATCGGTTACGGTTTTGCCGCCGCGATCCTGCCGGTATGGCTGCTGCTCGCACCGCGCGACTATCTGTCCACCTTCATGAAGCTCGGCACGGTAATCCTGCTCGCGCTGGCGATCGTGTGGTTGCGGCCCGAAATCAAAATGCCCGCGCTGACCCAGTTCGTAGACGGCACCGGGCCGATCTTCGGCGGCAAGCTGTTCCCCTTCGTGTTCATCACCATCGCCTGCGGCGCGATCTCCGGTTTTCACTCGCTGATCGCCTCCGGCACGACTCCTAAATTATTGTCCAACGAGCACGACATCCGCATGATTGGCTACGGCGGCATGGTGCTCGAGTCGCTGGTCGCCATCATGGCGATGATCGCCGCGACGGTGCTCGACCCCGGCGTGTATTTCGCGATCAACTCGCCGGCCGGCATGGTCGGCAAGACGGCGGCTGAAGCGGTCGCGACGATCTCCGCCTGGGGCTTCCCGGTCAGCGTCGAGCAGATGAATACACTGTCCAAACAGATGGGTGAGGCCACGCTGTTCGCGCGCACCGGTGGCGCGCCGTCGCTGGCGGTCGGCATGGCGAGCATCTTCGGCAGCGCATTCGGCGAGCACCTGCTCGCGCTGTGGTACCACTTTGCGATCATGTTCGAGGCGCTCTTCATCCTCACCACGCTGGACGCCGGCACACGCGTCGGACGCTTCATGCTGCAGGATTTGCTAGGCAACCTGTGGAAGCCGATGGGGCGCACCTCGTGGTATCCCTCGGTGCTGCTCAGCAGCGCGGTGGTCGTCGCGGCCTGGGGCTACTTCCTGTATATCGGCGTGATAGATCCGAACGGCGGAGTGAACATCCTCTGGCCGCTGTTCGGCATCGCAAACCAGATCCTCGCGGCGATTGCGCTGTGCGTGGCGACCGGCATCCTGGTGAAATCCGGCAAACTGAAGTACGCGTGGATAACCGCGCTGCCGCTGGCCTGGCTGGTCGTCATCACCAGCACCGCGACTTGGCAAAAACTGACCAGCGACGATCCGCGCATCGGCTTCCTCGCCGCCGCCAACAGCCTGTCGGACAAGCTTGCCGCCGGCGCCTTGCCGCCGGACAAGGCTGCAGTCGCACCGCAACTGATCTTCAACCAGCAACTCGATGCCGTGCTCGCGCTGTTCTTCGCCGGCCTGCTGTGGCTGATCGTCATCGACATGTTGCGCGTCTGCGCGCGCCACCTGGGCGGCAAGCGCGTGCCGCCGCTGTCCGAGGCGCCGCATTACCCGACCCGCCTGGAGGAAGCATGGCAACGCGACTGAATGATCTGCTGCGCACCCTGTGGCGAGCCGCCCGCCGGCTCAGCGGCGACGACGGCTACGAGCGTTACCTGGCGCATCATGCCGCCGCCCATCCGGGCACCCCGGCGCTGCCGCGCCGCGCCTGGTTTGCGCTTCAGCAGCAGCAAAAGTGGTCGGGGATCAAACGCTGCTGCTAAAAATTTGCGCAACCCCCTATTTTTATGGATAATGCGCGCCCCGTGAGTGCGTACACCCGCCGCACCAAATTACCGCAAGGAAAGAAAATGAAAGCCGATATTCACCCGAACTACCAGGAAATCACCGTGACTTGCAGTTGCGGCAACAGCTTCAAGACCAAGTCCGTCATGGGCAAGCCCGCGCTGAACGTCGAAGTCTGCTCCGAATGCCACCCGTTCTATACCGGCACGCAGAAGATCGTCGATACCGCCGGCCGCATCGACAAATTCCGCCAGAAATACGGCAAGGCTGCGGCATAATAACCAGCGACTTGGCTGTCGTATTTTGATAGCCCGGTCGAATGGCTAGAAGTTTAATCAGGGAACTTCGCCCCACAGTCTTATCAAAAGGCAGCGTTTGCTGCCTTTTTTATTTGCGGCGACAATCACACCTAATTTTTAACACCCATCAGGAACTGCCATGCGTCTACTGATTATCGGCCTCGCTCTTTCGCTGCTGGCCGGCTGCGCCCAGAATCCGGTCACCGGGCAGAACGATTTCGTGATGATGTCGGAAGCACAGGAAATCGCCCTCGGCCGCCAGTACAACGAACAGGTGATCCAGAAGCAGTACCAGGTCTACGAATCGAAGCCGTTGCAGGATTACGTCAACCGCATCGGTCAGAAACTCGCAAAGAACAGCCACCGCCCCAATCTGGGCTATCACTTCACCGTGCTGGACACGCCGGAAGTCAACGCCTTCGCGCTGCCCGGCGGCTATGTGTACATCACGCGCGGCATCATGGCCTACCTCAACAGCGAGGCGGAGCTGGCCGCCGTGGTGGGCCACGAAATCGGCCACGTCACGGCACGCCACGGCGTGCGCCAGCAGAGCGCCGCTCAGGCCGCCAACCTCGGGCTGACCATCGCCTCCATCTTCGTGCCGGAAATCAATTCGATGGGCGGGCAGAACCTCACCAATCTGGTCGGCGGCGCGCTGCTGTCCGGCTACGGGCGCGAGCACGAGCTCGAGGCCGACCGCCTGGGTGCGCAATACCTCGCGCGCTCCGACTACGATCCGCAGGCCATCATCAGCGTCCTGCGCACGCTGAAGAACCAGGAGCTGAAGGATGCCGAGTTGGCCAAGCAGGAAGGCCGCGAGCCGCGCCGCTATTCCGGCCTGTTCGCCACGCACCCGGACAACGACACGCGCCTGAAACAGGTGGTCGGCGAAGCCGACAAGCTGGCTCCCGCCACCCCCTTCGAGGGCCGCGCCGAGTACCTTGCCGCCACCGACGGACTGGTGTTCAACGACAACACCGAGCAGGGCGTGGTCCGCAATAACCGCTTCTACCACGGCGAGCTGGGCATCGCGCTGCAGTTCCCGGAAGCCTGGCAGGTACATAACCTGCCGGATGCGCTGGTCGCCGTCAGCCCGCAGGGCGAAGCCCGGTTGCAAATGAATATGGATCAGAAACCACGCGGCACTCCGGCAGACTACGCACGCCGCCTGGCGGGCTATAGCGCGCAAGTGCGCTCGCTCGACCTAAACGGTTTGCCTGCCGCCACTTTCGAATTGCCGAATGCAGTCGGCGGCGTGATTTATTTCGACCAGAAGGCATTCATCGTGCAGGGCCAGGGCAAGACCAACCAGAGCCTGGCTGCGCACCGCTCCGAGATCCTCGACACGGTGCACAGCTTCCACGCACTCACCGCCGAGGAACGCAAACTGGTCAGGCCGCTCAGCATCCATGTCATCACCGCGCGACAGGGCGACACCTATGCAAGGCTCGCGCAGGACTCGCCGCTCGGCAAATCGGCGGAAAGTTACCTGCGCCTGATCAACGCGCAATATCCGGATGGCGAACCGCGGGCGGGGCAACGCATCAAGATTGTGGAATAAGGACATCACCACGAAGAACGCGAAGATCACGAAGGATTCCCGCGGAATTGCACCTTCGCGTTCTTCGTGCCCTTCGTGGTTGGTTTAATCATAATTTCAAGAATAAATGTATTTCATAAAGCCCACCGACCCGCACCCGATCACCCCCGCCAAGGCGGTGATGCTCGGCCTGCTGTGCCTGACCTGGCTGGGTACGGGGCTGATCGGACACGACCCGTGGAAGCCGGATGAGGCGACCGCCTTCGGGCTGATCTACTCGATGCTGCAAAGCGGCGACTGGCTGGTTCCGACCCTGGCGGGCGAGCCGTACATGGACAAGCCGCCGCTGTACTACTGGACCGCCGCACTGTCCGCCAAATTATTTTCCCCGCTGCTGCCGCTACACGATGGCGCACGCCTCGTCAGCGGTTTTTATATCGCGCTGACCCTGCTGTGCACCGGCCTCGCCGGACGCAAACTGTACGGCGAGAACCGCGGCTGGGCGGCAGCGATCATCCTGCTCGGCTGCGTCGGCATGCTGGTGCGCGCACACCAGATGATCACCGACCTCGCGCTGCTCGCCGGATGCGCGATGCTACTCTACGGCTTCATATACAGCCAAGAACGCGCGCTGCGCGCCGGTGTGCTGATCGGCACCGGCGTAGGCATCGGTTTCATGTCCAAGGGCTTCATCGCACCGGTGCTGTTCGTTTTGATCGCCGCGCTGCTGCCCGCGCTGTTCCGGAACTGGCGCTCACGCAACTATCTTTCCAGCCTGGGCATCGCCGTTCTGTGCGCCCTGCCCTGGCTCACGATCTGGCCGCTGCTGCTCTACCAGCATTCGCCGCAGTTGTTCGCCGACTGGGCATGGACACACAACATCGGCCACTGGCTGGATCACGCAAAGGGCGGTCCTACGAGGGAATCGCTCTACTACCTGAAAAACCTGCCGTGGCTGGCGTGGCCCGCCCTGCCCCTCGCGGCATGGACGATCTGGCAATCGCGCAAGCGCCTCGCGCAGCGCGACGATCTGCACCTGCCGCTGGTCACCCTGGTCGTGATGTTCGTCACGCTCAGCCTCGTGCCGGACATCAAGGAAGTGTTCGCGCTGCCGATGCTGCTGCCGATCACCCTGCTCGCCACCGCCTCGCTGTCGTCGCTGAAACGCGGCGCGGCCAACGCGCTGGACTGGTTCGGCCTGATGACCTTCGCGCTGTTCGCCATCGCGATGTGGTGGGGCTGGGCGGGGCTGCTGCTCGACAACCACGCCAAGATCACGCTGTGGCTGAAAGACTACCAGCCGGGCTTTGAGCCGGAATTTCACGCCGCACCATTCGCCATCGCGATTATCGCCACCTTGCTGTGGCTGGTGCTGGTGTGGCGCGTCGGCCGCTCGATGCGCCGCGCGGTGACCAACTGGGCGACCGGCATCACGCTGGTCTGGGTGCTCGCGATGACGCTGTGGCTGCCGTGGCTGGACAGCGGCAAGAGCTACCGCAGCATGGTCGCCTCGCTGAAGCGCGCCATGCCGCAGCAATATCAATGCGTCGGGCGCGATTACCTCGGCGACGGACAGCGCGCCATGCTGCATTACTTTGGCGGCATCGTCACGCAGCCAGACCGAGGCGGCCGCTGCGACCTGCGCCTCGTCCAGGGAGACCGGTTATCCAGGCCGCTACTCGACGAAACCCGCTGGGAAAAAATCTGGGAAGGCAGCCGCAAGGGCGACAAAAACGAGCACTACCGGCTATACCGGCGGATCGGGAAATCGTGAGAGCAGCACCGTAGTTACGATGCCGCGGAAAATACCTCGTCGAATGCCTGCATGAATCGCGGCAGTTCGTTTTCCGGCAGCCGGTTGATGCCCGCTGCACCCTTCCTGCCGCCGCCGGTATCGAAGCGGGAACAGAGAATGTCGGCGCCGCTACTGGTGGACTGCGGAGCGCGCACGCTGACCACGAAGGCACCGTCGCCGCGCTGCGTCAGCACGGCATGCGCGCGGTCGGGGGATGCGCTGGCAAGAGAGTTGCCGAAAGCGCCGTTCACGCGGCGGCTCCAGGGTTTGGCGGGAAGAATGTAGACCGCACCGTTCGGAGTTTCACGCTCCGGCCTGATGGTGCGGGCGAGCGCCATGTCCTCGGCGTAGCCCTGCTTCAGTATTTCAAAGACACCATCTTCGCGAGCGAAGATGAACGGGTTTTTCTGCTGGTGCAGGATGCGGTACAGTTCCGCGGGGTGGAAATGCAGGTCATCCACGGACTCGCCATAGCTGTTGTAGTTGAGGCACTCGCCCAGTTCGCGCAGCGTGGCAAGCCGTTTGGGGTCGAGGCCGAGCGGCTTGGCGGCCTCATATGCGGCTTCGTGGAGATTATCGCCGAACGCGCCGATAACCGCCCAGACCAGATACTTGCCGCCCAGATGACAGTTCACCAGCAGGCTGGTGCAGACATCCGGGCTGGTGTCGATCGTCGCGGCCAGATTGGGATGCTCTGGAATATCCTGCGCGACATGGTGGTCGAAATAGCTGACCTTCGCCCCCTTGCCGAGCAGCGCAAGCAGCGCAGCGCGGTTCTTGTCCATGGACAGATCGAGCACCGTCACCTCGTCGCCGGCACCGGCTTCCACGCGCCGCAGCAGGTCGATGTCGCGCTTGGTGCCGGTGACGAGATTATTGGCTGCCGGGAAGGCGAGCCGCAACTGGTGCAGCGCGCAGATGCCGTCGGCATCGCCGTTGAAAACATCGTGGTTCATCGTGATTGATCCAAAAATAATCATCCAAAAAGGTGAAGCTGGCCGGTAAGCCGGGTTCTGTCGTGGACAGTCATTCCTCTAGGCGTTTCGTTACCTGACGCTCGAGCAACCTACCCGCAGGCGACGCGAGCAACGTCATGGCCTGCCTATTTGGTCTTGCTCCGGATGGGGTTTACCCTGCCGCCAGTGTTGCCACCGGCGCGGTGAGCTCTTACCTCGCCATTTCAACCTTGCCTGATCTGCTCGCGCAGCCATCGGCGGTATATTTTCTGTGGCACTTTCCATCGCCTCACGGCGTCCGGCCGTTAACCGGCATCCCGCTCTGTGGAGCCCGGACTTTCCTCTCCGCACACAAGGTGCGCAGCGACTGTCTGGCCAGCTTCGAGGCGGAGTCTATCACGGGAACATCGGGCGAGTCCGTCAACCCGGACTTTGAATTACAATCCCGCCACTCGACCAAACGGAATACCCTCATGCAACAGATCACCCTCACCCGCCCCGACGACTGGCACCTGCATCTGCGCGATGACTCCTTGATGCAGTCGGTACTGCCGGATACTATGCGGCAATTCGGCCGCGCCATCGTGATGCCCAATCTCAGGCCGCCGGTCACCACGACCTCGCAGGCGCAGGCTTACCGCACGCGCATCCTCGCCGTGCTGTCGCCAAGCTCGAGATTCCGGCCCCTGATGACGCTGTATCTCACCGACAACACCACGGCACAGGAAATCCAGCGCGCCAAGTCGAGCGGCGTGGTGCACGCGGTCAAGCTGTATCCGGCGGGAGCGACCACCAACTCCGACGCGGGCGTGACGGACATCCGCAAGGCTTATCCGGCGCTGGAGGAGATGCAGCGGCTCGGCATGCCGCTGCTGGTGCATGGCGAAGTCACCGACCCGGCGGTGGATATCTTCGACCGCGAGGCGGTCTTCATTGAGCGCGTGATGCAACCGTTGCTGCACGACCTGCCGCAACTGCGCGTGGTGTTTGAGCACATCACCACGAAGGACGCGGTGCAGTTCGTGACGGATGCGCCCGGCAACATCGCGGCGACCATCACCGCACATCACCTGCTGTACAACCGCAACGCGCTGCTGGCCGGCGGCATCCGCCCGCACTACTACTGCCTGCCGGTGCTGAAGCGCGAAACTCATCGCGAGGCATTGGGCAAGGCAGCCACGAGCGGCAACCCGAAATTCTTCCTCGGTACCGACAGCGCGCCGCACGCACAGCACACCAAGGAAACGGCCTGCGGCTGTGCCGGCTGCTATACCGCGCATGCCGCCATCGAACTGTACGCCGAGGCGTTCGAACAATGGAACGCGCTGGACCGGCTGGAAGGCTTCGCGAGCTTTTACGGCGCAGATTTTTACCGCCTGCCGCGCAATACCGGCAAAATCACGCTACGCAAGGAAAGCTGGCAGGCGCCGGACAGCCTTGCGTTCGGCGAACACCGCCTCGTGCCGCTACGCGCCGGAGAAGCGATCACCTGGAAGCTGGGCGACTGACATGACCGCGACGGATAATCCCGGCGAGATATCCCGCATCAAGATCAATCTGGAAACCTCGAAGATTGCGTGGAAGGAGCTGCAGCGTTTCTTCGCCGGCGGCAAGGCGCTGGTGGCCTCCGCCGATCTGGACCTGGTCGAAGTCGCATACCAGATGTCCGAGGACAACGTGGAACAGATCCAGCAATGGGCCATGGCGGGAAAGCTGGTGCGCGTGCCCGATGAGCAGGCGCGCGAATGGTTTGAGGCCGATGCGCTGGTTTGGGCCGTAGTGGTTAAACCGTGGGTGCTGGTACAGCCGGTGGGCCTACTACACTAGGAACCTATTTTTCCTTTTTCTTTTTCATCGCCGCCTCGATCTGGCGGCACATGGTCTTCAGGATTTTGATGCGCGCGAAATTCTTGTCGTTGGCCTCGACCAGCGTCCACGGCGCGATTTCGGTGCTGGTGCGGTCCACCATATCGCACACGGCATGCTCGTATTCTTCCCATTTCTTGCGGTTGCGCCAGTCCTCCTCGGTGATCTTGAAGCGCTTGAAGCCGATCTTTTCGCGCTCCTTGAAGCGTCTTAGCTGCTCCGCCTTGCTGATGGTAAGCCAGAACTTGACCACCACGATATTGTGGCGCACCAGTTGCGCCTCGAAGTCGTTGATCTCGCTGTAGGCGCGCATCCAGTCGGTCTTCGAGCAGAAGCCCTCGACGCGCTCGACGAGCACGCGGCCATACCACGAGCGGTCGAAGATCGTCACCCGCCCGCGCCGCGGGACGTGCCGCCAGAAGCGCCACAAATAGGGCTGCGCGCGCTCTTCTTCAGTGGGTGCAGCGATCGGGACGATGTTGTACTGGCGCGCATCCAGCGCGCCGGTGATGCGGCGGATCGCGCCGCCTTTTCCGGCCGCGTCGTTGCCCTCGAACATGGCGAGAACGGTGATATCCTTGAACTTCGCGCTGCGCGTGAGCAGCGCGAGCTTGCCCTGATATTTTTCCAGCTCGGTTTCAAATTTCTTCTTGTCGATCTTCTGGTCGAGATCCAGCGTCTTCAGGATATGCAGCTTGTCGATCGAAGGGAGCGGCGGCGGCGCGGAAATCTCCGTCACCTTTTTGCCAGCCTCATCCAGGCGCTTGCGGATGGCGTCCAGGATGATCTTGCCCATGGTCAGGCTGCGGTAGCGCGGATCGTAACCCTCGACGATAGTCCACGGCGCTTCGGCCGTGCTGGTGTGGCGCATCACGCTTTCGCTCACGACGCGAAACTTTTCGTACATCTTGTAATGTTCCCAGTCACGCTCGGTGACGCGCCAGCGGGTCTTCGGGTCTTTTTCGAGGAGCTTCAGGCGCTTCTCCTGCTTCTCCTTGGACAAATGCATCCAGAACTTAAGGATCAGCGCGCCCTCTTCCACCAGCATCGTTTCCAGACGCCTGGCGCGCTCCAGGCTCTGGTCGAGGTCGGCAGTCTTGGTGCGCCCGGCCACCCGGTTGAGGATCGGCCAGGTGTACCAGGAACCGAGGAACACGCCTATCCTGCCCTTGGGCGGCAGCTCGCGCCAGAAGCGCCACATCATCGGGCGATCGAGTTCCTCGTCGGACGGCTCGCCCATACCGTGGGTCTGGATGAAGCGCGGGTCCATCCATTCGTTGAGCAGGTTGACGGTCTCGCCGCGCCCCGCGCCATCCACGCCGCCGACCAGGATGATGACCGGGAATTTCGCTAGCTTCGCCAGATCGATCTGCGCTTCGAGCAATGCCTCGCGCAGCTGCGGCACCTCCTTGTCGTAGGTCTCCTTGTCTATCTTGTGGCCGAGTTCGGCTGATTCAAACATGGTGCCCTCCCAAGTTCAGAAAAAATTCTCATAATAAATCCGGCCCGATAACCAGGCGCAACGTGGTCTGCGCCGCTCCCTCGCGTTCGCGCCGGTTGAACCACCACAGCGCGCCCTTCTTGATGTTCAGCGAATAGCCGTTGCAACCCAGCAGTTGCGCCGCGACTTCGCCCAGCGTCGGCTGATGCCCGACCACCAGTACCGTGCCACCCGCATCCGGCCAGTGCGCCGCCTGCAGGACATCCTGCGCGGAAGCGCCGGGCGCAATGGTGGGCGCGAGGGTGTAGCGTTTGGTGAGCGCCGCGGCAGTCTGCTGCGCGCGGGCCGCCGGGCTGACCAGGATGCGCGCATGTTCGGGTAAATGGCCATGCAAAAAGGCCGCGACCTTCTCGGCCTGCTTGACGCCCTTCGCGGTGAGTTCGCGGGTGTCATCGGGTGTGCCATCCGCCGCTTCCGCATGCCGCCACAGAATCAGGTCCACCATGGCCTCCGACGAATATTATTTTTCGTTGTCAGCATATACCGTATACACTGTTATCGTCACTTTAACCCTAAGGGAATGACATGACAACCAGGACAACCAAAAAGGCCACAACGGCTACGGCAAAACCCGCTGCAACAAAGGCACCGTTGAAGAAGGCACCGGCAAAAGAGGCGGAGAAGAAACCCAGGAAAGAGCACAAGGAGAAGGTGGTGCGCGATAGCTTCACCATGCCGCAGGGCGAGTACCGCAAGATCGCCGAGATCAAGGAGGCCTGCCTGAAGGCCGGGCTGCACGTGAAGAAAAGCGAAGTGTTGCGCGCCGGCCTGAAGGCGCTATGTGCCATGAATGCGGCGCAGTTGAAGCGCACCCTGATCGGGCTGGAAAAGATCAGGACCGGCCGCCCGAAAAAACACAAAGGCTAATTCTGGACCGCTTTGACCTGTGGGCTGGCGAGCTGCGCCAGCAATCTGTCCTGTGCGCACTTTAGCGCCGCGCGGCGCGGTTTCTTGCGCCGGTAATGCCCCTCGCCATCCATGTCCCACGACTGGCAGTTATCCTGCAGGTAAACCTTCAGCCCCTCGTCGATCACGCGCTTCTTGAGCTTCTTGTCGAGCACCGGGAAGCACACCTCGATGCGGCGGAAAAAATTCCGGTCCATCCAGTCCGCGCTTGCGAGGTACACGTCGTGTTTCAGGTCGTTGCAGAAATAGAAGATGCGCGTGTGCTCCAGGAAACGCCCGACCAGCGAACGCACGCGGATATTTTCCGACAGTCCTTTCACACCGGGGCGCAAGGCACACACGCCGCGCACGATCAGGTCTACCTTCACGCCCGCCTGCGAGGCCTCATATAGTGCGACTATGGTTTCCGGTTCGAGCAGTGCGTTCATCTTGGCGATGATATGGGCGCGCTTGCCCGCCCTAGCGAGGCGGGTCTCGTTCTGGATGGCGCGCAGCACCTCACTGTGCAACGAGAACGGCGACTGCCACAGGTGGTGCAGCTTGCGCGCCTTGCCGAGGCTGGTGAGCTGACTGAACACCTCGTTCACGTCTTCGCAAACTTCCTCGTTGCAGGTGAACAGGCCGAAGTCGGTATAGAGCCGCGCGGTGCGCGGATGGTAATTGCCGGTGCCGAGATGCACGTAGCGGCGCAGCCTGCCGTCCTCGCGACGCACCACCATCAGCATCTTGGCATGAGTCTTGTGACCGACCACGCCGTACACTACATGCGCACCCACTTCTTCCAAGCGGGTTGCCCAGTTGATGTTGGCCTCCTCGTCGAAGCGCGCCATCAACTCCACCACCACCGTCACTTCCTTGCCGCGCCGCGCCGCGCCGATCAGCGCCTCCATCAGTGCGGAGTCCGCGCCGGTGCGGTACACGGTCTGCTTGATCGCGACCACGCCCGGATCGCTGGCGGCCTGCTGGATGAAATCGATCACCGGCTTGAACGACTGGAAGGGGTGGTGCAGCAGGATGTCGCCTTTGCGGATCGCCTTGAACATGTCCGCACCCTTTTTCTGGATCACCGGCGGCACGCCGGGTGCGAATGCGGAAAACTTCAGGTCGTCGCGCGCCACCAGATTGGGGATTTCCATGAGCCGCACCAGGTTCACCGGCCCGTGCACGCGGTACAGGTCCTCCGGCGCGAGATTGAATTCCTTGAGCAGCAATTCGGCGATCTGCGGCGAACAAGTGTCGGCGATTTCGAGGCGCACCGCGTCGCCGAAGTGGCGCTGTGGCAGCTCACCCTGCAGGCTGAGGCGCAGGTTCTTCATTTCCTCCTCGTCCACGAACAGGTTGCTGTTGCGCGTGACGCGGAACTGGTAGCAGCCGAGCGCCTCCATGCCGGCAAACAGTTCGCCGACATGCGCATGCAGGATCGAGGAGAGGAACACGAAGCCGTGTGCGCAGCCGCTGATCTCCGGCGGCATCAGGATGGTGCGCGGCAGCACGCGCGGCGCCTGCACGATGGCGCGCGCCGAGTTGCGGCCGAAGGCATCCTTGCCCTGCAGCTCCACGGCGAAGTTCAGGCTCTTGTTGAGCACGCGCGGGAAGGGATGCGCCGGATCGAGCCCGATCGGGGTCAACACCGGCATCACCTCGCGCATGAAAAAATCCTTGACCCAGGCCTGCTGCACCTCGTTCCACTGGGTGCGGCGCATGAAGCGGATGCCCTGCGCGGCGAGCGCGGGGACGATGTCCGTATCGAACAGCCGGTATTGCCGCTCGATGAGCTGGTGCGCCTGTTCGCACACCAGCTTGAGCGTCTGTTTGGCGGTCATGCCGTCCGCTCCGACGGCGATGCCGCCGAGCTTGATCTGCTCCTTCAGCCCCGCCACGCGGATCTCGAAGAATTCGTCGAGATTGCTGCTGACGATGCACAGGTACTTCAACCGCTCCAGCAGCGGAACGGACGCGTCTTCGGCCTGCGCCAGCACGCGCCGGTTGAACTCAAGCTGGCCGAGCTCGCGGTTAAGGAATTGCTGCGGGGCGAATTTCTTGGCCAAGGCAGGGGATGATCAGCTCTTGGGCGGTACGTACCCTTGCGGCATCTGTGTGCCTTCGCCGAAGAAGTAGTTCTCCATCTGCGCGGCAAGAAACTTGCGCGCCTGCGCATCGGCAAGGTTGAGACGGTTCTCGTTCACCAGCATGGTCTGGAACTTGATCCAGCCCTGCCAAGCCTCCTTGGAAACATTCTCGAAAATCCGCTGACCCAGCGGGCCGGGGTAAGTCGGACGATCCAGCCCCTCCGCTTCGCGGCCCAGTTTCACGCAATGCACCATTCTTGCCATTTGTTCTATCTCCATGCGAGTGATTGACTCCCGCAATTATGACACCGGGACGGATTTTTTGCGCGCACCAAGCTGAAAACAAGCAAACATGAGGAGTGCGGCATTTTGACGCGCGGCAATATGCCACATTCCCAGAAGAAAATTCTTGGCCGAAAATTGCGGGGCTCTATAAAAATTCAGGGAGAAGAACCATGCAATTGAAGAAAATCACATTCTGTATCGCGCTGGCGTTTACGCCCGGTGCATTTGCAGCCGAATCAACCTTGCCGGAAGTGGTAGTTACTGCGCCTGCAATGGAACAGCCGCTGGTGGTAACAACCGACCCGCGCAAGCCGCGCCAGCCGATCCCGGCGCATGACGGGGCGGACTACCTGAAGACCATTCCCGGCTTTTCGGTGATCCGCAAAGGCGGCACAGACGGCGACCCAGTATTTCGCGGCATGGCGGGTTCGCGCCTGAACATCCTGCTGGATGGCGAACAGATTCTGGGCGGCTGCAGCGGGCGCATGGATCCGCCCACTGCCTACATATTCCCGTCTTCCTACGACAAGATCACGGTGCTGAAAGGCCCGCAGACGGTGATTTACGGCCCCGGCAGCTCCGCAGGCACCGTATTATTTGAACGCAACATTACGCGCCGCAGCGATACCGGTGCCGGTTTTGACGGCAGCGCAACGACGGGCAGCTCTGGCCGCACCGACCTGATGGGCGACGTGCAGGGCGGTTCGCCGGACTGGTACGCACGGGCTATAGCGACCAATTCGCGTGCTGGCGATTACAAGGATGGCAATGGCGTCAGCGTTCATTCCGCCTACTCGCGCTGGAGTGCCAATGCTGCCATTGGCTTGACCCCAAGCGACGGCACACGCATCGAATTATCGATGGCCAGGAGCGATGGCCATGCGGCATATGCCGATCGTACGGTGGACGGTTCAAAGTTCGCACGCGACAACGTTGGCCTGAAGGCTGACTGGAAGAACCCGGATCACGGCTTGCTGGGCAAGGTGGAAGCACAATTTTTCCGCAACTACATTGACCATGTCATGGATAGCTACAGCCTGCGCGCAGGCGGCAATCCGGCCAGCATGATGGCCGCGATGAATCCGGATCGCACCACTACGGGCGGGAGGATTGCCGGTACGCTGAATTTCTCTGATGCAACACAACTCAAGCTGGGCCTGGACGCACAATCCAATGTGCATACCGGCCGCACGGGTGCAGCCCCTGGCTACATGGGAGATTACACGTTGCAAGCGCGCATTGAGGATGCCAACTTCCAGAATCATGGCTTATTCGGTGAGGTTACGCATCAACTCGGCAACGATGCACGCATCGTCGGCGGCCTGCGCGCCGACTGGTGGAAGGCGCAGGATAAGCGCGCCACGGTATCCAGAGGCATGGCGGCGGCAGCGGCCAATCCCACCGCAAACCTTGCGCGCAGCGACACACTAACGAGCGGCTTCGCCCGTTATGAACGGGATGTGCTGGGTAATGCCGGCACTTTTTATGCGGGACTGGGTCACACGGAAAGATCTCCTGATTACTGGGAATTGCTTTACAAGCACACCGCGACCACGTTGAGCGCCTTCAATACAGTGCGCCCGGAAAAAACTACCCAGCTGGATGTCGGCATGACATATAAACAGGGCGACATCTCCGGCTCACTGTCGGGTTTCTACAGCAAGATCACCGACTTCAACCTGATCGAGTCGGCATGCAAAACAACTGCGGCAAACGCGCTGGTTGGATTGGCAAGTTCCTGCGGTATGGGCCAATATGCCGTCTCGATGACACGCAATATTTCTGCCACCACTTGGGGTGGCGAAGCCAGCGCGGCATGGCAATTTGCACCGCAATGGAAGGTGGACGGCTCGCTGGCTTATGTGCGTGGCAGCAACGACACCGACGGCACTGCTCTTGCGCAAATTTCACCGCTGGAAGGACGTCTGGGCGCAGCCTATGACAACGGTACGTGTAATATCGGCGGCCTGTTGCGCATGGTTGCCGCACAGGATCGCTTCGTGGCCAATCAGGGCAATATCGCCGGACAGGATATTGGCCGCACTGCAGGCTTTGGTGTGTTGTCGCTGAACGCCAGCTGGCGCGCCAGCAAGAGCGTACTGGTCAGTGCCGGCGTGGACAATCTGGCAGACCGCGTATACGCCGAGCATATCAGCCGGGCGGGCGCGATGGTGACGGGCTTCACACAAACCACGCGCGTCAACGAAATGGGGCGCAACCTGTGGCTGAAGGCAAACCTCAAGTTTGATTGAGCCTGTACGGTTGAAATGAAAAAGCCGCCGGACGATCCGGCGGCTTTTTTTGTACAGTGTAATAGGTGCTCCCCGTAGGAAAATTCCTAGGCGTTTTATAGGTTTCCCTATGAAAATTTAAGCATTGGCCGATATTTTTTCCAGGGTCAGTCTTGCATCATGCATCCACACGGCTCCCCTCCTGAGCGTGTGTCTTAATCCCGTTAAGACATTAACCAGCCACCCCCTTATGGCTGGTTTTTTTTACCCGTATTTTCTATGAGGCCGACCAGCTCACCGCGCCGGTGTAGGCAGTCAGCAATACAATCAATCCGAACACGATGCGGTACCACGCGAACACCACGAAGGTGTGGTTCGAGATGAAGCGGATGAAACCCTTCACCGCCCACATCGCGGCGACGAACGAACAGATGAAACCCACCGCGAACACCGGAAGGTCGGAGGCGTGCAGCAGCGCCCAGTTCTTGTAGAGGTCGTAGGCGGTCGCGGCAAACATCGTCGGAATCGCGAGGAAAAAAGAAAACTCCGCCGCCGTCTTGCGCGAAAGGCCGAAGATCAGCCCGCCCATGATCGTCGCCCCGGAACGCGAGGTACCGGGGATCATCGCCACGGCCTGCGCGAAGCCCACCTTGAGTGCGTCCGGCCAGCGCATCTCGTCCACCGAATTGATGCGCGGATGGTAGGTGCGCTTCTCCACATAAAGAATGATGAAGCCGCCCACGACTAGCGCGGTCGCGACGGTGATCGGGTTGAACAGCAGCGCTTTGATCGTCGAATGGAACATCAGCCCCAGCACCGCCGCCGGCAGGAAGCCGATGAACAGCATCGCGGCAAAGCGCTGCGAAGGCTTGTCGCTCGGCAGCCCCGCCACCATCTTCGCCAGCCGCTCTCGGTAGTCCCAGCACACCGCGAGGATCGCCCCGAGCTGGATCACGATCTTGAACACCTTGCTGGTCTCGTCGTTGTAGCCGAGCAGATCGCCGAGGATGATGAGATGGCCGGTCGAAGAGACCGGTAGGAATTCGGTGAGGCCCTCGACGATGCCGAGGATGGCGGCCTTGGTGAGCAGTGCAATGTCCATGAAGTCTCGTCATTCCGGCGCAGGCCGGAATCCAGTTGTTATAAAAAGGCCGTTCGCCCTGAGCCTGTCGAAGGGCAGGATTATACCTGCGGGCTCGTCGACCGCTCCAGCCGCGACAGCCAGCCCATCGCGTGCTCGCGCGTCTCGCCGCACATCTCGACGGACGGCTGCAGCCCGGCGCAAAAGGCCGGGCGCTCCGGCCTACCGAACACCTTGCAGCGCAGATCCTCGTCGAGCTGCACGCACGGCACTCCGGCAGGCTTGCCGTTCGGCATGCCCGGCAGCGGCGAGTTGATCGAAGGCGCGATGCAGCAGGCGGCGCAGTGGGGGCGGCAGTTCATATCAATGAATTATATTTGGTCTAAATGGTAATGGCAGAATGTCGGTGCGGATTCAACCCGTCGATGCAACACACTAAACTTTGCGAAAGCGAAAGGAGTGTTGCAGATGAAACAAAGACCTCGCATTCATTACACTGAATCCCAGAAGGCGCTGATGTGGGATCGCTGGCAGAAAGGCGATTCCCTTCAGCAGATCGCGCAGCTGTTTGATCGATACCATTCATCAATCGAGCGAATTTTGTCTGAGGCCGGCGGCATTCGGCCGATTCCTCGACGTCGTTCGAGACTGGCACTAACCTTGTCTGAACGTGAAGAAATCTCTCGATCAGTCGTTGCAGGGGATTCAATCCGCTCTATCGCCAAGAAGCTTGGCCGTGCCGCTTCGACAATTAGTCGAGAGATCGAACGTAACGGTGATCGAAAGAGCTATCGCGCAAGCCAGGCCGACCAGGCTGCCTGGGAGCGTGCGCATCGCCCCCAACCTTGTAAACTGGTGAAGAACCGCGCGATGGCACATATCGTGGCAGGCAAACTGAAAATGGCATGGTCACCGGAGCAGATTGCCGGATGGCTAAAATGCACCTATCCAGATGACGAGGACTATCAGGTGTCACACGAGACCATCTATCGCAGCCTCTACATCCAGGCCAGAGGCGCATTGAAGAAGGAACTTCTGGCCCACCTGCGGCGCACGCGAGTCATGCGCCGTTCGCGGCATCATACGCAGAAGACGGATAATCATGGCCGAATCACCGATGCGGTATCGATTAGCGAGCGTCCGGCCACGGCAGAAGACCGGGCAGTGCCAGGCCACTGGGAGGGCGACCTGCTGTGTGGGACTTTAAGTAGCCAGATTGCGACACTTGTTGAGCGCCAGACACGCTATGTGATGTTGGTGAAGGTGGCAGGAAAAGATACCGAGACCGTCATAAATGCATTGATCAAACATGCTCACAAGCTGCCGCAGGAACTTTACAAATCGCTGACGTGGGATCGAGGTAAGGAGATGGCGGACCACAAGCGCTTTACCTTGGCGACCGACATCAAGGTCTATTTCTGTGACCCTCAGAATCCTTGGCAGCGCGGGACGAATGAAAATACCAATGGATTGTTGAGACAGTACTTCCCAAAAGGGATGGACATCTCCGGATACACGCAAGCACAGCTAAATGGCGTGGCGAGGAAGCTAAATGAACGTCCAAGGAAGACGCTAAACTACGAAACACCGGCTGAACGATTTAACCAACTTGTTGCATCGACGGGTTGAATCCGCAGGCCATAGCGGCCAGTGACACGCACCGTCGATTAAGTCCGCGCAACCCAAAGCTATCTCTCGTCACCGTGAACAGCCGCCTATCAAGGAGACAGATCACCGATTTGATCGGCAATTCACCCAAGCTGAAGGCGAAATTCAATCAGATTTGGCGGCACTGCCCCAACTCGGCAAATTGAATTCTTCCCGGAGTAACTGAAGCTCCGGTTGATGCAGCGCGGCGAGTAAATCAAGAAGTCGCGCACCTTTTGGCCGGAGATATATTGCAACCTGGCGGCGATCATCCTTGCTGGCAACACGCTTGACCAGTTCAGCCTTCTCACAACGATCAACCAGGGCTACAACACCGTGATGTTTGGCCTGCAACCGTTCGGCCAGTTCTCCGATGGTGGCCCATTCACGCCCGGGAAACCCTTTGATGTGCAATAGCAATTGATACTGCAATGACGTCACCCCATGCGTCTGACACAAATCTTCACTCAAGCGCAAGAAACAGCGCAGGCGATAGCGGAAATGCGACAGCTTTTCGAAATCGGTTTTTTTCATAGTAATGTTTTTGCCCAAAGACGGCAGATTTTCTTGACAACACTCTCTTCATCGTCTAACGTATCACAACATGATATAATCATCATATGATACATCGTAACTCAAAATCGCTTTCAACTTCATGCAAGGAGGCTTCTCATGAACATTCTGTCGATTCCCAAAATGATCCTGACGCCAAGGAATAGCTGGCCCCATCTGGAAAAGCCCCCAACTTCTCTGGCAAGCTTGTTCTTGTCCCTGGTACTGCCGCTTTCCGCGCTGCCGCCGCTACTGCTTTACTATGCGGGGACACACTACGGCGATGCATTCGCCGCTGGGTTTGGAGGCAAACCGTGGGGAACGATTGCTATCGTTTTCTTCTTCGCCGAGATGCTTACCATACTCGGCATGGGCTGGTTCATCGGCCAAGTCGTGGCAGTTCAAGAGGCGCAGATATCGACACACTATGCCTACATGCTGGCCGGCATCACACCGACTCCGCTGTGGCTTTCCTCTATAGGATTGCTGGTACCAAGTTTTGCGTTCAATGCCGTCATTGTACTCATGGCCTTGGCGGCTTCATGCAGCTTAATTTATCACGGAGTGTATACCCTCTGTCACATGCGCGAAGAAACGGCTGCCGCAGCCATTACGCACACAGTGATGGGCGCCGTAGTGTCTGCATGGGCACTGCTACTGCTGGGCGTTGTGGCGAGTTAAGTATCTCCTTTTAGCTGCACAGAACAGACATAACGCGTTCTATCCTTTTATGGCAGCAATGGCCGACAAACCGCCACCCCAAGCATGGCAGCCTAGATGCGGTTACGCCTTGGGTAACCTGCGCTCCCTGCTCGGAGACACCATACTGCTCTGCAAAGTCGCGGTGTAGTCCGGGGCGAGGTTGAAATGTTCCCGTGACGAATCTGTCGTCCTTCTTCCACCACTGTGAGGGGCTGCGCTTCCTCGAAGCAGACTCTCAGGACATCTTCGTGCATGTTCACAGGCGGGCGATGAGGAGCCTCACGCGCTCGACGACATGCTCGACGGTAAACCCGAATTGGCGGAAGTTCTCTTCGCCGGGGGCGCTTGCACCGAAGCGATCGAGGCCGAGCACGTCGCCGTGATTCACCCACTCGCACCAGCCGAACGAAGACCCGGCTTCGACGGCGAGGCGCGCCGTCACTGACCGTGGAAGAACCTCCGCGCGGTAGCTTTCCGGCTGCGCGCGGAAGAGCTCGAAACTCGGGATGCTGACGACTCTGGCATCGATGCCTTCACTCCACAGCTTGCCTTGCGCTTCCACGATGAGCTGCACTTCGGAGCCGCTCGCCATCAGGATGACGTCAGGCTCTTTCTTCTTCTCCTTCGACAGGACATAGGCGCCGCGCAGCACGCCCGCTGCGCTCGCGAGCTTCGCGCGGTCGAACACCGGCAGCGCCTGACGGGATAGCGCGAGCAGTGTCGGCCCGCTCGTTCGTGCCATCGCCGCGCGCCAGGCATATGCCGTCTCGTTGGCGTCGGCCGGGCGAATCACGCAGAGGTTGGGCATCGCGCGCAGCGCCGCGAGATGCTCAACCGGCTGGTGCGTCGAGCCGTCCTCGCCCAATCCAATGGAATCATGGGTCATCACGTAGATGACCGGCAGCCCCGTCAGCGCGGCAAGGCGGATCGCCGGGCGCGCATAGTCGGTGAAGATCAGGAAGGTTCCCGCATACGGCCGCACGCCTCCATGCAGCGCCATCCCGGAAGACGCGGCGCACATCGCGTGCTCGCGGATGCCCCAGTGGATATTGCGGTTCTGGTAGCTGCCTTTCCCGAAGTCGCCGGAGCCCTTGATCAGCGTGTCGGTGGAAGGCGCGAGATCGGCGCTGCCGCCGATGAGCCACGGCAATTTGCTTGCAATGCTGTTCAGCACCTTACCCGATGCGGAGCGCGTCGCCATCGGACCATCCTTGGGCGAGAACTCCGGAATGTCCGCATCCCACCCGTCAGGGAGCGCCCCCCGCAGCGCGGCTTCGAAAGTCGCGGCGAGTTCCGGGTGCGCGTTGCGGTACGCGGCGAACTTCTCCTGCCACTCCGCTTCGAGCCGGCTCCCTCTGGCAACCATCTTGCGCATGTGTGCGAGCGCCTCTTCCGGCACGAGAAATTTTGCGTCGCGCGGCCAGCCGTAGAAATCCTTCACCGCCTTTACCTCTTCCTCGCCGAGCGGCGCGCCATGCGCCTTGGCGGTGTCCTGGGCATGCGGTGCCCCGTAGCCGATGTGCGAGCGCAGGATGATGAGCGAGGGCCTTTCAGTTTCGTTGACGGCATTCGCAAAACCCTGCTCAAGAGCGGCGAGATCGTTTGCGGCGTCGCCGAGGTTCTGTACATGCCAGTGGTAGCCCTCGAAGCGTTTCGCCACGTCGTCGGAGCAGGCCAGCTTCGTGTCGCCCTCGATGGTGATATGGTTGTCGTCGTAGAGGACGATCAGCTTGCCGAGCCCGAGATGCCCGGCGAGCGAGGCGGCCTCGTGCGATGCGCCCTCCATCAGGTCGCCGTCGCTGCAGAAGACAAAGGTGCGGTGATCGACGATCCCGTGTCCCGGCCGGTTGTAAACCGCGGCAAGGTGTGCTTCGGCCATCGCCATGCCGACGGCGTTCATCAGCCCTTGGCCGAGCGGGCCCGCGGTTGCCTCGACGCCCGGCACGCCATGCTCGGAATGCCCCGGAGTTTTCGAGCCCCACTGGCGGAAGCGTTTGATCTCGGAGAGCGGCAGGTCGTAGCCACACAGGTGCAGCAGTGCGTAGAGCAGCATCGAAGCGTGCCCCGCCGATAGCACAAAACGGTCGCGATCGAACCAGTGTGGATTGGCGGGATTAGCGCGAAGAAATCGCGTCCACAGCACGTAGCCTGCCGGAGCCAGCGCCATCGGCGTGCCGGGATGGCCGGAGTTCGCCTGCTGCACGGCATCCATCGCGAGGGTGCGGACGGTGTTGATGCAGAGGGCGTCGAGAGCCGTCCCGGTTGCCGTTTCTTCCGGTGTCCGATAATTCATTCTTATTCGCTCTCCGGATATTGCGGCAGCCGCTTCGCCATCGTCTCGATCAGGTGATCGTAGGGTTCGCAGAACTTCTGATAGCCTTCATCTTCAAGCTGCTGCGCCACCTGCTTCATGTCGATCCCGAGCTCCGGCAACTTGTCGAGCACCCACTGCGCGCCTGCAACGTCCTGCTCGATGCGAACCTCGGGATGGCCATGATCGCGGTACGCATCGAGCGTGCTGACCGGAACCGTGTTGATCGTATTCGGCCCGATGAGTTCGTCGACGTATTTTACATCGCTGTAGTCGTGCCTCTTGGTGCTGGTGCTCGCCCAGAGCAGCGTTTGTACCCGCACGCCGCGCGAGGCAAGTTTCCGGAAGCGCTCGCCGGTGAAGGCTTCCTTGCATATCTGATACGCGAGCTTCGAGTTGGCGACGGCGACCTGGCCATGGAGCTTCGCCGCAAGCTCCGCTTTCTCGCCGCCCGCCGCGATGATCTTTTCCAGGAGCGGATCGACGAGCGTGTCCATGCGGCTCACGAAGAAGCTCGCGACCGATGCGATATTTTCCACCGGCTCGCCGTGGCTCAGGCGATCTTCGATTCCCGAGAGGTAGGCTTCGATCACCTGCCGATAGCGCGGCAGCCCGAAGAGCAGCGTGATGTTGACGTTGATCCCCTCGCTGATGAGCTGGCGGATCGCGGGCAGTCCCGCGTCGGTGGCCGGCACTTTGATGAAAACGTTGGGCCGGAAGAGCTTGTCCCACAGGCGGCGCGCCTCCTCGATTGTCGCGTTGGTGTCGTGAGCCAGATGGGGGTTCACTTCGAGGCTCACGTAGCCCCACTCGCCCGAAGAGTTCTCGTACACATCCCGGAATTCGTCGGCGGCATCTTTCACGTCCTTGATGCTCATGGCGTCGTATATCTCGGCAGGGGTCCGCCCGCCCATGGCAAGTTTCTCGATGTCGGGATCGTAGTCATGGCTCTCAAGGATTGCCTTCTCGAAGATCGACGGATTCGAGGTCATGCCCCGCAGCCCGTCGTCTTCGATCAGGCGGTGGAGCCCGCCGCTCCTGATCAGGTCGCGGCGGATGTAATCCAGCCAGACCGACTGGCCGAGGTTTTCCAACTGTGTCAGCGGACTCGCTTTCATCGCTTTGGCCTCCTCATTGTCACGCAGCGTTTGCACACATCGAGAGAATCCTCTCTCCCGCCTGCGGGAGAGGGGTGTCCATAATGTACTCCGTCTGAAGGGAATTTCATGTACCCAATTTAATGTAATTGCGAAAATGTGCCGTCAGGGTTTCTTTTTCTGATGGCCTCCGAATTCGGACCGCATCGCGGACAGCAGCCGGTCGGCGTAGTCCGCTTCGCCGCGCGACGAGAAGCGGCTGAAGAGTGCGGCCCGCACTTCGCGGCGCCGCCTCGATGCTTGGCGCAAGCGAAGCAAAGACCGGCTGGAGATGCGCGTCCTGCGCGGCCGAGGGGTTGCCGGAAAAGAGGCTCGCGGTGTGCCCGTCAAATGCGGACGGCACTTTGAGGCCAATCCGGTTACTCGCAGACGACGGCTTCATAGTCGCTCCCTTCCCATGTCGCGTCGTCGCGCCAGTAGAACGTGAACTGAATGCTGTCGCCGACGCTGAGCCCGGCAACCGGAATTTCGGCCGCCCATACTCCGAGCCCGGTGTCGTCCGTCTCGCTGTCCCGCGCGTCGTTCCAGCCATTGATTCCCCAGTGCACGAGTGCAGGCCGCCTGAGCGCGATCGTAAACCGGTTGCCGCACTTCAGGCGCCGCGGCCGGTAGCGCGGCCCCCAGAGGTGATGCGTAATTTCCAGCGGCTTCCCCATATAACGATTCCACGTTGCGGCCGGCCTGTCGACGGGATAGCCGAGCGTGTGGCTGTAGCACAGCTTGATGAATTCGCTGTGCGCCCAAATCAGGGGCATCGCGCCTCCGCTCGGCTTGCCGGGCTCCAGTTTCCGCTCCGTGATGGCGGGGCTGTCCCAGACCTGCTCGGGGATAAGCCCGCCTGCTCCAGTCATCGCGGCCATCGCCTCAAGGTAGGGGATCGGGTCTGCGCCGGCCACAAGTGCATAATGCCCGCGCTCCCCGGTCAGGAGGGGCCAGCCGCGACCGCGGCCGCTTCCGTCGAACGCGCTGCCGTCTTCGTGCTCGCCGTATCCATCGCCGTTGTAGCGGTGCCAGACCGGCCCGTTCGGCGTGTCGGTCTTGAGCAGCTGGTCGGCGGCTTTCAGCGTCTCGAGGATGCGCGGATCGTCCGCGCGGCGCAGCCCGTAGCGCACGAGCTGCAGGAAGTCGGTCGCGATCTCCTGGTTGGCTGGCAGAAACGGATCGCGCACCCGGTTTTTGATGAGTATCTCCTCGGACTTCGCTCCTTCGTGCACGAGCGCGTCCACCGGCGCCGTGCGGATGTAGTAGCCGCCAACGCCGAGCCGGCGCGAAAGCTCGGTATCCTCGGCATAGGTCCATTGCTCGACATGCGCATTCCAGTTGTCGGCGAGCAGGAGCGCGAATCTGCGCGCCCGTTCGTCGAGAAACGCGCTGCCCTCGACGAGCGCCGCAATTGCGATCGCGAGCGTGAACGTGTTGACGCCGGGGTCTTCTTCCCACCGGTCCTGGCCGGTAACCGGGCCCTCCCGTGCGATGAAGCGCAGGGCCCTGCGCACCATGTCTTTCACCGGGATGCCATTGAGCGCATTGCGTTCATCCAGCAGCGAGACAAGGATGACGGGAAATGCCGCTTCGTCGAGCTGGATGCCCTGCCAGTGCGCGGTGCCGCCGAGCCACTGGTTCTGCAGCCAGTGTCCGTCTTCCTGCTGGGTTGCGATAAGATAGCGGAGCACGTCGCGCGCATCATCGTACGATTGCATCGCGACCATCGCACCCGCGGTCTCGACAAGGTCGCGCGACCACACGAGATGGTAGCCGCTGCGATCCACACTATTCTCACCCCAGGGAACGGAGAGGCTCGCGACAACCGCGCCGCAATAGGTCCGGTCCTGGTGGACCTTGAGGACCATCGCCGACAGCTCCAGCGTGCTGCGCAAATTTGGCGGCAGTCGGGGAAACCGGCAACCGCTCAGCCAGGTTTGCCACGCCCGGCATTGCGCGTCCCAGACCGACGAAAAGTCTTCCATCAGGTTCGCGACCGCAAGCGTCGCCGCCGAGCCCTTGCTTGTGCCGAGCCCGAGGGCGAGGGTCGCGCGGACCGGGAGTTCGCCGGTCAGCGCAACGGCGCCCGGCCCGGCGCTGTCGTACTCCCACGTCATGCGCCCGTTCCGGTTGAAGTCCTGCCAGCCGTCGCTTTCCTCGATGGAGCCGGCGGAGCAACGCTGCCAGACGTCTTCGCCCCCGTCGCCTGCCGCAGCGAGCGCCAATCCGAATGGCCCCTGCTCCGCACAGAGGACGGTGCGGCCGTTGTGTTTTTCCACCGAGGCGACATTGCGCTCGCCATCGGCTCCAAGGCGCGGCGCGAGCAGCGCATAAAGCCGAAGGTTGGCATCGCCTTCGAGCCGCAGGCGCAGCATCAGCACATCGCGGCGCTGCGACGGACAGACCTGCAGCGTGAACGTGAACCGCGGATGGGTGTGCACGACCTCAACTGCGGGCACGGCGGGAGAAGGGAGCTTGAGGACGTAACTGCCAAGCCGCCGCAGCTCGACCCAGAAACCCATGTCGTCCGCAATGATGAACCCGATGTCCTTGATCTGGGGAATGTCGATGCGCGGATAATAGACTTCGGTGACGATGCCCTCGGCGAGAGTGAACCACACGCGCGATGAACCGAGGCTCGTGCCCACCATGTCCTTGGCGGCGGGCGCCCAGGTCGGACAGGAATACCCTGCGGGTGGTGCTTTCATCGGCTGCCTCTCCAGTGGGCACAAGGGCTGGTCCTACCTTTGCCGGACGGGCTTTGCTAGTCCGGCTTCGTCAGCGTCGGAATCAGCCAATTATTGCCGTCGCGCGCAATCAGCGATTCGGCGGTCTCCGGACCCCACGAACCGGTGACGTAGTTCGGGAAATCCGGCGCGGGGTTTTCCGCCCAGACGTCCAGGATCGGCATCAACAGCTTCCAGGCGGCCTCAACCTGATCGGCGCGCATGAACAACGTGGCATCTCCGACCATGACATCCCAAAGCAGTGTTTCGTACGCTTCCGGCGTGTCAATACGGAATGCGTCACGGTAGCTGAACCGCATATCGACGGGCCGCAGACGCAACCCGGAGCCCGGCTCCTTCGCCATGAACTTGAGGACGATCCCCTGTTCCGGCTGGATCTGGATGACCAGCCGCACCGGCTGCCGGTTGATGCCTGCTGATGCCGGGAAAGAGCGGTGGGGCACATCGCGGAAGCGAATCGAAATTTCGGAGACATCGGCAAACATGCGTTTTCCGGTACGCAGATAGAACGGCACGCCCTGCCAGCGCCAGTTGTCCACATAGAGCTTGAGAGCCGCATAGGTTTCGGTGTTGGAATGCGTGGCCACGTCGGGCTCGTCGCGATAGCCCGGCAAATGCACGCCCTCTATCCATCCGGCACCGTACTGGCCGCGCGCCGCACAGGAGGGCACGTCTTCGCTGGCGATCGGGCGCAGCGCGTGCATCACATCAACCTTCCGGTCGCGGATGTCATCCGCGTCATATGCCACGGGCGGCTCCATTGCGACGAGGCACAACAACTGGAGCAGATGGTTTTGTACCATGTCGCGCAAGGCGCCTGCCTGTTCGTAGTAGCCGCCGCGATTTTCTACCCCCAGGGTTTCCGCCACCGTGATGGTCACGTGATCTACATAGCGGCGGTTCCAGATAGGTTCGAAGATCGGGTTTGCGAAGCGCATCGCAAGGATATTCTGCACGGTCTCCTTGCCCAGAAAATGATCGATGCGGAAGATCTGCGATTCGCTGAAGAAGCTGCGCAACACGTCGTTGATCTCGCGGAAAGAAGCGAGGTCGTACCCGAGGGGTTTTTCCACCACGATGCGCACGCGCTCGCGATCCTGTGCGAGTGCGGTCGCACCCAAGCCGCGTGCGATGGCCTCAAACAGCGAGGAGGGGGTGGCCAGGTAAAATACCTTGTCGGCCTTGCATTCCCATTCGTGATCGCAGGACGCCAGCACCTTTTCCAGCCCGGCGAAGCTGGCCGGATCATTGATGTCGGCTTTGACGAAGCGAATCTTGCGGGAAAATTCCTGCCACGCCTGATCCGCTGGTGCGCCGCTGCGCGAATGCCGGATGACGCCTTGCAGGTAATAATTGGCCAGCGTCTGGTTATCGTAGTTTGCGCGGCCGACGCCGAGCAGCAGAAAGTGTTCGGGCAGGCGCCCGGCAAGATGCAGGTTGAAAAGCGCCGGCACGATCTTGCGCGATGCAAGATCGCCTCCTGCCCCGAACAGCACGAAATACTTGTCGCGCAAAGCAGTGGCCGGTTTCATGTTCTGCCTTTCGCATGGTCATGCGGGGTTCATGTGGCATGACGGTTCTGCAGGTCACGCCATGCATCGCATCAAGCTGAAAGATACCGATCCGCTGTCGCCCGGTTCAGTACCGTATTCGGATGATCCGGGCGAACTGGTTGATCGGAAACTGGCGGATCAAGAATAATAGCGAGGGTGCCGGTTTGCGATAAAGTGAACTGCGTATTTTCGAACCGGCCGCTTCGAACGGTGCGGCAAAGGAAGAAGTCCTGTTTCCGCGCATTTTGGCCGCCCGGCGCGGGCCTGATGTACCGGATTCCATGTAATTCCGGAATACATGATCGTACCCCCGCTCTTCAAAAGAGCGAAGCAGCGGGCTATGCCTTGCGGTAAACCTGCGCCCCCTGCTTCACGAACTCCACCGCCTTCGCTTCCATGCCCTTCGCCAGCGCCTCCTGTTCGGAGACGCCTTCCTGCGCGGCGAAGTCGCGCACGTCCTGCGAGATTTTCATCGAGCAGAAGCTCGGGCCGCACATCGAGCAGAAGTGCGCGACCTTGCCGGATTCCTTGGGCATGGTCTCGTCGTGGAATTCGCGCGCCTTGTCCGGGTCGAGGCCGAGGTTGAACTGGTCTTCCCAGCGGAATTCGAAGCGCGCCTTGGAGAGCGCGTTGTCGCGTATCTGCGCGCCGGGGTGTCCCTTGGCTAGGTCGGCGGCGTGCGCGGCGATCTTGTAGGTGATGATGCCTTCCTTGACGTCGTCCTTGTCCGGCAGGCCGAGGTGCTCCTTCGGCGTGACGTAGCACAGCATCGCGGTGCCGAACCAGCCGATCATCGCCGCACCGATTGCGCTGGTGATGTGGTCGTAGCCGGGCGCGATGTCCATCGTCAAGGGACCGAGCGTGTAGAACGGCGCCTCGTGGCACCACTTCTGCTGCAGGTCCATGTTCTTCTTGATGAGGTGCATCGGCACATGGCCGGGGCCTTCGATCATCACCTGCACGTCGTGCTTCCACGCGATCAGCGTCTGCTCGCCGAGCGTCTTGAGTTCACCGAGTTGCGCCTCGTCGTTGGCGTCGTAGATCGAGCCGGGGCGCAGGCCGTCACCGAGGCTGAAGCCCACGTCGTAGGCCTTCATGATTTCGCAGATTTCCTCGAAGTGCGTCGCGAGGAAGTTCTCCTTGTGGTGCGCGAGGCACCATTTCGCCATGATCGAACCGCCGCGAGAAACTATCCCGGTCATGCGCTTCGCGGTCAGCGGCACGTAGCGCAGCAGCACGCCGGAGTGGATGGTGAAATAGTCCACGCCCTGCTCGGCCTGCTCGATCAGCGTATCGCGGAATATCTCCCAAGTCAGGTCTTCGGCGCGGCCGTTCACCTTTTCCAGCGCCTGATAGATCGGCACGGTTCCAATAGGGACGGGCGAATTGCGGATGATCCATTCGCGCGTCTCGTGGATGTGCTTGCCGGTGGACAGGTCCATCACCGTGTCGCCGCCCCAGCGGATCGACCAGGTCATCTTCTCGACTTCTTCCTGGATGCTCGAACCCAGCGCCGAGTTGCCGATGTTGGCGTTGATCTTCACCAGGAAATTGCGCCCGATGATCATCGGCTCGACTTCGGGGTGGTTGATGTTGGCGGGGATGATCGCGCGGCCGGCCGCCACTTCGCTGCGCACGAATTCCGGCGTGATCTGTTTGGGCATCGCCATGCCGAAGTTTTCGCCGGGATGCTGTTGCAGCATCATTTCGGAGAGCCCCTCGCGACGCTGGTTCTCTCTGATGGCAATGTATTCCATCTCCGGCGTGATGATGCCCTGCTTCGCATAGTGCATCTGCGTGACGTTCCTGCCGGGCTTGGCGCGGCGCGGCGTGCGCTGCAGGTTGAAGCGCAGCTCCGCCAGTTCGGGGTCGTTCAGGCGCTGCTGGCCGTAAGCGGAGGAAAGCTTGTCCAGCGTTTCGGTATCGCCGCGTTCGTCGATCCACGCCTCGCGCAGCGCGGGCAGGCCGGAGCGGATGTCGATCTTCGCCGCCGGGTCGGTGTAGGGGCCGGAACAGTCGTACACGTAGATCGGCGGATTTTTTTCCGCGCCCATGCCGCTCGGCGTGTCGGCCTGCGAGATTTCGCGCATCGGCACGCGGAGGTCGGGGCGGCTGCCCTGCACGTACACCTTGCGCGAGTTCGGCAAGGGCTGGATTGCTGCGGCATCGACCTGCGCAGCTTCGGCGATAAACTTGGGATTGGCGTTCATTGATGGTGCTCCAAAATGGCGGGGAGCACCTCTGGGATGCTTCCCTTTGCGGCATTACCCGCACAGGTTCAAAGGGTGTCTCTCACTCCGCCATTTTCATATACCGGCGAAGACCCCTAGCGAGGTTCGCAAGGTACTGGAAAGACGAGCGAAAAGCAAGCTCGGCCACAGCCGGAAATCCCCTGCTGACAGTCGTGCCAAATTTCGCTAACCTACCCCTCCAGCACCTTCTGAATTGAACCGGCGGAGAAAGACATGGAAAGGCTGATTTGCGTGATCGGCAACAAGGGCGGCACCGGCAAGACCAGCATCACGCACATGCTGTGCCACGGTCTCGGGCTGCTCGGCAGACGCTCGATCGCCGTGCTTACCGACGCCGCGCGCGATCCGCTGTCGCGCGGCATCCGGCGCTACACCCCGCTCGACGGCCGTTCGCCGGACCGGCTCGCGGAAATCGTCGCCAAACTGGAATCGCGGCCGAAGTGGCTCGGCGTGATCGACGGCGGAGGCAACCGCCCGGAGATGGACAAGAAATTCTACGAGATGTCGGGGCTCGTGCTGCTGCCCTTCCGCGAGTCGCACGAGGACATCCGCACGGTGCGCAACGACCTCGACGCTTTCCCGAGGGCATTGGGCATCCCGTCGCAATGGCCGACCAACCCGTGGCAGCAGATGGCGGCAGAGCGCACGCTGGACGAGATGATGCAGGATTACCGCCCGCGCCTGCTTGACCCGGTGTACTCGGTGAGCGCGAGCAAGCTGCTGCTGGAAGACCGGATAACGCCCGAGCTGCCGACGGTGCTGAACAACATCTGCCGCAGCCTGGCCTGGCAGGTGCTGGAGCGCCTGAACTTGCCCGAAGGGGAATAGTCCTACGCAAGCCCGCAGCGCCCACCGGCCATGCGGCCGCGCCGCCCCGGTTGGTATTACCCGGCCGTTGTGACTATAATCCGCCACTTATTTAGCCTTGCCACATACCATGCAGTTGTTCGCCTTCGGCATTAACCATCAAACCGCGCCGCTCGCCGTGCGCGAACAGGTCGCGTTCAACGCCGACGGGATGGAGGACGCCCTGCGCAACCTCGTGGAGAACGGCGCGGCCAAGGAGGCGGCGATCCTGTCCACCTGCAACCGCACCGAGCTGTATTGCAACGCCGCGCAGCCCGAGCACGCCATCGACTGGCTGGCGCAGTACCACCAGCTGCCGCGCAAGGACCTCGACCCCTATCTCTACATGCTGCCGCGCGAACAGGCCGTGAAGCATTCGTTCCGCGTCGCCAGCGGGCTGGATTCCATGGTGCTCGGCGAGCCGCAGATCCTCGGCCAGATGAAGCAGGCGGTGCGCCAGGCCGAAGAGGCCGGCACGCTGGGTTTCCTGCTGCACAAGCTGTTCCAGCGCACCTTCTCGGTCGCCAAGGACGTGCGCACCCAGACCGAGATTGGCGCAAACCTCGTGTCGATGGCGGCAGCGGCGGTGCGGCTGGCCGAGCGCATCTTCCCGAGCATCGCCGAGCAGCGCGTGCTGTTCATCGGCGCGGGCGAGATGATCGAGCTCAACGCGGTGCATTTCGCGGCGCGCTCCCCCAAACACATCACCGTTGCCAACCGCACGCTGGAGCGCGCGCATGTGCTGGCGCGGCGCATCAACGGCCACGCGATCACGCTCAACGAGCTGCCGGAGCAGCTCGCGCACCACGACATCATCGTCACCTGCACCGCAAGCCCGCTGCCGATCCTCGGCAAGGGCATGGTGGAGCGCGCGCTCAAGGCGCGCAGGCACCGGCCGCTGTTCATCGTCGACCTCGCCGTGCCGCGCGACGTGGAGGCGGAAGTCGCGGAACTGAGCGACGTGTTCCTCTATAGCGTGGACGACCTCGCCGAGGTGGTGAAGGACGGCCTCGATGCGCGCCAGAACGCGGTCCGCGAAGCCGAAGTCATCATCGACTCCGGCGTGAACGATTTCATCCACTGGATGGAATCGCGCGAGGTGGTGCCGACCATCCGCGCGCTGCGCGACCAGGCCGAACGCAACCGCCGTCACGAGATGGAAAAGGCCATGCGCCTCTTGGCCAAGGGCGAGAGCCCGGAGAAGGTGCTGGAGGCAATGAGCAGCGGCTTGACCAACAAGTTCCTGCACGCACCCACCCACGCGCTGAACCAGGTGCACGGCGACGACCGCGAGGCCTTCCTCGATATCATCCATCGCCTGTACCACCTGCACACCGACGAATGATTCCGGATTGTCGATCAGCTTTTGTAGGAGCGGCTTTAGCCGCGAACAATCGGCTATTCGCGGCTAAAGCCGCTCCTACAGCCTTTGCTTACCACCTCTCGCCCAGCTGCCGAATTTAGAATGAAACCCAACATTGCCGCCAGACTCGCTCAACTGAGCGAGCGCCTGCACGAAGTCGACCAGCTGCTGAGCACCGAAGAATCCACGAAGGACATGGACGCGTTCCGCCGCCTGAGCCGCGAGCGCGCCGAGCTGGAGCCGGTGGTGACGCTGTACCACGCCTACCAGAGCTGCCTCGGCGACATCGCCGCCGCGCAGGAGATGGCCGCCGATCCCGAGATGAAGGAATTCGCGCAGACCGAGATCGCTGAAGGCGAAGCGCGTCTCGCGCAGCTCGATCGCGACCTCGAAGTGCAGCTGCTGCCCAAGGACCCCAACGACGAGCGCAACGTGTTCCTCGAAATCCGCGCGGGCACCGGCGGCGACGAGGCCGCGCTGTTCGCGGGCGACCTGTTCCGCATGTACACGCGCTTCGCCGAACGCAAGCGCTGGCAGGTCGAAGTCATCTCCGAGAGCCCCGGCGAGGTCGGCGGCTACAAGGAAATCATCGTGCGCATCGTCGGGCAGGGCGCGTATTCGGTGCTCAAGTTCGAGTCCGGCGCGCACCGCGTACAGCGCGTGCCCGCCACCGAGACGCAGGGCCGCGTGCACACCTCGGCCTGCACCGTCGCCATCCTGCCGGAAGCGGACGAGGTCGACGACGTGGTGCTCAATCCCGCCGAACTGCGCATCGACACCTTCCGCGCCTCGGGCGCGGGCGGGCAGCACATCAACAAGACCGACTCCGCGGTGCGCATCACCCACCTGCCGACCGGCACCGTGGTCGAGTGCCAGGACGGCCGCTCGCAGCACCAGAACAAGGCTCAGGCGATGCGCGTGCTGGCCGCGCGCATCAAGGACAAGCAGGAGCAGGAGGCGCACAGCAAGATCGCCGCCGAACGCAAGTCGCTGGTCGGCAGCGGCGACCGCTCCGAGCGCATCCGCACCTACAACTTCCCGCAGGGCCGCGTCACCGACCACCGCATCAACCTCACGCTGTACAAGATGGATGCGATCATGGACGGCGACATCGGCGAACTCACCGGCGCGCTGATGGCCGAGCACCAGGCGGAGCAGCTTGCCGCGATGGCGGAAGAAAATATCTAGATATTCCGGTCTATTGGCCCTGCTGTAGGAAACAATAGTGTTTAATCAAGGCGAATACCTCTCCTCTTATTCGTAAAGGGTAAATGTCATGCAAGAAACAATTGCTGTTGTTTTTGATTTTGACGACACGCTCGCCCCAGACACAACATCGGGCTACCTACAACACCATGGGGTTGATGCGCAGAATTTTTGGATAAACGAAGTCAATCCTTTGTATGGTGAAGACTGGGACCCTGTTCCAGCGTATCTTCATAAGATGCTCGCTGCCGCAAACGCAAAACAAATTCCGCTAAACAAGCAGACTCTTTCGGAATGGGGCAAGAATGCGCCGCTGCACGCAGGAACTGATTCGATTTTCGCACGATTAAAACGTACCGTCGAAGAAACAAATCCTACTGTCGCAATTGAATTCTATGTGATCAGCAGCGGCATTGGTGAGGTCATCCGAAGCACAAAGATCGCCAGCGAATTTAAGGATATTTGGGCATCCGAATTTCATTTCGACCACGAAGGGAATGCAACATTCCCAAAAAAGATTATTAGTTTTACCGACAAAACTCGTTATTTGTTTCATATACAAAAGGGCTTAATCGGAAAGCCATCTCGTGGGAAGCCTCTTGAGGTAAATAAGAAATTTGAATATGACCAAATCCGTATTCCATTCACAAATATGATTTTTGTTGGAGATGGACTTACGGACGTACCCTGTTTTTCGTTGCTCACCAAGGAAAAAGGTATGGCTGTAGCGGTGTATGACAAGAACCACGTCAAGAAATGGTCTAATGCTTATCAGTTTGTCGCAGACCGACGTGTCTCTACGCTCTATTCAACGAACTACAGTGAAGGCTCCGACTTATCGAATTTTCTAACAATGGCTGTCAGAAACTTAGCTGAGCGAATTGCAGTCACTAAAGCCGCGTTCCGTATTTAGCGCCTCAACTTAAGGAATTAAGGGCATTTAACATTTTGATAGCTGCACTCCCATATCTAATTAGTCTATGCCGTACGCTATCCAGTCCTTCCAGACGCAAAATAAAGCCGTGCTCGAATCCGCGCTGGCGCTGAACTCTAACACTGCGCGTATCGAGGTACAGATGCTGTTGCAGCAGGTGCTGGGCGTGTCGCGCGCGCATCTGCTGGCGCATCCCGAGCAGGTGCTCGATGACGCGCAGGAAGCGAGTTACCGCGCGCTGCTGCAGCGCCGCCTCAAGGGTGAGCCGCTGGCCTATATCCTCGGCGAGCGCGAATTTTTCGGGCTGAACTTCAAAGTCACGCCCGCGACGCTGATCCCGCGCCCCGAGACCGAGTTGCTGGTGGAGCTGGCGCTCGAGCGTATTCCCTCTCCCCTGCCCCTCTCCCGTGAACGGGAGAGGGAAGAGCGTAGCGGAGGGAGAGGGGCGTTCCGTGTGCTCGACCTCGGCACCGGCAGCGGCGCGATCGCGCTTGCCATCGCCCGTGCGCGGCCGGATGTCGAGGTCACGGCGGTGGATGCTTCGCCCGAGGCGCTGGAGGTGGCGCGGGAAAATGCGCTGCGGCTGTTGGTTCAACATGAACCCGCTCACATTTCGACAAAGCCTTTAGTCCTGAGCGAAGTCGAAGGGTCAGTGCGAACGGATATTTTGATCGCCAACGTGCGCCTGCTGTGCAGCGACTGGTTCTCGGCATTGGCCGGCGAACGCTTCGACCTGATCGTCTCCAACCCGCCCTACATCGCCGAGGGCGACGCGCATCTCGCGCAGGGCGACCTGCGCTTCGAGCCGCACGGTGCGCTGGCTTCCGGCGCAGACGGGCTGGACGACATTCGCCGCATCGTCGCGCAGGCGAAAGATCATCTCAACCCCGGCGGCTGGCTGCTGTTCGAACACGGCTACGACCAGGCCACACGGGTGCGCGAACTGCTCGATGCGGCGGAGTACGCCGGGGTGTTTTCGGCGCGCGACCTCGCGGACATCGAGCGGGTAAGCGGCGGGGCGATCCCCCGATAGCTTCCGCCCTTCGATAAGCTCAGGGCGAACGGACTTTTCAGTGTCTTCATTTGTCAGTCCTTTCCCTTTGCGGCATAATTCACTCTGCCGTTCAGGCCCATGGGAGAGCGTGTCGCCCGGCTCCGTTTCACGGACTGCGACACCGCCGAAGGCGCAACACCCGCAACCGCTCAGGTACAAGGAACCATGGGGACAGGCAAATCTGGAGAGTGTTGGATTAACCAATCACCGAAGGGGCACGCAGCGTGAGCTGCAATCTCTCAGGTACCAAGGACAGATGGGGCGTAGCGCAACTGCGCTGCGCCTTTTTCATTTGCAGAAAGCGAACATGACACTAAAACAGACTCCATTGAATGAAGCACACCGCGCGATGGGCGCGAAGATGGTCGATTTCGGCGGCTGGGACATGCCGGTGAACTACGGCTCGCAGATCGACGAACATCACCAGGTGCGCAACGACTGCGGCATGTTCGACGTGTCGCATATGCGCGTGGTGGATATCAAGGGCAAGGGGGTGCGCGACTTCCTGCGCTACCTGCTGGCAAACAACGTGGACAAGCTCACCACGCCCGGCAAGGCACTGTATTCCTGCATGCTGCTGGAAAACGGCGGGGTGATCGACGACCTGATCGTGTACTTCATGGAAGAGCAATGGTTCCGCATCGTGGTGAATGCGGGCACCGCCGACAAGGACATCGCGTGGATGAAAAAGCAAGCCACCGAGCACGCGAAGGCCCACCCCGAGTGCTACGCAAAGAGCGAAGGTGGCGCGGAAGGCGAAGTTTCCGCTGAAGTCGCGCCTCCGGAAGAAGAGGTCAAGCGTATACCGAATGCCTACCTGTTCGGCGACATGAGCCAGGAAGATGCGGCAAAGCTCATATGGGGAGAAGAGGACGAGGAACAGACGGAAAAACCGCCACTGGACATTGCCGAACACCCCGAGCTGTCGATCATCGCGATCCAGGGCCCGAACGCCAGGGAAAAACTCTGGACGGCGATGCCCGGCAGCCAGCAGCTGACTGAAAAACTCGCGCCCTTTAGCGCCATCGTGGTCGGCACGATGTTCATCGCGCGCACCGGCTACACCGGCGAGGACGGTTTCGAGGTGGTGCTGCCCTCCATCGCCGCACCGTATTTCTGGAAGTCGCTGTCGGAAAAGGGCGTCGAGCCCTGCGGGCTGGGTGCACGCGACACCCTGCGCCTCGAGGCCGGCATGAACCTCTATGGGCAGGACATGGACGAGAACGTGAACCCGCTTGAATCCGGCCTCGCGTGGACGGTGGACCTGAAGAGCGAGCGCGACTTCATCGGTAAGGCCGCATTGCTGGCCAACCCGCCGGCACGCAAGCTGGTCGGGCTGGTGCTGCAGGATCGCGGCGTGCTGCGCGGCCACCAAAAGGTGCACACCGCGCACGGCGAGGGCGAGATCACCAGCGGCAGCTTCTCGCCGACCCTGAACCAGTCGATCGCGCTGGCGCGCGTGCCCAAGGACGTGCAGGTCGGCGACGAAGTGCAGGTAGCGATCCGCGATAAAATGCTGACGGCAAAGGTGGTGAAGTACCCGTTCGCACGCAATGGTAAGGCAGTCGTTAGCGGTTAGTTAAAACCGCACTGCGACAAAACCAACTAGCGACTAACGTCTAACGACTAACAACTGGAGATTCAAAATGAGCAACCCGAGCAACCTGCCAAGTAATTTAAAGTACACCGCCTCCCATGAATGGATCAGGAGCGAAGCCGACGGCACCATCAGCATCGGCATCACCCAGCACGCGCAGGAACTGCTGGGCGATATGGTGTTCGTCGAGAACCCCGCAGTCGGACGCAAGCTCAAGGCCAAGGAAGAATGCGCGGTCGTGGAATCGGTCAAGGCCGCCGCCGACGTGTACGCGCCGGTTTCCGGCGAAGTGGTCGCGGTGAACAATGAACTGGGCAGCGCCCCCGAGAAAATCAACGCCGACGCGTACGGCGCGTGGATGTTCAGGATGAAGCCGGACAACGCGGCCGATGTCGCGGCACTGATGGATGCGGCGGCGTATCAGGCCGTCGTGGACAGCGAAGCCCATTAAATCTGTGAAACGTGAAAAGTGAAACGCAGCGCCTTTCCCACCTTTCACGTTTCACCTTTCACTTTTCACGGTTTATAAAATGCCCTTCATCCCCCACACCGAGCAGGACATCGCGGCGATGCTCGCGAGCATCGGCGCGAAGAACATCGACGCGCTGTTCGATGAAATTCCCGCCGCGCTGAAAAGCGGCAAGCTGACCGCCATCGGCGACGGCCTGAACGAGATGCAGGTTGCGCGCCTGATGCAGGAGCGTGCCGCGCAGGACGGCCAGCCGCTCAACTTCATCGGCGCGGGTGCCTATGAGCACCATATCCCCGCCGCAGTCTGGGAGATCGCCACGCGCGGCGAGTACTACACCGCCTACACTCCGTATCAGGCCGAGGCCAGCCAGGGCACGCTGCAAACGCTCTACGAATACCAAACCATGATCGCGTCGCTGACCGGCATGGACGCGTCCAACGCCAGCCTGTACGACGGCGCGTCCGCACTGGCCGAGGCGATCCTGATGGCGGTGCGTTCGCACAAGTCTTCGCGCCGCGTGCTGATCCCCGCCACGGTCAGCCCGCTGTACCGCAGCGTCGCGCAGAGCATCGTCAGGCTGCAGAACATCGAACTGGTGGAGGTCCCGTTCGACGCCGCGACCGGCACCACCGACCTCAAGGCGCTGAAACAGCACGCGGGCAGCGATCTCGCCGCGCTGGTCATCCCGCAGCCGAACTTCTTCGGCGCGCTGGAAGACGTCGATGCGCTGACCGCCTGGGCGCATGCGCAAAACGCGCTGGCCATCGCGCTGGCGAACCCGCTGTCGCTCGCCCTGCTGAAAGCGCCGGGACAATGGGCCGAAAAAGGCGCGGATATTGCGGTAGGCGACGGCCAACCGCTCGGCGCACCGCTCTCCAGCGGCGGCCCATACTTTGGCTTCATGTGCTGCAAGCAGGCGCTGGTGCGCCAGATGCCGGGGCGCATCATCGGCCGCACCGTCGATCTGGACGGCAAGCCGGGCTTCACGCTGACGCTGCAGGCACGCGAACAGCATATCCGCCGCGCCAAGGCGACTTCCAACATCTGCTCCAACCAGGGGCTGATGGTCACCGCTGCAACCATACACATGGCGCTGCTCGGCAGCGACGGGCTGCGCCGCGTTGCCGCAGCTTCGCATGCCAACACGCAGGCCCTCGCAGTGCAGGCCGGCGGCATCCCAGGTGTGAAGCGGCTGTTCATCGCGCCGCATTTCCACGAAGTGGTCTTGCATTTGCCCGAGTCTTCCGCCAAAGTGCTGGCGAGCATGGCCGATCAGGGCATCTCGGGCGGCTTTGACCTGAAACCGCACTACCCGCAACTGGGCAACGCGATCCTGGTGTGCGCCACCGAAACCAAGACCAATGAGGATTTGCAACGCTTTGTGGCGGCGTTACGCCACGCACTTCACTAGGTTTCACTAACTTCACAGGGAGAACGATATGGCACACAGTACGACACTCGGCGGCAACCCCGTGCAACTGAACGGCAACTTCCCCAAGGTAGGACAAACCGCACCGGAATTTTCGCTGGTGAACAAGGATCTGCAGGACATCACGCTGGCCAGTTTCGGCAACAAGCGCAAGGTGCTGAACATCGTCCCCAGCCTGGACACGGCAACCTGCGCGGCTTCCGAACGGCGCTTCAACCAGGTTGCAAGCACGCTGGACAATGCCGTGGTGATCACCATCTCCGCCGACCTGCCGTTTGCCCAATCGCGTTTCTGCGCCAGCGAAGGCCTGAACAACGTGGTCAACCTGTCCCTGATGCGCGGCCGCGAGTTCCTGCGCAACTACGGCGTGGAGATCGCCAGCGGCGTGCTGGTCGGGCTCGCCACGCGCGCGGTGATCGTGCTGGATGGCAACAACGTGGTGCGCTATACCGAGCTGGTCAGCGAGATCAAGAACGAGCCGAATTACGATGCGGCACTGGCGGCACTGAAGGCCATTTAAAACTTACCGTTCGGGCTGAGGTATCGAAGCCCGTTCACCCTTCGATACCTCAGGGCAAACGGACTTCGAACTTCGCTTGGCGGGATCAATAAAATATTTTCCAGCTTAGCGCTAAAACCACCAACCTACGAATCAACTGTCTCACTAAGGTTACACATCATGCTGATTTTTGAACGCTCCCATCCCGGCCGCCGCAATGCAGCACAGGCTCCGCAGCACGCCGCAGCAGCCGGCGGCATCCCGGCTGCGCTGCTGCGCGGGGATAAGCCGCTGCTGCCGGAAGCCTCGGAGATGGACGTGGTGCGCCACTACACCGAGCTGTCGCAGAAGAACTTCTCCATCGACACGCACTTCTACCCGCTCGGCTCCTGCACGATGAAGTACAACCCGCGCGCCTGCAACCAGCTTTCGATGCTGCCGAACTTCCTCGCGCGCCATCCGCTCGCGCCGGAAGCCACCGGGCAGGGCGTGCTCGCGTGCCTGCATGACCTGCAGGAAATATTGAAAGACGTGACCGGTATGGCGGGTGTATCGCTGATGCCGATGGCCGGCGCGCAGGGCGAGTTCGCGGGCATCGCGATGATCCGCGCCTACCACGAGGCGCGCAATGATACGGCGCGCACCGAGATCATCGTGCCGGACGCGGCGCACGGCACCAACCCCGCGACCGCGGTGATGTGCGGCTACACGGTGAAGGAAATTCCGACCGACGCGAACGGCGACGTCGATCTCGAAGCGCTGCGCGCCGCAACTGGCCCGCAGACCGCCGGGTTGATGCTGACCAATCCATCCACGCTGGGCGTGTTCGAAAAACGTATCGCCGACATCCAGAAGATCGTGCACGACGCGGGCGGCCTGCTGTATTACGACGGCGCAAACCTGAACGCGATCCTCGGCAAGGTCAAGCCCGGCGACATGGGCTTCGACGTGATCCACATGAACCTGCACAAGACCTTCTCCACGCCGCACGGCGGCGGCGGGCCGGGCGCGGGCGCGGTAGGCGTCGCGCAGCGTTTGCTGCCGTTCCTGCCGCTGCCGGTAGTCGCTAAACAGGACGAAGCCTATCGCTACTTAACCGAGCAGGACTTGCCGCAATCCATCGGCCACCTGTCCGCCTTCAGCGGCAACATCGGCATCCTGCTGCGCGCCTACGTGTATGCACGCATGCTCGGCGCGGAAGGCATGCACCGCGTCGCCGAATTCGCCACGCTGAATGCCAACTACCTGATGGCGGAACTCACCAAGGCCGGTTTTACCGTTGCCTTCCCGCAGCGCCGCGCCAGCCACGAGTTCATCGTCTCGATGAAGCCGCTCAAGGACGCGACCGGCATCTCCGCGATGGACGTCGCGAAGCGCCTGCTGGACAAGGGCTTTCACCCGCCCACCACCTACTTCCCGATGCTGGTGCCGGAGTGCCTGCTCATCGAGCCGACCGAAACCGAATCGAAGGAGACGCTGGACGCCTTCGTCAACGCGATGAAGGAAATCCGCGACGAGGCCCATGCCACGCCGGAACTCGTGAAGGGCGCGCCGCACACCATGCCGGTGCGCCGCCTCGACGACGTGAAGGCCGCGCGGGAACTTGACTTGACGTGGAAGTCTAACGACTGACGCTTGGCGTTACTTTATGAAAGGGATCTCCATGTTTAACTTCGGCAAAGCAACCGCTCTATTACTGGCTATCGCCGCCCTCGCGGGATGCGCTTCCGGCCTGTCAGGCTCGACGTACACCCGCGACCAGGCCCGGCAGGTTGAGGACGTGCGCATGGCCACGGTCGAGAGCGTGCGCGAGGTGCTGATCGAAGGCACCAAGTCTGGGATCGGCACCGCAGCAGGAGCGGTGGTGGGGGGCATTGGAGGCAGCAATGCCGGCTCCGGCAAGGGCAGCTCAGTGGGCGCCGTACTGGGTACGGTGGCCGGCGGCGTGGTGGGCTCTGCCATCGAAGAGGGTGCGACCCGTCAATCCGCCATGGAAATCACCGTCAAATTCGATGACGGCAAGCTGATCGCGGTAACCCAGGCGGGGGACGAGAAATTCCAGCCCGGTGAAAGGGTACGCGTGCTGACCGGCAGCGGCGTAACCCGCATCAGCCATTAACCGGCATAAGGCGCAGCCAACTTAGCGCAATAGCAGCAGCAAAGCGGATAAGTGCCGTCAGGCACGTATCCGCCATTTGATCTATTCACCACATCGTTCTCGAGGGTGAAAATGAATAAAGCTGTTGGCCTCACCTCACACCCCGAACACTCTTCCGATTGGCACAGCCTGCCGGTGCAGGAAGTGTTGCGCGCGCTAGCGGCGGATCATGCCGGATTACCCAAAGACGAAGCAGCGCGCCGCCTGCAGCAATACGGCCCGAACCGCCTGCCCGCCGCGAAGGGCGACAGCCTGCTGGTGCGTTTCGCACGCCAGTTCAACAACGTCCTGATCTACGTGCTGCTGGTCTCCGCGCTGATCACCGCACTGCTCGGCCACTGGGTGGACTGCGGCGTAATCGCCGGCGTGGTGCTGATCAACGCCATCATCGGGGTCATCCAGGAAGGCAAGGCGGAACGCGCGCTGGACGCCATCCGCAACATGCTGTCACCGAACGCGACGGTGCTGCGCGACGGGCAGCGGCGCGAGATTCCGGCGGAACAGGTGGTGACCGGCGACATCGTGCTGCTGGCCTCCGGCGACAAGGTGCCCGCCGATTTGCGCCTGATTGAAGCGCACCAGTTGCGTGTCGAGGAGGCCGCGCTGACCGGCGAATCGGCGACGGTGGGAAAGAACACCGCGACGGTGGATGCGCAGGCCGTAATCGGCGACCGCAGCTGCATGGCTTACTCCGGCACGCTGGTGGTCTATGGGCAGGCGCGCGGTGTAGCGGTCGCCACCGGTGCGGCGACCGAGATTGGCCGCATCAGCGGCATGATCGCCGCAGTAACCGCCCTGGAAACGCCGCTGCTGCGCCAGATGACGCGTTTCGGCCAGCAACTGACCGCGGCCATCCTGCTGCTGGCCGGACTGACCTTTGCCTTCGGCGTGTGGATGCGCGGCTACGGCTGGCCGGAAATGTTCCTTGCCGCTGTCGGCCTGGCGGTTGCCGCCATCCCGGAAGGACTGCCCGCCGTGATGACCATCACGCTGGCCATCGGCGTGCAGCGCATGGCAAAACGCAACGCCATCATCCGCCGTCTGCCTGCGGTGGAAACGCTCGGCTCGGTGACGGTGATCTGCTCCGACAAGACCGGCACGCTGACCCGGAACGAGATGACCGTACAGCGCGTCCTCACCGCAGGCCGCGTATTCGAGGTCAGCGGCAGCGGCTATTCGCCGCATGGCGGTTTTTCCATCGCCGGGCGCGAGGTATTCGTCGACGATTTCCCCGAGCTGATCGAACTGGGACGCACCGCGCTGCTGTGCAACGATGCGGAACTGCACGCGTATCCTGCCACCGGTGCGGGCTGGCACATTGAAGGCGACCCTACCGAAGGCGCGCTGCTCACGCTAGCCGCCAAAAGCGGACTCGACATCTCCTTCGAACGCGAGGCGCTGCGCCGCACCGACCTGATCCCGTTCGAGTCGCAGCATCGCTTCATGGCGACGCTGCACCACGATCTCGAAGGGCACGGCTTCATCATCCTCAAGGGCGCACCGGAAAGCGTGCTGGAAATATGCCAGTTCGAGCGCGCGGACGGCGAGGATCGTCCTTTGCGCCTCATCGACTGGCAGCAGGCGATGCAGGATGCGGCGCGGCAGGGACTGCGCCTGCTCGCCATAGCGATGCGCCCCGCCGGCAAGGAGCAGCGCGAGCTCAGCATGGCCGATGTAAGGCACGGCTTTTCGCTGCTCGGCGTGTTCGGCATCGGCGACCCGCCGCGCGACGAGGCCTTGCTTGCCGTGGCACGCTGCCGCGAAGCCGGCATCTCGGTAAAGATGATCACGGGTGACCATCTCGATACCGCGTGCGCCATCGGCGCGCGCTTCGGCCTGGCGGCGGAAGGCGCGCTGAGTGGCGCGGAAATCGAACAAATGGACGAGGCTGCCCTGCGTGTCGCGGCAACCCGGGCAGACATCTTTGCCCGCGCCAGCCCGGAGCACAAACTCAGCCTGGTGCAGGCGTTGCAGGCCAACGGCGCAGTGGTGGCGATGACCGGCGACGGCGTGAACGATGCGCCCGCGCTGAAGCGAGCCGATGTCGGCGTGGCAATGGGTAAAAAAGGCACCGAGGCGGCGCGCGAGGCGGCCGGGATGGTGCTGGCCGACGACAATTTCGCCTCGATCGATGCGGCGGTGGAAGAAGGACGCACCGTTTACGACAACCTGAAAAAAGCCATCGTGTTCATCCTGCCGACCAACGGCGGCGAGGCGATGGTCGTCGTCGCTGCGATCTTCCTCGGCCTGACGCTGCCGATCACGCCGGTGCAAATCCTGTGGGTGAACATGGTCACCGCCGTCACGCTGTCGCTGGCGCTGGCTTTCGAGGCGCCGGAAGCGGGCGTGATGCGCCGCCCGCCGCGCGATCCGGCGGAGCCGCTGCTCAGCCGGTTCCTGCTGTGGCGCGTATTTCTGGTGTCATGCCTGATGGTGGCCGGCGCGCTGGGCTTCTTCCTCTGGGAACAGGGGCACGGCGCGAGTATCGAGACCGCGCGCACCGCGGCAGTGAACGCGATAGTCATGGGTGAAATCTTCTACCTGTTCAACTGCCGTTTCCTGCTTGCGTCGTCCTGTGGCGCAAACACCTTTACCGGATCGCGCCCAGTGCTCATCTCGATCGCCGTAGCCGTCGCGTTGCAGGCGCTGTTCACCTACGCACCGCTGCTCCAGCGACTGTTCGGCACCTCCGCCCTCGATGCGATGGCGTGGTGGCGCATCCTGCTATTCGGTGTGGTGCTGTTTGCGGCGGTGGAAATCGAAAAGACGTGGCTGAGGCGCAGGCAGTAGTTCTCTATTCGCGCACCGCCAGCTTGCTGTGGTGGGTTAAACAAGTGAAATGGACGGTCAGGCCAAGCGCATGACCCGTAAAGAATCAGGCATTTTTACAATCGATCAGCATCAGCGATATGTCGTCGTGCGGCGCGGTCGGGCCGATATGCGCCGTTACCGCATCCTGCACTGCGGCCACGCGCCGATCCGCGGGGGCAGCCAGCAACGCCTTGCACAGCCGCTCGATGCCGAACATCTCGCCCGCCTCGCTGGAGGCCTCGATCAGGCCGTCGGAATACATCGCGATCTGGCTGCCCGCTGGCCAGGCAATCCTGGCAGTGGCGGCCATACCGTCACCGGAATCGACGATGCCCAGCGGCAGGTGCTGCGAACTCATCCTGCGCACCACCATCCCCTCCGGATTCAGCAGCAGCAGATCGGGCATGCCGCCGATCCAGACTTCGGCCGTGCCCGCCGCTTCGTCGATGTGCAGCAGGGCAGCCGCCACAAAACGGTCAACCGGCAAGGTTGCGCGCAAATTCCGGTTGATTTCGGCAACAATTTCCCCGATGGGATGGCCGTGCTCGGCCATGGCGTGGAACGTCGACAGCACCGGCAGAACTGTGATGGCCGCGGCAAGGCCATGGCCCGTGGCATCCGCCATCAATGCATAGAAACGGTCTCCGGGGCTAGGGATAGCGGCAATGATGTCGCCGCTGAAAGTGGCGGTGGGGACAAACCAGTAATGCAGTTGCGAGCCGGATAAACCGCCGCGCTTCATCAGCCGCAGGATGATGTCCTGCGCCAGCGCGTTTTCTTCCTGCTGTGCGTCGTGGTAAATCTGCAATTGGCGGTTCAATTCGAGAATCTCGAAGGTGCGCGCGCCGATGCTGTCGTAAAGGTTGCTGACCGTGTCGACGAGCGCATCGTGGAGCGGATTCTCCGCAAGCCCCGCTTGCGCGGCAGCGACACCGGAGCGCAGCGCAAAAATTTCCCTGGCCATGCGCGCGTCCACGCCGGTGATGTGGTGCACCAGCCATTTCACCAGGAAGGCCAGCAAATGGTCGGTGACATCCCTGGGGTTGGTCGCGATCATTTCTCCGGCACGCACGATGAGATCGACGAATCCCTGGTGCGCCTTGAGATGAGCCTCCCGGTTGGCCGGGTTGACCGGCAGGGATTGCATCAGGTCGGCTTCATGCTGGAAGTGGTACACCGTGTAGTCGCGCAGCTCGGCGAGAACGGCCGCAAGCTCCTCGGCCGCAGCCCCCTGCTCGTGCAGGCTGCTCAGCGCATTGATGATCGCGATGAGCCGCCGGTGCTGGCTGTCCACGCTATCCAGCCCCGTCTCCAGCTGTTCGCCCCAGGCCAAGGCATGCGCCGCCGCCATCAGGCTCTCCCTTTCTTGCGTTGCACGAAGTACCCCGTTGCAGTCACGATCTGATATAGCGGAAAAAATGGATCAGCTCGTGCAGCTTGATGGCGGTCGCATCCAGCTCGCCGGCGCGTTCGCGCGTCTGTGCGACGGAGGCCAGGTTGGCTTCGATGGCGGCGGCTATCCTGCTGATGTTGGCGCTGACTTCCTCGCTCGCCTGCGACTGTTGCGCGGACGCGCTCGCAATCTGCTGCGCCATGCCGATGATGCGCCCGCCATGCTCCGCCGCCTTGAGCAATTCGCTCTCGGTCACGTCCATTTCGGCATCGGTTTTCTTCACCTGCTCGCCGGCGGAGTCCATGCTTCCGACCGCAATCTGGGTGGCGCTCTGGATGGCCGTCACGGTGCGGCCGATTTCCTCGGTCTGGACGCGCGACCTTTCCGCCAGCTTGCGCACCTCGTCCGCCACGACCGCGAAGCCCCGCCCCATCTCGCCGGCGCGTGCAGCCTCGATGGCGGCATTGAGCGCCAGCAAATTAGTTTGTTCGGCGATCTCCTTGATGCCCCGGGTGATGGTGCCGATCTGGTGGATGGACTGGAACAAGTTGAGCATGGTGCCGCTTGCCTCGGACACGGTAGTCACCACGGCATTGGATGCCGCGCGGCTTTGATGCATTTGCGCCGTCACCTTGCGCAATTCATCGCCCGATTCGCCGACTGCATCCGCGGTCGCCCGCGCGGAATCGGCGACCTCCCTTACCGAAGCACTCATCTCCACCATGGTGCCGGCGATGTTGGACACGGAATCGGACTGTTGCTCCGACTGCCGGTAAACCCCCTCCATCTCGCAGCTGAAATTTTTCGCGTTATCGCCGACCGCGCCGGCCATCTCGGCGATCTCGGCCATCATCACCTTGAGATGGGTCTGCATGGCAATCAGCCCGTCGTTGAGCTTGCCGAGCTCATCCAGCCGATGGATGGGAATCTCGCCGGTGAGGTCGCCCTGGCTGATCTGGTCGAGGTGCCGAGTGGTACGGTCGATGGCGGTCAGCATGGAGTTCTGCAGGAGTGCCAGCGTGGCCGCAGCGGCCACGACGCCGATGCCGGACAGCAGCAACAGGCTGTTGGCTACGTCCTTGGGCAGCCCCAGCGCATCGCCGAGCAGCCAAATCAGCCCCGCGATCCCTTGCAGGAGAACCATCGCGGCAACCAGGCCGGCAAGCTTGGTGTACAGCGAGATGCGCTGCCGGCGCGAGGGCTCCGGAATGCTCGCGCCGCTCGCCTTGAGCGATTTATACAAGGGTTCGGCGACGGCAATCTGTTCCCGCGTCGGCTCCGTGCGCACCGACATGTAGCCGATGGTCTGGTCGTTCTTGCGCACCGGCACGACCAGCGCATCGACCCAGTAATAATCGCCGTTCTTGCAGCGGTTCTTGACCACGCCCCGCCACGGACGCCCGTCCCTAAGGGTGTTCCACAGCCAGGCGAACGCCTGCGGCGGCATGTCGGGATGGCGGACGACATTGTGGTTCTTGCCGATCAGCTCCTCGGTCGAAAACCCGCAAATTTTGACGAATGTATCGTTGGCGTAGGTCGTTATGCCCTTGAGGTCGGTTTTTGAGACGATGTATTCCCCCTTGGGAAAGGGGCGCTCGGTCTGGGTGACGGGTAAATTGGTTTTCACGGTGATTCCCTTTGCTGAAAATATTGCTGTCTATGCGCTGCCCAGCGATGAGGCATATTTCATGTCCTCGACAAGGATGTGCTTGCCCAGCCAGTCGCGCAAAAAGAGCAGCACCTCCCGGTCGATTCTTCTGCAGAACCCATGCTGGTATTGCCAGCGGATATCCTGAATGGTCTCGGTGAAGGCGGCATGCTGCAGCTTGTGTGCAACCAGGTTTTCGAACGGATACCCCGCATCCTGCAGATAGCGCTCTTCGCGGCTGAAGTGGTCAATCGCGTAATCGACCAGTTCGTCCAGCACGAACTCGATGTTGCGCCGGTTTCCGATCTTTTCCGCCGTGGCCAGTTGATTGATGAGCGCGATCAAAACGCGGTGATCATCGTCCATGCACGGCTCTTTTACCGACATCGTGCTCGTCCATCGAATCAGGGATGCCTCCCGGCGGCAGTCCATGACTTTCAGAAAAGCCTCCACGATCAACGGGTCGAACTGCCGGCCGGACTGGCTGACGATATAGTCGATGACCTCTTTCTCGGGCCATGCTTTCTTGTATGGCCTTGCCGAGGCGAGCGCGTCGAAAACGTCAACCAGCCCGACGATGCGCGCGGAAAGCGGTATTTCATCGCTGGCGATCCGGGACGGATATCCCTGGCCGTTGTAGTGCTCGTGATGGCAAAGGGCGATCTCGCCGGAAAGCCTGAGCAGATAGTCGCCGCCATCGAGGATGCGGCTGGCTTTTTCCAGTGCCTGTTTGCCCTTCAGGGTGTGCTCCTCGATGATTTTCCGCTCCTGCGGATCCAGTTTCCCCGGTTTCTGCAGGATGCTTTCCGGAATGGAGACCTTGCCTACATCGTGAAGAATGCTGGCGGTGCTGATGAAATGCCCGAATTCACGGGTGATCAGGTTTTTGTAGTGCCCGAGCTCATTCAACACCTGAACGATCTCATCGGTCATGATGGCTACGCGCAGAACGTGTTCGCCGGTATCTTGATCCTTGTGTTCAGCAAGATTGGCGAGTGCGACAACCATGGCGCGTCCGGTTCGATCCGCCCGTCTGGTCAGAGCGTGCACCTGGATGGTGCTCGCAGCCTTGTCGTTGATAAAAGAGAGCAACCCTCTTTTTTCTGCATCGAGCTCTTGCTGCAGCTCGATATAAACAAGTACGGCAAAGTTCTCGATGCATGGGAGGTAGAACCCGACTGCGTTCCGGCCATAATGGCTCGAACGCCGGCCAGTGATGTCGCGCAGTAATTCCTGAACTTGCTCATCGCGCAGGGTCTGGCCTGCGGTATCGGAGAATCGCCCCGTGCCCTGGGCAACCCGGAAGGAGTTGCTGGCTGCGCCGTATGTTGCAACGGTCATGAGCGCCGAAGCAGGAGACCCGCAGGCTCTTGCAATGAAATGAACGAGGTTTTCGTATAGCGATTCCAGCGAGGCTGCCTGACCAATCTCACGACAAACATCTTGTACTCTCTCGAAAAAACAACTGCTGGTATTCATGCTCTACCTTGGCCACTGCATAATTGAACCGTATCAACCCACTGCTACAGTAAAAGCGCATCGTTGGGCTAACGTTGGTTCAGACCATTCCCCCAGGCCATCAGTTGGTGTATCGTTGGTGCTCGGTAACCTTCAGGATCAACGGCCCGGAAAGAACTGGTACAGGTACGCGATGACGAAAACCTTATCTCTCTCCACCTTTGGCGCCTTTCTGGCCAGACATGGAACCAGGCCTCTTCCAGGCCTGAGCGGCGGAAAAATGACTGCGCTGCTGGTCTACCTGGCGATCAAGGCAGGCCACAAGCACCGCCGTGAAGCACTGGCCGAACTTTTCTGGCCGGACTTGCCGGCCGAGGCTGCCCGATTCAATTTGCGCCACACTTTTTTCCATTTGCGCCAGTCGTTGGGCGGCGACACCGGCACACGCCCTTTCCTGCTGGCCAATCGCGAGTGGCTGTGCTTCAACCCGGACAGCCCGTATCGCATGGACACGGTGGAATTTGCCGCCACGGTGCCCGCCTGCGTGGAAACGCCCTACCCGCAGTATTGCGATCCCTGCATCGCAAAAATGGAATACATGGCCGGGCTTTACCGCGGGGAATTCATGGCGGAGCTTTCCCTGCCGGACTGCCCGGATTTCGAGGACTGGCTGCAGATGCAGCGCGAATCCATGCGCCGCCATGCCATCACGCTGCTGGGACGCCTCTCGGATTGTCACGAACAGGCGAAAGCCTATACCAGGGCGCTGCCGTTCACGTTGCGCTATGTAGAACTGGAACCCTGGAATGAGGAGGCGCACCGCCGGGCAATCCGCCTTTTTGCGCTGAACGGACAGAACGGCGCGGCCATCGCCCAGTATGACGCCTGCTGCCGCGCGCTGAAAAAAGAACTGGGAATACTCCCCGGCGAAAAGACCCGGAGCCTGGCCGATCGCATCCGCAAAGGCGAATTCCAGCCGGATCGGGCCTATGCAAAAGGAAAGCCGCCGGTCTCCTCCGTTCCGCCGCTCTCGGCGGAGCGGCATCACGTGACGGTCCTGTACTGCGAATTGTCCCCCCGGACCGGAAATCCAAGCAGGGCCCTATCCCTGCTGCAAACGCCCCAGAAGTGCTGCACCGGCATCATCCAGCGCTTCTCCGGACATATCGTCCAGGCGCACGGCGGCGGCTTGCTGGCCTATTTCGGCTATCCGGTATCCGACGAGAGCGCCGCGCGCCAGGCGGTGCAGGCCGCGCTGGCGTGCGCGGCCGAAGCGACGCCCTCCCTCGAAGTGCGCGCAGGCGTCCACACCGGCCTGATCGTCGCAGGCACGGCCGCGGGCATTCCCGACACCATCGGCCTGACATCGGGGCTCGCCATTCGCCTGCGCCTCGCGGTGAAGAGCGGCGAAGTCGCGCTGAGCGCGGACACCTATCGCCTGGTGGCAAAGCATTTCGGTTGCAGGAGCCTGGGGGAAGGGCAACTCCGCGACATCCCCTATCCGCTGAAGGTGTACAGGGTGAAAGGGGAGCGCGCCGCCGGGAAGGGAGCGGACAATTTCCGCATGGGCAAACCATTCGGCGCGCTCTTCGCCGACAGCAACCGCATCGCGCGCCAGATTGCCGAGGACATGGCGCCCAGGGTCGCCGCCGACCCGCGCTATCAGGAGGCAAGGAAGAACGTACCGGACGCGATGCGCGCCGAGCTGGGCGCCGCGCTCACGCGCATCGCCGACTTGCTGCTGAAAGACGACGCAGAATTCTGCAAACAGCTCGCGGAAAACGAGTCCTTCCGGCAGTTCGTCGTGGACATGATCGTCCGCCTCGAAGGCGCGGAAAAATCCCCGCGCGAATAGCGGCTCTAGTCGCGCGCCAGCCTGCTGTGGCGGATGGAATAGGTGAAATAGATGATCACGCCGAGGGTCAGCCAGACGATGAAGCGCAGCCAGGTCTGTGCCGGAAGGAAGGCCATGAGCGCGGCGCAGGAGACCATGCCGAGCACCGGGAACAGGTGGCCGAACGGATTCTTGAACGGGCGCGGCAGGTCCGGATGGCGCACGCGCAGCACGATGACACCGAGGCAGACCAGCACGAAGGCGGCCAGCGTGCCGATGTTGACCAGTTCCGCGAGCACACCGAGCGGGAATAGCCCCGCGGCGGCGGACATGATGATGCCGGTGATGACGATCACGCGCACCGGCGTCTTTCTTTCGGGGTCGACCTTGGAGAGGAATGGCGACATCAGCCCGTCGCGCGACATCGAGAGGATGATACGGGTCAGCGCGTAGTAGAGCACAAGCATCACGGTGGTCAGCCCCGCGATGACGCCTGTGGCGACCAGCGCCGAGGCCCAGTTGTAGCCAAGCATTTGCAGCGCATGCGCGACCGGCGAGGATACGCCGAGGCTGGTGTAGGGCACGATGCCGGTCAGCAAGCCGGAGACGATGATGTAGATCACGGTGCAGAAGGCGAGCGAGGCGATGATGCCGACCGGCAGGTCGCGCTGCGGGTTCTTGGCCTCCTCTGCCGCGGTCGAGACGGCGTCGAAGCCGACATAGGCGAAGAACACCAGCGACGCGCCCGCGAGCACGCCGGTGGTCTTGCCGTCCGGCAGGGTGTTGAACCAGCCGTAGGGCATGAACGGTTGCCAGTTGGCCGGATCGACGTTGAACGCGGCGATGCTGACGAAGATGGCGATGGCCGACACCTTGACGAACACCATCGCGGTGTTGAGCTGCGCGCTCTGCCTGACGCCGACGATGAGCAGCCCCATCAGGATCAGGATGATGGAAGCGGCGGGCAGGTTGATGATGCCGCCGAGCGCCGGCGATTTGGTGAGCGCCTCCGGCAGGCCCATGCCCATCGCGGAGAGCGCGTTGTTGAAATAGCCCGACCAGCCGTTGGCGACCGCCGCCACCGACACGCTGTATTCCAGCAGCAATATCCAGCCGATCACCCACGCGACGATCTCGCCGAACGCGACGTAGCTGTAGCCGTACGCGCTGCCGCAGCCGCCCACGGCGGCAGCCAGCTCCGCGTAGGCCAGCGCGGCGAAGGCGCAAGCGAAACCGGAAATGATAAAGGACAGCACCACCGCCGGGCCGGCCTGGTTGGCCGCGGCGATACCGGTCAGCACGAAGATGCCGGTGCCGATGATCGCGCCGACGCCGAGCAAAGTGAGGTCGAAGGCGCTCAGGCAGCGCTTCAGCCCGGTGTCGCAGACGGCATCGTCGGTGTTGATCGGCTTGGTGCGGAATATCGGCAACGGCATGGTGTTCCCCCTGAATTTTTTGTGGCGGGATTATGCCTTATCGCACCGTTCGCCGCAGCAGACAACCGCCGCTCCAGTGATACAATTTGCGCCTCTCAATCTATTTAGGGTTTTGCGATGCACACGCTGATTTGCGGTTCGATGGCCTACGACACCATCATGGTGTTCCAGGATCAATTCAAGAAACACATCCTGCCCGAGAAGATCCACATCCTGAACGTCGCCTTTCTCGTCCCGGAGATGCGCCGCGAGTTCGGCGGCTGCGCGGGCAACATCGCGTACAACCTGAAGCTGCTCGGCGGCAAGCCGATGATCATGGCGACGGTGGGCGACGACTTCGACCCCTATGCGGCGCGCCTGGAAAAGCTCGGCCTGTCGCAGGCGCATATCCGCCATGTGCGGGACAGCTACACCGGCCAGGCGTTCATCACCACCGACCTGGACGACAACCAGATCACCGCCTTCCATCCCGGCGCGATGAGTTTCTCCGAGCGCAACCATGTCGGCGACGCGGAGAACGTCAGCCTCGGCATCGTCTCGCCGGACGGTCGCGAGGGCATGCTGCAGCACGCGCGCGAATTCCGCGAGGCGGGCATCCCGTGGATATTCGACCCGGGCCAGGGCATGCCGATGTTCGGCAAGGATGAACTGCTGCGCTTCATCGAGCAGGCCGACTATGTGACGGTGAACGACTACGAGGCGCAACTGCTGCAGGACAAGACCGGCAAGAAGATCGAGGAACTCGCCAAAATGACGCGCGCCTTCATCATGACCCGCGGCGGCGAAGGCTCGACCATCTACGCCGGCGGCAAGGAGATCGCCATCCCCTGCGCCAAGGCAGCCGCGCTGACCGACCCTACCGGCTGCGGCGACGCGTACCGCGCCGGCCTGCTGCACGGCATCCAGCAAGGCTGGGACTGGGAAACCACCGGACGCCTGGCCTCGCTGCTCGGCACCATCAAGATCGCGAGCCGCGGCGGGCAGAACCATGCGCCTACCCGCGACGAACTGAGGGCGCAGTTCAAGCAGCACTTCGGCTTCGACGTGCCGCTGTAAATCATGCGCATCCTTCCGCTCCTCATCGCCCTGCTGCTGGCCGGATGCGCCAGCGACCGGCAGGGCGGCGTCGGCAGCAATGGCGACGCCAACAATGTCGCCACCATCAAGCGCGGCGTGGTTGAAAGCGTCACGCCGATCGAACTGGACGCGAGCTCCGGCGGCGGCACCTCCCTCGGCGGCCTGTTCGGCCAGGTCGGCGGCTCGAATACCGGCGGCGGGCGCGGGGCAGTAGTCGGCACCATCCTCGGCGGCGTGCTCGGCAGCACGCTCGGCAACCAGTCCGGCATCGCCACCAAATCCGGCCTGGAAATCTGGGTCAAGCTGGACGGCGAGGAAGGCAAGAGCACCTACGTGATGCAGCCCGGCAAGCCGGACGAGTTCAAGGTCGGCGAGCGCGTGCGCGTGTTGCGCAAGCGTGGCGAGGCGCGCGTCGAGCATGAGACCGCGGCCGAAACGCCGAAAGAACCGGCCAAAGACACCCCGAAAGAACCACCCAAGCCCTGATGACGGATTGGCCGGCCATCTCGGCCGCCATCGCCTCGGCGACACGGCAGCCCTTCCGGCTCATGTCACATGCGGCAACCGGCGGCGGCTGCATCAACCAGACTTTTCTCATCTGCGGGCAGGACGGGCGGCAGTTCTTCGTCAAGCTCAACGACGCGCGCCATCAACCGATGTTCGCCGCGGAGGCGGCCGGCCTCGAAGCCATCGCCGCGACGCAAACCCTCCGCGTGCCGCAACCAATTGCGCACGGCACGGCAGGCGCGCATAGCTTCCTCGTGCTGGAATACCTGGAACTGAATCCGCGCGGCGATGCGCGCCTCCTCGGCGCACAGCTCGCCGCGCTGCATCGCAGCACGAACGAACGATTCGGCTTCGCGCAGGACAACTTCATCGGCACGACGCCGCAGCCGAACGGCTGGGAAGATAATTGGATAACGTTCTGGCGCGAGCAACGCCTCGGCTTCCAGTTACGCCTCGTGGCGCGGAACGGCCACGGCGGCAGGCTGCAGACGCTCGGCGAGAAGCTGCTCGATACCCTGCCCGCCTTCTTCACGGGCTACACCCCGCAGCCCGCACTGCTGCACGGCGACCTGTGGAGCGGCAATCACGCCTTCCTCGCGGACGGCACGCCGGTGGTCTTCGACTCAGCACCCTACTACGGCGACCGCGAATGCGATCTCGCGATGACCGAGCTGTTCGGCGGCTACCCCGCCGATTTCTACGCCGCCTATCGCGCCGCATATCCGCTGGATGCGGGCTATGCGGTGCGCAGGGGGTTGTATAACTTGTACCACATCCTCAACCATACGAATCTTTTCGGCGGAGGGTATGCGCGGCAGGCGGAGGAGATGATGGTGGAGTTGCTGGCGGAAATTACAGGGTAATGACTAGTGGGCGCTTTTCAAATAGTCTGCGTATGCCTGCTTTATGCCTTTTTCCAGCGGCACCGTTGCTGACCAGCCCAATCCGGCCATGCGGCCAACATCCAGCAGCTTGCGAGGAGCTCCATCCGGCTTTGCAGTATCAAACACAAGCTCACCATCGAACCCGACCACCCTCTTGACCAATTCAGCCAGTTCCCGGATCGTCAGGTCCGCTCCGCAACCGATATTCACGAGTGGCGGCCGATCTTGGGCAAATAAACCAGCTGCCTGCCTTTCAGGCAAATTCATGAGGTACAAACAGGCATCTGCCATGTCATCGCTGTAAAGGAACTCCCGCCGTGGCGCGCCGGTACCCCAAACGACCACTTCCTTGTCGCCGCGCTGTTTGGCTTCGTGAATCTTGCGGATCAATGCAGGCAGTACATGTGAGTTTTCCAGGTCGTAATTGTCGCCCGGCCCATACAAATTGGTTGGCATAACGGCAAGGTACTTCGTGCCGTATTGGCGATTATATGACCAGCACATTTCAATACCGGCTATCTTGGCCACCGCATAAGGCCGGTTGGTCGGCTCGAGCGGACCGGTAAGCAGATATTCTTCCCTGATGGGCTGCGGGCAGTCTCTCGGATAGATGCAGGACGAACCCAGAAACAACAGGCGTTTGACCTTGCTGCACCAGGCCTCATGGATGACATTGGTCTGGATCGCCAGGTTCTGCCGGATGAATTCTGCAGGGTAGGTATTATTGGCAAGGATGCCGCCCACTTTTGCTGCAGCCAGCAGGACATATTCCGGTTTTTCCGCAGAAAAAAAGTCGCGCACCGCGGCCTGGTCGGTCAAGTCAAGCTCGGTGTGTGTACGCGTAATGAGTTTATGGTAGCCCCTGGCTTGCAGTTGCCGCATCAAGGCGGAGCCGGCCAGGCCACGATGGCCCGCGATGTAAATCTTGCTATCTTGTTCCATGAGGGGAAAGGCAGGCAGGTTATTCGTGATGTCCCACGGCATTGTAGCCATGTCTCTTCACCAGTTCGTCGCGCTCCGCCCCCTTGAGGTCTTCGCGCACCATTTCGCTCACCAGCTCATCAAATGTAATCTTTGGCGTCCAGCCGAGCTTGTTCTTCGCTTTGCTGGCATCGCCCAGCAGCGTCTCCACTTCTGTAGGCCGGAAGTAGCGCGGATCAACGGCAACGATGCATTTTCCGGCGTCGTCGAAGCCCTTCTCTTCCACCCCCTTGCCGCGCCAGGTAATGTCCATGCCGAGTTCCCTGGCCGCCGCATTCACGAAATCGCGCACGCTGTATTGCACGCCGCTGGCGATGACGAAATCTTCCGGCTGTTCCTGTTGCAGCATCAGCCATTGCATCTCGACATAGTCCCTGGCGTGCCCCCAGTCGCGCAGCGCATTCAGGTTGCCGAGATAGAGGCATTCCTGAAGGCCTAGCTTGATGCGCGCCAGCGCGCGCGTGATCTTGCGCGTGACGAAGGTCTCGCCGCGTATCGGCGACTCGTGGTTGAACAGGATGCCGTTGCAGGCATACATGCCATAGGCTTCGCGGTAATTGACGGTGATCCAGTAGGCATAGAGCTTGGCCACCGCATAGGGGCTGCGCGGATAGAACGGCGTCGTCTCCTTCTGCGGTGTTTCCTGCACCAAGCCATACAGCTCAGAAGTGGATGCCTGATAGAAGCGGGTTTTCTTTTCCATGCCGAGGATGCGGATCGCTTCCAGGATGCGCAAGGCGCCCAGCGCATCGGAGTTGGCCGTGTATTCCGGCTCTTCGAACGACACCGCCACGTGGCTTTGTGCCGCAAGGTTGTATATCTCGTCCGGCTGCACCTTCTGGATGATATGCGCCAGGCTGGAAGAATCGGTCATGTCGCCGTGATGCAGGAAGAACGGCAGGCCTTTCTCATGCATGTCGTGAAACAGGTGATCGATGCGAGCGGTGTTGAACATGGAGCTGCGGCGCTTCATTCCGTGCACCTCATAGCCTTTGTCGAGCAACAGTTCGGCAAGGTATGCGCCGTCCTGGCCGGTCACGCCGGTAATCAAGGCAACTTTTTTGGCCTGGCTCATTCGATACTCCTTCCTGTGCGGCTATCTGCCGTAGTTGTCTTCGTAACGCTGAATATCGTCTTCCCCAAGGTATTCACCGACCTGGATTTCAACGATATGCAGCGGTTCGGTACCCAGATTCTCGAGTCGGTGTGTTGCGCCTATCGGAATGTAGGTGCTCTGGTTTTTCCGCACCGTAATTACCTCGTCGCCGTTGGTGACGGTTGCGGTGCCTGACACCACCACCCAGTGTTCGGAGCGCCGACTATGACTCTGCAGGCTGAGGCGCGCACCAGGGGCAACCTCAATGCGCTTGATTTTGAAGCCATCCGGATCTTCCTCGAGGACAGTATAACTGCCCCATGGCCGGTTGACCTTGGCATGATAGACATGCTCGGTGGCACCGTTTTTATGCAGGATATCGACGACTTCGCGCACGCGCTGCGTCTGGTCGCTCTTTGAAACGAGCACGGCGTCGGCGGTTTCGACAACGCAAATATCCTCAAGGCCGATGGCGGCAACCAGCCTTTTCTCGGCGCGAACCAAGCTGTTTTTGCAGCCCAGCGCGATGACGTTGCCCTGCAGGGCATTGCCGTTTTCATCCTTGCTGGAGATTTCATGCACGGCCTGCCAGCTTCCCACATCATTCCAGCCGATATCGCAGGGGATCAGCGATACGTGGCCGGATTTTTCCAGTACGCCGTAATCGATGGAGATGGAAGGCATGGCCGCAAAATGCCTATCGACGGCCTGCTGGAACGTTCCTGCAGCGCGGCTCTCGGCAACGATGGCTTGAATCACTTCATATACTGCCGGCAGGTATTGCCGAATTTCAGCAAGGATCACCGAGGCACGCCAGACAAACATGCCCGAGTTCCAGTAGTAATTGCCTTCCCTTATGAATTGTTCGGCAGTGGCTCTGTCCGGTTTTTCGGTAAACCGCTCGACTTCATAGACGCCGGAGGCATGAACCAGGCCGCCCCTGATTTTGATGTAGCCAAACCCGGTATCCGGCCGGGTGGGCTGGATGCCGAAAGTGACGAGCTTGCCGCTTTCGGCGGCTTCAATCGCAGCACCTAAATGCGCGCGGAAACGCACCTCATCCTTGATGACGTGGTCGGCCGGCAGCACGACCATGATGGGGTCGGAACCATCTGACATCAGATAAGCCGCCGCCAGTGCGATGGCTGGCGCGGTGTTGCGACCGACGGGTTCAAAGATGCTCTGATAAGGCTGGAGGGCGTGATAGGCCTCGCCTTTGGCAAGTGCCTCCTGGGTAACGATCAGGATATTTTCGGCATCGATTAGCGGGGACAGGCGGTCGATGGTGGCTTGAAGCAACGATACGTCGCCATCCAGTGGAAGAAATTGCTTGGGCAAGTGCTGACGCGATAGCGGCCACAGGCGGCTACCACTGCCGCCTGCAAGAATAGTCGCGCAAATATCTTTCTGTTTCAAAAAACTGCCCATCGAATTAAAAATATCGAACAAACCGATGACACTCCCATATGCCGCCCTTGCTTGACATTGCATACCGATGGTGTGCCCAACTCAAGAGATTGGAAATGCAGGAAGAGATGAAAACTGATGGTCCGCTCCTTCCAATGGCGTTGTTACACGGAACGCCACCTCTGCATGGGAGCATTATAAAGCCACAGTTGATTATTAAGATGCCAAATAAAACTTTTCTCAAACAGTCTGATGGCCAACCGGCGGTATACAGGGGGGTAATAGTACCTGCGTAGTCATCACCAATGCTTCGCCACCGGGTTGTTGCAAGCTGCCTGGAACAGCTGCCGGTCGTCGAGCCGGATGGCGCTCATCGTGCCGCCCCACAGGCAGCCGGTGTCGAGCGCGATGACGTTTTTGCGGAGCAGCAGGCCGAGCGCCGACCAGTGGCCGAAGACAACGGTGGCATCGCGGCTGGCGCGATCGGGGATATCGAACCACGGCAGGTAGCCTTGCGGGATGTCCGGCATCTCGCCCTTGAACTTGAATTCCATCTCGCCCTCCACCGTGCAGATGCGCATGCGGGTGAAGGCGTTGACGATGACGCGCAGGCGCTTGTAGCCGGTGAGGCTGTCGTCCCAGCCATGCGGGGCGTTGCCGTACATATGCTCGAGGAAGGTGACGTAGTCGTCGGCACGCAGCGCGGCCTCGACTTTGCGCGCGAGGCTCGCGGCCTGCGCCACGCTCCATTGCGGCAGCAGCCCGGCGTGCACGAGCACGTAGCTTCCCTCGGCATGCAGCAGGAGCCTATGGCGCAGCCAGTGCAGCAGTTCGTCGCGGTCCGGCGCGTTGAGGATGCCGTCCAGGGTGTCGGTGCGGTGCAGTTCGCCGATGCCTTCCGCGACGGCGATCAGGTGCAGGTCGTGGTTGCCGAGCACGGTGATCGCGCTGTCACCTAACGACCGGACCAGCCGCAGCACCTCCAGCGAGCCCGGCCCGCGGTTCACCAGGTCGCCGACCAGCCACAGCCTGTCCTGCGCCGGGTCGAAGCGCACCTGCTCCAGCAACTGCGCCAGCTCGTCATAGCAGCCCTGCACATCGCCCACCGCATAAATCGCCATCGCGCTTTCCCGCCGTGTTTACCTGTAAAATAGCGTAACAGATTTTTCAGGAAGGGCACGATGAAACGCATATTGGTTACCGGGGGCGCCGGTTTTCTGGGCTCCCATCTTTGCGACCGGCTGATCAGGGATGGCAACGATGTCCTGTGCGTCGACAATTTCTTCACCGGCAGCAAGACGAACATCGCGCACCTGGTCGGCAATCCCTATTTCGAGCTCATGCGCCACGATGTCACCTTCCCGCTGTACGTGGAGGTCGATGAAATATACAACCTCGCGTGCCCGGCCTCGCCGGTGCACTACCAGTTCGACCCGGTGCAGACGACCAAGACCAGCGTGCACGGCGCGATCAACATGCTCGGCCTCGCCAAGCGGGTCAAGGCGCGGATTTTCCAGGCCTCGACCTCCGAGGTGTACGGCGACCCGGTGATGCATCCGCAGCAGGAAAGCTACTGGGGCAACGTCAATCCCATCGGCCCGCGCTCCTGCTACGACGAAGGCAAGCGCTGCGCCGAGACCCTGTTCTTTGACTACTACCGCCAGCACAACCTGAGCATCAAGGTCGCGCGCATCTTCAATACCTACGGCCCGAGGATGCACCCCAACGACGGGCGGGTCGTGAGCAACTTCATCGTGCAGGCCCTCCGCAGCGAGGACATCACGATCTACGGCGACGGGCAGCAGACCCGCAGCTTCTGCTACGTGGACGACATGATCGAGGGCTTCATCCGCCTGATGGGCTCCGATGAGTCGCTCACCGGGCCGGTCAACCTTGGCAACCCGGGCGAGTACACCATGCTCGAACTGGCGGAAACCATCCTCAGGATCGCCGGCTCAAGCAGCAAGCTGGTTCACAAGCCGCTGCCCCAGGACGATCCCCGCCAGAGGCAGCCGGACATCACCCTTGCGCAGGGCACGCTCGGTTGGGCGCCGCGAGTCCATCTGGAAGACGGGCTCAAGGAAACCGTGGATTACTTCCGCAGGATCTTGTAGTCCAAAACGCATGTTGATCCCCCCATTCAGAAACTCCTCAAAATGAAATTCAAGCTCAGGCTCAAAAATATCCCGAAATATGCTTCGTTCTTTTCCGAACTTCGCCAGTACAAGAGCATGGAAGGCGCGGAAGACATCTCCATGCGCGACTTATATCCGATATTGGATGAGCGGACTTCGACGACTGCATTCGACACGCACTATTTTTATCAGGATATATGGGCCTTCCGGAAAATACTCGAGAGCGGCGTCGAAGCTCACGTCGACGTCGGCTCCAAGGTCGATTACGTGGGCTTCCTTTCCACGATCACCCGGGTAACTTTCATTGACATTCGACCGTTGGTCACCGACTTGCCCAACCTTGATAGCAAGCCGGGCTCCATCCTCGGAATGCCCTATCCGGACGGATCGGTTTCTTCGCTTTCATGCCTGCACGTAGCCGAGCATATCGGGCTGGGCCGCTATGGCGATCCGCTCGATCCATTGGGCACGGTCAAGGCATGCCGGGAGCTTCAGCGGGTTCTCGCCCCCGGCGGGAATCTTTACTTTGGCTTGCCCATCGGCAGGCCACGTGTTTGCTTCAATGCACACCGCATCCACTCCACCGAGCAGATCCTGGAATATTTTTCGGGGCTGAAGCTTGTTGAATTCTCGTTTGTCAACGACAAGGGCCGCTTCCTGAAAGATGTCGACCCCGGCATAGGACGGGACGCAAAATACGGCTGTGGTCTCTTCCAGTTCACAAAATAAGAGAAATTATTCATGGGACTTTACAAAGATTTCCTGGTCAAGATTTCCCGCAATGCCTTTGTGCAGCGCCTGATGGCAAAGCAGGTGCGCGTCCTGAATCACGCCATGGGAATCGGCTCGGGCGGCGACTTCTGCAACAGCGGTGAATTCGTGGTATTCGACTTATTGAGCCGGCATTGCCAGCCCCCTTATTGCATTTTCGATGTCGGCGCCAACAAGGGCCAGTTCCTCAAATTCACCCTGGAAAAAACCAAGGGTAAGGATTGCCAGATCCATTGCTTTGAACCCGGCCGCGAAACCTTCAAGATACTGACGGCCAACAGCCCCATCGATCCGAAAATAATACTGAACAACGTCGGGCTGGGAAAAGAGCGTACCGAGATGGTCTTGTATTACAACGCGCAGGGCGCCGAGGGTGCATCCCTTACCAAAAGGGATCTGGATCACTACGGAATTCACTTTGACCAGTCCGAGACCGTCAGGATAGAAAACCTGGACAATTATTGCGAGGAAAACGGTATCGAGCACATCCACTTGCTGAAGCTCGATATAGAAGGCCATGAACTGGATGCCTTGTACGGCTCAAGAAACATGATCGCAAAAAATGTGATAGATATCATTCTCTTCGAGTTTGGGGGCTGCAATGTCGATACACGCAGATTTTTCCGGGACTACTGGCATTTCTTCAAAGATACGAATATGGATATCTACAGGGTTGCTCCCTCCGGATTTTTAATAAAAATCACCAAATACAACGAGGAATGCGAGCAGTTCCTCGCCTCGAACTTCGTGGCTCTGGCAAAAGACAAGCAAGCATAAAACAGCACAGGATTTATCCCTATCTTCACATGCCCCGCAACATTCTTCTGATCCAATTGGGAGACATCGGTGATGTTGTCCTCACCGCTCCGACGATCCGCGCCGCAAAAGAATCCTGCCCGGGTGCCCGCGTATCCATCCTGGTTTTCAGGCCATATGGCTCCCTGCTGGCCGCCGACCCGAATGTTCACGAAGTCATAGAGACTGCAAGAACCCGCGGCTCCCTGTTCCGCCGCCTGCGCGAGTTTGTTTCATTCGCGCGGCGTCTGCGGCAGAAGCATTACGACTTCGTGATCGATCTGCGGACCGGAGACCGCGGAGCGATCCTCTCGTTCCTTACGGGAGCGCCGGAACGGATCGGCTGCCAGGGAGTCAAGAAGCAGTTCTGGCATGAAGCCCTGTTTACGAAAATCATCCGCGACCTCAAGGTTGCACCGCCGCCCGTTCATCCCGGCGCGGATCAATCCCTGCGCGTCGTGCGCGAGCTTGGCATCACCACGGAAGATTCCACGCCGCGGCTCTACATCGCACCGGACGACCGGCTGCGCGCCACGGCTCTGCTCGAGGAAGCCGGGCTTGCCCCCGGAACCTGCATGGTGACAGTCAATCCATTTTCGCGCTGGAAATACAAGGAATGGGATAATGCGAAATGGAAAGAGGTAATAGACCGGATATGGGAGGCGCATCGCATACCGGCCGTATTGATCGGATCTCCGGAAGAAGCGGCCGGCTGCCAGGACATTGTTGCGGGGCGTGAAGAAAGAGCTTTCAATCTGGCCGGGAAGACCACCCTCGGCGAGCTTGCGGCGGTGATTTCCATGAGCTCGTTGCATCTGGGCGTCGATAGTGCCGCGCCGCACATTGCCGCGGCACTGGACACCCCGACGGTCACGGTACACGGCCCTTCCGACTGGCGGGCATGGCGTGTCATCAACGAGCGCCACCGGATCGTGAGTCCCGTGATGGATTGCCTCCCGTGCAGCATGATGGGATGCGAGGGAAGCGGAAGGAGCCGCTGCCTCGATGAGCTTGCAGCCGAACCCGTCGCCCAAGCCGCCCTTCAAATACTTGAAGAAGAGAGTCGCTGTTCAGAACCCAGAATAAATTGAAACAGGAGTAATCGTATCCATCTGCTTTTTCAACACCACAAAATCATCGTTCTTTTTTCCGAGTAAATTTCTGCCATAGGCCTTAAGTAGACCCCACAACGACGGTTTTCTTAAATCCTTATAAGGTGGCCTGCGGGACAAGTAGCTTGTTCCGTCAAAAGCAGTTATAACATATGTCAAACAGTCAGTTGGCATAATCTCGGCCAGCATTGGCTCATCAAAACCCAGCTTATCGAAATCGGCATTTCTCACGAAGATAAGATTTGCAGTAGTGCAGGCTGCCAGCGAATAATTTTTTGCCTTAGCCAACTTGCAAATGCTCAATGCAGATGAACCGAAATAATTCCCCGGCGCAGCAACCAATTCGACATGTGGAGGAATTGTCGGATTAAACTCAACCAGCACCACTCTTGCGGAAAATAAATTGATTGATTCGAAGACATGGTAGTCATTTCCATCAATGTCGATGGACAGCACGTCAATAATTCGCGGTGCGCCAACCTTCTCCAGAATCGCATCCAGAGTATTCTCGCCCGCGAGGCCGACGTATGCACAACATGCGACAACTTTCTTAAATTCCGCCAAGCTTTTTTCAAGTTGCACCACCTTATCAGGATTGCCTTCTATTAGAACAGCACTCCATGCCTTGTCATGCCACAACTGCCATGTATTGCTGAAATGCTTGCCATCCCATGCCCCAAACTCAACGCAAAACGCATTCTCAATCCCAATACGGTTCAGGATTTCTTCGATAATCCCGTCCTCTCCAAATTGCGAAGTTATATTTTTCTTATAGCCGGATAAATCAGCAGCAGTCTTCATATCAATAACCCTTTTGATAAAACCTGAAATAGTAAAGTCCACTGAAAAGACAGATTAACAACCAATCACCCCTCGGCACCTTCAACAAACCTGGAGTGGAACTACCGTGGCAACGATAATATCGCTCTGCACCCGGATGATATAGCGGCTATCGATCTTCTTGATGCAATTCAAAACTTCCGAAAGATCGGGATGCCCCTCGCGCCCATCGAAAGTCCGCGCGTCGTCAATGAAGATCACATGTCCCCTGATCGGGGATGCTGCAATCTGGTTCAACGAGATAAGGATCGGGTCTTCGATCTCTCCCTTGCCGGTCTCTCCGCCGCTGTAATGACCATCCAGCCAGAACACCGCCGGCTCTCCCAGCGAGGCGAGTATTGCGGGCAATTCCCGTGCACAGTCTCCATGCACGATATGAACATTCTTGTCAGCCGCAAACCGCATGCAGGCTTTTTTGTAGAGCGTCTCGTCAACCTCGATCGAAATCACGTTCGAATACATGTCCTTTATGGCCGCCACCGTATCGCCGAAATAGGTTCCCGTCTCGACAAACACATGCGGGCGGGGGTTCGGGATATTGTGCCGAATCACCGCCAGTTTTACCGACTGTGGCGGCAAGGAATACCCTCCCCGCAGGGTCTCCTCGCAGAAGCGCCGTTCCCGGCGGCGGCGATCATACTGACGTTTCAATGACCGGAAAAATCCTTTTTTTTGCGACATACAGTTCCTCCAATATTCTCAGTCCAGTGCGCCCAGCATCCGGAACACCCGGTCAAAACGCATTTCCCAGCTATGCTCCCGCAAAGCGCGAACCCGGCCTGCGCGGCGGATTATCTCCGCCTGCTCGGGATCGGACAACAGCCAGCGAATTTTTTCCAGGAGATCGCCGAAGCCGGTGTAGGTGACGATCTCGCGGCCGATCTCGTAGAACGGCAGCAGCTCTTCGTGGTGCTCGGTGAGGTAGAGCCCGCCGCTCATCGGCACCTCGAAGTCCCGCCCCTTCAGGCAAAACGTCTCATTGTGCCCCAGCACCCCGCCGAAGCCGAGGTTGATTTTGCTGCGCGACCAGGTGCGCACCATCTCCTCCATGGTCAGCGGGCCGCTCGGCCAGCCGGGGCCGAAGGCTTCCACGCGCACGCCAGCTTCGCGCAGCCTGGCGACGACCCCGGGACGGTTGCCGTAGCATTGCCCGACGAAGGAAACGTCATACACCTTTTCCTCGTCGTAGGGCCGGTGGATGCCCGGATTCGCGCCCTCCGGAAGGTAGAGCGGCGTGGCGCCTTCGACGACGTATTTCTCGAGCGCGTCGATGGTGCTGGTCCAGCACAGATCGAAGTGGCGGCAGATGTCCCTGGCGCCCGCCGCATGACCACCGCGCACCCTGCCGACGAACGTCTCCTTGTCGTTCAGGGCGAGGTTGGCCATCGGCGCACCGAACCCGCGCAGTTTCTCTAGGGCGCCGGAATCCACCTGCTCGCCGGAAAGATAGGTGAACACCGCGTCGAACGGCCGCTCCACAGCCCAGGCCTGCACCGTCCGCAGCAACCCCGCGTTCATTGCCTCCCTCCAGCCGGCATCACCCGGCTGCTTGCCTGCGGCAAGCGCGGGGTCGCGCCAGTCCAGGTGTTTCACCTCCCCGAAAGCCGCCAGCGACGGGCCAAGCGACGGACCTTCCCAGTTGTAGTTGTGGTAGATGGCGAGGATATGCAGATCGCCCTTCGCCTTGGGCGTTCTGCCCGGAAGGCGAAGGGCAATCCGCGCACGGATTTCCGTTTCTCCGGGAATCGAGAGGCCGTGCTGGCAGAAGCTGTTGCGGTAGTGCGTCTCTTCCCGCTCCAGGCGGCGGCGGTTGCGCCATGCGCGGAAGGAGCGTCTGAGCATGCGGAAAGCGCTGCTCATCGGCGGAAGGTATAGAGGCGCGGCCCGGCGGACTTGCTCTCGAGGTCGTTCATCATGTTGAGGATATGTCCCGAATCGATCGCCGGCGCAGAAAAGCGGCGTGCTGCGTCCACGCACACCTCGAGCGCGCCGACGCCTGCTCCCACCATGAAGCAATCCGGATTTTCCGGAACATGCTGAAAAGCCTCTTCGCGCATGAAATCCCATTGCGTGGCGACATAGGAAGCCGGTATCGGCACATGGACCAGCCTGGGGCGCGATCCCGCCCGCTCGAACCATGCTGTGCATGCCGCCTCGTTGAAATCGGAATTGACGACGCACACCGTTTTGCCGTCAACTGCCTTGGCAAACCGGGTGCTCGAAAGGTAGGCGTAGACGCAGTAGAACGGGATGTAGTTTGTTTGTGCAAGCCTGATCTCATGGCGTGCGAGGAATTTCAGGAAATGGATGGCCCAGTCCCTGCCGTCTTTCTTGCCGAACAGGGCACGCAGCCCACGGCGCTCCCGCGTGTTGCCGGGAAAGACCAGCGGCGCCAGGATGCCCGAGGCGGCCAGATAGCGTAGCGCTTCCGCGTGCGCGGGGAATGCCGCCTTGATCGCGGCCACCGATTCGGCCTGCCGGTAGAGGCCGTTGCATTTCAGCGAGCCGCTGTAGAACGCGTACTCCCCGTCGGCAAAACGGACGACCGGAAGGGAGGAGTGATTTTTTATCCCCGCCTCGATGCGGTCGGCAAGCAGCGCTACGTAGGCATCGCCCGACGGCACCGATTCGTGGAACAGGCAGATTTCCTCTTCCCGCTGGCCGGGGGCGTTTCGCGCGAAGACCGGCTCGTTGTCCATGCCTTCGATGGCGAGGCGCGCATAACGGAAGTGTTTGCTGCCCAGAAGGTGCTCAAGGGAGGCTGCGCTCGGCATGCTGTTCGTGTGGAGATTCGTCATTATTCCCCCATCTCCTGCAGAAACTTTTTGTATTTTTCGGCGAACTCGGGATTCAGCGAATTGCTGCACAGGGCAACGTTGTCCGAGAACCTCTCGGTCTTGTAAACATCCACGGTCACGTCCTGAAACACATATGACAGCAGGGCCTTCGTGTTGTGCTCGTCGAACACATGGAAGTGGATGAACGGATATTCCAGGGGATAGGTTTCATGGAACCGCCTCTGCCAGCCGTCTTTTTCGATGGCCGACTGCCGGTAGTCCTCGACGTGGGTGGTATCAGCGTAGCCGGCCCGGTTTTCAAAATCTTCCACGAAGTGCTCCAGAGGGGTCGGCTTCCTGAACCGGTCATAGGTGTAGGCGTAGTGCGGGATGGCATGGAACTGGTGGCCGGTTTTCCTGGTAATGAAGTAGAAGTTGAGCAGCAGCCCGATGGGGTTCGGGGAATGCTCGATCAGGTTCGACGATATTGCGGCGTCGTACCGGTTGTGCAGCTCCGGCATGGCATGGGCATCGTGCATGTCCAGGACTATCGTCTTGCGATCCCTTGGAATTCTCGGACCGTGCACGAGGAACTTGAACTCCTGCTTGAGATGCCGCTTCAGGATGGAGAGGGATTTTGCCGAGGCGGCCCGTCGGCCGGTCTGCAGCACCTTGCCGAAGCCGCCGTCCGGAATATTGATGTCCTCGACCCGGCATCGTCCATAGTCGATCAGCTGGTCGACGGTGCCTCCCGCGCGCGCGACGTGACCCTGTATGTTCTTTTCGACCAGTTGGTCTATATCGGTACCGAGCAATAGCGGCATTCTGTTCCTTAAAAACTGTTTGTTAATTCCGGTGACGCCCCGGCCTCTTCGCGAATCACCCGGTATCTGGCTAATTTCCCCTGCGCTTCAGTTTTGTCCGGCATCACCGGCATCAGCAAGCGGATGGAAAGAATGCGCCAGAATGCCCGGCGGCGCTGCCTCTGGCACAGCCTCCTCACGGTCTCCGGGCGGTAGTGCTTGCGGTAAAAGAGCAATTCCGCACGAATCTTCTTCCTCACGACCTCCGCCGGAAGGGTGGCGCGCTCGCTCTGCCCCCCGTGATGCATGATGACTGCGTCGTCGATAAAGCCGATCTCGAAGCCGCGCTTGCGGATTCTCAGGCAAAGATCCTGGTCCTCGCCGTACAGGAAAAAATCCTCATCGAACCCGCCGATTTCGCGCAACAGGCTCGCGCTGGCGATCTGGCAGGCCCCCAGCACGCAGGCAATGCTCCCGGGAAGGGCGCCAAGGTCTGAAGCTCCGTACCGGTGTCCCGGATAACGGTCTGATGCCGAGTCCTGCCGTGTCCCGTCCGGATTGAGCACCCTGGGGCCCGCGAGGCCCACTTCCGGATGCGCATCCATGTAGGTAGCCATCCTGAAAAAAGAGTCCGGCTCAACCGTGGTGTCGGGGTTCAGGAAGATCACATAGCGGCCGCTGCATTCCCGTAGCGCCTGGTTGTTTGCGGCCCCGAAACCGCGGTTCGCCTCGTTGGCGATGAGCCTCACACCGGGAAATTTCTCGTGGACAATCGCGGCGCTCCCGTCCTGCGAGGCATTGTCGACAACAAAGACCTCATAGCTGACCCGCTGCGACGCAAAGACGGATTCCAGGCAGGCAACCGTCAGGTCGGCAGTGTTGTATGACACGATAATGATAGAGACATCCATAAATTGTTGCGCGCTGCCCTACCCCTGCATTCCGTATCCCTCAACCCGCTCATTATGCAGCATCCCGCCCCCGCAAACCAGTTTCCCCCCACCGCATCGGGCGGCAATGCCCCGGTATCGATTGAATTTTCCCGCAGTCATGCGGGCATCGGCCGGCCGTATTTCGCTGTAGAATGGTGCAATAAATTTTTGCGTCGCTCGGTAAAACCTCCGCCTCTTGCCTGACACCCGTTCCATGCTGAAAGATCGCGCTGCCTGATGCTGTTCAACTCCTACGGATTCATCTTCCTCTATCTGCCCGTCGTGTTGCTGGGATTCTTCTGGCTGGCGCGGCTGAGCCACGCCTTTGCCGCGGGGTGGCTGGCCCTTGCCTCGCTGTTCTTCTATGGCTACTGGAACCCGGCCTATATCGGTCTGCTGTCAGGCTCCATCATCGGCAACTACGCCTTCGGGATGTGGATTGCCAAGGCAGGCGTCAGTCATAAAGACCGGCGCAAAAAGGGGCTGCTGATCGCGGCGATTGCCTCCAACCTGGCGTTGCTGGCCTATTATAAGTATGCGAATTTCTTCGTCGCCAGCGTCAATGCCGCGGCGGGCACGCAATGGAGCTTGGGCGAGATCATGCTGCCCTTGGGCATTTCTTTCTTCACCTTCACCCAGATCGCCTTCCTGGTGGATACCTATCAGGGCAAGGTGAAGGAGTACAACTTCGTCCACTACCTGCTGTTCGTCACCTATTTCCCGCACCTGATTGCCGGCCCGATATTGCACCACAAGGAGATGATGCCACAATTCGCGCATGCTTCGACTTACCGCGTCAATTGGGAACATGTCGCCACCGGCTTGCTACTGTTCACGCTGGGGCTGTGCAAGAAGGTGCTCTGGGCGGATTCGCTCGCGCCGTTCGCCACGGCCATTTTCGACGGCGCGCGGCATGCCATGACGACAGGCACGCTGCCTACCATTTATGAGGCATGGTCGGGCGCGCTGGCCTACACCCTGCAAATCTACTTCGATTTCTCCGGCTATACCGACATGGCGCTGGGGGTCGCGCTGATGTTCGGCATCCGCCTGCCCATCAATTTCAACTCGCCCTACAAGGCGACCAGCATCATCGAATTCTGGCGGCGCTGGCATATGACGCTGTCGCGCTTCCTGCGCGACTATCTGTATATTCCGCTGGGCGGCAACCGCAAAGGCAAGCTGCGCCGTTACCTGAACCTGATGACTACGATGCTGCTCGGCGGGCTGTGGCACGGCGCAGGCTGGACGTTCGTGGTCTGGGGCGCGCTGCACGGCGCGTATCTCGCCATCAATCATCTGTGGCGCGAGATTACCGGAGAAAGGCTCGCGCGCATTCCCAATTGGCTGGGCGCGCTGGCGGGAGGCGCGCTCACCTTCATCGCCGTTGTCGCCGCATGGGTGGTATTCCGCGCGGACAGCATGGCACATGCGCTGTTCATCCTCAAGGCGATGTTCGGCATCGCCTCGCGCCCGATCTCGTTCGATGCCGTAATCCACGGCAACCTGCTGCTGCTCACCGACGTGTCGGGGCGCGACCTGATGCGCCTGCTGGTTCCGGGCCTGCTCTGGGTATGGCTGCTGCCGAATTCTTCCCGTATCCGCTTCGTCAAGGGCAGTATGTTGCTGGCGCTGCTGCAGGCCGCCATCGTGTTCGGCATGTTGTATCTTGCGGTAGACCAGTTCGGCAGTTACAGCCCATTTCTTTACTTCCAGTTCTGACCATGAGGCACGCCAAACTCTTTTCCATCCTCGTGTCCGCAATCGTGATCGGTTACGGTGCGATCGGCTATTACTTCCTGCCGATGGCCGGCTTCGAGGGCGATCTCACCCGCCTCGGGATGCTGCCCGAATCGCAATTCGGCTGGCGCAAGCCACGGCCCGCCATCGACCCGGCGCTGATGCGGCAATCCTCCATGCAGGAGGCGGACGTGCTGGTCATCGGCGACAGCTTCTCGGACGGCCGCGTATGGCAGACAGTCCTGACCCAACACGGCCTGAAGGTGCGCACTGTGCACTGGGACAGCATACGCGCGATCTGTACCGACTTCATGCCCTGGTTAAAAGCGCAGGGATTCAGGGGGCAATTCGTGGTGCTGCAGATCATCGAACGCAACATTCCGGAAGGACTGGAAAAGTTTACCGCTTGCCAACACATGGATACCCATACCAATGTATCCGCCGACAGGCCGCGCTCCCCTCCTGCCGTGTCATTTGACCCGGATCACAGCAATCGCAGCGGCCGTATCTCGATAGGCATCCAGGCTGCACTGAGTTTCAGGGAATATGAAAAACTGAGCGATACCCCGGACTTCAGATTGGTTGCACTGCCGAATGGCGCCAAAATTGCGCGCATAAAGAATGGTTGTGAATTGTTCAGCCACAGGCGCTGTAACGACACGCTATTCCTGGGCGAGGACAAAGAGGGGGAGATGGATGGCAGCGTGTTGAGCAACATCGAAAAACTCAATGCCCGCCTGGGCGGCATTACGCCGATCTGGGCGTTAGTGCCGAACAAGTCCACGGCCTATCTGTATCCCGGCAAGCAATTCTGGAACGAGGCGGAACGGCGCTTCGGAGCACCCAACCTGTTGCGCATGACGCAACAGGCCATCGACAGAAAAACCGTCGATCTTTATCCCGCGAACAACACGCACTTCTCGACGGTTGGCTATCTGCTGATGGGAGAGGAAATATTCAAGACCATACAAAAGGCACAGCATACCGGGAGCTTGCACTAACTCCCCCGGCTCCACTTGCTGCGCCCCGGCGCAGGATCCCACGCCTCGATATCCTCCAGCGGGTAGTTGTAGCGCAAGGCGTAACCCACACGGCGCAACTTGCCCAGCCAGGAAGCACGCACACAGTTGTCCGGATTGCCTGCCGGCCTGCCGCCATCCGGCCTGCGCAGCGCCGCCAGATAGAAACGGTAAAACTCGATCTGCGTGATGCCCCACTTCATCACGAAGATGCGCCCGCCCAGGTTATGCCTGATGCGTTCGGTGCTCTTGCAGCCGAAATGGTAGAAACGGCTGCCGCCGACGACGCGGTAGTTGCGGCAGCCCGCCACCCAGAACTTCATGAGCAGATCGTCGTCGCTGCTCATGCCCGGCGAAAACTCCAGGCTGTATCCGCCGACCATACCCCACCATTTTTTGTGAACGAGGGTGGGCTGTGAAGCGGAGCCCTCCCTGTCGCCGCGGGTATCCGCCAGATAGCCCTGCAAAAACTTCGCCTCGTCGAATGTGGCCGGCGATTCGCCGAAACTCTGTTTGATGATGATATCGTTGCCGCCGTTCTCCGGCTGGATGAGCGTGCCGAAAAACAGCGCAAGGTCACTGTCCGCCGATTTAACCGCCTCGGCGAAAGCCGTATCCCAGCCAGGCGCGGCGACCATATCATCGTTCATATACAACACCCAGTCGTGCTGTGCCTGAGCCATCAGATGGTTCACCGATAGGCAAACACCGACGTTCCTGTCCGACTGCGTGTATTTGATGCCCTGCGATTTCACCCATTCAAGCGAGCCATCCGAACCGTCGTTCAGGTGCACGATGATCTCGTGCTCGAACCTCGAGTGTTTTTTCAGACTCTCGACGCAAAGCCTCAGATAGGGCAGATTGTTCCAACTCGGGATGACGATGCTGAACATGTATTCCCCTCTCGAACTAGGGCTTGGCGGACAGTTCGCCGTGATGAACGTTGTAGCAAGCCGCCAGCAGCACAGCAACGGTAAAGCCATAGAAGGCAGTGGCCATGGTCAGATTCAGGAATTCCACCGTCAGGCCGAACACGAAAACACCGCTCACGAAAACCACCCCCAGAATACCCGACCGCCGGATCGGGGCCGACCCGGATTTCGTTGCGAGCCAGAATAATCTCAGCGGGACGAGAAAACTAGCAAGAATGGCAACCAGCCCCAATATTCCCATTCCAACAGTCTTTGCCAGAATATCGTTGTGCACCTCACCTTGCCCTAACCGGCCTGCATCCGGCGTGAGCTTCTCTGCTTCTACCATCGGCCGCATCTCTGATGCAAAGCCTTCAGGCCCGACACCCACGAACGGATGGCGATAAAAAACATCGACGGCCGCCTTGTAGAGTTGCCACCGTATACCTGTTGAAGTGTCCCGATTCCCCTGTTCGAAGGCTCTAATATCATTGGCAAACTGATTCACGCGCTGATGAAATGTATCGATAGCGAAATAGCTAGCCGTCATGGCCAGCACTGCAACTAACAGGCTGATCTTTATCGTCTTCAGAAAACCCTTGCCCACGCTGAAATAAAAGAAAAACCCGATGAACAGCGGAATCGCCAGCCAACCGCCTCTCGATCCGGAGCCAAGGGATGCCCATACGCCTGCGATGCCGCCCAGTATCTTCAACACGCGCAGCGCCGGGGCATCCCGCCCGAGCCAATTCAGGGAAAACAGTGACAGCATCCCCAGTATCAGTTCAAGGTCACCGAAATGTATCTTGTCCAGCGTAGGGCTGATCAGCCAGCCCGCATAATTCCTGAAGGCCATAATCAAGCCACCAATGGCACCGAGCGGAAAAGCGTATTGCAGCAGGCCCATCACCCGCAAAGGGAGGCGCTGCAACAACAGGAAGATCGGTATAGCCAGCCAATAACGCGAAGCCGCGTCATGGGGATGCGCAGTAATATTCTTGTGGGCAATTTGGCTGGCAAGAATGGTAAATGACAGCAAAAACATGGCCGCCACATAGGCTGTCCATTCCGGTTTCCATGCTACGGCATTCATGCCGGCAGGGCGAACCATCCAGGTCGAAAGGGCAAGCAACAGCATGAACAGAAACACAGCGTTCATCCCCCCCTTCACCGTCAGCATCAGGGCTGGGTAGACCAAAAGGAGCAGTGCTGTAGTCTTTTCGACAAAATGGAAATAATAAGAGCGCTTGGTGTTCATCGGTTCACAATGGGCTGATTGCATATTGATCGGGGCAAAGTGCCAACTGACCCCATGGATTGTCAAACGGGGTTTCCCACCGATGCTCCCTGTTTTCTGGAAAGAACATCCTCATAAAGATGCTCCATATTCGCCGCCAGCCTCTCCCAATCGTGGGCCGATGCGGTTTGCGCCGCCGCAATTCCCATTGCTTCCCGCCGTGCCTTGTCCGACAACCGGGCGATGCACTCTGCGGCAGCATCCACATCCTGTGGTGCGGAAATGACAAATCCGTTGACTCCTTCTTCTACAAGGTCTTTTGCCCCGACGTTTGAACTGACAATGGCAGGCAGCCCGGCGGCCATTGCTTCCAGCACCACCATACCGAAGGTATCAAACTTGGAAAGCATGATGAATATATCCGCCGCCCGGTAATAACGCTCCAGCCCTTCAACCTGTGTTCCGGCGAAAGCCACGGATTCGGCCATACCCAGCGATTGTGCCTTCTTGCGGTACTTATCCTCATCCCCCCTTCCCACCACCAGGAGCCGGATATTTTTCTCTTGCCCCTCGGTTCGAGCTTGGGCCAGCGCTGCGATGATGGTGTCCAGCCCCTTGACCTCAAAATTCATCCCGACAAACAGCAGGAGGATGTCCGATGCACCGATTCCATAGCGCCCTCTGATATCAGCGCGGCAAGCGGTGCGATCCGGCACTAGGAAACGCGCAACGTCAACGCCGGGATGGGCTATTTGCCAATGACCGGGCAGCGTTGCATATTCGTGGCGGAATGCATCCATGGCAATGGAGGATACGGGGAGGAACCAGGATGATGCACCGCCTTTTATTGCGCGCCGCTCGACGGCACTCAACGCATAATCGTAAAGGCTGGGGCGTCCGTTCCGTACCTTCCTGACCCAGTAGGCGTGAGGTATGCCGTGCAGGGAAAATATATCTGCATTGAAAATCCAGTGGTGGGTATGCACCAAATCAAAATTCATGCGATCTATCTTCCGCTTTACATACCAGGCGAAAAACAGCGGGCGCAGGAAACGAGGAAAGCGGACGGTTGGCACCTTGTGAAACTCGATCCGGTCCGAATTGACAATCCACCGGTTTGCAAAGACATGCATTTCGAAGTTTTCATTCCGTGCCAGGCGCCCGGTAATTTCACTGACGAAACGCTCTCCGCCGCCGATCAACCCATATTTTGGTACGACAACGGCGATCTTTCGCTGCGTCCGGCTAATGGCATCCGTATAAATTGCTGCGGACTCCTGCGCGACTGTCTCCCATTTGCGCACGAAGGGTGGTGCGGCTTCCGTCCGATCCAGTTGCTCCATAACCGCCCGCACCCATCTTTCCAGCGATTCGTCCAGCGACACAACTTCCCCTGCCTGTGCATCCACCTGCGCTGCCGCACCGCAGGCATCGGACACCACCACCGGGACACACGCCGCCATCGCCTCACTGATGACCATGCCGTAAGGCTCGACTTTCGCCGGATGCAGCAACACATCGATCTCATTGAAATGTAAAGAGTTGCAACGCCAGCCGAACAACCGGAAGCCGCCTTGCCAGCCGGAAAACAAGTGCCGCACATTCCGCTCATCGGGACCGATCACCCACAACTCGAGGTTCGGCCGTTCACGGCGCAATTGCGCGGCGATCTCGGCCGCCAACGGCAATCCCTTGCGCTGCCACTCTCTGCCGACGAAGCCGATGATGCCTCCGTCCCTGGGCACGGTGCGCAGCGCCCTCTCGGTGTCGCACACCGCGCCGGGCATAACCGGTTCGGTGAGTTTGTGCGCATACTCCGGATAGTAGCGCGCCAACTGGCGCGCAATGATCCCGGAATTCGGCACAATGTGCCGTGCCGCGCGCAACGCGCGCCGCTCCATATAGAGATGCATCGCCACGCGCAGTGAAGCCATTTTCCACCAGGGCTTCTCGCGCACCGAGGCGAATGGCTGTCCATGGAGAGTGGTGAGGTGGTGCACCCCGACGCGTTCGTGGCTATGGATCAGCCAACCGGGTTGTGGGTGCGCACGCAGCCATTTTTCAACGCGCCGCCCGAAGCGCCAGTAATAGAGCCAGCGCGGCCGATAAATCATCGTGCCAAATTCATGCACCGTTATCCCTTGCGGTTTTTCGGCGACGCAGCATTCGCACAACACCTGCACCTGATGCCCGAGTTTCACAAGCTCGCGTGTCGTCTCCCAGACGTAGCGTTCCATCCCGCCCACTGGCCCGTAACGCCTCACGATGTGAATTATTTTCATCCTGCCTCTAAAATAATGGGGTGCCGTTATAGAATGTACGCGTTGAATCATCCGACCGACAACCCAAATATGAATAGTATAGCAAGTGAGCCGCGGCCTTTATGCAACCTGTGCGGCTCGGCGGGCGAATTTGCACAGACCGGCATCACCGACCCGGACGGCAATCTCGGCGGCTCATGGGGTTTCCGGCATTGCTCCAATCCTGCCTGCGGCGCGTGTTGGCTGGACCCGGCACCGCCGCCGCACGAGCTCTGGAAGGCATACACCACCTATCACACACACACGCGCAAATCCGGCAATCGCCTTACCGGGGCCACGCTCAGTCTGGTACACCGCTTTATCAAGCTTGGCTTGCTACCCCTCTGGATCACCAACGGACTGAAACGCGAGGCCGATTATCTGCGCTACATGACGCTGAAGCATGAGCCGCCCGGCAAGCTGTTGGACGTCGGCTGCGGAGGCGGGCGTTTCCTCAATCGGATGAAGAAGCGCGGCTGGCAGGTAGAGGGGATCGATTTCGACGCACAGGCGATCGAGAAGGCCATTGCGCGCTACGGCATCAAGGGGCATGTCGGCGATCTGACGCAATGCGCCTTGCCATCGGACAGTTTCGATGCGATCACCATGAGCCAGACCATCGAACATCTGCATGATCCCTATGCCGCGCTCGCCGAAAGCCTGCGCATCCTGAAGCCCGGCGGACTGCTGGTGATGACCACTCCCAACGTGGAGAGCATCGGGGCCGGCGAATTCGGCGCATTCTGGCGCGGCTGGGAGCCTCCAAGGCATCTGCACCTGTTCTCCGTGGAATCGCTACGGCTGCTTGCGCAACGCGCCGGCTTCGAGGTGATCGATGCCCGCACCTACTCGGCCGGTTCCGCCGTGGTGTATCGCGTGAGCCGCTCGAACCGGCAAAAACAAACCGGCAAATTATCCTGGCTGGATGAATTGGGCCTGCTGGCCTGGGGTTACCGCAAGGAGTTGCAGGAATACCGCGCGCAGCAATCCAGTCCGCATACCGGCCAGAACGTGCTGATCCGTACGCGCAAACCATAACCGGGCAGACAAATGTTCTCCATCATCATCCCCAGCTGGAACAACCTTGCGCTGCTGCAACTCTGCATACGCAGCATCTGGCAGCATTCCGCCTACGCGCACCAGATCATCGTGCATGTCAACGACGGCAGCGACGGCACGCTTGCCTGGGTGCGCGAACAGGGCATCACGCACACCCACTCTCCTGAGAACATCGGCATCTGCCTGGCGGTAAACGAAGCGGCGATGCATGCCGCGCAGGATTACATCCTGTATCTGAACGACGACATGTACTGCTGCCCCGGCTGGGATCAAGCGCTGGTCGACAAGCTCGGGCGGCTGGACACCGATTTGTTCATGCTCTCCGGCACCATGATCGAGCCGCGCGATACTCGCAATCCCTGCGTGATCGTGCGCGATTACGGCAGCGACGCGGATACTTTCAACGAAGCGGGGCTGCTCGAAGAATTGCCGCAACTGCGCAAGGCCGACTGGTACGGTGCGACCTGGCCGCCCACGCTGGTCAGCAGGCGCTGGTGGTTCAAGGTGGGCGGATACAGCAGCGAGTTCTCTCCCGGCATGAGCAGCGACAACGATTTTTCCATGAAGCTGTGGCACGCGGGCTGCCGCATCTTCCTGGGCGCGGGCGATTCGCTGGTCTATCACTTCCAGTGCAAATCCACCGGCAAGGTAAAGAAGAACGACGGCGGCAGGCAGTTCCTGAACAAGTGGGGGATGCGCCAATCGGTTTTCGACCGCTATTACCTGCGACGCGGAATACCCGCCCAAGGCTTGCGTCTGGAAGAGCCCGAAGATACCCGCGAGTTGCGCTGGCAATTGCTGCGCAGCAGATTGAAGCGCGCGCTGGGCTAGCGGCTATCGGGAGGCGGCGCGCAACGCCTCGAGTTTGCGGTATTTCAGATAGGTAGTGCGGGCATTCATGCGTGCGATGCTCAATCCGGCGATTCCATCCAGCACCCCCAGCCGCAAGACATAGGTGCGCACGAACGCCCAGCCGGCGCGCAGGGCGGCAGCCAGCCAGGTGGACCGTTTCCCGGATTGAAACATCTGTTGTGCGGCGGCGGCGGAATAATGCTCCACCTTGCGCTGCACGTCATCCGCCGTGAGATAGCTGTAATGCAGCAGCGGATTTTTCAGCCTGTCCGTCCGGCCCGTCAGCAGCACGCTCTCGTGCACCAGACTATCCGAAAACCTCCCCGCTCCGCGCTTGAACAAGCGCAGCACATAGTCCGGATACCAACCGGAATGGCGGATGAATTTGCCGCAGAATTGCGACAGACGCGGCAAATAGAATCCCTGCACACGCCCCTCGTTCATGGCCTGTATCAATTCGGCGCGCAGCTCCGGCGTAACGCGCTCGTCCGCATCAATCGAGAACACCCAGTCCTTGCTCGCATAGCCAAGGGCACGGTTCTTCTGCGGCCCGAAACCCGGCCAATCGGGGTGCACATACACCTGCGCCCCCACCTCCTTGCAGATGCTCACCGTATCGTCGGTACTGCCGGCATCCACCACCACGATCTCATCCGCCCACGACACGGACTGCAGGCAATCGCGTATGTTGGCCGCCTCATTTTTGGTGATGAGGACGATGGAAAGAGAGGTCATGGCTTATGGCCGTTCAGCGCCGGCCGATACTCCGGCACCCAATCCTGCAGCGCGGCGCGCACCTGCTCATCGGGCATGCCGGGCAACTTGGCCCAATCCAGCAGATTCCCCAGCCAGGCCGCATCGGCTTGCCGTGCCTGGGCGATGCGCAGCTTGGGATGCGGCGTCAACAAAGTATGCTCGTTATCCGCCAGCAGCTCCTCGTAGAGTTTCTCGCCGGGGCGCAGCCCGGTAAACTCGATCCTGACATCCTCTTCGGTGAAGCCGGAGAGACGGATCAAGTCCTTGGCCAGATCGACGATCTTCACCGGCTCCCCCATATCCAGCACGAAAATCTCGCCACCCTGCCCCATCAGCCCGGCCTGCAACACCAGTTGCGCCGCCTCGGGAATGGACATGAAATAGCGGGTGATCTCGGGATGGGTGACCGTGACCGGCCCGCCTTGCGCAATCTGTTCGCGGAACTTGGGGATCACGCTGCCGTTGCTGCCGAGAACATTGCCGAAGCGCACCATGACGAAGCGCGTATCGCCGGATGGCTGCAACGCCTGGCACACCATCTCCGCGAGCCGCTTGGAAGCGCCCATCACGTTGGTCGGATTGACCGCCTTGTCGGTGGAAATCATCACGAATTTTCCGACGCCATGCCGCTGCGCCGCATGCGCCACCGTCCAGGTGCCCAGCACGTTGTTGCGGATCGCCTGCCATGCATTGTACTTTTCCATGAGCGGCACATGCTTGTAAGCCGCCGCGTGAAACAGCACTCCCGGCCGATGCTGCCGCATGACTTCGTCGACCCGCTCCGCATCGCGCACATCGCCCACGAGATAAATGAAATTCAAGGCGGGGAAAGCCTGCTTCATTTCCTGTTCGATGGTATACAGCGCAAATTCGCTCAACTCGAACAGTATCAGCCTCGCAGGCGCAAACCGCGCAATCTGGCGGCACATTTCGGAGCCGATCGAGCCGCCCGCACCGGTGACCATAACCGTTTTTCCGGCCAACAGGCCATGCAATCCGGCGTCATCCAACGCCACCGGATCACGCCCGAGCAGATCGTCCAGTTCGACCGCGCGCAGCTGCGATACCCCCACCTTGCCGCTCACCAGGTCGTCGAAAGAAGGCACCGTAAGCGCCTTCACATTGGCCTGGTTGCAAAGCTGGATCGCACGCTTGCGCTGCTGGTGCGAACAGGACGGCATGGCGATGATGACGCGCTCGACGCCGAAATGATTGACCCAGTGCGCCAGATCGTCCAGACGGCCCAGCACTTTTACGCCATTCAGGATGCAGCCTTGCTTGTTGGCATCATCGTCCAGAAAGCCGACCAATTGCCAGGAAGGGTTTTTTTCAAGGTCTTTTGACAATATGACCGCTGCATCGCCGGCGCCCAGCACCAGAACCGGCTCGGCAGACAACTTCATGCGTCCATACAGCCCGGTTTCCTTCCACATCCGGTACAGCACCCGGCTGCCGCCCATAATCAGCATCAGCAACAACGGGTCCAATATCAGCACCGAGCGCGGCACCACCATATCGCTGCGCAGCATCCACAGCACAAACGGGATGACTATTGCCGCGAACAGCACTGCCAGCACGATGCGGCGCAAATCGTTGAGGCTGGCATATCGCCACATGCCGCGATACAAACCAAACCCCCAGAATATTGCCATTTGCAGCAGGACGATCCACAACAGGTTGTATTTTATTTCTGCGGTAAAATCCGGTGGCACCTCGAAATTGAACCGGAGCAGATACGCACCGATCAACGCAAATGCCGCCGCCGCCGTATCGTGCAGGATAGCCAGCGCGGTACGAGCATTCGATTTACGCAACATCGGCATTCTCCTGTTTTGCCCGATACAGATACCAGCGCCAATCGATCCACATCATCAGCCCTGAATAAATTACGGCACACCAGATCAGCAGATAGGCCTGCCCATGAGCATCCAGGCCAATCCCCCACAAAGCAGATATGCCAACCAGCAACATCAGCGCATATTCGGCGAATGCGGTGTTGCGGTGCCCCCAGCCCATCTGCACAAGGCGCTGGTAATAGTGGCTGCGATGCGCCTGGGAAAGCTTTTCGCCGCGCCGCATGCGCTTGAACAGCGTCATGGTCGCGTCGGCCGCAAACGGTGAAAACACCAGCAGCGGGAACCAGAACGGCCAATACCCGGCCTGCCAGCCCGACACACCGAATACGGCGGCAAGGAAACCCAGCGGAATCGAACCGGCGTCGCCCATGAATACCTTGGCCGGATGAAAATTAAAAACCAGAAAACCTGCCGCCGCCGACACGACCGAAAAATTCAGCAGCGCGAACATCTCGTTGCCAGTCAGCCATGCGCCAATCCCGTAGCTGCCGAAACCAAACAATGCCATGCCGCCCGCCAGCCCGTCCGAACCATCCATGAAATTGTACAAATTGGTCATCCACACGACGAACAGCAATACAGGAATGAACCACAGCAACGGTACGCCGGCACCCGCCAAGGCGACCAGCGCAGCAAGGAAGTGGCCGGCAAGGCGCGTTTGCGGGGAGAGGCCGCGTACATCATCCAGCAGCGACAGCGCGAACAAACCTGCTGCGGGCAATGCAATCCACCACGCCAGGAACTGCATCAGCAATGCCCAGCTTGACAATATTCCCACCATCAACGCGATGCCGCCAACCCGCGGAATCGGGACACTATGCAGCGAACGCTCGTTGGGTATATCTCGGACAATAGCGCCGGTTTTGCTCGTCATCAGAATGAATGTCAACATCAGCGTCACCAGTGCGCTAAGCAGTGGAACATAATACGTCATGCCATTTACCGGAAATCAGGGTGGCGCATTTTAGCATCACCGTCAGGGAACCATGCCCTTCCTCAAGCCGCACCGCATCCTATAAGATGCGAACCACCCGAAACCACGACTCTCCTATGGCGCCTCTTTTTGCCGACATACAAACGCCGCATATCCTGCTGGTCAAGACCTCGTCGCTGGGCGACGTGCTGCACAACCTGCCGGTGGCCAGCGACATCGCGCGCCGCTACCCGGACGCGCAGATCGACTGGCTGGTGGAGGAAAGTTTTGCCGCGCTGCCCAGGCTGCACTCGGCGGTACGCAACGTCATCCCGGTTGCGGTGCGGCGCTGGCGCGGCAAGCTGCTGAGCGCCGCCACATGGCGCGAAATCGCGGCATTTCGCAGCACGCTGACAGCACAACATTACGATATTGCAATCGACACGCAGGGCCTGCTCAAGAGCGCTTTGCTGATGCGCGGCGCACGCGGGCTGCGCTGCGGCTTTGACCGGAACAGCGCACGCGAGCCACTGGCATCCGGCCTGTACCAGCAGACTTTTCAGGTCGCGAAGGGGCAGCACGCCGTCGAACGCAACCGCCAGCTCGCCGCGCAGGCGCTCGGTTATACGCTGCAAGAACGAGCCGATTACGGCATCCGTCCGCCCGTCCTCGCACAACCTGTCTGGCTCGTGGAAGGCGCTTACGCCGTGCTGCTGCACGCTACCAGCCGCGCCGACAAGCTGTGGAACGAGGCAAACTGGATCGCGCTGGGGCATTACCTGCATGAGAAAAATATCCGCTGCGTTCTACCGTGGGGCAGCGAGGCGGAACAGGCGCGCAGCCTGCGCCTCGCCACGGCGATTCCCGATGCGGTCGCGCCGCCGCGCCTGAACCTGAACGAGGCGGCCGCCTTGCTCGGCGGCGCACGGGCGGTGATGGGCGTGGACACCGGCCTCGCCCACCTCGCGGCGGCACTCGGCGTGCCCACCGTCGGCATCTACACCGCTACCGATCCGGCGCTCACCGGCCTGTACGCGGGGCGATGTGCCGTCAATCTCGGCAATGCCGGCCACGCACCGGATGTCGCCGCCGTCATCGAGGCGCTGCAAGGAATGGCGGCATGCTGAACCCGCGATTTTTTTACACCCTCACGCTATGGCTGCTGTTGCCGTATATCTTCCTGCGTCTAGCCTGGCGCGCGCGCAAACAGCCGGAATACCTGCGCCATGTCGGCGAGCGCTTCGGCTTTTATCCCGCGCAGAGCGACCGGCCGATCATCTGGCTGCACACCGTTTCGGTAGGCGAGACGCGCGCCGCACAGAGCCTCATCGCGCGGCTCCGCACAAGCTACCCCGACCACCAGATCCTGCTCACCCACACCACGCCGACCGGGCGCGCCACGAGCGAGCAACTGTATGGCGACGATGTGCTGCGCGTGTATCTGCCCTACGACTACCCGTTTGCGGTGAACCGGTTCCTGAATCATTTCAAGCCGCGGCTCGGCATCCTGATGGAGACGGAAATCTGGTTCAACCTGATCCATGCCTGCCGCGAGACCGGCACGCCGCTGCTGCTGCTGAACGCGCGCCTCTCGGAAAAATCGGCGCGCGGCTATGCACGATTCGCGCGGCTGACCCGCGACGCGCTGGGCGAACTCGCCGCCGTTGCCGCGCAGACCACCGACGATGCCGCGCGCCTGGCCGGCCTCGGCGCAAAAAATGTTGCCGTGACCGGCAACCTCAAGTTCGACATCGAGCCGCCGCCCGCGATGCTGGAACTGGGCAGGCAATTGCGCGGGCAGTTCGGCGCATCGCGCAAGGTGTTCCTCGCCGCGAGCACCCGCGACGGTGAGGAAGCCTTGCTGCTCGACGCGCTGCAGCAGGTGCAGATCCCCGGCCTGCTGCTGGTGATCGTGCCGCGCCATCCGCAGCGCTTCGCGGAGGTCGCCGCTCTGCTGGAACGGCACGGCATCCCGTTCCGGCGCCGGAGCGAAATGGAGCAGGGCAGCGCTATCCCGCCGGAAACCGGGGCGGTGCTGGGCGACAGCATGGGCGAGATGTTCGCCTACTACGCCGCCGCCGACCTCGCCTTCGTCGGCGGCAGCCTGCTGCCCTACGGCGGACAGAACCTGATCGAGGCCTGCGCGGCCGGCGCCCCGGTGCTGATCGGCCCGCACACCTACAATTTTGCCGAGGCGACGAGGCTGGCAATCGCCGCCGGAGCGGCAATGCAGGTGCAGGATGGCGGCGAACTGGCCAGCGAAACCCGGCGCCTGCTGGACGACCCGGAAGCGCTGCGCGAAATGCGGCAATGCTGCGCCGGGTTTGTGGCGTCCAACCGCGGGGCGACGGACAAATCGCTGCAACTCATCGCCTCGGTTATCGACGGTTGATTCGGCAGTTGATTTGGCTGTTCAATAACCCTGTTTTATAAGCTAGAATTCGCCCTATCCTCCGACACATCGAGACATCCGTGCTGATACGTATCCATGTCAAACAACTGCGCCTGGGCATGTTCGTCCATGAGTTGTGTGGCTCGTGGATGGATCATCCGTTCTGGCGTGGCGCCTTCCTGCTGGACAACCCCAGCGACCTGAAAACCCTCCTCGCAACCGGCCTCAAGGAAGTATGGATAGACGACGCCAAAGGTTTGGGCGTCGCGGACGGAGAAGACGAGAAAGCGATCGCGGCGGAAGTCGAAACCACGCTTGCACAGGCCGATACGGCCATCAAGACAATTCAGCGCGTCGATGTCGCTCAGGAAGCCGCACGTGCCATCAAGATCTGCGCCAGATCCAAGCAGGCCGTTTCCTCCATGTTCAGGGAGGCGCGCATGGGCAAGGCGCTGAGTTCCGACGACGCACTGCCCATCGTCGAGGAAATCTCCACCTCGGTGATGCGCAATCCCGGTGCATTGATCGGGCTGGCGCGCCTCAAAAACAAGGATGATTACACCTACATGCATTCGGTCGCAGTGTGCGCGCTGATGGTGTCCCTGGCGCGGCAACTGGGGCTCGACGACGAGCAGGTGCGCCAGGCCGGCTTGGCCGGGCTGCTGCACGATGTCGGCAAAATGACGATCCCGCTGAGCATCCTCAACAAGCCCGGCAAGCTGACCGATACCGAGTTCGCGGCGGTGAAGAACCACCCGGTCGAGGGGCACAGGATGCTGCTGGAAGGTAACGGCATCAACCAAGCGGCGCTGGACGTCTGCCTGCACCACCACGAAAAAGTGGACGGCAGCGGCTATCCGGAGCGGCTCACGGAGGCGCAGATCAGCCTGTATGCCAAGATGGGGGCGGTGTGCGACGTCTACGACGCGATCACCTCCAACCGCCCCTACAAGAACGGCTGGGAGCCCGCCGAATCGCTGCGCAAGATGGCGGAATGGAGCAAGGGGCATTTCGACACCGAGATATTTCATGCCTTCGTCAAAAGCGTCGGTATCTACCCGATCGGCTCGCTGGTCAAGCTGGAATCCGGTCATTTGGGCGTAGTCATCGAACAAAGCGGAAAATCGCTGCTCACCCCGGTGGTCAAAGTGTTCTTCTCGATCAAGTCCAACGCCCGGATCCCGCCGGAGATGGTGGATTTGTCGAAACCCGCCTGCAAGGACAAGATCGTCTCGCACGAAGACTCGGGAAAGTGGGGCATCCGCGACATCCACGAGCTGTGGAGCGGCATGCCCGCCGCGTCGTGGTAAGCAATCCCAGCAAAATATCCTTTTTGCGTTTATAATCCGCGCCCTCCGAGGGGTGCTGCAGCGGGTTTGATCCACATTCCCCCGTCAGGCTCGGAGCCATAACTGTTTCAACGGCACCCATTCATTAACTTTTTATGAATGGAGTGCTTCATGAACGCCACGTTTACCGATTACAAAGTCGCCGACCTGTCCCTCGCCGCCTGGGGGCGCAAGGAAATCGCCATTGCCGAGACCGAGATGCCCGGCCTGATGGCGATCCGCGAGGAATTTGCGAAGAGCCAGCCGCTCAAGGGTGCGCGCATCACCGGCAGTCTGCACATGACCATCCAGACCGCCGTGCTGATCGAGACGCTCACCGCGCTCGGCGCGCAGGTGCGCTGGGCATCGTGCAACATCTTCTCCACGCAGGACCACGCCGCCGCCGCAATTGCCGCAGACGGCATCCCGGTGTTCGCGGTCAAGGGCGAAACGCTCACCGAGTACTGGGACTACACCCACCGCATCTTTGAATGGGCGGATGGTGGTTATTCCAACATGATCCTCGACGACGGCGGCGATGCCACCCTGCTGCTGCATCTCGGCGCCAGGGCCGAGAAGGACATCGGCGTGCTGGCCAACCCCGGCTCCGAGGAAGAACGCATCCTGTTCGCCGCGATCAAGGCCAAGCTCGCCACCGACAAGACCTGGTACTCGACGCGCCTCGCCCAGATCAAGGGCGTGACCGAGGAGACTACCACCGGCGTGCACCGCCTGTACCAGATGCACGAGCGCGGCGAGCTGAAGTTCCCCGCGATCAACGTCAACGACTCGGTGACCAAGTCCAAGTTCGACAACCTGTACGGCTGCCGCGAATCGCTGGTGGACGGCATCAAGCGCGCCACCGACGTGATGATCGCGGGCAAGGTCGCGCTGATCGCCGGCTACGGTGACGTGGGCAAGGGCTCGGCGCAGGCAATGCGTGCGCTGTCGGCGCAGGTATGGGTGACCGAGATCGACCCGATTTGCGCACTGCAGGCCGCGATGGAAGGCTACCGCGTCGTGACCATGGAATACGCCGCCGACAAGGCCGATATTTTCGTCACCTGCACCGGCAACTTCCACGTGATCAACCACGACCACATGGCGAAGATGAAAGACCAGGCGATCGTCTGCAACATCGGCCACTTCGACAACGAGATCGACGTCGCCTCGATCGAGAAGTACCAGTGGGAAGAAATCAAGCCTCAGGTGGATCACGTCATTTTCCCGGACGGCAAGCGCATCATCATGCTCGCCAAGGGCCGCCTGGTGAACCTCGGCTGCGGCACCGGCCATCCGTCCTACGTGATGTCCTCGTCGTTCGCCAACCAGACCATTGCGCAGATCGAACTGTACACCCGCACCAAGGACTATCCGGTCGGCGTGTATACCCTGCCCAAGCATCTTGACGAGAAGGTGGCGCGCCTGCAGCTGACCAAGCTGAATGCGCAGTTGAGCGAACTGACCGACCAGCAGGCCGCCTATATCGGCGTGCCGAAGAACGGCCCGTACAAGTCGGAGCATTACCGCTACTAGTATCCGGTAACCGTTCGTGCCGAGCTTGTCGAAGGCCATTTATGATTCGACAAGCTCGGCACGAACGGCCTTTGACGCCGAACCTGGAAGGAGATCGATGAGACTGCTGCTGATCTGGGTGTTGAACGCGCTGGCTCTGCTGGCTGTGGCGAACTTCGTGCCGGGCATCCATCTGGACAGCTTCGTCGATGCGATGATCGCCGCGTTCTTCCTCGGATTGGTCAACACGCTGATCCGCCCGCTGTTGCTGCTGCTCACGCTGCCGGTTACGCTGCTTACCCTGGGGTTGTTCATCTTCGTCATCAACGGCCTGCTGTTCTGGTTCGTCGGGTCGGTGCTGAAAGGTTTCGTCGTGGACGGCTTCTGGCACGGCGTGCTCGGTGCGGTCCTGTACAGTATTTTTTCGTGGGCGCTGTCCGCAGCCGCCGCACAAGTCATGAGGCCACGCAATGATTAGGAATGGCATGAATAAACCGCTTTACAGCTTCGAATTCTTCCCACCGCAAACTCCGGAAGGCGCGGAAAAGCTCGCCGCCGCGCGCAAGCAACTGGCGGCGCTCGGCCCGGACTATTTTTCCGTCACCTACGGCGCAGGCGGCTCCACGCGCGAGCGCACCCTGGAAGTCGTGCAGCAGATCAAGGCCGAGGGACTCGAAGTCGCGCCGCACCTGTCCTGCATCGGCTCGACGCGAGAGAGCATCCGCGAAGTCCTGCAGACCTACAAGCAGCTCGGCATCCGGCGCATCGTCGCGCTGCGCGGCGACCTGCCCTCGGGCATGGCGACCGCCGGCGAATTCCAGTACGCCAACGAACTGGTGTCGTTCATCCGCGCGCAGACCGGCGAGCATTTCCACATCGAGGTAGCGGCCTATCCGGAAGTCCATCCGCAGGCCCGCTCGGCGCGCGACGACCTCGCCAACTTCAAGCGCAAAGCCGCGGCCGGCGCGAACTCGGCGATCACCCAGTATTTCTACAATCCCGACAGCTATTTCCATTTCGTCGATGAATGCCGCAAGCTCGGCGTCACCCTCCCCATCGTGCCGGGCATCATGCCCATCGTGAAATTCTCGCAACTCGCGCGCTTTTCCGACGCCTGCGGCGCGGAGATCCCGCGCTGGGTACGCAAGACACTGGAAGGCTACGGTGACGACAACGAGTCGGTGCAGGCCTTCGGCCTCGACGTGGTCACACTGCTGTGCGAGAAGCTGCTCACGGGCGGCGCGCCGGGGCTGCACTTCTACACGCTGAACCAGGCCGGGCCGTCGCTGGAAATCTGGAAGCGGCTGGGACTGTCAAGATAAACCCCGCTCACCACGAAGCACACGAAGGTCACGAAGAAATGCGTAAGAAGTTTCCACAATTTGGCTTGCTCGACAGATGAGCACATCCGGTCTCGTAAATCTTCGTGTTCTTCGTGTCTTCGTGGTGAAATGTTTTTAAACTAATGATGAAATCCCCCGAACTTCTCCTGCCCGCCGGCACGCTGGAAAAAATGCGCACCGCCTACGCCTTCGGCGCGGACGCGGTGTACGCCGGACAGCCGCGCTATTCCCTGCGCGCGCGCAACAACGAATTCCAGCTCGAAGAACTGGCCAGCGGCATTCAGGAGGCGCACGCGCTCGGCAGGAAGTTCTACGTCGCCAGCAACCTGATGCCGCACAACGCCAAGCTCAAGACCTACTTGGCTGACATGCAGCCGGTCATCGCGATGCGGCCGGACGCACTCATCATGGCCGACCCCGGCCTGATCGCGATGGTGCGCGAGCGCTGGCCGGAGGCGGAAGTTCATCTGTCGGTGCAGGCCAACACCATTAACTATGCGGCAGTGAAATTCTGGCAATCGCTGGGCCTCACACGCGTGATCCTGTCGCGCGAGCTGTCGCTGGACGAGATCGAGGAGATCCGCCAGGAGTGCCCGGATATCGAACTCGAGGTGTTCATCCACGGCGCCCTGTGCATGGCCTATTCCGGTCGCTGCCTGCTGTCCGGCTACTTCAACCACCGCGACGCCAACCAGGGCACCTGCACCAACTCCTGCCGCTGGGACTACAAGGTGGACAACGCGATCGAGGGCGGCACCGGCGACATCCAAAAAATTGATTTCGACTTCGACAAGGCGCTAAGCGAAAGCGCGCTGTCGTCCTGCGGCAGCCAGCCGCGCCACCCACTCGCCGACCGCGCCTACCTGATCTCGCGCCAGGATCACCCGGACGAGCTGATGCCGGTGCTGGAAGACGAGCACGGCACCTACATCATGAACTCCAAGGACCTGCGCGCGGTGGAGCATGTCGAACGGCTGGTGAAGATCGGCGTGGATTCGCTGAAGATCGAAGGCCGCACCAAGTCCATCTACTACGTCGCGCGCACCGCACAGGTATACCGGCAGGCGATCGACGACGCGGCCGCGGGCAGACCATTCAACTACGCACTGCTCGGCGCGCTCGATGCGCTCGCGAGCCGCGGCTACACCGATGGCTTCCTCGAACGCCACCATACCCACGAGCACCAGAACTACATGCAGGGCCACTCCGAAAGCACGCGCCAGCAATACGTCGGCGACATCGTGAGCTGCGCGAACGGCATCGCCGAGATCGACGTAAAAAACAAATTCCAGGTCGGCGACCGGCTCGAGATCATCCACCCTTCCGGCAACCGCATCGTCGAACTCACCGAGATGAAAAACCTCGATGGCGAAGCCGTCAGCGTCGCGCCGGGCAGCGGGCATCGCGTGCAGATACCGCTGCAGGGCCAATACCAAAATGGCATGATTGCTCGTTTTATTTAAACGGATATCCAGATGATTTTTTCCACTCTCTCCCAAGCCGACCGCTACGCCGCGCTGCATCCGCTGTTCCCGCGCGTCTTCGAATACATGCGCAACACCGACCTGCTCTCGCTCGCGCCGGGGCGTTATCCCATCGTCGATAAGCAGCTCTTCGTCATCATGGAGAGCGTGCCGGGACGCGCGCGCGAGGCGGCGAAGCTGGAGTGCCACCGCAAGTACATCGACATCCAGCTGGTGCTGGAAGGCACCGACGAGATGGGCTGGAAGGCGCTGGCGGAATGCACGCAGCCGGTGAGTGATTACAGCGAGGAGAAGGACATCCGCTTCTTCCACGACGCTGCGGCAAGCTGGATCGCCACCCCGCCCGGCGCGTTCTGCATCTTCTTCCCGGAGGATGCGCACGCGCCGCTGGTCAGCTCAGACAACATCCGCAAGGCCATCTTCAAGGTCGCGGTATAACCGCTCAGTGCGGCTTCCTGGGCACGAACGCGACCTCGCCGCGCCAGTCGACCCGCTTGCCGTTGATGTCGAAAAGCAGGTTGATTTTCGCCTTCCTGAAACTCTCTCTGGGCCTGGGCGCACCGCCGTGCCGCGCGAGCTCGATCCAGCTCTCGCCGGCGAAATCCGCCTGCAGCTGAGAATTAGGCGCGATGGGTGAGTCGGCCTGCGGCAACTGCAGGTGATCGGGAAGGTTCCGCCGGTCCAGCACGCGGATGAGCCGCACCGATTCGCCGCCGGTGTTGACGTAGGTGCTCTCGTCCCACAGCAGGTTGATCGTGACCGGCAGGGTATTGCTCACCTTCACGCGATAGAACGCGCCGTCCTGGAAACTGACAGCGACCGGCACCTTCTCGATGGGCCTGAGAACGGTCACGACCTGGTCATAGACGGTTTCTTGTCCGGCGTGGGGAAACACCGAGCAGCCCGCGACTGCCAGTAGGGCAACAGCGATACAAGACCTGATTCTCATATCCCTCCCTTTGTATGAGCGATACTCCCGGCCGAGCCGCCCGGCTCGGCAAGCATGTTACGCTTGCCGGCCAGCCGTCCTAACAGCTCGTCTCGTCATCGAAAGCGATGTCGCCTTCCGCCACCTTGTCGCCAATCTTGAGATTCTTGAAATCGAACAGGCCGCTATCCAGCAGGTGCGAGGGCTTGACGCTCTGCATTGCGGTGAAGATGGTCTGGCTGCGCCCCGGATACTCGAGCTCCCATGCGGCGAGCATCTTCTTGACGTTCTTGCGCTGCATGTTTTCCTGTGAGCCGCACAGGTTGCACGGGATGATCGGGAATTCCATGCCGCGCGCGTAGCGGGCGATGTCCTTTTCCGCGCAATAGACCAGCGGACGGATCACGATGTGGTCGCCCTTGTCGGTGACCAGCTTCGGCGGCATCGCCTTGAGCTTGCCGCCGAAGAACATGTTCAGGAACAGCGTCTCGATCATGTCGTCGCGGTGGTGGCCGAGCGCGATCTTGTTAGCACCGAGTTCGTTCGCAACGCGGTAGATGATGCCGCGCCGCAGCCGCGAGCACAGCGAGCAGGTGGTCTTGCCCTCGGGGATTTTTTCCTTGACGATGGAATAGGTGTCCTGGTTTTCGATGTGGAAATCCACGCCGATGGACTTGAGGTACTCCGGCAGCACTTCTTCAGGGAAGCCCGGCTGCTTCTGGTCGAGGTTCATCGCGATGATGCGGAAATCGATCGGCGCGCGCTTGCGCAGGGTGAGCAGGATATCGAGCAGTGCATGCGAGTCCTTGCCGCCGGACAGGCAGACCATCACCGTGTCGCCCGCTTCGATCATGTTGAAATCTGCGATCGCCTTGCCGACCTGATGCTCGAGCCGCCCCTTGAGGCGGTTGAAGTTGGTCGAATGGCGCTCGAAATGGATGGGTTGTGCAACGTCGTTCATGATGATTCCAGGTTAAATGTTGATGCTTCTGCCGCCATCGATGGCGATGACTTGTCCGGTCACGTAGGGCGCATCCTGGACCAGGAAGGCCACGGTCCGGGCGATGTCGTCCGGCTCGCCCTCGCGCTTGAGCAGGGTATGCGCGACGATCTTGCGGCGCAACTCCACGTCCTCCCATGCCTGTCCATCCGGCCACACGATCACGCCGGGGGCGACGGCGTTGACGCGCACCTGCGGCGCCATTTCCTGCGCCAGCGCGCGGGTCAGCGCGACCAGCCCCGCCTTGGCGACGCTATACAGCAGATGCCCCTGCATCGGCCGCTCGGCGTGAATGTCCGCAATGTTCACGATGCAGCCGTGACTGCTGCGCAATTCGTCCGCCGCAGCCTGCGCGAGGAACAGCGGCGCGTGCAGGTTGGTGCCGAGCAGGTCGTGCCACTGCCGCTCGTCCACCTCCGCGAGTGGCGTGGCGTAGAAACTCGAAGCGTTGTTGACCAGCACGTCCAGCCGCCCGAATTTTTTGACGACCTTGTGGACCAGCTTCGGCAGGGCATCCAGGTCGAGCAGGTCGACCTGAAATGCAGCCGCGCTTTTCGGGCGCAGCTCGTTCAGCTCGTCCTGCAAGGCCTGAGCCTCCTTCTCGGAACGGTGATAATGCACGGCGAGCTCCGCGCCCGCCGCGTGCAGGCGGCGGCAGATCGCCGCGCCCACGCGCTTCGCCCCGCCGGTCACCAGCACCACTTTGCCTTGCATCGCCTGTTCCATTAGACTCGCGCTCCACTCTCAAGCTCGCGAATTATACCCGACCATGCCGCTTCAACTACCGCCCCCCAGCCCGGAAGCCGCGCAGCACAGCGCCCGATTAGGCGACTTCATCCGCCGCGACATTGCCGAACAGGGCGGCTGGATCACCTTTGCGCGCTACATGGAACTGGCCCTGTATGCGCCGGGGCTGGGCTACTACACCGCGGGGGCGCACAAGTTCGGCGAGGCGGGCGACTTCGTCACTGCGCCGGAGCTGTCGCCGCTGTTCGGCCGCACCCTGGCGCGGCAGGTTGCGGAGATCATGGCCGCGAGCGCGCCGCAGATTCTGGAGCTGGGCGCGGGCAGCGGCAAGCTCGCGGCGGACCTGCTCGGCGAACTGGAGAAGCTCGGCAGCCTGCCGGAGAGCTACGCCATCCTCGAAGTGAGCGCCGACCTGCGCGCGCGCCAGCAGGCCTTGCTGCAGGAGCGACTGCCGCACCTGATGGAGCGGGTGCGCTGGCTGGATGCGCTGCCGGAAAAATTCAGCGGCATGGTCGTCGCCAACGAGGTGCTCGACGCCCTGCCGGTGCATCTGGTGCACTGGCAGGACAGTGCGCTGGCCGAGCGCGGCGTCGCCGTCGGCGACAACGGTTTCGTCTGGCAGGAGCGCCCCATCGCCGACTCCGCCCTGCTGCATGCCGCGCAGCAGATCGCCGTGCCGGACGATTATGTGAGTGAAATCTGCCTCGCCGCACGCGGCCTGATCAACAGCTTGGCGGGCTGTCTGGAAAAAGGCGCGCTGCTGTTCATCGACTACGGCTTCGGCGCGCGCGAGTTCTACCACCCGCAGCGCAACCGCGGCACGCTGATGTGCCACTACCGCCACCACGCACACGACGATCCGTTCTATCTGCCCGGCCTGCAGGACATCACCGCGCACGTGAACTTCACCGACATTGCGGAATGCGGCATCGATGCCGGGCTGGAGCTGCTCGGCTACACCTCGCAGGCGTTCTTCCTGCTGAACTGCGGCATCGCCGACCTGCTGAAGGATACCCCGCCGGAAAACCTGCGCGACTACCTGCCGCTCTCGGCGCAGCTGCAGAAGCTCACCAGCCCGGCGGAGATGGGCGAACTGTTCAAGGCGATGGCCCTGTGCAGGGGGATGGCCGGACCGCTATGCGGCTTCGCGCGCGGCGACCTGACCCGAACGCTGTAGCCTCCGCCCGAGGCTACTGCCCCTGCACCCACTCGACCAGCGCATCCTGCGCGGCCTGTCCGTATTTCGCGTTCGGGTGGTTGATGAGGAACACCACGACCCATTCCCTGCCGCCCTGTGAGCGCACATAACCCGCGATGGTCTTCACACCCTCCAGGGTGCCGGTCTTGAGGTGGGCATGGCTGGCCGCGGCGCTTTCCCTGAGGCGTTTTTTGACCGAACCATCCACGCCGAGGATCGGCAACGAGGCCGCAAATTCGGCGCTGTACGGATGAGCGGCGGCGTGCTGCAGCAGTTGCGCGAGATGCGCCGCGCTGATTCGTTCGCTGCGCGACAGGCCCGCACCGTTTTCCAGCGCCAGTTCGGGGAAATCAAGCTGCTGCTTCTGCAGCCAGCCCTGCACGGTTCGCGTGCTGCGCTCGAGATTGGTCGAGGTGGCGCCCTCCTGCGCGGCTGCACCCAGCGTCAGGAACAGCTGCCGCGCCATGACGTTGTTGCTGAACTTGTTGATGTCGCGGATGACCGCGCTCAGCGGCTCGGAGTGGTGTGTCGAGAAGAGTTGCGCGTTGCCGCCCGCGACGCCTTCGCGCTGTTTTCCTTTCAGCGCACCGCCGAGTTCCTGCCATAGCGCACGAAATACCGCCTCCACGTAGCGTGTGTGCGGCATCACACTGAGGTGCTGTTCGCGCTCGCCGCATTCGCCGGGGTAGCCGCCTTGCAGGACGACGCTGTCGCCATCCGGCTGCACGAGGACGCCGTCATCCCAGTTGTCGCAGCCGTTCCTGGATGCCTTGGGGGCGGATTGCGGCGCGAGCCGGTTATCCAGCTTCACGCCTTCGAGCGGCGGCTCGCTGATGACCTTCATGCCGTTGCCGTTCGGCAGGTAGCGCAGGCGCAGCGTGTTGAAGTTCAGCAGCAGCGCGTCCGGCCCGACGTTGTAGGCGCGCACCGGGTCGTTGTCGAAGGCGGCAGGGTCGTGCGGCGGCAACTCGAAGAAGCTGCGGTCCAGCACCAGGTCGCCGCGAATTTCGTGCAGGCCGCGCGCGCGCAATTCGCGCAGCCACAGCCAGAATTGCTCGAGGGTGAATTTCGGATCGCCATAGCCTTTCAGCACCAGATTGCCGTGCAGCACGCCGTCCTTCAGTTCGCCGTCCAGCCAAGCCTCGGTCTTCCAGCTGTAGGCCGGGCCGAGCATGTCCAGCGCGGCATAGGTGGTGAGCAGCTTCATCGTAGAAGCCGGGTTCATCGGCCGGTCTGCGTTCAGGTTGAGAAGCGGCCTGTGCGCGTGCGCCTCGCGCACCTCGATGGCGACACTAGAAAGCGGAATGCCCGCCTGCTTCAGCGCCTGCGTCACCGTTGCGGGCAGCGCGGCAGCACAGGCATCGAATGCAAGCAGCAATGCCGCAGCAATGCCAGCCAGCCACCTCATGTCAGCTCCTCGACGATTTCCCGTGTGCGTGTCACCAGCAATTGCATCTCCTCTTCATCGATCACATACGGCGGCATGAAATAGACGGTGTTGCCGATCGGGCGCAGCAGCAGTTCGTTTTGCAGCGCAAGCGCGAAGCAGCGCTGCGCGAAATCCTTATGCGGCGATTCGACCTCGAACGCCCAGATCATGCCGGTGTTGCGCCAGTTGCGCACCGCATGATGCTCGGACAATGGCCGCGCCATTGCGTTCAGTGACGCAGCCTTGCTGCGGTTCGCGGCGAGCACGTCGTCCTGCACGAAAATATCCAGCGTGGCGAGCGCGGCGCGGCAGGCCAGCGGGTTGCCGGTATAGGAATGCGAATGCAGGAAGCCGCGCGCCGTCTCGTCGGCGTAGAAGGCCTGGTAGATTTCGTCGCGCGTCATCACCACGGACAGCGGCAAATAGCCGCCGGTGATACCCTTGGAGAGGCACAGAAAATCCGGTGTTATTCCCTCTCCCCCAACCCCTCTCCCGTAAACGTGAGAGGGGAGCGCATCACTGCTTTCATTCCCTCTCCCCTTGGGGGAGAGGGTTAGGGAGAGGGGTGACGCCTGCTCGCACGCGAACAGCGTGCCGGTGCGCCCCATGCCGACCGCGATCTCGTCGGCGATCAGGTGAACGTTATATTGATCGCACAACTCGCGCGCCTTGCTCAAATAGACCGGATGGTACATCGCCATGCCCGCCGCGCCCTGCACCAGCGGCTCGACGATGAAGGCCGCGAGTTGCGCGTGGTGCTGCTGCAAATGCCGTTCGAGCGCGGCGGCGCAGCGCAGCGCATAGGCCTCGGCACTCTCGCCCGCTTCGGCCTTGCGCCAGTCCGGCGTTGGCACGGTGGCCTGCTGCCGGATCAGCGCGCCGTAGGCATCGCGGAACAGCGCAACATCCGTCACCGACAGTGCGCCCAGCGTTTCGCCGTGGTAGCTGTTCTCCAGGCTGATGAATTGCGTCTTGCCCGGTTGGCCGCTGTTGCGCCAGTAATGCGCGCTCATCTTCAGCGCGATCTCCGTCGCCGAGGCGCCGTCCGAACCATAGAAGCAGTGCCCCAGCCCGATTGGCGCCAGCTCGCGCAGCCGCTCGGAAAGCCGTACCACCGGCTCATGGGTGAAGCCCGCCAGCATCGCATGCTCCAGCGTCTCGAGCTGGTCGCGCAGCGCGGCGTTGATGCGCGGGTTGCAATGCCCGAACAGGTTCACCCACCAGGAACTGACCGCATCCAGGTAGCGCTTCCCGTCGCAGTCATACAGCCACACGCCCTGACCGCGCGCGATCGGCACCAGCGGGAAACTCTCGTAGTGCTTCATCTGCGAGCAGGGGTGCCAGACGGCGGACAGGCTGCGCGCGAGCAATCCGGCATTGGTCGAAACAGGATTTTGCATGGGTGAAATCATAGCGGGTTTTGCTTATTGCCATCCGAACTATGTTCGGATAGCCTGACCGGCAGCATACGCAAACTTGGGGGGAGGAGCCATGCGCATACTCATCACGGGCGGTACTGGCCTGATCGGCCGGCATCTTTGCAAGGCGTTACTGGCGGAAGGGCATGAGCTGACCGTGTTCAGCCGCAACCCGGCTTCCGTCCCGGCCAAGTGTGGCGCAGGAGTCAAAGCCCTAAGCTCGCTCGCCGATTGGCGCCCCGACATGACTTTCGACGCGGTCATCAACCTCACGGGCGAGCCTATCATCGACAAGCGCTGGTCGGCGCAGCGCAAACGGGTCTTGTGGGACAGCCGCGTCACCCTCACCGAAGAGCTGGTGCGGCGCATCGCCGCCGCCGAGTGCAAGCCTTCGGTGCTGCTCAGCGGCTCGGCGGTGGGCTACTACGGCAACGGCGGCGACCGCATGCTGGACGAAACATCGGCGGCCGGTGCAGGCTTCGCCGCAGAGCTCTGCGTGGCTTGGGAGAACGCGGCGCGCGCCGCCGAAAAATTGGGAGTGCGGCCACAACACGGTGCGGCGGAGCCGTCTGGTGCGGGAGTGGGCGCATCGCACCTTCTCCCGCAAACGGCCGACTCTGCCGGTAACGTGTCGAAGGTGCGCGTCTGTCTGCTGCGCACCGCGCCGGTGCTGAGCAATGACGGCGGCATATTGGCGCGCATGCTGCCGCCGTTCCGGCTGGGGCTGGGCGCGAAGCTGGGCGACGGCAGGCAGTGGATAAGCTGGGTGCATATCGAAGACCACATCGCGATGATGCTCAGGCTGTTGCGCGACGACCAGATGCACGGCCCGTACAACCTGGCCGCACCGAATCCGGTCACCAACGCCGAATTCACCCGGACGCTGGCGGCGGCCTTGCGCCGCCCGGCGCCCTTCACCGCCCCCGCCACCATGCTGAAGCTGGCCATGGGCGAATCCGCCGACATGCTGCTGGAAGGGCAGAGGATGCTGCCCCAAAAGATGATGGCGGCGCACTTCCGCTTCGCCTTCCCGACGCTGGAAGAGGCGTTGCGCGACCTGATCGGCTAGGCGGGTTTCAGGAAGCTACCGGCGAATGGCTGTTCCTCGGCCAAAACGGCCATTTTCAACAAATGAGGGTAATGGCTGCTTTACAACATCTTTCCGGACAACCTCATTCATCGAGACTAGGCAGAAATATCTAGCTATTTCGGCCTATGTATTTACGCATGTCAGTGTGGTTCAATGCGCTTCGGAGCCTGTGTCTCCATTTTTTGATGTAATAAAGAGACGCAGCTATATATAAGCACTTAAGAATCATAAGGATGGGAAGATAAAATGCCTGTCTCTATATTAAAAATGTCCGGACCTATGGGGCTCTGCAATAACTGTTAGGCCGCATGATGAGCGCTCTGGAACAGTTCAATCGCAACATCGATGCCTCTGATAAGCTCGTGGCAATGTACCGGCAACTACGCGTTTTCCGGAATCTGGGGGCGCGAGGTCGGCTCGATGCGCCGAACCAAGATCTCTTGTGGCTCCCACGCTCCGCAGTTGTCGCAACCATATCCGCACTGGACACTTACGTCCACAGTGTCGTCAAAGATCGGCTTCCACACCAATTCTCGCCTGGTGCAATTATTCCCGAGTCGTTAGCGGAACAACTTGCCTTACTCATGCCTGTTAAAAACGCGAACACCTTTCGACAAGCAGTGCCAATACTGCTCGCCCACGACACAATAGGTCAGCTACTGAAGAAGCTTGAGGACAACTTTTTACAGTTCCAGTCATTTCAAGCTCCAGACAAGATAATTGAGGCTTACCGACTTATCGGCTTCAACAATATGTTTGAGCCAGTTTCCGATTTGTGGCCTGGCCCAAACACAACGACAGAACACTTGAAACGTCGACTTGCTGGTTACGTTCAGCGGCGTAACCAAATCGCTCATGAAGGGGATTTAGAGGCTAATGGACAGCAGCGCCCTATGCAGCCTGACTACGCAATACAGTGCCGTGAGTTTGTTGGTTTTCTGGTACAACGTCTCGATCAGGTTGCATATGAGGCCTAACCTTTCGCGCCAGTGGGACGCTACGCCGGCAAGCCGGCTCCGCCCCCCAGAGCTTGCACGTAGAAGTTTTAACCCAGGGAGCGCCACATGAACATTAAACAAATCATAGCGTCAGCCGGTAAGAATTTGCACACGGTCCTCCTCACGGCACGCGAGGAGGATGGAAGCATTGAAACCCGAGAAGCAGAACCGTACAGCTATAGATTCAAAGGTGGACATGAGTTGTTCTACTGTTACGACATCGGGAAACAAGGAACTCGCTCTTTCGTTGTTACGCGAATCATTTCAGTCGAAGAAACCGCTAATTCGTTCGCGCCACGCTGGCCAGTCGAAGTTTAAATAGAACACAGGAATCCTGTAAGGGATGCGGATTCAACCCGTCGATGCAACACACTAAACTTTGCGAAAGCGAAAGGAGTG
>JAHQXD010000002.1:166792-260310 GCA_019449655.1 Ferrigenium straubiae | reverse complement strand
TGCGGATTCAACCCGTCGATGCAACACACTAAACTTTGCGAAAGCGAAAGGAGTGTTGCAGATGAAACAAAGACCTCGCATTCATTACACTGAATCCCAGAAGGCGCTGATGTGGGATCGCTGGCAGAAAGGCGATTCCCTTCAGCAGATCGCGCAGCTGTTTGATCGATACCATTCATCAATCGAGCGAATTTTGTCTGAGGCCGGCGGCATTCGGCCGATTCCTCGACGTCGTTCGAGACTGGCACTAACCTTGTCTGAACGTGAAGAAATCTCTCGATCAGTCGTTGCAGGGGATTCAATCCGCTCTATCGCCAAGAAGCTTGGCCGTGCCGCTTCGACAATTAGTCGAGAGATCGAACGTAACGGTGATCGAAAGAGCTATCGCGCAAGCCAGGCCGACCAGGCTGCCTGGGAGCGTGCGCATCGCCCCCAACCTTGTAAACTGGTGAAGAACCGCGCGATGGCACATATCGTGGCAGGCAAACTGAAAATGGCATGGTCACCGGAGCAGATTGCCGGATGGCTAAAATGCACCTATCCAGATGACGAGGACTATCAGGTGTCACACGAGACCATCTATCGCAGCCTCTACATCCAGGCCAGAGGCGCATTGAAGAAGGAACTTCTGGCCCACCTGCGGCGCACGCGAGTCATGCGCCGTTCGCGGCATCATACGCAGAAGACGGATAATCATGGCCGAATCACCGATGCGGTATCGATTAGCGAGCGTCCGGCCACGGCAGAAGACCGGGCAGTGCCAGGCCACTGGGAGGGCGACCTGCTGTGTGGGACTTTAAGTAGCCAGATTGCGACACTTGTTGAGCGCCAGACACGCTATGTGATGTTGGTGAAGGTGGCAGGAAAAGATACCGAGACCGTCATAAATGCATTGATCAAACATGCTCACAAGCTGCCGCAGGAACTTTACAAATCGCTGACGTGGGATCGAGGTAAGGAGATGGCGGACCACAAGCGCTTTACCTTGGCGACCGACATCAAGGTCTATTTCTGTGACCCTCAGAATCCTTGGCAGCGCGGGACGAATGAAAATACCAATGGATTGTTGAGACAGTACTTCCCAAAAGGGATGGACATCTCCGGATACACGCAAGCACAGCTAAATGGCGTGGCGAGGAAGCTAAATGAACGTCCAAGGAAGACGCTAAACTACGAAACACCGGCTGAACGATTTAACCAACTTGTTGCATCGACGGGTTGAATCCGCAGAGCATTATGGTCATCAAAAAGATTCACCCACCCAAGCCACCGAAGCCAATTGACCGCCTTCAGAATATGAAAACAGTGCGTCCCATTGGAAAAACAAAATGGGTTAAGGCACATTGGCGGTGGGACTACAACACAAGAAAATGGGAATGGGTTTTGGGGCACTGGAGCGCCTAAATGGAACTTCTGACATGGCGCTCAACCTCGCTCTTCGGTCGCTGGACGCTGCGCGATAAAGCTGCGCAGCACCGGTTAGCTCTACGTTGAACGTCTACTCCTGAGCACAAAGTGGAAATAATCTGGATTCATCTGAATCCGCACCGATGAACAGCCATTCAAGAAAACCACCTACAACACCTTGCCGGGGTTCATCAGGCCCTGCGGATCGAACACCTGCTTGATGCTGCGCATCAGTTCGAGCTCCAGCGGGTCCTTGTAGTCGCGGATAGTGGCGCGTTTGAGCTGGCCGAGACCATGCTCGGCGCTGATGCTGCCACCGAGTTCGCGCACCACTTCGTAGACCAGCCGGTTCACCGCGCCCTCATGCTGCTCGATGAAAGTATTGTTCCGTTCGGCATCCGCCAGCGAGACGTTGTAGTGGATGTTGCCGTCGCCCATGTGGCCGAACGCGACGATGCGCACGCCGGGCCAAGCGCCCTGCAAGGCGGCATCGGCGCGCGCGATGAATTCCGCGACACGGCTGACCGGCACGGAGATGTCGTGCTTGATGCTGATGCCTTCACGCTTCTGCGCATCGCTGATGTTCTGGCGCAGCTTCCACCAGTTTGCCGCCTGTGCGGCATCGGCGGTGGCGGCAAACTCCGGGATGTCCGCACCGAAACTTGTGATCGCGTCACGCAGCGCGCCATCCAGCGGGCGCGCCTGCATGTCGTCCGACTGGATCAGCAGGTAATACTCGTAGTGTTTTGTGAACGGTTCGGCAACGCCAGGAACATGCCGGAACACGATGTCCAGGCTGCTGCGCGAGACGAGCTCGAAGGCGCTCAGGGTGTCGCCGCAGGCGGCGCGGACATGCGCCAGCAGGCGCACGGCGAGGGCGGGGTCGGGAATGGCCACGACGGCGGTGGCGGAAGATCGCGGGCGCGGATACAGCTTGAGCACGGCGGCGGTGATGATGCCCAGCGTGCCTTCCGCGCCGATGAACAGGTGCTTCAGGTCGTAGCCGGAGTTGTCCTTGCGCAGGCTGCGCAGGCCGTTCCAGATGCGCCCGTCGGGTAGCACCACTTCCAGCCCGAGCACCAGATCGCGCGCATTGCCATAGCGCAGCACGCCGTTGCCGCCGGCGTTGGTGGACAGGTTGCCGCCGATCTCGCAATGGTTCAGGGTCGCCGTCAGTTCGAGCGGGAACAGGCGATCATGCTGCTCCGCCGCCTCACGCGCATCGGCCAGGATGCAGCCTGCCTCGACGGTCATGGTGTAGTTCACCGCATCGATCGCGCGGATGCGCTTCATGCGCGACAGGTTGAGCACGATCTGCCTACCTTCGGCCAGCGGCACCGATGCGCCGCACAGGCTGGTGTTGCCGCCCTGTGGCACGATGGCGATCCGGCTCGCGGCGCACAGCTCCACTATTGCCGAGACCTGCTGCGTATCCGATGGGAACACCACCGCCAGCGCACTGCCAAAATAGCGTCCGCGTTTGTCGGCATAATAGGGTGCAGCGGTCTCGCCGCTCAGGATGCCATCGCCGCCGACGATGGCGGCGACGGCGTCAAGAAAATTTGTCGCCATGTCTAAGTGCTATTGGTGAGGGGAATGATTCCGGATCAGGCCTTTTTCGCCATGAAGGGCTTGACGCACATCTGGTAGAGGGACGAAAAAATCATGATCGTCGAGGCGATGCTGTAGCCTACACCCCCGACCATCACCAGCCAGGCAAAGCCCGGATTCATCTTGGTCAGCCACCAGGATGCAACATCGATAATCAGGAAGATGAACGGCGTGAAAATCAGCAGCGATTTGACGATCGGGCTGAAGCCGGTTGCCAGGCTGAAGATCAGGCCGACGAAGAAGAAGATGAAGGCAATGCCAAACAGGTGGATATGCGAAACGCGGGTCAGATTGGTGATGTTCGCCCCACGGTCGGTTGCCGCCACCTGGATCATGACGTCCTTCTCTCCAACCTTGGCCAGGCCGGGCATGTTGGCGTGGCAGGCGACGCAATGCTGTTCGGTGATCGGCTTGATCTTCGACTCCCACTCGCCTTCCGGCGCTCCCGCGCGTGCCCACTTGATCATGGCCAGCCTGGCCTCGCCGGGCGCGTAATCCTTCATCGAGCCGTTGAGTTTGGCCTCCAGCTTCGAGCCTTCGCGATTGCCGTAATAGCTGTAGACGATGTCATCCAGCGACAATCCGGGCTTGCCGTCCGCCATGCCGTGGGTCAGCATGATTTGCGCGCCGGACATGAGCAAGCCCAAGCCGATGACGAGAAGATAGCCGGTAAACAAGGCCTTGACGGGCAAGGCGAGATTCTCCAGGTTCGACCAAGTCAGCTCTTTCATTTTGTTTCTCCTGTTTTTTGCAAGCTACCGTCGTAAAAGAAGGGGCGGATCAAATATCCCTGATCAATCGATCCAGAAATGGAGTTGGCGAAACTCTCCGACATGCAAAGCACGGGGAAATTTTCGCCCTGCCCTGTGAAACCGCAAGAATGGCATGGGAGGTGTCTAAAAATTGCGCAACCGGTCCCTCCGCCGGCCGGTTAAATGCTAACAGAAAACCGCCCGAGAGGCACAATTCGCGGGCAGCTTCCCCCGCCCTCATTTCATGCGAAAAATCCCGCATTTTCGAGATGAAAAATTCATATTCGTGCAGTATAATCGGGGCGCCATTTCGGCTTTTGATCGTTTTAAGGAGTTTGAAGAATGATGAAAGATTTGCTTACTATTGTCAGGATTCCCCTTGTTATTTTCCCGATTATTTATTTCCTGTTTTATGTGTTCTCGCAAGGGCATTTTTCGTATTAATGAAAAGCAGCACTTTACAGCCCGTGAAGCTGTGAATGTTTGATGTTACCGGGAAGCGCCGTAACCTGAAACTGCAGTAACACGGGCTGTGCCATCACATCTGGATGGCAAAACCTTCCAGCCCTTCGCAAAAGCATACACTCCCACTTTGTAAATTGCCTGTCTGGTTTTCGGATCGGGTCGATCCGGATTAGCTCCTGAGTTTAGACCAGGGGCGGCTGTCACACGGCCTCGGCAGCATTTCCACACTCCCCATGACGACGCCTGGAACCATGGCATCGCTTGCTGCTTCCCCTTCGAGTTGCACACACCCTGTCGGCTGAAATTTATGCGCAAAAAAATCCCGCCTTGCGGCGGGATTTCAAGAGATACTTTTTTTGCTATTTCGTGTGTATCAAATAGCCTTGTGAATATCAAACACCCTCTTCTCGGGCTCGGGATGCTCGCCTTCCCAAACCGTCGGCAACAGCTTTTGTGCCAGATACAGCACAACAAACGGTGCGGTAAAGAGCGTTGCGACCGTAAACAGGCTTTCGCGCCCGAATACCTCGGGATGGAAAGTCATCAAGCCCCTCATGGTCTTGGACAATTCCTGCCCGCCAATCACCACGTTCCAGCGCATCGCCAACACCCCGATCATCATCGACAAGCCGCTGATGAAGAGCCAGAAGAGCAGGGTTTTTGGCTTGGGCATTTTCACCATCATTATCGACGTTATCACCAGCGCCAGCAGCGACCCGCCCCATTGAATCGTCATGGCGACCGTGATCGGACCATTAACCAGATCCATGACCCCTTCGACACCCTCGCGCGCCTTGTAAAGCATTTGCACCATTTCCAGTGCCTCGATCACCATCACGATGACGATACCCGTCCACAATACATACAGCAGGCCCTGCATGGCACCGTCATCTGTAGGCTTCTTGCGCCACCAGGAGGTAATCACATAGATCACGATCAGCAGGCCGACGCCCGAACCCACGGCAGACAACAGGAAGATGATCGGCATCAGATCGGACGACCACCATTCGCGTGTTTTCAGCGAGCCGAACAGGAACCCGACGTAGCCGTGCAATCCGCATGCACCGGGGATACCTATCATCGCCAGCCTGCGCGCAATGGTGTGGTCAGTGTCAAGCGCACGCTGCGACACATCATCCGATCCCAGGGTAAGCGCCTTGTATACCTTCTGCATGATGCCTGTCCTGGATTTCGACAAGGCGACAATGTCGGCGCGGAACGAAAACCAGGTTTCCAGCAGCAGCAGACAGATGTAGAAGCCCGCGACATAACCGAAGGCCGCCATCGCCGAGGTCCAGTGCGGCGTCAAAACCGCATTCAGTGCGCGCGTCGGCTGACCCAGATGGAACAGCAACGGTGTCGGCGCAAAGAACATGAAGCACAGCGACGTCAGCAGGGCGAATTTCGAGATTGGTGCGAAACGCTCCATGCCAAACACGTGGTGCAGACTGGACACCACAAACGCGCCGGCAACCAGCCCGGTGATGTAGGGATAGATTACGATAAGTTCGCTCCACGGCACCTCGGTTTCGTTCGGAAACGTGAATCCGGAAAACGGGGCTACGTGATAAAAGACATCTTTTTCCATTTTAGAAAACCTCCTTATCTAACCCTTTGTAAAACACATTGGGGTAATTACCCATAGCCGGCTGCAGCACGTTTACCTTGTTCTTGGCGATAAACTGGCTGACTGGGCTTTCCGGATCCAAGCGATCGCCGAAAATCCGCGTGCCGGTCGGACATACCTCGACGCAGGCGGGCTGCATCCCCTTGGTAATACGGTGGTAGCACCAGTTGCACTTCTCGGCGGTGCCTCTTTCATGATTCAAACTGCGTGCGCCGTACGGGCAGGCCTGGACACAATACTGGCAACCGATACAGTATTTCGTGTCGATCAATACCGGGCCGTCCACTGCCTTATAGGTAGCGCCGGTCGGACAGACCTGAACACACGATGGCTTCTCGCACTGGTTACACAGTTTGGCCACGAAAAACGCTTTTTCGACCTTTTGATCCTTGTAGCGATCGTCGAACTTGAACCTGGTCTCATTGCTGCCAGCCACCACGTTCTTGAGATCATGGATGCTGTCGACGTGCGCATGTTTTTCGCCTTCCAGATAGACGTAACGCTCAACCCAGGTACGGGTGTGGTTCCTGTCCATCTGCACACTGTTTTCCATCTTGCAGGCTTCCACACAGCGCAAACAGCCGATACAACGATCAACATCGACGCCGAACGCCCACTTGTGCTCAGTCCAGTTGTAGTTGGGTATCTTGGGCGGATTCTTGCGCGCCTCGGCGTATTGCTCCGGTGCCTGCTGGAATGTCGGTCCGACACCCCCAAGAGGATTTGCGGCGCCTCCGCCAGCCGAAGCCAGCGCGCTGCCGGTACCGACCAACGCTCCGGCACATGCTGCGCCTTTACCCAACAAGCCCAAGAAGTCGCGGCGTGACAGATCGCCCGCTTCTTTTTCTATTTTCGTATCCTGAGTAGTCATTTTTCCCTCGCTAGGTAACTTATTCATTTGCAGCTCGCAGTGGCGTAGTAAGCCGCCAAGTTATCGATATCGGAAGCACTCAGGGTCTTCGCCACGCTTGACATGACCGCATGGCTGCGGCTGCCATCCTGGAATGACTTGAGTGCAACAGCCAGATATCCTGCATTCTGCCCGGCCAGGTTCGGCCATACCTGCGCGCCGGCAATTCCAGAGGCGCCGGGTTTATTGAGGCCACCGGAGTTGTGGCATGCCGCGCAACCTGCTGCCGCTGCCTTGGCCTTGCCCAGCGCTGCCTTATCCTTGTCGCCGCCGGTCACACTGCAGCTATTCCTGGAGAAATAGGCTGCCACATTACGCATATCGGCATCGCTCAAGCCAGCCGCCATGGGGCTCATCAAATCATTTTTGCGTGCCCCTTCCTTGAAGGCCTTAAGCGAATTGACCAGATAATCGCCATTCTGGCCGGCCAGATTCGGCCATTCCGGATTGACGCTGGCTCCGGAATTGCCGTGGCATGCAGCACAAGCCGCCGCTACAGATTTTCCTGCACCCGCATCTCCCGCCTTTGCTGCGCTCACTGGAAGTGCCTTGCCGGTTGTTGGATCCACAGGCGGTCTCGGGATAGCGGCAAAACTGATCCTGGGCGAATGCGGGTTGTGGCAGGAGGTGCACTGCGCTTTGCCTCCATGACCATCGACCACAACCTGCGGCACACCGCCCTCATCCCTGCCCCTCAAAGGACGCCCTGCTATTTTCTCATGGCAGTTGGTGCACAGAACCCGCATGTCTTCCGGATCACGCATCAGGTTCCTGTCCGCCACATTGGCTGGGTGTGTCGTATGTTTGAGGTGAGTGATGGTGGTCACTTGGTCCTCGGTGGAAAGCGGCATAGCATCTTTGGACGGGTGATTACCCGCAGGGCCGTTGTGGCAGACCTCGCAATTGACGCCCGATTTAACAACTGTACCCACCACCTTGCCATCCTTGTTGGCTTTCTGGTGTATGCCGGACGACCATTCGGCATAGATTTCCTTATGGCAGGACTGGCAGGATGCAGAGCCCTGATGTTTAGGTAGCTTGGCCGCAATTTGCGCGACTGAAGCGCCGCGGTAGTGCCCGTATTGGTGAAACGTATCCTGGATGGCCATGAATTTTGCAGTTGTGGCAACCACTGCAATTATCGCAACCAGTGTCAATAAACGAACTATGTGCTTGTGCATAATCTTCCCTTTTTTGGTTTTCGACTCAACCTAAACCGCCCTAGTTTTTGACTAACCTAGTCCTGACGAAACGTCACTCTATTGGATGGGTACAGGATACTTTTTGATATAGGTCAAGTTTTTGCTGCCATGCCGAAACCATGGCGTACAAACACGCCACGAAGCCCCTGAAACAGCAATATAGCCCCTCCACCCAAGCCACAAATTATTGTTGTGCCGCCACGATGCCTTTACCGAGCCGCACATGTTGCAGACTAAGCCTGCATGCGTGGTGTTCCTATACCTCTAAAGAACAGGGTAGACGGAAAAAAAGAACTAGTTCTTTCGGATAGCTCGACTCCGAAGCAGGGTTTTCTAAAACTCCAGCGGATCGACATCCAGCGACCAGCGCAGCTTCTGCATGGGCAATTCATCCAGCAAGGGCTGCCAGGCACGCAGAAATTGCTGCAGGTCCTTGCGCTTCGCGCCTTGCACCAGAAGCTGCGCACGGGTATGGCTGGCGCGGCGCGGCAGCGCGGCGGGCACCACGCCGAAGACTTCTACGGCATGGCGAAAAGAGACCGCAACGGCGCGGGCCTGATTGAGGAACGCATAGACTTCTGCCTCACTCCTCCCCTCGGCGCGCAACATCGCCTGATAGATGAACGGCGGGAAACCCGCCAGTTGGCGCTCGGCGAGCTGTGCCGCCGCCCAGCCCTCGAAATCATGGGCCTGCAGCGCACGAAACAACGGATGATCGGGAAAGGCAGTCTGGATCAGCACCTCGCCGGGCTTGTCGGCACGCCCGGCACGCCCCGCCACCTGCGCCAGCTGCGCGAAGAGCTTCTCCGCCGCGCGGAAATCGCTGCTGTACAGCGCACCATCCGGGTTGAGCACCCCGACCAGCGTCAGCGCGGGGAAATCGTGCCCCTTGGCGAGCATCTGCGTGCCGACCAGTATATCCACTTCATTGGCGTGAATCTGCTCGCGCATGCTCTGCCAGGCGCGCTTGCTGCGCGTGCTATCGCGATCCACCCGCAGGATGCGCGCCTCCGGAAAGCGTTCCTGCAGCACACTTTCCACGCGCTGCGTGCCGCTGCCGACCGGATGCAGATCGGCGTTGCCGCAGTCCGGGCACGCATGCGGCACACGCACCTGATAGCCACAGTGATGGCAGCGCAGCCGCCGGTCATTGAGATGCAGCACCATCTTGCCCGCGCAGTGCTTACAACCGGATAGCCAGCCGCAGCCGGTACACATCAGCACCGGCGCATAACCGCGCCGGTTGATGAACAGCAGGCTCTGCTCGCGGCGCTCGATGCGCTGCCCGATCTCGCGCAGCAGGTTTTCGCTGACGCCGTGATGCATCGCGGTCTGGTTGATGTTGACGCAGCGCACCGCAGGCAGGCGTGCCTCAGCGAGCGCACGCCCGGTCAGCCTGAGCATGCGGTAGCGCCCGCTCTGTGCGTTGTGATAGCTCTCCAGCGACGGCGTCGCCGAGCCCAGCACGATGGGTATTTTTTTTTGATTTGCGCGAAAGATTGCCACATCGCGCGCCGAATAGCGCAGCCCGTCCTGCTGCTTGAACGAACCGTCGTGCTCCTCGTCCACGATGATCAGTGCCAGGTTAGGTAATTCGGCGAACACCGCGAGGCGTGTGCCGAGCACGATCTGCGCGGCGCCCGACTGCGCCTGCTGCCAGTTGTGCAGCCGCTCGCCTTCGTTCAGGCCGCTGTGCAGGCTGATCAGGTTTACATCGGGGAAGCGGCTGCGGAAATAATTTTCCAGTTGCGGCGTGAGATTGATCTCCGGCACCAGCAGCAACACCTGCCCGCCTTGCTGAAGCACTTGGTGCATCAGATGTACATACACCTCGGTCTTGCCGCTGCCGGTAACGCCGTGCAGCAGGAAACAGGCATAGCCCTGCGCCGCACTGACCGCATCCACCGCGCACTGCTGTTCGCCGGTCAGCGTGTGCGCACCATGAAAAATATGGCCTTTCACGTTTACCTCCTCTCCCGCAGGGATTGGAGATTGCCTTTCTCGTTCGCCTCCTCGCCCGCTTGCGGGAGAGGATTGAGGAGAGGGCATCGGGGGAGGATTGAGGAGTGGGCCTACAGGACGTGCGAAACTCTCGACCCACCCCTCCGCCACCAGCGCCTTCAACTGCGCCCCCGCCGTCGCCGACAGGCTCTTGAGTTGCGCAAGATGGTAAGGCCCTTCGGCGAGCCTCGCGAGGAGGCGCCGCTGCACCACCTTGCGTTTCGGAAAAGATTCGAGATCGAGCGCCATGCCGCTGACAGTGAGGCGATAACTCAATGCGGGCTTGCCGATGACGGGCTTGTCCGAACGCAGCTTCGTCGGCAACGCCGCCAGCACCGTCTGGCCAATAGGATAGCGGTAATAATCGCTGCAAAAGCGCAGCAGATCGAGCAATGCCGCCGAGAGCGGCAGGCTGTCGTGCAGCACCTGCCGCACCGGCTTGATGCGCTCCAGCGTCATCTCCGAAGCAGCCGCAATCTCCATCACCACCCCGACCATCTGCCTGCGCCCGAACGGCACGGTCACGCGCTGACCGACGGCGACCTCCTCCGCCACCGTGTAATCGAACAGGGTGGGCAGCGGGACATCGAGGGCGATGCGGACGATAGGCATATTTTTCAAACAGGATAACGCAGCGATTGTCGCAGAAATGCAAAAGCCGCAGGGAGTGCCTGCGGCTTTTTGTTCAAGCTATGAGCTTAGTGATACTTTCTGCTCAACTCGTGCACCGCCGCAATCAGCGCCGCCGCATGTTCCGGGTTGGCGTGCTGCGAAATGCCGTGGCCGAGATTGAACACGTGGCCGCTGCCGTAGCCGTAGCTGGCGAGGATGCGCTCGACTTCCGTGCGGATCGCATCCTTTGAAGCGAACAGCACGGCGGGATCCATGTTGCCCTGCAGCGCGACCTTGTCGCCGACTTTCTGCCGGGCGACGCCGATGTCCATGGTCCAGTCCAGGCCGACGGCATCGCAGCCGCTGTCGGCGATGCTCTCGATCCACAGGCCGCCGCCCTTGGTGAACACGATGGACGGGATGCGCACGCCGTCCTTCTCCTTGATCAGGCCATCGACGATGCGCTGGGTATAGGCCAGCGAGAACTCGTGGAATGCCGCATGCGACAGCACGCCGCCCCAGGAATCGAAAATCATCACCGCCTGTGCGCCGGCTTCGATCTGCGCGTTCAGGTAGGCGATCACCGCCCTGGTGGTGACGCCGAGGATGTGGTGCATCAGCTTCGGCTCGTTGTACATCAGGGTCTTCACCTTGGCGTAGTCATCGCTGCCGCCGCCCTCGACCATGTAGCAGGACAGCGTGAACGGGCTGCCGGAGAAACCGATCAACGGCACGCGTCCGTCGAGCGCCTTGCGGATCTGCGTCACGGCGTCGGTGACGTATTTCAGGTCTGTACCAATGTCCGGCACGCGCAAGGCCTTGATCGCCGCTTCGTCATTCAGCGGATGCTCGAACTTCGGGCCTTCGCCTTCAGAAAAATACAGCCCCAGCCCCATCGCGTCCGGCACGGTGAGGATGTCGGAGAACAGGATCGCGGCATCCAGCGGGAAGCGGTCCAGCGGTTGCAGCGTGACCTCGGTGGCGAAGTCCGGGCTCTTGCACAGGCCGAGGAAGCTGCCGGCGCGCTGGCGCGTAGCGCGGTATTCCGGCAGGTAGCGGCCGGCCTGGCGCATCATCCATACGGGGGTGTAGTCGGTCGGCTGGCGCAGCAAAGCGCGCAGGAAGGTGTCGTTCTTTAGCTTAAAGTTCATTGGCAATTACCTAAATATTTTGTCCGCAGATTACGCAGAGTAAACAGATTCAAAATTCCGCGTCATTGGTACATTCTGCGGACAACTTGCTTTCTAACGCGGCAGCAGCGACGAGCCCATCAGGAACTCGTCCACCGCCCGCGCACACTGGCGGCCTTCGCGGATCGCCCACACCACCAGCGACTGTCCGCGGCGCATGTCGCCCGCCGCAAACACCTTGTTTACGCTGGTCTTGTAACAGCCCGCACCGTCGGTCGTTGCCTTGGCGTTGCCGCGCGCGTCCTTCTCCACACCGAACGCGTCCAGCACCTGCTGCAGCGGATTGGTGAAGCCCATCGCCAGGAACACCAGGTCGGCCTTCAGCTCGAACTCGCTGCCCGCGATCTCGCTCATCTTGCCGTCCTTCCACTCGACGCGCACCGCCTTGATGGCCTTGAGCACGCCCTTCTCGCCGACAAATTCCTTGGTGGCGATCGCCCAGTCGCGCGAGCAGCCTTCCTCATGCGAGCTGGAGGTGCGCAACTTCATCGGCCAGTTCGGCCACACCAGAAAACGGTTCTCCTGCTCGGGCGGGCGCGGCATCACCTCGATCTGCGTCACCGAAGCCGCGCCGTGGCGGTTCGAGGTGCCGACGCAGTCGGAGCCGGTGTCGCCGCCGCCGATCACCACCACATGCTTGCCCTTCGCGCTGATCGGGTTCTTGCCGTCGCCGGCCACTTCCTTATTTTGCGGGATCAGGAACTCCAGCGCGTAGTGCACGCCCTTAAGCTCGCGCCCGGGAATCGGCAGGTCGCGCGGCTGTTCCGAACCGCCCGCAAGGATCACTGCATCGAACTTCTTCAGCAAGGCTTCCGGGGAGATCGTCTTCTGCGCGTCGTTCGCGACACCCCGGCCCGGCTTCTCCTTACCGACGAAGGTACCGGTCTGGAACTTCACTCCCTCGGCCGCAAGCTGCGCCATGCGCCAGTCGATCAGACGCTTGTCGAGCTTGAAGTCCGGAATGCCGTACCGGAGCAGCCCGCCGACGCGGCTGTTCTTCTCGAACACGGTCACCGCATGGCCCGCACGCGCCAGCTGCTGAGCGGCCGCGAGGCCGGCGGGGCCCGAGCCGACGATCGCGACCTTCCTGCCGGTCTTCTTCGCCGCGGGCTGCGGCACCACCCAACCGTTCTCGCCGCCCTTGTCGATGAGGAAGTGTTCGATAGACTTGATGCCCACTGCGTCGCCGTCGATGTTCACCGTACAGGCCGCCTCGCAGGGGGCGGGACAGATGCGCCCGGTGAACTCGGGGAAGTTGTTGGTGGAATGCAGCGTATCCAGCGCCTCGCGCCAGTTGCCGCGGTACACCAAGTCGTTCCAGTCCGGGATGATGTTGTTGACCGGGCAGCCGCTGGTGCAAAAAGGGATGCCGCAGTCCATGCAGCGCGCACCCTGTATCTTCGCCTGCTCGTCGCTCAGATGCAGCGTGAACTCGCGGTAATTCCTCAGCCGTTTCTCCACCGGCAGGTGATCCTCATGCTGCCGCTGGAATTCCATGAATCCGGTAATCTTACCCATTGTGGGCACCTCTAGAAATTTGGCTTTGCGGGATGAAGCGCAAGGAGCCGCGCAGCGAGCGACGAGACATATCGAACGGATAGGCGAGGAACGAGCGAGCACGCGACGCCGCGATTCGCCCGCAAAACGAATTTATAGGGGTGTCCACTATGCGGCCTCCTTCTGCTGCGCCGCAATCTCCTGCAGGGCACGACGGTATTCGGTCGGCATGACCTTGATGAATTTCGGCAGGTATCGCGCCCAGTTGTCCAGGATATCTCTGGCGCGCGCGCTGCCGGTATGCTGCCAGTGGTTGCGGATGAACTCGCGCAGCACCTGCTCGTCAGCCCGGTTGAGGTGGTTGAAATGCACGCGACCGTGCGCCTCGACTTCGCCTGTCTCGCTGGCCTCTGCCTCGGCGGGTACGGGTTCGAGCTCCACCATCGCGAGGTTGCAGCGCTTCTCGAAGCCACCGTCCTCGTCGAGCACGAAGGCCACGCCGCCGGACATGCCCGCGGCAAAGTTGCGCCCGGTCTGTCCGAGCACGATGACCATGCCGCCGGTCATGTATTCGCAGCCGTGATCGCCCACGCCTTCCACCACCGCGACGGCGCCAGAGTTGCGCACCGCGAAACGTTCGCCGGCCACGCCGCTGAAGTAACACTCGCCGGAAGTCGCGCCGTACAGGACGGTGTTGCCGACGATGATGTTCTCGTGCGAGGCAATCTTCGCGTCCTTGGGCGGCATGATCGCGATGCGTCCGCCGCACAGCCCCTTGCCGACGTAGTCGTTGCCCTCGCCGCGCAACTCGAACGAAATGCCGTGCGCGAGGAACGCGCCGAAGCTCTGCCCCGCAGTGCCGCCGAACTTCACGCTGATGGTGTCGGTCGGCAGTCCCGCCTGGCCGTAGCGCTTCGCGACCTCATGCGACAGCATCGTGCCGACGGTGCGGTTCACGTTGGCGATCCCGCTCTCGATGGCCACCGGCTTCCTGTGGTTCAGCGCGCCCTGCGCCTTGGCGATCAGGGCGTTGTCCAGCGCCTTCTCCAGCTCGTGATCCTGTGCTTCGGCATGACGCCGAGCCACGCTGTCCGGCATGTCCGGCTGGTGGAAGATTCTTGAAAAATTCAGCCCCTGCGACTTCCAGTGCGCGATGCCCTGCCTCACGTCGAGCAGGTCGCTGCGCCCGATCAGGTCGTCAAACTTGCGGATACCGAGTTGCGCCATGTATTCGCGCACTTCTTCGGCGATGAAGAAGAAGAAGTTCACCACATGCTCCGGCTGGCCGGTGAATTTCTTGCGCAGCTCGGGATCCTGCGTGGCCACGCCCACCGGGCAGGTGTTGAGGTGGCACTTGCGCATCATGATGCAGCCTTCCACCACGAGCGGCGCGGTCGCGAAGCCGAATTCATCCGCGCCGAGCAGCGCGCCGATCAGCACGTCGCGCCCGGTCTTGATCTGGCCGTCCACCTGCAGCAGGACGCGGCCGCGCAACTGGTTCAGCACCAGCGTCTGCTGCGCCTCCGCCAGGCCGAGTTCCCACGGCGTGCCGGTGTGCTTGATCGAGGAGATCGGCGACGCGCCGGTGCCGCCGTCGAAGCCGGAGATCACGATGTGGTCCGCCTTGGTCTTGGCCACGCCGGCCGCGACCGTGCCCACGCCGACCTCGGAAACCAGCTTGACCGAGATCGACGCGGAAGGATTGGCGTTCTTCAGGTCGTGGATGAGCTGCGCGAGGTCCTCGATCGAATAGATGTCGTGGTGCGGCGGCGGCGAGATCAGGCCGACGCCCGGCACCGAGAAGCGCAGCTTGGCGATGTATTCGGTCACCTTGTGGCCGGGCAACTGCCCGCCCTCGCCTGGCTTCGCGCCCTGCGCCATCTTGATCTGGATCTGGTCGGCGCTCGCGAGGTATTCGGCGGTCACGCCGAAACGGCCGGAAGCCACCTGCTTGATGCGCGAGCGCAGCGAGTCGCCTTCCTTGAGTTCGTGGTCTCTGGCGATGCGGTTCTTGCCGATGATGTCGGACAGCATCTCGCCGCCCCCGAACGGCCTGGAGCGCGCCGCATCCTCGCCGCCCTCGCCGGTGTTGGATTTGCCGCCAATGCGGTTCATCGCGATCGCCAGCGTGGTATGCGCCTCGGTTGAAATCGAGCCGAGCGACATCGCGCCTGTGACAAAGCGCTTGACGATCTCCTTCGCCGGTTCGACTTCCTCGATCGGCACCGTTTTTCCAGCCTGCTTGACCTCGAACAGGCCGCGCAGCGTCTTCAGCTTGCCCGCCTGCTCGTTGATGAGCTTCGAATATTCCTTGAAGGTCGCGGCGCTGTTGGTGCGCGTGGCGTTCTGCAGCTTCGCGATGGTGTCCGGCGTCCACATGTGCTCTTCGCCGCGTGTGCGCCAGGCATACTCGCCGCCCGCGTCGAGCGCGTTGGCCAGCACCGGGTCGCTGCCGAAGGCGGCGCGGTGGGTGCGCAACGCCTCTTCGGCGACTTCGCCAAGGCCGATGCCCTCGATCTGGGTCGACGTGCCGGTGAAATATTTCTCGACGAATTCCGCATTGAGACCAATCGCCTCGAAAATCTGCGCGCCGCAATAGGACTGGTAGGTGGAGATACCCATCTTGGACATCACCTTCATCAGCCCCTTATTGATCGCCTTGATATAGCGTTTCTGGGCCTCAGCTGGCGTGATCGCACCGGAGGTCCGGCTGGCCAGTGTGTCCGCGGTCTCGAAGGCGAGCCAGGGATGCACCGCCTCTGCACCGTAGCTGGCGAGGGCCGCAAAATGATGCACTTCGCGCGCAGCGCCGGTCTCGATCACCATCCCGACCGAGGTGCGCAATCCCGTGCGAACCAGATGTTGATGCACGGCGGAGCAGGCGAGCAGCGACGGAATCGCAGCGCGCTCGCGGCTCACGGCGCGGTCGGAAAGGATGATCACGTTGTAACCTTCCCTCACCGCCCGCTCTACCCGGATACAAACCGCGTCAAGCGCCCGCGCCATGCCAGCCGTCCCGTCATCTGCCGGTGCCGTAATGTCCACAACGATGGAACGGAACGTGCCGTTGCTCAACTGTTCGATATGCTTCAGCTTCGCCATGTCGGCAGGCGGGAGAACCGGCTGGTGCGTCTCCAGCCGTGGCGTCGGCTCGGTCTCGTCGATGCCAAGCAGGTTGGGGTTTGGGCTGATGAGCGAGATCAGCGACATGACGATTTCCTCGCGGATCGGGTCGATCGGCGGATTGGTCACCTGCGCGAACAGTTGCTGGAAATAATCGAAGAGCGAGCGGTTCCTGTTCGACAACACCGGCAGCGCGGCGTCGATGCCCATCGAACCGATCGGCTCCTCGCCGCTCGCGATCATCGGCGCGAGGATGAACTTGAGGTCTTCCTGCGAATAACCGAACGCCTGCTGGGTATCCAGCAACGAGGCGTTGAGCTTCGTCTCACTTTTGACTTCGGGCAGGTCGCCGAGGAAATAGCGCGACTGCTCGACCCACTGGCGGTATGGCTTGGCCTTCGCAAGCTGGCTCTTGAGCTCCGCATCCTCGACGATGCGCCCGGCCTGCATGTCGATGAGGAACATCTTGCCCGGCTGCAGGCGCCATTTCTTGACGATCTTGTGCTGCGGGATGTCCAGCACGCCCATCTCGGACGCCATCAGCACCAGGTCGTCGTCGGTGATCAGGTAGCGCGCCGGACGCAGGCCGTTGCGGTCCAGCGTCGCGCCGATCATGCGCCCGTCGGTGAACGCCACGGCGGCAGGGCCGTCCCACGGCTCCATCAGTGCCATGTGGTATTCGTAGAAGGCACGGCGCTCCTCGTCCATCAGAGGATTACCCGCCCAGGCCTCCGGAATCAGCATCATCATCGCGTGCGGCAGCGAGTAGCCTCCCATCACCAGCAGTTCCAGCGCGTTGTCGAAACAGGCAGAATCGGACTGGTTTTCCACGATCAGCGGCCAGAGCTTGTCGAGGTCTTCGCCGAGCAGCTTCGAGGACATCGCCGCATGGCGCGCGGCCATCCAGTTCACGTTCCCGCGCACCGTGTTGATCTCGCCGTTGTGCGCGATCATGCGGAACGGATGCGCTCGCACCCATGTCGGGAAGGTGTTGGTGGAGAAGCGCTGGTGCACCAGCGCCAGCGCGCTGGCCACACTCTTGTCCTGCAGGTCGAGGTAATACTTGCCGACCTGGCCGGCGAGCAGCATGCCCTTGTAGACGATGGTGCGCGACGACAGCGAAGGAACATACAGGCTCTGGGAGCCTCCGAGGCTCCGCCGCACCTCGTGCTGCACGATCTTGCGGATCACGAACAGCTTGCGCTCGAACGCATCGGCATCGGGGCAATTTGCACCGCGTCCGATGAACACCTGGCGCACGACGGGCTCCGAGTTCCTGACGCTCTCGCCGAGGCCTGAGCCGTCCACCGGCACGTCGCGCCAGCACAGCAGCTGCTGCCCCTCGGCGGCGATCTTGTCGGCAAGGATCTGCTCGCAGGCTGCACGGATCGAGGCGTCGCGCGACAGGAACAGCATCCCCACGCCGTAGCTGCCCACCTCCGGCAATACGATGCCTTGTGCTGCACACTGTGCGCGGAAGAACGCATCGGGGATCTGCAGCAGGATGCCCGCGCCGTCGCCGGCCAGCGGATCGGCGCCCACCGCCCCGCGATGGGTCAGGTTTTCCAGTATCTGCAAGCCCTGGCGTACCATGTCATGGCTCGGCTTACCCTTGATATGCGCGACGAACCCGACTCCGCAGGCATCGCGCTCCTGGCGTGGATCGTACAGACCTTGTTGCGAGGGAGAAACAGAGAAGCTCACGGCATTCCTTGATCGAAACATTAAAGCAAACAGCAGTCGGCGACGTGCGGAGACAAATTCACCTACCACCCATCATCACCGGTCATTGTTCCCCGGATGGGGCAACACTTCAACTATCCGGCAATTCCTGATCCTCCATCAGGCTAGATCAGGCCGAGCGCCACCATCGACTTGGCAACCTTCATGAACCCGGCGATATTTGCACCAACGACATAGTTGCCCGTTGCGCCAAACTCTTCCGCCGTTTGATAGGTGTTTTCATGGATGTTGGTCATGATCTGGTCGAGCTTGTTCTCGGTGAACTCGAACGACCAGGCATCGCGGCTGGCGTTCTGCTGCATTTCGAGCGCCGAGGTCGCCACGCCGCCGGCATTGGCGGCCTTGCCCGGGCCGTAGGCGACCTTCGCATCGAGGAATATCTTGACGCCCTCCGGCGTGGTGGGCATGTTCGCGCCTTCGCCGACAGCGATGCAGCCGTTCTTGATCAGCGTCTGCGCATCCTTGCCGTTGAGTTCGTTCTGCGTCGCGGAAGGCATCGCAACCTGGCAGGGGATGTCCCAGATATTGCCCCCGGCTATATATTTCGCGTCCTTGTGATAATTTGCATAGTCGGCGATCCTGCGCCGCTCGACCTCCTTGAGTCTCTTGACGAGATCAAGGTCTATCCCTTTCTCATGGACGATGATGCCATTCGAGTCGGAACAGGCGACAACTTTGGCGCCGAGTTGGTTCAGCTTCTCGATCGTGTAGATCGCGACATTACCGGAACCGGAAACCACGCAGGTTTTGCCCTCAATCGTATCCTTGCGCGCCTTGAGCATCTCGCGCACGAAATAGACGGCGCCATACCCGGTCGCCTCCGTCCTGACGAGGGAGCCGCCCCAGCTGATCCCCTTGCCGGTCAGCACCGCAGACTCGTACTTATTGGTGATCCGTTTGTACTGGCCGAACAAATAGCCAAGCTCGCGGCCGCCAACGCCAATATCGCCCGCAGGGACGTCCGTGTATTCGCCGAGGTGCCGGTAGAGTTCGGTCATGAAGCTCTGGCAGAAGCGCATGATCTCATTGTCAGACTTGCCCTTCGGGTCGAAGTCGGAACCGCCCTTGCCGCCTCCAATCGGCATGCCGGTGAGCGCATTCTTGAATATCTGCTCGAAACCCAGGAATTTGATGATGCCGAGATAGACCGATGGGTGAAAGCGCAGGCCGCCCTTGTAGGGGCCGATGGCGCTGTTGAATTCGACGCGGAAACCGCGGTTGATGTGGACGACCCCCTTGTCATCCTGCCATGGCACGCGAAAGATGATCTGGCGCTCGGGTTCGCAGATGCGTTCGATAATCTTCTGGTCGGCGAATTCCGGATATTTGACGAGCACAGGGCCGAGCGACTCGAGCACTTCATGGACGGCCTGATGAAACTCATCCTCTCCAGGATTCCTCGCCTTGACCTGCTGATAGATCGTTTCGATTTTCTCTCCCAACGCCGCTGCCATGTCGTCTCCAATCAGTTAAGTGCTTGCTTGTAAATTTCACCCATAAACATCCACGCCCGCAGGTCGGGAAAAATGGGGGAGGCATTCTAGCCGCAATATCTGCTTGCCACAAGTTGACTTCGTAGCCTTGGGCGAGGGGGTGTCAAAAGCCACCCGGCATCTCCTCCGCCGCGAAAATGCGGCGGTGTTCGCGGATGGCATAACGGTCGGTCATACCGGCGATATAGTCGGCCACCGCGCGTGCGCGCTCCGGCTCCGTCTGCCCGGCGGCCGGCTGGAATTGCGGCGGCAGCAGGCGGCCGTCCGCCATGAAGATGCCGAACAGGTCGCTGACGATGCGCTGCGCCTTGACGCTCATGCGCATCACGCGATAGTGGCGGTACAAATGGGTATGCAGAAAGCTTTTCAGCACGCGCTGCCGCTCATGCATCTCAGGACTGAAGGCGATCATTGCCGCGGTACTGCGCACGTCCTCTAGCGTGGCCGGTTTCAACACGGCGATATTGTGTTCGCTCTGCTGGATCAGGTCGGACACCAGCGTGTTGATCATGCGCCGCACGGTTTCATGCACCACGCGCCGCTCCGGCAACGCGGGAAAGGCGTGGCGCACTTCCTGCAGATGCATCGCCACCAGCGGCACGGTGGCGAGTTGCTCGAGCGTAATCAGGCCGGAGCGCAGGCCGTCGTCCACGTCGTGGTTGTTGTAGGCGATCTCGTCGGCGAGGTTGGCGATCTGCGCTTCCAGCGAAGGACGCTGGTTCTTCAGAAATCGTTCGCCCAGTTCGCCGAGTTGTACTGCCTTGTCTGGCGAGCAATGCTTGAGGATGCCCTCGCGCGTCTCGAAGGTGAGGTTCAGCCCGTCGAACGCGGCATAGCGTTCTTCCAGCAGGTCCACCACGCGCAGCGACTGCAGGTTGTGCTCAAAGCCGCCATATTCCTTCATGCAGGCATTCAGCGCATCCTGCCCGGCATGGCCGAACGGCGTGTGGCCGAGGTCGTGCGCCAGGGAAATCGCTTCGGCGAGGTCTTCGTTCAGGCGCAGGCGGCGCGCGATGGAGCGGGCGATCTGCGCCACTTCGATGCTGTGGGTCAGGCGGGTGCGGAACAGGTCGCCTTCGTGGTTCACGAACACCTGGGTTTTGTATTCGAGGCGGCGGAACGCGCCGGAATGGATGATGCGGTCGCGGTCGCGCTGGAATTCGCTGCGGCCGTGCGGTGCGGCTTCAGCGATTTTCCGGCCGCGCGAATTGGCCTCGCTGACGGCGTAGGGAGCCAGGCCGCAAGCCATCGGCTCAGCCATGCACGCAGGCTTCCAGGGTCTGCCGCAACAGGGCAGGGGGCACATCGCCGTACACCACCGCGCGGCCGAGCTCCTTGAGCAGCACGAAGCGCATCTTGCCGCCTTCCACTTTCTTGTCCAGTTCCATCAATTCGAGATACTTTGCCGCACCCAGATCGGGGGCGACGGTGGGCAGCCTGGCGCGTTCGAACAGGCTGCGAACGCGCGCCACGTCCTGCGCGCCGATCCAGCCGAGGCGCTGCGACAAGTCTGCCGCCATGATGGTGCCGGCCGCGACGCCCTCGCCGTGCAGCCAGTTGCCATAGCCCATGCCCGATTCGATCGCATGTCCGAAGGTGTGCCCCAGGTTCAGCAGGGCGCGCTCGCCGCTTTCGCGTTCGTCCGCCGCGACGACCTCGACCTTGTTCCGGCAGCTGCGCGCGATAGCGTATTGCAGGGCGCCCGTATCGCGTGCCAGCAGTTTGTCCATGTTCTGCTCCAGCCATTCGAGGAACGGCAGGTCGCGGATCAGGCCGTATTTGATGACCTCGGCGAGGCCCGCCGCAAGCTCGTTGTCCGGCAGGGTGTTCAGCGTGTCGGTATCGGCCAGCACCAGCTGCGGCTGGTAGAACGCACCGATCATGTTCTTGCCGAGCGGATGGTTGATGCCAGTCTTGCCTCCCACCGAGGAATCCACCTGCGCGAGCAGCGTGGTGGGTATCTGGATGAACGGCACGCCGCGCAGATAGGTCGCGGCGGCATAGCCGGTCATGTCGCCGATCACGCCGCCGCCGAGCGCGATCAGCGGGGTGGTTCGTTCACAGCGGTTGGTCAGCAGCGCGTCGTAGATCAGGTTGAGCGTGGCGGAGTTTTTATATTCTTCGCCATCCGGCAGGATAACCGGTATGGCGCTGACATCAATGCCCTGCAGGGTTTTCTGGAGTTTTTCCAGATACAGCGGCGCCACCGTCGCATTAGTCACGATGGCTGCCCGCTTACGCGGCAAAACGCCCTGCAGCAACCCTGCCTGTCCGAGCAGCCCGCTGCCGATGTGTATCGGATAACTGCGCTCCCCCAATCCTACTGTCAGTATTTGCATCATCTTCCGGCTAATTTCATTGTCTGGTTTTTCTGAATGCCTCAATTTCATCTGCGAGATGCAGCATCAGGGCATGCGCGCTCTGCTTGCCGCTCTGCACGACGATGTCAGCGACCTGCCGATACAAGGGGTCGCGCTGCTGGAACAGTTCCGTCAACTTGGCGTACGGGTCGGCGGCTTGCAGCAGCGGGCGGTTGCGGTCATGGCGGGTACGCTGCCACAAATCGTGAGCGCTCGCCTTCAGATAGATAACGATGCCGTTCTGCTGCAGCAACTCGCGGTTCGACTCCAGCAGCACCGCCCCGCCGCCGGTTGCCAGAACCATGTTGTCGCGCCCCACCAGATCGCAAATGGCTGCCCTTTCGCGCTGGCGAAAACCGGCTTCGCCCTCGACATCGAAAATATGCGGAATCGTCACGCCGGTGCGCTTCTGGATTTCCTCGTCGCTGTCCACAAAAGCCTTGCCAAGATGCCTGGCCAGCACACGTCCCATGGTGGTCTTTCCCGAGCCCATCATGCCCACCAGAATCAGGTTGCCTGACCGAAACTTGCGATCCCCCTCGGGGTGGTTGATTAGCTGGCTGTTTTGCATGCTGCAATTGTAAACGATAAAAACAAAAGCCCGGACTAGGCCGGGCCAGTGCTTAATTAAATCTGCTAGATCAGCGCAGGCTCATCTCATCCTTCATGATCTTGGGGGTAATAAAGATCAGCAACTCCGACTTGTTGTCCGTCTTGGTGTTATTCTTGAACAGCCAGCCGACAACTGGCACATCCCCAAGCAGCGGAACCTTCTGCGTGGCATCGGAAATGTCCTGGGTAAAGACGCCGCCGATCACAACCGTACCGCCGTTTTCGACCAGCACTTCCGTATTTACCTTCTTGGTATTGATGCTCGGTACGCCGCCAAATATGGCGCCCACGCTATCCTGGTTTGCCGCAACTAGCATGTTGATATGGTCATCCGGCGTAATTTGCGGGGTCACGCTGAGGCTCAGCGTCGCATCCTTGAATGAAACACTGGTGGCGCCGCTACTGGTAGCCGCCTGATAAGGAATTTGCGTGCCTGATGAGATAGTGGCCGCAACTTTGTCCTTTGTCACTACGCGCGGGCTGGCAATATTCTTGGTCACGCCATCCAGTTCCGACGCGGTCAATTCCAGCGTCAACACCTTGGTGGCCAGCGGATTGAACAGCGACAGCGTCAACCCGCCCGTCCCGCTGGCTGCGCCAGGGAGATTGACATTGGGCTGGATGAGGGCCCGCGTTGCCGTTGGCGTATTGGCACCCACCGAAAACCCTGCATTGGGGCCGACGGCAGGGCCGGTATAGCCCAGCTTCCCGCCCAAAGTCCGGGTAAACTGATCGCCCGCCGAAACAAAGCGCGCCTCGATCAACACCTGCCGTACCGGTACGTCGATTTGCTTGATGATCTTGCGCACTTCCTCGAGGCGCGAAGGAGTGTCCTGAATGAATATCGTGCCGGTGCGGGCATCGGATACCGCGCTGCCGCGTTTCGACATGATGGGCTGCTTCGGATCGGTCAGCAATTTGATCATCTCACCTACCGTCTGGTAGCTGAGCTGAAAACTCTCGGTACGCAACTCCTCCAGATCGGAAATTTCCTGGCGCGCGGCCAAGTTTATTTTCTCCTTGGCAGCAATTTCTTCGCGGGGCGCAACCTGAATCACGTTACCGTTCTTGCGCATATCCAAGCCGCGACTCTGCAGGATGATATCCAATGCCTGATCCCAAGGCACATCCTTGAGGCGCAGAGTGAGATTACCGCTCACCGTATCGCTGATGACCATGTTCAGTTCGGTGAAATCGGCAATCACATTCAATGCCTCGCGCACATCAATCTTCTGGAAGTTGAGCGTCAGCTTTTCACCCGCATAGCCGATTTGAGTGCCCTTGACCAGCTTGTTGGGATCATCGGCCAATGGCTTCACTTCGACGATGAACTTATTGTCTGTCTGATAGGCCGCGTGCTCCCACAACCCCTTGGGTTCAATCACCATGCGCACGTTGTCACCCTGCACGAAGGTATCCACCCCTTGTACCGGGGTTGCGAAATCAACTACATCCAGCTTGCGCTGCAGATTACGCGGCAGGCTGGTTTTGAGGAAATCGACGATCAGCGTCGTGCCCTGCTGGCGGATGTCGATGCCGGTGCCGGGATCGGAAAGGTCAACCTGGATGCGTCCTTCGCCATTCTTGCCGCGCCGGAAATCGATGTCGCGCAGGGTATGCTTTTGCACACCCTGTTTGGCCTCGGCAAACCGTGATGCCGTATCGGCCGCTGCAGCCCGATTCGCCGCCTTGCCCTGCAGGGTAATCAACAGGCTGTTACCGTCGATTTTGGTATCGTAGGCAAGCATCTGGTTGAGATTGATCACCAAACGGGTACGGTTGCCGGCCTGCACAATATTGGCGCTACGCAAGTCGCCTTCGCTGAAATCCTGTGCAGATTTCCCCAGCCCGTTTGCAGTATTGGGAAAATCCAGCGCGATGCGCGGCGGAGTGTTGATGGTAAAACCGGCCGGCACATTGGCCAGCGGCTGCGCCAGCTCGACCTTGATGACTGTCGTCCCGTCACCGGCGCGGCTGACATTCAACGCAGTAATGCTGTTTTGCACGTCGGCTTGAGCCTGTGCGCCGCACAGGCCAAATGCAACAAACATGCCCAGCATTCGCACGATGCCACTGAGAATGGAATTAAGTCGTTTCATTGTCTTACTCCTAAACCGGCATAGCCGGATCGAACATTAATAACGCAGAAATGCGCAGGCAACCGGCTAGCGCCGTTAAAGCCAAGACCCGCATCATTCAATCAACTGAAGGCTGCTCATGCGCTCTGACCAGTCGCCGGCACTATCCTGCACCATTTCCTTAACTTTCACTCCCGTGTCAGTCACTTCCTGGATCAATCCGAAGTTCAAACCGGCATAGTTACCGGCTTTAACCCGATGCAGTTTGCCATCCGGCGCACGAATCACCGCATAACCGATCTTGTTCTGGTAAAGGTAACCGACCATCCTCAGCCCTTCGAGCGGAAACTCCTCCAAAGCCTCTTTGGGGCGATCCAGGTCAGGCTGGTTTATTCCGGCACGGCTTCCGGAGCGCAACTCCGGTTTGCGCGGCTTGAACGGATCGGGCAAACTTGCCTCGTTGTTATAGGCAAAAGGCTCGTATGGTTTGACCTCTGGCGGCGGTGGGATCTTGCCGCGCATGTCCGCGCCGGCATTCTTGACAAAATCGCGCAAATCCTGGAATTCCTCGCCCCCACACCCGGCCAGCAGCAGCGTAGCCAGCACAAGATAAATAAGCCTCATCATTTTTTCACTCCTGCTGGCTTGGCTGCTTTCTTCTGTGCCGATGCTTCCGCTTCATCCAGATAGCGGAAAGTCTTTGCGGTAGCGTCCATGGACAATCCCGTGCCAACCGGATTTATCGCTATGTCATTGAGCGTGACGATGCGTGACAGCATCGCGATATCGCTGGAGAATTTTCCGATATCATCATAGCTCCCGGTCACCTTGATCGTAATCGGCTGCTCGGCGAATGTACCGTCCCGCACCGTTTCTGCACCCGGACGGAACAATTCAAACTGCAAGCCACGCCCCAGCCCTGCCTGATTGATGTCCGTCAACAGCGCATCCATTTCGGATTTGCTTGGCAACTGCTTGAGTAGAGCACCAAAGGATTCCTGGGTTTCGGTGAGTTGCTTCTTGATCAAGTCCAGGTTGATCGCCTGTTTTTTCTTGGCCAGGAAGGTTTCCTTGAGGCTGCCCTCCTCTTTCTTGATGGTTTGCAGATTCCCCCACTGATCCTGCCAGTCAAGCAGCGCGCCAGCGATCACCACGCAGAGGAACAGAGCAACAAAGGTAATGATCTTCACCGGCCATGGCCAAGCACCGGGGTTCTTCGGGTTTAGGTTTTTCAGGTCTTCCAGTTTCATCATGGCATTAACCCTTTGTGCCGGCGGTGTTCTGCTTGGTCAGGTTGAATGTCAGCGTAAACTCGCTTACCCGCGCACCGCCCGCACCGGAGGCATGAATCTCCACCAAGGCCGGTGAATCAAGCCACGGCGAATCCTCGATCGCCCTCATCAAGGTGGAAATCCGTGCATTGGACTGCGCATAGCCGACCACATTGATTTTATTGCCCGTCTGCTTGAGCGTCTTGAGGTGCACGCCATCCGGCAGGATGCGCAGCATCTGGTCCAGCAAGTGCACCACGTCCGAACGGTCACTTTGCAGTTTTTCCACCGCATCCTTGCGGATCAGCAGGGATTGCGTCTGCTCCTGGAGCTTCTTGATTTCCGCAATCTGTTTGTCCAGCACCGCCGTCTCCTGCTTCAGGTATGCATTGCGCCTTTCCTGGTAGGAAATCTGTGCACTGATATAGCCATGCACAAACCCCACCAGCAATGCCCCCAGCACTACGAAGATCACGCTCAGTGCGGCAAACTGGATCTGGCGGGCGCGCCGCTTTTCGGCGCGATGCGGCAATAAGTTTATGCGTATCATGATGGGTCGAACCTCCGCATCGCCAGTCCGCAGGCGACAATCAGGGACGGCGCGTCCATCTGCAACTGACGCGGCTTGATGCGGCTCGACAGCGTCATCAGGGCAAACGGGTTGGCCACCATGGTGCTGACCTGGGTGCGGGTCGCCACCGCATCGTCCAGACCTGGCAGCACCGCGCACCCTCCCGCCAGCACGATGTAGTCCACCTCATTGTATTGCGTCGAAGTAAAGAAGAACTGCAGCGCCCTAGCAATTTCCATCACGACGCTCTCGCGAAAGGGCGACAGCACATCGCTTTCATAGTTATCCGGCAATCCGCCACTGCGCTTGGCCGCCTCCGCCTCGTCGGCGGACAAACCGAACATCGCCTGAATCTGCTGCGTCAACTGGTCGCCGCCGACCTGCTGGTCCCGCGAATAGACCGACTGGCCATTACGCAGCACATTGACGTTCATCACGTTCGAGCCGACATCGACCAGCGCGACGCACTTGTCCACCGCGTTGTCCGGTAACTGGGCGCTTATCTGTTCAAACGCCGTTTCGGCCGCATAGGGCTCGACGTCGACGACCAGAGCCTTCAAGCTTGCCGCCTGAGCGGCTGCGACGCGGTCTTCGACATTGGCCTTGCGCGAAGCGGCCAGCAACACTTCGAGCTCTTCAGGATTGCCGGGGGCGGGACCGATCACCTGAAAGTCAAGATTGACCTCATCCAGCGCGAACGGAATATACTGGTTTGCCTCGGATTCGACCTGATATTCTAGGTCTTCTTCGCGCATACCGGCCGGCAGCAGAATTTTCTTGGTAATCACCGCCGCGGCGGGAAGCGCTAGGCTGACGTTCTTGATGCGGCTGCCCAAGCGCTTCCAGGCGCGCTGAAGGGTCTCCGCCACTGCATCGAGGTTGTTGATGTTGCCATCGGTGACGGCATCCTTGGGGAGCGGCTCGATCGCGTAGCGCTCCACGACATACCCGCCTTTTTTTGGCAATTCGCTCAGTTCAACCATCTTGACGGAGGATGCACTGATATCCACGCCTATCATGGGTGGAGTCTTGGTCTGCAGAAAGTCCAGCGGGATATCAAAATTTACTTTTGGCATAGGCCGTTTAGCGCTTTTCCGTACAAAGTGGTTTAAATCCTAGCAATAACTATAAATCATGTAAAGTTATTTTTGGAGGGTCATTTTATCCGCGAGCCGATATAATTGCGCCCACCATATCATCAATTTCTCTTTCCAGACAACTGCACATGCTTTCCCGCCGCTGGCTGCTCCCGATCCTTGCAGCGCTGACCCTGCTTTCACTCCCGGCAATATTGCTTGGCTTGGCGGTCATGCTGGCATACCCGACACTACCTTCGCTGGAGGCGCTCACCGACTACCGCCCCAAGATTCCGCTACGCGTTTACAGCGCCGAAGGCGCGCTGCTCGGCGAGTTTGGCGAGGAACGGCGCGCGCTGGTCAAAATTTCCGAAGTCCCCGACGTGATGAAGAAGGCCATTCTCGCCGCCGAGGACGACCGTTTTTATGAGCATGGCGGCGTAGATTACATGGGGGTGCTGCGCGCGGCAATCTCCAACTTCACCGCCGGTGGTGCGAAACAAGGGGCAAGCACCATCACCATGCAGGTGGCGCGCAATTTTTTCCTTTCCAAGGAAAAGACTATGACGCGCAAATTCAATGAGGTATTGCTCGCCTTCAAGATCGAGCACAACCTGAGCAAGGACGAAATCCTGCAGCTCTACTTCAACCAGATCTACCTCGGCCAGCGCGCCTACGGCTTCGCGGCGGCATCCCAGGTCTATTTTGGCAAGCCGCTCGGCCAGGTGACCTTGGCCGAGGCAGCCATGCTCGCCGGCCTGCCCAAGGCGCCCTCCTCATATAACCCCGTGGTCAATCCAAAGCGTGCCAAACTGCGCCAGGCTTACGTGCTACGCCGCATGCACGAGCTGCACTTTATCGACGACGAGCAACTCCGCCTCGCCCAGCAGCAGCCCATCACCGCCAAGCACGGCACTCAGGAATACGGCACCAAGTCGGACTACATCGCAGAAATGGCCCGCCAGGCCGTTTATGAGAAATACCACGAAGATACCTACGCGCTGGGCTTCAAGGTCTACACCACCATCCGCCAGCAGGAGCAACTCGCCGCATACCAGGCCGTCCGCGCCGGCGTGCTGGAATACGACCGCCGCCACGGCTATCGCGGCCCGGAAGGTTTTATCGACCCGAAAAAAGGCAGTGGCGAAGAATATCTGGAAGAGGCGCTGCAGGAAGTCGCCGACAACGACGACCTGATTCCCGCCGTGGTGCAGGAAGCCTCGCCCAAACTGGTCCGCGCCTATTGCAAGGGCGGGGAAGTCGCCGAAGTCAGCGGCGAAGCCCTGCAATTCGCCCAGCGCGCGCTGAACGGCAAGGTCGCCCTGAACCAGCGCATCATCCCCGGCTCGGTCATCCGCCTGCAGAAGGACGAAAAGGGGGTCTGGCAGATAAGCCAGCTTCCACAGGTCGAAGCTGCCTTCGTTTCCGCGGATCCGCGCGACGGTGCTATCCACGCGCTGGTCGGCGGCTTCAATTTCGGGCGCAACCAGTTCAACCGCATCACTCAGGCCTGGCGGCAGCCGGGATCAAGCCTCAAGCCCTTCATTTACTCCGCCGCACTGGAAAAAGGCTTCACGCCCGCCACGGTGATCAATGACGCGCCCCTGATGTTCGACGCCGAGCAAACCGGCAGCGAGCCCTGGCAGCCGAAGAATTTCGATAACGAATATGCCGGCCCGATGCGCATGCGCAGGGCACTGACCAAGTCGAAGAACCTGGTCTCCATCCGCATCCTGCAATCCATCACGCCGCAATACGCCCAGGACTACCTCACCAAATTCGGCTTCGACGCCGACAAGCACCCGCCCTATCTCACCATGGCGCTGGGCGCCGGCTCCGTCACCCCCATGCAGATGCTGACCGGCTATTCGACCTTCGCCAACGGCGGCTTCCGCGTCACCCCCTACTTCATCGAGCGCATCGAAGACGCCCAGGGCAAGGTGCTGCTCAAGACCAGGCCGGTCACGGCGGGCGAGGATGCGGAACAGGTCATCGACGTGCGCAACGCCTACACCATGATCAGCATGATGCAGGACGTGGTCAAGCACGGCACCGCCATCCGCGCCATGCAGCTCGGCCGCCAAGACCTGGCCGGAAAGACCGGCACCACCAGCGACTCGATAGATGCCTGGTTCTGCGGCTTCCAGCCCACCCTGGTCGGCATCGCCTGGATGGGCTTCGACCAGCCACGCAGCCTGGGCGACAAGGAAACCGGCGGCGGCGCGGCCCTGCCGATCTGGATGAGCTACATGGAAAAGGCGCTCAAGGACGTACCGCAGGCCGAATACGCCATGCCGGACAACATGACCGTCGTGCGCATCAACGAGGCAGGGTATCGCGACCCGAACGGCTCGCTGTTCGAGTCTTTCTACCAGGAGAATATCCCGCCCGAGCAGGCCATGCCACCTCCTGCTCCCAGCGGGGAAGCGCGGCCGGTGGATACAGTCAAGGACCAGCTGCTCTGACATGTCCAAGGAACACAAAAACCATAACGGCAAACGCGACCTGATGCGCGAGCAGCTCGCGCACCTGGCCGCCAAGCTGATGGCCGAGGGCGGCATCACCGACCACGCCTTCGCCAAGCGCAAGGCCGCGCGGCAACTCGGCGCATCCGACACCCAGCACCTGCCCAGCAACCAGGAAGTGGACGAGGCGCTGCACAGCTACCGCGCGCTGTATCAGCACGACAGCCACCCGGACATCCTGCGCCTATTGCGCGAGGAAGCCCTTTCCATCATGCGCCTGCTGGAGCCGTTCCACCCCTACCTCACCGGCTCGGTGCTGAGCGGCACGGCGGGTGCGCACTCCGACATCAACCTGATGCTGTTCTCCGACGACGCCAAGGCCGTGCTGCTGTTCCTGCTCAAGCACAACATCGACTTCGAGGACGGCGAATGGAAAGCGCAGGTAGGCGGCCACGAGGAGACCGTGCCGAGCTACACCCTGACCGGCGAATCCGGCATGCAGACCCACATCGTCGTGCTGCCCGAGAACGCCCGCCACAGCGGCAGCCGCCACCCGGAGACCCATGCCGACATCGCGGCAGTGGAGATGCTGCTGGCTGGCTAATCTCAAGCCATCAAATAAGCTCCATTACCCATTGCCCAGTCGCGGCCGATCTGGGTAAGCTGCGGACAACGTCTTTCCCCGAAAACAGACCGGAACCTCTTCAACTTGAACGGAGGCTCGCCATGATCACGCTACGCAAGGCAAATGAACGCGGCCACGCGCACCACGGCTGGCTGGAAAGCTGGCATAGCTTCTCCTTCGCCGACTACCAGGACCACAAGCATATGCGCTTCGGCGCATTGCGCGTCATCAACGAGGATATCGTGCAGCCCGGCAGGGGCTTCGACACCCACGGCCACCGCGACATGGAAATCATCACCTTCATCCTCTCCGGCCGCCTGCGCCACCGCGACAGCATGGGCAACGGCGAGGACATCCACGCCGGCGAAATACAGTTGATGCGCGCGGGCAGCGGCGTGCAGCACAGCGAATTCAACCCCTCGGACAGCGAAGCGGTGCACCTGCTGCAGATCTGGATCATGCCTGACGAACAAGGGCTTGCGCCGGGCTACTGGCAGAAGACCTTCCCCGACGAGGCTAAACGCGGACGCTGGTGCCTGCTGGTCTCGCCCGATGCGGCGAACGGCTCGCTGCGCATCCACCAGAACGCACGCCTCTCGGCCGCGCTGCTGGATGGCGCGGAGACACTGGACTACCCCATCGCCGCGGGACGCAGGGCCTACCTGCATGTCGCGCGCGGCAGCTTGCAGGCCAATGGATATGAACTGAACGCGGGGGATGCGCTGATGTATGTCGATGAGGCGCGGGTCAGCCTTGCGGCGGGGAAGAGGGCGGAGGTGTTGTTGTTTGATTTGGCGTAGGGTGCGGAACCGCGCTGTCTCTAAGGCCGTTCGTGCTGAGCTTGTCGAAGCATGAAAGGCCGTAATCAAAAGTAACTTCGCCGGGGGTAGCCCGGCAGCTAGTTACCTTTCTTGTCTTGCCAAGAAAGGTAACTCAAAGAAGGCGCCCCCGGTTTGCCGCCCCCTTCGGGGGTTCCCTGCGTTGCTCGCCTAGTCAGGCTGCTGCGGAACTCGCGCTACGCGCTCAGACAGTCCTCGCCGAGATCCCCTGACCAGCCTCCACTACTCAGCGGCGCACAGGGGAAGGGCAAATGGAAATTCAAAATCATTAATGCGTAGATTTGAATTGCTGCGTGGTCACGATGTGCCCATGGCTCAACGAAATCGCTTGCAAACCTGCTTTTCAATGAAGCTGCCTATCCGCAGAAGCAATAAGGACAACTCTCGCCAAATCACTTCTATCGCTGGTTCATTAAACTCTTTAAGAGAGTGCCCGCAGACAGGACAAAGGGAACGCTCTGGCTGTCCGCGATAAGTAACAATGCGTGGGCTGACGCGATTGTTGCACGACATACATATGACCCGTCCGTCTCCTGGCGCTGTGTTATTGGAGTCATCGATCAAAGTGACAGAACTAGCCGCAACTCCCTTCGTCCGTTGTATCGGCACAAAATGTACTTGCTGCCCTGTCCGTGGCAAGTTCGCTCCTATGACATCTTTGACACGAAAGTGTCTATCTGTTTTGTCTTCACCAACGATATAGCCATAGCCTTTTTCGGCTGAGAACCACTTTACAACACCATCTTGGATTGGCTCGGACATATGCTTAATGAAAACTAACGAAAAGTAGACAACCTAATAACCCGAATCTTTAGTTTTAAGCCTCAATCGTGCTGCTTCAACCACTTCGCCGCATCCAGCGCAAAGTAAGTCAATATCCCATCCGCCCCCGCTCGCTTGAACGCCAGCAGCGCCTCCAGCACGCAGGCCTGCTCGTTGAGCCAGCCGTTCTGCGCGGCGGCCTTGAGCATCGCGTATTCGCCGCTGACCTGGTAGACGAAGGTCGGCGCCTTGAATTCGTCCTTCACGCGGCGCACGATGTCGAGGTAGGGCATGCCGGGCTTGACCATCACCATGTCCGCGCCTTCCTGCAGGTCGAGGCCTACTTCCCAGAGCGCCTCGTCGGAGTTGGCCGGGTCCATCTGGTAGGTGTACTTGTTGCCGGAACCGAGGTTGCCGCTGGAGCCGACCGCATCGCGGAACGGGCCGTAGAAGCTGGAGGCATACTTGGCGGAGTAGGCCATGATGCGTGTGTGGATGCAGCCCTTGCGATCCAGCGCGGCGCGCACCGCGCCGATGCGCCCGTCCATCATGTCGGAGGGGGCGACGATGTCGGCGCCTGCCATCGCATGGACTTGCGCCTGCTGCGCCAGCACGGCCACGGTCTCGTCGTTGAGCACGTAGCCGCTGGCGTCGATCAGCCCATCTTGGCCGTGGCTGGTGTAGGGGTCGAGCGCGATGTCGGTCATCACGCCGAGTCCGGGGAAATTTTTCTTCAGTTCGGCGACCACGCGCGGCACGAGGCCGTCCGGGTTGTAGGCCTCCTTGGCGTCCAGGCTCTTGAGCGGCGCGTCGATCACCGGGAAGATCGCCATCACCGGGATACCGAGCTTCACGCACTGCTCGGCGTCCTTAAGCAGCAGGTCCAGGGTCTTGCGCTGCACCCCCGGCATGGACTTCACGTCCTCGACCTTCTGGCTGCCTTCGAGCACAAAGACCGGGTAGATGAAGTCCGCCGGTGTGAGCACATGCTCACGCATCAAGTCCCGTGAAAATGCGTCGTGACGCATGCGGCGCATGCGCTTATGAGGGTATTGGCCGAGTGTCTGCATGATTTTTTCCCGAATTGTGGTCTTCGATTGAACTATTTCAGAGAACGCTAATCTGATGCTGTGAATGATGATGAATCGTTCCCCGTTTCTCCTCCCTGAGCGGGTCGTCTTAACCCCCTGTTAAGACATTTTTAAGCCCCCGGTATCCGGGGGCTTTTTTTATCCATTGTCCTTCAGCCAGCCGGCGATCACCGCTTCCGCCTCCTCCATGCCGATCTTCTTCAGGCTGGAGAACAACTGCACGGAGCACTGCGGAAAATGCTCGGCCAAGTGAGATTTTACGCGATTCAGGGTCAAGGTGGCCTGCTGGCGGCTGAGCTTGTCCGACTTGGTCAGCAGGATATGCACCGGCTTGCCGGTCGGCGCGAACCAGTCCAGCATGTTCTCGTCCAGCTCGGTCAGCGGGCGGCGCGCGTCCATGATGACCACCAGACCGCACAGTTCTTCGCGGGTCTGCAGATATTTGCTCAGCAGGTTCTCCCAGTGCTGCTGCACGTCCGGCGGCACTTTGGCGTAACCGTAGCCGGGCAGGTCGACCAGGAAGTTGTTGTCGCCGAGCGAGAAATAGTTGAGGTGCTGGGTGCGCCCCGGCGTCTTGCTGGTGTAGGCCAGCCGGGTGTGGTTGGCCAGCGTGTTGATTGCGCTCGACTTGCCCGCGTTGGAGCGCCCGACGAACGCGACTTCCCTCCCGCCGTGCAGCGGCAGATCGTGCAAATGATTGACCGTAGTAAAAAACTGGGCCTGAGAGAACAGTCCCATTACCAGACGGCGAAAATCTTGTCGGCCGCGGCAATGGTCGCGGCGATATCCGCCTCGCTATGCGCGGCAGAGACGAAACCAGCCTCGAACGCCGACGGCGCGAGGTAGTGGCCCGCGTCCAGCATCGCGTGGAAGAAGCGGTTGAACGCCTCCTTGTCGCATGCCATCACCTCGGCGTAGCTGGTCGGCAAGGCCTTGCTGAAATACAGGCCGAACATGCCGCCAACGGATTGCGCGCAGAATTGGATGCCATGCTTCTGCGCGGCCGCAGTCAGACCTTCGGTGAGCTGCTTCGCGAGTTGCGACAGGCGCTCGTAGAAACCGGCTTGCTGCACCAATTTGAGCGTGGCCAACCCCGCCGCGACAGCGACCGGGTTGCCGGACAGCGTGCCTGCCTGGTACACCGGGCCGAGCGGAGCGAGGCATTGCATGATGTCGCGCCGCCCGCCGAAGGCCGCCGCGGGCAGGCCGCCGCCCATCACCTTGCCGAGCGTGACCAGATCCGGCTTGACGCCGTAATGTCCCTGCGCGCCCTGCAGCCCGACGCGGAAGCCGGTCATCACCTCGTCGAGAATCAGCACCGCACCGTGCTTGGTGCACAGGTTGCGCATCGCGTCGAGAAACTCGCGCTTCGGCGCGACGAGGTTCATGTTGCCCGCAACCGGCTCGACGATCACCGCCGCGATTTCCTTGCCCATCTCGGCGAAGGCCTTCTCCAGTCCGGCGGCATCGTTGTAATCCAGCACCGTGGTAAGTTGAGCGATCTCCGCAGGCACACCGGAAGAGCTCGGCTGACCGAAGGTCAGCGCGCCGGAGCCGGCCTTGACCAGCAAACCGTCGGAATGGCCGTGGTAACAGCCCTCGAACTTGACGATGCGCGAACGGCCGGTGAAGCCGCGCGCGAGGCGGATCGCGCTCATCGTCGCCTCGGTGCCGGAGCTCACCAGCCGCACCATCTCCAGACTCGACAGCAGCTTGCACAGCAGATTGGCGAGTTCCAGCTCGCTCGCCGTCGGCGCACCGAAACCCAGGCCCTGCGCGGCCGCATCCTGCACCGCCTTGACCACCTCGGGATGGCAGTGCCCGACGATCATCGGCCCCCAGGAGCCGACGTAATCGGTGTATTTCTTGCCGTCCGCATCCCACACGCTGGCGCCCTGCCCGCGCTGAAAGAACAGCGGCGTGCCGCCGACCGAGCGGAAGGCGCGCACCGGCGAATTCACCCCGCCGGGGATGACTTTCTGCGATTGATCAAATAGCTCTTGGTTGTGCGAAGTCATACTGATTTACCTTGCTCAAATAAATTGTAAAATTCTCTTGCCGCACCCTCGACATCCGGCGCGGAAAACACCGCCGAAATCACCGCCAGCGCATCCGCCCCCACTTCGATCAGTTGCGTGCCGTTCTGCGCGGTGATGCCGCCGATCGCGACAATCGGCACCGCCAGCTCGCGGCGCGCCTGTTGCAACAACTCCGGCGTCGCCGCCACCGCCTGCGGCTTCACCGTCGAGGCGAAGAAGCTGCCGAACGCCACGTAATCCGCGCCCTGCCACACCGCCTCCTGCGCCAGCACGAGGCGATTATAGCAAGACACCCCTATCAGCCTGCCGCCGCCGAGCAGCGCGCGCGCTTCCGCGATGCTGCCGTCCTCACCGCCGAGGTGCACGCCGTCCGCCTCCACCTGCTGCGCCAGCGCAACGTCGTCGTTGACGATCAGTTGCGCACCGAATTCGCGCGCCAGTTCGCGCAAGGCTTGCGCCTGCTTCAGGCGCAGCGCCGCATCGGCGGCCTTGTTGCGGTACTGCAGCACCCGCGCCCCGCCCCGCAGGGCGAGGCGTACCCTGTGCAGCAGCTCCGCCGTGTCGCTTTCGTCCGGCGTGATCGCATACAACCCTTTAATTCGGGCGTTCAGGTTTTGGTTCATCCTCTTCGCCGCGCGCCCAGAACAAGCGATCCGGGATATGCTGTCCCATGCCAGGACGAAAACCTGCACTCAATGTCTGCCAGGTATATTCCTGCGCCTCCTTGACCGCCTCCGGCACGTCCACGCCCTGCGCCAGGAGTGCCGCGATTGCGGAGGCCAGCGTGCAGCCGGAGCCGTGATAGATGCCCGGCAGCCGCGCCCAGCTGTCGCTGCGCAGCACGCCGCGCTCGCCATAAAGCGTGTTGATTACCTTGGGCGTCTGCTCGTGCGTGCCGGTAATCAACACGTACTCGCAACCCAGAGCCAGGATGCGCCTGGCGCATTCGTCGAGGGCCGGGTCGTCCTCTTCATCGTTCTCATCCAGCGCGAGGCGGCGTGCCTCCATGCTGTTCGGCGTAATGATGGTGGTCTGCGGGATCAGCAGCTCGCGCATCGCATCCAGCATATCCTCGTTCGCGAGTTCGTCGCCGCGCCCCGAGGCCAGTACCGGGTCGAGCACCAGCGGGATGTCCGGATAATCCGCGAGGATCTCGGCGATGGCCGCGATGTTCTCCACGCTGCCGAGCAGGCCGATCTTGAATGCCGCGACCGGCACGTCCTCAAGCATCGCGCGCGCCTGGTCCACCACCCACTCGGGGTCGATCGGCAGCACGTCGTCCACGCCGCTGGTGTCCTGCACGGTGATCGCCGTGACCACCGACAGCGGATGGCATCCCATGCTGGAAATGGTCAGCAGGTCGGCCTGCAGGCCGGCGCCGCCGCTGGGATCGGTCGCGGCGAAACTCATGACGAGCGGGAAGGATTCGGACATGATGGGGCGATGGTAAAATGCGCTTTCGGACGGGTATTTTACCCTATAACCCCCAAGATAATTTCAAAAGAATGGAGCCGCTATGCGTATCCTGCACACCATGCTGCGTGTTGTCGATCTGGAAAAATCGCTCGCCTTCTACACCGGCGTGCTCGGCATGAAATTGCTGCGCCGCACCGATTACCCCGAAGGCAAGTTCACCCTGGCCTTCGTCGGCTACGGTGACGAGGCGCAGGGCGCGGTGATAGAGCTCACCCACAACTGGGGCGTGGAAAAGTACGAACCCGGCAACGCCTTCGGCCACATCGCGATCGAGGTGGCCGACGCCTATGCCGCCTGCGACAACATCAGGCAGCGCGGCGGCAGGGTGGTGCGCGAGGCCGGGCCGATGAAGCACGGCAGCACCGTGATCGCGTTCGTCGAGGACCCGGACGGCTACAAGATCGAACTGATCCAGAAGAAATAATCCCGGCACCCCGCCAACTCCCGGAGGCCGCTTGGCTACACAACGCAAGACAATTTTTGCCGGGCCAGCCGGCCATCTCGAGGGCATGCTGCACCTGCCCGACGATGAGCCGCGCGCGGTGGCCGTGGTCGCGCACCCGCTGCCCACCATGGGCGGTACGATGGACAACAAGGTGGTGACGACCCTGGCGAAGGCCTTCGCCGAGCTGGGCTTTGCCGCGTTGCGCTTCAACTTCCGCGGAGTGGGCGAAAGCGCCGGCAGCTACGACCACGGCGACGGCGAGACGTGGGACGCGATCGCGGCAGCCGAGCACCTGCGCGGCGAATACCCCGGCCTGCCGCTGATCCTCTCCGGCTTTTCCTTCGGCGGCTACGTGCAGGCGCGCGCGGCCGAAGCCTTGCAGCCGCAACACCTGGTGCTGGTCGCGCCCGCCGTGGAGCGCTTCACCCCTTCGACAGGGCTCGGGGCAGGCATGCCGCCGGTGCCAGCCGACACCCTGCTGATCCACGGCGACCTGGACGAGGTGGTGGAACTCGATGCGGTGCTGCGCTGGGCGCGCCCGCAGCACCTGCCCGTCGTCGTGCTCGCGGGCGCGGACCATTTCTTCCACGGGCGGCTGGCGCAGCTCAGGCAGATCGTGCTGCGGCACTTCGGAGGGCAGCCATGAATGCGGTGATAAGCGCGCGCAACCTGCGCAAATTCTACGGCGGACAACTGGTGGTGAACGGGCTGAACCTGTCCATCCGGTGCGGCGAGTGCTTCGGCCTGCTCGGACCGAACGGCGCGGGCAAGACCACCACGCTGCGTTTGCTGCTCGGTCTGATCGCGCCGGACGCGGGCGAACTGCGGCTGCTGGACCATCCCGTTCCGGGCGAAGCACGCCCTGCGCGGCTGCGCGTCGGCGTGGTGCCGCAGATGGACAACCTCGATCCGGACTTCACGGTAGCGGAAAACCTGCTGGTGTATGGCCGCTACTTCGGCATGAGCGATGCGGCCATCGAGGCGCGCCTGCCGGAACTGCTGGAGTTCGCCAACCTGACCGGCAAGCGCGACGCACGCGTGCCGACCCTGTCCGGCGGCATGAAGCGGCGGCTGACCCTGGCGCGCGCGCTGGTGAACGACCCGGAGGTCATCTTCCTCGACGAGCCGACCACCGGACTCGACCCGCAGGCGCGCCACCTGATCTGGCAACGGCTGCGCGAGCTGACCGCGCGCGGCAAGACGCTGCTGCTCACCACGCACTTCATGGACGAGGCCGAGCGGCTCTGCCACCGCCTCGCGGTGATGGACAACGGACGCATCATCAGCGAAGGCTCGCCGCGCGAACTCATCGAGCGCAACATCGAGCCGCAGGTGGTCGAGGTGTTCGGCGAGGGCGCGGCGGAATGGGCGCAGGGCCACGCGGCACGCCATGCGCAGCGCTTCGAAGTGAGCGGCGAAACGGTATTTTGCTATGTGCAGGATGCGCAACCGCTGCTGCATGAGTTGCAGCAGCATCCGGAACTGCGCTACTTGCATCGCCCGGCGAATCTGGAAGATGTTTTTTTGAAACTGACCGGCAGGGAGATGCGCGAATGACTCCAGGTAACTCGTTGGGGATGGTGCGCTGTTGTAGGAGCGCAACTTGTTGCGCGAGTCCTGAATCGCCCGGCAAGCCGGGCTCCTACAATGCACGAGTAATCCAATTGGCAGTGATGGAATGAAAACAAGAATCTTCGCGCCACCGCGCCCGAGCCTCCGCTTCGTCCCGATCTGGCGGCGCAACTTCCTCGTGTGGAAGAAGATGGCCGGCTCGTCGATCCTCGGCCATCTCGCCGATCCGGTGATCTACATGCTGGGCCTGGGCTACGGGCTGGGCGGGATGCTGCCGGAGGTCGGTGGCATGTCCTACATCGCCTTCCTCGCCGCCGGGACGGTGTGCTACAGCACCATGAACAGCGCGAGCTTCGAGGCCTTGTATTCCGGCTTCGCGCGCATGCACGAGCAGCGCACTTGGGAGGCGATCCTCAACACCCCCATCACACTAGACGACATCGTGTTCTCGGAAATCGCCTGGGCAGCGAGCAAAAGCCTGCTCTCCGGCCTCGCGGTGCTCGCGGTGATCTGGCTGCTCGGGCTGTCGCATTCGCCGCTCACGCTGTGGCTCATCCCGCTCGCGCTGCTGGTCGGCCTGTGCTTCGCCTCGCTCGGGCTGATCATGACCGCCGTCGCGCCCGGCTACGACTTCTTCATGTACTACTTCACGCTGGTGATCACGCCGATGGTGCTATTATGCGGCGTGTTTTTCCCGGTCGACCAGTTGCCGCCGCTGCTGCAAAACATATCGGCCTTCCTGCCGCTGACGCACGCGATCGACCTAGCGCGGCCGCTGCTGAACAACACAATTCCGGCGCAGCCCCTGTGGCATGCCGCCGTGCTGCTGGCCTACGCGCTGCTGGGTTTTTACGTGTCGCTGGTGCTGTTCCGGCGGCGCTTGTCGCAATGAGGATAGTTCATGCTGTGGGTTAAATCGTTTCATATCATTTTCGTGGTGAGCTGGTTCGCGGGTCTGTTCTATCTGCCGCGCATCTTCGTCAACCACGCGATGGCGACCGAGCCTGCCGAAATCGCGCGGCTTAAACTGATGGAGCGCAAGCTGTACCGCTTCGTCACGCCGATTGCCTGGCTGGCGATCGGTTTCGGCCTGTGGCTCTGGCTGGGCTACGGCATCGGCGGCGGCTGGATGCATGCCAAACTTCTGCTGGTGCTGGTGCTGCTGGGCTACCACCGCTATTGCGGTCACCTGGTCAAGCTGTTCGCCGAAGACCGCAACACGCGCAGCCATGTGTTCTACCGTTGGTTCAACGAGATGCCCGTGCTGCTGCTGATCGCCATCGTCATCCTCGTCACCGTCAAGCCCTTCTGATCCATGCCTGATTTTTTCGCCCCCTGCCCGCGCGGACTGGAAGCCATCCTGCATGGCGACCTCGAAGCGCTCGGCGCAAGCAACGTGCGCAGCACCGAAGGCGGCGTGCATTTTTCCGGCGACTGGCCGCTGTGCTACCGCGCCAACCTGGAGAACCGCATCGCCAGCCGCATCCTGTGGCGCGTCAAGGAAGCGCAGTACCGCAGCGAACATGACATTTACCAGACTGCGCTCGAGCTGCAATGGCAGCGCTGGTTCGACGTGGGCAACACGATCCGCGTCAACGTCACGGCGATCAAGTGCCCGCTGAAGAGCCTGGAGTTCGTCACGCTGCGCATCAAGGACGCGGTGTGCGACCGCTTCCGCGAGCACTGCAACGAGCGTCCGAGCGTGGACACGCTCACGCCGGACATCCGCATCCATGCCTTCCTCGAAGGCAACAGCATGATGCTGTACCTCGACACCTCGGGCGACGCGCTGTTCAAGCGTGGCGTGCGATCACACACCAACATCGCGCCGATCCGCGAGAACCTCGCGGCGGGCATTTTGCGCCTGAGCGGCTGGCAGCCCGGCACGCCGCTGCTCGACCCGATGTGCGGCAGCGGCACCTTTTTGATCGAGGCGGCGCAGATGTCCCTCAACATCCAGCCCGGCATCGGGCGCGGCTTCGCCTTCGAGAAGCTGAAAAATTTCGATGCCGCGAAGTGGAGCCAGATGCGCGAACAGGCGATCGCCGCGCAGCTTCCGGCCAGGCCGCTGGAAATCTACGGCAGCGACCTGTACGGCGACGCGCTGAAGACCGCATGGCGCAACCTGCACGAGGCCGGCCTGTCGGAATGCGTGCAGCTCAAGCAGGCCAATATCCTGGAAATTTCCGCCCCGGCGGAGAGCGGCGTGCTGGTGGCCAACCTGCCCTACGGCGAACGCATGGGCGAGCTGGACGAACTGGCGGAGTTGTACCCGAAGCTGGGCGACGCGCTGAAGAAGAAATTCGGCGGCTGGACGGCTTACCTGTTCACGGCGGACAAGGCGATCCTGAAACTGATGCGATTGTCTCCGTCGAAGCGCATCCCGCTGTTCAACGGCGCGATCGAGTGCCGCCTGCTGGAGTACAGGATCGTGGCGGGCAGCAACCGCAAATAAAAAAGCCGCGCCTGTGCGCGGCTTTTTGCTCCATGCCGGCAACGTCAGGTCAGCTTCAGATGATCGGTGCCACTCATCACGTCGCGGTCTCCGCTCAGCTTGCTTTCCAGCTTGATGCGCAGGCGCAGGTCGTTGAGCGAGTCGGCGTTCTTCAGCGCCTCCTCGTAGGAGATCATGCCGGCCTCGTAGAGGTTGTACAGCGCGCCGTCGAAGGTCTCCATGCCCAATTCGCGCGACTTGGCCATCACATCCTTGATCGCATGCACCTCGCCCTTGAAAATCAGGTCGGCGATCAGCGGCGAATTGAGCAGGATTTCGATCGCGGCGGCACGGCCCGCCCCGTCCTTCTTCGGGATCAGGCGCTGCGAGATCAGCGCCTTGATGTTCAGCGACAGGTCCATGAGCAACTGTTCGCGGCGCTCCTCCGGGAAGAAGTTGATGATGCGGTCCAGCGCCTGGTTGGCGCTGTTGGCGTGCAGCGTGGCCATGCACAGGTGGCCGGTCTCGGCGAAAGCCACGGCGTACTCCATGGTCTCGCGGTCGCGGATTTCGCCGATCAGGATCACGTCCGGCGCCTGGCGCAGGGTATTCTTCAGCGCGTTGTGCCAGTTCTCGGTGTCCACGCCGACTTCGCGATGGGTGATGATGCAGTTGGCGTGATCGTGCACGTATTCCACCGGATCCTCAATGGTGATGATGTGCCCGTAGCTGTTCTTGTTGCGGTGGCCGATCATCGCCGCCAGCGTGGTGGACTTGCCCGAGCCGGTGCCGCCGACCAGGATCACCAGGCCGCGCTTGGTCATCACGATGTCCTTCAGCACCGGCGGCAACCCCATCTGATCGAGATCGGGAATCTTGGTGGTGATAGTGCGCAGCACCATACCGACGCGCTGCTGCTGCATGAACACGTTCACGCGGAAGCGCCCGATGCCGGGCGGGCTGATCGCGAAGTTGCACTCATGCGTCGCCTCGAACTCGGCGGCCTGCTTGTCGTTCATGATGGCGCGCGCCAGCTCTTGGGTATGCACCGGAGTCAGCGCCTGGTTGGAAACCGGCGTCATCTTGCCGTCCACCTTGAAGGCCGGCGGAAAGCCGCTCGTAACGAACAGGTCGGAGGCCTTCTTGCTGATCATGCCGCGCAACAGATTGTGGATTAGCTCGGTGGCCTGGTCTCTTTCCATAATAAACTCCTGAATATAGCTGGTAGCTTGTAGTAGGGTGGGCACGTTCTTTGTGCCCACCCTACCGTTGAATCAACCGGGGAACAGATCCTTGTTCATCGCCTTGCTGCGCGCTTCGGCGGCGCTGACGATGTTGTTTTTGACCAGGTTGGTCAGGCACTGATCGAGAGTCTGCATGCCGAGGTTCTGGCCGGTCTGGATCGCGGAATACATCTGCGGCACCTTGGCCTCGCGGATCAGGTTGCGGATCGCCGGTGTGCAGACCATGATCTCGTGCGCGGCCACGCGGCCCGTGCCGTCCTTGGTCTTGAGCAGTGCCTGCGAGATCACCGCGCGCAAGCTTTCGGAGAGCATCGCGCGCACCATTTCCTTTTCGTCGGCGGGGAACACGTCGATGATACGGTCGATGGTCTTGGCCGCCGAGCTGGTGTGCAGCGTGCCGAAAACCAGGTGGCCGGTTTCCGCCGCCGACATCGCGAGGCGGATGGTTTCCAGGTCGCGCATTTCGCCGACCAGGATGATGTCCGGGTCTTCGCGCAGCGCCGAGCGCAGCGCATTCTGGAAGGACAGGGTATCGCGCCCGACCTCGCGCTGATTGATCAGGCACTTCTTGCTCTCGTGCACGAATTCGATCGGGTCCTCCACCGTCAGGATATGCCCCAGTTCGTGCTCGTTGCGGTGGTTGATCATCGCCGCCAGCGTGGTGGACTTGCCGGAGCCGGTCGGCCCGGTGACCAGCACCATGCCGCGCGGATAGTCCGAGATGGTCTCGAAGCTCTTCGGAGCCTTGAGGTCTTCCAGCGACAGAATCTTGGAGGGAATGGTACGCATCACCGCGCCCGCGCCACGGTTCTGGATGAAGGCATTCACGCGGAAGCGCGCCAGCCCCGGCACCTCGAAGGAGAAGTCGACTTCCTTGTTCTCCTCGTAGAACTTGCGCTGCTGGTCGTTCATGATGTCGTACACCAGCGCATGTACTTCCTTGTGCTCCATCGCGGGCAGGTTGATGCGGCGCATATCGCCGTGCACGCGGATCATCGGCGGCAGGCCGGCGGAGAGATGCAGGTCGGAGGCCTTGTTCTTGACGCCGAAGGCAAGCAGTTCGGTGATATCCATTATAATCTTCCCTGTTTTGCCGGTTTTAATCCGGTTTGATTGAGACGGCTGCAGGCCGCATGAAAAGGACGGGCAGCGCACGGGATTATGACAACAATCGCTTCCAACATGCAAGCCGTGCGCGCCGCGATGGACGCTGCCGCCGCCAAGGCGGAGCGCGCCGCGAACGACGTAATCCTGCTCGCGGTGAGCAAGACTTTCCCGCCCGAAGCGCTGCGCGAGGCATATGATGCAGGGCAGACCCGCTTCGCCGAGAGCTACGTGCAGGAGGCGCTGGACAAGATCGCCGCGCTACGCGATCTGCCGATCGAGTGGCACTTCATCGGGCCGATCCAGAGCAACAAGACGCGCGTCATCGCGGAAAGTTTTTCCTGGGTGCACGGCGTGGATCGGCTGAAGATCGCCGAGCGGCTCTCGGCGCAGCGCCCCGCGCCGCTGCCGCCGCTGCAGGTGTGCCTGCAGGTGAACATCAGCGGCGAGGCCAGCAAGAGCGGCGTGCCGCCCGAAGAAGCGGAGCAACTGGCGAGGGCGGTCGCGCAACTGCCGCATCTTGCGCTGCGCGGGCTGATGGCCATCCCCGAACCCAGCGACGAAGTTGCCGCGCAGCGCGAGGCATTCGCGCGGCTGCGCGAGCTGCTCGAACAACTGAACCGGCAGGGCCTGCAACTCGATACCCTGTCGATGGGCATGTCGCAGGACTTTGCCGCGGCCATCGCGGAAGGCGCGACCATGGTGCGCGTCGGCTCGGCGATTTTCGGTAATCGAACTTATCAAAAGGAAACAACATGAACATCTGCTTCATCGGCGGCGGCAACATGGCCACCGCACTCATCGGCGGCCTGCTCGGCAAGGGGTTTTTCACCGAGCAGCTCTGCGTGGTGGAAGTCAACGCGGAGAGCCGCGCGAGGCTGCAGCGCGATTTTTCCGTGCAATCCGTGGACAATCTCTTCGAGGGCGTGGACGGCAGCCAAGTCATCGTGCTCGCGGTAAAGCCGCAGCAGTTGCGCGAGGTGGCGCAGCAGCTTGCCCCGCTGATCAAGGGGCAACTGCTGATCTCGATTGCCGCCGGCATCCGCGCCGGCGACATCGCGCGCTGGGCGAACTGCCCGAAGGTAGTGCGCGCCATGCCCAACACCCCGGCGCTGATCCGCAGCGGCATGACCGGGCTGTACGCCTTGCCCGCGGTGGGCACCGTGCAATGCGGGCAGGCGCAGGACATCCTGGAGGCGGTCGGCGAAACGCTGTGGCTGCAGGATGAGGCGATGCTGGATGCCGTCACGGCGATTTCCGGCAGCGGCTCGGCCTACGTGTTCTATTTCATCGAGGCGCTGCAGCAGGCGGCGCGCGAGCTGGGTTTCAATGCCGAAGACGCGCGCCGCCTGAGCCTCGCGACCTTCCTCGGCGCCAGCAAGCTTGCCGCCGGCAGCGATGAGGATGCGAGCGTGCTGCGCGCGCGCGTCACCTCGAAGAACGGCACCACCGAGCGCGCGCTGCTCAGCATGTCCGCCAACCGGGTCGCGGAACATATCGCGCAGGCCGCCCATGCCGCCGCCGAACGTTCCAGGGAAATGGGCAACGAACTGGGCAGGGACTGACATGCTCAACGAAGCCCTGCTGTTCCTGCTCGACATGCTGCTACAGCCCTTCGCGGCGATCCTGCTGTTGCGCTTCCACGCCGTATGGCTGCGCGCGCCGATGCGCAACCCTATCGGCGAATTCGTCATGGCGTTGACCGACTTCATGGTGCTGCGCGCGCGCCGTTTCATCCCCGCGGTGCGCGGGCTGGACAGCGCGACACTGCTGCTCGCGCTGCTCGCCGAAATGCTCTACCTGGCCGCAGCCCTGTGGGCGCAGGGCTACGCCTTCCACGGCTTCCCGTTGCCGGGGCTGCTGGTTCTGGCCATGGTCAAGCTGCTCAAGATCAGCCTCTACCTGCTGATGGCGGCCGTATTCGCGCAGGCGATCCTGTCCTGGGTGAATCCCCACACGCCGGCCGCGCCGCTGCTCTCGGCCATTACCCACCGCTTCCTCCAGCCCCTGCGCCGCGTCGTGCCGATGCTGGGCAGCGTGGACCTGTCGCCGCTGCTGCTGTTCATCGTCTGCCAGCTCATCGTGATCGTGCCGGTCGGCGCGCTGGAACGCCTCGCCGCCGGAATGCTGTAAATGGCTGTGTGGTACCGCCGCAGCGGGGAAGTCGTCACCCTGACCCTGCATGTCCAGCCCGGCGCGAAGCGCAGCGAGATCGCCGGCCTGCACGGCGAGGCGCTCAAAATCCGGCTCGCCGCCCCTCCCGTCGAGGGGCGCGCCAACGAGGCCCTGCTGAAATTCATCGCGGAATTGTTCGAGGTGCCGCTGCGCCAGGTGGAGCTAAGGCAGGGCGGGCAATCGCGCCACAAGGTCGTGGCGATAACCGGCAGCAAAATCGAACCGGAAAATTTGCTCCCCTGAAGGATTGCCGGAAGCTGCTGCCGGGTATTTGCTACAGGACCTGAAGCGGCATCAGTGAGGTTCGTGGATTGCCTCCAGGTAATGCCTTTCCACCTCCTCCATCCAGGCGCTATCGGCCATATCCGGCCAGTTGTCCGGCTCGAAGCCCGGAGCATGGAGCAGATCCTCCCGATCCATCTTCAGTGAAAAGATGTCGTCCGATGCACCCTTCTTCGGCATCCCGATTTTCCCCCAAGGAATGGCGAAGTGCTTCGCACCGAACCCCATGATGCCGCGGAAGGACAGCACCGCGTAGGCCACGCAGCCGGTGTTGAGGTCGAGCACCACATCCTCGATGACTCCCAGATCTTCCGACCAACTGTTGCTGACGTGTTTTCCGATGATTTCCCTGCTTGGCACAACGTGACGTTTGAACATGATCAACCCTCCGGTAGATTGAAAACGAAAACAGCGCTATTGCTGACAACCAGGCGGCAAACTTTTACATGGAAGAGGACGCAAATATATAGGTTGAAATACCTATTGCACCGGCGGTGCGCGAAGATATCCGCCCCGCCGTTACAAGTGGCGGCGGGGCAGGCAGTAAAGCCGGGTGGAGGCGGAGCCCGGGGCGGCTAGATTTTCAGGCGCTCGACCGGCCTGCCATGCCTGAGATGCTCCTCGATGATCTCGTCGAGGTCTTTCTCGTCCACGTAGGTGTACCAGGTGCCCTCCGGATACACCACGATGACCGGCCCCTCGTCGCAGCGGTTCATGCAGCCCGCAGTGTTGATGCGGATGTTGTTCCTGAGAGTGGAGATGCCGAGCTCGGCAACCTTGTTCTTCATGTATTCGCGTGCCTTCGGCGCGCCGCGCTTGCCGCAGCAGTCGCCGCCGTCCGCGCGCTGGTTGGTGCAGAAAAAAACATGCTTGTCGTAAAAACCCATCATGTGCTCCGTAGATTGAAATCGTCGACCGGCGCAGCGGGCTTCAGCCCGCCCCTGCCGTGCGCAATTATACTTTCCTGATGCGCCACAGGTGAAACAGCAACAACAACGGGAAGACCAGCGCGATGGTCTGCGCCAGCCCGTTGTAATTGAGCAGGTGCCCGTAGTGCCAGTGATACACCGACATCGCGGCGGCGGGCGTGTTGTCGCCGAACAAAAAATTCACCACGGCGAAGTAGGCCAGCGCCACCGCCGCGCCGCAGACGATCGCCGCACCGCGCGGCAGCGACAGTGCGGCGAACAGCAGCGCCATCCCGAACAGCATCCCCAGCACCGCCTCGCTGTTGATCCACAGCAGCAACGCCCAGGATTTCAGCAGCAGCGCCGCCGCAACAAATTTCGCCAGCGCCACCACACTCAAAATCACCGGCAAGGCGGTGGCGGTATTGCGCGGCGCGCGCAACAGGGTCAGCAGCAGCGTGCCCAGCATCAGCAGGTTCAGCGTGACGGCGGCGCTCTCCCACCAGTCGAACGGGGCGGAGGACAGCGCGGCAAACGGCTGGCGCGCCACCTCGCTGATAAACACGTTGCCGAGCATCGGCAGGGAGGGATTGATTTGCCCGAACATCCACAGCGCGAGCAGCGCCAGGCCGAAATCCATCTCCCGGCCCTGGTGGAACAGGCCGCTGCGCCAGCGCGTCAGGCGGCCGAACAACCAGTCCCACGAGGCCACACGCACCGCCAGCAGCGCGCCGATCAGCGCGCCCGCGCCGTTGGCCAGCAAGTCCATGTTCGAACTGATGCGCGCGGGCAGATACATCTGCAGAAACTCCATGCCCGCCGACAGCGACACCCCGAGGCACAGGCCGAGGATCAAGCTGGCCGCAGCGCCGAAGCGCGCATGCAACGCCAGCCCGGCCAGCAGGCCGAGCGGCAGGTAGGACAGCAGATTCACGGTCGCATCGAAGGCGGTATAGGTGAGCCGCAGGGGTGCGGCCAGCACCTCGAAAAAATCCAGCCCCTGCTCGCGCCAGCCGGTAAAAGGTGACAGGCTGGCATACACGATGAACAGCGCATAGCCGATGGCCAGCCAGGTACGCAGCCGCGCGCGGGTTTCGGTGAAGAACAGTTCCTTCATTCGCGGAATTACCGATCCAGCGGGCTGACCACGCCGCGCCCGCCCTTGTTCAGTACATGGGTGTAGATCATCGTGGTGGAAACGTCAGAATGGCCGAGCAGCTCCTGCACGGTGCGGATGTCATAGCCAGATTGCAGCAGATGCGTGGCGAACGAATGGCGCAAGACATGCGGAGTAACAGGCTTGTGAATTTCGGCGATCTTCGCCGCCTCGCGAACGGCCCGTTGTACACTGGCCTCGTAAAGATGATGGCGACGCTCGATACCGGAGCGCGGGTCGATCGAGCGTACCGCAGACGGGAACACGAATTGCCAGCCCCAAGTGCGTGCCGCCTTGGGATATTTAACGGCAAGCGCATTAGGCAGATACACCTCGCCAAAACCGGCCTCCAGATCGCGCTCATGCAAGGCTTTCACCTTGGCCAGATGCGCTTGCAGAGGCAGGATCAGATTCTCGGGCAGCACCGTCACCCTGTCCTTGTTGCCCTTCCCCTCGCGCACCACAATCTCGCGCCTTTCAAATTCCACATCTTTCACCCGCAACCGCAAACCTTCCAGCAGGCGCATACCTGTGCCATACAGCAGGGCTGCGACTAGCCCCATCGTCCCGGACATGGCGTTCAGCAAGGCTCGCATCTCCGTTGGTGTCAAAACCACCGGTAAACGCTTCCCCGTTTTGGCTGCAATCACCTCATCCAGCCAAGGCAGCTCGACATGCAATACCTCACGGTACAAGAACAGCAACGCGGACTTGGCCTGATTCTGGGTGGAAGAAGACACCTTGCGCTCCACCGCCAGATGGCTCAGAAAACTTTGCACTTCATCAGCCCCCATATCCTTGGGATGGCGCTTATCATGGAACAGAATAAACCGGCGCGCCCAGTCAACGTAGGACTCTTCGGTACGAATGCTATAGTGGCGCACGCGAATCTCTGCGCGCATCCGGTCGAGCAGCTTGGGCGAATCTTGAGAAACGGTTTTAGCTTCCATCCGCAGAATTTTAGGTTGCCCTAAAAAGGAAGTCCAGTAGAGAAATTATGCTAACCGCATGAAAATATGAAGCTCCCAAGCATAATATTGACAACTTGAACGGACATGGGCGACATTACTACCCCATGAAACAGTTTTCTATTTTTAGTTAGGGTTCAATTTATGCGCACCCGTCGAGACAGAGCGCACGCAGCTATTTTGGGTGTCTTGGTTTTCGTCCTAATCATCATTCCAATGTTCGTGCAGCTTGTTATCTATCTTTTCAAGATGATTTTTTAATGGAGGTTCACATGCCGCAGTTTTTGTTTGCCGTCGAAATCCCACCAAACATCGCAATGTCGTCATCGCCAGGACACCCATACGAGTGGGTAGCGTTCGCAAATGAAGCAGATAAAATCTTAAAGCCCTTGAAAGAAGCCGTGCAGCTTCAAAAAAATGTCTGGTTGCTGCCTGCTGAAAATACTTGGCAATATCTGATGGCTCTGTCAACCACGGCGGCGTCTCATAAACTTTCATATTCTGTGTCCCTTCTACAGAGTGATGCTATCCACATCACAAAACCCTAACCCGGCGTTCAAGGCCGACCGCGCGAAGCGCGGCGGCTTAACTCTACGTTGGGGGCTTAGGTGAAAATTGGCGTCACTCGCTCGCTCAAAATAATCTACTGCTTGAACATGGCGGCTCTCATCATCTTCTTCTGCTTTGTGGTGTGGCAATTCTTGCGGTCCTCTCTTATTGATGTTTTGAGAATTTCATTCAATTCTGTAGTGCTCGCCCTCCTTTGTTTCCGCTTCGTCAAAGTCATTCGCAAACCAACTGCACTTGATGCCGTTGTTACAAGCCGTTTGCTTAAGACACTCCGTGCTCTGGCTATCTTCTTCATGTGGGTTGGTGTGATTGCAATGGTGAGCTTCTTCTTCATCAAGCCAATTACATTCGCAATTTTTTCTGGCTCGTCAGAGCCAGGGCTTGGAATGTTGCCTGTACTCATGTACATAGGGATGGCTGCAATACTGGGAGCTGTAGGTATCTTTTTATTCGAGATAACTCGCTTTGTTGGGCATTTTGCGAATGGAGGATCAAGGAGCGTATTACGTCGAGGGGAGAATGATTAAAAATATTGTGATGATGCTACTTGTTGTCGCAAGCGAAAGTGCGATAGCTGAGTGGATGGCGGTTGATAGCAATGCTCCCTTCAATAACGCATTTGCTCTCTATGCCGACTCCTCCACCATTCAACTAATTGGCAGCAAAGTGAAAGTATTATTTTTGGCTGATTACAAAATGCAGCAGGTGAAAAGTCGCTATCCTGATCTTAAACCGTATTGGTCAATGAAGACGGAAACGGAATTTGACTGCAAGGAAAAACTGTCGCGAGTTATTTCTGTCTTTGCTTATCCTGAAAAAATGGGAAGCGGTGTAGCAATAAACATGAGCGGCGGAGTTTTACCTGAAGTGGACACAAACAAATGGTGGCCAGTGCCGCCTTATGGTCACATTCTCAGCATGATGGAGTTTGCGTGTGGAACGCATTGAACTCTTTTGTGAATCCCCCAACCAGTCAGTCGAGAGGGACTGCGCAAAAGCGCGCAGCCCCTCACTTTTACGTTAGCCATTATCGGAAAGCCCTATGCGAATCTTCGCCATTTTCTTACTGCTATCTCTATCCTGTTTCATTCAGAATAGTGCTCTTGCTCATGACTCAGTGTTTTCACAAGTTCATGCCAAATGTATAGAAAAAGCGGACTTCAGAGACAGCTTGATTTTGGATTGTCTTTACGAGGAGCTCGATCGTCAAGACGAACAACTAAACAAGACATACAAGCAGTTGCTTACCCAACTTCCCGGAGAGAGAAAGGAGAGCCTTAAGAAAATTCAGAGAAAGTGGATCGAATATAGAAACTTAACTTGTGACTACTTGGCTAGTGCTGCTGGTTCGGAAGGATGGGTAGTGAAGTTAGAGTACGCCGAGTGCCTTGCCAGAATCACAGCAGGGCGAGTTGTTGAGCTTAACTACTTGACAAAGTATCCCAATTAAATTGTCACCCTGGCTAACCCTGCGCTCAAGTTCGCGCCCTCCGGTCGCTGGGACGCGCCTTCGGCGCGCCCCTTAGCTCCACGTTAGACATAGATATGCGAACACCGCTAACGCCTGAAAGTTTTATGGAGTGCCCGATACACGGACACCGTAAACCGGCTTTTATTTGTCAGCATCTTCAGCATGGTTCTAACCTTGGTTTTTTTACACCCGCAGAGCTTCCTACGTCTGATGACCCGTGGGCGCAAGCATGGTGTGCTGAATGCGAGCGCGTTGCTATTGAAGTCGGAGAGTGGAATGATATTTCGGAAGCTTTTGCTTCGTTTCGTTGGGTATGTGAAGGTTGTTTTGAGGTGGCTCGTGAGCGCAATGTCTAACCCTGCGGTCAAGTTCGCCCTTCGGGCTGGGACGCTCCGCTACGCTGCGCGCCCCTTACCTACACGTTGGGAGGCACAATGATCAAAAGGTGCCAGCTTCCTATAGGGTGTTTATTAGGGTCGCTCGCGTTGACGGCTAGCGCCCATGATGCAGAACCCAATCTACGTCTTGGCTCTGTGAAGACGTTCCAGGTAGTCGCAACCATTATTGCCCCACAAGAAGCGCGACTGTCATTGGATGCTTTGAAAGCACCCTTTATTGGAATACTTCAGAAACGGGGCAAGAAGATAGATCAGAACAACTACGACAACGTGGTCTCAACAAATGTGCAGATTGAGGGCTCTGGTTCGCACTATTCTGTCGCCTTATCTTTCTCATACAGTGAGCCTTGTGTCGCTGGTCGTTTGAAACTCAAACTCACATGCTCCCTCTGGGAACACTACGAGTTACTCAAGTCATTTTCGACCCTCGAAGATGCAGTTAACTACTCTGCGAACACCACCAAAACGGCTGCACGACTTTTCGATGCTGAGTTCGATCGCAACTAATCATCCCAACCCACCGGTCGAGTGGGACGCTTCGCGGCGATGCCGCTCGCGCCCCTCACCTTTACGTTGGGCCTCATGAACGCTCTACGAATTGCAGCCCTACTGGCTATCTCTTGCTTCCTCCTCCTTGGCTGCCAGAGAAGCAACGGCTCGTTTGTCTGTCATTTTGGTGTGCCGGGTGGTGATGCCTATGCGGTCGCAGATATCGTTGCCAAACACATCGAGAAGAACTACTCCTTTGCGAATCGAACGAGTGTCGACAGAACTCACAGCGGAAAGATATATTACGTTGCCCCAGGGTGCGTGCCGTCGTTCACATTCTACGAAATCGTCGAACCTAACGACATTCATGTGGTTGAAGAGTTGGCGAGACAATCACTTCCGCTCGCTGGAATTGATAGGGTCTCTCTGGTCTTCTACGAGAAGCAGAATTGGGTAGCAACTTCACCCAATGGCGGCGGTCATCGGGGTCATGAAAATGCCATTAAACGCGTTACAGTCGAGAAGTAGTCTTATGGCCTGCCTCGTCACACAATCGAGGCCCAACCCTGCATTCGAGAGGGACAGCCCAAAAGCGGGCTGCCCCTCAATTTGAACGTTAGGGCTTTCCCTACTCACCACATGGAGACATCATGAGTCTGATTTTGGAACTAGCTGGCCCAGCAGCGGGAGTGTCAGCTGCTGCGATCGGTGATTTGCTAAAGGAATGGACTCAGCTTCGACAGACTAAGAAAGACGAAGAGCTAAACACTCCGGAATGGCAGGCACTTGAGAAAGCATATGTTGAGCATCTGTTGTGGCGCTTCAACTATCCAAAAAAGGTATTTGGGCAGCAGATCATTGCGAATTGGATAATCACCTTTGTTGTTCTTGCTTTGGTGGTCAGTGGTCTAGTGTTTTCGTTTCTTCAGCTACGTTATGCAATTGCTCTCGGCGATTTGTCTTCCCTCAAGAGCGCCGTAGAAATTGAAACTGCCGGCAAGGTCTCAATCAACTCATCGATTGTTGGCGCCATTACTCTCATTATTTCCCTGGCATTCTTCGCTCTTTATCTGAAGTATGTGTTCCAAATTAAGCACCCCATTCCTCCTCATGTAAGTTTGTCCGACACAGATGCCTCTAGCATCGTCACGAAATTGCGCGGGAATCCAAAGGAAAAGGACGGTGATGATGAAGAAATTCGGATAGTGGGCATCAAGAATGGCTAGCCCTAACAATCCGGTCCAGGGGACGGTCAGCCAGCTTCGCAGTCTGCCCGCCCCTGACCTCCGTCGTTAGGCAACCTCGTAAACTCCGAGAGACTTATTCAGTGTTTCCCTGGCTACCCATACTGTAATCGACGATCAACGGCGCATGATCGGAGAAGCGCTGCTCCCTGTAGATGCTCGCCGTCTTTGCCCTGGCGGCGATACCGGGGGTGGCGATCTGGCAGTCGATGCGCCAGCCGACATCCTTCTCCCATGCTCGCCCGCGGTTCGACCACCAGGTGTAGGCCTCCAGTTCGGGGTGCAGCCGCCGGAACACGTCGATGAAGCCCACCTCGTCGAACAGCCTGGTGAGCCAGGCGCGCTCCTCGGGCAGGAAGCCGGAGTTCTTGCGGTTGCCGCGCCAGTTCCTGAGGTCTTTCTCGGTATGCGCGATGTTCCAGTCGCCGCAGACGATGACCTCGCGCCCGCTCTGCCTGAGCGCAACGAGATGCGGCATGAACGCCTCCATGAAGCCGAACTTCACCGCCTGCCGCTCCTCGCCGCTCGAGCCGGATGGCAGGTAGAGCGACACCACGCTGAGGTTGCCGAACTGCGCCTCGAGGTAGCGCCCCTCGGCGTCGAATTCGGGAATGCCCAGGCCCTCGATCACCGCGTCCGGCTCGCGCCTCGTGTAGATGCCGACGCCGCTGTAGCCCTTCTTTTCGGCGTAATGGAAGTGACCGCGATAGCCGGAGGGCGCAAGCATCTGCGCGGTCATATCCGCGGCCTGCGCCTTGAGCTCCTGCAGGCAGACGATGTCCGCCTCCTGCTCGGCGAGCCATTGGTAAAAGCCCTTCGTGGCGGCGGAGCGGATGCCGTTGAGGTTGAGGGTGATGATGCGCATGAAAATTTCCGGTGGGGAGGGTGCGCCATTATAATGACGGCCTTCGCCCCAACCGAGGCTATCATCATGTTCAATTTCAGGCAGGACTTCATCCGTTTCGCCGTGCAGCAGAAGGTGTTGCGCTTCGGCGAATTCCAGACCAAGGCCGGGCGCCTGTCGCCGTACTTTTTCAACGCCGGGCTGTTCAACGATGGTGCCGCACTAAGAAACCTGTCGCAGTTCTACGCACAGGCCATCCTGGCCTCGGAACTGCCATTCGACATGCTGTTCGGCCCGGCCTACAAGGGCATCCCGCTGGTTGCGGGGGCGGCCATCGCGCTCGCCGAGCAGGGGCGCAACGTGCCCTATGCCTACAACCGCAAGGAGGCCAAGGACCATGGCGAAGGCGGCACGACGGTCGGCGCTGCGCTGCAGGGACGCGTGCTGATCGTGGACGACGTAATTTCCGCGGGTACCTCGGTGCGCGAGTCCATCGAGTTGATCCGGATGGGCGGCGGCGAGCCCTGTGGCGTGGTGATCGCGCTGGATCGCATGGAGAAAGGGCAGGGCGAACTTTCCGCCGCACAGGAGGTGCAACGCAACTATGGTATCCCGGTGGTGTCTATCGCCACACTGGACGACCTGCTCGGCTATTTGCAGGGCGAAGCGGACATGATGCAGAATCTGGCCGCCGTACAAACCTATCGCGACCGTTATGGAGTAAAAAAATGACCAAATTCAAATTGTTTGCCGCGTTGATCGCCGGCATCGCCTTCAGCCTGCCCGCCGCCGCGAAGATGTACAAATGGGTAGACGACAAGGGCGTCACGCATTACGGCGAGACCGTCCCCCCGGAATATGCCGGCAAGGATCGCACCGAGCTGAACAAGGAAGGGCGGGCGGTGAAAAAACAGGAGGTGCTTACCCCGGAAGAGCGCCGCGCCAGCGAGCAGTCCGGTGCCAAGAAACGTGCCGAAGAGGAGGCAGCACTGGAGCAGAAGCGTCGTGACAAGGCGCTGGTCAACACCTACAGCAACTCGAGTGAAATCGACCTCGCACGCAACCGCAACCTGCAACAGGTGGAGGCGCGCATCACCAGTATCAACTCGCGGCTCAAGATGGCCGAAGACAACCTGGCCGGGCTGAACAAGGAGGCCGACGGCTACAACTCAGCGGGCAGGAAAGTCCCGGCATCCCTGCGGGAGGACCTGAAGGAAACGCAGGAGCGGGTGACCAAGCTGCTGCAGGATCAGGAGCAAGCCAAGGCGGAAAAGGCTGCGCTGGACGCGCGCTACGATGCAGACAAGGCGCGCTACAAGGAACTGACCGGCAAGTAAGAGCGCCCCAAAAACCTGCTGCACAGCTCTATTGCTGCGTTGTGCGGCACTCTGTTATAGCACTTCGAAGCGGCGGGCGGCCGCGTTGTAGCCCAGCAGTTCGCCGCGCTCGATATCGAAATACCAGCCATGCAGCGCGAGGTTGCCTTGTTCGACGCGCTCGCGTATCCAGGGAAAAGTCATCAGGTTATCCAGCGAGACCAGGATCGCCTGCTGCTCGCAGGCGCACTGGCGCGCCGCGCTGCCGTTATCCGTATATTCCCGGCTTACCCGTTCCCGCGCGGCATCGGCTATCCCCATCCATTGCGAGATGAATGCGTCTTCCTTCCGCACATCGCCTTCCAGCAGTGCCTGGATGCCGCCGCAATGCGCATGCCCGAGCACGATGATATGTCCGACGTTCAGCTTGCGCACGCCGAACTCCAGCGCGGCGCTGGTGCCGTGGTAATGCCCCTGGTTTTCTGCGGGAGGGACGAGATTGGCGACGTTGCGGATAACGAACAGGTCGCCCGGCGCGCAATCCAGCACCAGCGCCGGGTCAACGCGCGCATCGCAGCAGGCGACCACCATGGTTCTGGGCGCCTGTCCCTGCTCGACCAGTTCGCGGAACAGCGCGTCGTCCCTGGCGAAATGCCTTTCGCGGAAGCGCGAAAAGCCCTCGATGAGCTGCTTCGGCGAACTCATGCGCCGGTGAGACGTTGTGCCGCTTCGCGGTATTTGTCGGCGGTCTTCTGCAGCACGTCCTGCGGAATATGCGGTGCGGGAGGCCGCTTGTCCCAGCCGGAGGCTTCCAGCCAGTCGCGCACGAACTGCTTGTCGAAGCTCGGCGGATTGCTGCCGACGCGGTATTGGTCGGCCGGCCAGAACCGCGAGGAGTCAGGCGTGAGCGCCTCGTCGATCAGGTACAGCTTGCCCGCTTCGTCCACGCCGAATTCGAACTTGGTATCGGCGATGATGATGCCCTTGCCCGCCGCATAATTTGCCGCTTCGGTATAAAGCGCCAGCGCCGCATCGCGCACTTCTCCGGCGCGCGCCTCACCGAGCAGTTCGGCGGCCTGTTCAAAGGAAATATTCTCGTCGTGGTCGCCGACCGCCGCCTTGGTGGACGGCGTAAACAGCGGCTGCGGCAGCTTTTCCGCCTCGCGCAGCCCGGCCGGCAACGCAATGCCGCACACCGCACCGGTCTTCTGATATTCCTTCCAGCCGGAGCCTACCAGGTAGCCGCGCACGATCGCCTCGATCGGCAGCGGCTTGAGCTTGCGGGTGACGAAGGCGCGGCCCCTCACCTGCGCCAGCTCTTCCTCACCCTTGACCACCGACTCGGGCGCGATGCCGGTCAGGTGGTTCGGAATGACATGGCCCAGCCTGTCGAACCAGAAATTCGACACCCGGGTCAGCACCTCGCCCTTGCCCGGAATCGGGTCGGGCAGGATCACGTCAAACGCGGAGAGCCGGTCGGTCTGCACGATCAGCAGATGTTGGGCATCCACCTCATAGAGATCGCGCACCTTGCCGCGGTGCAGCAACGGCAGGCTTTTGATGTCGGATTGGAGTATCGGGGTATTCATCATGTTCTCAAAACCATTAGCCATAAAACATTGTAGGGTGGGCACGTTTTTGTGCCCACGCGTGATTAACCTCTGCCAGACCGCGTGGGCACAAAAAACGTGCCCACCCTACGGCTGCCCTTAATCGTTGCTCGGATAGGGATAGCGCACATGGCCGATGCGCACGACCAGCACCGCCAGCGTCAGCAGCAGGATAGAGGCGGTGATGGCCAGCATGCGCCATTCCTCCATACCCTTGAAATCCAGCACCAGATAGCGCGCCAGCGCCACCATCGATATGTAAAGCGGGAAGCGCACCGGCAGCTTGCCGGACCGGTAATAGGCACCGACCATGGCGAGCACTTCGAGATAGAGGAACAGCATCAGCAGGTCGGCCAGGGTCACTTGCGCCACGCGCACCATGTTCACGATTTCGTTGGCCATGGCAATCACCGTCGCGACGGCAATCACCAGCAGGCCGACATGCTCCACCAGCGAGAGCAGTTGCTGGTTGAATTCCTGGATCGTTTTTCTCACTGTTTATCTCCCGGCAATTCCACGGTTTCAAGGCCGCATCATCTTTGCGGATATCACCTCACGTCAGGGCTGGCGGCGCCGTCGCAGCGATGGCCTCTGCCTGCTTCTTGCGGTAGTCAGCGAGCTTCTGCGCGAGTTGCGCATCGTTCAGCGCGAGCATGGAAATCGCGAACAGTCCGGCATTGGCCGCGCCCGCCTCGCCGATCGCGAAGGTCGCGACCGGGATGCCCTTGGGCATTTGCACGATGGACAGCAGCGAGTCCATGCCCTTGAGGTATTTGGAAGGGATCGGCACACCGAGCACCGGCAGCGCGGTCTTGCCGGCAATCACGCCCGCGAGGTGTGCGGCGCCGCCCGCGCCCGCGATGAAACATTGCACGCCCTGCGCATGCATATCCTTGATGTAGTCGAACAGCAGGTCCGGGGAGCGGTGCGCGGAGATCACCCGCGTATCGTAAGCCACGCCGAAGTCCTGCAGCTGCCGCGCGGCCTGCTGCATGATCTCCCAGTCGTTGGCGCTGCCCATGACGATGGAAACCAGTGGCTTGCCCATTTCTATGCCTCCTGGTGGTAGCGCACGATGCGCTCGACTTCGTTCTTCGAGCCGAGGATCACCGGCACACGCTGATGCAGCTCGGACGGCTGGATGTCCATGATGCGCTGGTAGCCGGTGGAAGCCACGCCGCCCGCCTGCTCGACGATGAAGGACATCGGGTTGGCCTCGTACAGCAGGCGCAGCTTGCCTGCCTTGGTGGGATCCTTGGTGTCCTTGGGGTACATGAACACGCCTCCGCGGATCAGGATGCGGTGCACCTCGGCGACCATCGACGCGATCCAGCGCATGTTGAAGTTGACGCCGCGCGGCCCGTTCTTGCCAGCGATGCATTCGTCGACGTAACGCTGCACCGGCTTCTCCCAGAAGCGCTCGTTGGAGGCATTGATGGCGAATTCCAGCGTATCCGCCGGGATGGTCATGTTCGGGTGGGTCAGCATGAATTCGCCGATGTCGTTGTCCAGCGTGAAGCCGTTCACGCCGTGCCCGCTGGTGATCACCATCATGGTCGACGGGCCGTACAGCGCATAGCCGGCGCAAGCCTGGGTGGTGCCGGGCTGCAGGAAGTCTTCCGCCGTCGGGTTTTCGATGCCCTTGGGCGCGCGCAGGATCGAGAAGATCGTGCCGACGGAAATGTTCACGTCGATGTTGGAGGAGCCGTCGAGCGGATCGAACACCAGCAGGTATTTGCCCTTCGGGTAACAGGCAGGAATATGGTAGACATCGTCCATTTCCTCGGAAGCCATCCCCGCGAGGTGGCCTGCCCATTCGGTCGACTTGATGAAAATTTCGTTGGTGATGACGTCGAGCTTCTTCTGGGTCTCGCCCTGGACGTTCTCGCTGCCCGCACTGCCCAGCACGCCGATCAGCGCACCCTTGTTGACGTCGTGCGCGATCTGCTTGCAGGCGATCACGATGTCGCTGATCAGGCCGGTGAAATCGCCGCTCGCACCAGGGATGGCGCGCTGCTCTTCTATGATGAACTGGGTCAAACTTTTGCTCATGCTTCTTTCCTCACAAGGTTGTTGAATTATATAACTTTACTGCCATACCTTAATGGCTATTTGGTCAGCGAAATGAATAGCTGCGGCAGCTTTGCAGGCAGCTGCGCCACTCGATCGATGATGGTGTACTGCTTGCCGAAGATGTCCGCGACATACTTGTCCGCCTTGGGATCGAGGTTGATGCAATAGGCATAGATGCCCTGCCGGTCCAGCTCCGCCACCGCCTGCCGCGCATCCTCGATCAGCATGCGTCCATCCTTGCTGTCCACGTCTGCCGGCTCGCCGTCGGTCAGGATCAGCATCAGTTTCTTGTCGGCCGGCTGTTTTTCCAGATAGTGCGCGGCATGGCGCATCGCCGCGCCCATGCGCGTGGAATAATTGGCCTGCATCGCGGCGAGCCGCCCCTTCACCTGCTCGTCCCAGCCTTCGCTGTAGCCCTTGATGTGCAGGTAGCGCACGTCGTGCCGCGTGTTGGAATGGAAGCCCGCAATCGCGAACGGATCACCCAGTTTTTCGATCGCCCAGGCCAGCAGCGATACCGCCTCGCGGCTCAGCTCCAGGATGGTCTGGTCGCAGCCCGCCGCCTTTTCGTTGAGCGACTCCGACAGGTCCAGCAGCAGCAGCACCGCGATGTTGCGCCCGCTGGTGCGGTGGCTCATGTTGATGCGCGGATCGGGCGTCGCTCCGCTCTTGTAGTCGATCAGCGAGCGCAGCGCGATGTCGAGATCCAGCTCGCTACCTTCTTCCTGATAGCGGATGCGCACCTTTTCCTGCGGCTTGAGCAGGTCGAGCATCTTCTTCAATTGTTTGGCCAGCGCACCGTGCCTGGCCAGCAGCCGGTCGATGTCCGCCGCATTGCCGGGCGGGTGCAGGGCTTCGTATACGCTGACCCAGTCCGGGCGGTAGCTCTGGCTGTGGTAATCCCACTCGTGGTAATGGCGCGGCGGCAGGCCGCCGATTTCCTCGCCCGGTTCGATCTTGCGCGGCTCATCGAACGCCTCTTCCTCGTCACCCTCCTCGATGAATTTCCACATCTGGCGGTTGTCGTCGCGGTAATCCACCACCGTGTCCTTGAAGTGGATTTTGGCGAACTGATCGCTCTCGCGGCGCGTTTTGACTATGAAGGAAACTGCCAGCTCGGCCATCTCCGGCGTGCTCGAATCGCCGTTCCGCATCAACTCGTGAAAGCGCCGCGCAAACTCGGCGATATGCGGATTTTTGCAGGTGTACCGCGAATCGAGGATCGCGCGCGACAGCATCGCGAGGCGATGGCGCACACCGGATTCCAGCTCGGGGTCACAGGCGTCTTCGGCAGGAACCGGATGCAGCGCCATGAAGATGCGGCGCAGGCCAGGGTACTCGCGCATCGCGAGGTATTCCACGCGGCTGTCTTCGAGAAACTCCACTGCCATGCGTTGCAGCGGGCTGAAGTTGTCGGCAAAAATGGTCGTCGTCCAGCGCCGGTGTCCGGCCACGTGGGCCAGCACCGCGCGGTAGCGGTCTATCCCCAGGACTCGCTCAACCGTTCGTGGTGAGCTTGTCGAACCACACAGCCCTTCGACAGGCTCAGGGCGAACGGTTGAAGATTTCGCAGGGGGGATGACAAAGTCGTCATACGCATCCGGCAGGCGGATGCCAAGTTTGTCGTAATAGGGAACCGGCTTGCGCAGCTCGTCGAACGCGCCGGAATAGGGGATCAGTTGCCCTTCGTCGCGCCACAGCCCGCGCAGATACATGTCCAGCCTGCGCTCGTTGTCCACCAGCAGCGTGCCGTGCCGCTCGCGCTGCAGCACCGCGCGGCTGTCCGCCGACTGCAGGCTGAAGTAGTCGATCTGCCGCTCGGGGTGATCCTTGTAATAGCGCACGCCGTATTCCACCCACTGCTTCAGCCCCGCGAGCGAGAGTTGGCCGAGCAGCAGCGGAATCTTCCGGAACAATTCCGACAGCCCTGGGCTGGGAAAAGTCTGGTGGATGCCGTGGATCGAGCCGGTAGTGCGCTCCATGAAGTCGAGCACGATATCCAGGTAACCGCGCAACTGCTCCGGCGATTGCAAGCGCCGTGCAGTAGCAGGCAACGATTGCAGAAAGGGCGTGATCGCGTTGCCGTTGGGCGACTTCCACATCCGGCGGATGCACTCCATGACGCCGGGCAGCGCATCCTCGCCCAGCGACTTGGCCACCGCGGGCCATTCCTCGAGGAAGATCAGGATGGGCTCGGCCCCGCGCCCCATCTTGCCGAGGAAACGCGCACTTTCGATGTAGGCGTCCACCCCCTCTTTGGTGAGCGTGGCCAGCGCGTCGCGCATGCAATCGGCGAACACCGGCTCGACGCGCGGGAAGCCGCAGTCGAGCTGCTTCCAGTATGCTTCCAGTTCGGCGGGTATCGTCGTGACTTCCATGATTTTCAGCGCAGGCCGGATCTAGCCGAACACCGCATCGATCGCATGATCCAGCGTATCGCGGATGTCCGCGTCGTCGGTGATCGGGCGCACCAGCGCCATGCGGCATGCGGCACGCGGCTCGACGCCGCCCTTGATCAGGGTGGCCGCGTACACCAGCAGGCGCGTGGATATACCTTCATCCAGGCCGTGCCCCTTCAGGTTGCGTGCCGCCTGTCCGATCTTCACCAGTTGCGCGGACAGCCCCGCTTCGATACCGGTTTCCCTGCAGAGAATATCCGCCTCGACTGCAGACTCCGGGTAATCGAAATCGAAGGCGGTGAAACGCTGCTTGGTGGACTGCTTCAGATCCTTCAGCAGGCTCTGGTAGCCGGGGTTGTAGGAGATCACCATCTGGAAATCGGGGTGTGCCTCGATCAGCTCGCCCTTCTTGTCCAGCGGCAGGGTGCGTCTATGGTCGGTCAGCGGGTGGATCACCACCGTGGTGTCCTGGCGCGCCTCAACGATCTCGTCGAGATAGCAGATCGCGCCGATACGCGCCGCAGTGGTCAGCGGGCCGTCCAGCCAGCGCGTGCCATTGGCGTCGAGCAGATAGCGCCCGACCAGATCGCTGGCAGTCATATCCTCGTTACAGGCCACGGTGATCAGCGGCTTGCCCAGCTTCCACGCCATGTATTCGACGAAGCGTGATTTGCCGCAACCGGTCGGGCCCTTGATCATTACCGGCAGGCGCGCCGCGTAGGCGGCTTCGTACAGCACAACTTCATCGGCCTGCGGGCGATAGAACGGCTCCTTGTGAATCCGGTACTGGTCTTTGTTTTCCATGGCTGCTCCTGTAAACAAAAACGCCCCCATAAGCGGGGGCGCGTTTTATTGCTCAAGCAGGTCGGGTTAGGCCGCAAGGCCGTAACCCGATGGAGCAAATTGTCGGGTACGCTATGCCAACCCGACCTACCCCCATCCTGCTTACTTGTGCACGCCCAGTTTTTCGCGCCAGCCCGGGAAAATCTTGTCTGCGTCCTTCGGGAAAGACTCGAACGCGCGGGCAAATTCCTTGTGCTCCTTCGCCCACTGGATCGGGTCGGCACCCGCCTTCCAGCATTCGTACGCCTGACGCAGCGACTTCGCGCCGGCTGCCGGAGAATCGATATGGCCGTAGGAGCCGCCGCCCGCAGTGTTGATCACGTTGCCGTGGCCGAGGTTCTCGAAGAATCCGGGCAGGCGCAGCGCGTTCATGCCGCCGGAGATGATCGGCGTAGTGGCCTTCATGCCATACCATTCCTGATGGTAGAACGGGCCGGTGCAGCTATCGCGCTCGATCATGTAGGCAATGATGCGGTCGTCCTTGCCGCCTTCCATCTTGCCGTAGCCCATGGTGCCGACGTGGATGCCGGAGGCGCCCTGCAGACGCGACATCTTGGCCAGCACGAAGGCGGTATAGCCGCGCTTGGAAGAAGGCGAGGTCACGGCGCCGTGGCCGGCGCGGTGGTAATGCAAAAATTGGTTGGGGTACTGGCGGCGTGCCGTGGTTACCATGCCGGGGCCGCCGACATAACCGTCCACCAGGAAGGCGACCTTGTCCGCATCCGGACCGAAGGTTTTCAGGATCAAATCGGCGCGCGCGCACATCTCATAGTGGTCGTCGGCGGTGATGTTGGCGGAGAACAGCTTGGGCTCGCCGGTTTCGTCCTGCGCGCGCTTCATCGCATCTGCCACCAGCTGCATGGTCTTCTTCAGCGGTGCGAAAACCTGGTTGCCCTGCGGCTCGTCGTTCTTGATGAAATCGCCGCCCAGCCAGAACTGGTACGCGGCATGCGCGAACGGCTCTGGGCGCAGGCCCAGCTTGGGCTTGATGATAGTGCCGGAGATGTAGCCGCCGTTTTCCACCGGGCGGCCAAGGATACGCCACAGGTCGGAGATGTTCTTGGCGGGGCCGTCGAACAGTTGCAGCATGCGCGGCGGCATGTAGAAATCCTGCATCTGCGAGTTCTTCACGTCGGACATGCCCTGATTGTTGCCGATACACAACGTCAGGAAAGAAACCAGCATCGCGCGGCCGTCGATGATATTGCGGTCGAACAAGTCGATCGGGTAGGCGATCTTCATAATGCCCTTGGCTTCATCGATGAAGTACACCAGCGCATCCACGCCCTTAGTGAAGTCATCGGTGGTGGAGACTTCCACGTTGGTGCCGGTGGACGATTCGGCGGCAAAATGCGCTGCCACTTCCAGGAAGCCATGGCCTGCTGCCGGCTCCAGGGTGTAGGCCACCAAAACATGGTTGCCGCCCTTGATCAGGTCTTCTTCTTTCAGACTCAGGTCCGCGTAACGGTTCGATTGATCCATGGCTTTTTCTCCTGTAATGACGATGTGTTTCAAGTTGCAATGGTGATCACTATAGAGGCATCCACATATAAACAACAGTCAATTGTCTTTATAAACACAATAAATATTTCTTATAGATTGCTATAATCGCGCCATCCCCTTCACACCCTGCGCCATGCTCCACATCACCCTGCGCCAGCTTCAGGTCTTCGAAAAGGTGGCCAGCCATCTGAACTACTCGCGCGCCGCCGAGGAACTATACCTATCGCAACCGGCAGTGTCCATGCAAATCAAGCAGTTGGAGGGAAATATCGGCCTGCCGCTGTTCGAACAGATGGGCAAGAAAGTCTTTCTCACCGAAGCCGGCCGCGAGCTTTTCCACTACAGCCGCAACATCACGCAACAGCTTGCCGAGATGCAAACGGTGTTCGATGAAATGAAGGGGCTGGAGCAGGGCAGGCTCACCCTGTCGGTGGTCAACACCGCCAACTCTTTCGCCCCGCGGCTGCTGGCGAAATTCTGCAAGCAGCATCCCCATATCAACGTGATCCTGCAGGTCGCCAACCGCGATGCCGTGCTCAAGCAGCTTGCCGACAACAGCACCGACCTCGCCATCATGGGGCGCCCGCCCGAAGGTCTGGACATCAGCGCGGAATCGTTCATGGATAACCCGCTGGTGGTGATCGCCGCGCCCGATCACCCGCTCGCCAGGCTCAAGCGCGTCAAACTCGCGCAACTCGCACAGGAAACCTTCCTGTCGCGCGAACCGGGCTCCGGCACGCGTAGCGCCATGGAGCGCGTCTTCGCGGAGCATCAAATCCAGCCTCGCATCGGCATGGAAGTGGAAACCAACGAAGCCATCAAACAGGCCGTGCAGGCAGGCATGGGCCTCGGCATCCTGTCGCTGCACAGCATCGAACTGGAACTGGAAACCAGGCGGCTTGCCATGCTCAATGTCGAGCACTTCCCCCTGCTGCGCCACTGGTTCGTCGCGCACCGCAGCAACAAGCGCCTGTCCAGCGCCGCAGCGGCATTCAAAGAATTTCTGCTGGAAGATGCCAATAAGGTCCTCCACCCCATTCCGAAAAGCAGGCGCTGATACCCCCGGATAATTCCCGCCTCCGAGCCACGCGCTCATCGGAATTGACACGCCGCCTGTCAGGAAGCCTTAGCCTTTGGTCGGTTTCGGATAGAAACCATTAAATACGCCCCCTACTATGCACGCCCAAAGGAGAACGTATGAAAACGCAAAAAGGCTTTACCCTGGTCGAACTGATGATCGTCGTTGTAGTTATCGCCATCCTGGCGAGCATCGGTATTCCCGCTTACGGCGATTATGTGCTGCGCGGCAAATTGACGGAGGCGATGACCGAACTGGCTGCGATGCGGGTAAAGCTTGAGCAGTATTACCAGGACAACCGGACTTACGTGGGCGGCTGCGCTGCAGGCACCGTTGCGCCACTCCCTTCAGGCACCAAATATTTTACTTACACCTGCCCGACCCTGACAGCTTCGGCATTTACGGTAACAGCCGCCGGCATTGCCGCTCAAGGCACGGACGGCTTTGTTTATACCATCGATCAAAACAACGCCAAAATAACGACTGACGTTCCATCGGCTGACTGGGGCGCCGAACCGATCAGCTGCTGGGTCACCAAGAAGGGTGGCGCATGTTAATTCCGGGCAAACAAGGCGGGGTGACGCTGATCGAACTAATGATCGGCATAGTCATCATTTCTTTGCTGATGGTTATAGGCGCACCATCCTTTAGCCTGTGGATACAGAATACCCAGACCCGCACCGCGGCCGAATCCGTCCAGAACGGCTTGCAGATTGCCCGTACCGAAGCGGTGCGGCGCAACACCAATGTGCGCTTTAACCTGACCGATGCCGGGGGCAAGGTAGCATGGACGGTGTGCCTGAACGTGACCGCCAGCCCCTGCGCTGCTGCCGACACCGTGCAAAGCCGCAGCGGCAGTGAGGGTGGAGTGAATGCCCGCGCGGGCGTCAGCGTAGCCGCCCTGCCCTCCCCGATACCGGCCGAACACTTCAGCGCTACGCTTGCTGCCGGTGCAGGGTTGCCGGCCGGAGTTACTTTTGACGGCATGGGCCGAGTCCCCGCGCTCAACCCGGACGGCACGGCAAACAACGACGATATCACCCGCGTCGATGTCACCAATGCGGCCAACGCAGGCGTGCGCCGCATGGTTATCGTTATCGGAACCGGGGGCCAAACCCGGATGTGCGACCCCGCTCTTGCTCTTGCTGCCAACCCACAGGGATGCTCTTAAATCACCATGAGGAAAGCCGCCCTGAAAACGATGCGCTCAACACAGCAAGGTTCCGTGGTGCTGGAAGCATTGATCTCGATCCTGCTCTTCGCAATCGGGATTCTGGCGATTATCGGCCTGCAGGCCGCTTCAATCAAAAATGTCGCCGCCGCCAAGTATCGTATCGATGCCAGTTTGCTGGTCAATCAGGTCATCGGGCAAATGTGGGCAAGCGATAAAACCAATGCAACCCTGGTGGCAAACTTCAGCAGCCCCGCCGGAGCCAGTTACGCCACATGGGCAAACTCTGTGGCACAAGCCCTGCCGGGCGTCTCCGGTGTAGCGGCAAACGCTCCGACCATTGCCATCGATGCCAGTAACAACGCCACCATTACCGTATTCTGGCAAGCGCCGAATGAGGCCGTTGCCCACAACTACACCGCCATTGCCGTGGTGAATAACTAGCCCGAAGAGATCTTTCATGCCCTCACATCAGCCCAACAGGCGCCACATTACCGGTTTCAGCATGGTTGAAATCATGGTCGGCATGGTCATCGGCTTGATCGGCACCATAATCGTCATGCAGGTATTTGCCAACTTTGAAGGGCAAAAGCGCACTACCACCAGCGGCTCGGACGCGCAAACCAACGGGGGTATCGGCCTCTATACCATCGAACGCGACGCGCGCATGGCCGGGTATGGTTTTGCCGACGCCACCGGCTGCGCCTTAAACAGGTCTTTTAATGGTACGGCGCTGCCCTCATTGGTCTTATCTCCTGCCACCATCGCCAACGGTGCTGGCGGCCTGCCCGACAGCATCACCATCCTCTCCGGAAATAAATCGAGCTGGAGCGTGCCTATCAGGGTCATATCCATACATACCCAGGCATCCACCCAATTCAACACCAACGCCACGCTCGGAATTGCGCAAGGCGATTTGCTCATAGCATACGAAGCAGCTACACCGCCGAATTGCACGTTGTTTCAGGTAGACAACACCAACCCCGTCCTCAACCCAATCCTCCATGCAGCAGGCAGCTGGAATGGCAATTCGGCCATTTTCCCTGCCGCAGGCTATTCGACAGATGCGTTGTTGATGGATGTCGGCAGCTTGATGTCGCATACTTACTCCATCGACGCCAACAGCAATCTGGTATTCACCGATTATTCATCCGCGACCAACACCAACACCTCACAAATCCTCGCGCCCGATATAGTCAGCATACAAGCTGAATACGGCTTTGATACCCGTGCCGGCGCACAAACCGATGCCCGTGTCGACACATGGAGCGCGACCATGATCGATGCTGACGCAAGCGGAACGACTGGCGATGCAGGCGATATCAACCGAATTTATGCATTGCGCTTCGCCTTGGTGGCGCGCAGTGGGTTGATTGAGAAACCTGATCCCGCTACCGGCATTTGCAACACCACCACTGCCGGCCCAACCTGGACGGGCGGCACTATCAGCCTTGCTGCAGATGCCAATTGGCGATGCTATCGCTACAAGACCTTTGAAACCGTTGTGCCGCTGCGCAACACAATTTGGGGAGGTGTGTAATGCTCGTCCTTACTCTCCACAAAGACATCCATGCGCAAAGCATGGCTGGACAGACTGCCGGTTGCGCTGGCACACCGCCGCCAAAACAACAAAAGGGAGTGGTGTTAATCATCACCCTCATCGTATTGGTTGCCATGACCCTGGCTGCGATCGCGCTGGTACGGTCGGTGGACACCGGCAATATCGTAGCCGGCAACATGGCGTTCAAACAGGGCGCTGCACTGGCTGGCGATGCAGGGACAGAGGCCGCCATAACCTGGTTGACCGGTATTGCGGGCGTCGTCGCCTCGCAAAGCGACGATCCTGCCAACGGCTATTACGCCACCAGTCAGGAAACCCTGGACATGACTGGCAATAGTGGCAACCCGGCCCGTTCGCTGGTTGACTGGGACGGCAACAATTGCAACAACGCCGTAGCAAACGGCACGGCAACTGCTTGTGTGCAGCCCGCCGCATTGATTCCAGCCAACGCGGCAGGATACGAGGCCAGATACATTATCCATCGCCTCTGCCCAAGCACCGGGCTGCCGAACAACTGCGCCTCCACCGCCACCGTTGTTGCCGGAACAAGTTCGGGCGCGAAAGACTACACCGGCAAGGGCGGGTTAAGCGGCACTGCCGAAGTGGAATATTACCGCGTCACCACTCGTATTCGGGGGCCGCGCAATACCACCAGTTATGTTGAAACCATCGTCCATTTCTAATGTGCCACATCAGGAGGCGATCATGAAAACCGCTGCCAAACGTATTATGCAAACATCATTGCTGTTCGCAGCAACCAGCTTGGGTGCGACCGCCCAGGCCGCAGCGACAGATATTGCCAATTCACCGATGGCCTCGTCGGGCAGCACCCCCGTGAAGCCCAACATCATATTCATCCTGGACGACTCGGGCAGCATGGACTGGGAATACCTGCCCGATTCCGTGAACAACAACAAAAGCAAATTTTGCTATCGGAATTACCTCTATAACGGCGTCTACTACAACCCAAACATCACCTATGCTCTGCCGGTTAATGCCGATCGCTCCTCATTTCCGGATTCCGTATTCACTGCCGCCCTGGTCAGCGGCTTCAGCGGCACAGCCACCAAAAACCTGTCCACCCAGTTCAGAACCGGCAATGACAGCGCCGATCAGGCAGCCTATTATTATAAATATACCGGCGCATCACCCGCTACGCCGGCGCGCGGCACCTGCTATGCCGACACCAGTTATACCAAAGTGACTGTCAACAGCACTTCCGGTCCGGGTGGTACGGACGAACGGCAAAATTTTGCCAATTGGTACACTTATTACCGCGACCGCATGCACACCATGAAATCGGCAGCGGGACTCGCTTTCAAGAATATCGACAGCAATTTCCGCGTCGGCTTCTCCACCATCGGATATACCGGCGTCGATTCCACCGATAATCGCTTCCTGAAAATTAGTGATTTCGATTTTGTGGGTGACGGGACAGGCCAAAAGGAAAAGTGGTATAGCAAGCTCTATATAACCGGCACCCCAGGCTATACCCCATTACGTCCCGCCCTTGCCAAGGCCGGGCGGATTTACGCCGGACAACTGCTGACTGGTGCCAATGACCCGGTGCAATACTCCTGCCAGCAAAACTTCGCAATCCTCTCCACCGACGGCTACTGGAACACCGACAATGAAACCGGCACCTACGGGCCGGACCGGATCGATGGCAGCACCAACGTCGGCCAGCAGGATGGCGCAGCACCCCGGCCGATGAACGACGGCGCCACCGTCACCAAATCCACCAGCCAGCTCCAGCAGAGCCAGAGCCGGATATCCCAGAGCACCAGCCAGCTTCAGTACCGGACACAACAGATCCAGCAGCGCATCCAGCAGATCCAACAGGGCACCAGTGCAATCCAGAAGCTTACCGGGCAGCTTTATACGAGGCATTCAGCTGACAGTGGCTCCACGTGGAATAACTGGACGGCAGTATCCACCTGCACCGAGGATTCTGGCGGCTCAAAACGCGATGAATGCATAGTCGGCACCCTGGAGCAGAGAACCTCCAGCAATTCCGGCTCAAGCTGGACGGGCTGGTCCGCCACATCGTCCTGCACAACAGACAACAGCGGCACCAACCGCACGCAATGCCGCATAACACAGAACTGGACCATTGCCGCCTCATGCACGCCGACACACACCGGTCCTTCCGGCACTTACGTCTGGACCGGCAATTCGGCCGCGGTGGATTGCCAGACTGGCGCCATAACATGGAGCAATGTGTCGAGTTGCACGCCATCAGGTTCTACGGTCTGCCAGACCGCCGATACTGGCTGGGTGAATGTTTCCTCCTGCACGCCCTCGGGGCCAACCAACGGCCAGACCGTCACCTGCCAGACCGCCGATACTGGCTGGATCGGCACAAGTTCCTGCACACCGGGCTCATCGGGCGGCGGTACTACCACCTGCCAAACGACCACCACCGGCCCCACTTACGTATCCTCCTGCACAGCGGCCTCCGCTTCATCAGGCAACAGCTGGACGCAGACCACTTGCACGACCACCGTAATCTCACCAGCCACAGGTGTGGCATCCTGTACGCCTGCGGCACCTTCCTCCGGGAACAACTACGTGACCACCAGTTGCAACACGGTAACGACCGGCCCGACCATCGTAACCTCCTGCACCGCAGCTGGTGCATCGGCAGCGAACAATTACACTGCGACCACCTGTACTGCAGGGAGCGGCGGGGTCAGCGACTCGCTGGCGGACGTGGCGATGTATTACTATCAGACCGACTTGCGTACCTCGGCGCTGGGTAACTGTACCGGCGCGCTCGGCGCCGGCGTGGATGTATGCGAGAACAACGTCCCCGGCAGCGGTGACGATGTCAATTCGCGGCAGCACATGACGACCTTCACCCTGGGACTGGGTGTGGACGGTACGCTGGGCTATGCCGACAACTACAAGTCCGGCGGTTCGGCCGACTACAATGCCATCGTGCAGGGCACAAAAAACTGGCCAGACCCTATCGCGAACACTGGTGCCGAACGAGTCGACGATTTGTGGCATGCCGCCGTCAATGGCCGCGGCGTATATTACAGCGCACGCGACCCGGCTACTCTGGTGACAGGCATCAGCAGCGCATTGGCCGGCGTGACTGCGCGAGCAGGCTCATCCGCCGCCGCCGCGACCAGCAACCTGGAGCCGGTAGCCGGAGATAACTATCTGTTTGTCGCCTTGTACCGTACCGTGTTCTGGGACGGCGACTTGCAGGCCAAAACTATCGATCCGATAACGGGTATTGTTTCATCTACCCCGGTATGGACTGCACAGCCGCTGCTGGATCTCAAGGTAGGCGCAAGCAGCGATACGCGTACGATTTATACTTTCGACGGCGGCACTGCCAACAAGCTGAAACCTTTCCTCTGGGCCAGCCTGAGCGGCACAGAACAGGCTTATTTCAACAGTATGTGCTCCCCAACCGCACTGCTGACGCAATGCACTGCGCTGACAGCCGCCGAACAAACTGCGGCATCCGGGGAAAATCTGGTCAACTTCCTGCGCGGCCAGAACGGCAATGAAGCGACACTCTATCGCGACCGCGACCATGTGCTGGGCGATATGGTCACCTCCCAGCCGGTGTATGTCAAAAAACCGCCTTTCGAGTATGTGGATACCCACTACGGGCCAGAAGCGACCTCCGGCACCTTCAAATACCTGCATGCCAGCCGCACGCCTATGGTCTACGTGGCAGCCAACGACGGCATGCTGCATGCCTTCAATGGCGATACCGGCCAGGAACAATGGGCATATGTTCCGCCAATGGTGATGAGCAATCTTTACCGGCTGGCCGATAAAACTTATTCCGCCAACCATCGCTATTATGTCGACGGTTCGCCGACCGTCGCCGATATCTGCCCGAATGCGCCAGCCAGCTCCTGCACCGGCGCCCAGTGGAAAACCATTCTGGTGGGCGGCTTAAATGCCGGCGGCAGGGGATATTACGCGCTGGACGTCACCAATCCTGCCACGCCCAAGGCGCTGTGGAACTTCACCACTACCGAAGATTCGGATTTGGGCTACAGCTTCGGCAACCCGGTCGTGACCAAACGCAAGGATGGCACATGGGTGGTCGTTGTAACATCCGGCTACAACAACATTTCGCCCGGGAATGGCCAGGGCTACCTCTACGTACTGAACGCCAACACGGGTGCACTGCTGGAAAAGATCGGCACTGCTACGGGTGATACAACCACGCCCAGCGGCTTGGCAAAAATCAACGTCTGGGTCAGCGTATCGACTGACAATACGGCCGAGCGTTTTTATGGCGGCGACCTGCTCGGCAATCTCTGGCGCTTTACCCTGGACAGCGCCACTCCGCCTGCCTCGCCGGTTTCAGTTGCTGGATCCGCCCTGCTGCTTGCGGAGCTGGGCGCGATCAATGGCGCCGGTGTCCAGCCCATCACGACCAAGCCCGAGCTTACCGTCGTTCCCTACGGCGGGGTCGATTATGCAGTGGTGCAAGTGGGTACCGGCCGTTATCTCGGGTTGACCGATTTGTCGAATACGGATCAGCAATCGGTATATGCGATCAAGGATGACCTGTCGAGCACAGGACTCGGTCAGGCAAGGGCCAGCGGGGTGCTTGTTGCGCAAATTCTGAGCGATTTCACCGGCGCAAGCGGTGAAAAATTGCGCACTACGTCGACCAACCCGGTAGACTGGGCAAGCAAGGCCGGTTGGTATATTGACCTTAACCCCGACAATACCTCACCGGGAGAGCGGGTCAACGTGGATGTACAACTGCAACTGGGATCGCTGACAGTCGCAACCAATGTCCCCAGCAACAATACCTGCAACGTTGGAGGATATTCTTTCCTGTACAACTTTGATTTCAAGTCCGGGCAATACCTGCAAACCGCAGCTGCGCAGGCGGTTGGTTCAAAACTGGCTTCAGGCGCCATGGTAGCCGGGATGAATACCATTCGTTTACAATCCGGCAAGGTTATTACCATCATTACCGATACCGGCGGCGGCATTACTTCTAAGGAAACGCCCACAGCAGTGTCCTCATCCGGTACCGCAAAGCGCGTTTCGTGGCGTGAACTGATACAGTAGCAAATATCGTATTAGACAAGAAAGCGGCCTCATGGCCGCTTTCTGTTTTCTGCGAGACTCGGTGATATAAGCGGCCCTCAGTCCAGTTGCTGCCCGTGCTCGCGCGTGGCGTGAAACTGCACCTTCGGCCAACGCTCCTGTGCCAACCGGAGATTCACCCCGGTGTCCGCGAGGTAGGCGTAGTTGCCGTCCACGTCCTTCGCAAGCCTTCCCTGGTTGGCCTTGACGAATTCATTCAGGTGCGCGACATCCGGGCAGGTGACCCAGCGCGCGGTATGGATGCCGGCGCGTTCGAACACCGCATCCACGCCGTATTCGGCCTTGAGGCGGTGCTCGACCACCTCGAACTGCAACTGCCCGACCGCGCCGATCAGCGGAGTGTTATCCACCAGCGGCGCAAACACCTGCACCGCGCCCTCCTCACCTAACTGGCGCAGCCCCTTTTCCAGTTGCTTGGCCTTCATCGGGTCGCGCAGGCGCGCGCGGCTGAACAGCTCCGGCGCAAAATACGGGATGCCCTTGAAGGTCAGCGCCTCACCTTCGGTGAGCACGTCGCCGATCTGCAACTGGCCATGATTGTGGATGCCGATGATGTCGCCCGCGTAGGCCTCGTCCATGCGCGTGCGCTCGTTGGCCATGAAGGTCACCGCATTGGCGAGCTTCATCTCCTTGCCGGTGCGGCGCTGTCTGACCTTCATGCCCGAGGCGTATTTGCCGGAGCACACGCGCAGGAAGGCGATGCGGTCGCGGTGGTTCGGATCCATGTTGGCCTGGATCTTGAACACGAAACCTGTGAAGGCGGATTCGGTCGGCTGCACCATGCGCCTGTCGGTTTCGCGCGGCAACGGGGATGGCGCCCAGTCCACGAGCGCGCGCAGCACTTCGCGCACGCCGAAGTTGTTGATGCCGGAGCCGAAGAACACCGGGGTCTGCTTGCCCTTGAGGAATTCATCCAGATCGAATGACGCGCCCGCGCCCATCACGAGTTCGGTCTCGTCGCGCATGGTCTGCATCTCGCTCGGGCACAGCTCGGCCAGCTTGTCGATCTGCGCACCCTGCAGCACTTCGACTTCCTGGCCTGCCTTCTCCTCGCCCGGCGTGAAGCGCAGCACGGAGTCGTTAAGCAGGTGGTACACGCCCTGGAAGCGCTTGCCCATGCCTATCGGCCAGGTCACCGGCGCACAATGGATTTTCAGCACCGACTCGATCTCGTCCAGCACCTCGAGCGGCTCGCGCACCTCGCGGTCCATCTTGTTGATAAAGGTGATGATGGGCGTGTTGCGCAAACGGCACACTTCGAGCAGCTTGATGGTCTGCTCCTCCACGCCCTTGGCCGCGTCCACCACCATCACCGCCGCATCCACCGCGGTCAGCACGCGATAGGTGTCCTCGGAAAAATCCTGGTGGCCGGGGGTGTCGAGCAGGTTGATCACACAATCGTCGTAGGTGAACTGCATCACCGAGCTGGCCACCGAAATGCCGCGCTGCTTCTCGATCTCCAGCCAGTCGGAGGTCGCGTGGCGACCGCTCTTGCGCGCCTTTACCGTGCCCGCCATCTGGATCGCGCCGCCGAACAGCAGCAGCTTCTCGGTGAGCGTCGTCTTGCCGGCGTCGGGGTGGGAGATGATCGCAAAGGTGCGGCGGCGTTTGACCTCGCGCGCAATCGCAGCATCGGCTGTTGCCGCATCTGGAGTGCCTATCGAATCGTCACCTGCGAGTTCGCTCATGGGTGTTTATCTGCCGTGAAAAACAAATGCCCGAACGGATCGGGCATTTGTTATTAATATTTGGTGGCCCGGGGCGGAATCGAACCACCGACACAAGGATTTTCAATCCTCTGCTCTACCGACTGAGCTACCAGGCCATTTTTACTGCATTCCTCATCAACCGGGCAAACCGGCCAACTTCGGAAGCCGCGCATTATACCGGTAACGCATCAAATGACAAACCCCGCTGAAGCGGGGTTTGCGAGAGCGCTGTGAAACGAACAGCCCATGAAGCAAATGCAAATTACATCATGCCGCCCATGCCACCCATACCGCCCATATCGCCGCCCATGCCGCCGGCAGCCGGCTTGTCTTCCGGCAGTTCGGCCACCATGCAGGCAGTGGTCAGCATCAGGCCGGCGATGGAGGAAGCGTTCTGCAGCGCGGTGCGTGTCACCTTGGTCGGATCGACCACGCCCATCGCGAGCATGTCGCCGTATTCGCTGGTCGCGGCGTTGTAGCCGAAGCTGCCCTTGCCTTCCATCACCTTGTTCACCACCACGGACGGCTCGTCACCGGCATTGGCCACGATGGCGCGCAGCGGCGATTCCATCGCGCGCAGCACGATGGTGATGCCGGCGTCCTGGTCGTGGTTGTCGCCCTTCAGCTTGGCAACCTCGGCCTTGGCGCGCAGCAGCGCCACGCCACCGCCAGCCACGATGCCTTCTTCCCAGGCAGCACGGGTCGCATGCAGTGCATCTTCGATGCGCGCCTTCTTCTCCTTCATTTCGACTTCGGTCGCTGCGCCGACCTTGATCACCGCCACACCGCCGGACAGCTTGGCCATGCGTTCCTGCAGCTTCTCCTTGTCGTAGTCGCTGGTCGATTCTTCGACTTGCTTCTTGATTTGGGTGGTGCGCGCCAAAATCGCATCATGCTTGCCTGCACCGTCGATGATGGTGGTGTTTTCCTTGCCCACTTCGATGCGCTTGGCCTGGCCCAGCTCGGCCAGAGTCGCCTTCTCCAGCGTCAGGCCGACTTCCTCGGCGATCACCGTGCCGCCCGTCAGGATGGCGATGTCTTCCAGCATGGCCTTGCGGCGGTCACCGAAACCGGGAGCCTTGACCGCAACGGTCTTCAGGATGCCGCGGATGTTGTTCACCACCAATGTCGCCAGCGCTTCGCCTTCGACGTCTTCGGCGATGATCAGCAGCGGACGCCCTGATTTTGCGATCTGCTCCAGTACGGGCAGCAGGTCGCGGATGTTGGATATCTTCTTGTCGTGCAACAGGATGAAGGGGTTCTCCATCGCGGCGAGCTGCTTGTCGGGATTGTTGATGAAGTAGGGCGACAGGTAACCGCGGTCGAACTGCATCCCTTCGACCACTTCGAGTTCGTTGTCGAGGGACTTGCCGTCCTCGACGGTGATCACGCCTTCCTTGCCGACCTTGTCCATCGCGTCGGCGATGATCTTGCCGATGTTGGCGTCAGAGTTGGCGGAGATGCTGCCGACCTGGGCGATCTCGGTGGAGGTGGTGCAAGGCTTGGACATCTTCTTCAGTTCGCCCACTGCTGTAATCACCGCCTTGTCGATGCCGCGCTTCAGATCCATCGGGTTCATGCCGGCGGCAACGAACTTCATGCCTTCCTGCACGATGGACTGCGCCAGCACGGTCGCGGTCGTGGTGCCGTCGCCGGCGACGTCGGAGGTCTTGGAAGCGACTTCCTTGACCATCTGCGCACCCATGTTCTCGAACTTGTCCTTCAGTTCGATTTCCTTGGCGACAGACACACCATCCTTGGTGATGGTTGGCGCACCGTAGGAGCGGTCCAGCACTACGTTGCGGCCCTTCGGGCCCAGGGTCACCTTGACCGCGTCGGCCAGGATATTCACGCCTACGACCATCTTGCTGCGCGCGGCGTCGTGGAATTTTACGTCTTTAGCTGCCATGTTTTTCTCTCCTGAATTCGTTGGGGTTGCTTAGGCTTCTACTACGCCGATGATGTCATCTTCGCGCATGGTCAGATATTCCTGGCCGTCCATCTTGAATGCCTGGCCTGAATACTTGCCGAACAGGATACGGTCGCCGACCTTGACATTCATCGGGCGCACCTTGCCGTCGTCGCCGATCTTGCCATTGCCCACGGCAATGATTTCGCCTTGATCGGGTTTCTCGGCAGCAGCATCGGGAATCACGATACCGGAAGCGGTTTTACGCTCTTCTTCCATACGCTTGACGATTACACGGTCGTGCAAAGGGCGAATTTTCATACTAAGTCTCCTAGAACAAGGGGTTGAACAATGGGTTGAAAAATGCGGAGGCGAAGTTTAGCACTCCAGACCTGCGAGTGCCAATAGTGGGGACGATCTGCCCGGCTTTCAAGGGCAGAACGGGGAATTATTTTTGCGCGGGAAGCGCGATCTTGTTGCCGGTGCTGAACTGGTAGTCGCGGAAGATATGCTCGGCAGACAGCGTCTGGTAGGTGCCGTCGGGATTGCGGTGGGTCGTATCCTTGAGACGATAGGTGTAATGCCCGCAGGTCCAGCAGTCATAGTTGCGCATGTGGGTGCACAGGCAGATCTTGTCCTTGACGGAAATCCTTCTTGCATCGGGATGCAAGGCCCGCTCGCGGTTATAGGCATCGATGTAGGAGCAGTTGCCATTGGCATCGAGGATATAGCCGTACGCCTCGCAGTTGGGGCGGATGCCCGAGCCGATCGCGGGGCCATTTTTCAGCATGCGCATCGGGTAGCCGGTCGGCGACAACATATTAACCTCGATGTCGTCCTCGCCGGCCTTGAAGTATTCCTGCCGCACGTCTTCCGGGATGCCGCACTCCTCGGCAACAGTGAAGCGCGTCGCCACCTGCACCGCAGCTGAACCCGTTTCCAGGAAGCTCACCGCATCGCTGCCGGTGAAAATGCCGCCTGCCGGGATGACCGGGATATCCAGCTTTTCTTCCTGAAGGTGCTGCTGAATCTCGGCGACGATGGTGCGCAAATCGTATTGTGCCCAATCCAGGCCGAAGCCCAGATGGCCGCCTGCCAGCGGCCCCTCCACCACGATGAAATCAGGCAGCCGGTTGAGCCTGGCATTCTTGCGCAGGAACAGCTGCAGGGCGCGCAACGAGGAGACGATGATACCCAGCTTGGCGTCGCGGAAGCGCGGATGACCCTCCATCAGCGTAAACGAACCGAGGTGCAGGCCGGCTGCCAGCGTGATGCCGTCGATGCCCGCGTCCAGCGCGCTGCACAGCCGCGTACGCAGCGTCTCGCGCGGCGAATTCATGGTGAGCTTTTCCATGCAGTTGATGAAAACCATGCCGTCGCCGCGCTTGGCTTCCATGGTCTTGCCGACGTGCAGGCGCGTCGCCTCCTCAACCTGTGCCAGATCGAATTGCACAATCGCCTTGTCGGCCTTGTGGACGTTGAGCTTGTATTGTTTCTGCTTGGTGCTGACAAACTTCGTCTTGTAGCGGCGATCCGTCACGGTCGGCAGCATCGCGTCGGAGATATGGCCGATTCCGCCCAGCCGTGCGGCTTCCAGCGCCAATTCGGCGGTGGAAATATCCACGCCCATCCCGCCGATCATGATCGGCACCAGCTCGCGCTTGCCAAAGCGCAGGCGAAAGTCATCCACACACTTCATTACTGCCATCCCCCAAGTGCCCTCCTGGCTGTATTCCCGCAAGAGAGTCAAAAATAATTGTCATGCACAACTTCGAAAGGCGAAGCATGCCACAGATGGGGTCATACGGAAAGCCGCCTGCCCATACCGCCATGCCAACACGGGCTTCGACATGGGCTGGATGCGGGAGTTGCACGCAACCTTTTCCATCAACGAGTTGCCGGATTGAAATACCCAACAACCTCAAAAGCGCGCAGCATCCTGCCAAACTTCGGGATGCTATAATTCGCGCCTTTCTTGAAAGCATTGTGCAATGTCCGTCACCCTGAATTTCCAGTCCCACCTGCATGAACTGTTCTCGCAGGCCATGAATGTTGTTCTCGATGAGCAGGATTCCGGGCAAGCCGGCTCAGCCCTGGCTGCCGGCCTGTCCATCGAGCGCTCCAAACAGGTATCGCATGGCGACTATGCCTGCAATTTGGCAATGCAACTGGCCAAACCGTTGCGCAAACCGCCGCGCGCCATCGCAGAGGCACTGATCGCGGCGCTGCCAGCCTCAGACGTGGTGGAGAAGGTGGAAATTGCCGGTGCCGGTTTCATCAATGTATTCATCACCGCTGCTGCCAAGCAGGCGGTCGTCAAGGCGGTGCTGCAGGCGGCCGACGGCTACGGGCGCGGCTCGCTGGGCGGAGAGCACAAGGTTCAGGTGGAATTCGTCTCGGCCAACCCAACGGGGCCCTTGCATGTCGGGCACGGGCGCGGCGCGGCCTACGGCGCGAGCCTCGCGAACGTGCTGGCGGCGGCAGGCTACGCGGTGACGCGCGAATATTATGTGAACGACGCCGGGCGGCAAATGGACATCCTCGCACTGTCCACCTGGCTGCGCTACCTCGAACTGCACGGTGCGCAACTGGCGTTCCCGAAAAACGCCTATCAGGGCGGCTACGTGCGCGACATGGCGCAGCAGATCAGCGCGGCGCATGGCGCGAAATATGTCCATCCGGTCGGCCATGCCTTCGACGGCGCGCCTTCCGCCGAAGAAGACGGCGACGCGCATCTCGATGCGCTGATCGCCAACGCCAAGCGCCTGCTGGGCGAGGACTACGCCTATATCCACAATCACGCGCTGACCGAACAGCTCGGCGACTGCCGCAACGACCTGGCCGAATTCGGCGTGCATTTCGATGAGTGGTTCTCCGAGCAGTCGCTGTTCGACAGCGGGCTGGTGGCGCGCGCCGTGGAGACGCTCAAGGCCGGCAATCACCTGTACCTGCAGGACGGCGCCTGGTGGTTCCGCTCCACCGCGTTCGGCGACGAGAAGGACCGCGTGGTGCAGCGCGAGAACGGGCTCTACACCTATTTTGCCTCCGACATCGCCTACCACCTCAACAAGTTCGAGCGCGGCTTCGAGCGCATCATCAACGTGTGGGGCGCGGACCACCACGGCTACATCCCGCGCGTCAACGGCGCGCTCCGGGCACTCGGGCTGGACAGCGGCAGGCTGACCGTCGCGCTGGTGCAATTCGCAGTGCTGTACCGCAACGGCCAGAAGGCCGCGATGTCCACGCGCAGCGGCGAATTCGTCACCCTGCGCGAACTGCGTAGCGAGGTGGGCAACGATGCAACGCGCTTCTTCTACGTGCTGCGCAAGAGCGACCAGCACCTGGACTTCGACATGGACCTGGCCAAATCGCAGAGCAACGAGAACCCGGTGTATTACGTGCAATACGCGCACGCACGCGTGCACAGCGTGCTGGCGCAATGGGATGGCGAGCGCGCAAGCCTGCTCAATGCGCAGTCCGGCCTGCTGGACAGCGATTACGAAAAAACGCTGCTGCAGAGGCTGATCGACTACCCCCAGGCGGTCGAAAACGCCGCACAGGATCTTTCGCCGCACCTGATCGCCTTTTACCTCAGGGAGTTGGCCGCCGATTTCCACAGCTACTATAATGCCTCGCGCTTTCTGGTCGAGGATGAGGCGCTCAAGTATGCGCGGCTGGCGCTGATCGCCGCGGTAGCGCAGGTGCTCAAGAACGGCCTGGCGCTGCTCGGCGTGAGCGCACCGGAAAAAATGTAAAGGAAGCTGAGATGAGCAGAAACACAGGCAACAAATCCTCCGCGCCGCGCAAGAGCGGCAGTTCGCTGCTGACCGGCATCCTCATCGGCATGGTGATCGGCGTCGGCATGGCTGCCGGGCTGGCCTGGTACATCATGAAATCACCCAGCCCCTTCGTGCAGAAGGAGCAGGTGGCAGCCAAGCCACCGGTGGACGTGTCCAAGCCGGCGGCCCCTGCCGTAACCGCAGCGCCGGCTGCGCAGCCGGCAGCCTCCGGTGTGGCTGAAGGCAAGCCGCGCTTCGAGTTCTACAAGGTGCTGACCGACAAGCAGGATGCGACCGTCGCCGTGCCGGCCAAACCTGCCGACAAGCTGCAGGCAGCCAAGCCCCAATCAGCGGAGAGCAAGCCCACGGACAGCAAACCGGCCACCGCCGCCAGTGAACCGTATTTTCTGCAGGCAGGCTCATTTTCCAACGCGGACGATGCCGAGAAGCTCAAGGCCAGGCTGGCCCTACTGGGCATCGAGGCCAGCACCCAGACTGCGACCATCCCCGACAAGGGGGTGTGGCATCGCGTGCGCCTCGGGCCGTATAAAAATGCCGACGAAATGAGCAAGGCGCGCACCCTGCTGAAACAAAATGGGGTGGATGCCACTCCAATGCGCGCGCAGTAGCGTAAACACCACCATCAATCAAGGAGCGACTAGTGAAAAATATGTTCAAGAACCTGTTTGTTGCAGCACTGTTGTTGATCGGCAGCTCGGCGTTTGCCGCCGTGGAGATCGGTAGGGATTACAAACTGCTGAACCCACCGCAACCGGCCGGCGCCAATAAAATCGAGGTGCTGGAGTTCTTCTTCTACGGCTGCTCGCACTGTTTCCACCTGCATCCGCAGCTGAGCGCATGGGAAAAGACCATGCCCAAGGACGTGGATCTGATTTACGTGCCGACCATCTTCCGCGATTCCTGGGAGCCGATGGCGCGCACTTTCTACGCGCTCGAATCGCTCGGCCAGTTGCACCAGCACCATGACGCACTGTACAAGGCGTGGAACGTGGACAACGAGGTACTCGGTGACGAGGCCAAGGTGCTGGATTTCCTCGTGCCGCGCGGCGTGGATCGCACGAAGTTCTCCGCGGCCTACAACTCGTTCTCGATGCAGAGCAAGGTGGTGCGCGCCAAGCAGATGATCCGCAGCTACAGCATCAGCGGTACTCCGACCCTGGTCGTGGACGGTAAATACATGATCAGCGGCCTGCAGCCCGCGGACGCGATCCGCGTACTGAATGAAGTGATCGAAATGGCACGCAAAGAACGCGCCGCCAAAATGAAGGCCAAGCAAAAATAATCGCCTTGCATGGCCACTCGACTGATGAAACTACTAGCCATCTCACTAGACAACCATAAGACGATTGCCAAGTGATTGGTTATAAACATGCAAAAGACGCATGTTAAGTCCACCCGCAAGGAGTACGCCGTGGTTGTAAACCGGCTAAAGCCGGAACAACCACGCAGGCTGGTCATCAGCGGCGCGTCGAGCGGCTTGGGCCTCGCGCTCGCACGCCACTATCTCGAGCGCGGTGCCGTCGTCGCCGCCTTCGCGCGGCGCAGCGAGTTGCTGCAAGTCCTCGCTGCCGAATTCCCCGAACGAGCCTTCTGCTATGCGCTGGACGTGCGCGACGCGGCCGCCGTGCAGGCGGCGGCCAACGACTTCATCACCCGCAGCGGCGTGCCGGATATTGTGATCGCCAACGCCGGGGTGAGCGCCGGCACCCTCACCGAACATGCCGAGGATCTCGACGCCTTCCGCCAGGTCATGGACATCAACGTGCTCGGCGTGGTGCAGACATTCCAGCCTTTCATCGCGGCAATGCGCGCGGCAGGGCAAGGCACGCTGGCCGGCATCGCCAGCGTGGCCGGCTTCCGCGGCCTGCCGGGAGCGGGCGCCTACTCCGCCTCCAAGGCCGCCGCAATCACCTATCTGGAGTCCCTGCGCGTCGAGCTGCACGGCAGCGGCGTGAGGGTCGTCACGATCTGCCCCGGCTACATCAGGACGCCGATGACCGACATCAACCCCTACCCGATGCCCTTCATGCTGGAGCCGGATGAGGCGGCGAAACGCATCGCGCACGCCATCGAGCGACAAACCGCCTTCGCCGTGATCCCGTGGCAGATGGGACTGGCCGGACGCGCGCTCAAGCTGCTGCCGCGCTGGCTGTACGACCGGCTGTTTGCGCACGCGCCGCACAAGCCGCGCAACCTTCTCTAAGAAATTGCCTCAGAAATTGCTGCGGAAGGCGTCTGCGGCGTTGCGCGGTACTCGCAATCCTCATGTACTCTGTGTACATTCCGGTTGCTGCGTTCCGTGCGCCTTGCATCCATCCCTCCTCGCTAATTTTTGAGACAACTTCTAAGCCATGCGCCTGTATAAAAAATTCCTCGACGGCGTACCGGAGTATCTGGCCCACCATTACTGGTGGGCCTACCTGTGGCGCGGCAGCATCTGGTTCTTCGACCACCAGCCCATCATCAACGCGATCCTGTTCGGCCAGTACGAGAGACTGCTGAGCAAGACGCTCGCGCAGGTCGAGCGCAAACCCGGTGCGAAAATCCTGCAGCTGACCTGCGTGTACGGCAAGCTCACGCCCTCATTGCTGTCCTGCACAAATGGCGAAATCCACCTGTGCGACGCCGCGACCGGACAGTTGCGACTGGCGCGGCGCAAGACCCGGCATGCCGCGGAGCGCTGCCACCTCGCGCGCATGAATGCCGAATCTCTCGGCTACCGCAGCGATGCCTTCGACCAGGTGATCGTATTCTTCCTGTTCCACGAGATGCCCGCCGCAGCGCGCGAGAATACCTACGCCGAGATCGCACGCGTGGTGCGCGCAGGAGGCTCGGTGCTGATCACCGAATATGCCGCAACACCGCGCCGGCATCTGCTGTACCGGTTTATGCTGTTCCGCTGGGTGCTGGGTCATCTGGAGCCGTTCCTGCCGGGCTTTTGGCGGGAAGACGTGACGGCAAATCTGGAAGTTGCATTACAGAAACACGGCAAGGCCCTGGCGGGTGAGCCGCACGTCGAATATTGCTTCGCGGGGTTCTACCGCGTGATGCGCTTCGATATAACCTGAGGAGCCGCTGAACAAGTCCTCCGTTCGTGGTGAGCTTGTCGAACCATGAATGGAGGCTGAATAAATCAGCAAGTTGTAAAACACGCCCTTCGACATAACCAACGACTTGGCGGGCGTTTCTTGGCCGCCTAGTCGGATGGCTAGTAGTTCCATCAGGCTCAGGGCGAACGGACTTATTCAGCCTTCCCCTAACCCGCCAGCTTCTTCTTCAGGATATCGTTCAACTGCGCCGGATTGGCCTTGCCCTTGCTGGCCTTCATCGCGAGGCCGACGAAGAAACCGAACAGCTTGTCCTTGCCGCTGCGGTATTCCGCCACCTTGTCTGCGTTGGCCGCGATGATCTCATCCACCAGCGCCTCGATCGCGCCGCTGTCGGAGACCTGCTTGAGCCCCTTGGCCTCGATGATCGCATCGGCCTCACCGCCTTCGACCCACATCGCGCGGAACACTTCCTTCGCGCCGGAGTTGGAGATGGTGCCATCACTGATGCGCTTCAGCATGCCGCCGAGTTGCTTTGCGCTGATCGGGCACTGCCTCATGTCGAGGCCATCGCGGTTGAGCTGAGCGCTCACCTCGCCGATGAGCCAGTTGGCGCAAGCCTTCGCCTGCCCCGGCGCTTCGCCGAGCGCGGCCTCGAAAAAATCCGCCATCTCGCGCGATGAAGTGAGCAGGCTGGCGTCATAGGCGGACAGCCCGAGCTCACCCGCGTAGCGTTCCTGCTTGGTGTGCGGCAATTCGGGCAGCGTGGCGCGTACCTCTTCAATCCACTGCGGCGAAATCTCCAGCGGCAGCAGGTCGGGGTCGGGGAAGTAGCGGTAGTCGTGCGCCTCCTCCTTGGTGCGCATCATGCGCGTCTCGCCCTTGTCCGGGTCGAACAGCACGGTGGCCTGCTGGATCGCGCCGCCGCCCTCCAGCTTGTCGATCTGCCATTGCACTTCGTAGTTGATCGCCTGTTCGAGGAAGCGGAACGAGTTGAGGTTCTTGATCTCGCGCCGCGTGCCGAACGGCGTGCCTGGCTTGTGCACCGACACGTTGGCATCGCAGCGGAACGAGCCCTCCTGCATGTTGCCGTCGCAGATGCCGATCCACTGCACCAGCGTGTGCAGCGCCTTCGCGTAGGCCACCGCCTCGGCGGCGCTGCGCATGTCCGGCTCGGAGACGATCTCCAGCAGCGGCGTGCCCGCGCGGTTCAGGTCGATGCCTGTCATGCCGTGGAAGTCCTCGTGCAGCGACTTGCCCGCGTCCTCCTCGAGATGCGCGCGCGTGATGCGCACGGTCTTCTCGTAGGCCGGGCTATTGCCCTGCGCGGGCACCTGGATCACGAGCTGTCCGTTACCGACCACCGGCAGGTCGAACTGGCTGATCTGGTAGCCCTTGGGCAGGTCGGGATAGAAGTAATTCTTGCGCGCGAACACCGAGCGCGGCGCGAGATGCGCGCCGGTGGCGAGGCCGAACCGGATCGCGCGCTCCACCGCGCCCTTGTTCAATACCGGCAGCACGCCGGGCAATGCGAGGCTCACCGCATCGGCCTGCGTGTTGGGCTCCGCGCCGAACGCGGTCGATGCACCGCAGAATATCTTGCTGCTGGTCGAAAGCTGCGCGTGCACTTCCAGCCCGATGACGATTTCCCAGGTCATGGCGCTTCCTTAAATTCCTTGCGGCGCGCGGCTGTGCCAGTCGGTCGCCAGTTGATATTGGTGCGCGACGTTGAGCATGCGCGCCTCCTCGAAATAGTTGCCGATGATCTGCAGGCCAACCGGCATGTTGTTTTCCCCGAAGCCGCAGGGAATCGACATGCCGGGCAGGCCGGCGAGGTTCACCGCAATCGTATAGATGTCGGAGAGGTACATCTGCACCGGGTCGTCACTCTTCTCGCCCAGATTGAAGGCCGTGGACGGCGCGGTCGGCCCCATGATCACGTCGCACTGCTTGAACGCCTCGCTGAAATCCTGCGCGATGAGGCGGCGGATCTTCTGCGCCTGCAGGTAGTAGGCGTCGTAGTAGCCGTGAGAGAGCACGTAGGTGCCGATCATGATGCGGCGCTTCACCTCCGCGCCGAAGCCCTGCGCGCGGCTCTTCTCGTACATATCGGTCAGGTCGGAATATTCCGGTGCGCGGTAACCGTAGCGCACGCCGTCGAAGCGCGACAGGTTGCTTGATGCCTCTGCGGGGGCGAGCACGTAATACACCGGCACGGAAAGCTTCGAATTCGGCAGGCCGATTTCGACCACGGTCGCGCCGAGTCTCTTGTATTCGGCGATCGCTGCCTCCACGGCCTGCGCCACGTCGCTGCCCATTCCCTCGGAGAAGAATTCCCTGGGCAGGCCGATGCGCAGGCCGTTGAGCGGCTTATCCAAGTCACGCGCATAGTCGTCCTTGTCGCGTTGCAGGCTGGTCGAATCGCGCTCGTCGAATCCAGCCATGGTGCTGAGCATCAAGGCGAGGTCTTCCGCGCTGCGCCCCATCGGGCCAGCCTGGTCGAGGCTGGATGCAAAGGCGATCATGCCGTAGCGCGAACACACGCCGTAGGTGGGCTTGAGGCCGGAGATACCACACAGCGAGGCGGGCTGGCGGATCGAGCCGCCAGTATCGGTGCCGGTCGCCGCCGCGCACAGCCGTGCGGCGACCGCCGCCGCCGTGCCGCCGGAGGAACCCCCCGGCACGCGCGCCCGGTCCCATGGATTCTTCACCGGGCCGTAAAAGGAGGTCTCGTTCGACGAACCCATCGCGAACTCGTCCATATTGGTCTTGCCGAGGTTCACCGCGCCCGCGCGGTTGAACTGCTCGATGACATGCGCGTCGTAGGGCGAGACGAAGTTGTGCAGCATCTTCGAGCCGCAGGTGGTGAGCCAGCCCTTGGCGCAGAAGATGTCCTTCTGCGCGACCGGAATACCGGTCAGCGCCTCCGCATTGCCGGCGGCGATGCGCGCATCGGCCGCGCGCGCCTGCGCCAGCGACATTTCCGGATTCACCGTGATGTAGGCGTTGAGCTCAGGGTTGAGCCTCGCGATGCGGTCGAGATAGAGTTGCGTGAGTTCGACGCTGGAAATCTTCTTTGCAGCGAGGGCTGCGGAAAGTTGTTTGATGCTTGCGTTTATCATATCTGCTTGTGATTGGGTGAAACGTGAAACGTGAAACATGAAACGGAAGCCCGGTTCTGCGTTTCACGTTTCACTTGAGCCATGAAATGGCGAGTCACGTTTCGCATCATTCGATGACCTTGGGGACGAGGTACAACCCCGCCTCGACTTGCGGCGCGATAGCCTGGAACAGTTCGCGCTGGTTGGTTTCCGTCACAACGTCCTCGCGCAGCCGCTGCGATACGTCCTGTGCGTGCGACATCGGGGTGATGCCCGAGGTATCGACGGCCTGCATTTCCTCGATCAGGGAAAAAATGCCGGATAGTTGCGAGCGGGCGGTTTCGATTTCCGCATCGCTCATCGCCAGCCGCGCCAGACGGGCGACTTTTTCTACATCTTGGGTGGTTAAAAACATGGCAAAAACTTTATTGAAACAAGGCCGATAGGGTATCATAAAGGGGTTTATCGGCACACCTCTTTGACTATCGGGAACAAACATGTTTGGATTTTTGAACGGCTATTTTGCCAACGACCTTGCAATTGACCTCGGCACCGCCAACACCCTCATCTGGGTGCGCGGCCAGGGCATCGTGCTGAACGAACCTTCGGTGGTGGCGATCCGCCAGGAGGGCGGGCCAAACGGCAAGAAGGTAATCCAGCAGGTCGGCCTCGCAGCTAAACAAATGCTGGGGCGCACACCGGGCAACATCACCGCGATCCGCCCGATGAAGGACGGCGTGATCGCCGACTTTACCGTCACCGAGCAGATGCTCAAGCAGTTCATCCGCCGGGTTTACAAGGCCGGCATCTTCAGCCCCAGCCCGCGCATCGTGATCTGCGTGCCGTGCGGCTCCACCCAGGTGGAGCGCCGCGCGATCCGTGAATCGGCGGTCGGCGCGGGCGCGCGTCGCGTGGAACTGATCGAGGAGCCGATGGCTGCGGCGATCGGCGCCGGCCTGCCGGTGGAAGATGCAACCGGTTCGATGGTCGTGGACATCGGCGGCGGCACCACGGAAGTCGGCGTGATTTCGCTGGGCGGCGCGGTATATTCCGGCTCGGTGCGCGTCGGCGGCGACAAGTTCGACGAGGCGATCATCAACTACATCCGCCGCAACTACGGCATGCTGATCGGCGAAACCACCGCCGAGGAAATCAAGAAGACCATCGGCTCTGCCTTCCCGGGCAGCGAGGTGCGCGAGATGGAAGTGAAGGGGCGCAACCTCGCGGAAGGCGTGCCGCGCAGCTTCACCATCTCCAGCAACGAAATCCTCGAAGCGCTGACCGATCCGCTCAACAGCATCGTCAGCGCGGTGAAGACCGCGCTGGAACAGACCCCGCCGGAACTCGGCGCGGACATCGCCAACAAGGGCATGGTGCTCACCGGCGGCGGCGCGCTGCTGCGCGACCTGGACCGCCTGCTGATGGAAGAAACCGGCCTGCCGGTGCTGATCGCCGACGATCCGCTGACCTGCGTGGTGCGCGGCTCGGGGCGCGCCCTCGACAGCATGGACAAATCCACCAACATCTTCACCACCGAGTAATTGTTAAGCGCAACACCCCGTAAAGCCGCGATGGAAAGTCGTTGACAGACAACACCCAATCCCTGCAATTCTTCAATCGCGGCCCCAGCCCTGCGGTGCGGCTGGTGTTCTTCGCAGTGCTCTCCCTGCTGCTGCTGTTCATCGACGCGCGCTACCGCTACCTGGAATCCACGCGCAGCGCGCTGTCCGTGCTGGTCTCGCCGATACAGCGTCTGGCAACCCTGCCTGGCGTGCTGTGGCAGCAGGCCGGCGATTTCCTGACCACCCAGCAGCATCTGGTGGAAAACAACCGGGCGCTGCACCAGCAGCATGACCACGATGCGGCGCAGCTGTCACAATTGCAGGCGTTGCAGCAGGAGAACAGCCAGTTGCGCAGCCTGCTCGCCCTGCCGCAACGCGGCGCCCCAGCCACGCTGGCGGCCGAGATCGTGTATGCCGAGCGCGACGTATTCAAGCGCAAGGTGCTCATCGACAAGGGCGCGAATGCCGGCGTGCAGATCGGGCGGGTGGTCATCGACGATATCGGCATCGTCGGCCAGATTACCCGCGTCCACCCCTGGCTTTCCGAAGTCACGCTGATCACCGAAAAGGACCATGCCGTGCCGGTGCAGGTGCTGCGCAACGGCTTGCGCACCATCGTGTTCGGCGCAGGCGACACCAGCCAGTTGTCGCTGCGCTACATGCCGATCAGCTCCGACATCCAGGATGGCGACACGCTGGTCACCTCGGGTATCGACGGCGTCTATCCGCCGGGCATCCCGGTCGCCAGGGTGGTGAAGATCGAGCGCGACCCGGCCTACCCCTTTGCGCGCATCACCTGTCTGCCGGTGGCCGGCGTGGACAACCACCGCCACCTGCTGATCCTGTCCGGCCTGCCCAGGCTGCCTGAGCCTCCGGCTGAAGAGCCCGCGGCGCCGCAACCTTCGAAATCGAAGCAGAAGAAATAATGCCCTACCTCGCCCCTGCCCATCCCGAAATCCAGCGCCCGGTCAGCAATACCCTGATCGTGTTCAGCGTGCTGCTCGCGCTGTTCCTCAACGGCCTGCCATGGAAGGGCATCTGGCTGATGCTGCGCCCGGACTTCGTCGCCGTGGTGATGCTGTACTGGTGCACGCACAAGCCGGCGCGCATCGGCATCGGACTGGCCTGGGCGGTCGGCATCCTCGCCGACGTGGCCGATGCCAGCCTGTTCGGCCAGCATGCGCTCGCCTACACCCTGCTTGCCTTCGGCGGCGTGACGCTGCATAACCGCCTGCAGATGTTCGACCTGCGCCAGCAGACCACGCAGGTGTTCGGCATCCTGGCACTGACGTATCTGGCCTATGCGCTGGTGCACTGGCAGGTCAACGGCTACGTGGTGTGGCCGTACTTCCTCGGCTGCCTGACCTCGACCCTGCTGTGGGTGCCGCTCAGCCTCATGTTCCACGCGGTGCGGCAGATGCGTGTGGATCGCGAATGAACAAGCACGTCGAACTCAAAAACCATCAGCGCGAAATTTTCTACTTCCGGCTGCGGCTGGCGATCAGCATCGGCTTCGTGCTGGTGCTGATGGCGATTCTGCTGCTGCGCTTCTTCTACCTGCAGGTGGTGCGCCACGACTACTACCAGACGCTCGCGGAGAGCAACCGCATCTCCATCGTGCCCATCGTCCCGAACCGCGGCATGATCCTCGACCGCAACGGCGTGGTGCTGGCGCACAACTACTCCGGCTACACGCTGGAGATCACGCCGAACAAGACCGCCGACCTGGAAGCCACGATAGCCGAGTTGTCCACGCTGGTCGAGATCACCCCCAAGGATCGCAGGCGCTTCAACAAGCTGCTCGCCGAACGGCGCAACTTCGAAACCCTGATGATCCGCAACCGGCTCAGCGACGAGGAAGTCGCGCGCTTTGCCGCGCAGCAATACCGCTTCCCCGGCGTCGAGATCAAGGCGCGGCTGTTCCGCGATTACCCGTACGGCGAACAGATGTCCCACCTGCTCGGTTATATCGGGCGCATCAACCAGACCGACGTGGAGCAACTCGAGGAAAACGACCTCGCCGCCAATTACCGCGGCTCGGATTACATCGGCAAGACCGGCCTGGAGCAGAGCTACGAAAGCGTGCTGCACGGCAAGACCGGCGTGGAACAGGTCGAGGTGGATTCGGGCGGCCGCGCGGTGCGCATGCTGTCGCGCACCCCGCCGGCTTCCGGCAACACGCTGGTGCTGAGCATCGACGCGAAGCTGCAGGAGATCGCGGTGCAATCGTTCGGCAACTACCGCGGCGCGCTGGTGGCGATCGACCCGAACAACGGCGAGGTGCTGGCCTTCGTCAGCAAGCCCGGCTACGACCCCGGCCTGTTCATCGACGGCATCGACACGCAAAGCTGGGACGAGCTGAACAACTCCCCCGACACGCCGCTCAACAACCGCGCGCTGCGCGGGCAGTACCCGCCGGGCTCCACGATCAAGCCGTTCATGGCGCTGGCCGGGCTGCACTACAACACCCGCTCGCCCGGCCACACCATCGGCGACCCGGGTTACTTCAATCTGCCCGGCAGCGGCCACCAGTACCGCGACTGGAAACAGGGCGGCCATGGCAGCGTGGACATGTTCAAGTCCATCGTGGTGTCCTGCGACACCTACTATTACGGGCTGGCCAACGAGCTCGGCATCGACAACATCTTCAGCTTCCTGTCGAGCTTCGGCTTCGGCAAGAAGACCAGCCTGGACATGGAAGGCGAAACCTCCGGCCTGCTGCCCTCGCAGGAATGGAAGATGCGGCGCTACCAGCAGAAATGGTATGCCGGCGACACCGTTTCGGTCGGCATCGGGCAAGGCTACAACCTGGTCACGCCGCTGCAGCTGGCGCATGCCACCGCAACGCTGGCCAACAACGGCGTAAGCTACAAGCCGCATCTGGTCAGGGAGGTGCGCAACTCGCGCAGCAACGAAATCCGCCTGATCGAAAACAAGCCGGAGACCGACCTGCAGATTCCACCCGCGCACCTCGACCTGGTGAAGCGCGCGATGGTCGCGGTCAACCAGCCGGGGGGCACGGCGGCGGGCGCGGCGGCGGGCGCGCCCTACCGCATCGCCGGCAAGACCGGCACCGCACAGGTGATCGCGATGAAGCAGGGCGAAAAATACGACGAGAGCAAGATCGACGAGCGGCACCGTGACCATGCCTGGTTCATCGCCTTCGCGCCCGCCGAACAGCCCAAAATCGCGCTGGTGGTGCTGGCGGAGAACGGCGGGCACGGCGGCGGCACGGCAGCGCCGATCGCGCGCAAGGTGATGGACTACTACCTGCTCGGCAAGGTGCCACAGCCGCTGCCGGACGCAGCCGACAAGGAGGGGGCGGAACATGACTAGGCGCCAGCTCTGGCAGCGCTTCATCGCGCACCTCGACCTGCCGCTGCTGCTCGGCATCGGCCTGCTGATGGCGGTCAGCCTGCTGGTGCTGTACAGCGCGGACAACGCCGGCTGGGGCAAGCCGTTGAACCAGATGCTCAACATCATCGTGGCGTTCACCTGCATGTGGCTGATCGCCAACCTGCCGCTGCATTACCTGATGCGCACCGCCGTGCCGATTTATGTGCTGGGCATGTTGCTGCTCATCGGCGTCGCGCTGTTCGGTGAAATCAGCCACGGCGCGCGGCGCTGGCTGAACCTCGGCATCGCCACCATCCAGCCGTCCGAGCTGATGAAGATCGGCGTGCCGCTGATGATGGCCTGGTACTTCGAGAAGCACGAGGCCACGCTCACCCTGAAGAACTACTTCATCGCCGCGCTGCTGCTGCTCATGCCGGTGGCGCTGATCGCGCGCCAGCCCGACCTCGGCACCGCGATCCTGATCTCCGCGAGCGGCTTCTACGTGCTGTTCCTCGCGGGCCTCTCCTGGCGCATCATGGGCGGGCTATTCGTTGCGGCCTCGGTCAGCGCCCCCTTCCTGTGGAACATGCTGCACGACTACCAGAAGCACCGCATCCTGATGCTGCTCGACCCCTCGCAGGATGCGCTCGGCAAGGGCTACCACACCATCCAGGCGACCATCGCGGTGGGCTCGGGCGGCATCCTCGGCAAGGGCTACCTGGACGGCACGCAGACCCATCTCGATTTCCTGCCGGAGCGCACCACCGACTTCATCTTCGCGGTGTACTCGGAAGAGTTCGGCCTGCTCGGCAACCTGATCCTGCTCAGCCTGTACCTGTTCGTGATCGCGCGCGGCTTCGTCATCACTGCGAACGCCTCGACCTACTTCACGCGCCTCATGGCGGGCTCCATCACGCTGACCTTCGCCACCTACGCCTTCGTCAACATGGGCATGGTCAGCGGCATCCTGCCGGTGGTCGGCGTACCGCTGCCGCTGGTAAGCTACGGCGGCACCTCGATGCTGACCCTGCTGCTGGGTTTTGGTATGCTGATGAGCATCGAGACGCACAAGAAACTGGTTAAAACATAGAGCATTTCCGGGAGATCGCATGAATAAGCAAGTGTTGGTTTTGGCATTGGCAACCCTCATCCTCGCCGCCTGCGGCAGCACGCCGCAGCGCCAGGTGGCAACGCGCAGCACCCCCGCGCCGGTCGAGGATCACGGGGGCAGCACGCCTGCAAAGGGAGGCGGCTACCTCGCCGGAGACGGCCCCGGCGCGGACGCCCCGGCCAACCTCGACGCCATTCCCGACGCCGTGCCGAAGAGCGAACCGCTGCACCGCTACGCCAACCGCCCCTACACCGCGCTGGGCAAGACCTACACCCCGCTGACCTCAGCGGGCAACTACAGGGAGCGCGGCATCGCCTCCTGGTACGGCAAGAAATTCCACGGCCAGCGCACCTCCAGCGGCGAGGTGTACGACATGTACGGCATGACCGCCGCGCACCCCACCCTGCCGATCCCGAGCTACGCGCGCGTGACCAACACCGCCAGCAAGAAATCCGTGGTGGTGCGCATCAACGACCGCGGCCCCTTCCTGCATGAGCGCGTGATGGACCTGTCCTACACCGCCGCGCACAAGCTCGGCATCATCGGCAACGGCAGCTCGGAAGTGGAAGTCGAGAGCATCACTCCGGACGCCAGCGTGAACACCCTCGCCAAGCCCGATGCAGTGGAAAGCAAACCATTGGCGAAGGCCGAAGCACCCGCCGCAAGCGCGCCGCCCGCCGCCACAACCACGGCCGCCACCACCGGCAACGTCTACCTGCAGCTCGGCGCGTTCAAGACCCCCGAAGCCGCGGAGACCTTCATGGCGCAGATGCGCACCAAGCTGGGCGATGCCGGCAAGCAGCTCAGCGTGTTCCTCAAGGACGGCCTCAACCGCGTCCACCTCGGGCCGTATGCGAATCAGGATGCGGCGCGGAGCAGCGCGGAGGGGTTGAAGGGGAAGTTGGGGTTTAAGCCGATGGTGAACTTGCGTTAAGCAAGATAATTTTGCTGGGGTATAACACCCCCCTCGCCCCTTGCGGGAGAGGGTTGGGGAGAGGGGTAAACCCAAAACCAACACCGCCGGGGGTAGCCCGGCAGCTAGTCACTTTTTCTTGCGTCGCCAAGAAAAAGTAACCAAAAAGAAGGC
>JAHQXD010000002.1:2105-166678 GCA_019449655.1 Ferrigenium straubiae | reverse complement strand
GCTTGTATCTTCCCCATTGTGGTGGTTAGCTACCACCACCCGAAGCAGAGGCAGCTTGAAGTCTGCGCTAAGGCCTGACCTTGTCGAGTAGATTAAGCCCTCTGCTTCACCACATCGCCAGCAAAGACACTGAACGGTAGCCAAGGGGCAAACCCTGAATGCACAAGGCAAGTGGGCGAAGTTGGCACCATTGTAACGGAGGTCATCATGTTTTATCTCGGTATGGATGTCGCCAAGGCCAAGCTGGATTGTTGCCTGTTGCTGGATGATGCCATTGGCAAGCGCAAGGCCAAGGTGATCAGTAACAGCAAGTCCGGCATTGCTGATTTGCTGGCTTGGGTCGTAAAGCAACACGTTTCCCTAGCAGAGTTGCATGTGGTCATGGAAGGAACGGGGGTTTACCACGAGCAGGCCGCGCTGGCGCTGGCTGATGCGGGTGTAGCGGTTTCCATTGTCAATCCGGCGCAGGTCAAGGACTTCGGGCGTGGGCTGGCGGTGCGCACCAAGACGGACGGGGTAGATAGCTTTGTCTTGGCTCGCTATGGCGCCTTGCTCAAGCCTGCAGCTTGGGTGCCGCCTGCGCCAGAGGCGCGGATATTGCAGGCGCTGATTACGCGGCGCGATGCCATTGCCCAAGACCTGCAACGCGAGCGCAACCGGCGGGAGAAAGCCGATGCCACGGACACTCCAGCACTGATACAGCAATCCATCTCCGACAGCATTGCATTCCTGTCCGGGCAACTCGCGCAATTGCAGCAGGACATTGATCAACATATCGATCATCATCCGGGACTCAAGAAAGACCTGTCACTGCTCCAGAGCATCCCTGCGGTGGGGCCGCAGGTTGGAAACAATCTGCTGGCGGTCATGCACAGCCATAACTTCGGCTCAGCCGAACAGCTTGCGGCCTATCTTGGCCTGGTTCCCATAGAACGGCAGTCGGGAAGTTCGATATTGGGGCGATCGAGACTCTCCAAGGCGGGACCTGCCAGAATACGCGCTGTGCTGTACATGGCGGCTGTCGTGGCAATACGTTGCAACCCACACGTCAAAGCAATCTACGAACGCCTGCTCGCCAGAGGTAAATCCAAGATGTCCGCGCTCGGCGCCGCTATGCGCAAACTGGTGCATCTGTGCTACGGCGTCCTCAAAACCCGTCAACCCTATCGCCATGACTATGCAAAAATCAGTTGACGAGGAAGACGGTATCTACTCGGCGGCGCACAGGGGATGAAAAGCAAATCTCAACCCCAAAAACATTAAGGCATGCCGGGCTATCGCCCTGCATGCCTAATTTCAGTCGCTTGCTGCCTTATACAATATAGCGTTTAATCCAACCGCACATAAGTTAAGCCATTTTTTTCAAGGCAATTGTGGAGCAAACACCGGCAAGGGGAGGCAGATGATACAGATCATCCATGGAAGTATTTTTGATACTAAATGCGATCTCCTAATTGTGCCGTGTGATAGCGGTGGGGGCGTTACGCGCTCTGTACTTACGAATCTTTATGAGCGCGGCCTTCCCGTACGGATCGGTCGCATCCCATATGGAAAGGTGCACTTCCGAGAGTCCAAGTACGAATTCGCAAGCACAATAGGATACGCTGCATCGGTTAATGTTGACACGGTTACATCAGAGGCAAAGGCAATCCGTCAAATCGCGAGTGAAATTGTCCGCTACGCGACTGAAAATCAGATCAGAATTATCAATATCCCTCTTTTGGGTACAGGTGCAGGAGGAATGACACCTGTCGATTCGTTTGAGGCCCTCAGATCAGTTCTAGACTCGGAGGGAAATATTACCTTCAACGTGTTTTGCTTCACCCAAGAAGCATATCGAAACCTCCACGCCACTCGAGCACCTGCACTAGCAGAACAGCCTGTACCTCACCCAAGAGTTTTCATTAGCTACACTGGAACCAATAAGGACAACGCATCTTGGGTCAAATTGCTTGCTACAGCACTACGTCAACACGGGGTTGACGCGCGCCTTGATGCATTTCACTTGAAGCCCGGCTTCGATCTCCCGCAATGGATGACAAACGAGGTCATCATGGCGGAAAAGGTATTACTTATCTGTGACAGGTATTACATGGAGAAGGCGGATTTTCGGAAGGGAGGTGTTGGCTGGGAGACGATGGTTATTCAAGGCGATATGCTTGCTCAGGGCGATAATAAACAGAAATACATTGCCATCATCCGCGAAGATGCTGCTGACGAAGCACTTCCTATTTACATGAAGTCAAAGTATGCATTCAACTGGGGCAAAGATGCTGGGATTGACCCGGCTCGCCTCAAGGAGCTTGTGCTGTGCATTTTTGATTGCGACACTGAACCGGAACTCGGATCTGTACCTGAGTATGTAAAACAGAAAATCAACAAATCAGTGTAGCGTGCGCTTACGCACGCTACCACAACGGTTTTGATTCTTTGCTTTTCATCCCCTGTGCGCCGCCGAGTAGATACCGTCTTCCTCGTCAACTGATTTTTGCATAGTCATGGCGATAGGGTTGACGGGTTTTGAGGACGCCGTAGCACAGATGCACCAGTTTGCGCATAGCGGCGCCGAGCGCGGACATCTTGGATTTACCTCTGGCGAGCAGGCGTTCGTAGATTGCTTTGACGTGTGGGTTGCAACGTATTGCCACGACAGCCGCCATGTACAGCACAGCGCGTATTCTGGCAGGTCCCGCCTTGGAGAGTCTCGATCGCCCCAATATCGAACTTCCCGACTGCCGTTCTATGGGAACCAGGCCAAGATAGGCCGCAAGCTGTTCGGCTGAGCCGAAGTTATGGCTGTGCATGACCGCCAGCAGATTGTTTCCAACCTGCGGCCCCACCGCAGGGATGCTCTGGAGCAGTGACAGGTCTTTCTTGAGTCCCGGATGATGATCGATATGTTGATCAATGTCCTGCTGCAATTGCGCGAGTTGCCCGGACAGGAATGCAATGCTGTCGGAGATGGATTGCTGTATCAGTGCTGGAGTGTCCGTGGCATCGGCTTTCTCCCGCCGGTTGCGCTCGCGTTGCAGGTCTTGGGCAATGGCATCGCGCCGCGTAATCAGCGCCTGCAATATCCGCGCCTCTGGCGCAGGCGGCACCCAAGCTGCAGGCTTGAGCAAGGCGCCATAGCGAGCCAAGACAAAGCTATCTACCCCGTCCGTCTTGGTGCGCACCGCCAGCCCACGCCCGAAGTCCTTGACCTGCGCCGGATTGACAATGGAAACCGCTACACCCGCATCAGCCAGCGCCAGCGCGGCCTGCTCGTGGTAAACCCCCGTTCCTTCCATGACCACATGCAACTCTGCTAGGGAAACGTGTTGCTTTACGACCCAAGCCAGCAAATCAGCAATGCCGGACTTGCTGTTACTGATCACCTTGGCCTTGCGCTTGCCAATGGCATCATCCAGCAACAGGCAACAATCCAGCTTGGCCTTGGCGACATCCATACCGAGATAAAACATGATGACCTCCGTTACAATGGTGCCAACTTCGCCCACTTGCCTTGTGCATTCAGGGTTTGCCCCTTGGCTACCGTTCAGTGTCTTTGCTGGCGATGTGGTGAAGCAGAGGGCTTAATCTACTCGACAAGGTCAGGCCTTAGCGCAGACTTCAAGCTGCCTCTGCTTCGGGTGGTGGTAGCTAACCACCACAATGGGGAAGATACAAGCGCAGGCTGGTCAGGGGATTTCGGCGAGGACTGTTTGAGCGCGAAGCGCGAGTTCCGCAGCCGCCTGACCAGTCGAGCAACGCAGGGTACCGCGCAGCGGCGGCAAACCGGGGTCGCCTTCTTTTTGGTTACTTTTTCTTGGCGACGCAAGAAAAAGTGACTAGCTGCCGGGCTACCCCCGGCGAAGTTGGTTTTGATTGTTAGACACGCTCACCCTTCGATACCTCAGGGCGAACGGACTATGAACTACCCCGCCACCCTCAACACCAACCCCTTCAAATACGCCCCCTCCGGGAAACTCAGCAGCACCGGGTGATCGGCGCTCGCGTGCAGGCGGTGCACAATCTGCGCATCCACGCCGGCGTCGAGCGCTGCGCCCGCGACGATCTTCTGGAACAGGTCTTCGCTGACGCCACCCGAGCAGGAATAGGTCGCGAGCAGGCCGCCCGGGCGGAGCAGCTTGAAGCCGAGCAGGTTGATGTCCTTGTAGCCGCGTGCGGCCTTCTCGGCGAAGGCGGCGGTGGGCGCGAACTTGGGCGGGTCGAGGATGATGAAGTCAAAGGAACGGCCTTGGTCGCGCAGCTTGCGCAGCGCCTGGAACACGTCGGCCTCCTGCCACTCGGCGCGCGCCGCATCGAGTCCGTTGCGGGATAAATTCTCCTCGGCGATGCGCAGCGCGTCGCCCGAGGCGTCGATGGACAGCACCGACTTCGCGCCGCCGCGCAGCGCATAGAGCGAGAAACCGCCGGTGTAGCAGAAGCAGTTCAGTACGTCGCGATCCTTCGCGAGCGTCTCGGTCAGCGCGCGGTTGTCGCGCTGATCGAGGAAGAAGCCGGTCTTCTGGCCCGCGACGACATCCACCGCGAAGCGCAGGCCGTGCTCGACGACCTCGACGCTTTCCGGCAGCGCGCCGCGCAGCACGCCGTTGCGCGGCTCCAGTCCTTCGAGTCCGCGCGAATCGGAATCGGAGCGCTCGTAGATGCATGCTGGACTGCACAGCTCCTGCAGGGTGTCGGCGATGGCATCGCGCCAACTCTCCGCGCCCGCGCTGCCGACCTGCATCACCAGCGTGTCGCCGTAGCGGTCGACGATGAGCCCCGGCAGGCCGTCGGATTCGGCGTGGATCAGGCGCAGGCCGGTACTTCCCCCCCTCTCCCCCTGCCCCTCTCCCACAAGGGGCGAGGGGAGCAAATCACGGCGCATCTTCAATGCTTGCGAAATCCTGCGGCAGAAAAATTCTGCATTGATCCTTTCATTTTCGTCCCACGACCAGACGCGCGCGGTGATCTGCGAGTCCGGGTTGTACGCCGCCCACGCGAGGAAATTGCCCGCGTTGTCGCGCACCGGCAGCGTGTCTCCCTTTTGCGGCGCGCCCTCGACGAACTCGATGGCGCCGGAGAACACCCAGGGATGGCGGCGCAGCAACGATTTCTCGCGGCCTGCCTTGAGGATGATAGCTGCACCTGCGACTCCCTCTCCCCCAGCCCCTCTCCCGCGAGCGGGAGAGGGTGGCCGAGAGGCCGGGAGAGGGTTCTTCGCGGGGCGGCGCTCGTTTGCGCCATGTTTTGCCTTGTTACGAAAGTCGGGCTTGCCGCTCGCGGGGCGGCGTGTGTTGTCTGGCTTTTTGGTGGTCATGTCTTTTTCTTCGCGCGCGGGTGCGCCGCGTCGTAAATCTTGCTGAGGTACTGGAAATCGAGGTGGGTGTAGACCTGCGTGGTGGAGATGCTCGCATGGCCGAGCATTTCCTGCACCGCGCGCAGGTCGCCGCTGGACTGCAGCACATGGGTGGCGAACGAATGGCGCAGCAGGTGCGGGTGCACGTTGCTGGTGATGCCCTGTTTGATGCCCCATTGCTTCATGCGCAGCTGCACCATGCGCGGCGTCATGCGGCTGCCGCGCGCGCCTACGAACAGCGCGGGCTCATCTTCCCTCGCGAGCTGGCCGCGCACCGCGAGCCAGGCCTGCAAGGCGGAGCTGGCGTGGCTGCCGAGCGGCACGATGCGCGTCTTGCTGCCCTTGCCGGTGACGCGCACTTCGCCTGCCTGCAGGTCGAGCTGCGCCGGGTCGAGGTTCACCAGTTCCGCGAGGCGCAGGCCGGAGGAATAGAACAACTCGAACATCGCCTTGTCGCGGATCGCCTCCGGCGTGTCGGTGGGCAACTCGACCATGCGCGCCGCCTCGTCGGGCGACAGCGCCTGCGGCAGGGTCTTGGGCGACTTCGGCGCGCGCAGGCCGGTGCAGGGGTTGTCCGCAAAGCCGTGGTCGCGCATCAAATAGGTGAAGAAGCCGCGCCACGCCGAGAGCATGCGCGCGAGCGTGCGGCCGCCCAAGCCCTTGGCGTGCAGTTGCGCAATAAACCGGCGGATATGGTGGATTTTGAGGCTCGCGAGCGGCGTTGCTGCGGTCAGTTCAAACAGGCGGCGCAGGTCGCGCGCGTAGTTCTCGGCGGTCAGGGCAGAGTATTGCTTCTCGTTGCGCAGCCACGCCAGGTAACCATCCAGATAGTTCTGGTTTGGCGCGGCAGCTTCGGTCATTGCGCGAGATGCGGATGCAGCGCGGCGCTCGCGGCCTCGGCGATGCGCTGCAGGAACACCGTGCCCATCTCTGGGTAGAAGCGCTGCTTGTCTTCGCTGGCCAGCACCAGCAGGCCGATGGTCTCGCTGCCCGCGTGCAAGGGCAGATAGGCGAAGGAATGCAGTTGTGAGGCGGCCTCGCCGAACCATCCGGCGGTGTCCTGCGCGGCGTGGTGCAGGCAGACCGGCTGCGCCTGCGCCTCGGCGAAGGCCAGTGTCTCTGCGCTGGGCGGGTTGACCTGCCAGAGGCGTAGCGCCGCATGCGGCACCGCGAAGACTTCGCGCAGCAGGTGCGGGATCATTTCCTGCAGTGTGTGAAGGTCGCGCGCGGCGAACAGCGCGACGACGAACTCGTGCACCTTGTGCTGCAGCGCGTCGTTCTCCTTCGCAAATGTGATCAGCTCGTTGAGCTTCTTCTCGATCTCCCTGTTCTTCTCGCGCAAGGCGAGCAGCTGACGCTCGGAGAGCGAGACGGCGCGCCCGCCGTGCGGGTGCGGCAAGTTGATCTGCGCCAGCAGGTCGGTATGGCCCTCGAAAAACTGCGGGTTGTCCTGCAGGTATTGTGCGACGTCTTCGGCTCTCATTTTGACTCCCTATATGCTTATTTCGCCTTCAAAAACGGTAATCGCCGGGCCGGTCATCAGCACCGGCGCGCCCTCTCCGGCCCAGGCGATGGTCAGCAGGCCGCCGCGCGTGGCGACGCTCACCGGGCTGTCCAGCAGGCCGCGCCGGATGCCCGCCACGACTGCCGCGCAGGCGCCGGTGCCGCACGACAGCGTTTCGCCCGCGCCGCGCTCGTACACGCGCAGCCGGATATGGCCGCGATCCATGACCTGCATGAAGCCGGCGTTGACACGGTTCGGGAAGCGCGGGTGGCGCTCGATGAGCGGCCCGAGCCTTTCCACCGGCGCATGCTCGACATCCGCCACGACCTGCACCGCGTGCGGATTGCCCATCGACAGCGCGCTGATCTCCAGTACCTCTCCAGCCGCATCGAGCGGCTCGCTCACCGCTCCCTTGCCCTCGAACGGGATAAGCCCGGCCTCGAAAATCGGCGCACCCATGTTGACCGTCACGCGCCCGTCGTCCTCGAGGCGCGGGCTGACCAGGCCGCTCTTGGTTTCCACTACGATCTCGCGCTTCGGCGTGAGCCCCTGGTCGTGCACGAAGCGCACGAAGCAGCGCGCGCCGTTGCCGCACTGCTCGACCTCGCCGCCGTCGGCGTTGAAGATGCGATAGCGGAAATCCGCCTCGGGATGCTGTGCCTTCTCCACCAGCAGAATCTGGTCGCAGCCCACACCAAAATGGCGATCGGCGAGCAGGCGCAGCTGTTCCGGCGTCAGCTCGATCTTCTGGCGCACGCCGTCCAGCACCACGAAGTCGTTGCCCGCGCCGTGCATCTTGGTAAACCTGAGATTCATCTTTGCAATTCTTTATGTCTGAAACAATTTGTCGTATGGTCGTTGACCATGCCGGTCGCCTGCATCAGGGCGTAGCAGATCGTCGTGCCGACGAACTTGAAGCCGCGCCGCTTCAGTTCCCGGCTCATTGCTTCCGATTGCGGCGTGCTGACCGGCACCTCGGTGAGGCTGCGCCAGGCGTTCTGCCTCGGTTTGCCCTCGACGAACTGCCAGAGGAATGCGTCGAAGCTGCCGCAGGACTCCTGCACCTCGAGGAATTTCTGCGCGTTGACGACGGCAGCCTCCAGCTTCAGGCGGTTGCGCACGATGCCCGCATCCTGCAGCAGTGATTCTATTTTATCCGCGCCGTAGCGGGCAATGCGCGCCGCGTCGAAATCGTCGAAGGCGGCGCGGTAATTCTCGCGCTTGCGCAAAATGGTGATCCAGCTCAGGCCGGCCTGCGCGCCTTCCAGGATCAGGAACTCGAACAGGCGCCGGTCGTCGTGCAGCGGCACGCCCCACTCGCGGTCGTGATAGGCGCGGTAGAGCGCATCGTCGCCCGCCCAGGCGCAGCGCGGCTTGTTCATGGCGCCGGCGGACGGGTGCCGAACTTTGAAGCGTCGCGCCACATGCAGCGGTCCATCACCACAGTGATGCCGGCCTCCCTCGCGCGCTCGGCCGCCGCCTCGTGGACGACGCCGTCCTGCAGCCAGAGGTTCCTGATGCCAAGCCGGATGCAACTCTCCACGATGGCGGGCACATGCTCCGGCGCGCGGAACACGTCGACGATGTCCGGCAGGAACGGCAGGCTTTCGAGATCGGGATAGGCTTTTTCGCCGAGCGCCTCCTCAACCATGGGCCGCACAGGAACGATGCGATAACCCAAACCCTGCAGGCCGCTCGCGACGCGGAAGCTGGGGCGCGCCTGATTCGGCGACAGCCCCACGACGGCGATGCTGCGCACGCTGCACAGCAGCTCGCGGATCTGCTCCGGTTCGGGGTTGCTGAAGGTCATGGCGAGCGAGGTATTTTGATCATTGCAGGCGGCACGATAGCATTTTTCCGGCGTGCCGTGGCGTGGACGGTAGGGCCAAAAAACGCTATGCTGCACGCCTTCACGTAACGCGCCCGTAGCTCAGTTGGATAGAGTATTGGTTTCCGAAGCCAAGGGTCACAGGTTCGACTCCTGTCGGGCGCGCCAAATTCAGAAACGGAATTGCCTGCCTTATGAAACAGTCGATCACCCTGCGCACCGGCGCCTCCCCAGTGCGGATTAACTTGCCCGATCAGGAGCACCCATCATGCTGATCCAGCTTGGCATCATCGGACTGATCGCGGCCATGTTGCCGCTGGCGATCGTCTGGGTATCGGTCGACCGGGACAAGTACCGCAAGCTGGTCTGGGTCACCCTGTTCCTGACCTTCGATCTCATCATGTTCGGCGCCTTCACGCGGCTGACCGATTCCGGCCTCGGCTGCCCGGACTGGCCGGGCTGCTACGGGCAGGCCGACCCGCTGCGCGCGCATGCGGACATCAGCGCCGCCGAGGCCGCGATGCCGACCGGACCGGTGACGGTCATGAAGGCCTGGATCGAGATGCTGCACCGCTATCTCGCGATGGCCATCGGCGTGCTGATCGTCTCGATCATGGCGATCGCGTGGCGCAAGTGGCGGCAGAGCAGGGAGACGCGCTTCGCGCCGTGGTTCGCGACGACGATGTTCGGCTTCGTCTGCCTGCAGGGCGCTTTCGGCGCCTGGACCGTCACCATGAAGCTGCAGCCCATCATCGTGACCGGCCACCTGCTGCTCGGCATGACGCTGCTCGCGCTGCTCACCTGGCATGGCGCGCGCCAGGCCGATCATCTTCCGGTGGAACGCAAGGCGGCGGCGCTGCGCCTGCCGGCGCTGCTCGCGGCAATCCTGCTGACGATCCAGGTCGCGCTCGGCGGCTGGGTCAGCAGCAACTACGCGGCGCTCGCCTGCACCGATTTCCCGCTCTGCCAGGGCGCCCTCTTGCCGCACATGGATTTCGCGCACGGCTTCGCGCTGTGGCGCGACCTGGGCAAGACCGCCGGCGGCGAATTCCTGCCCTTCGCGGCGCTGACCGCGATCCACTGGACGCACCGCATTTTCGCCTTCGCCGTGATCGCGCTGCTCGTCTGGCTGGGGTTCAGGGCGCTCAGGATCGGCGGGCTGCAGAAGACCGCGCGCTGGCTGCTTGCCGGGATCGCGCTGCAGTTCGCGACCGGCGTTTTGACCGTCTACCTGGATTTCCCCCTCGCGCTCGCGGTGATCCACAACGGCGGCGCGGCGCTGCTCGTGCTGCTGCTGGCAATGCTGAACTACAAAGTCCGTCTCGCCCGATAAGAAGCTATCCGGCTGATCCCTGTTTCTGCGCGCTGACCGCGGTGAGGATACCCTGCAAAATCGCCGCGGGGGTGGGCGGGCAGCCGCTCACCGCCACGTCCACCGGGATAACGTTCGCAACCCTGCCGCAGGTGGCGTAGTCCCCGCCCCCGGAGCAGAGGATACCGCTACCGCAGCCGCAGTCGCCGACCGCGACCACCAGCTTGGGTTCCGGCATCGCGTCGTAGGCGCGCTTGAGCGCCACTTCCATGTGGCGCGACACCGGGCCGGTGACCAGCAGCAGGTCCGCATGGCGCGGGCTCGCGGTGAACTTGATGCCCAGTCCCTCGATGTTGTAATAGGCGTTGTTGAGCGCGCGGATCTCCAGCTCGCAGGCGTTGCATGAACCCGCATCCACTTGGCGGATGCTCAGCGCGCCGCCGAACACGCTCAGGATTTCTTCCTGCAGCCGCTGCGGCTCCACGCGCAGCGCCTCGTCCGGCTGCGGCGGCGCCTCGGTCTTGATGCCGGTTTTGATGATCTGCCGAATGATTTGATAGGTAGGCATGCTACAAGTCCTGGCCCGAGTAGCTCAGGTTGAACGATTTGTTGATGAGCGGAAAGTCCGGCACGATGTTGCCCAGGACGGCATGTTCCACCACCGGCCAGTTCTGCCAGGACGGATCGTGCGGATGGACGCGCGCGAGCCTGCCTTCGGCATCGCTGTGGATCGCCACCAGCACCTCGCCGCGCCAGCCTTCCACCATGCCCGCGCCGAAGCCGTTGCCGGGCAACTTGTCCAGCGGCGCGCACAACTCGCCGCCATAAACGAGGCGATCCAGGATTTCGCGCTGCAGGCGCAACGACTCGAACAGTTCGTCGAAGCGCACGATGACGCGCGCCGCAACATCGCCGTTGCGGTAGGTCGCCATGCGTACGTCCAGCCTGTCGTAGGGCGCGCAGGGGAACTGCACGCGCGCATCCCAGGCCTGCGCACTGGCGCGCCCGGCCAGGCCGCACAGGCCGAGCCGCGCAGCCAGTTTCGGCTCGACGCGCCCAGCGGCGATGAAGCGGTCCTGCATCCCCGCATGCTCCTCGTAGATGTTGCGCAGCACGCGCACCTCGCGCTCCAGCATCGCGCACTCGTTGCGCAGCACGGACTTGCCCGGCTCTGCGAGGTCGGCGGCCACTCCGCCCGGTACGATCCTGTCCATCAGGTAGCGGTGCCCGAACAGCGCGGCGTTGTTGCGCAGCACCTGCTCCTTCAGCATCCAGAACTGCGCGAAGCCGAAGGACAATGCGACGTCGTTGCCGAGATCGCCGAGGTCGCCGAGATGGTTGGCGATGCGCTCGCGTTCGAGGAACAGCGCGCGCAGCCAGAGCGCGCGCTCCGGGGGCGTCACGCCCGCGATGCTCTCGGCGGCCATCGCATACGCCCATGCGTAGGCAACGGTGCTGTCGCCGCTCACCCGCCCGGCGAGCTTCGCACCCTGCTGCAAGTCCAGGCTCTCGAAGCGCTTCTCGATGCCCTTGTGCGTGTAGCCGAGGCGCTCCTCGAGGCGCAGCACCTTCTCGCCGACTACCGAAAAACGGAAGTGCCCCGGCTCGATGGTGCCGGCGTGGATCGGCCCTACCGCGATTTCATGCACGCCCTGCCCCTCGACCTGGACGAAAGGATAATTGTCGGGCTCATGCGCGCGGTTCGGCGCGGCATCGAAATCCTTGCGCAGCGGGAAGCCTTGCCACGCGCCATGGCGTATCCATTTGCGGTGGTCCTGGCCTTCCTCGGCATAGATGCCGAGCAGGTCGTACGCCGCGCGCTGCATGCGCGCGGCCGCGGGGAATATCCGGCCGATGTCCGGATAGACGGGCTGGGCGGCATCCAGCGCCAAGTTCAGGCAGATCAGGCCGGCCTCGTTGACCAGCGCGATATGCAACCCGAATCCCTTGTGTTGAGCGCGCCTGTCGCTCCCCCACAGGGCCAGCAGCCTTCCGCCGCCGTCCGCCACGTTCCGGCAGATCGGCATCAGGTCGTCAGGCTTGATCTCGCCGAGCCAGGCTGGAATCGCGCCGTCCAGCCGGGTCAGATGCAGGTTGGGGTGGGTGATGGGCATGGCTTATCCTAGCAAAGCCGCCGCCTGGCGGTACCAGTCGGCGAGATAGGGCGGCATGTACAGGCCGAGTATCAGCACCAGCAAGAGGTGCGCGAACACCGGCAGCAGGGCGGGCGGGTGCGGCAGGGGCTTCGCCGTCGTCTCGCCGAACACGATGGGCTGCACCTTGCCGAAGATCGCGGCGAAAGCGATGCCCAGCGCGATCAGCAGGACCGGCGTGGTCCACGGGTAGTCGTGCATCGCCGTGGTGATGATCAGGAATTCGCTCGCAAACACGCCGAACGGCGGCATGCCGAGGATCGCGAAGGTGCCGAGCATCAGCCCCCAGCCGACCGTGGGGCTGACTTGCAGCATGCCGCGGATGTTCTCCATCTGCTGCGTGCCGGCCTTCTGCACCGCATGGCCGACCGCGAAGAAGATCGCCGACTTGGTCAGCGAATGCATGGTCATGTGCAGCAGCGCCGCGAAGGTCGCGACCTTCCCGCCCATGCCGAAGGCGAAGGTGATCAGCCCCATGTGCTCGATCGAGGAATAGGCGAACATGCGCTTGATGTCCTTCTGCCGCGACAGGAACAGCGCGGCGACTACTACCGAGAGCAGGCCGAAGCCCATCATCAGGTTGCCCGCAAAATGCGTCTCCAGCGAGCCGTCCACCAGCACCTTGCTGCGCATCACCGCGCACAGCGCGACGTTCAGCAAGAGGCCCGAGAGCACCGCAGAGACCGGCGTCGGGCCTTCCGCATGCGCGTCCGGCAACCAGCTGTGCAGCGGCACCAGGCCGATCTTCGTGCCGTAGCCGACCAGCAGGAAGATGAAAGCGAGCTTGAGCACGGTGGGTTCCAGCTCGCCCTTGACCTCGTTGAGGTGCGTCCAGAGCAGCGCGGTGCCGCCCTGGCCGAGTACGCGCTCGGCGGCGAAATACAGCAGGATGGTGCCGAACAGCGCGAGCGCGATGCCCACGCCGCAGAGGATGAAATACTTCCACGCCGCCTCCAGGCTGGCCGGGGTGCGATACAGCGAGACCAGCAGCACCGTGGTCAGCGTCGCCGCCTCCATCGCGACCCAGACGATGCCCATGTTGTTGGCGGTCAGCGCGACCAGCATGGCCAGCGTGAAGAGCTGGTACATGCTGTAGTAGAGGTGCAGCATCGGCGTGCTGAGCCTGCCGTGATCCTGCTCGATGCGCATGTAGGGGCGCGAGAACAGCGAGGTGGTGAACGCGACGAAGGCGGTCAGCGCGACCAGGAACACGTTGAACTGGTCGATGAAGAACTGCTCGCGGAACGCGACCTGCGGCCCTGCCTCGACCACGCGCACGGTCAGCGCCGCGGCGGCGGCGAAGGTGAGGAAGCTCATCAGCGAATTCAGTTCCGCCGCCCAGCGGCGCGAGCCGAACGCAGCCAGCAGCAGCCCACCCAGCAGCGGAAAAAGCAGCAGCGCCGTAAGCTCCATCTCAATCATCTTTCAGCTTCTCCATGTGGGTGATGTCGAGGCTGTCGAAGGTCTCGCGGATCTGGAAGAAGAAGATGCCGAAGATGAAGGTGGCCACCAGCACGTCGAGCGCAATGCCCAGCTCGACCACGAGCGGCATGCCGTGCGTGGCGCTGGTCGCGGCGAAGAACAGGCCGTTTTCCATCGCGAGAAAGCCGACCACCTGCGAGATCGCCTTGCGCCTTGTGAGCATCATCAGCAGCGACAGCAGCACGCTCGCGAGCGCGATACCGATCAGGCCGCGGGTGATGCCTTCGGCGAGTTGCGAGATCGGCGCGGCGAGGTTGAAGGCGAAAATCACCAGCACGATGCCGACCAGCATGGTGGTCGGAATGTTGATCAGGGTCTCCACGTCCCATCTCACGTTGAGCCTACGAATCAGGCGGTGCAGCAGCCAAGGCAGCACCAGCACCTTGAGCAGCAGGGTCAGTGCGGCGGAATAATAGAGGTGATGCTGCGCGGTCGAGTAAGCCACGACGAAGGTGCTGACCGCGAGCACCAGCCCCTGCCAGGCGAACAGGTTGATCAGCGACAGGATGCGCCGCTGCGACAGCATCGCGAAGACGATCAGCAGCAGGATCGCCGCGAGCAGGTTGATGAACTGGATGGTATAGCTCATCTGCATGTCACGCACCTAATAAGAAGTGGATCAGCAGCCCCAGCACAGCAAGCAGGAACGCCGTGCCGAGAAACTCCGGCGCGCGGAAGATGCGCATCTTGGCGAGCAGCGTCTCCAGCAGGGCGAGTCCGGCGCCGGCCAGGATCAGTTTCCCCAGCAGCGCGATGATGGCTACCGGCAGCGCACCCCAGTTGCCCACCTCGGCGATGCCGTGCGGGAAGAACAGCGCGATGCCGATGGAGATGTAGGCAAACAACTTGAGGCTGCTCGCCCATTCGATCAGCGCGAGGTGGCGCGCCGAATACTCCAGGATCATCGCCTCGTGGATCATGGTCAGTTCGAGGTGCGTGTTCGGGTTGTCCACCGGAATGCGCGCGTTCTCGGCCAGGAGCACGATGCCGAAGGCCAGCGCAGCGAAGGCCAGGCTGGGATACAGCACGAACTGGTGGTGCGCGAGCGCTTCCACGATGCGCGGCAGCTGCGTCGAGTGGCTGATCAGCGAGGCGGTGAAGAGCACCATCAGCAGCGCGGGCTCGGCAAGGAACGACACCAGCATCTCGCGCCGCGCGCCCAACGTGCCGAACGCGGTGCCGATGTCCATCGCGGCGAGCGCGATGAACACCCGCGCGAGCGCGAACACGCCGACCAGGGCGATCACGTCGGCGGCAGGCGAGAACGGCAGGTCCACCGCGATGATGGGGATGATGGCCGCCGCGAGCCACATGCAGCCGAACAGGATGTAGGGCGTGACGCGGAACAGCGGCGAGGCGTTGTGCGCGATCACCGCGTCCTTGTGGAACAGCTTGCGCAGCGTGCGGAAGGGCTGAAGCAGGCCGGGGCCGGAACGGTTCTGCAGCCGGGCGCGGCACTGCCCCACCCAACCCATGAGCAGCGGCGCGAGCAGCACCACCAGCAGTGACTGGCAGAGCTGGAACAGGATGCCGAGGGTCAGGTTTATGTTTTCCATCACATGGACACCAGCAGACCGGTAGGGTGGGCACGCTTTTTGTGCCCACGCGTGAAGGGTAATGAGGAGCACACACCGGCAGTATCAATCATATTCCAGCACCACGCTATCCATCGCACCAGCCCAATCACGCGCATATACCCCATCGCGCACATAACGATGAAATGTCGAATGAGGCCAATCCGCCACTCGTTGTACATGCCCATGTTTAACAGGGTTGAAATGAATGTAATCCACATGACGAGCAAAATCATTTTCATCGCGAATTTGATGTTCCCAAAACCGCCGCTGCCAGATGGTCGATTCGCGATGCTTGAGTTTTGATGCGGTTATCCAATCGGCACGACGATAATTTTCTCCACAGGCCAAAGAAACCGCGCGCTTGATTTTCATCCAACGTGTGGAAAAATCGGCATCACCATCAGGTAATGTCCACACGCAATGCAAATGGTCAGGCAGCAATACCCATGCATCAATAACGAAAGGTCGCGCCACACGCACCGTTTCGATTGCGGCGCGCAAGGCGTTACGCATCGCTTCATCACATAGAATCGACTGTCGCCGGTAAGCAACTACGGTAAAGAAATAACTGGAGCCAGCAGTCGTTGCGCGGCGATAACGTGACATGGTTGGTTACTCTAAATATTGAATCCGCGTGGGCACAAAAACGTACCCACCCTACACACGATGCCGAGGGTCAGGTTTATGTTTTCCATCACATGAACGCCAGCAGCACGACCAGCGTGACGAAGGTGTAGCTCAGGTACAGGTGGATGCGCCCGTGCTGCAGCACCGACACCCAGGACGACAGCTTCTCGGTGATGCGCTTGATCGGCAGGTAGAGGGCGAGCCAGATGCGGTCGTCGCTGCGGCCGTGATAGCGCGGATGGGTGTCGAACGCGCCCGGCAGCTCGCTCTCGATCTTGAAGAACGGTTCGAAGATGCGCCGGATCGGCTGGCCGAAGCCCTCGGCGGTGTCCTGCATGCGCGCGGTCTGCGCCGGGAAACCGCAGTCCCAGGCCGGGCCGCGGCGCAGCCTCCCATGGTAGAAGCGGTGCACCGCGAGCGAGGTCACCAGCATCACGCCGAGTACCGCGAACAGGAAGAACACCGGGCTGTAGCTCGCACGCTCGGTGTCCACCGGGCTGAGGAACAGCCAGCCGCCGGCCGCATTGCCCAGCCCCTGCCCGATCAGCATCTGCGTGACATGGTCGAGCTGCTGTATCACGAAGACCGGCGCCAGCCCGAGCGCCACGCAACCGAAGGCCAGCCAGCCGAGCCCGAGACGCTCCCAGGGGCCGGCGTCGTGCGCATGCTCCAGCGCGGGCTCGCGTGGCTGGCCGAGGAAAATGATCCCGTAGAACTTCACCATCACGTAGGCCGCGAGTGCGGCCGCGAGCGCGATCACCGCCGCCGCCACCGGAATCAGCATGTTGATGTAGCTGTTCGGCAGGCCCGGCGAGAGCAGGAAGGCCTGCAGCAGCAGCCATTCCGAGACGAAGCCGTTGAGCGGCGGCAGGCCGGAGATGGCCAGCACGCCGACCAGCATCAGCACCGCGGCCCAGGGCATCCTGCGGATCAGCCCGCCGAGGCGCCCCATGTTGCGCTCCCCGGTCGCGTGCAGGACCGAACCCGCACCGATGAACAGCAGGCTCTTGAAGAAGGCGTGGTTGAGGCTGTGGTACAGCGCCGCGGTGAGCGCCAACGCCGCGAGCGCATCCTTGCCGTAAACGTGGAAGATGATCGCGAGACCGATGCCCACCAGCAGCAGCCCGATGTTCTCGATGGAGGAATAGGCGAGCAGCCGCTTCATGTCGCCCTGCACCGCGGCAAACATCACGCCGAACAACGCGGTGAGCAGGCCCAGCGCGAGCGCCAGCACTCCCCACCACCACTGGTGCGCATCCAGCAGGTCGAAGGTGACGCGCAGGATGCCGTAGATCGCGGTCTTCAGCATCACGCCGCTCATCAGCGCGGAAACCGGCGAGGGTGCAGCCGGATGCGCCTCGGGCAGCCAGACATGCAGCGGCAGCAGCCCGGCCTTCGCGCCGAAGCCGAACAGCGCGAGCAGGAACGCCACCGACGACCAGAATTCCGTGAGGTGCGCCTCGCGCATCGCCGCGAAGGTGTATGCGCCTATGCCCTGCCCGCCCTGCATCACGCCGAAGGAGAGCAGGATGGCGATCGCGCCGACATGCGCGATCAGCAGGTAGAGGTAGCCCGCCTTGCGGATGTCGGGAACATGATGGTCGGTGGTGACGAGGAAATAGGAGGACAGCGCCATGGTCTCCCAGGCCACCATGAACATGTAGGCGTCATCGGCGAGCAGCACCAGCGCCATGCCGGCGAGGAACAGGTGGTATTCCAGGCACAGCAGGCCGAGCGTTTTGCCCGGCATGGATCGGAAATAGCCCGCGCCGAACAGCGACACGCCGAACGATGCGCCGCCGAGCAGGATCAGGAAAAAGGCCGAGAGTGGATCGAGGCGCAGGTGCAGCGGAAGGTCGGGCAGGCCGAGCGGAAGGATGGCGACGGTGGCGGGTTCGCCGAGCGCCCACAGGCCGGTGGCGGCAAGCGCCAGCGAGGCGAAGGCACCGGCGGGGAAGATGGCCTTGGCGACGAGATGCGGACTGCCCTGCAGCGCCAGCCCCAGGATTCCCAGAGCCAGCCAAAGCACGACGATCGTGCCCGCCACATCCAACGGCAACACCCCGGCCATGTCCATCCTGATCGTTTTTCCTCCCTTTGCAGACGGTAGCCGCTGCGCAAGGCCGCAATTCTACTCCTTATGGGAAGGCCGCCTCAACACGGGAGGCCGCCCCGCATCCGGGCAAAGCTTCACTCCCCGGTGCAGAGCGGCTGGTCGAGCCCTGATTCCCTCGGTTTTGGCGCATTCGACTGGGTGGCCGGCCTGATGGACTCGGTGAACTTTTCCGGGGTTGGTGTTGCAGGAGCCGCCTGCGTCTCTGCCTTCGGCGGCTCGGCGGGCGCGCCCTCCGCCCAGGCCGCCGGGCTGGCGGCGACAAACACCGAAGCGGTAATCAAAGAAATGATGCGCATGTTCTCTCCTTTCGAGCGTTCATTATGCTCGATTGAAGCTTCCATGCAAATGCACTATGCCGCTTGCCGTTTCCGGACAAGGAGATCCGGCTTCCTGATGAGGGCGTATTCGAGCGCGTTGGCCAGGCTGTCGATCAAGGCCTCCTGCAGCTCGGGCGTGAGATCGCCGGCCGTGCCGACCGAGGCCTGATATTCGGCAAGCGAAACCTGGTGCTTATCCGTGTCGAATGCGGCCACGTGAACTGTTGTCGAGTTGGTCCAATACTCGATGCTGGCCATGGCTCCACTTCCAAGGCGAAACTCATTCCTCTTCACTTTATGGCGTGTCATTTGGAACTCCTTTTCTTCGATGGTTGGGTGGCCGTGAAAAGAAGGGCGGAACGATACCCGATGGTATGAATAATGAACCAGGAATACCGGATAAGAAATACGCTGAACTACGTAGCAAGGTAGTGAACGGGGAAAGGCGCTGTGGCCTGAAGCCGGTCGCGGGATCGACCGGCTAGCCGTAAACCACCTTCACGTTCTCCGGCCGCAGCAACTCGCGCAGACCGCTTATCAGGTCGTCGTGCAACGTGACCTGCCACGCCTCGCCGAGGCGCAGCTCGCAGGCGGCGGCGTGGTTGCGGTAGTGGATCAGCACCGGGCATTTGCCGTCGCGGTACGGTGTAAAGAGTTTCTTGAGTTGCGCGACGTTCGCCTTGCCGTCGCAGTTCAGCTCAAGCCGCTGCGCGAAGGCGGAGCGCGCCGAGGCGAAGTCGAACAACTCGTCGGCGTTCACGCGCACGCTATCGGTATACGAATCCAGGCTGGCCTTGCCTTGCACCACCAGCAGCTCGTCCTCGCGTATCCACGGGCGGCTCAGCTCGTAGAGGTCGTTGAACACGGTCACCTCGATCTGCGCGCCACCGTCGTCCAGCGTGACCACCGCCATGCGTCCGCGCCGCGTCTGCTGGATGCGCAGCCCGGCCACGATGCCCGCCAGCACCACCTGCACGCCACGCGACCTGCCCTGCCCGCCGTTGCCGTAACCACCGCCGTTCGAAGATTTGCCGACGAACTGCGGCGTGAGGTCGCCCAGCCGCACCTTGATGAAGTTCGCGAGCTCCTCCTCGTATTCCTGATAAGGATGCCCGCCGAGGTAGAAACCGAGGCTGGTCTTTTCGTGCGCAAGCTGCTCGCGCAGCCGCCAGCGCGGCACGTCGGCATGCTGCACGGTCAGGGCTGCATCCGCCTCGTCGTCACCGAACAGGCTGTTCTGGTTCGCCGCGCGCGCGTGCTGGTCGGCGCTCGCCAGCGCGGCATCCAGCGTCGCCATCAGGCAGGCGCGATGGGCGTTGATACCGTCGAACGCGCCGGCGCGAATCAGCGCCTCGACGGTGCGCCGGTTGACGATGCGCTTGTCCACGCGGCGGCAGAAATCGAACAGGTCCCTGAACGGGCCGCGTTCGCGCGCCTGGATGATGTTTTCGACGGCCGCCCTGCCGGTACCCTTGACCGCACCGAGGCCGTAGGCGATGGTTTTTTCGCCCACCGGCGCGAACATGTAGCCCGAGCTGTTCACGTCCGGCGGCAGGATGCGCAGGCCCTGATGCCGCGCATCATCGTAAAAGATGCGCACCTTGTCGGTGTTGTCCATGTCCGCCGACAGCGTCGCCGCCATGAAGGCGGCCAGATGGTGCGCCTTGAGATAGGCGGTCTGGTAGGCCACCAGCGCGTAGGCGGCGGCGTGCGACTTGTTGAAGCCGTAGCCGGCGAACTTCTCCATCAGATCGAACAGCTCGCCGGCCTGTGCCTCGGAGGTATTGTTCTTGAGCGCGCCGTTGACGAAGATTCCGCGGTGCTCGGCCATCTCCTCGGGCTTCTTCTTGCCCATCGCGCGGCGCAGCAGGTCGGCGCCACCGAGGCTGTAGCCGCCGACGATCTGCGCCATCTGCATCACCTGCTCCTGGTAGACCATGATGCCGTAGGTCTCGCGCAGCACCGATTCGACGGCGGGATGCGGATACTCGAACGCGGCGCCTTCCTTGCGCCGGCAGAAATCCGGAATCAGGTCCATCGGGCCGGGGCGGTAGAGCGCCACCAGCGCGATGATGTCCTCGAAGCGGTCCGGCTTGGCCAGCTTGAGCATGTCCTTCATGCCGCGCGATTCGAGCTGGAACACCGCGGTGGTGTTCGCGGTCTTGAAGATGCGTTCGTAGGTCGGCTTGTCGTCGAGCGGAATGGTTTCGATGTTGAAGGCACTGTCCTCGGCCTTCAGCCCGCGCACATACTTCACCGCCCAGTCGATGATGGTCAGCGTGCGCAGGCCGAGGAAGTCGAACTTCACCAGCCCGACGGCCTCGACGTCGTCCTTATCGAACTGGCTCACCACGCTGGCCTCGGAATCGGCGCAATACAGCGGGCAGAAATCGGTAAGTTTGCCCGGTGCGATCAGCACGCCGCCCGCGTGCATGCCGACGTTGCGCGTCAGGTCCTCAAGGCGCCCGGCGAGTTCCAGCAGCTCCGGCACGCCCTCCTCGCGTTCGGCGATGGCGTTGATCTCCGGCTCCATCTCGCGCGCCTTGGCGAGCGACACCGGCTTCACGCCCTCGAGCGGGATCGCCTTGGACAGGCTGTCGCACAGGCCATAGGGAAAATCCATCACGCGCCCGACGTCGCGGATCACCGCCTTGGACGCCATGGTGCCGAAGGTGGCGATTTGCGACACGCACTGCGCGCCGTATTTCTTCTTCACGTAGTCGATGACGCGCTCGCGCCCGTCCTGGCAGAAGTCCACGTCGAAGTCGGGCATCGAGACGCGCTCGGGGTTGAGGAAGCGCTCGAACAGCAGCCCGTAGCGTAGCGGGTCGAGGTCGGTGATGCCGAGGCTGTAGGCCACCAGCGAACCCGCGCCGGAGCCGCGCCCCGGGCCGACCGGCACGCCGTTGCCCTTCGCCCAGCGGATGAAGTCCGCCACGATCAGGAAGTAGCCAGGGAAGCCCATCTTGATGATGGTCTCGGTCTCGAACGCGAGCCGCGCCTGGTATTCCGGCAGCTTCGCGGCGTGCTCCGCCGCATCGGGATAGAGCTGCTCCATGCGCAACGCCAAGCCGCGCTCGGCCTCGCTGCGCAGGTAGTTTTCCAGGCTTGAGCCGTCTGGCGTGGGGAAGTCCGGCAGGCGCGGCTTACCCAGCACGAGTGACAGGTTGCAGCGCCGCGCGATCTCCACGCTGTTCTGCAACGCCTCCGGCAGGTCGGCGAACAGCTCGGCCATCTCTGCCTGCGTTTTGAAATACTGCTGCGCGGTGAATTGCTTCGCGCGGCGCTTGTCGTTAAGCACGTAGCCCTCGGAGATGCACACGCGCGCCTCGTGCGCCTTGAAGTCGTCCGCCTTGAGGAACTGCACCGGGTGGGTGGCGACCACCGGCAGGCCGAGCCCGGCGGCGAGTTGCGCCGCCGCGTGGATGTAATGCTCCTCATCGGCGAAACCCACGCGCTGCACTTCGACGTAATAGCGGTTGGCGAACAGCGCCGCCCATTCCTGCGCGTACTGCCTGGCCTGTTGCGCGTTGCCGGCCAGCAGCGCGCAGCCGACGTCGCCGAGGTGCGCGCCAGACAGCGCGATCAGCCCGGCCGTACCCTCGTGCAACCACTCGCGGCGCAGCTCGGCGCGGCCGCGGTGCTGGTTCTCCAGGTAGGCGCGCGACAGCAGGCGGCACAGCAGCAGATAGCCCTCGCGCGACTGGCACAGCAGCAGCAGTCGGTGCGGCCGGTCGCGGTCGGCGTCGTTGCTGATGAGCACGTCGCAGCCGGCGACGGGCTTGATGCCCTTGCCGCGCGCGCCCTGGTAGAACTTCACCAGCCCGAACACGTTGTTCAGGTCGGTCAGCGCCAGCGCGGGCATGGCATCGCTCTTCGCGGCGGCGATCGCCTCGTCCACGCGCAGCATGCCATCCGAAATGGAATATTCGCTGTGCAGGCGGAGATGGACAAAAGACGGTTGCGGCATGATGGAAGTCGGATAAATCGAGGGATGATTCTAGCACCGCAAAACGCACAAAAATTTCTTGCCTCTGATTCAAAACGTTAGAATCCAGCCTCAACTTCGCGGCCATCATTCCACGTGCACCCACCCCTCACCCCGCAACGCGAACGCTACCTGCTGCTCACCCTCGCGGGCATCCAGTTCAGCCATGTGCTGGACTTCATGATCATGATGCCGCTCGGCCCGATCCTGATCGCCGAGTTCGGCATCACCACGCACGAGTTCGGCCTGCTGGTCGCGTCCTACAGCTTTTCCGCCGCCGCCTCCGGATTGCTCGCCGCGACCTTCGTCGACCGCTTCGAGCGCCGCCGCCTGCTGCTTTCCATGTTCGCGCTGTTCGGGCTGGCAACGCTGGCCTGCGGGCTGGCGCCGGGCTATGCGACCCTCCTCGTCGCGCGCGGCCTGGCCGGGGCATTCGGCGGCGTGATGGGCGCGCTGGTGCAGACCATGATCGGCGATGTGATCCCGTTCGAGCGCCGCGCCCGCGCGGGCAGCATGGTGTCGGCGGCGTTCTCTGTCTCCACCGTCGCGGGCGTGCCGCTGTCGCTGTGGCTGGCCAACCATTTCCAGTGGCGCGCGCCTTTCGTCTTCATCGCAGTGCTGGTCGTGCTGTTCATTCTCATCGGCCTGCGCGTGCTGCCGGAGATGCGCCACCACCTTGGCACGCAACAGCGCGCCCATCCCTTCGTGCCGATGTTCGACGTATTGCGCGACGCCAACCACCTGCGCGCCCTGCTGTTCTCCGCACTGATCATCTTCTCCGGCTTCACGGTGATCCCCTACATCACCCTCTATTCCGTGCATAACGTCGGCATCTCGCAGCATGACATCCCGCTCGTCTACCTCGCGGGCGGTGCGGCGACCCTAATCACCGCGCGGCTGATCGGCTACTGGGCCGATTCGCACGGCAAAATCGAGGTCTACCGCCTGGTCGCCCTTGCCGCGCTGCTGCCGCTGCTGGTGGTCACGCATATCGGCGCGGTGCCGCTGTGGTTGTGGCTGGTCTGCACCACCTCCTTTTTCGTGCTGGTGTCCGGGCGCATGATCCCGGCGATGGCGATCATCACCTCGGCGGCGCAGCCGAGACTGCGCGGCACCTTCATGTCGCTCAACGCCACCACGCAGGCGCTCGCGATGGGGCTGGCCTCGACGCTGGCGGGATTCATCATTTCGCAGGACAATGCGGGGCATATCGTCGATTACGGCACGGTCGGCTACGTGGCGGTGGCGGCCAACCTGCTGGCGGTGGGGTTCGTCTCCCGCATCGCGATGCACGGCGCCGCGCCGCCTCAACCATCGGGGATCCCATGAGACTGAAACAGATCGTCAACCACCTGCTGCGCTGGCGTGCCCGGCTCTACGAGCGCATCGCGGAACTCTGGAAGCACGGCTTCTACCTCTACCTCGCGGGGCTGTTCACGGTGTTCGCGGTGCTCGACACCACGGTGCTACATATCACCAGCGACATGCGCCAGGCGGCGTTCGACGCGATGCTGCGCTACCGGATCGTCGCGCCCAAGCCCGACCCGGACATCGTCATCGTGGATATCAACGAGGCCAGCCTCGCGGCGATGGCGAAAGACTACGGGCGCTGGCCATGGCCGCGCCAGGTGATGGGCGAGTTCGTCGAACAGGTCGAGAAGCAGCAGCCGAAGGCGGTGGTGTTCGACATCCTGTTCAGCGACGCGGACGTGTACAACCCGGACAGCGACGCCTATTTCAACGAGGCCATCGCGGCCACGAACAACACCTTCTTCCCGATGCTGCGCCTCGACCCGGAGAGCGACGGCCTGAGCCAGGTCAAGCCTTCCATGATTCCCGGCGTGACCCCGCTGCCCGGCGCACAGCCCGACGACAAGGCGACCGTGGCGGTGGTGCTGCCACACTTCCAGGCCGCGCTCGACGGCGGACGCCTCGGCCTGCACAACATCTACCCCGATCCCGACAACGTGGCGCGGCGCTACAGCGTCTACCGCGACGACTACGGCTGGAAGCTGCCCTCGCTGCCGGCGCGTATCGCGCAGGAGCTGGGCTGGGAAGTGCCGCCCGCGCAGGAGGTGCTGCTGAACTGGCGCGGCAAGCCGTTCACCTACCGCTACGTCAGCTTCAGCGACGTGTACGCCGACCTGACGAGCAAGGAGAAGAAGCGCCCGCCAGACGAATTCAAAAACAAGATCGTCATCATCGGCTCGACCGCGCCCAGCCTGTTCGACATCAAGGCGACGCCGATGGACAAGATGCACCCCGGTGTGGAAATCCTCGCCACGGCGATCGACAACTTCAAGCACGGCGACGCGCTGCGCTTCCCCGAGGCGCGCTTCCTGTACCTGCTGCTCACGCTGTCCATCGTGTGGATCACGGCATGGGGCTTCTACCGCGACACGGGGCGCGACAAGATCGACCGCCTGTTCGGCTTGTCGCAGTTCATCCTCATCGGCATCAGCTACGCGAGCATCAACTTCACCACCACCTACATCAACCTCACCGGCCCGGTGTCGATCGGGCTGGCCTTCTTCTCGCTGGCGCGCCTCTACGCCGTGGCGACGGGCAAGGCGCTCGGGCCTAACATGGTGCGCGCCGCGGCGGCGCGCAACGGCGACCTGCACGCCACGCTGCTGCTTATCCGGCTAGATACCGAACGCAACGCGATCACCCCCGCGGCGCTGGAGAAGATACGCCACGGCCTGGAACGAACCGGGACGCTCGCCAAGAGCGTGGACGCGCTGCGCGGCGAGCAGAAAGGCCTGTGGGACCTGTTCGAAAAAAACATCGCCGTCTCCTGGGTGACCGAGGCCGGGGATACGGAAGCGCAGGCGGCGATCGAACGCGATGCCGACGCCGTGGTAACTGCATTGCCGACAGTATTGCGCCGCTACCTCGCGCAGCCGGATAATGCCGCGCAGCACTACATCCATCACGGGCGCATCTTCGGCGGCGACGCGGCGCGCGCCGGCTGGCGCGCAATGTTCGCCGAGGCATTGCTGGAATGGGACAACAAAAAGGGAGACAAGGCATGAAGACAACACGATGGAGCATCACGATGGCCGCGCTGCTGCTGAGCGGCACGCTGCACGCCGCCGAGAGCGGCACGGCCATCAAGGGCGACGAGCTCAAGGCCGAGCCGTTCCGCGACGCGAAGACGGTGGCGGCGCTGGCAACGGGCGACAAGGTCGACATCCTCAAAAAGGACGGCGGCTGGTACGAGGTGAAGAGCGCGAAAGGCAAGGGCTGGGTGCGCATGCTGAGCATCCGCAAGGGCGATACGCGCAAGGGCGGCGGCGACGCTTCCGGCGTGCTCGCGCTCGCCTCGGGACGCGCCGGCACCGGCAAGGTGGTCGCGACCACTGGCATCCGCGGCCTGAACGAGGAGGAGCTCAAGGCGGCAAAATTCAACGAGGCCGAAGTGAAGCGCGCCGAATCCTACGCGACCGGCAAGGCCGAGGCCGCTAAATTCGCCGCCGCCGGCAAGCTCGCCGCGCGCCCCTTCGATTACCTGCCCGCGCCAAAATGAGGAGGAACGCCATGAACAACAAGACACTCTGGATATTGGGCCTGGCGCTGTTCTCCGCCCCCGCATTGGCCGCAAACCCCTTCGAGCAGCAACTGCTGGACACGCTGAAGCAGGGCGTGCAGGAAAAGGTGACCGGCAAGCCCGCCACCCCGATCGAGGAGGAGGTCGCGATCGGGCGGCAGATCGCCGGCAACCTGCTCGGCGCGGCGCCGCTGGTCAAGGACGCGAAGCTGCAGAAGTACGTCAACAACGTCGGCCGCTGGGTCGCGAGCCAGAGCGAGCGCCCCGACCTGGAATGGCACTTCGGCGTGATCGACTCGAATGACGTCAATGCCTTCGCCGCGCCCGGCGGCTACATCTTCGTCACCAAGGGGCTGTACAAACTGCTGCAGAGCGAGGCAGAACTCGCGGGCGTGCTCGCGCACGAGGTCGGCCACGTGATCCGCCAGCACCACCTCAAGATATTGCAGCAGAGTAAGCTGATCGACCTCGGCAGCCAGGCCATCGCGAAGAACGTCGGCGGCAGCGACAAGGTGCAGGGCCTCATCGGCAGCGGCGCGGAGATCGTGTCGCGCTCGCTCGACAAGAACGCCGAGTTCGAGGCCGACCGCATCGCCGTGGTGCTCGCCACGCGCGCAGGCTACGACTCATTCGGCCTGCCCACGGTGCTGCAGCAGATCGGCCACTACGCCAAGGAAGACGGCGACGTCGCGCTGCTGTTCAAGACCCACCCGCACCCCGACGAGCGCCTCGGCAAGCTCGGAACCGCGATGGATGACCGCTTCGATGGGGTGAAGGGGAAGACGCTGGAGAAGAGGTTGTACAGGGTCAAGTAACCGGACTGCTATCGCGCGATGTGGTAGCTTGCCCTCGGTTATTCAACATCAAAACCGTCGGGGGTTGCCCGACAGCAAGTTACCTTTCTTGTCTTGCCAAGAAAGGTAACCCAAAGAAGTCGCCCCGGTTTGCCGCCGCTGCGCGGTTCCCTGCGTTGCTCGGCCGGTCAGGCGGCTGCGGAACTCGCGCTACGCGCTCAGACAGTCCTCGCCGACTCCCCCTGACCAGCCTCCGCTACTCGGCGGCGCACAGGGAAGGGAAGTCAAAAGCTGAAAGATGGATGGGTTTCGCTATGCTCAACCCGTCCTGCCCAGATACTAATCGCAAAGCCACTCCCTCGGTTTTGATTCGCGCTTTGGCCTTTATTGCTGAGGAGCATAGTCCATTGCAACAAGCCGAAATTGGTCAACTTTAATTGGTGGTGACCACTCTCCTGGGACATACGCAAGTCTTGCAAGTAAAGCACTTTCAGTAAGTCGACCGCAACCCAAAGTTAGATTTGAAAAATCATTATTTCTTACGATGTGCAAATGAAACCAGCCAGTACCCAATGGCTCACATTTCCAATTCGATAGCACCAATAGGGAATTGTCATCACCGAATGCAACCGCAACAATGTCATTATTTAATGCCCCACAACCAGAACCAATACGCTGAGCAATAGCTTCTATTACGGCCTGACTTGAAATGGTCTCATTCATTTTGTAATCGCCAAGTTTGGATGAGCCACAGATTGGATATTTTATTCTTTGACTTTCATAAGCATAATTCTTATGCACGCTCCATTGTTGTAATTGTTTCCTACGATCTGAATACCATTGGATTAGGCATGCTTTCGAATGACAGTCTGACTCTCGGCGCTTCCACTCGCGAACGGTCTCATTTTTAAATTCTGCCGAACCGCCACTATTTTCCTTAGCCTGTTTATAAAGGCCACTGAGATCAAGGTCCAGCGCAGCCAACTCTGCATCACTACAAATCAGTTTTTCAGCATCACTTATAGCTTTTGCGCAATTGAATGATGGCGAAGGTACTACCTTCACTCCATTGGATTGGTCAACTTTGCTTGGTATTGATAATTCGCATGCACTTTTTGACTTATAAAAAACATTACGATCCTCACTTCCATCATCAAATGAACCTATAAGTGTGAAGCTATTAGCATCTTTACTTAATAATTTCTTTTCGCTGACAAGCCTGCGCTGATTCCCATATAGCCCGAGAGGAATGTGATCCCACTTGATACATTCAGTAAGATTGCGTTCAAAAAATGGCCCCGCCTCAGTCCAGTCATTTTGATAATTTGATGAGGCCAACTTATTGCTCGCTGGAGCAGGTTTATGCCCATTCAAATCGTTGATGGATTTGGCCTGTGAGCCTTTCTTGGAAGAAGGGGCATTACTGGGCGGCGTCCTTTGTAACAACGGATTGTATTGGGGAGACTTACAATCTATCCCTCGATACCAAAGAGCCACCCGCCCCTTCTCCGTATCCAAAATTACACCATCATCGAATTCAGAATACCCTCTTACACGCACCCCCGTTTGATCCTCAAAAAAACGCACCAGTTTTTCTCTTGTATTTCCTCCCCACAATTGATAGCAAAAATGCGATCCAGCGGGCTCATTAAAAGGTACATAGTAAAAATCCTCCGCTCGAGCTATTCCTGTAATTAGCAATGCAGTGAAAACTGCAAATTTTTTCATAGTCGCCTCATAACTAAAAAATAAAAGGGGTGGTTCATGCTGCACTCCTTAATTCCCGGCATCACAAAGCTGGTTTATCCAGTTGATCGAATCGTCGTCACCTTCTGCTTTAAGACGTCGTGATACTTCTTCGCGGAGTCGGGAATCGGCGCACAAGTATGGGACTGCGATTACCGAAATACGCGCCTTTACGACCTGCACTATTTTGAGAATGTTTTCTTCGTTCATTGGGGATACTCCTATCTCATAAAATGAAAGGGGGTCAGCTTCGCGCCGACTTTTTCATATCGCATGGACTGACTATGAAGCGCACACTAACCCGCACGCATCACACGGTCAATATGCCGAAAGGCCTATTTTGCAGGGAAGTGCCGCAGAAAACAGTGTGAGAACTGGAACGTGCAAACTGCATCAGGCGCGTAGCGCACCGGCTGTGCGCGAAGGTTTTTGCCGGCAATCCAGCACGCGCCAGACCTGGATGGTTTCGCCGCTCACACGGTAGTAGATTGCGTAGGGAAACCGCTTCGAGAGCGCACGGTAATAGCTGAAGAATTGCTGATGGATTCCCGCGTAGAGCAGCAGCGCATCGATGTCGGAAAACAGAGCATCCAGAAAGTAAGCGCCCAGCCCTTCCTGCTGCCGCTCATAAAACTGCTGACCGGTCTGGAGATCGCCCATTGCGATATCCAGAATCTCGATCTTCATGACATGCCGTCACGCAGCTTTTTCTTGGCGATATCCCAGGGCACGAAACCGGCCTGATTTTCCGCATGGGCACGTTCGGCATCCTTGAGCGCCTGAGCATGCCATTCGGGGGATGTGAGCGCTGCCGGATCGCGCGCCAAGTCATCCCAGATCGCCTCCATCATGCGCAGCTTTTCTGCGCGTGTCAGGTTTTCTATGCTCAACATGGCGCGCTCCTTTGCTCGAATCGAAGCAGATTCTGCTGCACGGGGCAGCGAATTGGAGCGGGTGAACGGGATCGAACCGTCGTATGCAGCTTGGGAAGCTGCCGTTCTACCATTGAACTACACCCGCTTGGTGTAAAATGCGGCGGCATTCTAACACGGCCTTCGGCAATTTCAGAGACTCCCAAAGTGATAACGGTCAGCATCAACGGCGCATCCCGCCAGTTCCCGCAAGCCATCAGCATCGCCGCGCTCATCGAGGAGATGGGCCTGACGAGAAAACGCATCGCACTGGAGCGCAACGGCGAGATCGTGCCGCGCAGCCAGTTCGCGGCGCAGCAGATCGCGGACGGGGACAGGATGGAGATCGTCGTCGCGGTGGGCGGGGGCTGACCCCCTCTCCCTCAATCCCTCTGATGGAACTGCTAGCCATTCGACTAAGCTGTCAAAATACGACAGCCAAGTCGCTGGTTATCCCGCGAGGGGAGAGGAAAGCAAGATTCAACTTAACAGGAACACGGAAATGAACGACAAACTCATCATCGCAGGCAAGAGCTATTCATCGCGCCTGCTGGTCGGCACCGGCAAGTACAAGGACTTCACCGAGACGCGCGCGGCGCTCGATGCGAGCGGAGCGGAGATCGTGACGGTGGCGATCCGCCGCACCAACCTCGGGCAGAACGCGAACGAGCCCAGCCTGCTCGACGCCGTGCCGCCGTCGCAGTTCACCTACCTGCCGAACACCGCGGGCTGCTACACCGCCGATGACGCGGTGCGCACCCTGCGCCTCGCGCGCGAACTGCTCGACGGGCATACCTTGGTCAAGCTGGAGGTACTCGGCGACCCGCAGTCGCTCTACCCCAACGTGGTCGAGACCCTCGCCGCTGCAAAGACGCTGATCGCGGAAGGCTTCCAGGTCATGGTCTACACCTCGGACGACCCCATCGTCGCCAAGCAGCTCGAAGACCTCGGCTGTGTGGCGATCATGCCGCTCGCCTCGCTGATCGGCTCGGGTATGGGCATCCTCAACCCTTGGAATTTGCAACTCGTGATGGAGCGCGTGAAGGTGCCGGTGATCGTGGACGCGGGCGTGGGCACGGCATCGGATGCGGCCATCGCGATGGAGCTGGGCTGCGACGGCGTGCTGATGAACACCGCGATCGCCGCCGCGCAGAACCCGGTGCTGATGGCCGGCGCGATGAAGAAGGCCGTGGAGGCCGGGCGCGAGGCCTACCTCGCCGGGCGCATGCCGAAGAAGTTCTACAGCGCCAGCCCGAGCTCGCCGACTGCTGGAATCATCGATTCGACGCGCAGTTAAAAACTCCCTCTCCCGCCCTGCCGGGCACCCTCTCCCACGCGTGGGAGAGGGGATGGGGAGAGGGTGCTTTCATACAAGCACCATGACAGACACCACTGACCTCAGCAAGCGCCATATCCGCAGCTTCGTGCTGCGCCAGGGCCGCGTCTCGCCCGCGCAGCAGCGCGCGGTGGACACGCTGCTGCCGCGCTACGGCATCCCCTACGCCGCACAGCCGCTTGATCTCGATCAGGCCTTCGGCCGCGCCGCACCGAAGATCCTGGAAATCGGCTTCGGCATGGGCGAGAGCACCGCGACCATCGCGCAGGCAGTCCCCGAAAACGACTACCTCACACTCGAAGTGCACACGCCGGGCGTGGGCAACCTGCTCAAGCTGATCGACGCGCAACAGATCGCCAACATCCGCATCATCCAGCACGACGCCGTGGAAGTGCTGCGCGACATGATCGCCGACGGCTCGCTCTCCGGCGTGCACATCTTCTTCCCCGACCCGTGGCACAAGGCGCGCCACAACAAGCGCCGCCTGATCCAGGCGCCTTTCGTCGCGCAACTGGTGCGAAAACTCAAGCCAGGCGGCTACCTCCACGTCGCCACCGACTGGCAGGATTACGCCGAGCAGGTGTTGCGCGTGCTGAGCGAGGAGCCGCTGCTGGAGAACACCGCCGCGGACTACGCGCCGCGCCCCGAGTACCGCCCGCTCACCAAGTTCGAGCAGCGCGGAATACGCTTGGGGCATGGGGTGTGGGATTTAGTCTTTCGCCGCAAGGAAAATCTCTAGCAAGTCGTTCAGGAATCGCTGCCCCAGTTCAGTCGGCGCGATGCGGCCTGGATCGCGCGTCAACAGCCCGCGCTTTTCCGCCTCTTCCAGTTTGCGGCGTATCGACAGCAGCGACAGGCTGGTGCGCTCCTGGAACAGCGCGGCCTCGAAGCCCCGGTTCAGGCGCAGCGCGTTCATCATGAACTCGAAGGCGAGATCGGCGGGCGCGACCTCGTGCTGCTCCTGCACAGGGCTGCCCTGCGCCACCGCATCGAGGTAGGCCTGCGGCTGCCGGTGGCGCATCTGGCGGATCACCCGGTCGTGAAAGCTCAGCTTGCTGTGCGCGCCCGCGCCAATGCCGAGGTAGTCGCCGAACTGCCAGTAGTTGAGGTTGTGGCGCGCCTGCCGCTTCGGCAGCGCGAAAGCCGAGGTCTCGTAATGCTCGTAGCCATGCGCCGCAAGCAGCTCCTCGATGCGGAGCTGCATCTCGCCGCTCGCATCGTCGTCCGGCAGCGGCGGCGGATTGCGGTAGAACAGCGTGTTCGGTTCCAGTGTGAGGTGGTAGCAGGACAGGTGCTGCGGTGCGAACGCGAGCGCTGCCTGCGCATCCTGCAGGGCCTGCTCCAGCGTCTGGCCGGGCAGCGCGTACATGAGGTCGAGATTGATGTTGTCGAAGTGTTGCTGCGCGATGGCGATCGCGCGCCTGGCTTCGTCGGCGCTGTGGATGCGCCCCAGCGCCTTCAGATGCGCGTCGTTGAAGCTCTGGATGCCCAGCGACAGGCGGTTCACGCCCGCCTCGCGGTACGCCGCGAAGCGTTCCGCTTCGACCGTGCCGGGATTGGCCTCCAGCGTGATCTCCGCACCGAGATCGAGCGGCAGCAGCATGCGCACCTGGCGCAGGATCTCCGCGACGCTCTCGCCCGAGAGCAGGCTGGGCGTGCCGCCGCCGAAGAACACCGTGTAGACCTTGCGCCCCCAGATCGACGGCAGCGCGAGTTCGAGGTCGCGGATCAGCGCGGCGACGTATTCCTTTTCCGGAATTTGGCCACTTCTACCCTCTCCCCCGCCCTCTCCCTGCAAGGGCGAGGGAGTACCGCGCAGCTCGTGCGAATTGAAGTCGCAATAGGGGCATTTGCGCACGCACCAAGGGATGTGGATGTAGAGCGACAGCGGCGGGGTCGCCTGGAAATTCACCGCCTGCGCCCTGAGGCCGGCGGGATGCAGCTGGTGTACGGTCATGCGCCGAGGCTGAGCTTGTCGAGCAATACCTTGAGCGCCTTGGCGCGGTGGCTAACCAGCGCCTTCTCGTCGTGCGACAGCTCGGCGGCGGTTTTGCCGGATTCGGGCAGCCGGAACAGCGGGTCGTAGCCGAAGCCGCCCTCGCCGCGCTCCTCGTGGCCGATCTCGCCGTGCCATTCGCCCTCGGCGATGACGGGCTGCGGGTCTTCGGCATGGTGCACCAGCACCAGCACGCAGTAGTAGTGCGCGCGGCGGTCGGCAACGCCCTGCATCTCGCGCAGCAGCTTCTCGTTATTGCGCGCATCGGATTTCGGATTGTCCCCGGCATAGCGCGCCGACTGCACGCTGGGCGCGCCGCCCAGCGCCGCGACGCAGATGCCGGAATCGTCCGCGAGCGCGGGCAGGCCCGAGGCCGCGCTCACATGGCGCGCCTTGGCGAGCGCGTTCTCGACGAAGGTGCAGTGCGGCTCCTCGGCCTCGCTGATACCGAGCTCGGCCTGCGTGAGCACCTCGATGCCCAAGGGCGCGAGCATGCGCTGGAATTCGCGCAGCTTGCCGGGATTGTTGGAGGCTATGACGAGTTTTTTCATTACGCCAGTGCGGCGCGCTGTTTATCGATCAGCTGCGCGATGCCGGCCTTCGCGAGTTCCAGCAGCTCGTCCATCTCGGCGCGCGTGAAGGGATGGCCTTCGGCGGTGCCCTGCACCTCGACGAAGTGGCCGTTGCCCAACATCACCACGTTCATGTCGGTGTCGCAGGCGGAGTCTTCCGCGTAATCCAGGTCGAGCACCGGCACACCCTCGTAGATGCCGACCGACACCGCGGCGATGAATTCCTTGAGCGGGGTTTCCTGGATTTTGTTTTTCTTCAACAGCTCGCTCACCGCGTCGTGCAGTGCGACGAAGGCGCCGGTGATGCTGGCGGTACGCGTACCGCCGTCGGCCTGGATCACGTCGCAGTCAACCACGATGGTGCGCTCGCCGAGTTTTTTCAAATCGACCACGGCGCGCAGGCTGCGCCCGATGAGGCGCTGGATCTCCTGGGTGCGCCCGGACTGCTTGCCCTTGGCCGCCTCGCGGCCCATGCGCTCGTTGGTCGAGCGCGGCAGCATGCCGTATTCGGCGGTGACCCAGCCCTCGCCGCTGCCCTTCTTGTGCGGCGGCACTTTTTCTTCGACGCTCGCGGTGCAGACCACCTTGGTGTCGCCGCATTCGATCAGCACCGAGCCTTCGGCATGCTTGGTGTAGCGGCGGGTGATGCGGATTTCACGCAGTTGGCTGGGCGATCTCTGGCTGGGGCGCATGTTAAATCCTCGATAAAGGGTTAATGGGTTACGAAAGTCAGGCGACTTCCAGGATGTGGCAGACGAGTTGGTCGGTATCGTGGTCGGCTTCGTTTTTTCCCCAGCGTATCGCGATACCGGTGGCGTTGTCGGAATGGCCGTTCTCGCGTTCCAGTGCGCTCGTGATCAGGCTGTCCAGCACCTGTGCGACAGGCTTTGCGGCAAAGGCCACGGCCAGCTCCTCGTCGGTAAACGGCCCCCACAGGCCGTCGCTGCCGAGCAGCAGCGTATCGCCGGATTGCAGCGCTATCGGTTTGCCTTGCTCCATGTAAAACAGGTCTTCGACGCCGCCGAGGCAGTTGGTGATCTGGTTGCGCTGCGGATGGATGCGCGCCTCTTCGGCGGTGACCATGCCCCATTCGAGCCACTGCTGCACCATCGAATGGTCGCGCGTCTTGACCAGCACCGCGCCGTCGCGCAGCAGGTAGAACCGCGAGTCCCCGGCGTGCCCCCAGTACACTTTGCCATCCTGGATCAGCGCAGCCACGCAGGTCGATCCCGGAGAGCCGCCCAGATCCTTGTCGTGCGCAACCTTGAGGATACGCTCGTTGGCGTGGCGCATGGTTTCCAGCACAAACCCGTCGGGGTCGGCAATGCGCGGATGCGCACTCCGGCCGAACGACTCGACGAACGTATCGACAATCAACTCCGCCGCCACCTCACCGTGCAAGTGCCCACCCATGCCGTCCGCCAGCACCAGCAGCAATACTTCGCTGCTGTAGGCATAGGCGGCGCGATCCTGGTTGTATTTGCGGTTGCCGATGTGGCTGGCCTGGTGTATCGAAAACTTCATGGGCAAAGGGGAAATTTGACAGGACGCAATCGTAATATAATGCGCCGCTCCAGCACAGCCCTTTATTCGGGAGCCTTTCCATGATACTCAGTATGACCGGTTACGCCGCCGCCAGCGCGGAGCTCGACAGCGGCTCGCTGACCCTTGAGCTGCGCGCCGTCAACCACCGCTACCTGGACATCCAGTTGCGCATGCCGGACGAGTTGCGCAGCGTCGAGGGCGCGCTGCGCGAGGCGATCACCGCGCAACTGCAGCGCGGCAAGGTGGATTGCCGCATCAACTACGCGGCACGCGGCGCGCAAACCAGCACGGCGCTGAACCGCGACCTGCTGCTGCAGCTTGCCGCGTGGAACCGGGAAGTGCAGAATGCCCTGCCGGATGCGCGCTCCTTGGGCGTGGCGGACGTGCTGCGCTGGAACGGCGTGCTGGAAGCGCCGTCTGCCTCGGCGGACGAGCTGCGCGCCGCGCTGCTCAACCTGCTGCAGGAGGTGCTGCAGGAGTTTTCTGCGTCGCGCGCGCGCGAAGGCGAGAAACTCAAGGACTTCCTGCTGCAGCGCGTGGAAAAGATCGAGGCGCTGCGCAATAGCGTGATGCCGCATGTACCCGCCGCGATCGCCGCCTACGAGCAGAAGCTCACCGCGCGGCTGCGCGAGGCGCTGCAAGGCGCCCCGGCACATGACGCCCTCGACGAGCGCATCCGCCAGGAAATCACCCTGTTCGCGAGCAAGATCGACGTGGACGAGGAGCTGTCGCGGCTTGCCAGCCATCTGGCCGAGATGCGCCGCATCCTCGCGCAGGGCGGCGCGGTGGGCAAACGGCTGGATTTCCTGATGCAGGAACTGAACCGCGAGGCCAACACGCTCGGTTCGAAATCGGTGGATGCGGAAGTGTCGCGCAGCGCGATGGAGATGAAGATCCTCATCGAGCAGATGCGCGAGCAAATTCAAAACCTGGAGTAAAAGCTTCACCACGAAGTGCACGAAGATCACGAAGATTTTTCACAGATGCGATAGGTCGAATGCTTGCCTCAAGATAGCTTCGATTCCCCGAAAATGCATTTCTTCGCACCCTTCGTGCCTTCGCGGTTAAACAAATCATTGAGGTAAACCATGTCCGGAAACCTGTTTGTCATCAGCGCGCCTTCCGGCGCGGGCAAGACCAGCCTGGTGCAGGCCTTGCTCAACATCAATCCGCAGATCGAGCTATCGGTCTCCTACACGACACGCAACCCGCGCCCCGGCGAGCGCGACGGCAAGGATTACCATTTCGTCAGCCGCGAAACCTTCGTCATCATGATGGAACGCGGCGAGTTCCTGGAGAGCGCGGAAGTCTACGGCAACCTGTACGGCACCTCGCAAACCTGGATCGGCCAGGCCATCACCCAGAATCGCGACATCCTGCTGGAGATCGACTGGCAGGGCGCGGCGCAGGTGCGCCGGCTGTTCCCGGAATGCGTCAGCATCTTCATCCTGCCGCCTTCCCTGGATGCGCTGGAGCAGCGCCTCAAGGGGCGCGGCAAGGACAACGACGAAGTGATCGCAAAGCGCATGGCGGCGGTGCGCGAGGATGTCGCCCATGTCGCCGAATTCGATTATGTTATTATCAACGACAATCTGAACGAGGCGCTGCGCGACCTCAACGCGGTGGTGCTTTCCGCCCGACTGAGGGGCGCGAGGCAGCTGGCGCGTCATCAGGCATTGATCAACCAGTTACAGAACCCGGAGTAAATCATGGCACGCATCACCGTCGAAGAATGTCTCACCCAAATCCCGAACCGCTTTGAACTGACGCTGGCAGCCGCCTACCGCGCCCGCCAGCTGGCCAACGGCGCAAGCTACCTGGTCGACGAGAGCAACGACAAGCACACCGTCGTCGCACTGCGCGAAATCAGCGAAGGCAAGGTGGGCAAGGAAATCCTCAACCGCGGCCAGGCATAAAACCCGTGATCCTGCATGACCGATACAGAGCTGCTTATCGGAGAAGTCTCAGCCTACCTTAAACCGGAGGACGTCGACTACGTCCGCGAAGCGCTTGCATTCAGCCAGGCCGCGCACCAGGGGCAGAAGCGCCAGTCCGGCGACCCGTACATCTCCCACCCGATCGCCGTCGCGCGCATCCTCACCACCCTGCACCTGGATGTCCAGGCGATCATCGCCGCATTGCTGCACGACGTGGTGGAAGACACCGAGGTCACCGCGGAGCAGGTCGCCGAAAAATTCGGCAAGCCGGTCGCGGAACTGGTCGACGGCCTCTCCAAGCTGGACCGCATCCAGTTCGAAACCCGCGAGGACGCGGAGGCGGAAAATTTCCGCAAGATGCTGCTGGCAATGGCGCGCGACGTGCGCGTCATCCTCATCAAGCTGGCCGACCGCCTGCACAACATGCGCACGCTGGAATCCATGCCGCACGACAAAAGCGAGCGCATCGCCCGCGAGACCATGGACATCTATGCGCCGATCGCCAACCGTCTCGGCCTGAACGATATTTACCGCGAGTTGCTGGATTTAAGCTTCAAGTACCTGAACCCCAACCGCTACGCGGTGCTGTCCAAGGCGCTCAGGGTGGCGCGAGGCAACCGCCGCGAAGTGGTCGGCAAGATCCTCGAGACGATCCGGCAGCGGCTCGCCGAGTTCAATATCCAGGCCGACGTGACCGGCCGGGAAAAAAACATCTACAGCATCTACAAGAAGATGCAGAGCAAGTCGCTGGCCTTCGCTGAGGTGCTGGACATCTACGGGTTCCGCGTGCTGGTCAACGATTTCGCGTCCTGCTATGTGGCGCTGGGCGCGCTGCACGGCCTGTACAAGCCGATCCCCGGCAAGTTCAAGGATTACATCGCGATCCCCAAGGTCAACGGCTATCAATCGCTGCACACCACACTGTTCGGCCCGTTCGGCACGCCCATCGAAATCCAGATCCGCACCCACGAGATGCACAAGATCGCCGATGCCGGCGTGGCCTCGCACTGGCTGTACAAGAGCGGCCACGTCTCGATCAAGAATCTGCACAAGAAGACCCACCAGTGGCTGCAGGAACTGCTGGAAAGCCTGAGCCAGAGCAGCGACTCGTCGGAATTCCTCGAGCACCTCAAGGTGGACCTGTTCCCCGACGAGGTGTATGTATTCACGCCCAAGGGCAAGATCCTCGCGCTGCCGCGCGGCGCGACCGCGGTGGACTTCGCCTACAGCGTGCATACCGACATCGGCAACCACTGCATCGCCGTCAAGGTCAACCACGAACTGGTGCCGCTGCGCACCGAGCTCCGCAACGGCGACCGCGTGGAAATCATTACCGCGCCGCAGGCCAAACCGAATCCGGCCTGGCTGGGCTATGTGACCACCAGCAAGGCGCGCAGCCATATCCGCCACTTCCTCAAGACCATGCAGTCCGGCGAGTCCGCACAATTCGGCGAGCGCCTGCTCAACCAGGCGCTGCATACACTGGGCGTCAAGCCGCAGGACATCGGCAAGGCAAACTGGAACAAGCTGCTCAAGGATACCGGCGTGAAAACGCGCCAGGAAATCCTCGCCGACATCGGCCTCGGGCGCCGCCTCAACATGGTGGTGGCGCGGCAACTGGCCAGCATCGGCGAGGCACTGCCGGCCGAGGCGGCAGGCGGCACGGCCATCACTATCCAGGGTACCGAGGGCATGGCGGTGCAGTTCGCCAAGTGCTGCCACCCGATCCCGGGCGACCCTATCATCGGCGTGCTCAAGAGCGGTCAGGGCCTCACGGTGCACACGCGCGACTGCCAGTCCCTGCACAAGGGGCGCGGCGGTGAACAATGGCTGGACGTGGTGTGGGGCAAGGATATCCAGCGCCCCTTCGATGTCGGCCTCAAGCTGGTGGTCGCCAACCAGCGCGGCGTGCTGGCGAAGGTGGCCGCTGCGATTGCCGATGCGGAATCCAACATCGAGAATGTCAGCTTCACCAACGAGGGCGAATACACCGCGCTGCACTTCACGCTGGAAGTGAACAACCGCCTGCACCTCGCCAACATCATGCGCAGCCTGCGCAAGATACCGGAAGTCAAACGGATCATCCGCTAGTCTTGTGCAAGGCCGACCCGAAACCCCATTTTGCGCCCCCCCTGCCGAGGCCCGCCTGTGCCGGTTTGACGCCGGGCAACCGGCGCAATATGCTGCGCTACCGCGTTCCGGCCACAGACCGGGCGGGTGGCAACGCGTGACGATGGAGACCCTATGAACCTGAAGTTCTGGAAGAAAAAGACCGGCGCCGGTGAAGAGACGGCGCAGGGCAATCTTGCCGTGAACGCAAAGCCGCGGGAATCGCTCGATTTCGTTGCGGCGGAACAGGGCAGTGCCGGACAGAACCCGGAACCAGCCGGGCACGAATTATCCGGCGCCGATGAAACCAGCCCGGAAACATCCGCCAAACCGGGTCCGGTCGAGCGCATGAAATTGTTGCTCGGCGGCTTGACCAGGCATTTCAAAAGGACTCCGACCTTCCGCGCAGAGGTAGAACCCGAGGCGCCGGAAGACGAATTCCACGAAGGGGAACCGGCGCGCTCCAGGAAACGGCTGATCATCGGCGGCGTGGTTGCCGCAGTGGTTTTATTGCTGATTGGCATCGGGATTGCCCTTTGGCCAAGTGCCGAGCAGCCGCCCCAGAAACAATCGGCCCCCCATGATGTTGCCGCCCCTCCCGACGCCGCCCCTCCCGACGCCGCCACTCCCGACGACGCCACTCCCGACGACGCCACTCCCAGCGCCGCCCAGCCTGCGGCCGCGCCTCAGCCCCCCCCAAACGAAATCGAGGCACTCAGGAAAGAGAACGCCGAATTGCAGGCAAAAATCGAAGAGCTTAAAAAGGGGCAGGCGCAGCAGCGCCCCACTGCTGCGCCTGCCCGGCAAACCGGCGCAAGCACACCCCTGTCCTCCGTCGGCGGCGAAATGGCTGTCGGCAGCAGCGATCCCAAGGCCGCCGCGATGACGCTGAAAGAGGCCATCGATGCGATGAACGCCAGCTCGGGCGATTACCGCAAAAAACCCGCCAAATGAGCCAACTGCGCGGGATTGTTCCTGACCGGCGCAAACGGGTTTAACCAGCGCCCCCTTCACGCTATACTGCCGGCTGATTTTGAACCTGCCGCCCGGTGCCGATCGCCGATCCCCTTGCCGCCACGCAACGCCGAGGGCGATGCACAGGACGGCATCGAGCCGTTCAATTCGCTACCCGACGCTTGGCCAAACAATAAACAACACGGATATTCATATCATGGATCAAACCAAGGAAGCCTCTCCCGACATATCGGCCTTTCTCGCGTCGGCAGTGCACGACATGAAAAACTCCATCGGCGTGCTGGTCAATTTTCTGGAAACCAGCCTCACTGAACTCGGGCCGGGTGCCAAGGAAAAGGCGGCGCCGATGCTCTATGAAGTCAAGCGGGTCAATGACAATTTGATCCAGATGCTGGCAATTTACAAAATCGGCAACCAGTTCTATCCCTTCGACCTGGCGGAAAACTCCATCGATGATTTTGTCCGGGAAATTGTCGAACAAAACAAAACCCTGCTGGATTATTCCGGCATCACCCTTGAGGTGGATTGCGACAAAGGGCTGGACTGGTATTTCGATTATGAACTGATTTCGGGGGTGGTCTCCCATGCCTTGAACAATGCGACGCACTACACCAGGGACAAGCTGAGACTTTCCGTGAAGGATGAGGATGGCGAACTGGTGATGCGCGTCGAAGATAACGGCAGCGGTTACCCGAAAAGCATCCTCGAGGCCGGCGATGCAGTCGGCAGGGGAGTAAATTTCGCCTCCGGCAGCACGGGGCTCGGCTTGTATTTCTCGTCCATGGTGGCCAGACTCCACAAAAACCGCGGCAAGATTGGCGGCGTCTTCCTGGAAAACGGCGGGAAACTCGGCGGAAGCTGTTTTATCCTGCGCCTGCCCTGAGCGACAAGGCGAACTTATGTACATCCCCCAAGATACCACTGCCCTGTTTGCCGGAAAATCCTTCCTGGTCATCGACGACTTCCAGGGCATGCGTGCGCTGCTGCGCGAAATGCTCAAAATATTCGGCAGCAGGAATATCGACACGGTCACCAACGGCAAGGAGGCCATCGCCTTCCTGGAGAAGAACAAGTACGACGTCGTGCTGTGCGACTACAACCTGGGCGGCGGAAAAACCGGCCAGCATGTCCTCGAAGAGGCAAAACATCGCGACCTGATCGGGCTCGCGACGGCCTGGATCATCATCACCGCCGAAAAAACCGCCGACCTGGTTTTTGGCGCTGCCGAATATATGCCGGACGATTACATCATCAAGCCGGTCAACGAGGCCACGATGAAGAGCCGGCTGGAAAAAGTGCTCACCCGCAAAGCAATGCTCATCGATATCGAAAAGGCGGTGCGCGACAAGGATTATGATCGGACCGTCGCCCTTTGCGACAAGGCGCTTGCCTCGAGCAAGACCAATACCACGGAATTGCAGCGCATCAAGACCGGCACGCTGCTGACCATGGGCAGGTATGGGCGTGCCCGGCAGGAATTCGAGCAGATCCTGGCCAAGCGCGACATCCCCTGGGCCAGGACCGGCCTGGGCAAGGCTTACTTCTACAATGGCGATCTGGCGCGGGCGCAGCAATTATTCCGCGAGGTCATCAATGCCAACCCGGCCTACCTCGAGGCGCACGACTGGCTGGCCAAGAGCCACGAAAAGGCCGGTGAGCTGGAAGAGGCGCAGCGCGCGCTGGCGCGCTGCACCGAGCTGTCGCCGAATTCAGTCGTGCGCCAGAGGAGCCTCGGCGAGCTGGCACAGAAGCGCGGCGACCTGGAAACGGCCGAAACGGCTTTCCGGAAAACCATCAAGCTGGGCGAATTTTCCATCCACAAGACCCCCGTTGCCTATTTGGGTCTGGCCAAGATACGCTCGGAAAACGACGACCCCGCCGAGGCGCTGCAGATCCTGAAGGAAATCAACAAGGAATTCAACAGCGCCGAGACCAACCTGCACGCCAAGGTAGTGGAGGGGATGGTCTACAGCAAGTCCGGCGATCTGGCGAGCGCGGGAAGGATATCCAGGGAAGTTGCCGAACTGGCCAAAGCGGATGATGGCCATCTCACCACCGGCATCATGCTTGAGGCCGCCCAGCTATTCCTGGCAACCGGAAACAAGGAAGCTGCCGAAGATATAGCGCAATCCATCGTCAAGAATAACCACGAGAACACCGAGCTGCTCGCGCAGGTCAGCGATCTATACAGCCAGGCCGGCATGTCTGACCAAGGCGAGGAGCTGGTCAAAAAATCCTGCCAGGAGGTCATTGCGATCAACGACCGCGGTGTCGTTCTGGCCAAGGAAGGCAAGCTGGATGAAGCGATCCGCCTGCTCAACGACGCACACGCCATGCTGCCGAACAACAAGCGGGTCATGATCAATCTGGCCAACATGGCCGTGATGTCCATGCGGCAAAACGGCAGGAACAGCGACCTGATGCAGATAGCAGCCGAATGCCTGAAGCAGGTTGCAAAACTCGAACCCCAGGAAAAATGGTGCGAACAATTGCAGCTTGCGCTGGACGCCCTTCCCGGGTGACAGGCCCGTAAGACCTGCGCCCCTATTCCGCCGGCGGGCGCTGCGCGTGGCTGGAAGTCACGGCAAACTCGACCAGTTCGGCTGGATGCTCCGTGTAAGCCTGCCCGAGGCTGATGGAGCCTGATCCCTGCAGAATCATTTCCTCGCGTGCGAGGCGTACCACGTTTCCGTCGCCGAAGCGGACATAGGTGCCGTTGGTGCTCTGGTCCACCACGACAAATTTGCCGAAGCGCAATTCGATGCGGATGTGCTGGCGCGACGCGAAACTGCTCTCCACCACAAGATCGCAGACGTCCCCGCGCCCCAGCACCACGCTGCGCCGCTCCTTGTTGACCTTGAGCGACTGGTCGCGGTAGCGCAGGGTTATCTCATCGATATTTTCCGGTGACTTGCGGAATACGGGAGTGCCGATGCGGGTGCTCAGCATGTCGTCCATCTCCCAGATCACGATGGAAATATCGAAGTGCTCCTGCTTGCCCTTGAATTCGGCGCGCATGATCTGGCGCGTCTTCTCGCGCAGATCGGGCGGCAGCGCATTGACCACGGCCTGGGTCGTCATGATCTGGTCGGCGCGGGTGATCGCGGCAACGCGCGCGGCGACGTTGACGGTATCGCCGAACACATCGCCTGCCTCGCGGATTGCCTCGCCATAGTTGAAGCCGACGCGGATATGCATCGCATGGCCGCCTTCATACTTACCGTTTTTCACCGCGCGCTGCATTGCGCAGGCGGCATGCATGGCGGCTTCGGCGCTGGGGAAGGAGCACATGACTTCATCCCCGATGGTCTTGATCAGCGTGCCGTGATGGGCTGAAATTTCGCCATCCATCGTCGCAATGCACTGCGCAATCAGGCGGCGCGCCAGACTGTCCCCAAGATTATCGTAGAGCGCGGTACTGCCGCAGATATCGGCAAACAGGATCGCAAGTTTTTCTAGCTGCTGAGGCATAACGAACTATCAGAACAGGCATGGGGGAATTCATGTCTGTTTTTCATGAAACCGCCCACGCTTTCCATACAAAACTCAACCAAAATCACCCCCGAGGTTATCGCGGCCGAACCACCGGCACTTTCGGGCTATTCTACTTTTTTTGGTGTGGCTTTTGCCATTATTTTTGCCCCTGCCGCCGATGCGACCGGCAAGGCGCGCCCCTAGCCACGGGCACGCAAATACGCCAGCCATTGCCCGCCCCAGCGATGCAGGCACAGACCCAGGATGATGCTCCCCGTTCCCAGCCACACCTGCGGCAGCACCACCTCGTTGTTCAGCCCATGCCCCAGCAGCAAGGCCAGCACCGGCGTGACCAGCGTGATCAGCGCAATGCGCCCCGTCTCCATATGCTTGATCATGTAGTAATACAGCGCAAACCCAAGCACCGAACCAAACACACCTAGATACAGGGTCGCCGCGAGCGCGCGCTCCGGCCATGCCGCCGGCAGGCTCCCATCGTCCAACCACCATGCGGCGAAGAACAGCGGCAGGGAAACGACCAGGCTGCCCAGCGTCGTTGCCAGCGGCGGGCTGTCGTCGCCGATGCGCTTGATCCACACCAGCCCCAGCGATTGCACCGCCACCGCAGCGAACAGCGCCGCCAGCCCGAGAGCAGCTCCATCGCCCAGCCCCATCCCGCCGCGAAACACCAGCGCCAGGCCGAGCACACCCAGCAGCATGCCAGCCAGCTTGGTCGGCGTAAGCGCCTCCTCCTTCAGCCAGAGCGCCGCCCCCAGGCTGGTGATCAGCGGCGACAGGCCGAACAGCACCGAGATCATGCCCGAGCTGACGTATTGCGCCGACCAGTAAGTCAGCGCCATCGCACCAAACATGCTCAGCCCGCTCGCCGCATAGCTCAGCAGCGCCTTGCGGTGCAACGGAAGACGCACGCGCAGCAGCGCAAGCAGCACCGCACACAGCAAGGCGCCGGCTGCCATGCGCGAGAACACCGCAAAGCTTGGCCCGAAGCCCAGCGCGCTCCACTTGATGGCGAGCGGCGTGGTGGACCAGATCAGGATCACCGAAACAAAGGCTGCGGGCAACGACATATTTCTCCAACATAAAAAACAAAAAGGCCACAGAAACATTCCGTGGCCCTTTGGAAACAACCGAAGCGACTATTGCTTAAACGCTAACTCTCCAGGCCACGAAACGCGAAGCGCCACGCCATGCGCACGGCGGCGGGTGCTCGGACGGGATGGAATGCGGAGAGCGAAATCATGAGGGGATTATCAGGGAGCGTGAGAGGGTGTGTCAAACTTGCTGCATCCAGCGAGATCCGGGATGCCTGGTGCTCCCTGATAGAATGCGCACCTGCACAGTATCCATCCGAACGTATCCATGGCCATCAAATCGACCGTCTTCAAAGCCGCCCTCCAGATCGCCGACATGGACCGGCACTATTACGCCGACCACTCACTTACCCTGGCGCGACACCCTTCGGAAACCGACGAGCGCATGATGGTGCGCCTGCTCGCCTTCGCGCTGTACGCCGATGAAGCGCTGGCTTTCGGCAAGGGTCTGAGCAGCGACGAGGAGCCCGACCTGTGGCGGAAGGACCTCACCGGCGCGATCGAACGCTGGATCGAAGTCGGCCTGCCCGACGAGCGCGCGCTCCGCAAAGCCAGCGGACGCGCCGCGCAAGTCGTGGTCGTCAGCTACGGCCGCGCGGCGAATATCTGGTGGAATGAAAACCGCGCCAAGCTGCAGCGCCTGAACAACCTCACCGTGCTCAACCTGGCCGGCGAAACCACGCTGGCGCTCGCCGCGCTGGCCAGCCGCACCATGCAACTGCAATGCACGATGCAGGAGGGTCATATCATGATGACCAGCGACGCCGGCATGATCGAGATCGAGCCGGTGGTATGGCAGGGCGAGTTCCGCTAATGGCCGCAAAGCCCTGTCCCTGCGGCGCAGCGGACTACGCCGCCTGCTGCGGCCGCTACCACGGCGGCGTGCCCGCGCCGGATGCAGCGGCCCTGATGCGCTCGCGCTACAGCGCCTATGCGCTCAAGCTGGAAGCCTACCTGCTTGCCACCTGGCACCCGAGCACCCGCCCCGCCGCGCTTGACCTCGCGGCGGACGACGCCAGGTGGCTGGGGCTGGAAGTGAAGAAGCACCACGCGGAATCGGCGGACCGCGCCACGGTAGAATTCGTCGCGCGCTACAAGATCGGCGGCCGCGCCCATCGCCTGCACGAGATCAGCAATTTCGTGCGCGAGGAAGGGCAATGGTTCTACGTGGACGGAAAATTTCCGGGCTGACCGATCCCGAACCGCACCCCGATACCGCTACAGTCACGACATGAGCAAACTAACCCTGGACCGCATCCTGCAATCGCAGGGCTTTGGCACCCGCAAGTGGTGCAGCCAGCTGATCGCCGAGGGCGAGGTGAGCATCGCCGGCAAAGTCGTCCGGGACAGCCGCCTCGCCATCGAGACCGATGGCCTCGAATTCACCCTCTATGGCGAGGCGTGGACTTATCGCGAGCATGTCTATATCGCGCTGAACAAGCCGGCCAATTTCGAATGCTCGCGCAAGGCCAGTCACCATCCCGGCGTGCTGACCATCCTGCCGGAGCAATTCACGCGGCGCGACGTGCAACCGGTCGGCCGCCTCGACCACGACACCACCGGTCTGCTGCTGATGTCGGATGACGGGCCGTTCATCCACAAACAGTCCTCGCCCAAACACCATGTGCCCAAGGTCTATGCCGCCATCACGCATGACCCGGTCACACCTGAACTGGTCGCGCAACTGTTGCGTGGCGTGAAGCTGCACGACGAACCTGCGCCGCTGGCGGCGGTGACTTGCCGCATGATCGATGACCACCAGATCGAGATCGTGCTGGAGCAGGGCAAATACCATCAGGTAAAACGCATGCTGGCAGCCGCCGGCAACCACTGCGTCGCGCTGCGCCGTACACAGATCGGCCTGCTGAAACTCGATGAGCTGGGACTGGCCGAGGGCGAATGGTGCTACCTCGATACAGCGCAACTGGCGCTGCTGAAGCCGTACTGATCTTAGAGGCTCGCCAGGCGCATGTAGCTGCGTATCCTGTCGGCGTGATCCAGATCGGCCTCATTCAGGCTCTGGAATAACTTGATGGCTTTCGAGGGATGCTCTGTTTCATGCATGGCATGCTGGAAATGTATTTCCCCCGCCGAGTCTTCCAGCCTGATGGCCAGATCGAATGCATCGGCCCTCGACAGGCGAGGCCTTCCCCAGCGCCCGATGACACCTTCCAGCTCGCCGCTCAGGCTCTTCAAGGTTGCCAGCGAGGTGCCTACCAACTCGGCCGGAAACATCCCCGCCTCCAGGAAATACTGTTTCCCGCTCATGAGCAGGGCCGCATGATTTTTTTCCTCGATGCCCAGCTTCCACCAGAAGCGCGCGTCATCGGGGAACAGATGATGGAAGCCGAGGTAGACCTCGGCCATATTAAGCTCCAGCCGCGTCGCTTCCTCTATCAGTTGCCGCAGATCCTCACTCATAGCCCTGCCTCCGCATTCTGTAAGAAGGATCGCTGTGCAGAACATGCTCACCAAGCGAGGGATGAGCATTTACGTGTTTGCAATCTACTATCCCGCCTCGCACGGGTGAAGTAGGTCGTTTATGTAGAGGACCGCAGGGCAAGAAGGCGTAGGCTGCCAACTCTGGCCAGGCCACACGGATGCTGCCGAAAACAAAACGGGCAAGGCGCAAGCCTTGCCCGTCCGTTAAAAAACCGCCTGCTTACTTGGCAGCGGCAGCGTCCTTCTCGCACTTCTTCATAAAGCTGTTCTTCGCCGCACCGGCCAGCTTCTTCTCGGCAGCGCGAGCTTCGCAGGAAGGCGCGGCGGCGGCATCCTTCTCGCATTTCTTCATGAAGCTGTTCTTGGCTGCGCCGGCCAGCTTCTTCTCGGCAGCCTTGGCCGCGCAATCGTCAGCGGCCAGCGCGCTGTTAGCGGCAAACAGGGCGACAAGGGCAACGATGATGAGTTTTTTCATAAGGTTCTCCTGGGAAAATGATTTGACTATGCTGCACGGCCCGGACAGCAGCACCAGGCCAGTGCGCGCGCATTATATCCGCTGGGGCACTGCCTAGGCCGTAGCCAATTCATGTAGCACCGCCTTGAGCAAAGTCCAGCAGCGCGCGACCGATTCGATCTCCACCCGCTCGCCGGGCGCATGCGCGCCGCGGATGTCGGGGCCGAAGGAGATCATGTCCAGATGCGGATGGCTCGCGGCGAGCAGGCCGCATTCCAGCCCGGCGTGGATCACCTGCAGGCCGGCGGGTTGGCCGAACTGTTTCGTGTAGACCCGCTGGCACAGCGCGAGCAAGCCGGAGGACGGGTTCGGCGTCCAGCCCGGATACGCACCGTCCTTCCAGGCCCGCAGGCCGTAGCCGGCCGCGCGGGAAACCAGCTTGCCGGCCAGCGCATCGGCGCGCGCATCACTCAGCGAACGCACCTTGAACGTCGCCTTGAACGCGCCCTGCTCCAGCGCGCATACGCCGAGGTTGGCCGAGGTGTCGGTTACGCCGGGGAAGTCCTCGCTCATGCGCTCGACCCCGCTCGCGGTGGTGTCTAGGAAAGCGAGCAGGCGCTCCTGCTCCACGCGCAAAATGGCTCTGTCCGGCGGCGCGTCGTCATGCCGGCAGGCGAACGTCACGTTCGCATCCTCCTCCACATAACGCTGCCGCCATGCCTCGTGGCGGTGCCGCACCCACTCGTCGATCGTCGATGCGATCGCTTCGGGCAGCGCGCAGACCGCATAGGCCTCGCGCGGAATCGCGTTGCGTGCCGTACCGCCCTTCATCTCGATCAGGCGCAGGTCGGTGTGCGCGGACAGGTCGCGCAGCGCCTCCGCCAGCAGCTTGATCGCGTTGCCGCGCACGAGATGGATGTCGATGCCGGAGTGGCCGCCGCGCAGCCCGGACACCTCGAAGCGCAGCAGCGCATAGTCCGGCGGCACCTCTTCCCGTGCGCAGTCGTGGCGCACCTCCACGTCCACGCCGCCCGCACAGCCCAGGTAAAAATGCCCCCACTCCTCGGTATCGAGGTTGACCAGCATCTTGCCCTGCAGGGTGCCGGGCGCGAGCCCGCGCGCGCCGTCCATGCCCGATTCCTCGTTGACCGTGAGCAGCACCTCCAGCGGCGGATGGACCAGGCTCGGCTCTTGCAGCGCGGCCAGCGCGAGCGCGACCCCGATGCCGTTGTCCGCGCCCAGCGTGGTGCCCTCAGCCACTACCCAGCCGTCGTGCACCACTGCCTTGATGGCATCGCGCTCGAAGTCGTGCTGCGTGCCGGAATTGGCCTCGCACACCATGTCGAGGTGGCCCTGCAGGATCACGCCGGGCAGCGATTCACAGCCGGGGCTGCCGGGCTTTTTCAGGATCAGGTTGCCCGCACCATCGACGACGGCGGCGATGCTGTGCGCCCGCGCCCACTCGCTCAGGTGTTCGCGCAGCGCCGCTTCGTGATACGAAGGATGCGGGATCGCGCACAGCGCGGCGAAGTGCGCCCAGACCGGGTGCGGTTGTAGGTTCTGCAAGGTAGCTCTCCAGTTGATTATTGCGGTCAAGAATACACGCTGTTTCGATCAGCCCTCTTTGCGGCTGTAGCCCTTGAAGGCCAGAAAGGCTCCCATCACGAAGAGCACCGCCAGCAACACATAGGTGGCGAAATTCTGCCCCGCCTGTTGAGCCTGCGGAGCAAACATGCGGTACAGGCCGATGAGCAGGGCAAACCACCCCGTGAGCGTCACCATTACCGGCCAGCGAGGCCCCCAGTAATTATGCACGCGGATGATGGCCAGGCCCGCGACGAACAATATCGTGCCGTTCAGGTAAGTGATGGGGGCAATGTTGACCGCCCAGATCCGGAGGTTCATCGCCTCGGAGGCGGCGAGTACCATCACGGTAGGGCCGATCAGCGCCGCGAGTTGCTTGGACTTCGTCATTTCATCCCTGATATCTGGCCATAAAAACCATTCGGATATGTTACCCCAACCCCATGGTTTCGGATTCACCCGACCTTTTTGGCGCGCAAATCGGGCGCCAGCGCCGCGAAGATGGGCAGGGGCAGCGGCGGCAACTGGCCGCAGGCCAGCGCCGCAACGATCTCGCCGGCCAGCCCCGCGCTGATGAGACCGCGCGTACCGTGCGCGAGGCTGCAATAGAGCATTGGCTGCACCTCGCCCACGAGCGGCATCGCGAGGGGCGCCGAGCAGCGCATCGCGGCACGGCCTTCCAGTTTTTGGATATCCACCTCGCCGAGCGCCGCGCGCAGGGCCGGCGAATGTGCGGCAAGTTTCGCGAGATTGTCTTCGTGCTCGGCGGCGCGCACCCCGGGCGACTCGTCGCCGAAGGCATGCGTCGCGCCCGCGACATGCATGCCGTCCAGCGCCGGGGCGCAATAGCCGTCGCCGCACACCACCGCATGCAAGGCCCGGCTGGCCGGAGTCGCGGGCAGCAGGCTGACCTGGCCGCGCACCGGTGTGAGCGGAAAATGCGCGAACTGCTCAAAGGCCAATGCCGAGTGCGCGCAGCAGACCACCGCGATGTCGGCCTCGACGGCCCAGTTCGCGCCGCACTCGTCGCGCCCCGCCACGCGCCAGCCCGCATCCGATTTCGTCAGCGCCTCCGCCGCATGGCCGAGGCGCAGTTCGATGCGTTCATCGTCCGCGAGCCTCGCGCAGAGCGCGGACGGCACGACCCAGCCGCCGCCGGGGAACCACAGCCCGCCGTAGGCCATCTCCATCCCCGCGAGCCGCGTCGCCTCGGCGGCCTCGACCGGGCGCAGCAGGTGCGCGGGCCACTCATATTCGGCGAGCTTCGCGATGCGCCTCTCTTCGCTAGGCGAAAACGCAACCTGCAGCAGCCCGCACTCGGCGCGCAGTTCGCCATCCGCCGGCAACACCTCGTCGATGAGCGCGAGCGCATGCCCGTAGGCCGCCTGCACGAAGCGGTGCACCGGATTGCCGCCCGCGCCGAAGCGCGCGTGCAGGATGCCGCGCGGATTGCCCGAGGCCGCGCTTGCGAGCCGCGGCGCACGCTCGACCAGCGTAACCGCGATGCCGCGATGCGCCAGCGCGCGGGCGGCGGCACAGCCCGCGATGCCGCCGCCGATGACGACGACGCTGGCAGGCGTGCTCCGCATGCTCCCCTCTCCCCGCGTGGGGGAGTGAGTGTGCATCTGGCCGCGCAGCATCTCGCGCTTGCGCCCGAAGCCCGGCACCCTCTCCACCGCGAAGCCGGCCTCTTGCAGGCCGCGCCGCACCCAGCCCGCGCTGGTGTAGGTCGCGAGCGTCGCCGCAGGGCGCGAGGCGCGGGCGATGCCCGCCACCACTTCCCCGCTCCACATCTCGGGATTCCTCGCGGGGGAGAACCCGTCAAGGAACCACGCATCCATGACCCCTTCCTGCAGTTGCGTCAGCACTTCAGCGACATCGCCGATCGCAAGCGTGAGCCGCACGCGTCCATTGGCGAAGACCCAGCGGTTCCAGCCCGGCACGTGCCGCCGCCAGCGCGCGAGCAGCGCGTCCGCGAACGGCACGAACTCGGGCCACAGCGCGAGTGCGGCACGCAGCTCATCATCGTCCAGCGGAAATTTCTCGATGCTGAAAAAATCCAGGCTCGCACCCGATGGTGCCACCCGCTCGAACAGTTGCCAGGCGCAGAGAAAATTCAGCCCGGTGCCGAAACCCGTCTCGCCGACGGCGAGGCTCTCGCCCGCAGGCAGCGCCGCGAAGCGCTCCGCGAGCCGGTTGCCCGCGAGGAACACATGGCGCGTCTCCTCGAGCCCGGAATCGGCGGAAAAATACACGTCGCCGAAGCGCGTGGAATAGGGCAGGCCGTCTTGCCAAGCGAGCGTCATGGGTTATTGAAGAAACTGAAAAAGAAATCGCCCTTGCGGGCGCGGTTTAAAACTGGGCCACTCCCTTGGACGGTCGCGGGAGCCGTCGAGATGGTATCAGAAAGAAGGGAAAGATCAGAACCGGTAGTTCACGCCGAGTCCGAGGCAACTCAGCTCCTGCCTGAACGAATAATCGGCGATCACCCCGTCGGTGTAGGCGATCGTGACCGTTTTGCTGCCGAAATCCGCGTAGCTGTACTCCACATAAGCCGATACGTTCCGGCCGATCTTGCGCTCCAGGCCGATGCCCAGAATCCACCCGCCGCGCGTGGCTTTCGTGTTCCCGGTATAGGGCACGCCGAAAAGCGGGGCCGGGTCGGAATCGTCGTGGCTGGTTCTCGCCCATGCACCCCCGCCTTTCAGGTAGGCGAGCGTGGCCGGCCGAAGCTCATAGCCGATCCGGCCGGTAAGGGAAACCAGGGACTTGATGTCGTAGGTGACGGTATCCGCAGGGCCGCTGCCGTTGAGGTACTGGTGGCTCCCGCTTAAATTCGCCTTGTCCGCGGAGAGTTGCGCGCCCCACACCCAGTCAGCGGTCTGGCGGTCACAACCCAACTGCCCCCCGAGCGCGCCGCCGCTGGCCGTGGCGGAACCGATGGGAGCGCCGATGGCCAAGTCAGTGCCGCTTATGTGGGCCCAGCCATATCCGGCATTGACCCCCATGTAGCATCCGTTCCAGCCTGCGGGAGCCTCGGCATGCGCCTGCCGGGGGGCTCCCGCCGCCAGCAGGCAGAGCAGAATCGCATGGGTTCTCATTCATGTTCTCCCGGGATTCAAAGGACGTCGAACATGATGCCTTTGCGCTTCTTTAATATGGAATACAGGCAACACCCCAGTTCAGGGTGGTGAGACCGCGTACTGGCCGTTCCCGCCAGCGCTAATCCTTCTCGGCACGGCGGACGCCCGCGAGCCATTCCAGCACGCCACGGCCGGCGTGGCGTCCGCTGGCGAAACAGGCGGTCAGCAGGTAGCCGCCGGTGGGCGCCTCCCAGTCGAGCATCTCGCCGGCGCAGAACACGCCGGGGAGGTCGCGCACCATCAGGCGCCCGTCCAGCGCCTCGAAGAGCACGCCGCCCGCGCTGCTGATCGCTTCGTCCAGCGGACGCGGCGCGATGAGGCGCAGCGGCAGGGACTTGATCGCGGCGGCCAGCCGCTCGGGGCGGTCGAAATCCTCCCTCGGCAGCAACTCGCGCAAAAGCCCGCTTTGCACGCCCGCGATCTTCGCCCGGCTCTGCAGATGGCTGGACATCGAGCGTGAACCGCGCGGGTGATTCACTTCGGCGCTGATCCGCTGCAGGTCCTTGCCGGGTGCCAGGTCGATGCGGATGACGGCCTCGCCCCTTGCCTCGATTTCGTCGCGCAGCATCGCGGACAGGGCATAGATCGGGCCGCCTTCCACCCCCGTTGCTGTCACCATCACGTCGCCGCGCCTGGAATGGACATGGCCCGCCGCACCGGTGAAGCTCACGCCCACCGCCTTCAGCGGCTGCCCGGCGAATTTCTCGCTGAAGTGCAGGCTCCATCCGGCATCGAAACCGCAATTCGCGGGCCGCAACGGCGCGACAGGGATGCCGAGCTGTGCAAGCAGCGTCACCCATGCGCCGTCGGAGCCGAGCCGCGCCCAGCTTCCCCCACCCAGCGCGAGCACCGCCGCATCGGCCTGCACAATGGCCTCTCCCCCGACCGTGTCGAAACGCAGCGCGACGGTTTTGCCATCCGCGCTTTCATCGGCCCAGCCGCGCCAGCGATGGCGCAGGTGAAAATGCACGCCGTTCTCGCGCAAACGGCGCAGCCAGGCGCGCAGCAGCGGCGCGGCCTTCATGTCGGACGGAAACACGCGCCCCGAACTGCCGGCAAAGGTCTGGATGCCGAGGCCATGCACCCACTCCCGCAGCGCATCCGGCCCGAATCCTTCGAGCAGCGGCTCGATCTCGGCGCGGCGCGCGCCGTAACGCGAGAGGAAATCCTCCAGCGGCTCGGCATGCGTGATGTTGAGGCCTCCCTTGCCCGCCCGCAGCAGCTTGCGCCCCACGGTCGGCATGGCATCGTAGAGATCGACCCGCGCACCGCCCTCAACCAGCGCCTCGGCCGCCATCAGCCCGGCCGGGCCGCCGCCGATGACAGCCACCGTATACGGATTATTTTTCATTCAGCGATTCAGCACGGACGCGCTCAGGGTTTGCGGAACAACTCGTCGAGCGGGTTCTTGCCTGCGGGAGCAGTAACATGAAATTCGCGTAGCGATTCGTTCGCCTCCTCGCCCGCTTGCGGGAGAGGATTGAGGAGAGGGGAGCGGGCATGGTGAGCTTCATTATGTGGAGTGTTGGCCTCTCCATGCCCGTTGCCGGAGACACGCTTCGCTGCAAACTCCTCCTCGATGTTGTCGCGGTAGAAGCTCCACGCCGCCCCCGAGCCACTGAAGCGGCGCCAGGTATCCTCGCCGACTCCGCCATACTGCAGCGTACTGCCGTCGTCGAGTTGCACCTGCAGCAACCGGGCGCGCGTATCGTAGCCGATGGCGCGCAGCCTGCCCGAATTGATCTTCTTCATTTCCATTACGCGCTCTCCATGCCGAAGCAGACCACCCTATTGCGTCCCGCCTGCTTGGCCGCATAAAGCGCGGCATCCGCTTCCGCCAGGATCTCCTTCAGTTCGCACTTAGCGTTGGACGGGCAGAGCGCGACGCCGATGCTCACCGAGAGGGCGATTGCCTTGCCTGCGTCGGTAAACGGGGTGGCGTGGATGATCGCCCGCAAGGATTCGGCCAGCGCCAGGGCGCCTTCGCGGTCGGTGTCCGGGGCAACCACGCAAAATTCTTCACCGCCGTAGCGCCCCATGAAGTCGTAGCCGCGCAACCGCCCTTCAAGCAGCTCGGCGATCTTGCGCAGCACTTCGTCCCCCGTCGGGTGACCGTAGGTGTCGTTGATCCGCTTGAAGTGATCCACGTCTATCATCAGTAACGCCAGTGGCGCCCCATCGCGCCGTGCCAGGGCATGCTCGGCCCATTCCATCAGGGCGCGCCGGTTGGGGATGCGCGTGAGGCTGTCGGTCATCGCGAGGCGCATGATCTCGCGATCCGTGCGCTCCTTGACCATCAGCACGAAGCCGATCGAGCCCAGCAGCGCAGTCGCCATGACGGCGACATAGGTGAAGAGCTGGACGGGGTGGATGGGCAAGGCCTTCTGCGGCTGCGCGATCTCGCTCAGGCCGAACAGCGCCAGGGCCGCGCGCAGCGCGAGCACCAGCATGATCATGACGATGCCGATGAACAGCACCCGCCACGCCCGGCCCGCACGGGTCTCGCGGTCGGACAGCAGGGCGCGCGCGATCAGCGCCATCTGCAGGCCGTAAACCAGGCCGCCCCAGATGAAGCGCCCCTGCAGATCGTCCACCAGCAAGGTTGTCTGCAGCAGCGTCAGCGCGACCGGCAGCCAGTACTGCCAGCGCGGCGCCTCGCGCCGCTGGAATTCGTAAATAGCCGCGAGGATCAGCGCATGCGAGGCCGCCTTGAGGCCGTTGGCGGCGATGATCGAGAGCACATCCGGGACGATGCCGCGGGCTGCGATCAGTGTCCAGACCAGCGTCTCCAGGAGCATCGCCACCGCCCACTTGCCCATGCCGTCGTGCCTGCCGCCGCCGTTCCGGCCATAGGCGGCAAGGAACAGCGCCAGCACCGACAGCGCATAGACCAGCATCAGGGAGAACAGCAGCGTGCGAGGGTCCAGGTTCATGGTGTCACGTCATGCTCTTTCAAAAATTCGCGCCGCCTTTGGCACTCATGCAGCCAGCGACTCGAAGCGGTGTATCGGCGCCAACTGATCGCCAAGCTCCTTTGCCGCTTCCTCGGTATCGTAATCCGCCTGCAACCCCATCCAGAAACCGCTGCTCGTGCCGAAGAAAGCCGCCAGCCGCAAGGCCGTGCCGCCGTGATCGCGCGCTTGCCGGAACCGATCGCCGAGATGCGCGCCTCGGTCACGCCGATCTCCTTTGCCAAGCGGTATTGCGAAATACCGAGCGGCACCAGGAACTCCTCACGCAGCACTTCGCCGGGGTGGATGTTGCGCAGTTTACGAGAAGTTTTCTTGGTCATGATTTTCATTCAAGCGAAATCGTGGTCTGTCCCTGATTATTTCGGTCAGCCGAGCGCCGGAAACAGGCCGCGCATGCCGCTGGCGACAAACTCCACCGCGATCGCGGCGAGTATCAGCCCCATCAGGCGGGTGAACACATTGATGCCGATCTTGCCCAGCCGCTGCGCGACCCAGGGCGCGATCAGGAAGGTCAGCCAGACAGTGACGCTGAGCAGGACGATGATCAGGCCCATGATCAGATAATGCTGAAAGCCGTCTGCCTTGTGCGCCTCCACGATCACCGCGCTGATCGAGCCGGGGCCCGCCAGCAACGGTGTGGACAAAGGCACGATCGCATTCGCCGAAACTGTCTCGCCGTCAGGTTTGGCTTGCTTGCTGTTACCGTTTTCGTAAAAGCTGCCGAGCATCATCTTGATCGCCATCAGCAGCAACAAGATGCCGCCTGCCACAAGGAAAGAATTGATGCTGATACCGAAGAACGCCAGCAGCGGTTGCCCGATCAGCAAGGCCACCAGCAGGATGGCGCACACTGTCAGCGAAGCGAGGCGCCCGACCTGGGCGCGCTTGGTTGCCGTCATCTCCGCAGTAAACAGAATGATGATGGGAATGATCCCGATCGGATCAAGGATCGCGAACAGGCTGATGAAGATCTTGGTGTATTCGGTGAAATCCAGCATAGCGCTCGAACGTCAACATGTGAAAATACGGAGGAACAAACTTGGGTTTAACAAAAACAACCCGAGCTTAGCACCTTTCCTTTCTTGCGCCCTCCTTCTTGCCGGTTTCTTGTGCCCAGAATAATCCAAACGCCCGTCGATTGTTTCACTTCCGCCTCTCTTTCAACACCGACTTCACCATCTTCCCGAACGCCTTGTCCTTCTTGCGCTTGTCCAGGTAAGACATCTCGTTGAAGTCCGACTCGGCCTTGAGCTTCAGGTAGCCCTGGTAATGCGCCGGGTCCAGTGCGCCGCTCTCGATGGCCTTGCGGATCGCGCAGCCCGGCTCGTTGTTGTGGCTGCAATCGGCGAAGCGGCAGTGCGCGGCCAGCGCCGCGATGTCGGCGAAGCTATCATCCAGCCCTTCGCCCGCGCTCAAGATGCCCAGTTCGCGCATCCCCGGCATGTCGATCAGCAGTGCGCCGTTGTCGAGCGCAACCAAGTGGCGGCGCGTGGTGGTGTGCCGGCCCTCGCCGGTGCCGCTCACAGTGCCCGTCTCCAGTTCATCATGGCCCAGCAACTGGTTGATCAGCGTCGTCTTGCCCACGCCAGAAGAACCGAGCAGGCAATAGGTCTTGCCCGGCAGCATGAATTCTTGCACTTGGGCGACGCCTTCGCCCGTCACGCTGCTCAGCGGGATGATGTTGGCCGTGATGCCCGCCGCGCGGATGTTCGCCTGCATGCGCTCCAGTTCGGCAGGGCTCACCAGGTCTGTCTTGGTCAGCAGCAGCACCGGCTCGATATGCCCCTCGTTGACCATCACCAGGTAGCGCTCCAGCCTGCGCACATTGAAATCGAAATGGCACGACTGCACGACGAAGGCGACATCGATGTTCGCCGCGATCATCTGGAAATCGATGTTCTTGCCGGGAGATTTGCGCCGCAGGAAAGACCTTCTGGGCACAACCTCATGGATGCTCGCATGCGACGCCGCATCGTGATACTGCACGCACACCCAATCGCCCACGCAGGGCATGTCCACGGCAGAGGCGGCGGCGTGCAGGAACTTGCCCGTCAGCTCGGCGGGTACCTCGCCCGCTTCGTTGCGCACCACATAGCGCCCGCGGTCCACAGCCGTCACGCGCGCTAGGCGCTGGCTCGGCTCGCACAGCTTGCCGGCCTGTTCCTGAAGCTGGCTGTCCAGGCCGAGTTCGATCAACTCCATGGTGCTTGCCTCCATGACTCAGAAAAGAAAATCGCCCTTGCGGGCGATGGCTGGAAAACTATTGCGATGCTGACCCCATTAGCTCTAGCTCGATAGCCCCTTTAACTCTGATTGCTCGAAACTTCAAACAATGTGTAAGTCCACTTTTCCCTTTCTGTAAGCGGATCAACGACACAGACCTCTTGAACTATTGCAGTAATCATACTTGGAACTTCAAAGTGTCCACCTTCTAATTGTTTAGAAAGTTTCCCCTTAATCAACTGACCATCGTTAGGAATCATTGCAAAGAAATCACTCTCAATATCTACACCAACAAGCTTTCCCGAGTAAGTCCGTATTTGTGTCATTGCATCATCCGTCTCTTCAAGTTTTTGAAGAGTGCGCTTGAGCTTGTCGAAGCTTATACGAGAACTCACCTCACTACCGAAAGGCGAGCTCCAATCCGTTGACAAAGAGACTTCCGAATCCACCAACACATGAAGTAAATGCTTAAATCTGCTTCTTGCTAACACATTAAAGCTTTTGAGCCTCTCTGGTATGCATTCAGGTACATCGGTATCTCGTAGAAGTTCAGCCAATATTTTTGCCGCCTGAACACCCTCGTCATTACTAACAAGCTCACCAGATTTTGACTGCAATCTAATACCTATGGAGCTCGCAAAAACTGTCGTGAAGAGCAATTCATTCTTAAACTTAACTTCCTCAGGAATACGCTTTAATTCCCGATTCGAAGCGCAGGCAAAAGCATTCACGGCATTCTGCACAGCCTCCAGAATCTTCCCTAACTTTCCACAGCCAATTTCGTATTGATTGGAGATTCTTCCGAGAGCCACATCGAATACTTGGCGATTCGTTGCCTTAGCCTGTTCAAGTGCAGTTGAAATTTTTGCCGGTAATGTTGACGATGGAAGATCAAGAAAGTCATCGGCTTCTGGAAGCCACTCCGGCTTAATTTGAGATTGTTTTAGGAGGGCAATATCAAATTGCGTTGGTGAGAATTTGACTTCGTATGCGAAGCCCTCTTCTGGCTCGGACAATGCTTTTGAAATTGAAATGTGAGCATTCTTTAATGCTAAATAACGAGCGGGACTGACTCGCAAATATAGCCAGCTATTTAGCTCCCTCACTCCATCAAGCCAATAGACCAAATAAATTTGCCCAACGTTATCTTTGCAGCTATATAACTTTGGGCCATCGTAGTAATCAAGTACCTCCCAAGGTACCAATTCCTTGATGACATTTTCAATATTATGCTGTGGCATTATTGGTCACCAATCTGAAATTGCGATGAGGAACATCAGTCTCTAGCCACCATGTAAGGTGGAACTTTGAACACGTTTCCAAAACACGTCCGTCTTCCTTGTAAATTATTCCGATCGCGATGAGCTTTTCATTTAATTTTTGATAACGTTTTCTTTTCTTGTCTATCGCATTCTCGCTTGTAAATACTGACACTCCTTGCGCAATACACAATTTTTCTGGAGGAAATTCTCTGTGTGGAAACCCCTCGTCCATGCACGTAGGCAAGAAGTCCTCCTTGGTCAGCGGACTGCCCGACACAAGACGATACACAACCACCTCATCATTGCGAGCGTTACTCGGCGGGCATGGATCCGTTGCCATGGACGCAATCGGATATGCAGTCAGAGAATCAGGCCGCCCCTCAGCCGCAGAGGTAAGCGATATCCCGAAAGCTGGAAATGAACTGCTCGCCATTCCTTCTAGAGAACGAATATCAGATGACACAATCGGAAAGTTATTCTTTGTCATATTCTTCCAGCAAGTACACTAAATATGCTTCGAGTAAAAATCGAACTAACGGGGTCAGCATCGCAATTATTTCTCCACTTCCCAATCCTCCAACTTCAACCCCGCGATGCGTGAAAACTCTCTTGTGTTATGCGATACCAGCGTGCAGCCATTCGCTAACGCAATTGCCGCAATCTGTAAATCGTAGGGGCCGATAGGCGTACCTTTTCGCGCAAGGTCGGCGCGAATTTCTCCAGAAAGTCGCGCCGCCTTGCCATCAAACGGAAGGCTATTGAATTCGGGGAACAACGATTCGAGCAAGGCCAGATTTGCATCGCGGCGCGCGCTCTTGAATGCGCCGTAGAACAGCTCCGCCTTTACCACGTCGCACAAAACGACCTGTGACGGAGTGTGCGCTGCAAGCCGGCCTTTGACGATGGAGGATGTATTGTTGAGATGGTGAATCCAGACGTTGGTATCCGGCAAGTAAAGCATCAATCCAGCTCCGCACGCTTTTCATACTCGCCCTGCGGCTCCCGGACCAGTGGTTCGCCCTGCCACGCACCAGCGGTTCTTTCCCAGACATTATTTCCTGCAACTGGCTTTGCCTCTTTTGCGCCCGCCCCTTCATCCAGCAGGATCACGCGCACCTGTTTGCCGTTCCAATTCTGAAGCTCGCGCGGCAAGTCCACCACGCCGTCATGCGCTTTGCTGACAAATTCGACTGCCTGCATGGCTCACCTCCATTATTGATGGATGCATTCTAGTCTGTGGTGTGTGGGTTTGCCAGTCACACAACTCCACTCATGGTTCGACAGGCTCACCACGAACGGAGTTATTTGTAGCTTACCGACTAATCGGCTTATACCGAATCCGCTTAGGCTTCGCCCCTTCTTCACCCAAGCGCTTCTTCTTGTCCGCCTCATATTCCTGGTAGTTGCCGTCGAAGAACACCCACTTGGAATCGCCTTCCGCCGCGAGGATATGGGTGGCGATGCGGTCGAGGAACCAGCGGTCGTGGGAGATTGAATTATTAATCGCATTTGTTTTCATTCATGCACCACCAACGCTTCGCGAGTGACCTCGACAAATCTGCCGGATGCAAACGCCGCTTCGATCCCACTCAAATTGGCATGCAGAATTTTTTCCAGCTCTATGTTGGTGATGTTGCCGGTTGAGATCAATAGCAGCAACGGTTCACCCGTCAGCAGATAGGACTGCACGAAGTCGTCATCCTTGCTGATGACGATACGGCCCTCCTGCATGGCTCGGGTAATAAGCTCGCTATCGGCGGTGAGATTCTTCCTCGGCAGGTCGAGAGTATGCAGCGCATCATGCCCCGCTTCATTCAACCATTGGGCGAAGCGCCGAGGCAGTTGCGCATCGACCAGGAATTTCATGCTGCCAGGCGTTCCAGCCGTTTCACATGGGTCAGGCGGGCGGCGTAGGAAAGCGCGGCCAGGATATCCTCACGTTCCAGGTCTTCGTAGTCGCTCAGTATCTCTTCGGTGGTCATGCCACTAGCCAGCCACTCCAGCACATTTTCCACCGGATAGCGCAGGCCGCGTATGCAGGGCTTGCCGTGGCATACAGCGGGATCAATGGTGATGCGGTCGCTCATTGTTGCCTCCTGCTTCTGGATGAAGTCCATTCTAGTCTGTGCTGCGCAGGTTAGCCAGCACCCCGGCCACCACCCTAACCCTCCCCCTGAGGGAGAGGGCACCCTTCGACAGGCTCAGGGTGAACGGTGTGTTATCTACTAATCGGCTTATACCGAATCCGCTTCGGCTTCGCGCCCTCTTCGCCTAGGCGTTTCTTCTTGTCCGCCTCGTATTCCTGATAGTTGCCGTCAAAGAACGTCCACTTGGAATCGCCTTCCGCCGCGAGGATGTGGGTGGCGATGCGGTCGAGGAACCAGCGGTCGTGGGAGATGACCATCACGCAGCCGGCAAATTCGAGCAGGGCGTCTTCGAGGGCGCGCAGGGTTTCCACGTCGAGGTCGTTGGAGGGTTCGTCGAGCAACAGCACATTGCCGCCGGAGATCAGCGTCTGCGCGAGGTGCAGGCGACCGCGTTCGCCGCCTGACAGTTGCCCGACGATCTTGCCCTGGTCCGCGCCCTTGAAGTTGAAGCGGCCGATGTAGGCGCGCGCCGGGGTTTCGTATTTGCCCACGGTCAGAATCTCGTTGCCGCCGGAGATCGCGTCGAACACAGTCTTGTTGTTCTCCAGCCCTTCGCGCGACTGGTCGACGAAGGCGATCTTCACAGTCGATCCGATCTTCACCGTGCCGGAATCCGGCTGTTCCTTGCCGGTGATCATGCGGAACATTGTCGATTTACCCGCGCCGTTCGGGCCGATGATGCCGACGATCGCGCCCGCAGGCACCTTGAAGCTGAAGTTGTCGATCAGCAGACGGTCGCCGTAGGCTTTGCTGACGCCTTCGAACTCGATGACCTCGTTGCCGAGCCGCTCGCCGACCGGGATGAAGATTTCCTGCGTCTCGTTGCGCTTCTGGTATTCGGTGTTGGAGAGTTCCTCGAAGCGGTTCAGGCGCGCCTTGGACTTGGCCTGGCGCGCCTTGGGGTTCTGGCGCACCCATTCCAGTTCCTGCTTCATCGACTTCATGTGCGCATCGATCTGTTTGTTCTCCTGCTCCAGCCGCGCCTCCTTCTGCTCCAGCCAGCTCGAGTAGTTGCCCTTCCACGGGATGCCGTGGCCGCGATCCAATTCCAGAATCCATTCGGCGGCGTTATCCAAAAAGTAGCGGTCGTGGGTCACGGCAACCACGGTGCCGGGGAAGCGCACGAGGAACTGCTCGAGCCACTCGACCGATTCCGCGTCGAGGTGGTTGGTCGGCTCGTCGAGCAGCAGCATGTCGGGCTTTTCCAGCAGCAGCTTGCACAGCGCCACGCGGCGCTTCTCGCCGCCGGAGAGGTTCTTGATGACCGCATCCCAATCCGGCAGGCGCAACGCGTCGGCGGCGATCTCCATCTGGTGTGCGGCATCGCTGCCCCCTGCGGCGATGATGTTTTCGAGGCGCGCCTGCTCGGCAGCGAGCTTGTCGAAGTCGGCGTCCGGCTCGGCATAGGCGGCATACACCTCGTCGAGTTTCTTCTGCGCCTGCATGACCTCGCCCAAGGCGGACTCCACTTCCTGGCGCACCGTCCATTCGGGGTCGAGCTGCGGCTCTTGCGGCAGGTAGCCGATGCGGATGTTCGGCTCGCGCTGCACCTCGCCGTCGTATTCCTTGTCCACGCCCGCCATGATGCGCAGCACGGTGGACTTGCCCGAACCGTTGAGGCCGAGCAGGCCGATCTTCGCGCCGGGGAAGAAGCTGAGGGAGATGTCCTTGATGATCTGACGCTTGGGCGGGACGATTTTGCTCACGCGGAGCATCGACATTACGTATTGGGCCATTTTGCTTTGCGGATAAGAGTGTTTACGGAAGGGGCGTAGCTTAACCGATAGCGCCGGGTTTGGGGATATGGCCCGGGTACGGGTAGCGCACCGCGCGGCTACTTGCTAAGATGGGGCCGCCATTATTGCAAACCGACTATTTCGCCAAACGACAGGAGACTCCCGATGAAGATCACCATGAAGAAGCTGCTGGCCGAACTCAACAAGGATCTGGAATGGGAATATGCGGCGGCCATCCAGTACACGCAGCACGCCTCAGCGATCCACGGCGCGCAATACGATTCCATCCAGAAGGAGCTGCTGATCCACGCGCAGCAGGAGATGGCGCATGCCGTTCTGCTCTCCGACCAAATCGACTCGCTCGGCGGCGTGCCCACGGTGGACGTGGAGAAGCGCGAAATCTCCAAGGACAGCGTACAGATGCTCAAGCAGGACCTCGCGGGCGAGGAGTACGCGATCAAGCGCTACAAGGAGCGCATCGCCCAGGCCGAGGCGCTCAAGGAATACGGCCTGCGGCGCGTGCTGGAGGACATCCTGGTCATGGAAGAGGAGCACCGGCGCGACATCGCCAACGCGCTGGACAAGTAGCAAAATGGTAAGTATTGCTGCGAGCCCGTCATTCCGGGCTTGACCCGGAATCCAGCAATTATCAATAGGTGTGCTTTGCGCACCACTGGATACCGGCCTTCGCCGGTATGACGGCATTGCCTTATTGCCTGAGCGGCGGCATTCACGCCTTCCGCCTGCGCACCGCCGCCTTGCGCAACTCCTCCAGCAGCAGCATGCCTATCCCGAACGGGACGATGAACAGCCAGACCTCGATCCCCAGCGGCGCGGTGCCGAACAGCGTGTTGCCCCACGGGGTGTAGTCGATCAACAGCAACAGCATCAGCTCGAAGCCGATACCGTACCAGATCAGCGGGTTGCGGCGGTAACCACGGCCGAAGGCGGACAGCGTCGGATGGCGGCAGAGGAACACATTGACCACCTGCATCGCGATGATCGCCGTGAGACAGGCCGCGGTGGCCTGCAGGTAGAGGTTGCCGTGGTATCCCGGCAGGCTTCCGTATTGCCAGCCGCCCCCGTGCAGCACGAAGAAGAACGCAGCCATGCCCGCAACCGCCTCCAGCGGGCCCAGGAACAGGTAGGCGCGCAGCAGCGTACCCCAGTCGAGCAGCCGCTCGCCGCGCGGGCGCGGCGGGCGCTGCATGGTGTCCGGGCCGGGCTTTTCCGCGCCGAGCGCCAGCGCAGGCAGCATGTCGGTGCCGAGATCGACCGCAAGGATCTGGATGATGGTCAGCGGCAGCGGAATCCTGAACAGCACGAAGGCGAGGTAGGGCACCAGCTCGGGGATGTTCGAGGTGAGGATGTAGGTGAGGAACTTGCGCAGGTTGTCGAACACCGCGCGCCCTTCCTCGATCGCGGCGACGATGGTAGCGAAGTGGTCGTCGAGCAGGATGATGTCGGCCGCTTCCTTCGCGACATCGGTGCCTGAGACTCCCATCGCGATGCCCACGTCGGCGCACTTCAGCGCCGGCGCGTCGTTCACCCCGTCGCCGGTCACCGCGACGATCTCGCCCTTGCGCTGCAGCGCCTGCACGATGCGCATCTTCTGGTCGGCGCCGGTGCGCGCAAACAGCACTCCCGGTTCGTCGAGCAGCAGTTGCAGGTCGGTCTCCGACATGCGGCGCAGCCTGTCGCCGGTGATGGCGAGCGGCACATGCGCCATGCCGATCTCGCGCGCCAGCGCGCTCGCGGTCTCGGGGTGGTCTCCGGTGATCATGATTACGCGGATGCCGGCGGCCTTGCAGGTGGCGATTGCCTTGGGGACACCCTCGCGCGGCGGGTCGATAAGGCCAATCAACCCGGCGAAAATCAGCTCGGCTTCGCCCATCGCGGCATGCTGCGGCAAATTGCGATACGCGAGTGCGATCACGCGCAGCCCCTGTTCGGCCATCTGTTCCTGCCGCGCCAGCAGCTCGGTACGGCAGGCTTCATCCATCCGATGCTGCCTGCCATTCAGCAGGATGGCATCGCACAGCGGCAGCACGCTTTCCAGGGCGCCCTTGCAGTACAGCTTGCGGCCGTGCGGCGTGTCGCAGATCACCGACATGCGCTTGCGCTCGGTGTCGAACGGGATTTCGCCGACGCGCGGGAATACCGCGCCACCCGGCGGCACGCCCTGCAGCAGCGCGACTTCCATCGGGTCGCCCTGCCATACTTCATGCTTGTTCTGCTCGACGCGGCGCAGGTCGTGGCAATTGCGCATGATCGCGAACAGCGGCTCGGCTCCTTCCAGTTCGCCGGGTTCCATGAGCATGCCGGAATAGAACACCTGCCGGATACTCATGCGGTTCTGCGTCAATGTGCCGGTCTTGTCGCTGCAGATCACGGTGGCCGAGCCCAGCGTTTCCACGGCGGGCAGGTGGCGCACCAGCGCGTTCTTCTTCGCCATGCGCTGCGTCGCCATCGCGAGCGACAACGTGACGGTGGGCAGCAGGCCCTCCGGCACGTTGGCGACGATGATACCGATCGCGAACACCAGGTTTTCCCAGAACGACAGGCCGATCATCCGGCCGATAAGGAAAAATACAACACCGAGCAGGGTGGCGAACAGCGCGACCAGCCGGGAGAGCCGCGCAATCTCCTTTTGCAGCGGCGAGAGCGGTTCACGCGCGGTTTGTGTGAGGCGCGCGATGTTGCCGAATTCGGTGTGCATGCCGGTGGCGTACACCATGGCCTTCGCCTCGCCCGAGATCAGCGAGGTGCCGGCGTGTAGGATGTCGCGCCGCAGCATGGCCTGCTCCTCGGGTTCGGCGGCCGCATTGCGCGCCATCGGCTTCGACTCGCCGGTAAGATTGGCGGTGTTGACGCGCACGCCGAAAGCCTCGATCAGGCGGCAGTCGGCGGGCACGTCGTCGCCCGCCGCAAGCAGCACCACGTCGCCCGGCACCAGTTCCGCGACCGGTACCTGCACCGCCTTGCCGTCGCGCAACGCGGTGGTGTGGCGCGGCAACAGGTCGCGCAGCGCGGCGAGCGCCTTCTCGGCGCGGTATTCCTGCCAGAACGAGAACAGCCCGTTGACCAGGATCACGCCGAGGATGGCATAGCCCAGCGTGGCCATGCCCTGGCCAGGCTCGCGCCACTCGGCGAAGAAGGCAAGCCCGGCCGCGAGCCACAGGATCAGCGCGAAGAAGTGGGTGAATTCGCCAAGCAGCTTGCGGACAAGGGGCAGCTTTTTGGCGAGGAACAGCCCCGCGGCAAAGGGCAGTCCCGCGATGGGCGGCAGTGCGCCGATTTCCTCGATGAGGTTGGGCCCGTACTTCGCGAGCCTGCGCTTGGCGTCGGCCTGGCTCAGGCCGTCCGCGCCGCTGTGCAGGTGGGCGTAGAGTTCCTCAATGTCGCGGCGGTGCGGGTTCACGGCTCGCCCTGTTACGGGTTACTTCCACATCCTCGAGAAGCGCCCGGCCGGCTTGCCGCCGAGGGTGCGTAGCCGCTCGTACAGCTCGCGCTCCTCACCGGAAAGTTTCTCGGGCACATGCACGTCGACGCGCAAATACATTTCGCCGTAATGGCCGTTGCCGAATTCCGGCAGGCCCTTGCCCTTGAGGCGCAGCACCGCGCCGGGCTGGGTGCCGGGCGGGATGGTCACGCTGGCCGAGCCGTCCAGTGTCGGCACTTCCAGCGTCGCGCCGAGCACGGCATCGGTCAGCGGAATGGCTTCCTGGCGCAGCAGATCGGCGCCGGCCCGCTCGAAGCGCGGGTCGCGCCGGGTGCGCACCACCACGAACAAGTCACCGTCCACACCGCCCGCCTCGGGCCTGGGCATACCCTTGCCGGGAATGCGCAGCGCCATACCTTCCTCGACACCTCTGGGGATTTTCACCGTCAGGTTTTCCTCACGCTCGACCTCGCCGCTGCCGCCGCAGGCCTTGCAGGGGTGTTCGATGATGCTGCCGCGCCCGTGGCAGACGGGACACACGCCGATCTGCTGGATCAGGATATGCTCCTTTTCCTTGCGGTGGCTGCGCGTGACGCGCCCGGTGCCTTCGCATGCGTCACATTTCTTTGGCGCGGCACCGCCCTCGGCGCCCGTGCCGCGGCAGGCTGGGCAGGAAACAGGGCGGCTCAGGCGAACCCGCTCCTCGCCGCCGCTGGCCACCAGTTCCAGCGGGATGGAAAGTTCCATCTCGATGTTCGCGCCGCGCGGCGGCCCGGCATCGCGGCGGAAGAACCCCTCGAAGGGGCTGCCCATGCCGAAATCGAAGTTGAGCCCGCCGAAGATGTCCTCGAAGTTGATGCCGCCGAACAGGTCCTCGCGGCTGAAGCCCTCCACGCCGGCGAAGCCGCGCGCATCGTATTCGGCGCGCTTCTTCGGGTCGGACAGGATCGCATAGGCTTCGGCAATTTCCTTGAAGCGATCCTCGGCGCCCTGCTCCTTGTTGCGGTCGGGGTGGTATTTGAGCGCGAGGCTGCGGAAGGCGTCCTTGATCGCCTTCTGGTCGGCATTTCGGGCGACGCCGAGCACCTCGTAGTAGTCGCGTTGTGCAGGAATGATGTTCTCCTGAATTTGAGTGTAGGTCGGGTTTTAACCCGACACATCGGGCTAAAGCCCGACCTACGCCAGGTGCGAAGATGATCAGTCCGGGGCTTTCTTTTCGCCGGAGTTTTTGCCGAGACGCTTGGCGAAGGTCGCCCTGATCTCGTTGAGCTGGGCGAGTCGCACCGCAACCCTGCGGTTGACGCTGCCCTCCGGGTACTCGCCCTTGTCGTCCGCCTCCCCGGCCGGCAGGCCGGTCAGCAGGGCGACGGCCTCATCGACATGCTCCACGGCGTAGATGCGGAACTGCCCGGCCTCGGCGGCCGCGACCACGTCGTGGCGCAGCATCAGGTGCTTCACGTTGGCGGCGGGAATCAGCACACCCTGCTCGCCGTTCAGGCCGCGCGCCTTGCAGATGTCGAAGAAGCCCTCGATCTTCTCGTTGACCGCGCCGATCGCCTGCACCTGGCCGAGCTGGTTCACCGAGCCGGTCACCGCAAGCGACTGCCTGATCGGCGCCTCCGCGAGGTTGGAGAGCAGCGCGCAGAGTTCGGCCAGCGAGGCGCTGTCGCCGTCGACCATGCCGTAGGACTGCTCGAACACCAGGCTCGCGGAGAGCGCGAGCGGCTGGTTCTTGGCATAGCGCGCGGCCATGAAGGAGGAGAGGATCATCATGCCCTTGGAGTGGATCGCGCCGGAGAGCTTTACCTCGCGCTCGATGTTGACCATGTCTCCTTCGCCGAGCCGGGTGTTGGCGGTGATGCGGGTCGGCTGGGCGAACGCGAAGTTGCCCAGTTCGAGCACCGAGAGGCCGTTGATCTGCCCCGTCACCGCGCCCTGCGTCGCGATCATCAGGGTGTCGCGCAGGATCGCCTCGTGCAGGCGATCCCTCATCCGGTCGAGCCGTTTGATCTGCGTGTCGATCGCGCGCTGCACGTCGGAAGCCTCTACCGCACCGCGGCCAGCCTCGCGCGCCCAGTAATCGGCCTCGCGCAAGAGGTCCGCCACGCTGCGCATGTGCGTGGAAAGCCGCTCTGCATCGCCCGCGAGGCGCGCGCTGTGCTCGATCACGCGCGCCACCGCGCCGCGGTCGAACGGCAGCAGCGACTCCTTGCGCGCCAGCGTGGCGACAAGGCGAGCGTAGAGCTGGTGCGTATCCTTGTTGCGCTCGATGCGCTCCTCGAAGTCCGCTGCGACCTTGAACAACTCGCCGAACTCCGGGTCATATTGCTGCAGCAGGTAATAGAAAATGCGGTCGCCGAACAGCACCACCTTGATGTCCAGCGGGATCGGCTCGGGCTCCAGCGAGACGGTGCTGACCAGGCTGAACATCTGCCCCAGCGATTCGATGCGGATCTCGCGCTTCTGCAGCGCCCGCTTCAGCGCCTCCCAGGCGAAGGGCTGCACCAGCACCTTGCGGATGTCCAGCAACAGGTAGCCGCCATTCGCGCGGTGCAGCGCGCCCGGTTTGATCAGCGTGAAATCCGTGACCAGCGCGCCGAGCTGCGCGATATGTTCGAGCCGGCCGACCAGGTTGCTGTAGGTCGGGTTGTCCTCGCTGACGATGGGTGAGCCGGCTTTTTCGCCGTTGGTCACCAGCGCGTTCACCCGGTAGCGATGGAAGGTATGGCGGGCGACCATAGTCATGCCGTCGAAGGCGACGGACTCTTCCTGCTTGCGGAAGTCGTCCACGTTGTCGACCATGTCCTGCTGCACCGCATCGAGGTATTTCAGCACCTCTGGCAAGTCGTGATAGGCCTCGCGCAGTTCGTCGACGAGATGGCCGACCGCCGACAGGGTGGTCTCGCGGTCGAGCTGCTTGATGCGCTCGTGCAGCTCCTTGCGCCAGGGCTGGATCTGACGCAGGGTTTTTTCCAGCCGCTCCTGCAGGTCGGCGATGGTCGCCTCCACGCGCTTCTTTTCCTCGTCCGGCAGCTTCTCGTATTCGCCCGGCGGAATCACCTCGTGGTCGCGGGTCGGCGCGAAGGCGAAGCCGTCCGGGGTGCGCAGCAGCATGATCTGCTGCTTCGCCGCCTCCTCGCCCAGTTCCTTGAAGGCATGCTCCTCGCGCTTGCCGAACTCCTCATGGATCGCCCCCGCCTTGGCGCGGTATTCGTCGCTCTCGAACAGCGCAGGAATGGCGGTGCGCAAATAATCCACCAGCTGCTCCATGCGGCGGCGCAGCTCCGACCCCCTGCCGGGCGGGAGCCTCAGCGCCTGCGGCTTGTGCGGCTTGTCGAAATTGTTGAGATAGCACCAGTCGTCCGGCTTGTGTCCGTCCTTCGCCTTCTTCTCGAGAAATTGCCGCACCATGCTGCTCTTGCCGATGCCGGAGGGGCCGAGCACGAAGAGGTTGTAGCCTTCATGACGGATGCCCGCGCCGAAATGCACGGCATCCATCGCGCGCATCTGTCCGATGATCTCGGTCAGGTCATCCAGATCCGCCGTGGTCTGGAAGCCGAACTGGGCGGGGTCGCAGGGATGGTGCAGCTTTTGCGTTTCCAGTAGGGCAGTCATTTTTTCTCCCGGACGAGTTATCTAAATGCCTCATTCGAACCACGAAGAACACGAAGAAAAAACAAGGCGCTCCCAAAATTAGGGCGTCTTTGGCGGCAAACGCTCAACACCATACAACTCCATACCTTCGTGGCCTTCGTGTCCTTCGTGGTGAACCGTATTTTTCAGGGCTACTTGTTTTCCTTGTACTCCGCATCCACGACCTTGCCGCGTGGGCCCGAGCCGGAAGGGCGCGGCTCGCCGGTCGAGGCGCCTACGTTGGGCGGCGGCTCGGGGCCTTCCCAGCGCGTCTCCGCGTAGGGCTGTCCCTTGGGCGCCTGGCCCGACTGCGCATAGAGCACCGCCCCGGCCTCCTGCAGCACCTTCTTCAGCGTCTCGGCGCGCTCGGTCGCAAGCGGCGCGTCCTTCTTCATCAGCGCTTCCTTGGTTTCGTGCAGCGCGAACTCGATGCGCTTCTTCAGCTCGTCGGTGAGCTTGTCGGCGAAGCTGGCGAGCATCTTTTCGGCCTCGTAGCAGCCTGCATCCGCGGCATTGAGCTTTTCCGCATCGTCGCGCCGCTTCTTGTCCGCATCGGCGTAGCGTTCCGCCTCTTCCACCATGCGCTTCTTGGTGTCTTCCGCAAGCCGTGTGGAGCCGGTGATGTTGATCGACTGCGTCTTGCCGCTGGCGGTATCCTTCGCCGAGACGCTGAGGATGCCGTTGGAATCGATGTCGAACGCCACCTCGATCTTGGGGACGCCGCGCGGCGCGGGCGGCAGGCCGTCGAGGTTGAATTCGCCGAGGCTGGTGTTGTCGGACGACATCGGCCGCTCGCCCTGGAAGACGTGGATGGTGACGCTGGTCTGCATGTCGGCGGCGGTGGTGAAGGTCTCGCTGCGCTTGACCGGGATCGGCGTGTTGCGCGCAATCAGCGGGGTGGCGATGCCGCCGAGCGTCTCGACGCCGAGCGTAAGCGGCGTCACGTCCACCAGCACGATGCCGCCGACCTCGCCCGCGAGCACCCCGGCCTGGATCGCCGCGCCCGCGGCGACGCATTCCATCGGGTCGACGCCCATCTCGGCCTTGCGCCCGAAGATGTCCTCAAAAAAACTGCGCACCACCGGCATGCGCGTCGGCCCGCCGACGAACACCACGCGATCCACATCCTTCGGCACGATGCCCGTATCGTGCAGAGCCTGCTCGACCGGCCCCTTGCAGCGCTCGATCACCGGGCGCACAAGGCGCTCCAGCTCGGTGCGGTTGAGGTCGAGCTCGAGGTGGCGCGGCTCGCCGTTGACGGTGGCGAGATACGGCAAGCTGACATGGGTGGTGACGCTCGCGGTAAGTTCGATCTTGGCGGTCTCGGCGGCCTCGATGAGGCGCGCGGCTGCCTTGGGGTCGTTGCGCACGTCCACGCCGGTGGCCATCTGGAAGCGCTCGACGAGGTGCTCATAGACGCGCTGGTTCATGTCGGTACCGCCGAGCTTGGTGTCGCCGCTGGTGGCCTTGACCTCGAACACGCCCTTGCCGAATTCCATGATGGTCACGTCCAGCGTGCCGCCGCCGAGGTCGATCACCGCGATGCGCAGCTCCTGCCCCGCGCGGTCGAGGCCGTAGGCGAGCGAGGCGGCGGTGGGCTCGTTGACGAGGCGCACCACCTCCAGCCCGGCAATGCGGCAGGCATCCTTGGTCGCGGCGCGCTGGTTGTCGTCGAAATAGGCCGGCACCGTCACCACCGCCTTCTCCACCGGCTCGCCGAGGAAGGCCTCGGCATCGCGCTTGATCTTCTGCAGCAAAAAGGCGGAAAGCTGCTCGGGCGAATAATCCTTGTCCCGCAGCCGGGTGTTTTCGCGTTTGCCCATCCTGCGTTTGAAGGCGCTCGCCGTGCCCTCCGGGTTGGAGGCCGCCTGGCGCCGCGCGGGTTCGCCGACCAACATCTGGCCGTCGGCGGTGAGCGCGACGTAGCTGGGGAAGGCCTTGCCGCCGAGGCTGACACCTTCGGCGCTGGGGATGATGACGGGACGCCCGCCGCGGAGTACGGCGGCGGCGGAATTGGAAGTGCCCAGATCAATACCGATGATGGCCATGAAACCTCCCGATATGTATTTCCTGCAAAGCGGCGAGCGCCGCCCTTGAGACACCGCGGCTATTCTACCCCCTTGGGGAAAAAATCACCGCTTGGGCCAGATTACACAGATTGCGCAAGATTAAACATAGGGGTGATTCAGTAGCCGCCTACCTCAGCTTGATCTCCGTCCAGATGCGCGACAGCACGCGGCGCCGGTGGCGGTCGAGGTCGCGCAGCATCTCCAGCCGCGCGCGCTGCTCCGGGCCGGGGAACACCGCGGGGTTTTGCGCGACTTCCGGCCGGATGTATTGCAGCGCGTCGCGGTTGGGGTTGCCCGAGCCGATCAGGTTGGTGAGCTCGGCGGAATTCCCGCCCTCGAGCATAAAGTCGATGAAGCGGTGCGCGAGATCGGGGCGCGGGCCACTCTTGTGCAGCACCATCGAGTCCATGGACAGCACCGCACCCTCCTTCGGGATGCTGGCGAGGATACGGAAACCGCGTCCGGCCTTCTGCGCATCTAGGTCGGCCTGGAAGATGTCATTGGAATAGCCGTGCACCAGCCAGATGTTGCCCACCGTCAGTTCCTTGATGTAGCTCGACGCGTTGAATGCCGCCCAGTAGGGCTTGGCGCGGACGATCAGGTCACGCGCCTGTTTCCAGTGCGCCTCGTCCACATCGTTCGCTGAATAACCAAGGTACTTCAGCGCCGCCGCGAGCAGTTCGCGCTGGCTGTCGAGCACGGTGACGTGCCCGCGGATTTTCGCCAGGTAGCGCGGCTCGAAGATGGCCGCCCAGCTGTCGAGCGGCAGCTTCAGCCCGCGCAGCCTCTCGCTGTTGTAGCCAATCAGCGTGAGGGTGTAGGCATATGGCACCGAGAATTTATTGCCCGGATCGAACGGAGTGTCGAGGTAGGCCGGATCGATGTTCTTCAGGTTCGGCAGCAGGCCCTTATCGAGCGGACGCAGGGCTTTTTGGCGGATCAGCGATTCCATCGCGTTGCCGGTCGGCACGATGAGGTCGTAGCCGGTCGCGCCCGCGGCCAGCTTGGCGAGCATCTCCTCGTTGTCGGAGTAATAGTCCTGCACCACGCGGCAGGCGCATCGCTCCTCGAAGCGAGCCACCGTCTCGCCCGAGATGTAGTTGTTCCAGTTGTAGAGGTGCAGCACGTCGTCGGCATGCGCGCCGCCGATGAACAGCAGGAACAGCAGGCCGGGCCACTTCATGCCTTGCCTTTCAGCACATCCGGCGCGAACTTCGCGGCGAGCACGATCATGGTCAGCGTGAGCAGCATCAGCAGCGTGGACACCGCGTTCACTTCCGGCGTCACCGCGATCTTGATCATCGAGTAGATATGCAGCGGCAGGGTGGACACCCCGACGCCGGCGGTGAAGAAGGTGATCACGAAGTCGTCGATCGACAGCGTGAACGCCATCAGGCCGCCCGCGACCACGCCGGGCAGTATCAGCGGGAAGGTGACGTAGCGGAAGGTCTCCCAGGGCGATGCGCCGAGGTCGCGCGCCGCCTCGAAGATGCTCTCGTCCATGCCGGCCAGCCGCGCACGCACGATGATCGCGACGAAGCCGATGGAGAAGGTGATATGCGCGAGCACGATGGACAGCAGGCCGAGCGTCAGATTGAGCACCTGGATGAAGAACAGCAGCAGCGACACGCCGAGCAGGATTTCCGGCATCGCCACCGGAGTCAGCACCATGAAGGTCAGCAGGCGCAGCCTGTAGCGGTGCATCGCGATGCCGGCCATCGTGCCGAGCACCGTGGCAACCAGGCTCGACACCAGCGCGATGAACAGTGAGTTGCCCGCGGCGGCTAGCATCGCCTCGTCGCTGAACAGCACCTCGTACCAGTGCCAGGTAAATCCCACCCATTCGGCGTTGAGGTGCGAGTCGTTGAACGAGTAGGTGACGACGATCGCGAGCGGCACGTAGAGGAAGGCGTACACCGCGAGCGCCGCCGCCCATAGCCATGGTCCCCTACGCATAGCTGCCCCGCTTTCCGGCAAGCTTCGCCGCGAGCCACGCGGCCAGCAGCACCGCGAGGGTCAGCATGATCGACAGCGTCGAGCCGAATGGCCAGTCGCGCGTGCCAAGGAACTGCTCCTTGATGAGGTTGCCGATCAGCATGTCGCCGGTGCCGCCGAGGATGTCGGGGATCGCGAACATGCCGAGTACCGGGATGAACACCAGCGCCGAGCCGGAGAAAATGCCCGGCAGCGAGAGCGGGAAGGTCACGCGCCAGAACCGCTGCCACGCATTCGCCCCGCAATCCTGCGCGGCGTCGAGCAGCGCGGGGTCGTGCTTCTCGAGATTGGTGTAGAGCGGCAGCACCATGAACGGCAGGTGCACGTACACCATCGCGACCAGCACCGCGAACGGCGAGAACAGTAGGTGCACCGGCTCCATGCCTATCCCCTGCAGCAGCCCGTTGACCACCCGGCTCAGCACGGCCTGCGGGCCAAGCACGATCATCCAGGCATAGACGCGGATCAGGAAGTTGCTCGCGAACGGCAGGATCACCAGCAGCACCATCAGGTCGCGGCTCTTCTTCGGGCTGCGCGCGATCAGCAGCGCGAGCGGATAGGCCATGATGAGGCAGATCAGCGTGGTGGCGAGCGCCACGAAAAACGACTTGATGAAGATTTCCGTGTAGATGAAGTCGCTGAAGAAGAACCGGTAGGTCTCCAGCGTGATGCCTTGCAATACTTTGGGATCGGCGGCGGCGAGCGGCGCGAGCCCGCCGAACTCGCCCGGATAGCGGAACGAGGCAAGCACCATGATGGCGCTCGGCGCGACGAAGAACAGCAGCAGGAATACGAACGGCGGGCCGCTCACCAGCCACCTGGCGAGGAGGAAGGCCGGTCTGTGAAGGCGCTCAGTCATGCAGGAACATCCCCGCATCGTGGCGCCAGCCGATCTTGACTGTGTCGCCCACCTCGAACAGCTCGGCGCGCCCCGGCGCGGAATTGGGCAGCAGCGCCTCGACCGTTGCGCCGTTGGGAAGCGCAACCTTGTACACGCTGACGTCGCCGCGATACAGCAGGTTGTGCACCACGCCGGAGAAGTGGTTCTTCAGTTCGTCCAGCTCGCCGTGCACGCCGATGCGCACCTGCTCGGTGCGTATCGCAAACACGCCCTTGCCGCCGGAGACCGCGCCCTTCGGCAGCGGCGCGACGATCTCGCCCAGTCCCGCCACTTCGAGGTGGATATGAGTGTGGCCGACTTTCGTCACCTGCGCCTCGAGCTGGTTGAGGTGGCCGATAAAGTCGGCGACGAAGCGGGTCTGCGGGCAGCCGTACAGCCGGGATGGCTCGTCCACCTGCTCCACCCTGCCCCGGTTCATCACCGCGATGCGGTGCGAGAGCGCCAGCGCCTCGACCTGGGCGTGGGTGACGAACACGAAGGTCACGCCGACCTCGCGCTGCAGGTTGATGAGCTCGACCTGCATCTCCTCGCGCAGCTTGGCGTCGAGCGCGCCGAGCGGCTCATCGAGCAGCAACAGGCGCGGCCGGTTGACCAACCCGCGCGCGAGCGCGACGCGCTGCTTCTGCCCGCCGGACAGTTCGTGCGGATAGGCGTCTGCCTTGTCGGTGAGGTGCACCTGCTCCAGCGTCTCGCGCAGCATACGGTCGATCTCGGCGGCCGGGCGGCGCGCCATCCTGAGCGGGAAGGCGACGTTCTGCGCGACCGTCATATGCGGGAACAGCGCGTAGCTCTGGAACACGGTATGGATGGGACGCTTTTCCGCGGGGGTGGCGGCGAGGTCCTTGCCGTCGAGCAGGATCTGCCCCGCGTCGGGCAGGTCGAAGCCCGCGATCATGCGCAGGATGGTGGTCTTGCCGCAGCCGGAGGGGCCGAGCAGGGTGAAGAACTCGCCCGCTTCGATATTCAGGCTGACATCGTCCACCGCGACGAAATTGCCGAAGCGGCGCGTGACATTCCTGATTTCGAGCTGAGCCATCTCCGACCACCCGCAAGAGTCTGCACGGCATTACTTTAACCGATAACGCCCTGCAAGGTCAGGCACGTCCCTGCGCATCCCGCCGGCTCCCGCATATTCAAAAAACAGATAACCAAACGAGAACAAGTTATTTCACGGCATGAGGTCGCGTCCCTACGATGCGCCCATCGTGAAATGCGCACTCGCGATCGATCCCAATCAACGAATAAAGGAGTTTCATCATGCAGAAGAAAATCATCGCGGCAGCCATCGCCGCCGCCGTTTCCGCGCCGGTCTTCGCCGAGAACAGCAACATCAACGTCTATGGCGTGCTGCACGCCGACCTCGAATCCGTCAGGAACGACAAGGCCGCCGCCGCGACCGGCCTGAACCGCATCGTATCCAACGCCTCACGCCTCGGCGTCAGGGGCAGGGAAGACCTCGGCGACGGCCTCGCGGCAATCTGGCAACTGGAGGCGCAGTTCGACCTCACCAACAGCGGCGGCACACCGTTCGCGAGCACGCGCAACAGCCAGGTGGGGCTGGAGGGCGGCTTCGGCACCGCGTTCTACGGCAACTGGGACACGCCCTACAAGGTCGCGCACAACAGGGTCGAGTTGTTCGACAACACCCACACCGCCTCCGCGCTCGACCTCACCGGCCGCGTCGGCACCGCAAACGGCAACGCCAGCTTCAACACGCGCCAGAAGAACGTGCTCCAGTACTGGACGCCCAGCTTCAACGGCTTCCAGGCGAAACTCGCCTACGCGCCGGACAATACGAAGAAGGCTAGCGTCGCGGCGGGCGGCGACAAGTCCGTCTGGTCGCTGTCGGCGGCCTACGAGAACGATGCGCTCTACGCCGCCTACGCCTACGAGGCGCACAGGGACGCGTTATCCACGGCGGCCAGCCTGACCGATGCGGCGCACCGGCTGGTGGGCGCCTACAAGATCGGTAGCGGCCAGGTCGGCCTGACCGTCGAGCGCCTCTCGGTGGCGACGGCGGTGGGCAGCACCGCGACTTCCTCGCGCAACGGCTGGGAGTTGTCCGGCAAATACAGGTTCGGCGCGAACAGCCTCGGCGCGTTCTACAGCCGCGCGGGCGACCTGGGCGGCGTGGCGAACACCGGCGCGAACCAGTATTCGCTGCGCTACGGCTACAACCTCTCCAAACGCACCGAACTGTACGGTTTCTACACCGCGCTGAGCAACGATGCGGCGGCCTCCTACAACTTCTCGGCAAACACCACCGTCGCGAGTGCGGCGGGTGCGGCGGGCCTCGGCGCGAAGCTTTCCGGGTTCGGCCTCGGGCTGGCGCACAGCTTCTAAACAACAAAGCTCACAAGGAGAAAATCACATGAAACGATACCAACTTACCGCCGCCATCCTGGCCTTCGCGCTCGGCTTGTCCGCCGCCCATGCCGCGGAAATCAAACTGCTCAACGTGTCCTACGATCCGACGCGCGAACTGTATCAGGACTACAACGCCGCCTTCGCCAGATACTGGAAGGGCAAAACCGGCGATGACGTAGTTGTCAAACAGTCGCATGGCGGCTCCGGTAAACAGGCGCGCGCGATCATCGACGGGCTGGAGGCCGACGTGGCGACGCTGGCGCTGGCCGGAGACATCGACGCGCTCGCAGCAAAGGGCTGGCTGATCCCGGCGGACTGGCAGAAGCGGCTGCCGCACAACAGCGCGCCCTACACCTCGACCATCGTGTTCCTGGTGCGCAAGGACAACCCAAAGGCCATCAGGGACTGGAGCGACCTGGTCAAGCCTGGCATCGCCGTCATCACGCCCAACCCCAAGACCTCCGGAGGCGCACGCTGGAACTACCTCGCAGCCTGGGGCTACGCGCTGAAGCACAACGGCAACGACGAGGCCAAGGCGAAGGAATTCGTCGGCAAGCTGTTCGCCAACGTGCCGGTGCTGGATTCCGGCGCGCGCGGCTCCACCACCACCTTCGTCGAGCGCGGCATCGGCGACGTGCTGCTGGCCTGGGAGAACGAGGCCTATCTCGCGGTCAAGGAACTCGGCCCGGACAAGTTCGACATCATCGCACCCAGCCTGAGCATCCTCGCCGAGCCGCCGGTCACCGTGGTGGACAAGAATGCGGACAAGCACGGCACGCGCAAGGTCGCGGAAGCCTATCTCGAATACCTCTATTCCCCGGAAGGCCAGGAGATCGCGGCGCAGAACTACTACCGCCCGACCGATGCCAAGGTGGCCGAGAAATACGCGAGGCAGTTTCCGAGGCTGAACCTGATCACCATCGACGCGGTATTCGGCGGCTGGGCCAAGGTGCAGAAAAAACACTTCGACGACGGCGGAGTGTTCGACCAGATTTACGGCAGGAAGTAGGCGCTTATTCCGAAAACAGATAACCAATGAAGAATTTGTTATTTTTCTGCACCGGATTGCCTCGCTAGACTGCACGCCAATTCAACTTCAAGGAATATCCGATGGCGCAATTCAAGGCGCACAGCGTGCTGCCCGGCTTCAATCTGGCGCTGGGCTTCACGCTGCTGTATCTCTCGCTGATCGTGCTGATCCCGCTGTCTTCGCTGTTCTTCAAGACCGCGGCGCTGGGCTGGGGCGGCTTCTGGGAGGTCGCCACTGGCGAACGCGTGGTCGCCTCACTGAAGGTTACTTTCTTCGCTTCATTCGCCGCCGCCTTGGTGAATGCCGTCTTCGGGCTGATCGTGGCCTGGGTGCTGGTGCGCTACCGCTTCCCCGGCAAGTGCCTCATCGATGCGCTGGTCGACTTGCCGTTCGCGCTGCCGACTGCCGTGGCGGGTATCGTGCTGGCGACGCTGTATGCGCCCAACGGCTGGCTCGGCCAGCATTTCGCCGCGCACGACATCAAGGTGGCCTACACCCCGCTGGGTATCGTGGTCGCGCTGACCTTCATCGGCCTGCCGTTCGTGGTGCGCACGGTGCAGCCGGTGCTGGCCGACGTGGAGGCCGAGGTCGAAGAGGCGGCAGCGAGCCTGGGTGCTTCGCGCTGGGACGTGTTCCGCCGCGTGATCTTCCCGGCGATCTTCCCGGCGCTGCTGACCGGCTTCGCGCTGGCCTTCGCGCGCGCCATCGGCGAATACGGCTCGGTGATCTTCATCGCGGGCAACATGCCCTACGCCTCCGAAATCGCGCCGCTGCTGATCGTCGCCAAGCTGGAGCAATACGACTACGCAGGCGCGACGGCCATTGCGGTGGTGATGCTGCTGATCTCGTTCGCGCTGCTGCTCGCGATCAACGGCCTGCAATGGTGGGCGAGCCGCAAAGGAGCAAGATGATGTCTTCGAGCCCATCCATACAGCGACGCATTTCCACGCACGAATCGCGCGGCGTCACGCTGCTGCTGACCGGCATCGCGCTCGGCTACCTCGTGCTGTTCCTCTGCATCCCGCTGTTCGCGGTGTTCTACGAGGCGTTCAAGAAGGGCTGGCCGCTGTACTGGGCGGCCTTGCAGGAGCCCGACGCATGGGAGGCGATCAAGCTCACGCTGCTCGTCGCCGCCATCGCGGTTCCCGCGAACCTGGTGTTCGGCGTGACGGCGGCCTGGGCGATCGCCAAGTTCGAGTTCAGGGGCAAGAGCCTGCTCATCACGCTGATCGACCTGCCGTTCGCGGTCAGCCCGGTGGTGTCCGGCCTGATCTACGTGCTGCTGTTCGGCGCGCAGGGCTGGTTCGGGCCGTGGCTGCTGGAACACGACATCAGGCTGATCTTCGCGGTGCCCGGCATTGTGCTCGCGACCGTGTTCGTGACCTTCCCGTTCGTCGCGCGCGAATTGATCCCATTGATGCAGGCGCAGGGCAAGGAGGAGGAAGAGGCCGCGATCTCGCTCGGCGCGTCCGGCTGGCAGGCGTTCCGCCGCGTGACCCTGCCCGGCATCAAGTGGGGGCTGCTGTACGGCGTGATTCTGTGCAACGCGCGCGCGATGGGCGAATTCGGCGCGGTTTCGGTGGTGTCCGGTCATATCCGCGGATTGACCAACACCATGCCGCTGCATGTCGAGATCCTCTACAACGAATACAACTTCGCCGCCGCGTTCAGCGTGGCCTCGCTGCTGGCCCTGCTGGCGCTGGTGACGCTGGGGGTGAAGGCGGCGGTTGAGTGGCAGGCAAAACGGGCGGGAGAGCCTTTGCACGGAGCATAAAAGCAAAAAGTAGGGTGGATAAGCGCAACGCGCGCATCCACCATCGCAAAGGTGGATGCGGCTTTCGGTCTTATCCACCCTACATGAACTTGCGTCACGGAGTAAGGAAATGAGCATCACGATACAGAATCTGAACAAGCATTTCGGCGCGTACAAGGCGCTGGATGACATCAACCTCGAAGTGGGGAGCGGCGAGCTGATCGCGCTGCTCGGCCCTTCCGGCTGCGGCAAGACTTCGCTGCTGCGCATCATCGGCGGGCTGGATGTCGCCGATTCCGGCAGGCTGCTGTTTCACGGCGAGGATGTCGAGAGCCGCGACGCGCGCGAGCGCAACGTCGGCTTCGTGTTCCAGCATTACGCGCTGTTCCGCCACATGACGGTGTTCGAGAACGTCGCGTTCGGCCTGCGCGTGAAGCCGAAAAAACAGCGCCCGAGCGAGGCCGAGATCAAATGCCGCGTGCATGAATTATTGAATCTCGTGCAATTGAATTTCCTTGCGGACCGTTATCCGGCGCAGCTCTCCGGCGGTCAGCGGCAGCGCATCGCGCTGGCGCGTTCGCTCGCGGTCGAGCCGAAGATCTTGCTGCTCGACGAGCCGTTTGGCGCGCTTGATGCGCAGGTGCGCAAGGAGCTGCGCCGCTGGCTGCGCCGTTTGCACGACGAGTTGCATGTAACCAGCGTGTTCGTCACGCACGACCAGGAGGAGGCGCTCGAAGTGGCCGACCGCGTGGTGGTGATGAACCGGGGCAGGATCGAGCAGGCCGGCACGCCGGACGAGGTGTACGCGCAACCTGCCACGCCGTTCGTATACCGGTTCATCGGCAACGTGAACCTGTTTCACGGTCGCGACCACGCGCCATGGTCGGAACAGCACGGCGACGCGGTAGCGTATGTTCGCCCGCACGACATCGACATCGGCCGCACGCCGCAGGACGACACGGCGCTACCTGTAGAGGTTAAACTGGTGCGCGCCATCGGAGCGGTGGTGCGCGTGGAAGTCGCCCCGGATGCCGGCAGCGAGTTCATCGAGATCGAGCTTTCCCGCGAACGCTTCGATGCCGCGCCGCTGGCGGACGGCGACAGGGTGTTCATCCGCCCGCGCCAGTTCCGCGTGTTCGAGACAGGAGACGCAACATGAACTTCCAGCAACTCAGGATCATCCGCGAAACCGCGCGCTGCAACTTCAACCTCACCGAAGTCGGTAACGCGCTGTTCACCTCGCAGTCCGGCGTGTCCAAGCACATCAAGGACCTGGAGGACGAGCTCGGCGTTGAGCTGTTCGTGCGCAAGGGTAAGCGCCTGCTCGGGCTGACCGATCCGGGGCGCGAACTGCTGGAAATCGCCGAGCGCATCCTGCTCGACGCGAACAACATCAAGAACCTCGTCGAGCAATACAGCAAGCGTGACGAAGGCCAGCTCACCGTCATCGCCACGCATACGCAGGCGCGCTATGCCCTGCCGAAAGTCATTACCGAATTCAAGAAGGCCTTCCCCAAGGTGCATCTCAAGCTGCACCAAGCCGGGCCGAGCGAGATCGTCGCGATGCTGCTCTCCGGCGAAGCGGACATCGGCGTGGCAACGGAAGCCTTGTCCGATGTCACCCGGCTCGACTCGTTCCCCTATTACTCCTGGCACCACGCGGTGATCGTGCCGGCCGGTCATCCTCTGGAGAAAATCAGGGCGCTGACCCTGAAGAAAATTGCCGAATACCCCATCGTCACCTATCACGAGGGATTGACCGGGCGAACGAAGATCGACCAGTCGTTTGCCGAAGCCGGTATCGCGCCGGAGATCGTGATGTCCGCACTCGATGCCGACGTCATCAAGACTTACGTGGAACTGGGAATGGGCATCGGCATCATCGCCTCGATGGCATTCAACCCGGCCAAGGACACCGATCTACGCCTGCTGGGCGCTTCGCACCTGTTCAGCGCGAATACCACGTATATCGCGTTGCGGCGCGGACATTATCTGCGCAGCTTCGCCTATCGCTTCATCGAGCTGTGTTCTCCCGCGCTAGACAAGGCAACGGTGCGCGCCGGCATCTCTCCCTTGTAATCCCGGCAAACAAAAAGCGGCCTGTCGGCCGCTTTCTGTTTAGCGAGAGAAACGAGCTTACTTGATGATCGCGTTCAGCTCGCCCTTGGCGTAGCGGGTTACCATCGCGTCCAGCGAGATCGGCTTGATCTTCGCGGCCTGTCCGGCGCAGCCGAAGGCTTCGTAGCGCGCCTTGCAGATTTCCTTCATCGCCTTGGTGGTGGCGGCGAGGAACTTGCGTGGGTCGAAGTCCTTGGGGTTCTGCGCGAGGTAGCGGCGGGTCGCACCGGTCGAGGCCATGCGCAGGTCGGTGTCGATGTTGACCTTGCGCACGCCGTGCTTGATGCCCTCCACAATTTCTTCAACCGGCACGCCGTAGGTCTCGCCCATCGCGCCGCCGAATTCGTTGATGACCTTGAGCCATTCCTGCGGCACGCTCGACGAACCGTGCATCACCAGGTGGGTGTTGGGGATGCGCGCGTGGATTTCCTTGATGCGGTCGATGCGCAGCACCGCACCGGTTGGCGGACGGGTGAACTTGTAGGCGCCATGCGAGGTGCCGATCGCGATCGCCAAGGCGTCCACCTGGGTGGCCTTGACGAATTCGGCGGCCTCGTTCGGGTCGGTCAACAATTGATCCTGGGAGAGCGCACCTTCCGCGCCGTGGCCGTCTTCCTTCTCGCCGTGGCCGGATTCGAGCGAACCCAGACAGCCGAGCTCGCCCTCGACGGAGACGCCGACCGCGTGCGACATGTCCACCACGCTGCGCGTGGTGTTGACGTTGTACTCGAAGGTGGACGGCGTCTTGCCGTCGGTCATCAGCGAGCCGTCCATCATCACGCTGGAAAAGCCGGACTTGATCGCCTGGATGCAGATCGCGGGCGATGCGCCGTGGTCCTGGTGCATCACCACCGGGATATGCGGATAGGACTCCACCGCGGCCTCGATGAGGTGGCGCAGGAAGGCCTCGCCGGCGTATTTGCGCGCGCCGGCCGAGCCCTGCATGATGACCGGGCTGTTGGTTTCGTCGGCCGCCTCCATGATGGCCTTGACCTGCTCGAGGTTGTTCACGTTGAAGGCGGGCAGGCCGTAGCCGTGTTCCGCCGCATGGTCCAGCAATTGGCGCAGTGATACGAGTGCCATATTTTTCTCCTAGCTAATTAGTCAAAATCAAATTCAGTGCTTGCGGTGATCGCCGACCCGCACGATCTTCATCGTGTTGGTGTGCCCGGAACGGCCTATGGCCTCGCCCACGGTCATCACCATCAAGTCTCCCTCCGCCACCAGGCCGAGGCGCAGCAGCTCCTCCTCTGCCTGGTGCAGCGTCGCCGACGGGTCCTTGGAGCTCGACTCGAATGCGATCGGATGCACGCCGCTGAACAGGGTGACCTTGGTCAGGGTCGCCTCGATCGGCGTCAGGGCAAAGATCGGCACATGGGTACTGAGGCGCGACATCCACAGCGCGGTGCTGCCGGACTGGGTCAGCGCCACGATGGCCTTGATCCTGAAGTGCGAGGCGGCATACAGCGCGGACATCGCGATGGACTGGTCGATGCGCGTGAACTTGCCGCGCGACAGGCATTGCTCTATCCCGATCTCCTCGAGCTCCTTTTCCGCATTCAGGCAGATGCGCGCCATGGCCTCCACGGTCTCCACCGGGTAGTCGCCCACCGCCGTCTCCGCGGACAGCATCACAGCATCGGTGCCGTCCAGCACGGCGTTGGCCACGTCGGAGACCTCCGCCCTTGTCGGGATTGGCGCCGTGATCATCGACTCCATCATCTGCGTGGCGGTGATCACCAGGCGGTTCTTCGCGCGCGCCATCCTGATCATCTTCTTCTGCAGGCCGGGCACGGCCGCGTCGCCGACTTCCACGGAGAGGTCGCCGCGCGCCACCATGATGGCGTCGGACGCATCGATGATCTCGCCCAGCAGGGGTATGGCCTCGGCGCGCTCGATCTTGGCCATCACCAGGCTCTTGCCGCCCGCTTCGTGCATCAGCTCGCGCGCCAGGCGCATGTCGTCGCCGTTGCGCGGAAAGGACACCGCGAGGTAGTCCGCCTTGATCAAGGCGGCTGTCTTGATGTCTTCCTTATCCTTGTCGGTCAGTGCGGGCGCGGTCAGGCCGCCGCCCTTGCGGTTGATGCCCTTGTTGTTGGACAGCACGCCGCCGCGCACCACCCTGCAGACCACCTCGGCACCCCTTACCTCGACAACGTCGAATTCAAGCATGCCGTCGTTGAGCAGCAGCACCGAGCCCGGCCCCACATCCTTGGGCAGGTCCTTGTAGTCCAGCCCGACGCGCTCCTGGTTGCCCAGGCCGTCCAGCGCGGCATCGAGGATGAAGATGTCGCCCTTGTTCAGCACGATCTTGCCGTTCTCGAACTTGCGTACGCGGATCTTGGGACCCTGCAGGTCGGCAAGTATCCCCACGGTGCGGCCCACCGCCGCAGCTGCCGCGCGCACCGTCTCGGCGCGCTGCACATGATCCTGCACCGAGCCATGCGAGAAGTTCATCCGCACCAGGTCAACCCCGGCGCGAATCATGCGCTCAAGGACTTCCCGGCTGCTGGAGGCAGGCCCGAGGGTGGTGACGATCTTTGTTCTGCGCAGCGTGTTCATTCGCCGATACAGCCGCGGCCGGATTCCGCCGCACGCTGCTCGAGGATTTCCACGGCAGGCAGTTTCTTGCCCTCGAGGAATTCCAGGAAAGCGCCGCCCGCGGTGGAGATGTAGGAGACCTTGTCGTAGATACCGTACTTCTGGATCGCGGCGATGGTGTCGCCGCCGCCCGCGAGCGTGAAGGCCGGGGTTTCCGCGATCGCCGTGGCGATTTTTTTGGTGCCTTCGCCGAACTGGTCGAACTCGAACACGCCGACCGGGCCGTTCCACACTACGGTGCCGGCCTTCATGATGATGTCGGCCAGCTCCTGCGCGGATTGCGGGCCGATGTCGAAGATCATGTCGTCGTCTGCCACCTCATCCGCGCCCTTCAATACGGCAGGTTCGTTGGCATCGAACTTCTTGCCGACCACCACGTCCGTCGCAAGGGGAATGGAGGCGCCGCGCGCCAGCATCAGCTGCATCAGTTCCTGTGCGGTCGGCACCAGGTCGTCCTCGCACAGCGACTTGCCGACGTTCTTGCCCGCGGCCTTGAGGAAGGTGTTGGCGATGCCGCCGCCGACCACCAGCTGTTCGCATTTCTCGGACAGCGATTCGAGCACGGTCAGCTTGGTGGATACCTTGCTGCCACCGACGATGGCCACCATCGGGCGCGCCGGATTGAGCAGCGCCTTGGACAGCGCGTCCAGTTCTTCCATGAGCAGGATGCCGGCCGCCGCGACCGGCGCGTACTTCGCCACGCCGTGGGTCGAGGCCTCCGCGCGGTGCGCAGTGCCGAAAGCATCCATCACGAACACGTCGCACAGGGCCGCGTATTTCCGCGCCGTGTCCTCGACGTTCTTCTTCTCGCCCTTGTTGAAGCGGCAGTTCTCCAGCAGCACCAGTTCGCCCTCGGCGACGCTGAAGCCGCCGTCGATCCAGTCCTTGATCAGGCGCACCGGCTTGCCCAGCTTGTCGGCGATGACATGCGCCACCGGCTTGAGCGAGTTTTCCTCCGAGTAGACGCCTTCTTCCGGACGTCCCAGGTGCGAGGTCACCATCACGCGCGCGCCGGCCTGCATGGCTGCATTGATGGTCGCCATCGACGCGGTGATGCGCACGTCGGAGGTCACATTGCCGTCCTTGACCGGCACGTTGAGATCGGAACGGATCAGGACGCGTTTGCCCCTGAGATCCAGATCGGTCATTTTGATTACGGACATTTTCTTTCTCCTGAATTTAAGTAAACGGTAAGGGCTGGCGCGAAGCCAGGCCTTACAACTCACGCCGCTTGAAACGAGAAGCCCGTCTTCCCGGCAAGGGAGACGGGCATTTCACGGTTTATTTTGCGACGTGCCTTACCAGACGCATCAGGTTGCAGGTATAGCCGTACTCGTTGTCGTACCACGCGACCACCTTGACGAAGGTCGGGTCGAGTGCGATGCCCGCGTCGGCGTCGAAGATGGACGGGCAGGTATGGCCGCGGAAGTCGGTGGCGACCACCTTGTCAGCGGTGTAACCCAGCACGCCCTTCAGCGGACCGTTCTCGGAGGCCGCCTTCATCGCGGCGCAGATTTCCTCGTAGCTCGCGGCCTTGTTCAACTCGACCGTCAAGTCAACCACGGACACGTCGGAGGTCGGCACGCGGAAAGCCATCCCGGTGAGCTTCTTGTTCAGCTCGGGGATTACCTTGCCCACGGCCTTGGCCGCGCCAGTCGAGGACGGGATGATGTTCTCGAGGATGCCACGGCCGCCGCGCCAGTCCTTGTTGGACGGGCCGTCCACGGTCTTCTGCGTCGCGGTCGCCGCATGCACCGTGGTCATCAGGCCACGCTTGACGCCGAAGGTATCGTTCAGCACCTTGGCGACCGGCGCCAGCGCATTGGTGGTGCAGGAAGCCGCGGAGACGATCTTCTCGCCTGCGTACTTGTCATGGTTCACCCCGTACACGAACATCGGCGTGTCGTCCTTGGAAGGCGCGGATTGCACGACCTTCTTCGCACCGGCGGCGATATGCTTCTCGCAGGTCTCCCTGGTCAGGAACAGGCCGGTACACTCGATCACGAGGTCCGCGCCGACTTCGCTCCACTTCAGGTTGGCGGGATCCTTCTCGGCTGTCAGGCGGATCTTCTTGCCGTTGACGATCAGGGTATTGCCCTCGACAGAAACCGTACCCTTGAAGCGGCCGTGTACTGAATCGTAGCTCAGCATGTAGGCCAGGTAGTCCGGCTCGAGCAGGTCGTTGATGCCCACGACCTCAATGTCAGCGAAGTCCTGTACCGCCGCGCGCAACACCATGCGCCCGATGCGGCCGAATCCATTGATACCGACACGAATTGTCATTTCATTCTCCTCAGTAATTAATAATCCTTTGCGTCGACACAGGCTCACGCCATCTCATGCGCCAATCACTTTCTTCACCGTCTCCGCCACGTTGGCGGCGGTGAAACCGAAATGCTTGAACAGTTCGCCGGCCGGCGCAGATTCGCCGAAGCAATCCATGCCCACGACCGCCCCGTCCAGGCCGACATACTTGTACCAGCCGCCGGTCACGCCCGCTTCGACCGCAACGCGCTTCACGCCCCTGGGCAGCACGCTGTCCCGGTAGGCTTGGTCCTGCTTGTCGAACACGCTGGTGGAAGGCATCGACACCACGCGCACGCTGACGCCTTCGGCGGCCAGCGACTTTTGTGCCTCCATGGCCAGCGCCACTTCCGATCCGGTGGCGATGATCACCGCCTGCGGCTTGCCGCCCGGTGCTTCGGACAGCACGTAAGCACCCCTGCGGATATTGATGATCTGCGGCTTGTCGCGCTTCTGGAACGCCAGGTTCTGGCGGCTGAAAATCAGGCTGCTCGGGCCGTCCCGGCGCTCGACTGCGGCAGCCCAGGCGACGACGGATTCCACCGTGTCGCACGGACGCCAGACCTCCATGTTGGGGATGTGGCGCAGGGTCGCGGTCTGCTCGACCGGCTGGTGCGTCGGGCCGTCCTCGCCGAGACCGATGGAATCGTGGGTGAACACATAGATTACGCGCTGCTTCATCAATGCAGACATACGCAGCGCGTTGCGTGCGTATTCCGAGAACATCAGGAAGGTGCCGCCGAACGGCAGGAAGCCACCGTGCAGGGCCATGCCGTTCATAATGTGCGCCATGCCGAATTCGCGCACGCCGTAGCTGATGTAGTTGCCGGTGCTCTTGCCGCGGATATGCTTGCAGCCCGTCCAGTTGGTCAGGTTGGAACCGGTCAGGTCGGCCGAGCCGCCAAGGAATTCCGGCAGCGCCGGAGCCAGCGCGTTGATGGCATTCTGCGAAGCCTTGCGGGTCGCGATGGTTTCGGCTTTCTCGTTGATCGCCGAAATCACGCCGTCAATATGAGCCGGCCAGTTGAAAGGCAGCTCTCCCTTGATGCGGCGCACGAATTCGGCAGCCTCTTTCGGGAATGCGGCGCGGTACTCGACAAACTTGTTGTTCCACAGCGTCTCCAGGCCCTCACCTTTGGTGCGCGCATCCCAAGCGTCATAGACATGCTGGGGAATCTCGAACGGCGGATACTTCCAGCCGATGTATTCGCGCGTCGCGGCGACTTCGTCGTTGCCCAGCGCGGCACCGTGCACGTCATGGGTGCCTGCTTTATTCGGAGATCCTGCTCCAATAATCGTCTTGCAGCAGATCAGGGTGGGCTTGTCGGTCACGGCCTTGCCCGCCTTGATCGCGGCATCGACCGCCTCCGGGTCGTGGCCGTTCACGTCGGCGACCACGTGCCAGCCGTACGCCTCGAAGCGCTTCGGCGTATCGTCGGTGAACCAGCCGTCGGTATGGCCGTCGATGGAAATGCCGTTGTCGTCCCAGAAGGCAACCAGCTTGCCCAGCCCCCAGGTGCCCGCCAGCGCACAAGCTTCATGCGAGATGCCTTCCATCATGCAACCGTCGCCCATGAACACGTAGGTGTAGTGGTTGACGATTTCGTGGCCGGGCCGGTTGAATTCGGCAGCCAGCAGCTTTTCCGCCATCGCCATGCCCACCGCATTGGTGATGCCCTGGCCGAGCGGGCCGCCGGTAGTTTCCACGCCCGGCGTGTAGCCGTATTCGGGGTGGCCCGGGGTGCGGGAATGCATCTGGCGGAAGCGCTTCAGTTCATCCATTGGCAGGTCGTAGCCAGACAGATGCAGCAGGGCATAGACCAGCATCGAGCCATGCCCGTTGGACAGGATGAAACGGTCGCGGTCGGGCCACTTGGGGTTGGCCGGATTGTGGCGCAGGTGGCGGTTCCACAGCACCTCGGCGATTTCCGCCATGCCCATCGGCGCGCCGGGATGGCCGGAATTCGCCTTTTGCACAGCATCCACTGCCAGCATCCGGATCGCGCCGGTAATGTCGTTGAACTTGGGAGGGGTGATGTTGCGTGTCGCGGCCATGGTCTATGGTCTCCAGAATATCCTGTGGGTTGGTCGTGTAAATCCGTTAGGGTCGACGATTATACCGCAACACCGCTGCCATGGCTTCCTACTGTGATTCGCCTTCGCCCCCCTTTTTGGCAAATTTAATGCCTAATTGCTTGAGTTTGCGGTAAAGATGGGTGCGCTCCAGGCCGACTTTTTCGGCTACCCGCGTGACGTTGCCGGCCTCCTTGCGCAAATGGTAGTCGAAATAGAGCGCATCGAAGTGCTCACGCGCCTCACGCAAGGGCAGATCCAGCGGCAGGAAAAACTGCTGCGTCTGGCCGTCGATGCTCAGGGTGATCTGCTGGCTCTGCGCCTCGGCAGGCTGAACCTGCGGCTTGGGCGCTCCCTCCCTGACCGCCTTGGCAATGGTGCTGAGCAGCTTTTGCAGCGCGATGGGTTTTTCCAGAAAATCAACCGCGCCGATGCGCGTCGCCTCGACCGCCGTCTCGATGGTGCCATGGCCCGACATCATCACGACGGGCATGGTCAGCAAATCCTGCTCGACCCACTCCTTGAGCAGGGTCACGCCATCGGTGTCCGGCATCCAGATGTCGAGCAGCACCACATCCGGCTCGCGTTCATTGCGGAAAGCGCGCGCCTGCGCGGCGTTTTCCGCCAGGTGCACCTGGTAACCCTCGTCGAACAGGATTTCCGAAAGCAGCTCGCGAATGCCGACCTCGTCGTCCACCACCAGAATTTGCTTGCTAGCCATTATTCTCCTTCCTCGGCCAGAGGCAGGTGTATGTTGACCCGCGCCCCGCCGCTTGCGTTGTTTTCGATGCCGATGCGTCCGCCATGCTCCTCCACAATTTTTTTCACGATCGCCAGCCCCAGTCCGGTACCTTTGGTCTTGGTCGTCATGTATGGTTCAAAGGCGCGCGACAGCACGCTCTCCGGAAAGCCCGCGCCGTTATCCTCGACGCGCAGGTGTATCTCGCCCTGGTGCACCGCGGTGCTCAGCGTTATTTGCGGCTGCGCGACGCCCTGCAACGCATCCTGCGCATTCTGCAGCAGGTTGTGGATGACCTGGCGCAGACGGGTGGCATCGCCGTTGACCTCGCTGCGCGACGCTTCCAGTTTCAGCATGTTGGGGATGGCATTCGCCTCGTACAGCCCCAGCACCTCCCGGATCAGTTTGTGCATATCCAGGCGCGCCAGCTTCAACGAGGGGCCGCGCGCGTAATCGGCAAAGTCGCTCACCATGTTCTTCATCGCGCCAACCTGGCTGACGATGGTCTCCGTGGCGCGCCGCAGCAGTTGTGCGTTGTCCTCATCGAGCTTGCCGCCGAGTTTGTGCTGCAGGCGCTCCGCCGAAAGCTGGATCGGGGTGAGCGGGTTCTTGATTTCGTGCGCGAGACGGCGCGCCACCTCGCCCCATGCCGCCTGCCGCTCAGCCTTCAGCAGGTGGCTGACGTCATCGAACACGACCACATAGCCCGCATCGCCACCCTGCGGCAGGCGGGTGCCGCGCATCAGCAGGATCTGGTTGCCGTTCCTGCTCAGGCGTTCGATCTGCCGCTGCCACTCGCAGTTGGTCGCCTCGCCGAACGCCTCCATGATGGTATTGCAGAACGGTTTCAGCAGGCTGTGCTTTTCGGCGATTTGGGCCAGCGACATGCGCTGCATCTCGTGCAGTGGCACGGCAAGAATCTGCGCCGCACTGGTATTCACCGAACGCAGCCGCAACTCATTGTCCAGCGCCAGCACCCCGGAAGACAGGTGGGTCAGCACGCTTTCCAAGTAGCCCTTGGCGCTTTCCACCTCGCGTTGCTGCTGTTCGCTGGCCTGCTTCGCCTCGTATAACTGCTGCGTCATCTGGTTGAACAAGCCGGTCAGCGCGCCCAGCTCGTCGCTGCTCTGTATCGGATACTGGCCGGTGAAGTCGCCTTGCGCCACGGCGCGCGTGCCATCCGCGAGCGCTTCCAGCGAGGAACCCAGCCGCTCGCTGATGAAAAACGCCGCCGACACCGCCGTCAGCAGCACCACCAGCAGCGACAGCGTCAGGGTGATCGCGTACAGCCGCTTCAGCCCGAGGCGCGAGAGCGTCAGCTCCTGATAATCGCGATACACCGCCTGCACGGTCTCGGCATCCGCCTCGACCTGCTTCGGTACCGGCTGGGTAAACTGCAGCACATATCGCGCCCCCGGCTGCATATTGGAATTCACCCTCAGCAGCACGCGCAGCGTCAGCCCTTTCGCCGGCAGGGTGTCGATCACCGCGTATTCGCCCTTGTCCAGCGTTGCCCGCAGCGCATCGGCATCCGGCATTTCCGGCATCAGCGCATTGCCGCTGGAGGAAAATGCCACGACATTTCCCTTGGCGCTGAACAAGGCCGCCTCCTGCGCCTCCTTCACGTCGATCAGCTGGTCCAGTGCGCGCTGGTATTGATCCGGCTGTTTCTCCGCGAGCAACAATCCGATGAACTGGGTCTTCTTGGTCAGCTCCTTCAGGCTGTTGTCGAGCCCACTCCGGCCGAGGTTGAGTCCGCCCTCCAGCGCCTTTTCGACGCGCACGTCGAACCACGACTCGATGCTCTTGCCCAGAAAATTCACCGAGACCACGTAAACCAGCATGCCGGGCAGGACGGCGATCAGGGTGAAAAAAACCACCAGGCGCAAGGTAAGCCGGGCGCCAAAAACCTTGTCCCTGAGCTTGCTGCGCAGGCGCAGCAACTGATAGCCAACCAATCCCGCCAGGCACAACGCGAACAGGCCGGTCAAGCCGAGCAACGCGTAATAACTGATGGAAAACACGCCGGTATTGGTGCTGCTGCTGGACAGCAGGTACAGCAACACTCCGCCGACGAGGATGCTGATGAAATTGAGGTACTTCACCGTGCCGTCACTCCGTCTTGCCTTCGCTGCGTGTGGTGATCTCCATCGGGCGGATCACCCAGCGGTACCAGTCGGAACCGAGCGCCCAATCCTTGCCGGTCAACGCGTTCACCTGCAGCGGCAGCGGCAATTGTGCGATATCCAGGCGGAAACGCACTGCCGCCGTGTAGTCGCCGTCCTTCTTCATCAGTTCGGCGGGAATGATCGCCGAGCTCTGCCTGGACAGCATGTTCAGCGCGTCCTCGAAGCTGGCGAAATTCTGGAACAGCGCGCCGCGCGAGATGCGGTACTGCCGCGTCAGCGCATTGTAGGAAAGCTTGACCGATTGCTCGCCCTGAAAGATTTCCTCGTCCAGCCAGTACCAGCGCGAACGCGTCAGCATGAACTCGCCCACGAAATACAGCGGCACGCCGCGCGCAAGAGCCTGCTGCGCCGCAAAAGTCAGGCTGATGTCGTAGCTGGCGGTAAGCTGATAGCCCTCATCGCCCAGGCGCACTTCCGCCTTGTTGACGGAAATGCCGTCTGCATGAGCCGTTGCGATGAACAGCCAGACCAGCAGCGCACTGTGCAACAGCCATCCATGCGACCTAAATTTTTTGCAGCAATGCATAAAAGAATCCGTCGTGCTGGTCATTGGGCAACATCTGCCCGGTGCTGTTTTCCGGCAAGGCTACCGGCAAACGCCGTGCATCCGGCTGTTGCGCCAGGAACGACGCAATGACCTGTTCGTTTTCCTGCCGGAATACCGAGCAGGTGGCGTAGAGCAATTTACCATCTTGCGCCAGCAGCCGCCACAGCGCGCTCAGAATATCGAGTTGTTGCGCGGCAAACCCGGCAATATCTTCCGGCCGGCGCAGCCACTTGATGTCCGGGTGGCGGCGCACCACGCCGGATGCGGAGCAGGGCACATCGGCGAGGATGCGCTGGAAAGCCTTGCCGTCCCACCACTGATCCGGCGTGGCGGCATCGCCGCACACAAGCTGTGCAGACAAGCCGAGGCGCTGCAGGTTTTCCGCGACGCGGCGCAGGCGCTCCTCGTCCTTGTCCACCGCAACCATTTGCACCCCGGTGCTTTCAAGGATATGCGCCGTCTTGCCGCCGGGCGCGGCGCAGGCGTCCAGCACGCGCATTCCGTCCTGCGCATCCAGCAGGCGCGCTGCGTGCTGCGCACCCGCATCCTGCACCGAGACGAGGCCGTCGAAAAATCCCGGCAGCCTGTCGACCGGCAGCGGCTTGTCCAGCAGCAGCGCGCACGGCTCGATCAGGCGCGCGGCGATCTCCTGCTGTGCCAGCTGCGTGAGGTATTCCTGCACCGTGCCGCGGCGCCGGTTGACGCGCAGGGTCATCGGCGGATGCCGGTTGCCTTCATCGAGGATCGCCGCGCTGCGTTCGCCGTACTGCGTACTCAATTCGTCTATCCACCACTGCGGATGGCTGTAGCGCCCTTCGTCATCCCGTGCGGCCTGTTCCAGCAGGGCTGCCCGCTTGCGCAGGAAGTTGCGCAGGACCGCATTGACCAGACCTGCAACGCGCGGATTCAAGTCCTGCGCGGCACGCACCGCATGATCGACCACCGCGTGCTGCGCCGACTTGCCGTGCTGCAGCTGGTAGAGCGCCACCAGCAGCAGGCAGCGCACCCACTCATCCTCCAGCGGCTTGTGCAGCAGCAAACCCAGTACCGCGCGCAACCGGCCATAGAAACGCAGCGTGCCATAGCTCAGATCCTGCAAGGCGGCGCGCTGTGCGGGTACCCAGTCACGCTTGCCGCGCAGCGCCTCATCCAGCGCCTGGTTGAGGTTGCGGCCGCTGGCAAGCACCTGCCGGACGACCTGGCTGGCTGCGATTTGAACGTTCTGCATTTACAAAAAACTGTCGCTGGGCTTGACCGGTACGGCCTGCAGGAACTGTGCAGCCGGCTGCGCCTTGCCGCCGGGGCGCTGCAATACCTCCAGCCGCAGCGCATCCTTGCCGCAGGCCACCGTGATGCCGCGCTTGTCCACCGCCAGCACCTTGCCCGCCTCGCCTTGCGCGCCTTCCTGCAGCGCGGCCTGCCAGATTTTCACCGCCACCCCATTGAGGCTCGCATGGCATACCGGAAAGGGATTGAAGGCACGCACCGTGCGCTCGATCTGCCGCGCATCCTGCCGCCAGTCGATCTGCGCCTCGCTCTTGAGCAGCTTGGCGGCGTAGGTCGCCACCGCATCGTCCTGCCTGACCGGCGCGAGGCTGCCTTCCTGCAAGAGGCGCAGCGCATCGAGGATGCAGTCTGCACCCGTCGCCGCCAGTTTGTCGTGCAGCGTTGCCGCCGTATCGTCCGGCGCGATCGGGCAGGCGCGGCGCAACAGCATGTCGCCGGTGTCCAGCCCCTCGTCCATCTGCATGATGGTAATGCCGGTTTCATTGTCGCCCGCCTGGATCGCGCGTGGGATCGGCGCCGCACCGCGCCAGCGCGGCAGCAGCGACGCATGAATGTTGAGGCAGCCGCGGCGCGGCAGTTGCAGCACGGCCTTGGGCAGGATCAACCCATAGGCGGCCACGACCATCACGTCGGCATCGAGTGCGGCGATCTCGCGCTGCGCTTCTTCGGTCTTCAGGGTGGCGGGCTGCAACACCGGCAAACCGTGCTGCAGGGCGAGCTGTTTCACCGGACTGGCAACCAGCTGCATGCCGCGTCCGGCCGGGCGGTCCGGCTGGGTCAGCACCGCAACGATCCGGTGTTCCTTGAGCAGCGCGGCGAGCGCGCTGGCCGCAAACTGCGGCGTTCCGGCAAAGATGATTTTCACTGTGATTAGACCTACAGGGTTTCGCGCCGGTGCTTCTTCAGCTTGGCGCGGAGGCGGGTTTGTTTGAGTTGCGAGAGGTATTCGACGAACACCTTGCCGCGCAGGTGATCCACCTCGTGCTGGATGCAGACCGCCAGGAAGCCGTCCGCCTCCAGCGTGAACGGCTCGCCTTTTTCATCGAGAGCGCGCACCGTCACCTTTTCCGCGCGGCGCACCTTTTCATAGATGCCCGGCACCGACAGACAGCCTTCCTCGCTTTCCTCCTCGCCGCTACGGGCGAGGATTTCCGGATTGATGAACACCCGCAACTGGTCGTGCGTCTCGGAAACATCCACCACGATGATCTGCTCGTGCACGTCCACCTGCGTCGCCGCCAAGCCGACCCCGGGCGCGGCATACATGGTTTCCGCCATGTCCTGCGCCAGCTTGCGGGTGGCTGCATCGACCCGTTCTACCTTCCTGGCGACCTTGTGCAGCCGCTCGTCCGGATACTGCAGAATTTTCAGGATAGCCATGTGCGCTCCATAAATGCTTGCTAATTTATATGACTGGATGCAGAATTTAACGCAACGCGGCAACATTGCGTGCCTTTTACATTGATTCTGCCGGAGTTTTCCATGCGCAAGATTATATCGCTGATTTGCCTGTTGTTGCCCGTCATGGCCTTTGCCGCCCAGCCCGACACCCGCCCGGAACTCCGCAGCGACGCGCCCGACCGGCATGTAGTCGTCAAGGGTGACACCCTGTGGGACATCTCCGGAAAGTTCTTCAAGGATCCCTGGAGATGGCCTTACATCTGGGGCATGAACAAGGACAGCATCAAGGATCCGCACTGGATTTATCCGGGCGACATCATCCTCCTCGACCGCGCCACGGGCACCCTGCGCATCGGCCAGCCCGGCGAAACCGCGGCCCCGACCCCGAGCAATGTCGTGAAGCTTTCCCCGCGTGCGCACGAAGGCCGCAGCGACCACGATGCCATCCCGAGCATCCCCGCCAGCGCCATCGCGCCGTTCCTGAGCCAGCCCTTGGTCATTGAGGAAAGCGCCCTGAAGGATGCGCCCAGACTGGTCGGCGCGCGCGAAGGCCGTGTCATCCTCGGAGCTCACGATACCGGATTCGCCAAGGGCCTGACCCAGGACAAGGGCGACAAGTGGCAGATTTACCGCCCGGGCAAGACCTTCACCGACCCCGATACCGATGAAGTGCTGGGCATCGAGGCGATCTATCTGGGCAATGCCGAGGTGGCCAATTTTGCGGATGTCAGCACCGTTGTGATCACCCGCTCCGAGCAGGAAATCAATCCGGGCGACCGCTTGGTCGCACCTTCCGGCAGCGCCGTCAACACCTACCTGCCGCGCGCGCCGGGCGGCAACATTTCCGCGCGCGTCATCTCGGTATACGGCGGTGTCTCACAGGCCGGGCAGAATACCGTCATCACCCTGAGTAAGGGCAAGCGTGACGGCCTGGAAAGCGGCCATGTGCTCGCTCTGTACCACAAGGGTGAGGAAGTGAAGAACGAAGGCGAAAAATTCACCCTGCCGGACGAACGCTACGGCCTGGCGTTCGTGTTCCGCGTGTTCGACAAGGTCTCGTACGCGCTGGTGATGAATACCCGCCTGCCGGTGCAACTGCTGGATCGCGCCCAAACCCCCTGATGCCCTTAGACGCTTCGCTCAAGGCCTGGCTGGCGCTCAGCCTGACGCATGGCCTGGGCGGAGAAGGCGCGCGCCGCCTGCTGAAGGAGTTCGGTTCGCCCGAGGCGGTGTTCGCCGCCTCCACCGGCTCACTCAGAGCCTTCGTCAAGCCCGGAGTCGCCGCCGAGATCGGCAAAGACATCGATGAGGCCTCGCTCGCCGCCACCATCACCTGGCTGGAAGACGGCAGCAACCGCATCGTCACCCTCGCCGACGGCGAATACCCGCAAGCCCTGCTGAACACCTCCGACCCGCCGCTGCTGCTTTATGTGAAGGGACGGCTCGACCTGCTCAACCGTCCCGCACTGGCCGTGGTCGGCAGCCGCAACGCGACGCCGCAGGGCCTCAGCAACGCCGAGGCCTTCGCCAGATCACTGAGCAATGCCGGGCTATGCGTCATCAGCGGCATGGCGCACGGCATCGATGCCGCCGCGCATCGTGGCGCGTTGAGCTGCCAAGGGAACAATTGCGGCAGCAGCATCGCCGTGGTCGGCACCGGGCTCGACAAGGTCTATCCCGCCGCGAACCGCGACCTCGCACATGCGCTCGCCGGCCGGGGCGCGTTGGTCTCGGAATTCCCGCTTGGCACCCCTCCGCTAGCCGCCAACTTCCCGCGCCGCAACCGCATCATCAGCGGCATGAGCTCAGGCTGTCTGGTCGTGGAGGCGTCACTGCAGAGCGGCTCGCTGATCACCGCGCGGCTCGCGCTGGAGCAGGGCAGGGAAGTGTTCGCGATTCCCGGTTCGATCCATGCACCGCAGAGCAAGGGCTGCCATGCGCTGCTCAAGCAGGGCGCGAAGCTGGTCGAGACCGCGCAGGACATTCTCGAGGAACTGGGCGGCCTGCCCGCCCCACCCCTCCCCGCGACGCAGCAAGGCGCAGACTCCGCACTACTGGAACTAATCGGTTTCGATCCGGTCGATCTGGACACGCTTGGCGCGCGCTGCGGCTTGACGGTAAGCGAGCTATCCGCCATGCTGTTGACACTCGAGCTGGAAGGGCGCATCAGCGCGCTGCCCGGCGGACAGTACCAACGCATTAATTAAAATAAATATTTCGCGCAGACCATGTTTGAAATCCTGATGTACTTATTCGAAAGCTACTTCGACGCCGGGAGCTATCCGGAGCCGGACAAACTGTCGCGCAAACTTTCCGCCGCCGGCTTCGAGGGCGAGGAAATCAGCGAGGCGCTGACCTGGCTGTCCGACCTGCAGCAGCAGAACCCGGAAAATTACCCGGCCAGCCTCGAGCACGCCGGCCTGCGCCATTTTGCCGGACTGGAACTGCAGCGCATCGGCTTCGAGGCGCGCCAGTTCCTGATGTTCGCCGAGCAGCAGCACATGATCTCCGCCGTCGAACGCGAGATGATCATCGACCGCGCCGTCGCGCTGCAACGCGAGAACCTCGGGCTGGACCGGCTCAAGCTCATCATGCTGATGGTGCTGTGGAACCGCCATCAGGACCTCGACCCCTTGCTGGTCGAAGAGTTGCTCTCCCCGATGCACTCCACGCAACTGCATTAAACGAATATCGCGCATGGCAACCAACCTCCTGATCGTCGAATCCCCGGCCAAGGCCAAGACCCTCAAAAAATACCTGGGCAAGGATTTCGAAGTGCTCGCCTCGTACGGGCATGTGCGCGACCTCGTGCCCAAGACCGGCGCGGTCGACCCCGACAACAATTTCGCGATGCAGTACGAGACCATCGCGCGCAACAGCAAGCATGTCGACGCGATCGCGAAGGCTGCCGCCGAGGCCGACAATATCCTGCTAGCACCCGACCCTGACCGCGAAGGAGAGGCGATCGCCTGGCATATTTCCGAGTTGCTGAAGGGCAAGCGTGCGCTCAAGGGCAAGAAGATGCAGCGCGTGGTGTTCTACGAGATCACCCAGTCGGCGGTGCGCGAAGCGGTCGCTCACCCTCGAGAAATCTCGCTGCCGCTGGTGAATGCGCAGCAGGCTCGGCGCGCACTCGACTACCTGGTCGGCTTCAGCCTGTCGCCGCTGCTGTGGCGCAAAATCCGCCCCGGCCTGTCCGCGGGCCGCGTGCAGAGTCCGGCCTTGCGCCTGATCGTCGAGCGCGAACTTGAGATCGAGAAATTCAGGAGTCAGGAATACTGGACGGTGCACCTCGACAGCCAAAAGCTCGGTATCCCGTTCACCGCGAGGCTGTTCCAGTACCAGGGCAAGAAGCTCGAGCAGCTCTCCATCGGCAGCCAGGCCGAATACGACGCGATCCACGCCAAGCTTTCGGACGCCAAGCTGCCGCCCAAGGTGGCGCGCGTCGAGAAAAAAGCCAAGCAACGCTACGCCGCCGCGCCCTTCACCACCTCCACCCTGCAGCAGGAGGCGGTGCGCAAGCTCGGAATGTCTGCGGAGCGCACCATGCGCACCGCGCAGTCGCTGTACGAGGGCGTGGATATCGGCGGCCAGACCATCGGCCTCATCACCTACATGCGTACCGACTCGGTGAACCTCGCGAACGAGGCCGTCGCCGAGATCCGGGATTACATCAAGGACAACTTCGCCGCCGATTACCTGCCGGGCAAGCAGCCCGTCTACAAGAGCAAATCGAAAAACGCGCAGGAGGCACACGAGGCGATCCGCCCGACCTCGATTTTGCGCACGCCGGACAGCATCCGCGATCACCTCAGCGCCGACCAGGCGCGCCTCTACGAGATGGTGTGGAAGCGCACCCTCGCGTGCCAGATGGCGCCCGCGCGCTTCGACACCGTGAGCGTGGACATCCGCCTCGGCGGCGACACCACGCTATTCCGCGCCTCGGGCCAGACGCTGGTGTTCCCCGGCTTCATCGGCGTGTACATGGAGGACGTGGACGACGCCGAGGAGGAGGAGGGTGGCAAGCTGCCGCCGCTCGCCGAGGGCGACACGCTGCCGCTGGACAAGCTCTACGGTGAGCAGCACTTCACCCAGCCGCCGCCGCGCTACTCCGAGGCCAGCCTGGTCAAGTCGCTCGAAGAACACGGCATCGGCCGCCCCTCGACCTACGCGACCATCATTTCCACCCTGCAGGCGCGCGAATACGCCGTGCTCGACAAGAAGCGCTTCATGCCCACCGACGTCGGGCGCGTGGTCAACAAATTCCTCACCGAGCACTTCACGCGCTACGTCGATTACGGCTTCACCGCGCACCTCGAGGACGAGCTCGACGAAATCTCCGAGGGCAAGCGCGATTGGATCCCGGTGCTGGACGAGTTCTGGAAAGGCTTCAACAAGCTGCTCGCCGACAAGAAGGACGTCGAGCGCCCCGGCACCGAGGTGCTCGAGGAGGCCTGCCCGAAATGCGGCAAGCCCCTGTCCAAACGGCTCGGCAAGCGCGGCAGCTTCATCGGCTGCACCGGCTACCCCGAGTGCGACTACACGCGCAGCCTCGGCGGCGAGGAGGAAGCGGGCGAGGCCAGGCGAGAACTCGGCGCACATCCCGAAACGAAGCAGCCCGTGCTGCTGCTGCGTGGCCCCTACGGCCACTACGTGCAGCTAGGCGAGGTGGAGGAGGGCGCAAAGACCAAGCCGAAGCGCGTCTCCTGGCCCAGGGAGCTGCCGCTGGAGCAGGCCGGCCTCGATGCCGCGCTGAAGCTCTTGTCGCTGCCGCGCGAGCTCGGCGCGCACCCCGAGACCGGCAAGAAAGTCATCGTCAACATCGGCCGCTTCGGCCCCTACATCGGCCACGATGGCAAGTTCAAGTCCATCCCGAAAGCCGACAGCATCTTCGACATCGGGCTTGAGCGCGCCGTGGAACTGCTCGCGCAGGCCAGAACCGGTGGCGCGACCGTGCTGCGCACGCTCGGCGAGCACCCGGACGACAAGGCACCCATCGAAATCTGCAGCGGCCGCTACGGCCCTTACGCGCGCCACGGCAAGGTCAACGCGACCCTGCCCAAGGACATGTCGCCCGACGAGATCACGCTGGAACAGGCGCTGGAGATGATCGTGACCAAGGCCGCGAAGGGCGGGGCAGGGAAGGCGGCGAAAAAACCCGCCGCGAAGAAGGCGACTGCCGCCAAGGCCAAGGCGGCGGCCAAACCTAAGGCTGCTGCGAAGACGGGTTCAAAGACGGCCAAAAAGACTGTGGTTGCGAAGACCAAGACTGCAGCGGCCAAGCCTGCCGCGAAGAAAACTACCAAGAAAAATACGTAGGGCGTCAATAAGCGAAGCGCATTGCGCCGCATGAAAATTCCGCCATACCGCCGCCATGCCTGATTACCGTCGCGCCTGACATCCGGGCGGTACTTATTTTTTCACCGTTACCCTGGCTGCAACGGCGGGGCAACGACCTGCTGATCCGGCATGTGGATTTGCTGCGCGAGGCGGTGGCATCGGTGCGGCAACGGCACCCCTTCGCCATTCATGGCTGGGTGGTGTTGCCAGAGCACCTGCATTGCATCATCGAGCTCCCTCCCGATGACGCCGACTTCGCTACCCGATGGCGGTTAATCAAGATAGCGTTTTCCAAGGCGCTGCCTAAGACCGAACGGCGCTCTCAGATTCGCATGGCACGCAACGAACGGGGTATTTGGCAACGCCGTTACTGGGAACACTTGATCGCGATGAGGCGGATTTTCGTGCGCACATGGATTACGTCCATATCAACCCGCTCAAGCATGGCCTGGTCGAACGGCTGGCGGACTGGCCGCATTCGACTTTCCATCGTTTGGTGGAGCGGGGTGTTTACCCGCCGGATTGGGCGGGTGGCGATAAAAATATGCTCGGATACAAGGACTGACATCCGGCGCAATGCGCTACGCTTATTGACGCCCTACGCCTTACGCGCTATCGGGTGCGTTTGATGATGAACCCATTTTCAATTTTCTCAAACCCAACCTTGGGGTAATACGCCATAGCTTCAGGTACGGATAGCAGAACAAGCGCCACCTCTTCACCAATAGCAGAGCGAACGCGGGCAATAAGTTCACGCCCGATACCATGTTTTTGAAACGCCTTATCCACTGCGAGATCGGACAGGTAGCAACAATAGCTGAAATCAGTCAGAGCGCGGCATACTCCAACGAGTTTGCCTTCGTGCCAAGCGGAGAAAATCAGGTTTGCATTGGAAAACATACGCTCAATCCGCGCCAAATCGTTGGTGGGGCGGCGAATGCCGGACGCATCAAAAACCGCAGCTACATCAGTAGCGACAAGGGGAAAATTATGACGGTATTCAACCTCTGACATAAAAGCCTAACGTAGGTGCTAACTCCCCACCTTGATCTGCCAATCCTTGTGGCAGGCCACGCACTTTGCGAGCGCGCCGGAGGTCATCTTCAGCAGTTCCGGCGCGAGCTTGCCGCTCTCGCCGGCCCTGGCGATCTCGTCCATGTCGCCGTGCATACCCATCGCGAGCCTCTTGAAGTCGACCGGCAGCTTCACCATCAGCGCGGGGTTCACGTCCGCTGCGCCCGCCATGCCCGCGCTGCGCGCCGCCTTGACGATGCGCGGCACGTCGTTCTGGCTCGCGGCGTCCGCGATCTCCTGCGTTGCGGCGAGCAGACCGCGCATTTCCTTCATGACGAAGTCGCGCTCAGCGGACGACAACACGATCGCGGTCCTGCCATCCGTGCCCGCGGCGGTGTTGCCGCGCACGAAGAACCAGGCGAAGACGGCGACGGTGGCGGCCCAGAGCAGCAGGGCAATCAAGGCAAGCTTGCTTATTTTCATTTTGTTTCCCCAGTGATGTAAAAAGCCCGGCTGCTCATCAGTCAGGGCATGATTTCTACATATTCGTAAACCTCGCAGTCGCGCAGGGTCTTGCGCACGTCCAGCGGCGCCTTCGCGTACCAGGCATGCGGGTCGTGGCGGTCGATCTCGCGGCCGAGGAACCTCACCAGGTCGCAGATCGGGTCGACGACGTTGTCGCGGTAGCGCCGGTCGTTCTTCACGTAGGCGAGATAGAGGTTCTTCATACAGTTGCCGCGGCACCAGGGCTGCGCCTCGCAGCGGTCGCAGGGCATGTCGGGATGCGGCTGCAGCGGGCTGGGCTTGAGCCAGTTTTCGATCACGCTGCCCTGCAGCATCTCGGGCGCGTACATCATGTCGGGGCAGGGGAATATCTTGCCGTCCGGCATCACGTTGAGGATGTGCGTGGACACGCGGCACTGGGTCTTGCCGTGGTACAACTCGGTGGCGCGCGTCGGCAGCACCTTGTTACGCACGATGCCCATGATCGGGATGATCGGGTAGAGCCTGTCGGTCGAGGAGAAGAACTTGTCCACGAGCTGCGTGATCACCTTTTTCTTCTTCTCCATCGCCTCTGGGGTGTAAGTACCTTCTCCGGCAACGAACTGGAAGTACAGGTAATCGAAGGTGCTCGCGAGTTCATCCAGTTCCTCGAACGAGGTCTCCTCGCTGCTCCAGGTCACGCGCGCGGTGAAGGTTCCCTTCATCTTGTCGCGCACCTTCTGGGAGTTTTTGACCACCTGTCGGTACACGCCCTGGCCGCGGAAGCCGTCGGTGATCTTCTCGCCGCCATCGATGGAGATCAGGATATTGGAGAGGTTCGACAGGACGTGGTCCGGCAGGTTGTCGAGCAGCGTGCCGTTGGTCTGGAGCTGGAAGCGGAAGGTGGGGTAGCGCTCCATGATCTCCTCGATGAAGTCGAGGTTCAGGGTCGGCTCGCCGCCGTAGAAAGTGACATAGACTTCATGCTTCGATAGGTGTTTTTTGATGAAGGCGTCGAGCGTGTCGACGTCGTAGGATACCTTGCCCTGCGAGCCGACCATGTCGCCCACGCCGAGCGAGCAGTAGCTGCACTTCAGGTTGCAGGTCAGGGTGGTAAGCAGTTGCAGCTCCACGCGGTCGCCCACGATGGGTGATGTTTCGGGCGTGGTTTCAATCGGTTGCTGGGTGCGTTGCGGAAAGAATGTTACCGGTGTATTCATTATCTGTTTTGTATTGTATATTCAAAATATTAAAAGGCACGCCGGTAAAGGCGTGCCTCCAGCCTTGCGGCTCCTTACACGTCCAGGTTTTTCACGCCCAGCGCGTTTTTCTCGATGAACGCGCGGCGCGGCTCGACGATATCGCCCATCAGGGTGGTGAAAATTTCGTCGGCGGCGATCGCATCCTCGATGCGCACCCTGAGCAGGATGCGGTTGGTCACGTCCATGGTGGTTTCCCACAGCTGCTCCGGGTTCATCTCGCCCAGACCCTTGTAGCGCTGGATATTGACTCCGCGCTTGGCTTCCTCAAGCAGCCATTCGATGGCCTGCTTGAAACTGGTCACGGCGCGCTTCTGTTCGCCGCGGGCGATATACGCGCTGGGTTTAAGCAGACCATTCAGGATGTCCGCTGCCTGGCGAATCTGCACGTAGTCGCTGCCGTTGAGGAAATCACGGTCCATGTAGCTGAGCGAGTAGTTGCCGTGATACAGCTTTTCCAGGCGCAGGCGCGGTTCACCGGCTTCATCGTTTTCCACCGCAACCTTGATGTTGCCGCCGCAAGCCGCTTCGAGCAGCTGCGCGCTCTTCTGCGCCTGCTTGGCGTCGTCCAGCGACAACGTGGGTAGGGTCAGCAGGGCGTGGCTGGCTTCCGGCGCGGTGAAGCGCGACAGGCGGTCGATCACCGCCTCGGCGAGGAAGTACTGCTTGGCGATCTCTTCCAATGCTTCCGCCTGGATCGGCGCTGCATCGGCGGCCGGGTAGAGCACGGCGTTGTTGAGCGCGGACTTGAGCATGTAGATCTTCATCTCCTGGTCGTCCTTGAGGTAGCGCTCATCCTTGCCCTGCTTGATCTTGTACAACGGCGGCTGTGCGATGTAGATATGGCCGCGCTCGACCAGTTCTGGCATCTGCCGGTAGAAGAATGTAAGCAGCAGGGTGCGGATATGTGAGCCGTCCACGTCCGCATCGGTCATGATGATGATGCGGTGGTAGCGCAGCTTGTCGGCGTTGTATTCATCCTTGCCGATGCCAGTACCGAGCACGGTGATCAGGGTCGCGATTTCCTGCGACGCAATGAGCTTTTCGAAGCGCGCTTTCTCTACGTTGAGGATCTTGCCCTTGAGCGGCAGGATCGCCTGGAACTTGCGGTCGCGGCCCTGCTTGGCCGAGCCGCCTGCGGAATCACCCTCCACTAGGTACAACTCGGAGAGGGCGGGGTCCTTTTCCTGGCAGTCGGCCAGCTTGCCGGGCAGACCCATACCGTCCAGCACACCCTTGCGGCGCGTCAGCTCGCGCGCCTTGCGCGCCGCTTCTCGGGCGCGGGCCGCATCGATGATCTTGCTGCAGATGATCTTCGCGTCAATCGGGTTTTCCTGCAGGTAGTCGGCCAACTTCTGCGCCACGACTTCCTGCACGGCCGGTTGCACTTCGCTGGAGACCAGCTTATCCTTGGTCTGCGAGGAGAACTTCGGGTCAGGCACTTTGACCGATAGCACGCAGGTCAAGCCCTCGCGCATATCGTCTCCCGTGGTATCCACTTTGGCTTTTTTCGCCAGTTCGTTTTCCTCGATGTACTTATTGATAACGCGAGTCATCGCCATACGCAGGCCGGTCATGTGTGTACCGCCGTCGCGTTGCGGGATGTTGTTGGTGAAGCACTGCACAACTTCCGAGTAACTGTCGTTCCACTGCATGGCAACGTCGACGGTGATATTGTCTTTTTCGCCACAGGCCTGGAAGGTTTTGGGGTGCAACACGGACTTGCTTTTGTTCATATACTCGACGAAGCCGCGCACCCCACCGGAGTAGGCAAAGTTCTCGCTCTTGCCGGTGCGCTGGTCGATCAACTCGATCTTCACGCCGTTGTTGAGGAATGACAGTTCGCGCAGGCGCTTAGCGAGGATTTCGTAGTGGAACTCTACATTACCGAAGATTTCCTTGTCGGCGAGGAAGTGCACCTCGGTGCCGCGCTTCTTGGTTTCGCCCAGGTCGTGCACCGGGGAAACTTCGATGCCGTTCTGCACTTCGACCAGGCGATCCTTGACCGCGCCGCGGTTGAATTCCAGGCCGTATTTTCTGCCATCGCGGTAAATCACCAACTTGAGCCACTCCGACAGGCCGTTGACGCAACTCACGCCCACGCCATGCAGACCGCCCGATACCTTGTAGCTGTTCTGGTTGAACTTACCTCCGGCATGCAGCACGGTCATCACAATCTCGGCCGCCGAGCGCTTCGGCTCGAACTTATCGTCAAACTTAATGCCGACTGGGATGCCTCGGCCATTGTCCGCCACCGAGATCGAGTTGTCGCCATGAATAATGACCTTGATGTCGTCGCAATGGCCGGCTAGTGACTCATCGATAGCGTTGTCCACCACTTCAAACACCATATGGTGCAGGCCGGTGCCGTCGGATGTGTCGCCGATGTACATACCGGGACGTTTGCGCACTGCCTCCAGCCCTTCGAGTTGCTGGATGCTTGATTCGTCGTAATTATCGCTCATTGAGTTATTCTGCCTTTTGTTTCACGTGGAACATTTAAATACGCATCGGCATGACGACGTAGCGAAATTCCTGATTATCGGGAATAGTCATCAGAATGCTGCTATTGGGGTCGCCGAACGAAAAAGTAGCGGTGCCGCTGCTGATGTTGTTCAGCCCGTCCATCAGGTAGTTGACATTAAAACCGATATCCAGCGCCTCGCCGTGATAATCGGTTTCAATTTCTTCCTGAGCTTCTTCCTGTTCGCTGTTGCTGCTGATAATACTGAGATTCTTCTCGGTCAGCACAAAGCGTACTCCCCTGAATTTCTCGTTGGACAGGATTGCGGCACGCTGTAAAGCCTGCTGAATGACGATCCGCTCCATACTGAGATGATTGTCGTATTTCGGAATAACGCGCTCGTAATCGGGAAATTTTCCTTCGATTACCTTTGTTATCATGGTGATGCCAGAGAAAGTAGTTTTCACCTGCTGTTGGGAAAACTCCAGCTCGACGCTTTCATCGTTGTCCGACAGCAGTTTGGATAACTCCATGACCGCCTTGCGCGGAAGGATGATTTCCTGCTTCTCGTACTGCCCTTCGATGGAGCCCGCATTGTAGGCAAGCCGGTGTCCATCGGTAGCCACCGCCTTGAGCTTATTGCCGTCGACGATCAGCAATACGCCGTTAAGGTAATAGCGCACATCCTGTTGTGCCATTGCGTATTGAACGGAAAGCAGCAGGCTTTTCAGTTCCTTTTGCGGCAACACTATTTTTTTTGCGTTTTCCAGTTGGTTGCTCAACTTTGGAAAATCCTGCGATGGCAAGGTTTGCAGGCTAAAGCGGCTTTTATTGGTCTTGATCTGGGCCTTGTTTTCCTTGGTATCGATGGTGATCTTGCTTTGATCAGGGAGAACCCTGAGTATTTCCTGGAGTTTTTTCCCACCCACCGTAAAGGATGTAGTTTGACCAATGGATGCTTCCGTATCAATAGTCGTGGTGATCTGTATTTCCAGATCCGTCGTGGTGAAGCGCATCTTGCCGTCCTGATTTTCAATCAGCACATTCGACAGTATTGGCAGGGTCTGTTTTCGCTCTACGATGCCAATGACCACTTGCAGGGGTTTAAGTATGGTTTCTTTGTTTACTTCTTTAATAAACATAATATGAATCCTTAATAAGAGCTAATTAAGTGGCCTCAATAGTGTGGATAACTAAAAAACTTCTTCTTATACAGAAAATTATATAAAAACAAACTACATGGAACTACTGTGGGTAAATGACATGGCTAATGTGGATAATTTATCGGTACGCCGAAAAACATTAAGTTATCAACATTCGCTACACATTAATCCCATGGTTAACTACACATAATTCCTTACCCGTTTTATCCCCGTAAAGTTTGAAGCAGGATTTTGTAATCGGCGTCTATCGTAGTGTCCAAAGCTCGGAGATTTGTCATCATCTTGCACGCATGAATCACGGTCGAGTGATCTTTTCCACCAAAAGCATTACCAATTTCAGGCAGGCTCATGGAAGTTAATTCCCGGGCAAGCGACATGGCTGTTTGCCGTGGCCTGGTCAGGTTGCGAGTTCTTTTTTTCGAAAGCAGGTCGGCCATCTTGATATGGTAATAGTCGGCAACCGTTTTTTGTATATTATCGATGGAAATTTGCCGGCTTTGCGCAATCAGGATGTCTTTCAGGGCTTCTTTTGCTGTTTCAACGGAGATGGCGCGACGGTGAAATTTTGCATATGCTTCAACGCGCTTCAAGGCGCCCTCGAGTTCGCGAATATTCGAGTTGACATGTTTAGCAATGAAAAAAGCGACCGCCTCATCAAGTACATAACCGCCCAAGCCGGCTTTTTTCAACAGGATGGCAACGCGCATTTCCAGTTCCGGCGGTTCGATGGCCACAGTAAGCCCCCAACCGAAACGTGAAACGAGGCGGCTATCGAGCCCAGCAATTTCCTTTGGGAAGGTGTCGCTGGTCATGATGACCTGCTTGTGCGAATCGATGAGCGTATTGAAGGCGTAGAAAAATTCTTCCTGAGTTTTTGTTTTTCCGGCGAAAAACTGGATATCGTCGATCAGCAGAATGTCGAGGGAATGATAGTATTGTTTGAATTCCTCAAATTTATTAGATTGGTAAGCGCGCACTACGTCTGAGACGTACCGCTCGGCGTGCATATAGCAAATTTTTGCCTGCGGGTTATGAGCCTTGATTTGATTGCCTATCGCCTGGATCAAGTGGGTTTTACCCAACCCCACCCCACCGTAAATAAATAGAGGGTTGTAAGAGGCGCCCGGTAATTCAGCGACTTGCGTGGCGGCGGCAAAAGCGAGTTGGTTGGCTTTGCCGATCACAAAATTGTCAAAAGTCAGGTTGGGGTTGAGTTTCACATAATTGCGAAAGGAAGTCTCGACCTTCGGTTTGCCATCATTGACCGGTGCCGCTGCTTTCTGGGGGGCAGCTTCGCGTGGCGCGGCAGGTTCTGTTTCGAGGATACGGAACTCGAACGGCGGGATTCGCGAATAAGCCAAACCTGCCTGCCTGTTGATTTCGGGTAAGAATCGCTCCTGGACAAGTTTCAGGGTGAAGCTGTTTGGCGCGGTCAGCACCAGAGATCCGTTCTCGCTCTTGAGGACCAACGGCTTTATCCAGGAATTGTATTGTTGCGGCGGCAGGCTCTTTTCGAACGAGCGAAGACATGAATCCCAAAAAGAAATATCCTGCATGATTTAGTTGGAAGGAGAGACTCTGCGACAATGAAAGTTGCCGCATTCTACCGCGCAAGCGAAAACTTATCCACAGGCAAAAAAGTAAAATATACTTGACACTTACGCCCCAAGGCTTTGTAATAGCACGTTTTACGAACACCTAGGAAAAGAACATGAAACGCACATACCAACCGTCAGTCACCAAAAGGAAGCGCACCCATGGCTTTTTGTCGCGCATGAAAACGCGTGGAGGCCGCGCCGTTATTAATGCACGTCGCGCCAAGGGCCGTGCAAGACTCGCAGTCTGATCTATCGGCGAAATTTACCGCTGCGCATCGCTTGTTGCGCGAAAACGGTTTTGATCATGTTGTTCGCGCCGAAAACATATCCGACAGGCATTTCAAAATTTTTTTTGTGCACAACGGCAAGGAAAATGCCAGGCTCGGGATGATTGTTGGCAAAAAAACACTGGCCCGCGCAACCGACCGGAATCGCATGAAAAGAGTCATCAGGGAGGCGTTCCGCCAACATAGCGTTAAGCAGTACGGGCTGGATCTGGTGGTGATGTTGAGGCGCAATGACCCCCAAGAAGAGGGGGTGCAGGTTGGCAACTTGAAGATGCTGTTTAATCGGGTGGAAAGCAGATGCGCAGAATCATGATTAAGCTGATACACGGCTATCAATACCTGATCAGCCCGCTGAAACCGCCTACCTGCAGATTTACTCCCACCTGTTCCCATTACACCTGCGAAACACTGGCGAAATACGGTGTCATGAAAGGGGGGTGGCTCGGCATTAAGAGATTGCTGCGCTGCAATCCCTGGAACCCCGGCGGATACGACCCCGCACCCTAAACATCAGGCCCGATCATGGATTTTCAAAGACTCTTCTTGTTTCTAATTTTTGCGTTTTCGCTGGGATTGGTCTGGGATGGCTGGCAGCGCCACCAGCACCCAGAGCGGTATGTTCAGCAAGAGGCGGCGGCAAACGAGGTGCAGCCGAAATCTCAGGCAACACCCCCAGCGGCATCCATTCCTGCCGCCTCGTCCCAGACCGGGTCGGCGCAGGCTCCTGTTGCCCAGCAGCCCCTCCAGCAAGTGGCTGGAAAGATAATTCACGTCAAGACCGATGTTCTTGAAGCAGAAATCAGCACCATCGGCGGGGATATCAGCCGTCTGGCGCTGCTGGAACACCCCGACGGGCAGGATAAGAGCAAACCGCTGGTGCTTTTCCATCGTGGTGCCGGCACCCACAATTATGCCGCACAAAGCGGCCTGCTCGGTGCGGGGTTGCCCAATCACAACAGCCTGTTTGTTCCGGAACAGGATCAATACACGCTTTCCGGGAATGCCGAACAGGTACAGGTGCGCCTGAAAGCGGAGGGTGATGCCGCGCTGAAGGCAACCAAGGTAATTACCTTCCATAAGGGGAGCTACCTGGTCGATGTCGCCTATGAGTTGGAAAACACCGGGCAGCAGGCAGTAGCGGCAAGCAGCTACTATCAGTTGATTCGTGATAGCGCCGCGCTGGCCGGAAGTTCGATGTTTTTGCCCACTTATATCGGTGCTGCGGTCTACACCGACAGTGAAAAATTCCAGAAGGTGGCATTTCCCGATATGGAAAAGAGCAAGACGGACTATCCCAAGCAAGCCGATAACGGCTGGATCGGGATGTTGCAGCAGTATTTCGTTGCGGCATGGCTGCCCAAGGAAAAAACCAATCGCGAGTATTTTACGCGTAAACTGGACGGCGATCTGTATTCAGTGGGGGTTCTCCTGCCGGAGCAGGTGGTCAATCCTGGCCAGAAAGCGCTGATGGGCACCACCCTCTATGCCGGCCCTGCCCAATCCAACCTAGATAAGATCTCTCCCGGGCTGGGATTGACGGTGGATTACGGCTGGCTGACCGTTCTTTCCGCCCCGCTATTCTGGGTCATGGAGTTGTTCCATCAATGGACGCATAACTGGGGTATCGCCATCATTCTGCTGACCGTGCTGATCAAGCTGCTGTTTTTCCCGCTGTCTGCGGCGAGCTACCGCTCCATGGCCAAGATGCGCGTGGTCGCACCCAAGCTGGAAAAGATCAAACAGCAATGCGGCAGCGACCGGGAGAAGCTGAATCGCGCCATGATGGACTTGTACAAAACGGAGAAAATCAATCCACTGGGCGGGTGTCTGCCGGTGCTGGTGCAAATCCCGGTATTTATCGCCCTGTACTGGGCCATTCTGGCTAGCGTCGAGTTGCGTTATGCGCCGTTCTTCGGCTGGATTACCGACCTGTCGGCGGCGGACCCGTATTACATCCTGCCGATCATCATGGGCGCCAGCATGATTATCCAGATGCGCCTCAATCCAAAGCCGACCGACCCCATGCAGGCCAGGATCATGCAGATCATGCCGATTGCTTTCAGCGCGATTTTCTTCATTTTCCCCGCCGGACTGGTGTTGTACTCCATCGTGAACAACATCCTTTCCATCGGCCAGCAGTGGTATATCACCCGGGCTGCCGAGGATGCGAGCAAAGCCGCCGCAGCCAAACGCTGATACCATCGCCGCCATTGCCACCGCGCAAGGACGAGGCGGCATCGGGGTGGTGAGGATATCCGGACCGCAACTCAAAACGCTGGCGCGTGGCATCTTGGGCAAGTTGCCCGCCGCGCGGCATGCTACCTACGGCGAATTCCTCGATGAAAACGGCGACCCCCTGGATCAGGGGGTCGCCCTATTTTTTCCAGCCCCGCGTTCCTATACTGGCGAGGATGTGCTCGAACTGCAGGGGCACGGCGGCTCCGCCGTCCTGCAACTGCTGCTGCAGCGCTGCCTCGCTCTGGGCGCGCGGCTCGCGCAGCCCGGCGAATTCACGCAGCGCGCCTTTCTGAACGACAAACTTGACTTGGCTCAGGCGGAAAGCGTCGCCGACCTGATTGAGGCCAACACCGCCGAGGCTGCGCGCAGCGCGATGCGCTCCCTGCACGGGGAATTTTCCGCTGCTATCCGTCACATGGTCGACGAGTTGATCCACCTGCGCATGCTGGTGGAGGCGATGCTGGACTTTCCGGAAGAGGAGGTGGATGCCGTCGACCTGGAGCGCCGCAATGCTCTGTTGAACAGTATTCGAGCCAGTCTGCAGCATACGCTGGGCACCGCAAAACAGGGCAGCCTCCTGCGCGAGGGTGCGCATGTGGTCATTGCTGGGCAGCCGAACGTCGGCAAATCCAGCCTGCTGAACCGCTTGGCCGGCGAGGAAATTGCACTGGTCAGCGACATACCAGGCACCACCCGTGACGTAATCCGTCAGGCGATCCAGATCCGCGGGGTGCCACTACACATCATGGACACGGCGGGGTTGCGCAAATCGGAGGACGCGGTGGAGAGCATGGGCATCGCGCGCGCGCACCAGACCATGCACCGCGCCGACCTGATCCTGCTGTTGCTGGATGCGAGCAAGGGGCTGACGGCGCAGGACGAGGCGATCCTTGCAAGTTTGCCGACGGATATTCCGCGGCTACTCGTGTTCAACAAGGCAGACCTTCTGGACGGGAGCGCTACTGTAGCTACCGGCGTGCCGTTTGCCCTTGTGTCTGCCAAAACCGGTGCGGGAATGGAGGAGTTGCGCGGCAAGTTGCTGGAAGCAGCAGGCTGGCGCGAGCAGGAAAGCGGCGCATTCATGGCGCGGGAGCGGCACCTGCGCGCCTTGGCGCTGGCTCAGACCCACTTGGAACAGGCGCAAGCGGTGCTGGCGAGTGCAGAACTGTTTGCCGAAGAGTTGCGTCTGGCGCAGTACGCGCTGAACGAAATTACCGGGGAATTTACCTCCGACGACCTGCTTGGCGAGATATTCAGCCGCTTCTGTATCGGAAAATAGCTCCAACTGTTTCACGTGAAACAATGCGGTTAACGTGAAACTCGCGCAGCGATTTGTTTGCTCCCTCGCCCGCTTGCGGGAGAGGGTTGGGGAGAAGGGCGGGCATGATGAATTCTATTTTGATGGATTTCCGTCATGACCGTTGGGTTTCCTGATGCGCTGTTGTATGATGCGCGTCCTTTTTGAGGCGGTTGCTGCATGAATTTTCCCGATATGTTCGATGTGGTCGTAGTGGGCGGTGGGCACGCCGGCACGGAGGCCGCCCTGGCCAGTGCGCGCGCGGGTTGCAAAACCCTGTTGCTCAGCCACAACATCGAGACGCTCGGGCAGATGTCGTGCAACCCATCTATCGGCGGGATCGGCAAGGGGCACCTAGTCAAGGAGGTGGATGCGCTCGGCGGTGCGATGGCGGCAGCCACCGACGAGAGCGGCATCCAGTTCCGCATCCTGAATTCCAGCAAGGGGCCCGCAGTGCGTGCGACGCGCGCGCAGGCCGACCGCATCCTTTACAGGCAGGCAATCCGCACGAGGCTGGAGAACCAGCCTAACCTGTGGCTGTTCCAGCAGGCGGTGGACGATCTGCTGGTTGATCGGGACAGGGTATGCGGGGTGGTCACGCAACTGGGTCTGCGTTTCAGCGCAAAAACCGTAGTGCTCACGGCGGGCACCTTCCTGTCCGGCCTGATACATGTCGGGCAGGCTCATTATCCGGCAGGCCGTGCGGGCGACCCCCCCTCCATCAGCCTCGCACACCGCCTGCGCGAGTTGGATCTGCCGGTGGGGCGGCTGAAGACCGGCACTCCGCCGCGCATCGACGGGCGCAGCATAAATTATTCGGTGATGCAGGAGCAGCCGGGTGACGATCCCGTGCCGGTGTTCTCGTTCTTGGGCAATGCCGCGCAGCATCCGCGGCAGCTGCCCTGCTGGATCACCGAGACAAACCCAAGCACCCATGACATCATCCGCGGCGGGCTGGACCGCTCGCCGCTCTTCACCGGCGTGATCGAGGGGATCGGGCCACGTTACTGCCCGTCGATCGAGGACAAGATCACGCGCTTTGCCGGCAAGGACTCGCACCAGATTTTTCTCGAGCCGGAAGGGCTGACCACCCACGAGGTTTATCCCAACGGCATATCCACCAGCCTGCCGTTCGATGTGCAACTGGCTCTGGTGCGCTCTATCAAGGGGTTGGAAAACGCGCATATCTTGCGTCCCGGCTACGCGATCGAATACGATTATTTCGACCCACGCGGGCTGAAAAGCTCACTGGAAACCAAGGCGATTCATGGGCTGTTCTTCGCCGGGCAGATCAACGGCACGACCGGCTACGAGGAGGCGGCGGCACAGGGTCTGCTGGCCGGGCTGAATGCGGCGCTGCAGGTCACTGGGCGCGAAGCCTGGTGTCCGCGCCGCGACGAGGCCTATTTGGGCGTGATGGTGGACGACCTGATCACGCGCGGCGCTTCCGAGCCGTATCGCATGTTCACCAGCCGCGCGGAGTACCGCCTGCAGTTACGCGAGGACAATGCGGATCTGCGGCTGACGGAGATCGGGCGCAAACTTGGCATTGTGGACGATGTGCGCTGGCACGCATTCGAGCAGAAGCGTGAGGCCATCGCGCGCGAACAGGAGCGGTTGCGCAACACCTGGGTGAATCCGCGCAACCTGCCCGAAGAGGACGCGATGCGCGTGCTAGGCAAGCCGATCGAGCGTGAGTACTCGCTGCATGAGTTGCTGCGCCGTCCGGATGTGGACTATGCCAGCCTGCTGACCCTGCCTGGTGCGGGGGTTGTGGTGAGTGACGAAAAAGTCGCCGAGCAGGTGGAAACCCAGGCGAAATACCACGGCTATATCGAGCGGCAGCGCGACGAGATCGGGCGCAACGAGCAATACGAGACGCTTGGGCTGCCGGAAAATCTCGATTACCGCAAGGTGCGTGGCCTGTCCATCGAGGTACAGCAGAAGCTCAACCAGCATAGACCCGAGACCGTCGGGCAGGCGGCGCGCATTTCCGGGATTACCCCTGCGGCGATTTCCTTATTGTTGGTGCATATCAAGCGCGGGTTCCACGATGACCGGCAGCAGAAGCGCGCATGAGTCCTTCAGAGGAGTTGCAGCGTGGCATTGCGGAGTTGGGGATTGCGCTGGACGCGGAGGCGCAGCGCAAGCTGCTGGACTACTTGGCGTTGCTGCACAAATGGAACAGGGTCTATAACCTGACCGCAATCCGTGATCAACAGCAGATGGTGAGCCATCACTTGCTCGACAGCCTCGCGGCTATGCCGCATCTGTGGGCAGGGCGGTGGCTGGATGTGGGGTGCGGCGCGGGCCTGCCGGGGCTGGTACTGGCGGTCGCACAGCCGGACTGGCAGTTCGCCCTGCTGGACAGCAACAGCAAGAAAACCGGCTTCGTGCAACAGGCAGTCATCGAACTGGACTTGAGAAACGTGAGCGTTCACTGCGAGCGTGTGGAAGAGTGGCAAACAGCGGAGCGTTTCGACGGGATCATCTCGCGGGCGTTCAGCGATCTGGGTCAATTCCTGCGCAGCACCCGCCATCTGATGGCGCAGCACGGGCGTTGGGCTGCGATGAAGGGTGCGCCGCAACGGGAATTGGCGGGTGTTCCGGAAGGATGCCTGGTGGAACGCGTGATACCGCTGCAGGTGCCGGGGCTGGATGCGGCGCGCAGCCTGGTAATTGCAATATGCCCAGCGACTAAGCACCATGAAAAGGGGAGCGAAGCAACATGAAGAAAATACTGGCAATAACCAACCAGAAGGGTGGGGTAGGGAAGACCACCACCACCGTAAATCTGGCGGCCAGCCTCGCGGCGGCCCAGCAGCGAGTGCTGCTGATCGACCTCGATCCGCAGGGCAACGCCACCATGGGCAGCGGCATCGACAAGCGTGATTTGCAGGTCAGCGTCTACGATGTGCTGCTAGGAGGCAAGACGGTAGCCGAATCGCGGATACACTCGGAAGCCGGAAAATACGACCTGCTGCCCGCCAACCGTGAACTGGCGGGCGCGGAAGTCGAGTTAGTCGGTCTGGCACATCGCGAAACGCGCCTGCGCGATGCCTTGCAGGGTGTCGCGGCAGATTATGACTACGTGCTGATCGATTGCCCGCCCGCGCTGAATCTACTGACTCTGAACGGCCTGTGCGCGGCGAGGTCGGTGATGATTCCAATGCAGTGCGAATATTACGCGCTGGAAGGGCTGAGCGACCTGGTGAATACTATTCGCAAGGTGCGCGCCAACCTGAATCCGGACTTAGAAATCGAAGGGTTGCTGCGTACCATGTTCGACCCGCGCAATGCCCTTGCACAGCAGGTTTCGGATCAATTGCAGGAGCACTTCGGCAGCAAGGTTTACCGCACCGTGATCCCGCGCAATGTGCGGTTGGCAGAGGCGCCCAGCTTTGGTGTACCGGTGCTGTATCACGACAAGTTATCCAAGGGAACACAGGCCTATCTGGCGCTGGCCGGGGAATTATTGAACAACGCAGCGCAATCGGCTGCATCAGCATAAGGGAAGCAATCATGGCAAAACTGCACAAGGGGTTGGGGCGCGGACTGGACGCATTGCTGTCCGGCGGCAAGAGCGAAAAAGACGAGGTGCTGCGCGATCTGAACGTCACGCTGCTCAAACCGGGCAGGTACCAGCCGCGTTCGCATATGGACGAGGCATCGTTGGATGAACTCGCGGCCTCGATCAAGGCGCAGGGGATCATGCAGCCGATTCTGGTGCGGCAGCTTGCCGACAGCAGCTACGAGATCATCGCCGGCGAGCGGCGCTGGCGTGCCGCGCAGCTGGCCGGGCTGACCCATGTGCCGGTGCTGGTGCGCAGCGTTCCGGACAATGCGGCGCTGGCGATGGCCCTGATCGAGAACATCCAGCGCGAGAACCTGAATCCGCTGGAAGAGGCTATCGGTCTGCAGCGCCTGATCGACGAATTCAAGATGACGCACCAGGTCGCCGCAGAGGCAGTAGGCCGCTCGCGCAGCGCAGCCAGCAACTTGCTGCGCCTGCTCAAGCTGCCGCAGGCCGTGCAGAACATGTTGATGGAAAACAAGCTGGACATGGGACATGCACGCGCGCTGCTGTCGCTGGAGAGCGCGCAGCAGATATTGCTGGCCAACAAGATCGTCCTGGAAGGGCTGTCCGTGCGCGAAGCGGAAAAACTGGCGCAGAAGCAGGTCGATGAGCCGGAAAAGCACAAACCCAAGGCGCACCGGCTCAACCGCGATACCCAGCGGCTGCAGGAGGAAATGAGCGCATGCCTCGGAACCCCTGTGGAAATCAAACCGGGCAACAAGGGCACGGGAAAGCTGGTCATTGCCTATGCCAACCATGATCAGCTGGATGAATTCCTGGGCAGGCTCAAGAAGGGCAAATAAGTGGGAAAAGACGCGGGTGAGACGCCACAACAATGTTTGACACCCCCGGCAAGCGTCTCTATAATCGCCACCCTTTGTGCCGTAGAGGCCAAAGAAAAGAGGTTGGCGCGCCAAGTGGTTGGGCTGCAGGTGGTAATCGCCCTGATCGTCGCGGGCGTCGCTTACGGGCTGAATGGTGCTCCGGAATATGCAGTAGCGGTGTTAAGCGGGGGATTGGTATCGGTTCTCAACGGAGCATTGCTGGCGTGGAGGATGTCCCGGGCAGCTTTGCATTCCGCACATGAAGCACAACATCCCAGTGGTGCTCATCGTCAACTACGGCTCATGTATTTTTACGCCGCCGAAAGATTTTTGGTGGTTGTTGCGCTGCTCGGCTTGTGCATGGCGGCGCTGAAATTATCGCCGCTCGCTGTGCTGGGTGGTTTTGTGACAGGACAGTCGGCACTGCTGGCAGGCCGGTTGTTCCTGAATAGGTTGAACAAGTTTTAGACTGAGATAGCGACTAAAAATGTCTAGCGAAGCGCACACAACAGCAGGGTACATCAAGCATCACTTGCAAAACCTGACTTACGGCCAATTGCCCGACGGCACTTGGGGTATTGCACATAGCGCAGAGGAAGCCAAGGCGATGGGCTTCTGGGCGCTCAATCTCGACACCTTCATCATGTCCCTGCTGCTGGGCGCCGTGATCATGTTCACGTTCCGCAGCGTGGCAAAGAGCGTCGTTTCCGGCACGCCGGGGGGCCTGCAGAACTTCTGTGAATGGGCCATCGAGTTCGTCGACAGCAGCGTGCGCGGTTCCTTCTCGGCCAAGAACAACATGGTTGCCCCGCTGGCGCTGACCATCTTCTTTTGGGTATTCTGCATGAACCTGATGGACTTGATTCCCATCGACTGGGTTCCCGGCCTGATGAGCATGCTGGGTGTTCCATTCTTCAAGGTTGTTCCTTCGACCGATCCCAATGCGACCTTCGGCATGGCGATCGGCGTGTTCCTGCTGGTGCTGTACTACAGCGTCAAGATGAAGGGCCTGGGCGGTTTCATGGGCGAACTGACCCTGCAGCCGTTCGGAAAGTGGGGCATGCCGGTCAACCTGTTGCTGGAAGGCGTGAACCTGATCGCCAAGCCGATCTCGCTCGCGCTGCGTCTGTTCGGCAACATGTACGCGGGCGAAATGATCTTTATCCTGATCGCGCTGATGGGCGGCGCCTGGGCGGGCTTTTCGTTCAGTGGCGTGACCCTGTTCGGTTCTCAAATCCTGCTTTCACTCGGTTGGGCGATATTCCACATCCTGATCGTGACCCTGCAGGCGTTCATCTTCATGACGCTGACCGTGGTTTATCTGGACATGGCGCATCAGGAACATCACTGATTCTCGGTTTCATCAACATCACTTTTATCAAATAGGAGAAATACAAATGGAAATGGCAAACGCACTGCTGTACATCGCCGGAGCACTGATGATGGGTCTGGGCGCTCTCGGCGCAGCCGTCGGTATCGGTATCCTGGGCGGTCGCTTCCTGGAAGGCGCAGCACGCCAACCCGAACTGATCCCGATGTTGCGTACCCAGTTCTTCGTGGTGATGGGTCTGGTCGACGCCGTTCCGATGATCGCTGTGGGTATCGCGATGTACGTTCTGTTCGCTGTGGTGGGTTAATCCGCGCAACGCGAAACGCATAACTAAGAAAGGTAGCTTGCATGAATATCAATGCAACTCTCCTCGCCCAGCTCATCATGTTTGCGCTGTTCGTGTGGTTCTGCATGAAGTTCGTCTGGACGCCCATCGTGGCGGCGCTGGACGCACGCAAGAAGCAGGTCGCCGACGGTTTGGCCGATGCCGAGCGCGCCAAGCACGACCTCGAACTGGCCTCCAAGCGTTCTGCAGAGATCCTGCGCGAAGCCAAGGAAAAAGCAGGCGACATCGTGGCGAGCGGCGAGAAACGCGCGAGCGAGATCGTCGAAGAAGCCAAGGCCAAGGCTAAGGTGGAGTATGATCGAATTGTTGCGGCAGGGCATGCTGATGTTGATCAGCAAGTCTTTCAAGCCAAGGAACAATTGCGCACTCAGGTCTCTGCGATCGCATTGGCCGGCGCAGGCAAGATCCTCGGTCGCGAGATCGATGCCAAGGCGCATAACGATCTGCTCGACAAACTCGTCGCGGAAATCTGAACGCCATGTCCGAAGCCATTACCACTGCACGCCCCTATGCCCAGGCGGCATTTGAAGAGGCACAAAAGAAGGCGGACCTGAAAGGCTGGTCGGAAATGCTGCTGTCCCTTGCCGAGGCGATCAATTACCCGGAAGTTCGCGCGGTAGCCACCAATCCGCGGGTTGACAAGGCGCAAGTCGAGAGCCTGATGGAGGGCTTGCTGGGTAGCCAGGCAAGCGCGCAACAGCGCAATTTCGCCAGGGTGCTGGTGGATAACCAGCGCCTGTTGATCCTGCCGGAAATCGCCGCCATCTTCGAGGCCTTGCGCGCGGAAGCGGAAAAAACCGTGAATGTGGTAGTGGATTCCGCGTTTGAATTGTCTGCCGCACAGCAGGAAAAGATTGTTGCCTCGCTAAAGAAGCGCATGGGTCGCGAAATCAAGCTGACCTGCAAAGTTAACAAGGAATTGCTGGGCGGCGTAGTGATCCGTGCCGGTGACAAGGTGATCGATGGCTCGGCCCGCACCCGTCTCGGTGAGATGGCGAACGCGCTTGCTTGATGGCAGGCACATTGGCCTGATAAAAGATTTATCAAGATAAGGAAATCCAGATGAAGCTCAACCCTTCTGAAATTAGCAATCTGATTCGCAGTCGCATCGAGAACTTCGAGGCCCTGACGCAGGCGCGCACCGAAGGTACGGTGGTCAGCGTGACCGACGGTATCGTTCGTGTGCACGGTCTTTCCGACGTGATGCAGGGTGAAATGCTGGAGTTTCCCGGCAACACCTTCGGCCTCGCGCTGAACCTGGAGCGCGACTCCGTCGGCGCCGTGGTGCTGGGCGAATACGAACACATTACCGAAGGCGACACCGTCAAGTGCACCGGCCGCATTCTGGAAGTGCCGGTTGGCCCCGAACTGCGCGGCCGCGTGGTGAATGCGCTGGGTCAGCCCATCGACGGCAAGGGTCCGATCAACGCCAAGATGACCGACAAGATCGAAAAGGTCGCGCCGGGCGTGATCGCGCGTAAGTCGGTCGACCAGCCCGTACAAACCGGCCTGAAGTCCATCGACTCCATGGTGCCGGTCGGCCGCGGCCAGCGCGAACTGATCATCGGCGACCGCCAGACCGGCAAGACTGCCGTGGCAGTGGACGCCATCATCAACCAGAAGGGTCAGAACATGACCTGTATCTACGTTGCCATCGGCCAGAAGGCTTCGACCGTGGCCAATGTGGTGCGCAAGCTGGAAGAGCACGGTGCGATGGAATACACCATCGTGGTTGCCGCTACCGCTTCCGATTCAGCTGCGATGCAATTCCTGGCACCTTATGCCGGTTGCACCATGGGCGAATACTTCCGCGATCGCGGCGAAGACGCGCTGATCGTATATGACGACTTGACCAAGCAAGCCTGGGCTTATCGCCAGATCTCCCTGTTGTTGCGCCGCCCGCCAGGCCGTGAAGCTTACCCCGGCGACGTGTTCTATCTGCACTCCCGTTTGCTGGAGCGCGCCGCCCGCGTGAACGCAGAGTATGTCGAAGCCTTCACCAAAGGCGCCGTCAAGGGCAAGACCGGTTCGCTGACCGCCTTGCCGGTGATCGAGACACAAGCAGGCGACGTGTCCGCCTTCGTGCCGACCAACGTGATTTCCATTACCGACGGTCAGATATTCCTGGAAACCGACCTGTTCAACGCCGGCATCCGTCCCGCGATCAACGCCGGTATCTCGGTGTCCCGCGTGGGTGGTGCAGCGCAGACCAAGGTCATCAAGAAGCTCGGTGGCGGTGTGCGTCTGGCGCTAGCGCAGTACCGTGAACTGGCTGCGTTCGCGCAATTCGCCTCCGATCTGGACGAGGCGACTCGCAAGCAACTCGAGCGCGGCAAGATCGTGACCGAGTTGATGAAGCAGTTGCAATATGCACCGCTGTCCGTTTCCAAGATGGCCGCGACGCTGTTTGCTGTGAACAAGGGGTATTTTGACGACGTGGCCGTGCCCAAAGTGCTGGCCTTCGAGGCGGGGTTGCATGCGCATCTGAGCTCGAAGAACAAGGACCTGATGGATGCGATCGAATCCAGCAAGGATCTGTCCGGCGACAACGAGAAGCTGCTGGCTGCTGCTGTCGAAGCGTTCAAGGCAACAGCGGCTTACTAAGCGGGAGCTAAACCATGGCAGGCAGCAAAGAAATTCGCACCAAGATCAAGAGCGTTGAAAATACGCGCAAGATCACCCGTGCGATGGAGATGGTAGCAGCGGCGAAGATGCGCAAGGCGCAGGAACGCATGCGTGCCGCCCGCCCCTATGCCGAAAAGATACGCAACGTCGCCGCCCACTTGTCGCGCGCCAATCCGGAGTACCGGCATGCATTCCTGACCAAGCGCGACACCGTGAAGAACGTCGGTTTGATCGTTGTCACCTCGGACAAGGGCCTGTGCGGCGGTTTGAATACCAACCTGCTGCGTCTGGCAGTGAACGAGATGAAGTCGTGGGAAACTGCGGGCAAGGGTCTCGTGGTGTGCCCCATCGGCAACAAGGGCTTCGGCTTCATGAACCGCATCGGCGCCAAGGTCAAGTCGCATTTGACCGGGCTGGGCGATACGCCTCATGTGGAAAAGCTGATCGGCGCCGTGAAGGTGATGCTGGATGCTTACGTAGCCGGTGAAATTGACGCGATCTACCTGAGCTACAACCACTTCATCAACACCATGCGGCAGGAGCCGCGCATGGAACAGTTGCTGCCGCTGACCGGCGAGCAAATGGGCACCACCGAAGGCAATTGGGACTATATCTACGAGCCGGATGCCAAGAAGGTGATCGACGAGTTGCTGTTGCGCTACATCGAATCCTTGGTTTATCAGGCCGTGGTTGAGAACATCGCTTCCGAACAGAGCTCGCGCATGGTGGCGATGAAGGCCGCCTCCGACAACGCGAAGAATGTCATCAGCGAGCTCAAGCTGGTTTACAACAAGGCGCGCCAGGCAGCGATCACCAAGGAAATTTCCGAGATCGTTGGCGGTGCAGCGGCGATCAGCTAGTCATCGGCGCAAAGTATTCAGAAATAATTTAGACGGGGAATCTTAAAAATGAGTCAAGGAAAGATTGTTCAGTGTATCGGCGCGGTGGTTGACATCGAGTTCCCGCGCGACAAAATGCCCAAGGTATATGAAGCGCTGACCTTGGCGGATGCGGGTTCATCCACCGCAGAAGCGGGTTTGACCTTCGAGGTCGAGCAACAGCTGGGCGACGGCGTGGTGCGTACCATCGCCATGGGTTCCTCTGACGGTCTGCGCCGCGGCATGGTCGTGAACGCATCCGGCAACCCGATCCAGGTGCCGGTCGGCACCGGCACACTGGGCCGCATCATGGACGTGCTGGGCCGCCCGATCGACGAAGTGGGCCCGATCAAGAGCGCCGAAAAGCGTTCTATTCACCAGGCAGCCCCCAAGTTTGATGAACTGTCTCCCTCGGTTGACCTGCTGGAAACCGGTATCAAGGTGATTGACCTGGTTTGTCCGTTCGCCAAGGGCGGCAAGGTTGGCCTGTTCGGTGGTGCCGGCGTGGGCAAGACCGTGAACATGCTGGAGCTGATCAACAACATTGCCAAGCAGCACAGCGGCCTGTCGGTGTTTGCCGGCGTGGGTGAGCGTACCCGCGAAGGCAACGACTTCTACCACGAAATGACCGATGCGGGCGTTATCGACACAGAAGACTTCACCAAGTCCAAAGTGGCGATGGTGTTCGGTCAGATGAACGAGCCGCCCGGCAACCGTCTGCGCGTTGCCCTGTCCGGCTTGACCATGGCCGAGAAGTTCCGCGACGAAGGCCGCGACATCCTGTTCTTCGTGGACAACATTTACCGTTACACCCTGGCCGGTACCGAAGTGTCCGCGCTGCTGGGCCGTATGCCTTCCGCAGTGGGTTACCAACCTACGCTGGCCGAAGAAATGGGCCGGCTGCAGGAACGCATCACCTCGACCAAGGTAGGCTCGATCACCTCGATCCAGGCCGTGTACGTGCCGGCGGACGACTTGACCGACCCGTCGCCTGCGACCACCTTCCTGCACCTGGACTCCACCGTGGTGCTTTCCCGCGACATCGCCTCGCTGGGTATCTATCCTGCGGTCGACCCGCTGGACTCCACCTCGCGTCAGCTCGACCCGCTGGTCGTGGGTGAAGAGCACTACACCGTGGCGCGCCGCGTGCAGCAGACGCTGCAACGCTACAAGGAATTGCGCGACATCATCGCGATTCTGGGTATGGACGAACTGGCGCCTGAAGACAAACTGGCCGTGGCGCGCGCGCGCAAGATCCAGCGCTTCCTGTCGCAACCGTTCCACGTCGCCGAGCAATTTACCGGCGCACCGGGCAAGTATGTGTCGCTGAAGGACACCATCAAGGGCTTCAAGGCCATTGTGGACGGCGAATACGACCACCTGCCGGAACAGGCGTTCTACATGGTGGGCAGCATCGAAGAAGCGGTCGAGAAGGCCAAGACCCTGCAATAATCAGTGGGAGCAACCATGGCAATGACCGTACATGTGGACGTGGTGAGCGCGGAGGAGCAGATTTTCTCCGGCTTGGCTGAATTCATCGCAGTCCCGGGCGAAATGGGCGAGCTGGGCATCTACCCGCGCCACACCGCGCTGCTGACCCGCATCAAACCGGGTGCGGTGCGCATCAAGCGCCCTGACCAGGAGCAGGAAGAACTGGTCTATGTTTCCGGCGGCATGCTGGAAGTGCAGCCCGGCGTGGTGACCATTCTGGCCGACACCGCGATACGCGGTGGCGACCTGGACGAGGCGCGCGCCTTGGAAGCGAAACAGGCCGCGGAAGAGGCGCTCAAGAACCGCACCTCAGACATCGACTACGCCCAAGCGCAGGCTGAACTGGCCGAAGCTATTGCCCAGTTGCGCGCGATTCAGCAGTTGCGCAAGCAAGCGGGGCATTAAACCACATACCTGAACGCTGCCCCAGAGAGGGGGCATGCCAAGTCAGCTGTTCGTCCAATGCAATTGCCGTTCTGCTTCTGTAACAGCTGCAAATTGATCTGATATATTCCCCATACTGGCAACAAAGGCATCGTCAAGGGGCGGCGTATCATTGCCCCTTGACAGTATTGTGGTAAGGCTGTTGTAATGCCTGACGTTCATTTGCTGAACGCACATTATGTTCGACGATACTACCAGCTACGGCTTACTCAAAACACTAGAAAATGATCCTGGGCTTTCCCAAAGAGATTTGGCGAAGCGGCTGGGCGTCAGCCTCGGCAAGATTAATTACTGCCTCAATGCATTGATCGAGAAGGGTTGCCTGAAGGTCAGCAATTTCCGCAACAGCGATAACAAGCTGGGGTATGCATATTTGCTTACTTCCCAAGGTGTCGAAGAAAAGGCGCGCATCACCGTACACTTCCTTAAATACAAGATGCAGGAATATGAGCGGCTGCGAACAGAGATCGAAGAACTGAAGCGTGAAGCGGAGCAAAGCGGGCTTGCTGGAGAACGCGCATAAGTGCCCGTCTCCTAGGCTGTGTGCATACTGTGACAAGAATCGGTCGCCCATTAGTAGAGGATGCTGTCAGAAGATTTATTGCATGAAGTTATAAGCTAGCTTATGAGGCAGGCGAGGCTACATGACGGTTTTCATAGTGGCGATGTGGGTGATATCCGCAAGGCGGGCGACTCGCCACTCACCATAGCCGATCCCGTTTTACAACGAGCCATCGTTTCAGGCTTGCCATGCTGACACAAGAACAATATCCAATTCTTCCGAAGAAGCGACTGACATACCATATGTCGCGTAGTACCGGAGGCGGTACTGGCTAGTTGGCCCACTCGGTAGCACTAGGGGACTTATACACGAAATGCGGCGAATTCACTGTCAACATTGCCCTTATAGAGAATAGGCAACCTATTTTTGATATTGCATACGTCCCTATATTGAATGTTTGTTACTACACAGCAATCGGTGTGGGCGCGTACGTTAAACGTTCTGCAGAAACAGCTTGAGTGATCCGAGTTCTACCGAGCCTACAGATGAGCCACTCAAAGGAGTGGTTAGCCTTTCACATACTGACGAAACGTACTGTAGCAATATAAGCTGGAAGAATATGAATGTATACGCATGGGGAGCTCACTTAAATTGTGTTTGGTTGCAGAGGGTGCAGCGCATTTCTATCCACGTTTAGTGCTAACCATGGAATGGGATACTGCAGCAGCACATGCGGTAGTTTGATGGCAGGCGGCGTCGTGCATTATCAAACAGGCAAAGAACTTCTTTGCAATAAATTTGACTCGCATAATTCGGAATTTTTTGTGCGTGTGAGCAGAAGCGCAAATTTAGCCAGGTAATCAGGGGACTCAATCCATGAGCAAAGAATTTGCAAGTATTTCGACTAATGTGAATTGGCATCACGCTACCGTCACCAGATCACGCCGCGAAGCACAAAATGGTCACCGTGGTGCAATTCTTTGGTTTACTGGATTATCCGGCGCTGGCAAATCTACACTAGCGCACGCAGTGGAAGAAAAATTACATCAACACGGATGTCGTACGTTTGTTCTGGATGGGGATAACGTAAGACATGGGCTGTGTGGAGACTTGGGTTTTACAAATGAAGACAGGGTTGAGAACATCCGCCGGGTGGGAGAAATTGCTAAATTATTTATGGAGGCAGGGGTCATCATATTGACTGCCTTTATTTCACCTTTTCGTGAAGATCGGGAGCGTGTTCGCGGCATGGTCGAACATGGAGATTTCATCGAGATATATTGTGACAGCCCCATCGAGATGTGCGAATCGCGCGATGTAAAAGGCCTCTACAAAAAAGCCCGTGCCGGACAGATTAAAAATTTCACGGGTATCTCGTCTCCGTATGAGGAGCCAAAAAAAGCAGAATTAACTGTGAATACTGGCTCAATAGATTTGGACACTTGCGTGGGCTACGTTCTAAGTGAAATGCAGGCCCGGAGAATTATAAAAATAGTTTGAGCCAGGGAATATCGATTCACAGATTGTTTTCTTGCACCCAATAGAACTGGTTTTGTTATTGACTGACCGAGAGCGGCGAAATGGAATTAAATAAAATACTTATAACAGGGGCCGATGGTTTTATCGGATCCCATCTTACAGAGTCTCTGGTGCGCCAAGGGTACAAAGTCCGCGCATTGGTACTTTATAACTCCTTTGGCTCATGGGGATGGCTGGATCAGTGCGCACCAGATGTAAGAGGTCAGTTCGAGGTATTCGCAGGTGATATTCGCGATCCACATGGCGTAAAGGAGGCGATGAAAGGTTGTGATGCGGTATTGCATTTGGCCGCACTGATCGCTATCCCTTATTCATACCATTCGCCGGATACCTATGTGGATACCAACGTCAAAGGCACACTGAACGTGTTGCAAGCGGCGCGTGAGCTGGGTGTTAAGAGGGTTATTCATACCTCGACCAGCGAGGTATATGGCACAGCGCGTTTTGTGCCGATCACCGAAGAGCACCCATTGCAGGGCCAATCGCCGTACTCGGCCACAAAAATTGCGGCTGATCAGCTGGCCTTTTCCTTCTATGCGTCCTTCGGTCTGCCTGTGGTTATTGCACGCCCCTTCAATACCTATGGTCCGCGCCAGTCGGCACGGGCAGTGATCCCGACCATCATTACTCAAATAGCGAATGGCAAGCGCCAGATCAAGCTCGGAGCGGTATCGCCGACCCGGGATTTCAATTTCGTGCAGGATACGGTAGCTGGATTCATCGCCGTACTGAATTCTGGCCATGGGCTGGGTGAGGTGGTCAATTTCGGCAGCAATTTTGAGATTTCAGTCGGTGATACGGCACAGCTTATCGCTGAAGCGATGAATACCAAGATTGAGATCATCACGGATGAAGCGCGTTTACGTCCCGAGGACTCCGAGGTTGAGCGTTTGTGGGCCGCAAATGCAAAAGCCAAGCAGCTCTTTGGTTGGCAGCCAAACTATGGCGGACGCGAAGGATTCAAGCGTGGCTTGGCAGAAACCGCAGAATGGTTTACGCGACCGAGCAATCTGGCTGGCTACAAAGCAGATATCTATAACCTATGAATGCCAAGAGCCCCCCGATTATGCTGACTGAACAAGTTGTTTCGGCAATACGCACTGTCGTCGGGGAGGGGCCTGTGGTACTGCACGAACCCAATTTCTCTGGCAACGAGTGGCTCTATTTGAAAGAGTGTCTTGACTCTACCTTTGTTTCATCGGTGGGCAAATTTGTTGACCGCTTCGAGGCAGACCTTGCGGCCTATACCGGTGTCAAATATGCCGTAGCAGCAGTCAATGGAACAGCGGCATTGCATGTTTGCCTCAAGTTGGTCGGAGTAAAGCAGGATGATGAGGTGCTGATGCCAACCCTCACCTTCATTGCGACGGCCAATGCTGTCAGCTACTGCGGGGCTATTCCTCATTTTGTGGACAGTGAAGAAGCTACTTTAGGACTTGATCCAAAAAAGCTCTTTGATTATCTCAAAGAGATTTCTGAATTTCGGGCGGATGGCTGCTTCAATAAGAAAACGGGCCGCCGTATCAAAGCCGTTTTACCGATGCATACTTTCGGGCACCCCGTTGACCTTGATCCGCTAGTTGAGGTATGTCGCCACTATCGGCTTGAGATGGTTGAAGATGCCGCCGAATCGCTAGGGTCGTATTACAAGGGGCGGCACACCGGAAACTTGGGCAGAGTTTCGGCGCTAAGCTTCAACGGGAATAAAGTCATCACTACCGGCGGCGGCGGCGCTATTCTTACAAACGATCCAGAGATCGCCAAGGTTGCGAAGCATATAACCACGACCGCAAAGGTTCCCCACAAATGGTCGTTTGCTCACGACATGATCGGCTTCAATTATCGCTTGCCAAATATCAATGCTGCGCTGGGCTGCGCGCAGCTTGAGCAGCTGCCAATCTTTATCAAGGAAAAGCGAGCGCTGGCAGAAAGCTACAAGAAAGCTTTTATAGGCGTTGATAACGTTCATTTTTATACTGAGCCAGAGTTTGCTCAAAGCAATTATTGGTTGAATGTTTTGCTATTGGACCGGCAGTTTGTAAATCAGCGTGATGTGCTGCTTGAGGCCACCAACAGCTCGGGGATAATGACGCGCCCAGCGTGGACACTGATGCATGAATTGGATATATATAAGGCATGCCCGGCGATGGGCGATCTGGAGGTGGCTAAAGATATTGAGCGGCGTCTGATCAATATCCCCAGTAGTGCAAGCTTGGGCAAGCTGAAAGGTTAACTGTTGGATTGGCATATAGCGAGTGAGTCAGTGAAAGCGATGGGGAAGCAATGAGGCAGCCATGCGACTGGGTGGATCACATCCCCAGCGGCTCACTACCGATATATTTCACACAAGCATACCAGTCGCTCTTCGCTGAACATGATGGTGCAAAAACAGTCAGCGTATGCATCAACGATGGGGTTTCAGAATGGTATCTGCCGCTGCTGTTGCGCAAGATCGGAGATAGGGTATATGAGGCATATACTGCATATGGCTATGGTGGGATATTGAGTGCAACCGGTAGCACGGTTTCAATGGCGTTGCTGGAGAAGCTGCGCAAATTTCTTCAAGAAGAAAATGTGGTTTGCGCCTTTATAAGGCATTCTCCTTTCCTCGGAAACCAAGAGTGGTTGCCGCGTGGACAGTCAGAGTTTAACCGCACAACCTATGTTCGCACCTTGACCCAAGGCGGGGATTTAGACAAGTTTAGCGCTAGCTCGCCGCAAAAGTTGCGATGGTCGATCAACTATGCGCGCCGCCATGATTTGATGACGCACTTTCACCCCTTGAAAACGTGCAAAGAAAGTTTAATTAGAGAATTTTATAGTATTTATCATGGGCTGATGGATGGAAAGAAGACCAATAACTACTATCTTTTTTCGGAAGAGTTTTTTCAGAAGCACGCGCTTCATTTTGGCGACAACTGCGAATTGGCAGCTGTGCATGATCCGTCAAGTGGTAAGCTGATCGCAGCTGCCTTCTTCCTGCTGGATGGCGCGGATTGGGCTCACTACCATCTGAGTGCTTCGCATCGTGATTTTATGAAACTGCAGCCGGTTGAATTGATGATGGCGGAGGCAACATTGCGATATGGGAATGCCGGGTATCGGAATTTACATTTGGGTGGAGGGCATGCTGCCGATGAAAGTGATGGATTGAGTCGCTTTAAGAAAAAATTTGCGACAGAGAGCAGGCCTTTCCATCTCTCACGCTGGGTCTGCGATGACATACGTTACCAGGCTGAGCGCGCGCGCCTGACCCTGAAATACCCGAACTTCTTTCTGATAAGCGATGCGCGGGGTGAGGCATGATCGGCGGGGAGTATTATTTTCAAACTTCTGCGCCAATCTCGAATAGCTTGGAAAAAGAGTTGACGATGAGTTTCAGCAAACTCTCATATTTTGCAACTGGCAGAGATACACTGTTCTCCCTTTTCTCCGGCTTGGAGATCGGACGGATCTGGTTGCCTAACTATTTATGCCATTCAGTATGGTCATCTGTCAGGCAGGTCGGGAAGCCGGTCATGTATTACGATGTGGATGACAGTCTGCGTGGGGTACACGACTGGATAGCTGATACCCAGCCAGATGATGTAGTACTGGTGATCCATTTCTTTGGTATTCCGGATATTGGATTGCTGAAGAAGTTACGCGAGAAGAACGTCACACTAGTGTCGGATGCCACTCACTTGTTATTCAATGCCGAAGGGTTGGCTGAAGTGATACAAGAATCGGATTTTTCCATGGCAAGCTTGCGCAAGTCAGGACCATTTCCGGATGGGGCCTTTTGCGGGAGCAATAAGCATTCCGTGCCAGCACCGAGTGAACCCGCACGCCAGAGTTTCTGGTCATTGCGCGCGGCAGCGATGCTTTCACGTGGATATTCGGCAAGGCAAGATTTTGCTGATGACGAGAATTTTATCATGCTGCGTCAGGCAGAGGAGATACTGGACAATGCACCAGCCGGACGATATGGTATGAGCTATGCCAGCAACGGAGTGATGTCAGCAATTGACATCTCAAGTCAACGTGTGGCTGTGGCTGAAAATACGGCTGTGCTGGCAGCGCGTCTTGGTCATGCATGCGAGTTGCCTGTTTACGGGCATGGAGTTTCTCAATATTTCGTATGCAAGTTCAGCGACAAAAAATCGCGTGACGCAGTGCACAGCACACTTGGGACAAAACGTATCTATTGCCCTATCCATTGGGATACATCATTCCTCTCCCAACCCCACGCACTCTCGGACAAACTGCTCAGCATCCCCTGCGATGCAAGGTATAGCGCTAGGGATATGTCGAGAACCGCTGATGAATTGATTGCCGCGCTATGAAAAAAATAGCTATTTATACCAGTGCTCGTTCGGATTATGGATTGTTGCGAAATTTCATCTCGCAATCCGCCGAGGTATTTAACGTAGACATCCTTGTAGCTGGAGCACATCACCTGCAATCGAAGGGAATGACACGGCATGAGATCGAGGCGGATTGGGGGGAAGACGCACGTATAAGAATGATTCCCGTGGAGTTCCTGCTTGAAGACTGTTCCGCACAGGCGCAGGCTAAATCTCTTTCGTTGGCGCAAGCCAGCCTCGGACAGTGGTTCGCCACCCAATCTTATGATGCTTTGGTCATATTGGGAGACCGCTGGGAACTTTTCGGCGCTTCGCTACCAGCCATGCTTTATGGGATTCCTATCGCTCATATCAGTGGCGGTGAGGTCACAGAAGGGGTGATTGATGACTGCATACGGCATGCGCACACCAAACTGGCGCACCTGCACTTTGCCGCGAACGAGCACTATGCGGAGAACATCAGCAGAATGGGAGAGGAAGATTGGCGTATCACGGTCTCCGGCGAATGCGGCCTGGATTCGATCCATCGCCAGGATCTGGCCACACCAGAGGAGATCAAGGAACGCTTCGGATTGTCCCTGAAGCAGAAGTTCATTCTGGTCACATATCACCCAGCCTCGCTGGATTCGGAGTTTTCAGTGTCTGCCCAGGTCGATTCATTGCTGCAGGCGCTGGGATATTTTCCGGAGTACCAGGTTGTTCTTACATCCCCAGGGGCCGAGAAAGGTGCAGATGAGGTGGTGGAATGCATCAAGAGGTTTGTAGATGATCGGACGAATGCGCTGTTCGTGGATAATTTTGGAAGCAGAAACTATCTGGCTGTCCTAAGAAATAGTTCCGCGGTGTTGGGAAATTCCTCAAGCGGATTGGTTGAAGCGGCATCCTTTGGGGTGCCTACAGTCAATGTGGGCAATCGACAGAAAAATCGAATGGCGGCAGAGTCTGTTCTTCACGTGAATTATGATCCGCTAGCGATCCAAGAAGCTTTGGAGCGTGTCTTGAGCCCGGCCTTCCAGCAATTTAGTCGCAGTTGTATCAACCCTTATGATCCATTCAAGGACGGCCGTAATTCGGAGCGGATCGTAAGTGCCTTGCTGAACGCAATGACTACGCGCACCAGACATGAGTTACTCACAAAAAAATTCAACCTTGACGTGAACAAGAGTGAATGGAATGCATTAATCAGGAATTTCAAGTGAACGGAAAGACATTCATTATTGCGGAAGCTGGCGTCAACCATAATGGTGACATCGGACTAGCCTATCAATTGATTGATGCAGCCCGCAAGGCGGGAGCGGATGCCGTAAAGTTCCAGACTTTCAAGACAGAAAAGATAGTCACTCGCCATGCAGACATGGCAGATTACCAAAAAGAAAATCTGGCAGTAAGCAATTCGCAATTCGAGATGATTAAGAAGCTCGAACTTAGCTATGATGAGTTCCGGGAATTGCACACATATTGCAGACGCACGGGGATACTGTTTCTTTCCACGCCTGACGAGGAAGACAGTTTGGACTTTCTGGCGGATGAACTTGATATACCTTGGCTCAAGATAGGTTCTGGAGAGGTGAACAATTACCCGTTTCTTCGGCGTGCCGCATTCAAGCAAAAGCCAATCATCCTTTCAACCGGCATGTCGACACTTGGTGAGGTTGAGACTGCCATGCGCCTCATCAGGGAGATAAACCAGAAAGAGCTGGTAGTTCTGCACTGTACGACCAATTATCCATGCCCGATGAATGAAGTGAATCTCAGGGCGATGCTGACGCTCAAAGAAGCATTCAAGATAAGAATCGGATATTCCGACCATACCATTGGGCTCGAAGTGCCGGTAGCAGCCGTTGCTTTGGGGGCCGAAGTACTTGAAAAGCATTTTACGCTGGATAAGGAAATGGAAGGTCCAGACCATAAGGCTTCAATGGATCCAGGCGAATTGTCAGCCATGGTTCGCGCTATCCGGAATATCGAATCCGCAATGGGCGATGGCATAAAGCGTCCAAATCCGAGCGAGGAGAAGACCAAGCAAATTGTGCGTAAGCGCCTAGTTGCAGCATGCGATCTGCACGCGGGAAGGCGATTGTCAGAAAACGATCTGATATTTAAACGCGCAAATTCGGGCATATTCGCAGAACATTTTGAATTGGTTTGCAATCGTATACTTCATACTGCAGTTAATGCGGATCAGCCTGTCGAATGGGATGATATATTCGGTGGGCATTAAGTCTTTGAGCAGTATTTTTCATCAGTTAACGAAGTAATTATTGGGGGTGGCATGTCATTTGATCCGGTTTGGGAGCAGGTATTCAAAACGCAAGCGTGGGGCAAATATCCCGGCGAAGATTTGATCCGATTCGTGGCCCGCAATTTTTATCGGGTACCAGATCGCACTGCGGTCCAGATCCTGGAGGTGGGTTGTGGCCCGGGTGCGAATCTATGGTATATCGCCAGAGAAAGATTCACGGTTTATGGGGTGGACGGCTCCGCGACAGCCATAGCGCAAGCTAAAGCTCGCCTTGATTCGGAATGCCCAGGGTGGAAGGGGGAATTGAAAGTCGGTGATATCACCCTCCTCGACTTCGAAAATGGTGTCTTTGATGCAGTAATTGATAACGAGGCTATTTGCTGCAACTCTTTTAACGATTCAGTAAAGATTTACGCCGAGTTGGCGCGGGTATGCAAACCGGGTGGAAAGCTGTTTTCCCGAGCTTTTGCTAAAGGCTGTTGGGGTGATGGTACAGGCCAGCCTGTGGGACACAATGCTTGGATCGTGGCCGAGGGGCCATTGCTGAATAAGGGATTTAATAGGTTTACGGAATTGTCCGAAATACCCGAGCTGATCAAGGGATTTGAAATCAAAGAGACTGAATTATTGACGCGTACGATGGAAGGTCGCAAACATGAAGTCAAGGAATGGCTCATTGTTGGAGAGAAACAACAATAGACGGTCCGGCATACTAATCGTGAGCACCATATACCAGAATGAAAGATATTAAAAAAATACTTGTCTCGCCAGATTCGTCCATACGCGACACGATACAACTTATTGATTCGAGTGCCATGCAAATCGCGTTGGTGGTGGACGGTGACAATCACTTGCTAGGTACGGTGACTGATGGCGATGTCAGGCGCGGAATTTTGCGTGGCGTGGCGCTGAATGAGACCGTCGATAAGATAATGAATCCGAATCCCAGCGTTTGCAGGGAAGATGACGCGCGCGAAGCGATTCTGACTCGCATGGAGATCAGAAATTTGCGTCACATGCCTGTAGTCGATAAGGCCGGTCGGGTCGTAAGACTAGAGACGCACGACGAGTTGCTTGCACCCAAAGAGCGGGATAATCTGGTGGTGTTGATGGCGGGAGGCCTTGGTGTCAGGCTGAGACCACTGACTGAGAATTGCCCTAAGCCCATGCTGAAAATAGGTGGGAGACCCATCCTCGAAACCATTTTACTCAATTTTATCGAATACGGTTTTCGGCGCTTCTATCTCTCCGTTAATTATATGTCGGAGGCCATTACCGAATATTTTGGCGATGGCTCGCGTTGGGGGGTAGATATCCGGTATCTGCGCGAATCTCAGAAACTAGGGACTGCCGGAGCACTCAGCTTACTGCCGGAAAGGCCGAATTCGCCCATTCTGGTCATGAACGGCGATCTGTTGACTAAGGTTAATTTTACGCAGCTTGTTGATTTTCACGGGGCGCACCGTTCAAAGGCGACCATGTGTGTCAGGGAGTATGATTTTCAGGTACCCTACGGAGTGGTCAAAATGGATCATCACAGCATCACGGCCATCGAGGAAAAGCCGGTTCAAACGTTTTTCGTCAACGCAGGGATTTATATGCTCGAGCCAGAAATACTGGACATGATCCCCAAGAGCGATTTTTTCGACATGCCTACCCTGTTTGACCGTTTGATTGCCGATAGAAGCAAAACCATTGCTTTCCCAGTGCGTGAATACTGGCTGGATATTGGTCACGTCGAGGACTTTGAGAGAGCCAATTTGGAGCACTCTGGGGATGCGCAATGAGGGTTCTGGTGGTTGGTTTCGGGTCTATTGGGCAGCGGCATGCTCGATTGCTTAAGGAGCTAGGGTGCGAGGTTGCTGTAGTGAGCAGCCGAGAAATTGAGCATCCAGTTGTTTTTTGTGATATTGGCACAGCCTTGGAAGAGTGGAAGCCGGAATACGTGGTTTTGGCAAACAAAACCCATGAGCACCATAGCGTATTGTCTACCCTCGCACAATATGATTTCGAAGGCAGGGTGTTAGTTGAGAAACCGCTTTTTGACCAGGTTTATGAGGTACCGCCCAATCGTTTTGCTTGCCTTGCTGTCGCCTATAACCTGAGATTCCACCCACTGATTAACAGATTGCGCGATTTTCTTGTTGATCAGCGCCCGTTATCCGCCTTTGCATATGTAGGGCAATATTTGCCTCAATGGCGGCCATCGACAGATTATCGATGTAGTTATTCAGCCAAACGTTCCGAGGGGGGCGGGGTGCTGCGAGATCTAAGCCATGAGCTGGATTACATGAGATGGTTGTTTGGCGACTGGGTGCGGCTGACTGCGATTGGCGGACATTTCAGTCATCTTGAAATTGATAGTGATGATTTCTATACCCTGCTGTTGGAGATGAATGCCTGTCCGCTTGTGAGCATTCATGTGAATTATCTTGACAGGGTCGCACGCAGGGAGGTGCTTGTGCACACTGACCAGCATTCGCTCAAGATCGATTTTGTAAAAGGGACGATTGACATTGACGGCAACACCGAGTTAGTGAATGTTGAACGTGATGTAACATATCTTGATGAACATAAGGCTATGCTCGCCGGTGATTTTGCCAAGCTATGTAACTATAAAGACGGGCTCGCAGTCATGAAGATGATTGACTCTGCAGAAATTGCAGCGAAGAAAGAAATATGGGTAACAGCTCATGGCTAGATTATGCACAATTTGCGCGAGAGGCGGATCTAAAGGGGTAAAGGGAAAGAACACTCGAGAGTTGCTCGGGAAGCCCCTTATTGCACACAGTATTGAACAGGCAAAGGCATCGAAGCTTTTTGAGGCTATAGCTGTCAGCAGTGATTCAGATGAAATTCTGGAAGTTGCTGGCCGGTATGGTGCAGATATGCTGATCAAGCGACCAGACGAAATGGCAAGTGACACGGCGGCAAAACTGCCCGCTATTCAGCATTGTGTCCTCGAAGCGGAAAATCGAGCCAGCAGTAAATTCAATGTATTGGTTGATCTGGATGCTACGTCCCCCTTGCGTTTACCGGAAGATATCGCTGGAGCAGTCAGGCTTCTGGAAGAACGCGAGGTTTCTAATGTAATAACGGGAGCGCCAGCGAGGCGTTCCCCTTATTTCAATCTTGTCGAAGTTGGCGAAGATGGAGTGGTACGACTATCCAAGCCGCTTGAAAAAGCTATCGTGCGCCGTCAGGACGCGCCCAAGTGCTATGACATGAATGCCTCCATCTATGTTTGGCGCCATGATGCTTTGTTTGTGGAGCGCGCCATTTTTCAACCAGATACTTTGCTTTATGTGATGCCTGAGGAACGTTCTATCGATATCGATAGTGAGCTTGATTTCAAGTTCGTTGAATTTTTAATGAGAGGAGGGGCGCATGAGTGAGACATTTAACCCGGAATGGTTCAGCCTCAAAGGGAAAACCGCCATTGTTACCGGAGGGGTGGGGATTCTGGGCAAGCCATTTTGTAGGGGCTTGGCCGAATTTGGCGCCAATGTGGCAGTTGTAGATCTTGATGAATCAAAATGCCGAGCGTTTGCTGATGAATTGATAAAAAATCATGGGATAAAGGCAGTCGGTGTTGCCTGTGATGTTACCTCCCCGGAAGCGGTTGCCAGAATGGTCGAGCAAGTAGTTAATGCATTCGGCGAAATCAACATACTCCACAACAATGCAGGGGGGAAATCTTCCAATATGGAAGCATACTTTGCGCCATTTGAGGAATATAGCTTGGAGGAGTGGCGCAATGCCATGTCTGTCAATATAGACGGCATGTTTCTTGTCGCGCAGGCCGTAGGCAAACAAATGGTAAAACAGGGTAAGGGGGGGAGCATCGTTCAAACTGCCTCTATTTACGGTGCAATGGCGCCGGATCAGCGGATTTATGAAGGTTCGTTCTATTATGGCCGCGCCATTAATACACCCGCCGTATATTCAGCTTCAAAAGCTGCGGTAATCGGCCTCACGCGATATCTTGCCACTTACTGGGCGAATAAGGGAATCAGGGTAAATAGCATTTGCCCAGGCGGTGTCGAGAGTGGCCAAAACGAAGAATTTCAAATGAGGTATTCGGCGAGAATTCCTATGGGCAGGATGGCACAAGCGAACGAAATGGTTGGCGCATTGGTTTATTTGGCATCGGACGCATCGAGCTATATTACGGGACAAAATTTGCTTATAGATGGCGGTCTTAGTGCTTGGTGACACCCAAAAGGTAATAAGTCGTGGACAATAAAATAGATTTAGCTGAAATTCAAAAAAAGAACACCAAAAATACGATTGTCATAACGGGTGCGCCTAGATCCGGCACTAGTCTGCTGGGAAAACTAGTTAGCACACTCGAGGGTGTCGAGTACCATTTTGAACCGCCGCTGGTGTGGGGGTTGTCCGCCTTGCTTTCAATGAAAGCCCTGTCCCCAGAAGTTGCATCGGTTCTGTTGCAATTGCACTTGCATGAGGATCTTCTCCTCGAATCTGCACATGGAAGAAAGGCAAACCTCCGTCCAGGAGATGACAGTCTGGTTCTCAACTCAATTTACTGGCCGGAGTTGCTTTCACGGTGGCAAAATATCCGCAATCGGGATGATGCAATTAACTACATTGCCGATAGAAAACTGCGGCTCGCCTTCAAGATGCCGAGTGTGATAGATGCAATCCCGTTTTTCGATGCCACGCTCCCTGAGTCCCAGTTCATCATCATAATGAGAGATGGGCGAGACGTAGTGAAATCCATCATCAAGAAACGGTGGCTTAGCGACGAAGGGCTGAAAAATAACTATTGGCCTTTCAAGATAGTCAATGGGAGCAAGGTTCCCCATTTGGTTGAGGATTCAATGGTTGGCGAATGGGTAAAGATGAATGAAGCAACCCGAGCATGTTATCTTTGGAGGCGGGATGCGGAGTTTGCGATACAAGCGAAGAGCAGTGGACTGGGTAATAGGCTGCACATCCTCTCTTACGAGGAGTTAAGGCAGAACCCCGACTCTATCATGGACGAGTTGGCACAGTTCCTATCTACACAAACCACGAATCTAACCAAACTTGGCATCATGTCTGTCAGGCCGATGGTAGATAAAACGGGGGGTGTAAAAAACTACGATTTCCTGGGTGAAGTGGAAGCAAATGAACTGAAGAAACTCAATGAACTGAATGCTGCTTGGGGATATCCCTGATGATCAGGGCGCAAGCGAGGTCTTCGCGACTGAAGCTTCGTCAAGCTGCGGACTATTCTTTAAGGCGTTATGAAGTTAATCCACTTGTCGCCTCCGCCACGTCCCCATTCCAAACGGGACCGTACGACAGAGTGGCGTACTCATGGGAAGCAGTCGATGCATCTCTGACCTTGGCAATATCATGAGGCTGATTTTCATCAGTTCAATGCCAATCTCTAAGCTGTTTGGCGAAAAGCTGGATGCGTGGTGGTTCGCCAATCATGGTGTTGATGTCGAGTTCTGGGATATTTCAGGATTTTTTTATTCCGGAGAAGGCCTGTCCCAATATTTTGGCGGCGCCCGTGATTATCGATACATCGGCCCCAATCATTGCATCTATGATAATGATGGTTCGTTCCAGAAATCACTCCATGCGCTTACTCAAGATTCGGTGGTCTGGTACCTGAGCCGCTTCCACAGGATAACGCCAGATGACTGGATATTTGCCGAATTGCAACGGAAGGGGGTCCGTTATTATCTGCAACATTTCGATACGTTAATCGAACCAGCACAAATTATTCAAAGGACCCGCAAGCTCCTGGCTGCATATAGGCAGCGATATCACAACAGGTTGTTGCAACCGTACGGCGTGGTCGGTTCCGGCAGGTTCGGGCGGAAGCAATCTCTTGAGGTGTTCCCCGGGGCGCGTTTCATCAGCATCCCTTCCATCAAGGTACGATGGCAGCCGTCGGAACGGATGGTCAAGGGGCCTTATAACCTTTTTGTGGATGAGAGCGTGGACTATGCGCCAGATGCCAAGATGATGGGCTGCGCGGTCTGTCGAGACCCTGATGCATATTATGCGCGACTGAACCGATTGTTTGCCGAAATCGAGGCTTGGAGCGGGATGCCGGTCGTGATTGCGGCTTCAGGAAAATATCACTACCCCAGAGACAGGTTCGGCGGCCGACCTTTGATCTATGGGCAGACGTTGCCGCTCATTCAAAATGCCCAACTGGTTATGGGGCATATGTCACTGGCCCTGGATCAGTGTCTGGTATCCGAGAAGCCTGTGATGATCATGGATGATCCAGATTTTACGGAAATGAAGCGCAGTGGTTTTGCTGCCGCCCTGATCCATTTTGTTGCGAAGCCAGTGTTTGTGACAGAGGTGGACAAGGCAGTGTACTTGCGGGCAATGTCACCCAACATCGAACTGATGAAGCGACTGGTTCGTGATTATCTGAAAGAGGATGGGGTATCCCTTAGCTATCACTCTATCCTGATGAAAGAGATGGAATGAACAATAGCCCTCTGAACCAATATGCTTTCCTTGCAATAGCTGGGGAAATGAAGAAAGTTATTCCGAGATGATGTATGCGCTGTTGAAGAAGATAAGTGTTGCACGGGTCGGCGTATTAATCGCTCTGATCCTGCTGATCAATGCCTTTGAATTACTCGGACTTTCCCTGTTCATTCCGATTATCGATTTATTTCAAAGCAAGGGAGGCGTGACGAGTGGGCTGACACAGACCATGTTGAACTTTCTGTCCGCCTTGGGGTTGCCTGCTGTGTTGCCGACATTTCTGGTGTTGTTGTCTTTGCTGTTCCTGGTCAAGGGCGGGTTGATAATGTGGATGCGCCATATAAGTGTGAAAATGGCCGCCGAGATACAGAACCAACTGAGATCTGTCTTGTTCCATGACTTTCTGGAAGCAAGGACCGACTTTATCAATGGGCACAAACAGGGGGCGTTACTCAGCGTGTTGAGCGAGCACACTGTTCGAACCGGGCAGGCATTCTTCACGCTGATTCAGGTGGTGGCGCAATGGGTGACCGTGTTGGCTTATCTGTCGTTTGTGTTATGGATATCCTGGAAGCTCACAGTGACGGCCCTGGTGATGGGGGCGGGTGCCGCTCCGATAATCCGCTGGATGGGGCGACAGGCCCACCAGCATGGAAAGGATTACACCCAAGCTCTGGAGGAGACGCAGCACCGAGCGCTGGAAGGGCTGCAGGCCAAGAAGCTGGTCAATGCCATGAATTGGGGGGGGGCACTGGAGCGGCGCTTCCGGGAGGGTAGCGGTGCAGTCCGTCATCATTGGCAATGGATGGCGTTCTGGTCGAATAGTCCGGGTATCGTGATTCAGCCGATCTCGGTCATTATCCTGAGCCTGATAATCTGGTTCTCACTATATTTCGATCTGTCGGTAGCTTTCCTGGGCGCATTTGCCCTGGCATTTACTCGATTGCTTCCGAATGTCCAGTCGGTGATTAGTATGGGTGCCGATTTTCAGGCCAATAAGCCGAGCGTTGACAGGGTGTTCGGCTTGCTTGAGGCGGCGGCTGCGGCCAGTGAGCCGACTGGCAAAGGCGATTTTCATGGTATGCAGCGTTGCATAAAGCTGGAAGGGGTTCGCTACCGATATCCGGGGCGGGAGCCCGTCCTCAACGGGCTGGATCTGATAATCGCCAAGGGACAAACGGTGGCGTTGGTTGGCCCATCCGGCTCTGGCAAGACGACTATCGCCGATCTGATCCTGGGGTTGTATCGGCCGGAAGCGGGGCGAGTCATGATAGACAATATCGACTTGGCAGAGCTGGAGTTGCGGCGGTACCGAGAGCGTATTGCCTATGTTTCGCAGGAGGCGGTGTTGTTTCACGACACTATTCGCAGCAACCTGATTCTGGGGCTGGAGTGGAGTGTCGGTGATGATGAATTGCGGGCTGCCTGTGAGAAGGCTGGTGCATGGGAGTTCATCGCTCAGCGTTCGGGAGGGCTGGATGCGATCATCGGCGATCGTGGTGTACAACTCTCCGGTGGGCAACGGCAACGACTGGCATTGGCGAGGGCGTTGCTGCGCCGCCCCGAGATACTGATCCTCGATGAGGCCACCAGCGCGCTGGATCACGAGAGTGAGCAGTGGATCACGCAGATGCTATGCGACCTGCAGGCGAGCGGCCGTTTTACCATCATCGTCATCGCACATCGCTACACCACGATTCAGCATGCCGACCATATATATGAGATCCGCAGCGATGGTGCGCGCTCACTCGGGAATTGGGAGCAGGCAAAGGCATATCTCGTGCGTGAGTCTCATGCACTTGCTATATCATGACTGCCGATATCGATTGTGTGGGTGCTGGAGTAGGGAAGCGATGTTGATAACTGTGACTCTATGTCGGGGGCGTTGGTTAGCGTGGCTGGTAAATCCTCCCGACTTGATTTGATGAAAAATCCCATTTTCAATTTGGTCGCAAAGATCATAGATTCGTTCAGGACCCGAGCAAGGCTCCGCGGTGTGGCGTCCCTCGGGTCATTCTCGATCGCCAAAACAGAAATGTTCAGAGCGGTGGTATCGTTTGGTTATTATGTGGATCCGGCAGAATGCGCAATACGGGTGGGGATGCAGTCATCAGTCGATGGCACCGTAAACTTCGAGCGCAGCAAAGCCAGTCTGGAAATAGGAAAAAACACAGCCATCAATGGCGGAACAATGTTTGTGTTGGCGGACCGGATGTGTGTCGGCGATAACGTCTGGATATCCTTTGATTGTCTGATTCTGGACCACGATGGCCATGCGATTGACCCGGCCGTGCGCCGTAAGGATTTGCCCGATTATATGGAGGGACGCCCGAAAGACTGGTCGGTTGTAAAAAGATCTCCGGTCATCATCGAAGATGATGTCTGGGTAGGGGCCCGCGCCATCATCCTCAAAGGAGTAACAGTGGGGCGGGCATCAATAGTGGCTGCAGGTTCAGTGGTTACAAAAGACGTTCCTGCCTACAGCATCGTGGGCGGAAACCCTGCGACGGTCATCGGGACCGTTCCGATGAATCGAAATGATTGAACTGTTCTCGTCCCCTTATAAAACGTTCATTAAAATAGCCCTAGCCTGTAATGACAAATAAACATTTTGCTGAAAAATACATCGATGACATCGCGAAAGTCAGCATCGCTTCGAATTATTTCTCTCCTGTATGGCAGGAAGCCATCGCGACTACGGGTAACTTTGAAAGCATGCTGGATATCGGCTGCGGCACGGGCGTTTTCGCAGCCGAGGCGAAGGCATTGACGGGATGCCGGCTCTATGGCGTGGATGGCAGCGATTATGCGCTCCAGCAAGCCAGAGGGGTCGGTTTTGAGACCTTGTCGCTCATCAGTGACTTCAATGTCGACACCTTGCCTTTTGATGCCGGGCAGTTGGATTTTTGTCTGTGTAAAGACCTGCTCGAACATTTGCTGCGGCCGGATTTCGTTCTGAAGGAAGCGCATCGCGTGTTGAAGCCGGGCGGATTTCTGCTTGTGCATGTACCCAATCATTTCACGCTCCAGGGGCGGATCAAATTTCTGTTCAATAGCGATATCGATACCCACCAGTATTTCCCGGGTGCGAAGTGCTGGGATTTCCCGCATATCCGCTTTTTTACTCATGAGGGGCTGGCCGGGCTGCTTGGCTTGGCAGGATTCCAGATTGCCCGCGATCTAAGCCATCATTTTCCCGCTATTCCTTACGGCAAGTACCTGATTCCGTCATCTGCCGCCAGGAGGAGGCTGGTGAACCGCTACCCGTCGCAGTTCGCCGAAGGATTCACCTTCCTTGCAAAGAAGATCTAAGCCATTTTTCAAACAGGTCGCGCGTGAAGATAACTTTCCTGACTGAGAACATCCATTGCGGTGGCCTGGATTCCTTCCTGATTTCACTGGTCAATCACTGGCCCTATCCAGAAGACGAACTGAGAATAATTTGCAATCCAGCCCATCCCGGCTACCAGGTGCTGAAAGACAGGATCATCCGCCCTTGTGAGGTGGTGCGCCACGACATATCGACCTATCCCGTTCTGGTGTCCAAGAGCAACCGGAATCGGTTCTTGCGAACAGCAAGGCGGGTGCTGTCGCCTCTGTTGAGATATGGCTACTTTGTCTATTACCTCATCCGCTTGCGCTCGATCTTTGCCAAATGGCAGACCGATCGCTTGATGGTGGTGAACGGAGGGCATCCCGGGGGGGACACCTGTCGGGCTGCAGTCATTGCCTGGCGGTTATTTCATGAAGACAAGCCGCGAGCGATATATAACTTTCATAACCTGGCCAACATGCCCAATCGAATCGACCGGCTGCCGGAGAAACTGATGGATTCCTGGCTGGTGAGCAATGCCCGCGCACTGGTCGGGGTGTCGAAGATCTGCGCGGAGTCGTTGCGCAAGCGGATCGGTGATACAGCTATGAACAAGGTATCGTATATCTACAACGGCATTGCTGAGCCTGTGGAGTCGGCCAATCTCGGAACATCGTTGCGCGAAGAGCTCGGCATACCTGCGGGTGTTCCGTTGTGCCTGATGTTGGCAACTTATGAGCCACGCAAGGGACATGATTTCCTGTTTAGAGCATTCCAGAAAGTAATTGCGGCAATTCCCAATGCACATCTGGTGGTTTGCGGATATGGCTATCCTGAAGAAGTGGAACGAGTGAGACACCTGATAGAGTTATATGACCTTTCCCGGCATGTCAATCTGCAGGGTTTTCGCAGCGATGTGGATGCCATGCTGAAGCAAGCCGACGTGTTACTGGTGGCATCACAGATCTTTGAGTCATTCGGACTGACCAGTGTGGAGGCAATGGCGAACCGGGTGCCGGTAGTGGCAACAAGAGTCGGCGGCGTCCCAGAGGTCGTGGCGGATGGCGAGGGTGGATTCTGTGTTGGGCCGGATGATGTTCAGGGCTATGCGAATCATATTATCGCCTTCCTGAAAGAATCCGACTTCAGGAAAGAACAGGCCAAAAAAGGGTATCAGCGTTATCGGCGGCTATTTTCGGCAGAGCGCATGGCAAAGGAATATGCCATGCTCGTTCATCGTGAATGCTGAATTCTTCGGCCTTTGAAGGGCGGGCATCGCCGCATCGGGGCCCAACCTGTCGGAGTGGATTGATCGCTTGCCTTTTCCCATGAAGAAAATCGCTATCCTCCAATCGAACTATATCCCTTGGAAGGGATACTTCGACATGATTGCCGCAGTGGATGAATTCATCATTTACGATGACATGCAGTTTACAAAGAATGATTGGCGAAATCGTAATTTGATTAAAACTCCACAGGGGGTGCAATGGCTTACTGTCCCAGTTGGACAGGATATTAAGCGAAGAATCAGAGATGTTGAATTGCCAGAAAATAATTGGCAAAGAAAGCACTGGAAGACACTAGAAAGTAACTATAGTCGGGCAACACATTTTGATGAAATAGCAACCTTACTCAGTCATTTTTATGTGCGCAGGTATAGAAACTTATCGGAACTAAATCGGGAGTTCATCCAAGGTATTTGTGGCTACCTTAACATAACGACGAAAATAAGCTGTTCATGGGACTACAGACTGGTTGAAGGGAGGTCTGCTCGATTGGTTGATTTATGTGAACAGGCGGGTGCTGATGAATATATCTCCGGTCCAGCCGCCAAGGATTACATCGAAGAGAAGCTTTTTGCTGAGCAGGGTATCAAGCTAAGCTGGTTCGACTACTCTGGCTATAAAGAATACCCGCAGCTTTGGGGAGGCTTCGTGCATGGTGTGAGCATCCTTGATTTACTGTTTAACTGTGGCACGGATTCTCCTGAATTTATGAAATATGTCTGCAGGGAAAGATCATCATGAACAAATCCATTAGCATCGTTATCCCTGTCTTCCGTAGCGGCAACATCCTGAAGGAGCTGTGTCGCCGACTTGAAGGGATCCTTTCATCGTTGACGGATCAATGGGAAATCATCTTGGTCGATGATGCTAGCAACGATGGCACATTCGACCGAATGCAGGAAATCCGTGTACACGACAAGCGGGTCAAATTAGTGCGCTTCGCGCGCAATATGGGCCAGCATCATGCAACTCTTTGCGGTTTGCAGCGTGCGAGCGGAGATTATGTGCTGACATTGGACGATGATCTGCAGAATCCCCCTGAAGAAATTCCACGGTTCATTGGAAAAATCGATGAAGGATACGACTTGGTTATCGGCGACATTAAAGGAAGCAAGAAACATCATTGGTTACGCAATGTGGCCAGTCGGGCGATACAAGCCCTGGTTGGGCGCATCCTGCATAAGCCCCAAGGATTGACGCTGTCCAGTTATAGGGGGATGACGAAGCGCGTTGCTCGGGCAATGAGTTCGTTCAAAGGAACGCATGTTTATATCCCGGCGCTGATGCTGAATTCTGTTCCGCCTGACCGGATATGCAATATCTCCGTCCAGCATGATGTGCGTGCCGATGGCAAAAGCACTTATACGCTGAAGAAGCTGTTAACCCTTGCATCGTATTTGTTGATTAACCACTCGCGGATACCATTGCGGTTCGTTACAACTTGGGGTGGGCTGGTCAGTTTGGCCAGCTTGGCATTTGCGGTATTTATCGTTATCAAGGTCTTGCTGTACGGCTCTCAATTTGCAGGCTGGGCGTCTCTTGCGGTTCTGATCTCATTCCTGGCCGGGAACATCCTGCTTTGCATAGGGGTGCTGGGCGAATATATCGGAAGAATCATCGAAGAAAATATGGCGAGTAGTCAGTTTCCTATCTTTGAAGAGCATCTGTAATGGGATTCCTTTTCGTTACCGGCATGCTGCGATCAGGTACTAGCCTGATTCAGACACTGTTAACAAACCATCCGGAGATGTTTGTGGCCTACCAGCCTTATCATCAGCTTTATGTGGATGTAAGGCGTTTGTTCCTTGAAGAGTGCGGCATAGAAAAATTTCTGCCGCTAGGCGATGGCCAGGACAGCTCTGACGAAGAGCGCCTTCAATTCTCGCGATGGCTGAAAGAGCGGACTTTCAATGTCGAAGAAGCAGCATACCTGGTGAAGAGCGCGACAACTGGTAAAGGCGGCAGTGCCCTTGGGTACACCGATGGAATAACCATGGGTTCTGGGTCTTTCTTCGATATTCAAACCCGGCTCCATAGTCTTTTGTCCGAGCGCTGTCATCGCGATGATGCCAAATACATAGGCGCCAAGGAAGTGCTCTGCGAGGAATACATACCGGCGATAGTCGACTCCGGCGGGCGATGTGTGATTATCGTTCGTGACCCCCGTGCTGTGATCTCATCTGCTAGCCATGGGTGTTATCACCAACAAGTGGGTGACCGATACCCGCTTTTGATGTTGATCAGGCTATGGCGCAAAAGTGCCGCATATTGGCTGTCCTTCAGGAACCACCCGCTGGTACATGTAGTTCGCTATGAGGATCTAGTGCAAGATCCGGATGCTACCCTGAGTGGAATTACAGAGTGGCTCGGGATCGGGGACTTCCCAGAAGGGCTGATCCATCAGCCGCTATATGACCACCAGGGGAGAGAGTGGAAAGGCAACTCGTCGTTCGGTGACAAAAAGGGCGTTGATCGCAAGAGCGAGGAGGTCTGGCGCACATTGCTTTCGGGCGAAGAAATTCGCTTCATCGAAGCCTGCACCAAGCCGGAGCTGGATGCTCTGGGTTATTCATGCAGCACGGATTTACGAGCGGATGACATCTCTGGATTAGTTGAGGAGACGCAGGGTGTGCGCACTGCATACCTGTCTAATTACGCATTGTCCGTGAAAAATCGGCAGTTTGAGTTGTCGCGCTGGGAGGCTGCATCGCAAGGCAGATATCATGACGTCGAGGGCAATAGAAGATTATTTTTATTCCCTGATGTATTCGCCGCAATGGGGGCGAAATGCTAGTCAAGCAGATATTCAGCTACGGACTCCTCGGGATAATAAGAAACACGCTTGGCTATCTGATTTACCTGTTGGTCACATATTTCGGGGTTCCTCCCAAGTGGGCAATAAGCATCTTGTATGCGGCCGGTGCAACGGTTGGGTTTTTCGGAAGCCGAAAATATGTTTTTATGCATGAAGGGAGTCTGCAAGCGACTGGTACCAGGTACATCGTTGTTCACTTGCTTGGGTATATGATTAATCTCGGGCTAATGGCCATTCTGGCGGATAAATTCGGGTATCCACATCAATGGGTGCAGCTGGTGGCGATTTTTGTAGTTGCGGTATTCCTGTTTATTGCGTTCAAATTCTTTGTCTTCAGGGATGGTGAATCTGTTCAGGCAAAGGTCGAAGGATGAAACGCTGCCTGGTATGTAACGGGCATTACGAGTCCAGGCTTATGGATTGCCCGGCCTGCGGCCATGCTCCGGTGGTGGTAGATGGCTTCATCGCATATGCCCCGTTGCTTTCCCGCGTGGGCGGCGGATTTGATGCGGCACGCTTCTCGGACTTGGCTCGTTTGGAAGAAGCCAATTTTTGGTTTCGATGCCGTAATAAATTGATTCTCTGGGCAATAAGAAAATATTGTCCAAGTTTCCATTCGTTTCTTGAGATTGGTTGCGGGACGGGGTTCGTTATATCTGGTATTGCAAAATCTTTTCCTGATACGACGTTGTATGGTAGTGAGATATTTACGGCTGGTTTGGAATTCGCCTCCGCCCGATTGCCATCAGCGAATCTCATGCAAATGGATGCCCGCAATATTCCCTTCTATAATGAGTTCGATGCAATCGGGGCCTTTGATGTTCTGGAGCATATAGAAGAAGATGAACTGGTTCTTGCCCAGCTTCATTCTGCACTTAATCCTGATGGTGTGATGTTGTTAACTGTGCCTCAGCATGAATGGTTGTGGAGCGCAACAGACGAGCGTGCTTGCCATGTCAGGCGTTATGAGGCTGCAAATTTTCAACGCAAGATCAAATCTGCGGGTTTTGAAATAGTGCGTTCAACGTCATTTGTATCTATTCTTCTGCCTGCGATGATGGTTTCCAGGTTTTTTAAGAGGAGAGGGGCGGATGGGGTTGATGCCAGGGCGGAGCTTGCGATCTCCCCTTTTCTGAATTTATTGTTCCTGTGCCTGCTTAGCATTGAACTTGTTTGCGTGAAGATTGGACTGGATTTTCCTTTTGGCGGCTCTAGGCTAGTCGTTGCAAAGAAGATACGATGAGCCGATTTCAGGCGTGGTGTGCGTTGTCGGGTGAATATAATTATGGAAACGCTGAATAAGTCGTCATTCCCGCAAAGCCGGGCTTGTTCAGCACCTATTCTAATTAGGCAGCCCATTTTTCAAGTAAGTCATGGCTGCGCTGTGGAACCTCAATGCCTGACGCGGATAAACATTAGAGGACGGTGGTAGGCAGTGAAGATCCCCTTCAATAAGCCATACATGACAGGCAATGAGTTGCCTTATATATCTCAGGCGCATGCCAATTTGCATCTGGCAGGCAACGGGCAGTTTACGACTAAGTGCTGCGATTGGCTGGAAAAAAATATTGGCTGCTATCAGGCCCTGTTGACGCACTCTTGTACTGCCGCGCTGGAAATGGCGGCGATACTCATCGGTGTTCAGCCGGGTGATGAGATCATCATGCCCTCCTACACGTTCGTTTCTACTGCGAACGCCTTTGTGTTACGCGGCGGGGTTCCTGTGTTTGTGGATATTCGCCCCGATACGCTGAACATCGATGAATCAAAGATTGAGGCGGCGATCACTTCCAGAACCAAGGCCATTGTGTCCGTGCATTATGCGGGAGTGGCTTGCGAGATGGATGCGATCATGGCCATCGCCAATTACCACAATCTGGTCCTCATCGAGGATGCGGCGCAAGGCATCATGTCGACCTACAAGGGGCGGCCGCTCGGTAGCATTGGCCATCTGGCGGCGCTAAGCTTCCATGAGACGAAGAATATTATTTCGGGTGAGGGTGGAGCGTTGTTGGTGAATGCGCCCGAGTATGTTGAGCGCGCCGAGATTCTTCTGGAGAAAGGAACAAACCGAAGCCGCTTCTTCCGCGGACAGGTGGATAAATACACTTGGGTGGATATTGGCTCGTCATATCTGCCGGGTGAGATCATCGCCGCATTTCTTTGGGCACAGATGGAATATGCTGGCGCGATTACAGAGCGTCGCTTGGCGGTCTGGGATGGGTACCATGAAGCTTTCCAGCCATTGGAAGAGGCGTGCAAACTGAGGCGTCCCATCATACCTTTGGACTGTCGGCAGAATGCGCATATGTATTATGTTCTGTTGGATTCTTTGGCGACCAGGACGCGGGTGATCGATAGGTTAAAGCAGCAGGGCATTAATGCGGTGTTCCATTATGTCCCATTGCATAGCGCACCTGCCGGCATTCGGTATGGCAGGGTGCATGGGGGTATGGCGGTCACCGATTCTGTTAGCGGCAACTTGTTGCGCCTCCCGTTGTGGGTTGGCCTTTCTCGGGAGCATCAGGCTTATATCGTTGGAGCGTTGGTAGATGCGATCTAATTCTATCTCAAATTCGTCTGGTTTTTTGTCAGAGTCTGCTCCTCTAAAAACCATGCACAAGCATTTTGGTAATTTGTTCCTTTTAGTGATGTTGGTATTCGTATGCCATGGATTGATGTTGCTCAATGACGGCATATACTGGGACGATTGGATGCTCCATGGGGTGTACCTGAATAATGGTGCGGCGGGGCTTGTTGACCTCTTCCGAGAGGTGGGTAATCCGGTAGCTGGGTATCTTCACTCGGTGCTATGGCAGACTCCGAACCCTAAGCTTTCTTATAACTTAGTGGCGTTCCTCAGTATCATGTTGTCGAGCCAGTTGGTTTATTTACTGGCTTCGCGAGTGCGTTTTCTGAGTTTGCGAGAGAGTCTCTTTGTCGGGGCTATGTTTTGTTGCTTTACGGCATATCAGACCTATGTGCTCCAGATAGCGCTTTCGGCCAGATTCTGCTATTTCTTGTTTTTGATGGCCGCCTATATTGCGTTGCAGGCCCTCCGGATGGATAGGGGGGCTGGTTTTCTGTTGCGGACACTAGCATTGGTAATTTTTGCCATCAGTTTTTTTTATAACTCATTGCTGGTCCTATATTTTTCCTTTTTGGTATTGTTATTTCTGGAGTGCCGGGGCGAGTGGGAGAATAAAAATCTGACGGGTAGGATTGCAGTTTCTCTGCGGTATGCTGATTTCATTCTGTTGCCGTTCGTTTATTGGGCACTCAAGAATATCCTCTGGAAGCCATCTGGAAACTACGAGGGCTACAACCATCTGCTGTTGGAGCCGGTTCGCTGGCTCGATGGCTTGATGGGTTTTGCAGAAAATTCGTTTTTCATGCAGCTTTATCACGCCGTTAAGTTGGGTAAGGCATATCCGATAGCCGTTGTGCTGCTTACTGGCATATTTATTGTCGTGACATGGTTCGTGAGCAGGATATGGCTGCGGGAAGAAGGGAGCAGTTCATCCAATATGCCGGTGAGTTTTAAACGCATCGGCGGATTCGCTTTGCTGGGAACGTTCCTTGTTTTTGCCCTCTTGCGCTACGTTGTTATACCTTCTGCGTTGTTCGGTGAATCTTCAGCCGTCAGAGAGTGGAGTGCATTCCATGTCTTTCTTGTAAGTTTCATGATTGCAGGCATGCCTGTGCTGCTATGGCGAATTTTTGCTTTGGTTGAGACGAGGAATCTGGCTTTTTATTCATTGTTTATGATGCTCTGCGCCATTTTTCCTTATGTCCTGGTGGGGAAAGCCCCCTTCTATAGCGGAACGGGTACGCGTTATGCATTGCTGGTCAGCCTCCCAGTCGCGCTCATGCTCGTGGTGCTCGGGCGCGCCTTCGCATCCATGGCGTTCAGCAGAACGTCAGCGGTTGTCCTGCGTGCTTTTGCAGGCTTCCTCATGGCGACCTTTGTCCTTGTGAGTGCGATGATTTATATCGAATGGCAAGTGCGATGGATCAAGGACTCGTCGATAATTGAGAACCTGAAAAAACTCCCGACAGAGCAGGTTGATCGGGTCAACGTTATCTTTGTGGATGATCAGTTCCCGGTTCTCGATATCAGCTATAACTATTACGAATACGCTGGAATGTTCAAGGCGGCCTGGAATGAGGAGAAACGGCTTGGGTTTTCAAGTTTCAATGAGATCACCCCGGAAGAATTTATCCGTAGATTTCCCCTGCAGTTGAATATGCTCAAGGATTTCCAATTGGGAGGATGCAGAGCGGCAATACGAATCAGACAGGCTGACCCCGGGGTGAGTCACGCGAGTCTTGTCGCCGCTTATTATTCGAAACGATTCGTTCAGCCGGAGGCGCTCCCTGTCTTTTTGGGCGGAATCAGTGTTGTCGAAATGTCGGATATGTCCTGTCCTTAAGGGGCAGCCGGAGCGATCAAGTCTCCTGGCTTTTGCAGGGCTTAACGAGCCGGAGTTGCGCAGCCGATGCGCCCGACAGGTTCGTTGTGTCCTGTGATCGAATCGACAGTATAATTGATGGGATATGCCGATTCCTTATTAAGAAGGAGCGCTATTTATATGAGTAAGAACATGAAAGTAGTAATTCTGTGTGGCGGACAAGGAACGCGCATTCGTGACGTAAGCGAGAATATGCCCAAACCGATGATCACGGTGGGCGGGTTGCCGATTCTTTGGCACATCATGAAATATTATGCAAGCAAAGGGCAAAAGGAATTCGTTTTATGTCTCGGCTATAAGGGCCAAGCTATCAAGGATTTTTTCCTCAACTATGAATCCCAGACGAGGGACTTCTCGGTCACATTGGGCGGGGCAAGGGAGATCGAGTATCACACCGATCATGAAGAGGCCGATTGGCGTGTGACGCTGGCGGACACAGGGCAGGATGCCATGACGGGTGCGCGCGTGCGGAAGATACGCAAATATATCGCTGATGATAAGCATTTCATGCTGACATATGGCGATGGTGTGGGGGATGTGGATATTGATGCGTTGATCAAATTCCATATCGATCATGGCCGCATCCTTACAGTGACAGGGGTGCGTCCACCCGGGCGCTTCGGCGAGTTGATGCATTCTCCCGAGGGCGTGGTGACGGAATTCAACGAGAAGCCTCAGGCAACAGGCGGGCGGATATCCGGCGGCTTTTTCGTGTGCCGGAAGGAAATATTCGATTATCTGAATGACCGCGAGGATTTGGTGTTCGAGCTTGAACCGATGCGTAAATTGGTGTCGGAGGGACAGATGGTGATGTATCCGCACGATGGTTTCTGGCAGCCGATGGATACCTATCGGGATTATATGTACCTTAATGGTCTCGTAAGCAAGGGTGAGGCTCCGTGGATCAAGTGGTGAACCGATCACTGGAGAAACTCCGGGGGTGTCGCGTCCTTGTGACGGGGGACACCGGCTTCAAGGGCTCCTGGTTGTGCTTGTGGCTGCATCAACTGGGCGCGCAGGTTTTGGGGTATGCGCTTCCGCCGGAGCAAGAGGATGCTCACTTCAATCTGTTGAATATGGAAGAGCTAATCGAGCACGTTACTGGCGATATCCGCGATCTTGCATCCGTGCAGGCCGTCTTTGACCGTTTTCAGCCGGAGGTCGTATTCCATCTGGCGGCGCAGCCGTTGGTGCGGTATTCGTATGTGGAGCCCAAGCTCACATTCGATACGAATGTTGCCGGGTCGGTCAATATTTTTGAGGCTGTCAGGTCATGTGATTCGGTCAGGGCTTTTGTCTGCGTGACCTCAGACAAGTGCTATCGCAATAACGAATGGATATGGGGTTATCGCGAGAACGACGAGCTAGGCGGACATGATCCATACAGCGCATCCAAGGCTGCTGCAGAGCTGGTGTTTTCCTCCTATCAGGATTCGTTCTTCTTCGCGCGATCAGATTTTGGTGCGGCAACTGTGCGGGCAGGGAATGTGATCGGCGGCGGCGACTGGGCCGCCGACCGTATTGTGCCGGATGCGGTCCGCGCATTGAAGGTGGGAGATCCGATTTATCTCCGCAACCCGAATTCGACGCGCCCTTGGCAGCATGTGTTGGAGCCCCTGTCCGGCTATCTGCTGGCCGCGGTCAATTTGCTCGAGCGCCCTGAAGTTTTCAGGGGTGCTTGGAATTTCGGCCCAGATACGCAATCCATTCGTACAGTGGGTGACTTGGCGCAGTTGATCGTCACAGCATGGGGGAGTGGACGAGTCGAGTTCGCTCCGCAGACCAGCGCACCTCATGAGGCGCGGTTGCTTCATTTGAACTGCGATAAGGCGCATCAGTTGATGAAGTGGCACCCGAAGTGGGGAGTGGAGCGTGCGATTGCCGAAACAGTGGATTGGTATCGTGATGTGCATAAAGGCGGCAACGCATTTGACATCTCTAGCAGACAAATATTGGCATACATGGAGTCGAAATGATCGAAGGCGTGAAAATTACTCCCTTGAAACAAATCCTGGATGAACGTGGAAAGATCATGCACATGATGCGTGGTGATGCCGCGGATTTTCATGGGTTCGGGGAGATCTATTTCTCCTGCGTGCATCCCGGCGCCATAAAAGGATGGCATATCCACAAAGAAATGGTGCTGAACTATGCCGTGCCGCACGGCAACATAAAATTTGTACTTTATGATGATCGTGCGAACAGCCCTACGCGAGGTGAGCTTCAGGAGATATTTATGGGGCCGGATAACTATTGCCTGGTTACGGTGCCGCCTCTGGTTTGGAATGGTTTCAAGGGGATCGGGCAGGAAATGGCCATTGTCGCAAACTGTACGTCCATTCCTCATCGAGCCGATGAGATCGAGCGCATGGATCCGTTCGATCCGGCAATTCCATATCGATGGGAGATCAAGCACCGATGAGCGACGTGGTTCTGCTTACCGGGGGACTGGGGTATGTCGGCGGGCGTATATCCCACCATCTGCTCGAGGCGTCGGATTACCACCTCAGGATAGGGACGCGTGATGCGTCGCAGCCGAAGCCAGAATGGCTGGGTCGGGGTGAGATCGTTTCATTGGACTTGCTGGATGAGGCATCACTTGCAGCGGCTTGCCGCGGGGTGAAGTGCGTGATTCATCTGGCCGCTTTGAATGAAATCGACAGTGCGGCCGACCCGGAGCAAGCCCTTATGATAAACGGACTAGGGTCGCTGAAGTTGCTGCGCGCCGCTATCAGAGCTGGGGTCGAGCGCTTCATCTATTTTTCAACGGCACATGTTTACGGCAGCCCACTGGCAGGTCGATTGACCGAGGAGAGTCTGCCGCGCCCACAACATCCCTATGCGATCACGCACCGGACCGCAGAAGATTTTGTTCTTGCTGCGCGGGATAAGAACGAGATCGATGGAATCGTGGTTCGCCTTTCCAATGGGTTTGGCGCTCCCGAGCGGGCGGAAGTCAATCGCTGGTCGCTCCTGGCCAACGATCTCTGTCGGCAGGCTGTGACGGCGAAAAAATTGGTGCTTCGCTCATCCGGCCTCCAATATCGGGATTTCATCACCCTGACAGATGTCGGCAGAGCAGTTTTGCATCTGTTGGATCTCGCGCCGGAAGCTTGTGGCGATGGCCTGTTTAATCTTGGCGGAGAGGCCCCCTTGCGCATCATCGATGTGGCGGAAAAGGTTGCGGAACGGTGTGAGGCTGTTCTGGGCTTCAGGCCGGAAATACATAAGCCGCCAAGCTCTGCCGATGAGCAGGTGTTGTCGCTTGACTATCGGATGGATAGGTTAAAAGGAACGGGCTTTTACCTGTTGGCCAACATTGACGAAGAGATAGAGGCGACTCTCCGGCTGTGTCAGCGCTCTTTCGGGCAGAAGGGCTGACATGATCAGTCCGGCAGTCTCGGTAATCATCCCGACATACAATCATGCACAGTTCCTGAGGGCGGCCCTTCAGTCCGTCATCAATCAGACCTTTGCGGACTGGGAGGCAGTGGTCGTCAACAACTATTCTGAAGATGATACGGTTCAAATTGTTGCTTCGTTCAATGACCCGCGAATCAGGCTGGTCAACTTTCGCAATCATGGCGTGATTGCGGCATCAAGAAATCATGGCATAGGTCTGGCGACCGGCAAGACGATTGCCTTTCTGGATTCGGATGATGTCTGGTATCGCGAGAAGCTGCAACGATGTATGGATGTAATAGGCGATCAGGTGGATGTCGTGTGCCATGCCGAGGCTTGGGTAAAGGAAAATGCGCCGCCACGTGTCGTGATGTATGGTCCGCAATTGAGGACATGCTATCTTTCCCTGCTCTATGACGGGAATTGCCTGTCGACTTCGGCTATCGTCGTGCGGAAATCGGCTCTGGATAAAGCAGGAGGTTTCAGTGAGGATTCGCAGATGGTCACGGCGGAGGATTATGAGCTTTGGCTGCGCCTGGCAAAAAAAGGTTGTTCCTTTGTGCTGATTGAGGAGGTCCTGGGTGAGTACCGTTTGCATGGCGGGAATCAAAGCAAGGCGGTAATGCGCAATCTCGGCGCCGAACTGGCGGTGCTTCGGAAGCATTTTTCAGAGATCCGCGATGATGGCATAGCGACGCGTCTGAAGATGCAAAGACGCTTTGCCCTTGCTTACTATACGGCGGCGCGAGGGATGCAGGCCGAGGGCGATCATGTCAGTGGAATGAAGCTGCTTCTCCGGTCGTGGCTGAGATATCCGTTCATACCGAAACAGTATGCCGCAGCTTTGATAGGGCTACTGGGATTTCTCAAGCCACGTGGGGTTAGTTGACCCAAGGTGATGAGGAGGTGAAGAAGCTGGCCGGACTCCTGTATGGCGGGTGTCGCCCCCTGCCTCAGCCGGGTGAATTACCTCCTCCGCTGCGAGGCAGGGATTTCAGGTTCTTTGCCTACGGACGACATGCGCTCTTTGAAGCATTGATTCTGGCCGGCGTCAGAAAAGATGATGTGGTGCTTCTTCCCGAATATATATGCGGCGAAACGCTGTCCGCTGTGAATGCCTGTGGGGCGAGGGTGGAGTACTATCCTGTGGGGCTGAATATGGAACTCGCTGTTCCCCCGGAGGTTTTGCCGAAAGCGCGAGCAGTCCTTGCAATCAATTATTTTGGCTTTCCTCAGGCACTGGCGCCATTCGCAGCTTATTGCTACAAGAGTGGCGCGGTATTGATCGAGGATAATGCGCACGGCTTTCTGAGTCAGGATGAAGGTGGTGAATATCTTGGGATGCGCGGATGCGTGGGTATTTTCAGCTTCAGGAAGTCCATGCCGCTCGTAAATGGCAGCGGGCTCGTAGTCAACCAACCTGACACAGTCAGCACCCTTAAAGCGCAGCTGCCTTTTGTGCACTATGCAAGATCTCGGATCTTCCGAATAAAGGGATTCCTGAGGCAGTTGCCCCGATGGAATATGGCCGGGCTGTTATATGCATTGATCAGTCTGGACAGGGGGGTCCGCAAGTTGCGTACAGGCAGCGATTATGTAAGGTCGGGAGTCGAGGAAGAGTTAGAGTTGCCGGGGCGGCCTGAACCGGATGCGAGCTTACTGCAAGCCTTGAAATCACTGGATGTGGAGGGTGAGATTTCAAGACGAAGACGCCTGTATCTCGGGTCTCAAGAGCTTGTGGGTGATTATGGCGGGATCCCGGTCTTTCCACGTCTGCCGGAACATGTTGTTCCTTACTGTTTCCCCTTTCGTGCGCCACCGGAGCGAATCGAGGCTATAAGGCGAGCATTAAGGAAGCAATATCTGGACTGTTATCTTTGGCCGGAATTGCCGTTGGAAATCCAGAAAAAATCGGTCGAACGGTACCAAGACGTCTGGGTGATTAACTTTATTTGGTGATTCTAGGATACCCCAGATAATTACGCCCTCGCCGAGGGTTCGGACTTGGCAACCGGGATTCTGACAATGAGGGAGAGTAATATGACTATGGAAGATGCGGCTTGGGCAAGGCCAGAGGAGCTCAAAAAAACCGAGGAAGAGGCTATAAAGCGTGCACAGGCTGGAGAATTGAGTTCCGAAAACGATTATTCGGCATACTACGCATATAAGACAGGTGCCAACCGGGATCTAATCAAGCACCATGCAGTATCCGAAGATGTTCTGGCATCCGAGTACGTCACAAACGTTAATGCGCTCATGGGAATGTTGGGGGTGGGATTCCGAGGGAACGTCATGGATCTGGGTTGCGCAATTGGGATCATCCCTGAACATATTCGGAACGTCTCTGGTGTGGAAAAAGTAACAGGGATTGATATTTCAGAAACCGGGGTCGACGTCGCGCGCAGGGACTACCCGAAATGTTACTTTCTATGCCAGCCTGCAGATGAGTTGTCCAATATCACGGGTGATTCGATAGATGTGATTCATGGGCGAGAGTTCTATCCCTTTACGAGAACGAATGACCTCGATTTTCAGATCAATTGCCTCAAGGGTTATCTGTCCAAACTAAAACCTGGAGGAGCGGTCGTTCTTTCAATGGTGTGCTTGAGCAAAGGTATTTGTACCAATTGGATTGCGGCTAGAAGTCGATTGTTGAATGAGGGTTATTCGGTTGTCGAGAGACGAGTGCTCATACACGATGCTATTTTTAGGCGTCTCGGCAAAGTTTGTTATAAACAGTCGCTTAATGGATTCTTGGTCATGATGCAGGGGATGATAAGTTTTGCCTTGGGGAAAAAACAGCGATATGTCTACATCATGGTCAGGTGATACGGCTGATAATTCAACTTTAGTATCTTGATGGTTCATTTATATGTCTGGTTGGGAATGTTGTTCTGAGATAGTTGCGGCGGCGCAGTGGGATGAGAATCTGGCACTGGCCGATGACCATACGGTTTTTCAGTCCCATGGCTGGGGGGAATATAAGAGAGCTGCGGGATGGGAGCCCCTGCGCTACTGGTGTCGGGATAAGGATGGGCGCGTTCAGGGAATGGCCCAGTTCCTCCTGAAGAGATTGCCGTTGGGTATCGGGTTGTTATGGGCTGCTGGCGGTCCGGCGTTGGTCTTCCCAAGCAAGAGTCAGATCCAGGCGAGCGAGTTGTTGCGGGAGTTGCTGGAGGTGCTGGATAAAAGCCATCCGCGCGCACTGATCCGTTTTCAGAGCCATTCGCCCCATGATTCAGCGCTGGTCTACGATATCAGCAAGGTATGTCACAGGCCGGCCGCTAGGCTCAACAGCGGTTTCAGTATCCGGATGGATCTGGGTTCGCTGGATGAGGCGGCATTCCGGAAGCAGATGACGTCCAAGCATCGTTACTATACGAAGAAGGCTGCCGAAGCCGGTATCAGCTGGTCGGTCGGTAATGGCGACCAGCAATTGCGTGAGCTGGCGGCGCTCCATCGCGAGATGGTTCAGGCCAAACAACTTGGATCGATTGCGACGAGTTATGAAGAGCTTGAGCGTATGAGGAACGCATTGGGCGACCATGTCCTGATAGTCAATGGGTGCTTGAACGAGACACCGCTGACTTCTTGCCTGGTTCTGCTCTTTGGAAAGAAGGCGTTCTATATGGTGGCATCGACAGGCGAGAAAGGACGGGATGTCAGCGCGGCCTATGCGATGGTCGAACAATTGATTCAGCGATTGCGCGAGCGTGGGATATCCTGTTTTGATTTTGGCGGAATCGACCCGGTCAATAAATCTGCGAGTGGCGTGAATCATTTCAAATGCGGCTTCGGCGGTCAAATAACCGAATATGTCGGCGAATGGGAATCCGCGAGTTCCAGATTGATCCAATCGGCGCTTAATTTCGCAATACGGAAGCGCGGGGGGCGGGTTTGAGCCTGGCTCAGTTCGGTCATCGATTCCTCACCGAGTTGGTCGCATTGAGCGGGGCTTGCCGCGTGCCCCAGAATGGCCTGCGCATATTGATGTACCACGCAGTGGGCGGTCGGGCTGACAATGACCATCTCGGCTATTACAACATCACTGCCGAACGTTTCGCACGGCATATGGAGATATTGAACCAGACCGCCGGGCTCACCGTGTCCCCTGTCACCCAGGCCGCCTGTGAGGCGGACAGTGCGAAAGTGGCCATCACCTTTGATGACGGCTACCGGGATAATTTGCGGGTTGCGGCGCCCATTCTGCTGGCGCGCGGCATGCCGTTCGCGGTATTTGTGGCGACTCGATTCGTACGAGACCGGCATCCGGACTTCCTGTCACCGGAGGAAGTCCGCGAACTGGCAGCGCTGCCGGGTGCGACTATCGGTGCCCATGGGGATACGCACGTGCCGCTCGCAGGCTGCGATGATCATTCTCTCGCCAGAGAACTGGCTGATAGCAGGGCCTATCTGGAGGATCTGACGGGGCGTGCGGTGACGACGATGTCCTATCCCCATGGTTCGGTAGATCGGCGCGTACGCGATGCGGTCGAGGCTGCCGGATACGATCATGCAGGATGCAGTCATATCGGCATCAACCGTTCAACTTGCGATCCCTTGCTGCTGGCGCGCACCACGATATTCGCTCAGGACGGCGAACGTTCCCTCAGGAGGAAACTGGCTGGTTGCTGGGATTGGTATGGTCGACTGCAGCCACAACCTGTGGGTATGAGAGTGCCATGAAGCGTTGCCTGCTCGTTATTGCGGCCATCCATCTGCTGCTGCTCGCGCTAGTGGTGAGTTTCTTGGCGGGCGCGGCGGCATGGTTGCGGGATCCGGAAGCGCCCGCAAAGTCCGATGTCATCGTGGTGCTGGCCGGTTCGGTGGAGCGCGCTTTCTATGCTGCGGACCTGTATCGTCAGAACTTTGCTCCGCTGGTTCTGGTGAGCAGTCCGGAGCGGGAGGCTGGGCAGCGCATGCTGGATGATCTGGGGATGAATTTGCCCGCAGAGGAAGACATCAATATCCAGGTATTGCAGCGCAAGGGTGTCCCGCTTGAGCATATTCGTGTCATCGGGACGGGTGCGCGCAGCACTTTCGAAGAGGCGCTGGCCGTGCGCGACGAGATCTCAGGCAAATCGCTGCGGATAATGGTCGTTACTTCGCCATACCATGTACGCCGCACAGGCATGATCTTTCGCAAGATATTGGGCGATGTGCCTGCGGAATTGCACGTCGTCGGCAACGTCTATGAGAAGTTCCCGGAGCAATGGTGGAACGACCAGGGGGCTGCGCGCAATGTTCTGCTGGAGAGCGCAAAAATAGCGTACTACCTGCTGGGAGGTGCTTTTTTGAGTCATGAGGGCAAGCAATGAGTGAGCCGCAGTCAGGTGAACGCGTCGCGCTCGTCATCCCGATACTGAACGAGGCGGCCACCTTGCCGCCGTTGCTGAGCGCAATACAGGGCCAGACCCGGCTCCCGGATGAGATCGTCTTTGTCGACGCCGGTTCGACCGATGCCAGCCTGAGCGTCATCTCCGCCTGGTGGCAGGAGCAGGGTTGGCCGGATGGCGCTTGTCGGGTCGAAGTGAATCCAGGCGGATATCCAGGGCACAACCGCAACATTGGGGTTGGTATCACCACCTGCGAGTGGATCGCCTTCATCGATTGTGGCATCTACCCGGAGCCCGACTGGCTGGAACGGCTGTTGGCTTGTGCAGGCCAAACGGGCGCGCCAGCCGTTTTTGGCTTGTGCGATTTCTTCGCAGAGGGTGCGATCGCCAAGGCAGCCTGTGCGCTCAGTTATGGACTGGGGAGCGAACACCCCGTATTGCCTGCGTCTCTCTTCCAACGCAGCGCCTTTCTAAAAACGGGGATGTTCGAGGAACAGCTTCGTGCGGCCGAGGACGTCAAGTGGATGGCCTTGCTGGAATCCTGGTCTGGCCCCAAGGTGGTGTGTTTACAGGCGCGGGTTCATTACCGCGTTTTCCCAGATTCAATCCCTGCCATTGCCAGAAAGTGGTATCTGTACAAGAGCCATGTCATCAAAGCGGGAATCGGCGTCAAGTACGATTTATTGCAACTGGTTGTTGTTGTTGGATGGCTGATTATGCTGTCCATATCGCTGCAGATAGCGGCCTGGAGTGTATTGGTTTATGTGGTTTTGCGCGGTATGGTTGATCCAGTTCGGCGTAGCAAGCAAAGAAAATGGTGGGATGGGCAGACATCTTCATTGCTATGGGCTCCCATTGTTGCTCTTGTAATAGATGCTTCCAAGTTGCATGCTAGCCTAGATGGATATGTGAAGCGAATAAGGGGGTGACAAAAAAGGATGATGAACTTTTTGAGGATTCAGTTCGGTAAAATGAACCTTGGGGTTTTGGATGAGGAGTTTGCATTTAAATCGGTGTTAATGGCGGCGCTGGGCACGGTTGCCATTATTAGTATCGTCGGTTATGTATTGCTCGGGCCGCGAGCACTATATGACATGACAACCCTTCTGGTCACGCTGACTGCTTGTGGACTGTTACTATCCGTGTTGCTCAAGAGTGAGGAGGTCTTGTTTCCTGCGTATGCGTTGTTGGTGGTGTTTTTTCTGATTTTCATTTTCCCACGTGTTCTTTCATTCTTGTTTTTCCCGGATAGAGTGCGTTTTCCGCTAACCGTATTCTTGACAGTGCAACAGATAAATTTGGGGTATGTCTATATTGTGCTGGGCACTGCAGCACTTTGCGCAGGCTTCTTTTTGGCATATATGGCCCTCAAAAAACACTTGAATAAATGGAGCGTTGTTGGCGTTGCAACAAAAACTTACCCAGCTAGCCATTTGGCCCTCGCCTTTACTGTTGTTTGCGTGGTTCAGCTCTACATAGCGTTATGGCTTGGCAATAGTGTGCTATCGAAAATGTATTATGGTGTCGAGCATAAGTTTGTAGGAGTGGTTACGGTTCTGTTTGTCAGTATGCATGCATTTTTAATTGTTATGATCTCAATGCTGGCTGCAAGAGGGCGTGGTAGTAAAACCAATATGCCCATCCTTTTGTTTGCTGCCGCTTTCATGATAGTAATGGTCATGCTTGGCTCACGTTCTGGGGGAGTCGCAATTTTTCAATTGGTGTTGATAGCGATGCTCGTTCTCTACGGGAATTTTCGCGAACGGCTACGAAATTATTTTGTTTTTTTTCTCACTATTGCGGCATTAAGTGTAGTTTCTTTTCCTATTGCTACAGCAGCTAGAACGGCTATGCTTGCCGAGCGCGACGGTTTTGTAACGGAAAATCGCCCATTGACTAAGCCATTGACTAAGCCATTGACTAAGCCATTGACTAAGCCATTGACTAAGCCGCCGGAAACGGCTGGTGAACAAGGCTCTGCCGGAAGTGCTATAGGAGGGTCGATATTGAGTCGGCTAGGAGCAGGTTTTGATACGGCAGTCATGACCGTTGTATTGGGGGCAGATCCGGAGATGGCGTTACGAAATATTAACTTGCCTTATGCATTGAAAAGCGCAACGAACATAATTCTCCCCGGGGTGGTTTTTGCTGATGCGCCGTTTAATACCGCACTTCTATGGCCTTTTGTTTATAAATTACGGGATGCTGAATTATTGAAAGCAGGGTATTACGAAAGTTTCATATGGACCTCATGGGGGGTAGCGTACTGCATGTTTGGATGGGGCATGGGATTGTTTGCTTTGTTCGTGGCCGGTTTTATTCTGCTGTCGATGTATATGGCCATATCCAAAAAGTTCAAAGGTGGGTTGGTGCCCTATTTTTCAGCGTGGATTCTGCTGAATATATTTTCGTTTTATTCTGCTATGGGGTTAGATGATTGGCTGGTTGGGCTGCAGAGATCTTTGTTCTCATTGATTTTGGTTCTGCTGATACTTTGGGCACTTGATGGCATGAAGCGTTCGCACCCTTTTGCTATTAGAGGAGGTAATAAGTGATCATATCGCCAATAAGCGGAGCATCGTGGCGATAAGCTATCGAAAACAAATGATTTTGAGAATATGCCAACAAAGATGAAGCTAGCCCGTGTTTCTGCCTCGCCATACTTTGTGGCTTCCCAGCTTCCTGCACAGTTGGATGCAATTGTATGCAGTGGTATCGAAGTTACAGTGATATCCAGTGATGGACCTGAGTTGGAAAAGCTAAGATTGGGTGCATCACCTCCCCGCATCATTACCATTGAAATCGCACGATCGATTTCCGTTATCAAGGACATCCGGGCGCTTTGGATGCTGTTTAGGCTATTCAGGCGAGAGCACTTTGACATTGTTCATTCAACAAATCCCAAGGCGGGCTTGCTGACGGCAATTGCTGGCATACTCGCCGGCGTGCCTGTTCGATTGCATACGTTCACCGGCCAGCCTTGGGTAAATCTGCAAGGGCCTATGCGAGTACTGGCTCACTTGAGTGATAGCCTTGTTGCTCGGTTGAACACTCATTGCTATGCGGATAGTCAAAGCCAGCGACAATTTCTTGTTGATCGGCATGTCGTGCTGCCGGAGTGGGTAAGTGTTATTGGTGCGGGTTCAATTGCTGGAGTCGATCTTGTGCGCTTTAATGCAGGTAGATTCACCGATCAGGATCGTATTCAAGTCAGACGAAACTTAGGTATCCCCTTGGATGCGCCAGTGCTATTGTTCGTGGGGCGCATTACGGCAGACAAAGGTGTGAGCGAGTTGCTGGCTGCATTTCAGGAAATCAAAAAAACGGGTAGTAGCGCGCATTTGGTGTTTGTCGGCCCCTTTGATACTGAACGAGGGGGGGGGGAGATTACGCGTACTGATATTGATGCCCTTCCTGATACCCATCTGGTCGGATATACCGGCCAGCCAGAGGTGTATATGGCTATTGCGGATATTCTGTGTTTGCCTAGTTACCGCGAGGGGTTTGGAACTGTAGTGATCGAGGCGGCAGCGATGGGTATACCTACTGTTGGTACAGATATATATGGTTTATCCGATGCTGTGGTAAATGAAGAGACAGGGATTCTGGTGCCACCACGGGATTCAACCGCGCTCGGACAGGCGTTATCTTCTTTACTCAAGGATTTGCTGCGCTGCAGGGCCATGGGCAATGCTGCCAGATGTCGGGTCGAACAGTTATTTGATGCAAAAAAAATAAACGAGGGAGTTATATTGGAGTACCGTCGTTTGTTTTCGGATGTACATCGTAATGACAGAAAAATTGCATAAAGTTCTTGTCACCGGAGCAACTGGTTTTATCGGGCGGGCGCTGTGTCAGAGTTTGCTTGATTCTGATGTTTGGGTTATCGCTGCTGTCCGTTGTTACAGGCCGGATAGCGTATTCACGAACAGAACATTTACTCAGGTAGAGGTAGGCGAGATATCAGGTACTACAGATTGGATGGAAGCGTTGGATGGTGTAGAGGTCGTTTTTCATCTTGCGGCACATGTTCATGTGATGCAGAAAATATCCGATGGTGTGATGGCCGAGTTCTGGCGTATTAATGTGGCAGGGGCGGAGCATTTGGCACGTTGCGCAGCAGCAAGAGGTGTGAAGCGGTTGGTTTTTGTGAGTTCAATCGGGGTAAATGGTACTCAAACATCTGCAAATTACCAATTTTCAGAGTTGGATGTTCCAGCACCACATGACGGGTATGCTATTTCGAAGTGGGAGGCAGAGAAAGCACTGTATCGCGTGATGCAAGAGACAGGTTTGGAAATTGTGATTATTCGCCCACCTTTGGTTTATGGCGGTGGAGCACCTGGTAACTTTGGGCTGATGATCAAAGCCTTAGGGTTGCCGCTGCCCCTTGCTTCGATAAATAATCTACGCGATTTTATTTATGTGGGAAATCTGGTTAGTGCTATGCTTGTGTGCGCAAAGCACTCGGACGCAGCAGGAAAAACATATTTGGTGCGTGACGGCGAGGCGATATCAACCCCCAATTTGTTACGTCAATTGGGAAGGGAGATGGGTTGCACACCGTGGCTTATTCGATTTCCTATTAAGCTGCTAAAGATACTGGGGAAACTGACTGGGTACTCGGGTCAGATTGAGCGATTATCAAGTTCGTTGCGGCTGAATGACGATAAGATACGCCACGATTTGGAATGGGTCCCGCCTTATACACTGGAGCAGGGTTTGCGAGCCACAGCTGAATGGTATCGTGTTGAATTGCACCCAAAACTGACCCAGTTCCGACAATAGTTTGCAGCCAAATTTGACCCACTGTTGAAATGCATGTAAATCTGACCCGGGTTGTGCATTGAATTTTGACCCACCCTTGAATTATCTCTGGATCTTTCAGGTCGTGGATAGTTTTCTGTTTTTACCCTCCTTTCCGACTTGAGTTGAACTGTTTCTGAAGCGGTAACTATCGTTGCCGGTTTCCACGATATGGCAGTGATGTGTAAGCCTATCCATGTTGAATTGCACTCAAAACTGACCCATCCAGGGCAGTAATATGCATCCAAATTTGACCCACGTATAGATACTGTCCCGCTCATTTTTTGAGCGGGAGCAACAGGAGTGATCAACGTGGCGATATTGAGCAGCATCAGACGTTGGCATTTGCGTGATCAAATGCCGATCCGGGAGATCGTTCGCAGAACCGGACTCTCCCGCAACACCATCAGGAAGTACCTGGCCAACAAGGTCGTTGAGCCCAAGTACCCCAACCGCAAGACCCCCTGCAAGCTAGACGACTACGCGGCCAAGCTGGCCGCATGGCTGAAGACGGAAGCTGGCAAGGGGCGCAAGCAGAAGCGCAGCCTCAAACAACTGCACCACGACTTGGTGCAACTGGGTTTCACCGGTTCCTATGACCGCGTGACCGCCTTTGCCCGCCGCTGGCGGCAAGAGCAACAGGAGCTTGCCAGAACGGCCGGACGCAGCAC
>JAHQXD010000002.1:0-2095 GCA_019449655.1 Ferrigenium straubiae | reverse complement strand
CCCGCCGCTGGCGGCAAGAGCAACAGGAGCTTGCCAGAACGGCCGGACGCAGCACCTTCATCCCGCTCACCTTTGCACCCGGCGAAGCCTTCCAGTTCGACTGGAGCGAAGACTGGGCGGTCATGGCAGGCGAGCGCACCAAGCTACAGATCGCCCACTTCAAGCTGAGTCATAGCCGAGCCTTCTTTCTGCGCGCCTACCCGCTCCAGACACACGAGATGCTGTTCGACGCGCACAACCATGCCTTCGCTGCATTCGGCGGCGTGCCCGCCCGTGGCATCTACGACAACATGAGGACCGCCGTAGACAAGGTGCGACGCGGCAAGCAGCGCGACGTCAACATCCGCTTCACTGCCATGGTGAGCCACTACCTGTTCGATGCCGAGTTCTGCAACCCGGCGTCCGGCTGGGAGAAGGGGCAAATCGAGAAGAACGTACAGGACGCCCGTCACCGCATCTGGAACAAGCTGCCTGTGTTCGGCAGTCTGGCGGAACTCAATGACTGGCTGCACCGGCGTTGCCTGTCTCTCTGGGCGGAGACCTCCCATCCTGAGCAACACGAGCGCAGCATCGCAGAGGTCTATGCGGAAGAACGCGACCACCTGATGGCGCTGTCCTGTCCATTCGACGGGTTCGTGGAACACATCAAGCGAGTGTCGCCGACCTGCCTGGTCATGTTCGAGCGCAACCGTTACAGCGTACCTGCCTCCTATGCCAATCGCCCGATCAGCCTGCGGGTGTACGCCGACCGGCTGGTGTTCGTCGCCGAAGCGCAGATCATTGCCGAGCATGTACGGGTGATCTCGCACAAACACGGTCCGGGACGGACGATCTACGACTGGCGTCACTATCTGAGCGTACTCCAGCGCAAGCCCGGTGCCTTGCGCAACGGTGCACCGTTCACCGAATTGCCGGAAGGCTTCAAGCGCTTGCAGGCCATCCTGCTCAAGCGGCCGTGTGGGGAACGCGAGATGGTCGATATTTTGGCACTGGTGATGCAGCACGAAGAGTCTGCGGTACTGACCGCAGTCGAGTTGGCGTTGGAGGGCGGCGTACCGTCCAAGCAACATGTGCTCAACCTGCTCAAGCGGCTGATCGAGCCTGCACCACCGGCCCCTGTCGATACACCTGCCCATCTGGCGCTGGTGGTCGAGCCGCAATCCAACGTCAGCCGCTACGACCAGCTTCGGGAGATACTCCAGCCATGATCACAACGCTCAAGAGCATCAAGCTGTACGGCATGGCGCAGGCGGTCGATGAGCTGGCCAGCCAAGGTTCGCCTGCATACCAAAGTGCGCAGGAGATGCTGAGTACGCTGCTCAAGGCAGAGATGGCGGAACGTGAGGTGCGCTCCATCGCTTACCAGATGAAGGCATCCCGCTTCCCAGCCTACCGTGACTTGGCGAGCTTCGACTTCAGTCAGAGCGTGATTAACGAAGCGCTGATCCGGCAGTTGCACCGTTGCGAGTTCCTGGATCAGGCGCAGAACGTGGTGCTGGTTGGTGGGCCGGGTACGGGCAAGACGCATCTGGCCACCGCACTCGGGGTGCAGGCTGTTCAGCATCAACACCGTCGTGTGCGCTACTTCTCGACAATCGAGCTGGTCAATGCACTGGAGCTGGAGAAGGCGGCAGGCAAACAAGGCCAGATCGCCAACCGGATGATGTATGCCGACCTGGTGATCCTGGATGAGCTGGGCTATTTGCCGTTTAGCCAGGCTGGTGGTGCATTGCTGTTCCACTTCATCGGGAAGCTCTACGAGCGTACGAGTCTGGTGATCACGACAAACTTGAGCTTCGCTGAATGGGGCAGTGTGTTCGGGGATGCCAAGATGACGACGGCACTACTGGATAGGCTTACACATCACTGCCATATCGTGGAAACCGGCAACGATAGTTACCGCTTCAGAAACAGTTCAACTCAAGTCGGAAAGGAGGGTAAAAACAGAAAACTATCCACGACCTGAAAGATCCAGAGATAATTCAAGGGTGGGTCAAAATTCAATGCACAACCCGGGTCAGATTTACATGCATTTCAACAGTGCTGCGTCCGGCCGTTCTGGCAAGCTCCTGTTGCTCTTGCCGCCAGCGGCGGG
>JAHQXD010000001.1:686949-1122426 GCA_019449655.1 Ferrigenium straubiae | reverse complement strand
ACTCCTTTCGCTTTCGCAAAGTTTAGTGTGTTGCATCGACGGGTTGAATCCGCAGGCCATTGCGGACCTTCGTTAAGTACACAAAATTTTAGGCATCTTCTACAAGGGGGTGCTGGTCAAGGTACCTATCACAGTGGCCGCAGAATGACAATATGCCGAAAGATATATGGTTTTTAAAAGTAAACTCATATCTAATCCTATGAAAACAAGGGGGAGAAGGTCAGAGCTGATAATCCTTTGTAGCTACCCAATAATTGCTGTTCTTGAGGTCAACTAACTCCGATATGAAAAAGAAAAACAAAAACAAGTGGGACGTACCAAAGGTTATATCTGGCTGCTGTTTAATGGCGTTCTTACTGCCATTGACAGGAGATTCATTGGCTTTCAACTTGGGTGAGGCTCTGGGACAGCTTCAAAATTCTGTTCAGGAACAAAAATCGCAGTCACAAACGAGCCCCAATCAGGTATCGCCTCCTGCGTCGGATCAAACAGAACCATCGAAAGTGGACGATAACCCTTGTAATAACAATGCACGAAATGTTGGCGCTATTGTCGGTGGACTTGCGGGTTTGTTTCTTGCCAAAGATAACAAGGATCCCCTTGCCAAGGTTGTGGCGGCCGGTATTGGAGGTGTGATTGGAGGTGCGATTGGTTTTGAAATTGATAGGCGAGAGTGTGAGTTGGCGCGTATCCAAAAAAATATGGGTTAGAAATGGAGGTAACCCGCCTTGCAGATGGCGTTAGCGCATCGTCAGCAGAGGAAGCTACAGGTGCAACCACAAATCCCAACACTACGGAAAAGCAAGACGTTGGGCTCTCTGTGTCAGTAATTGATCAAGAGGGTAAGCCTCAGTTTGAGACGGGATCTGCTGTAATTTTGCCTGCTGCGAAAGCTCATTTTAGTGAGCTTGCTAAGCAATATGTAGCTTCCGATCAATTAAGGAAGCAGGCAGAAGGAAAGACAAAGGAGCAAAAAGAGAATATTTATAAGGAACTAAAAAAGAAAAGAATACTACTTGTCGGTCACACGGATGACACCGGCGATTCAAAACTGAACGCAAAACTATCCGAAGAGCGCGCGAAAGAAGTTGCCAGGGTATTCAAAGAGGTTGGCGTCGGTGAGGATCAGCTTTATTACCAAGGTGCAGGCGAAACCCTTCCTATTGCCGACAACAAGACGGAAGTAGGCAGGGCAAAGAATCGCCGAGTTGAGATAGTCGATCTGAGTAATGAAGACAAGTTTCAGCAATATCTGCAGAGCCGTCGTCCGAAGACAACCTACTATCGCCCCGTTCAGGCGACAACCGAGGCGGCTACGCCTTCTGCTGCAACTCAGGGAAAGCTAGTGGAATCCGATCAACCGACAAATCCGACAGCCTCGTTTGTTGATTTCGGCGGTGTTCCGTTGGCTGCTAGTAACTCAAGCCCCAATATCGGCAAGGTAAGTGGCGGCGATTCTGGATTTTCTTTAATTAGCTCGGCGCATGCCGATACCGGCCCGATTCTGAGTTGCGCTCAAGATCGTCCTCGAAGTGTTGGCGCCGTAAAGTTGCTACAGAACGATGCAACGTATGCCGGGCGTGACTACATGCCAGGCACTTATGACAGCTCATGGGTTGCAAATGCAAATGGACATTTGGTGACTTTGACCCATGTTGCGGTTCTGCGTGATGGTGCGGTACCGGTTGGCAAGCCGAGCCTTGCTGTTTATCGGGATTTCAAGGGGGGGGGGAATGTTAAGCCAACCTCTATAGAGCCTGTTGAGGTAAATGTTTATCAGGGTAGCAAAGCCATGTTGTACCGAGCCTTCGGCAAAGGCTCTGTTCGCTGTATCGATATGGTGATCCCAAATAAATCGCCTATGTCGGCTCCTGATTCAAAGATCGTCTATCAAAACACATCGGGTCTGTATGTTGCAGCATTCGATGTGCGTGTCATTCAATAACTATAAGGAGGAGAAGGCATGTTTGAAGGCATTTCAAGTTTTATCGGGGCTAATCAGGCGTTGTGGTGGGCTCTGGGCATTTTGACTGGTGTGGTTGCCCTTTATCAAGCCAGCCAGAGTTTTTGGTTTCGCGATTTGTTTATGCGCTTGCCTTGGATCGGCGGCATTGCCAGATGGTCTAAAAACACAGAGAAAGGTAGTAATGGCTGGATGGTGGCGGAGGAGCGTCTGTGTACCGTTTATAAATATTTTGTGACGATGATCTCGGAAAGTAAGTTCAACGAGCGCATTGAGTACATGCGTAACGCTGGCGACTTGGGGCGTACCCCCATGCCAGTCTCTATCAAGGCGCTGTTGTTCGTGCTTGTGGTCTGCGAAGGCTTGGGCTTCTCATATATTCTCGGAACTTGGATGGCGCGCGACGGTAGCGCCAATACACATACGTTGTTGATGTTCGCCATCGTGTTTGTGATTGCTGTCATCTTGGTGTGGGTAACTCACGCGGCGGGTCACCAGTATTACCGAACCACCCTTCTGCGCTCTTGTTTTAAGCGTTATAAGGAGAAAGAGGGCTCTGAGTATTCGTCCATGTCTGTTGCATTGATGAACGACCAATCGATTGACGCCGATCAGGCGGACTACACTAGATGTATCAATCGTGTGGCCAAGGATTCGCACGACAAGGGCTCATATGCGTGGTCTTGGGTTGCGGCGGTTGCGATTTTGGTTATTTTTACATTGTCCACGGTAATGAGATGGGAGAATCTTCAGGGTGAGTTGACACGCGAAACGCGAAATCAGAGCCAAGCCACAAGCGGTTCAAGTACCAATCCTTTTGCTGGACTGGAGTTACCGAATAGTGTCACCGAGTCACAACAGGCAGCGGACAAAAAGCTTGACGAAGAAGTCGTCGCCAGCACAAAGGCTGAAGGGCTTGCTGCGATCTTGATGCTGGGCTTTATCTTTGTGGTAACGCAGATTGTCGGTTTCGGCGCAGGCTACAAATACGGCTTTGTTGGCCGTGAGAGTTATAAGAATGCGAATGGGGCAAACTCTTTGTGGTTTTGGTCGAAGAAGGATGGTGCGTTCGCAGATACGGGCGGGTTCTCTACCTACGATAGCTACTGGTCAACTTTTGAGCCATTGCTTGATCTGGTTGGCGAGCGTCTGCGCGAATTGCAACACCGCCTCCAGCAAAGTGCACACGAGAACATCCGACTGGACAAGACCTTCCTGGCGTATTTGGAAGAGCATCAGGCCAAGAGCAGTTCCACTCGTACGATGCTTGACCGTACATCGCCGTCAAGAGCGGTTGCCGAGTCGGCTCCCCAGGTTGGCCAACCAAGTACACGGAACAGTATCTCTCTAGTGGACAAAGCAAAGAACGATATAGGTGCGATGGCTGACAGGGAAGAACAGATTCGTTATTACAACGGGTTGCCTTCTGAAGTAAAGGCCGAGTTGAAACCTTGGCTCAAGCAACGCAAGGAAGATGCAGAGCGGAAAGCGAAAGAGCAGGAACAAGCGGAAGAGCTGTTCTAAAGAGCCAAGGGCCGCGCAATGCGGCCTGTTAAACGAAAGGTGGACATGAGTCACATCAAAAAAGTTGTCTTTGCATTGTTGTTTTTGATGGGGGCCGGGACGGTTCAGGCGGGTGGTATTCCGAGTTGTTATGAGGCCAACAAGCTGGGCGTCGCACCTCCTGCAAATGTTGAGTTGTTTGTCTTTGTAGACCAAACAACGATGTTCGATAAAGCGCTCAAACAGTCCATCATCGACAATGTTGGCCGGACATTGCGCCCAGGTGTGGCATTTTCAGTCGGCAGTTTCTCATCCTTCAATCAGGGCAAGTATGCCGAGGTGATTGCCTCTGGTACGCTGGAAGCACAGATTGATGCGAGCAAACGCAATGGCATCAGCACCAGGCTGCTGCGAAACTTCGATTCCTGCATGCAAAGCCAGCTGCAATATGGTGCTCAAGTCGCATGGAAAGCGATTGGGCAGGCGATGAATGGTAGTAGCTCGGATCTAGCCAAATCTGACGTGGTCGCAAGTCTGCGCGATTTTTCCGTACGTGTTCGTGAATCTACCGCACAAGAGAAAATTGTCCTGATTGCGTCGGATATGCTTGAAAACTCTTCCTTGACTAGCTTCTATTCCAACAACACAGTCCGAAGGATTGACGCCAACAAGGAGTTGAAAATCATCTCCAGTATGCTGGGCGATTTTGATGGTGCGCGCGTGTATGTTATCGGCACAGGCATGCTGACGGAAGATGCCAAGCACGCCAAAGGGGTGTATCGCTCACCTCAGGTGATGCAGGCTCTATCACAGTTTTGGACGGGCTACTTTGAAGGATCAAACGCCAAACTGGTTGAAATGGGGAAACCGGCGCTGATGAATCCGATTCGATGACCTGCAAGCATGCCGATGGTTCGTTGAGCCTTAACTTTGAGCTTCCGCTTCGGCCGAGAAGCGGTCTGTTGCGGCGATATCCTTGGCAGTCTCTTGATGGCACGCAGTGCCAGACTATCTCGTTATTACGCAGTCAGACAGCGGACGAGAAGGGCAGTGACCGGAATATTTCCGATGCGAAAAAAACGGGGCGGAAATTTCCGCCCCGTTCTTGTTTTGCCGCACCGTCTTAGAGCAGCGGCACGATCATCAGCGCGACGATGTTGATGATCTTGATCAGCGGGTTGACCGCCGGTCCGGCGGTGTCCTTGTAGGGATCGCCCACGGTGTCGCCGGTGACGGCGGCCTTGTGCGCTTCCGAGCCCTTACCGCCGAAGTTGCCTTCCTCGATGTATTTCTTGGCGTTATCCCACGCGCCGCCGCCGGTGGTCATCGAGATCGCGACAAAGATGCCGGTGATGATGGTGCCGACCAGCACGCCGCCGAGCGCCTGCGCGCCGAGGGTCAGGCCGACGATCACGGGCACGGCGATGGGCAGCAGCGACGGGACGATCATCTCCTTGATCGCGGCCTTGGTCAGCATGTCTACGCAGGTGCCGTATTCCGGCTTGCCGGTGCCTTCCATGATGCCGGGGATTTCCTTGAACTGGCGGCGCACTTCCACCACCACCGAACCGGCGGCGCGGCCTACCGCTTCCATGCCCATCGCGCCAAACAGGTAAGGCACCATGCCGCCGATGAACAGGCCGATGATGACCATGTGGTTCGACAGGTCGAAGGAAGTGGTCACGCCCAGCTTGGCGTCCAGCGCGTGGGTGTAGTCGGCGAACAGCACTAGTGCGGCGAGGCCTGCGGAGCCGATGGCGTAGCCCTTGGTGACCGCCTTGGTGGTGTTGCCCACTGCGTCCAGCGCATCGGTGATGATCCGCACGTCATGCGGCAGATGGGCCATTTCTGCGATGCCGCCGGCGTTGTCGGTGATCGGGCCGTAAGCGTCCAGCGCTACGATGATGCCGGCCATCGACAGCATCGAGGTTGCGGCGATGGCGATGCCGTAGAGTCCGCCCAGATGGTAGGCTCCCCAGATTGCCAGGCATACCGCGATGACCGGCGCGGCAGTGGCCTTCATTGAAACGCCCAGCCCGGCGATGATGTTGGTGCCATGGCCGGTGGTGGAGGCTTGTGCGATATGGCGCACCGGACTGTATTCGGTGGCCGTGTAATACTCGGTGATCCACACCATCGCGGCGGTCAGCACCAGGCCGATCAGGGACGCCAGGTACAGGTTCGTCGATGTCACCAGCTTGTCGCCGATCATTACGCCATCGCCGAGCATCCAGGTGGTCACTGGATAGTATGCGACCAGCGCCAGCACGGCGGAGACCGCCAGGCCGCGATACAGCGCATTCATGATCTTGCCGCCTTCGCGCGCCTTCACGAAATAGGTGCCGATGATGGATGCGATGATGGATACGCCGCCCAGTACCAGCGGGTAGATCACTGCTTCGGGAGAGCCGCTGATCATCAGGCCGCCCAGCACCATGGTGGCGATGATGGTCACGGCATAGGTCTCGAACAGGTCGGCCGCCATGCCGGCGCAGTCGCCGACGTTGTCGCCGACGTTATCGGCGATCACAGCAGGGTTGCGCGGGTCGTCCTCGGGAATGCCTGCCTCGACCTTGCCCACCAGGTCAGCGCCGACGTCGGCGCCCTTGGTGAAGATGCCACCGCCAAGACGGGCGAAAATGGAGATCAGCGAGCCGCCAAAACCCAGCCCGATCAGCGCGTGAGTTGCCTGCGAAGAGGTTGCGCCGGTGCCGGTCAGGAAGACGTAATAGCCAGCCACACCCAGCAGGCCCAGGCCCACCACTAGCATGCCGGTGATCGCGCCGCCCTTGAACGATACGTTCAGTGCCGCGTTCAGACTTTCCTTGGCCGCTTCGGCGGTGCGCACATTGGCGCGCACCGACACATGCATACCGATGAAACCTGCCGCGCCGGAGAGTACCGCGCCTATCGCAAAGCCGATGGCGGTCTGCCAGCCCAACGCGAAGAGGATAACGACGAACAACGCTGCGCCAACGATGGCAATGGTGGTGTATTGGCGGTTCAGGTAGGCGGAAGCGCCTTCCTGAACCGCAGCGGCAATTTCCTGCATTCTTGCGCTGCCGGTCGATTTGCCCAGAATCCATTTGATTGAAAACGCTCCATACAAGAGCGCCGCGACTGCACATAACAACGCAAATCCCAAACCACCTGACATGATTACCCTCCCTGAAAAGATAAATCAACAGACTGTTTCGATATTGAAGCGCGTGTTTAGAGCACTCGTGTATTGATTCTGGTGAGCCGGAGTACTTTAAGCGCCCCGATAATAGCACGGATTTTTTGAAATACTTTTTTCGGGAATGGGGGGTTGCAGGCGGACGTTTCCCGCATGGGGAATCGATCGCAATTTGGAGCGAAGCGGGTTTAGATACGCTTCGCCAACTCCGCCGCCTTGCCGGTATAGGTCGCCGGGCTGAGTTGCAGCAGGCGCTGTTTTTCCGCTTCGGGAATTTCCAGCGTCGCGATGAATGCCTGCAGGCTGGCGCGGTTGATGCCGCTCTGGCCGCGCGTCAGTTCCTTGAGCCGGTCGTAGGCGTTTTCGATGCCGTAGCGGCGCATCACGGTCTGGATCGGTTCGGCCATGACTTCCCAGCTTGCATCGAGGTCGGCCGCGATGCGCTGCGGATTGGCTTCCAGTTTGTGCAGCCCCTTCAGGCAGGATTCATAGGCGAGCAGGGTGTAGCCGAGCGCCACGCCCATGTTGCGCAGCACGGTGGAATCGGTGAGGTCGCGCTGCCAGCGCGAGACCGGCAGCTTCTCAGACATATGTCGCAGCAGCGCGTTCGCTAGCCCGAGGTTGCCTTCTGAATTTTCAAAGTCGATCGGGTTGACCTTGTGCGGCATGGTGGAGGATCCGACCTCGCCCGCCACCACCTTCTGCTTGAAGTAGCCGAGTGAGATATAGCCCCAGATGTCGCGATTGAGGTCGATCAGGATGGTGTTGATGCGCGCGTACGCATCGAACAGTTCCGCCATGTAATCGTGCGGCTCGATCTGGATGGTATAGGGGTTGAAGGTCAGGCCGCGCGCCTCGACGAATTTTTGCGCGAATGCTTCCCAATCCACGTCCGGGTAGGCTGCGAGGTGCGCGTTGTAGTTGCCCACCGCGCCGTTGATCTTGCCGAGCACTTCAATGCCGGCGAGGCGCTGCTCGGCGCGCTGCAGGCGGTACACCACGTTCGCCATCTCCTTGCCCAGCGTACTCGGTGTGGCGGTCTGGCCGTGGGTGCGGCACAGCATCGGCAGGTCGGCGAGTTGGTGCGCGAGGTCTTTCAGGCGTTCGGTCAGTACTTGCAGGGTGGGCAGCAGCACGGTTTGGCGCGCGCCCTTGAGCATCAGCGCGTGGCTGAGGTTGTTGATGTCTTCCGAGGTGCAGGCGAAGTGGATGAATTCCAGCGCCTGCGCGGTCTCGGGATTGCCAGACAGGTTTTCGCGCAGCCAGTACTCGATGGCCTTCACGTCGTGGTTGGTGCGCTTCTCGATGGCCTTGATCGCGGCGGCGTCTTCCTCGCAAAAATTCGCGTTGAGTGCATCCAGTTGCGCGATAGTCGCGGCGGAAAAAGGCGCGACCTCAGGGATGCCCGCTTGCGCGCTGAGCGCCTTGAGCCATTCGATCTCGATCTGCACGCGGAAACGGATCAGGCCGAACTCGCTGAAATAGCCGCGCAACGCATCCACCTTGGCATGGTAGCGTCCGTCGAGCGGGGAGAGGGCGATGAGTTGAGTGAGTGTGGTCATGGCGGAGTCTCGATGCGAAAGTGCGTATTTTACGTGAATCAGTTAAAGCCTTGTTCGATGATCGCGCCGCCCAGGCAGACCTCGCCGTCATAGACAACCACCGACTGCCCCGGCGTGACCGCCCATTGCGGCTCGTCGAATTCGACGGCGCAGTTGCCGTTGTCCAGTTGCGTGATGCGACATGGCGCATTGGTCTGCCGGTAGCGCGTCTTGGCGGCGTAGGGATGGTTGAGCTGCGGCGCAGCGCCGCCGATCCAGTGGCTATCCAGCGCGGTCAGGCGCTTGCTCAGCAGTTGCGGGTGGCCGTGCCCCTGCACCACGATCAGGCGGTTGTTCGCCATGTCCTTGGCTGCCACGAACCACGGCTCTCCGGTAGAGTCCTTGTCGCCGCCGATGCCCAGGCCCTGGCGCTGGCCGATGGTGTAGAACGACAGGCCGATATGCTGCCCCACGATTTTACCGTCTGGAGTGCGCATCTCGCCCGGCTGAGTCGGTAGATAGCGGTTGAGGAATTCGCGGAACGGGCGTTCACCGATGAAGCAGATGCCGGTGCTGTCCTTCTTGGCGTAGTTCGACAGCCCGTGTCGTTCGGCAATCGCGCGCACCTCGGACTTCAGCAGCTTGCCGAGCGGAAACATCGTGTGGCTCAGTTGGGCCTGGTTAAGGCGGTGCAGGAAGTAGCTCTGGTCCTTGCTGGCATCGCTCGCCTTGAGCAACTGGAACAGGCCATCCATCTCGCGCACCTGTGCGTAGTGACCGGTAGCGATGCAGTCCGCGCCGAGCTGCAGGGCATGGTCGAGGAAGGCCTTGAACTTGATCTCGGAGTTGCACAGGATGTCCGGGTTGGGCGTACGCCCGGCCTGGTATTCGCGCAGGAAGTAGGCGAAGACGCGCTCCTTGTATTCAGCGGCAAAATTCACCGCCTCGATCGGGATGCCTATGGTGTCCGCGACCGATACTGCATCCAGCAGGTCCTGGCGCGACGAGCAGTATTCGTCGCTGTCGTCGTCCTCCCAGTTCTTCATGAACAGGCCGGTCACGTCGTAACCCTGCTGCTTGAGCAGCAGCGCAGTGACCGAGGAATCCACGCCGCCGGACATGCCGACGACCACGCGGGATTTATGATTGCTTTTCACGTCTGCCTCCTCGCCCGCTTGCGGGAGAGGATTGAGGAGAGGGCTTGCTACTACTCATAATGGGTAATCAGCTCCAGCGGGTAACGCTTACCCGCAAGGTAATCCTCGATGCAGCGCAGGATCAGCGGGCTGCGGTGCCGTTCCTGCATGGCGCGGATTTCATCGGGCAGCAGCCATACGGCCCGGATGATGCCGGTGTCCAGCTTGCGCGCCGCGTCGTGTCCGGTGATCGCGCCGGTGAAGGCGAAGCGCAGGTAAGTCGTGTCCGATTCCGGCGCACGCCAGCGGTAGATGCCGAGCAGGTGCTCGGGAGTGAAGGAATACGCAGACTCCTCCAGTACTTCGCGTGTTACCGCGGCGAGCAACGATTCATCGGCCTCCAGATGCCCGGCAGGCTGGTTGAAACGTACACCCTGGGAGGTTTCTTCCTCGACCAGCAGAAATTTTCCGTCGCGCTCGATAACGGCGGCGACGGTGACATTGGGTTTCCAGATCATTTTTTCATTCTACCAAAACAAAAAAGGCAGGGTCGCCCCTGCCTCTTTCAAGCGCGTGCCCTATTACTTGGCTGCTTCAGCCTTTTTTGCCTTCTTGGCCTTCTTTTCCTTCTTTGCTGGCTTGGCTTCAGCCTTCTTCTCTTCAGCCTTGGCAGCAGGCTTGGCTTCTTCCTTCTTGGCTTCAGCCTTGGCAGGAGCAGCGGCAGCTGCAGGGGCTGCTGCGGCAGCAGGAGCAGCAGCCTTGGCTGCTTCAGCAGCAACAGCGGAGAAGGAAGCGGCGGCGAATACGGCAGCGATCAGTGCGGATAACAGTTTGTTCATTACGAGCTCCAATGATTAGGTTAATAAACGTTTATGACACTCACGTGTCGGCGCTATAACGCACTGCCTGCCCATTCGGTTGACATCGCGAATAAGCATATGAAGAAGCATATTGTATTGGTGCCGGGGGAGGGACTCGAACCCTCACGCCTTGCGGCACCGGATTTTGAGTCCGGCACGTCTACCAGTTCCATCACCCCGGCAAGGGAGGCCGCGAATTATCCATGAAACGATAGGCCTCATCAACTACAATCGCGGCCTTATAAAGATTGCAACACTGCTCATGCGCACCGAAGAATTCGATTTTGTCCTGCCCGAACGGCTCATCGCGCAACACCCGCCGGAACGGCGCGGCGCGAGCCGCCTGCTGTACGCGCATGGTGGCCTGCTGGAAGATTGCCGCTTTGCCGATTTGCTCGATTTGGTCAGGCCGGGCGATGTGCTGGTGCTGAACGACACGCGCGTCATCAAGGCGCGGCTGTTCGGCGAGAAGGAAACGGGCGGCAGGGTGGAGGTGCTGGTCGAGCGCGTGCTGGGAGAGCATGATGTCCTGGCGCAGGTGCGCGCCAGCAAGTCGCCCAAGGCGGGCAGCAGGCTGAGGTTGGCTGATGCGCTGGCGGTTGACGTGCTGGGGCGCGAGGGCGAGTTTTTCCGCCTGCATTTCGCCGGTGAGGAACCGGTGCTGGAGTTGCTGGAACGTTACGGCAGTTTGCCCTTGCCGCCCTATATTGCTCACGCGGCGGATGCAGGGGACGAGCAGCGCTACCAGACGGTGTTCGCTCGTGTGGCAGGCGCGGTGGCCGCACCCACGGCGGGGCTGCATTTCGATGAGGCGATGCTCCAGGCCCTGCGCGACAAGGGGGCGCGGATCGCGCATGTCACGCTGCATGTCGGCGCCGGGACGTTCCAGCCGGTGCGCACCGAGCATATCCGCGAGCATTCGATGCACAGCGAGCGCTACGAGATTCTGCAGCAGGCGGTGGACGCGATTGCAGCAGCACGTGCAGCAGGCGGGCGGGTGATCGCGGTGGGCACGACCAGCCTGCGCGCGCTGGAAAGTGCGGCGGCCGAGGGAGAGCTGAAAGCCGGTTCGGGCGAGACGCGCATCTTCATCACGCCCGGCTACCGTTTTCGCGTCGTGGATGCGCTGCTCACCAACTTTCATCTGCCGAAGTCTACCCTGCTGATGCTGGTGTGCGCCTTCGGCGGGATGGAGCGGATGCTGGCGGCATACCGCCACGCAGTGGAAAAGGAATACCGGTTTTTCAGTTATGGCGATGCCATGTTTATCGAGCGGAACGATCATGCAGTTTGATTTGAAAACAACCTCCGGCGCCGCGCGGCGCGGCCAATTGACCTTGACGCACGGCACGGTCGAGACCCCGGCCTTCATGCCGGTCGGCACCTACGGCACGGTGAAGGCGATGTCGCCGCAGGAGTTGAAGGACATCGGCGCGCATATCGTGCTGGGCAACACCTTCCACCTGTGGCTGCGCCCCGGACTGGAGGTGATTGAAGCACACGGCGGCCTGCACCGCTTCATGGGCTGGGATGGTCCTATTCTCACTGACTCCGGCGGCTTTCAGGTGTTCAGCCTGGGCGCGCTGCGCAAGATCACCGGCGGCGGCGTGGAGTTCAAGTCGCCGGTTAACGGCGACAAGTGCTTTCTCTCGCCGGAGGAGTCGATGCGCATCCAGAAGGTGTTGAACTCCGACATCGTGATGATCTTCGATGAATGCACGCCGTATCCTGCGGACGAGCGGGTCGCGGGCGAATCCATGCGCCTGAGCCTCAGCTGGGCGGAACGCAGCAAGCGTGCCCACGAGGGCAACCCCAACGCGCTGTTCGGCATCGTGCAGGGCGGCATGCACGAACACCTGCGCGATGAGTCGCTGCGCGGGCTGGTGGGCATTGGCTTCGACGGCTACGCGATCGGCGGCCTGTCGGTGGGCGAACCCAAGGAAGACATGCTGCGCATCCTGACCCACACCGCGCCGCAACTTCCGCAGGACAAGCCGCGCTACCTGATGGGCGTGGGTACACCGGAGGATATTGTCGCGGCGGTCGCGCAGGGCATCGATATGTTCGACTGCGTGATGCCGACGCGCAACGCGCGCAACGGCCACCTGTTCACGCGCCACGGCGACGTGCGCATCAAGAACGCGCAATACCGCCTGGACACGCGCCCGCTGGATGAGGAATGCCAGTGCTACACCTGCCGCAACTTCAGTCGCGCCTATCTGCACCATCTTTACCGGCTCGGCGAGATTCTCGGCGCGCGCCTCAATACCATCCATAACCTGCATTATTACCAGGAGTTGATGGGCGATATCCGTGCCGCCATCGAGGCGGATGCGTTTGACGCCTTCGTGGTGCGCTTCAGGCAGCAGCGCGGCGGGGAAGCGTGAAGATGCCCTGCGCTTCGTGGTAGAATGCGCGCCTTTTATTTATCTCCGGAGATTGAATAATGCTTATCAGCAATGCGTATGCCGAAGCGGCTGCGCCGGCGCAGGGCGCCGGCTTCATGGATTTTCTGCCGCTGATCGTCCTGATCGCGATATTCTATTTTTTCATCCTGCGCCCGCAAAGCAAGCGCGCCAAGGAGCTCAAGACCATGATCGAGGCCTTGCAGCGCGGCGACGAGGTCGTGACGACGGGTGGCGAAGTAGGCCGCATCAGCAAGGTATATGAGCAATACGTCGGAGTGGAACTCGCCGAGAACGTCGAGGTGACGGTACAGAAGACCGCGATTCAGGCCGTGCTGCCCAAGGGCACCATCAAGTCCATCAAGTAATCCCGGCTCTTTCCCGGCCGGAAACGTTGCACGCGTCAACCGAGGGGCATCAATGAACCGTTATCCATTGTGGAAATACCTGCTGATTCTGGCCGTGTTCCTGGCCGGGCTGATCTATACCCTGCCCAATTTCTTCGGCGAATCGCCCGCCGTGCAGGTATCGCCGTTGCGCGCCAGCCTGAAGGCGGACGCCGCGTTGCTGGAGCGCGCGGATAAAGCCCTGAAGGCGGCCGGCCTCAATCCGGAAGTGGTTGCGCTGGACGGCAACAGCATCAAGGCGCGCTTCGCCGACACCGATAACCAGCTGAAGGCCAAGGACGTGCTGGCCTCACAACTGGGCGAAGACTACATGGTTGCGCTCAACCTCCTGTCGCGCTCGCCGCAGTGGCTGACCAGCCTTCATGCGCTGCCGATGTACCTCGGTCTGGACTTGCGCGGCGGCGTGCATTTCCTGCTGCAGGTTGACATGAAGGCCGCGCTGAACAAGGCGCTGGAAGCCGCCACCGGCGATATCCGCAGCATGCTGCGCGATCAGAAGGTCGCCTATTCCGGCGTCACCCGCGAAGGCAACGTGCTGCTGGTGAGATTCCGCGACGCCGACGCGCGCAGCAAAGGCGAAGCGGAAATCAAGCAGCGCTTTAACGACTATGCGCTGAGCTCCAGGGAGGCCGGCGGCGAATTCCTGCTGCAGGCTGCGCTCAAGCCGGAAGCCGAACGGCGCATCCAGGAGTCAGCCGTGCAGCAGAACCTGCTGACCCTGCGCAACCGTGTCAACGAACTGGGCGTGGCCGAACCGGTGATCCAGCAGCAGGGCGCGGATCGCGTGGTGGTGCAGCTGCCCGGCGTGCAGGATACGGCGCGCGCCAAGGACATTCTGGGGCGCACCGCGACGCTGGAAGTGCGCATGGTGGACGAGGAGCATCAGGCCGTTCCAGGCGCGGCCGCGCCGTTTGGCACCGAGATGTTCAAGGATCGCGAAGGCAACCTGCTGCTGGTGAAAAAGCAGGTGATCCTGACCGGCGAGCGTATCAACGACGCGCAGCCCGGTTTCGACAGCCGCAACAACGAACCCGCCGTGCACATCAACCTGGACGGCGTGGGCGCGCGCAAATTCAAGGACGCGACGCGCGAGAACGTCGGCAAGCGCATGGCGATCGTCCTGTTCGAGAAGGGCAAGGGCGAGATCGTCACCGCACCGGTGATCCGCGAGGAAATCGGCGGCGGGCGCGTGCAGATCAGCGGCCGGATGAGCACCGTCGAAGCGCAGGACACTTCCCTGCTGCTGCGCGCCGGCGCACTGGCCGCACCGATGGAGATCGTTGAGGAGCGCACCGTGGGGCCCAGCCTCGGCGCGGACAACATCAAGCGCGGCTTCGACTCCACCAAGATCGGCTTCATCATGGTCGCGATCTTCATGATCGCCTACTACCTGATGTTCGGCACCATCTCTATATTGGCGCTGGGGACGAACCTGCTGCTGCTGGTGGCGCTGCTGTCCATGCTGCAGGCCACGCTTACCCTCCCCGGCATGGCGGGTATCGCGCTGACGCTGGGGATGGCGATCGACGCGAACGTGCTGATCAACGAGCGCATCCGCGAGGAGCTGCGCAACGGCGTCACGCCGCAGGCCGCGATTCACGCCGGATACGACCGCGCATTCGACACCATCCTCGATTCCAACATTACCACGCTGATCGCCGGGGTTGCGCTGTTCATGTTCGGCTCCGGCCCGATCAAGGGCTTTGCGGTGGTACTGTGCCTCGGCATCCTGACCTCGATGTTCAGCGCGGTGCTGGTGTCGCGCGCGATGGTGAATCTGATATACGGCCGCAGGGCGCGCCTTGCCAAGGTGGCGATCGGCTAATGCCCTCTCCCTGACTCTCTCCCGCAGGCGGGAGAGGGGACGATAGCGCTCTCTCCTTGGGGGAGAGTTGGATAGAGGGGGAGTAACGGAGAATAGAAATATGGAATTTTTCAGGATCAAGAAAGACATCCCGTTCATGAGCTACGGGAAAATCACCACCAGCATTTCACTGGTGACTTTCCTGTTTGCGGTATTTTTCCTCGCCACCAAGGGGTTGAACTTCGGGGTGGATTTCACCGGCGGTACGGTGATCGAAGTGCATTACACGCAGCCCGTCGACCTCCACAAGGTGCGCGAACAGCTTGCCGCAGCGGACCTGCCGGATGCGCTGGTGCAGAATTTCGGCTCCAGCCACGACGTGCTGATCCAGGTGCCGCTCAAGCAGAACAAGGCGGGCGCCAACCTGCCCGAGCAGGTGTGCGCCACCCTGTCCGGGCAGGAGTGCGACAAGCTGCACGCGAAGGACGGGAGCATGGAGATGCGCCGCGTGGAATTCGTCGGCCCGCAGGTCGGCAAGGACCTCGTGGACAACGGTGCGCTCGCCCTGCTGCTGGTGTCCCTGGGCATCGTCGGCTACCTGTGGATGCGCTTCGAATGGAAGTTCGGCCTGTCCGCGATCATCGCCAACCTGCACGACGTGGTGATCATTCTCGGTTTCTTCGCCTTCTTCCAGTGGGAGTTCTCGCTGTCCGTGCTGGCGGCGGTGCTGGCGGTGCTGGGCTACTCGGTGAACGAATCGGTGGTGGTGTTCGACCGGATCCGCGAAAACTTCCGTACCATGCGCAAGGCCGGGGTCGCGGAGATCATCGACAACGCGATCACCCGCACCATGTCCCGCACCATCATCACGCACGGCTGCACGCAGATGATGGTCGGCGCGATGCTGTTTCTCGGTGGCGAGACGCTGCACTATTTCGCCATGGCGCTGACTATCGGCATCCTGTTCAGCATCTATTCCTCGGTGCTGGTCGCGAGCCCCCTGCTGATGCTGCTCGGCGTGTCGCGCGAGGACTTCATCAAACCGGAAAAGACCGAGGCCGAAGAAGTCCTTCCGTAGTTCATGGAATTGTTCGCCACCTTCATCGACATCGTCCTGCACTTGGACACCCACCTGCTCGCCCTGACGCAGGAATACGGCATTTGGGTGTACGCCATTCTGTTCCTCATCATCTACTGCGAGACCGGGCTGGTGGTGATGCCCTTCCTGCCCGGTGATTCGCTGCTGTTCGTGGCGGGCGCGCTCTGCGGCCTGGGGGCGCTGCAACTGGAATGGCTCGCGCCGCTGCTGATGCTGGCCGCATTTAGCGGCGACAACACCAACTACTGGATCGGCAGGCTGATCGGGATGCGCCTGCTGAAGCGCACCAACGGTCTCATCAAGCGCGAACATATCGACAAGACCCATGCCTTCTATGAGAAGCACGGCGGAAAGACCATCCTGTTCGCGCGCTTCCTGCCGATTGTCCGCACCTTCGCGCCGTTCGTGGCAGGCATCGGGCTGATGCGCTACCGCCTGTTCGTGATGTTCAGCGCGTTGGGCAGTCTGGCGTGGATCGGCAGCCTCACCGTGGCGGGCTATTTATTCGGCAACATCCCGTTCGTCAAGAACAACCTCACCCTGATAATCCTCGCTATCGTCGTCATCTCCTTTCTTCCCGCCATCGGCGAATTCATCCGCCACCGCCGCCGTTCTGCGTGAGAGTGACGCGTCAGCGCCGGATACCTCCGGTGGCGGCCAGACCCTACATTTTGAAACAATTATTCTGGAACATTCGGCCGGGAGCCAAGTCATAATGCCGCCACGTTGTATGGCATGAAATTTCCAGAGGAGCAAAACATGAAGAAGAGTCTGTTGGTATTGAGCCTGATCTCCCTGTATGGCGGCGCTTACGCGGCGGATTTTACCGATACCGCACGCGTCGTTTCCAGCACCCCCATCTATGAACGCGTCAGTGAACCGAAGCGCGAATGCTGGAAGGAGACCGTGCAGGTCGCCCCGAAGGAGCGCTCCATCGGCGGGGCGGTGATCGGCGGTGTCGCGGGTGGCCTGCTGGGCAGCCAGGTAGGCGGCGGTAACGGCAGCACGGTGGCAACGGGCGCGGGCGCCGTGGCCGGCGCGGTGATCGGCGATCAAGTCGCCAATCCGGACAGTAACCGTTCCGCAACCGGCGCGGTGGTCGGCGGCGTGGCCGGTGCGGTGCTGGGCAGTCAGGTCGGCGGCGGCACGGGCAACAAGGCAGCGACTGCGGTAGGCGGCATCGCCGGTGCGGTGATCGGCGACCGCGTCGCCAATCCGGACCAGCCGCGTACCGAACAGGTCGAGCGTTGCCGCGAAGTGCAAAACAGCCGCGAGGTCATCAAGGGTTACAACGTGACCTACCGCTACAACGGCCAGGACATCACCACCACCCTGCCATACCAGCCCGGTTCGACGATCCGTGTGGGGGTGAGCGTCATCGAAGATCGGCAGGATCGCCGCAATGAGGATTGGCAAAGCCGCCGTTATGAAGACCGCAGGGACAGGCCCAATTATCAGTAATTGGTTCTACCCCGTAAAAAAGCCCGGCTTGGTCCGGGCTTTTTTACTTTGATGGTTTATGCACTTAACCGAGGCCGGTGATGTAGTGGCTTCAGCCGCCGCTTTGCGGCTTAACATTCGCTGCGCTCATGTTAGCCTCCGTCGCCACATCACAGGGCGATTAACCGAATTGCCCTGTGATGTAGTGGTTACGGCATAACCTGAAGGTTAGCCTCCACCGCTATATTACGGACAGGTTAACCGAACCTGCCCGTAATATAGTGGTTTCGACATAACGCGCTACGCGCATTAGTGGCTCCAACGTAACATGCTGCGCATGTTAGTTTACGCCGCAACAAGCCTTCGGCTTGTTGTCTCCACCGTTACATTACTGGTCGCTTATCCAAAGCGACCGGTAATGTAATCTTCAGTCTCCTTGCGTTTCGGGTTGGTGAACACCGTGCTGGTGTCGCCGAACTCGATCAGGTCGCCCAGGTACATGTAGGCGGTGTAGTCGGAGACGCGGGCTGCTTGCTGCATGTTGTGGGTCACGATGACGATGGTGAAGTCTTCCTTCAGCTCGTCGATGAGCTTCTCGATATGCGCGGTGGAGATCGGGTCGAGCGCCGAGGTCGGTTCGTCGAGCAGCAGCACCTGCGGCTTGACGGCGATGGCGCGCGCGATGCACAGGCGCTGCTGCTGGCCGCCGGAAAGCCCGGTGCCGCTCTGCTTGAGCTTGTCCTTGGCCTCGGTCCACAGCGCGGCCTTGCGCAGCGCCCATTCGACGCGCTCGTCCATGTCGTTCTTGCTGAGATTTTCGTAGAGCTTCACGCCGAACGCGATGTTGTCGTAGATCGACATCGGGAACGGCGTGGGTTTCTGGAACACCATGCCGATCCTGGCGCGCAGCATGTTCAGGTCCTGCGACTTGTCGAGGATGTTCGCGCCGTCCAGCAGGATTTCCCCAGTGGCTCGCTGCTTCGGGTAGAGCTGGTACATGCGGTTGAAGGTGCGCAGCAGGGTGGACTTGCCGCAGCCGGACGGGCCGATGAAGGCGGTCACCATCTTCTCGGCGATGCTCAGGTTGATGTTCTTGAGCGCGCAGTAATTGCCGTAATAGAAGCAGAGGTCCTTTACGACGATCTTGGGATTGACGGTGCTTTCGGCGTTCATGGGCAAATCCTGTTAGTGAGAGGCGGACTTCTGGCGGAACAGCACGCGCGCCAGGATGTTGAGCGTCAGCACGCTGAAGGTGATGAGCAGTGCGCCGGCCCAGGCCAGTTTCTGCCAGTCTTCGTAGGGGCTCATCGCGAACTGGAAGATCACCACCGGCAGGTTAGCCATCGGCTGGTCCATGTTGCTGTTCCAGAACTGGTTGTTCAGCGCGGTGAACAGTAGCGGCGCGGTCTCGCCGCTGATGCGCGCGACGGCGAGCATCACGCCGGTGATGATCCCGGCGCGCGCGGCGCGCAGCGTGACGAAGTTGATGATCTTCCACTGCGGTGCGCCGAGCGCCGCAGCCGCTTCGCGCAGGGTGTTGGGCACCAGGCGCAGCATGTTTTCGGTGGTGCGGATCACGATCGGGATGACGATGATGGCCAGCGCCAGCGCGCCTGCCCAGCCGGAGAAATGCTTGACGTGGACGACATAGACCTCATACACGAACAGGCCGATCACGATGGACGGCGCGGAGAGCAGCACGTCGTTGATGAAGCGCGTGATCGGGGCGAGCCAGCCGCGCTGGCCGAATTCGGCGAGATAGGTGCCGGCCAGGATGCCGATGGGCGTACCGATCAGCACGCCGACCAGCGTCATCGCCAGGCTGCCGGCGATGGCGTTGAGCAGGCCGCCGGAGCTTCCCGGCGGCGGGGTCATCTGCGTGAACACCACCGGGGCGAGCGCAGGCAGGCCGTGCACCAGCAGCGTCCAGAGTATCCAGCACAGCCAGAACAGGCCGAACCCCATGGCGAGCATCGAGACGGCGAGGCCCAGGGCGTTGACGATGCGGCGGCGTGTGTAGAGTCCCAGCATGATCGTTATGCGGCCTGGCCTTCGCGCTTGCCGAGCTTGTAGAGCATGTAGCGCGCGAGCGACAGGACCACGAAGGTGATGAAGAACAGGATCAGGCCGAGTTCGATCAGCGCGGAGGTGTAGAGCTCCCCGTAGGCCTCGGTGAATTCGTTGGCGAGCGCCGAGGCGATGCTGTTGCCGGGCATCAGCAGGGATTGGCTGAGTTCATGCGCGTTGCCGATCACGAAGGTGACGGCCATGGTTTCGCCGAGCGCGCGCCCCAGCCCCAGCATGATGCCGCCGACCACGCCGATCCTCGTGTAGGGCAGCACGACCTTCCACATGACCTCCCAGGTGGTCGCGCCCAGGCCGTAGGCCGATTCCTTGAGCAGCGTGGGCACCACCTCGAACACGTCGCGCATCACCGAAGCGATGAACGGGATCACCATGATGGCGAGGATGATGCCGGCAGTCAGCATGCCGATGCCCATCGGCGGGCCGGAGAAGAACGGGCCGATATACGGCATCGCCCCGATATGGTCGTTGAGCCAGGGCTCGACATGGTCGGCGAACAGCGGCGCGAACACGAACAGCCCCCACATGCCGTAGATGATGCTGGGGATGCCTGCCAGCAGTTCGACGGCGATGCCGAGCGGGCGGCGCAGGATGCGTGGCGACAGTTCGGTGAGGAATAGCGCGATGCCGAAACTGACCGGGATGGCGATGGCGAGCGCGATGGCGGAGGTGACCAGCGTGCCGACGATGGGGATCAGCGCGCCGAACTGCTCATTGACCGGATCCCACTCGGAGCTGACCAGGAAGCCGAAGCCGAACGCGCGGATGGCGGGCATGCTGCCGACGAGCAGCGAGACGAGGATGGCGCCGAGCAGGGCCAGCACGCCGAACGCCGAGACGCGCGTCAGGTTGCGGAACAGCAGGTCCAGTACGGTGTGCCGTCTAAGGCTGGCTTCACGTAAAAACATCGGCATGTTGAGTTCGTCAATAAAAAATAGCGGGGGCTAGGACCCCCGCAATTATAACTTGGCAGCCTATTGCACCAGCGCCTTGCCTGTCGCGTCCTTGATCTGCGCTTTCCATGCGGCGCGGATCAGCTTCACGACATTTTCCGGCAGCGGCACGTAATCCAGGTCGGTGGCCAGCTTGCCGCCCTTGTTATATGCCCAGTCGAAGAACTTCAGCACTTCCTTGCCGGTTTCCGGTTTTTCCTGCACCTTGTGCATCAGCACGAAGGTCGCGCCGCTGATCGGCCAGCTTTCCTTTCCCGCCTCGTCGGTCAGGATCTTGTAGAAGCCCGGCGCCTTGTCCCAGTGCGCACCGGCAGCCGCGGCCTTGAAGCTGTTTTCCTCAGGCTTGACGAACTGGCCGTCGCGGTTCTTCAACTGCACGGTGTTCATCTTGTTCTGCAGCGCATAGGCGTATTCCACGTAACCGATGGAGCCCTTGATGCGCTGCACGTAGGATGCCACACCCTCGTTGCCCTTGCCGCCGGTGCCCGCCTTCCAGGAGACCGCCGTGCCTTCACCGACGGCGGACTTCCAGTCCGCGCTGGCCTTGGACAGGTAGTTGGTGAAGATGAAGGTGGTGCCGGAACCGTCCGAGCGGTGCACAACTGTGATGTTGTCGGCGGGCAGCTGGATGTCCTTGTTCAGCGCCGCCAGGGCGGGATCGTTCCACTTGGTGATCTTACCGAGATAGATGTTTGCCAGCGTCGCGCCGTCCAGCTTCAGCTGGCCTGCGGCTATGCCCTTGATGTTGACCACCGGCACCACGCCGCCGATCACGGTCGGGAATTGCATCAGGCCGCTCTTGTCGAGCTCTTCAGGCTTGAGCGGCATGTCAGAAGCGCCGAAATCCACGGTTTTGGCGGTGATCTGCTTGATGCCGCCGCCGGAGCCTATGGACTGGTAATTCATCCCGACGCCGGCCTGCGCCTTGTAGGCCTCGGCCCACTTGGCGTAGATCGGGTAGGGGAAGGTCGCGCCCGCGCCGGTGATGCCGGTTGCCTGGCCTGCACCCGCGCAAACCAGCGCGGCGGTGGCAGCGGTGCCGATGACGAATTTCCTGAGTTTGCCGTTCATGGGGTCTCCGTGAGGTTGTTTGTTGCCGTCAGCCGGGGTAAACCGGCAATGCCTTCATGCGGAGCGCATGATAGGGGGTTTGTGTGACAGAAGTATTACAGGGAGCAAAACACCGGCCCGCAAAATTCGGGTTGAATATTCCGTGTTCCTTCGGTAGAATCCGCGCTCTTTTGAATTCCGGTTGGAGTAGAACCATGGCACGTGTATGTCAAGTGACGGGAAAAGGCCCGATGGTCGGGAACAATGTTTCCCATGCAAACAACAAAACCAAGCGCCGCTTTTTGCCGAACCTGCAACGCCGCCGCTTCTGGGTTGAAAGCGAAAATCGCTGGGTCAGCTTGCGCCTGACCAATGCGGCGCTGCGTACCATCGACAAGAACGGCATCGACGCGGTGCTGGCCGAAATGCGCGCCAACGGCGAGAAAATCTAAGGAGAACGAACATGGCAAAAGGCGCACGCGAAAAGATCAAGCTGGAATCCTCCGCCGGTACGGGGCATTTCTACACCACCAACAAGAACAAGCGCACCACCCCGGAAAAGCTCGAATTCATGAAGTTCGACCCGGTGGCCCGCAAGCATGTCAGCTACAAGGAAACCAAGCTGAAGTAATCCGGCAAGGTTCGCAGCACAAGAAAAAACCCGCTTCGGCGGGTTTTTTGTTTCCTATTTCTGCGCAGCAGGGCTGAAGGTCAGCACGAATTTCCACTGCGTGAGGAGGGAGGTCCGGTAGAGCGCCGTCTTCGTCGCATTGTCGAACTCGTAGCTCACCTCCCCCGCAGTCCCGGCCAGCATCTCGTTCGCGGCCTTTTTGAGCGTCTCGCTCCCCAGTTCACGCGGGTCCAGGAAGTGGCGGTCTGTCCTGCTGTGCAGGGTGGTCAGGCCGTCCGGGGCCATGGCGAAAAAGGCGGCCCCCGGCCGCAGGTCGAGGGTGGAACCGACCTGATGGGAGAGCGTGTCGAGGAAAAGCGATGCGCCGATCGCCCCGATTATCTTGCCGCCCTTCCTGATGGGAACTGCGATCACGGCGGAGCGCTGGCCGGTGCTCTTGCTGACCACCAGCGCGCCCGTGATCTTCATGCCCGCCATGAGGTCGGGGAAATAGCTCCGGTCGCTCAGCTTGGCATCCATGAGGCCCTTGTCGGCGGTGTCATAGCTCCCGTCGGGACGCACATACCAGACGATGAGCCCGTCCTCCGATTTCTGATAAGCGCCCAGCAAGCCCTTCATGCGCTCCCACTTGCCCGATCTTACCTCGGCCGTGGAGGCCAGTATCTCGAGGCTGCGCTGCACGGAACCGATGCGCAAGTCAGTGTAGGACGCAAAGGCGGAGAGCAGGCTTTGCGCATCCCTGCCCGGAGGTAACGGGATTTCAGAAGGAGGCTGGGCGCAGGCGAGGGCCGGCAGAAGGGCGATGAAAAAAAACAAACGCAGAAAAAAGCTTTTCCCGATCATGTTTTTCTCCTTCGTTGAATAGCAGGCACCGGCCCGGGGGAGCGGTGCTGTAGCGGCTAAAACCTAAAGGACAGATCTATCGTTTCGCGAATCGGCGGAAAATATATCGCCGTTTCCCTGAGCAGGCCTGCTTTTGTGGATGGGGAGGCAGGCTTATTGCGCTCTGCACGAGCCGTTATTCCGGAAGCATGCCATGGTGAACCAGATAAGCCCGGCCGTCCTGAATGATTCCCCAATAGCCCGGATTGCCGGGCGAATGGTAGTCCATGACCATGCTGGATTTTTTAAGGCCTTCCAGGTGGAACAGGACAAGTTGAATTCCCGTCCCCAGGAGTCTTGAAATTTGCTCCGGCTCCAGTTTTTCGTGCTGTTCGAGCAGGATGAGTATTTTTTCCTTGATATTGTCGAGGTACTCATCATCGGTTTTTTCTTTTTGCATTGCGGGCACTTTCGTTTACTGCATTTCCTGTGTCCAGGCCTGCGCCTCGGCGTAATCCGTGAACACCTTGATGTCGGCGTCGATAAACAGGCGCGACAGCCACGCCTGCCAGGTGAGCCACTGGTCGGTGGTGACCACGGCGATCCTGCTGAAGTCGTGGTTGTGTTCGCGGCTGAAGAACTTGATCTCTTCCCAGGCTACGTCCACGGTGTAGTCGATCATGCCGCGCAGGTCGAACAGCAGGTTCAGCGGGCCGGGCGATTTGAGCTTGTACAGCGATTGCTCCTCGAAGGTCTTGAAGTCGGCGAGGGTGAATTCGCCGATGACGGCGACGTTGACGAGGTTGTCGGTTTGTTCGATGGTGATCATGTGGTCTGTCTCGTAGGTTGTTTGCTTGATTTTAAGTGTAGGTCGGGCTTTAGCCCGACATGTCGGGTTGAAACCCAACCTACAATTTTGGCGCTACATCGGAAATAGTCCGGATTAATTAATGTTTCGGCGACAGGCGCAAGCTTAGCACACCGCTGGCGATGATGAACGCCATACCCAGCCAGCTGGCCAGGCCCAGGGTTTCGTCCCACAGCAGCATGCCGAACAGGCTGGCAAACACGATGGTGCTGTAGGCGAGGCTGCCGACCACCAGCGTCCTGCCGGTGCGGTAGGCGCGCGTCATGGCGAGCTGCGCGAGGGTGGCGGAGCTGCCCAGGCCGAACAGGATGGCGAAGCCTTCGAGCGTGATCGCATGCGCCGTGTCGAACAGGATCCAGACGCCGCTGCCGAGGGTGGCGGTCAGGCTGAAATAGAACACGGTACGCGTGTCCGGCTCACCGATCATGGCGAGCTGCTTGACGTTGAGGTAGGCGACCCCGGCGAGGAAGCCGGAGATCAGGCCGAGCAGACCGGGCAGCAGTTGCTCGCGCTCCAGCGCCGGCTGCAGCAGCAACACCACGCCGCAGAATCCCAGCGCGATGGCGATGGTCAGCGGCGGGTGGAAGCGGTCCTTGAACACCAGCATGGTGAAGAGGGTGAGGAACAGCGGCGCGGTGTAGTTGAGCGTGACGGCGGTGGCGAGCGGCAGCACGGTGATGCAATAGAAGAACAGCGCGAGCGCGACCGAGCCGGAAATGCCGCGCCACAGGTGCGCGCGCCAGTGCCGCGTGGCGAGGCTGATGCGCTGGTGGCGCATGATGCCGTACACCATCAGCAGGCCGAACAGCGAGCGGTAGAACACCAGTTCGACATGCGAGAAATGCGGTGCGCCGAGCTTGACGAACACGCCCATGAGGCCGAACAGCAATCCGGCGACCAGCATCCAGGAGGATTTCATGCGGGATTGATTAAGGTAGCAGGAATCATCAGTGCAGCCATCTGTTTTCCTTCGTGCCCTTCGTGTTCTTCGTGGTGAATGGTTGTGACGTACAAGCAAACGGGGCGCGGATTCTCACCGAATTTACCGTGCGGGGCAATATAAATTGGCTCAGGCGGGGCGGGTTGGGTAAAATGGCGGCCTTTCGCAATGCAGAGATGTTTATGGCTGGTAAAGCGCAAAAAACCGTTGATTTCGAGTCGGCCATGGCCGAACTGGAAAAGATTGTCGCCGACATGGAGGCGGGCAAGCTGTCGCTGGAGGATTCGCTCTCGGCCTACAAGCGCGGCGCGGAATTGCTGGCGTTCTGCCGCGGCCGCCTCGAAGACGCGCAGCAGCAGGTGAGCGTGCTGGAGAATGGGGTACTCAAGGATTTTTCCGCCACTGGCGAAGCTGGGCAGAATCAATGAGCGTTGATTTTCAGAGCTGGGTCGCCGTCCACCAGGCGCGCTTCGAGGAGGTGCTGCGCAACCTGTTGCCGCGTGCGGACATCGCGCCGCAGCGCCTGCACGAGGCGATGCGCTACGCGGTGCTGGACGGCGGCAAGCGCGTGCGCCCGCTGCTGGCATTCGCAGCAGGCGAACTGGCTGGCGCCGAACAAGGGCGCGTGGACGTCGCCGCCGCCGCCGTCGAGCTGATCCACGCCTATTCGCTGGTACACGACGACATGCCGTGCATGGACGACGACGTGCTGCGCCGCGGCAAGCCGACCTGCCATGTGCAATACGACGAGGCGACTGCGCTGCTGGTCGGCGATGCCCTGCAGACGCTGGCGTTCCAGTTGCTCGCCGAGCATCGCCTGAACGACGACACTTCGTGCCAGCTGGAGATGGTCAGGCTGCTCGCGGTGGCCTCCGGCTCGCGCGGCATGGCGGGCGGGCAGGCGATCGATCTCGCCGCCGTCGGCAAGTCGCTCACACTCCCCGAACTGGAATTCATGCATATCCACAAGACTGGCGCGCTGATCCGCGCGTCCATCCTGCTCGGTGCCCATTGCGGCAAGGTTTCGGCGGAACAGCTGGACCGGCTGGACCGCTTCGGCAAGCTGATCGGCCTCGCCTTCCAGGTGGTGGACGACGTGCTTGACTGCGAGGCGGACACCGCCACGCTGGGCAAGACCGCAGGCAAGGACGCGGACAGCAACAAGCCGACCTATGTCAGCCTGCTCGGCCTGCAAGCCGCGCGCGAGATGGCGCAGCGGCTGCATCGCGAGGCGCTGGAAACGCTGGAAGGCTTCGGTGCGGCGGCGCAACGTTTGCGCGAGCTGGCCGATTTCATCGTGCTGAGGAAGTTCTGATGCCCTCCTTGCTGGCTTCCATCAATAGCCCCGACGACCTGCGCAAGCTGGAGCGCGCGCAGTTGCCGCAACTCGCCGACGAGCTGCGCCGCTTCCTCGTCGAGTCGGTGAGCAAGACCGGCGGGCACCTTTCCTCCAACCTCGGCACGGTCGAGCTGACCATTGCGCTGCACTACATCTACAACACGCCGGACGACCGCCTGGTGTGGGACGTGGGGCACCAGACCTACACGCACAAGATACTCACCGGGCGGCGCGAGGCGATGGGCAGGCTGCGCATGGCGGGCGGCATCGCCGGTTTCCCGCGGCGTGCCGAGAGCCCCTTTGATGCCTTCGGCACCGGGCATTCCAGCACATCGATCTCGGCCGCGCTGGGCATGGCGGTGGCGGCGCAGATGGAAAAATCCGCGCGGCGCGCGGTGGCGATCATCGGCGACGGCGCGCTCACCGGCGGCATGGCCTTCGAGGCGCTCAACAACGCCGGCGCGCTCGACGCGAACCTGCTGGTCATCCTCAACGACAACGACATGTCGATTTCGCAGCCGGTCGGCGCGCTGAACAATTACCTCGCCAGGCTGATGTCGGGGCGCTTCTATTCGGCGATGCGGCGCGGCAGCGAGAAGATGTTCAAGGGCATGCCGCCGGTGCTGGAGTTCGCCAAGCGCGCCGAGGAACACGTCAAGGGCATGGTGACGCCCAGCACGCTGTTCGAGGAATTCGGCTTCAACTACATCGGCCCGATCGATGGCCACGACCTGGCGGTGCTGGTGGACACGCTGGGCAACATCCGCGAGCTCGAGGGGCCGCAGTTCCTGCATGTGGTCACGCAGAAGGGCAAGGGCTATGCGCATGCCGAGCAGGACTGCGTCCTGTACCACGGCGTGAGCAAGTTCGACCCGGTCAGCGGGATCGCCGCCAAGCCGTGCACCCAACCAAGCTATACGGAAGTGTTCGGCGGCTGGCTGTGCGACATGGCGGCGCAGGACGACAAGCTGATCGGCATCACGCCGGCGATGTGCGAAGGCTCCGGGATGGCGAAATTCGCACAAAAATATCCGGAGCGCTATTTCGACGTGGGCATCGCCGAGCAGCATGCGCTGACCTTCGCCGCCGGCCTGGCCTGCGACGGCTACAAGCCGGTGGTGGCGATCTATTCGACTTTCCTGCAGCGCGCCTACGACCAGTTGATCCACGATATCGCGCTGCAGAACCTGCCGGTCATACTGGCCATCGACCGCGGCGGGCTGGTCGGCGCGGACGGCGCGACCCATGCGGGCAGCTTCGATCTTTCCTACCTGCGCTGCATCCCCAACATGACGGTGATGACGCCGGCCGACGAGGACGAATGCCGCCAGATGCTCTACACCGCCTATCAACTGGGCACGCCGAGCGCGGTGCGCTACCCGCGCGGCTGCGGCCCCGGCACGGCAGTCAGTAAAGAGATGCGCGCCCTGCCGGTCGGCAAGGGCGGGCTGCGCCGTGAGGGCAAGCGCGTGGCGATCCTCGCCTTCGGCACGATGCTCACGCCCGCGCTGGCGGCCGGCGAAGAGCTGGATGCGAGCGTGGCCAACATGCGCTTCGTCAAACCGCTGGATGCAGAACTGATCCTGAAGCTGGCGCGCGAGCACGAGCTGCTGGTCACGGTGGAAGAGAACACCGTGCAGGGCGGCGCGGGCAGCGCGGTGGCGGAATGCCTGCAGCAGCACGGCGTTGCCGTACCGCTGCTGCACCTCGGCCTGCCGGATGATTTCCTCGATCAGGGCGAGCACGCGCAGATGCTGGCGGATTGCGGGCTGGATGCCGCCGGGATCGCGGCTTCCATAAAAGGATTCAATCCGTGTAGGATGGGTTGAGCAACGCGATACCCATCGTCCGCGATTGCTGGTTATCGCCACGCTTAACCCAACCAGTAATATTTCGATCACTAACTACAGAGAGGCCATCATGAACGCCCTCAAAAAAACTCCCATCGCCGACGTGCAAAGCTCCGCCGACACGCGCCACCTCGCGATCAACCGCGTCGGCATCAAGGGCATCCGCCACCCGGTCAGGGTGAAGGACAAGAGCATCGGCGTGCAGCACACCATCGCCACCTTCAACATGTACGTGCACCTGCCGCACAATTTCAAGGGCACGCACATGTCGCGCTTCGTCGAGATACTCAACGAGCACGAGCGCGAGATTTCGGTGGAGTCCTTCGAGACCATCCTGCAGGAGATGGTGGTTCGTCTGGAGGCGCAGTCCGGCTACATCGAGATGAACTTCCCGTATTTCGTGAACAAGGCGGCGCCGGTATCCGGCGTGCAGAGCCTGCTCGATTACGACGTGACGCTGATCGGCGAGATCGTCGACGGACAGGCGCGCACCACGATGAAGGTCGTGGTGCCGGTCACCAGCCTGTGTCCCTGCTCCAAGAAGATTTCCGAGCGCGGCGCGCACAACCAGCGCTCGCATGTCACGCTCACCCTGCGCACCAACCGTTTCGTCTGGATCGAGGAAGTGGTGCGCATCGCCGAGGAACAGGCCTCCTGCGAACTGTTTGGTCTACTCAAGCGTCCCGACGAAAAGTTCGTCACCGAGCGCGCCTACGACAACCCCAAGTTCGTCGAGGACATGGTGCGCGACGTGGCCGCGGTGCTGAACGCCGACGAGCGCATCGACGCCTTCATCGTGGAGTCGGAGAACTTCGAATCGATCCACAACCACTCGGCCTACGCCTTGATCGAGCGCGATAAAACGAGGGAATAAGAAGGGAGAAGGGTAAAGGTGGGTCTGGCATTTACCCTTGAGCACCGCAGGTGCGAACCCTTCTCTCTTATCCCTTCCCAGAATTTATGAAACCCATCGCTATCTTCCGCCATGCCCTCCAGGAAGGCCCCGGCTACCTCGCCGAGTTCCTCGACGAGCGCCACATTCCGTGGAAGCTGGTTGCCATCGATGCGGGCGATGCCGTACCGCCTTCCGTGGAGCCATATTCCGGGCTGGTGTTCATGGGCGGGCCGATGAGCGTCAACGACGAGCTGCCGTGGATCGCGCCCGTGCTGGAACTGATCCGCGAGGCGGTGGCAATGGACATTCCCGTGCTCGGCCATTGCCTCGGCGGGCAGCTCATATCGAAGGCGCTGGGCGGCGTCGTGTCGCGCAACCCCATCAAGGAGATCGGCTGGGGCGAGGTCGCGGTGGCGGACAACGAGGCCGCGCGCGCATGGTTCGGCGAGCTACGGAATTTCAATGCCTTCCACTGGCACGGCGAGACCTTCAGCCTGCCGCCGGGCGGGGTGCACCTGCTCTCCAGCGCGCACTGCGCGAACCAGGCCTGGGTCATCGGCAAGCACCTCGCGCTGCAATGCCATGTCGAGATGACCGCGGAGATGATCGCGCCCTGGTGCGAAATCGGCGCGGACGAAATTCTCGCCGCGAAGGCCAGCCCGGCGGTGCAGTCCGCCGCCGGGATGCAGCACCAGGCTGCGGACGAGCTGCCGCGCCTGCACGCGGTCGCGGCGCGGCTCTACGCCCGCTGGATCGGCGGGCTGCGCGGCTAATCAGCAAGCTACTCGAATACCTCCCCCAGAACACTTCACCATCCGGCCCAGCCGGATTATCTATGCATTTCGGCATATTGACCCTGCCGCAAGTGCGGGGTACGGTGCGTCATGGTTGCTTAAACAGGGAGGGAGAAATGAAAAAAGATAATGCGAAGCTGACCCCTTTGGTTTTGGGATGCAGCGCCAGGCTGCGGACGAGCTGCCGCGCCTGCACGCGGTCGCGGCGCGGCTCTATGCCCGCTGGATCGGCGGGCTGCGCGGCTAATCAGACCCCCGCACCTTCCCTTCCGGTCAAGCCGGATTATCTATGCATTTCGGCATATTGACCCTGCCGCAAGCGCGGGGTACGGTGTCATGAGCTACTCAAACAGGAAGGGTAAAATGAAGAGACATGATGCGAAGCTGTTCCCTTTTATTTCATCGATGACTTCTCAACGGTGGCTGAAGCAAATCGTGAAGCTCGGGTTGCTGTTGATGATGGGGGCGGGCATGAATGCGAATTCATCGACGATGAGATGGAAGGAGGAAGTGGTATTACATAATGGGGAAAAATTAATTGTGAGCCGCACTCAGCGTGATGATCCATTGGGTTTTCGTGAAATCGGTCAGCCAGCGCTACGTGTGGAAGAGGCTATTAGCTTTACGATTCCAAGGACAAATAAGAATGTTATTTGGAAAAGTGATTTTGGGAAAGGACGGGAAGACAATCTCAGCCTTCTGCTTCTGGATATTCTGGACGACATTCCTTACATCGCAGCTAGCCCAAGATTTTGTCATGCCTACAATAAATGGGGCAGGCCGAATCCGCCCTATGTTTTTTTTAAATTTGACGGGACTAATTGGCAATGGATTTCAGTCAATGAATTTCCTTCTGAACTTAAGGAGACGAATGTAATGATAGGCGGATACAACGAAAATCAATTAAGCCTGCCAGAGCGAGCAGCGCCAGTTTTAAGCGCCGAGACTGTTAAGAGGCGGAACAGTAGTGGGCTGCCTTCACATTTTCGCACAATCGTCCGTGAACCGATAACGTTGGGGGTTGGAAGCGGAGCAGGCTGTGAAGAGCTGATTTTTTATAAATGTGGTTGGATTAGCCCTCACGGAACATTTGGGCGTGATTTGATGGATAGAACTTGCAATTAAAGGGAGTCGCTTGAGCTAGCTCAGCTTCGCATCGAATTTTCAGCCATGCCACGACGCCTACCCAGCTAGGCCGAATTATCTATGCATTTCGGCATATTGACCCTCTGCGTGGCGCGGAGTACGTTGCGCGCACGGGGTTGTTCATCCCGTTAATCGTCGTCAATTACTCTGAGGAGATTCCCATGAAGAGAATGATTGCACTGGCTTGTCTGGGTTTTGCGTTTACCGTTTCGACTCCGGCTTTCGCGGCCGGCGAGAAGATGAAGGGCTGCAGCAAGGAGGCGACGGGCATGAAGGGTGATGAACGCAAGGCGTTCATGAAGAAATGCCTGTCCAAGGATTACGTGCTGAAATCCGAGGCGGCCGCGGCAACTCCGGCCAAACCCGCTTCTCCTGCCATCCCCGCAGCCTCGTCCACACAGCAGGACAGGATGAAGGGCTGCAATGCCGACGCCAAGGCCAAGGGGCTGATGGGTGATGAGCGCAAGAAGTTCATGAGCACCTGCCTCAAGGGCTGATTGCCGCCGCACCCGGAAACGCGCCGCAAGGCGCGTTTTTCATTGGGGACGGGAAATCGAGGCAGTGTATAATTCGCCCCCTCTTGCGCGGCCATACGCGCTCCATTTTATAAAGACTGAATGATCAAAAAACTCCTCAAGCGCGTATTCGGCAAGCCGGCAAAAACCAGGTCGGCGGGGAACGCGCAGATCATCCCGTTCGAGTTGCATGGCGTGGCGCGCGAGCAGATCAGCTACGGCGCGCGCAAAGTCACCGACGGCCTGCAGGCGGCGGGCTACCAGGCCTTCGTGGTGGGCGGCGCGGTGCGCGACCTGCTGCTGGGCTGCGTGCCCAAGGATTTCGACGTGGCGACCAACGCCACGCCCGAGGAGGTGCGCCGCGTGTTCCGCCGCTCGCGCATCATCGGGCGGCGCTTCCAGATCGTGCATGTTATGTTCGGCGAGGAGGTGGTCGAGGTCTCGACCTTCCGCAGCATGATCGAGGCCGAAGACGCGCAGACCGATGAGCACGGCCGCCTGCTGCGCGACAACCAGTTCGGCGACCAGGAGCAGGATGCGGCGCGGCGCGACTTCACCGCCAACGCGCTGTTCTACGACCCGGCCACGCAGGAAATCCACGATTACCACAAGGGCTGCGCCGATACCCGCAAACTTGTGCTGCGCATGATCGGCGACCCCGCGACGCGCTACCGCGAAGACCCGGTGCGCATGCTGCGCGCGGTGCGCCTGTCCGCCAAGCTCGGCATGAAGGTCGATGCCGCGACCGCCGCGCCGATCGCGAAGATGAAAGATTTGCTCGACAACGTGCCGCAGGCGCGCCTGCTCGACGAGGTGCTGAAGATGCTGCTGTCCGGGCATTCGGTGGAGTGCATCCAGCAGTTGCGCAAGATGCACCTGCACCACGGCCTGCTGCCGCTGCTGGACGTGATCCTGGAGCAGCCGATGGGCGAGAAGTTCGTCATGCTCGCGCTGCGCAACACCGACGAGCGGCTCAGCCAGGACAAGCCGGTCTCGCCCGCGTTCCTGTTTGCCGCGCTGCTGTGGCACGAGGTGCTGGCGGCATGGAAACTGCGCCAGCAGCAGGGCGAGCGCCCCATTCCCGCGATGCATGCGGCGATGGACGAGGTGCTCGACAAACAGAAGGCGCAGCTCGCGATCCCGCACCGCCACGATGCGGTGATGAAGGAAATCTGGCTGATGCAACAGCGCTTCGAACAGCGCAGCGGGCAGCGCCCGTTCCGCCTGCTGGAGCAGCCGCGTTTCCGCGCCGCATTCGACTTCCTGCTGCTGCGCTGCGCCAGCGGCGAAGCGGACGAAAAACTTGGGCTGTGGTGGGACGAATTCCAGGATGCCAGCCCCGAGCGGCAGGCTGAAATGCTGCAGCCGGAACAAGCGGGAGAGAAAAAGCGCCGCCGCCGCAAGCCGCGCAGGAAGCCGGAGTCCGCCGCGCCGGAAGAACCGGCAGAATAATGCCGCACACCGCTTTCATCGGGCTGGGCAGCAACCTGGAAGACCCGCATAGCCAGTTGCAGCGCGCCTTTGCCGAGCTTGGCCGGCTGCCGGATACGCGCCTCGTCGCCCGCTCATCGCTGTACCGCAGCGCGCCGCTGGGCTATGCGGACCAGCCCGAGTTCGTGAACGCGGTCGCGGAGATCGAAACGGCGCTGGCCCCGCAGGCCCTGCTGCAAGCCCTCCTGCAAATCGAACATGAACACGGCCGCGAGCGCACCTTCCGCAACGCGCCGCGCACCCTTGACCTGGATGTGCTGCTGTACGACGATGTGCGCATGCATGAGCACGGCCTGACCATTCCGCACCCGCAGATGCACTTGCGCGCCTTCGTGCTGCAACCGCTGCTGGAGGTCGCGCCGGATGCCGTCATCCCCGGCATCGGCAAGGCACGGCAGGCGTTGCAGGATTGCCGGGATCAGGTATTGGAGAGGCTCGCCGATGCTGCCTGAAAAATACCGTTACGTGGTGGTGGAAGGGCCGATCGGCGCGGGCAAGACCAGCCTTGCGCGCCGTCTCGCGCAGCACACCGGCGCTGCGGCGCTGCTGGAAAAGCCGGATGAAAACCCCTTCCTCGCCCGGTTCTACCAGGACCCGCCGCGCCATGCGCTCGCGACGCAACTGTTTTTCCTGTTCCAGCGCGGCAACGAAGTGCGCGACCTGGCGCAGATGGATATGTTCCAATCGAGCACGGTGGCGGATTACCTGTTCGATAAGGACCCGCTGTTTGCGCGGCTGAATCTGAACGATGCGGAGTTTGCGCTGTACCAGCAGATTTACCACACTCTGCAATTGCAGGCGCCCGCGCCGGATCTGGTGATCTACCTGCAGGCCGCGCCGGAGACGCTGGCGGAACGCGTGCGCCGCCGCGCCAAGCCTTACGAACAGGCCATTTCCGAAGATTATTTACTGCGCGTGGCGCAGGGTTACAGCGATTTCTTCTACCATTACGATGCGACGCCGGTGCTGACGGTGAACACCGAGCACCTGAACTTCGAGGAGGAGGGAGATTTCGCCCTGCTGCTGCAACGCATCGGGGAAATGCGCGGGCCGCGCGAATTTTTCAGCCGGGGAGAATGATAATGAGAACCACGTTGACTGCATTACAGACGATGCGCGCCAAGGGCGAGAAGATCGCCGTGCTGACCTGTTACGACGCGAGCTTTGCCGCGCTGCTCGAGGCGCAGGGCGTGGACGCGCTGCTGGTCGGCGATTCGCTCGGCATGGTGCTGCAGGGACATGAGACTACCCTGCCGGTTACGCTGGACGACATGGCCTACCACACCGCCTGCGTGGTGCGCGGAGCCAGGCAATCGTTTATCGTCGCTGACATGCCGTTCGGCACGTTCCAGGTCAGCCCGCAGGAAACCTTTGTTCATGCCGCAAGGCTGATGGCGGCGGGCGCGCAGATGGTCAAGCTGGAGGGCGGCGTCGAGATGGCCGAGACGGTGGAGTTCCTCACCGGGCGGGGTATCCCGGTGTGCGGGCACATCGGCCTGACGCCGCAATCGGTGCACCAGATGGGCGGCTACCGCGTGCAGGGCAGGGAACCTGCCGCCGCGCAGCAATTGCTGGAGGATGCGGCGGCACTGGAGCGGGCCGGCGCGGGGATGCTGGTGCTGGAAACTATGCCCGCGCTGCTGGCGGCGGAGATCACCGCCGCGCTTTCCATTCCCACCATCGGTATCGGCGCGGGTGCGGACTGCTCCGGCCAGGTGCTGGTGCTGTACGACATGCTGGACATTTACCCGGGCAAAAAGGCGCGCTTCGCGAAAAACTTTCTGCAGGGTGCGGACAGCATCGCGGCCGCGGTGAAGAACTATGTCGCCGAGGTGAAGGCGGGCAGCTTTCCGGCTCAGGAACACAGCTTCTGATGCAAGTTATCCAGACCATCGCCGAACTGCGCGCGCGGCTGGCCACGGAGCGCGCCGTCGCCTTCGTGCCGACCATGGGCAACCTGCACGAGGGGCATCTCAACCTGGTGAAGCTGGCGCGCGGGCACGGCAGTTGCGTGGTGGCGAGCATCTTCGTCAACCCGCTGCAATTCGGCCCGAGCGAGGATTTCGATCGCTATCCGCGCACGCTGGAGGCGGACTGCGCCAAGCTGCAAGGCTTGGTGGACGTGGTATTTGCGCCTGCGGTCAACGAGATGTACCCCGTTCAGCAAACCGTGTTCGTCGAGCCGCCGCCGGTTGCCAACGAGCTGTGTGGCGCGTCGCGCCCCGGGCACTTCCGCGGCATGGCGACCGTGGTGCTGAAGCTGCTCGACATCGTGCAGCCGCAGGTCGCGCTGTTCGGCAAGAAGGACTACCAGCAGCTGCACATCATTCGGCAGATGGTTGCGCAGTTCAATCTTCCGGTTCGCATTGTCGGCGGGGAGACGGTGCGCGCGGCGGACGGCCTGGCGCTGAGCTCGCGCAACCAGTATTTGAGCGAAGCCGAGCGCGGCGAGGCGGTTTTCCTGCACCGCACGCTGCAAGGGATCAAACAGGCCATCCTGGAAGGCGGGCGCGATTTTGAACGATTGCAGGAAAAAGCGGTCGAAACTCTCGCCGCGAGGGGCTGGCTGGTGGATTACGTGGCGGTGCGCAACCAGTCCGACCTGCGGCCGGCCGGCCGGTCGCAGCGCGATCTGGTGATCCTGGCGGCGGCAAAACTGGGCAATACCCGATTGCTGGACAATGTCGAGGTTAGCCTGGCTGGTTGATTACTCGGCCGGTTGATTGCTATATAATTGCGCCCGTCAGAAAGGGAAGTGCCACATGCAAAGAATCATGCTCAAAGCCAAGTTGCACCGGGTGCGCGTCACGCACTCCGAGTTGCACTATGAAGGTTCCTGTGCGATCGACGACGATTTGCTGGACGCCGCCGATATCAGGGAATACCAGCAGATCGACATTTACAACGTCACCAACGGCGAGCGTTTCACCACTTACGCGATCCGCGCACAGCGCGGTTCCGGCGTGATTTCCGTGAACGGCGCGGCCGCGCACAAGGCCAATCCGGGCGATATCCTGATTATCGCCACCTATGCCATGTACACCGAACTGGAATTGCAGAAATTCCATCCACAACTCGTTTACGTGGACGAGCACAACCGCATCATCGCGCAGCGCGACCGGATTGCCGTGCAGGCAGCCTGACGCCGAAAGCCACCCTCACGGAATCATGATTGCTGCTGACGGGAAATCGAACGGATGTATAGAAGAAGCATAGCCGGTCGATACCCCGCAGCGGTAGCGATCGCCTTATTCATCAACTTCGTCATTCTCGTCGGGGTAGCAAGCTATTACCTGGTCGACAAGTTCGAGAACATCGAAAAAGACCATGCGTACGAGAATTTGCATGGCATCGGCAAGCTCAAGATCGGCCAGATCCAGACGTATTTTCATGAACGCCGGGGGGATGCTCAGGTTGCCGCAAAATTCCTGAGCAACTCTCCGGTTCGTCATTGGCTGGAAAACCCGTCCAGCAACATACTGGCTGCAGTGCGGCAGCCGCTGGAGACCGCGGTGTCCGCTTATCAGTACGGCGGGGTACTGCTGCTGGACGGCAAGGCGAACATCCGCTTCGGCAGCGGGAAACATACCGGGCTGTCCGAAGCAGGCAAATCCATTGCCTTGCGCGCAATCAAGGAAAACCTCCTCGGCAATTCGCCGATCTACTTCGGCGACCCCTCCGCACCGGACAAACCGATGCTGGACACTTTCGTTCCCATCGTGAATCCGGATACCTCGGCCGTCATGGGGGTTCTGGTGTTGCGCGACGATTTGCGTTTCCTGTTCTCTCTGATCCAGTCCTGGCCGGTGGAAAGCAGGACCGGCGAAATCCTGCTGGTCACCCGGGACGGCGGCGATGTGCTGTTCCTCAATGAATTGCGCTACCGGAAGGATGCCGCGCTCAAGTTCCGGTTGCCGATCGACGGTGGCATGAACGCGCTCACCGTTCCGACCAAGGAGATGATGAAGGGTTATTACGGCGCGCTGGAGGCCTTCGACTACCGCGGCAGGCCGGTGCTGGCCTACAACATCGCCGTGCCGGATACCACATGGGGCATGGTGGTCAAGATGGAGACGGACGAAGTGCTGGAGGATGTCCGGCGCCTGCAATCGATCATCTGGGTCATTGCCGCGTTTTTTATCCTGGGCGCCGGAACCATCCTGTGGACATGGTGGAGAAAACAGGACATCGAGTGGCTGGCGCACGAGCAACTGGCCGGCGTGGCGGAAGACTTGCGCATTTCCGCGATTGCCTTCGAGACGCATGAGGCGATTGTGATTACCGATTGCCATCCAAAGATCCTGCGGGTCAACCAGGCTTTCCAGGATATTACCGGCTATACGGCGGAGGAAGTCATCGGCCGCAACCCCAATATCCTCAGGGCGGAGAAGAGGCCCAAGGTCTTTTATGATGAGATGTGGGCAACCATTTTCCGCGAAGGGAAATGGAGCGGGGAGATGCTGGACAAGCGCAAGAACGGCGAGACTTACCCGAAGTGGCTGACGGTGACGGCCGTAACCGCACCGGATGGCACGCTCACCCATTACGTGGGCTCGTTTTTCGACATTACGGAGCGCAAGAAGGCGGAAGGCGAAATCAATCGTCTCGCTTTTTTCGATCCGCTGACCAATCTGCCCAACCGCCGCCTGTTGCTCGATCGTCTGCAACACGCATTGGCAACCAGCGCGCGCAGCGGCAGGCATGGCGCAATCATGTTCATCGACCTCGACAACTTCAAGGCTATCAACGACACCAAAGGGCATGATTACGGCGATCTGCTGCTGATCGAAATAGCGCGGCGCCTGCAATCCTGCGTGCGCGAAGGCGATACGGTGGCACGGCTCGGCGGCGACGAATTCGTGGTGATGCTGGAGGATCTGGGGGGCCGGGCGGAGCACGCCGCGGCGCAGGCCGAGGAAGTGGGCGAGAAAATCCGCACAATCATCAATCAGCCATGCTCAATCAAGGAGTTTGAATTTCACAGCACGGCCAGCATCGGGGTCAACCTGTTTATCGGCCGTGAGGCCAGCGCGGAGACCCTGCTTAAATATGCGGACATCGCCATGTACCAGGCGAAAGGGGCTGGCCGGAACGCCGTGCGTTTCTTCGATCCGGAGATGCAGGCCATCCTGGAGGCGCGCCTGACCATGGAATCGGATTTGCGCCATGCGCTGGCTGAACGGCAGTTCAGCCTGCATTACCAGGCGCAGATCGACGATACCGGACACATCCTCGGTGCCGAGGCGCTGGTGCGCTGGATTCATCCGCAACGCGGCATGGTTTCTCCAGGCCAGTTTATTCCTGTTGCCGAAGAGAGCTCGCTGATTCTCGATATCGGCCATTGGGTGCTCGAAACGGCTTGCCGGCAGCTCGCCCTGTGGAGCAATGACGAGCAGAAGCGCAAGCTGACGCTGGCCGCGAACGTCAGCGCCCGGCAGTTCAAACTGGTTGATTTTGTGGACAGGGTGGCGGCGGTCATCAGGGAGCACCGCATCGATCCGTCGCGCCTCAAGCTGGAGTTGACCGAGAGCGTGGTGCTGGAAGACCTGGACGACATCGTGGCAAAAATGCATGCCTTGAAGGCGCTCGGGGTCGGGTTGTCGATGGATGACTTTGGTACGGGCTATTCGTCGCTGTCCTACCTGAAGCAGCTGCCGCTCGACCAACTCAAGATAGACCGGAGCTTCGTGCGCGACATCGCGACCGACCCGAACGATGCCGTGATGGTGCAAACCATCATCGACATGGCGCATAATTTCAGCCTGAACGTCATTGCCGAAGGCGTGGAAACCGAAGCGCAGATGGAATTCCTCAAGCGGCACGGCTGCATGGCATACCAGGGTTATTTGATCAGCAAGCCCATATCGGTAGAGGAATTCGAGGCATTACTGGGCGGGGTTTGCCGGGATATGGCGGTCATCTGAGGAAGCACAGGCAACTGCTCCGTGCTTGCGCCTCGTGTCAGCCCGGCGCGGTGGAAATAGCCGGCCTTTTCGTACCTAATCGCCGATTCGCTTTTGATGCGGGTTGATTACGATGCATTCCGGTATCCTGCAGAAATTCTGCCGCCTTGGGCAGCAAAATTTTGCCCGGGCGACGGATATAAAAGTTTAATTAAATAAAACTATAAAACTGGAGGGAGTAATGACACATTCGACTATCATGCAACGCCTCACTTTGTTGACGGCGGTGCCTGTCATCGCGCTGATCCTGTCTTCCGGCATGCTGATCTGGGACAGTTTTGTTAGGTATCAAAGCGCGGTTCAGGCGCGCAGCATCATGGAAGTGGCGGTGGCGGCGGGCGATTTGATCCATCCCATGCAGATCGAGCGCGGTGCTACAGCCGGCTTCGTCCAGTCGAATGGCCAGAAGTTCGCGGATACGCTGCCGGGCACTCGTGCCAAGACCGACGAGAAGCTGGCGTCTTATAAACGATTGATCGACGGGATCGACACCGGCTCGATGCCGGGGCTGAAAAAAGCCGTCGAAGAGGCGCAACGCAAGCTCGAAGGGTTGTCCCGGACGCGCGACCAAGCCAATCAATACACCATCCCTGCCGGGGAGGCATCCGCTTTCTTCACCGGCACCATCGCACACCTCCTGGAGGTGATGAGTACCGCCGCCGCATACAATAGCGACCCGGATATTGCGCGTAAGTTACTGACTTACCATAATTTCTCCAATGCCAAGGAAAATGCCGGGCAGGAGCGCGCATTGACCGTGCCGGTGTTCGTCGCCAACAAGGTCGAACCCGCGCAATTCCGCACCATCCTCGGAAAGATCAACAAACAGGATGCCTACCTGGATTCGTTCGTGGACTCCGCGAGCGAGCAGGAAAAGGCGGCGCTGAGAACGGTACTCGACGGCGAGGCGGCGCAGGAGGTGCAGCGCATGCGCAACATCATGGCCGAGCGCTCCATCCAGGGCGGGTTCGAGGTGGATTCGGCGGTGTGGTTCAAGCGCATCACCGATAAGATCAACGGTTTGTATGAAGTCGAACAACTGCTCACGAAAAATATCAATGCCGACGTCAACAGTCAATTATCCGCCAGCCGCACGCAGCTGCTGACGCAGCTGATTCTGGCTATCCTGGCGATTGTCATCGCCGTGGCGGTGTCGGTATGGGTGGCACGCAGCGTGAGCCGCCCGCTGACGGCCGTGGTGGATGCGGCCGAATATGCGGTGACACATGACGATTTTACTCGCCGCATTCCGGAGGAAGGTACGCAGGAAACGGCGCGCGTCGGCCAGGCGATCAACCATCTGATGGGCAAGTTCCGCGACATCATCGCGCACACTACCCACTCAAGCGAGAGCATCGCCGATGCATCCGGTGTGCTGGCCGCTTCAAGCGAACAGGTCAGCAAGAGCTCATCCGCGCAGGCGGATGCGGCCTCGTCGGTTGCTGCCGCCATCGAAGAAGTCTCAGTGAGCGTCAGCGAAACTGCATCGAATGCGCGCGCCGCAGGGGAGATTGTCGAAAAATCCCGCGCCGGAACCGAAATGGCGCTCACTGTCATGACAGAGACGGTGAAAAACGTGAACGGTATTGCTACACTGATCCGCGAGTCGGGCAGTAACGTGGGGCGGCTCGACGAAAGTTCGAAGAGGATCGGCGGTATCGTTCAGGTAATCAAGGAAGTCGCCGACCAGACCAACCTGCTGGCCTTGAATGCCGCGATCGAAGCGGCGCGCGCGGGCGAGCAGGGGAGAGGTTTCGCGGTCGTGGCGGACGAGGTGCGCAAGCTTGCCGAGCGCACGTCAAAGGCAACTACGGAAATTGCCTCGCTCATTGGCGATATCCAGAATCACATCGGCGAGACCGTCACGGGGATGCAGCAGGCCAATACCCAGGTGACGGAAAGCCTTGAACTGGTTGGCAGGTCGGAGGCTGCGCTGCACCGCATCGGTGAAGATGCGCGCGAGGTGGCGAACAATGTGCAAAGTATCGCCGATGCGGTACGCGAACAGGATGCTGCGATTCACCAGGTTGCGACGAATATCGAGAAGATCGCCCAGATGGCCGAGGAGAACAGCGCCGCAACTGCTTCGAGCAGCGATACGGCAAGCCAGCTCGACAGGTTGTCCGGCGCGCTCAAGGATTCGGTCGATCGCTTCAAGGTCTGACCGGATTGTCGTTGGAAAAGGGCGCGGTGAATCGCGCCCCGCAAGTTTATCCGCGGGGACTCACTGGAGGGCCTGATCGAGCACTCCGAGCTTGCCGCGCCAGGCGACGCTCTTGGACAGATAGCTCATTCGCAGGATTTCGGCAAACTCTGCCGCCGGAACCGGTTTGCTGAAATAATATCCCTGCACCACATCGCATGAGTGCAGGCGGAGGAAGGTCAGCTGTTCCGCCGTTTCCACGCCTTCGGCTATGGTCCTGAGATTGAGGCCTTGCGCCATGTTGATGATGGCGGTGGTAATCGCCGCATCGTCCGGGTTGGTGGTGATGTCCCTCACAAACGACTGGTCGATTTTCAGGTAATCGATCGGGAAATGCTTTAAGTAACTCAGGCTGGAATATCCGGTGCCGAAATCGTCAATGGAGATGCGCACCCCCATCTCCTTGAAGCAATTGAGCGTCGCGACCGCGGATTCGGTATTGCTCATCACCAGCCCCTCGGTCAATTCCAGCTCGAGATAATGCGGCGCAAGCCCGGTATTGTTGAGCGTGTCGTTGATCAGGCGGCACAGGTTCTGCTGCCTGAACTGGACCGCAGACAGGTTGATTGCAATCGAAACGGGAGGAAGCCCGGCATTCTGCCATGCCAGGTTTTGCCGGCACGCCTCGTTCAGTATCCATTCCCCCAGGGGGATGATCAGGCCGCTTTCTTCCGCAATAGGGATGAATTTTGCCGGGGAAATCAGCCCGGCCACCGGATGGTTCCAGCGGACGAGGGCTTCGGCTCCGACGATATGCCCCGTCTTGATGTCCACCTGCGGCTGGTAATGCAGCACGAATTGGTCGAGTTCCAGCCCCTTGCGCAGGTCCGACTCGATGAACAGTTTTTCCTCCACCCTCGTCTTCATGTCCGGGGTAAAGAAGCGGAAGTCGTTGCGCCCGTTTTCCTTGGCGTGATACATCGCGGAGTCCGCGCTCATGATCAGCGATTCGTGGTCGGTGCCGTCATCGGGATAGACGCTGATCCCGATGCTTGGAGTGGCCCGGATGCTGTGCCCCTCGACCTCATAGGGCTGGCTCAGGGAGTAGAGTATTTTTTTCGCCACCGGCATGATGCTGTCGGTTTCCGCCATGCTGTCGAGGATCACGACAAACTCGTCGCCTCCCATGCGCGCCACGGTGTCCACCTCGCGCACGCATTCCTTGAGGCGCATCGCCACGGATTGCAGCAACTGGTCGCCGATCGAATGGCCCAGCGCATCGTTGATGTTCTTGAAGCGATCCATGTCCAGGAACAGAACCGCGCATTTGAAGCCGGCGCGCTTTGCATGCGCAATCGCGAGATCGAGCCGGTCCGACAGCAGGGCGCGATTGGGCAGGTCGGTCAGCGTGTCGTAGTACGCAAGGCGCTGGATGCGCTCCGCCGCCCTGACGTCGTCGGTGATGTCGCTGAAGACGGCGATGTAATTGGTCGTGTGCTGCGACCGGTTTTTTACTGCGGTTATTTTCAGCCACTCGGGGTAGATTTCCCCGTTCTTGCGCTTGTTCCAGATTTCGCCCTGCCAGTATCCGTTTTCCCGGATGGCTGCCCACATGACCCGGTAATATTCCGCATCATGCCGTCCCGATTGCAGGATTTTGGGGTTTTTGCCGAGGATCTCCGCCGCCGCATAGCCGGTAATCGCGGTGAAAGCCTCGTTGACGGCGATGATGACGCCCCGCGAGTCGGTGATGGTGATGGCATCCCTGCTGTTCTCGAATACCTGTGCGGCCAGTTGCAGCTGCTCACCGGCCTTTTCCAGTTCCCCGATGGTCCTGCCCAGCTTGCTGTTCGCGACTTTTAACTTTCTCGAATCCAGTTCCATGCGCCGGATTCCGTTGGCGATGGAATTCCTTGCCCATCGCACCAGGTAAACCAGGAGAAGGATGCCCGCGGCGGAGAAGGCCAGGTTCAGGTAAAACCATTTGTATTGACGCTCCAACCTGGAATTCAGGCTGGTTTTTACAAGGTCGTTGGTGACGTTAAGCAGGGTATAGCCGTTTTTTACGGGGACCGAGAATTTCAGGAAAAGCCGGTCCGCCCTGACCCTGGCTCCGCGCGCAAGGGCTATTTCGTCGGCCAGCCTGAAAACTTCATCGATATTCAGCGCCAGCTCCGGTGAGAACTTGCCGATTCTGGAGTCGATCTCCGGATTTGCCGCCGTTACCGCGGCCAGATCGTGCCGGACATGTTCCATGGCCTCGTTTATCTGCGCCTTCGGGTTGTTCAGGTTCGCCTTGTCCCCGTCGGCAATTTTTTCTCGGGACATCACGGCCATGACGCCTGCCCGCAGTTGCCCCAGATGCTCGATCAGGTTGGGGATGGCGAAGGTGGTCAGGTTGCCCAGGTGGTTGATGCCGATATCCTTGTCGGTGGTCAAGCCGGAATGATCCGAAACATCGCCCAGCAGGCGGATGGCCTTGCCGATCAGGCTGCTGTGCAAATCGAAGCTCTCCTTCATGGAGAGGGCTGCGGAGCGCTCCTGCAGCGCATGCCAGCCGGTCTTGATGAGTGCCCAATTGCCGTCGTCGGCGGGGCTCAACGTAAAGCCGGTATTTGCGGCCAAGGCGTCAACGGCCCTGATTTGTGCCTCGATCTGCGCCTCTTCGGCAACGATCGATTCCCTGAGGAACGCATTTCCACCCAGATAACCGGCAGTCAGGCCGCGGTGCAGTTGCAGGTGTTCTATCGTCCGGGCGATTTGATGGGAGTATTCCAGCCCGGCGATTTCGTGCCGAACGGTTTTTATTTCCGTGTAGGAGTTGTTGAGGAGATTGAAATTGAACAGTGCGATGATCACAATCAATACGCCCGTTACGGCGAATATATTGCGCGCCGGTTTGCTTTGGGTGCGAGGCTGCTGATTGTGCAGTTGCCTGGATGGCAAGTTTGGATTTTTCATGAGTGGCTTCCTGAAGTTGCAGTTGACCCCTGTTTGTTCAAGGTCAGGCCGGGAATTTGCTGTGGGTGCAATTCGGCAAGCGCGTGATATTCATCATGGCGAGGGTTGCGGGATTTCATTTTTACCTTCTGAGCATGGCTAATTATGCGCTTAAAAAACAATTTTCGGCATATGGCAATTTGCCGCATACCCAAAGCTGCACCGAGCCTCAGAATACCCGTTATTCTGCCATGCAGCCACTTGCGCTAACCTGACGTAGATCAACCGGATTTGTGCACGGTTTTGTTTCATTGACCGTTCATTTGTTCACGGGTAGGATTGCGCCCCTTGATTACTCGGGGTTGATTACGGTGCGTCGCAAACTGGTTGCCGGAAATTGGAAGATGTACGGTGCGCTGGCGCAGAACGCCGAGTTGCTGGATGCCGTGCGCCGCGGAATGGAGCATATCCGGAATGTCGATTGCGCGGTTTGCGTGCCATTCCCTTATTTGGCCCAGGCACAGCAGGAATTGTCCGGTAGCGCGGTGGGATGGGGGGCGCAGGATGTGCATCAACTGGAAAAAGGCGCCTATACCGGCGAAGTATCCGCCTCGATGCTGCGTGATTTCGGCTGCAGCCATGTAATCGTTGGACATTCTGAGCGGCGGACCTGCTATAACGAGAGCAGCCGTCTGGTAGCCGAGAAATTCCTGGCCGCGCAGCAGGCGGGGATTACGCCTATCCTGTGCGTGGGCGAGACGCTGGAGCAGCGCGTAAGTGGCGTTACCGAGAGTGTGGTTGCCGGGCAACTGGATGCTCTGATACAGTTGGGCGGAGTGCAGGTGTTGCATAATGCGGTGGTGGCCTATGAGCCGGTATGGGCGATCGGCACCGGGAAAACCGCCACTGCGGCACAGGCTCAGGCTGTGCACGCCTTTATACGCCAGCGTATCGCAACTCACGATAGTCAAATTGCGGCGGAGTTGTGTATACTTTACGGAGGCAGCGTGAAGGCAAATAACGCAGTTGAACTGTTCGCGATGCCGGATATCGATGGCGGGTTGATCGGCGGTGCTTCCCTGGTGGCGGATGAGTTTTTGGCGATTTGCCGTGCCGGTCAAGTTTGATTCTGCTTTTTGTATAGCATTTTGGTATAGTATTCTGGTATTCCGTTTTAGGAGCAGTGCGTGGAAACATTGGTTTGGGTAGTGCATGTCTTGACGGCCGTAGTGCTGATCGGCTTGGTGCTGATGCAGCATGGCAAGGGTGCAGACATGGGGGCGGCATTCGGTAGCGGTTCGGCCGGCAGCCTGTTCGGTTCCAGCGGCTCCGCGAATTTTCTCAGCCGCAGCACGGCAGTCGCTGCGACGCTGTTTTTCATCACCAGTCTGGCACTGACTTATATTTATGCGCATCCCGCGCAACAACAGGGAGTAATGGATAAAGTAAAGCCGGCCACCATTGATGCGGCGCCGGCGGCCCCCGCGGCTAACCCCGTCGACGACTCGAAGTCCAGGGAGATTCCAAAATAATTTTGCAGTAGTATAGCGGTTGTGGTGGAATTGGTAGACACGCAAGCTTGAGGTGCTTGTGCTCGAAAGGGCGTGGGAGTTCGAGTCTCCCCATCCGCACCAGAATATAAATATAGGCTGGCACAAAAGATTGCCGGCGCAACTTAAACAATAAAAAAGTGATTCCGGGCGAACCGGCGAATCACACCAAATCCAGGGAGGAAGCTCAATGTTGGAAAATTATTTTCCGGTGCTGCTGTTCATCTGTATTGGTGTCGTGATGGGCGTGGCTCCGGTAGTACTGGGCAAGCTGGTCTCACCCAATCGCCCCGATAGTCAAAAACTTTCCCCCTATGAATGCGGCTTCGAGGCTTTCGAAGATGCGCGCATGAAATTCGATGTGCGCTACTACCTTGTCGCCATCCTGTTCATCCTGTTCGATCTTGAAATTGCCTTCCTCTTCCCCTGGGCGGTCGTGCTCAAGGAAATCGGCACCTTCGGTTTTGTTTCCATGATGATCTTTCTGGCCATCCTCGTGGTTGGCTTTATCTACGAATGGATGAAAGGAGCGCTGGAATGGGAGTAACGGCATGAGCAGGAAGCAGGGGCCCCGCATAGCGGGGATGCGACCGTCCGCGATTGCCGTTGAATGCCTGAATTGGTACGGCATCCAAGACAGTATCGGAAAAATAGAGGGGATTACTCATGGGCATTGAAGGCATCCTGGAAAAGGGTGTTGTCACCACGACGCTCGACACCATCATCAATTACACTCGCACCGGATCGCTTTGGCCGATGACTTTCGGGCTGGCCTGCTGCGCGGTGGAGATGATGCATGCCGGCGCGGCACGCTACGATCTGGATCGCTTCGGCGTGGTTTTTCGCCCCAGCCCGCGCCAGTCTGACGTGATGGTGGTGGCCGGCACGCTGTGCAACAAGATGGCGCCGGCATTGCGCAAGGTATACGACCAGATGGCCGAGCCGCGCTGGGTGATTTCCATGGGTTCGTGCGCGAACGGCGGCGGCTATTACCACTATTCCTACTCGGTAGTGCGCGGCTGCGACCGTATCGTGCCGGTGGACGTGTACGTACCGGGGTGCCCGCCGACAGCCGAGGCGCTGCTGTACGGCGTCATCCAGCTGCAGAACAAGATCAAACGAACCAATACCATTGCACGTTAGGGTTAACTATGGCTGCTGATTTGAGTACGTTGCGTACCAGTCTGACGGGTTTGCTTGGCGACAGGCTGGCCGGTATGGAGGAGAAGCTGGGTGAGTTGACCGTGGTGGTCAAGTCTGCCGGGATGCTGGACACGCTGACGCGCCTGCGTGATGCGGCAGGTTTCGATCAGATGATCGATCTGTGCGGCGTGGATTACTCCACTTATGGCGATGGTGCCTGGGAAGGCCGGCGCTTCGCCATCGTCTACCACCTGTTGTCCGTAGTGCACAACGTTCGCCTGCGGGTGCGCATCTTCGCCGAGGATGACGATTTTCCGGTTCTGGAATCCGTCACCGACATCTGGCCTTGCGCCAACTGGTATGAGCGCGAGGCCTTCGATCTTTACGGCATCGTGTTCACCGGCCACCCCGATCTGCGCCGCCTCCTGACCGACTACGGCTTCGTCGGCAACCCGTTCCGCAAGGATTTCCCGCTGTCCGGTCATGTGGAAATGCGCTACGACCCCGAGCAGCAGCGCGTCGTGTATCAACCGGTGTCGATCGAGCCGCGCGAAGTGACGCCGCGCATCATCCGTGAAGAAAACTACGGTCGTAATTGAGGGCGCATAAATGGCTGAGATAAAGAATTACACCATGAACTTCGGGCCGCAGCACCCTTCGGCGCACGGTGTGTTGCGCCTGGTGCTGGAGCTTGACGGCGAGGTCATCGAGCGTGCCGACCCGCATATCGGGCTGTTGCATCGCGGCACCGAAAAGCTGGCCGAGAACAAGACCTACCTGCAGTCCCTGCCCTATATGGACCGGCTCGATTACGTTTCGATGATGAGCAACGAGCATGGCTATGTGATGGCGGTCGAGAAGCTGGCGGGTATCGAAGTACCTTTGCGCGCACAGTACATCCGCGTGATGTTCGACGAGATCACCCGCATCGAGAACCACCTGCTCTGGCTGGGTGCGCACGCGCTGGACATCGGCGCGATGACCATGTTCCTGTATTGCTTCCGCGAGCGCGAAGATCTGTTCGACGCCTACGAGGCGGTATCCGGCGCGCGCATGCACGCGGCCTATTACCGGCCGGGCGGGGTGTACCGCGATCTGCCGGACACCATGCCGCAATATCAGCCATCGAAAATCCACAACGCCGCGGCGGTGAAAAAGCTCAACGAAAACCGTCAGGGCTCGCTGCTCGATTTCCTGGAAGACTTCACCAATCGCTTCCCCACCTACATCGATGAATACGAGACGCTGCTGACCGATAACCGCATCTGGAAGCAGCGTACCGTCGGCATCGGCGTGGTCTCGCCGGAGCGCGCACTGGCGCTGGGTTTTACCGGCCCGATGCTGCGCGGTTCTGGTATTGAATGGGATCTGCGCAAGAAGCAGCCCTATGAAGTCTATGACCGGCTGGATTTCGATATCCCGGTCGGTACCAACGGCGATTCCTATGACCGTTATCTGGTGCGCGTCGAGGAGCTGCGCCAGGCGAACCGCATCATCAAGCAATGCATTGCCTGGCTGCGCGCCAATCCCGGCCCGGTGATTACCGACAATTTCAAGTTTGCGCCGCCCAAGCGCGAGGCGATGAAGCAGAACATGGAGGAGTTGATCCACCACTTCAAGCTGTTTTCCGAAGGCATGCACATGCCGGTCGGCGAGGCCTATGCGGCGGTGGAGCACCCCAAGGGCGAGTTCGGCATCTACCTGATTTCGGACGGTGCGAACAAGCCCTACCGCATGAAGATACGTGCGCCCGGCTTCGCCCACATGGCAGCGCTGGACGAGATGTGCCGCGGGCACATGATTGCCGACGTGGTGACCATCATCGGCACGCAGGACATTGTTTTCGGAGAGGTGGATCGCTGATGTTATCCGAACAAATACAAACCAGAATCAACCGCGAGTTGAAAAAGTATCCCGCGGACCAGAAACAGTCCGCAGTGATGGCCGCGCTGCGTTTCGTGCAGGACGAAAAGGGCTGGATCGCCAACGAGGACATGGCAGATGTCGCGGCCTACCTGGGCATGCCGAAAATGGCGGTGTACGAGGTCGCGACCTTCTACCACATGTACAACCTCAAGCCGATGGGCAAGCACACCCTCACCGTGTGTACCAACCTGTCATGCACGCTGTGCGGGGCAGAAGAAACCGTGGCTTACCTGAAATCCAAGCTGGGCATTGGCCTGGGCGAGGTGACGGCTGACGGAAAGTTCGGCCTGCGCGAAGGCGAGTGCATGGGGGCGTGCAAGGATGCGCCGCTGCTTACCGTGAACAACAAGAGGCTTTGCGGCCGTCTGGGCAAAGAGAAGATCGATCAACTTTTGGCGGAGCTGGATAAATCATGAGAGGCCCGGTCATTCTCACCACGATGGATTTCGATCAGCCCTGGACGCTGGAAAACTATCTCAAGGTCGGCGGCTACCAGGCGTTGCGCAAGGTGCTGACCGAGAAGATGGCGCCCGAAGCGATCATCGCCGAAGTCAAGCTGTCGGCGCTACGCGGGCGCGGCGGCGCGGGCTTCCCGACTGGGCTGAAGTGGAGCTTCATGCCCAAGGACTACAAGGGTGACAAGTACATCGTCTGCAACACCGACGAGGGCGAGCCCGGCACCTGCAAGGACTGGGACATCCTGCGCTACAACCCGCACCTGCTCATCGAGGGCATGGCGATCGCCGCCTACACGATGGGGGTGAAGACCGGCTACAACTACGTGCACGGCGAAATCTTCGAGGCCTACGAACGCATGGAAGAAGCCTGTGAACTGGCGCGCGCCGCCGGTTACCTCGGCGACAACATCCTGGGCACGGATTTCTGTTTCGACCTGCATAACCACCTGGGCTACGGCGCCTATGTCTGCGGCGAAGAAACCGCGCTGCTGGAATCCATCGAGGGCAAGAAGGGCCAGCCGCGCTACAAGCCGCCTTTCCCCGCAACCTTCGGCCTGTACGGCAAGCCGACCACCATCAACAACACCGAAACCTTTTCCAGCATCCCGTACATCATCAACAACGGCGGGCAGAAATTCCTGGAACTGGGCAAGCCTAACAACGGCGGCACCAAGCTGTTCTCGGTATCCGGCCACGTGAATAATCCCGGCAACTTCGAGGTGCCGATGGGCACGCCGTTTCCCGAGCTGCTGAAGATGGCGGGCGGAGTGCGCGACGGCCACACCCTCAAGGCGGTGATCCCCGGCGGCTCTTCGATGCCGGTGCTGCCCGCCGAGATCATGATGGGGCTGACCATGGACTACGATTCCATCTCCAAGGCGGGTTCCGGACTGGGCAGCGGCGCGGTGATCGTCATGGACGAGACGACCTGCATGGTGCGCGCGCTGGAGCGTTTGTCCTATTTCTACTACGAGGAATCCTGCGGGCAGTGCACGCCGTGCCGCGAAGGCACCGGCTGGCTGTATCGCGTCGTGCATCGCATCGAGCACGGCGAGGGGCGCAAGGAAGACCTGGATCTGCTGCTGAGCGTGGGGGAGAACATCGCCGGACGCACCATCTGTGCCTTGGGCGAAGCGGCGGTTTGGCCGGTGCAGGGGATGCTCAGGCATTTCCGCAGCGAATTTGAATATCACATCGAACACAAGCGCTGCTTGGTGTAAGGCTGACGGGTCAGGTGAGCAATGATCAACATCGAAATTGACGGCAAGCTGGTTGAAACCGAGCGCGGCTCCACCGTGATGGACGCGGCGCGCAAGGCGGGCGTTCATATCCCGCACTTCTGCTATCACAAGAAACTGTCCATCGCGGCCAACTGCCGCATGTGCCTGGTCGAGGTGGAAAAGGCGCCCAAGCCGCTGCCCGCGTGCGCGACGCCGGCCACCGACGGCATGAAGGTCAAGACCCATTCCGAGGTGGCGGTCAAGGCGCAGAAGGGCGTGATGGAGTTCCTGCTCATCAACCATCCGCTGGATTGCCCGGTTTGCGATCAGGGCGGCGAATGCCAGCTGCAGGACGTGGCGATGGGCTACGGCGCGACGGCGTCGCGCTACAGCGAGGAAAAACGCGTCGTGATGCACAAGGATGTCGGCGCGCTGATTTCCACGAAGGAAATGAGCCGCTGCATCCAGTGCACGCGCTGCGTGCGCTTTGGGCAGGAAATCGGCGGCATGATGGAACTGGGCATGGCGTTCCGCGGCGAGCATTCCGAGATCATGAGCTTCGTGGACAGCACGGTGGATTCCGAACTGTCCGGCAACATGATCGATCTGTGCCCGGTCGGCGCGCTGACCAGCAAGCCGTTCCGCTACACCGCGCGCAGCTGGGAGCTGTCGCGGCGCAAGTCGGTCAGCCCGCATGACGGACTGGGCTCCAAACTCGCGGTTCAGGTGAAGAACCACAAGGTGATGCGCGTCCTGCCGATCGAAAACGAAGCCGTCAACGAATGCTGGATTTCCGACAAGGACCGTTTCAGTTACGAAGGGCTGAATGCGCCGGAACGCCTGACCAAGCCGATGCTCAAGCAGGACGGCAAGTGGCAGGAAGTCGAATGGCAGGTTGCGCTGGAATACGTGGCGAAGGCGCTGCACCAGATCGGCTGCGGCGCCGGGGCCGAGCAGATCGGCGCGCTGGCGACGCCGCACAGCACGCTGGAAGAACTCTACCTGCTGCAGAAACTCATGCGCGGCCTAGGCAGCAACAACATCGATTTCCGCCTGCGCCAGTCCGACTTCGGCGCGGACGGCAAGCAGGCCGGCGCACCCTGGCTGGGCATGCCGGTCGCCGACATCAATACCCGCGACCGTTTCCTGATCGTCGGCAGCTTCCTGCGCAAGGATCATCCGCTGCTCGCGCAGCGCGTGCGCCAGGCGGTCAAGAAGGGCGCTCAGGCCAGCATCGTGCATTCGAGCGACGACGACCTGCTGATGCCGGTCGCGAACAAGGCCATCGTCGCGCCAAGTGACATGGCCAACATGCTGGCGCAAATCCTCAAGGCGCTGGCGGCCGAGAAGCAGGGCAGCACGCAGGGCGTCGAGAACGTCACGGTCGGCAGCGAGGCCGCGGCTATTGCGAAGAGCCTCGCAAGCGGTGAACGCGCCGCGGTGCTGCTCGGAAATTTCGCGCAGCAGCATCCACAGGCGGCGCAGCTTGCCGTGTTCGCGGAGAAGATCGCCGCACTGTGCGGCGCAAAATTCGGCTTCCTCGGCGAGGCGGCCAACAGCGTCGGCGGCTATCTCGCCAGTGCGGTGCCGTCCGGCAATGGCGCAAATGCCGCGCAGATGGTGGCATCGCCGTGCAAGGCCTACCTCCTGCTGAACGTCGAGCCGGAACTGGACATGCATGACTCGCAACAGGCGATGGCAGCGATGTACGCCGCCGACCTGGTGGTGGCCTTGTCCGCATACAAACACCATGCAACCGATTACGCCAACGTTTTGCTGCCGATCGCGCCGTTCACCGAAACTTCCGGCACCTTTGTCAGCACCGAGGGGCGCGTCCAGAGCTTCAAGGGTACGGTCAAGCCGCTCGGCGATGCCCGTCCGGCATGGAAGGTGCTGCGCGTACTGGGCAACCTGCTCGAAGTGCAGGGCTTCGATTACGACACCAGCGAAGCAGTGCGCGACGAGGCGTTGTCCGGCCCGGCGGTGGCGGAGCGGCTGAATAATCACCTCGAAGGGATCGCGATCCAACCGGCAGCGCCTGCTGCCGGAGGCTTGCAGCGCATCGCCGATGTGCCGATCTACGCGGCCGATGCGCTGGTGCGCCGTGCGAGCTCGCTGCAGAAGACCCGCGATGCCGCAACCCCTTGCGTATCGATGCATAGCAGCGAGTTGCAGAAACTGGGCGTGAAATCCGGCGATGCCGTGAAGGTTAGCCAGAGCAGGACAATGGTGCGTCTGGCGGTGCGGGCGGATGATTCCCTGCCCGCCGGCTGCGCGCGTGTGGCGGCGGGTCATCCGGCGACGGCGGAACTGGGCGCGATGTTTGGAACGATTACTGTGGAGCGCGCATGATGGAATTGCTGCAAACTTTGCAACAGCTCGGGCAGGAACTGCTCGGGTCGGCATGGCTGCCGGTCTGGACCATAGTGAAAATCATGGTCATCACGGTGCCGATCATGCTGACGGTCGCCTACCTGACGCTGGCAGAACGCAAGGTCATCGGCTACATGCAGATCCGCATCGGCCCGAACCGCGTCGGCCCCTACGGCCTGATCCAGCCGCTCGCCGACGGTGTGAAGCTGCTGTTCAAGGAAATCGTCATTCCGACCAAGTCGAACAAATTCCTGTTCATCGCGGCGCCCATTCTCGGCCTCGCGCCGTCGCTCGCGGCCTGGGCGGTGATGCCGTTCGGCGACGGGATGGTGGTGTCCAACCTCAATGCGGGGCTGCTCTATATCCTGGCGATGACTTCGCTGGCGGTGTACGGCATCATCATCGCCGGCTGGGCGTCCAACTCCAAGTATGCCTTCCTCGGCGCGGTACGTTCCGCCGCGCAGATCGTGTCGTACGAGATCGCGATGGGCTTCGCGCTGGTGTGCGTGTTGCTGGCCTCGCAGAGCATGAACCTCGGCGACATCGTCAAGGGTCAGCAGGGCAGCCTCGGCCTGCTGAACTGGTACTGGATCCCGCTGTTCCCGATGTTCCTGGTGTACTTCATCTCCGGCGTGGCCGAGACCAACCGCGCACCGTTCGACATGGCGGAAGGCGAGTCGGAAATCGTCGCGGGCTTCCATGTGGAATATTCCGGCATGGCGTTCGCGATGTTCTTCCTGGCCGAATACGCCAACATGATCCTGATCGCCTTCCTGACCTCTATCATGTTCCTGGGCGGCTGGCTGTCGCCGGTGCCGTTCCTGCCGGACAGTTTCTTCTGGCTGCTGGCCAAGGTTTCCTTCTTCCTGTTCCTGTTCCTGTGGTTCCGCGCGACCTTCCCGCGCTACCGCTATGACCAGTTGATGCGGCTGGGCTGGAAAATATTCATCCCGCTGACTATCGTCTGGGTGGTGGTGGTTGCCGCATGGATGCAAACCCCGCTGTGGGTCTGGTAAGCGGAGGGGATAAAAATGGAAAAAATAGCAAACTTCTTCAAGACCTTCCTGCTGTACGAACTGGTCAAGGGCTTGGCGCTGACGGGGCGCTACTTCTTCGCGCGCAAGATCACCGTGCAGTATCCGGAAGAGAAGACTCCGCAGGGCTTCCGTTTCCGCGGCCTGCATGCGCAGCGCCGTTATGCCAACGGCGAGGAGCGCTGCATCGGCTGCAAGCTGTGCGAGGCGGTGTGCCCGGCCATGGCGATCAAGATCGAGGTGGCGGAGAGCGAGGACGGCACGCGCCGCACCACGCAGTACGACATCGACCTGTACAAGTGCATTTTTTGCGGCTTCTGCGAGGAATCCTGCCCGGTGGATGCGATCGTCGAAACCCGCGTGTTCGAGTACCACGGCGAGAAGCCAGGCGACCTGTATTACACCAAGGCCATGCTGCTGGCGAACGGTGACAAATACGAAGAGCAGATCGCCAAGGATCGCGCGGCGGATGCGAAGTACCGATAAGAGGACAGTCAGATGAATTTCGAGACCATCGTGTTTTACCTGTTTGCGGCGCTGACCGTGTTCGCGGGATTGCGCGTGATCACCGCGCGCAACCCGGTGCATGCCGTGCTGTTCCTGGTGCTGGCGTTCATTGCTTCCGCGGGCATCTGGCTGCTGCTGGAGGCCGAGTTCCTCGCCATCACCCTGGTGCTGGTGTACGTCGGCGCGGTCATGGTGCTGTTCCTGTTCGTGGTGATGATGCTGGACATCAACCTGGTTCAACTGCGCCAGGACCTCTGGCGCTGGCTGCCGTTCGGCGCGGTGTTGGCCGGCCTCATGGCGTTCGAGATGATTTGGGTGCTGGGCTCCACCGAGGCCTCGGCCGGCAAGACAGCCGTCAAGCATGCGGCCGATTACAGCAACACCAAGGAGCTCGGTCGGCTGATCTATACCGACTATGTGTATCCGTTCGAGATCGCCGCGGTATTGCTGCTGGTGGCGATGGTGGCGGCGATTGCGCTGACCCTGCGCCGCCGCAAGGATGCCAAGTCTCAGGTGATCGCCGAGCAGCTGGCGGTGAAGAAGGCGGATCGTCTGCGCGTCGTGTCCATGCCGGCCGAGCGTAAAGATTCGGCGGCAAACTAATTCCAGGGAGCGAGAAGAACAACATGTTGACCCTTTCCCATTATCTGGTGCTCAGTGCCGTGCTGTTTGCGATCGGCGTGGTCGGCATCTTCCTCAACCGCAAGAACCTGATCGTGCTGCTGATGGCGATCGAAATGATGCTGCTGGCGGTGAACACCAACTTTGTGGCGTTTTCGCATTACCTGAACGATACCGCCGGGCAGGTCTTCGTATTCTTCATCTTGACCGTGGCCGCGGCCGAGGCCGCCATCGGCCTGGCGATCCTGGTGGTGCTGTTCCGCAGCCTGAACACCATCAACGTTGAAGATCTAGACAGCCTGAAAGGGTAATGGGCCATGAGAACCTCTATAAATCCATTTTCCGGGCGAATCGCGGCGTCGCGTGCTCGCTCAATCCTCGCCTATCAATCTGATATGTCTCGTTGTTCGCTGTGCGGCTCCTTGCGCTTCATCCCGCAAAATGAATTTCTAGAGGCTCTCATATGAGTATGCAAAATCTGTATCTGCTGGTTCCCCTGGCGCCGCTGGCCGGGGCAATCTTTGCCGGCCTGTTCGGCAAGTGCTTGGATCGCGCCTGGTCGCACCGCGTCACCATCCTGATGATGGTGGTTTCCTTTCTTGCCTCGGTCGCGGTCTTCAACGATGTGCTGGCGGGCAACAACTTCAACGGCCCGGTCTACACCTGGCTGACTTCCGGCGACACCAGCTTCCAGGTCGGATTCCTGATCGACAAACTCACCGCCACGATGATGCTGGTGGTGACCTTCGTGTCGCTGATGGTGCACATTTACACCATCGGCTACATGGAAGACGACGACGGCTACCAGCGCTTCTTCAGCTACATCTCGCTGTTCACCTTCTCCATGCTGATGCTGGTGATGGCCAACAACTTCATGCAGCTGTTCTTCGGCTGGGAAGCGGTGGGGCTGGTTTCCTACCTGCTGATCGGTTTCTGGTACAAGAAGGAAACGGCGATCTACGCAAATTTAAAGGCTTTTTTAGTTAATCGTGTCGGCGACTTCGGTTTCCTGCTCGGCATCGGGCTGGTGGTGATGGTGTTCGGCACGCTCGACTATGCCGCGGTGTTCGCCAATGCCGCGAGCCACGCGAAGGACATCGCACCGATACCCGGTGTGTCGTGGAACATGATGACCGCGATCTGCATCCTGCTGTTCATCGGCGCGATGGGCAAGTCGGCGCAGTTCCCGCTGCATGTCTGGCTGCCCGACTCGATGGAAGGCCCAACCCCGATCTCCGCGTTGATCCACGCCGCGACCATGGTGACTGCCGGTATCTTTATGGTGGCGCGCATGTCGCCGCTCTACGAACTGTCCGAAACCGCACTGTCCTTCGTCATGGTGATCGGCGCGATTACCGCGCTGTTTATGGGCTTCCTCGGCATCATCCAGAACGACATCAAGCGTGTGGTGGCTTATTCCACGCTGTCTCAGCTCGGCTACATGACCGTGGCGCTCGGCGCATCCGCCTACTCGGTGGCGATCTTCCACCTCATGACCCATGCGTTCTTCAAGGCGCTGCTGTTCCTTGCCGCCGGCTCCGTAATCATCGCGATGCACCACGACCAGGACATCCGCAACATGGGCGGCTTGAGGAAATACATGCCGATCACCTGGATCACTTCGCTGATTGGCTCGCTGGCGCTGATCGGCACGCCGTTCTTCTCCGGCTTCTATTCCAAGGACAGCATCATCGAGGCGGTTGCGCTGTCGAACCTGCCCGGCTCCGGCTTCGCCTACTTCGCGGTGGTGGCCGGGGTGTTTGTCACGGCCTTCTATTCGTTCCGCATGTACTTCCTGGTATTCCACGGCAAGGAGCGTTTCCATCATCCCAAGCCGACGCATGACCACGAAGGCGGCAAGGAAGACGACGGCCATGCGCACCATCATGGCAATCCGCACGAGACGCCCTGGGTGGTGACGCTGCCGCTGATTCTGCTGGCCATTCCTTCCGTGCTGATCGGCTACCTTGCCATCGAGCCGATGCTGTATGGCGGCTATTTCGGCGATGCGATCTTCATTTCCGGGCACCATCACGCGATGCACGAGATGCAGCAGGAATTCCACGGCGCGCTTGCGATGGCGCTGCATTCGCTGACCACCCTGCCGCTGTGGCTGGCGATTGCCGGCGTGGCGAGCGCGGCGTTCTTCTACCTCAAGCGCCCCGACATTCCCGCGGCGATCCAGAAGCGTTTCCAGTTCATCTACACCCTGCTGGACAACAAGTACTACTTCGACCGTTTCAACGACTGGTTCTTCGCCGGCGGCGCGCGCGGCGCGAGCGGCTTCCTGTGGAAGTTCGGTGACGTGACGGTGATCGACGGCTGGATCGTGAACGGTTCGGCGAAGCTGGTCGGGATGCTCTCGGGCGTGGTGCGCCATCTCCAGTCCGGCTACATCTACCACTATGCGTTTTCCATGATCATCGGCGTGTTCGTGCTGCTGACCGTGCGGGACTGGTTTTAATGACTCGGGTTTGAATAAGGAAAAACAGCATGATTTTCGGATTACCCGTAATTAGCGTTGCAATCTGGCTGCCGATCGTCTTCGGCCTCCTGGTGCTGGCCACCGGCGGCGACAAGAATGCTCCGCTGGCGCGCATCCTCGCGCTGGTCGGCTCGGTGCTCGGTTTCCTGGTGACGATTCCGCTCTATACCGGCTTTGTGCGCGATACCTCCGAGATGCAGTTCGTCGAGCTGCACGACTGGATCGCGCGCTTCAACATCCATTATCACCTCGGCGTGGACGGCATCTCGGTGCTGTTCATCCTGCTGACCGCCTTCTTCACTCCTCTCGTGGTGCTGGCCGGCTGGCAGGTGATCGAGAAGCGCGTCGCGCAATACATGGCGTCCTTCCTCATCATGTCCGGCATCATGATCGGCGTGTTCGCCGCGCTCGATTCGATCCTGTTTTACGTGTTCTGGGAAGCGATGCTGATCCCGATGTTCCTCATCATCGGCATATGGGGCGGCCAGAACCGCGTGTACGCGGCAGTCAAGTTCTTCCTCTACACCCTGCTCGGCTCGCTGCTGATGCTGGTCGCGCTGATCTACCTGTACAACCAGTCGGGCGGCAGCTTCGCGATCCTCGACTTCCACAAGACCGCGATCCCGATGACGGCGCAGATCCTGATCTTCATCGCATTCTTCTTCGCCTTCGCGGTGAAGGTGCCGATGTTCCCGGTGCATACCTGGTTGCCGGACGCACACGTCGAAGCGCCAACCGGCGGCTCGGTGATCCTGGCGGCGATCATGCTGAAGGTGGGCGCCTACGGCTTCCTGCGCTTCTCCATGCCGATCGTGCCGGACGCGAGCCATCAGCTGGCCGGCGGCATGATCGCGCTGTCGCTGATCGCGGTGGTGTACATCGGCCTGGTGGCGCTGACCCAGAGCGACATGAAGAAGCTGGTGGCGTACTCCTCAATCTCGCACATGGGCTTCGTCACGCTGGGCTTCTTCATCTTCAACGCCTACGGCATGGAAGGCGCGCTGCTGCAGATGATCTCGCACGGCTTCGTGTCCGGCGCGCTGTTCCTGTGCATCGGTGTGCTGTATGACCGCATGCATTCGCGCAAAATCGCCGATTACGGCGGCGTGGCCAACACCATGCCGGTGTTCGCCGCCTTCTTCATGCTGTTTGCGATGGCCAACAGCGGCCTGCCCGGCACCAGCGGCTTCGTCGGCGAATTCATGGTGATCCTCGGCGCGGTCAAGGCAAACTTCTGGTATGCCTTCGCCGCAGCGACCACGCTGGTTTTCGGCGCGGCCTACACGCTGTGGATGTACAAGCGCGTGATCTTCGGTGACGTAGCCAATTCGCATGTCGCCGAACTGACCGACATGAACCTGCGCGAAAAGGTTATTTTTGCGATCCTCGCGATTACCGTGCTGGGCATGGGGTTGTACCCCCTGCCGTTCAGCGAAATCATGCATGTGTCGGTGAATGACCTGCTGGTGCACGTGGCGCGTTCCAAGCTGCCGTTGTAAGCAGTTGACTTGAGGTGAATATGGATTTGATGACGAATTTGATGCCGGCCGGAGCGGAGATTTTCCTGTTGGTCATGGCGTGCGTGATCCTGATCGCGGATCTGCTGATCAAGCAAAGCGGCAGGCAGGCCACCTATATGCTGGTGCAGCTCACCCTGCTGGGCTGCTCGCTGATCACCGTCGGTGCGCATGAGCATGGCGTGGTCTATGCCTTCCACAACATGTTCGTGGACGACCTCATGGCCGACGTGCTGAAGCTCCTGACCTACCTCGCGGTGTCGATGATGCTGGTGTATTCGCGCCAGTACCTCGCCGTGCGCGGCCTGTTCAGCGGCGAATTCATGGTGCTGGCGCTGTTCGCCACGCTCGGCATGATGGTGATGATCTCCGCCAACCATTTCCTCACCCTGTATCTCGGCCTGGAAGTGCTCTCGCTGAGCCTGTATGCGATGGTTGCCCTGCAGCGCGACTCCGCCGTCGCCACCGAGGCCGCGATGAAGTACTTTATCCTTGGGGCGCTGGCTTCCGGCCTGCTGCTGTACGGCATGTCCATGCTGTACGGCGCGACCGGCTCGCTGGAACTGGGCGCGGTGTCCAAGGCGATCCAGTCGGGTGCTGCGGACAAGAGCCTGCTGGTGTTCGGCCTGGTGTTCGTGGTCTCCGGCCTGGCCTTCAAACTCGGCGTGGTGCCGTTCCACATGTGGGTGCCGGACGTTTACCACGGCGCACCCACCGCGATGACCATGCTGATCGGCTCGGCGCCCAAGCTCGCCGCGTTCGCCTTCGTTACGCGCATCCTGGTCGAGGGTCTGCAGCCGCTGGTGCAGCACTGGTCGGGCATGCTGGTCATCCTTGCCGTCGCCTCGATGGCCATCGGCAACATCACCGCGATCGCGCAGACCAACCTCAAGCGCATGTTTGCCTACTCGACCATCGCGCACATGGGCTTCCTGCTGCTTGGCCTGTTGAGTGGCGGCATCGAAGGCTACGGCTCGTCGATGTTCTATGCCGTGGTGTACGTGCTGATGTCGCTCGGCGCGTTCGGCATGATCATGCTGCTGTCGCGCGAAGGCTTCGAGGCCGACACCCTCAACGACTTCAAGGGCCTCAACCAGCGCAGCCCGTGGCTCGCCTTCCTGATGCTGCTGCTGATGTTCTCCATGGCCGGTGTGCCGCCCACCGTCGGCTTCTACGCAAAATTCTCGGTGCTGAACGCCGTGGTGCAGGCGGGGCACATCTGGCTGGCCGTGGTTGCGGTGCTGCTCTCGCTGATCGGCGCGTTCTATTACCTGCGCATCGTCAAGCTGATGTATTTCGACGCGCCGGAAAGCCATGCACCGATTACCGTCGGTTCGGATACCGCGCTGCTGATGAGTGTGAACGGCTTGGGCATGTTGCTGCTGGGTCTGTTGCCCGGCACGCTGATGTCGGTGTGCGCCGTCTCGGTACAGCAGTCGCTGCTGCTGCATTAATGCACATCATGCAGCCTTGCCAAACTCCCGCCGCGTGCGGGAGTTTTTGCTTGTGTGCACGCATTACGTGACAGAATGCACCTCTCCTGCCGCCATTGCGATGCAGGCAATGAAGAAAAGCTGATATTATTCAATGCTGACTCGTAAGACTTAACACTACCAAATGAATTCGACCGATTTGCCGGGTAGTTCCGCTGAATCTCCAGAAGATTGGGCGCTTCCTAGTTTTATCTCCGTACGACAAGAGGGAGTCATCGTCGACCTGCTGCGCCTGTATGCGTCGGGCGGCTTTGAGCTGTTTGTCGATCGCCTGTTTACCGGAGGGATGCGCTTTTTTGACCTGGACTATGCCGCTTTCCTCAAGCTGCTTTATGACGCAGACTGGCTGGCTGCGATGCAGGGCAAATGCGCCGAGGTGAAAATCGCCACAAAAATCGCCCGGTTCGTGCCGCAACGCCAGGAGCTCTACCGCTCGGTGAAGCTGCTCGAGGGAGGAAATCGCGCCGAATATGTTTTCGAGCCGGTCAGTATCGAGGAGGCTTATGAGGAGCCGGTTTACGGCAAGCCGGGCGAAGACGGCGTTCGTCCGGTTATCGGGCAGTTGAACAAAACCAGATTAGTACCCACCAAGCTGGATTTCGACGAGTTTGTCGCCGATATGTGGCTGAAGGGAGTGAAGTTCGGTATCGACGCGGATGTCGTGCGCCAGGCCATCGCAGGCGGCAAGTCCGGCCGCATGACTATCGCCTGGCACCTCGATCCCACGCAGGGGCGCGATGCCGAAATCACGGAGGTGTTTTCCGGTCTGCGTCAGGATAATTCCCCCAGGATACTGCGGGACGGCAAGGCCGATCTGAAGTCATTCAAGAATCGCTTCCCGCAGGTCGCCAAAGGCAAGCGCCTGCTCAAGAAAATCCAGAGGGTGCTGGGCAAGCCGGGTTACAAGGTGACCGGCGAAGTCATCGAGCCGAAAATACCGAAAGATGTGGACTTGCATGAGCTGGCCGCGGCAGGGACCGCCGTGGAACAGGCGGACGATGGCGAATATATCGTGTCGGCGCTGGATGGTTTCATCATGCACGACGAGCAGTCGAACAGTATTTCAGTCACCGAGAAAATCGAGACCAAGGGAGGCATCAGCGCCAAGACGACCGGGGACCTGGAACTTGGCGTAGACGAGTTCATCGAGCACGGCGAGGTGCAGGAAGGCCGCGGGGTGAAAGGAAAGCACATGACTTTCCTTTCCGATGTATTCGGTAACGTGATTTCGCAGGGCGGCAACATCCGCATCGAGGGTAATCTGGCCGGCGGCCGCGCGGAATCGTCGGGCGGCAACATCACGTTGTGCAAGCGCGTCTCTCGCGCCGTGGTTCGCGCTCGCGACGGGGAAGTGACTATCCATTACTGCGAGCACAGCACCATAGTCGGCAGGACGGTCCGCATCGAACATGCGGTGAACTGCGAAATCGTCGCCGACGAAGTGTATGCCGATGTTGTCGAAGGATGCATGATTGCGGCCGAGAAAATCAAGATAGCCTCCTCGAACGAGTGCCGGGGCAGGGAGACTCTGGTGACGGTGCTGATTCCCGACCTGTCGGCATCCGACCAGTACATCGCTGCATTGAATAAAAAAATTACCGAGGCGCAGGAGGGCAGCAAGGCCAAGACAGCGGAAACCGAAGTGCTGAAAGCAGAGCCGGAGTTCGCGAAATACCTGGCGCTATATGAGCGGATCCGGAGCGGCGCAATCAAGCTCACGGCGGAGCAGGCAGTCAACTGGCGCAAACTGGCTGAAAGGCATGCCAAGGCAGCCAATCAACTGGCGAAGCTCAATGCTGAGATCGGTGCATACGATCTTTCAGTCAAGGAAGCCGAAGATGAACTCGCCGACGTCATGCGCGAGCGTGACGCGATGAGGGAGGACATCTCCTGCATCATCGACAAGATTGCCGGCCACACCGTCGGACAAACGATGAAAACCGCTCACGGCGCGGATGTATTCAATGGCAAGTCGGGCGCCGATATCAGGCTCACCCTGCAGAAAATGGACAGCTATAAGGCGCGGATTTTCTCGGAGGACTCGGGCTCGGTCGGCTGGCAGTTCGAGAAATAATTCCGCCCGGAGCGGTTTTTATCAAGCAAGGAATCGCCGTGGATTTGAAGGAAACCCGCCTGGATACGGCCTTGATGTACGACGGCAGCTTCCTCAAGGTGCACAAGGATCATGCGCGCCTGCCGGACGGCCAGGTGCATACCCGGGAATACATCGCCCATCCCGGCGCAGTCGCCGTGCTGGCGCTGCTCGACAACGGTAAGCTGGTGATGGAGCGCCAGTACCGCTACGCGCCGCAGCGCGAATTCATCGAAATCCCCGCGGGCAAGATCGATCCCAGCGAAGATATCCTGCGCACCGCACAGCGCGAGTTGCTCGAAGAAACCGGCTATGCCGCCGGCGAGTGGACACACCTGACGACCACCTGGCCGTGCATCGGCTACTCCGACGAGCACATCGAATATTTCCTGGCGCGCGGCCTCACCCACCGGGGTCGCCAACTCGACGACGGCGAATTCCTCGAAGTGTTCGAGCTCTCGCTCGCCGAGGCGCTGGAGTGGGTGAGATTGGGGAAAATCGACGACAGCAAGACCATCGTCAGGCTGTTCTGGCTGGAGAAGCACCTCAACGGCTGGCGCTGAAAATTGCTGCGGAGGGCGTCTGATGGAACTCTAGCCATTCCACTAGACTGCCAAAATACAGCAGCCAAGTGGCTGGTTATGCGGTGTTGCGCTGTATTGGTTTCGGCATAACATGCTGCGCATGTGAGCCTTCACCGCAACTTCGTTGTCGCAATCCTCATGTACTTTATGTACATTCCGGTTGCTGCGTTCCGTGCGCCTTGCATCCATCCCTCCTCGCGAATTTTTAAGGCAGCTTTTTAGCCCATCCCCTAGTTGTGCACCGCACCGGTGCAAAACCCCGGCGCGCCCATGATAAAGCGCACCAACTTCTCCCTTTAAAGCGTTTACTCCTCCGTTCTTCATGGAATTGCCTTTAGCTATCAGCTGGTTGGCGTTGTGGAACGCATCTTGCGTGTCTTCTGGGGCATAAACCATAGGAGATACGCATGGAAAACCTGAAATCCGGCAACGACGTCCTGTTCCTGCTGCTCGGTGCGGTCATGGTGCTGGCGATGCATGCCGGCTTCGCCTTCCTGGAACTTGGCACGGTGCGCAAGAAAAACCAGGTGAATGCGCTGGTCAAGATCCTGGCCGACTTCGCCGTCTCCACTCTCGCGTACTTCTTCATCGGCTACGGCATCGCCTACGGTGTGCATTTCTTCGGCGGCGCGGAACAGCTCGCGCAGAAGAGCGGCTACGACCTCGTGAAATTCTTTTTCCTGCTCACCTTTGCCGCCGCGATCCCCGCGATCGTTTCCGGCGGCATCGCCGAGCGCGCGCGCTTCAATCCGCAACTGGCCGCCACCTTCATGCTGGTCGGCTTCATCTATCCGGTTTTCGAGGGTATTGCCTGGAATGGCCGTCTCGGCGTGCAGCAATGGTTGGCTGCATCATTTGGCGCACCATTCCACGACTTCGCCGGCTCGGTGGTGGTGCATGCGATCGGGGGCTGGATCGCGCTGGCGGCGGTGCTGCTGCTCGGTGCACGGCGTGGACGCTACAGCAGGGAAGGGCGCGTCGCCGCACATCCGCCCTCCAGCATCCCGTTCCTCGCCCTCGGCGCGTGGATACTCACCGTGGGCTGGTTCGGTTTCAACGTCATGTCGGCGCAGGAGATCACCAAGATCAGCGGCCTGGTCGCAGTCAACTCGCTGATGGCGATGGTGGGAGGAACGCTGGCCGCGCTGTGGACAGGCAAGAACGATCCCGGCTTCGTGCACAACGGCCCGCTGGCCGGCCTGGTGGCGATCTGCGCCGGCTCCGACCTGATGCACCCCATCGGCGCATTGCTCACAGGCGGTGTGGCGGGTGCATTATTTGTGGCGATGTTCACCCTCACGCAGAACCGCTGGAAGATCGACGACGTGCTCGGCGTCTGGGCGCTGCACGGCCTGTGCGGTGCGTGGGGCGGCATCGCGGCGGGCGTTTTCGGCGCCAAGGTGCTGGGCGGACTCGGCGGGGTCAGCTTCATGGCGCAGTTGTGCGGCACCTTGCTCGGTGTGGCGATCGCTTTCACCGGCGGCTACGCAGTGTATGGCGCGATCAAGAAGCTGGTCGGCATCCGCCTCGATGCGGAAGAGGAATTCAACGGCGCCGATTTGAGCATCCACCGGATTTCTGCGACGCCGGAAAGGGAGTCGGGCTGGTAGTGCAGCCCATAACGCAAAAGGGCAAGCCTTCCGGCCTGCCCTTTCCCGGGAGATAGCGAAACTTCAGTCCTTCAACGCTTCTACCGGCGATGAGATTTTCACTTCGTCGCTCACCATAGGGACGTATTTGGCCATGCCGAATTCCGAGCGTTTCAGTGTGGCGGAGATGTCCGCGCCGCAGGCCGGTTTTTTGGCCATCGGGTGCATGGTGCAGCGGAAGTTACTCACAGTGAGGGTCAGCGGCCTGGTCACGCCGAGCAGGGTGAAGCTGCCTTCGGCGGCAACCACCTTGTCGCCGTCGAACACCAGCTTGTCCGAGACGAAGCGCATGGTGGGGAATTGGGCGACGTTGAAGAATTCGTCGGACTTCATGTGCTCGTCCCATTTGTCGAGTCCCATGTCGAGCGAGGCGGTCTCGATCACCAGCTCCACGCTGCCCTTCTTCGCGGCGGTGTCGAGGGCGATCTTGCCGCTGGATTTGTTGAAGCGGCCGCGCTGGGTCGAGAAGCCCATGTGGTTGACCTCGAATACCGGGAAGGTGTGGCGCGAGTCGATGGTGTAGCTGTCGGCGGCCCAGGCGGGTGCGGCAAACAGGGTGGCGAGGAGAGCGGCGAGAAGTTTATTCATGTTGTTTTCCTTTCGGGTTGGTTATTTTTTTGCAACGGTAAAGTGGAAGCGAATCTGCACTTCGTCGGCGACCGTGTCGGGGTCGCCCCAGATGCCCGAGCCGATGCCGTACTCGAGGCGCCTGATCGGGAACATGCCGTCGATGACCAGCGTATCGGCATTCTGTTTGAGCGTGAAGGGCGCCCGGATATCCAGGGTCTTGCCCTTGATGGTCAGCTTGCCCAGCGCCTCGTAGCGCCCAGCCCCGGACGGTCTGACGCTGCCGGAGACGAAGCTGGCGACGGGATGGTTCTTCGTGTCGAACCAGGCCTTGCCCGCGACTTCGGCGTCGGCTTCGGCGCTGCCGGTGTCGATGCTGGCGAGGTCGATGTCGATGCGCGCCGTGCCGGCCTCGGGCCTGGCCGGGTCCATCGCAATGTGCGCAGCGAATTTCCGGAAGCCGCCTTCCACCGGCACACCCATCTGTTTCGACACGAAGGAGACGCTGCTTTGTTGCGGCCGCAGCACGGTGAATTCCGCGCCGGACGCCAGCGTGGCTGCGAGCAGCAATAGAAAAGCCGGCCAGTATTTCATGACTTCCTCCCGAGAAACGGAATCATGCGCGCCAGCACCCCGTCGCGCTCGATGAAGTAATGCTTGAGCGCGGCACCGATATGGGCGAGCACCAGGCCGAGCATAACGAAGTTGAGGCCTTCGTGCACCTCCTTGAGCAGGTCGCCCAGTTCCTTGTTCTTATTCACCAGGTCGGGCAGCGGCAGCACGCCGAACCACACGGTCTGGACGCCCTTGGCGGAGCTCATCAGCCAGCCGCTCAGCGGCACGGCGAAGATCAGCGCATAGAGCAGGTAATGCACGGTTTCGGCGGCAAGCTTTTCCCAGCGCGGCATGGCAACGGGCAACGGCGGGGGGCGGTGGGTGATGCGCCACAGCACGCGCAGCATGGTCAGCATGAAGACGGTGACGCCGACCCACTTGTGGTAGCTGAACAGCCGGAGCTTGTCCGGCGACAGCGGCAGGTCGTGCATGTACACGCCCAACGGAAAGTTGGCGAAGATCAGCAGGGCGATGGCCCAGTGCAGCGTGATGGCGGTGCGGGTGTAGTGATTTGACATGGCGACTTGGAGTCGGTGTTCAAAGCCCGTTGTGTGTTCCGTCGCAGAACGGAGAGCCCAAGGTGGCCCGGCAACCGCAAAGATATTTTGTTTCCTTTTCAGTGACGGTGAATTTTACCGGGTTGATGCCGGTTCCTTCATGGGCGCCATCGCAGAACGGCTGGCTTTTCGACAGGCCGCATGCGCACCAGTAGTGGTCACCGGGTTCGAGTTCTACTGCATAGGGACTATTTTGCGTGCTTACGGGCTTGGTCATGATTTTCCTTTCATGGGGGTGGAGAGGTTATTCGGTGCAGAGAGCGCAGTGCGCAGCCGTGTCAATTCAGTTTTCATGGTGTCCAGATCAGCCTGCGAGAAGGAGGCGAAAGACTGTCCGATGTACTTCAGGTGGGCTGGGAACACCTTGGCAAAAAGTGCCTCTCCCTTGTGCGTCAGTTGCACGATCTGGCTGCGGCCGTCGCTGGCCGAGGCAACTCGACGCACCAACCCCTTGGCCTCCAGGCGATCCACCACACCGGTGAGCGTGCCCTTGGTGATCAGGGTTTTTTCTCCCAGCTCCTTGAAATTCATGCCATCTGTATTGCCGAGCGTGGCGACGATGTCGAATTGCGACGGAGTGAGGTCAAGGGTGCGGATGTGAGTCGCCGAGCAGGTCTCGAATGCCTGATAGGCTCGGGCAAGTTCGCGTAAGACTGGAATGAAGGGTTTTTGTGGCATGGCTGCTCATCAAGTTCTAGTTAGGATATTATATGTTCTAACTAGAACTAATGTCAAATTTGTGAAGGCAACTTATTTCCCTACGGATGCTCTAATGCTGCTGGATGGGTTGCTGGCCGGTTTTGCCTTGAAATTCCGGCGGCAACCCTCATATAACCAACCGGGCAAAGGGGAGTGGTAAACTGCGCCCACTTTTTTAGTTTGATGGAGACAAGTGTATGAAACGAATTTTCCTGTTCATTTTGACCAACGTGGCGGTGCTGTTCGTGATCAATATCACCCTGCGCCTGCTCGGCGTGGATCGCTGGCTGGATGAATCGGGTGGCATCAACTTCTCCGCACTGCTGGTGATGTCGGCGGTGATCGGTTTCGCCGGTTCGCTGATTTCGCTGGCGATGTCCAAATGGTCGGCCAAGCGCATGGTCGGCGCGCAGGTCATCGAGAACCCGATCGACCCGACCGAGCGCTGGCTGGTGGAAACGGTGCGCCGCCAGGCTGATGCCGCCGGAATCGGCATGCCGGAAGTGGCGATTTACGACGCGCCGGACGTGAATGCGTTCGCCACCGGCTGGAACCGCAACGACGCGCTGGTGGCGGTGAGCACCGGCCTGCTGCACAACATGAGCCGCGACGAGGCCGAAGCGGTGCTGGCGCATGAAGTCAGCCACGTCGCCAACGGCGATATGGTGACGCTGGCGCTGATTCAGGGCGTGGTGAACACCTTCGTGATCTTCTTCGCCAAGCTGTTCGGCTACTTCGTCGACCGCGTGCTGCTCAAGAACGATGGGCGCAACGGCCCCGGCATGGGTGCGTTTGCCGCAGAAATCGCCGCGCAACTGGTGCTGGGCATCCTGGCCAGCGTGATCGTGATGTGGTTCTCGCGCCAGCGCGAATTCCGTGCCGATGCGGGCGGAGCGAACCTGGCGGGGCGCAACAAGATGATCGCCGCGCTGGAGCGCCTGAAGATCAACCACGAGCAGTCTGCCTTGCCGGAAAAAATGGCCGCCTTCGGTATTTCCGGCGGCAAGGGCTTCGCCAGACTGTTCATGACCCACCCGCCGCTGGACGAGCGCATCGAGGCGCTGCGTTCTGGGAACTGAGCCGTAAAAGGCTGAGGCGAAAAGGCCTGCATCGCGCAGGCCTTTTTCATTGGATCCGGCTGGATGTCTCCAGTTGCTGCCGGATCATATCTGGTAGGAATGGCTTTCCGGTTGCTGGCTTTTCAGCAGTTCCTCGAATTTTCCGGCCGGCACCGGCTTCGAGAAGAGGTAGCCCTGCGCGTGGTCGCAGCCTGCCTCGGTCAGCAGCTTGCGCTGCGCCTCCGTTTCCACTCCTTCGGCGATTACCTTGAGGTCGAGTTTATGCGCCATTACGATGATGGCTTCAGATAGCGCCATGTCGTTCGGGTCGGACACCAGGTCGCGCACGAATGACTGGTCGATCTTAAGGTAGTCGATGTCGAATTTTTTCAGATAGGACAGTGACGAATAGCCTGTGCCGAAGTCGTCGATCGCCGCCTGGATGCCGGCGTCTCGGAATTCGAGCAGTTTGCCGGTGATATTGGTATCCGCATCCAGCAGCAGGCCTTCGGTGATTTCGATGACCACGCTCTGTCCCGGCAGCCCCAGTTCCTGCAAATAGGCAAACCATGCCCGGTGCGATCTGCCGAGGGTGCTGCCGAACTGCACGGGTGACACGTTCACGCTTATCTGCAAGTTGTCGTTGCACAACATTCTCCACAGCTTCAGCTGGCGTGCCGACTCCCTGAATATCCAGTCGCCGATCTCGACGATCAATCCGGTTTCCTCGGCCAGCGGGATAAACTGCGCCGGACTGACCAGGCCGAGTTCCGGGTGCTGCCAGCGGACCAGCGCCTCCGCCTTGTTGATGCGGCCGGTGGCCAGGTCCACGATGGGTTGGTAATAAACCGTGAACTGGCCGGCGGCCAGCGCACCGCGCAATTCGTTGGTCAGGCGCAGCCGGGCTTGCGCCGCCTGCTGCATGGATGGTGTGAAATAACTGAAGCGGTTGCGCCCTCCGTTCTTGGCGGCGTACATCGCCTGGTCGGCATTCTTGAGCAGGTCTTCCGCCTCGAAGGCATCGTTGGGGTGCAGCGTGATGCCGATGCTGGCCGATACGTAGGCCATCTCGTCTTCCAGCCGGAACGGCTTGGCCAGGTTTTGCAAGATGTTTTCGGCGATCCGCTCGACGCTGCCGGTATCTTCGAGCTCCGCCAAGATGACGGTGAATTCGTCGCCGCCCAGGCGCGCCACGGTGTCGGTCTCGCGCACGCAACCGCTGATGCGGTGCGCTGCTTCCTTGAGCAGGGTGTCGCCCATGCTGTGCCCCAGCGTGTCGTTGACTTCCTTGAACTTGTCGAGATCGATGAACAGCAGCGCCGTTTTCAGGCCGGCACGATGCGCCTTCTTGATGTCCTGTGCGAGGCGGTCGTGGAACATGTGGCGGTTCGGCAGGCCGGTCAGGGTGTCGAAATTGGCCTGGTTCCAGATCAGTTCCTCGGATTCCTTCTGCCTGGTGATGTCGCGGATGAAGCCATTGAATTCGTACCCGTCCGCCGTGAGGATCGCGGTGATGGACAATTCGACGGGAAATTCGCGGCCATCGCGGTGCAGCCCCAGCAGTTCGACCCGCGAGTTCAATATGGCTCCCTTGCCGGAGGCCAGGAAACGCTCCAGGCCGCGGGTGTGCGCTTCACGGTACTGGGGCGGGATGATTGCTTCGCTCAGCGTTCGCCCGAGCGCTTCCTCGCGCGTCCAGCCGAAGATTTTTTCCGCCTGGTGGTTCCAGCCGGTGATGATTCCTTTGGCATCCATCTGCACCACGGCGTCCAGCGCGGTCTCGATGATGGTGCGCAGTCGCGCTTCGTCCTCGCGGCGCGCCTCGAGCATGGCATTGAAACCGTCGGCCATCTGGTTGAAACTGTCGCCCACCCAGCTGAGTTCGTCGCGCGTGTCGAGCTTGATGCGCATGCCCAGGTTGCCGCCGGCGAAGGCGCGTGCGGAGCGGGCCAGCGAGTGGATGCTACCGACGATCGCGTAATAGATGCTGACCGACAGGTAGACCACCAGCAGGAATGCCAGGGTGGCGATGGCGGTGCTCGTGTACAGCGTTTTCTTTGCTTGAGTAATGCGCGCCTCGATGAGGGCTTCGGCCGTGGGCAGCAGGGAGGCGTACATTTGCGTATAACTCCGGTCGATTGCCGAGGTGGCGGTATCCAGGAACTCGCCGGGTGGCGTGGCAAGGCGGCCGGTGAGAATGTCCGATGCCACGAGTCCGGTGATTTGCCGGGACGAACCGGCAATGTCGCCGTAAGCCGCTATCAGCGATGCATGCACCGATGGGTTGTAGCGGCCGGCCTTGTCGAGGTTGATTTCGAGGAGCCTGAGCGTGTTGTTGAGCTCGGCGATCATGACCCTGAGGTCGGCCTTCTGGAGTTCGCTGACCCGCCTGCCGGTCAGGATGCCGGTGCCGTAGGCACGAATTTGCCCGAGATGTTCGAGCGTATGCGGCAGCTTGTTGATGGCCGTGTCGATCAGGTAGAACGAGGCAAGCTCAGGATCCAGCGTCAGCAAATATTCGTCGGAAACGAACACCTTGAACAACTGGAGTTGCTCGATCAAATGGGAATGCGCGGCAAAATTTTCGGCGACCGTGAGGTTCAGCCCGTTATTGCGCAACAGTTCCCAGTCCGCCTTGATAAGCAGGAAGTCCTCGCCCGAAACCATGCTGGCGGGCAGCCTGGCTTCCATGGCCTTGAATGCGGCGACGGCGGCCTTTTCCTGGGCAGCGCGCCGCTCGCGCATGGTCTCGTTGCCGCCGAGCAGAGCGGCCGAGATCCCGCGATGCAACTGGATGGCCTGCACAGTCTGGGCGATGGGTTTTAGCAGTACGATGCCCTCCAGCTGCCGCTGCGAGGGATGGATGATGCGCTCGAGGCTGACGAACAGGCTGTACACCACCACCGCAATCGCGATCATGGACAGCAGCCACAGCAGCGTGAACTTTTTAGTGTAACCCCAGCGGTTCAGCAGGGTGATGGCAGGGGCAAAGATTGCCTGCATTGTTTCACTCTCTCTCCTGTTTGCACCGCTTTTTTTAACTGCTTTGCGGTGTCAAAGTGGCATGTAGCGGTGCTTGGTCAGCGTATCCCGGTGCGCTGTGCGATCCATACCTTGTTGACGCCGGGGCGTTCGGCGTTTATTTCCGGTGCGGCAGACAGCTGCTGCACCGTGCCGGTCGGCCGGATTGCGGGTGCGTTGTTCTGCTGCGACGAGGGCACGCTGGGAATCGGTGTTTGCTTGTACTCGAAGCCATTTTCCTCTTCCTCGTATTTTTCGCGCGGCGGATTGCCGTCGTAGACGAGGCTCTCGCGGCGCAGCAGGTAGGCGTCGCGGATGAATTCATAGCGGTCGAGTGCCGCCTCGTCCAGCACCTTTTCCTGGTCCAACAATTGCGCGCGGAGGTTGATGGCTTTGGTCAGATACAACTGGTTGCGGGTGCGCATGTGGTTCACATGGCGGATTCTGCTCGGAAAGCTGTCTGCATACAGCCCTACACCGTCGCGTACGGTGCTCGATCCCAGGAAGGGCAGCACGAGATAGGGGCCGTTGCCTATGCCCCAGTAGCCCAGTGTCTGGCCGAAATCTTCGTTATGTTTTTCCAGCCGGGATGCGACATCGAACAGGCCGAACACGCCGAAGGTGGTGTTGAACAGGAAGCGCGCGCCGTCGGAGGCCGCCTGGGCAAACTTGAATTGCAGCAGGTCGTTGGCGGTGACGATGACATCGTCCAGATTGGAGAAGAAGTTGCTTACCATGACCTTGCCGGGAACCGGCATCACGGCGCTGTAGCCTTGTGCGACCGGCTTGGCGATGGCCTTGTCCACGGTATCGTTGAACTGGTATATGCCGCGGTTGAATGATTCCAGCGGATCGGACGGGTTTTTCGTGTGGGTGGAGGCGCAGCCGGTCAGTGCGATGGCGGCGAGTGCTATGAGGAGGCGGAGGGCATTCATAAGATCCGGTTTAATTGCAATTTTGGGCGATTATAGGCGGTTTGGACGGCTCCGGCAAAGCTTGTATAACCCAGCCGCCATTTTCTCACGGCCTTGCCAGGGGCTGATGCTTGCAGCGACCGGTGCAGGGCTTTGGTCTGCTAGAATTGCGCGGACTGCATACTTCAGGACTGATCCTGGTTCTCACCGGAACATGACGATAGTCGCTGTATTCAACCAGAAGGGCGGGGTAGGTAAAACGACCACGGCGATTAATCTGGCCGCCGCACTGGCGCGGCGCGGGCACAAGCCGGTGGGTATCGACCTTGACCCGCAGGCGCAACTCGGCGCCATTGCCGGCATTACTGCCCAGTCCGGCGACGACAGCATTTACAGCCTGTTCCAGCGCAACCGCCCGTTGCGCGAAATGATCCAGGAGTCGGCCAGCGGAATCGGCATCATCCCGTCGCATATCGAGCTGTCCAAGGTGGATGCGCTGTACGGCAAGGGCTACAACGCAATCAACAAGCTGAACATAAGCCTGCAGGCGGAAAAAACGGCAGTCGGGGATAAGTACTGGATAATCGACTGTTGCCCGCTGGTTGGTGTTCTCTCGTTGAATGCGATCTTCGCCAGCGATGGCGTCATCGTCCCCATGTCGGCGGATTACCTGTCCCTCAAGGGCGCCATCCAGATACAGAAGACCCTCAAGGCGCTCGAACGGGTGCTCAAGCGCCGGGTAAACCGCCGCTACCTGCTCACCCGTTTCGACTCGCGGCGGCGCATGGCGAGGAATGTCCTGCTGATGGCGGAAGCGGAATTCGGCGCGGATGTGTGCAGGACGCTTATTTCTGAAAACGTCAGCCTGGCGGAAAGCCCGTCGCTGAACAAGACGATCTTCGAGCACGCACCCAACAGCCGCGGGGCGCACGATTACGATGCATTGCTTGACGAATTGATGGCGGACGGGTTTATCCGGGGCAGTTGAGATTCAGCTGTTTTTGACGATCAGCGTCAGCACGTCTTCTATGTCCGCCGATTGCGATAATTCTTTTTCGTGGCTGACAACCTTGCATTGCGTCACCTGGCAATTGAGGTACATCTGGCGCAGCTTGCGTTCCGCATCCGGCAAGTCCTTGCCGTAGATCTGGACACTCTCGACTTTTTGCCCGTCCCGCGTCGTCAGGGCGAAATCGAATTTCGGCATAAATCCTCCACAATTGCCGGGTGTTGCGCCGGGGTGCAATGCAATGCGCGCATTATAGTCCTGCTCTGCTAGAATGCCACGACCCTTGTTCGGTAGGAGCGCCGCCATGACCTATGTCGTTTCGGAAAATTGTATCAAGTGCAAATACACCGACTGCGTGGAAGTGTGCCCGGTGGACTGCTTCCGCGAAGGGCCGAATTTCCTGGTGATCGACCCCGACGAGTGTATCGATTGCACGCTGTGCGTCGCGGAATGCCCGGCGGAGGCGATTTTTGCCGAGGACGACCTGCCGAAGGACCAGCTCCATTTCACCGCGCTGAATGCCGAACTGGCGAAAAAATGGAAGCCCATCGTCGAGAAGAAGGATGCACCCGCCGATGCCGACAAATGGCGCGGCCTGAAGGATAAGTTGCGGTTTCTTGAGCGTTGAGTCCGGTTTTTCTCGATAGCGTAGCCAGCCATATCCTGTCCTGCCACGCGCAGGAACTGCCCGACCTGCGCAGGGCGACCGTCCTGTTGCCCAACTACCACGTTGCCCAACCGCTGGCGCAGGCGCTAAGCGCGGCGGCCAATCTTCCCGCCTTGTTATTGCCGCACATGGTGACGCTCAACGACTGGGCACAATCCATCCCGCTAGCTGCGCCCCTCATCACCGACAGCCAGCGCAGCGCCTTGCTGTACCAGCATCTGCGCAGGCAGCAATGGTTCGAGCATGCCGACCTGTGGAGCATGACGCAGGAACTGCTGGGCCTGTTCGACGAGCTTACCCATGCGCTGCACGAGTTGCCCTCCGATGCGGAAGCCTTTTCCGCCGTTGTGCAGCAGGCCTGGCAGGCGCGGCAGAACAGCACGCTGCAACTGGAAGCGCGGCTGGTGTTCGAGCTGTGGCACGCGATGCAGTCAGGCGAAGAACTGGACGCGGCGCGCGCCCGCCAGCAGCGCCTGGCGAAGCTTGTGCGGCAGGCCGACACGCCGCTGTATGTGCTGCGCACCTCGGACTGGGACGCGCTGGAGCAACGCTTCCTCGACGAGTATGCGCAACGCGCCGAGGTGACGGTGTTCGATCTGCGTGAAATGGAAGCACAGATCAATTCACCATTATTTTTTGCCGCCACTTCCCTCGAACAGGAAGCCCGCGCCGCCGCGATGCAGGTGCGCCGCTGGCTGGGTGAGGACAAGCACGATATCGCCGTCGTCGCGCAGGATCGCGTGGCGGCGCGGCGCATGAGGGCTTTGCTGGAGCGCGCCGAGGTGCTGGTCGCGGATGAGACCGGCTGGACCTTCGCCACGCTGTCGGTGAGCACCGTACTGGACCGCTGGCTCACCGCGCTGCAGAGCGACTTCTACCACCACGACCTGCTTGACCTGCTCAAGTCGCCGTTCATCTTCGCCGATATGCCTGCTGTAGAGCGCAAGGCGGCGGTTTATCAGCTGGAACAGTTGCTGCGCAAACGCAACATCGTCGATGGACTGGAGGCATTCATTGTGCTGGCCGGGCATGAGACTTCGCTGCATCAGCCGCTCGCGCGCCTGCGCCAGGCGGCGGCCCTGCTGGAGCAGAACCGGAAGAAGACGCTCGCGGACTGGCTGGGCGCGTTGCGTGAGAGTTTGAATGTATTGGGTATCGACACCGGCCTGCGGCAGGACGATGCAGGCCAGCAATTGCTGCGCGCGCTCGACGCCTGGCAGCAGGAGCTGGCCGAAGATGGCGGGCGCTACGCCTTCCGCGAGTGGCGGCGCTGGCTCGCGCAGCAGCTCGATACGCAGACCTACCGCGACAGCGGCATCGACAGCCCGGTGCGCTTCACCCATCTCGCCGCGACGCGCTGGCGCGCCTTCGATGCGGTGCTGCTGCTGGGCTGTGATGCCGACCACCTGCCCAGCGCAGCGGACGGCGGGCGCTGGTTCAACGACGCGGTGCGCAGCAGCCTCAATCTGCCCACGCGCGCCGCGCATGCCGCAAGGCAGCGCGACGACCTGCTGGCCTTGCTCGCGCTGAACGGCTGCGTGCTTGTTACCTGGCAGAAAGAGCGGAACGGCGAGCAACAGATGCTCAGCCCCTATTTGCAGATGCTGCGTGACGAGCATGAGCGGGCGCATGGTGACGACCTGAGCGAGCACAAACTGCACGCCTGCCTCGCGGTGGAAGACGCGCATCGCGTGGCGCTGCCGCAGGCGACGCAGCCCGCGCCGTCAGTGGTGCAAGAGGTTGTGCCTGAGAGCGTATCCATCAGCGCCTACAACTCGCTGGTGGCCTGTCCCTACCAGTTTTATGCGCGGCATATCCTGCGCCTCAACGAACTCGACGAGGTGCAGGAGGCCATCGAGAAGCGCGACTACGGCGAGCGCGTGCACGACATCCTGCGCCGCTTCCACGAAAGCTATCCGCAGGTGAGCGGGCATCCTTCCGACGAAATGGGAGCCGCCTTGCGCCGGATCGGCGAAGAGGTATTCGCCGACCTGCTGGAGCAGGACTTCGCAGCGCGCGCCTGGCTGGCGCGCTGGCACCAGTCCTTGCCCGCCTACCTCGAATGGCAGGCGGAAAACGAGGCGCAAGGCTGGCGTTACGCCGAGGCCGAGCAAGCTTTCGATTGGGAGCTGGAAGGCATACGGCTGCGCGGGCGCATCGACCGCCTGGATGTGCGGGGAGAAGAGAAACTCGTGCTCGACTACAAGACGCAGAGCGATCAGGTGTTGAGCAAGAAATTGAAAGAGCCGGGCGAGGACGTGCAGCTCGCGTGCTATGCCTACGCGCATGAGGCGGCGGATGCGGCATTCGTCAGCATCGAAAACGGCAAAGTGAAGCTGGTGGAACCCAGACACGATGTCCCGCAGCTCGCGCAGCTCAATGCCGAGCGCCTGGTACAGGCGATGGCGGAGATACGCGGTGGCGCAGGGCTGCCCGCAAACGGCATCGATTCGGTGTGTCTGTATTGCGAGATGCGCGGCGTGTGCCGCAAGGGGGAGTGGGCCGCAGATACTCCCTCTCCCCTCGCGGGAGAGGGCGGGGGAGAGGGGCTGCATGACTAACCATATCGCCCTCGATCCGAAGCGCAGCGCCGTCGTCGAAGCCTGCGCCGGCAGCGGCAAGACCTGGCTGCTCGTGTCGCGCATCGTGCGCCTGCTGCTGGATGGTGCGCAGCCCTCGCAGATACTTGCGATCACCTTCACGCGCAAGGCGGCGCAGGAGATGCAGGCGCGTCTGCAACTCTGGCTGCGCGAGTTGGCGATGTCGGACGAGGTGGCGGTGCGCCGGTTCTTTGCCGAGCGCGGGCTGGATGGCCTGAGCGACGATCAGGTGCAGCGCGCGCGCGGCCTGTATGCCAGCGTGCTGCTGGCGCAGCCCGGCATCACCCTCAGCACCTTCCACGGCTGGTTCATGCAGGTCATGCAACGCGCGCCGCTGAACGCCGACGTGATGCAGGGCATGACCCTGCTGGAGCGTGCCGCTAGCTGCCAGGAAGAGGCGTGGGAAGAGCTGCTGGAGCAGATGCGCAGGCAGCCGGACAGCATCGAGGCGCAGCACATGCAATGGCTGTTCGGCGAATGCGGCCTGTATAACACGCGCAAGCTGCTGTTCAACTTCCTCGCCAAGCGCGCCGAGTGGTGGGCTTATACCTCACATCTCCCCTCGCCCGCAGGCGGGATAGGGGCTGGGGGAGAGGGTGCGCTGGGCTTCGCGCTGGACAAGCTGCGCGCCGATCTTGCGGTGGACATGGAGCATGACCCCGTCGTGGAATGGGGCCGGAACGGCAACAGCGAAGAGGTGTTGTTCGCATTCGCGCGCCAGCTTGCGGGCAACGGAACTCCCAAGCAACAAGAGAGTGCGAGCCTGCTGGAATGCGCCTGGACGGGCTCCGCGGAGAGTGAACGTTTTGATAAGGCATGGCCGCTGCTGTTCACCCAGGCAGGTGAACCGCGCAAGCTCAAGTCCACCAAAAATCAGAATGAGGCTGTGTTTGCCGTTGCGCTGAACAATTTGCAAGCCAGCCTGCAAGCCGTGCGCGACACGCTCGCCGAGCAGCAGGCCTATCGCCTCAACGAAGCCGTGCTGCACTGCGGCGTCGCATTCCTTGAGTGTTATCAGGCGCTCAAGCAGCAAAAACAGCAGATGGATTTCTCCGATCTGGAGTGGCAACTGTGCCGATTGCTGCAAGTCAGCGAACACGCCGAGACCATGCAGTACAAGCTCGACAGCCGCTACCGCCATGTGCTGCTCGACGAGTTCCAGGACACCAACCCGCTGCAATGGCAGATCATGTGCGCGTGGTTCGACGCGGCAGTCGCGGTCGAATCGCAGCCCACCGTGTTCGTCGTCGGCGACCCCAAGCAGTCCATCTACCGCTTCCGCCGCGCCGACGCGCGGCTGTTCGGCGTGGCGCGCGAATATCTACAGGAGAACTTCGGCGCGGCGACGCTGGGCAACAGCCTCACGCGCCGCAACGCGCAGCCTGTCGTCGATGCGGTGAACACGGTGTTTCGCGAGCAGCCGCACGGCTTCGAGTTCGTCGAGCACCAGACCCATCAGCGCGACTTGCCCGGCCATGTAGCGGTGCTGCCGCTGGCAGTCGCCAAGCAGGGCGAGGAAGAAGACGTTGAGGATGCGCCGCTGGCCTTGCGCGACCCGCTAACCACGCCGCGAGAGGAAGCCGGAGAAGGCGCGCGCCACAAGGAAGCCGTGCAGTTCGCCGAGCTGCTGCAAACCATCGTCGGCGGCTGGTCGGTGAACAACGAAGGAAAAGAACGCCGCGCGACTTACGGCGACATCATGGTGCTGGTGCGCGGCCGCACCCACCTCGCGGTGTACGAGGAGGCGCTGCGCGCGAAACACATTCCCTTCATCACTTCGCGGCGCGGCGGCCTGCTCGACACGCTGGAGGCGGAAGATTTGCAGGCACTGCTGACCTTCCTCATCACCCCCTTCGCCGACCTCGCGCTCGCGCAGGTGCTGCGCACGCCGGTGTTTGCGTGCAGCGATGCGGACTTGATGGCAATTTCGGAGAATTCCGGCATTAAAAATGCCGTTCGCCCTGAGCCTGTCGAAGGGCAATTTATTAATCCTTCCTCCGTTCATGGTTCGACAGGCTCACCACGAACGGAGGAACAGAGCCAGCGTTCATCGTGGTGGCAACGCCTGCAGCACCTAGCCGATCCTTCGCCCGCATTGCAGCGTGCCGCCAGCCTGTTGAAGAGCTGGCTCGCGCTCGCCGACAAACTCCCGGTGCACGACCTGCTAGACCGCATCTATTTCAAGGGCGACGTGCTGGCGCGCTACACCGCCGTGCTGCCGCCCGAGATGCGCGCCAAGGTCGCCGCCAACCTACATGCCTTCATGGAGATCGCGCTCTCTGTAGATGCCGGGCGCTACCCCAGCCTGCCGCGCTTCCTGCAGGAGCTGCGCGAACTGCGCGACAGCCCGGACGACGCGCCGGACGAAGGCAGGTTAGGCACGGCGGGCAACGCGGTGCGCATCTACACCGTGCACGAATCGAAGGGGCTGGAAGCGCCCATCGTCTGGCTGCTCGATGCGAACGCGGAAAAGAACAACCGGGAAGGCAACGACGTGCTGCTCGACTGGCCGACGCATGAGCCGCAGCCGCTGCATTTCTCCTTCTATGCTGACCAGGCCTCGCGCGGAAGGAAACGCGCGCCACTGTTTGAGCAGGACGCCGCACAACAGGCTCGCGAAGAGATGAACCTGCTCTACGTCGCGATGACCCGTGCACAGCAAGCGCTCATCGTGAGCGGCAACAGCAAGGGCGAAGACAAAGAGGGAAAGAAGAAAGCGCTGTCGTGGTACGACCGCATCGCGGCGGCGGTGGAACAATGCGGTTTGCGTCAGCCCCTTCCCCCAGGCAGGGGGAAGGTTGGGATGGGGGTTGAACAGTGGTGTGATGACGCATCTACCCCCTTCCTATCCCTCCCCCTGCAAGGGGGAGGGGATGCCACAATCGAACTGCCTCCCATCATCCCCACCGGCCAGCGCGCCGCCCGCAACACCGCGCAGCAGCAGCGCGGCATCTGGCTGCACGCGCTGCTGCAACACCTTACGGAAGGCAGGGTGGTGGACGAGCATGAACTCCGGCAACGCCTCGCCCTCCCCGCCGAAGAATTCGAACCGCTCTGGCAACAGGTCCAGCACCTGCTCGCCGCGCCGCAACTCGCACGCTTCTTCGACGCGCGGCAATACCGCAGCGCCTGCAACGAGATGCCCTACGTCAACGCGCAGGGCGAGCTGAAGCGCATCGACCGGCTGGTCGAATTCGACGACGAGGTGTGGGTGCTGGACTATAAGCTCGGCGACAGTGAAGACGCAGCGCGCTACCGCGCGCAGATGCAGGAATACCGCGCGGCAATGCAGGTAGTTTATGCAGTCAAGGAGCTGCGCTGTGCGCTGGTATTCGCAGACGGAACGTTGTGCGAGGTAACAAACCCATTAGAATGAGCGCAATGGTTTCAGGGTTACGGAAGTGAAACACGAAGCAGCAAAAGGCCGCGGCGCGACCATGCAGATCGAGGGGCGTTTCGAGAGCGTGGCGCGCGAGCGGGTTGACGACGGCTGGAGTACGGCGGACGAGGAGCTGCCGCCATTCAAAACGACGGTGACGGTGGAGAAGGCAAGGAGCGTGATCCAGCGCCAGGATGCGTCCAATCCGTCGTTCTCGCAGTCGCTCAACGCCTATCGCGGCTGTGAGCATGGCTGCATCTATTGTTTTGCGCGTGCCAGCCACGGCTATCTCAATCTCTCGCCGGGGCTGGACTTCGAGACCAGGCTGTTTGCCAAGCCGGACGCCGCGAAGCTGTTGCGCGCGGAACTGGCGAAGCCATCCTACCGCTGCGCGCCCATCGCGCTCGGCACCAACACCGATCCCTACCAGCCCATCGAGCGCGAGTGGCAGATCACGCGGCAGGTCATCGAGGTGCTCGCGGAGTGCCGGCATCCGCTGTCCATCGTGACCAAGTCGGCGCTGGTCGAGCGCGACCTCGACCTGCTCGCGCAGCTGGCGCGCAACTGCCTGGTGCAGGTGTACATCTCGGTCACCACGCTGGATGCGGAACTGGCGCGCAAGCTGGAGCCGCGCGCCTCCTCGCCGCGCCGCAGGCTGCAGGCCATCGCACGGCTGAACGAGGCTGGCGTGCCTTGCGGCGTGCTGGTCGCGCCGGTGATCCCATTCCTCACCGACGCCGGGCTGGAGAGCGTGCTGCAGGCCGCGCACGAACACGGTGCGCGCAGTGCCGGCTACAGCCTGCTGCGCCTGCCTTACGAGGTGAAGGAACTGTTCGAGGACTGGCTCGCGACACACTATCCGCTCAAGGCGGCGCATGTAATGAACCGGCTGCGCGAGATGCGCGGCGGGAGCGATGCCGGCCTGGGCAGCTACCTGCGCTACAGCGACCAGTTCTCCGAACTACTGGCGCAGCGCTTCCAGGTCGCATGCGGGCGGTTGGGCATGAACCTCGACGATGCGCCGCTCGATACCCGCAGCTTCAGACCGCCGTCACGTGCGGGGCAGATGGCTCTTTTCTAGCCGTTTGCCATGTTTCGAGTTTCGCACGCATGCGCTTGTAGTGCGAGCCGCGCCAATACACTCTTTCACACACTGGGCAATGAGACAGCGGCTCATCCGGCCTCAGCGCATCGGCGGGTACGCGCGCCGCTGCCGCGGCATCGGCCGCAACCAATGGCGTGTTGTCCTCCAGACAGCGGGTGAAGGAATGGGCCAGCCAGTCGAGCCTGAAGTGCGCTCCGAGCGTTGCGGCGAGTTCATCGAGGCCGCCCTGCGGCAGGAGCAGCGCGATACCCCGCGCCGCCTTATGCTCTTCGATCAGTTGATCCTGCGTCAGGAAGTAGCGCCCTTCTTCGCGGCATTGCCGCAGCAGTTCGGCATCGCTGCGGCCGCCGTTGGCCAGTAGCGCGTCGTATCCGGCGGCGCGCAGGTAGCGGCACAGCCGGCCGAGCATCTCGTCGCACAGGAAGCGGGGCATGGGGCTCATGCCAAAATGGTACACCCGGCAGTGAAAATAGGTGATACAGCTCATTGTTTGCCGTCCGGTGTTTGGCTAGAATCGGACGCGGTAACTTGCTGACACAACAAGGAGAACGACAATGGAACACACTTTACCCGCACTGCCCTACGCCATGGATGCACTGCAGCCGTACATGTCCCAGGAGACTTTCGAGTACCACTACGGCAAGCACCATCAGGCCTATGTCACCAACCTCAACAACCTGATCAAGGGCACCGAATACGAGAAGCTCGACCTGGAAGCCATCATCAGGAAGGCGCCTCCCGGCGGCATCTACAATAATTCCGCGCAGGTGTGGAACCATACCTTCTTCTGGAACTGCATGAAGCCGAACGGCGGCGGCGCGCCAAGCGGCGCGCTGGCGGCTGCGATCAACAAGAAGTGGGGCAGCTTCGACGAATTCAAGAAGGTGTTCCAGACTTCGGCGGTGGGCAACTTTGGCTCCGGCTGGACCTGGCTGGTGAAGAAGGCCGACGGCAGCGTGGACGTCGTCAACATGGGGCCGGCCGGCACGCCGCTGACCACCGGCGACAAGGCGCTGCTCTGCGTGGACGTTTGGGAGCATGCCTACTACATCGACTACCGCAACCTGCGCCCCAAGTTCGTCGAGACCTTCCTCAACAGCCTGGTGAACTGGGAATTCGTGGCGAAGAACTTCGCCTGAACTTCTCTCCATGCAGAAATCCCGGGGCCGTCCTCGGGATTTTTTGTTGCGTGCGACAATAGCGCTCTGCAATCCGGCAGGACAGGGCGCATGGAATGCTCCACGCAGTGATTCATTTACGGAAACGGCTCGACCGGTGCATACCAACAGCACTGGGCGCGTTGCTGTTCTCCTCATCCATGGCCGGCGCCGCAGAGCTTTCCCTGAGCATCGCCGACATCGCTGCACCGGATTTCGCCGCACGCGGCATCGCGCTGACCCTGCCCGAGAACGGTTCGGCGGATTTGCGCATCGCCGAGCTGAAAGTGCAGCAGCGCAGCCTGCGCAACCTGTCGCTCCATTGCGCGAGTTTCGCGCTTTCCACGGCCGGCATGAGCTGCCACGGCGGCAATATGGCTCAACTGCCGGGCATGGCCATGGAATTCGACTATCGCTTCGATACCGGCAACTGGCAGGTCTCGGCAGCTTTGCGCAACACACCGGCCAAACAGTTCGCAGCCTTCCTTCCCGCGAGCATGCCGCTGCCCAACCAGGGCGCACTGAGCGGCACATGGCGCATCGGCGGCAGCGCATCCGGCATGAATGCCGTCGATGCCGACTTGCAACTGGCCGAGGCGGGGTTCAGCGATGCGAGCGGCCTGCACGCGGCGGAAAAGCTGCGCGGCACCGTCAGGTTCGCGGCCGCGCGCAAGGCCGCGCTCTGGACCTGGCAAGGCGACATCGCCTGGGAGTCCGGCGAGATGTTCTGGCAGCCGCTGTATTTGCGCGGGGGGCATAGGATTGTTGCCTCCGGCAGCCTGGACGGCGCATCGCTCAAAATCGGACAGGCCGTGATCGAGCAGCCGGAAACCGGGCGCGTGCAGCTTGCGGCGCTCTGGGACATGGAGCGGGGCGCGCTGGCGGAATGCACGGCGCGCGGCGACAACCTCGCGCTGGAAAAATTGTTCGCCGATTACATCAGGCCGTTCCTGGACAAGGGCGCGCTGGCCGAGTCTTCCCTCTACGGCCATGCGGATGTGGACTGGCAATACCGCGGCGGCGCGACGCAGGCGCTGCGCTTGTCCTTGCGCGATGCGGGCATCGCCGATGCCGAACGGCGCTTTGCGCTGCTCGGCGTGAACAGCGAGATCGACTGGCAAAGGGATGCGCCGCGCACCGCCAGCGTCGCCTTCGCGGGCGGCACGCTGCTCGGCGTGCCGCTGGGAGGCGGGCGGTGGCAGGTGGAGATGCGCGGCATGGATTTCGGTGTGGCGCAGGGCGTGCTGCCGGTGCTGGACGGAAAGCTCGAGCTGCGCGATTTCAGGCTGCATCGCGAGAATGCGGGGTGGCATTGGCAATTCGCCGCCTCGCTCAGCCGGATTTCGATGGAGCAGTTCAGCCAGGCGGCGGGCTGGCCGAAGATGCTCGGCACCCTCGCGGGGAGCATCCCCAAGGTCAGCTACGACGGCGGCGAGATCGACGTGGACGGCGCGCTGATCTTCAACGTCTTCGACGGCACGGTGGCGGCGACGCAGCTCAAGCTGATCGATCCCTTCGGGCACGCGCCGCGCCTGTCCGGCAGCCTCAGCATGCGCGAACTCGATCTCGACCTGCTGACGCGCACCTTCTCGTTCGGCAGCATGCAGGGGCGCATCGACGCCGACGTGAACAATCTGGAGCTGCAGGATTGGGAGCCTGCACGCTTCGATGCGCGCATAGCCAGCAGCCCCGGAAACTACCCGAAGAAGATCAGCCAGCGCGCGGTGCAGAATATCTCCGCCTTGGGCGGCGCGGGCGCGGTGGCCGCGATCCAGCGCAGCTACCTGCGCTTCTTCGAGAATTTCGGTTACGACCGCATCGGCTGGAGCTGCAGGCTGCGCAACGGCGTATGCGCGATGGGCGGCGTGGACAACGGCAACGGGGCCTATACCATCGTCAAGGGCGGCGGCATTCCGGCAATCACCGTGATGGGCTACAATCGCAGTGTTTCGTGGGACGAACTGATTGCGCGCCTGAAGCGTGTGACACAGGGCAACATGCAGGCTGTGGTCAAGTGAAACCGTAGAAGCAAGTGTCGTGGACATAAACCGTTTATCGATAGAGGAGGGACGATGAAAAAACTCTGGATAGCTTTCGCTGGCCTGGCGCTGAGCGCCTGCGTCACCATCAACATCTACTTCCCCGCCGCGGCCGCCGAGAAAGCCGCGGACAAGATCATCGAGGAAGTCATGCAGAACCATAATGCCGACAAGCCGGCGGAGCCCGCCAGGAAGGAGCCGAAATGATGAAGCCGATCAGATTTATCGTGTCCCTGCTTGCGTTGACCGCCGCGTTTAATGTATTTGCCGTGGACTTCGAGACCAATACGCCGGCCGCAAAAGCATTGAGGCAGTCCTTGCGCGACCGTTTCCATGATCTGCGTCCCTATCTCGACAGCGGCGCAGTGGGGTTGACCTCCGACGGCATGCTCGCCGTGCGCGATGCCAGCAGCGTGCCGCTGGCACAGCGCCAGGCAGTGAATGCCATGGTGGCGTCGCAGAACAACGACCGCAACGCGCTGTATGCCGAGATTGCCAACGCCAACGGCCATCCTGAATGGCAGGCGGAAATCCGCAACACCTTCGCGCAGCGCTGGATACAGCGCGCCAAGCCGGGGTGGTGGGTGCAGGACAGCGGGGGCTGGAAGCAGAAATAGGTCATTCTCCCGAACTGCGTGGCATTGCGAATATCTCATGGGCATAACGGCGGGCCGCTGCCAGGCGCGGTCATGATGCCGCGCGAATTCATCGGCAAGTGACGTGACAACCCGCTCAGGGAGTACGCCAGCTACCCGTTCCATTTTTCCGATTTGTGCAATTGCTGGCGCTGAATCTGGCGCGGAGCGAATGTTAAAATGGAACTGTAGTTAACAGGAGGCTCATCATGCAAACGAACATAGAAGAGTTGACCAAGGAGACGATGGCGCTGGACATCGAGGATCGTGCCGCGTTGGCAGGCAAGCTGATTTTGAGCCTGGATGAGCCTACGCCTTCCGAGTTGGGGCTGATGTGGCTGGAGGAGTCGGAACGCCGCCTGGAAGCGTATCGCGCCGGGCGCACGCAAGGTATTCCCGCCGATGAGGTATTCCGCCGCGCACTTTCCGAATTGTCGTGAAGATTGAATTCCTGCCCGAGGCGGATGAGGAGTTTCGCGAGGCGGCGCGTTACTACGAAAGCGAGGCCGCCGGGTGGGGGTGGTGTTCGTGGTGGCCGTGCATCGTGCGACTGATGAGGTGGCGGAAGCGCCGCTTGCCGCAACAGTCATCCGTTCGGATATCCGCCGCAAGGTGTTGCGGAGTTTTCCCTGTAGCCTTTTCTATGCGGCCGAAGCGGATGCCATTATGATCGTTTCGGTGGCTCACCAAAGAAGGCGGCCGAGTTACTGGCATGCCAGACTGCGGACACAAAAAGACCGGTCGTGAATCGCATCAACACGCCGGAGATGGCAGATGAAGAGATATTGCGGCGGTTGCTGGCGTTGAATCTGAAAGGCATGGATGACAGGCTCAGATTTTGAGCTTGCCGGGCGCCGGACTTTCCCCAAGCGGAATTTCAAGGAGGCAATATGGGAACTGTCGTCGAGTGGGCAATGTGGGGCGTGCTGCTGCTTTTCGCCATTATCCTGTGCATCGGGTTTATCGGCCTCCTTTTCTCCGGCCCGGATGTCCAGAGAGTGGAACGCAGAAAAACGAAAAACAGCCTCGGCAGCGTGTTTCTTGCCGGCATCCTGCTGGGGATGTGGCTGGATGACGATTGAGCCCGTCTTGCCGGTGGAGTGAACCATGCAGCAACGCATACAGGAAATCCTTTCCCGCATCGAGTCGGAACACGATGTCCGTATCCTCTACGCCTGCGAATCCGGCAGCCGTGGCTGGGGATTCGCTTCTTCCGACAGCGACTGGGATGTGCGCTTCATCTATTGCCACACGCGCGACTGGTATCTCTCCATCGAGGAAGGTCGGGACGTGATCGAGTTGCCGATAGACGATTTGCTGGACGTGAACGGATGGGATTTGCGCAAGAGCCTGCGCCTGATGAAGAAATCCAATCCCGTCCTGCTGGAATGGCTCTCGTCGCCCATCGTGTACCGTGAAGACAGGGCTGCGGTGTCGGGACTGCGTGCGCTTGCGCAGGAGTTTTACCAGCCTGCCGCCTGTCTCCACCACTATCTGCACATGGCGAAGGGAAACTTCCGCGAGTATCTGCAAGGCGAGACGGTGTGGCTGAAAAAGTATTTCTACGTGCTCCGTCCGGTGATGGCCTGTCTCTGGATCGAACGGGGGATGGGCGTCGTGCCGATGGCGTTCGACGAACTGGCGGCAGGCGTGATAGACGACGGCGGGTTGCAGTCGAGCATTTCCAGGCTGATCGAGCGGAAGAGGGCGGGCGCGGAACTCGATAATGGGATGCGCATTCCGGAAATTCATGCCTTCATCGAGCATGAAATCCGCCGTTTGGGGGAGGTGGCATCGAGGATGACGAAGCTGGAGGTGCCGGATGAAATGCTGGATGCGGTGGATCGGTACTTCCGGAGCCTGCCTGAATAGGGGCGCGCGCCGTTGGATGGAGCAGCGGCTTTCTTGGTATCATCCGGCCCTGCTCCACAGGATATCCAGATGAACCCCACCCTAGTCTTCGACATCGAAACCATCCCCGACATCGCCGGGCTGCGCGCGCTTTATGAGCTCGACGGCGCGGTGAGCGATGCGGAGGTGGCGGAGATGGCCTTCCAGTTGCGCCGCCAGAAGATCGGCAGCGATTTCCTGCCGCATCACTTGCACCGCGTCGCTGCGATTTCCTGCGTGCTGCGCGAGGGCGATAATTTCAGGGTGTGGTCGCTGGGCGAGCCGGACGAGGATGAGGCCAGCATCATCAGGCGCTTCTTCGACGGCATTGAGAAATACACGCCGCAACTGGTGTCATGGAACGGCGGAGGCTTCGACCTGCCGGTGCTGCACTACCGCGGGCTGATCCACGGCATCCAGTGCCCGCGCTACTGGGACATGGGCGAGGACGACCGCGACTTCAAGTGGAACAACTACATCAGCCGCTACCACACACGCCACCTCGACCTGATGGACCTGCTCGCGATGTACACCGGGCGCGCCAACGCGCCGCTCGACGAGCTGGCCAAGCTGATCGGCTTCCCCGGCAAGCTGGGCATGGACGGGAGCAAGGTGTGGCAGGCATACCAAGAGGGGCGGTTGAATGAGATACGCAACTATTGCGAGACCGACGTGGTGAATACCTGGCTGGTGTTCGCGCGCTTCCAGTTGATGCGCGGGCAATTCAGCAAGGCGCGTTACGAGCAGGAGCTGGAGTTGATACGCAGCACCTTGAGCAAATCCGAAGAGACGCACTGGAAAGAGTTCCTTGCGCAGTGGCCCGAAAAGAAACCCGCATGAATCCTGTCATCATTGAATCCATCGACCACGAAGGTCGCGGCATCGCGCATGCCGACGGCAAGGTAATTTTCATCGAGGGCGCGCTGACTGGCGAGCGCGTGACCTATTCCTCGTATCGAAAAAAGAACAACTATGAGCAGGCTCAGGTCGTACAGGTCCTGAAGCAGTCGTTCATGCGCGTGCAGCCGAAGTGTCCGAGCTTCGGCGTGTGCGGCGGCTGTTCCATGCAGCATCTGGAACCGCGTGCGCAGGTTGCCGTCAAGCAGCGCGTGCTGGAAGATAATCTGCAGCGCATTGGCAAGGTCAAGCCGGAAGTCATGCTGCCGCCGATCTACGGGCAGCCTTGGGCTTATCGGCAACGCGCGCGCCTGTCGGTGCGGCACGTATTGAAAAAAGAGAAGACGCTGGTCGGTTTTCGCGAGAAGAACGGCAAGTATGTGGCCGACATGCAGCACTGCGAGATATTGACCCCGAAGATCGCCAGCCTGCTGCCGTTGCTGGGCGAACTGAATGAGAGTTTCTCCGCGCGCGATATCCTGCCGCAGATCGAAGTGGCGGTGGGCGAGCACGTCGATGTGCTGGTGCTGCGTGTCCTGCAGGCGCTCTCGCCGGCAGACGAGGCGCTGATCAGACAGTTTGCCGACAGGCATAAAGTGCAGTTCTGGACGCAGACCAAAGGGCCTGAAACGGTGACGCCGTTCTACCCGCTGGATGCGCCGAAGTTGAGCTATAGCCTGCCGGAATTCGGCATCACCATGCCGTTTGCGCCGACCGAATTCACCCAGGTGAACAGCGAGATGAATCGCCTGATGGTCAGCCGCGCCATACGGTTGCTCGATCCGCAGCCGGATGAGCGCATAGCGGATTTCTTCTGTGGCTTGGGCAACTTCACGCTGCCTATCGCGCGCAGCGGGGCCCGGGTGCTGGGTGTCGAAGGCGGCGACGCATTGGTGAAACGCGCCAGGCAAAACGCCGAATTCAACGGTTTATCGGGCAACACCGAGTTCAAGGCGATGAACCTGTTCGAGATGGATGAGGCCGCCCTCGCGCAGTTGGGATATTTCGACAAGTGGTTGGTCGATCCTCCGCGCGATGGCGCGATCGAGCTGATGAAATCCATCGGCAGCGACACAGCGCCCAGGCGCATTGTCTATGTTTCGTGCAGCCCGTCCACGCTGGCCCGCGATGCCGAAGTGCTGGTGCATGTGAAGGGCTACAGGCTGAAAGCGGCGGGCGTGATGAACATGTTCCCGCAGACTTCACATGTGGAGTCGATCGCGGTGTTTGAAAAGATGCAGGATGCGGGCCTCGCGGGGGCATCCAGCGAGTAGGGGCTTGCCGGATCAATCGGGCTGTTTTGGTGCCAGCGCACTGCCCTCGAAGGAAATCCCGTCCCAGCCGGTTTTGATGAAGTTGCGGATATTCTGGTGGTCGGTGCCGTCCGGGTTGCCGAGTACGTCCTTGCGGTAATAGTCGCCAAAGCAGTACAGCGCCTGCAGCGGTGTCAGGCCATGCAGGCGGGCGAACGAGAACAGCTTGCACGAGCCGTTGTTCTTGCCAGCTTCGTTAAGCTGGCTGCCATTCCTGAAAGTGGTCGGCGTGAATTCGTACAGCGCGTCGATTAACGCCATCGTGTCGTCGAAGGCGATGCCCTCCGGGGTATCGTTTAGCCGTTGCAGAAAAGTGTCCAGTTCCATAAATCTGTTTCCATGTTTGCGGGCGGAAAAAAGGCGGCTTGCGCCGCCTTTTCATGAAGCTTGCCGGGTCATTCCCGCTCGCCGCTGAACGCCATCAGCAGTTGCAGCAGGTTAATGAACAGGTTGTAGATGTTCAGGTACAGCCCCAGCGTCGCCATCACGTAGTTGGTTTCGCCGCCGTGCACGATGCGGCTCACATCGAACAGGATGTAGGCGGAGAAGATCAGCACGGCAATCGCGGAAATGGTCAGCGACAGCGCAGGAATCGCCAGGAAGATATTTGCCAGCGAGGCGACAATCAGCAGGATCAGCCCGATGAACAGGAACTTGCCCATGAAGCTGAAATCCTTCTTGGTCACGGTGGCGACAGTGGCCAGCGAGAAGAAGATGATGCCGGTGCCGCCCGCGGCCATGCCGACCAGTTGCGCACCGTTTTTCAGGTGCAATGCGATCTGCAGGATGGGGCCGAGGAACACGCCCGCGACGAGGGTGAAGCCGAGCAGGGCGGCGATGCCCCAGACGCTGTTGCGCAGGGCGCTGACGGCGAACAGCATGCCCATCATCGCGCCGAACATCAGCAGTGCAGACATGATCGGGTGTTCGGCCATGAACGAGAAATTCATCGACATGCCGATGAGCGCGCCGATCACCGTCGGGATCATGGTCAGCGCCAGCATCATGTAGGTGTTGCGCAGCACCTTGTTCTGTTCGGCTGCGATGGCGCCGATCGGTGTTGCGGTCTGGGTCTGGTATTGCATGTATGGCCTCCTGGGTTAAAACTGGGAAAAAATTGCAGGTGTAAGACTAGCGGGGTTTGATGAAAGTTTCAATCAGGGATGCAGATGTCAGCGGTCGGTCATGTCTGCCCGCCCATTGCGGCGGCGGTCCAGCCACCAGGCAAACAGCGGGAGCATCAGGACGCCGCCGGGCATGAGGATCGGAATCAGGTAGGGGCTCAGGTTGGATACGGCGCGCAAGTCGCGCAGCAACAGTTCGCGTTCTTCCTCGCTCCATTGCCCGCCATTGCGCCGTTTCATCAGGATCGGGAGCGGGCCGCGCGCGTGGGAAAGTTCGTTATGAATATACAGGCGCTGGGTTTGGTGCATCGAGCGCATGCTTGCCCAGCCGCGCTGCAGCGGAGAAATGATTTTTCTACGAGGTGGTTGCGCCATTTGGCTGCCTGAGCGTCATCATGTCTGGCGGAGCAATGAGTCATCGCCCCGTTTGTCTTTGCTGTTTACTCCTGCCAACAGGGAAATTTACAGCGAATTGGTCGAATTCTATCCCACCACCGACGATCCTTGCTAGCCCAAAGCCTGCTACGACGCCACTTTCAGACATTTTCCTTAATTTGCCAAAGCAAGGAAACAGGGAATTATCAGGAGGGCATCAACTGTCAGCCTCTCGCTGGCCTGACTCGGCCGACTCGGCCAGCCATTCCTGCCGCCTTGTTCTTAGAATGGCTCCCAGCCAATGCTCATTTGTCTTGATCCACCTGAATACTTGATTCCGCACCCTTACCTCGCCATTTTTCCGTCGGATCCAGCCAACTGACCGCTTCCTCTGCGCGACTGAGCCAATTCTTTCCGTAATCGGTTAGCTCTGTTTGGCTGACAGATACGACTTCGCGCAGATGTGCCACATATTGACGAAGCTGCGTAGCCTCAGACCAGGCTTTAGCCTCTTTCAGTGCTCCATCAAGAAATTGCTGTCGCTCAAACGCAATGCGTTCTTTTTTACGGCGAATAGCAGCTTCTTCTTCCCATCGAGCTTCTCGCGCTCGCCACTCCTCTGTTCGTCGCCGCATTGCCTCGGCGGCCGCGATGAACCCTTCAATGACTTACGGTAGCTTTTCCTCAAGGCGTTGAGTTTTTCCATCACTCCAGGATTTACGTCCTTCGTAATATCCATCAATGGCAATCTTGAGGTCCCCGAGGAACTGGTAGGTATAGGTGCGCTTATCCATCCAGTCGTAGGTCGGATGCTTTTCTATATGCTCTGTGCGGGAAGAGGCCTCGACAATGCTGAATACGATGGTTTCTTCTAAGAAGCGTCCTACTACGCCACGTTGATTCTCACTCTGCTCCCACTTCACGCCGGCAGCAGCGAGACTTGATTCGAGCACGTTCAGGATTCGAATTACTCGGTCTTTGCTACCCGGAGAAATACGGACATTGAATGTGTCGTTCTTCCCCCAAATGAAGCCATCCGCATCAGGTTTACGATCCAACGCTTTAGCGGTCCTTCGCGTAACGGGCCCCAAAGGTGCATCCTCATTAGTCGCTGCAGAAATCCCAGGCAATGAAAGTGCGCTCTCCAACTTCACTCTAAGTTCGGCTGAAAGGGGGGTGGGGCTAGGCTTGAGATTGGGATCGTGAGCGCAATAAACCGGCTCGCTTTCACCTGACCTACAAGGAGTCAGTGTTGGTTTTGGCGGGACTGGCTTGCCGTGCTCTTTCTTTGCCCAATATCCCAACGGTGGCTTGGTAATATCATGCTTGGCACACCACTTGGTTAACGCGACACCGGAGATACCAAGCTGCTTTGCGACTTTGGTAGTGGGCGTTTCTCACAATAGATCGAATATCTCAGTTCTTGTGTATGAGGTTGTCATGCCGATCCCTTCTACAACTTTTCGCAAAATCAACGACGTATTGGCTGGCGCGAGATGAAAACAAACAGTAGAGAGCTATGGAAACAGCCATTGCAGCCTTCGCCCTCGAAAAACTAATCTTCGACCCGTGGGGGGCGCCACGAGCTACGAGATTGGAAAGATAATATCGCGACGCTGCAGCTGAAAACTTACTTAGTCGATTCGATGAACGCGCCAAGTTTGTCGAGATTGTGCGACCAGAATAGTGTGAGGCCGCGCGCTTGCGCTTGCTCTAGGTTCAGCACCTTAAAAACGCCAGCCAATGCGGCGACGGGTACAACCTGAGCAATACCAAATTGCTTGATCCAGTATTCGGCTTTTACGGCTGCATCGTTGTTCAAACGCTTCACGCTGTTTGTCGCGCTGTTTGATACTTTGCACTCGATCGCCATGAGACGCGTGTCGTGCAAGCGCACGACGACGTCGGCCTTGCGTTCGCCGAGCATACATTCGGCACAGAACTGCATGGCTTGAGGTCCCCTAACGATGGTATTGATCGCTACGGCCGGAACCTCAGTGAAGCCAAGACTGCGAAGGTAGTTCTTAACCAGAGTTTCTTGAGTCTCCTTGCCCTCATTACGGCGTTCGGTCGCAATCCGTTGCGCAGCAAGCAGCACAGACGAAGCAAGCAAGGCCGTCTCACGCTGTTGTTCGGTCGGGGAGAGGCCACTCCCCATCCATGGGAAGCGATGTGGATCAATTACACGCTCGATGATTCCAAATACCTTGCGCAGTGCCTCCGGATTTTTCTTCAGGACGCCAGGAGCGATTGAATCGACATCGGCAATAACCTGTAAATCGTCATCGGAGATCGGTGGGCCGGCTAGATAACGTAATGCTTCGCCGAGGCCTTGGCTGTAGGCGTCAGCCAAGTTTTCATCGGTGATCCCGTTAGGATTGAGGTCACTTAGCTTCTTGAAAAGCTGCTCGAACTTACTCCGAGCTTGGCTATAGTGCATGTCCCAAGAGCCTGAAATAGCCAGCCGTTCATTGCGAAACTGGGCGGCAGAAGTTGTTGCGTCTTCGGCCAACTCTTCGGTTGTCCAGCGCGGAGTTGAACTTATCATGCGAGAAGTGTTTCCAGACTTGGGATTCGTAAACGCTCGATTTCCTTGGGCTCGAATTTGGTTAAGCCCCCGGCATAAGTTCTGCCGCTACCCGTATTGATATTTTTGTTGAGCCACGTCACCAATTGGGTCATCACGTCAGCTGCAAGTGGCTCGCGTGGGTACAGGCCATGTGCAATATTGATATGTCTCGCCTCGCATGCGTTAAGCGTAAATTGAGGCGGTCGCCGGGCCATGTAGGTACAAAGAATTGGAGCCGGAGCTCTTAGGCCAACTGACCACCAAGCTTTGCGGTGTTGAGCAATGTAACTTTGATCGGCACCGTTAAGCTTCGCCCACGAGAGGAAGATGTTAATGCGGCGGCGCTCTTCCTTGCTGAAATCGGCCAGATCGGCAGGAAGATCAATTACCTGCCGCAGAACCTCAGTCGACTCTAGATGCGCCCCAGCCAAGATCAAGTCCTTAGCTTTAGTGACAGCTGGCAATTTCACTCGATCTGGAAGGCCTTGAGCGTGCTGGCCTGCGATCCAGATGCCATTTGCGCCCGTAACTTGTCCACGATGCACGCGAAATAACTCACCAAGCTCGATATCACCGGCGGTGGCTGGCACAGAGGGACGAACGATAATTGACCAGCGCGGCGTAGCTTGCAACTGTTTGCGTGAGATATCAGTTCCCTTGGTTAGCCCATTTAGCTGTTCCAGTTCTTCGACGGAGCGAACTCGTACCGGTTCGGCTGTTTCGCCGACGCGGAAGCACGTAATTGCGGCGGTTGTTGCCGTGCCTGGGAAGGCCTCGACTGTCGGCGCAAGTACATGCAATGCAATGCCGCCCAGTTCTTCGAGAAAGAGGCGGCGCAATGCTGAGCCGTAGTTAACATCAATCCATTCGGCCGATGTGATAAATGCCCCTACGTCACCTGCTTTTGCGAGCAGCTGAGTTTGAAGGAAGAAGTGTAGATGTAAGCCGGCAAGGGCACTTGCTTTGATGCCGAATTCAGCAAATTTTGATGCGTACCAAGACTTCCAGTTCTCGGCAATGTCATGATGCCGAACGTAGGGCGGATTGCCGATAAAGGCTGTCATACCGGTACAACGCGGTAGCTTGATCTCGCGATAGTCCTTGACTAGCACGGTCGCTCGATCTGTCCAGCCACGGGCACTCAGGTTGGCACGTAACATCAGCGCAGCCAATGGGTCCATCTCGACTGCAACGAGTTGTGCGGCGGGAAAAGTTTCACCTGCAGCCAAAATGAAGCGACCGGAACCTGCCCCAGGATCAACGATGCGGGTTGGCGACCCTTGTGCGGATAGCCATGCCATCATCGAGCGTACGACCGGTGAAAGTGTATAGACAGCTCCTGTCATACGGCGCTCAGCAGCCGAGCGGATCGACGAGAACGCATCCCCGAGCGGGTCTGCACCGTTCAAAATTACCTTGCGGACTGCTTCAACGTCATGTGTTTTAAACGTCAATCCTTTCGCGGTCCTGACGAGCTTTCGCTCAGTCGCAGAGAGACTGAAAGAGTCTTGATCCCCAATAAGGGAAAGACACAGAGCGATTAATTCTTTTTCAGTCCGTAAGTTCATTTATCCTGCTTCTATCAAACAGTACTTGATTGTGGTTTTTGATATCCGGGCGCAAACGAGGCGCTTCCGACTCCATAGAGTGCTAATGGATCACTAAGCCACAACCTAAACGCTTCATCCTTAATACTATGATCTGGTGAGCAGTCCACGTGCCATTGCCGTAGGACATAGCCAGCCATTGCAGCCCGAAGCTGGAGACGAAGAACACCATTGCTCATTCCAAAGTCTTTTCTTGTAATCTCCGGGTGCTTCTTGTCCGGATGAGGCACAAGCGCTAGCTCGACAATACGGTTCCATTGAATGTCGTTCGTCGCCATCTCGTGTTTTCCAACATTTCCATCGACCAAGACAGCAGTTTGCTCCATTCTGCTAATGGCGAAATCTCGGAAATCTTGGTTCTTCCTATCAAATGCTCTGGCATGCCACCGTAGCCCGTCGGTTGCTATTGCGAATGGAACTATTTCTCGCTCAGATGCACCACTTGTATGAGAGTTGTATCGTAATCGAATAGCCTTGCCCAAGTGAATTGCCCTCGTGACGGGCGCCATTACGTGTATTTGAGGACGGATAAGTGCCATTGGCATTTCGCACGGGATTAACGCGCCAGCTACCGGATTCACGCCATCCCCAAAGCCTTGCGATAGGGCAGTCAACACTCGTTCTTGAATGTGCTCGAACGCTGGTTTGAAGCTTTCGCGGATTACATAGGTTTTCGAAACAGTGTTGAATTCGATATTGCCCGGAAAGAGTTCCTTATAAAGCGCAAAGTCGCGAGAGGCTCCTGCAGGTGCAACTCCGAAGCGTTTTATCAGATCAGCCCGCCCTACCTCACCAAGAAAATAAAGTCGAAACTCAATATAGGCTAGCCGTTCTCGTTGAGTTTGATTGAGATCATCCATGACGGAGTTGCCGGAGCTGGAGTTAATTTGGTTCATGGGGGCGGATTTTGCCCCAGTCACCGCCGATCGGTCAAATCGTATTGACGTATTGACATCATCATTTAGATGATGATACATTATAAAAAATAGCTTATGGCGATTGCAAAAAGAAAGCCATTATGAGCCCATTCCTATGGAATTAGATCGTTGTAAGCGCTAAGACAAAAAATGATCTCCCAAGGGATGTAATTAATAAGACATTAAATTTTTCGCTTTAACTACTGAGATGACAACGACATCTCTGAAAAAGGAGATTTATCTAACATGGCAAATGGAATTACACATCAACTCGTAGCGGCGGTTGCCGCTGGATCGGCATGCTTCTACGCCGAGTCCAATCAGCAAAAGAGGACTGCAAAACCTCTTCTTGGCGCAGCACTTTCTGCAGCCCTAACAAACTTACCGGACATGCTCGAACCGGCCTCTCATCCAAATCACCGGCAACTTTTTCACAGCTTAGCATTTGCTGGGGTATTAGGCGTGGCCGCGCACAAACTCTACACATGGGAGCCCGACAGCCCATTTGATGAAGCAACTCGTTTTGTTCTGCTGGTTGGCGTAGGGGCCTATTTGATCCACTTGCTGCTGGATGCCGGTACGCCGAAGTCACTTCCTCTTATCGGTAAATTGTGATGCAAACGCACGAGTACTCTGTCATAGGACTGGACCGAACCTCTATCGGTCGTTACCTGGGGACATTTGCCGGCTTGATGGCCTCGATGGTAGCCATCCTGATAACCCTCGGCTTTGATTTGGCACAACGGTTTGGATTGTCAGACGGCAGCACCACCTTGGTGATCCTTCCCATAAATGCTGCAGCTTTCTATTTCTTGGGGCACTTGGCATTCAACAGGTGGATTTGGCGGCGCCAATTCGTTCAAGGCCTTCTGGGTGTTCCAGATCTTAATGGAGAGTGGGATTGCTATGGAGCGACGAAAGATAACGAAGGAAACACTACCTATGAGTGGAAGGCAACAGTAACTATTACGCAGACATGGGAAAAAATCCGCGTCTACCTCAATACCGGCCAGTCGAGCTCCCGAAGTAAATCGGCATCGCTGGTAAAAGAGCCTGGTTGCGGATATGTCCTGATGTATAGCTATCAAAATGAGCCACGGATTGGCGAGCCAGAGCTGCGGTCACATGTTGGTTATTGCGAGCTACAACTGAGTGAAGACCTCAAGTCTGCAGAAGGTGATTACTTTAACAACAAAGGCCGGATTACTTTTGGTCGCATGAAGCTCGTCAGAAAGGAAAACATAAATGGCTAACTATCAACAAAAACTCGCCGATATGAAGAGTCGCCGCAAAGGAGGCGTCTCATTCGCGGCGCTGAGCAAGTCAGCATCTTTCGCCGAGGATTCTACGACCTTTACCGAATCATACGAAAATCGCGGCAAAACGGAAGCGATTAAGTATGCATTGGGCGCGATGCAAGAGCTGGAAGCGCGATATACAAGAATCAGCATTGAGGAAGGGAACCGGGTGCGCGATCAATTAAAAGCCGGCCTCAGCACAGCAAACATTCCAGTCACATTTGAATATCAAGGTTCTGTACCGCTGAACATTCACATCAGATTTGCGAGCGACATTGATCTGTTAGTGCTTCATGATGGCTTTGTAACGGTCGATTGGACAGGCCCGCGAGCACAAACATACAGCACAGTCACTGGAAACGCATTATTGGATATGCTGAGATTACGCGCAACGTGTGAATCCATCCTCGAGCAGAAGTTTCCAGCCGTAAAAGTAGACAAGACCGGGGGCAAATCTATAGCTCTCTCCGGCGGTTCTTTGCAGCGCAAGGTTGATGTTGTCCCGAGCCATTGGCACGACACGTCTGCATACCAGCAGTCGCGCGCCAAGCATGACCGCGAGATTAAAGTCCTGAACAAGGACGATTACACGTTGATTAGCAATCGCCCGTTTCTCCATATGCAGCGTATTGAGGAAAAAGATCAACGAACCGGAGGTGGGGTGAAGAAGGTGATCCGGATGTTGAAGAACATCAAGAAGGATTCATCGCATGATATCAAGCTGACAAGCTATGACATTGCTGCACTCATCTGGCATATGAATGACACCGCCTTAGCGAAGCCATTCTATCTGGAGTTGTCACTCATAGCTGAGGCCCAAAAATATCTGCAGTTACTCGTCGATAACCCAATCTATGCGCAAACGCTTGACGTGCCAGATCAGTCTCGAAAGATCTTTGATACCCACGAGAAACTTATATCTCTTCATCAACTAAAAACAGAGGTTGAGGAACTGGCGGTAGACATAGCCCGTGAAATTAACCCGTTCTATGTGAATAGCCCAGCCTTGGTTCAAATGCGGCTTATGGAAGCACAAATTTTCTGAAAATACGTCAGGAGAAATTGAAGATGATCAAGATGAGTTTTCCAAGCACCAGTGATTTGACCAAGATGATTACCGCTGCTGCCGAGAAACAAATTTCAGAGAAAGCTCGGCGTGCGGCGTTACCTTTCGGTGGCGTGCAGGTTAGATTCAGACACAAATCGGGCGGAGCCCTGGATGCCGTTGAGTTTGATGGATCAGAAGAGGCGGTGCAGGCTGCACGTGCTGCTGTGGCAGGCTAAATCAAGGACGGCATGATGGCTTGGTTCGATGAATTTTTAATTGTTATGGCATATTCAAAACGAACCCAGTTCGCCATATGGATGGGGATGATCAGTTTTGTTGTGATCTTGGCTCTAGGCGAGCATTTTGTCGAAAACGTGAACTTCCAAGGGCTCCTTGCTCCTTTGACGACTGTAATACACGAAGCATTGCTGGATCGATGTGACAAAGCGGCGTGGTCATCCCTCGGAGGTTTTTTGTTACTTGCAATTAAGTTTTACCGCAAAGATAGCAAAATATTGCTATCCATGTGAGCGACAGAGAAAGCGAAGCTATCATTTTGAAGGGGGCAACTTGCTAGCAATTTTTATCAAATTCACATACCCATATTTTGCATTCTTGATGGGAGCGGCCTACAACATCCAACAGACGGTTGAAGGTGCAGGATTATCTTCGTCAAACTTTCTAGTCCGGAACACCTCGGGCCAGATTATCGACAGCTATTGGTCTCCTGCGGAGGCTGCGTATCTGCCGCTCGGCGTGCTGTTACTCTATAGCCTGCTACTCCTTTTTGGTTTTTGTGTGGCGGGCTACGCGCTATGGCGCAGGAAAGGTATCGCTATCGCCCTAGTGGTTTCAGGTGCTCCCGGTGTTCTATCGTTAATCGGATATTGGCCACAAGTAAACTTTATGCCGGAGGTGTATCACATTGGCGGAGTGGGGGCATTGGGGAGTCCATACGGAATGGCTGCATTGGCTATTATTGCGTTACTCAGCGGATGGATTGCCGTCGTAATCCTGACGGACATACTAAGTCTGCAGGATAGATTTCGTCATGCATACGACCATATTTGGTATTCCATGGCAATCCTCGCAGGCCTATTCTTTGTTGCGGATGCAGGGAATTCCCACGAGGTGCGTGATCTTCAAGAGACGACCAAAAACGTGCAGCAAGCGAGTTCATATCTGCTCGGCCAAGTTAGGGGGTATGTAAAATACTGTGAGTCCGCATCAATTAAACAAATGGCTTCATGCATTTGGGCCAATGATATTCAACAGATGCTGACCGATTACACCGTTTATGACGATCGCCTTTACTGGCAACTTGGCCCCAAGACCCAAGTTGATCTTTACTCACCCATTCGAGGCGATAAGGAAGTGGAATCCGAAATTCGTAATGAGCTAAGAAAATTTAATCAAATTCAATGTCCAGTATCGACGAATAGGCACACTCCACCTTCAAATACATGCCAAAGACCCCCATCTGCATTTTGCACCGGTACAGAAGATGCCAATTACATGATGTGGACGGTCGCGGTATCGAACGAATGCGTGATACCAACACTTGTTCAACTCAGATCAAGAATGGAGAAGCAGGTTACTAATGTTGAATCTGCCACACGCACGTCACATGCTCGATGGGCTTTCTATCTGTTTATTGCGTTCCTTGCCGGCGGCAAAGTGGCGAACGCAACGGCAAAGTTCACTAAAGCTCAATCAGGAGCGACAGGACTGGGAGATGAACGCAATGTGCGAAGACTCCTTAGCGCAGCCAGGGAATTTGGACTGTTTGTCGGAAAAGTCTTGGGTACGGCATTACGCTACGGGTTCTGGCTAGCGAAATGCACAATATCGTGGATCTGGCGTATTCCGCGGTTTTTTAGCCAGCGCTAGGTGTCCTTGGCTAAACTCTGGCTATATGCGCCACCACGAAATTCGGATTATGTGATTGAACCAGATGACCTTCGCCAATTACGTAAAGGCCCATCCCAGAAACTTGCGGTTGGCTCACGCCTGATCCGGGTCTGGCAAGGTGAAACCCATCAAGTGATGGTTCTTGAGAATGGTTACTCCTACGCCGGCAAACAATGGAAAAGCCTGAGTGCAATCGCACGGGCGATCACCGGCACGCCATGGTCCGGTCCAGTGTTCTTCGGGGTCAAGAAATGAGCGCGAAACGGCAGGCGCTGAATTGCGCGATTTATACCCGGAAATCGTCCGAGGAAGGACTAGAGCAAGATTTCAACTCTTTGGATGCCCAACGAGAGGCATGCGAAGCTTTCGTCCTGAGCCAGCAACATGAAGGATGGCGAGCTATCGCTACCCAGTATGACGACGGTGGCTATTCCGGCGGCAATATGGATCGGCCCGCCCTGAAACGATTATTGGAGGATATCGATAACAAGCGCATTCAGGTTGTGGTCGTCTACAAGGTAGATCGGCTAACCCGATCTCTTGCAGACTTTGCCAAGATTGTAGAACGATTCGATGTTCGTGGCGTGTCGTTCGTGTCCGTGACCCAGCAGTTCAATACGACCTCATCGATGGGGCGGCTCACCTTGAATGTGCTGTTGTCCTTCGCGCAGTTTGAACGGGAGGTGACCGGGGAGCGCATTCGAGACAAGATTGCCGCCTCTAAGCAAAAAGGTATGTGGATGGGCGGCACGCCACCCATTGGTTACCGAGGTAATGCACGCACACTCGAGGTCGAAGAATCCAGCGCCAGTCTTATCCGGCATATATTTAGCCGCTATCTAGCGCTCGGTAGCGTGCACGAACTAAAGCGGGAGCTTGATGCTGAAAATCGGGTCGCCCCCAATCGTGTTTCAAATGCCGGAAATACCTATGGGGGTGTTCGGTTTAGCCGTGGGCAGCTATATCGCATCCTGACAAATCCGATCTACATAGGCCAAATCGCTCATCGAGAAAAAACATATATTGGACAGCATTCCCGGATTATCGATCCAGAACTATGGGATGCGGTTCAAGCAAAAATGATCAGCAACAGGCAAGGGCATCGCCAGTGAGGAACAGCGCCTTCCGCCAGCTTGTTGATGGGGCTGATCGTCGATGGAGGAGGCAATCGGCTCGTCCCATCGCATAGTCAGAAACAGTCAAAACGCTACCGTTATTACTTATCAGAGCCGCTGACCACATCGATCCGTGAACATGCACCAGAGGGGATACGGATTCCGGCACAGGAAGTGGAAACCTTAGTCATCGATACATTGAGTGACTGGCTGACAAACGATCACGTCATCTTGGATGCGTTGGGTCCTGCACCGGGGGCGGTACAGGCGATTCTGGCTCGGGCACACCGCTTGGCACAAGTTCTGGAAAATGATAGTGAGGAACGATACAGACTGGTTCGGCGCATGGTTGCTCAAGTCATGGTTTTACCTGAAGCAGTCGGGCTTGCGTTCCATATTGATGAGCTGATGGAAAATGGATCCGAACGAAACGACAATAGTCCTACGGCGCCTCCAATAACTCTGACGATTCCATCTCAGCTAAAGCGCTGCAGTCTTGGTATGAAGTTATTGATTCAGGGGCCGGACCATGCTCAACGTCAGACTCCCGATGCCAGACTGATCAGGATGCTGGGAAAGGCGCAAGACTGGTTTGGCAGACTAACGTCCGGTCAGGCAAAGAGCATTGGGGAAATCGCCGCAGCCGAGGGAATCTCGAACACCCACGTCACCCGTATCCTGTATCGGGCATTTTTAGCTCCCGATATTGTGAAGGCGATCCTGGAAGGGAGACAGCCGGCAAGCTTGACGCTCGAATCTCTAAAGAAGCATCAGCCCCTCCCGATTGACTGAGACGAGCAAAGAAAACTACTGGGTTTCTGACAACCCTGACAATTTTGCCTGGAATTCTTTTATGCGCCTACGGCGCATTTTTCCTTGGGGGCATTTAATTCGAGGCTCCGGGCAACCCAATGGATTGCAGATGGTAAAGGCGCGGCTAAACCGACCGTGGCTTCGGTCGACTGAGAATGAGGCCAAATTACCCCGGGAAATTCAGTCTAAGCGCCCCGTGGAGAATATAGGTAATGAGGAGGCCCGCTGTTGGCGGGCTCCACGAGCATATTTGCGCTAAGTAGCAATATGCTCAGCTGTGGCGGAAGCGGTGAGATTCGAACTCACGAGGGGCGCAAACCCCTGGCGGTTTTCAAGACCGCTGCCTTCAACCACTCGGCCACGCTTCCGGAGGCGCGCATTTTGAACCAAGGCTCGCGGTGTGTCCAGACAAACGCCGGTTCCGGGAGTTGCCGATGGTTAATCCGTATCAAACGTGAAGCCCTTCTCCCGGATCAGCCGCAGGCAGGCTTCCACCGCCTGCGCATCATAGCGAGTGCCGCTGCCGGAGATGATCTCTGCCAGCGCCGCATCCATGCCACGGCCGGGGCGGTACGGGCGATGGGACGACATGGCCTCCACCGTGTCGGCTACCGCAATTATCCTTGCTTCCGGGATGATGCCGTCACCCTTCAATCCGGCCGGGTAACCCGATCCGTCCAGCCGCTCGTGGTGCTGCAGAATCATCTGCGCCACCGGCCAGGGAAATTCGATGTCCTTGACGACTTCATAGCCTGCCTGCGGATGGGTCTGAATCAACTTCATTTCCAGCGGCGCCAGTATCGAAGGCTTGCTGAGGATTTCGGCGGGGACGCCGATTTTGCCGATGTCGTGGATCAGGCCGCCGAAGCGGATGCCGTCTGTCCGGGTTGCAGAAAGCCCCATCTCGCGGGCGATGGCCACTGCCAGCTGGCTGACGCGCTGCTGATGACCGGCCGTGTAAGGGTCGCGCACCTCGCTGATGGAGGCCGCCACGCGGATGCTGTCCTCCAGCGATTTCTTGAGTTTTTGCAGCGCTGTCCCGCGTCCCTCTTCGGCTTGCTGGCGCAACGCTTCCCGCTCGAACCCATCCAGGGCAAAAGAAATATCGGCGGACATCTCTTCCATCAAGTCCAGTTGTTCGGCATCGAAAAAATCCGGCTCATCAGAATAAATGGTCAGCGCCCCAATGACTTTTCCCTGGAAGCGCAACGGCAATCCGGCCGAGCTGTGAAAACCGCGCTGCAAGGCCGCTTCGCGCCAGGGCAACGCCCGTTCGTCGGTGACAAAATTATTGATGTAACCGACGCGGCTTTCTCGGATCGTGCTACCGGTTGGCCCGCTGCCTTCCGGCAGATCGCCGGTGCTGACGGCTATGTCCGACAGGTAGCCTTGCTCGGCGCCGTCATGGCAGACCGGCTTGACCATGTGCGTTGTCTCGTCCACCAACCCCACCCAGGCCATGACGAATTTGCCGTGTTCGACCGCCGCCTTGCAAATATTGCGAAACAGGTCATCACGGTTCGTGCTGCGCACGATGGTTTTGTTGGTCTGGCTGAGCGTGGCGTAGAGCCGGGTCAGTTTCCGGATGCGCGCTTCCGCCTGCTTGCGCTCGGTGACATCTCGCGCGATACCGAGCAGGTATGCATTGGTGCCGTCGTGCACAAGCGGGGTGATGGTGAACTCGCCCACCACATGGTCTCCGGTCTTTTTCAGAATGCGCAATTCGAATACCGGAAGGGCTTCTCCCCGAACGGCGCGCTGCAACAGATGCATGGCATTCGGCAAGTCGTTGGGGTGCACCAGGGGAGAAAATGACTTGCCGAGCCATTCGGCACATGCCCAGCCGGTTACCTGCTCGAAGGCCGGATTTAGCATGATCAGGGTTCCATCTGTGGAGAGCGCCAGGATCACGTCCTTGGCATTTTCGAAGACGGTGCGGAATCTTACCTCGCTCTCGCGCAACGCCTTTTCCGCCGCCTTGCGCGCGCGGATGCCCCGCTCTTCGGAAAGGGTGCGTTTCACCGCAGGGCCGAGCCGCGCCAGCCGGTCCTTGAGGATGTAGTCCCTGGCTCCCAGCTTGAGCAGCTCGATGGCGTTTTCGTCCCCCACGGCGCCGGTCACCATCACTACCGGTATGTCGGGATGTTGTTGCTGGACGATCCTCACTGCGGAGGCGCCGTCGAAGGCGGGAAGCCTGTAATCGGCGAGGATGATGTCCGGTTTGAACTCCTCGAGCGCCTGCACGAACGCCTCGCGCGTATCCACCCGCCGGGAGACAAAGGACAGGTCCGCCTCGCGCAGCGCGTTCTCCGCGAGTTCGGCGTCGGTGGGCTGATCCTCCAGCAGCAGGATGCGCAGTTGCGCCTGGCCGGCCGGTATATCCATGGCTATTTGACCGGATGGACGGGAGGCTGGTTGATTAGCAGCCAGTAGAGTCCCAGTTCCGACACCACCCTGGTGAATTCATCGAAGTCCACCGGTTTGCCGATGTAGCTGTTGACGCCGAGATCGTAGCTGGCCACTACATCACGGTCTTCCTTGGAGGAGGTCAGCACCACCACCGGAATCCGCCTGGTGCGCTCGTCCGCCTTGATATGGCGTAGCACTTCCAGCCCATCCACCTTGGGCAGCCTGAGGTCGAGCAGCACCACCCTCGGGCAGTCCTCGACCTTGCGGCATGTATAAGCGCCGGTGGCAAACAGGAAATCCAGCGCCTCGGCGCCGTCCTTCACCCACACCAGCTTGTTGGCGAGGTTGCGTTCCTTCAGCGCCACCATAGCCAGTTCGGCGTCGGTGGGGTTGTCCTCAACCAGCAGGATTTCAACGCCATCGGTTATTCCGTTCATGATTGCACCTCCCTTGAAATTGGCAATGCGAAATGAAACGCTGCGCCTTCGCCGGTCTTGCCCTCCGCCCAGACGCGGCCGCCGTGGCGAGTGACGATGCGCTTGACGATGGCCAGGCCGATCCCCGTCCCCTCGAATTCCTCGATGCCGTGCAAACGCTGGAACACGCCGAACAGCTTGTGCACGTACTGCTGGTCGAAGCCGACGCCGTTGTCCCTGATGCTGTAGACGCACTCCGCCCCTTCGATTTTTCCTTCGATCCCGATTCGCGCCACCGGCTTCGGACGCGTGAATTTGACGGCGTTGGCGAGCAGGTTGACCCATATCTGGCGCAGCATCGCGGGATCGCCCTGCGCCTTCGGCAGGGGCTTGATGTCCAGGCGCACCTCTCGTCCTGCCACCGACGGCTCAAGTTCCTGCCATACGTCGCGCACCAGCGCCTCCATGTCGGCTTCCGATGCCTTGATTTCCAGCCGCCCGGCGCGGGAAAACGCGAGGATGTCGTCGATCAACTGCCCCATTCTTTTGGTGTTGTCGCGCACCACGTTCAGCAGCCGCCTGCCTTCGTCGTCGAGCTTCTCTTCATACTGTTTCAGCACCAGGCGCGAGAAGCCGTCAATCGCGCGCAACGGTACGCGCAGGTCGTGCGACACCGAATAGGCGAAACTTTCCAGCTCCTGGTTGGCTGCCTCCAATTGGGCGGTGCGCTCCGCAACACGCTGTTCGAGTTCTGCGTTGAGCCGGCGAATCTCTTCTTCAGCCTTCTTGCGCTCGGTGATGTCGCGCGCCGCGGCGAACACGCCCAGGATGTTTCCGGCCTCATCACGGTAGACGGTGGCGTTGTACAGCACGTCTATCCGATGCCCTGCCGGGTGGCGGAGGGTGAGCGGGTAATCGCGCACGAAGCCCTGGTTGAAGACCTGCCGGTAGCCGGCTTGCGCCTTTTCCGGCTCGGTGAAATAGTCGGCGAAATCGGTGCCGATAAGCTCGCCCCGGGAGAGGCCGGTGGCCTCCTCGGTGGCCTTGTTGACGTCGGTGATCTTACCCTCCATGCTGATGGTGACCAGCGGGTCGAGGCTGGCCTCGAGCAGGCTGCGCGCATAGAGCGAGGTAGTGCGCACCTGTTCTTCCGCGCGCTTGCGCTCCGTAATATGCCCGACACGCTCCGCGATGGCGTTGAGCATTTGCCTTTCTTCCTTGAGGAAGGGCCCCTCGTCCTCCTGCGGTTTGGGTTCCAGGTAGCCAACCTCTATTTTCCCGATGACTGCTCCCTGAACCTTGACCGGCGCAGCTTGCATCCATTCCGACACCTTGAAATTGCCGGTGCGGAATTCGCTTTCGCCCATCACGATCCTGGCGCAGGTGATTTCCGGATACTGCCAGCTTTCCGGCAGGACATTCGCCAGTTCCTGGTAGAGGCTCTCCAGCGCAAAATCCCTCCGCTCCGCCAGATCGGAAAGGTGGAAAAATGCCTGCAATTCCTTCATCCGTTCCCTGATCTGCCACTCGGCCTGCTTGCGCCCGGTGATGTCCTTGTTCAGGATCATCCAGACTTCGCCGTGATTGGGGTGGGTGAACACGGAAGCCGAAACGGCGCACCAGAAACGCCTGCCGTCCCGGGCGATGTTTTCGGTCTCGCCTTCCCACACTCCTTTTTGGGACAGCTCCGTGCCGATGGAGGCGGCGACTTCTTCCGGCGGCTTGCCCGAGGGGGCGAGCAGTTCCGAAAAGCGCTTGCCATTCATTTCGTTCGCAACGTAGCCGAACATCCGCTCGGCGCCCGGATTGGCATAGATGATGGCGCCATCCGTTGCGTGAGCCAGCAGCACCGCCTCCGTAATCTGCGCCACCATCCGGGACTGGAGGTAGATGTCCTCAAGGCCGGACTGCTTGCCGATCCGCAAATGCCGGTAGCGCTCAGGCAGCACCGGAGGAATCGCGCCGAAGCGTTCGACGATGGCGAAGGAGCCGTCCGCCTCGCAGCGTGAGAGAAAGGTGTTCACCCGCGCGTGATGCGTGACCGGATCCATGTGCACCTCGCCTTGCGGGCCGGATACACCTATCGTTTCCAGGGCCTCGATCAGCGCCTCCGCATCGAGGCTGCCCGCCTGGTTGGCGGCCTTGGCGAACGCCTTGACGCAGAGATAGGCGCCTTCGCCGAAATTGGTCAGGATGCCGTTGCCCTGCGGCCAGATGCCGTCCACGCCGGGCTGCTTGGCAAGCCGCGCCAGGTATTCCCTGTTTTCCGGCGTGTCCAGCGTCATGAAGTAGGTGTTGCTGGAATAGAAGCCCTCGCGCACCTCGGGCGGCAGCCGGCTGGCCATGGCTTCGTCATAGTGCCCCATCACCACCACCATGCGGCTTTTCAAACCTCTTTTGGTAAAGCGGGTGAGCAGGCGCACCTGATCGGCGCCGGCGAAGTAGGGGACGAACACATCGGCGCCCGATTCCGCCACTTGATCGAGCAGGCGCTCGATGTCGCCGTCGCTCGCGCCGATGGGAAAATACTCCTCGCCGATGACCTGGCCGCCGGCCTGCTCCAGGGCGCGCTTGGCGGCGTCGATGGAGCCGCGCGGCCATTCGTAATTGTTGCCGGCGAAGAACATGCGCGGGCCGTAGCGCTCGCGCATGTAGGGGATCATGCGGTCGATCTGCTGGTTCGGCAGGGCGGCGAAATGGAAAAAATAGTGGCTGAGGATGCTCCCCTCGTAGAAGGAGAAGTTGAGGTAGGGAATCCGGCGCGGCTCGGCCACCTGGTAGGCGACGGCGATGCGCGAATTGGAGAGGAGGTTGCCGATGATGGCGGCGCAGCGATGGCGGTCGGCCAGTCTGGCGGCTGCCTCGACTGCGCTTTCCGGCAGGCTGCCGTCGTCCTCGATCACGAGTTCCAGCGGCCTGCCCAGGATGCCACCGTTTTCGTTGATCTCGTCGCAGGCGATCTGCCCGGCGCGGCTGATTTCCGCGCCGTACATTCCCACTACTCCGGTGAGGGGAGGCATCAATCCAAGTCTTACGGTGTTATCACGCATAAACCCTTCCCCTATTCGTACGAATTGAGACAGAGGATCCGACTCGTGAGAGCGGTCAAGACTGGTGCATTGGTGCTGGGTTACTTGAAGGCGAAGCGGTTTGCCAATTGCGCCGCCAGACCTTCGAGCCGACGCATTGTGAACCAGGGTGCGCAGCGTGTCCAGCCACGCTGGAAGGCGCTAGCCGCGCACGCAGTCCGCCCAGTTGTTGGGGGTTTCGTAGAGGCGCACGCGCTCCAGCTGCAGCTTGTTGCCGTAAATATCCCGGTACGCGGGGTTGAGGATGTCGAACGCAATTTGCGCGAGATTTTCGGCGGTCGGGACAGCGTCGAGGATGACCGTCTTGTGCCCCGGCAGGCTCGCGAGGAAGTCGCACACCGCCTTGTCGCCGCGATACACGAGGAAGGCATGATCCCATGCGTCGCCCAGCTTTTCGCCGGCGATGCGCTTAACGTCCGAGAAGTCCATCACCATGCCCTGCTCGGGCAGGCCTTCGGTCGCGATGACGTCGCCGGACAGGGTGATCTCGATGGCGTAGCGGTGGCCGTGCAGGTGCCTGCACTGGCTGGCATGGTTGGGGATGCGATGTCCGGCATCGAATTCGAGACGGCGGGTAATTTGCATGATGGCTGTAATCGGTTAACTGGCGCGGATTATACAGATTCAGGTTTTGAAGGTCGCGGTATGTCGCAGAAATTCCCGCAACGCCTGCTTGTCCCGGCGGGCGCCGTAGCGCAGCGCGCTGTAGCGCGCTGCGAGGTCGCGGATTGACGCGGCGAGGTCGGGACGCGCGGCGGCGACACGCTCGGCGTAGTCCTGCGCCCCCTCGTGCGCGGCGCGCGGCAGGCCGGCCTTCGCCAGTTTGCGGCACAGTCTGAGCCATGCGGCCTGCACCTTGTCCGGCTGGCGCTTGAACAGGTGGCGCAGCATGAGCAGGGCGAACAGCACGACGATGAGGCCGACGCCCGCCATCATGTTCAGCGCCATTTTCTGCCAGGTGATGGATTCCATTCCGAGCCGGGTCAGGAAGGCGAACTGGAGTTCGCTGTTGTAGCCCAGCACCCACTGGTTCCAGCGGTTGGCCAGCGCATCCCAGTTCAGGCGCAGGTCGCGCAGCCATTGCGGCGGATTGCGCGCCATGAACGGCAGGGCGGCGTTGTTCGCCACCGCGGCGGACAGACCGCGCTCGACGCGTGCCGGGGCGATGGCCGCGGTCGGATCGATGCGCACCCAGCCCCGGCCGGACAGCCACACTTCCGCCCAGGCATGCGCATCGGACTGGCGCACGATGTAGTAGTTGCCCACCGCGTTATATTCGCCGCCTAGGTAGCCGGTCACGACGCGCGCCGGGATGTGTGCGGCGCGCATCAGGAACACGAAGCTGGAGGCATAGTGCTCGCAGAATCCCTGCCGGGTCGTAAACAGGAAATCGTCCACGCTGTGCAACCCGAGCGGCGGCGGCTCCAGCGTGTACTGGAATCCTTCGCGGTTGAAATAGGCGAGGGCGGCGCGTACTACGGCGCTGTCGTTTGCGCCGTCGGCGCGCCAGTTTGCGGCAAGCTGTAGCGCGCGCGGGTTGAAGGGGGGCGGCAGTTGCAGCGCGCGTTGGATTTGCCGCTCGGCCTCATGCAGGTTTGCATGGTAGGAAAGGTTGGAGCGCACCTCATAGCGCAGCCGCGCCTTCACCGGCTCCTGTTGCACGAGCCTGAAATCATGGGTGAGTCTGGCGGAAACGGAGATGCGTTCCGGCATGTCGAGCGCGAACAGCCAGGTCTTGTTGTGCGGCTCCAGCGTCACGCTGTAGTCGATGGGCTGGCCGGTTTCGGTGAATTGCGGGGCGATGCCGGACGCAGTCCGGCCGGGTGTCCAGGTACGCCCGTCGAATTCCCACAGCACCGGCCCGCGCCAGTACATCTGCTCGCGGCGCGGCGGCTTGCCCGCATAGTTGACGCGGAATGCAACCTCATCCGACAGGGTCAGACGGCTTATGCTGCCCGGCGCCATCCTGTCGTCAAGGCCGCTGCTGGCGAAGGCGTCCTGCGGCAGCCCCCACAGCGGGCCCTGCACGCGCGGGAACAGGATGAACAGCACCAGCGTCAGCGGAATGGCCTGCAGCAGCAGGGTCGTTGCGATGCGCAGCCTCGGCCTGAGCGCGATGTTCTCGCCATACAGATGCACCCAGGTCGCGACGATGGCCAGCAGGGTGGCGAGCATGTACAGCGCGGTGGGGATGCTCTGCGAGTAGAAGAAGTTGGTGATGACGATGAAGCAGGCGAGATACACCAGCACCGTCGCATCGCGCGGGCTGCGCAGCTCCATGAATTTCAGCGCGGTGAGCAGGATCAGCAGCGTGACGCCGACCTCGCGTCCGAACAGCGTGTGGAACTCGATGAGGATGCCACCTACGCTGGCGAGGGTGATGGACAGCAGCAGCCAGCGCTTCGGCAGCGGGTTGCCGCTCCAGGCGAGATAGGCGCGCCAGGACAGCAGGGCGGCGCACAGGGCGCTGATCCAGAGCGGCAGGTGCACGGCATGCGGTGCGATGACCATGAGGATGGACAGCAGCAGCCCGTAGATGAGAGGTTTGCTCATGTTCATGGTTTGACAAGCTCACCGCGAACGTTTTTTTGTCTGCGCCAACTTTTCAACCCGTTCGTCCTGAGCTCGTCGAAGGATGGATTGGGCAGGTTAAACAGAGCGATCCGGCGCAGGCACTCGTCGCGATGTGCCGCGCCGTTGCCTGCGGGCAACTCGCCGTCCGGCAGGCGCAAGCCGTAACGCAGTCCCAGCGCTTCGGCATCCAGCACCCAGCGCGTCATGCGTGCCAGTTTTTCTTCTTCGTTGCGGTCGGGCGCGCCGGCCATATCCAGCCATAATTCTTCGCCTATCTGCTCGGAGAACTGTTTCACCTGCAAGCCTTGCCCGCGCGCAAACGCCTTCCATGCGATGCGCGGCAGGGCATCGCCTGCCGCGTACTTGCGCAGGCCGGCGAAGTCGTCGTCGCCCGCGATGTTGCGCTTGCCTGTGCCGTCGGGCGCATTGCCCGGCGGCAGCGGAACGTCCGTCATGGGGCTGGGGTAAACCAGGCAGCGCGCATCGAAATGCAGGTAGGACCACGCATGGAACAGACCGAGCGGGAATTCGGTGTACAGGGTCAGTTTGCCCAGCGCCAGCCAGCCGCGTTGCGTGGCGGGCACGGGAAAAACAACCTTGCTGTCCTGCTGCGCGGGCACATCGAAGTTGACCGTATTGCCATGCACGTCGCGCAGGCAGAGCTGGTAGCGCGGCAGCTTGCCGCGATTGTGGAAGTGCAGCGTGAATTGCGCGGTGTCCCCCTTGAATACGGCATCGGCATGCCCGGCGCGGATTTCCAGGTGAGCGAGGTTGCGGAAGGCGTGCAGCATGGACATCACCGCCATCGTCGCCAGCAGGAAGGTCAGCACGTAACCCAGACTCAGGTTGTAGTTGATGTCGCCGAGCAGCATCAGCACCAGTACAAAGGCTAGTGCCAGTCCTTGCCGGGTGGGAATGATGTAGATGCTGCGCTGGGTGAGCGTGACCGCACCGTGGTCGTAGCGCTGGCGGCGCAGCGCCCAGGCGGTGAAATATTGTTTGAGTGCGGTGAGCACGGGATCAGGGAATCGCCACCGCCTCGATCAGTTCGCGCGCCAGCGTTTCGCCGTCGTGCCTCTGGTATTCGCCGGCGGCCTGCAGGCGGTGGCTGACCACGCCGGGCAGGATGGCCTGCACGTCCTCGGGCAGCACGGCATCGCGCTCGTCGAGAAGCGCCCAGGCGCGCGCGGCGGAGAGCAGCGCGAGTCCGGCACGGGGGGACAGGCCGTGGGTGTAGCGCGCCGCTTCGCGCGTGTGGCGCAGGATGGCCTGGAGGTAGTCGAGCAGGGCGGGGGAGGCGAAGATATCCCGGACGCGCAGTTGCAGCGCGAGCAGTTCGGTGCTTTCCATCTGCGGCTTGAGCTGGGCGACGATCTCGCGCCGGTCCACGCCGGAGAGCAGGCCGCGCTCCGCCTGCGCATCGGGGTAACCCATCTGGATGCGCATCAGGAAGCGGTCGAGCTGGGATTCCGGCAGCGGGAAGGTGCCGACCTGGTGCGCCGGGTTCTGCGTGGCAATGACGAAAAACGGCATCGGCAGCGGCCGAGTCGTGCCTTCGATGGTCACCTGTTTTTCTTCCATCGCCTCAAGCAGTGCGCTCTGCGCCTTGGGCGTGGCGCGGTTTACCTCGTCGGCGAGGATCATCTGCGCGAAGATCGGGCCGGGATGGAACTTGAATTCATTACTGTCGCGCTGGTACACCGACACGCCGAGGATGTCGGCGGGCAAGAGGTCGCTGGTGAACTGGATACGCCGGAACTGCAGGCCCAGCGTGCGCGCCAGCACATGCGCCAGGGTAGTCTTGCCCACCCCGGGCATGTCCTCGATGAGCAGGTGGCCGCGCGCCAGCAGGCAGGCCAGCGCGAGGCGGATCTGCTGCGGCTTGCCGAGGATGACCTGCTCGGCCTGGCGGATGACGTTTTTCAGGGATTGGCTCATGGGGGTTCCTCAAAAAACGTTTCACGGCATTAAAATCGCCGCGACCACTCTGCGGCCTTCCGCCGCCAGGATGTTGTAGGTGCGGCAGGCCGCCGGGGTGGCCATGCATTCCACCCCGATGCCCGCATCGGTCAATGCGCGGTACAGGCGCGGGTGCGGGAAGCGCTGCCGCGCGCCGGTGCCGAGCAGCAGCACATCCGGTCTCAAGGCGAGGAACCAGGCGAAATGGGTCTCATTCAACGCATCGAAACCGGCGGCATTCCAGTCGCTGCGCACTTCTTCCGCGAGCACTACGATACTGCGCTCGTGGCGCTCGCCGTTGACCATGACATGATCCGCGCCGTGCGCGGTGAACAGTTTGGTGTCGCCGAGATTGGCCAGTTGCAGCTTCAAGTCTAGCTCTCCATAGTCGTGTTGCATTTGCTGCGCGGGGGCTGCGCGGGTAAAATCGCGCCTTTGCTGCTTTGTGCCGGATTCTACCATTTCGAGATGGCGGAACGCACCGGGCAGCATCCCGCATGAACAGGTGAATTGTGAAACCAATACTGAAATCGACCAAGCTTTCCAACGTGTGCTACGACATCCGCGGGCCGGTGATGGAACGCGCCAAGCAGATGGAGGAGGAGGGTCAGCGCATCATCAAGCTGAACATCGGCAACCTCGCGCCGTTCGGTTTCGAGGCGCCCGAGGAAATCCAGCGCGACGTGATCCTGAACATGCCGAATTCGTCCGGCTATTCCGATTCCAAGGGCATGTTCGCGGCGCGCAAGGCGATCATGCATTACTGCCAATCGAAGAACATCAGGGGTGTCGGGCTGGAGGACATCTACATCGGCAACGGCGCGTCGGAACTGATCGTGATGACGATGCAGGGGCTGCTCAACACCGGCGACGAGGTGCTGGTGCCCGCACCGGATTATCCGCTGTGGACAGCGGCGGTCACGCTGGCCGGTGGTACGCCGCGCCACTATATTTGCGACGAAGCCAACGAGTGGATGCCCAACCTTGCAGATATCCGCAGCAAGATCACGCCGAACACGCGCGCCATCGTCATCATCAACCCGAACAACCCGACCGGTGCGCTGTATTCCGACGAGATTCTGAAGGAGATCGTCCAGATTGCGCGCGAGCATGAGCTCATCGTCTTCGCCGACGAAATCTACGACAAGATGTTGTACGACGGCGCGACGCATACCTCGATGGCCTCGCTGGCCGACGACGTGCTGTTCATCACGATGAACGGCCTGTCGAAAAACTACCGCGCCTGCGGCTACCGCGCCGGCTGGATGGTGGTGTCGGGCGAGAAGAAGCATGCGCAGGATTACATCAACGGGCTGACTATCCTGGCCTCGATGCGGCTCTGCTCCAACGTGCCGGGGCAGTTCGCGATCCAGACCGCGCTGGGCGGCTACCAGAGCATCAACGACCTGGTCGCGCCGGGCGGGCGCCTGTGCAAGCAGCGCGACCTGGCCTGGAAGCTGATCACCGCGATCCCCGGCGTGACCTGTGTCAAGCCGAAGGCCGCGCTGTACCTGTTCCCGCGTCTCGACCCGAAAATCTATCCGATCAAGGATGACCAGAAATTCATCCTCGAGTTGCTGGAGGCCGAGAAGGTGCTGGTGGTGCAGGGCAGCGGCTTCAACTGGGTGCATCCGGATCATTTCCGCGTGGTGTTCCTGCCGAATGCCGATGACCTGACCGAAGCGATCGGGCGCATCGCGCGTTTCCTGGAAGGCTACCGCAAGAAACACGGCACGGATTAACAATCGTAGGAGCCCGATTTATCGGGCGATTCAATCGCGCAATAAATTGCGCTCCTACAAAGAAATTTTGAATAACAGGCAAAATATCATGAGCATCAAACCAATCAACGTAGGCCTGCTCGGCATCGGCACCGTCGGCGGCGGCACGTTCACCGTACTGAAACGCAATGCGGAAGAGATTGCGCGCCGCGCCGGGCGTCCGATCCGCATCACTGTCGTGGCGGACAAGAACCTGGATCTGGCGAAGCAGGTCACCGGCGGCGCATGCCGCATCACCGACGATGCGTTCTCGGTGGTGAGCGACCCGGAAGTGGATATCGTCGTCGAGCTGATCGGCGGCTACGGGGTCGCGAAGGAGCTGGTGCTCAAGGCGATTGCCAATGGCAAGCATGTGGTCACTGCTAACAAGGCTTTGCTCGCGACGCACGGCAACGAGATTTTCAAGGCAGCGCAGGACAAGGGCGTGATGGTCGCGTTCGAGGCGGCGGTGGCGGGTGGTATCCCGATCATCAAGGCGCTGCGCGAAGGGTTGACCGCGAACCGCATCCAGTGGATCGCGGGCATCATCAACGGTACCACCAATTTCATCCTGTCCGAGATGCGCGACAAGGGCCTCTCCTTCGACACCGTGCTCAAGGAGGCGCAACGCCTCGGTTATGCCGAAGCTGACCCGACCTTCGACATCGAGGGCGTGGACGCGGCGCACAAGATCACCATCCTGTCCGCGCTGGCCTTCGGTATCCCGATGCAGTTCGACAAGGCGTACATCGAGGGCATCAGCAAGCTGGATGCGACCGACATCAAATACGCCGAACAACTCGGCTACCGCATCAAGCTGCTCGGCATCACGCGGCGCACGGCTGAAGGCGTGGAGCTGCGTGTCCACCCGACACTGATCCCGGCGAAGCGCCTGATCGCCAACGTCGAGGGCGCGATGAACGCGGTGCTGGTGCAGGGCGACGCGGTCGGCTCGACGCTGTATTACGGCAAGGGTGCGGGCGCGGAGCCGACCGCCAGCGCGGTGATCGCCGATCTGGTCGATGTGACGCGCATGCACACCGCCGACCCGGAACATCGCGTGCCGCACCTGGCGTTCCAGCCGGACCAGTTGGCTGATCTGACCATCCTGCCGATGGACGAGGTCACCACCAGCTACTACCTGCGCCTGCGCGTGCAGGACAAGCCCGGTGTGCTGGCCGACATCACGCGCATCCTCGCCGACGAGCAGATTTCCATCGATGCGGTGATCCAGAAGGAGCCCGCCGAAGGCGAAGAGCAGACCGACCTGATCCTGCTCACCCACCAGACGCGCGAGAAGCGCATCAACGCGGCGATAGCCAAAATGGAAGCGCTGCCGGTGGTGGCGGGCAAGGTGACGCGTTTGCGCCTCGAACAACTCGGTTAAGAAAATACCAACATGAAATACACTTCAACCCGCGGCGGCATGGCCGCCAAACCTTTCACCGAAATCCTGCTCGGCGGCCTCGCCGACGACGGCGGGCTGGCGGTTCCCGATCATTATCCGAAGCTGAGCCCGGCCGACCTTGCCAGGATGCGTGGCATGAATTACCGCGAGCTGGCATTCGAGGTGATCAGCCGCTTTGCCACCGACATCCCGGCGGACGACCTGAAGGCGATCATCGCCCGGACTTACACCGCGCAGGCTTTTGGCAGTGACGAGATCACCCCGGTCAGGACGCTCGAACCCGGCCTGCATATCCTCGGCCTGTCCAACGGCCCGACGCTGGCGTTCAAGGATGTCGCGATGCAGTTGCTCGGCAACCTGTTCGAGTACGCGCTGGCCAGGGATCATGCGGAACTGAACATCCTCGGCGGCACTTCCGGCGATACCGGTTCGGCGGCGGAATACGCGATGCGCGGCAAGCGCGGCATCCGCGTGTTCATGCTGTCGCCGCTCGGCAAGATGAGCCCGTTCCAGACCGCGCAGATGTATTCGCTGCAGGATCCGAACATCTTCAACATTGCGGTGACCGCGCCGTTCGATGCCTGTCAGGACATGGTCAAGGCCGTGTCGAATGACCTGACCTTCAAGGAAAAATACCAGATCGGCACGGTCAACTCGATCAACTGGGCGCGCGTCGTCGCGCAGGCGGTTTACTATTTCCAGACTTATTTTGCGCTGACCAAAAGCAACGATGAGCAGGTTTCCTTCGCGGTGCCGTCCGGCAATTTCGGCAACGTCTGCGCCGGGCACATTGCGCGCCAGATGGGACTGCCGATCCGCAAGATGATTGTCGCAACCAACGAAAACGATGTGCTGGACGAGTTCTTCAAGACCGGCGTCTATCGCCCGCGCCCGGAGACGATGCATACCAGCAGCCCGTCGATGGATATCACCAAGGCGTCCAACTTCGAGCGCTTCATCTACGATCTGGTCGGGCGCGATCCGAAAGTTCTCAAGGGCTTGTGGCAGCAACTGGAAAAGGACGGCTCGTTCGATTTGAGCAAGACGCCTTATTTCGCCCGTGTGCAGGAATTCGGCTTGGCCTCGGGCGCGAGCAATCATGCCAACCGCATCGCCACCATCCGCCGCGTGCATCAGCAATACGGCGTGGTGATCGACCCGCACACCGCCGACGGCATGAAGGCCGGGCTGGAGCACCGCGAAGCCGGCATCCCGCTGGTGTGCCTGGAGACCGCGCTGCCCGCGAAGTTCGAGGAGACCATCCTCGAGGCGCTGGGGCAGGGGCCGCAGCGCCCGGCCGGTTACGAGAACATCGAAAGTTTGCCGCAACGCTTCGATACGCTGCCGCCGGACGTCGCGCAGTTGAAGGCGTACATCGCGGCAAGGATTCCGGCGTGAGCAGTTCCGGCGGCACTTTCATTTTCTGCTGAGCATATTGCATGACATCCTTATGGTGGATCATCGCGGCCAGCCTGATGGGCGGCGTGCTGAGCGTGTTGTGCGCCGCGCTGTTCGCGCTGAATGCCCGCCCGCACTGGGTCGGCTCGCTGGTCAGCTATGCCATCGGGGCGCTGCTCGGTGCGGTGTTTCTCGACATCCTGCCCGAGGCGATGGAGACCGGCAGCAGCGCGGCGGCGGTGAGTGGTACGGTGCTGGCCGGCATCCTGCTGTTCTTCACGCTGGAGAAGCTGCTGCTGTGGCGGCACTGCCACCACAACGATTGCGAGGCACACGAACACGATACGCATGGCCGCAGCGGTACGATGATCATGGTCGGCGACACCTTCCACAACTTCGTGGATGGGGTGATCGTCGCGGCGGCCTTCCTTGTCGATACCCATCTCGGCATCGTCACCGCGCTGGCGATCATCGCGCACGAGATCCCGCAGGAGGTCGGTGATTTCGCCATCCTGCTGCATTCCGGATATAGCAAGGCGCAAGCCCTGCGCGTCAACCTGCTGTCCAGCCTTGCTATGCTGGTGGGCGGCGTGCTGGCTTATTTCGCGCTGCAATCCGTGCAGAGCATCGTGCCGACCCTGCTGGCCCTGTCCGCGGCGAGCATGATCTACGTTGCCGTAGCCGACCTGATCCCCGGGCTGCACAAGCGCACGCAACTGCGCGACACCGTCCAGCAGGTGGCGCTGATTGCGCTGGGGATAGGCTCCATTTTCCTGGTCGGGGTGCTGGTTCCCGAATGATCCGAAAGAAGTATTGCAATGAATAACGCCATCCCGAAAGTCGGCTTCGTCTCGCTCGGTTGCCCGAAGGCGACCGTGGACTCCGAGCATATCCTCACGCACTTGCGTGCCGAAGGTTATTTGATTTCCGGAAGCTACCAGGATTCCGATCTGGTGATTGTGAACACCTGCGGCTTTATCGACAGCGCGGTGGAAGAATCGCTGGACGCGATCGGCGAGGCGCTGACCGAGAACGGCAAGGTGATCGTCACCGGCTGCCTCGGCGCGAAGGGCGATGTGGTGCGGCAGGCGCATCCCAGGGTGCTTGCGGTGACCGGCCCTCATGCCACCGACGAGGTGATGGCGGTGGTGCATCAGCACTTGCCCAAACCCCATGACCCCCTCTCCGATCTGGTTCCCGCGCAGGGCATCCGCCTGACGCCGAAGCATTACGCCTACGTGAAAATTTCCGAAGGCTGCAACCACAGCTGTACCTTCTGCATCATTCCCAGCCTGCGCGGGCCGCTGGTCAGCCGCCCGGTCGGCGAAGTGATGCAGGAAGCGCAGAGCCTGGTCAACGCGGGCGTGAAGGAATTGCTAGTGATTTCGCAGGACACTTCCGCCTACGGCGCGGACCTGAAATTCCGCACCGGATTCTGGAACGGCCGGCCGCTCAGAACGCGCCTGACCGAGCTGGCTGCGGCAATGGGAGGGCTGGGCCAACTGGATCAAAAAGCCTGGGTGCGGCTGCACTACGTCTATCCCTATCCGCATGTGGACGAGGTGATCCCGCTGATGGCCGAGGGCATTATCCTGCCCTACCTCGATGTACCGTTCCAGCATGCCAACCAGCGCATCCTCAGGCTGATGAAGCGCCCCGGCGACAGCGAGAACGTGCTGGCGCGCATCAAACAATGGCGCGAGACCTGCCCCGAGCTCACGCTGCGCAGCACCTTCATCGTCGGTTTCCCCGGCGAGACCGAGGAAGAGTTCGAGGAGCTGCTGGATTTCATCGAGGAGGCGCAACTGGATCGCGTCGGTGCATTCGCCTATTCGCCGGTGCAGGGTGCTGCGGCCAACGCACTGCCGGATCATATCCCGCCCGAAGTCCAGCAGGAACGCCTCACGCGGTTGATGCTGCTGCAGGAGGAGATCAGCGAGGAGCGCCTCCGTCACAAGGTCGGCAAGACCCTCACCGTGCTGGTTGACGAGGTGGATGAGGAGGGCGCGGTCGCGCGCAGCAGCGCCGATGCACCGGAAATCGACGGGCTGGTGTACATCGAAGACGGCCAGCGGCTAAAGGTGGGCGACTTTGTCGAGGTGAAGATCACAGATTCCGATACGCACGATCTGTGGGCGGAAACGATTTGAGTTGCAGTGATTCAAATAAAAACGGGAGCTTGGGCTCCCGTTTTTATTTGAACTGGTGGATTTTCATCAGGGCCAGAGTTGAGTGGCTACTCTGGATGCTGAATCCGCATGATTCAGGCTGTGACGTTGATGATCGTACCTATGGATTGTCCGCTGGTGTTAACCGTTGGTTTGATTGCATTCACATTGGATGAGACGCCATCATCGCTGTCCCCATCATTCTCTTTCTCACCGCGAACCTCAGCATGGGCTGGAGGAGGTGAGCTCTGCCTGATATTGTCTACCTGGAAACTGGTGTTCGATGAAACTGCGTTGATGGCCATTTTAATTCCCTTAATTAGAACCAAGTCATGGAGCGATACTAACAGATTATCGGTATTCAGAGAGCTTGTGTCAAATGGCCGAATGAGCCTCGCTCCGAGGAGAGCAGCTGAACTATCGCGCCTCGCCCGGCTTGCCGTCGGGCTGACCGGCAGGCATGTCACCGCGCCTGCCCATATCGCGTTTGAATTGCTCGCGCTCTTCCGGCGACATCCTCTCGAAGCGTTCATGCATCTCCTTGCGCCGTGCTTCACGCTCTTCGGGCGGCAGACTTTCCCAGCGCTCCCGCATCTTCTCGCGCATCTCGCGGCGTTCATCGGGCGGCATCTTTTCGAAGCGCTCGCGCATCTCCTTGCGTTTTTCGGCACGCTGTTCCGGGGTCATGTTCTCCCATTCCCTGCGCCGCTCCTCGCGGTAGGCGCGGCGTTCTTCCGGGGGCATATTTTGTATGTGTTCGCGCATGGCCTCGTGCATGGCGCGGCGCTCATCCGGCGACATCTTCTCGATGTGTTCGCGCATCTTCTTGCGCAGTTCCGCGCGCTGCTCCGGAGTCGTCTGCTGCGCTTCCTTGCGTGCCGCTTCGCGCGTGTCGGGATTCGGTCCGGCAGCGGCGGCTGGAGCGTTGAGGCCGAACGATGCGACGATGCCTGCGGCGATCATGGATTTCAAAATGGCATTCATGGTTTTCTCCTGCTGGGGTCCGCTATGGGTGTGGATGCATGATGCGATTGAACTGTAATTCAAGTGTTTGCGCCAGCGCCTGATTTGTAAAAGTTTGTTTCAGCCGCAGTCTTGCATCCTCCATTTTTCCGTCTTCTGTGTATCATGTTGCCATGAGCCAACGCATCCTCATCATTGACGACGACGCGCGCCTGCGCGAACTGCTGTTGCGCTATTTATCCGAGCAGGGCTTTACGGCCAAGGCGGTGGAGGACGGCAGCGCGATGGACAAGGCCTTGAAGCTTGGCCATTACCACCTGCTGGTGCTCGACCTGATGCTGCCCGGCGAGGACGGGCTGGCGATTCTCAGGCGGCTACGGGGCGCGGGCGAGAACGTGCCGGTGATCCTGCTCACCGCGAAGGGCGACGACGTGGACCGCATCGTCGGGCTGGAAATGGGTGCGGACGACTACCTGCCCAAGCCGTTCAACCCGCGCGAACTGGTAGCGCGCATCAATGCGGTGCTGCGGCGCAAGGGCTCATTGCCGGCCGGCGCGCCCGGGGCCGAGGAGAAGGCCATCGTCTTCGGCGACTGCGAACTGAACCTCGCCACGCGCGTGCTGACCCGGTCAGGCGCGCCGGTTTCCCTGACCACCGGGGAATTCGCGCTGCTCAAGGCGCTGGTGACCCATCCGCGCCATCCGCTGTCGCGCGACAAACTCATGGAGCTGGCGCGCGGCCGTGACCATGAGCCGTTCGACCGCGCCATCGACGTGCAGGTGTCGCGGCTGCGCAAGCTGGTCGAGGCCGATCCCGCCAAGCCGCGCTTCATCCAGACGGTATGGGGGCACGGCTATGTGTTCGTTCCCGACGGGGTCAAGCCTTGACCATCCTGCCGCGCACCCTGCTGGCGCGCGCCTTCCTGCTCATGGTCATCCTGATTGTGCTGTCGTTCGCCGCCTCCGTGGCGGTTTTCCGCCATGTCGAACAGGAGCCGCGCGCTCGGCAGATGGCGCAACTGGTGGTGTCGGTGGTCAACCTCACGCGCGCCGCGGTGCTGTCTGCCGCGCCGGAGTGGCGCGGTGCGCTGCTGTATGAATTGGCGGAGTCCGAAGATCTGCTGGTGCAGATGGCGGAGCCTAACGATGCGCTCGAAGCCTTGCCCGATCGTCCGCCGATATTGCGGGAAATGGCCGAGAAGGTGCGCGCCAGCCTCGGCGGCAACACCCGCTTCGCGGCAAAGCGCAACGGCGTGGAAGCCCTGTGGGTGAGCTTCTTCATCGGCGACGAGGAGTTCTGGGTGGCGCTGCCCAAGGAGCGCATCGAGCATCCGGTATCGGAGGTGCTGCTGATCTGGGGCAGCGTAGTGCTGGCGCTGGCGCTGCTCGGCGCCTATTTCATCGCGCTCCAGGTGACGCATCCCCTCAAGCGGCTCGCGCAGGCGGCGCAGGATGTCGGCCGGGGCGAGACGCCGCCGCAACCGCTGCCGGAACGCGGTGCGCAGGAAATCGTCGCGGTATCGCACGCCTTCAACCAGATGTCCGCCGACCTTGCCGCCGACGAGCGCGAGCGCGCGCTGGTGCTGGCCGGTATCTCGCACGACCTGCGCACTCCCTTGGCGCGCGTGCGGCTCGCCGCAGAATTTAGCGCGGATGAAGCGCTACGTAAGGGGCTGGCCGCCGATGTGGAGCAAATGGATACGGTGATTCAGCAATTCCTTGATTACGCGCGCCTCGATGAACATGAAGCCGCCGTTCCGACCGACCTGCAAGCCCTGGTGCAGGAAACGGCGCAGCCATTCGTGGTTCAGGCCAAATCGCTCATGCTCGATTTGCCGCCGCTGCCGCCACTTGCGGTGCGTCCCGTGCTGCTGAAACGCGCGCTTGCCAACCTGCTGGATAACGCCATTAAATACGGCGGTGGCGAGATCACCGTACGGATCGTGCAGGAAGGCGGCCGGGTCGTCGTGGAAGTGGCGGATCGCGGCGCAGGGATTCCCGCCGAGCAACGCGAAACCGCAAAGCGGCCGTTCATGCGCCTGGAAAGCGCACGCAGCGACACGACCGGGTCGGGTCTCGGGCTGGCGATCGTCGAGCGCGCCGCGCGGCTGCATGGCGGCGAATTTCAATTGGAAGGCCACGCCGAAGGCGGGTTGGTGGCCAAGTTTGTGCTGCCTGCGGGTTAAGAGGCATATTTCGCTTGTCGCCCGCAGCAAAAACGGGTAGGGTTAGCGCCATAAGTTTACCGGAGAAAAAATCATGGACGTCAGTAATGCTCTTGCAACTTCCGTCAGCGCGATAATCAACAGCCCGCAACCGCCAGCACCGAAAAATGACAGGCAGCCGGAGAAGCAGCAGGATTCCGCGGTAGTGAAACTGTCCGACAAAGCGCAGCAGATGAGCCGTGCCGAAAATCAGAACAACAATACCGAGCGCGCCGAAACCAGGCCACAGGAAGTTGCGGAGCCTCCCGGTATCCAGTTCATGGAAGGTGAAAACAAAGGCGGACGCGTCAACACCTTCGCCTGAAGTTCAGTATATTCCGATCAACTGCGCCGTCCGGATAACTGCCGGGACGGCGTGTCTTGTACCGCTACATTATGAATCCAGACTGGCAACTATTCCTTACCCAGCAAGGCGCAACCATTGACGCAGGTATGGTGCAGCACTTTGGCAACCTCGCAGCCGAGTTGCGCACGGCGGAACAGAACACCGTTTTGTGCGACCTCGGCCAATTCGGCACGCTGCGCGCTTCCGGCGAGGATGCGCAAACTTTCCTGCAGAACATGCTGAGCAACGACATCCGCGAAGTCGATGCCGGCCGCGCACAACTCAGCAGCCTGAACACCCCGAAGGGGCGCATGGTGGCGAGCATGCTGATCTGGCACAGCGGCGACGACTATCTGCTGCAACTGCCGCGCGTCATGTGCGAACCTATGCGCAAGAAACTCAGCATGTACGTGCTGCGTGCCAAGGTGAAAATCTCCGATGCAAGCGATGAGATCGTTACGCTGGGCCTGTCGGGTGAAAATGCACAGGAAATCCTGAGCAGGCAATTCGGCGAGTTACCGCAACAGCCGTTCGGCGTTGCCTATACCGGGCAAGCGGGTGTGCTGAAATTCGGCGACACGCGCTTTCAGATCAGCACCACCGTGCAACATGCGTCGGCGCTCTGGCTGGCACTCGGCCAGGATGCGCAACCGGCCGGCAGCACATGCTGGGACTGGCTCAACATCCGTTCCGGTATTCCCATCATCCTGCCGCAGACACAGGAACAATTCGTGCCGCAGATGGCGAATTTTGAACTCATCGGCGGCGTGAATTTCAAGAAGGGTTGCTACCCCGGCCAGGAAATCGTGGCGCGCATGCAATACCTCGGCAAGGCGAAGCGGCGCATGTACCTCGCACATCTCGACGGCGGCGCAGCGCCCCAACCGGGCGATGAATTGTTCAGCGCAGACATGGAAGGGCAGGCCAGCGGCATGATTGCCAATGCCGCACCCGCACCGGGCGGCGGTTACGATGTGCTGGCCGTGGTGCAGACCTCCAGCCACGAATCGCAAACGCTGCATTGGAAATCCCTGCAGGGCGAAGCATTGCAATTCCTGCAGCTGCCCTATCCGCTGGCGTAAGAGCCTTCTCGGCTTGCCGGATAGGGCTGCGTCCACTTTTCGTCCCGCATATTCCAAACAGATCATGGCTATTTCAAAACACTGGCATGCCTTTACCGCCGCGCCCCACCGCGTCATGTTCCTGGGGGGCGCGCTGCAATCGATCGCCGTGATGTTGTGGCTGTTCCTGGAAATGGCGACACGCTATAGCATAGCCGCCCAACCCATGGTCTGGCCTGTTGCCCCCGTCGCCATACATGGCTACCTGATGATCTACGGTCTGTTTCCATTTTTTATTTTCGGCTTCCTGATGACCACCTATCCACGCTGGATGAACGGCAAGGAAATTCCGGCGCGGCGTTATGTGCCGGCCTTTGTGCTGCTGATGCTGGGAAGTGCGGGTTTTTATGCGGGATTGCCGGGTGGCCGCCCCGTGTTGATTGCCGCCGCTGTTGCCACACTTGCCGGTTGGGGAGTGGCGTTGTATGCGCTATTGCGCGTATTGCTCGATACGCAGCACCCGGACAAGCGGCACCCGCAGATTATTTTCATCGCGCTGAGCATGGGCTGGTGCGGCCTCGCCGCCTATCTGGTCTGGCTGTGGAGCGACAATGCGGCCTGGCTGCATCTCGCCATACACGGCGGGCTGTGGCTATTCCTGCTGCCGGTCTTTGCCAGCGTCGGGCACCGCATGATCCCCTTCTTCACCAGTACCGCATTGCCGAATCGGCTCGTGGCGCGCCCCTACTGGGCATGGTGGACCATCCTCGCGGCCAGTGCGATGCACGGCCTGTTGAAGCTTGCCGAGGCAGACGCCTGGCTGTGGCTATGCGACGCACCGCTGGCGGTTGCGGTTTTCCATCTGACCTATGTCTGGGGGCTGCGCAGCAGCCTGCGCATTCCGATGCTCGGTGTGCTGCACATCGGTTTTGCCTGGCTGGGCATCGCCATGCTGCTGTCCACCTTGCAAAGTTTTGCGTTATTCATCAGCCACGGCGCAACCTTCATCTGGGGGCTCGCGCCGCTGCACGCGCTGACCATCGGCTGTTTTGCAACGCTGCTGATCGGCATGGGGACGCGCGTCACGCTCGGGCATTCCGGCCTGCCGATGCAGGCGGACACAGGGGTCAAGCTGATGTTTGCCGGCATACAGCTTGCCGCCTTGTTGCGCGTATTGGCCGACATGCTTCCCGTGCAAGCCATGCATTGGCTGTATCTGGCCGCGGCTTCGGCCTGGCTGATGTGTTTTGTGCCGTGGACGTTGCGCTATCTGCCGTTCTACTGGCGGCCGCGGGCGGATGGAAAAGCCGGATAGCGCTTCCACCGATACATCGGAATATGCCGGTGAGGGAAAATCCCTTGCTTGCATAAAAGGCATCTTGGTCGCATCATAGTGCCGTTCCGCAATCTCCGCAGAACGGAAAACACCGCCCGGGAATGGCGATGATTTCCAGTCCTGCGCCAGACTGAACCGGCTCAATTTGCCGCGCCAGACAGCTATCGCGCTGCATCAGAGTTTATAACCGGGCTGCGGTAATTCACTTCATGATCGGCAAGGGGCAGATGGTCGCAGTACTGAAACTCCAGGAGAAAATCACCGGCCTGCTGGTGTTCTACTTCCTCGTTGCCCTGGTTGCCATCAGTTCGACGCTGTATGTTTCCTGGCGGCTCGAGGGCGGCGCCGCGGCGATCAACGACGCCGGCAGCGAGCGCATGCGCTCCTATCACATCGCTTTCCTCCTCGGCCAGCAGGTGCAGCAACCCTCCGTCGAACTGCGCCACGAAATCGAGGCGAAGGTTGTGCAGTTCGAAAAAATCCTGTCCGACCTTGACCGCGGCGACCCGCGGCGGCCGCTTTCGCTGCCCAAGGACAAGGAGGTGCGCGCTCAGATGAGCAAGTTGCACCAGGCTTGGGAGGGCGAAATCAAGCCGCGTATCCAGCGCATACTCGATACCTCGCAACGGGCGGAGCAGGAGAGAATGCTGGCGGAATACCGGTATGTCGTGGAAAGTTTTGTCGGCAACGTGAACGACCTGGTTGCGATGGTGGAAACCAGCAATGCCCGTGCCACCACGCTGCTGCGCACTTTCCAGATCGGTCTGGTGAGTCTGGCGTTTATCGGCACGGTGTTGCTGATGAACCTGTTTTCGCTGATGGTGGTGCGCCCCGTCAACCGCCTGCGGGAAGGGTTGCAGCGCATGGGTAAGGCGGATTTCGGCGTGCGCCTGAAGGTTGCCAAGCGGGATGAATTCGGCGAGCTGGCCGAGGGGTTCAACCAGATGGCCGACCAGTTGCAGGATCTTTATGCCACGCTGGAGCAGCGGGTAGAAGAGAAATCCCGCAGCTTAGAGGTGAAGAATCGCGAGCTCACCGCACTCTACGATGTGGCTGCATTCCTGAATTCCTCGACCGCAACGGAACCCCTGTGCGGCATTGTGTTGGATAAGCTGGCTACCCTGATCGGTGCGCGCGACGGCGTGGTGCGTCTGGTCGACCCAAAGGGGGAGCAACTGCAGATTGTCGCCTCGCGCGGCGTTTCGAAATCCTTCCTGGCCGAGGAAACCTGTCTTGCCGTCGGTGATTGCCTGTGCGGCACGGTTGCGCGTGACGGCATTGCCATCAGCTCCGATTTTTCCTTTCCGACACAACCGCTGCTGTTGCACGCATGCAAACGGGACGGGTTCCAGGCGATGGTGGCTGTCCCGATCCGCTCCAAGCAGCGGGTCATGGGCATGCTCAATCTGTTTTTCGAAACGCCGCGTATCCTGCCGCCGTCGGAAATACGGCTGCTGGAATCGGTGGGGCAGCATCTCGGCGTCGCCATCGAAAATCAGCGGCTCGTCGCGCGCGAGAAGGAAATGGCGGTATCGGAGGAGCGCAACCTGCTCGCGCAGGAGCTGCACGACAGCATCGCCCAGTCGCTCGCCTTCCTGAACATCCAGATACAACTGTTGCGCAACGACCTGCAGGAGGGGCAGATAAGCACTGCCTTGCAGGGCCTGGAACAAATACGCGAGGGTGTGCAGGAAAGCTACGACGATGTGCGCGAGCTGCTGGTGCATTTCCGCACGCGGGTCGGCAATGCCGACCTGGAAACCGCCGTGCGCAGTGCGCTGGAGAAATTCGAAGGACAGACCGGTATACACGCCAGTTTTTCGCATCGCGGGACAGTGCCGGATCTGCCGCCGGAACACGTGCTTCAGGCCATGCACATCGTTCAGGAATCGCTTTCCAATGTGCGCAAGCACGCCAAGGCGAACCGCGTTGACGTGGAGCTTGTCTGTGACGGAGAATGCTCGCTCTGCATCAATGACAACGGCATTGGCTTCGATGCCGCGCACGATGCCGGCGATACCCATGTGGGGCTGAGCATCATGCGCGAACGGGCGCACCGCATTGGCGCCGAGTTGGCGCTGGAATCGAAACCCGGACAGGGCACGCGGGTGCGTCTTGTCCTGCCGCACAGGAGAGACTCGATAGCATGAAACCGATACGCATTCTGATCGTTGACGATCACACCTTGTTTCGCAGCGGCATCAAGCTGGTATTGCAGCGGCACGAGGGATTCGAAGTGGTCGGTGAAGCCGGCGACGGGCTGGAAGGCATCAAGCGCGCTAAACAACTCAAGCCCGATGTGGTGCTGCTCGACCTGCACATGCCCGGCACCAGCGGACTGGAAGCGTTGCGCGTACTGGCGGAAGATGTGCCGGAAACGCAGGTTGTCATGCTGACCGTTTCGGAAGATGCCGAAGATCTGCTGGAAACCCTGCGCGCCGGGGCGCGCGGCTACCTGCTGAAGAATATCGATACCGAGTTCCTGCTGGAATACATCCGGCGGGCGGCACAAGGTGAATCCGTGATGTCGCCGCAAATCGCCCACAAGCTGGCGGACTCCCTGCGCGCCCCGCCGAAGGAGAACGCTGCGGCAGCGGACGTCAGCCCAAGCAAACTTTCCCCGCGCGAACGGGAAATCATCGTCATGCTCGCCCACGGCGCCAGCAACAAGGAAATTGCCCGCGTACTCAATCTGTCTGAATCCACCATCAAGATTCACGTGCAGGGCATCCTGCGCAAGCTCAATATCGCCAAACGCGTGCAGGCTGCCGTCTATGCGGTAGCGCACGGCCTCATCTAGCCGGTTCCCCGCCCTCCCTGTGATCGCCGGTCAGTCCCTGCCGGTTTTTTTCTTTTTTAATCAGCAGGCCACTAACGGTGGCCTGCCTATGGCATCCGGCCTCGAGGCAGACGAAATCCGCCAGTAAGGTGACTTGATCTACCTCCCTCGACTACCCGAAAGAACTAGTTCTTTTTACCGTTGGAGTAGTTCTTTTTTTCGATTCGCTTAGTTCTTTTTCCTGCGGGCCTCTGTACTTCGGAAGAATGGGCACGCTATCCATGCAAGCCTATCCTGATGCCATAAGTAAAAGCAAAGGGGGGGTCGCCATGGCATCGCAAAAATACAAGGCGTGGTCGGTGGTAATAATGAGCACGCTGGCGTTCACGGTGTGTTTCATGATCTGGATGATGTTTGCGGTGATCGGTATTCCGATCAAGCAGACGCTGGGTCTCAACGAGACCCAGTTTGGCTTGCTGATCGCCATGCCGGTGCTCACCGGATCACTGATCCGCCTGCCGCTCGGCATGCTGACCGACAAGTTCGGCGGGCGTATGGTGTTCTTCGTGATCATGCTCTCTACCGTTATCCCGATTTATCTCATCTCCCTCGGCACGGAATATTGGCACTACCTGGTTACCGGCCTGTTCGTCGGCGTGGCTGGCGGCTCGTTCACGGTGGGTATCGCCTACTGCGCGCGCTGGTTCCCGAAGAGCCAGCAAGGCCTGGCTATGGGCATTTTCGGTGCGGGAAATACCGGTGCGGCGGTGACCAAGCTGGTGGCGCCGGCCATCGTGGTTGCGTACGGCTGGACGATGGTGCCGCAGGTTTATGCGGCGCTGATGCTGGGCACCGCGATTCTGTTCTGGTTCTTCACCTATACCGATGCGTCCCACGTAGCGGGTAAGAGCGTGTCGATCCGCGAACAGCTTGCGGCGCTCAAGGACCCCACGGTATGGAAGTACAGCCAGTATTATTCCATCGTGTTTGGCGGGTACGTGGCATTGGCGCTGTGGATGACCAAGTACTACATCAATGAATACGGGTTCGACCTCAAGACGGCAGCCTTTCTGGCTGCCGCATTCAGCATACCGGGTGGGGTGTTGCGCGCATTGGGCGGCTATTTTTCCGACCGCTTCGGGGCGCATACCATCACCTGGTGGGTGATGCTGGTGTCGCTGGTCTGCCTGTTCTTTCTGTCCTTCCCGAACGCCGAGTTCACCATCAAGACCGTGAATGGCCCTACGACTTTTTATGTAGGCCTCAGCGCGACGGTGTTCACCATCATCATGTTTACCCTGGGTATCGCCTTCGCGATCGGCAAGGCATCGGTCTTCAAATATATCTCCGACGACTATCCGCACAACATCGGTGTGATTTCCGGCGTGGTGGGGCTGGCTGGCGGTATGGGCGGGTTTCTGCTGCCAATCATGTTCGGCGCGCTGGTGGATCTGACGGGCATCCGCTCTTCGTCGTTCATGCTGATGTTCGGCATCGTGTGGGTCTCCCTTATGTGGATGTACTGGACCGAAGTGCGGACGCTGGACAAGGCTGCGGGCAAGAGAAAAAGATTGGCAGATTCACTTGAATAACCGGGTATCAAATTTCAATAAAAGGAGAATTTGAGTCATGATAAACAAGAAAGAACAACGCGGCTCGGTTGGCGCGGTGAGCATGGAAGGCTCGACCAGCTACAGCTCCGCCGACATTGCCGATTGGAACCCGGAAGACAACGCCTTCTGGGAATCGAAAGGCAAGAAGATCGCCAGCCGCAACCTGTGGATTTCGATCCCCAGCCTTCTGCTGGGTTTCGCGATATGGTTGATGTGGGGCATCATCACAGTGCAGATGATCAACCTCGGCTTTCCCTTTACGCCGGCCGAGATGTTCACGCTGACCGCGATTTCGGGGTTGATGGGCGCGACCTTCCGCATCCCGGCATCGTTCTTCATTCGTCTCAGCGGCGGGCGCAACACGGTCTTCCTGACCACCGCGCTGCTGATGATCCCGGCCATCGGAGCGGGTATCGCGCTGCAGGATAAGACCACCCCGCTGTGGGTGTTCCAGATGCTGGCGTTCCTGTCCGGCATCGGTGGCGGTAACTTCGCCTGCTCGATGTCCAACATCAGCGGCTTCTATCCCAAGCGCTTGCAGGGTACCGCCCTGGGGCTCAATGCCGGGCTGGGAAATTTCGGCGTGACCACCATGCAGATCCTGATTCCGCTGGTGATGACCGCCGGCATTTTCGGCGCGATGGCGGGCGACTCGATGGCGCTGCTGAAGGATTCCGGCTGGATCATGGGCAAGATCACTGCCGGTACCGCAACCTATATTCAGAATGCCGGTTTCGTCTGGATGTTGGCACTGATTCCGCTGGCGTTCCTCGGTTTCTTCGGCATGAACAACCTGCTGCCGTTGTCCCCCAACTATGGCGGCACGCTGGCTGGTTTTGCCAAGATACTGTACCTGTGGGGGCTGACCTGCGTCGTTGGTGTTGTTGGCCTCTATCTGTACCTTCCGGCACCGACTGGCCTTGGCGTACTTAATATGTGGGTGGCCTTGCCGCTGATCATGATCACCATGCTGATGGTGATGAAACTCGCGGCGTTCGGCGAGATGAAGGCCGGCATCAACAAGCAGTTTGCCATCTTCGGCAACAAGCATACCTGGTCATTGACCGTGCTCTACCTGCTCACCTTCGGTTCGTTCATCGGCTTTTCGATGGCCCTTCCGCTGTCCATCACGGTGATCTTCGGGGTGCAGCATGTGGTTGACCCGGCAACCGGCCTGATGACGCATACCCTGAAGAATCCCAACGCTCCTTCTGCATTGACCTATGCCTGGATCGGTCCGTTCATCGGTGCGCTGATCCGCCCGGTGGGCGGCTGGATTTCCGACAAGGTCGGTGGCTCCATCGTTACGCAGATCATCTCGGCGGTGATGGTAGTGGCCTCCGCCGCAACGGGTTACGTGATGATGCTGGCCTACAAGTCGGCGACTCCGGAAGAATATTTCATGATCTTCATGGTTTTGTTCGTCATATTGTTTGCGGCGAGCGGCACAGGGAACGGCTCCACGTTCCGCACTGTGGGCGTGATCTTTGACCGGCAGCAGGCAGGCCCAGTACTCGGCTGGACTTCCGCTGCAGCTGCCTATGGCGCGTTCATCGCACCAGTGGTGATCGGCGGACAGATCAAGGCCGGCACGCCGGAAAACGCCATGTATGGATTCGCAGTGTTCTACGCTTTGTGCCTGATTTTGAACTGGTGGTTCTACTTGCGTAGCGGCTCTGAGATCAAGAACCCGTAAAGGGCTTTAGGCAGGGTGGGTCGGCTGCATTGCGTCCGACCCGCAAATGATGGCTGGTTACGGCTTGAGGGTAAAAAACCGGACCGGGAAGTTTGAATAAAAATTTTTACACAGGAGCAAGAAAAACATGAGTCACTTTCTCGATCGATTGAAGTTTTTTGAAAAAATCAAGGAGACTTTCTCCAATGGTCACGGCATCGTCACCAACGAGGATCGCCAGTGGGAACAGGCCTATCGCACCCGCTGGCAGCACGACAAGATCGTGCGTTCCACGCACGGTGTGAACTGTACCGGCGGTTGCTCCTGGAAGATTTTTGTCAAGAACGGATTGGTCTCATACGAGGTGCAGCAAACCGACTATCCGCGCACCCGCGAGGATTTGCCCAACCATGAACCGCGCGGCTGTCAGCGCGGAGCTTCTTTCTCCTGGTATCTGTACAGCCCCCATCGCATCAAGCACCCGCTGGTCCGTGGCCGCCTGCTCGACCTGTATCGTGCCGAGCGTAAGAGCGGCAAGGATCCTGTAGACGCTTGGGCAGCAATCCAGGCTGACCCGAACAAGCGCAAGCAATACGTTCACGTGCGCGGCCTCGGCGGATTTGTGCGCGCCAAATGGGATGAGGTCAACGAAATCATCGCCGCCGCCAACATTTACACGATCAAGAAATGGGGTCCGGACCGGATTTTTGGCTTCTCGCCGATCCCGGCCATGTCGCAAATTTCTTACGCATCCGGTGCGCGTTACCTGTCCCTGATCGGCGGCGTATGCGGCTCGTTCTACGACTGGTACTGCGACTTGCCGGCGGCTTCCCCACAAACCTGGGGCGAACAGACCGACGTGCCGGAATCGGCGGATTGGTACAACTCCTCCTACATCATCGTCACCGGTTCCAGCTTGCCGACCACGCGTACGCCGGATGCTCACTTCGCTGTCGAGGCGCGTTATAACGGCACCAAGATCATCGCGATGAGCCCTGACTATGGCGAACACGTCAAGCTTTCCGATCTGTGGATGCCGGTCAATCCGGGTACCGATTCAGCTGCCTTCCTGGCGTTTGGGCATGTGGCGCTGAAAGAATTCCTGGTAGACAAACAGGATCCGTACTTCCAGGAATATAACCGCAAGTACACCGATATGCCGATCCAGGTGATGCTGCGCAAGGAAGGCGACGCTTATGTATCCGACCGTTGCCTGCGTGCCTCCGATTTTGCGGGCAATCTGGGCGAATCCAACAATCCGGAATGGAAAACCATCGTTTATGACGAAAAGTCCAAGACCTTTGTTGCGCCTAACGGATCAATCGGTTTCCGCTGGGGCGAGGAAGGTAAGTGGAATTTGCTGCCGAAGAATGGCGCCAGCCAGCAGGAAATTATGGCCGAACTGACCTGCATCAACAGCAAGGATGCGGTGGTTTCGGTGGGCTTCCCGCACTTCGCGCATGGCGAAGACAGCCTGCTGTTCCGCAATGTGCCGGCGCGCAAGCTGAAGCTGGCCAGCGGCGAAGAAGTATTGGTCACCTCCGTGTTCGACCTGCAGGTTGCGCAATACGGTATCGACCGCGGCTTGGGCGGCGGCAATGTCGCCAAGGACTACAACGACGCCAACGTGGCTTACACGCCAGCATGGGCATCCAAGGTTACCGGCATCAAGGCTATGGATATTGAGCGCACCGGTCGCGAGTTCGCGAAGAATGCCTCGCAAACCCACGGCAAATCGATGGTGATCATGGGCGCGGCAATTAACCACTGGTATCACAACGACATGACGTACCGGGGCGTTATGAACCTTCTGCACATTTGCGGTTGCGTGGGCCAATCCGGTGGCGGCTGGGCACACTATGTGGGCCAGGAAAAACTGCGTCCGCAAGCAGGTTGGGCGCCGATTGCCTTCGCACTCGACTGGCAGCGTCCGCCGCGCCAGATGAATTCGACCTCCTACTGGTATTTCCATACCGACCAGTGGCGCTACGAAACCGTGAAGGCGGAAGACATCACGTCGCCTGCCGGCAGGAACAAGAACGCGAAAGAGGGTTACTCGATCGCCGACTACAACGTTGCAGCAGTTCGTATGGGCTGGTTGCCTGGCTTCCCGCAATGGAACGCCAACTCGCTCGACCTAGCGGATGAAGCCGCCAAGGCCGGCGCTACCGACGAAGCTGGGGTTGCCAATTACGTTGCCGGAAAACTCAAGTCGGGTGCAATGGATATCTCTTTTGCCGACCCGGATGCGGATATCAACTGGCCGCGCAATATTTTCGTGTGGCGCGGTAATTTGATCGGTACTTCGGGCAAGGGGCAGCAATACTTCCTCAAGCACCTGCTGGGCGCGCAAAACAACGTGCTGCAGGAGGGCGGGGACGGAAACGACAACAAGCTGGTCAAGTGGCGTGACGAGGGTCCCGCAGGCAAGCTGGATCTGTTTGTGGACATCAACTTCCGCCTCAACTCCACCGGTGCCTACTCCGATATCGTTTTGCCGACCGCAACCTGGTACGAGAAAAACGACCTCAACACCACCGACATGCACCCCTTTATCCATCCGCTGTCGGAAGCCGTGTCGCCGGGCTGGGATTCCAAGTCCGACTGGCAGATTTTCAAGGAGCTTGCCAGGGTCTTCTCTGGCTTGGCCGCGAAGCATCTTGGTACACGCAAGGATGCGGTCATCTGGCCGATGCAGCACGACTCGGCGGCCGAGTTGGCACAGCCGTTTGGCCAGGTGAAAGATTGGCACAAGGGTGAATGTGAGCCGATCCCGGGCAAGACCATGCCGTTCATCAAGCTGGTGGAGCGCGACTATGGCAGCATCTACAACAAGTACATCGCGATCGGCCCATTGATGGTCAAGCTGGGCAACAACGTCAAGGGCATCGACTGGAACACCGAAGCGGAATACGAGGAGCTTAAGCTGTGCAATTACACGGTGAGAGTGCCGGGCGTCTCCTACGGTATGCCCTCCCTTGAGGAAGATATTTCCGTGTGCGATGCGGTGATGCGCATGGCGCCGGAAACCTGCGGTCCGGTGGCGCACAAGTCGTGGTCCGCCTTGTCGAAGAAGACCGGCATCGACCATCATCACCTGTATGCCTCACGCGAGGAGGACAAGATCACGTTCCGTGATATCCAGGTACAGCCGCGCAAGATCATTACCGCGCCAACCTGGTCGGGGATCGAGTCCGAGCATGTGTCGTATACCGCGGGTTACACCAATATTCATGAGCACATCCCGTTCCGCACCCTGACCGGCCGGGCTCACTTCTACCAGGATCACGAGTGGTTCCAGGACTTCGGCGAGACTTTCTGTGTGTACCGTCCGCCGCAAGACTTGAAGTCGTTCAAGAACGTGCCGGCTAACATCCTGCAAAAGCCGCATCTCAAGCTCAGGTTCATCACGCCGCATGGCAAGTGGGGTATCCACTCGAGCTATCAGGATACCCTGCGTATGTTGACGCTGTTCCGCGGCGGTCCTCATATCTGGATCTCTGAACTGGATGCGCAGCAGGTCGGGATCAAGGACAACGATTGGGTGGAGCTGGTCAACAGCAACGGCGCCAGCATGTGCCGTGCGGTGATTTCGCAGCGTATCCCGCGCGGTGCGTCGGTGATGCACCACTCCCAGGAGAAGAACGTGAACGTGCCGGGATCGGTTACCACCAACAAACGTGCCGGTACCCACAATGCGCTGACGCGGGTCATCATGAAACCGACCAACATGGTCGGCGGTTATGTGCAACTGGCCTACGGCTTCAATTACTACGGTACGGTGGGATGCAACCGCGATACCGAGATCATCCTGCGCAAGGTGGAGGATCAGGACATCGACTGGCTGGAGCGTCCGCTTACCCCGGAACGGGAAGCGCATCGCAACCCACCCGGAGTCGGCAAGCGCTGATCGTCACGTGAATTAGGATAAATTAGGAGAAACTCATGAAAGTACGTGCACAATTCGCATTCATTTTTAGCCTGGACAAGTGTATCGGTTGCCACACCTGTTCGGTAACGTGCAAAAACACGTGGACCAACCGCAAGGGCGTGGAATATGTCTGGTTCAACAACGTCGAATCCAAACCCGGCATCGGTTACCCCAAGGATTGGGAGAACCAGGAAAAGTGGCGGGGCGGCTGGACGCTGGTCAACGGCAAGTTGGAACTGAGGTCTGGCGGGCGCGCATCGCGGCTGCTGAACATCTTCTCCAACCCGGATCTGCCGCAGATTGACGATTATTACGAGCCGTTCACCTACAACTACGCGCGCCTGCAGAACGCGCCGCTGTCCGAGGCGACGCCTACCGCCCGCCCGCTCTCGCAGATCACCGGTCAGCCCATCGAGAAGATCAACTGGGGGCCGAACTGGGAAGACATCATGGCCGGCGCATGGGAAGACCGCAGTGTGGACAAGAACATGGATGGTGTCGGACGGGAGATTTATGGCCAGTTCGAGCAGACCTTCCATACCTATTTGCCGCGCATCTGCAACCACTGCCTGAATCCCGCGTGCGTGGCTTCCTGCCCTTCCGGTTCGCTCTACAAGCGTGAAGAAGACGGCATCGTGCTCGCCGACCAGGACAAGTGCCGCGGCTGGCGTTTCTGCATGAGCTCATGCCCGTACAAGAAGGTGTACTACAACTGGGAATCCGGCAAGGCCGAAAAATGCATCGCCTGCTACCCGCGCGTCGAATCCGGCATGCCGACGATCTGCTCCGAATCCTGCGTCGGGCGTATCCGCTACAACGGCATCATCCTCTATGACGCCGACCGTATCTCGGAACTGGCCAGCACGCAGAACCCGCAAGATCTGTATGAAGCGCAGTGCAAGATATTCCTCAACCCCAACGATCCTGCAGTGATTGCCGCCGCTCAGGCAGAAGGCATCAGCAAGGACTGGATCGTAGCCGCACAGAAATCGCCGATCTACAAGATGGCGATTGACTGGAAGATCGCCTTCCCGCTGCATCCGGAATTCCGTACGTTGCCGATGGTGTGGTATGTGCCGCCGCTGTCTCCGGTGCAGACCGCAATCGAACAGGGCAAGCTGAAAACCGGTGCGGATGGCGTGATCCCGCTGGCCAGCGAGTTGCGCGTGCCGGTCAAGTACCTGGCCAACCTGATGACTGCGGGCAAGGAAGCGCCGATCGTGAGCGCCCTGAATCGCATGATTGCGATGCGCAGCTACCAGCGCATGAAACGCGTGGAAGGTGTGGTCAATACGGCTGCCCTCGAGGCTGCAGGCATCACCGAGGAGATCGCGCAGGATATGTACCGTTACCTCGCGATTGCCAACTACGAAGACCGCTTCGTCATCCCCACCGGCCACGAAGAGGAGCGCCTGGACGATGCCCACGGCTTCCAGGGTCAGAACGGGTTCAGCTTCGGCAACACTTCCTCGACCGGTATCAGCAAGGTCACGCTGTTCCCGCGGCGCCGTCTGGAGTCGATGGAACCCAGGGAAAAAGCGCCGCTCGCGGGCGACCGTTAAGGAGAAATCATGCAAACTTATAAAATCCTATCGGCGCTGCTGGAATATCCGGAAGAGGAGTTGATCGACAACCTGCCGGAAATCCGCTCTATCGTTGATCAAAGTACAAGCATCGATGATGGGGAACGGGCAGTCTTGCGGAAATTTCTCGATTACCTGGGGAGCATGCCGCTGACAGAAGCGCAGGTGAACTATGTGAACACTTTTGACAGGACTGCAGAGCACAGCCTGCACCTGACACACCATTTGTTTGGCGATGATGACGACAGGAACCGCGGCCCTGCGCTGATCGACCTGGGAGAGATGTTCAAGGACTACGGCGTAAAGACGGTGACCAACGAGTTGCCGGACTATCTGCCGCTGCTCCTGGAATTCACCTCTTACCTGGACAGCAATGAAGCGACGGTATTCCTGTCCGATGTCCACAAGGTGCTGAATATTCTGGCCGGAAATCTGGCCAAGGCCGAAAGCCCTTATGCTCCGCTGATTTCCATGATCGAGAGCCGGGCTACGCTGACTCGTCTGACTGCTTTAACCTAAGGAGAATGAAATGCATGATTCAGTTTTTACTCTAAACAATTTGCTGTTCGGCGTGTATCCGTATGTCTGCCTTACGGTGTTCTGGATTGGCAGCTGGCTGCGCTTCGACCGCGAGCAATACGGTTGGAAGGCAGATTCCACGCAATTGCTTTCCAAACCCAATATGCGTCTGGCTAGCAACTTCTTCCACTTTGGTGTGATCGCCATTTTCGGCGGCCACTTCGTGGGATTGTTGACACCGCATGCCGTGTTCCAGGTGCTTATGGATGACATGTCGCACCAATATGTGGCTATCACCGCAGGCACCATCTTCGGCCTTTGTGCCCTGTTTGGGGGCGTTATCCTGTGGTTCCGGCGCTTCGGCAATCCGCGCATTTCGCTGACCAGCCGCTGGGCGGACAAGTTTGTCCTGACTTGGGTGATGCTTACGCTGATTCTCGGCCTGCTGACCATTCCGGTATCCATCGGCCACGCCGGCCACGGTGACCCCCGCGTGGTGACGGCCATGGCGGAATGGATCCAGAGTATTGTCTATCTCTATCCAAGCCCGCAATACCTGGAAGGCGTTGACACCATCTTCAAGCTGCACGTATTGGCCGGCATGACGGTGTTCCTGATCTTCCCGTTCACCCGTCTGGTGCATATCTGGAGCATGCCGTTCGGTTACCTGGCTCGCGCATACCAGATCGTGCGCTCCAAGAAGGTGAAGTATCAGGAAATCAACAGGTACGACCTCGGCAAGCCGGCAGATTATTAATAGGTTGCTGGCACCACCGTTGTCACTTAGCCTTCGCGCTGCCCGATCGTTCATTTATACGGAAGGGCAGCGCCCCCTGCCATGATGGTGATCCACGTTGCGATTCGTGCTGCGACTCGCCGGTTCATGAGCATCATTCATCAATGACAACAACTGCAATATGCGTGACGTAAACATATTTCTGAAGGGCTTCAGGCGCTTTCAGCATCATTACTTCGACCGGAATCCTGAACTTTTCGACCGGTTGTTCAGAGAAGGGCAGCGCCCGCGGGCACTGATGGTGGCCTGTTGTGATTCTCGCTGCGACCCCGGGGTGCTGACCGACAGCGAGCCGGGCGACATGTTTGTGGTACGCAATGTCGCCAACCTCGTCCCGCCATATATCCAGGCGACTTCCTATGCCGGAACCACTTCCGCCATTGCGTTTGCGATATGCAACCTGGCGGTGGAGCATGTGATCGTCATGGGGCACGCCAAATGCGGCGGTATCCGTGCGCTGATGGAAGACAAGACCCCTACGTTCGACGAGGAACAACTCATCGCAAAATGGCTCGGAATCGCCGCCGATGCCCGGCAACAGGTGTTGAAGGAGCTGCCGGGAAGATCGCGGGAAATCCAGACGCGTGCCTGCGAGCAGGCGTCCATCCTCAAGTCGCTGGAAAACCTGATGTCCTACCCGTGGGTCAGTCGGCGCGTGAACGATGGTACATTGGCGCTGCATGGCTGGTATTTCGACATGGAAAACGGAACGCTGATGCAATACGACAGTGACGCCGGGGAATTCCGTGTAATAGACTTGCGTCTCGAAGGGTCGGAGGGGGCGCTCCAACCGCAACGCCTGTTCGAAAATTGGGAATCAAACCCGCCGCCATAAAGCTGCGCAAGGTTTTCTGCCGGCAGTTCTATAGCGTCGCTCCACAATGCGCCCACCACTATCGCGGTATCGCCGGCCACCCTGTTAAAAACGGGGTGTTTTGCCGACTTTTGGACAAACCTGTTCACAGTTGCGCCGGAATCCAGTAAAGTGCCATCCCGTTCCTAACTGATAAGAGCAATAATATGAGTGCAAAAGGACAACAGCTTCAAGACCCGTTTCTCAATGCGCTGCGCAAGGAGCATGTGCAGGTCGCAATTTACCTAGTGAACGGCATCAAGCTGCAAGGCCAGGTCGAATCATTCGACCAGTATGTGGTGTTGCTGAAAAACACCCTTACGCAGATGGTTTACAAGCACGCCATTTCCACCATCGTTCCGGCACGCGCGGTCAACATTTCCTACGACGACTCCGCCGAGTAATGCAGCAAGACTCCGCGGGGGCCGAGGCCGCAGTCCTGGTCAGCATCGATTTCGGCGAGAACGACTACAGCGAGAGCCTGGCGGAACTGGGCCTGCTGGCCGAAACGGCCGGAGTGCGCACGCTGGCTGTCATCAAGGGGAGGCGGCAGCACCCCGATGCGGCGCTGTTTGCGGGTAGCGGTAAGGTGCAGGAAATCGCCGAACTCGTCGAGCGCATGGAAGTTCCGCTCGTCATCTTCAATCATGACCTTTCCCCCGCGCAGATGCGCAACCTGACCAACCGGCTGAATACGCGCGTCATCGACCGTACCATGCTGATCCTGGATATTTTTGCGCAACGCGCGCAAAGCCATGAAGGCAAGGTTCAGGTCGAGCTGGCGCAGCTCAAATATCTCGCCACACGCCTGGTCGGCATGAATCAGGGCATGGGGCAGCAGAAACATGCCGTGGGCGCGCGCGGTCCCGGCGAAACCAAGCTGGAGCTGGATCGGCGCAAGCTGGACAAACGCGTCCATCTGCTGAAAGAGCGCCTGGAGAAGCTCAAGCACCAGCGTGTCGTACAGCGCCGTGCACGCAGCCGCGCCGATGTGCTTTCGGTATCCATCGTCGGTTACACCAATGCGGGCAAATCCACGCTGTTCAACAGACTGACCCGCGCCGATGTCTATGTAGCCGACCAGCTGTTCGCCACGCTGGATACTACCTCGCGCCGCATGCATACTGAGGGGACGGGCGAGATTGTGGTGTCGGATACCGTCGGTTTTATCCGCCATTTGCCCCATTCGCTGGTTGCGGCATTCCGTAGCACGCTGGAAGAGACTATACAGGCCGATCTGTTGCTGCATGTGGTGGATGCCAATAACGCCATCCGCGATGATCAGATTGCCGAGGTGAACAAGGTGCTCGCGGAGATAGGCGCGGCGGATATTCCGCAGGTTCTGGTGCTCAATAAAATCGACTTGCAGGACCTTCCGCCGAGCGTGCAGCGTGACGATTATGGTAGAATCGCCCGCGTTTTCCTGAGCGCCAGGAGCGGCGCTGGGCTGGATGGTTTGCGGCTTGCCTTGGCTGAGGCCAAGGCCGCGCGTCAGGCTGCAGAAGCAACTAAATCAACCACACAGTGAGTGCAAATTATGGGATTGAACGATCCGCAATGGGGTAAAAAGAACAGCGGCGGCCCGCCCGACCTGGAAGAATTGCTGCGCAAGCTCAACGAGAGAGTTGCATCCATGATGGGCGGCAAGGGCGGAGAAGGCAAGTCCGGTGGCAATGAATCGCCAAAGGGATTCGGCGGAGGCATCGGCCTGATCGTCGCGATTGCCGCGCTGATCTGGCTGGGCAGCGGCTTTTATATCGTCGATGCCAGCCAGCGCGGCATAGTGCTGCGCTTCGGCAAGTTGGTCGAGACGACCCAGCCGGGCCCGCGCTGGCATTTGCCGTTCCCGGTCGAAACGGTGGAAATCGTCAACCTGAGCCAGGTCCGGACCGTGGAAGTCGGCTATCGCGATAACGTCAAAAACAAGATGCTGAAAGAGTCGCTGATGCTGACCGACGACGAGAATATCATCGACATCCAGTTTGCGGTGCAGTACTTCCTGAGCGATCCGGCCGACTACCTGTTCAACAACCGCATGCCGGACGAAAACGTGCGCCAGGCGGCGGAAACCGCCATCCGCGAAGTGGTCGGCAAGAGCAAGATGGACTTCGTGCTCTATGAAGGCCGCGAGCAGGTGGCTGCCGCGGCGACCAAGCTGATGCAGGATATCCTCGATCGTTACAAGTCCGGCATCCAGATCAGCAAGCTGACCATGCAGAATGCGCAGCCGCCCGAGCAGGTGCAGGCCGCCTTTGACGACGCGGTCAAGGCCGGTCAGGATCGTGAGCGGCAGAAAAACGAAGGGCAGGCTTACGCGAATGACGTGGTGCCGCGCGCGCGCGGTACGGCGGCGCGCCTGATCCAGGAGTCGGAAGGCTACAAGCAGAGCGTGATTGCCAATGCCGAGGGTGATGCCAGCCGCTTCAAGCAGATTCTCGTCGAATACGAAAAGGCGCCCAGCGTAACGCGGGAGCGCATGTATCTGGACATGATGCAGCAGGTGATGGGCAATATCAGCAAGGTGATGGTCGACCAGAAGAACGGCAACAGCCTGCTGTATTTGCCGCTGGACAAGCTGGTGGAAAGCACGCGCACCGCCGGTGGAGTAGCGGAGGCACTGACCGCTCCCGCTCCCGCCACTACGCAATCCAACGATAACACCGCGGCGCAACGCGCACGGGATTCGTTGCTCAGCCGCGACAGGGAGGCACGCTAAATGAACAAAAATATGGGCAACGTGTTGATCGGCGCGGTTGCCGCGCTGGTTCTGCTGGGAATGAGCGTGTTCGTGGTGGATCAGCGCCAGGACGCGATTGTGTTCCAGTTGGGCGAAGCGGTCAGCATCAAGACTGAACCTGGGCTTTACTTCAAGGTGCCGCTGATGCAGAACGTGCGCTATTTCGACTCGCGCATCCTCACCCTGGACACCGTGGAGCCGGAGCGCTTCATCACCGCGGAGAAGAAGAACGTGCTGGTGGATTCCTTCGTCAAGTGGCGCATCGTGGACGTGAAACAGTATTACGTCAGCGTGGGAGGCGACGAAGTACGCGCCAGGACGCGCCTACTGCAGACGGTGAATTCCAGCATGCGCGAGGAATTCGGCAAGCGCACCATTCACGAGGTCGTATCCGGTGAGCGCGAAAAAATCATGACGGTGCTGCGCGAAAAAACCGATAGCGATGCGCGCAAGATTGGCGTGCAGGTGCTGGACGTGCGCCTGAAGCGCGTCGACTTCCCGATCGAGATCAGCGAGTCGGTGTATCGCCGCATGGATGCGGAGCGCAAGCGCGTGGCTAACGAACTACGCGCTTCCGGCGCGGCGGAAGGCGAGAAAATCAAGGCCGATGCCGACAAGCAGCGTGAGATCATCTTGGCAGAAGCCTACCGCACGGCGCAGAAAACCAAGGGCGAGGGCGATGCCAAGGCGGCCTCCGTGTATGCCGCCGCGTTCGGCCGTAATCCGGAGTTTTATTCGTTCTACCGCAGCCTGGAAGCCTACCGGCAAAGCTTCAAGAACAAGAGTGACGTGATGGTGCTGGATCCGAGCTCGGCATTCTTCAAGTATCTGAAGAGCTCCGGCAAGGGCGGCAAGTAGTGCTGGAATACTGGCTGCTCGGTATTGCGATGATGCTGGTAATCGAAGGTCTGCTGCCATTCACGTTTCCCGACCTGTGGCGCGAGACCTTCCGCAAGATGATTGCGCTGACGAATGGGCAGCTGCGTTTCGCCGGCATCGTCTCGATGCTTTCGGGACTGATGCTGTTGTACTGGGTTAAATGAAAGTGCCGTAATGCAAAACTGGCTGCTTCCGGAATACATACAGGACATGCTGCCCGACGAGGCGTGGCGTGTGGAGTGGATGCGCGCGCAGTTCCTGGACCTGCTGCGCAGATCGGGCTATCAACTGGTCGCACCGCCCTTGCTGGAATATACCGAATCGCTGCTGATCGACGACAGCCGCGACGTGGATTTGCGCACCTTCAAGCTGGTCGACCAGTTGAGCGGCCGCACCTTGGCGCTGCGTGCCGACATTACGCCGCAAGTTGCGCGTATCGATGCCCATCTGCTCAACCGCGAAGGGGTAGTGCGCCTGTGCTATGCGGGCAGCGTGCTGCACACCCAGCCGGCCGGGCTGACGCGCACCCGCGAACTGCTGCAGATCGGCGCCGAAATATACGGGCACGGCGGGCTGGAAAGCGACCTGGAAATCCAGCAGCTGATGCTGCAATCGCTGGCCCTGCTGGGCATCGGGGGCATACACCTCGATCTCGGCCATGTCGGCGTATTCCGTGCGCTGGCAAGCCATGCCGGGCTCGGCAAGGAGCTGGAAAACGAACTGTTTGCGGCATTGCAGGGCAAGGACAGCGCGGCCCTGCAGTCGCTGGTGCAGCCGCTCGAGAAAACCTTGCGCAATGCCCTGCTGGCGTTGCCGATGCTGTATGGCGGCTGCGCCGAGGTGCTGGCGCGGGCGCGCCGGGAGCTTCCGGCCTATCCCGGAATCCATGCCGCGCTGGACGAGCTGGAAACGGTGTCGAAGAAGCTGCAGCCCCTGGCGTCCAGCGTCGGCATCGATCTCGCCGACCTGCGCGGCTATCACTACCACAGCGGCATGGTGTTTGCCGCCTACCACGCCGGAAGCCACGATGCGATCGCCCTGGGCGGGCGCTACGACGACCTCGGCCGGAGCTTCGGGCGCGCCCGCGCCGCGACCGGCTTCAGCATGGACCTGCGCCAGTTATACCAGTTGCTGCCGTCCGAGGCGGCGCAACTGGGCATCTGCGCACCGCATCTCGACGATGCCGCCCTGCGCGACAGGGTTGCGCAGCTGCGTGCGGCGGGAGAAACGGTGGTGGTGGATCTGCTCGGCAATCCCGCGTTGCGCCGCGAACTGCAATGCGACCGCGAACTGGTGCTGCGCGACGGCGCCTGGCAGGTTGTTCCCCTTTGATTTTTGAAATCCGGAAGCTTTGTAATGGCTAAGAACGTAGTGGTAATCGGCACCCAATGGGGCGATGAGGGCAAGGGCAAGGTCGTCGACTGGCTGACCGATCACGCGCATGGCGTGGTGCGCTTCCAGGGCGGGCACAACGCCGGGCATACGCTGGTGATCGGCGGGCAGAAGACCGTGCTGCACCTGATCCCGTCCGGCATCCTGCGCGGACATGTGATGTGCTACATCGGCAACGGCGTGGTGCTGTCGCCGCAGGCCCTGCTCAAGGAAATGGACAAGCTGCAGCAGGCCGGCATCGACGTCTACGGCCGCCTGAAGATTTCCGAAGCCTGCCCGCTGATCCTGCCTTACCACGAGGCGATCGACAAGGCGCGCGAATCGGCGAAAGGCGACGCCAAGATCGGCACCACCGGACGCGGCATCGGCCCGGCCTACGAGGATAAGGTCGCGCGCCGCGCGATCCGCCTGCAGGATATCTTCCATCGCGAGCGCTTCGCCGCAAAGCTGGGCGAGGTGCTGGATTACCACAACTTCGTGCTGAAAAACTATTTCCAGGCCGCGACGGTCGATTTCCAGAAGACCCTGGACGATACGCTGGCGCTGGCCGAGCGCATCAAGCCGCTGGTGATGGACGTGCCGCGCGCGCTGTACGAGGCCAACCGGGCGGGCAAGAGCATGCTGTTCGAAGGCGCGCAGGGCTCGCTGCTGGATATCGACCACGGCACTTACCCGTATGTCACGTCGAGCAACTGCATCGCCGGCGCGGCCTGCGCCGGTGCAGGTGTGGGGCCGCAGATGCTCGACTACGTGCTGGGCATCACCAAGGCCTACACCACGCGCGTCGGCTCCGGGCCGTTCCCCACCGAGCTGTACGACGCGGTGGACAAGTGCGACCCGATCGGCGCGGGCCTCGCCCAGCGCGGCCACGAATTCGGCTCCACCACGGGGCGCGCGCGCCGTTGCGGCTGGTTCGATGCGGCCGCGCTCAAGCGCTCGATTCAGATCAACGGTGTGTCCGGCCTGTGCGTCACCAAGCTGGACGTGATGGACGGCATGGAAAGCGTGCGCATCGGTGTGGGCTACCGCATCAACGGCGTGGAAAGCGACATCCTGCCGGCCGGTGCGGATGCGCTGACGGATTGCGAGGCGGTGTACGAGGAAATGCCGGGCTGGAGCCAGAGTACGGTCGGCGTGCAGCGCTACGAGGACCTGCCGCAGGCCGCGCGCAACTACCTGGAGCGCATCGCGAAGGTCTGCGGCGTGCCGGTGGACATGGTTTCTACCGGGCCGGACCGCGACGAAACCATCGTACTGCGCCATCCGTTCGAATAGGCCGATAGCGGCATGGACAACACTGAAAACGCAGTGTCCGATGTACACTGCGTTTTTGCTTTCGACCGGGATTTACAGCCCGGAAGAGGGCTGGGGCATGAAAATAAAAAGGCTCGCTTGCGCGAGCCGATTTATGATTGGTGCCCAGAAGAGGACTCGAACCTCCACAGTGTTGCCACCGCTAGGACCTGAACCTAGTGCGTCTACCAATTCCGCCATCTGGGCTGAGATTTGCGAAGGCGCGCAATTTAATTGTTAAAGGACTAGTTGTCAATGAAAAAGAAAAATAATTTACGCCTGAAAGACCCCCATCTCGAGCGCGAGCGCGAGCAATACGAGCATCCGCTGCCGAGCCGCGAATTCATTTTGCAGATCCTGGCGGAGCAGGGCGCGCCGGTCGGCGAGGAAGAGTTGCGGCAACTGCTGCACATCGAGGTGCACGAGGAAGACCTGTTTGCGCGCCGCCTGCGGGCGATGGAGCGCGACGGGCAGATCATGCGCAACCGCAAGCACGCCATCTGTGTGGTGGACAAGCTCGATCTGGTCAAGGGCAAGGTACAGGGCCATCCGGACGGCTTCGGCTTCCTGATCCCCGAGGATGGCAGCCCCGACATGTTCCTCAGCGAGAAGGAAATGCACAAGGTGCTGCACGGCGACACCGTCATGGTGCGCCAGAGCGGCGTGGACCGGCGCGGCCGCCCGGAGGCCAAGATCATCGAAGTGCTGGAGCGCGCCAACAGCCGCGTCGTCGGCCGTTTGTTCGAAGAGCACGGCATCCATTACGTGGTGGCGGAAAACCGCCGCATCAGCCAGGACATCCTGGTCGCAGCCGGCGAGACGGGCGGCGCCAAGGCTGGGCAGGTCGTGATCCTGGAGATATTGAAACACCCCGACAAGCACGCCCAGCCGATCGGCCGCGTCGTGCAGGTGCTGGGCAATTACGCCGACCCCGGCATGGAAATCGAGATCGCACTGCGCAAGCACGACCTGCCGCACGAGTTCCCCAATGACGCGGAGAAGCAGGCCAAACTGTTCGCGCCGGAAGTCAGGGCGGAGGACTGGATGGGGCGCGAGGACATCCGCAAGCTGCCGCTGGTGACCATAGACGGCGAAACCGCACGCGACTTCGACGACGCGGTGTATTGCGCGCCGGAGAAGGGCGGCTACCGGCTGGTGGTGGCGATCGCCGATGTCAGCCACTATGTGCAGACGAACGATGCGCTGGATCGCGAGGCGATCCTGCGCGGCAATTCGGTGTATTTCCCGCGCCGCGTGATACCGATGCTGCCGGAGGAACTTTCCAACGGCCTGTGCTCGCTGAATCCGAAGGTGGACCGGCTGTGCATGGTGTGCGACATGCACATCAGCGGCAAGGGCGAGATCGGCGAATACCGCTTCTACCCCTCGGTGATGCACTCCCACGCGCGCCTCACCTACACGCAGGTCGCCGAAATGCTGGCAGAGCCGGACGGCAAGCTGGCAAAAAAGAATGTGGCAATCCTGCCGCACCTGCAACACCTGCATGAGCTGTTCCAGAAGCTGCTGCACGCGCGCGAGAAGCGCGGCGCGATCGACTTCGAGACGGTCGAGACGCAGATGATCTTCACCGACCAGGGCAAGATCGAGCGTATCGTGCCGGTGGTGCGCAACGACGCGCACCGCCTGATCGAGGAGTGCATGCTGGCGGCGAACGTGTGCGCGGCCGGTTACCTGCACGAACACCGGCACACCGTGCTGTACCGCATCCACGAGGGGCCGACGCCGGAGAAACTCGAGGCGCTGCGCGAGTTCCTCGGGGAATTCGGCATGCAACTGGGCGGCGGCGACGAGCCGCAGGCCGGCGACTATTCCAAGGTGCTCAAGCGCATCAAGGGGCGTCCCGACGCGGGATTATTGCAGACCGTGATGCTGCGCTCGCTGCGCCAGGCGCGCTATGAGCCGGAGAACGTCGGCCACTTCGGCCTGGGCTATGAGGCTTACACCCATTTCACCTCGCCGATCCGCCGCTATCCCGACCTGCTGGTGCACCGCGCGATCAAGGCGGTGCTGCACGGCAAGCAATACAAGCCCGCGATGAAGTGGGCAGAGCTCGGCGAGCATTGCTCGATGACCGAGCGCCGCGCCGACGACGCGACGCGCGATGTCGAGGCCTGGCTGAAGTGCTTCTACATGCGCGACCATCTCGGCAGCGTGTTCAGCGGCACGGTCTCGTCGGTCACGAATTTCGGCCTGTTCGTCTCGCTGGACGATCTGTACGTCGAGGGGCTGGTGCACATCTCCGAACTCGGCAAGGACTATTACCACTTCGACGCGACGCGCCACCAGCTCATCGGCGAGCGCACCGGCCAGCGTTACCGCCTCGGCGACCGCGTGCAGGTACGCGTGGTCAAGGTGGACATGGAGAGCACCAAGGTCGATTTCGTGCTGGACGAGGGCGTGAAGAAAGCCGCGTCGCAGCCCGCGGCGAAGAAGGCTGCGCCGGAGAAAAAAGCAACGAGAGGAAAGAAGCAACATGGCTGACCTGCGCCTGATCTACGGCTTCCACGCGGTCACCGCGCGCATCCGCCAGAATCCGGATGGCGTGCTTGAAGTCTATCTGCAGGCGCAGCGCAACGACCCGCGCATGCGCGACCTAGTCAAGCTCGCGGAGGCGGGCGGCGTGCGCGTGATCCCGGTCGATGCGAAGCGACTCGACGGCATGGCGGGCAACGCGCGGCACCAGGGCGTCGCGGCGCGCGTCGATGCCTCGCGCCGCGTGCAGCACCTGGAAGACGTGCTCGATACCCTCTCGGAGCCGCCCCTGCTGCTGGTGCTCGACGGCGTGCAGGACCCGCACAACCTCGGCGCCTGCCTGCGCAGCGCCGACGCGTTCGGCGTGCACGCGGTGATTGCGCCCAAGGACCGCGCGGTCGGCATCACTGCGACGGTGGAGAAGGTCGCGTGCGGCGCGGCGGAAACCGTTCCCTACATCACCGTCACCAACCTCGCGCGCACGCTGCGCGAACTCAAGGAGCGCGATATCTGGGTGGCCGGCGCGGCGGGCGAGGCGGAGCAGGACTTGAACGGCTTCAAACACAAGGGCGCGCTCGCCTGGGTGCTCGGCGCGGAAGGCGAAGGTCTGCGCCGCCTCACGCGCGAGACCTGCGACGAACTGGTGCGCATCCCGATGCTCGGCAGCGTGGAAAGCCTCAACGTCTCGGTGAGCGCGGGCATCTGTCTGTTCGAGGCGCGGAGGCAGCGGCAGCATTCGTAGGTCGGGCAACATCAACGTGCGAAAGGAGGGCAGGAACATGCTATTCCGTGATCGTGACGATGCTGCGCGCCGCCTGGCGGAGGCGCTTGCGCAATACCGCGGCCAGAACCCGCTGGTGCTGGCGATACCGCGCGGCGCGGTGCCGATGGCAAAAATCATCGCCGAAGAGCTGAGCGGGGAGGTGGACGTGGTGCTGGTGCGCAAGCTGCGTGCGCCGGGCAACCCGGAGTTCGCCATCGGTGCGGTGGACGAGACCGGCTGGGTGTACCTCGCCGAGCATGGTCGGCATGTGGCGGGCAGCCAAGAATACATCGATTCCGAGAAGGCCGCGCAGATGGAAGTGATGCGTGAGCGGCGCGCGAGCTACACGCCGGTGCGCCCGCCACACGACCCGGCGGAGCGCATCGTCATCGTCGTGGATGACGGCCTCGCGACCGGCTCGACGATGATCGCCGCGCTGCATGCACTGCGCGCGAGGCAGCCGCAGAAGCTGGTCTGCGCCGTCCCGGTCGCGCCGCCCGATACGCTGGACAAGGTATCGCCCTATGCGGACGAGATAGTCTGCCTGAGCGCGCCGGAGCTGTTCTACGCGGTGGGGCAGTTCTACCAGTCCTTCCCGCAGGTGAGCGACGAGGAAGTGATCGCGGCGCTGGCGGGGGATTGAGCCTGAAAAGCTTCATCCACAGATTACGCGAGATTTAACAAAAGAAACTCGACGATGGTTTTAGAATCTGTGCGAATCTGCGTAATCTGCGGATCGAACTGCGGATTTCAGGATAGACTGTTTCGAGTTATAGCTAGCAACGACTTCAGAGAAGAAAGCCGATGAAAAAGAAAACCCCGCTCCGCGTCCCGGTCACCCAGGGCCTGAAGGACATCTACGCGATGGACATGCACTCCGCGTACCAAGCCGCCTGCCTCGGGCAATTCAGCGTCATCTCCTTCGGGCGGCTGGCCGCGGCCATTTCGGTCGTCCGCACGGCGCTCGAGCAGAAGCAGACCAGAATTCCCCATGCCATCGAAACGCTGGATGCGGCGATCGAAACGCTGATGGCCGTGAGGAAGCGGGGCGACGAGACCGGCGTCTGGGAGATCACCGAGACCGAGCGCCCATCCATTCTCGAAGGCATCGAGATGGCCGAGCAGTGCATCGGCACGCTGGATGTCGCGCTGCTGGCGCAGACCGCGGCGAGGCTGCTCAATGATGTTTACGGCGAGCAGGCGGGGTAGGAAACGCTGAGCGGGTATCTGGGTGGCAAGGAGTAATTCGAGGCTGACCCCTTTAATCTCCTTTAATTTCGGCGGAATGATGAGCTCGGCATTAAAGGATCGTCGCCTTCTGCGCATCCAGCTTGAATTTCAGAAGCTCAATGCTTAGCCTCTGTAGCGCGTCTTTCAAGTCAGTAGCGATTGCCTCTTTGTGAGGCAGGACGATTACTCTCCGGCAGTTCGCCGCTGTTCCATGAACCATGAGTTGGCCGATGGCGCCATAGACGTCTGATCGTGCCGTACTCGTCTTGACTTCGAAAACCTCAACAAGATCACGACCGACTGCAACCCCCATGTCGATCAGGACATTCTTAACAATGCGTCCTCCTTTGGGAAGTGGCTCCGACGTGCGCCAAGAATTCAAAGCATCAACAACGTCACCATGACGAGATAAATAGTCGATTTCGGCAGATCGTCGTCCCTTTCGCCTACCACGCGCTTCGGAGTAAAAGTCGTCGAGTTCCTTTTTCTTGCGCCGAAACTCAGGCGTTTCCATGTCGCCGGCGCGGACAGCCAGCTTGAAGCGGGCAATGATATCGACATACCGAGCAGCAGAACGGCTTGCAGCAACGCCGTCGATTGGCATAACCAATACACCCTCTCGGACACCACCAGACGTATCAACGACATCAACAGGACGCTGGTCACTCCATGCCAGAAAGGCAGATTTACCAACGCCTTTGGTTCCGCCGCCCACACGACCAGAATGTAGAAGGTAGATCGATCCGGTATCGTTGTCGCGAGCAAAGAACCCTGCGACTTGGTCATTGCGCCCCTCGTATGCGGTGTTTATCTCGACCGAAATCTGCAAACCACCTTCAGCCTTAAATAGGCCGAACCAGTTCAAGCGCCTTGGATTCGCGACATCATTGCTGTTGTGGTCGGATGACCAGTACCAGTAGGTTCCATCGGTGAACACAGAGGCGTCGAAGGTCGTGCCCCCGGGGTACCCAATGTTTCTAATTGCCTTTTGCTTGAAATCTCGGCAAATGGCGGATTCTAGCTTGCGTTGAACCTTGGCGATTTCTTCTTTGGACTCAATGAGGGTGAACATAAATATTTTTCGACTCCCGTATGAAAAATACAGCTACGTCATGACGCAGAATGTTTAAGTTAACCGGCTGGACGCCGTAGGCGATCAGTCCGAGCGGAACGAAGTGAAGCAGTGTTGAACGATGGGTTAGCGCGCATAGGGTGACTAGCTGCGCGAACGGCAAACTTCAAATTTGGCGACAGAAGAATTTTCTCTACATGCCTGATCGATAGCATCTTTCAGAACCCCAGATTTCACTGGCGTCCAGTAGTTTTGGAGAACGAGAAAGTCAACCGTAGCACTTGATTCTTTAATGGATAGCGCTCGAAGAGCTTTCTCGATTGCACGAAGTGCCTGATTCTTCTGGACGCTCGAGTATTCAATCCTGATTAGCGCGGCTTCTGGTTCCAACCAAGACCTATCAGATAGTGGTGGGAGGCGAAACTTGAGTTGCGACTTGGCAGAGATGACTTGTCCATTGAGCTCTTTGAACTCTGCTGCAGGAATGTATGTGTCAGGACCTCCGGGGAGCACTACCTTGCCGTTTTCGAACTTGGCATAGATGTCTTGGGTGATCTTGTAAATTACTTGCTGCCCAAGGGGAGGTTTTACGCGGAATTTCTCAATCACACGATCAGATGGGCCAACGTTTGTCATTACGAGCTCATAGGCAGAGCCCAACGGTTGAGAGTAAGAAAGCTGTAGCTCGCTATTGATGTAGTCAAACGTAAGACCGGCACCAGTCACAAGAAAACCCGAGGCTCCAAGCCATAGCCACAACTTTTTCAATGTACTGGATGGTGATGGCCTAGCAACGCCGGGCTGCGTTTGTGCAGCCTGGCTTGCGTTTCCTTTCTTACGTTTCGTTCTCTTAGACATCGAGCGTATAGATGCGAGGGGGTAGATGCGCTCTAACTATAAATTATGTGACGCACACTACCAACAAAGTCCCAGCTTAACAATATGCCGAAAGGCGCCTAGTCAGGCCGATGCTTGGATGATCGAATTACAGGTAGCGCGCGAACCACGCGGCCGCGTTGCGCGCGGCCTGTTGCAGCGTGCCGGGCTCCTCGAAGAGATGCGTTGCGTGCGGGATGAGGACGAGTTCTTTCTCGCAGTTCAGCAGCGCGTGAGCCTGCTGGTTCAGTTCGATCACGCCGTAGTCCGAGGCGCCGACGATGAGCAGGGTAGGGGCGGTGACGCTGCCCAGGGCGGCTACGCCGGCGAGGTCGGGGCGTCCGCCGCGCGACACCACGGCGGCGACCTTGTCGCCCATCTGCGCCGCGGCCTGCAAGGCCGCCGCCGCGCCGGTGCTCGCGCCGAAATAACCGAGTTTGAGCGATTGCGTTGCCGGGTTGGCCTGCAGCCACACCGTGGCGGCGAGCAGGCGGCGCGTGAGCAGCGCGATGTCGAAGCGCGTCTCGTAGTCCTGGTCTTCCTCGCGCGTCAGCAGGTCGAAGAGCAGCGTGCCTATGCCCTGCTGCTGCAGCACTTCGGCGACATAGGTGTTGCGCGGGCTGAAGCGGCTGCTGCCGCTGCCGTGGGCGAAGGCGACCACGCCCTTTGTAGATGGCGGCAGGATCAGTTCGCCGTCGAGTTCGACCTGGTCGGCCGGGATATGTGCGGTTGTCATGGCGTCTCTCCTGAAAGAAATAAGTCTGAAAACCGTAGTCCGCAGATTATGCAGATTCACACAGATTCAATCCGGCGTAATCTGTGGGCACTTGCCTTTTGCCTTTGATCTTCCCTGAAACTCGCTAAACAAGATTACGACATCGTGATCGGAATGCGGCGCGCGCCGAAGGCCTTGGTGAATTTCTCGAAGTGCCCCGCGATCCTCGCGTTGCAGTCCGGGCAGTGGCCGTCGGGCGTGAGGCTGTATTGCCTGATCTCGTACCAGTCGCGCTCGATCAGTGCGCCGTGGCACGAGGGGCAATACGTGGTGTCGCCCTCGCGGTTGTGCACGTTGCCGGTGTAGACGTAGCGCAGCCCTGCGGCCATGGCGATGCGCCGCACCCCCACGAGCTTCTGCGGCGGCGTGGGCGGCACGTCGATCATCTTGTAGTCCGGGTGGAAGGCGGAGAAGTGCAGTGGCACGTCCGCGCCGAGCTCCCTGGCGATCCACTCGCTCATTTTTCCGATCTCGTGGGCGGAATCGTTGTGGCCGGGGATCAGCAGCGTTGTGAGCTCCACCCACACATCGGTTTCGCGGCAGAGGTATTTCAGCGTGTCCAGCACCGGCTGCAGGTGTGCGCCGCAGAGCTTGACGTAGAACTCGTCGGAAAAGCCCTTGAGATCGACGTTGGCGGCGTCCATTTTGGCGAAGAACTCGCGGCGCGGTTCTGCGTGGATGTAGCCCGCCGTGACCGCGACGGTCTTGATGCCGAGCGCGTGGCAGGCGTCGGCGGTGTCCATCGCGTATTCGGCGAAGATCACCGGGTCGTTGTAGGTGAAGGCGACGCTCTTGCAGCCCAGTTGCTGCGCGGTCTTTGCGATGTCCTGCGGGCTGGCTTGGTCGTTCAGGCGGTCGAAGCTGCGTGACTTGGAGATGTCCCAGTTCTGGCAGAACTTGCAGGCGAGGTTGCAGCCCGCCGTGCCGAAGGAGAACACGCTGCTGCCGGGATAGAAATGGTTGAGCGGCTTCTTCTCGATGGGATCGACGCAGAAGCCCGAACTGCGCCCGTAGGTGGTGAGCACGATCTCGTCGCCGGCGCGCATGCGCACGAAGCACGCGCCGCGCTGCCCCTCGTGCAGCTTGCAGTCGCGCGGGCACAGGTCGCACTGGATGCGCTGGTCTTCGAGCCGGTGCCAGTATTTGGTTGGGTGCCGCTCGTCTACGCCGATCGGCTCGTCCATCTCAGCGCTCCTCGCTCCACTTGGTCACGGTATAGCGCAGCAGGCTTACCTCGTTCGTCCAGAAATCGTCCGGCAGGCCTGCCTTGCGCTTGAGCATCGCGAGAAAATCGCGCGGCTGCGGGAAGTGTTCCCAGACCTGCGGCAAAAAGGTGCTGCGGTAATGTCCGCACTGGAAGACGATGCCGTCGACGCCGGGGCGCATCTGCGCCAGCGCATCGGCCTCGTCCAGCACATCCATCGCGGTGGTCGGCGAGAGCAGCGAAATTTCGACTGTGGTGAAGTCGAGTTCTCCGGCATCCAGCGGCATGAAACGCGGGTCGTGCATGGCGGCGGACACGGCGTTGCCCTTCACGTCGGCGAGCAGTGAGCGGTGCGCCTGCAGCGTGCCGATGCAGCCGCGCAGTTCGCCGTCCTGCGTGAGGGTGACGAAGCATGCGCCGTGCTCGGACAGCCAGGGCGCGGTTTCGTCTACCGCACAAGGCATATTCAGGGCGCGTGAAATTGCGGCGCGCGCGATCGGCAATAACACTTTTCCACGTTCACTTTGCATGTCTCGTTTCCTCGGTAAAGGCGAGGGCGGCATAGCCCACCACATGGTCATGAGACCCCGCGGTGTCCCCGGAGTTTCGCAGGTCGAGCAGATGCGGCATGAGGCGGTGCTGGCGCGCCGCGGCGATAAGGCCGCTGACCGGGATACCGCCGCAGGCCTGGTCCGGTTCGACAGGCTGGCGCAGGTCGAGGATGGCCTGCACGGTGCCCTTGTCCACGCGCTGGGCGACGGCATAGGGCAGGTAGTGCGACAGGTCGGAACTGATGACGATCAGCGTCTCCTCGCCGCCCCACAGCGCTTCCAGCACCCCGGCGACCTCCTCTGGCGTCGCCATGCCGACCGCCAGCGGCAGCAGGGTGAAGTCCGCCAGTACGCTCTGCAGGAACGGCAGCTGCACTTCCAGCGAGTGCTCCAGCTCGTGCGCCTCGGCGCTCACGGTCACCTGCGGCAGGCGGGCGGTGCTGCGCGCCGCCTCCGCATCCAGCATCACTCGACCGAGTGGCGTATCGAAGGCATCGGCACCGGGCAGCGCGAGGCCGCGCACTGCGACGCGATGCGTGGGGCCGAGCAGAACCACGCGGCGGATGCGCTTGGCGAGAGGAGTCAGGGTGGCATAGGCGGTCGCCGCAATCGGGCCGGAATAGATGTAACCGGCGTGCGGCACGATCAGGGCCTTGGGGATCAGGCTGTGCGGATTGGCCGCGGCCAGCAGCGCTTGCACGTCATGCGCAAGCTGCCGGGGATCGGCTGGGTAGAACAGGCCTGCGACGGCAGGGGGACGGATGGCGGGCATGACAACCTCCCTACATGCGATGCCGCCAATATGAGGGAAGCGCGGGAAAGAATCAACCTGGAGCTGCACCTCACCACGAAGTGCACGAAGATCACGAAGTTTTTCTTCGCGTGCTTCGTGTTATTCGCGGTTCGGATTTTCTAGTGCTTCAGCGCCTGCCGGAACTCTTCCGGGAAGTGGTGGAAGGCACTGTCGAACAGTGCCACGGCGCCGTTGACGAGGTGGCAGCGGCCGCTGCCGGGCAGCATGGCGCACAGGTTCTTCAGCGTGGCGAGATCGGCCGCAGTGCCGCATCCGGTGTCGATCCGGTCGAGCAAACGGCTCATATTGGCGGTGCCGACCTTGCATGAGTTGCATTGGCCGCACGAGGAATGGGCGAAGAAGCGCTCGTACTCGGCCACCCGCTTGACGATGCCGGTGCCCTCCGAAATGACGATCATCGCGCCCGTGCCGAGGTTGGCGCCGCGCGCGCGCAGCGAGTCGAAATCCATCGCCACGTCGAGGTCGACCGGGGTCAGCATGGTGCTCGAAGGCCCGCCGGTGAACACTGCCTTGGGCTGCTTGCCCGAGAGCAGACCGCCGCCGTGATCGAAGATGAGTTCGCGCAGCGGCGTGCCCATCGGCAGCTCGTAGACGCCGGGGTGCAGCACGTCGCCGCTCAGGGAATACAGCTTGGTGCCGCTGCCCTGCGCCTTGCCGAGGGCGCGGAACCATGCGCCACCCTGTGCCACGATCTGCGGCACGTTGCTGATGGTTTCGACGTTATTGATCAGCGTCGGGCAGCCGTGCACGCCGGACTGCGCCGGGTAGGGCGGCTTGCCGCGCGGGAAGGGGAAGCGCCCCTCGACCCATTCCATGGCAGCCGTTTCCTCGCCGCCGATATAGTGTCCGGAGCCGGGCAGCAGCTTGAGTTCCAGCGGCATGCCGAGCGCGGCCGAGGCCTGTTCCAGCAGGCCGGAGGCCTGCCATTGCTCGAGCGCAGCTTTCATCGCGGCCAGCGGGCGAGCCAGGTCGGGGTTGGTGTAGAACCTGACGCGGTTGGCGCCGATCGCCAGCGCCGTCACCACCGCGCCCTCGATCACCTGATGGGGGGTTTTCTCGAGCAGTAGGCGATCCTTGAAGGTGCCGGGCTCGTCCTCGTTGCCGTTCACGATCAGGTACTTGTCCGGCTTCGGTGCCTCGGCGGCGACAAATTCCCACTTGCGCCAGGCCGGGAAGCCGCTGCCGCCCAGGCCGCGCAGGTCGGCCTGCTTCACTTCCTCGCGCACGGCGGCGGGGTCCTTTATGGCGCGTGCCAGCGCCACACCACCGCCGGAACTGCGCCAGCGGGCCATGTCTGCACCGACGCACCGGTCTGCATGGAGTAGCACCTGGACCGCCCCGAGGTGGGGCGTTTCAACGATCAGCGGTTCCATATGCCTCCTGCTGCATAATCAGGCAATACCTGCGGTGCGCGCTGCGTCATGGGCTGTCCCGCGAGGGTCAGGGCGCGGCGCATCCGGTTCACGTGTTCAAGGGTGACCTTCTTCGGGCCGCGGTCGCGGTCGGCGGTAGCCGCCGCGCCGGCGCGGCGGCCGAAGCTGATGATTTCGAGCAGGGCGTTGCCCATGAGGCGGTTGCGCCCGTGGATGCCTCCCGATACTTCGCCCACCGCATACAGGCCGGGAACGGTGGTGGCGCCGTTGGTATCGATGACCGCGCCGCCGTTCTGGTAGTGCAGGGTCGGATGGACCAGCAGGGGCTCACGACGCGGGTCGATGCCCGCGACATGGGTGCGTGTCATCAGGCTGGTAAATTGCTTTTCCAGTACTCCCGGTTGGGCGCGTTCCAGGCGCGGTGTGTCGAGCCATACGCCGGTGCGCTGGTCGTCAACACGAACCCCGCGTCCCTCCCTGCACTCGCGCAGGATGGCGGCGCATACCACGTCACGCGGCTGGAGTTCATCAATGAAGCGCTGTCCGAGGCCATTTATCAGCAGGGCGCCTGCCGCACGTATGCCTTCGGTCACCAGCTTCCCCGCCAGATGGGCAGGATGCAGCAGGCCAGTCGGGTGGTATTGGAAGGAATCCAGCTCGCACAGGCGTGCGCCGATACGGTACGCCAGCACCAGGCCGTCGCCCGTTGCGCCGAGATGATTGGAGGTCGGGAAACCGTTCAGGTGCAGCCGCCCCAGCCCTCCGGTTGCCAGGATGACGGAGCGGGTGCGCACGATGCGCGGCCGGCCGTCCAGCAGCGAGGTGAGCACCGCGCCGACGCATTTCTGGCCGACTTCGTTGGACAGCAGTTCGACGGCGGGGCTTTGCTCCCAGACTTCGATGCTGTGATGCTGGATGACGGCCTCGCGCAGTACGCGCATCATTTCCAGGCCGGTATAGTCACGACAATGGACGAGGCGAGGAGTGCTCATGCCGCCCGCACGCCGCGTATGCAGGTCGCCGCTGGGTGTCTGGTCGAGCTGCATGCCGAGGTTGATCAGCCATTGCAGCGCCTCCGGGCCGTCCCCGGCCAAGGCGGAGACCAGCGCAGGGTCGCCGACATTGTGGCCGCCGCGCAGGGTGTCCTGGATATGGCGCTGGATCGAGTCTTCAGGCTCGATGGCGGCCTGAATGCCGCCTTCGGCCATGACCGTATTGCTGTCGCCGAGGCGCAGCTTGGTGGCCAGCAGGACGCGCGCACCGTTTTCGGCCGCTGCCAGCGCCGCTGCGCAGCCTGCACCGCCGCCGCCGATCACCAGCACGTCGATATCGGTTACCGGAGCGCCAGCCAGGTCGGCTTCGTCGATAAATGCCTCGGTCTGCAAGAGTCCAGCCAGTTCGCGCTGGCAATTGTCGCCCGCGTTGGGGCCGACTGCCAGCTTGACCACGCTGCCTTGCAGGTGGTCTGGGTGGTAGGTGTTGAGCAGCGCGTCGATATCGGCCAGTTCGGGTGGCGGATCGAGATCTGCATCAGCGCGGTAGCGAGCCAGCGCTTCGGCCAGAGGGATGCCATTACTCATCTTCGATCAATCCTCGTCATTTTCATTTTTTGCCACCATCTCACGGCAGGTGTTCATGCGCTCCTGGCGCAACTCCTCCAGCCGGTGAATCAGGTTGGGCGGGCGAAGATGAAAATGAGCCGTTACGCGCCGGCTGAACAGGCCCACATGAGCCGGGGCGATCAGTTCCGGGCAGGCGGCGTCGCACAGTTCGCACATGACGCATTCAAAAAATACTTCCCCCGCCTCGCGGTAGCGGCCTGCCGCAGCCAGTGCGACACCGTCCTCGACGGCAATGTCCTTGGGGCATGCCTGCACGCAGCCGTGGCAATGCCGACAGCGCGATGCTTCGGGAAAAATTTTGTGGAAGCGTGCATGAATGTCCCAGCCATCCTTGAAATCGTTGATTTCGTAATGATGGCGGGGCGCCGATGCGGGCGGCAGGAATACGACCTCGATGCCGTCCTCGACGAAAGTCTGGCAGGCGAGATTTACCGTCACCTCCTTGCCACGCCGCAACATGACACGGCAGGAGCCACACACCCCTTCCATGCAGCCGACGCTCGTTATCTGCGGCACGCCGCCATGCCATGCGGCTTCGACCAGGGTCATGTCCGCGGAGGCGTTGACGGCGAGGCCGTTGATGGTCAGGGCGACGGGCTGGTCGTTTTCGTCAGGCGTGGTATTGCTTTTCGTCATGGACGCGAGAGGTCGATGATCTTCTTCAAATCATAGTCCTTGTGCCCGCCGACGCGCTTGACCAGTTCTGCCATACGCTCGTGAAGGGCGGGGCGATCGGTCTTGTACAGCAACCCGGTGGGGATGCGGCCGGCTTTTTTCGCCGCAGTGACCACGTTTATCGCGGCATTCAGGTCGCTTATATCGTGGGCAGGATCAACCTCGTCGCAGGCGTTTCTGAAGGACACTGCGGTATCCAGCTCGTTGAATGACGGGCATTGCGAGAGCAGGTTGATGAAGGCGAATCCGTTGTGTTCCATACCACCCTTGATGAGCTGTGCCCCCAGCTTGGCGTTGCCGGCAAACGCCTGTCCGACGTAAGTGGCACCGTAGGTGAGCATGTACAGGATCGGATCCAGAGGCTCTTCCATGCCGCCATACGGGGTAACTGCGGCCTTCATCTCCTCGCGCGAGGTGGGCGAGCATTGACCCTTGGTCAAGCCGTAGACGTGGTTGTCCATCAGGATGTAGGTGATGTTGATATTCTTGCGCGCCAGATGCGGCATGTGCCCGCCGCCGATGGAGAAGCCGTCGCCATCGCCGCCACTGACCACTACCGCGAGATCCGGACGCGCCAAATGCACGCCCGTTGCCACGGGGCCCGCACGGCCGTGCAGGGTGTGCATCTTGTAGGAATTGACGAAGTATGGCAGGCGCGAGGAGCAACCGATCCCGGAAACGCTCACCAGATGGTTCGGGTCGACGCCGAGTTCGGAAAGCGCGCGCAACAGTCCTGTCAATACGCCGTAGTGGCCGCAGCCGGCGCACCAGAATGCCGGCGTCTTTTCATCCTTGAAATCCTTGGGTTTGAAGTCCACCTTGTTGAAGTGGGTGTGCGGTTGAAGGATCGCGTTCATGCCAGTATCTCCTTGACTTTGTTTACTATCATTTCAGGCGTGAAGGGCATTCCGCCGCAAATGGTGTAGGACTCGGGGCGCAACGAAGTTTCCGCGCGCACGAAGTGCGCGAGCTGGCCCTGGAAGTTGACTTCAGGCAGCAGCAGTCGCTTGCACGATGCGCCGAAGTCCTCGAATTGCTGCGCCGGCAGAGGGTTCAGCAGCTTGGGATAGAAGCCCTTGACCTTGTATCCCTCGGCACGCAGGCGTTGCAGCGCTTCGCGCACCACGCCGATGGTGCTGCCCCAAGTGATGATGCCGAGGTCTGCCGCGCCTTCGCCATCCACTTCCGCCGGAGCGACATCGTTGACCACGTTCTTGAGCTTGTTGAAACGCTTGGCCTGCATGGCCTCATGGTTGGCCGATGCGTAGCTGGGCAGACCGCTCTCGCTGTGTTCGAGGCCGGTGGCGATGTGCAAGCCGCCGGGTGTGCCGGGATCGGCCATCGGTGAAATGCCGTCTTCGGTAAATTTGTAGCGTTGATACTCGCCTTCGCCGTTCCAGCGCTTGCGCTCCACCAGCTTGTAATCGGCCGGGTTCGGGCAGGGTACGCTCTGGGTCGAGAACGCCAGGGAGCCGTCGGAAAGCAACAGCACCGGGCACTGGTATTTTTCCGCGAGGTTGAACGCCACGACGGTCAAGTCGATGCAGTCCTTGACGTTTTCCACCGACAGCACGATGCGCCCGGCATCGCCATGGCCGCCGTGTATTGCCAGGAACAGGTCGGATTGCTCATGCTTGGTCGGCAAGCCTGTAGAGGGGCCGCCACGCTGAACGTCGACCACCACGCAAGGCAGTTCGGCCATGAATGCCATGCCCAGCATCTCGCTCATCAGTGCGAGGCCGGGTCCGGAGGTGGAGGTCATTGCTTTCTTGCCCGCATAGGAGGCGCCGAGAACCTGGGAAATGGAGGCGATTTCATCTTCGGCCTGAATCAGGGTGCCGCCGCGCTTGGGCAGGTGCTTCGCGACGTAAATCGCGACTTCGGTCGCCGGGGTGATGGGGTAGGCGGAGAAGAAGTCCAATCCCGCGATGATCGCGCCTAGGCCGATGGCGTTATTGCCCGACATCACGATGACTTCCTGTTTGGACTTGGGTGTGCCGATGGCCCATGGATCGGTCTTTTTCAGCGCAGCGGCCAGTTCGCGGCCGCGCTCCAGCGCTTTCAGGTTGCCCTGCACCACATCCTCGCCCTTGCGCGCGAACTTGGTGGTGAGCACTTCACGCAGGGATTCCACCGGAATGTTGAACAGTTCCGACAGCGCACCCATCGCCACCATGTTCTTGGCGCGCGGGTTGTTCAATTCCTTGGCTGTCTGGGTCATCGGGATAGGGTAAGCGTGTACGCCTTCCGGAATGTCCGGCGTGAAGTCGCTCGGGCTGTCGTAGACGATGGCGGTGCCAGGCCGGAGGAAGGCGCGGTTCATGTTGTACGCTTCGCCGTTGAAGGCGCACAGGACGTCGAAGATGTCGCCCTGGTTGTATACCCGTTCGGTGCTGGCACGCACCTGGTACATCGCGTAGCCACCCTTGATTTCGGCCGGGAAAGTCTTGAATGTGTAGACGTCGAGACCGGCGCGTGCGCAGGCCTGAGTGATGAAATCGCCTACTGAGATGACACCCTCACCGCCTTCACCGCCGATTCGGATGATCAGATCGTTCTTGGTTTTGCCTTGCATCTACTGCTCCTCAGTAACTAAGTAATGGGGGGTGTGCCGTCCGCAGGCCCTGTCATGGCGGCCACAACAATTTAAAAAAATAATTATATCAAAATATGCCGACGAAATTATACAGGTTTTGGAAGAACCGCCGCGCAGAATCATCGAATTAGAGGGGTAAAGATGGATTTGGTTGCGCGCCGATGGCTGGCGGGAAAATTGCCTGTCCCGGACTAGCGCGACGGGTTGTTCAGATAGTCGTCTTTCAGGCGGATATAGTGCTCGGCCGAGTATCTCAGGCGGGCGATTTCTTCCTGGGTCAGCGCCCGGACGGCCTTGACGGGGCGCCCCACGTAGAGCATGCCGCTTTCCAGCACCTTGCCCGGCGGAACCAGGCTGCCCGCGCCTATCATGACGCGGTCGGGAATGACGGCGTCGTCGAGGATGACCGAGCCCATGCCGATCAGGCATTCGTTGCCGATGGTGCAGCCGTGGAGGACGGCGGAATGCCCGACGGTCACATAGTCGCCGACTAGCAGGGGCGAGCCGTCCGGCTTGTCCGGCGTCTTGTGCGAGACATGCCCGATGGTGAGGTCCTGGATGCTGGTGCCCCGGCCGATCACGATACGGTTCACGTCGCCGCGCAACACCGCATTGCACCAGACCGAGCTGTCGTCGCCGATGCTCACCTCGCCGATGATCTGGCAGGATGCATGGGCATAGACGCGTGCTCCGAGGATCGGCATTTTATCGAGGTAGGCAGCTACAGGCATGAAGGCTCCGGGGAGATAAACGATAAATCGGTGCTTGGTGTATGGGGCAGCATTTTAACCTTTTCCGAAGAGTTGGGCAGCCGCCAGAAGCTGGCCATCCTGGCCGCGCGCACCCAGCAGCGAGATGCCGAGCGGGCAACCGTCCTTTTCCAGCAGCGGCATCGAAACTTGCGGCAGCCCGGCAACCGCGGCGATGCAGGTATGCCGCATGGTGTTGAGGCGGCCTGCGCGCGCCTCTTCTATCGACCGGCCCTTGAGCGGTGCGACGCCGGCAGCGGTCGGGAAAACGACCAGCGTGCCGGGAGAAACGATGCCTTCAATCTGTTCGATCAACTGCTTTCTGATCAGTCGCTTTTCCTCCATGTCGCTGCGGCTGACCGTGGATATCTTTTCGAGCCGCCCGCGAATTTCCGCGCCGAAGGCGTCGAGGTTCTGAGAAATCCATGCGCCATGCGCCTCGTTCAGCTCCCACCACTGGATGTTGCGCAGCGTCTCGATCCAGGTCGCGAAGTCCGGCTTGCCCAGTTCGATCTCGGCGGTCTCGATGCCGAGCCGGGAAAGGCCGCTGATGAACGTATCGAATTTCGTCGCGAGTTCGGCATCTTGTGTGGCAAACAGGTCGCGCGCGATCAGGAGCCTGCGCGCGTTGAATTCCGGGATGTCGCGGCCGAGCATGACGCCGCCCACCCTCGCCATCATCTCCGGCGTGTGCGCGAACCACCCGGCCGCATCGAAGCTCGGCGCCATCGGATACACGCCTTGCAGGGAAGCTGCGCCGTGTGTGGTGCGGATGCCGTAGATGCCGCAATACGATGCCGGGATGCGCATCGAACCGGCGGTGTCGGTGCCCAGCGCAAAATCCACCAAGCCGCCGGCGACCGCAGAGGCGGAGCCGCTGGAAGAGCCGCCCGGAATCCTGTCGGGGCATTTGGAATTCAGCGGCGTGCCGTAGTGAAAGTTTTCTCCATCGAGGGAGAAGGCCATCTCGTCCGAGATGGTCTTGCCGAGCAGCGTGGCGCCCTCGTTCAGCAGCCGCTCGACCGCGGGCGCAGTCGTCTGCGCCACGGGATGCGTGCTCTTCCAGCGCGGATTGCCTGCACCGGTGACGAATCCTTCGACATCGTAGAGTTCCTTCACCGCGAAGGTCAGCGAGGAAAGTTTTCCTTCCTTTGTCGGCGAGACGGTAATCATCTCGCCGGGGACGAAGGCGTTGCAGGTATCGACTGGTTTCATGGATAGGCTCATTGGTTGGCTTGCATCAGAATTTCAGCGGCTAGCCCATGCGTAAATTGCCGGATGTGATTCATGACACTGTAGGTGGAATGTACCCGAATTTGCTTATTGATCCGCTTGGCAATTAGCACGAACATCACCGACGGGTGCAAGTCACTTCCATCGGCGGAAGGAATCACGTTTCGGGGGTTGAAAATGGCAACCATAATCATCGGGATCGGTATAGGCATCGTCATCGTCGCCCTTGCCATCGAGCCGGAAAAGATTGCGCAATACCGGCGCTATGCCGTGCCGATGGGCGCTCTCGCTGGCATATTGATGGCAATTGTCCTGCTCGCGCAGTAGATAGGGGGCCTCAAATCTGGATGAAAAGGGATTTTTCCATGGCGGCAAAGTCATCTTGGAGGGATTGCAAATGGAGTCCATAATCATCGGCATTCTCTTCATTGCCCTTGCCATCGTGTCGGACAAGTTGGCGCAATACGGGCACCGGGTTTTTCCCATCGGTATTATCGCCGGCATACTCGCCGTTCTTGTGCTAGTGCATGCCATAGATTGAGCGTGTGCAGGCGGGGAGGGGAATCATCCTGTGCGGGAATTTCTACCGGATCCACACGGTCTTCGCATTCACGAATTCAAGCATCCCCAGTTTCGATAGTTCGCGCCCGTAGCCCGAGGCCTTTACGCCGCCGAAGGGCAGGCGCGGGTCGGATTTGACCATGCCGTTGACGAAGGTGCAGCCCGCCTGGATCTGCGCTGCCAGTTGTTCGGCGCGCGCCGTGTCGCGGCTCCAGATCGACGAGCCGAGTCCGTAGCGGGTATCGTTGGCGATGCGCAGCGCATCCGCTTCGTCTGCGGCGCGGATCACGGTCGCCACCGGGCCGAACATTTCTTCGTTGTAGGCGCGAACCTTCGGGGTGACGCGATCCAGGATCGAGGGGCGGTAGAAGAAGCCTTTTCCCTCCACCGCTTGGCAGCCACTCACCGCGACCGCACCCTGCGCGATGGAATCGCTGATCTGGCCATGCAATGAGTCGCGCAGGTCGGCGCGCGCCATCGGCCCGATCTGCGTCGCGTCGTCCATTGGGTCGCCGAGCCTGAGCGTCTCCACTTTTGCTTTCAACTGGCGCAGGAATTCGTCGGCGATCTGCGGCACGACGATGAAGCGCTTGGCGGCGATGCACGACTGCCCGCAATTCATGAAACGCGAGGCGGCCGCCGTGCTGACCGTCAACTCCAGATCGGCATCGTGCAGCACGATGAAAGGATCGGAGCCGCCCAGTTCCAGCACGCATTTTTTCAGGTGCTGGCCGGCGCACGCGGCCACCTTGCGTCCCGCGGCTTCCGAGCCGGTGAACGTGACACCATGCACATGCGGGCTGGCGATGGCCTCGGCCGTCTGCTCGACCTCGATCATCAGGCTCGTAAACACTCCATCCGGCAGGCCGCACTCGCGGAATACGGCCTCGATCGCCAGCGCGCACTGCGGCACGTTCGGCGCATGTTTCAACACCATCGCATTACCCGCCATCAGGGCAGGGGCTGCGGCGCGGAATGCCTGCCAGAAGGGGAAGTTCCACGGCATGATGGCCAGCACCACGCCGAGCGGATAATGCGCAACGTAGCTTCGGCCGGTGTCCGACTCCCCCGGTTCGGAGCGCATGAATTCTTCGGCATGCTGCGCATAGTAGTCGCAGACGCTCGCACATTTCTCGACCTCGGCTCGCGCCTCGCGCAGCGGCTTGCCCATTTCCTGCGTGATGAAGGTTGCATAGCGGTCGCACCGGGCGTGCAACTGATGCGCGACGTTGCGCAGCACTTCGGCACGCCGGGAAAAAGCAGTTTGTGCCCAGGCCTGTTGCGCGTGGTGGGCTTTCTCAAGCGCCCGCTCCAGGCGGCTGGCATCCCAGCTGGCGTAGGTCTGGAGCAACTGATTGGTGGCCGGGTTCAGGCTTGTGTGTGGCATGATCGGGATGTCGTGTAATTCCGGTCCGGGATTTTAACGTCAGATGGAATAACGCCCGCTGGTGCGGGCGTTATCCTGCCAAAATTCTGCTTCGCTATGCTTTCAGCGAGGCAAGCACCTCGTCCAGCATTTTCTTTGCGTCGCCGAACAACATGCGGTTGTTCTCCTTGTAGAAGAGCGGATTGTCGACGCCCGCGTAGCCGGAGGCCATGCTGCGCTTCATCACGATCGAAGTCTTGGCCTTCCATACTTCCAGCACCGGCATGCCGGCGATCGGGCTGTTCGGATCGTCCTGCGCGGCCGGGTTCACGATGTCGTTGGCACCGATCACCATCGCGACATCGGTGCACGGGAAGTCGTCGTTGAGCTCATCCATTTCCAGCACGATGTCGTAGGGCACCTTGGCTTCGGCGAGCAGCACGTTCATGTGGCCGGGCATACGGCCCGCGACCGGGTGGATGCCGAAACGCACGTTGACGCCTTTTTCGCGCAGCAGCTTGGTGATCTCGTAGACCGTGTGCTGTGCCTGCGCCACCGCCATGCCGTAGCCCGGCACGATGATGACGTTCTTGGCTTCGCGCAGCAGTTCTGCGGTCTCGACCGCGCTGACCGGCACCGCTTCGCCGGCCGGTTGTTGTGCATCGCCGCTCGGTGCGGCAGGTGCGCCGCTGCCGGTGCCGAAGCCGCCCGCGATCACGCTGATGAAGTGGCGGTTCATCGCGCGGCACATGATGTAGGAAAGGATCGCGCCGGAAGAACCCACCAGCGCGCCGGTGACGATCAGCAGGTCGTTCGACAGCATGAAACCGGTTGCTGCCGCCGCCCAGCCGGAGTAGCTGTTCAGCATCGACACCACCACCGGCATGTCCGCGCCGCCGATCGCCATCACCATGTGAATACCGAACAGCAGCGCGATCACGGTCATAACGATCAACGGGATCATGCCGTCGGCAACCGAGTGCGTATTGAGGAACTTGTAGCCGAAGAAAATAACGACCAGCAGGCCCAGAAGGTTTATCCAGTGGCGTGCGGGCAGGAGCAGCGGCTTGCCGCCGATCTTGCCCGACAGTTTGCCGAAGGCGATGATCGAGCCGGAGAAGGTCACAGCGCCGATCAGGATGCCGATGTAGATTTCCATCTCGTGGATGGCTTTTTCGGCACTGGATAAATTGGCCGCTGCCGCCGGGTCGATGTAATTTGCAAACCCGACCAGGCAGGCGGCCAGGCCGACCAGACTGTGCATCAGCGCGACCAGTTCGGGCATCTGCGTCATTTTTACCACGCGCGCGGCGTAGATGCCGACGCTGCCGCCGACTACCATGGCGCCGACGATCCACGGAATGCCGGCCATGGTGACACGCGGGCCGAAGATGGTGGCCAGTACGGCAAGCGCCATACCGATCATGCCGTAGAGGTTACCGCGCCGCGAGGTTTCCGGATGGGACAGGCCGCCGAGACTCAGGATAAAGAGTATCGTTGCGCCGATATATGAAACTGTTGCCAAGCTTTCAGACATGATTGATTACCTTGTATTGTTTTCTACGGCCTAGTTATTTGCGGAACATCGCCAGCATGCGCTGGGTGACGGCAAAACCACCGAACATGTTGACTGCGGTGAGCGCCAAGGCGGCGACGGCGAGGCCGAGGATAAGACCCCTGCCATCAGCTCCGCCGACCGGCGGCGCGACCTGCACCAGCGCACCGATGGCGATGATGCTGCTGATCGCATTGGTCACGCTCATCAGCGGGGTGTGCAAGGCGGGAGTGACGTTCCACACCACCATGTAGCCGACGAAGCAGGCCAGCACGAACACCGTGAAATGCCCGAGGAAGGCAGCGGGCGCGAAGGCACCGACGAACCAGAACAGGACTGTGGCGACGCCGAACATGATCGCCAGTTTGCCGCCAGCCATTGGCTCGCTGCTGCCGCCATGGCCGTGGCCTTTGGCGGCGGGTGCAGCCGCCTTTGCCGCAGCCGGTTTGGCCGGTGCAGCCGGCAGTTTGGGCGCGGGCGCCGGCCAGGTGACCTCGCCTTCCTTGATGACCGTCAGGCCGCGGATGGCGTCGTCGTCCATGTTGACGTTGATGTTGCCATCCTTGGCCTTGCACAGTTCCTCGGTGAGGCGGAACAGGTTGGTCGCATACAGCGTCGAGGACTGCTTGGCCAGGCGGCTGGGCAGATCGGTATAGCCGACGATGGTCACGCCGTGCTTCACCACGGCCTTGCCGGGCTCGGTCAGCTCGCAGTTGCCACCCCGTTCGGCCGCCATGTCCACGATGACGCTGCCGGGCTTCATGCTCTGCACCATCTCGGCGGTGATCAGCCGGGGTGCGGGTTTGCCAGGGATCAGCGCGGTGGTGATGATGATGTCGCATTCCTTGGCCTGCTTGGTGTACATCTCGCGCTGGGCCTGCTGGAAGCCCTCGCTCATCACCTTGGCGTAGCCGCCGCCGCCGGAGCCTTCCTCCTCGTAATCGACCTTGACGAATTCGCCACCCAGCGACACGACCTGGTCGGCCACTTCGGCACGGGTGTCGTTGGCGCGCACGATCGCGCCCAGGCCGGCTGCGGTGCCGATGGCCGCGAGGCCCGCCACGCCGGCGCCGGCGATGAAGACCTTGGCTGGAGGAACCTTGCCCGCAGCGGTGATCTGGCCGTTGAAGAAGCGGCCGAAGGCATTGGCGGCCTCGATCACGGCGCGGTAGCCGGCAACACCGGCCTGCGAGGTCAGGGCGTCCATCTTCTGCGCGCGGGAAAGCTGGCGCGGCAGCGCGTCGATGGCCAGCACAGTGGCCTTCTTCGCCGCCAGTTGCTGCATCAATTCCGGATTTTGCGCCGGCCAGACGAAGCCGATCAGGGTGCCGCCTTCGCGCATCAGGCCGACCTCTTCCGTTGTCGGCACGCATACCTTGAAAACGATGTCGGACGCGGCCCACAGTTTGGCCGTGCCGTCGATAATTTCCGCGCCTGCGGCACGGTAAGTGTCGTCGCTGAAATTTGCCGCATCACCGGCGCCGGATTCGACGGCGACCTTGAAGCCCAGCTTGATAAGTTTCTCTACGACTTCAGGAACAGTCGCAACACGTTTTTCTCCCGCGGCGGTTTCCCGCGGGATTCCTATCATCAGAGTCATGGAATTTCCCGTTTTGGTTAAAGTTTGTTTCTGTCTGCCGTTCCGGCTGGCATGCCGCTTCGGCTTGTGTTTTTTTGCTGCACCATCAGGATGTTTTGCTGCATTGCCGGAATGTCGTTCATTCGGGATGCGCGGAGGCACGATGTTACTTCAAAAATCTTCCGGCCATCAACCTTCTTTTTTCGCTTTTTTAGCGGCGCCTGCGGCGCAAAGGACGGGTTCAGGAAAAGAAGCGCAGACGGGCGTCGGAAGGGATGTCCATGCCTGTTGCCTGTGCGCGCTGCAGGAGTTCCCAGTAGTAGCGGTAGGAGGCGCGGTCGTGCAGCTTGCCTTCATGCTGGATAGGCCCCCAGGCCGCATCCTGGGCCGCCGCCAGCAAGGTAGCGGCTTCGCCGACTTCGGCGAAGTCCGGACGCATGGCCTCGACGATGGGCATGATCTGGGCAGGGTGAATGCTCCACATGCGCAGGAATCCGAGCTCCTGCCGGGCGCGACGCGCATCCTCCCGCACTACATTGATATCGCGAATTTCGGTGGTGACATTGTGGCTGGGTACGACGCCGTTGCCCAGTGCGGCGGCGGCGATTTCACACTTGGCGCGTACCACCAGTGCATGGCTGAACTGGCCGGGGGAGCGCATCGCGGTGGCAGGGATCGCGCCGTGATGCGCAGAGACAAAGTCCATTTGGCCGAAATCGATGGTTTCGACATGCGGCAGGCGGGCGATCTCCCACACCTCATGCAGCGCGCCAGGGGTCTCGATCAGCACATGGACGGGAATCGCGCGCGCGATGCCGTAGCGGTTCCTCAGTTCGTCGAGCGCGGCGATCTGGGTCGCAACATCACCGGCATTTTCAGGCTTGGGTAAAACGATATAGGCTACACATTGCCCTGCACGGCTGATGATGATTTCCAGTTCGTCGCGCCAGACCGGATGCCTGACATCGTGGATGCGCACGCCGATGCGGCCGTAGCGGTTCTCGCCGGACAGGAGCAGGCCGGCGATCATCTCCGCATGTTCCCGCTCCCTGCCCGCCGGGGCGCCGTCTTCGCAATCGGCGGTGATATCGAAGACAGGCCTTCCATCGGCCGATAATTCGGCCTGGATCTGGAGCGCCTTGTTCAGCAGCTTCTCACTGCCGGCAAAATGCTCGCACGCGGCAAGCCGGGGAAATGGGCGGCTGCCTGCATAGAGTACGTCGGATGGATGGAGACGGTCACTCATGCAGGGCATTCCAGCCGCTTATGCGGATTTACTGTATCTCAACCAGGGTTTCATCCGGCGCTACGCTGTCGCCCTTTTTGACATGGACGCCGATGACGACGCCGCTCAGAGGCGCCTGGATTTCGTTTTCCATCTTCATGGCTTCGATGACCAGTACGCCATCTCCGGCCTCGACCTTGTCTCCGGCCTTGACCTTGACGTCGACGATGGTGCCGGGCATGGCGGTCGTCACGCAGCCCTCGTGGGAGGGGCGCGGGCGTCCGGTGCCCGATGCCGGGGCGGCAGTTTTTTTCTTGCCGTTACCCTTGCCGCCGGAAACCTCGATCTCGTTCAGGGTCTCGACAATGACTTCTTCGGAAATGCCGTCGACGGATACGTAGAACGGGCGCTGGGCTTCGCCGTGGTGTCCACTGCCGGTGAGCTTGATGTGGAAGGTTTCACCGTGCAGCGTCACCTTGAATTCATTGGGTGCGTAGCGTTCGGAGGAGGTGGTGGCGGCCTCTTTGGATAGCAGCGGCTCCGGCTTGAGCGTGCCGGCGTTGCGCTCCTGCAGAAAGGTCTTCGCAATATCCGGGAACATGGCATAGGTGAGGACATCTTCCTCGCTCTTCGCCAGGTCTTCGCACGTGATCCTGAGCTTGTTCATCTCGTCTTCGAGCAGATCCGCCGGGCGGCAGGTCACGACTTCCGCGTCGCCGACCGCGAGCTTCCTGATCTGTTCATTGACTTTGCCCGGCGCCTTGCCGTAGTGGCCGAGCAGGTAGTTCTTGACTTCATTGGTGACCGATTTGTAGCGCGCGCCGGTCAGGACGTTCATGACCGCCTGTGTGCCGACGATCTGCGAGGTCGGCGTGACCAGCGGCGGGTAGCCCAGATCTTCGCGTACCAATGGGATTTCGGCGAGCACCTCGTTCATGCGGTTGAGCGCGCCCAGTTCCTTGAGCTGGTTGGACAGGTTTGAAATCATGCCGCCCGGCACCTGGTTCACCAGCACGCGCGTATCCACGCCGGTGAACGCGCTCTCGTACTGCCAGTACTTCTGGCGCACCTCGTAGAAATAGGCGGTGACTTCCTGGATCGCCGCGAGGTCGAGGCCGGTGTCGTATGGAGTGCCTTTCAGCGCGGCCACAATGCTCTCGGTCGAGGAGTGGCTCGCGCCTTCGCCGAAGGAGGAGTTGCAGGTATCCAGCATGGTGGCACCCGCTTCCACGGCCTTGAGGAAGCTCATGCCGGAGAGGCCGGAGGTTGCGTGGCTGTGCAGATGGATAGGCAGGCCGACGGCGGCGCGCAACGCCTTGACCAGGTCGGTGGCCGCATAAGGCGTGAGCAGGCCGGCCATGTCCTTGATGCAGATCGTGTCGCAGCCCATCGCTTCCAGCTCTTTTGCGAGTTCGATGAACTGGGGAATGCCGTGCACCGGGCTGGTGGTGTAGCTGATGCAGCCCTCGGCATGCTTGCCGGCTTTTTTCACTGCCTCGACCGAGACGCGCAGATTGCGCAGGTCGTTCATCGCGTCGAAGATGCGGAACACATCGATGCCGTTGTCCGCGGCCTTGGCGGCGAAGGCGCGCACCACGTCGTCGGAATAGTGGCGGTAGCCGAGCAGGTTCTGGCCGCGCAGCAGCATCTGGATGCGGGTGTTCGGCAGGGCCTTGCGCAGTTTCCTGAGGCGCTCCCAAGGGTCTTCCTTCAGGAAGCGCACGCAGGAGTCGAAGGTCGCGCCGCCCCAGGCTTCCAGCGACCAGAAACCGATGCTATCGAGCTTGTGGCAGATGGGCAGCATGTCTTCGGTGCGCATGCGCGTCGCGATCACGGATTGATGGCCGTCACGCAGCACCAGTTCGGAAATAAGGGTTTTTGCCATGGTTTTACTTGCCTGCTAGGTTGAATTAAATGCCTTCGTGCGCCGCGATCACGGCCGAGATGGCTGCTGCCCTAAGTTCCGGCGGGATTTTCGTGGTGTAGTCGATCAATTCCGGATGGGATTCCACGAACCCTGTGTTGAAGTCCGCATTTCTGAAGTCGGGGTGTTTCAGGATTTCCTGATAGTACGGGATGGTCGTCTTGACGCCGTAGATCAGCATGTCCTTGAGCGCGCGGCGGCCGCGTTCGACGACGCCGTCCCAGGTGAGCGCCCAGACGGTGAGCTTGGCGCACATGGAATCGAAGTAGGGCGGTATCTCGTAGCCGCTGTACATGGCGGCGTCGATGCGCACGCCGGGGCCGCCTGGCGCATAGTAGCGGGTGATCTTGCCGAAGCTCGGCAGGAAGCCGTTCTTGGGGTCTTCCGCATTGATGCGGAACTCCATGGCATAGCCGCGGAACCGGACGTCTTCCTGCTTGTATTGCAACTCATGCCCGTCGGCGATGCGGATCTGCTCCTGCACGATGTCGATGCCGGTAATGGTTTCCGTCACGGTGTGTTCGACCTGGACGCGGGTGTTCATTTCCATGAAGTAGAAATTGCCGTCCCGGTCGAGCAGGAATTCGACGGTGCCCGCATTCTCGTAGCCCACGGCACGAGCGGCCTTGACGGCCAGGCTGCCGATATATTCGCGCTGTTCTGCGTTAATTTGCGGCGAGGGGGCGATCTCGATCAGTTTCTGGTTGCGGCGCTGGATGGAGCAGTCGCGCTCGAACAGGTGGATCGTGTTGCCATGGCTGTCGCCCAGCACCTGCACTTCGATATGCCGCGGATTGACCACGCATTTTTCCAGGAAGACTTCCGGCTGGCCGAAGGCCTTGCTGGCTTCCGAAATCACGCGCTCATAGTTGCCGACCAGGTCCTTGTCGTTGTCGCAGCGGCGGATGCCGCGTCCGCCGCCGCCATTTGTGGCCTTGAGCATCACGGGGTAGCCTATTTTGTTGGCCAGCGCACGCGCCTCTTCCACATCGGCGAGATTGCCGTCGCTGCCTGGCACGCAAGGAATGCCCGCTGCGATCATGGCATTGCGCGCCTGGACTTTGTCGCCCATCTGGCGGATGACCTCCGCGTCAGGGCCGATAAACTTGATGTCGCGGCGGGCACAAATTTCCGCCAATTCCGGGTTTTCAGAGAGGAAGCCGTAGCCCGGATGCAACGCATCGCATCCCGAAGTTACCGCGATGTTGACGATGTTGTGGGCGTTAAGGTAACCGGCGACCGGCTCGGAACCGATGTGGTAGGCCTCGTCCGCTTTCTTGACGTGCAACGCATGGCGGTCGGCATCCGTGTAGATGGCGACCGACTTGATGCCCATTTCAGAGCAGGCGCGCACGATGCGCACCGCAATTTCACCGCGGTTGGCGACAAGTATTTTTGTTATCACAAATTGATCCTGCGTCTGGCTAAATGATGAAATACAGCCGGATTATAATTTTTCAGGTTGCACCCTGGTGGAGGGTTGCCCGAGTATTCGAGTTGGCCATTATAGCGGCATCGTCCTGCCATGCTCAATGGCAATTAGTTGGCCGGGTCATTGTAGTGGCTGCACGTGAGTTTTTGTTATAACGGCAGAAAGGCAAATGGGGAATCAGGCAAGCGCTTTGGTTTCTTTATTTTGGGGTTAATTTCCGGATTAATGCTTCGGACTAACAGACAAAATGCCGAATAATGTGTAGTATTACACTAGGTATTATCGATGGCAAATTTGAGATAGAGGGGTTGTGGGCAAACCGCATCGCGGTGGGCTGTAAGAAGCTTTGCGGCATGAATAGTTAGGATAGAATACGTAGCATCGGACTCGCTGGATTTGCCGTGCGGTGGTTGTTGGTGCCGCTACTGGCCTTCTGATTGATATTAGATTCTGGTTGTGGTCCCGCTTCGTCCATGGCGGATCTGGGGCATTCTCCGAACTTATGTTTTATTCGACTGGTCGTATGCATACGACTGGCCGCAAAACTCCATGCCCGCCCGCGGGTCTATCGATCTGATTCCGTGTGACCATCATGCGAATTTATGGAATTTCGGGCTGTGCCCATGCTTAATTTCCGGGCGACCGGACAGAATTAATATTGACTGAAGGAGTTTTTGATGTACCAAGCGCAAATGGTTACGATCGACGGGAATGAAGCAGCAGCCTATATTGCCCATCTGACCAATGAGGTGATTGCGATTTACCCGATTACACCCTCATCGCCGATGGGGGAATATTCCGACATCTGGTCGGCGCAGGGTACCAAAAACCTGTGGGGCACTGTTCCCCAGGTGATCACAATGCAGAGCGAAGGCGGTGCTGCGGGCACGGTGCACGGGGCGCTGCAGACCGGCTCTCTGACGACCACCTTCACCGCCTCGCAGGGCCTGCTGCTGATGATCCCCAACATGTACAAGATCGCCGGCGAACTGACGCCGTTCGTCATGCATGTTGCGGCGCGTTCGCTCGCGGCACAGGGCCTGTCGATTTTCGGCGACCACAGCGACGTGATGTCGGCGCGCTCGACCGGTTTTGCCTTCCTTGCCTCCAACACCGTGCAGGAGGCGATGGACATGGCGCTGATCGCCCAGGCCGCGACGCTCGAAGCGCGTGTGCCGATCCTGCATTTCTTCGACGGCTTCCGCACCTCCCACGAAGTAGCCAAGGTCGAGCAGGTGCCGATCGAAGTCGTGCGCGAGATGATCGACGACAAGCTGGTGTTCGCCCACCGCGCGCGCGCGTTGACTCCGGATCATCCGGTGATTCGCGGCACGGCACAGAATCCCGACGTGTACTTCCAGGCACGCGAAACGGTCAACTCCTATTACAGCGCGATGCCCGGCATCGTGCAGAAGGCGATGGACAAGTTTGCCAAGCTTACCGGCCGCCAATACCACCTGTATGACTATGTCGGCGCCCCGGATGCCGAGCGGGTGGCAATTCTGATGGGTTCGGGCGCGGATGCCGCGGAAGAAACGGTGGAGCACCTCACCGCCCATGGCGAAAAAGTTGGCATATTGAAAGTGCGTCTGTATCGCCCCTTTGCGTCGGAAGAGTTGCTCAAGGCCATTCCGGTCACGGCCAAGCATATTGCCGTTCTCGACCGCAACAAGGAACCCGGTGCGGACGGCGAGCCGCTGTACAAGGACGTGGTGACGGCGCTGGCCGAAGCCTTTACCGCCGGCAGGGGCAAATTCACCGCTCTGCCGCGCGTGGTGGGCGGGCGCTATGGTCTGTCCTCCAAGGAGTTCACGCCGGGCATGATCAAGAGCGTGTTCGACGAACTGAAAAAGGACCAGCCGAAGAATAACTTCACCGTCGGCATCATCGACGACGTAACCCACACCAGTCTCAAGTGGGACGCGACTTTCCGCAACGATGCCAGCCGCGGCGTGAACCGTTGCGTGTTCTACGGCCTGGGCTCGGACGGCACCGTGGGCGCCAACAAGAACACCATCAAGATCATGGGTGAGGAAACCGAGCTCTACGCCCAGGGTTATTTCGTCTACGACTCGAAGAAGGCAGGCGCGGTCACCGTCTCCCATCTGCGCTTCTCGCCCAAGTCGATCCATTCCCCCTACCTGATCGGCAACAGCGATGCGAACTTCATCGGCTGCCACCAGCCAGGGTTCCTTGAGCGTTACGAAATGCTGGATTACGCCGCCGAAGGCGCGGTATTCCTGCTCAACATCCCGGTCGCGCCGGATAAGGTGTGGGACAAGCTGACGCGCAAGATGCAGAAGCAGATCATCGACAAGAAGATCGAGTTCTATGCGATCGATGCCTACGCCATTGCCAGGGCGACCGGCATGGGCAGCCGCATCAACACCATCATGCAGACCTGCTTCTTTGCCATTTCCGGCGTGTTGCCGCGCGATCTGGCAATCGAGAAGATCAAGTCCGCCGCCGAGAAGTCCTACAGCAAGAAGGGCATGGCGGTGGTGGAGGCCAACTGGAAGGCGATCGACGAGACCCTTGCCAACCTGCACAAGATCAAGGTTCCGGCCACCGTCACCAGCGCGTTCGAAATGCCCGAAACGGTGGGCGCTAGCGCGACGGATTTCGTCAAGCGCGTGACTGCCGAGATCATGGCCGGCCGCGGCGATCTGCTGCCGGTGTCGGTGTTCCCCGCCGATGGCACCTGGCCTACCGGCACCGCAATCTGGGACAAGCGCAATCTGGCGCTGGAAATTCCGGTTTGGGACGAAGAGCTGTGTATCTACTGCGGCAAGTGCGCGTTCGTCTGCCCGCATACCGCCATCCGTTCCAAGGTGTTCCCGGTCGAATTGGCCAAGGATGCGCCGTCCACTTTCAAGCATATCCAGATCAAGGGCAAGGAATTCGAGCAGGGCATGCACGTCACTTATCAGGTGGCGCCCGAGGATTGCACCGGTTGTACCCTGTGCGTCGACATCTGTCCGGCGGTATCCAAGACCGACCCGACCTACAAGGCGCTCAACATGCGCGACATCGAGCCGCTGCGCAAGTCGGAAAAGGAAAACTGGGATTTCTTCCTCAATCTGCCGGAATTCGATCGCACCAAGCTGCGCACCTCCACCATCAAGGGTGCGATGATGCTGCAGCCGCTGTTCGAGTTTCCTTCAGCCTGCGTCGGTTGCGGCGAAACACCCTATATCAAGCTGGTTACCCAGTTGTACGGCGACCGCCTGGTGGTGGCAAATGCCACCGGTTGCTCTTCGATCTATGGCGGCAACCTGCCCACCACGCCCTACAGCACGAATCCCGAGGGGCGCGGTCCGGCTTGGGCAAACTCGTTGTTTGAGGACAATGCCGAATTCGGCCTGGGTTTCCGCGTCAGTATCGACAAGCAGGCCGAGCAGGCACGCGAGCTGTTGGCGCGAATGAAGGATAAAGTCGGCGCCGAACTGGCCGATTCCATTCTCGGCGCAGATCAGTCCGAAGAAGCGGGTATCTTCGCCCAGCGCGAGCGCATCGAAGCATTGCGCAAGGTGCTGGCCGGTATCAATACCGCCGAGGCGCGCAATCTGGAGAGCCTGGCCGACTATCTCGCGAAGAAGAGCGTGTGGATCATCGGCGGCGACGGCTGGGCTTACGATATCGGCTTCGGTGGCCTGGATCACGTGCTGTCCTCCGGCCGCAACGTCAATATCCTGGTGCTCGATACCGAGGTTTATTCCAACACCGGCGGGCAGTGCTCCAAGGCTACGCCGCGCGGCGCCACGGCCAAGTTTGCCGCTGGCGGCAAGCCGACCGGCAAGAAGGATCTGGGGCAGATTGCCATGAGCTACGGCAATGTCTACGTTGCCCAGGTCGCCTATGGTGCGAAGGACGCGCACACGCTGAGAGCCATTCTCGAAGCCGAATCCTTTGACGGCCCGTCGGTAATCATCGCCTACAGTCCCTGTACCGAGCACGGCTACGAGATGGGCATACAGCACCAGCAGCAGGAGTTGGCGGTCAACACCGGCCACTGGCCGCTGTACCGCTACGACCCGCGCCGCGAGGAGGAGGGCAAGAATCCGCTCTCGCTGGATTCGAATGAGCCATCCGTGTCCATCCATGAGTTCGTCAAGAACGAACCGCGCTTCCGCGGTCTGGTGAAGAACATGAATAGCGATAGCGGAAAAACCGTGGCGTTCTACGACAAGGAATTGCGCAAGCACTACGCGATTTTCGAGCACATGGCGAAGGACACCAAGAAGGGATCAGCCGACGCGTAGCATGGCCCGGGGTTCCCGTTGCACGGGAGTGCGTTGCACCGGATTCCTGAATTCACCAAAAGAAGCTAACTCACCGCGCTTGCCTGGCAAGCGCGTGAAGTTGCCATTGCGGATCGGTGATTGTGGTAAAGACATTTGTCATGGATTGTGCAAAGGCCGATAATATGCAAATTTTTAACGGGGGGTGTCATGAGTAGTGGCAAGAAATACATCTATACCTTCGAAGAAGGCGACGGAAAAAACAAGATGTTGCTGGGCGGCAAGGGTGCGAATCTGTGCGAGATGACCCAGATCGGTCTGAATGTCCCCCCCGGATTTACCATTACCACCGACGCGTGTACCGCCTACCTGGAAAAGAACAAGCTGCCTGATGGGTTGATGGACTCCGTCAAGGAGCACATGCTGGCGCTGGAAAAGAAGACCGGCAAGGGCTTCGGCAGCGGCACGAACCCCCTGCTCATCTCGGTGCGTTCCGGCTCGTCCATGTCCATGCCGGGCATGATGGACACCATCCTCAACCTCGGCCTCAACGAAACTTCGCTGCAGGGGCTGATCAAGCAAACCGGCAATGCCCGCTTTGCCTACGATGCCTACCGCCGCTTCATCCAGTTGTTCGGCAAGATCGCGCTCAACATCAGCGACGAGCATTTCGACGAGCGCATGGCTGCGATCAAGCGCAAATACGGCGCACCGCAGGATGTAGATCTGAGCGCCGAACACCTCAAGGAACTGGGGGGTGAGTTTCTCGATATCGTCAAGCACCATACCGGCAAGCCCTTCCCGCAAGACCCGTACGAGCAATTGGAAATCGCCATCGGCGCGGTGTTCGGCTCGTGGATGGGCAAGCGTGCGGTGGATTACCGCAAGCAGTTCAAGATCACCAGGGATCAGGCCAACGGCACGGCGGTGAACATCTGCACCATGGTGTTCGGCAACATGGGCAATGATTCCGGCACCGGCGTGGGTTTCACGCGCAACCCCGGCACCGGCGAAAATCTTATTTACGGCGAGTACCTGGTCAATGCGCAGGGCGAGGATGTGGTTGCGGGGATCCGCACGCCGAAGGCAATCGCCGAGATGGAGCAGGAGATGCCGGAGATATACCGTCAGCTGATGGCGCTGCACAACCGGCTGGAATCGCATTATCACGAAGTGCAGGATTTCGAGTTCACCATTGAGAAGGGCATCCTGTATTGCCTGCAGACGCGCAACGGCAAGATGAATGCGCGCGGCATGGTGCGCTCCTCGGTGGAGATGTTCCATGAGGGGCTGATTTCCAAGGAGCGCGCGCTGCTGCGCATCGAGCCTGCGGTGCTGGAGCAGCTGCTGGTTCCGCAGCTTGCGCCGAACTTCCACGGCAAGTCGCTGGCGCAGGGTCTGCCTGCATCGCCGGGCGCTGCCTCGGGCAAGATCGTGTTCGATGCCGACACCGCCGAGGCGCGCGGCCGCGCCGGCGAGAAGATCATCCTGGTGCGCGAGGAGACCAAGCCCGAGGACATCCACGGCTTCTTCCAGGCGCAGGGCATCCTCACCAGCCGCGGCGGCAAGACCTCGCACGCCGCCGTCGTGGCGCGCGGCATGGGCAAGCCCTGCGTCTCGGGCTGCGAGCAGATCGTCATCAACGACGTGCTGCGCAGCGCGCAGATCGGCGAGACTACCCTGCACGAGGGCGATGTCGTCACCATCGACGGCGGTACCGGCCATGTTTACGCGGGCGAAGTGCCGACGGTGGAGGCCGAGTTCTCCGAGGAGTTGGCCACGCTGCTGTCCTGGGCGGATGAGGTGGCGAAGCTCAAGGTGCTGGCGAACGCGGATACGCCCGGCGACGCCTCGCGCGCGCGCGAGTTCGGCGCGATGGGCATCGGCCTGTGCCGCACTGAGCGCATGTTCAACAGTACCGACCGGCTGCCGATCGTTCAGGAAATGATCCTGGCCGAGACGCCGGAAGCCCGCCAGTCCGCACTGGATCGCCTGTTGCCGATCCAGCGCGCCGACTTCAAGGGCATCTTCAAGGCGATGAAGGGGTTGCCGGTAACCGTGCGCCTGCTCGACCCGCCGATGCATGAGTTCCTGCCCACTGCGGCGCAGCTCGAACTGGAAATCGCGCACCTGCACCAGTTGCGCGATACCATCGACGGCCTGGAAGAGTTGCCGGAGACGCTCAAGATGCTCAATCCCAAGCTCTACCAGCAATATGCCGACGGCCTGATGAAGCTGATGGGCGGCCTGAGCGACTTCAAGGAGTCGCACATGGAGGAAGACGTCATCGGCAAGAAGGAAGTGATCCTGAAGAAGGTCAGGGCGCTGGCCGAAGTCAACCCGATGCTCGGCCATCGCGGCGTGCGGCTGGGCATCACCTATCCCGAAATCTACTCGATGCAGATACGCGCGATTCTGGAAGCCGCCGCGCTGTGCGCCAAGGACGGCGTGGAAATCTATCCGGAAATCATGGTGCCGCAGGTCGCCACGGTGGAAGAGCTCAAGCGCATCCACAGCTACGTGCAGCGCATCCACCAGGAAGTGAACGCAACCTACGGCATCAACGTGCAGTTCAAGTTCGGCTCGATGCTGGAAGTGGTGCGCGCCTGCGTGCGCGCCGGGCGCATGGCCGAAACTGCCGAGTTCTTCTCCTTCGGCACCAACGACCTGACCCAGGCCACGTTCTCCTTCAGCCGTGAGGATGCGGAAAACAAATTCCTCCCCGCCTACAACGAAACCGGCATCCTGGAAGACAACCCCTTCGAAGTGCTGGATATCAAGGGAGTGGGGCAGTTGATGAAGATGGCCGTGGCGAAGGGCAGGGGAACTAACCCGGAGCTGAAGATGGGCATCTGCGGAGAACATGGCGGGCATCCCGGCTCGATCCGCTTCTGCCACCATATTGGGCTCAATTACGTCTCCTGTTCCGGACCGCGCGTGCCTATCGCGCGCCTTGCGGCGGCACAGGCCAAACTGCTGGAGGAGCAGTACCAGGAGCCGGTCTGAGGTCAGTTGCAGTCCGGGTCGCGCTTGGCGGCGCGATCCCGGTTATGGCCTGATTTGAATCTTATTGTTTTTCCGGTGTCAACGGGGCAGACGGATGAGCGTTTTAACTGATGGGTTAAAAGATGGGTTTTTCATGCAAGTTTTGCTTGACCGAATAAACGCGATGCACTAATTTTATGTTCCGCAATATGAGCTTCAAACTGGCTTAAGCGCAGCGCAAAAACAAGATGTTCCCGGTATTCAGCCTGTCCGGAAATACCTGCTTCATCACCAACAATGCACGCTTCCCGATAGTTCAGGCAGATTTGACGCGGCGTCCGCTTATGCGGCCGGCGCAGGTTTTTTGTTAATGGAATCGCTTTTGTGCGGCATTTATCCGCCCCAGGCATGCTGCTAATTATTTATTCGAGGTCGTCCTTATGACTGCCGTAATGTCACGCCGCCGTTTTATCGCTTTCGTTGCCGCCGCCGCCGGCCTGCCGCTGCTGTTGAAGACGGGAAGCTCCCAGGCCAAGCCGGTGCGCTGGGAAGGCACCGCCTTGGGCGCGCCGGCCTCCATCCAGCTTTACCATGCCGACGAGGCACAGGCGCGCGCCGCCATCGCCGCAGGTCTCGACGAGCTGAGGCGCCTCGAGGCGATCTTCAGCGTTTACCGCGCGGACAGTTCCATTTCGAAGCTCAACCGCGAGGGCGTGCTCGAAAACGCGCCGGACGATTTCATTGCCATGCTGACCCGCGCCCTGTCGCTGGCCAGGATCAGCGAGGGCGTCTACGACCCCACCATCCAGCCAGTATGGCAGACCTATTTCCGCCATTTCACCGCAGCCAGCCCAGACCTGGCCGGCCCGGCGCCGCGTGATCTCGCCGCCGCGCTTGAACTGGTAGACTGGCGCGCCGTCGAGGTGGATGCCGGAAACAGGAAGGTCTCCTTCGCCCGCCCCGGCATGGGGCTGACGCTGAACAGCGGCGCGCAGGGCTATATCACCGACCGCGTCGCCGATACGCTGCGTGCCCACGGCTTCGGCAACATGCTGGTGGACATGGGTGAACCGCGTGCAATCTCGACCAAACCGGATGGTTCCGCCTGGCGCGTTGGCATTGCCAATCCCTCCAACCCTGACCGTGCAGTCGTCACACTGGATTTGGTGGACAAGTGCGTTTCCACCTCGGGCGGCTATGGCACCCTGTTCGATGCCAAGGGCGCCTTCACCCACCTGATCGACACCCGCACCGGTCGCACTGCGCCTGCGATGCTGGGGGTCTCGGTGGTGGCGGATACCGGCGTTGCCGCCGATGGCCTTTCCACAGCGATGCTGATGGCGCCGGTCGAGCGTCGCCAACACATCCTCCGTTCTGCCGGTGGGCAGAAGGCAATCTATGTCACGCCCGAAGGCGTAATCTCCACCGTAGAAGCGTGATCATGGACGAGTTCGCACATGGCGCCACGGATTTCAGCGCACCCAGCATGACCGAGGGCATCGCACAGGTGGTGAAGATAGAGGGCAGGGCCGCTTGGCTGGTGCCCGAGCAGGGTTCCAGTTGCGGCAGCTGCGCCTCGGCGGATGCATGCGGTTCCAAGGGGATCGGCACTACGGCCAGCCGGCTGGACAGCCGCCGTTTCCGCATCGACAACAATGCCAATCTCGCCGTCGGCGAGCGCGTGGTGTTCGGCATTCGCGACAACGTGCTGCTGAAGGCATCAATCACCGCCTACGCCCTTCCGCTGGCCATTCTGCTGCTTGCCGGGTCGTTGGCGCAATGGAAGTTTGGCAGCGACCTCATTACCATGGCGGCGATGGTCGCCGGCCTGGTCATCGGGCTGGTGATTTCGCGGATGGCGGCAGGGTATTTACAGACGAGGGGCGATCTCGCTCCGCAGTTTTTGCGTCGCGCCAGGCCGGGCGAAACATGCAGTTCTTGAGTAGGCAAGGGATAGCACAATGAAAGAATATTTGCTCTTGATGTTTAGCGCGGCGCTGGTCAATAACGTCATTCTGGGCCGTTTCCTCGGGCTGTGCCCGACCATGGGCGTCACCACGCGCCTGGATGCCGCCGTCGGCATGGGCATGGCGACTACATTTGTGATGACGGTTGCGGCCATCGCGGGCTGGACGGTCAACACGCTGCTGCTGGCCCCTTTCGAACTTGGCTATCTGCGCACGATCACCTTCATTCTGATCATCGCCTCCACCGTGCAGTTCACCGAAATGGTGGTCAGAAAAGTGTCACCGTCGCTGTTCCAGTTGCTGGGCATCTACCTGCCGCTGATCACTACCAACTGTGCCGTGCTGGGCATCGCGCTGCTGCTGGTCGACGCCAAGATGAGCATGCTTACCAGCGTCCTGTTTGCCATCGGTTCCGCCATGGGTTTCAGCCTGGTCCTGATCATTTTCGCCGGGCTGCGTGAGCGGCTGGCCGTGATGGATGTGCCGCGCCTGTTCGTCGGCCCGCCGATCGCCTTCATCGTGGTCAGCTTGCTGGCGCTGGCATTCATGGGTTTCTCGGGCATGGGGGCGAGTTGATTATGTCTGGCATGTTGATCGCTATCGGTAGTCTTACGTTAATCGGTGTTGCGCTGGGCGCCATCCTCGGTGTGGCTGCGCGCCGTCTCGCAGTGCAGGAGGACCCGCTGGAAGAGGAGCTGAAGGCCATGATGCCCGGCTCGCAGTGCGGCCAGTGCGGCTATGTCGGTTGCGCCCAATATGCATCGGCGCTGGCTAAGGGCGAGGAGGCATCGATCATGCTGTGTGCGCCCGGCGGCAAGCCGCTGGTCGAGGCGCTGTCCGCCAAACTGGGCATCGAGGCCGATCTCTCCGAACTCGATGACAAGGGGCCGGAGCACGCCTTTATCATCGAGGATCTTTGTATCGGTTGCACGCGCTGCATCCGGGAGTGCTCGACCGACGCCATCATGGGCGCGAACAAGCTGATGCACACCATCATCATCGATGCCTGCCATGGCTGTTCCAAGTGCGTCAAGGTTTGCCCCACCGACGCCATCATCATGGTTGAGTATCCGGTGACGCTGTCCAACTGGCATTGGCCCAAGCCAGAAGCCGAGAACACGTCCCCCAAACCCGAGACTGTGCCTGCGCACTAGGAGTTGTCACAGATGAAACTTTTCCCCGTAACCGGCGGCATCCATCCGGAATACCGCAAGGATTTAACCAGCGAGAAGGCCATCGTGGCCATGCCGATGCCGGCCATGCTCTACATTCCGCTGCAGCAGCATATCGGCGCGCCGGCCGAGGTGCTGGTGAAAGAGGGCGACCTGGTCAAGAAAGGCCAGATGATCGCGCGCAACCAGGGGGCAGTGTCGGCATCTCAGCATGCGCCTTCCTCGGGCCGCGTCGTGTCGGTGGCGGAGGTTGCGGCGCCCCATCCTTCCGGCTTGCCGCAGAAGACCATCGTCATCGAACCGGACAGCAAGGACGAATGGGCCGACTTGCCGACGCCCATTGCCGATCCGTTTACTGCCACCCCGCAAGAGATCAACGATCGCGTTGCCCAGTCTGGCATTGTCGGCATGGGCGGCGCCGCCTTTCCGTCGGCGATCAAGCTGAATCTTGGCACCCAGAAAAAACTTGAAATCCTGCTGCTCAACGGAGCGGAGTGCGAACCCTACCTGACCTGTGACGACCGGGTGATGCGCGAATATGCCGACGAAGTGATCGACGGCGCACGCATCATGGCCCATGCGCTGGGCACGCCCAGGGTGGTCATCGGCATCGAACAGAACAAGCCGCAGGCGATCGAGGCCATGACCAAAGCGGCTGCCGCTTTTCCCAATGTCGAAGTGGCCGCCGTGCCGGTGCAGTACCCGATGGGTTCCGAGCGCCATCTGGTGCAGGCGATCACCGGTCGCGAGACCCCGGCGCGCAAACTGACCGCTGATCTCGGCATCGTGGTGCACAACGTCGCCACCGCCCGCGCCGTGCATCATGCCGTCCGCTTCGGTTGCCCGCTGGTTGCACGCGTGGTGACGGTGAGCGGTGGCGCGATACGCAATCCCGGCAACGTCATGACGCCCATCGGCACCAGGATAAGCGACCTGGTCGAGTTCTGCGGCGGCTTCTCGTCGCGCCCCGAGAGCGTGGTCAACGGCGGACCGATGATGGGCCAGCCGCTGGCCAGCCTGGATGCGCCGGTGGTCAAGGGCACTTCAGGCATCCTGGCGCTCACCGCCGAGGAGATCAACGACCGTCCGACCTCCGCGTGCATCCGCTGCGGCAGTTGCGTCACCGTCTGCCCGTGTGGCTTGTCACCGGTGGATATGGCCGCCTTCATCCGCAAGGATAATCTGGACGTTGCCGCCAAGCTGGGCGTGATGGACTGTTTCTCGTGCGGCAGCTGCTCGTATGTATGCCCGTCGCACATCCCGCTGGTGCACTATTTCAACTACGCCAAGGGCGTGTTGCGGGAGCTGGAGACCGAGCGCCGCAAGAGCGAACGCATCAAGACGCTCGCCGAGACGCGCACCATCCGCATCGAGAAAGCCGCCGAGGCCAAGCGTGCCGCCCTGGCCGCGAAAAGCAAGCCGGCTGCAGAAGCTGCCCCGTCAGGCGGGGAGACCAAGGCTACTACCGAAGAAAAGGCCAACGCATGAGTACCGCAATCATGAAAAAGAGTGGGCCGTTCGGCCACGCATTCAGCAGCGTCCAGAGAACCATGTTTCTGGTGCTGCTGGCGCTGACGCCGGCTACCCTGTTCAACTTCTATTTGTTCGGCTGGCCGGCGATCCTGCTGTTCACCATCACGGTCGGTGCCTGCGTGGCTGTCGAGGCGGCCTGTCTGGCGCTGGCCGGCAAGCCGGTGGCGGCGACGCTGGCTGACTGCTCGGCGATACTGACCGGCTGGCTGCTGGCGATGAGCCTGCCGCCCTGGGCGCCTTGGTGGATCGGCGTGCTGGCGGCGATTTTCGCCATCGCGCTGACCAAGCATGCTTTCGGGGGGCTGGGCCAGAACCTGTTCAACCCGGCCATGGTCGGGCGTACCGTCATGCTGATCTCATTCCCGGTGGCGATGACCGTCTGGGTCGCGCCGCATCCGCTGTTTTCGGCGGGCGCACCGGGACTGGTCGAATCCTTCGCCATCACCTTCGGCGGCAACATCCCCGATACCATGAGCGCCGCCTCCGCGCTGGGCTACGTCAAGACCGAGCTGTCGCGCGGCATTCCGGTGACGCAGTCGATGGGGCAGATGCCGGACCTGATGGACATGGCGCTGGGCTACCGCGCCGGCAGCATGGGCGAGACCTCGGCGATCCTGATCCTGCTTGGTGGCCTGTTTCTGATGGCGAAGCGCATCATCTCCTGGCATATCCCGCTCAGCATGCTGGGGTCGCTGTTCCTGATCGCGGCGCTGTTCCATGCCGTCGACCCCGCACGTTTCACCTCCGGCACCTTTCACCTGTTGTCCGGGGCCACTTTCCTGGGCGCGTTCTTCATCGCCACCGATTATGTGACCTCGCCGGTATCCAAGTCGGGGCAGATCATCTTCGGCATCGGCGTCGGCCTGTTCACCTGGAGCATCCGTAACTTCGCCGGCTATCCTGAAGGCGTGGCCTTCGCGGTGCTGCTGATGAACTCGCTGACCCCGATCATCGACCAATACACCCGCCCGCGCGCCTTCGGACGCACCCGCAAGGGCGAACCGCTGCCCTTGGAGGAAAAAGCATGAGTTCGCAACGCACGCTGATCCATGGGCTGATCCTCGGCGCCTTCTGTCTGGGCTTCGGGACGCTGCTCGTCATGACCAACGGCTACACCAAGGACGACATCGCCATGCGCGCTCTGGAAGACCGCCAGAACTCGCTTGCGCAGGTGATTCCGGAAAGTATCCACGACAACAATCTGGCCACGGACACCCTCGTCCTGAAGAATGACCAGGGAAATGAAGTCACCATCTATGTCGCCACCAAGGAAGGCAAGGTGACCGGTGTGGCCTTCGAGACCTCCAGTCCTGGCTATTCCGGCGCGATCAAGGTCATGCTGGGCGTTGACCCCGAGGGCAAGATCATCGGCGCGCGCGTTCTGGCGCACAAGGAGACTCCGGGGCTGGGCGACAAGATCGAAGTGAAGAAGGGCGACTGGATATTGCGCTTCACTGGACTGAGCATCGGCAACCCGCCGCTCGACAAGTGGAAGGTGAAAAAGGACGGCGGTATCTTCGACCAGTTCGCGGGCGCAACCATCACGCCGCGCGCCGTGGTCAAGGCGATCACCGAAGGGCTGCAATTCTTCGACGCCAACAAGGCAAAACTGATGGAATTCAAGGCGGCAGATGCCGAAACCGGCAAGGCTCCAGCGAAGGGGGAAACTAAATGACGACGATGGCTGAATACCGCACCATTGCCCGCGAGGGGCTGTGGACGAACAATGGCGTGCTCAGCATGATGCTGGGCCTGTGCCCGGCCATGGCCATGACCAACAGCGCCACCAACGGCCTCGGCATGGGGCTCGCGACGGCGTTCGTGATGACCGGTTCCGCCGCGCTGGTATCGATTTTCCGCAACCGCTTCTCCCAGGAAGTGCGCATTCCCGTGTTCGTGCTGATCATCGCATCCATGGTGACGGTGGTGGATATGTGCATGAATGCGTGGCTGCACGAGATGTACAAGGTGCTGGGCCTGTTCATCCCGCTGATCGTGGTGAATTGCCTGCCGTTTGCACGCATCGAAATGGTTGCCTCGAAAAGACCCGTGCTGCCCTCGTTGGCGGACGGTTTCTTCATGGGCGTGGGCTTCGCCCTTGCACTTACCGTCATAGGCGCGATACGCGAGGTTGCCGGCTCCGGAACCCTGTTTGCCGACGCCTCGCTGCTGCTTGGCCCTGCCTTCAAGTTCCTGGAGATGCGCGTCCTGCCGCCCGACACGGGGATATTGATGATGATCCTGCCGCCCGGTGCGTTTTTGGTCACCGGCCTGGTGCTGGTCGCGAAACGCATGATCGACGAGCGCTCCAGCAAGGCCGCCCAGGTTAGCGCCGCAGCCCACTGCTCCCCGTAAGGAACGAACATGAAGATCGGAATCGCCTACGCCCTGCCGCACCGCCAAGCCTGGTTCGACATCGAAATGCCCGACGGTACCACCGTCCAGGACGCCATCAACCGCTCGGGCATCCTCAAGCAGTTTCCCGAAATCGATCTCGAAAAAAACAAGGTCGGCGTCTACGGCAAGGTCAGCAAGCTGGATGCCGTGCTCAACGACGGCGACCGCGTCGAGATCTATCGCCCCATCATCTGCGACCCCAAGACCGTGCCGCGCAAGGCCAAGGCCGGGGACGCCGCATCCGAGGAATAGGCGGGTCAAGAAATGGCTCGCCGCTCCCGCGGCTGACCGGCCCCTGAATGATTCGCCATCCCGCCAAGGCGCGGGGTTCCGGCCCCTAGAACAATATCAATCCCGCGACTATCGTGGTAACGACCGCATACGGCAGGGCCATCCAGAGCATGCGGCCGTAGCCGAGCCGGATCAGCGGGGCGATCGCGGATGTCAGAAGGTAGAGGAATGCCGCCTGTCCGTTCGGCGTGGACATGCTCGGGATCCCGGTGCCCATCACGACCGCCACCGACTGCGCGTCGAATAGCTCACGGGTAGTAAGCCCGGCGTCAAACGCGGCCTTGAGTTCCTTCATGTAAATGGCGGCCACGAACACGTTATCGCTGATGGCGGAGAGCGCACCGTTGGTGACGAAGATCATGAACACCTGCATCCGGGGCTCGAGCGCCAGGACCCAGTGGATGACCGAATTGAACATCTGCAGGCTGCCGATCATCGCCACGATGACGTAAAAGACCACCAGCAGGGAAGCGAATGGCAGGCCCGGCATGAAGGCTTCGGCGATATGGTGTTCGTCGGTGACCCCGGAAATCGCCGACACCAGGACGATCACTGCAAGCCCGATCAGGCCTATTTCCGCCACGTGAAAGGCGAGGGCCAGCACCAGGAGGATTGCGACGATGCCCTGCGCGACGAGTAACAGGCGGTCATGCGGCGAATGCTGCTCGCGCAGGCGGCGGTCCTCGTCGAGGAGAATCTGGCGCACGCCGGCAGGCAGCTCGGCGCCGTAGCCGAACCAGCCGTTTTTTTCGATAACCCAGCAGGTGGCAAAGCCGGCCAGCAGGGTAGGGATGCTGGCTGGAGCTACTTTGGTGAAGAACTCCACGAAGTTCCAGCCCGCTTCCTTGCCGATGATGATGTTCTCGGGTTCCCCGACCAGGGTGCAGACGCCGCCGATGGCGGTGCCGATGGCGCCATGCATGAGCAGGCTGCGCAGCACGGCACGGAACTGTTCGAGATCCTTGCGGTGGATCTCGTCCACGTAATCGTCCGTCAAGTCTGGATCGTCGTGATAGCCCCTGGAGGACACGGCACGGTGGTAGACCTCGTAGAAGCCCAACGATACGGCGACCAGCACCGCAAGGATGGTCAGCGCATCGAGAAAGGCGGAGAGCACAGATACCACGACAATGACGACCATGTTGAGGGTGACCCGGGAGCGTATGCCCAGCAGGATGTGGCTGATCACGCGGTAGAGCATGCCGCGCAGGAAATGCACGCCGGCCACCATGAAAATCACCAGCAACAGGACCGGCAAGCCATGTTCGATTTCCCTGTAGACCGCATGCGTATCCGTAAGTCCGAGAATGACGGCCTGCAAGGCGAGCAGGCCGCCCGGCTGGAGCGGAAAGCACTTCAGCGCCATCGCCAGCGTGAAAATGAATTCGGCGAGAATCAGCCAGCCGGTTGCCAAAGGGCCGAGGGCCAGGAACACCGCTACGTTGAGCAGCAGGCTGATCGCGACGGCCTGCTTGTACCAGCGCGGCGTGTGCCCGAGAAAGCTTTCCGATAGCAGGTGGATCACTCCGTTTTTTTGCATAACTGTGGCCATGTGTTCTGCTTGCCTTTATCTGAGTTGGAAAATGCGATCACCGGCAAACGCTGATCGATGAGGGCGCTCTGCAAATCCTGCCGTCAATCCAGGTGGTTTCGTTGAGCCGTGTTCCGAAAAGCCTGATCCGGAGGATATTGGCGCCGGACAAATTTGCCTGTTTGAGGTTGGCGTAGTTCATGTATGCGCCTTCAAGCTTGGCCTGCCTGAGATCGGCCTGGAACAGGTCGGTGTTGATGAGGTCGGCGCGCGTGAGGTTGGCTCCGGTCATGACTGCGCTGGACATGTCTGCTTCTTCCAGATCGGCCCTGGCCAGGTTTGCCATGGCAAAACGAGCGCCAACCAGCGACGATCGTTCGAGGTTGGCCCAGCGCAGGTCGGCGCCCTCAAGATTGGCGCCCGTCAGGTCACTGCCTTCGAGGCGCGCAAATTTCAGCTTGGCGCCGCGCAGGTCGGCGCCCTTGAGATTGACCCCCGACAGGTTCGCATTTTCCAGGTCGGCGTTGCGGAAATTGCCGTTGGCCAGTTGCGCATTGCGCCAGTCCACACTGACAAGCCTGGAGCCCTCGCATTGGGCTGCGGCTTGGGGCTGGCACCCCGCGATAGCCTTGGAGGCGACGCCCATGCTGACGACGGCAGCGATGGCTGCAAGAAGCCGGAAGGTTTTGGAGAAGATCATGGCAGTCCCCCTGTTGGAGAATTTCGATGCCGGGCATCGTAGGGAAAATGCCGCCCGCTGAAAATTGGGGCTGGCCACTAAGGCAAACCCGCAGTGCCTGCCGCGCAAGACGATGGATTTGCCTGCCGCCAACACCGCGCAAGAGCTTGCGCTTCATTCGGGTAAGGGCTTCCCGTAAGCGTGTTGCGGATGCGCTTGTGGACGTAAAAGGGGACAATGGCCGCCGGATCGATGCCCAAAACACCATGCCTTTTCCTGCAACCCATCTTTTTCGCGGCCTGTTATTTGTCGCCGCCTTTGTCCTGCTTGACTGGGCGAGCTACCTGCACCCGCTGTACGGGCTCAACATCACGCCCTGGAATCCGTCACTCGCCCTCGGACTGGTATTCTGGTTCCGGGTCGGCTGGCTGGCCGCGATCCCCTGGTTTGCCGCGATCCTGATCAGCGAGATCCTGGTGCGCGGCCAACCCGCGACATTGCCGATGACGCTTGCGCTCTCGGCCATGCTGACGCTGGGATATGGAATCATGGCGGAAGCGCTGCGCCGCAACCTTGCCGGCGACATTCTCCACGACCGCCGCCGCCTTCTGTTGTGGCTGGCGATAGTCGTGGCGGGCACCCTGATAACCAGCAGCATCTATATCCTGATGCTGTTCCTGTCCGGCCTCATACCGGTGGGGGATTGGCTGGTGGCGCTGGCGCGCTTCTGGGTTGGCGACTGTGTCGGCATCGTGGTCACCATGCCTTTCTTCTGGCTGCTGCTCGATGGCCGCAACCGCTTGCACCGTATCCTGCCGCACTGGGAAACGGCCGGTTATGGCCTGCTGGCGGCGGCGGCCTTGTGGATTTCCTTCGGGCTTGGCGGCACCGGGGAATTTCAGTATTTCTACATGCTGTTCCTGCCCATCGTATGGGCGGCGGCGCGCGACGGCGTGCCCGGCGCCGCGCTCGCGGCCTTCATGCTGCAGGCCGGTATCATCGTCGCGGTGCACTGGCATAACCTGGTGGCAGTGACGGTGTTTGAGCTGCAAATGCTCGCCGCAGTCCTGGCTTTCGTCGGGCTCTTCATCGGTGCGGTCGTCGACGAAAAACAGCGCGTGAGCGACGAGTTGCGCCGCACGCTGCGTCTGGCTGCCGCCGGGGAAATGGCTGGAGCCCTGGCGCATGAACTCAATCAGCCGCTCACGGCGCTATCGACCTATGGTTCCGCATGCCAGCAATTGCTCGAGCGAAATGGCGATGTAGAGCGTTTGCGCGATACCATCGGCCGCATGGTGTCGGAAGCGCACCGGGCGGCGGGCGTGGTGAGGCGATTGCGCGATTTCTTCCGCACCGGCGCCACGCACCTGGAACCGGTGGCGCTCGCGGAACTGGTCGGCACGGCCGTGGCGAAATTCCAGGGCAAGGCGGAGAGCCTGGGCGCCGAACTGGTGGTCGAGCCAATGCCGGCCTGCACGCTGCTGGCGGACAGACTGCAACTGGAAGTCGTGCTGCGCAATTTGCTGGACAATGCCCTAGATGCCGTGAGCGAGCAGCCGGCCGGCCAGCGCCGCATTTGCATACGAGCCGGGATGGCGGACAGGAAACGCGTGCGTATCCGCGTCGAGGACAGCGGCCCCGGCCTGGCCGCAGGAATGGCCGAGCACCTGTTCGAAGCCTTCCGCTCGTCCAAGGCCAGCGGCATGGGCCTGGGGCTGGCGATCAGCCGCGCCATCGCCGAGGCGCATGGCGGCGACCTGGCCGCAGATACGGCAGAGTGCGGCGTATTCGTGCTCACGCTACCAACGGAGGAAACAAGCGGTGATACCCCCTGACGGATATACGGTCTTTATTGTCGAGGACGACCCTTCGGTGCGCGATGCACTGGGCCTGCTGCTCGGCCTGCATGGCTATCCTGTCGCCATGTTTGGCGATGCCGAGAGCTTTCTCAATGCGCGGCGGAACGACTGGCGCGGCTGCGCGCTGATCGACATCCGCATGCCGGGCATGGATGGTCTGGCCTTGCAGAGGCTGCTGCTGGAATCCGGCTGCACCATTCCCGTGATCGTGATGACGGCCCACGGCGACGTGGACTCGGCGCGTGAAGCCTTCCGCTCGCAGGCGGTGGATTTCCTGGAAAAGCCCATCGATTACGAAAAGCTGCTCGCAGCCATCAACGATGCCTTCCGGCGCCAGGCCGCTGTGCGGGAAGCCGATGACAGGCAAACGGGATTTTCGCGCCTCCTCGCCACGCTAACCCCGCGCGAACGGGAGGTCATGGAGCTGGTCGTGGCAGGGCGGCACAACCGCGAGATCGCCGAGCTCCTCGGTATCAGCGCCCGCACGGTCGAGGTGCACAAAGCGAGAATGATGGACAAGCTGGGCGCGGATGGCGTGCCGGACCTCGTCCGCCTGAGTCTTGCCGGGCATAACAAGCTTCAGGAATGATGGTCAGGCGGGATGCTGAAGTATTCAGCCCATCAGTTCGGCGCGCATCAGCCGCAGCAACAGGTCATCGAACGTGTAGAACCCCTTCTCGCAATCGGCCAGATGGCTCAGCGCGAACGCCGCGCCGGTGCCGAATGCCTCGCGCCGGATGGACTCATGCGTGAGGCGCACGGTCTGGTGCGGGAAGCCGAAGATCACCTCATGGTGCCCGACGATGCCGCCGAGCCGCAATGAAGTGATACTGCCGCCGTCGACTTCCAGCGTTTCGGCGATCCTGCGTGCCGTGCCCGACACTTCCGGCTTTTCTTTGAAATGCTGCTCGAGTATCTCCACGTCTGCGAACGGCGCAACCTTGCGCAACAGCTTGGCGGCCACGATCAGGAAGTTGATCCCTAGGGTGATATTGGGCGAACACAGCACGCGCGTGTCCTGTCCCAGGCTGCGCGCATAGGCCAGATCGTCCTCAGAGTAGGCGGAGATTGCGCTGACCAGTATGATGTTCCGTCTGCGCACTTCCTCACCATAGGTATGTAGGCTTTCCCGCGAGGAGAAATCCACCAGCGCATCTACCGGAAGGTTCTCGAACAGATCGGCGAACGGGCGCTGTTCCAGCCCGATGATCGGGATATCGGTTCCGGGATGTGTCTGCCGTTCCGCAGCGACCGAACGGCGCGCGATCCAGCGCAACTCGAAGCGCGGGTCGTTGCCTAGTACATTGGCGACCGCTTGGCCCGCCTTGCCGTAGCCAACCAATCCCACGCGTAATTTATTGGTCATAAAATCTCCTGTTCATCCAGCGTGTGATCACCGCCAATCGTGGCACGATGATACCATCCGGTCGGCGTGCAGGCCTCCTGCGATGTAATGCGCGGCCATCAGTGGCCGTGTCAGGCGTCGGCTATAATCCGGTCTCGTCGTTAGCAGGAGCTTCCGGATGTCCACAACAATACTGGTCATCGGGCTGATGGTATTTTTCGCCCACTTTCTCTCGTTGCAGTTCCGCAAGACCAGCATTCCCGACGTGCTGGTGCTGATGCTGGCCGGCATCCTGATCGGCCCGGTGCTGGGTGTCGTCTCGCCCGAAGATTTCGGTAAGGTCGGCCCGGTGATTGCGACCATTGCGCTGGTGGTGATCCTGTTCGAGAGCGGCACCTCGCTTGACCTTGGCGTGCTCGGAAAATCGCTGGCGACGACCGGCGTGCTCACGCTGTGGTGCTTCTTCTTTACTACGGCCATCGTGGCGCTGCTCGGTTTCTATCTGCTTGACCTGTCGTTGCTCCCGGCTGCCATGCTCGGCGTCACGCTGGGCGGCACTTCCTCGGCGGTGGTCATCCCCATGGTGTCCGCGCTCCGGCTTTCGGAGAAGCCCGCCACCGTGCTGGTGCTGGAATCCGCGCTGACCGATGTGCTGTGCATCGTCGGCGTGTTTGCGCTGCTGCAAGTTCATACGCAGGGCGGCGTCGAGCCGGGCAGGCTAATCGGCGGGGTGCTGGCTGCGCTGATCTTTGCGGCGGTCATCGGGGTGGCGGGCGGCATCGGCTGGCTGCTGGTGCTGGGCAAGGTGCGCGACTTTCCCAACACGATCTCCTCCACGCTGGCCTATGTGTTCATCGTCTACGGCCTGACCGAGGCACTCGGTTTTTCAGGGGCGATTGCCGCGCTCGCGCTGGGCGTGACCCTGACCAACTTCAAGAAGTTCGGCCTGGCCAATTTCAGGAATATCGACAAGAACATCGTGCCGTTGAATGAAATAGACCTGGTGTTCTACCGCGAGTCGGTGTTCCTGCTGAAGACCTACTTTTTTGTCTATATGGGCATCTCAATCCATTTTGGCTCGGTGCATCTCGCGCTCACCGCAATCGCCATGACGGTGCTGGTATTCGCGATGCGCCTCGGCCTGACCCGCTTCGTATACCGCAATGCAGCCTATACTTTACGCGACTCCGCAATGACCTCGATGCTGGCGCCGAAGGGGCTGGCCGCCGCCGTGCTGGCCGGATTGCCGCTGCAATACGGCGTGAGCGGCGGCGAGATCATCCGCGACACCACCTACATGGTAGTGCTGGTCAGTATTGCGCTATGTGCCTTGCTGGTGGCAGCATTCCCGTTGCCGGGCATGCTGAAATTCTATTCGCACGCGTTGAACAAGCCGCTGCCACCCAGGACGCCGGAACCCTGACAAATGGAACTGCACCAATTCTTCCTGTTCCTGGCCATCATCCTGATTTCGGCGCGGGCGTTTTCCGAGGCGGCGGCGCGTCTCGGCATTCCCTCGGTGATCGGCGAACTGCTGGCTGGCCTGCTCATCGGCCCTTCGCTGCTCGGATGGGTATCGCCGGACACCACCATGAAACTGCTCGCCGAGATCGGCATCATCCTGCTGCTGTTCGAGGTGGGCATGGATACGGATTTGAGCCGGCTCGCGCGCTCCGGCAGCAAGCCCGTCGTCGTGGCGGTGCTCGGGTTTGCGCTGCCGTTCGCGTTGGGATACGGCATCAGTACCTCGGTGTTCGGTCTGGATAACTTCACTTCGCTGTTCATCGGCGGGACGCTCACCGCCACCAGCATCGGCATCACGGTGCGCGTGCTGGACGACCTCGGCAAGCGTCACTCCGACGAGGCTCAAATCGTGATCGGCGCGGCGGTGCTGGACGACATCCTCGGCGTGATGGCGCTGGCCTTCATGTACCAGTTCACGATAGAAAGGGAGGTCTCCCTGCGCGCGCTGGGAGAGGTCGGTTTTTACATTTTGCTGTTCATGCTGCTCGCGCCGCTGGTCGCCAAGCTGGCCTCGGGGGTGATCGAGCACTTCGAGCAGCATGCCGCCACGCCGGGGCTGCTGCTCACCATGGCGCTGTCGCTGATCCTGCTGTTCTCCTGGCTCGCGCATGCGGTGGGGGCGCCGGAGATCATGGGCGGTTTTGCCGCAGGGCTGGCGTTCAGCCAGCACTTCGGTTTCCGGCTATGGATGGGGAAACACCCGGCGCTTGAATTCAAGCCCAGCCCGAAACTGGCGCACCGGCTCGAAGAGCAGGTGCGCCCGCTGATCCATACCTTCTCGCCGCTGTTCTTCGTGATGGTCGGCGTGTCGCTCAACCTCAAGGCGGTGGATTGGGGCTCCGCGTTCATCTGGGAGCTGGCGGCCTTGCTGCTGCTGGTTGCCTTCCTTGGCAAGTTCGCGGCAGGTTTTGCCATCTGTGAACCGCGCCGCAACCAGACGGCCATCGGTCTGTCGATGATTCCACGCGGCGAAGTCGGGCTGATCTTCGCGCAGCTCGGCTTCAGCCAGGGCATCCTGACCGGCGAACTGTACGCCGCCCTGCTGATCGTCATCGCGCTGACCACCATCGCGCCGCCGTTCCTGCTCAAGTGGTTCTACGGGAGGGATGGCTCAGCCTGAGCTGGTTTTTTCGATTCCTCGTGGACTAGTCGTTCGTCCAAAACGGCTGCTGGTGCAACTTCACGATCAGCGGCTATTTGGTGATCTGTCGAACCGGGGCGCCGGAGCGCTCATCGACAAGGGCACTTATTGCACGATGCCGAGCTTTCTCGACCACCAGGGGGTGATGGCCGGCAGCAGGGTCAGGGTCCAGATGACCACCCAGGCCGTCAGCGGCATGAGCAGGGTCAGTTCCGGAAACTGTGCGACGGTGATGACCGCCAACACGACGGGGATCACGCCCGTCTCCCGTACCACGCTCAGGAAGAGCTTGTCCTTGATGCCGAGATCGGTCGGCAGCAGGGATAGCATGACCGCCACGGGCCGGGCGGCGAGGATGAAGATGAGTGATACCACCAGGCCCAGGACTGCGGTATCCCGCAGATCGCCCAGCGAGACGAAGGGGCCGACCATCATGAAGATTGTCGGCTTGGCGATGCTCTCGATCTTGATCTCCATGGTGTGCAGCGTCTTGTGGAAGTATTCCTTGCCATGGTTGTAGTTGGCGAGCAGGCCGGCGACGAAGGCGGCCAGGAAGCCATTGCCATGGATCAGTTGCGCCAGCAGGAAGGTGACCAGCGGAATGGCCAGCACCATCGCGAAATCGTAGGCGGTCTCTCCGACATCGCGCTCGTTGTCGCGCGACTTGTAAATCTCATAGCGGTACATCGCGCCCCAGCCGATGATGCCGGCGATGGCGCCGAACAGGAATTGCCCGCCGAGGTGCAGCATGTTGTCGGCACTGAACAGCCCGGCAACCATGGCATTCAGTGAATCCACGGAATTGCCGGCCAGGATCATGGCCGCGGTGGCCCCCACGAAGATGGCGCCCACCGCATCGTTGAGGGCGCTTTCCGCGACGGCAATGTCGGCGAGGCGCTTGTACTGGTTCTTGAAGACGATGCCTTTCAGGGTCGGGATCAGCGCCGCCGGATCGGTGGAGCCGATGATGGCGGCGAGCAGGGCGGCGGTCTTGCCATCCAGCCCCAGTGCCATCAGGACCGGGAACATGGCGAAGAAGGTGATGAGATAACCCACGAGGGCGATCATCAGGGTAGGGAAGGCGATCCTGGCAAAGTCGCGCCGCTCCACTTCATCGCCCCCCCCCTTCAGGATGATCGCGGCCAGTGCGGTACAAACCACCACTGCGAGCATCATCTGCGTGGCGATGGGCGCCAGGGCGTCGTGCAGGACGATGCCCACCAGCAACTGCAGGGTGAAGTTCGGGAATACGGTGCCCTCGGACAGCTTGCTGCACGCCCAGCCGAACACCAGGAACAGTCCGAGGCACCACAACGAGTTCGCGATCGCCGTCTCGGTGCCGCCAAGATGGGCAATGCGTTCGAGGATTGACGGGGCGGCGAGGTTCAGCAGGTAGGCGACGGCAAACAGGCCAGCAATTTTTATGTAGTTCATGATTTGGATATTCTTGGGCAAGCGATGTACTAGGAAACCGCGTGAAGTTAATAATTGACTGTTGGATATGAGTGAGTGCTTGTCTATTTGTTTTTGTACTATTTACTGCGTAGGCACACGCAGGCGATATTATCATAGTAAGTGAACCATCGAAACGATTAGGCTCGCACTGCCATTTTGGGTGTTCGATGGAATAGGCGGTTAAATTGGCGCTTGCATTGAAAGAGCATAATGGAAACCACAGCCTTACTTGAATTGGCCAAGCATGTCCGGCTGGTATTCGGCATCATCCCCGCCGTCGGAATCTTCTCCGGCCTGCTCGTGTGATTGCTCCGCGTACCCGATGTGGTGGTGTTTCTGCTGGTTGGCATGCTGCTTGGCCCTGTGCTGGGTATCGTTTGCCGAAGGGCTGGTATCAGGAGTCGTGGGGTACTCGCGAGCCGGAGTCGATTGCGGGGATGGATTGCGAGTGAGACGGTGGATGCGCTGTGCTTATCCACCCTACGGGACTGCAAATGACCAGGCCGGGCGATCCGGCACCTTTCACAAAAAACATAAGTTTCCTGCACAGATCTGGTTCACCCCTCCAGTCAATAGGCCGGAATATATAGGCATTTCGGCATATAGGTATCTTCCGGTTCCGGTGGTAGATTTCTCGTCACGAAATCTAACCAAGGCGCCGCCGATGAACACCGAAAACATTGCAAAGCCAGTAGAAATCAAATCATTCAGCCTGCAGGCCGAAATTATTCGGCAGATACAGGTCAACAACGGGCAGACTCCCTGCTATGCCACATCCAACAGTGATTACTGCGACAAGAAGGAGTGCGGCTGGCGTCATGACTGCTTCGATGATGCCGGCGAAGGCGGGTAATCGGATCGCTGCATCATTCGCGCATCAATCTGGCAGGCCATGCGCCCTCAATCCAAACAAAAACGACACCGCGAGGGTGTCGTTTTTGTTTGTTGGTGGGGCGGGGGCACCCGAACACTCTCTCTATTATTGGGTTTGCGTGATGAGCAATGCACCAATGCCCCCGTCGATGCCCCCTACTGGCTGATGTGACTCATCATTTTGCCTGTAACGTGTCTGGCCGACGTAGACTTTTCTTGGTTCTTATCGTCCCACGCGTTTTTATAAGTCTGTGTAACGCCAATACGTCTACGGATCAATGTTGATCCGCGTATGGGCGGTGGCGACACTCCTCCCATAATGGCATTAAAGCGGAGTTTGTGTAATTACGTCTATACATTACAACATTATGAATTTAATGAGATTTATTGATTGACTGGCATGGGATTTTAGTTAAAATAACACTGTCGCCGCCGCTCATTTTCAGGGAATGTGAAAATGAGCGAACAGCAATTGCGTTTCATCGGTCTGAAGACCGTTTGCAACATCACCGGTTTGTCCAAGTCCACTATCTACGGTGGTCGAATATCTGATTTCCCCAGGCCTGTAAAAATCAACGGTATTGGTGCTGCCAAGCAAAGCGGTTCACGTTGGGTTGATAGTGAGATCCGGGCTTGGATGGCATCGCGTATCCAGCTTCGCGATGCGCAATTGGTTTCGGCATCATTGCCGGCCACAACCAAGCAGCAGCCCACCAAACCAGTCTCGCAATAGGCTGTCTCATGAGACACGATACTTTGACGGCGCAGGCCGAGCGGCCTCGCATCGCCGATTTGGTCGCTGCTGCGCAAAAACGTGCGGCAATCAAAACAAAACAGGACGCAGCCACGCCGCTGCAAATGTTATTGCCAGGCATGGATGAGTTAATGCGAGCCATGCCTAACTTGCTGGCCAGATCATCTCTGTGCGCTCCGGTCGCCAAAGGTAAGCGAAAAATGCATAGCGGAACCGTGCTTGTGTCGCGGAAGGATGCGGTTATCGAGTATTGGGGGGAGCAGCTCGATGAAGCGGATGCGGACATCTTGTTGCAGCTGACCTTCCGGGCTCGGCATTCGGCGCTCGGAACCGCTGTCACAATTAACCGGGCTGCTTTCCTTCGGGAACTGGATCGAGCAACGGGGAAGCACGACTACGATTGGCTACACCGGCGACTAAAAGCGATGTCGGCAGCCACTTTGATCGTCGAGGCAAAGTCATCAGACGGAACCACCAAATATAGGATCGGTGACACAAAGACATTTCACATCCTTGCGGGTTTTGGATATGACGCGCGAACGGAGGCATACACCTACACGCTCGACCCGCAATGGCGGGTGCTATTTGGCAATCGCGAATTCGCGCTGATCGACTGGCCGAAGCGTTTGCAGATCGGGCGCGGACAGGATATGGCCAAGGCGCTCCAACGCCTCGTGGCCACGTCCTCGAATCGGCAACAACAATACGCCCTCGAATGGCTCCAAATAAAGTTGCAGTATACGGGGCGAATGCGTGATTTTAGGGGGGCGATGAACCGCGCAATGCACGAACTCGAGCGGATAAATGTAATCGCCAGGGGACGCATCGAAACCAGTACCAAGGGCAAGGAGCAGGCCGCATGGACGAAACTGTAGCCATCGGGATAGCGTCGCGCCCCCATCGGGATAGCGTCGCGCTCTATCGGGATAGCGTCGCGCTCTATCGGGATAGCGTCGCTCCCCATCCACGCAAACCTGCGCCAGCTTTGGCGTTTAGCGAGGTGAGTCGCTCGTTACCTTTTTTTTACCTATTTTTACCGGCGGATGTTCCCAGCGACACTGTGGATAATTTGTTGCGCCAGGCGCGGGGTACCCCTTCGGGGTTCCCCCACCTTCGGCGGCTCCCCCTCCCCAACAATGGCAAGCCGCCTGTGCGGCTTGGGTCATTGGGTGGATTCAGCGAGCACAGGTACACGAACCGCAGCGCGGCAAGCCGCTTGCGTCCCCTATGCGCCGCCTGCGCCTTCGGCTTGCCGGGGGCAAAGGGGCGGCGCGATCGCGCCGTTCGTGAGAGTGATCCAGGTACTCAAAACTTTTAAACCGTCTGCTAGACAGCAGCGTAGTCAACATAAGGAAATTCGATCATGCTCCAACTACTTCATCCAGCCATGAAAATGACCCGAGCCGAGAAGCTGGCGCGAGCAGAAGAGAAACGCCGCCGAGTAATGCATTTTCTCGCAAGCGGAGAGGGATATAGCACCATATCCATTCTCTCGCGTGTAATGGGAGTCAGCGAACAAACCGCTTTGCCGATGCTCAAAAAACTCGTTGAGGAAAGAATGCTGCGAGTGGACAAAAATGCTGTTCCCTTCAGCAATCTAAAACTATGGGGAATATCAGATCACGGTTTGGCCGTGACGGAAACAGCAGATCCACGATGTTCGGCATTCGTGGTTGGAAGAACAAGCCCCAATTTTGTTGCACATCATATCGACGGGCAGCATGTCAGGCTCAACCTGGAACAGGTTGGCTGGACAAACTATGTGCCAGGCAGGTTGCTGCTGGCAAACAACGATCAACGACAACACAAGTGTATTCCAGATGCACTTGTGACCAGTCCAAATGGCTGCAAGGTGGCCATCGAGATCGAGCGCCACGTGAAAAGTCGCACTCGACTTGCGCAGGTTATTGCAGCACACCTGCAGCAGGTCCGGTCGGGGCAATACAAATATGTTTACTACTTCACCCCTCATCGTGTCGCTTTAGAGCGTGCATTTTTATCCGTACCTGCCATCAAAATCGATGGGGCTTGGGTAAAGCTTACGGACGGACATAGATCAATATTTCGCATATTTGACATGGATTCCAGCCCGAAAGAAATTGCCGATCAGCGGGTAACAATTGATCTCACTTTATGATTGCTCGCCGTGTTTTTTTCTCGTGGATAGTCGCCTTTTGCCATCCACGAGAAAGCGCCACGAGTATTACTCACGATGTTGCCATTCCTTTCATCACCTCACACCAAGCCCTGCTTGGAGTGAGGATCGAAACGCATGGTGTGGCTCAAAACCCGCGCCACAACTGCATAAAAGCATCCCTAGGGACGGGGCTGGGAAGCGCCCCTTCTCGCTGTCGCTCGACCCGGGCAAGTCAACTGCGCGCAAGTCCCCGAAAGCCGCGCTCCGCGCTCGGGCAACCCGTTTAAGACGCCGCTTTTTCGCTGTCGCTCAAAAACGCCTTTAAACGGGTTGCCCGAGCGCTTCGCGTTCGACGATGAAACCGTCGAATCCTGACGATGAAACCGTCAGGACCGGGACTTGCGGGGCTTCGCCCCCACCCAAATATTTGACCTCGGTGCGGTCTGGACGATGAAGCCGTCCAGCCCTTACTCGGCGCAAATATTCGGGCGGCTCCCCCATCCCTTCGCTTGCGCTGCGGGAGGACTGCGCTCGTCGCTTGTCCCCAATTCGCACGATGAAGCTGTGCGAATCGGTTCCCCTGCGCCCTTCGGTTGCCGACCTGCTTCGCAGGGGCTACGCCCCAATCCGCTGCGCGGATCGGTCCCCAAACTCGCGCACATAGGCGCTCGCTTACTTTCGCCCTGGCGGGCTCATTTTGAACTGGCCAGCGGATGAAGCTGCTGGCCGTAGGTGCGCTACGCGCGGATTTTGTTTGGCCTTGCAGTGCAGGACTCCGAATATCTGCATCACTCCTGAGTTGCTACGCCCTTGACGCGAATCCTCCCCCAGCCGGCAAACAAGCGCACGGGCGTTGTGTGCTGCGCACGACTTTTGTCTGTGTGTTGATGCGCTTCGCGCAATTTCTAACTGCGTGCTTGCAAGAGGCCGAGGCAGTGCTCGGACGATGAAGCCGTCCTGCGCGCTGGCCGCACCAACCCCTTGCATTGTTTCCTAATCGGCTGAGGGCTGATGTCGCTGGGCGCAGCAACTCAGGAGTGATGCAGATAAATGCAGCGCAAGTCTGTACCGCAAGGAAAGCAAAGGCGGGCGAACAATCTAGGAATGATGCGATGAACCTCAAAAGCTTCAACTATATGAAAGGAACCGAATTCAATGAACGCCAGCTCTGGCTGCCATTCGGGGATGCTGTTGGCATGGTCCTACAGATCATGGCGGGCGTGAAGCAACAGGCTGCAGATTGGTTTCGGGCTTGGGTAAGGGAGTTCAGGGCATTACGTAAAGTGCCACTGCCAGAACAACAAACCTTCGCGTTTGGCTCTCCTTTTAGGTCGGCATTGGACGACCTGGTTATCGGAAAGCGATTGCCCTATTACGCTTATGCATAAGATGTTATGCATTTCAGAAATGCCGTACTTAATCCAGTAGCTCCGCCATTTTGCCATTTCGTCTGCACCATTACTTCATCATATTTGCCATATTTGGCTTGTTTAAAATCCCATTGCACTTATATATAACTAATTCATTGATTGCAAATAATATTGACGACCTGAGAAATATGTAGATAATAAAAAAAGAATAAGGCATAACCCAGCCTATCGCTTGGCAGCAATAATGGGCCCCAAGGACAATCAGTATTCCCGGGCGAAACTCGACACACCGTCGATGAGCACGCACAAGAAAGTCGGAAACGACGTGGAATAGTTGCAGATAGCACGCCCACCGGGAAGCCGGTGCAAAAACACACTAACGTATTGCATTTCCCTCCCCGCAGAAGCACCTGCAGGTAGCCATGCTCCAGAGGCCAAAGGCCAGAAAGAGTATTGCTACCATGTTACTCATTAGCCACAACTCTACGCCAAGTATCTCAGCAAACGAGCTGAGGACCACAACTATGCGAATTGCTTATGGCCTGCATGGCTGTGATCCTCGTCTATTACCGCGAGACGACCAAATAGCTGCACTCGCAAGTGCAGCTAGGTATGGCCAAGAAGAATTCGTGGTTACGCTTGTCTCACTTTTGCCATCTGATTTGCGCTTACCGGCGAGCCGAATTTGGGATCAACTAGCCTAGCCAAAGGGCAGATCCATGTCATCGTTGACCATTTACACACTGGGCGATATCCCCACGTTCACCGGAGTATTAAATGCGGTTGCGATGGTATTCCAGAGCGGTGCATTCACCGGTCCGGGCATCGGACTAGGTGCGGCCGTGGGTCTGGGCTTGCTCGTTTCCTTGGGAGTCCTGCTTCTGGTCGGCGGCGCGATCGCGATGTTTCAGGGTGGTGGCGCAGGCCCGGGCAACTGGGCGATGTTGTTGGTGCTGATCCTCGTGTATTCGGTGGCCACGCAAAAGGTCGATTTGCAGATCGAGGACTACTACACCGGCACCGCCACCACGGTCGCCAACGTCCCATTCGGCGTGGCCGTACCTGGTGCGATCATCTCATCTATCACACGGTCTGTTGCGGACAAGATGGAGGTAGGGTTTTCCACGGTGGACGGTAATTACATTTCCCTGTCGAGCGATGGTTTTGCCAGCCCTCTGCAGCTCATGCTTTCAATGCGTGGGGGTAAATACGCGTTGCCAGACGCGGATCCATTCCTGGCGGCCAACATCAAGGTTTTCGTGCTGGACTGCGTGGCGGGAAGACCGGGCTTCAGCCCCAATGCTTTTGCAAAGCAGAACATTCCAGGCGTCAACAACCCGATCGCATACATCACGACGCCCGGCGTGTATGGCGGGGGCCTGACGGTCATTTTCTCCGATGCCGATCCCGCCGGCATCGGATCCGCGTGTGCCGATGCCGCCACCAATATCAAAAACAAGATGGATGCTTTTGTCGGGCCGGGAATAAATTCTGCAATGTCGGCCTTTATCAATGCCAACATGAATAAACGGGCAAGCCCCAACACGGCGACGCCCAATAAATACACCGCCGACGATATTGTCGACGTGCACGGAAAAATGATCAACGGCATATGGGGAGCATCCCAAACAGCCCAGGATTTCATGATCACGGCGCTGACCTCGGGCACGATCAGCAATGCATACAATTGCGGGTTGTCCAATTCCAGCTACGCCACATACAACCAATGCACCATGACCATGACGCAATCCATGGAGCAATGGAAGATCGATGCTGCAGGGGGCGCTACAGGGTTCTCCAAGGCGATGATGCCGGCGATGAATATCTTGCTGGCCATGTTCTTCGGGTTCGCGCCGTTGATGTTTGTGTTCATGATGATGGCGGGCGCGCAAGGGCTCGGCATTCTGGTGAAATACATGTTCTTCGGGATCTGGTGCCAGACCTGGTTGCCGTTTGCCGTGGTGATCAACTACATCGGCGAAGTCATGGTGAAGTCTGAATTCCTGCGTCTGGCTGCCGCGGCGCCAAACGGCCTCAATCCGGCAACGGTGCCGGCCTTCTATGATGCGCTGTCTGTGAAGCTGGCCGTTATCTCGGACATGCTCGCCGCGGTGCCGCTGATCTCGATGGCGCTGATGTCCGGATCGATCTATGGCCTGACGAAGATCGCAAGCAATATGGGCAAGGATAAGGTCGATGAGAAGGGGGCTGCACCGGGTGTGCAGGAGACGGCCCCGCTCATGAGGACAGCGCCGGTTGGCTCTCAGAACGAGGCGAGAAGCGTAATGAATCCACATACAAGAGGGGAAACCGCGGGCGGATCCACGCTCCCTTCTTTGTCAGTTGGTGCGACGGCTCAACAAGCCCGTGCGAATGCCGAGAAATCAGCTGTTGCAGCGAGCACGGCTTATGGGCAGGCAGTTAAATCCACCGTGGCATCGACTTACGGGACAACGGATCAGGATCAGGCGATGCGATCGTTTGGCAGAGAGATTGGATCGAGCCGCGAAGAAGGCGATCAGTGGATATCAGACCGCGCCAGGGCCGCGAGCGAAAAAGTTACGCTTACACAAGAGCAAAGCGATGCACTTAAGGGGATCGCTGGAGCATCGGTTGGTATCAGTTTGGGCGCACTTGGGGCCAAAGGCGGAATTGAATATGCTCGCACAGCGCTGGCAAAAAAATCATGGGCGAAAGGCATTGATCTCACGTCGATGATCAAAGAGGCGCAATCTGTAGGCACTAAAGATACGTTGTCTGCGTCATTCCAATCCGGGAATTCGCACTCTCATACTGCCATGAGAGCATTGCAGCACGGATCCACTGATGAACTGTCGAGAGCAGAAAACCTGGTGGAGTCTGCTGGTCGCGAGGCATCGATTACATCTGCGTTGTCTAGAAGTGTTGGTTTGACCCAAGGCAAGCCCGTGGATCAATGGTCTGGGGATATTGTCAGAATGGGCAGAAATGCTGAACTGGCATCGGCTGTTTCTCGCAGGGGGCTTCGGGCTGAAGCCAAACATTTCAGGAATGAGTTGCGGAGTATGGGAATGAAAACGGAGGCGCAAATAGAGGTCGCCGGGAATTTGTTGGCGTTGGCCAACTCGGGCTCGACCGGCGCGAACGGTGATGCCATCTATGCGATGACAGGCGACGCGACGATGCGCAATATGCCTGAGATTAGCAGTCCCAATACGACAGCGGTGGCGCCCGAAAGAGTGACGGCATTTAAGGGTGATGTAGATGCTGGGATTGTTAAGGGGCAAGCTGCTGCTAATCGCGCAGTGCCAAATTCAGTGCCATCTAGCAGGTCCCCACAACAGGTTCATGATGCGCGAGGTGGGGGCGAGGCCCCGGGTTTGGGCGTGCTCCAGAACAGGCAAGATCCGGGCACCATATACAACAGTGCCCCTATCAACCAAATACAACGCCCATGGGACGGACTTGACGATATTCCAAAGTGACATACATAAAGATTTGCGTATACTTTGCGAGCGACATTTTTGAAGACTTTGCGGGGATTACAGAAATGATGAACCGGCTAACATTGTTAGAGGATGTGATCATCCTCGATCATATGATAATCAATCATCGTCTCTGGTTATTCCAATCCCCATTCGGCACCCTCGGTCGAAAAACTCGTGCTCTTCTTCCGTCAGCGGACGCACGGAAGAAACCAGTGAATCGATCTGATGCATCAGCAAACCAAAAAAATGTTTCAACACAGCACACCTTCTTTCTTTTTGTCCCACCACCGTTGCGGCAGAAAATTCAATCTCGATGTGTCCATTCTGCATACTTTTTCCGTTTGGTCAAAACATTTTTGCGGTAAGCAATCTGGAGTGAAACTACTTGAATCAAGGAGGCTTTATGGCATCACGTGACTTAATAAATTCCAATACGCTTCTAATTGAGGTGTTGCGTGCGCGCCCCAAGAGCGCGCGCATCGCAGTGTATCTGATGGTGGCTAACATCTTCATCCTGCAGGCCATCAGCGGATGGCACTATTTGATTGGCACAATACCCCTGCTTCAGCTCAACGCTAACCTGCTGGTGTATTCCACGCTGTTGTTCCTGCCCTGGCGAATATGGCTGGCCGGCGGCCACAGTCGTGTTGCTTATACGCTATTGATCTCCTCGTCTATCTCCTGGGCTGTTGTGCCTGCGTTTTTCGGGATTGTCCCCGATGCTTTTGCGGATCGTCTGATGTTGTTCTCAATAGTGATTCCTGTGCAATTGGCATCGCTAATTTCCCTGTGTTTACCGGCAACAACAGCGTGGTTTTCGATGGTTGAGAAAGCGAGGGTTCAATGAAGTCGGCTAATAAATTGGGAAAAATGCATCCATACAATTCGATCACGCTATCCTGCAATCCGTTTGGTGTGGAAAGAACAACGGGGGCTTTCTTCGTGGAGCGGCGAATCATCGAATTTTTTAAGAGACAAATTGACACCTTGCCAAAAAACGATTGCACAGCAGGTTATTTGTCCGGTGAGCTAATGGCTTGGGGATTGGTTAAGCTTATCAGTGAGGAAACTGAGAGAGAGCTTGAGGGGTTGTTGTGTAAGGAATGGTCCGCAGTGTTTGAGGCTAGGCTACAGAAATAATATGCGGGTGCTCCAACTGGGCTTGGTGGGGTTGTTGATCTGCTTGCAATCAGGCATTGCTCAAGCCGCACCGACTTGCATAAAGACCGGAGAGGTTTGCGTAGATGCCACGCCGTGCAAGACGATTTCCGGCGTTCAGGTTTGTCTTGCCGGCGTCACGTTGCCGGCAGGCGCGGTAGCATTGGCCGATACCTGCTGGCACTACACAGCAACCTATGATTGCGCCGGGGGAATGCAGAGTACGTGCCAGCCGCTCATTGACAAGGGGTGTGGGCTGACAAAGTCCAATTGCATTACCTATCGTAATGATGGCGTGACTTGTTCGGCATACGAACAAACATACCAATGCACTCAAACTCCGGCCGTATCTTCGACCGGGACCACTTGCGGCGCCACCACTTTTTGCTTGAACGGCCAGTGCTTCGATCTTGCCCGCCCGCAGAACCATGATATGCAGAAAACGGCTGCCATGATGGAACTCGCGCGCCAGGCGGGAAATTATCAGGATCCTGCGACCATGCAGTTTTTCAAGGGCACCGGCAATAACTGTGTGAACGCACTATTTGGGCTTGCTAACTGCTGCACGGTCGGGGCCGCGCCGGGGATGTCGAATGCTGCGCAGATTGGCACTGCTACGGCAATCAACCTTGGGTCTTCATACGTCATGGATGCGCTGGGCGGCAGCACAGGATCCGCACCGAACCTTTTCAGTCAAGCCTACAGCTACCTACAAAGCCCAAGCTGTACTGCCTTGCCTGGCACTACGCCGTTCAGCTTCATGGGCGTATCGGTGAACTTTACTGGCACACCGATGTTCTCTTTTGATCCGACATCGCTGGCCATCTCGCTGGCCATCATGGTAGTGACCGATCTCCTTTCCTGTACGCAGGACGAAAAAATGCTTTCGATGAAGCGGGGGGAACGGCTATGTATCGGGACTGGCAGTTATTGCTCCCAGAAAGTCCCGCTGCTGGGAATATGCCTGGCTGTTACCGAAACCTACTGCTGCTACAACTCGCGTTTGGCGCGTATTATCAACCAGCAGGGTTGGGCGCAACTTGGAACCTCAGTTAATGCTTCATGCGATGGATTTACCCAGGCGCAGTTGAGCTCGATTGATTTTTCCAAGATGGACCTGACTGAGTTCATGGCTGAAATCAAATCGCAGATCGATATCCCGAAAATTCAGGCCGACATGCAGGCGCGCCTCAACGCAATGGGCAATGCGAATGGGCCAACCAGCCCGACAGCCAATACGCCGGTTTTGAATCCAAGCGCAGCGGGTGGATATACGGGCGGATTCCGGCTTGTCGCGCCATAAATGTCTGGTCAGAATTTGCGTTGTATGCATAATTGGCGCATGAGTTACTTTTGTTTGTTCGGCCATGGAAGTTGGGGGAATCTACACATGAAGCATCTATTCTCGCTCTCTATCTTGTTGCTTTCGCTCAGCGCATTTGCGGATGAGTCGTCATCCGGCGCGGTGTCTGCTGTTGTGCCAATCGCTGAGGTTGGTTCGGCATCGGGCATGAGTGAGCCGCCGCAATACAAGGTCAGCAAAAATATCGTAGGGTTGTTTGGCAGTACCTTCAACCCTGTTTTCAAGGAACCCGGCAAAAAGGTGTTCATCGAATTCGTCAGCCCGAAGATGCCCAGAGACTCGACCGACGAAAAGATAAAACAGGCAGTCATCGAAGTTTCCAATGCCGTGGACATGCTGAGCGGAGAGGCCCGCAAGGTGTTGGCGAAAGGCGGGATAACCGTGATTGAAGACAAGGCCGATGCCGACATTGCATTCGAGATTGTTGCAGCGCAACTTCATTATGGGCACGACCATGCACACCCTATTATCGTGCCGTATCTGGGGATTGCCGCAACGACTGACTGGGATGATCTTCAGCGCAAAATGAAGCTGCAGAAACCTGGCGCAAGAGCAGGCTTGGACGCCGGTATTTTTTTCGGCCCTGCCATGGCTTTGCTTTCTGGTGTGACAAGAGCCGTTGCCGACCAGCACAGCGATGATTTGGTGGAAGATACGTCGCCTGTCGAGCAGGGGATGTTGCTGGTGGTCGAAATGTATATCAAGAAAAATGGCGAGTTTAAGAGGGAGCAGCGCGATTGGCCGAGGGCGCAGTTGGAAAAACCGAGCACCTATATTTATGCCAAGCCGGATCAGCTTTTTGCTGATGCCGTCGAGTGCATTATTTCCTGTACCCGTTAGGAGCTGTGATGCGTCGAATTCTGTTTTGTTTGCCCATGCTGGCCACGCTCCCCGCGTACGCCGAGATCCGCGATGCCGGCGAGGTGGACAAGGCCGGTATGGCAACCATCTGGCGGCAGGTGGTCGGCGGGGATGATGGCTTGGCAGTCAATGCTGTGCTGGTCGGCGAACTGGCGGCAAAGATCCGCGAAACAACCGGATCGCCTGGTCCATATAAGGCGACTGTCAGCCGCGTGAAAAAATACCGCGAGCCGGGTTGCGCGCGCATCCGTATTGCGTATGTGTTTCCGGCCGCCAGAACGGTCGATGGAGGCCGGCGGGATGCGGATATAAGCTATGAACAGAATTTCTGCCTCGATGGCCATATACCTCGCGAGACGATTGATTTGAACGCAGTACCGAACAATAAAGGAGATATTTGATGAATGAGTTCATACGAGGCTTTATCAAAGGCGCCAAAGAAACCCCTCGTGGCTTTTTTGCACCCGTTATTGCCATCTGGCGGCTCTTATTGGATACCACTGAATCGCTCGTTGAGCCGAAGAATGCATCGAGCGTCAGAAACCTAAATGGAGGTTGTAATGGACTATCGCAGAATCATCATCAATAGTGTTCGCCTTTACTTTGCACCTCTGGTTGGTGCGTGCAGAGGTTGGCGTGCGGAAGCATTGAAGTACGAAAGACGGTTTCGAGACTGCAATTATGTATAAGCTCAAAACGTGGTTATATGAGTTTGTTGCTAGTAAGGAATTTGTGACTGGAGGCGTAAGCTTGCTTCTCATGCTTTCAATTGCACCTGCTATTGGCCCCATATGGGTGGACTAAATGACCATTGATACGTTAATTTTTTCCGTCCTCGCTACGCTGGTTTTGCTCGTGATTTCGATTTACGCGAACAAACATCGTTCAGAGGATGGCCACAAAAGCGGCAAGAAACACCAGAACGGCGGCGGGCACGTCTAGATCAAAAAGCAAGCGGTCCGCTCTATGAGCGGCCGGTATGTTGGGCTCGCACATGGCGCGTACTGGGTTGCTTTTCCCAGCACGCAAGCCAGGTGTGAGCAGACAAGCGATAGCGCGTCAGGTACGAGCGCCGCCTATGGAAATTCCCTCTCGCCGTTGGCGTGGGCTGCGCCCGTCGAGAGGGCTTTTCCACAGGCTAAATAGCTTTGCTGCAACTACACCTTAACCCGATTTTTTGAACGGCAGCACCGTCGCACCAGCACGTAACCCGTCCAGATAACCCGCCCAATTCTGCATCATTTTTTTCCGTTCATCGAGCCGCAGCAAGTGCGTTTCTCTCTTGTAAGCTGCGCGTACCTGGTCTTGGTCCGCGTGAGCTAGTTGCAGCTCGATCAGCCGCACGTCATAGCCGAGCTGTTCCAAGTTCGTCGAGGCCATTGCCCGGAAACCGTGCCCAGTCATTTCTTCACTTGTATAGCCCATGCGCCGAATCGCGGACAGAATCCCATTATCAGAAAGGCAGCGAGTGGCAGACATGGGAGAGGGGAACAGATATTCACTTTCATGCACCTTGCGCAACTCTTGTAGAATTGCCGTAGCTTGGTCAGACAATGGCACAACGTGCGGGCGCTTTGCCTTCATCCTTCCTGCTGGGATCGTCCACAGTCTCGCTACCAGATCGAGTTCTTCCCACTTGGCTTGCCGCAGCTCGCCAGGTCGAACAAACACCAAAGGCGCTAGTTTCAACGCCAGTCGCACCACCTCAGAACCCTTGTATTCGTCGATATTGCGCAGCAGCCTCCCGATTTCAGATGGTTCTGTAATAGCGCCCAAGTGGATTTCCTTGGCCGGGGGCAACGCGCCACGCAAAGACATCGTTACATCATATTCTGCACGCCCGGTACTGACTGCATACCGCCACACCTGGGCACAGTTCTGCAATAACCGGTGCGCGGTTTCAAGCGCTCCACGCGCTTCAACCCTGCGCAGCACAGCCAACAATTCAATAGGCTTCACTGTATTTATCCCGACACCCTTGAAATGTGGGAATAGGTCACGCTCAAGTCGGCGAATAATTTTTGAAGCGTGACTGTCCACCCATTGTGGGCTGAACTTACTGAACCATTCCCTGCTGATGGCTTCCACCGTTTCCAATGCTTCGGGTGATGCAGCAGCGGATGCGATTGCAGCGCTTCGGGCTTCTTTTTTCACTTCCATGGGATCGAGCCCCGCCGCGAGCAGCTTGCGTGCTTCCAGTGCCGATTCGCGTGCGTTCTTGAGGCTTACTGCTGGATACAACCCAAAAACCAGTCGCTTCTCTTTTCCAGCAAATCTGTATTTCATTCGCCAGCTTTTTGCGCCGCTCGGCAAAACCTCCAAATACATACCTTGCCCGTCAGCAAGCTTGTACGCCTTTTCGCGTGGCTTTGCGGCTGCTGCGGCCTTGTCGTTTAGTTTCATTATTTTCTCCACTTGATGCTGGCGTGTGCTCATGATGCCCCCTGTGTGTCAGAAAGGCAAGAAATGCCCCTTGTAATGCCCCCAAAATTGCCGGACGCTGTGGCACGTATGGGGACGATATGGGACAAATGCGGAATGACTGGTGCGCGCCAGATAGCTTGGTTTTATTGATTTCTTGCGAAGAAAAAGCCCGGCTGGTAAGGCCGGGCTTTTGTTTGAAGTGGTGGAGGCGGGGGGAATTGAACCCCCGTCCGCAAGTCCTCTACAGATAGTTCTACATACTTAGCCAGGCTGTTTGATTTGATCCCGGACACGCCAACCGGCGGGCTGGTACGGGACGAGTCACCTTGAGTTTAATGTCCAGCAAAGTGACCCTGCTCGACACGATCCCATGTTAGGACCTCGCTCATCTCGGCCTTGCGGCTTTGAGCCTCCCCATGGGAGAGAAGGTGCGAGGTCTAGCTGACTAAGCAGCTAAAGCGTAGTTTTCGTCGTTTGCGACTAGTTTTTTCCAGCTGATTTACGAGGTGGCGGGTCCTCGGTATGCCCTACGCTGCTTTGCAACCCACGTCGAAGCCAGGTCGCCCCCGGTTCGTTGTTCGTTTAAAGCGTGCCGAATTGTAGCACGCTGTATCAGAGGCCGAGGAAGCGGATTAGTTCCGTGGGGTGGTTGACGCTGCCCTGGGCGTTCCAGTTCTCGACCGAGGCGTCGGCTCCGACGTAGCCGTAGCCGGCGATGATGCCGGGCATGGCGGCGGCGTTGGCGGCCTGCATGTCGCGCAGGTCGTCGCCGAGGTAGAGGCAGTGGGCGGGGGCGGCGCCGGCCAGTGCGCAGGCGTGGAGCAGCGGCTCGGGGTGCGGCTTGGCGTGCGCGCAGGTGTCGCCGCTGACGAGGCAGGCGGCGCGCTCGGCATAGCCCAGCGCCTGCATCAGCGGATCGGTGTAGCGCTGCGGCTTGTTGGTGACGATGCCCCACTGGATGCCGCGCCGCTCCAGCTCGTTCACCAGCTCGGCCATGCCGGTGAACAGGCGGGTGTGCACGCAGATGTTGCGCTCGTAGTAGCTGAGGAAGATGTCGCGCAGCGCATCGTAATCCGGCGCATCCGGCTCGATGCCGAAGCCGAGCCTGAGCAGGCCGCGCGAACCGTGCGAGGCCTGCGGGCGGATGGTCTCCAGCGGCAGTGGAGGAAGGTTGCGCGCGGTGCGGGTGTGGTTGAGCGCGGCGGCGAGGTCGGGCGCGGTGTCGGCGAAGGTGCCGTCGAGGTCGAACAGGACTGCTTTGATCACCGTCAATCCTTGCGGCAGGCGACCATGTAGTTCACGTCCGTATCGCTGCCCAATGAATAAATCTGGCTGAGCGGGTTGTAGCTCATGCCGATGAGGTCGGTCACATTCAGCCCCGCGTGGCGGCAGAATTGCGCGAGTTCGGAGGGCTTGAGGAACTTGTCGTAGTCGTGCGTGCCGCGCGGCAGCAGTTTGAGCACGTATTCCGCACCGACGATGGCGAACAGGTAGGACTTCGGGTTGCGGTTGAGTGTGGAGAAGAACACCCAGCCGCCCGGTTTGACCAGTTTCGCGCAGGCCGTGACCACGCTTTGCGGGTCGGGCACATGCTCGAGCATTTCCAGGCAGGTGACGACGTCGTAATGGCCGGGCTGCCCGGCCGCGAGGTCTTCCACGGCGATCTTGCGGTAGTCGACGCTGCGGCCGCTTTCCAGCAGGTGCAGCTTGGCGACCTGCAGCGATTTGTCGGCGAGGTCGATGCCGGTGACGTTCGCGTTCAATCCGGCCATGCTCTCCGACAGGATGCCGCCGCCGCAGCCGACGTCGAGCACGGTCTTCCCGGCCAGGCCGGCGTGGCGGTCGATGTAGCCGAGGCGCAGCGGGTTGATGTCGTGCAGCGGCTTGAATTCGCTGTTCGGGTCCCACCACTTGTGGGCGAGTTGCGAGAATTTGTCGAGTTCGACGGGATCGGCGTTGGTCATGGCATGGAACCTGATTGATGAGGGGCTGACTTTAACAAAACTTGCCGCTTCGGCCAAATGGTATCGCCATCCATGCGGGTGGCTCGGGGTGGTGCCGCTGTGCTAAAATGCGCGCTTTGTTATACGCCGATTGCCTTTAGGTCAGAGCATATTCATGGAACAGAAATTCGCCAAAGAAACCCTGCCGGTCAGCCTTGAAGAGGAAATGCGCAAGTCCTACTTGGACTATGCGATGAGCGTCATAGTCGGGCGCGCGCTGCCCGACGTGCGCGACGGCCTGAAGCCGGTGCACCGTCGCGTGCTGTTCGCGATGCACGAGCTTTCCAACGATTGGAACCGCGCCTATAAGAAGTCCGCGCGTATCGTCGGCGACGTAATCGGTAAGTACCACCCCCACGGCGATACGGCGGTGTACGACACCATCGTGCGCATGGCGCAGGATTTCTCGCTGCGCTACACGCTGGTGGACGGGCAGGGCAACTTCGGCTCGGTGGACGGCGACAACGCGGCGGCGATGCGTTACACCGAAATCCGCATGGCGAAGATCGCCCACGAACTGCTCGCCGACCTGGACAAGGAAACCGTCGATTTCGGGCCGAACTACGACGGCTCCGAGCATGAGCCGCTGGTATTCCCGGCGCGCTTCCCCAATCTGCTGGTGAACGGTTCTTCCGGTATCGCGGTGGGCATGGCGACCAATATTCCGCCGCACAACCTCTCCGAAGTGGTGGACGCCTGCCTCGCGCTGCTGAAGAACCCGGACATGGACATTGAGCAGCTCATCGAATACGTGCCCGCACCCGACTTCCCGACGGCGGGCTTCATCTATGGCCTTGCCGGGGTGAAGGAAGGCTACCGCACCGGCCGCGGCCGCGTGGTGATGCGCGCGCGCACCCACTTCGAGGACATCGGCAAGGGCGAGCGCCAGGCCATCATCATCGACGAGCTGCCCTACCAGGTGAACAAGGCCAACCTGCTGATGAAGATCGGCGAGATGGTGCGCGAGAAGACGCTGGAAGGCATCTCGGAAATCCGCGACGAATCGGACAAGTCCGGCATGCGCGCGGTGATCGAGCTGAAGCGCGGCGAGAACGCCGACGTGATCCTGAACAAGCTGTACAAGGCGACCCAGATGCAGGACAGCTTCGGCATCAACATGGTCGCCATCGTGGACGGCCAGCCGAAGCTGTGCAACCTCAAGGATGTGATCGAGGCGTTCCTGCGCCACCGCCGCGAAGTTGTCACGCGCCGCACCATCTTCGAACTGCGCAAGGCGCGTGAGCGCGGCCATATCCTCGAAGGCCTTGCGGTGGCGCTGTCCAACGTGGACGAGATCATCGCACTGATCAAGGCAGCGCCGACGCCCGCCGACGCCAAGCGCGAGCTCATGGGTCGCGCCTGGCGCTCCTCTCTGGTCGAGGATATGCTATCCCGCGTCAGCGACGCATCGCGCCCCGAAGACCTCGCGCCCGAGTTTGGTTTGCGGGGCGAGGGCAAGGCGCGCGGCTACCACCTTTCCGATGCGCAGGCGCAGGCGATCCTGGAGTTGCGCCTGCAACGCCTGACCGGACTGGAGCAGGACAAGATCGTCGGCGAATACCGCGAGGTGATGGACAAGATCGCCGACCTGCTGGACATCCTCGCCAAGCCGGAGCGCGTCACCACCATCATCGGCGACGAACTGACCGCGGTGAAGGCGCAGTTCGGCGACAAGCGCCGCAGCGAGATCATCACGCACACGCAAGAGATGAGCATGGAAGACCTGATCGCGCCGGAAGACGTGGTGGTCACCTTGTCGCACGGCGGCTACATGAAGGCGCAGAAGCTGGACGAATACCGTGCGCAGAAGCGTGGCGGGCGCGGCAAGCAGGCGACGGCGACCAAGGAAGACGATTTCATCGACAACCTGTTCATCGCCAACACCCACGACTACATCCTGTGCTTCTCCAACCGCGGCCGCGCCTACTGGCTGAAAGTCTACGAAGTGCCGCAGGGCAGCCGCATCTCGCGTGGCAAGCCCATCGTGAACCTGCTGCCGCTGGCCGAGGGCGAGAAGATCAATGCCGTGCTGCCGGTGAAGGAGTTCAGCGAGAATAAATTCGTATTCTTCGCCACCGCCGACGGCACCGTGAAGAAGACCGCGCTGTCGCAGTTCGCCAACCCGCGCAAGGCCGGCATCATCGCCATCGCGCTCGATGAGGGCGATTTCCTGATCGGCGTGGCGCTGACCGACGGAAAACACGACGTGATGCTGTTCTCCGACGAGGGCAAGGCGGTGCGCTTCGACGAGAACGACGTGCGTGCGCTGGGCCGCGACACGCGCGGCGTGCGCGGCATGAACCTGGCCAAGGGCGGCAAGGTGATCTCGCTGCTGGTGGCCGAGAACGAGGAACAGAGCGTGCTGACCGCGACCGAGAACGGCTACGGCAAGCGCACGCCTATCGCGGAATACACCCGCCACGGGCGCGGCACGCAGGGCATGATCGCGATCCAGACCACGGCGCGCAACGGCAAGGTGGTCGCGGCAACGCTGGTGAACGCAGACGACGAGATCATGCTGATCGGCACCAACGGCGTGCTGATCCGCACCCGCGTCAAGGAAATCCGCGAGATGGGGCGCTCCACGCAGGGCGTCACGCTGATGAACGTGGAAGAGGGCGAGAAGCTGGCCGGCCTGAGCCGCATCGCGGAGCCGGAAGAAGAATAAATGACGATCTACAACTTCAGCGCAGGCCCGGCCGTGTTGCCGAAAGAAGTGTTGCTGCAGGCGCAGGCGGAATTGCCCGACTGGCGCGGCAGCGGCATGTCGGTGATGGAGATGTCGCACCGCGGCAAGGAGTACATGGGCATCCACGCGCAGGCCGTGGCCGATCTGCGCGAGCTGATGGGCATTCCCGCCAACTACAAGGTGCTGTTCCTGCAGGGTGGCGGGCATCTGCAGTTCTCGATGGTCCCGCTGAACCTGTTGCGTGGCAATGCTTCCGCCGATTACGTCAACACCGGCGAATGGTCGAAGAAGGCCATCGGCGAGGCGCAGAAGTTCGGCAAGGTGAACATCGCGGCGAGCAATGCCGACAAAAACTGCACCTATGTTCCGGCCTTCGACACCTGGCAGCGCGACCCCAACGCAGCCTACCTGCACTATTGCCCGAACGAGACCATCGGCGGCGTGGAATTCAACTGGGTGCCCGACACCGGGGACGTGCCGCTGGTGGCGGACATGTCGTCCAACATCCTGTCGCGCCCCTGTGACGTGTCGAAGTTCGGATTGATCTATGCCGGCGCACAGAAGAATATCGGCCCGGCGGGGCTTGCCGTGGTGATCGTGCGCGAAGATTTGCTCGGGCAGGCCGCACCGGGCACGCCGACCATGCTGGACTACAAGATCCACGCCGATGCCGATTCGATGTACAACACGCCGCCGACCTACGGCATCTACATCGCCGGCCTGGTGTTCCAGTGGCTGAAGAAGAACGGTGGCGTCGCCGCGATGGAGCAGGTCAACATCGCCAAGGCCAAACTGCTGTATGCCGCAATCGACACGAGCAACGGCTTCTACAACTGCCCAGTGGCGAAGAGTGACAGGTCGCGCATGAACGTGCCGTTCACCCTGAAGGACACGAGCCTCGACGGCGAATTCCTCAAGCAGGCCGAGGCGCGCGGGCTGCTCCAACTCAAGGGGCATCGCTCGGTGGGCGGGATGCGCGCTTCGATCTACAACGCCATGCCGCTTGCGGGCGTGCAGGCGCTGGTGGATTTCATGAACGACTTTGCCAGGCAACGCGGTTAGGCCTTAGACAGGGACAAGCATGAGCGAGAAACTGAAACAGCTCCGCGAACAGATCGACCGCCTGGACGACGAGATGCTGACGCTCGTCAATCGGCGTGCCACGCTGGCGCAGCAGATCGGCCACCTCAAGGAAAACGGCGTGGTGCTGCGCCCTGAGCGCGAGGCGCAGATCTTGCAGCGCCTGCAGGGCAGCAACCAGGGGCCGCTGAGCAATGCCGCGGTGGCGCAGCTGTTCACCGAAGTGATGTCGCAGTGCCGCGCGCTGGAGGCGCCGCTCACGGTGGCCTACCTCGGGCCGGAGGGGACGTTCACCGAGGCGGCGGCGCTGAAGCGCTTCGGCAGCGCGATACAGAAATTGCCCTGCGCGACCATCGACGACGTGTTCCATGCGGCGGAAAGCGACGCGGCGCATTACGGCGTGATTCCGGTGGAGAATTCCACCGAGGGCGCGGTGGGGCGCACGCTGGATCTGTTGATGCACAGCCCGCTGCAGATATGCGGCGAGGTGATGCTCGCGATCCACCAGTGCCTGCTGTCGCAGCATTGCGAACTTGGCGAGATCAGGACCGTGTACTCGCATTCGCAGTCGTTCGGGCAGTGCCAGAACTGGCTGAACCAGCATTTGGCCGGTGCAGTGCTGGTGCATGTTTCCAGCAACGCCGAGGCCGCGCGGCTGGCCGCAGAGAACCCGCACAGCGCGGCCATAGCCGGCAGCCAGGCGGCGGAGCTGTTCGGCCTGAACCTTTGCGTGAAAAATATCGAAGACGACGCCAAGAACACCACGCGCTTCCTGGTGCTGGGCAATCAGCAGGTCGCGCCTAGCGGCAACGACAAGACCTCAGTGGTGTTGTCCGCCGCAAACCGCCCCGGCGCGGTGCACGACCTGCTGGTTCCGCTGGCGAAGCACGGTGTTTCGATGACCAAGTTCGAGTCGCGCCCGGCGCGTTCCGGATTGTGGGAATACGTGTTCTACATGGACGTCGAGGGGCATCAAAGCGATGCCAAAGTAGCCGCCGCGCTGACCGAACTCAAGCAAGTCGCCGCATTCATTAAAATTTTAGGGTCATACCCTGTTGCCGTGTAGACGGCTGTTTTGGAGTAAGTGCATGGCAATGCCGCAACTGTGTTGGGATATCGAGTTCCTGAAAAACAATCCGACGCTGAAAGATGAAAACTACGGCATCCCCGCCGAGGTGAAACATACCGACTATCCGTTGCGCCTCGTGCGTTACTGGTTCATGTACCACTTCCTGCGCGAAGACGCGGCGAAGAAGGGCGCGCTGGACGTGTGCGAGATCGGCGTGGACTCCGGGCAGATGCTCAGCTTCATGCATGCCGCCGCGCAGCATGGCGGCGAAAAAGTGCCGCTGGCGAACTGGGACGCGGTGGATGCGCTGATCCAGCGCGATAAGCTGGAACGCGCCGGCTACAACCATTTCCATGAGGTCGACCTGGAGAGTCCGGAGTTCAGGCTGGAGGAGGGGAGGCAGTACGACGCGATGATCCTGCTGCATGTGCTGGAGCACCTGTTCAAGCCGGAAGAGCTGATTGCGAAGATCGTGCCGCACCTCAAGCCGGGCGGCATGCTGATCGGCGGCTTTCCCTCCACGCCGGACCCCATGATGCAGTCGCGCGAGGACAAGATACGCCCCAAGGCGATGAAATACGGGCATGTCAGCGTGTTCTCGCCGCAGCGCGTGCGTGACATGGCGGCGGCGAACGGGCTGGAGGTGGAATTCCTGAGCGGTGCGTTCTTCATGCGCAAGAAGGGGTTCTTCCTCGAGAACTGCAAGTGGTGGCTGCGCTTCAACCTCTGGTTCGGCGCACTGTTCCCCGGCTGGCCGGGTGAGACCTACTGGATTTTGCGTAAGCCTGCCAAGTAACTTTTAAGATTTCGAGATGATGGATTACACACAACTGGCCCCGGCCTACATCCGCGCCATCGCGCCCTACCAGCCCGGCAAGCCGATCTCCGAGCTGGAGCGCGAGCTGGGCATCAGCGGCATCGTCAAGCTGGCCTCCAACGAGAACCCGCTGGGCTGCAGCCCGCAGGCCATGGCGGCGATGCAGGAGGCGCTCAAGACTATAGCGCTGTACCCGGACGGCAACGGCTTCGAACTGAAGGACGCGCTGTCCAAGCGCTACGGCGTCGAGCACGCGCGCATCGTGCTGGGCAACGGTTCCAACGACATGCTGGAGCTGGCTGCGCGCGCCTTCCTCACGGTGGGCGACAAGGCGGTGTATTCGGACCATGCCTTCGCGGTGTACCCGCTGGCGACGCAGGCGGTGGGCGCGACCGGCATCAGCGTGCCCGCGATCGATTATGGTCATGACCTGAAAGCGATGCTCAAGGTAGCGGTCGAACACAAGGCCAAGCTGGTGTTCGTCGCCAACCCGAACAACCCGACCGGTACCTTTCTGAACGCAGCGTCGCTGCTGGATTTTCTGCGCGCATTGCCCGCGAATATCCTGGTGGTGCTCGACGAGGCGTATAACGAATACTTGCCCGAAGAGAACCGCTACGATTCGGTTGCCTGGCTGAAGGAATTCCCCAATCTCATCGTCTCGCGCACCTTCTCCAAGGCCTACGGCCTGGCCGGTCTGCGCGTGGGCTATGCCTTCGCCAACGCACAGGTGGCCGACATGATGAACCGCGTGCGCCAGCCGTTCAACGTCAATAGCGTGGCGCAGGCCGCCGCCGTGGCGGCGCTGCAGGACGAGGATTTCGTGCGGCGCACCAACGAGCTCAACCGGTGCGGCATGGAACAGATCACGCAAGGGTTGCGCAAGCTGGGGCTGGAATTCATTCCGTCGTATGGCAACTTTATCAGCTTCAGGATCGGCGACGGAATGAAGATGTACCGCCGCCTGCTGGAACTCGGCGTGATCGTGCGGCCCGTGGCCGGCTACGGCATGCCGGATTACCTGCGCGTGAGCATAGGCACTGAAAACGAAAACGAAAAATTTTTATCTGTATTGGCGCAAGCCTTGGGAGAGACAGCGTGATTATCGTAATGGGCAGGGACGTGACCGACGCCGAAATCGGCGCGGTGGTGAAGCGGCTGGAAACGGCTGGTTTGAAGGCGAATATTTCGCGCGGCATCGAGCGCACGGTGATCGGCGCGATCGGCGATGAGCGCCAGTTGACCGAGGAGATGTTCACCTCGCTGCCCGGCGTGGAATCGGCGATGCATATCGCCAAGCAGTACAAGATCGTGTCGCGCGAGTCGCACAAGGCAAACACCGTGATCGATATCGCCGGCATCCCGCTGGGCGGCAATCAGATCCAGATCATCGCCGGGCCGTGCTCGGTGGAGACGCAGGAGCAGATGGACCTGTCCGCCAAGTTTGTGCACGAGGCGGGTTGCCGTTTGATGCGCGGCGGCGCGTTCAAGCCGCGCACCAGCCCCTATGCCTTTCAGGGCAAGGGCAAGGAAGGCCTGGACATGTTCCGCAAGGCGGCTGCCCCGTACAAGTTGCCCATCGTCACCGAATTGATGGATGCGCGCCAGATTGACCTTTTCCTCGAATACGATGTGGACGTGATCCAGATCGGCACGCGCAACATGCAGAACTTCGACCTGCTCAAGGAAGTGGGTAAGATCAACAAGCCGGTGATCCTCAAGCGCGGCATGTCGGCCACGATTGCCGAATGGCTGATGTCGGCGGAATACATCGCGGCGGGCGGCAACCACAACATCATCTTCTGCGAACGCGGCATCCGCACCTTCGAGACCGCCTACCGCAACGTGCTGGACGTGACGGCCATCGCCGTGCTGAAAAAAGAGACCCACCTGCCGGTGATCGTCGATCCATCGCACGCCGGCGGCAAGGCCTGGATGGTGCCTGCACTGTCTCAGGCGGCGGTTGCCGCAGGCGCGGACGGCCTGCTGGTCGAGATGCACCCGAATCCGTGCGAAGCCTGGTGCGATGCCGACCAGGCGCTGACACCACAGGAATTGAAGAAGCTGATGGGCACGCTGGGCGCTATCGCCGGAGCGATCGGGCGTACGCTTTGATCAAAAAATGCAGGGTGGGTTAGTGGTTTTATCGCGCAACCCACCATTCGCTCAATGCAAATTCCGGTGGGCTACGCTACGCTAACCCACCCTGCAAATGCTGTAGGAGCGCAACTTGTTGCGCAATGGTTACTTCTTGCAAGGAAATCGCGCAACAAGTTGCGCTCCTACCCGGGATAACATGTGACTCAACCGCAATTCAAAAAAATCGTCATCTTCGGCGTCGGCCTGATCGGCGGCTCGTTCGCGCTGGCGCTGCGCAAGGCGGCAGCGGTGCGCGAAGTGGTCGGCTTCGGGCGCAGCACGGCGACGTTGCAGGAGGCGCGACGGCTCGGCATCCTCGACCGCATCGGCGAGGATGCGGTGCGCGAGGTGGCGGATGCCGACATCGTGCTGCTCGCTACCCCGGTCGGGCAGATGGCGGAACTGATGGCGCGCATCGCGCCGCACCTCGGCGCGCACACGCTGGTCACCGACGGCGGCAGCACCAAGGGCGACGTGGTCGCCGCAGCGCGCGCGAACCTCGGAAACAGGATCGCGCAGTTCGTCCCGGCGCACCCGATCGCGGGTGCGGAGAAGAGCGGCGCGGCGGCGGCGCTGGCCGACCTCTATGTCGACAAAAAAGTGGTGCTGACGCCGCTGCCCGAGAACAGCACCGAAGCGGTGGCGCGCGTGCGCCAAGCCTGGGAACTGTGCGGCGCGGTGGTGAGCGAACTGACGCCGGAGCAGCACGACGGAGTGTTTGCCGCGGTGAGCCACTTGCCGCACCTGCTCTCGTTCGCGCTGGTGCATGACCTCGCTCAGCGCGACAACCGCGACCTGCTGCTGTCCTTCGCCGCGAGCGGCTTCCGCGATTTTACGCGCATCGCCGCGAGCAGCCCGGAGATGTGGCGCGACATCTGCCTCGCGAACCGCGAGGCGCTGCTGGTCGAACTGCGTCGCTATGCCGACGAGTTGTATGTGCTCTTCCAGGCGCTGGAGCAGCACGACGCTGCGAAGCTCGAAGAGGTATTCAGCGAGGCACGCAAGGTACGTACCAACTGGACGGGGCAATAAGAAGACAATGGCTGTTATCTCGATCAAACGGGTCTGGGGGCTGCTTGCCGCCATCGCGATCATCTGGTTCGCCAATCTCGAATACCGCACGCTGATCAAGCCGGATGAGGGGCGCTACGCCGAGATTCCGCGCGAGATGGTGGCGAGCGGCGACTGGGTGACGCCGCACCTCAACGATCTCAAGTATTTCGAGAAACCACCGCTGCAATACTGGGCGACGGCCACTGCCTACACCCTGTTCGGCGAGCATCAGTGGACTTCGCGCCTCTGGACCGGACTGACCGGCTTCGCGGGCATCCTGCTGGTGTGGTTCGCCGGGCTGCGCCTGTTCGGGCGCGAGGCGGCGGGCTATGCCGCGCTGCTGCTTTCGAGCAGCCTGCTCTACGTGTTGATGGGGCACATCAACACGCTGGACATGGGCGTGACGTTCTTCATCACGCTGGGCATCTTCGGCCTGCTGCTCGCGCAGGCGCAGGCGGACAAAACAAAACGGCGTAACTGGATGCTGGTCGCGTGGGCGGGCATGGCGCTTGCGGTGCTGAGCAAGGGCCTGATGGGCATCATCCTGCCGGGCGCGGCGCTGTTCATCTACTGCGTCGTGCAGCGCGACTTCGGCGTGCTGAAGCGCATGCACTGGCTGTCCGGCCTCGCGGTATTTTTCGCGATCACCGTGCCGTGGTTTTTGCTGGTGATGAAAGCCAACCCGGAGTTCTTCGAGCGCTTCTTCATCTACGAGCACTACCAGCGCTTCACCAGCACGGTGCACGGGCGCTATCATCCGTGGCACTACTTCATCCCCATCCTGCTGGCCGGGGCGCTGCCGTGGACGGTGCTGATGTTCGATTCGATGTGGCGTACCCTGCGCGACAGCAGCCTGCCGGACAAGATGTTCAACACCCGGCGCTTCCTGCTGATCTGGGCGGTATTCGTCTATGTGTTCTTCTCCATCTCCGGCTCCAAACTGCCGTCCTACCTGCTGCCGATGTTCCCGGTGCTGGCCTTGCTGATGGGCAAGCGCATCGCCGAAATGCGCGCGCGTACGCTGTTCTGGCAGATCGCACCGGCCATCCCGGTCACGCTGCTGTTGCTGGGGCTGGCGTTGAACGTGGACAAATTCGCCGACACGCCGAACCAGATCGAGCTGTACCCGCATTACGGGCCGTGGCTGGTTGCCGCCGCATTGATGTTGCTGGGCGGCCTGTCGGGGGGGATGCTGCTGCTGTGGCGCGAAAAGAAGCCTGTTGCGGTCGTAGTGCTGGCACTGAGCGCCCTGCTGGCAGCTCAGATCGGCCTGTCCGGCTACGAGACCGTGGCGCGCGAGCGCTCCGCGAAACATATCGCCGAGGCGATCCGTGCCGAGGTGAAGCCGGGCATTCCGTTTTATTCGGTGCTAACCTATGAGCAGACGCTGCCGTTCTACCTCAAGCGCACCTTCACGCTGGTGCAATACCAGGACGAGATGGCGTTCGGCATCCAGCAGGAGCCGCAGCGCTGGATACCCACCGTCGAGGAATTCGCGAAGGTCTGGGCCGCGCAGCCCGAGGCGCTGGCCATCTTCCCGGTGTATGCTTATGCTCAAGTACAGCAACTTGGGCTTGAAATGAAAACCATCTTTGAAGATACGCAGCACATAGTGGTGAAGAAACCATGAGCCTGGTCAGTTTCATCCTGATTTTTACCGGCGTGATGCTCAATGCCGCCGCGCAGATCCTGATGAAGGCGGGAACCAATGCTGTCGGGCATTTCGAGTTCAGCATGGAGAACATCCTGCCCATCGGCCTGAAACTGGCTACCGAGTGGCATATCGTCACCGCGCTGTTCTGCTATGCGCTGAGCGTGGTCGTCTGGATCCTCGCCCTGTCGCGCGTGCCGGTCAGCATCGCTTTTCCGTTGTTGTCGATGGCTTATATCGTGACTGCAGTGGCCGCTTGGTACTTGCTGGGCGAACCCTTAAGCATGACAAAACTGGTCGGCATCGGCGTGATCATCCTCGGCGTCATTATCATTTCGCGGGCATAAATTCTGATGAGTAATTTTCTTCCATTCTCACGTCCGACCATAGACGAAGCGACCATCGCCTCGGTAGCGGAGGTTTTGCGCTCCGGCTGGATCACCACCGGCCCCAAGGTGCTGGAATTCGAGAAGCGCCTGTCGGAATACTTCGGTGGGCGCCCGGTGCGCAGCTTCAACTCCGGCACCTGCACCATGGAGATCGCGCTGCGCATCGCGGGCATCGGGCCGGGCGACGAGGTCATCACTACGCCGATCTCGTGGGTGGCGACCGCCAACGTGATTCTCGAAGTGGGCGCGACGCCGGTGTTTGCCGACGTTGATCCGGTCACGCGCAACATCGATCTGGACAAGGTCGAGGCCGCGATCACACCAAGAACCCGTGCGATCATTCCGGTCTACCTCGCGGGCAAGCCGGTGGACATGGACCGGCTGTACGCGGTAGCCAATAAATACAAGCTGCGCGTGATCGAGGATGCCGCGCAGGCCATCGGCTCATCGTGGAAGGGCAAGCCCATCGGCTCGTTCGGCGACTTCGTCTCGTTCAGCTTCCAGGCCAACAAGAACATCACCACCTCCGAGGGCGGCTGCCTGGTGCTGAACAACGAGGACGAGGCGAAGCTTGCGGAAAAATACCGCCTGCAGGGCGTCACGCGCAGCGGCTGGGACGGCATCGAGGTGGACGTGCTGGGCGGCAAGTACAACATGACCGACGTCGCCGCCGCGATCGGCATAGGCCAGCTCGCGAAGTTGGACGCCATCACCGCGCAGCGGCGCAAGCTCGCGAAACATTACTTCGAAATACTGGGTGCGGACTTCGAGGCTCAGACCGGCGCGCAACTGCCACCAGCGGATTTCGAGAGCACCAACTGGCACCTGTTCCAGATCGTGCTACCGGAGCGTATCACACGCGCCGACTTCATGGGAAAGATGAAAACGCACAACATCGGCGTGGGCTACCACTACGCGCCTATCCATCTTTTCAAGCTGTACCGCGATCTCGGTTTCAAGGAAGGCATGTTCCCCGTCGCCGAATGCGTCGGCAGGCAGATCGTAAGCTTGCCGATGTTCTACGCGATGAACGAAGGGGATGTCGAGCGCACCTGCGCGGCGATGCGGGAGGTGTTGGTAAGTAACGCATAAATTACGTTGGGCCTTTCAGAAGTGGGGACGACCTCACCTCTCTAAATCAACCAGGGGACGGCCCCACTTATAGGAGAGGCGCTTATGAACTGGTTCATTCTTGTGGTGGCAGGCTTATTCGAGATCGGCTGGGCGGTTGGGCTTAAGTACACAGAAGGATTCACCCGGCTTTGGCCGACGGTCGGCACCGTACTCGCAATGGTCATTAGCCTTGGGTTGCTTGGCATTTCCATGAAGTCTCTGCCTGTAGGCACCGCATACGCTGTTTGGGTTGGTGTCGGTGCCGTCGGCACCGCAATCCTTGGCATTGTCTTGCTAGGTGAGTCTGCAAACCCTATGCGGTTGTTAAGTCTTACGGTTATCGTCGCCGGTATTGTTGCCTTAAGCTTGCAACACCGGCCTAATAACTCGTTCAAACAAGCGTAGATTGAGCAAGTGTAGGATGGGTTGAGCGTAGCGATAACCAATGACTTGGCTGGCGTATTTTGGCAGCCTAGTCAGATGGCTATGCAAAGCTACCCATCAATCAAAACCGCCGGGGGTTGCCCGGCAGCAAGTTACCTTCTTTTGCGTCGCCAAAAGAAGGTAACCGAAGAAAAGGCGACCCCGGTTTGCCGCCGCTACGCGGTGCTCTGCGTTGCTCAGCCGGTCAGGCCTCCTCATAAACTCGCACGATCCGCTACGCGGCCACGTGCTCAAACATATTCGTCGGACTGCCCCTGACCGGCTTGCGCTACTCGGCGGCGCACAGGGGAAATGAAAGGCGGTCTTGTGTGCGCTATGCGCACGCTACTTGGATACCCGATTTCGCTAATCCCCGCCCCATGCGGTAAAATGCCGCCCTTATGAGCAATCCCCAACTTTCCGTCGTCATTCCCGTCTATAACGAAGAGCAGGGCCTGCAGGCGCTGTTCGACCGGCTGTATCCGGCGCTGGACAAGCTCGCCATCTCCTACGAGATCATTTTCATCAACGACGGCAGCCGCGACCGTTCCGCCGCGCTCCTGCGCGAGCAGTTCCAGAAGCGCCCCGATGTGACGCGGGTGATCCTGTTCAACGGCAACTTCGGCCAGCACATGGCGATCATGGCGGGCTTCGAACATTGCCGCGGGCAGCGCGTGGTGACGCTGGATGCCGATTTGCAGAACCCGCCCGAGGATACCCATCTGCTGCTGGCAAAGATGGACGAGGGTTACGATTACGTCGGCTCGATCCGCCGGCAGCGCAGCGACAGCTGGTGGCGGCATGCTGCGTCGCGCGCGATGAACGGACTGCGCGAACGCATCACGCGCATCAAGATGACCGACCAGGGCTGCATGTTCCGCGCCTACGACCGCCACATCGTCGATGCGGTCAACAGTTGCAAGGAAGTCAGCACCTTCATTCCGGCGCTGGCCTATACCTTTGCGCGCAATCCCGCCGAGGTGGTGGTGGGGCATGAGGAGCGCACTGCGGGCGAATCGAAGTATTCGCTGTACAGCCTGATCCGCCTGAATTTCGACCTGATGACCGGCTTCTCGCTGGTGCCTCTGCAATGGTTCTCGATGGCGGGCATGTTGATCTCGCTCGGCTCGGGCGCGTTCTTCGTGTTCCTTGTGGTGCGCCGCCTCGTCATCGGCCCAGAAGCGGAAGGGCTGTTCACGCTGTTCGCGCTGATGTTCTTCCTGATCGGCATCGCGCTGTTCGGCATCGGGCTGCTCGGCGAATATATCGGCCGCATCTACCAGCAGGTGCGCCACCGGCCGCGCTACCTGGTGGAGGCGGTGCTCGAGGGACAGGGCAAAGCGGGAAGGGGAAAGGGAGAAGGGAGAAGGGAGAAATCCCCGGTTGAAATGGCTGCCGGAGAGCCCGATCCTTTCATTTTCGAGCCGAAAAAGAAGAGAGAAAAAGCCAAGCCTGCCGAGCCCGAACATCCTTCGCTGTTTTCGGATGCCCAAGAATGAGTAAAGCCGTTGTTTTCGCTTACCACAATGTAGGCTACAGATGCCTGTCAGTTCTATTGGCGCATGGCGTGGAGGTCGCGCTGGTGGTCACGCACCGTGACAATCCCAAGGAGATCATCTGGTTTGACAGCGTCGCGGAACTGGCGGCGTTGCACGGCATTCCGGTCATCACACCGGACAACCCGAATACGCCGGAAGTGGTGGAGCGGATTCGCGCGTTGCAGCCGGATTTTTTCTTCTCCTTCTACTACCGCGAGATGCTGAAAAAGGATTTGCTGGACATTCCAAAGTGCGGCGCACTGAACATGCACGGCTCGCTGCTGCCGAAATACCGCGGCCGCGTGCCGGTGAACTGGGCGATAATCCACGGCGAGACGGAGACCGGCGCGACGCTGCATTACATGACCGAGAAGCCGGACAACGGCGACATCGTCGCGCAGCAGGCGGTGCCTATCCTGCCCAACGACACCGCGTTCGAGGTGTTCCAGAAGGTGACGGTGGCGGCGGAGATGGCGCTGCACGGCGTGCTTCCCGCGTTGCTGGCGGGCAAGGCGCAGGCGGTGAAGCAGGACTTGAGCAAGGGCGCGTATTTTGGCGGGCGCAAGGCGGAAGACGGCATCATCGACTGGTCGCAGTCCGCGCTGCAGATCCACAACCTGGTGCGCGCCGTAGCGCCGCCGTATCCGGGCGCGACCACGCAACTGATGGGCAAGACTATGCGCATCCTGCAGACGCTGGATACTCACTGTGAAGTGTCGGGGGAGAAACCTGCCTTCTATGTGAAAGAAGGCAAGGCCTACGCGACCTGCGGGCAGGGCGTGTTGCGCGTGGTGCGCTTCGAGTTGGATGGCGCCGCGATGAGCGCGGCGGAGTTCACGGCGCAGTATGGCACGGAAAAATTTGAATTCAATCGTTAAGGAAATGGCAATGAAAAAAGTATTGATACTCGGCGTAAACGGCTTCATCGGCCACCACCTGTCCAACCGCATCCTCGCCACCACCGATTGGGAGGTGTACGGCATGGACATGAGCAGCGACCGTATCTCGGATCTGATCGGCAAGCCGCGCTTCCACTTTTTCGAAGGCGACATCACGATCAACAAGGAATGGGTCGAGTACCATGTGCGCAAGTGCGATGTGATCCTGCCGCTGGTGGCGATCGCGACGCCGTCCACCTACGTCAAGCAACCGCTGCGCGTGTTCGAGCTCGATTTCGAAGCCAACTTGCCGATCGTGCGTGCGGCCGTGAAATACAACAAGCACCTGGTGTTTCCGTCCACCTCCGAGGTTTACGGCATGTGCCACGACGAGGAATTCGACCCGGAAAATTCCGAGCTGATCTGCGGCCCGATCAACAAGCCGCGCTGGATCTACTCTTGCTCCAAGCAACTGATGGATCGCGTGATCTGGGGCTACGGCATGGAAGGGCTGAACTTCACGCTGTTTCGCCCGTTCAACTGGATCGGCGCCGGGCTGGATTCGATCCACACGCCGAAGGAAGGCAGCTCGCGCGTGGTCACGCAGTTCCTTGGGCACATCGTGCGCGGCGAGAACATCAGCCTCGTGGACGGCGGGCACCAGAAGCGCGCCTTCACCTACATCGACGACGGCATCGCCGCGCTGATGAAGATCATCGAGAACAAGGACGGTGTCGCGACCGGCAAGATCTACAACATCGGCAACCCGACCAACAACTACGCGATCCGCGACCTCGCCGATATGATGCTCAAGCTGGCGAACGAATATGCCGAATACCGCGACTCGGCGCAGAAGGTGAAGATCGTCGAAACCACCTCGGCGGCGTATTACGGCAAGGGCTATCAGGACGTGCAGAACCGCGTGCCGAAGATCACCAACACCCGCGAAGAGTTGAACTGGAAGCCGACCGTCAACATGGCCGATACGCTGCGCAAGATATTCGACGCGTATCGCGGTCAGGTGGCGGAAGCGCGCGGGCTGGTGGATTAACCGGCGGTAGGTCGGGCTAGCGTGGCGTTAACCAATAACTTGGCTGTCGTTTTTGACCGCTTAGTCAGATGGCTATGCAAAGCTCCCCGACGTTTTTGTACCCAACATATCGGGTTACGCGATGAAGCCGCTAACCCGACCTACGCTCTGGCTCCTGAATTCTGAATGAAACAACTCGCCCTCAAGATCGACGTCGATACCTACCGCGGCACGCGCGAAGGCGTGCCGCGCCTGGTCGAGGCGCTGCAGCGCCACAACGCGCAGGCCACCTTTTTCTTCTCGCTCGGCCCTGATCACACCGGGCGCGCGATCAAGCGTGTGTTCCGCCCCGGATTCATCGGCAAGGTGTCGCGCACTTCGGTGGTGGAGCACTACGGCATCCAGACGCTGCTGTACGGCACATTGCTGCCGGGGCCGGACATCGGTAAAAAATGCGCGGCGATCATGCGCGGCGTGCGCGATGCGGGCTTCGAGACCGGCATCCACTGTTACGACCATATCCGCTGGCAGGATCACGTGGCGGGCAAGGATGCCGAATGGACGCGGTGCGAGCTGCAGCGCGCGGCAGATCGCTACCAGGAAATTTTCGGCGAATCGCCGCATGCGCATGCCGCCGCCGGCTGGCAGACGAACCGCCACGCATTGCGCCTGACGCAGCACATGGGGTTCGACTACAGCTCCGACACGCGCGGCACGCATCCCTTCATCCCGACCTGGCAGGCCGAGATCGTCGCCTGCCCGCAACTGCCCACCACGCTGCCGACGCTGGACGAGCTGCTGAATCGCGACGGCATCACGCGGGACAACATCGCGCAGCATATCCTGCAACTGACTGCAGATGCGCCGGCAACAGGACATGTGTTCACGCTGCATGCCGAACTGGAAGGCGGCAAGCTGTTGCCGATTTTCGAGCAGTTGCTTGAGGGCTGGCAGGCACAGGGCTATGAACTGGTGTCGCTGCGCCAATACCTGCAAGGGCTGGACGCCGGGGCGCTGCCGCGCCATGAGGTGGCAATGCGCGAGGTGGAAGGGCGGGTGGGCACGCTGGCGGTTGCGGTGGAGGCAACATAGCCGGACGGGCGCTCTCACCTGCTACCCCCAATCGCCTGTGCAACCTTGCAAATTGCTAGTATATTTGCCGGCAAAATAAAAATCGGGGGGTGTATGCCGGAAGCCGAAGGATTGGGACACTGGGTAGCGACGCTCACGCGCGCGGATCTGCCTGTCCTGAAACAGACCGCACGCGATCTGGCAGCGTTGCGCGAGGACGACCGAAGACTGAGCACCTCTTCCATCGCAGGGGTCATCGCGCGCGACCCCATCCTGACCGTCAAGCTGCTGCGCTACCTCCAGCAGCACAAGCACAAGAAGCAGATCGCCGAAGTTGTCCAGGTGGAGCAGGCGTTGCTGATGCTCGGCATAGAGTCTTTTTTCAACAAAGTCCCATCCGGTCTGCTGGTCGAGGATTTTCTGAAGCCGCATATCGCCGCGCTTCCTCCTGCGCTGCGTGCCGTACATCGCTCGCATCGTGCCTCGGAATACGCCATGGACTGGGCGGCGCGGTTGCACGACCTGCATTATGAAGAGGTGCGCATCGCCGCCCTGCTGCACGACATCGCCGAGATCCTGATGTGGTGTTTCGCCCCGCAGCCGATGCTGGAAATCCGGGCCGCCCAGCAGAAGGATAAAACGTTGCGCAGCCACGATGTCCAGCAGCAGGTGCTGGGATTCACCCTGCTCGAACTGCAACGGGAACTGGTGGTGCAGTGGGGCCTGCCGCAGCTCTTATCGACCCTGATGGACGATTCCTGCGCGAACCAGACGCGCGTGCGCAATGTCGTGCTGGCGGTCAACCTCGCACGACATTCAGCCAATGGATGGGACGACGCAGCCTTGCCGGACGACTTCAGGGAAATCGGCGAACTGCTGCGCATGCCCGCCGAGCAGGTGATGCTCATGCTGGAAGAGGATGAAGGTATCGTGTGCGACCTCAGCAAGCCGCATTGAGACGATGATCTCGCAGACAGGTAATCCCGATATTCCCCATGGTTTCTGGCTGCGCAGATACGGTCTGCTGGCGCTCATCTGGAGCGCCCTGGCGGGAGGTTCCTTGCTGTGGAATTTGTACCAGGAAAATCAGAGCGTCCTGGAGATGGCAACCGTGGCGACGCGCGCCAACATCCAGAAGGATATCGGCTTTCGCAACTGGGTGAATTCGCATGGCGGTGTCTATGTCACCCCGACCGAACGCACGCCGCCCAATCCCTATCTCGATATTCCTGACCGCGACGTGGTTACCACTACTGGCAAGGCGCTGACGCTCATGAACCCGGCCTATGTGCTGCGCCAGATGCAGAGTGAATTTCCCGACGAATACGGCACCAGGAGCCGCATCACCAGCCTCAAGCCGCTCAATCCCGCGAATGCGCCCGACGAGTGGGAAGCCAAGGCATTGAAGAGCTTCGAGCAGGGCAGCAGGGACTTTCTGGAAGTGCAGGAGATAGGCGGGCGGCCCTACCTGCGGATGATGGAGCCGTTCATCGTCAATCAGGGATGCATGAAGTGCCATGCGCATCAGGGCTACAGGATAGGCGACGTGCGCGGCGGGATCGGCTCGTCCGTCGCGCTGGATCGCTTCTATGTACACCGGCGCAGGCACAGCGGCATCATCATGTTGTCCCATGGCGTGGCCTGGCTGATCGGTTTGGCGGGGATCGGCATCTCATACCGGCGCGACCGGCGCCTGGCCGCCGAGCGCCATGAGTCCGGCCGGAAACTGCAGCAGCAGCTCGACGAGTTGCTGCGCTTCCAGAAGCTCACCGTGGGGCGGGAGTTGCGCATGAAGGAGCTCGTCGAGGAAAACATCGCCTTGCATAAGCAGATCGACTCCGCCAGGCCGGGTGACACAAAGCCATGAGCGACACCGAAAAATTGCGGCAGGAACTGCAGGCGGCGCGGCAGACGATCGCCGAATTGCAGGCCAGGCTGGGAAACCGCGAGGAAACTCACCGGCTCGCAACGCTGGAGCTCGAAGAAAACCGCAGCGCGCTGCTGTTCATGCTCGAAGACCTGGAACATGCGCGCAAGAAAATCGAGCACTCGCACAAGGAATGGATGGACGCGCTGGACGTGGTGAAAGATCCCATCTTCATGCACGACGGGGAATACCGCATCCTGCGTTGCAACAAGGCTTACCAGCAATGCGCCGGGCTCAAGTTTGGGGAAATCATCGGTCGGCCATACTACGAAATCTTCCCCAGGAGCGATGGGCCATTGTCCTGCTGCCTGCGCGCGATGAAAAAAGCCACAACGGAAGAAGAGGAGGAAGTGGCCGTCGGTGATACAACCTACCGCTCGCGAGCCTTTCCAGTCAATGATGAGCATGGCGCTTATCTCTATTCGGTGCACATCCTGGATGACGTCACCGATAGCCGCCGCGCCGAAAAAATGTTGCGCGAAAACGAGCAGAACTACCGCACGCTGGCCGACTCTGCCCCGGCGCTGATCTGGGCTTCCGGTACCGACCATCTGTGCAACTATTTTAACCGGCCCTGGCTGGAATTCACCGGGCGCACGCTGGGACAGGAGCTGGGCAACGGCTGGACAGAGGGCGTGCACCCGGACGATATCCAGCACTGCCTGGATGTATATCTCTCGGCCTTCGAACGGCGCGAGCCGTTCAGCATGGAATACCGCATGCGCCGGCATGACGGCGAGTACCGCTGGATGCGCGATGACGGCTGCCCGCGTTACGACAGCGACGGGAATTTCATCGGTTATCTCGGCTACCTGATGGACGTCACCGAGCGCAGGCTGGCGGAGCAGGAACTGCGGCTGAGAGCGCAGTTCCTGGATGGCGCCAATGATTCGATCTTCGTGAGCGATTTCGACGGGAACTTCATTTACCTGAACGAGGCCGCCTGGAAGTCGCGCGGCTACACCATGGACGAATTGATGGGCATGAACCTGCATGTCCTCGATACGCCGGAATACGGGCAACTTCTCGATATCCGGTTCAAGGAGTTGCTGGAAAAAGGACACTGTGTTTTTGAATCCGCGCACCGCTGCAAGGGCGGCCCGGTCATACCCATCGAAGTCAGTGCGCGCCTCATCGAATCGGGGGGCCACCGGCTGATTCTCGCCGCAGCCCGGGACATCACCGAGCGCAGGCAGGCCGAGCGGGCGCTGCGCGAGAGCGAGGAGACCTACCGCTCGCTGTTCGAGAACACGCTGAACGGCATCGCCCACTGCCGCGTGATCTTCGAGGGCGAGACTCCGGTCGATATCGAATACCTCAGGGTCAACCCGGGTTTCGAAAAGATAACCGGCCTGCAAGAGGTGGAGGGGCGGAGGATCAGCGAGGTTATTCCCGGCTACGGCCGCGACAACCCGGAGTCGCTCGAAGTTTTTGGCCGGGTGGCGCGCACCAGGGAGCCCGCCCGCTGGGAGCACCACCTGGCCGCCCTGGACAGGTGGTTCTCGTTCTCCGTCTATTCTCCGGCACAGGGCGAAATCGTCATCGTGAGCGACAACATCACCGAGCGCAAGAAGGCGGAAATCGCGCTCAATCATGCCAATCGCGCCCTGTCCGCGCTGAGTGCGGTAAACCGGAGCCTGGTTCATGCGGACGACGAAACGGAATTGCTGCAGTCGATCTGCCGCTCCATCGTCGAACAGCACGGCTACCGGATGGCCTGGGTGGGCTATGTGCAACACGATGAAAACAAGTCCGTAAAAATCATGGCGAGCGCCGGTCATGTCGAGGGCTATCTGGACAACATAAACGTTACCTGGGCGGAGACCGAGCGCGGCATGGGGCCGACCGGGCGCGCCATCCGCAGCGGCACCACACAGTTATGCCAGGACTTCGCCAATGACCCGCGCCACCTGCCGTGGCGCGAGGCGGCGCTCCAGCACGGTTATGTCGCCAGCATCGCGCTGCCGCTGGCCAACGGCGAGGTATTCGGTGCACTTACCGTATATGCCGATGAGATAAATGCCTTCAGTCACGCCGAAGTCGAGCTGCTGGAAGAGATGGCAGGGGATATGGCGTTCGGCGTGCGCACTCTGCATATCCGCCAGGAGCGCGACCTTGCGCTGGAACAGAACCGGCGGCAAGTGGAGCAACTGCAGAGCAACCTGGAGGATACGGTGCATGCAATCGCCACCATCGTGGAAATGCGCGACCCTTACACCGCAGGCCATCAGGCCAGGGTGGCCGATCTCGCGGCGGCGATTGCCAGGCAAATGGGGCTGTCCGACGAGCAGGTACACGGCATCCATCTTGCCGGGGTATTGCATGACTTGGGGAAAATCCGGATTCCGGCGGAAATCCTCAGCAAACCCGGCAAGATCAGCGACATCGAGCGTAGCCTGATCGAGGCACATCCCCAGGCGGGCTATGATATTTTGCAGGGCATCAATTTCCCTTGGCCGATAGCGCAAATGGTACAGCAACACCATGAGCGGCTCGACGGTTCAGGCTATCCCCAGGGGCTCAAGGGCGAGGCCATCCTGTTTGAGGCGCGCATCCTGAGCGTGGCGGACGTGGTCGAGTCGATGTCATCGCACCGCCCCTATCGCCCCGGGTGGGGTGTCGATGCTGCGCTTGAGGAGATCACCGGGCAACGCGGCATCCATTTCGACCCGCAGGTGGTGGGTGCGTGCCTGGCTCTGTTCCACGAGGGGGGTTACCGCTTCCCATAGCCCGGATATTTCAGCGGCATTCAATGCAGGAGCCCGGCTTGCCGGGCGCTTTGCCCGAAACCTTATCGCGCAAACAAGTTGCGCTCCTGCGTTTCATTGGCATTCATTCTGGCTGCGATACCCATTGTATTTTGCGTCATGGGTGCGTACCCCAATATTCATGAGGCTTTTCGTTGAATTACACGAAGGGCGATGAAATATGCGGGCTAGGCGCGCCTTAGTCCTTGCCGAACAAATCGCGGCTGTAAACCTTGTCAGCCACATCCAGGATGTCGTCGGTAATGCGGTTCGCGACGATGACGTCGGATTCCTTCTTGAATTGAGCCAAGTCGTTCACCACCCTGGAGCGGAAAAACTCCGGCTCCTTGAGCGCGGGTTCATAAACGATGACCTCGATCCCCCTCGCCTTGATGCGCTTCATGATGCCCTGGATGCTGGAAGAGCGGAAATTGTCCGACCCGCTCTTCATGACCAGGCGGTGGATGCCGACGATCTTGGGGTTGCGCCTGACGATGCTTTCCGCAATGAAGTCCTTGCGTGTCGTGTTGGATTCGACGATGGCGTGGATCAGGTTTTGCGGGACATCCTGGTAGTTGGCGAGCAACTGCTTCGTGTCCTTGGGCAGGCAATAGCCGCCGTAACCGAACGACGGATTGTTGTAGTGGCCTCCGATGCGCGGATCGAGGCTGACCCCCTGGATGATCTGCTTTGTATCGAGCCCATGGGTAGCCGCATAAGTGTCGAGCTCGTTGAAGTAGGCCACGCGCATGGCGAGGTAGGTGTTGGCGAAGAGCTTGACCGCCTCGGCCTCGGTCGAGTCGGTGAACAGGGTGGGGATGTCCTGCTTGATCGCGCCCTGCTTGAGCAGGCCGGCAAAGATTTCGGCACGCTTTGAGCGTTCACCTACGACAATCCGCGAGGGGTGCAGGTTGTCGTACAGTGCGCGGCCTTCGCGCAAAAACTCCGGAGAGAAAATCAGGTTGTCGCAGTTGAATTTCGTGCGGGTCTTGACGGTGTAGCCCACGGGAATGGTGGACTTGATGACCATCACCGCCTGCGGGTTGATGCTCAGGACGTCCTGGATGACCGACTCGATCGAGCGGGTGTTGAAGTAGTTGGTCTCCGGGTCGTAGTCGGTCGGGGTGGCGATGATGACGTAGTCCGCCCCGGTGTAGGCTTCGCGCTTGTCGAGCGTGGCCCTGAAGTTGAGGGCCTTGTGCTGCAGGTAATCCTCGATCTCGGCATCTTCGATGGGCGACTGCTTGCGGTTGAGCATCTCGACCTTTTCAGGGACGATGTCGATCGCAACCACCTCATTGTGCTGGGAAAGCAGGATGGCGTTGGACAGGCCTACATATCCGGTACCGGCGATGGCAATTTTCATGGATTGAACGTTAGCGTCCTAAAAATATGGCGCGCATTATGCCGCAGAAGAGCGGTGCCGTCAGCCGCCTAGGCATTCGCCAGCGCGCGTTCGATCTTTGTGTCGGCCTCCTGCGCCAGCTTTGCTAGCCCCGCATCGCCGAGAATCTGCATCATCGCGGTCGGCTTGGCGAGCTCCAGCGAAATCCTTCCCGGCGCGACTTCGCGGACCACCGCGTTGCAGGGCAGCAGGCTCGCCACGTCGCTGTTCGCGGTGTAGGCCTCATAGGCCAGCATCGGGTTGCACGCGCCGAGGATCACCGTGGGGATGAGGTCCTTGCCGGTTCTCTCCTTGATCTTGCTGTGCATGTCGATGCGCGTCAGGATGCCGAAGCCCTCGGCGCCCAGCGCCTTGGTGATGCGCTCGATGGCTTGATCCATGGTTGTGGAAATTTCGCGTTTGAAGTTGATGGTCATGACGGGTCTCCTTGCATTGGTTGAGGGGCAACTTGAATATTAGCGAATGCTAACACAGTGGTTTGCCGAATAACAGGCTTAAATACTTCCGCCAAGGGTATCGAGCACCGTCTGCGCCAGGTCCGGCGCAAGGCAATCCACTTCGATGTTGCCCGGCATCGAGCGTAGCCAGGTGAGTTGGCGCTTCGCGAGCTGGCGCGTGGCGGCGATGCCGGTTTCCTGTAGTTGCGTTTCGTTGATCTCGCCTTCGAGATATTGCCAGGCCTGGCGGTAACCGACGCAACGCATCGAGGGCAGGTCGGGGTGCAGCGGGTATTTTTCGCGCAGCGCGCGCAGCTCATCCACCAGCCCCTGTTCGAGCATGGCCTTGAAGCGCGTGGCGATACGCGCGTGGAGTTGCGCACGGTCGGAGGGAACGAGGGCGATGGAGAGGATGCGGTAGGGCAGTTCGCCTTCTCCCCTCTCACACTTGTGGGAGAGGGGCTGGGGGAGAGGGAAATGTGCGGCATCTTGCCCTCTCCCCAACCCTCTCCCGTCAACGGGAGAGGGGGCAGAAGTGAAGGGCTTTTTGATTAACGCGGACATCGGCTGCCCCGTGATGCGGTAGATTTCCATGGCACGCTGGATGCGCTGCGTGTCGTTGGGCGCGAGGCGCGCGGCGGTCTCCGCATCCACCTCGGCGAGTTGGCTGTGCAAATGCTGGATACCGTGTTGCGCGATCTCGGCGTCGAGTTCGGCGCGTATCTCCGGGTCGGCCTGTGGCAGGTCGCTCAGCCCCTCGCGCAGCGCCTTGAAGTAGAGCATGGTGCCACCGACCAGCAGCGGGATTTTTCCTCTTGCAGTGATGTCCGCCATCAGGCGCAGTGCGTCGTGGCGGAATGCGGCGGCGGAATAGGCCTCGGTCGGGTCTATGATGTCGATGAGGTGATGCGGTGCGCGCGCGAGGGTCGCGGCGTCCGGCTTGGCGGTGCCGATGTCCATGTCGCGGTACACCAGAGCCGAATCCACGCTGATGAGTTCTACCGGCAGGCGCTGCACGAGCTCCACCGCGACGCCGGTCTTGCCGCTCGCGGTGGGGCCCATGAGGAAGATGGCGGGGGGGAGGATATTCATAAAACCTGATTTAACCACGAAGAGCACGAAGGGCACGAAGAACATACCGAAATAAACTTCGTGATCTTCGTGTGCTTCGTGGTGAGAGGGTTTTTTTCAGGTTCACGCCAACTCCCGGTCGCGTGTCTCGCGCATCAGGAACACCGCCAGCAAACTGATCGCCGCCGCGGCGGAGACATAATAGCCCACCCAGGCGAGGCCGCCGTGCAGCACCAGCTGCTGGGCGAGGTAGGGCGCGAGCGAGGCGCCGAGGATGCCGCCGAGGTTGTAGGCCGCGCCTGCGCCGGTGTAGCGCACCGCGGTCGGGAACAGCTCCGGCAGCAGCGCGCCCATCGGCGCGAAAGTCGCGCCCATCAGGAACAACTCGATGGAGAGGAAGGCGGTGATGAGCATGGGCGAGCCGCTTGAGAGCATCGGCTCCATCAGGAAGCCGGAGAGCAGCGCCGCGCCGCCCGCGACGAGCAGCACCGGGCGGCGGCCATAGCGGTCGCCCGCGATCGCGGCAAGCGGCGTCGCGGCCGCCATGAACACGACGGCCACGCACAGCATGGAAAGGAACTGCGCGCGCGGGATGCCGAGCGTCGCGACGCCGTAGCTCAGCGAAAACACCGTGGAGATGTAGAACAGCGCGTAGCACACCACCATCGCCAGCGCGCCCAGCAGCAGGGGCAGGGCATGATTCCTGAACAATTCCACCAGCGGCAGTTTTTTATATTCCGTTCGTGGTGAGCCTGTCGAACCATGAACGACTTGCCCTTCGACAAGCTCATAACCAGCGACTTGGCTGGCGTTTTTTGGCAGCCTAGTCGAATGGCTAGTAGTTTCATCAGGGCGAACGGCCTGGATGGACTTGAGAAACACCGGCGTCTCCGCGAGCCTGAGCCGCACGTACAGGCCGACCATCACCAGCGCCGCGCTCGCGAGGAAGGGGATGCGCCAGCCCCAGGTGCGGAACTCGGCATCGTCGAGCAGGCTCGACAACAGCAGGAAGCCGCCGACCGCAAACAGGAAGCCGACGGGCGGCCCGAGCTGCGGAAACATGCCGAACCAGCCGCGCCTGCCCTTGGGCGCATATTCCGCCGCTAGCAAGGCCGCGCCGCCCCATTCCCCGCCGAGGCCGATGCCCTGGCCGAAGCGCAGCAGGCACAGCAGCGCGGGTGCGGCCCAGCCCACCATCTCGTAGCTCGGCAGCACGCCGATCAGCGTTGTGGAGATGCCCATCACCAGCAGCGAGGCGACCAAGGTGGTCTTGCGCCCGATGCGGTCGCCGAAATGCCCGAACAGCAGCGCGCCGAAGGGCCGCGCGAGGAACGCGATGCCGAAGGTGAGGAAGGCGTTCAGCGCCTGCGCCGCCGGATCGCCGCTTGGGAAGAACACCGGCCCGATCACCATCGCCACCGCGAGGCCGTAGATGTAGAAATCGTAGAACTCGATGGCGGTGCCGATGAAGGAGGCGAAGGCGATGCGCGTGGTGGCTGGGTGTTTCACTATCAGTTCATCAGCAATTTTAACTAGCGGCACTCCATTGTTATTTTTCGCTTATGCCTTGATGGAACCAATCTTTAATTGGAATTTTTATAAAGTCACACTTTTCTGATGCCAAGATAGCTACAGAATAAAGCACGACAGCGACAATTGTTCCTAGTGTCCACCGAACCAATTTTTGGAACCAAAGTATCCATGTGTCCCGTCGTTCGGCTTTCCTTTGCGCTTTACCGTGCTCCAAAGATAGTGTCGAACGAGAGCGATATTCACCTAGTTTTTCTACAATCTCGATCGACTCGATAATGAATCCCTCGATTAACGGCAACCCTCCGGTTCCTGATGGGTTTTTCTGAAATTGCATTGATAACGAACCGTGTCCTTTCCCTCTTGAAAATAGCTCAATTCCATCATGAGTGAGATTATCATTGATGCTCTGCAAATATTTCTTGAGATTGATAAGGTTTGGCTGAATATCTTCAAAAAACTTGCTTCCATTGTCATTGTTCATTTTTTGATCCTTCAAGTTAGCTGCCAACAGTCTAAATAAGCTGAATCTATTTTAACCAAGTCATTTTCCCCGCATGAACATCCTGTCGAGATCGCCTAGGCTCAACTGGAACCAGGTCGGCCTGCCGTGGTTGCACTGTCCGGCGCGTTCGGTCTGTTCCATCTCGCGCAGCAGCACGTTCATTTCGGTAATACTGAGGATGCGGTTGGCGCGTACTGCGGCGTGGCAGGCGAGGGTGGCGAGCAGTTCATTGCGGCGCTCGGTGAGCGCGCGCGAAGCGCCGAACTCGCGCAGTTCGTGCAGCACCTCGAATGCCACCGTCTCGGCCTCGTCCTGCCTCAGCATCGCGGGTATCGCGCGCACCGCGAGCTGTGTGGGGGAGAGCGGAGCGAGGTCGAAGCCTAGTGTCTTCAGCACATCCTGTTCGGCTTCCACCGTCGCGACATCCAGCGGCTCGGCATAGAAGCTCACCGGGATCAGCAGCGGCTGCGCGGCGATCTGCTTCTCGTCCAGCGCGGCCTTGAGGCGCTCGTACACGATGCGCTCGTGCGCCGCGTGCATGTCCACGACCACGAGGCCATGCGCATTCTGCGCGAGGATGTAGATGCCGGAGAGTTGGGCGAGGGCGTAGCCGAGGGGGTGCTCAGTCTGTTGCAGAATGGGTTGAGCGTAGCGATACCCATCGTTTGCTTGCGATGAGGGTTGATGGGTATCGCTACGCTCAACCCATCCTACGTTGCCGGCTTCCTGATTGCGCACCACGGCAGCTTCTTCCCAAAGTTTATAGGCTGCCTGAGATTGTGCGGCACTGAACGACATGGGTTGCTGATAGGTCGGGCGTGATTGCTTCGCCCCCTCTCCCCAGCCCTCTCCCCCGAGGGGAGAGGGGTTGGTTTGGGCGGGGGTTGATGCTGCCGTATTTTCTGCCATCGGCGCGCTCAGCGCCTCCTGCAAGGCATGGAAGATGAACTGGTGCACGCCCTGGCTTTCGCGGAAGCGCACCTCGCTCTTGGCCGGGTGCACGTTCACGTCCACCTGCTCCGGCGGCAGGTCGAGGAACAGCACGAAGGCCGCGTGGCGCTGGTGGTGCAGGATGTCCTGGTAGGCCTGGCGCAGCGCGTGGCTCGCGACCTTGTCGCGTACGAAGCGGCCGTTGACGAAGAAGTATTGCGCGTCGCGCGAGCCGCGCGAATAGGCGGGCAGCGCGGCGAGTCCCTGCAGCGCCAGGTTTGCGGTTTGCCGCTCCACCGGCACGGCGGCGTGACCGAACTCCTCGCCGAGGATCGTGGAGATGCGTGCGGCAGGCGGCTGCGCGGGCAGTTGCCAGACGGTCTTGCCGTTGTGTTGCAGCGAGAACGCGACATCGGGACGCGACAGCGCGATGCGCTTGAAGGTTTCTTCGCAGTGGGCGAATTCGGTGGACTCGGACTTCAGGAACTTGCGCCGCGCCGGCGTGTTGAAATACAACTCGCGCAACTCCACCGTGGTGCCTTGCGACTGGCTGGCCGGAACGGGGGGGCTGAGCCGGCCGTCGATCGCCTCGACCTTCCAGCCATGGGCGTCGGCTGCGGTGCGGCTGGTCAGGGCGAGTTGCGCCACCGCCGCCATGCTCGCCAAGGCCTCGCCGCGAAAGCCCATGCTGGCAACTTTCTGCAAATCATCCAGCGACGCGATCTTGCTGGTGGCGTGGCGCATCAGCGCCAGCGGCAGATCATCCCTGGCGATGCCCTTGCCGTTGTCGCGCACCCGCAATAATTTGACGCCGCCGCCTTCCAGCTGCACCGCGATGTCGGAAGCATTCGCGTCGAGGCTGTTCTCCAGCAGTTCCTTGAGCGCCGACGCAGGGCGCTCGATCACTTCGCCGGCGGCGATTTGATTGATGAGCAGGTCGGGCAACAGGCGGATGGCAGGCATTTCGATAAACAGGCAGTGTGGCAATTCGCCGCAGATTATAGCGGATGGGTCGGGTTATAATCGCCGCCGGAGAAACGATTCATCAACGAAATTTTAAAGGGCAGGACGAAATGACAGCGGAACAGAACGGCAAGACTTACGAGGTGGGATTCCTCATGGAGAAATTCCAGCATATCTTCTACATAAGCTGCCCGGACGACTCGGAGGCCAAGACCTTCGCGCATGCCGTCTTCCACTATTACGATACACCGGACGATTGGGGGCGGAAGCGGGGCATCACGACCATCGCCCCGATCAAGCCCACCAACTGCCTGCCGGATTTCCTGCATATAGGCATGGTGTCCAAGGAAGAGTTGCCCATGCCGGAAGAAAACGCGGAATCGCACCAGGCCGTCAAGAAGGCGATTCAGAAGGTCATGGAGGCGGGTCAAGTGCCGATGGCCATCTACGACGAAGAAAAGAAAATAATGACCGTCTATGCGACAAAGGAAGTGGAGGCGGTTCCGCAGGACGGCGCATCCAGCGTGGTGCAGAATTTCAGCAATTTCGGGGGCATCCCGGGCCAGAAAAAATAGGCCTCACGGGCGCGGCGCATGCGTCCAGTAACGGCGATGCGTCTTGCGGTAGCGTTCCACCTCCAAACCCTGCGCGCTCATCTCGACCAGGATCGCGCCGTCCTCGTCCGAGCGCAGCAGTTCCGCGCCGCTGTCGGCGTAGCGTTGCAGCACCTCTTCCCTGGGGTGGCCGAAGCGGTTGCGGTAGCCGGCGGTGAACACCGCATAGTCCGGCAGCGTGGCGGCGACGAAATCAAAACTTGATGAGCTTCTGCTGCCGTGGTGCGGCGCGACCAGCAGGCTGGTGGACAGCCTGTCCGCATGTTCCCGGATCAGGCGCGCTTCCGATTCCTTCTCGATGTCCCCTGCCAGCAGCACGCTGTGCTTGCCGATGCCGATGCACAGCACGCAACTCCGGTCGTTGTCGTGCGGCTTCTTCGCACCGCTGTCCGGTGCGGGGTGCAATATCTCGAATTGCACGCCGTCCCAGTTCCAGCGTTCGCCGTCCCGGCAGCGTCTTGGCTCCCCTCTCCCGTTTGCGGGAGAGGGGGTGGGGGAGAGGGCTGGCGATTGCAGCAGCGGATGTGTCGCAGCCAGCGAGGACGAAACCCACCCGACCGGCATCGCCTGCATGACCGAGGCGGCGCCGCCGGTGTGGTCGCTGTCGTCGTGGCTGAGCACCAGGCCATCCAGTCCGGCGATGCCGAGCGCGCGCAAGGTGGGGATCAGGATGCGGTTGCCGCTGTCGGCCTCGCCGGAAAAATCCGGGCCGGCGTCGTAGAGCAGCGCGTGATTGCGGGTCTGCGCGGCGACTGCCAGCCCCTGCCCGACATCGAAGACGATCAGGCGTAGCGCGCCCGGCGCGGGAGCTTCCGGCTTGTTCAGGAACATCGGCAACAGCAGTAGAACACCCAGCCAGCGCGCCGGGAAGCCGCGCGGCAGCAACATCCACAAAGCGCCCAGCATTGCGGCCACGATAGTCCACGGAGGTGGTGCGTGCTGCGTCCACACCGGCTGCGGCAGGGCGTTCAGCCATTCGAGGAAACGCATCGTGCCATCCATCGCGAGATGCGCCAGCCACAGCGGCGCCTCGATGGGCAGCGCCGCGCCGAGCAGCGCGAGCGGCACGACGATGAGGCTCACCAGCGGGATCGCGACCGCGTTGGCGATGGGCGAGACCAGCGAGGCCTGCTGGAACAGCCCGAGCAGCAGCGGCGTCAGCCCGACGGCCATCGCCCATTGCACGTTGGTGTACTCCGCCAGCCAATGGGATTTTTCCAGCCGGTGCGCGGTGACGTAGAGGATCAGCGCCACCGCGCCGAATGACAGCCAGAAGCCCGCCGACATCACCGCCCACGGGTCGGGAACCAGCACGCCGAGCAGCGCGATGGAGAGGATCTGGCCGGGCGAGAAATTGCGGTTCAGCCACAGCGCGGCGGCGACCGCGCCGACCATGTATACGGTGCGCTGTGCGGGCACGGCGAAGCCGGACAGCAGCGCGTAGCCGAGAGCCGTAAGCAATGCAGCCACGGCGGCGGCCTTGCGCGCGGGCAGGAATAAAGTCAGCCGCGCGCTGCACCGCCACAGCCAGTAACAGATTGCGAAGCCGAGGCTGGCGAGCATGGTGATATGCAGGCCGGAGATGCTAATAAAGTAACCATTAAAACATTAAATAAGAATGTAGCAAGTTAATAAAAACAACTACTTAGAAAGCTCAGAACGAATGCTCGTAGCGACCGTGCTCAAGCTCTTGTCCAGTTCGCCGCTTTCAACCGCTTTCATCAGTAATTCGATAGCGGGGATCAAAGTGGCAAGGTTTTCTACCTCGATGCCCGTCTTGCCTTTCGCCAATTCAAGCCGTTTATTCGCATAGCGAACCTCAAATACCAGCTTGCCATCAGCGTTCCGATACCACCACGGGCGAATCTTGTGATTGTGTTCAGCTTGAGTCTTTTCGCCAGTTTCCGACTTGACCGTTCTCATACGCTTGATGATGTACTCACGCCCATCTGTCTTCGCTTTCACGCATTCGATCTGTTCACGAAGTTTTTCAATCACCCTGATTTGCCGATGTAACGCTGGCGGCAGCTTGTTCGATTTAACTGCGGTTACAACCTTCAATTTGTCGAGAAATGTCATTTCAAAATCCTCCAATAATTAAGTAAGGCAGTCGGCAAAACAACCGAAAGATGAGGCATAACCCATGTTTGTCTAGTTATGATCCATAGAGGCATAATATCCAGTAACTATCTGAGCGTACACGGTTATTTAGATATAATGCCCTATCTACAATAACCAGATTAAAGGCAGTTATGTTTGAATTGGGACAGGTTGTGGCTACGCCAGCGGCGTTGGCAATACTGGAAGAAAACGGACTGGGATATTCAGCGTTGCTGTATCGGCATCAAAGTCTTGAAAGCGTTGAACTTGATGATGAAGATCGACAAGCAAACCTCAATGCTGTGAAAAATGGCGAACGAATCTTGTCACGGTATACAGTCAACGGCACGAAGCTGTATGTGATCACCGAATGGGACAGGTCAGTTACTACGTTGCTGCTGGCGGAAGAGTATTAGAATGCTGGCATCACTAACTGATGCCACCATCTATGAAATTGTTACTCGCCACACTTGCCCTCACTCTATCCTTTCCCGCTTGGGCTGACTTCACGGGCAATGTCGTCGGAGTAGCTGACGGTGACACCATCACTGTACTAGACGAAAACAAGATTCAGCACAAAGTGCGACTGGCAGAAATTGATGCTCCCGAAAAAGCTCAGGCATTCGGCAACAAGTCGAAGCAAGCATTATCGGCACTGGTGTTTGACAAGCAGGTGTCAGTAGTCGAACAGGGGCAAGACAGGTACAAGCGTACAATCGGCAGGGTCTATCAGGGTGACGTTGACGTAAGTGCTGAACAGGTCAAGCAGGGAATGGCGTGGGTGTATCGGAAATACTCGAAGGACAAAACGCTATTGCCGCTTGAAGATGAAGCCAAGTCGCAACGGCTTGGACTGTGGGCTGACAGTAATCCCACTCCGCCGTGGGAATGGCGGCATTCAAAGCGTTAGGCTGCTACAGACTTGCTCAATAATGAATACGTACGTTTCGCTACGGTTGAAGCATTGTGTTCACTATGACTGGTTCGAAATAAGGCAGCCAGAGTAGCAGTTAACGGATCTAACCCCAATTCAGTAATAATTTCCCATCTTTGCTGATTGGTCAATTTTGACCTATTGAATTCAGAACATTCAGAATCGAGAATTTCTCGGATAGGAATTCTTTTCGGTGGTGTGCTTGTATCGACCACATGGAAGCCGTCAATTCGATACTCAATCATATCCACACGCTCACGAAGCTCCTTGCCAGCCTTAAAGTGCGGCACATACTTGGCAGGCACTTTCACGCTAACCCCCGACTTTGGATTACGTCCGTTGCGTGGCGGTTTGTAATTCAAACCGAAACTGCCAAAGCCACGAATCTCGACACGCTCGCCCTTCGACAGCGAGGCGGACATAGCATCGATGATTACCTTAACCGCAGACTCAGCGTCTTTTAATTGGAGTTGCGGGAATTGCTCGGCGATGCGAGCGATGAGTTCAGAACGTGTCATTGGGTTTGCTGTTGTTCGGTGGTAGATGAAAAGCGGCTGCGACTATAAAGAATTCAAACCAAATCGACAACCTCGCTTCAAGGTGGGCTTAATTTTCCCCCAGATTACAGCAATTTTGATAAAAACAGCGACGAATATGTCGTACTTGAATAGTATTCATTGATTTACTCCTAAAATTAATGCAGAATGCCCAGCATGATGAATCAGCAAGTAACTCCAAATAACTATTCGCTACATAACAAGTGGGGAGAAGCTCTTAATAGTGGCTTCGTAGTTATTCCTGCTGCGTTGTTGCGTTACCAGCACAAATTAGAAATAGGAGATGGTGAACTCGTAGTGTTGATGAATCTCTTAATGTCATGGTGGAAAGTTGATCAATTCCCGTTTCCAAGGGCATCGACTCTGGCAAAACGCATGGGCGTAACCGCAAGAACAGTGCAGCGGCATATTGAGAAACTAGAAGAAAAGAAACTTATTAAGCGATTTTGGGCTTCAGATCGCCGAAGTGTTCATCGGGCAACTACGCAGTACGATCTGAGCGGAATAGTCGCTAAGCTAAAAGAATTGGGAGCTGTAAGCCACCAATCAAGGAGCACATTGCTCACCAATGACGATGTCAGTAGTGGAGTAGTGCAGTGAAGAATTTGGGAAATCCTGCCAAATTTCAGCCGTAAACCCCTGGCAGGGAATCTCTGCGTCCAAAACAGAGATTGCGCATACGGTTGATATATCGAAGAACCACCGAGCCTCCAAAACTCGACGTTCCGAAGGTACAGGTGCTATTTTATACCAAGATGCAATGGTCGGCATATTGCAAATACAGGGCACAGTAAAAAGGTAATCGGTGACAACCGCACTTTAAATGACGAGAGTTTCAAACCAGATCAACAACTTTTCTTCGTGCTTCGCTGTCACTGTCAATGTAACGCTGTGTTGTTTGTAAGCTGCTGTGACCCGCCAAGCACTGAACATCACGGAGCGAGCCGCCAACGGTTGAAATTCTTCGTGCCGCATTGGTGATAAACGTTCGCCGACCGCTGTGCGATGAGCAACCCATCAATCCCGCTTTGGCATACCACCCCTGAAACATATTGACGATGACCTGAGCAGTCGTGCCGCTGCCTCTTTGCGTCTGGATTATTTGTGTACCGTGAAGGGTAGCCGTTGACGAACGCTTGGAAGCACTCTGGAACGATTCGATCAAGTGACCCTTGAGTTGCTTATTGAGTGGGATGACCCGTCCTGACTGTCCCTTTGAGGCACTATTCTCAAGGGCGATTTGATCGACGATGTTTCCGTCAGCGTCTAGAACCATCGACCAACGCAAAGCAGCTATTTCTTTTGCTCGTAGTCCAGCTTTGATCGACAGTAAAAATATCAGTCGGTTTCGGTGAACGTCCTGTGTCATGGACAGGGAAGAATAGACCAGATCGATTTGTTGCTTGGTTAATGCCTTTGCTTGTTTGCCGAGTGCCATAATTTAATCTCATTATAAAAGAATATAAGTTAATTCTAATATAATGACGAATTAACGTACACCGCTTTGCGAGGCAGTTATTTCCTTGTAAAACATACAATTATGGCGACTCGTTATATATTGTATATTCTATAACGAGTCGTATTATCGAGATTTTTGCTGTTACGAGAGCGTGCCGACAAACCCGCTGTTAGAATCTAAACTCTGGAATTACGGCTAGTGGCTTAAAGAAAAACGGAATTTAATCCGTTGATTGGTATATAATGCAACTATCTGATTTAATGGGTTTTATTAAATGGCTGGCAAGAATGAATCATCAATGAGTAATGCCGATGTTGGCAAGGCATTCGATGCCATCGTTCTGAGCCTTGGTCGAGGTGATCTCAGCGAAATATTGTTTAATTGGAACGAATCTCAGCTCAACGAGGATGGCGATAAAATTTTCGCATATCCGGGTAGGGATGGACGATTATCAAAGGGCAAAGAGGGTGGTAAGGTTAACATTAGCAAGCGAGAATTTTTAATGTGGCTATTAAGTGACAACCCATTTAATGAAAAAGTGTATGGTGCAAATATTAGAAACGATGCTCAGTGGACAGAACTAATCCAGCGAGCACGAGAGGCATTTGGACTACCCAAATGAGCAGAGTGTCATGAGTAATTGGATTGTTAGATTCAGTGTGCAGATGAATGAGCCGTTAGTTTAGTGATGTTTTTGGTATAGACTTTTCGAGGGTATTTAGAAATTTTTTCGCCCCAAGAAAATAATGCGTATTTTTTTGCCGCACTCCTTAAGCAAGCTGATAAAGCATAGGCTGAGAATCTGCTTCGACTGGTTTTATGAGCATAGATACCAATTTTATCCATCAAAATGAGATAGTCCTTCTCATTGCGTGTTGTAGCCTTGAGGTTAATTGAAAATATTTTCTCAATGCGCCTGCACCTAGAAAGATTATCTGCCGCAACCTTGGGGGAGAGACTCAGTTCCATTATTTGCCATTGTTTGAATGCAGTCCATTCGTCTTTGGATTGAATTTTCATAATCATATTTTGGTACCCGCTTAAATATTATGAATATAGTTTTTCATTATATGGCAATTTTTTATCAAAATGATTTCACTGTTTGCATCGCATAATGACAGCTAAAAAATTTAGAACCATCGATTTGTTCGCTGGCATCGGTGGGATTCGATTGGGCTTTGAGGCGCATGGATGCGTCACCGTACTTGCTTCCGAGTGGGATAAATACGCTCAAGCTATGTATGAAGAGAACTTTGGGCATAAGCCATTCGGGGACATCAACGAAATCCCGCCTAAAGAGATTCCTGATCACGAAATTTTATTGGCTGGTTTTCCGTGCCAACCATTTTCAATAGCCGGGAAGGGCTTGGGGTTTTCTGACACCAGAGGCACTTTGTTTTTTAACATTGAAGCTATTCTTGCTGAAAAACGACCACGGGCTTTCTTGTTAGAGAATGTTAAGCGATTAACAACTCATGATGGGGGGCAAACATTCTCTGTCATTATGAAAAGGCTTAGGGAAATCGGTTATACAGTTTATTCTAAAGTCTTGAACTCCCTTGACTACGGTCTTCCGCAAAAACGTGAGCGGATATACATTGTCGGATTCTTAGATCAGCTCCCCTTTGAATTTCCCAAGCCTTTGGGTTATTACAAGCCTCTATCAGAAGTGCTACTGCCGGATGGCGAGGTTGATGCTAACTATTTTCTGAGCGAGCGGTTGAAAGAAAAGCGTATAAAGGCAGTAAAACCAAATGCGCCTTACCCATCTATATGGCATGAAAACATAGGAGGCAACATTTCCGCTTTGCCTTATTCATGCGCATTGAGGGCAGGGGGCAGTTATAACTATCTGGTCGTCAATGGGGTAAGAAGGCTCACCGATAGAGAAATGTTGCGTTTGCAAGGCTTCCCAGATGATTTTAAGATCAACATCCCTTATTCACAGCTTAGGAAAGTAGCTGGGAATTCTGTTTCTGTCCCCGTAATTCAATACATTGCTGGCGAGATGATCAAAATGCTTAAGCACAAGAATCCAAGTAAATCGAAAAGATGAAATTATCCTAAAGGGCGATATCCTTGGTTGGCAGGAATACCAAATGCACATAAAGGATGCTTTCAGTATTTGATATAAATGAGGTAGTCTGAGGTCTGATATCTTTCAGTCCGAAGGTTACCCAAAGTGAATCAGATACCCAAATTAAGAAAAGCCGTCAAAAGCAACCCGCTATACCCGTTAAATTCGTTTCCCGCAGAATTTAAGAAGAAGCTAGCGCAGCACATTTGTGTGCATCTTGCCACTCGAAGTAATGCCGACTTGGAGGGGAAAGATTGGGAGAGAATTTTTGCGGAATGCATAAATGCCCAATGGTCACCATCCAATGTGGGCTTGGACGATATAACTCATATTCAATCGTCTACAGCTTGGGGGGCAAAAACTGTTAAGGGCAAGGTTGCAACATCTCCAACTAAGAAAACTAATCGAACCGTGAGATTGATTTCGGGAAGAAACTCCCCAGCGTACTCTTTCGATAAAGCGGTTGACAGAAAGAAACATGATCCAAATTTGGTTGGCGGGATGGTGCTTGAAATATGGAATAGTAGAGTTAAAGAGGTAAGGGCAAAATTCACCAATTTGAGAACGGCTGTCCTAATTAAGGATAAAGACCTTTCTAAGGTGGCGGTCTTCGAATTTGATACAGACCTCTATCCGGTGGATCAGTATTCTTGGAAATGGAATAAAAATAACAACCTTGAAGGCTTTAACTCACAAGGCGTGCACAAATTCACTTGGCAGCCTCATGGTTCACAATTCACCATAGTCGAAGATGTTCCTCTTAATGTATTAAAACTTTCAATCAAAAAGCCCAAAGAAATTTCTAGCGAGGCGGTTCTGAAGCAAATTGGATTTGATGACACTTTTTATTCGGTGCTGTAACTGTCTGTGGAAGCGACCTTATGGCTGACAGTTTTTCTCCAAGTAAACGCAGTGAAATAATGAGCAAAGTTCGATCGTCAGACACTTTACCTGAAATATTGGTTAGGTCGGCTTTGCACCGCTTGGGATTCCGCTTTAGGTTATGTGTAGCTAGTTTGCCAGGTAAACCAGACATCGTTTTGCCAAAATACCATTCCGTGATCTTTGTACATGGCTGTTTCTGGCATCAGCATAAGGGGTGTAAAGGTGGACGAATGCCAAAGTCTAGGGTCGAGTATTGGGTATCAAAATTGGAACGGAATGTTGAAAGAGACCGTCAATCTAAAGCAGCACTAAAGAAAATGGGCTGGAGAGTTCTGGTTGTTTGGGAATGTGAGATTAACAAAACTCTGCCCAAAACTGTGAGCAAATTGGCTGCCAAACTGACAAAGCCAATGAATTGAAATTAGCTTCGAACTACTCATAACTGTTGAGTGGTTAGATAAATATTAATAGTGGCATACTTCATTGCCCGTGAAAATATTTAGGGAGAAGCAAAATGATGGGATTCAAAGAATGGGTTATCTACAACGCCGAACAGAAGAAGATTGCCGAAAGCAAAGCAACAGACCGCAACACCTCAGAAAAACTCAGCACACAAAAGATCGTTAGGAGGATTTTGGAACGCTCGGCGGATCGCTGAGCAAATGCACTCTGCCAGTCGTTACTTTCTTCTCTTTCGGTTTCGGTTTCGGTCTCTCTGAAAGAAAGCATCCTCTGCCCGTTGCTTCGATATCTTTTTTAGCATTTCGTAGATAGCGGCTGACAGATGCTGCCAGTACATTCTTGTTGTCCGTTGAATTCTTATCGGACGACTTGATCTTATGAGCAACCATAAATTTGGGCAGGGCGTTTCCAATTTCCCATAGTTTCATTTCTGGATTCTCCATCCAGAAGTCATAAATCTTCAGCGTAAGCTCCAATCCTGCTGGATTTGGCTGACCGACGAATTTGTAAGTTGCGTTGCTGTGCTTGGCGTACTGATGCCCCCGCTTGTCATCGCCCTTGGGTTGTACGTCCAGTCCCTCATGATGAATTTTCAGAAGCTTCCTAAAATGCTGTTCTAGGAATTTCTTCGGCAGGTTAAGGGGAATACTTAAGACCAGCGTCCCGCTGTCACCAGCGACCACCTCGTCCTTCTGGAGAACCCTGAAACTATCTTCTGCCCGTGGCTCCGCAAAAAGCTGAGCTCCTCGTTTATCATCGAACGGCAAGGGCTTTTCGTCCCACCATGCCTTGAAGTCATTGCCTCGAATATCACCGAAGTCAGCATACAAAGCTGCCATCTTTCCTTTGCCGCCACTCTCACAGCAAGCGACGTATTCAGCGTTCCGCTTCAGGTACGCCCACCACCAGTAATACACCGACTTTTTCCAAGCCGATTCGGTCTTTGGATTGCTTTTCGTGCCGAAAGTCGGGTGCTGGTAGGGAAAGTGTCTGCCTGACGGTCTTTTCTTAGTGGTTTCCATAGCCGAAGCATAGCACTTATTAACAGTTTAAAGGTTAATTTAAGCGGCAATTCAGTTTAATTCGCTTAAATCGTATACTTAATTAAGTCGAGAAAACATGCAGTTAATGAATTGCTTGTTCGATTTTTAACTAACATAATGGAGATTTAAAATGAGCGTATTTAGAAAAAAATTAACAGTAGCAAAACTTGATGAACTTAACAAACTAACTTCCGAATTCAAATTGCCAATTCATTGTATACAACGCCCTGAAGCTAGAAAATTTGTCGAAAATGGCATAATTTTACATACACCATTTTTGATGACCATTGCCGAAGAATATATAAAGAAATATCCAAGCCGACTACTACCCAAAATACTCAAAGAGGTAAGTTGTAGAGTTGATTTGCGGTCATAGTCCGCCAACGACGCAAATAAACTTTGCGTCAAAACGACCGATTAATGACAAATCTACCTGTCATTAATCGGTCGTTTTTTGTTCTATTCACCATCGTCAAATTGCCGCTATCCACACGGCAGGCAGCACTCCGCATCAAACAATTACGCCAGCAACACATAGACAGTTTAACGCTGGTTCTGAGCAGTCATTTTGTTGATGATTTTCATCGTCAAGGCATATTAAACATTAACAGGTTAAAAGAACAAATAAACGGCAATTCTTGTTAATTCGCTTATTTGAGACAATGTAATTGTCAGGTTAAATAAGTTATATCAACGAGTTATCTGAATATTTACCTTCAATAAAGGAGTTTCAAATGAGTAAAAATACCGCAATATTCAACGCCGCAACAAAGACCCATTTAACTGGTTTTCCGTTCGGAATTAATAAAATTATCTGGAATTTCGATGACACCAGCAATGATTTCACCTCAGCTCAGCAAATCGTAGATTTATTTGGAATTCAAAATCCTCACGAAAAGTGCGAAATTGAATTTAACGCTGCTCTTGAACGAAATTACGAATTCTCAAAAATTCATTCAATCGACTCCGCAAGGCTGGTTTATGAAATTGGTTATACGTGTCTCGCTTATCAAATTTATCTAGATTTGCTGAAACTTCAAAAAAATGAAATTTCAGTGCTTCCTGCTGCTTTAGTAAATGAGCAAAATGGATTCGATTGCTTCGTTAATGAGTATTTCGTGAAAATCTGTAGCTACGATGATTACGAATATTATTCAGAAACTGGCAATCCAGAAGTTGCTGAGTGGATTCTTGAATCGATAAAGAATTGCTCCAAGTCCTAAGCAATTATCGTTGAATAAAAGCGAGCAATATTTTTGAAATATTGCTCGCTTTTCCGTGCGTCTCGTATAAATACATCTATACACAATTAAATACAGTGACTAGCTGAAAAATGGACAAAAATAAACTGATTTCCGACTTGTCGAGCGAGTTTTCTATCGATTCCAAAGGCTATTTCATCACGCTGAATGCTTTTAAAAATGACGTGATTCAGTTCGAGCAAGACTTGAGCAAAATCGCTCATAAGTTGAACGATTTCTGCTACAGCCGAGCATATAAACGTAAAGAAAAACGTCTGAAAATCATCGCAGCAATTGAAACTGGCAAAGTAGACGGAATGCTACACGCTCATTTAATCGTAGCTCTTCAAGATGAAACAGACAGAACATTGCCTGAAATGAATAGTTATGTCCGCAAGCACTGGTACAAAACAATTGGATTCTTCGATCATTTTGGAACGATGGTTGACGTACAGGACATTGGTGAAGCCGCTGGACGAATAGCTTACATCGTGAAAGACACGAATTATTTGCTACGAAACGACAATTTGAACATTGTCATGCTTTAAATCTTGAACGCCGACGATCTCGGTAAATACATTATCTGTTTCAAATCGGCAGTTTGAATGCTGCCACTCTACATTATTAGTACGTGAAGCCTGAGGCGAACTCGGCAAATATATTATTGAGCAAAGTGAAATCTTATGGTGAAACCCCATAGGATTAAGTGTATCTAGAATATCTGTAAACACTGGATTACTGGATTACTTAATCACTGGAACCATGTAACAAGACTGATCAATCCAGACAGTGACAGATAGAGACAGACAAGCACAGACAAGAGACACACACACTGAACGATACTGACAAGCACAGACAAGCACAGTCACTCACTCATTCAGTAATCCAATAACAACAACCAATAAAGGAGATCAACATGATTCAAGTCAAAACTAAAGACCAACGAGAACTCAACATGATTAGCATCAATATAAAGAACGCCAGATATTTACTGGACGTCATCTATGCCAGTAACGTAGAGAACATCAAGATGAACAAAATTGCTAGCAAAACAGATTTCGTACGTTTCGTTGACGAGCTTGAATCACTGATCGATTCATCTTCTGGAACGTTAACCCTGACAGCAACTATGTCTAATCACTAAGGAATCCATATGCTTCAAGTCAAAATCAATAACAGGAACGATTTAGTGAAAGCTATCAACGCAATCAGCGTGAAGAAAATAATCTGTAACGAAGTACGAGATCAAAAAGAATTAAATGTATTCATCGCCAATATCAAGTCGCTAATAAGTACATCTGGCACATTAACCCTCGTCGCTATAAAGGAATAACCATGACAAAACCTGATCAACATTCAACCAGCATTAGACTGCCCGTCGAGCTACATAACTGGGTACTCGATTACGCTAAGAAATGGCGAACTTCACCAGCTTTCATTTATCGCCATGCTCTATGGAAATTCAAGGAAGCGAACACGCAACGATGAAACGAAAATGCCCTGTCGATAACAAGCAGGGCATTTTCTTTGGCACTGTTCAAATTGGAACATTGCTAACTGTCTTGCAGAGTCGATCTTAATCTTGACCGTAGAGCATCACTGGTGACGTTTTGGGGCACTTTCTCATCATCGCAATGGAATTCCTTAACTCGTTACAATTAATGCCTCTAAGGTCACCAAAATCATTGCTTCAGATATTCGTCAATTGAAAGAAGTTTGAAGTTGTGTAATACATTATTTTCGCTCACACGCAGATTTTCTCCATTCTCAAAAAATATGAATATGAATCTGTTTGCCTTTACTGATGCCGCACCCAAACTATCGTGATACTTTTTAATCTGCCTTTTTGTGAAGCCCAGTTTAAGGAATTCAATTTCTTGTAATTTACGCTTTTCGTCTGAAATCCAACTGCCAATAGGGAACAAATAAATCTGCAAAATTGCTCTTTTTATCCGTTCTGACAACCTGATTCGTAAATCGTGGAGTTCTGTCCCGTCCAGCTTTTTAAGCTGCTTAGTTAACTCAGTTATGGCATCTTGTTGCAGAGACTGTGTTGCTGCATTAGATGCAAGTCGAGCTGCGTTAAATTCTGCCAACTCCTTTTCATTTTTCAAGCTTGTAAGCTCAACCTCAATTTCAGAAATTCGTCGCATTACTGTTTTTGGTATTGCATCCTTATTATCCTCAATCGCAACAAGCAGATTGTTCAGTTTTGATTCTTGATCTGCTATTTCGACTTCTATGCCAATTACCTTTTTTTGAGCATGTTCAATTTCCGCACTACTTGTAGATTGTTTATTCATTGCAGCGGCGAAATCTACCGATCTACAGAAGTTGATAATTTGAAGCTCAAGCTCTGAATAATCCCACTGTATAAAACGGCAACCCAAGCCACGGCGAGCATTGCTGCAAGCAACATACTTCGCTTCTCGACGTGTCCCATCTGGTTTTTTATTGACATATCCACCCATTACCATCGAACCAGCACAGTACCCGCAACGCAGTAGCCCAGAAAACAAATTGCTCAAATTCTTACCCTTGCTTACACCACCTCTTGTCCGCCTATCAACACGGATAGAATTAACTAATAACCACTCTTCTTTACTCATGATAGCTGGATAGTAATTAGCTATTGGCTCGCATACTGAAGTAATCTCACGGTTGCGTTGCAAATGCATTTGAAACTCACCATACAAGGCTTTGCTGCTAAACATTTTCTGAATATACGAAGGGTTCCAGCCATTTGTTTTACTGGAAAATGGTGGTATTCCTTCTTCATTCAATCGCTTCGTTATAGTGCTATTTCCAATCCCGTCTTTTGCCATATCAAAAATTCTCTTAACTACTTTCACACGTTCTGGAATAAGTTCAAAGCCTGTTGCATCTAAAGTCGGCTTCATCCAATATGGACAGCGAGCAGTCAATCGCTTTTTATCTATATTTTCTCGTTTAACATCCCAGTTGCGACGTATTCGTACACTTTTTGCAGCTGATTCCTCTGTAGCTCGACTCATGATTACGATAGACATAATCAAACTCGTAAAATTATCGTTCACATCTTGTCTGCTGTAGACCATCCCATCAGTAAGTGAAACTATTGTGATCCCTGCATTTAAAATGCTTAAGAAAACCTCAAGAGCATCCATTACTTGAGCACGAGATAATCTATCTAAGCTTTCAACCAGCAAATATGAGCCTTGCTCAATCTTCCCCTCCTTGACCGCCGTTAGAAAATACCCTAATGCTCCCTTTGTAATATTTGATTTGTCGTATGCTGAAACACCTAAATCCGTCAGATTCAGAGTAGTGTCCAGTTCGAGTTCGGGATGTTGTGCTAAATACACTTCTCGAAGGACGGTTTGTCGCTTTAGCGAATCGCCCTTTTGCTGGATTGTTGATGAAAATCTGATGTATGAATATGCTTTTGGCACTCTTCGCTCTGGCAGGGGTTACGTAAAATTGAATTGTACAGAAAAGATGTTTTAATGGTTACATAATACTCATGAGGTGGTTGACCCCGGTGCGCGTGAACACCTGCCACTGCTCTGGCGGGATGCTGTTCTGGTCGCCGATCGCGAGTGCGCTCAACACCCCGGCATAGGGCGCGCCGCCGAGCGCGGCATCGAACCTGTCGCGCACCGCCTCGCGCCAGGTTTCGACGCGGTAGCCGGGGCCGTCCGCCAGTTCGTCGATGCGCCGGTTATCGCCCTTGTTGTGTACATAGCCTGTCGCGCGGATGTTGCGTTCCAGCGCCCAGAGCTCGAAATCGAAACCATGCGGGTTTGCCGTGCCGTGCGGCTGCCTGAGCCGTAGCGTGAGCCGCCAGCGCTCCCCGGCCTTGAGTTCGAACGGCTCCGTCTTGTCGTCGGAATAGGTGCTGAGGTAGATGCGCGGCGGCACGAAGGCCTGCGGCGTGACGACCTGCTCCACGTCGAAGCCGAAGCGCAAACCACGCTCGTGGCGGCGCGGCAGCTCTGCGACCACGCCGACCACCTCGATGTCGCGCCCCTGCCATTCATCCGGCAGGCTCACGGCAAGGCGCTCTCCGGCCTGCCAGGCGGCGTGGTAAAAGCCTGCCCCGCAGGCCAGGGCGGCGAGCAGCAGGAAGCGGAGATAGCGGGCAAGCTGCTTGTCGCGGGGCAGGAAGAAAAGGGTGAAGAGGAAGAGCGGCAGCAGCCACGCCCACGCAAAATCAGGCAATGCGGCCTGCTGTTGCAGCAGCCACACGCCCAGCGTGAAGAAAATGGCGAAGACGACCATGCACTAGATTAGCGCAAAGTCGGCAAGGGAATGGCCACAAAAAAACGGCAGCGCGGCTTGAGGTGTTACGGATTCTTCCTAAGCGATGCGATCCAGCGCCTCGTCGGACAGGGACGTGGGGTCTTCCAGCGGTTCGAGATGGGTGGTCACATGGGCGCGGGGCACGGCATGCATGATGTCGGTTTCGATTTTTTCCAGCCAGTCGTGGCCTTGCTGCACCGTCCACGCGCCGGGCACCAGCACATGCAGCGTGACGAAGGCGCGCATGCCGGCCTGCCGGGTGCGTAGGGCGTGGAAATCCAGCCCCTGCCGGCGGTAGTCTTCGAGCACGGCCTCGATGGCCTTGCGCCGTTCCTCCGGAATCGACTCGTCCATCAGGCCGGAGGCGGAGCGGTGCAGCAGTTGCCAGCCGGTCCACACGATGTTCGCGGCGACCAGTAGCGCGATCACCGGGTCGAGCCACAGCCAACCGGTCAGCCACACCAGCCCGACGCCGGTGATCACGCCCACGGAAGTCCACACGTCGGTGAGCAGGTGGTGGGCGTCCGCCTCCAGGGTGATGGAATTGTGCTGGCGCCCAACCGTCATCAGGATGCGCGCGGTGGCGAGGTTGATGAGCGAGGCGACCACCGATACGGCCAGGCCGATGCCGACGGATTCCAGCGCCTGCGGATGGAGCAGGCGGTTCACCGCCGCGTAGCCGATGCTGGCCGCGGCGACGAGGATGAGGAAGCCTTCGAAGGCGCTGGAGAAATATTCAGCCTTGCCGTGCCCGTGCGCGTGCTCTTCGTCCGCGGGCGCTTCCGCGAGCGACAGCATGGCCAGCGCCATCAGCGCTCCGGCGAGGTTGACGAAGGACTCGAGTGCGTCGGACAGCAGGCCGACCGAGCCGGTCAACCACCAGGCCACGCCCTTGAGCAGGATGGTGGCGAGCGCGGCGGCAATGGAAAGGTAGGCGTAGCGTTTCAGTGAGGTAGGTGGCATGTCCGGTCGTCGAGAATGCGAATGAGGTGCGCATTATTTCATATTTGATGAAACGGGGCTTTTATCCAGAACCCTTCACCACGAAGGACACGGAGATCATGCAGCACGAATTAAGTAGCACTGCCATACCGCCCCGGCCTGCGCCGGGGTGACGGCCAGACCGGCATCCGGTGGCGCGCAGAGTACGCCGATATTGGTTTTAGCTGGATTCATGGTCAAGTCAGGAATGACGGGATTCACAGTGTTTGCGTTCTTCGTAGCCTTCGTGGTTTGGCCGCCGTTTTCGGGTTTCCGGGATTATGCGGGCAGGACGGCTGGTAGAATGAAGCCATGCGCAAATTTTTCCGCAGATTCGTGCCGCACCACGAGATGGTGAAAAGCCATCCCTGGATCAAGCCGTTCGGCAGCTGGCTGCACCATCCCAACCTGTGGCATCTGCATCGCCGTTCGGTGGCGGGCGGGGTGGCGATCGGCCTGTTCTGCGGGCTGATCCCCGGGCCGCTGCAGATGATTTCCGCAGTGCTGCTGGCGGTGCTGCTGCGCGTCAATCTGCCGGTGGCGGCATTCACCACGCTGTACACCAACCCCTTCACCATCGTGCCGCTATATTTGCTGGCATACGAACTCGGTGCGTGGGTGAGCGGCGTGCGCAGCGGTGCGGCAGTGGTGCAACCGTCGTTTCCGGAATTGCATTGGAACAACTGGGCGACCGGCCTGTGGGACTGGCTGGCGATGCTCGGCAAGCCCTTCCTGATCGGCTTGCCGCTGCTTGCCCTGGGGCTGTCTGTCGCCGGATACTTCGCGGTGCGCTTGGCGTGGCGCGCGGCGGTGATCTTGAAGTGGCGCGCCAGGAAGCGGCGGCGGATGGCTGAGGGGTAGTAAGACCTGCACCACGAAGAGCACGAAGGGTTCAGTGTATTGCGGCACGGCGACTTCCCCGCAAGAATGGATCGGCGCTTTGAAAAGTCATCCGGCTCTCTTCGTGTTCTTCGTGCCCTTCGTGGTAAACAGTTTTTTTCTGTAGTTTGTGTCGGATCAATAAGCGGGGCAGACATGGCTTACACGAGAGCGACATTCGATTTGCGCGAACTGCTGGAGGCGGTGCAGACCCTGCGCGCCGATGTGGAAGAAACCCAGCAGGACTTGCTGCGCAAGTGGCGTCCGCACCTGAAAAACCGCACCTTCATTCCCAGCGCAGCCAATCTCGCCGCCTATGTCGGCCTGCGCCGCCATGACCTGCGCGCCCTGCAGCAGCAGCTCGCCATGCTCGGCCTGTCGTCGCTGGGGCGCTGCGAGGCGCATGTGCTGCCGACGCTGGACTCGGTGATCCAGGTGCTGCGGCATATGGTCGGCGAGGCGCGGCCGGTGCGCTATGTCCCGGATTCGGCGCGTGCCATCGGGCGCGAACAGGCCCTGCTGAAACGGCATACCGCCCTGCTGCTCGGAGAGCCGCCGCAGAAACGCTGGACGCGCTTCATGGTGACGCTGCCGAGCGAGGCGGCCGAGGAATACCTGTACGTGCGTGACCTGGTGGTGCGCGGCATGGATTGCGCGCGCATCAACTGCGCGCACGACAACGATGCGGCATGGCGCAACATGGCCGCGCATGTGCGCCGCGCGGAAAAGGAAACCGGGCGGCCGTGCAGGGTTTTGATGGATCTGGCCGGGCCCAAATTGCGCACTTCATTCGTGACTGCCGGCCCGACGGTGCTGCACCTCGGGATCAAGCGCGACGAGCGCGGCCGGGTGGTGCAGCCGGCCCGTGTGATCCTTGATGCATCCGGCGCGCCCGGCTGCGGCGCAGCGGTCAATAAGATCGGCCAGCGCGTCCCGGCGCGCCTCAGCGTTCCCGCCGCGTGGCTGGAAAAAATAAAGCCTGGGGACAGCATCCTGTTTGAGGATTTGCGCAAGCGCGAGCGCCGCCTGCTGGTTGCGGAACGGCTGTCGCCCATCGAGGTGCTGGCCACCTGCGAAGCGGGCGCGTATATCGGCATCGGCACATCCCTGCGGCATGAAGCCAAGCGCAACAAGGGCGCCGCCGCCACGGCGCCGAGCGGCGAGTTCGTCCCGCCGCCGGCGAAGATACGCGTGTTTCAGGATGACCTGCTGCTGCTCACGCGCGAGGATGTTGCGGGCAAGCCGGAAAAACGCGATACCGACGGCAAGATCATCAAGCCGGCGCATATCTCATGCAGCGAGCCCGGGGTGTTCGCCTTTCTCAAGGCCGGACACAAGGTGTGGATCGACGATGGGCGCATCGGTGCGGCCATCGAGAAAGTGGACAAGAAGGGCGCGTGCCTGCGCATCACGCGCGCGCGCCAGCAGGGAGAGGTTATCGGCGCGGAGAAAGGCCTCAATTTCCCCGACAGCAAGATCGTACTGCCGATCCTGAACGACGACGACCTGAGCGCGCTGGACTGTGCCGTGGAGATCGCCGACCTCGTCGGGCTATCCTTCGTGCAAGGCGCGGAAGATATGGACAGGCTGAGCGCCGAGCTGCGCGCGCGCGGTAAGCCGGACATGGGCATCGTCGCCAAGATCGAGACGCCAGCCGGGGTGCGCAACCTGCCGGAAATCATCGCCCACGGCGCCGGGCGGCACCCGTTCGGCGTGATGATCGCGCGCGGCGACCTGGCGGTGGAGATCGGCTACGACCGGCTCGCGGAAATCCAGGAGGAAATCCTGTGGCTGTGCGAGGCGGCGCATGTGCCGGTGATCTGGGCGACGCAGGTGCTGGAGAACATGGTCAAGCAGGACATTCCGTCGCGCGCCGAGATCACCGATGCCGCGATGGCGGAGCGCGCCGAGTGCGTGATGCTCAACAAGGGGCCGTATCTATTCCACGCGCTGGATATCCTGGACAACGTGGTGAGCCGCATGCAGCACCATCAGCTGAAAAAGACCGCGCAGTTCCGTGCGCTGCATTGGTGATATAGTTATCCTGAAAGGAGAACTGCCATGGGTTTGATTGAAAAAATACTGGGTCCGAAATCAAAGTACGACAAGAGCCTGCCCTATACCTACGAGGCGAGGGTGCGTCTGTTCGAGGGGAGCGAGGAGTACAACTCCTATCAGGCGGACACGATCTGCGGCCTGGTGGAATACCTGCACAAGAAAGGCATCAAGCCCGGCGAGGTGCAGATCGTCGAGGTCTACCAGGAGCAGGAGTTTCCGGTTGACGTGACGCGTTATGCCTCGTCCGAACTGGAGTGGCTATTCAAGCCGGACATCTGCCATGCGTTCGAGGATCATTACAAGGGGCATATCCAAGAAGGCACTTGCTCGTTCAAGGATCGGGATAGCGGGGGCAGCGGCCCTAACGGACTTTAAAGGCCATACGGAAAGTCTGCGAATCTGTTATGACTGATCCGGATCGGCGAGCTTTTTTACGGACGGGTGTTTGCAATAGCGCGTATCGCCGAAGGACAGCGCCCATGGGCACCCGATGGTTTTCATCAGGCATTCCACCAGACCGGTGCCGCCGGCTCTGCGCGTCTGACAGTTGAAGATCTCGCTACCGAGGGGGTGAGACGGGGTATTTTGGTAAGCCAAGTTGCCATCCAGCATTATGCAGATGAATGGCACGATACCGGTAGCATTCCGAAATTGATATGGGTGTATGAGGAAGATCAGCTGTCGGCGTCTGTCTTACGGAGCGCACAGCATAGCGGATAATTCTCACTCGCCGTGGAGGTGATACATGCGCGTCGCGATCATCGGTTCCGGGCCTGCCGGCTTCTATGCCGCAGAGGCGCTGCTCAGGCGCACTGATACAGTCGTCCATGTCGACATGTTCGATCGCCTCCCCACCCCGTACGGGCTGGTGCGGGGTGGCGTTGCACCCGATCATCCGAGCATCAAGACTGTCTCCCGCGTTTACGACAAGACCGCCGCGCGCCCCACCTTCCGGTTTCTGGGCAATGTGTGCCTCGGGCGTGACATGACGGTGGAGGATTTGCGCCGCCACTACCACCAGATCGTCTACGCGGTGGGCAGCGAGGCAGATCGCCGCCTCGGCATTCCTGGGGAAGGCATCCCGCGCTGTACCCCGGCGACAGTATTCATAGGCTGGTACAACGGGCATCCCGACTACCGCCACGCGCAGATCGATCTGTCGGTGTCGCGCGTCGCGGTGGTGGGCAACGGCAACGCCGCCATCGACGCTGCCCGGATTTTGCTGCGCACCCCTGCCGAACTGGAAAAAACCGATATCGCCGCACATGCGCTGGAGGCGCTGCGCAACAGCCGGGTGCGCGAGGTTTTCATCCTCGGGCGGCGCGGGCCGGAGCAGGCCTCGTTTACGCCGCCCGAACTCAAGGAGTTCGGCGAGATGGAAGATGTCGATCCGGTTGTCGCACCCGAAGAACTCGCGGGCTGCGCCATTCCTGATGCAGAGGCTAATTCGCAGCAGGAGAAGAACCTGAAGATCCTCCAGTCCTTCGCCGTGCGGCAGCCTGCTGCGAAAGCAAAAAAACTGCACCTGCGCTTTCGCGTCTCGCCGACCGAGGTGATCGCCGATGCCGACGGCAAGGTAGCAGGTCTGGTGCTCGAAAAGAATTGCCTCGAAACCCGGCCGGATGGGACGGTTATCGCGTGCGGCACCGGCGAGGTCGAGACCCTTGATGTCGGGATGGTGCTGCCCGCGATCGGGTTTGCCGCGAAGCGGATCGCCGGGGTCCCGCACGACGAAACGGCGCAGGTCATCGCCAACGAAGACGGGCGTGTCATCGACCCCGTCAGCCGCGCCGTGGTTGCCAACGAATACGTTGTCGGCTGGGCGCGTACCGGGTCGCATGGGCTCATCGGCTCGCACAAGGGTGCATCCGCCCATGTCGTGGAGCACATGATCGCCGACGGTGCGGGACTCGAGGCGCGGGAGCTGCCGGAGCCCGAAACGATCGATTTCCTGCTGCGTGAGCGCGGGGTGCAAATCGTCTCTTTCGATGACTGGAAAAGGCTCGATGACGTGGAGGTGGCGCGCGGGGAGCGGCGCGGCGCTCCCCGTGACAAGATCACCGACGTCGAGGCGATGCTCGCGCTGCTTGGCCGGCCCTGAGTTGCGGCAGCTGGCGGCCGCCTCATGTGCGCGGACAGAAGTTGGAATCGGATATTTCTGTTGCGCGGGGTGATTTTTGCCGCACACATGGTGTATTCTTCCCTGCTGGAAAGATTGAAATTGCAGCACGCGGTCGAAAGGAAGCGTAGTTTTTCTCCGCATTCCAATCAAACACAAGGGGTCACCCTATGATTCGCCTGTTGATTGTCGACGATCATGCCATTGTGCGCGAAGGACTGAAAAAAGTCCTCGCTTTGACCAAGGATATCGATGTGACGGCGGAGGCGGCCGATGGTGCTGAGGTCATCCAGCACCTGCGCAGTCCCGCGCATTTCGATTTGCTGATGATGGATCTGGTCATGCCTGGCGTCAGCGGCATGGACCTGATCGAACGCATCAAGGCATATCGCGCAACCTTGCCCATTCTTGTCTTCAGCATGCACAACGAGTCGCAGGTGGCCTTTCGCGCGATCAAGGCCGGGGCCGCCGGTTTCATCGTCAAGGACAGCGATCCGGAAATCCTGCTCGAAGCCATACGCAAGGTGGCTGGCGGCGGCAAATATATCGATCCTGTATTGGCCGAACAACTCGCGTTCGATGCGGTATTTCCCGAACAGCGCGCGCCTCATGCCCTGCTTTCGGACCGGGAATTTGAAGTGTTTCGCATGCTGATTGCGGGCAAGCGGGTCAACGAAATTGCCGATCAGCTTGCCATCAGCAACAAGACGGTGAGCACCCATAAGCAGCACCTGATGGAAAAGATGAAGGCCGGCAGCACGGCGGAACTGGTGCGCTATGCCGTCCAGTATGATTTATTTCAGTAATTCATCAAGTTAACTTGCTCACCGGTTAGAGAAATCCCTACCCCTATCGGCATTTATACCGATGGCAGAATCAGTAATTCCCGATGTGCCACTATTGCTCATCCGAGCATAATCAACCTCCCTCTGAAGTGATTTTTAATTGCCGCACCACCGCATGCGACGAGTGAATCCGGATATCTGCACCCGATTTTCTCACGGCGGCTACGAAAGGAGTTGGGAGTATGAACCGCAATATGACTGCAACCGAGACCAGGGATGCCGGCAAACGGTGTGGCGGGAGCATTTGCTGGTCCAGCGAATGGTCGTTTGTCGAGGATACGGATGCCACTTCGCAAAAAGTGGTGCGCCCCCTGATCAACAAACAGCTACCGGCGGAAAAACACTCCAACGCAAACACGGGTAGCCAGGCTTTTTTTGCGAGCTGCCTCGACGGCAGTACCGTGCAAAATCGCAGGAATGTTCCTGTTTTATCAGCAAGGAGATAGTCACATGGCAACCGGTACAGTTAAATGGTTTAACGATGCAAAGGGATTTGGTTTCATCACCCCCGATGATGGCGGCGAAGATTTGTTCGCGCACTTTTCCGCGATCAGCATGAATGGTTTCAAGTCCATCAAGGAAGGCCAGAAGGTCAGCTTTGACGTAGTGCAGGGTCCCAAGGGCAAGCAGGCTTCCAACATTCAAATGGCTCAATGATTGTTTTATCGACATCGACAAGGAGAAACAGCATGAACGGCATCACACGCCATGATCCATTCAACGATTTCCCGCGTTCCTCGCTACTCAAGCGTTTCGACCCATTCGGTGGTATGGACGATATCTTTAACAGGTTCATGATGCGCCCGTTATTTCGCGAAGGGGTGGATTTCGAGCCGCAGATCAGGATGGATGTGAAAGAGGCGGATGGAAAATACCTGGTCAAGGCGGAAATTCCCGGCGTGAACAAGGATGACATCCACGTGACCATAGATGGCAACCAGGTTTCCATCAGCGCCGAGATCAAGCAGGAAAAGGAGGCAAAGGAAAGCGAACGGACGATCTGCTGCGAGCGCAGTTACGGCATGGCCTCGCGCAGTTTCAGTCTGGCTGACGAGATTGACCAGAGCAAGGTTGAGGCCAAATACAGCAACGGCGTGCTCGAGCTTACCTTGCCCAGGAAATCCGGGTCTGCACGCAAGGAAATCCACATTTCGTGAAATGCGGCGCCGCCGGAAGACACTCACGGAATTGCACGCAGCCAATATGGCGGCTGAACAAGATATGCAAGGCACAATTTACTGGAGGAAATCATGTTGAAGCGAATATTGGCGATAACTGCAATAAGCGGCGCTTTGGCGTTTACGGGCGGTTCTGCTTTGGCAGACGACAAGGAAGGCACACAACGGCAATCCAAGGCGCAAAAACAGGAGCAGGTATACGGCAGCCAGTTGATGATGCGGAAGGAGCGTTCCGAGCATCGCGCCAAAATGCGTGCCGCAAAAACTGCCGAAGAACGCGAGCAAATCCGCAAGGAGCATCACGAGCGCATGAAGGAACGAGCCAGTAAACGCGGAGTGACTCTCCCTGACGACCCTCCGGCCAGGAGCGGGGGCATGGGTGGGGGTTCTCCCGGCGGTTACTGATCAGCCAGGCGAGTGCACCATGAAGTGTGGGTAAGAGGCATGGGCGACCATGCGATCAACTATCAGGGAAAATTTATTATGAGACACCCAGCCACTTACGACGGTTTCCGTCAAATCCAGCGGCACGATGGCATTTTCCAGGAGCGCGTGCATGATGCCTACAAGGCCAAGGGCAAGCTGCAGGAGCCTACCGTTTGCTCTCTATGCGGTGCGGTTTTTCATGAAGGGCGTTGGCAGTGGCTCGCAGCTCCGGCAGACGCGCATCGGGAAATCTGTCCTGCCTGCCATCGTATCCACGACCATTATCCCGCCGGATACCTCACCCTGAAAGGTGAGTTCTTCCAGTCCCACCGCGATGAAATCATGCATCTCGTGCGCAACCATGAAAAACACGAACGGGCGGAGCATCCGCTCAAACGCATCATGGCGGTTGAGGAGGAGAAAGGCGGTGCGACGCTCGTGACCACCACCGATATCCATCTCGCTCGTGGCATGGGCGAGGCATTGCATCATGCCTATCAGGGCGAACTGGAATTCCACTACAACCCGGAACAGAACTTGTTGCGCGTAAGCTGGACGCACTAGGTGAACTGGCTTGCAAAGCCTGTATTCACCTCTGTCGAAACAGCCCGGGTTTTATCCCGATTTTCCGCCTGACTGTTTTCTGGAAGCAACCGGACTGCAGGCAACGGATATTCACCCGGTGAACATCCTTCGTTTTCGCCCGATGGCGAAAGCCGGAAACAGCAAGCTATTTCTCTTCGGGAGCATGGTGGCCGGTCTGCGCGGCACCATGGCGAGACAGGCCTGACGGTGGCGGCGCGACATGATTGCGAGGAGCAAAGCATGGGACAAGAGCAAGCCGGCCTGGCAGACAAACCGATAGACGGTATCAATTATCTGGCACCGGCAGGGGAGCGGTACCGGGCACGCGGCAATATGGTCTTTGCCATGGAAAAACAGTTGTTGTCGAGAATGATGCGCGCCATCGGCAATCCTCCGGTTCAGGTCGTGCTATGGAATGGCCAGGGAATTCCAGAGCATGGGGAAAATGCGATAGCGCGAGTCCTCGTTTGCGACCGCGGCGCACTGTTGAAACTGGTTGCCGATCCTGAGCTTTACTTCGGCGAGCTGTACTCGGCGCAGCGCGTGGAGGTGCAGGGAAATCTGCTGGATTTCCTCGAGGCGGTCTATCGGGCCTGGCCCCTGCACACCCAGGAGAAGATCGGGAAAAAACTGCTGGCCCCGTTCTACGATGCGCGGCGCAACACCATCCCCGGTGCACGCCGCAATATCTGCCACCACTACGATATCGGCAACGATTTCTACCGGCTCTGGCTCGACGAGAGAATGGTGTACACCTGCGCATATTTCCCCAGCCAGGAAACCCCCCTCGAAGAGGCACAGCTCGCCAAGATGGATCACGTCTGCCGCAAACTGCGCCTGCAACCGGGCGAAAAAGTGGTGGAGGCGGGCTGTGGCTGGGGGGCGTTGGCCTTGCATATGGCCGGGCACTATGGCGTATCTGTGAAAGCCTACAACATATCCAAAGAGCAGATTGCCTTCGCACGGCAGCGCGCCCGCGACGAAGGGCTGGATGGGCAGGTCGAGTTCATCGAGGACGACTACCGCAACGTGCGCGGCGAATTCGATGCCTTTGTTTCCGTCGGCATGCTGGAGCATGTGGGGGCGGGTCATTACCGGGAATTGGGAGCGGTCATTGACCGCAGCCTCAAGGATGACGGGCGTGGCTTGATCCACAGCATAGGCCTGAATTACCCCCGCCCCATGGACGCATGGACCGAGCGCCATATTTTCCCCGGTGCCAATCCGCCGAGTCTGGCGCAGATGATGCAGATCTTCGAACCCTACGATTTCTCGATCCTGGATGTGGAAAATTTGCGGCTGCACTATGCCATGACCCTGGAGCACTGGCTGCAGCGTTATGAGGACAATGCCGGGCGTGTGGCGGAAATGTTCGACCCGGCATTTGCGCGGGCGTGGCGCCTGTATCTCGCCGGATCGCTCACCGCCTTCAAGGCTGGCGGTATGCAGCTGTTCCAGGTGGCTTTCGCCCGCGCGTACAACAACCGGATTCCATGGACGCGGCGACACCTGTACGAACCGCAGCATGCCTCCGGAGGAGAGCCGCATGGAAAGCTGTGACGCGCTCGTCGTCGGAGGTGGCCCCGCAGGCTCAAGCTGCGCCTGGCAGCTGCGCCGCCATGGCATCGACGTGATGGTGATGGACAAGGCGCTGTTCCCGCGCGACAAGGTCTGCGCCGGATGGATTACTCCGGCGGTGGTGGAGGCGCTGCAGCTGGATGCCGGGGATTATGGCCGCCGGCACGTGCTGCAGCCGATCACGGCTTTCCGCACCGGGCTGATCGATGGCGCGGACATCGAGACCCGCTACCCGGCCACGGTCAGCTACGGCATACGCCGCTACGAACTGGATGACTATCTGCTGCAGCGTTCGGGAGCGCGCCTGCAACTCGGGCAGGCGCTGCAATCCCTGCACCGCGACCGCAAGCAATGGGTCGTCAACGATGCCATTACGACTCCCGTGATCATCGGCGCGGGCGGACACTTCTGCCCGGTGGCGCGCCTACTGGGAGCGAATCCGGGAGCAGGCGAACCGATCATCGCGGCAAAGGAAATCGAGTTCGAGATGAGCCGCCTGCAACGTTATGACTGCCAGGTGCAGCCGGACACCCCGGAGCTCTATTTCTGCCGCGATCTCAAGGGGTACGGATGGTGTTTCCGCAAAGGCAATCACCTGAACATCGGGTTGGGCCGGGAAGACAGCAATCACCTTCCGGAGCAACTCAAGCAATTCTGCGAATTCCTCAAGCGGCGCGGCAGAATTCCGCAGGACATCCCGGACAGTTTTCACGGTCATGCCTACCAGCTCTACGGGCGCACGGCGCGCAAACGGGTCGACGACGGCATGCTGCTCGTCGGCGATGCGGCCGGGCTGGCCTATCCGCAAAGCGGCGAGGGAATACGGCCGGCGGTGGAGTCCGGCCTCATGGCTGCTGCTGCCATCCTGGCAGCCAGGGAGGACTACAGCCGCGATCAACTGCTGCCTTACGCCAACCGGCTGGATGAGTACTTTGGCCCCGCGGCGGCGCCCAACGGCGCCATGCCTGAATTCCTGCGCAATTTTCTTGCCGAGGCATTGCTGGGCAACAAATGGTTTACCCGTCATGTGGTGCTGGATCGCTGGTTTCTGCATGCCCGCCAGCCTGCCATGCAGGCCGATTAAGGTGCGGTATTTTCCGGCCGGATCGGGATTTTTGTCCGTGATGCCGGCCGATAAACGAGAGGGAGGTCATCATGCCTGTTGGTGAAATTTGCAACCGCGAAGTCGTCATCGTGCAGGCCGGCCAATCCGCCTTGGAAGCAGCCCAGCTCATGCGCCAGCACCACGTTGGCGATCTGGTGGTGGTCGAGGAACGCGGCGGCTTCCGGGTTCCGGTCGGCATCGTTACCGACCGCGACCTGGTGGTGGAAATCGTGGCTCCGGGGCTCGATCCGTCGGCCATTACAGTCGGGGACATTATGGTGTCCGACCTCGCCACGGTGACGGAAAACATCGGCGTGTTCGAGGCAATCCAGTACATGCGCACCAGGGGCGTGCGGCGCCTGCCGGTGGTGGATGGCAACGGCGGGTTGGTCGGCATTCTTGCCGTGGACGACTTGCTGGAGCTTCTGGCTGATGAATTACTCCTGCTTGCCAAGCTGGTGAAGCGCGAACAGAAAAAGGAAATGGCGAATCGTCGTTAACCCGCATCGAATCTGAAGGAGGCACCCATGCAGACCCCATTGCAGCTCACTCTCCGCGATGTCGAGCACTCGGAGGCGCTGGAAACGCATATCCGCGACAAGGTGGCCAAGCTCGAAGAATTCTTCAAACATATCACCTCCTGCCGCGTGGTGGTCGAGGTGCCGCACAAGCATCATCAGCAGGGCAAGCAGTTCAACGTGCGCATCGACATCGGCGTGCCGGGCAGCGAGATCGTGGTGAATCGCGACCATGCCGAAGACGTTTACGTGGCCCTGCGCGATGCCTTCGACGCGGCAAAACGCAGGCTTGAGGATTATGCGCGCAAGATTCGCGGCGACATCAAGGCGCACGAGCCGAGGCGCAGGGGCGAAGGCGGCGAGGCGGAGGCTGAAGCCGAAGAATAGGCGTCGGGCTATACCGCTGCATATCCATTTCAACCTTGAAACAAGGAGCGCGATCATGCTGGATACACTGAAAGAGGCGGGAAAAAACATCGGGCGCGAGCTCGGCCGCACTTGGGAGAACCTGTCGGAAGGCTGGCGCGAACTATTGAGCCGCAGCAGCGACGCTCTGACGCATTTCTCCCGCAGCAACAGGAGCGAAGCTCCCCAGGAGAGCGGTGCGCTCGCTGCCTTTCCGCGCTGGAGCCTGCTGGCGGGAGAAGTGGAGGAGACGGATAAGGAAATCGTGGTGCGGGTGGAGGCGCCGGGAGTGGAGAAGGAGGATTGCCGCATCATGATCGAGGGCAACATGCTCCATCTGAGCGGGGAAAAGCGCTTTGCGCGCGAAACCTGCGGTAGTACCTACCATGTCATGGAGCGTGCCTACGGCACATTCCAGCGCACCATCCCTTTGCCTCGCAATGTGGATGCGGACAGGGCGGAAGCGAGTTACCGGAACGGAGTGTTGAGCGTGCGCCTGCCGAAGGTGGCAAGCGAAAAAGGCAGAGCTATCCCGGTGTCCTGAGGCATGAAGGCCGGATTCCGGCACGCCCCCTGGATATGGGCGGTCATTCCGGGAATCGTGCTCTGCATCTCCGCCGCGGCAGCCAGCCTGCCGGCGGGCGGAAAGGAGAAGACTGCCATGCCCATGACCCTCAATTCGCCGTCGCTCGTGCATGGCCGCGCGATTCCTGCGCGCCATACCTGCGATGGCATGAACGTTTCCCCGCCGCTCGTCTGGAGCGGCGTGCCGGCCGAGGCAAAGAGCCTGGCGCTGGTCGTCGATGACCCGGATGCGCCCGATCCGGCTTTCCCGAAAATGACCTGGGTTCACTGGGTGCTGTACAACATCCCCACCAGTGCGGTCGGCCTGGCGGAGGGGATCGCGGTAGAGGGCAGTCAAAGCGGAATCCTGCAGGGACTCAACGACTGGCGGAGCACCGGCTACGGCGGGCCATGCCCGCCCATCGGCGAGCATCGCTATTTTTTCAAGCTGTATGCGCTGGATGTCTTGCTGCCGGATTTGAAACATCCCACCAAGGCGGCTCTGGAAAAGGCCATGCAGGGCCATGTGCTCGACCGGTCCGAACTGGTCGGGTTGTTCCGGCGGAAATGATCCCGTACCCGGCTTGATGAACCCGGAAAACCAGTTGTCCGCAGATTACGCGAGATTAAACGCGACGGTTTTGAGGGCGACATGAAACCCCATCTTGCCTCCGGCTTCTTCATTTTTTTCTGTTGGGCTGTTCCCTCGCAGGCAGGATCGTTCGATGCCGCACGCGGCAAAATGGTGGAGGAGGTAGTAGCCGATGCCGCCGCCACAGCCCCATACAGCGGCAGTCCCTCGCTCAGTCCAGCCGTCGTTGCGGCGATGGAAAAAGTGGAGCGCCACCGCTTCGTGCCTGGCGCGCTTGCCACCCTAGCCTACCTCAACCGTCCCCTGCCGATCGGCCACGGGCAGACGATTTCGCAGCCCTTCATCGTGGCGCTGATGACCGACCTGATGAAGGTCAAGGCGGGCGACAAGGTGCTCGAGATCGGCACCGGCTCGGGATACCAGGCGGCGGTTCTCGCGGAACTGGCCAAGTCGGTTTACAGCATCGAAATCATCGAGCCGCTCGGAATGGAGGCGGGCGAGCGGCTGATGGCGCTCGGCTACCGCAACGTGCAGACCAGGGTGGGCGACGGCTACTACGGCTGGCCGGAAGCGGCGCCGTTCGACGCGATCATGGTCACGGCTGCCGCCAGTCATGTGCCGCCGCCCCTGATAAAACAGCTCAAGCCGGGCGGGCGCATGGTGATTCCGCTCGGCACCCAATTCATGACCCAGTACCTGATGCTGGTGGAGAAAAAGAAAGATGGCTCGTTGACCAACCGCCAGATTCTGCCGGTGCGTTTCGTTCCGCTGACCGGCGGGCATTAACATGAAACTCGCGCAGCGAGTCCTTGTCCCCCTCGCCCGCTTGCGGGAGAGGGCTGGGGAGAGGGCCATGAACCGTCCGCCCTACATCGCCATCGGCCTGCTCTCCGCCTGCGTCCTCGCCTACGAGGTGTTGCTGACGCGTTTGTTCGGCATCGTGCTGTGGCACCACTTTGCCTACATGATCATCAGCGCGGCGATGCTGGGCTACGGGGCGAGCGGCAGCTTGCTGATCCTGCTCAAGGAAAAAATCGCTCCATACTTCGGCGCGGTATATGTCACGGCCGCTGTCGCATTAGCTGTGCTGATGCCCGCGGCTTTTCTGCTGGCGCAGCAGGTGCCTTTCAATCCGCTCGAGCTGCTGTGGGACAAGACCCAGCCCGCCAAGCTGCTCGCCATTTACCTGCTGATGATGCTGCCGTTCTTCTGCGGAGGGATGGGCATCGGCCTGGTCTTCTCGCGCTTCGGCAGAGAGGCACCGCGCGTTTATACCTGCGACATCCTCGGTGCGGGAGCGGGCAGCCTGGGCGTGATCGGTGCGCTGTTCCTCGTGCCGCCAGAGCGGCTGCTGACCGTTCTTGAGTCGGTGGCTTTGCTGGCCGCCGCGATCGCCACCGCCGAACTGAAGCTGCGGCCGAGATGGCTGACGGGGGTGTTCGCCGGGCTGGCCGTGCTGGCCGCCGTGGCGCTGCCCGGCATCCAACTGCAGCCCTCTCCGTACAAGGACCTGAGCCAGGCCCTGAACATTACCGGGGCGCGGGTGGTCGAGGAGCGCACGAGTCCGCTGGGGCAGGTCACGGTCGTGAAAAATACCCGCGTGCCGCTGCGCCAAGCGCCGGGGATGAGCCTCAATGCCACGATGGAGCCGCCGCCCCAGCTGGGTGTGTTCGTCGACGGCGACGGGCCGTCGGCATTGACCAGATTCGATGGCGATCTCGCGCCGCTGGCCTATCTCGGCCAGCTCACTTCGGCGCTGCCGTATCATTTGCTTGTGAAGCCGCGCGTCTTAGTGCTGGGTGCCGGTGCCGGCAGCGATGTGCTGCAGGCGCTCTACTATCGCAGCACCGTGATCGATGCGGTGGAGTTGGACCACAACGTCAGCGATCTGGTCAGCCAGCGTTTCCGCGACTTTTCCGGCAATCTTTACGGCCAGCCCGGCGTGCGTGTATACGAAGCCGAGGTGCGCGGCTTCGTTAATGCCAGCGATCAGCGCTACGACCTGATCCAGGTGGCGCTGCTCGATTCGTTCGGCACCGCCTCGGCCGGGTTGTATGGCCTGAGCGAAAACTATCTCTACACGGTCGAGGCGCTCCAGGCCTACCTGAACCGCCTCGCACCGGGAGGCATGCTCGCCGTCACCCGCTGGCTCGTGCTGCCGCCGCGTGATGCGCTGAAACTGTTCGCCACGGCGGTATCTGCTTTGGAGAAGAATGGCGTGCCCAATCCCGCCGCGCGGCTGGCGATGATCCGCGGCTGGAAGACCGTCACGCTGCTGGTGAAGAACGGTGATTTCACCGCACGCGAAATCGCAGCAATCAAAAAATTCAGCCGCGCGCGTTCCTTCGACCTGGCCTGGCATCCCGGCATGCAAGCCGGTGAGGCGAACCGCTACAACATCCTGCCGCAGCCCTATTTTTTCGAGGGCGCCGTTGCGCTGCTGAGTCCGCAGCGTCAGGATTTCATCAACCAGTACAAGTTCTTCATCAAGCCGGCGACCGACGACCGGCCGCATTTCTTCCGCTTCTTCAAATGGAAGGCCGCGGCAGAAATCTTCTCCCTGCGCGAGCGGGGCGGCATGTCGCTGTTCGACTGGAGTTATCCGCTGCTGGTTGCGACGCTGCTGCAGGCGATTGCGGCAAGCGTCCTGCTGATCCTGGTGCCGCTTGCGCTGTCGAGTTGCCGGCGCACCTTGCCCGGTGCGCCGGTGGCGCTGTATTTCCTCGCGATCGGCTTCGCTTTCATGTTCATGGAGATCGCCTTCATCCAGAAATTCGTGCTGTTCCTCGCGCACCCTCTGTACGCGGTAGCCGTGGTGCTATGCGCCTTCCTGGTGTTCGCTGCAGCGGGAAGCTGGCTTGCCGGGCGCTGGCAGACGGCGAACAAGGTCCTCATTGCGGTAGTCGCGATGGGCGTCCTGGCGCTGCTCTATCTGGCCTTCCTGCCCGGCCTGTTCCGCTCGCTGATCCATCTCTCCGACGCGGCGAAGATCATCATCTCCGTTGCGCTGATCGCGCCGCTGGCGACATGCATGGGCGTGCCGTTCCCGACCGGCATGATGCGGCTCGCGGGCACCGCCGAGAGTGCCATTCCCTGGGCGTGGGCGATCAACGGCTTCGCCTCGGTGGTGGGTGCGGTCCTCGCCACGCTGCTGGCGATACATCTGGGTTTTGCCGCGGTGATTTTGCTGGCAGTGCTGATCTACGGGGTGGCCTGCGCGGCCTTGAGGAAGTTCGCCTGAGCGGTTTGCTCAGTGTGCTCCGGGCTACCCTTCCAGCAGCACGCCGTCCAGCAGCCGCAGACGGCGCTGCATCCGCCCCGCCAGTTCGTAGTCGTGGGTGACGACGATGAAGCTGGTGTCGAATTTTTCGTTGAGCTGCTGCATCAGTTCGAACAGCGCCTGGGCGCTGTTGCGGTCGAGGTTGCCGGTGGGCTCGTCAGCCAGTACGCAGGCCGGTTCGGTGACCAGCGCGCGCGCCACGGCGACGCGCTGGCGCTCGCCGCCGGAGAGTTCGGCGGGGTGGTGGCGCAGGCGGTGCGCCAGCCCGACCTGTTCCAGCATCGCCGCGGCGCGTGGCTCGGCCTCGGGTTTCTTCATACCGCGGATCAGCAGCGGCATCGCGACGTTTTCCAGTGCGGTGAATTCCGGCAGCAGGTGGTGGAACTGGTAGACGAAGCCGAGCGCGCGGTTGCGCAACTCGCCGCGCTGAGCCTCATTCATCTGCTCCACTTCCTGGCCGAGCACCTGCACGTTGCCGCCGCTGGCCTTGTCCAGCCCGCCGAGCAGGTGCAGCAGCGTGCTCTTGCCCGAACCGGACGCGCCGACGATGGCGACGCGCTCGCCGCGCCGCACGTCGAGATCGACGCCCTTGAGCACCGGCACATCCTCCTTGCCGATGGTGAAGGTCTTGCGCAGGCCGCGGCAGGAGATCACGTTTCCTGAATCCTGCTTCTTACTCATAGCGCAATGCCTCCGCAGGTTGGGTTTTGGAAGCACGGTAGCTCGGATAGAGCGTCGCCAGCAGGCTGATCAGGAAGGACATGGAAGCGACCACCGCGACCTCGGGATAGCGCAGGTCGGACGGCAACTCGGTGATGTAATACACGTCCTTGGCGAGGAACTGCACGCCGAACAGGCGCTCGATGAACGGCACCACTACGTCGAGATTCAGTGCCAGCGCGATGCCGCTGAGGCTGCCGAGCAGCGTGCCGATCACGCCGATCACTACCCCCTGCACGATGAAGATTTTCATGATGCTGCGCGGCGACGCGCCAAGGGTACGCAGGATCGCGATGTCGGCCTGCTTGTCGGTAACCGCCATCACCAGCGTGGAGACGATGTTGAACGCTGCCACCGCGACGATCAGCGACAGGATGATGAACATCATCTTCTTTTCCATCTGCACCGCGCGGAAGTAATTGCTGTTCTGGTGCGTCCAGTCGTTGGCGTACAGGTCGGCCGGCAGCTGGCTCTGCAGCTCGCGCGCCACGCGCGGCGCGAGGTCGATGTCGTGCAGCCTGGCGCTGATGCCGGTTACCGCGTCGCCGAGCTGGAACAGTTTCTGCGCGTCATTCATGTGGATCAGCGCGAGGCTGTTGTCGTAGGGCGCCATGCCGATCTCGAAGATGCCCGCCACGCGGAACTGCTTGAGGCGCGGCATCATGCCGGCGGGCGTGATCTGCCCCTGCGGGGCGATCAGCATGATCTTGTCGTTGAGTTTCACGCCGAGTGCGCGCGCGAGGTCGGAGCCGATCACGATGGTGAATTCCCCGCCGCGCAGATTGCCCAGCGCGCCCACCTTCATCTTGTCGGAGAGCCCGGTAATGGCGGTTTCCTGCTGCGGGTCTATGCCGCGCACCATCACGCCCTGCACACTCTGGCCGAACGACAGCATGCCCTGTCCGGCGACATACGGTGCGGCGGCGGAGACCTGTGGGTACTGCGCGACCTTGTCCAGCACGGCCTGCCAGTCATGCAGCCGCCCGCCGTCCGCGACCACCTCCACATGCGGCGACACGCCCAGCATGCGCGCGCGGATTTCCTTCTGGAAGCCGTTCATCACCGACAGCACCACAATCAGCGCCATCACGCCCAGCCCCATGCCGAGCATGGAAATCAGCGAGATGAACGAGATGAAATGGTTGCGCCGCTTGGCACGGGTGTAGCGCAGGCCGATGAACAGTTCGTAGGGTTGCAAGATAGGGCTGTAATAATTGGAACGGGCGTAAGTGTGCCACAAGGCGGCGGATGCAACTAGGCCCGACCGCGCTTGCCACGCATATATGGGTGCGGTCGAATGCCTGCTCCAGGTGAGTCAGGCTCACTGGCGCGGGCAATGGCTCCAGTGCTGGAGGGCGGAAAAAATGATGGGGTCATCGGCTTCGTTTATGGGTGATATGATGCCGGCGGAAATATCTATGTTTTGGAGGATCTCATGGCACAAATCCTGGAAAAGCTGGAAGCTGAAGCCTTGCAACTCTCGCCCAAGGAACGCGGCGAACTGATCCACCGCCTTATCGTTAGCCTGGAAAGCGAGTCTGACGATACACCCGAAGCCATCGCCAAAGCATGGGATGAAGAAATCGCCCGGCGTGTGGCAGATATGGATGCAGGCAAAACGGTCTGGATACCGGCGGAAGAGGTTTTTGCTCGCCTTGAAGCCATCGTTGATAACGCACGCTGATCGTGCGCCTCTCGTTCAACTCAGAGGCGCTTGCCGAAGTAGAGGAGGCAACCCGCTGGTATCGAGATAATGGTGGCACATTGCCCAGCCGCGCGTTCATACAGGAATTGCGGCGTATCGCACAACTGGCCGCCGAACAACCCGGCATCGGCGCATCCGGCCAGCATGGAACAACCAGGCTATATTTCAAGCGTTTCCCGTATACATTAGTTTTTCGAATCCAAGGATCATTTGTAAGAGTGATCGCGGTTGCACATCAACGCCGCCGCCCTGGGTATTGGGCGGAGCGGCGCTGATTCGTTAGCTGACGAGCTTTTGCAGGCCACAACCACTGTTACGGGGTACGGTTTCTTGCCAAGCCCCGCGAAGCGGGAACGATGGCCGGATTGCCCCCTTGCGGGGTCGTCCGGCCGGCGTTGTAGCTCCCTCTCTCACCCCGGATGAGCTACCATTGTCGATGTTGACGCTGTTCTTATTGCCCAGTTGTAGCTCCCTCTCTCACCCCGGATGAGCTACCATGGGTACAAAATTGTTGCGAGCGTTAAAGCAGTTGTAGCTCCCTCTCTCACCCCGGATGAGCTACCATTCCTCAGCTCCCATGCTCTCTATTTGCGCGGTTGTAGCTCCCTCTCTCACCCCGGATGAGCTACCATATGTCGCGAGGCGGTACTTCGGCGGACTGGGTTGTAGCTCCCTCTCTCACCCCGGATGAGCTACCATCAAGACTGTATCGCTATCGAACCAGGGATTGTTGTAGCTCCCTCTCTCACCCCGGATGAGCTACCATTTTTTCAGCGCAGTATATTTACAACTACGGGTTGTAGCTCCCTCTCTCACCCCGGATGAGCTACCATGAAGAGGTGCCAGTTGAATTAGCGGGACAAGTTGTAGCTCCCTCTCTCACCCCGGATGAGCTACCATTTTGCCCAGTATGGTAATAACTGGCTTCAGGTTGTAGCTCCCTCTCTCACCCCGGATGAGCTACCATGTCAGATGCGGGATATTGCTGAACAGAACCGTTGTAGCTCCCTCTCTCACCCCGGATGAGCTACCATAGCTTGGGGATATGGTACTCAACAACAGATGTTGTAGCTCCCTCTCTCACCCCGGATGAGCTACCATCGGAACACCCTTGTTTGCGCCATTTGCGACGTTGTAGCTCCCTCTCTCACCCCGGATGAGCTACCATAGGCCTTACGCAGATGCCCGCCCAGCTTAGGCTGGGTGGGCGTTTTGCTTCCTGAAAGGGATTCAGAACAACAGCATTTGGTTGGCCTTGATGGCTTTTTCCTGAAAAAGTGGCAGGCCGACGAGCAGTTTCATGCTGGCAAATTGCTTTTCCGTCACGCTCAGGCAGCGCACCGAGCCTTCGGGCGGCAGGTTATCTACCAGTCGCTTGTAGTGTTTTTCCAGCGCATCGTTGCCGTTCAGGATGCGACCGTACACCGAGAACTGGATCATGTCGTAGCCGTCGTTGACCAAAAAGCGGCGGAATATGGTGTAGGCGCGGCGTTCCGCCTTGGTAACCACCGGGAGATCGAAGAATACGAGCAGGCGCATGAATCGTCGGGTCTCCGTACTCACGGCTCAACACTCCAGCCGGTGCTGCTCCAGTCCAATGATGCCGGGCGCTTCCAACAGCGATTCACTGCCGCCGTCATAGATGCGGGCGAGGCTTTCGATCATATGCTCGATGGCAGAGAGCGCGGACATCTTGCCGCGCGGCATGCCCACATCCACGTTGAGCAGGCTCACCAAGGCAACCTTGTCTTCGGGATGCAGTTCGTCGTCGGGCTGCGGAATCATCCTGTGCACGAACAGATCCACCAGCGGGCGGAAAGGTTCGATCACGTCGTCTGCGAGGTTGAAGGCATTCTGCTCACTGGCATGGAACAGTCCAATGGAAGGCATCAGTCCATGCGCCACCAGACCGCGCGCAATTGTGCCGCGCAGCACGGCATAGCCATAGTCCAGCGCGGCATTGGCGAAGCGCGCTTGGTCACGGCGGAAGTCCTTGCCGAACAGTTGTGTGAAGTAGAAGAAGGCGGCCTGTCCTTCGAGGTTGTCTGCATCGCCCGAGCGCACCCGCCGAGCATAGGAATCCAGCCTGTCTGCGCTGTCGCGTCCGGCCATGCGCAGCACGGTGGCCTGGTTAGCGATCTTCTTGCGCACAATGGCTGCCCATGTCTGCTTGGCGATGGGACGCGGCAGGTCGAGTTGTAGGCGCAGCCAGCGCGTGGCGCGCGAATGCGGCAGGAAGGGCAGGAACACGCCGCTGGGATGGTGCGTATCGCCCGTGGCGAACAGGCTGATGCCATACTCGCCGCAGGCTGACAGCACTGGGTGGGTTAGCGTGATCTCGCGGTGGTTGAGTACGATCACCGCAATGTCTTCGAACGGCACGCAGGCGGTCTGCTCCTGCTCGATGGCGAGCGAGTAATGATCCCGCTTGAGCTTGGCGGGGCGGGAGATGACGACGCTACGCCAAGTCACGGCGTTTCTCCGGCGGGGCGGGGTAGAAGTTTCCCAGCACATCTACATGAAATTTTTCAAAGGACCGGATGCCGATTTTTACGCCGAGATTTACCCATACACCTTGCCAGGCTTTTCCAGTGGCTATGGACTCATTGTTGTCATGTGATCTGATCGAAATACTTGCCGTTGCAACACCCAGCCCGACAAAATATCCGAAAAATGTGGTGTTCCGATTTTTGAGTTTAACTAGATCATTTGGGAACAGTGAAAATTTGAAATCAAAACTTTCATCAATCATTGTCCACTCATCACGTGGCGTATTGGCTGTTGCGGCACGGCTTGGCAACACACCATTTTTTCTGCGGTCCGATTGATAGATCGGTATGAGATAAAACTTGCCTGTTTTGTGGAATACATCCACACGCCAGATGCTGGCTTGGTCGGCGATACCTCCTCGAACTGGAACCCCACCTTTCTGGACATCCTTAATTTTGATTGCCCGAATCAGCGGGCCGGGTGTGCCATCCCGCCGCGGCTTGTGGACTGGCGGCATGTTGGGGCCGAAAGCTTTCTTTCCGTCACCTTTATGGGCTTCCAGCCTATTACGCAAAATATCAATTAGGGCTTCATTGCGCCCATCGTGAGCACCCACGATATTGTCCAGATCAGCTATTTTTAGGCCTTCCAGTCGCACGCGTTTACTGCTGGTATCTTTGCCGAGATGCGATTTTTTTGAGCGTACCGTGTCCTGATGCACCGGGCCTCCAGCACGGTGCTTGATGGCTCGTGAAATTAGCACGGGCTTGAGGCCTGCCAGCACTGATTCGTCGTAGGTTGAGAAATACTCGCGGATGATTTCACTCGGGTTTGCGGAGAGCCGTGCCTGAACTTCTTCCCGGAAATGCGGCCACGGTTGCGGGAAGCGCTCGCCGAGTGCTGTTGCAGTTTCTGCGTTAAGAATTTCTCCGGTTTCCTTGTCGGCGAATGTTCCGTCCGGGAGTTGGACCAGTTCACCCTTGCGGGAAAAATTGCTCACGCGCTTTTGCAGTGACCGTGTGGCTGCCGCAATTACGCAGGCATCCAATGCGTGGTGCAGGTCGCTGGCCGCGCGGTTCTTTGTTAATCCCCAGCGGGCGCGCAGAAAGTTGGTGTAGCCACCAGCCGGACAGAGCACGCGGCTTTCGCGCGGTTTTATTTGGCCGCTTGCATCCGGTGCGAACTGGAGGCGCTGTCGAACATAATCCGCAAAGTATCTGGTGATATAGCGGGTATCGTTGAGGTTGCGCGATTTAAACCCTTCGGCTTCTTCTGTAGTGAAACTCTTACGCAGCAGGCGATCCCGCTTGGCCTTGCGGATATTTTTGTGGCCCCGTACCCATGCTTCGAAATTCCGCCATTGCGAGCTTTGATTTACGCCATCCATAAACTCGAAAGGAGTCTGGTTTCCCTTGTTCTGGTTTTGTTTGGTGAGAACCAACACCTTGTTGTTCTGGCTGTCGTCAAAAGAGCGAGAGTAGGGCAGGATGTGATCAATCTGGGTGGTGTTGTCTTCGAAGATGCGGCGAATGTCTCCATCCAGCGCCAATGGATGCAAGGAATAGGCGCACTGCCCATCCTGCTCTCGATAGAGCCGCATTTTCAGCAATTCATCGCCTTTTGGCGAACGCCCAACCTGCTCGATGAAGTAATCTACGGTGGCCTGTTTCTCTACCTGGAATTCCTTTTGACCGGCTTCGATTTCTTTGCGCTCCTCCCACGTCTTTGAAAGGTCGCGTGCCAGTTCGACATGGATAGCCACAGGCGAACACCTGTAGTCTGCAATCAGAGCATTCAGCACTTTGCGTGTTTGATTCAGTGCGCGGAATACCACAGGGTTGCGGATTTCCTTTAAATTGAAGGCTGGCAGGTATTTGCTGCATGAGGTTTCTTCGTTGGGTTTGGCGTGGTTGTAACCTGCCTGCGAGCATGCCTCGTCGTAGCGAAGCCCCGCTTCAAGGTGTGGCATCAACTTGGTAATCGCCTTGTTGGAAAGTTGGATGAAGTTTGAATAATCCACTCTCAGAATTGCTTCGATAGTTACTGCATCAAGATTAAGTTTGGCCAGTTCCAGCTTGAGTTCTTCGTCGCTCTTGTAAATAGAAAGAGCAAGCGCAATGGCATCCATTTCAATTGGGTTGCCTGCCAGGGCATTGCCACTTAGCCGTTCCCATGCGTGTCTGGTCGCTTCGTTATCCAATTCCTTCTTGAGATCATGCCAGCCTTTCAATTCGATCAGCGTGGCTTCCTCGGGGTCAACCAGTTCGCCTTTCTTGTTTCTCTTTATGCTGTAGGGAAGCCCCGCAAATCCGGCATTTGGCGAATCGCTGAGTCCAATGGCTCGGCGTAATTGCTTGTAGGTGACTTTTGCAAGCCTGTAAGGCAAATCCTTCGCAACTTGTAGTTCGCCGGGGGTCAGTGATCTTCTTTCGCCAGCTTGAATAATCTTGATGTTGTTTAACTTCGACGATAGCCAGACGAATCTTTCTGCGCTGAAACTTCTCTTGGGGGCACGGTATTCGTCTTTTTCGAAGGTGCAGCGACCAATCATTTCCAACATAGCCTTGCCGGTTATGGAGGGTTTCTGATACCAGAGCAATTCGAGAACGGCTTGCTCCAGCTCTGCGGAAGCATATGGGTTGCCTGAGTTGTGCTGGGACTCAAAGAGCTTGCGGAGTTCTTCATCCAATAAACTGCGGGAGAAGCTGTTGAGGTAGCTGCCAGCCTTGTTGCGCTTGGTCTGCAAAAAGGCCTCATCTTTTGCGGCCATTTCTCCCAGAGTGCGCCATTTGCCCTGCATAAGGGCGGCAGTGCGCTTTACTCCCTTGGTAAGTTTGCCACCCTCCTTGTTGTCGTCCACGGTCTCGGATTTTCTTGCGGCATAAAAACCACGATGCTTGATGATGTGATAAAGCACCCGCGCCCAGTCAGCCCCATCAAGTTTTTCATCCAGTCCCTTGGCGCGCAGTTCCCAAGGCTCTGATCTTGCAGGGTTGCCTTTTTTGCTTGAGGTGGTAGTGAAGTTTTCTATGTTCGCATTAGGGACAGCGCCTATGTCACGAAGCAGGCGGCGTAATTTCTTGAGGCGGAGTACACGCCTATGTAAGCGGTTACGCTGTGTTTTCATTAGGCGGCGATGTTCATTCAGGGAGTCGCCTGTTTTAGGATCCTCCGCCGCATCGAAGCACCGCACCCCGAGATCAATGATGCGGTTTTCGCCCAGCACCGCCCATCCGACCGAAGCAATACCGATGTCCAAACCGAAAGTCAGCGGGCCGAGATTTTTCTTCTTGCTTGCCATTCGTTTTCTCCCTTATGATTCGCACCGTAGCTTATCCGGGGTGAGAGCCGTTGCTACAATAAAGAATCGAAAGATTCTGTATCCAAGCCCGGCGGGGAAACCTGCCGGGCTTTACTTTTCAGGATTTAGATTCGAGGCTAAGCATCGCACGTGCATGAGCATGGGCCATTGTCCGTGCATCACGATTGAGGTGGATGGAGGCCAGCAATTGTTATCACCTGAATAACGATAAATCCGCGTGAGCGGAACGGTTCTACCCTCACCCTATCCTCCCCTGCAAGGGGGAGGCTAATGAGGGAGTTGCGCCAGCCTCCTGTGCTGATTTCCCGCCGTCTTCGCGCCGTACTTTGCGGGGCGATAGGCTGCGGCGGTTGCGCAAGCCGGTGAACTTTAGGAGGTGGCGGTATTGCTGTCAACCTGGCTTGATATTTTTCAGGGCGCGCTGAAAGTCTTCCGTTAGTGGTGAGCCCTTCGACAAGCTCAGGGTGAACGGATTTCGCTAGTGTCTCCTTCAAGTCTGCCTTGCCGGAAATGGTTTTTCGGGCAAATGATAAACTTGCTGCCATGAAAAAAATTCATCTGATGGTTTGCGATTTGTTTTTGCCGGCGGATTTTGCCGCCGAGGTTTGTGCGGATTTGCGCCTGCCGGCATTGGAAAAGATGCTGGCGCGCGGAGTTTTGACAGGGTCTGCTGCTGCTTCGGCAAGCTCAGGAGGCTCAGGGCGAGCGGAGGAACGGGCTTCCCTGGAAAATTATCTGTACGAGTTGTTTGGCGTGCCTTGCGGGGCGGATGCGCCGGTTGCGCCGATTTCCGCCGCGTTCGATGGGCTTGACGAGGGCTGCTGGCTGCGCGCCGATCCGGTGTATCTGCGTTTGCAGCGCGACCAACTGGTCCTGCTGCCGGAGGTGGAGGTCAGCGTGGGCGAGGCCGCGCAACTGTGTGCCGCGCTGAACGAGCATTTCGCCGGGCAGGGCATGGAGTTTTTCGCGCCGCATCCGCAGCGCTGGTATCTGCGGCTCGACCGCTTGCCGGATATCGAGACCGTGCCGCTGTCGCAGGCGGCCGGGCGCAACGTGCGCAGCCTGCTGCCGAGCGGCAAGGAGGCCGCGCACTGGCATCGGATGTTCAACGAAATCCAGATGCTGCTGCACTCCCATCCCGCGAACGAGGACCGCGAGGCGCGGGGTGCATTGCCGCTCAACAGTCTGTGGCTGTGGGGCGGCGGCTGTAGTTTCGCTGAGCCATTGCAGAAAAATTATGACAGCGTGAGTTCGGACGAACCGCTGGCCGAGATGTTCGCTGCGGCTGCAGGGGCTTCCTTTGCGGGGTGGCCGGCGCAATGGCGCGGCGAGGGAAATGGCGACAGGCAACTGCTGGTCTGGACGGGCCTGCGTTCGGCTTTGCGGGGCGGCGACCTGGCTGCTTGGCGCACCGCGTTGCAGGAATTCGAGACGGCTTATGCGCAGCCGCTATGGCATGCGCTGCGCGCCGGGAAGATCGCGCAGTTGCAGGTGGATGTCCTCGGCGGCGACCATGTCCGTCGCTTGTCGTTGACTCAGGTCTGCACTTGGGCATTTTGGCGGCGCGCCAAGCCGCTCGCCCGATATTCGATGATGTAAAATGCCGCCATCCGAGCACAAGGAACAAGCATGCCTTTCTTGAATACCGCGATGCAGTTTTTCTGGCGCGAAGAGTCGCTGCCGGTGTTGGCGATGACGCTGGCGCTGGCCTTCCTGCTGTTTCATTTCCTGAAGGAAGAGCGCAAGAGCGTCCTGAACACGCTGGCCTTCTTCTTCGCCAGCCTGGCGCTGCAATTTACCAGCGGCCTGATTCACGCGCTGCAATTTGCCGCCGCCGCCGCCGTGCTCCACGAGGCGGGGCTGATCTGCGCGGGTATCGCGGTGATCCGCCTATGGGGGCTGGTGGTGTTCCGCATCGCGTTGCCGCTGATGCGCATCATGCCGCCGCGCATCGCCGAGGACATCTTCGTCATCATCGGCTACATCGCCTGGGGGCTGGTGCGGCTGCGCTACGCCGGGCTGGACCTGGGCAGCATCGTCGCGACCTCGGCGATGATCACCGCCGTCGTGGCGTTCGCGATGCAGGATACGCTGGGCAACATCCTCGGCGGCCTCGCGCTGCAGCTCGACAACTCCATCCAGATCGGCGACTGGATCAAGGTGGACGACATCTCCGGCCGCGTGGTAGATATCCGCTGGCGCTCCACGCTGGTCGAGACGCGCAACTGGGAAACCGTGGTGTTCCCCAACAGCCAGCTGATGAAGAACAAGTTCCTGGTACTCGGACGGCGCACCGACCAGCCGGTGCAATGGCGGCGCTGGGTGTGGTTCAACGTCCACCTCGGCGTGACGCCGACCCGCGTGGTCAACGCGGTGGAGAGCGCCATCCTGCAGGCGGAGATCGACAACGTGTCCAAGGCTCCCCAGCCGAACTGCGTGCTCATGGAGATGGACAAGGGCTGTGCCCGCTACGCACTGCGCTACTGGCTGACCGACCTCGCGGCGGACGATTCCACCGATGCGTCGGTGCGCTGGCATGTCTACACTGCGCTGGAGCGCGCCGGCATCAAGCTTGCTGTGGAAGAGCAGAACGTCCATTACATCAAGGAAAGCGAAAAATACGAGGAGGCGATGCGCCAGCGCGAACTGCTGCGCCGCATCAAGACGCTCAAGCGCGTCGAGCTGTTCGCGCAGATGACGGACGACGAGCTGCGCAAGCTGGCGGAGCGCCTGAAATACGCCCCGTTCGCCAAGGGCAACGTCATCGCGAGGCAGGGCACGCCCGCGCAGCACTGGCTGTTCATCATCATCAGCGGTGAGGCGGAGGTGTACCTGGAAGGAGCGGGCGGCGAGAAACGCAGCCTGAACGTGCTCTCCAACGGCGCCTTCTTCGGCGAGATGAGCCTGATGACAGGTTCGCCGCGCGTGGCGACGGTCATCGCGAGGACCGATGTGGAATGCTACCGCCTCGACAAGGAGGCCTTCGAGGAAATTCTGCTGGCGCGCCCCAGCATCGCTGAAGAGATATCGCACATATTGGTGGCGCGCCGCCTGCAACTGGACAGCGCGATGCAGAACCTGGACGAGGAATCCAAGCACAAGGTAATCCACCACCAGCATGGCGAAGTGCTCGCAACCGTCAAGCGGTTCTTCGGTTTGTAGTATCATCGCGCCGCATAAAAGAGCAACACGGGACCAAACATGAAAGTATCGTTTCTGGATTTCGAAAGCCCCATCGCCGAACTGGAAGACAAGATCGAGCAACTGCGCTATGTGCAGGACGACTCGGCGCTCGACATCGCCGACGAAATCGGGCGTCTATCGAAGAAGAGCGAGGCGCTGACCAAGGACATCTACGCCAAGCTCACGCCTTGGCAGATTTCGCAGGTGTCGCGTCATCCGCAGCGCCCCTACACGCTGGATTACGTCGAGCACCTATTCACCGATTTCGAGGAACTGCACGGCGACCGCGCGTATGCCGACGACAAGGCCATCGTCGGCGGGCTGGCGCGCTTCAACGGCCAGAGCGTGATGGTGATCGGCCACCAGAAGGGGCGCGACACCAAGGAGAAGATCGCGCGCAACTTCGGCATGCCGCGCCCCGAGGGCTACCGCAAGGCGCTGCGCCTCATGAAGCTGGCGGAGAAATTCGGCATCCCCATCATGACCTTCATCGACACGCCAGGCGCCTATCCCGGCGTGGGCGCGGAAGAACGCGGCCAGTCCGAGGCGATCGGGCGCAACCTCTACGAAATGACCGAACTGCGCGTGCCGATCATCTGCACAGTGATCGGCGAGGGCGGCTCGGGCGGCGCGCTGGCGATCGCGGTGGGCGACGCGCTGCTGATGCTGCAATACAGCACCTACTCGGTGATCTCGCCGGAAGGCTGCGCCTCGATCCTGTGGAAGAGCGCGGAAAAGGCGCCGGATGCCGCCGAGACGCTGGGCATCACCGCGACGCGCCTCAAGACGCTGGGTCTGGTGGACAAGATCATCAACGAGCCGCTGGGCGGCGCGCACCGCGATTACGCCATGACCATGCAGAACGTGAAGAAGGCGTTGCAGGATGCGCTGAAAACGGCGCAAAACAAGCCGCTCACCAACCTGCTGCAGGACCGCTTCAACCGCCTGATGAGCTATGGCAAGTTCAAGGAAGTCACGCTTCACTAAAGGAAACCTGCTGCGCGACCCGATAGCGGCGTTGCGCAGGATGTCTGCCTGTGTCACATAATCACCTCGTCGAACGCCTCGCGGCACAGCTTGCGCAGCTCCTTCCCGCGCGCAGTTCCATCCTGGTCGGCCTGAGCGGCGGGGTCGATTCAGTCGTACTGCTGCATCTCCTGCACCAACTCGCGCCGCGCTTCTCCTGGCAACTCTCCGCCCTGCATGTCCACCACGGCATCAGCCCCAACGCCGATAGCTGGGCGGCGTTCTGCACCGAGGTCTGCGCGAGCTATGCCATCCCGCTGCGGGTCGAGCATGTGGACATCGCCCCGCTGCGCGAACACGGCATCGAGGCGGCCGCGCGCAAACTGCGCCATGCGGCGTTCGCGAAGCAGCCAGCAGACTTCGTCGCGCTCGCGCACCACGCCGACGACCAGGCCGAGACCCTGCTGCTGCAACTGCTGCGCGGCGCGGGGGTCAAGGGCGCGGCCGCGATGCCTGCGATGCGCACTCCCTCTCCCTCGATGGGAGAGGGCGGGGGAGAGGGTGATAAAACTCAATCTCCCACTCTGCTCCGCCCTTTGTTGCACTGCTCGCGCCGGGAAATCCTCGATTACGCCGCGGCGCAAGGCCTGCGCTGGATCGAGGACGAGAGCAACGCCGACGACAGCTACCCGCGCAACTTCCTGCGCCACCGCGCGCTGCCGCTCCTGGAAGAAAGATTCCCCGCCTGCCGCGACACCCTCGCGCGCAGCGCGCAACACTTCGCCGAGGCGAGCGAGCTGCTCGACGACCTCGCGCGGCTCGACGCACCAGATTCATTCCCCTCCCCCGCAGGCGGGGGAGGGGGTAGGGGAGAGGGTGCTCTCGAAATCACGCACCTCCAATCCCTCTCCCGCCCCCGCGCCAAAAATCTGCTGCGCTATTTCCTGCATCAGTGCGGCGCGCCGATGCCGCAGACCGTGCAGCTCGACGACATGCTGCACCAGCTATGCGAAGCGCGGCAGGATGCGGCGGTGTGTGTCGCTTTTGGTGATTGGGAAGCACATCGCTACCAAGGCAGGGTCTATGCGCTACGCACCCTCGGCGAGTTCGACCCGAACTTGGTGTTGCCGTGGCAGGGCGAGGCCGAGCTGACTTGGACCGCCTTGCATGCCCGCCTGCGCTTTGAGCGGACGGAAGGGGCGGGCATCAGCATCGCGAAGCTGCAAGGCGCACCGGTCACCCTCCGCCTGCGCGGCGGCGGCGAGACCCTGCGCCCGCACCCGAACGCCGCGACGCGCACCCTGAAGAACCTCCTGCAGGAACACCATGTCCCGCCCTGGCGGCGCGAACGCCTGCCGCTGCTGTATTGTGGCGACGAGCTGGTTTGCGTGCCGGGCGTGGCGATTGCGGCGGAGTATCAGGCCGCAAAAGGCGAGGCGGGTGTTACGGTGACGTTGCGGGATTGAACAAGGCTTTTCGTCTTCCTGCAATCTCAAAATAATTCGAGTCTGACCCCTTTAGCTTGCAGAGAAAGGCATTCCGCCCACATGCAATTTCAAGATGATTTGAGCCTGCCCCATTAACTCGTGGTTTAACAAAATAAGCATAGATCGAAATATATATGCAATCCGGCATATTGATTTATGCCGGGAATGCTGAAACACTGTGCGCCATAATTTTGGAGGAGTAAAGAAATGCGAATTTTCAGTTATATATTCAAGATGTCGAGCATGAAGATGCTTGCTGCTAATGTTGCGGTTCTACTCATGGCTGCTTTTGCCTCGTCTGCGGCGGCGGATGGGTCTGCACTGACTGGCGCCGATGCCCGGATATGGGATGGGCTCTCTCGAACGTCATGGATCGCCCAAGGCGATGGAGCGCGGATCGTTTATGCCTATGTCGATCCGAATTGCCCATATTCGCGTGACCTGTACGCTAAGGCACAGCAGTTATTGAATCCGGTGACGGTGCAGATTCGATGGATACCGGTGGGTGTGCTGCCCAGAGTAACCGAGAGTAGCCGACAGAAGGCGGCGGCCGTCCTCAAGGGCGGAGCTAAGGGCCTTGATTTGGTAATGCGTGGAAAATCCCCAGATGTATCTCCATCACCGCGCGAATTCAGTCAGGTGAGCGACAGTGCTGACTTTCTTGATGAAATCGCAAAATATGCGCCGAGGGGCGTACCGAAGTTTATTTACATCAAAGATGCTGGTGACGATGTCCGTATCTTCACTGGTGTCCCGCAGCAATCCGAACTTGCCAAAGTTTTGCGGTGAGATCGGCCTTTCTTTGTCTTGGACGATCATAAAGTCAGGCCGTGACAAAAAAGTTGATTCCGCAAGTGGTACCAGCAGATTTTGGGCGAGTAGAGGGAGATGTTGCTGGGATGGGCTGGATTCTGGCTCGGGAACGTTTTCAGCAGATTTTCACAGCACCGTATGAGTATTGTGAGCTTTGGGACACTATTCAAAAGATGCACGGCTGTTTTAAGCAGAACGACGCTACAACTTGGGCTATGGGTATGAATGTGATCATTTCCATACTCAACAGCCTTCCCGAGGGCTGTTCAAGGGACGAGTTGCGCCGTGCGTTCTGCATATAGGTTCTCCATATTCCATGGCGTTATATTTCCCGCAACATACGGTAGTCACCGGCAGTTCAAACATTTCGTCGAGAGTGGCCGCGCAGCGCGCGCGGAAGCATGAATCATTGCGCCCTTTTGGCGGGCAATGGAAATAGAAGTTTTTGACGATGCGCACCACGGCCATTAAAGGGTTAGCTTCACATTATGTTTTTGCATCTTTCCCTCATCTTTAAGTCTGGCACAGTGTTCCAGCATCCCGCTAGCCAGTCAATATGCCCAACGGCCTATTTTGGCCTCCTGAGTCTCCGCGAAACGCTCCGGTCATAAGGCTTGCCACCTGCGACACGGCAGGCAAAGCCTGATAGAATCGCGGGTTGGAAATTCCTGATTAACTTTAACCGTTTGGAGAAATAGCATGGCTGTTGAACGTACCCTGTCGATTATCAAACCCGATGCCGTGGCCAAGAATGTCATCGGCCAGATTTACACCCGCTTCGAGAATGCCGGGCTGAAGATCGTTGCCGCGCAGATGCGCCACCTGACCCGCACCGAGGCAGAAGGCTTTTACGCGGTGCACCGCGAGCGCCCATTCTTCAAGGACCTGGTGAGTTTCATGATCTCCGGCCCGGTGATGATCCAGGTGCTGGAAGGCGAGAACGCCGTGCTGAAGCACCGTGACCTTATGGGCGCGACCGATCCGAAGAAGGCCGACAAGGGCACGATCCGCGCCGATTTCGCCGACAGCATCGACGCGAACGCGGTGCATGGTTCGGATTCCGCCGAGAACGCGAAGACCGAGATCGCCTATTTCTTTGCGACGAAGAACATCCATTCCCGCTAAGCCTCTGGCACGATGAAGCAGAACCTCCTCGACTTCGATCCCGCAGCACTGACTGCCTGGTTCGCGGAACACGGCGAAAAGCCGTTCCGCGCCCGGCAGGTGCTGCGCTGGATCTACCAGTCCGGGGAGTCCGATTTCGATGCGATGAGCGACCTTGCGAAGTCGCTGCGCGAAAAACTCAAAGAGATCGCCTGCGTCGAGGCGCCCAGGGTGATGCGCGAGGAGCTGTCGGACGACGGCACGCGCAAGTGGCTGCTGGACATGGGCACCGGCAACGCGGTCGAGACCGTGTTCATTCCCGAGGAGAGCAGGGGCACGCTGTGCGTCTCGACGCAGGCGGGCTGCTCGCTGGACTGCGCGTTCTGTTCGACCGGCAAGCAGGGCTTCAGTCGCAACCTTTCGACGGCCGAGATCATCGGCCAGCTCTGGTGGGCGAACCGTGAGCTTGGCAAGGACGTTGATAATAATTGGAAGATCAGTAACGTTGTGCTGATGGGCATGGGCGAGCCGCTGCTGAATTTCGACCACACCGTGAGCGCGCTGCGCCTGATGCTGGACGACCACGCCTACGGGCTGTCGCGCCGCCGCGTGACGGTGTCCACTTCCGGCATCGTGCCGGCGATGGACCGGCTGCGCGACGAATGCCCGGTCGCGCTGGCGGTGTCGCTGCACGCCCCGAACGACAAGCTGCGCGACGTGCTGGTGCCGATCAACCAGAAGTATCCGCTCAAGGAACTGCTGGCGGCCTGCCGGCGCTACCTGGAAAAAGCGCCGCGCGATTTCATCACCTTCGAGTATGTGCTGCTGGACGGCGTGAACGACAGCGAGCAGCAGGCGCGCGAGCTGGTGCGGCTGGTGCGCGACGTGCCGTGCAAGTTCAACCTGATCCCGTTCAACCCGTTCCCGGAAACGCTTTACCGGCGCTCGAAGCCGGAGGCGATCCGCCGCTTCCGCGACGTGCTGATGGAGGCGGACATCGTGGCCACCACGCGCAAGACGCGCGGCGACGATATTGCCGCGGCATGCGGACAACTGGCCGGGGTGGTGCAGGATAAAACCAGAAGAACCGTGCAGCGTCCGGTGGCATTGCACAGATAAATGAGCCGAGGTAAGCCGATGAAAAAACTGATTGCCCTTCTGTTTTCGTTGACCGTGCTGGCGGGTTGCGGCACGCCCTCCGGCGGAGGGCAGTCGGCCCCCGATCAGCTCAAGGTGCGCGCCAGCGCCAGCGCAAAGGTGCATACCCAGCTGGCGGGCATGTATTACGAGCGCGCGCAGATGGGCGTTGCGCTGGGCGAAATAGATGTGGCCTTGCAGGCTGACCAGAACTACGCGCCGGCCTATAACGTGCGCGGCCTGATCCATATGGCCCTGCGCGAGTACAAGGAAGCCGAGGAGGATTTCCAGCAGAGCCTGCGCCTCGACAAAAACGATTCCGAAACGCACAACAACTATGGCTGGTTTTTGTGCGAGCAGGGCAGGGAAAAAGAATCGATCCCGCATTTCATGTCGGCGTTGAAAAACCCCTTGTACGGGACGCCGGAGCGCGCCTACCTGAACGCCGGGCTGTGCTACAAGAAAGCGGGCGAGCGCAAGGATGCCGAGGAGTTCCTGAAACGCGCGCTGCAGGTGCAGCCAGACTTGCCGCAGGCATTGCTGGCGATGGCGGAGCTGAGTTTCGGCAGCGGCGATTACACCGCCGCCAAGCAATACCTTGTGAAATTTTCGGAGAAATCCGACAGTCTGACGGCGGAACAGCTCTGGCTTGCGGTGCGCATCGAGCGCAAGGTCGGCGACCGCAATGCCGAGGCCAGCTATGGCGCGCAGTTGCGCAAGCGTTACCCCGACGCGCGCGAAACCCAATTACTCATGCGCGGAGAATGATGGAACAGATTCCAGAAAACAGCGCCGGCCAAGGCGAGAGCCCTGCACCCGCAGCGGCGCTTCCATTGGGGAAGACGCTGCGCGAGGCGCGCGAGCGTCTCGGCCTGAGCGTCGCGGATGTATCCGGGCAGACCAAGCTCGCGCCGCGCCAGATCGAGGCGCTGGAAGCCGAGGATTTCCGGAGTTTGCCCGAGATGCCGTTCGTGCGCGGCTTTGTGCGCAGCTACGCCAAGATATTGCAACTGGATGCGCAGCCGCTGCTGGCGTCCGTGCCACAGGAAAATGCATCCCAGAAGTCGCTGGTGCCGAATTCCGTCGAAGCGCCATTCCCCGTTGCGTCTTCTCCGCAGCGGCAAAACCTGATCTGGCTGGGTGCGGCCCTGCTGCTGTCGGTGGTGGTGGTCGCGTTTTCGGTATGGAATTTCACGACACCGCCCGCGAAACCCGAAGCGGCGCAGGTTGAAACACCGGTTGCCCTGCCCGAGAGGGTGGAGGTTATTCCGGCATCGCCGGTTGCCGAGGCGGCCGTGCCGCCTGCGGCAATGACGGCACGATCTTCGACGGAAGCGCAGGCTCCGGCAGCAAAGGCTGCAACGCCTCCGGCTGTGCAACAAGCCCAGGCGGAAAAACCGGCGGCGCAGCCCGACATACCGCTGCAGTCTGCCACGCTGCGCCTGACGTTCGGCGAAGAATCCTGGACGGAAATCAGGGGTAAGGATGACAAGATACTGTCGTCGCAGGTCAATCTCCCCGGCAGTGAATTGCGCCTGAAGGGGCAGGGGCCGTTCTCGCTGGTGATCGGTCATGCCGCATCGGCACGGCTTTATTATCGCGGCAAGCAGATCGACCTGACGCCTTTTATCAGTTCTTCGAACGAAGTGGCGCGGCTGACGCTGGAATAGGCATGGGCGAAACCGTAATCAGGCGCCGCCCGTCGCAACGGGTGTCGGTCGGCAGGGTGATGCTGGGCGGCGGCGCGCCGGTCGTGGTGCAGTCCATGACCAATACCGATACGGCGAATATCGAGGCAACGGTGCGGCAGGTTTACGACCTCGCGCAGGCCGGTTCGGAGCTGGTGCGCGTCACGGTGAATACGCCGGAGGCCGCCGCCGCGGTGCCTGCCATCCGCAGGCAGCTCGACGCCATGGGTTGCGATGTGCCGCTGATCGGCGACTTCCATTACAACGGGCATCGCCTGCTCACCGGGTTTCCGGAATGCGCGCAGGTGCTGGCGAAATACCGCATCAATCCCGGCAACGTCGGGCGCAGCCGCAGCGATGAGGACCCGTTCGCGATCATGATTGCTGCTGCCGTGCGCAACGGGAAGCCGGTGCGCATCGGCGTGAACTGGGGCAGCCTCGACCAGGGGCTTGTGGTGCGCATGATGGACGAGAATTCGCGCCTCGCCGAGCCCAAGGATGTGCGCGAAGTGACGCGCGCCGCGCTGATCGCCTCCGCGCTGCAGAGCGCGCAGCGCGCCGAGGAACTTGGCTTGGCGCATGACCGCATCGTACTGTCCTGTAAGGTCAGCGAGGTGCAGGATCTGATCGCGGTGTACCGCGCGCTGACGCAGCAATGCGACTACGCGCTGCACCTCGGCCTGACCGAGGCGGGCATGGGTTCCAAGGGCATCGTCGCCTCGACGGCGGCGCTCGCGGTGCTGCTGCAGGAAGGCATCGGCGACACGATACGCGTGTCGCTGACGCCGGAACCGGGCGGTTCGCGCACCCAGGAAGTGGTGGTGGCGCAGGAGATTTTGCAGACCATGGGGCTGCGCGCATTCGCGCCGATGGTCACCGCCTGTCCCGGCTGCGGACGCACTACCAGCACCGTGTTCCAGGAATTGGCGCAGGGTATCCAGGCGCACCTGCGCGAACAGATGCCGGTCTGGCGTACGCAGTATACGGGCGTGGAGAACATGATCGTCGCGGTAATGGGCTGTATCGTCAACGGCCCCGGCGAGAGCAAGATGGCGAACATCGGCATCAGCCTGCCGGGCACCGGCGAGAGCCCGTCCGCGCCGGTGTACATCGACGGCGAGAAGGCGATGACCCTGCGCGGCGACAATATCGCGGCGGAGTTCACGCGCATCGTGGACGAGTATGTGGCTAAAAACTATGGGAAACGTGAAAAGTGAAATGTGAAACGTAACCCTCCCGGCAGGGAGGGGGCGCGATGGCGCCGGGTGGGCATCACCTTTCACGTTTCACCTTTCACAGATTCTAAATTTATGAGCAACGAAACACTGCAAGCCGTAAAAGGCATGAACGACATCCTCCCGGATGAGGCCGAGCTTTGGCTCTGGTTCGAGGCGGAGGTGCGCGACTGGCTGCACGGCTACGGCTACCGCAACATCCGCATGCCGCTGGTCGAACCGACCGCGCTGTTCAAGCGCGCGATCGGCGAGGTCACCGACATCGTCGAGAAGGAGATGTACAGCTTCGAGGATGCGCTGAATGGCGACCACCTGACGCTGCGCCCGGAGGGCACGGCCTCCTGCGTGCGCGCCGTGCTGCAGCACAACCTGCTGTACAACGCGCCGCAGCGTCTGTATTACAGCGGGCCGATGTTCCGCCACGAGCGGCCGCAGAAGGGGCGCTACCGGCAGTTTCACCAGGTCGGCGTGGAGGCGCTGGGCTTCGCCGGGCCGGACATCGACGCCGAGCAGATCCTGATGTGCGCGCGGCTGTGGCGCAGGCTCGGCCTGCGCGATGTCGCGCTGCAGTTGAACACGCTGGGCGATGCGGCCTCGCGGCATCGCCATCGCGTGAAGCTGATCAGTTATTTCGAGCAGCACCGGGAGGTGCTGGATGCGGATGCCACGCGCCGCCTGTACACCAACCCGCTGCGCATCCTGGACAGCAAGAACCCGGCGATGCAGGAACTGGTTGCGGGCGCGCCGGGGCTGGCGGACGAGTTGGATGAGGACGCGCTGAGGCATTTCGACGAAGTGCAGGCGATTTTGCGCCGCCACGGCGTGGCGTTCGAGATCAACCCGAATCTGGTGCGCGGGCTGGACTACTACAACCGCACCGTGTTTGAATGGGTGACCACGCGCCTCGGCGCGCAGGGCACGGTCTGCGCGGGCGGGCGCTACGACGGGCTGGTCGAACAGATCGGCGGAAAACCGGCCCCGGCGATGGGTTTTGCGATGGGCGTGGAGCGCCTGCTGGCGCTGTTGCAGGAAGACGGCATGGCGCTGCCCAAGGCGGAAGTTGATGTGTATGTGGTGCATCAGGGCGAGCTGGCTAGCCAACTCGCCAGCCGCGTGGCGGAGCTGTTGCGCGACGATAAACTGCGCGTGCTGCTGCACTGTGGCGGCGGCAGTTTCAAGTCGCAGATGAAGAAGGCTGATGCCAGCGGCGCGCGCGTCGCGGTGGTGATCGGGGACGACGAGGCGCAGGCCGACGAGGTCAGCGTCAAGCCGATGCGGGGCGGCGAACAGGTGCGGGTGGGCGTGCAGAGCCTCATCGCAACGGTTAACGGGATTATCAAGTAGGAGTGGATCATGGCGGCACTGGACTTGCAGGAACAGGAACAACTCGATGCGCTCAAGGCGTGGTGGAAGGAAAACGGCAACAAGCTGCTGGGGGTGCTGCTCGCCCTGGTTGTCGCAATGGGCGTCTGGCGCGGCTGGCAGTACTACCAGCACAGGCAGGCCAGCGAAGCAGCGACCCTGTTCGCCGAGTTCGTCAAGCAGCTGGGAAGTAATGATGCCAAGCGCGTCAACGATGCCGCGACCATGGTGATGGAAAAATATGCCACCAGCGGATATGCCCCGCGCGCCGCATTGTGGGCGGCGCAGGTGAACGAACAGGGTAAGGATACGGCACGCGCCAGGACGCAGCTGCAATGGGTCATCGACCACTCCGGGGAGGATGGCCTGAAAGACGTGGCGCGCCTGCGCCTGGCCGCGGTGCTGCTGGACGAGAAAAAATACGACGATGCGCTGAGGCTGCTGGGGGACAAGCATCCGGCCTCGTTCGATGGCATGTATGCCGACCTGCGGGGTGATATTTTGAGCGCGCAGGGCAAGAAAGACGAGGCCCGTTCCGCCTACAAGCTGGCCTACGAAAAAACCGATGCCAAGAGCATGTACCGCAACCTGATCGAGATGAAACTGGACGCACTCGGGGAAGCGAAATGAGACTGAAGCTGCCGCATCTATCGTTGCTGTTCGCCCTGCTTGCGCTGGGCGGCTGCTCGTCCGTGAAGTCGACCATGAACGACTGGTTCGGCAACAAGGATGACGCGACGCATCCGGCCAAACTGGCGGAATTCGCCGAGACCGCCAGGTTCGAGGTGCGCTGGCATGCCGATCTCGGCGATTCCGGTGCAAGCCTGCTGCAGCCTGCGCTGACCCGGGACGCCATCTATGGCGCATCCGGCAAAGGGGCGCTGACGCGGCTGAATCGCGCCACCGGTGCCCAAGTGTGGCGTGTTGACACCGGCATTACCATCAGCGGCGGTGTGGGCGCCGGCGAGGGGCTGGTGCTCGTCGGCAGCGACAAGGGCGAGGTACTGGCTTACGGCGAAGACGGCAAGCTGCGCTGGAAGAGCAAGGTTTCCAGCGAGGTGCTGAGCGCGCCACAGGCGGCGGAAGGCGTGGTGATCGTGCGCAGCGGCGATGGGCGTGTTGCCGGCCTGAATGCGGCGAATGGCAAGCGCGAGTGGCTGTATGAGCGCAGCACGCCGGCCTTGGTGGTGCGCAGCCACAGCGGGGTGACGCTGCAGCGCGATGCGGCTTTCGCCGGATTCGCCGGCGGCAAGCTGGTTGCCATGAAAATCAAGGATGGCTCGGGAATGTGGGAAGTATCGGTGTCGCAGCCGCGCGGTGCGACCGAGCTGGAGCGCATCAGCGACATCACCAGCAATCCGGTGGCGGACGACGAACAGGTTTGCGCCATCGCCTTTCAGGGGCGCGTGGCGTGCTTCGATACTGCGCAGGGCAGCCCGCTGTGGAACCGGGACATCGGAAGCGACAAGGGCATGATGCTGCTGCGCAAGTACCTCTATCTCAGCGACGCGAAGGGCGCGGTGATTGCTCTGGACAAGACCAGCGGCAGCACGATATGGAAGAACGACAAGCTGTCTTTGCGCGATACCGCCACACCGTATGCCCTGGGTAATTTCGTCGTGGCGGGTGATTTCGAGGGCTACCTGCACGGCCTGAACCGCGAGGACGGCAGCTTCGCCGCGCGCATCAAGCTGGATGGCAGCGCGATCCAGGTCGCGCCGATCGAACTCGACAACGGACTGCTGGTGCAGACGCGCGACGGCGGCCTGTATTCGCTGTCCATTCATTAATCTTCACCACGAAGCACACGAAGGACACGAAGAAGGGCAAGTCGATTTCAGGGCTGGATTGCTTTTCGGCAATCTGGCCTGTGTTACTCAAGCGCCATGAGAAACCTTCGTGCCCTTCGTGTGCTTCGTGGTGAAATGTTTTTTTCCTAATTGATTCTTTCGACATGCTACCTACACTCGTATTAGTCGGCCGTCCGAACGTGGGTAAGTCCACCCTGTTCAACCGCCTCACGCGCAGCCGCGATGCGCTGGTCGCCGATCTGCCCGGCCTGACCCGCGACCGCCATTACGGGCGCGGCCGGGTGGGCGACCGCCCTTACCTGGTGGTGGATACCGGCGGGCTGGAGCCGGTCGCCAAGGAAGGCATCCTGTACGAGATGGCCAAGCAGAGCCGTCAGGCGGTGGACGAGGCCGACGTGGTGCTGTTCCTGGTCGATGGCCGCGCGGGCTGCACGCCGCAGGATACGATCATCGCCGGGCAGTTGCGCAAGACCGGCAAGCCGATCCTGTTGCTGGTCAACAAGGCGGAGGGCATGCAGCGCACCAGGGTCGCCGCCGATTTCTTCGAGCTTGGCCTGGGCGAACCCTTGCCGATCTCCTCGGCGCATGGCGACAACGTGGAGGAGGTGGTCGAGCTTGCGCTGGAGAATTTTCCTGAGGCAGCCGAGGAAGAATCCACTGAAGAAAAGCCTCCGAAGCTTGCCATTGTCGGACGGCCGAATGTCGGCAAGTCTACGCTGGTGAACGCCATCCTCGGCGAGCAGCGCGTGATCGCGTTCGACCAGCCGGGCACCACGCGCGACTCCATCTACATCGACTTCGAGCGCGACGGCAAGCAATACACCATCATCGACACCGCCGGGGTGCGCAGGCGCGGCAAGGTCGACGAGGCGGTGGAGAAGTTCTCCGTGATCAAAACCATGCAGGCCGTTGAAGACGCCAACGTGGTGGTGCTGGTAGTGGACGCGCAGGATCAGATCACCGAACAGGACGCGCATGTCGCCGACTTCGTGCTCCAGGCCGGGCGCGCACTGGTGCTGGCAGTCAACAAATGGGACGGGCTGGACGAGCACCAGCGCGGGCAGGTCAAGAACGACATCGAGCGCAAGCTGCATTTCCTGAGCTTCGCCAAGCTGCACTACATTTCGGCGCTGAACGGTAGCGGCGTGGACAAGGTGCTGAAGTCGGTGGACGAGGCCTACGCGGCGGCGATGGCGAAACTGCCGACGCCCAAGCTCACGCGCGTCCTGATCGCCGCACTCGAGAAGCAGCAGCCGCCGAAAGGCTCGCGCTTCCGCCCCAAGATGCGCTATGCCCACCAGGGCGGCAGCAACCCGCCGCTGATCGTGATCCACGGCAGCGGGCTGGACGATGTGCCGGCGAGCTACACGCGCTACTTGGAGCGTACCTTCTGCGATGCCTTCAAGCTGCAGGGCACGCCGCTCAGGATTCAATACAACTCCAGCAAAAATCCGTTCGAGGGCAAGAAGCCCAGGCCGCTCACCGAGGCCGAGCAGCGCCGGGCGCACCGCGCGCGCATCCGTGGGCGCAAGCTGTATGGATAGCCTGGCTCACGCAGGTTAAACCATGTCACTTTCGCAGTCTTACACCATCAAGGATGTCATCCGCTGGTATGAGCCGGGCGAAATCCAGAAGGCCAAGGCTTACCTGAATTCGATCGGCCACCTCGAAGTCCGCCCCGACAAGATCGTCGCCGAGGTGAAGGGAACTGCGGCGCATCCCTACCAGGTGGAGATATCCTTCAGTGTCGGCAAGGTAGGCGAGTTGCATATCGAGCCGACGTGCAACTGCCCGGTGAGGTGGAAATGCAAACACAGCGCGGCGGTGCTGCTGTCGGCGCTGGCCCTGCCGCGCCCGCCCGCCGTCAACCATGCCGTGCTGGAGTGGATCGAATCCTTCCGGCGCACGGCGAGGGCACAGCCGAAGAAAACCGCGAAGTCTGCGCCGCGACCCGAGAAGCTGTGCTATGCGCTTACCCGCTCCACCTACACGGGCGACTATATTTTCGGCACTTACAAGGGCAAGCTGGATGCCGAGGGGCGGCTGGCGGGCCGGCTCGAGGAATGGAGCAACGTCGAGCGCGCCCTGCTCAAGCCGCCGCAGTTCGTTACCGAAGAAGACCTGCCCATCCTGCGCCTGTTGTGGCAGCAACGCGACAGGTACGGCTATTTTCCGGTCAAGGGCGTGCGCGGCAACGAGATCATGGCATCTCTGCTGGCGAGCGGGCGGCTGTTTTTCATCGGGCAGGTAGCGGGCAACCGCTACCTGAAGTCGGAGCCGGTGCACCTCAGGCAGGGCAGGGTGCGCAAGGCGCAACTGGAATGGGGCGTCGACGATGCCGGGCGGATGGCGCCCAGGATAGTCAGCGGCGCGGCGCTGGAGGTGTTCCCGTTCAGCGAGGCGACCTGGTATGTCGATGTCGCCAGCGGCGAAGCCGGGCAGTTGCAGACCGTCCAGACGCCCGCCCAGGTCGCGCAGTTGCTCGAGATGCCGCCACTCGCCGAGATCGATGTCCCGGTGGTATCCGAGGTGTTGCGCGAGCTGGTGCCCGACCTGCCGCCGCCCAGTGCGGGGCGGCTGCGCACGCTCAAGAGCCCGCTCACGCCGATGCTGCTGCTGGATACTTCCGAACCCTTATGGATGGGCAGCTTCCGCGGCTATCGCTACGGCACGCGCGAACTGGATTTCGCGCGCGTCCGCTTCCGTTACGGCGAGGCCATCCTGCCGCTGGGGCATCCGGGCGAATTTGCCACGCTGCAGAACGGAGAGACGGTGCGGGTGATGCGCGACTCGAAGGCGGAGAAACGTTTCCTCAACACGCTCGGCGCATACGGGCTGGAGGAAATGCCGGGCTTCGGCCTGTCCGGCAACATCGGCGAGCGGCCGGTCTTCGTGCTGGAAAACGAGAAGGCTTGGCCATCCTTCATGCAGGAGATGATTCCGCGGCTGCACAAGGCGGGCTGGGAAGTCATCATCCCGCAGGGCTTCCGTCACCATGTGCTCGAAGTGGAGGCATGGGAAGCGGAGTTCGGCGAGCGGGAAGACGGCTGGTTCAGCCTGAACATGGGCATCGTGGTGAATGGCCGGCGCCTGCCGCTGGCGCCGCTGCTGCATGAGCTGTTCAGGGTCGACCCGCGCTGGCTGGACGCCATCCGGCTCGAAAGAATGGACGATGACGAACCCATCGAACTGCTGCTCGAAGAGGGCGGCAAGGTGCTGGCTCCCGCCGGGCGCATCAAACCGCTGGCGCGCACGTTGATCGAGTTGTTCGAGGGCGGCAGGAGTGGCGATGAAATCCGCCTGTCGCGCTACGACGTGGCGCGCATCGGCGACCTTACCGGGATGGAGCGCTGGCAGTTCAAGGGCGCGGCCGCCGTGACGGGTCTTGCCGACAAGCTCAGGAACGCGGCCGGCATCAAGCCGGTCGCTGCGCCGCAAGGCTTCGCGCTGCAACTGCGCCCCTACCAACTCGAAGGCCTGTCCTGGCTGCAGTACCTGCGCGAGCAGGAGCTGGCCGGCATCCTGGCCGACGACATGGGGCTGGGCAAGACCGCGCAGGCCTTGGCGCACCTGCTGCTCGAAAAACAGAGCGGGCGCATGGACAAGCCCTCGCTGGTGGTGCTGCCCACCTCGCTGATTTTCAACTGGAAGCGCGAGGCGGAGCGCTTTGCGCCACAACTCAAACTGCTGTCCCTGCACGGCAAGGAACGCGCAGAGCATTTCCCCGCGATTCCCGAGCACGATGTGATCCTCACCACTTACCCGCTGCTGTGGCGCGACGAAGAGGCGCTCGCGGAGCATGCCTACCACCTGCTGATCCTGGACGAGGCGCAGACGGTGAAAAACGTCTCCAGCCAGGCGGCGCAGGTGGTGCGCAAGCTGAACGCGCGGCACCGCCTGTGCCTCACCGGCACGCCGCTGGAAAACCATCTGGGCGAGCTGTGGGCGCAGTTCGATTTCCTGCTGCCAGGCCTGCTCGGCACGTCGAAAGAGTTCACCAGGATTTGGCGCAACCCGATCGAGAAGCAGGGCAATACCCAGCGCCGCGACCTGCTGGCGCGGCGCGTCCGGCCCTTCATCCTGCGCCGGCGCAAGGAGGATGTCGCGCAGGAGCTGCCTGCCAAGACCCTGATTGTGCGCAGCGTCGAACTGGAAGGCGCGCAGCGCGATCTCTACGAGGCGGTGCGCATCGCGATGGATCAGCGCGTGCGCGAGGAAATCGCCGCCAAGGGACTCTCGCGCAGCCACATCGTCATCCTCGACGCGCTGCTCAAGCTGCGCCAAGTATGCTGCGACCCGCGCCTGCTGAAGTTGGCCAGCGCCAAGAAAGTGAAGGAGCGCGCCAAGCTCGACCTGCTGATGGAAATGCTGCCGGAGTTGGTCAGCGAAGGGCGGCGCATCCTGGTGTTCTCGCAATTCACCTCCATGCTCGAGCTGATCGAGGCGGAACTGACGCGCGAAAAGCTCGACTACGTGAAGCTCACCGGCGACACGCAGAACCGCGAAGAGGTGGTGCGCCGTTTCCAGGATGAGGAGGTGCCGGTTTTTCTCATCAGCCTCAAGGCGGGCGGAGTAGGGCTGAACCTGACCGCCGCCGACACGGTGATCCACTACGATCCGTGGTGGAATCCTGCGGTGGAAAACCAGGCCACCGATCGCGCGCACCGCCTCGGCCAGACGAAAAACGTGTTCGTCTACAAGCTGGTCGTGGCGGGCAGCATCGAGGAGAAAATCCTGGCGCTGCAGGAGAAGAAAGCCGAACTCGCCGCCGGCATCCTGTCGGAAGATGTCAACAGCTTGGCCAAATTTGGCGAGGCCGACATTGCCGCATTGCTCGCGCCGCTGCCGGAAGACGAGGAGACTGCAAAAGATCTGGCTCAATAAAATGCCCCTGGGCCGGAGCCCAAGGGCAAAGCGCATCACAACCGTTAACAGATATGAGTGGTGCCCCGCTCGGTTTTACCCCAGAGGGCAATGCTGATCGCATCCATATACGGATCGGGTGTCCTGACGAACTCTGCGGCTTCGAACGCGGCAGGCGCGCGATACAGGTCACGGTAATAACTGGCCAATACCGGATCGCTGGTGCTGTTCACCAGGGCATTGACCTCTTCTTCCATCGGATCGGTTTTTGCGGCAGCTTCCTGGGTAATCACTACCGTGGAGGCTGACGGTCCACAATACATGCCGCGATACATGCCTCGCTCGAAGCCGGTGGTGATTTCATCCGCGCTGACATAGACAGAGGCAGGCAGCAAGGCGGCTGCAATCAGTGTCGCAATCAATTTGTTTGGTTTCATGATAATTACTCCTTTAGTCGATCAGGGCGACGCAAAACATCGCCTACGCCAAATAAACGAGCATTTACTGTGCCGGAAACCCGATTGATCGGAAAATCATGCTGTTAGATAAAGCATGGTTGCCCTGGTTGGGAGGGTGAAACGGAATATGAACGTCAACACCGTTTGCAGTGAACGATTTGCCGGGTGACTGACCGGTATGGCCAAGCCGGAATCGAGGCTGGTTTTCGCCGTCTTGAGTTGTGGCTTGTGCCGCTACGCCAGGTCCAGAAACTCGAACTCCACCACCAGCATGTGGTGATCGGAAGACATGGTCGGCTGCACGGCATGGCGCACCGGCTGCAGGTGCCGGTTGTAGAAAATATGGTCGAGCACATAGGGGCGGCGGCGCCACGTGATCTCTTCCGACTGCACGGTCTGATAGCCGGCTTCGGTAAACTGCTTGACCAGCGAGCCATGATTGCTGACGTTGAAATCTCCACCGAGCAGCGCGGGACCGTTCGTGCGGCGCAACTGCTCGACAACCAGCGTGCGCTGCTCGACATGATCCTCGCTTGACGAGTTGAGCATGAAATACGCCAGGAGATGCGTATTGAAAAGCTGGAGTTCGCGGCCGGCAAGCGTGGTCTTTGCGCCGATGAGCAGGCGGTCGGTGGGCGTTTTCTTCTCGCCCAGGAATTCGAACTCGATCGGCGGCGACGGCAGGTCGAAGCGGAAGGTGTCGCGCAACGGCGTTTTCGAAAAGATGGCCAGCCCTATGCCGAAAGGCAACTCGCGTGGGTCGGCTTTCGGATAGGAAAAATAGCCGTCATAGCCCTTAAGCGCCGCTTTCAGCCTTGTGTAATTGGGCGGTGGATTGCGTTGCACGCCACCGGTCTGGGCATGCTCCACCTCCTGCAGCAGCACAACATCCGCATCGTGGCTGAGGATTTCCGAAATGGTCAACTCAAGGTCGACGGAAGCACGGTCGGGATAAGCATCATCCCAGCCTTGGCCGAACTGCATGTTGAACTGAAGGACTTTGAACGTACTCATGGGTGGTACGGCGTGGTCAAATTACGCACATGATAGCGCGGCAACGGCAAAATGGAAAATCAGATGATGGCAATGTAGCAATGTTTTCCCGTCTGCCGGTTCCTGCAGTCTTTTAAAAGCGTGAAAATGGTGTCACTGGATTGGGCTAGGCAAGCATAAACCAGATAGTCGGAAATGACAGATATCGCCCCCGAAGCGGAAGTTCAGGCTGTGCGCTCAAAAATGGACAAGACTACGTAAGCATCACTTCAAATCCACTTCATTTGCTGGCGCATCAGTCCGTTACCCTTTAGTATTCGCCGCGAATCGCAGCATAAGCGGTGCAGGAAAAAGGGGAATTGACACATGGCTATAACAGAGGCTCAAACACGTGCTGAGCTGATTGATGCCCAGCTCGGTGCGCCCGGCTGGAACGTCAAAGACCCTGCGCAAGTCGTCGAAGAGTTCGACATTCTGACCAGTCTGCCTGACGATGTTGCTGAGCCGTGCACCAAATATGAAGGCCATCAGTTCAGCGACTACGTCCTGCTGGGCAAAGACCGCAAACCACTTGTTGTGGTGGATTTGTCGCGCGTACCGTTGCAAAAAGAGGGCGCAGCATGATTCTTTCCGAATACCGTCGTTTCTCGCAGACATTGGGCGCCACCACCGCGCCAGACATGCGCAAAGTAGCTAATCTCGTGTTGCAACATTGGGGGGACTTGCTTCCACTCACAACAGCACAAGGGCAGCGAGTCAAGAAATTTGTCGAGTTGGCCCAAACGTACTGGGATACCATCAGCGCGGATATTCAACTGACACAAGTTCAACCCGTCGCTAACACCAACGCGATACGTCAGTTAAAAAGCCTTCGTGTCGGTCCCTTTCGTGGCTTTGCCAAACCAGAAAATTTTGATCTTTCCAGTTCGTTGGTGCTGATTTATGGCCCAAACGGCACCGGAAAGTCGAGTTTTTGCGAGTCGCTGGAATACGGCTTGCTGGGTAGCGTTGCCGATGCCGAAAGCAAACGCTTTCGCGAACAGAACGATTACCTGAAGAATGCTCATACCGACACTTTTTCCGCACCAGTGATTTGGGCAACGGATAGCCAAGGGCAAGAGTCAGTGGTTCAGGCCAATGAAGCGGTGTATCGCTTCTGTTTTGTAGAAAAAAACCGTATTGATAACTTTTCGCGCATCGCCGCGCAAACGCCAGCCAAGCAAACCGAGCTGATTTCTACATTGTTTGGACTGGATTCATTTAATGAGTTTGTGCGTAATTTCAGCCCTGATATTGATGGCAACAAATACATTGATTTGATCGGAAAAAAAGCGGAGGTACTAAAACAAAAACGACAATCCCTCGCAGGTTCTGAGCAGCAAAGAAAAGCCAATGCCGAAGAATTGAAGAGGTTGGATTCAGAAGAAATTGCGCTGGCTAGCCAATACCGTGAGGGTATTACCTTTGCGCAAATGGTAATGGAGCTGCGGGGCGATGATGAAAACTCGGGGCGAATTGAATTCATTGAAAGTGAGCTACAGCAGCCTCTAGCCGCAAAAAGCCAATTAACCATCGCAAACTTGCAAGGGCTTCAACAAGGGATTCGCAGCAATCTAGCGAATGCCAGCGCTAAAGAACAGGCGCTGAAAGAGGCTGGTCAACAAGTATCGTTTAAACAGTTGTACGAAGCGGTTAGTCAAGTGCAAGCCAGCAGCCCATCACATTGCCCAGCGTGTAAAACCTCTTTGCAACAAGTCACAGTAAATCCCTACACGCATGCCAGCGGCGAACTGAAAAAACTTCAGCACTTGGCGCAGTTGCAACAAGAGCTGCATCAACTCAATGTCGAGATAAACCAATCGCTGAATTCACTTGCGCAAGTCGTGGCAGCTTGTATTGAGCGCCTCCAGCCCAATAACGTGTTGTCCGCTTATCATGTTTCATCCGTCAGCGTTGGTTGGTGGAATTACCTGCATCAAACTTTGAGTGATGGATTCACACCATGGCAACACTTGGAAGCCCAAGTTCGACAGCTCGAAGAAACAGATAAGGCGATAGACCAAGCCGCTCAGCAACGTACAATCAAACAGCAGCAACTTACAAGGCTACGTGAATTCGATACGAAAATTACGCAATTGCAGACGCGCCGCACAACTGCCGATACTGCTATCACTTCAGCGGATCAGGCTATTGCCAATTTCGAGGCAGTAAACGCGCAGCTGATTGTAGATGCAACGACAGAAATTGGGGTGGTCGCAAAAAACAAAGCCATTGCCCACGCCTATGCCAGCTTTGTTGCCAAATTAAACGACTACAAAAACAAATTACCTGCGCAGTTGGTCGCCGATTTGGGCGATAAAGTGGTTGAGCTTTACAACGCCTTTAATCGAAATGACTTACCCAACGAAAAGCTGTCATCTGTTCGTTTGCCTTTATCGCAAAATGAGCGACTAAGAATTTCATTTCAAACTGAACCAACTCGATGGTTTGATGCCTTGCATGTCTTAAGCGAGGGGCATATTCGCTGTATAGGCTTGGCGATATTGATGGCAAAGAACATAAAAGAAAATTGCCCCATCTTGATTTTTGATGACCCGGTAAATGCCATTGACGATGAGCATCGCCGCACGATTCGTGAAACGCTATTTGTCGATGATTTCTTCAAAGGTAAACAAATTATTCTCGCTATTCACGGTGAGGAGTTTTTTAACAGCACGCATCAGCTTATTGGTAAGGAGGCTGCAAAAATTGCCGAGTCGTATATTTTTGCCTCTAACCATGGACAGCACCATATTCAGGTTCATTCTTTAAAAAGACCAAAAAATTATGTGCTGGCCGCGCGGGAGCTTTATGACACAGGTGAATACCGTGACTCACTCATGTCCGCACGACGAGGGCTGGAGAACTTGTGTGAAAAAGCGTGGTATCACTATGGCAAGCATAGCGACAAATCTGACAGTCCAATCAGTGTATCTCGACGAGCACCCAATCAGCCTTGGGATTTAAGGTCACTTGCTGATAATTTGAAATCGAAATTCAAATCTTCAAAAGCGGAAATTTTGAACAAAGAGCAAATAGTAAATTCGCTCTCAAAATTGTTAGGTACGGATGCCAATCAGCCTCCATGGACTTATCTCAATAAAGGTACGCACGACGAAACTGATTTGCCCGAATTCGACCAGATTATAGTAGGCGAAATCGTGATCGCTCTTGAGCAGCTGGATACTACACTTTCGTAGAATCACGAGGCACGACATGACCGACAGCAGCAAGCTCATCCGCAACAGCACAGCCGAGTTCCTGATCTTCACCGCTCAGGCCGGTGAGCAGAGCATCGAGGCGCGATATGAGGACGAAACCGTCTGGCTGACGCAGAAGCTGATGGCTGAGCTGTTTGCGGTGGATGTGCGCACGGTCAGCGAGCACCTGAAGAACATCTTTGCCAGCGGTGAGCTGGGCGAAGATTCAGTTATCCGGAAATTCCGGGTAACTGCCGCCGACGGCAAGTCCTACGCCACTAACCACTACAATCTCGATGCCATCATCTCGGTCGGCTATCGGGTCAACTCGGTGCGCGCCACCCAGTTTCGCCAGTGGGCCACGGGTGTGCTGCGCGAGTTCGCCATCAAGGGCTTTGTGCTGGACAAGAAGCGCCTGGAGAATGGCTCTTTCCTGAACGAGGACTACTTCGAGCGCCTGCTGGCCGAGATTCGCGAGATTCGGCTGTCCGAGCGCAAGTTCTATCAAAAGATCACCGACATCTACGCCACGGCGGTGGATTACAACCGCGATGCGCCCACTACCAAAGCCTTCTTCGCCAAGGTACAGAACAAGCTGCATTTCGCCATCCATGGGCACACTGCCGCCGAGCTGATTGTGCAGCGTGCCGACAGCGGCAAGCCGCATATGGGCCTGACCTCTTGGGAGAATGCCCCCGGCGGCAAGATCATCAAGACTGACGTTGTTGTCGCCAAGAACTATCTTTCCCGGGAAGAGCTGGAATCCCTCGGGCGTATCGTGAACGCATACCTCGATCTGGCCGAAGATCGTGCTCGCCGCAATATCCCGATGACGATGGAAGACTGGGCCAAGCGGCTGGATGCTTTTCTGGAGTTTACTGAGCGGAATGTGTTACCAGATGCCGGCAAGGTTTCCACTGAAATGGCCAAAGCACACGCCGAAAGCGAGTTCGAGAAATACCGTGTCGTGCAGGATCGGCTGTTCGAGAGCGATTTTGACCGGGTGATCAAACAGATTGAGGTCGAACACAAGCCAGACGACAAAGATCAATAGCCTGCCTGACGAAAATCACGGCGTATCAGTGAGATCTTCGCGAATGACGGGTATGCGCATAAGAGCGGAAGTCTGTCTAACTGGCACTTGACGGCTGCAACGACCGAGAACCGGCCACTCGACGACAGCTGCCTACACGACCGCAACTGGCTCGGAGCTGACCGTCGAGCTATGTTCTTCGCCATCCCGAAAGCGGCTATTTGAGTTCGATTAATTGGGTCGCGTGAGAGCGAATGCTGGTGGCCTGAGATGGCCGCCGACCATCCTTAATTCTTTTCCGGGCGGCGCTGTGGTTCGCTGAGGCGGCGTTCGGTCTTTTCGCGGGCGCTGCCCTGGGTTGTCTCCTTGTTCTTTTCGTGGCGTACGCGCGGGGCATTCGGTTTTTCTTCGCGCCGCGGCCTGGCTTCCTTGCGTTGGGCCTCGCGGCGCTGCCCGGCCTGTTTCTGCCGCTCGGCGTGCAACTTTGCGCGTTCCTCTTTCGTCGCCTTGGGGCGCTCGCTGCGGATTTCTTTCAGGTGCTTGATGCGCTCCTCGCGTATCTGCTCGATGTGGTCACGCAGCGACTCCTTGCGCTTCTCGATGCGTTCCTCGGTCTTCAGTTTGCGCTTTACCAAAAAATCCGGCTTGCGGGCCAGGAGAAAAGGCGCGACTGTGCGGAATCTGGGGGCGAAGGCAAACTTTTTCGGCGTCACCTCGCTCTCGCCGTATTGCGTCTTCAGCACCGTGGCGCCTTCGTTGACCGTCTCGTAGGTGCCCGGCTCGTCGCCATCGGCGCCCTCGATCACGGCGGTTTCATGGTCGGTGCCACGGATGCCGATGGTGGCGGTAGGCTTGGTGATGCGATAGGCGGGTGCGTTGTGCTTGCCTATCCAGCCGGTGATGGAGCGTATCGCTCCCCTGATCAGGGACATGAAAATCTTGTCGCCGGGGCTGCCGTCGGCCTTGTATTCGTCCACGCGAAACTCGGTGTTCTGGCGTATGGCGACGATCCCGCCGTCCACGGTGGCGAGATGCACTTCGCCGTCCGCTGCGGTGCTGATGGTCTGCTTTTCGTATATCTGCTGCCCGGAGAAAATATCGCTGCGTTGCCCGGCAGGGTCCGATACGGAAGCGCTGCCGGAGAGGGAATCGACGGTGGCAAACAGCTCCGTGGCATGAGCATTGCCGAGAGGCAACATCAGCATCGCCAGTAGGGTGAACAGTCTTTTCATGCTTCCTCCCTCGGAGTAGTCGGCCGCGATGGGTTAGAATACGCCGCAAATATGTCTCAATAGATCGAGCGATGTCCACACCATCAAGAATGCCCACCGAAGAAGAAGTCCTGTTCGCCCTACGCAGTGTCATCGATCCGGAAGTCGGGATGAATATCGTCGATCTTGGCCTGATCTACGGCGTGGAGATTTCGGACGAAAAGCTGCATGTCGATCTGACCATGACTACGCCGGCCTGCCCGATGGGAGAGATGATCCTGGACAACGCGCGGCATGCGCTGGAGGCAGTGGTGCCGGTGGACGTTGAAATCGAGCTCAACCTTGTGTGGAATCCGCCGTGGAGCGCGGACAAGATGAGCGAACATGCGCGCAAATATTTTGGCTGGAACGGAGCCGTTGAAAGCCCGGATTTGAATTGATGGTGATGATGAGAACCTCAAGTGTAATAACTGCCAGCCTGCGCCAAGGGAGCAGGGCATGACCGCACAACCCGGTGGTTTGGGCGTTCCGTTCCGCCTGCCGCTGTTGATCCTGGGTTTTGTTTCCCTGGCGTCGGGTGTGCTGGCCGGTCTCGCGCGGCTGGGCTGGGGAGTGCCGGCACCGACGGCGCAACTGGTCTTGTTGCATGGGCCGCTGATGGTGTGCGGCTTCCTCGGCACCGTGATCGGCCTGGAGCGCGCGGTTGCGCTGGGCCGACGCTGGGCCTATGCGGGCCCGCTGCTGACCGGGCTGGGCGGCGTTTCCATCCTGGCAGGCTTCCCGGTTGCGATAGGCGCATCGGCCATGGCGCTCGGCAGCGCCGTGCTGCTCACCGGGACTACCCTGATCACGCTGCGCCAGCGCGAACTGTTCATGGTCACCATGGCGCTCGGCGCATTGAGCTGGCTGGCCGGCAACCTGCTGTGGCTGGCCGGTGCCGCGGTGCCTGCGGTGGTGGCGCTGTGGGTAAACTTCCTGGTGCTGACCATTGCCGGCGAACGTCTGGAACTGTCGCGCTTCCTGCCGCCTTCGCCCGGCGCCAAGAAAATCTTCAAGGTCATCCTTGCCGTGCTCGTGGCGGGCGCTCTCCTCAATGTGACCGGCAGCGGCGCCGCCGTGTATGGCATCGGGCTGCTCGGGCTGGCGCTGTGGTTGCTGCGCCAGGATGTCGCGCGCCGCACGGTAAAGGAAAAAGGCCTGACCCGCTTCATCGCCGTGTGCCTGCTTTCCGGCTATGCCTGGCTCGCCGCCGGCAGCCTCGCGCTGCTCGCCGCCGGCAGCCTGACGGGCGCGGCCTACGATGCGGTGCTGCACGCTATCCTGCTGGGTTTCGTGTTCTCCATGGTGTTCGGCCACGCGCCGATCATTTTTCCAGCGGTGGTGAAGGTCAGGATGCCTTATCACTGGACCTTCTACCTGCCGCTGCTGGTGCTGCATGCATCACTGCTGGTGCGCCTCGCGGGCAGCGGGCTGATGCAGCCGGAACTGCAAAGCCTCGGCGGATTGCTGAATGCGGCGGCGCTGGCGCTGTTCATCCTGAGCACTGTGAGCAGCGTGGTGCGCGGTTTTCGTGCCGGGAAAAAATAATCCACTACCACGAAGGCCGGAATGAAGGCAGCTGTAAAGTTCTTCTTCGCGCCCTTTGTGTTCTTCGTGGTGAACTGATTTTTTGGCGAACTTTACTTGCCAGGCCATGTCCGAATTCCGTATTCATTTGACAGAACCGCCGGCCTTTGCCAAGCTATGCCCATGTTCCGCGCCACCCGAAAATTTATCGCAGTGATCCTGGCCATCTGGCTGCCGCTCTTCAGCGGTAATGCGCTGGCCATGTCGGTTGCCATGCAGGCGATGCGTGGCGACTGTCATTCCACTGCTGCACAACAGGATGAGCTGCACTGCGCTTCGACCGTGCAGCAGCACGCGCACCATGACCAGCTTGCCGCGGAACAGGATCAATCCACTAGCCACCAGGGCAATGCCGGCGATGATTGCGGCACCTGCCACCTGGCCTGCTGCGGATACTTGGCTGCCGCATCCATCGAAGTGATGGGGGCCCAACCATCGGCCATGCTGTACCTGCCCGCTACGGCGCAGTTCCAATCCATCACCTCGACTCCGCTCGACCCTCCGCCTCTCGCCCGCCGCTGATGCGGGAAGAGTGCCCCTGTTTTTTCGCAAGCGCGCCGGATTTTCCGGCACAAGGCCTCGCCCGGAACCATCAGGCAGCCGTACGGCGCCTGCTTATCGATCACTTTTAAGGATTTGAATCATGAAGACGAATCAAGCGAGTTTTGCCAGGACATTGACCGGGATTTATCCGAAGAAATACATTTTGCTGCAGGGCATGGTGCTGTGCGCCGCATTGGCCTTCTCTCTTTCCGGTTGGGCGCAGCCTCAAGGCACGGCACAGGCTGCCGCGAAGGCTGCAGAGCAGTTGCCCACCGTGGAGGTGTACAAGAGCGCACAGTGCGGCTGCTGCAAAACCTGGGCGGAGCATCTGCAGAAGAGCGGTTTCAAGGTGGTATTGCATGACGTGAACGACATCCCTGCAGCGCGCAAGAAGCTGGGCATGCCCAGCCAATATGGCTCGTGCCATACCGCCAAGGCCGGGCAATACCTGATCGAAGGCCATGTGCCGGCGGCAGACATCAAGCGCCTGCTCAAGGAACGCCCCAAGGCCATCGGCCTGGCCGTGCCTTCCATGCCGCCCGGTTCGCCCGGCATGGAAAGCGACGAGCCCGTTCCCTACGAGACCCTGCTGATCGGCAAGGACGGCAAGGCCAGCGTGTACGCGCGGCATTAAACCCGCACAATCGGCCGGACAGGAATTCCGGCGGTTGTTTTGCAATTGTTGGACAGAAGGAGCGGATCATGAAGATTCGATTTTTCGTCGGGCTGGCGATTTGCGGGTTGATGGGCGTGTGGCCTGCCCATGCGGCGGAGGAGCGCATGCTGGGCTCCGATCTCGCCGGCTTGCTGGAATATGCGCGTGAGCACAATCCCGAACTCGCGGCAACGCGCTTCGACGCGGATGCCGCAGCGCAGCGCGCGCATTCGGCGGCGGCGCTGCCCGACCCGGTGCTGCGCGCCGAACTGATGGACATCACCAACCAGGGCACGGACAAGAGTGCGAGCCTGTGGCCCTCGCAGGCCGGCAGCACGCGCTACACGCTGATGCAGAGCCTGCCGTGGTACGGCAAGCGCGACCTGAAGCGGGAGGCGGCCGAGGCCGGCGCGGAGCAGGCGCGCGGCCAGAACGCCGCGACCTGGGCGGCTCTGTCGGCGCAGGTGAAGTCGGCCTACGCGCAGTACTACTATGTCGTGGGCAGCCAGAAGATCGCGCGCGAACTCTTCGACCTCGTGGAGCAGGTGGAGAAGGTCGCGCGGGTGCGCTACGCCAACGGGCTTACCGCGCAGCAGGACGCGGTGCGCGCGCAGGTCGAGCAGACTTCCATCAGGACCGGACTGGTCGCGCTGGACAATTCCAGGCGGCAGGTCGAGGCGCGCCTCAACGCATTGCTATCGCGCCCCGCGACGATGCCGCTTGCCGCGCCACAGGGCCTGCGCGGCATTCCTTCAACGGCGAGCCTCGCCAACCATGCGGTGCTGGAGAACCGCATCCGCGAACATAATCCCGAGTTGTTCATGGACGAGGCCGGCATCCGCGCGGGCGAAAAAAGCCGCGACCTTGTCTTCAGGAACCGCTATCCCGATGTCCTGCTCGGCGTCTCCCCGACCCAGTCCGGCAACGCGGTGCGCGAGTGGGGCGTGATGCTCGAACTCAACATCCCCTTGCAGCAGGAGGCGCGCCGCTCGCAGGAGCGCGAGGCCGACGCGATGCTGGCGGCGGCCAAGGCGCGCCGGGAGGCGACTGTCAACCGTATCCTGTCCGCACTCGCCGAAAACCTCTCCGGCCTCGATGCAGCGCGGCGCATGGAGTCGCTGGGCTCCGGCGGCCTGCTGCCGCAGGCGAATGTCGCCTTCGAATCCGCGCTGATAGGCTACCAGACCGGCAAGGTGGATTTCGCGGCGCTGCTGGACGCGGCACGGCAGATCCTGAATGCAAAGCTGGAAATACTGAAGGCGCAGACCGACGCGCAGATGCGTCTCGCCGAGATAGAACGACTGCTGGGAGAAGAGCTATGAAGCCAACAAATGCAATGATTGCCGTGGCACTGGCCGCGGCGCTGGCCGCCGCAGGCGGTTACTGGTCGGGTATCCAGAAGACAGAAAGCAGAGAAACAACGGCTACGGCGCAGAAAGAGCCCGCACGCAAGATTCTGTATTACCGCAACCCGATGGGCCTGCCGGACACCTCGCCGGTGCCGAAGAAAGATGCGATGGGCATGGACTATGTGCCGGTATACGAAGGCGAGGAGGCTGGACAGGCCGCTTCGGCAGGACAGGTGAAGATCAGCATCGAGAAGGTGCAGAAGCTCGGCGTGAAGACCGAGCAGGCGGCGCGGCGCATGCTCGATCGCACCGTGCGCGCCGTGGGCAAGGTGGAAGTCGACGAGCGGCATATCCACAGCATCGCGCCGAAGTTCGAAGGCTGGATTGAAAAGCTGCACGTGAAGACCACCGGGGAAGCGGTGAGGAAGGGGCAGGCCCTGTTCGAAGCCTACAGCCCCGAGCTGGTCTCGGCACAGCGCGAGTACGCGATTGCGGTCGAGGGCGTCGCGGCGCTGAAGGATGCGGACGAGGACACGAAACGCAGCATGCAGCGGCTTGCCGAGGCCAGCCTGCAGCGTCTCAGGAACTGGGACATTTCCGAGCAGCAGGTGAAGGAGCTTGCGGCATCGGAGGCCACGAGGCGCAGCCTGACCTTCCATGCGTTCCACACGCCGGTGAACGGCGTCGTGCTGGAGAAGAAGGCGCTGGAAGGGATGCGCTTCATGCCCGGCGAGGTGCTGTACCAGATTGCCGACCTTTCCTCGGTGTGGGTGGTCGCCGATGTCTTCGAGCAGGACATCGCGCTGGTGAAGGCCGGCAGCAGGACACAGGTGAAGGTGAACGCCTACCCGGACAAATCCTTCGAAGGGACGGTGGACCTGGTCTATCCGACGCTGAATCCCGCGACGCGCACCGTGCCGGTGCGCATGGAAATCGCCAATCCAAACGGGCTGCTCAAGCCGGCCATGTTCGCCAACGTGGAGATTCCGGTGGCCGGCAAGGGCGAGGTGCTGACCGTGCCGGTCTCGGCGGTGATCGACAGCGGCACGCGCCAGGTGGTGCTGGTGCAGCTCGCGCCGGGGCGTTTCGAGCCGCGCGTGGTGAGGTTGGGCGGCCGCGGCGAAAACTATGTCGAGGTGCTTGAGGGCGTCGCGGAAGGCGAGCAGGTGGTGATTTCCGCGAACTTCCTGATCGATGCGGAGAGCAACCTCAAGGCGGCATTGGGCGGCCTTGGCGAGCATGTCGGCAGCGCGCCGGCGGAGCAGGGGCAACAGGGCGCGCAGGCACAGCAGAAGCGCAACGGCGTAGGGCACGAGGTGCAGGGTACGCTGAACGCCATCAACGCGGACGGCACGGTCAACATCACCCATGGGTCGGTCGAAACGCTGGGCTGGCCGGGCATGACGATGGACTTCATGCTCGCCAATCCTTCGCTGACGGATAACGTCAGGACCGGCAGTGCTGTCGCGTTCGAGATCGTCGAGCGCAAACCGGGCGAATGGGTGATCACCAGGCTGGAGGCGAAGCCGGCCGCCCCTCCCGTTGCCACGGCAGGGGAGCGGAAGAAGCCGGCGGCACCATCGCAGCCCGCCGCAGGGCACCGGGTGCAGGGCACGCTGAACGCCATCAACGCGGACGGCACGGTCAACATCACCCATGGGCCGGTCGAGTCGCTGGACTGGCCGGGCATGACGATGGATTTCATGCTCGCCGATCCCGCACTGGCGGCGGGCATCAAGCCGGGTGCCGCAATCAGTTTTGAGATCACCGAACGCAAGCCGGGCGAATGGGTGATCACCCGGCTGCAACCCAGCCAGGCCAACCCTCACGAGGGGCACTGACATGCTGGACAGAGTCATTGAATGGTCTGCGCACAACCGCTTCCTGGTGATGCTCGCCACGCTGTTCGTCACGCTGGCGGGCATCTATGCGGTCGTCAGGACGCCGCTGGATGCCTTGCCGGACTTGTCCGACGTGCAGGTGATCGTCTATACCGAGTATTCCGGGCAGGCGCCGCAAGTCGTCGAGGACCAGGTGACCTACCCGCTCACCACGGCGATGCTCGCGGTGCCGAAATCCAAGGTGGTACGCGGCTTCTCGTTCTTCGGCGCATCGTTTGTGTACGTGATCTTCGAGGACGGCACCGACATCTACTGGGCGCGCTCGCGCGTGCTCGAATACCTGAACCAGGCCGCGGGGCGGCTGCCGAAAGGCGTTGCGCCGCAACTCGGGCCGGACGCGAGCGGGGTGGGCTGGGTGTACCAGTACGCCGTGCTCAGCGACAGGCACAACCTCGCCGAGCTGCGCACCATGCAGGACTGGTACCTGCGCTACCAGTTGAACAAGGCGCATGGCGTCGCGGAAGTGGCCTCGATCGGCGGCTTCGTGCAGCAGTACCAGGTGACCGTCGATCCGGTGAAGCTGCGCGCCTTCGGCATTCCGCTGAATACGGTTGCGCAGGTAATCCGCGAGTCCAACCGCGATGTCGGCGGGCGCGTGGTCGAGATGGCCGAGACCGAGTACATGGTGCGCGGCAAGGGCTACCTGCGCGGCAAGGACGACCTGGAAAACCTGGTGGTGAAATCCGAGCGTGGCACGCCGGTGCTGCTGCGCGACATCGCGCGCATCGAGCTCGGGCCGGACGAGCGGCGCGGCCTGGCCGAGCTCAACGGCGAGGGCGAGGTGGTGTCCGGCATCGCGATGGCGCGCTACGGGCAGAACGCGCTGGAGGTCATCGCAAACCTCAAGCATAAGATCGTCGAAGTTTCCGCCGGCCTGCCGGAGGGGGTGAGCATCCAGGCGGTGTATGACCGTTCGGAACTGATCCGGCGTGCGATCGATACGCTGAAGAAAACATTGATCGAGGAAGGGCTGATCGTGGCAGCGGTGTGCATGGTGTTCCTGATGCACGCGAGGAGCGCGCTGGTCGCCATTGTGATGCTGCCCATCGGCGTGCTGATCGCCTTCATCGCGATGCGTGCGTTGGGATTGAATTCCAACATCATGAGCCTCGGCGGGATCGCGATCGCCATCGGCGCGATGGTGGACGCGGCCATCGTGATGATCGAGAACGCGCACAAGCATCTGGAACGACTGCCGACAGTTCCCTCTCCCGCAAGCGGGAGAGGGGAGCCATTAAGCGAGCGTGCCCGCGCCATCCTTGCAGCCTGCAAGGAAGTCGGCCCCTCGCTGTTCTTCTCGCTGCTCATCATTACCGTGTCGTTCCTCCCGGTATTCACGCTGGAGGCGCAGGAAGGGCGCTTGTTCGCGCCGCTCGCGTTTACCAAGACGTTCGCGATGGCGGGCGCGGCGCTGCTGTCGGTCACGCTGGTGCCGGTGCTGATGCTGCTGTTCATCCGCGGCCACATCAGGCCGGAATCGGAAAATCCGCTGAACCGCTGGCTGATCTCGATCTACCGCCCGGTGATCGACGCCGTGCTGCGCCGCAAGAAGGCCACCCTCGCCGTGGCCCTCGCGGCGATGGCGCTGACCCTCTATCCCGCGACGCGCATGGGCAGCGAATTCATGCCGACGCTCAACGAGGGCACACTGTTCTACATGCCCGCGTCGCTGCCCGGCATGTCGGTGACCAAGGCGGCGGAGCTGCTGCAGACGCAGAACAAGATCATCAGGAGCTTCCCGGAAGTCGCGTCGGTGTACGGCAAGGCGGGGCGCGCGCAGACCGCCACCGACCCCGCGCCGCTGGAGATGTTCGAGACCGTCATCAACCTCAAGCCAGAGAAGGAATGGCGCGACGGCATGAGCATAGACAAACTGATCGCCGAGATGGACAAGGCGCTTCAATTCCCCGGCGTGGCGAACTCGTGGACCATGCCGATCAAGGCGCGCATCGACATGCTTTCCACCGGCATCCGCACGCCCATCGGTATCAAGGTGTTCGGCAAGAACCTGGAGGAGATGGAAAGGCTCGCGCGGGAGATCGAAGCAGTGGTGCGCACCGTGTCCGGCACGACCAGCGCCTTCGCCGAGCGCATCACCGGCGGCTATTACCTCAACATCGAGCCGGATCGCGCGCAACTGGCGCGCTACGGCCTGAGCATCAACGAGGTGCAGGAAGTGGTTGCCACCGCGCTCGGCGGCGAGACCGTCACCACCACGGTGGAAGGTCTGGAGCGCTTCGGCGTGAATCTGCGCTACCCGCGCGAGCTGCGCGACACGCCGGAGAAGATCGCACGCGAGGTGCTGGTGCCCGCGCCGATGCTGGGCAGCGGGGAAGGGGCGATGATCCCGCTCGGGCAGCTCGCGAAGGTGAGCGTGGGCAAGGGCGCGCCGTCGATCCGCACCGAGAACGCGCTGCTGTCGGCCTACATCTACGTGGACATCCGCGACCGCGACATTGGCTCCTATGTGGCGGAGGCGCGCAAGGCGGTGGCGGATCAGGTGAAGTTCCCGCCGGGCTACTACGCGACCTGGAGCGGGCAGTTCGAGTACATGGAGCGCGCCGAGGCGAAGATGAAGGTCGTGATCCCCATCACGCTGCTCATCATCTTCCTGCTGCTCTACCTGAACTTCGGACGCGTCACCGAATCGCTGATCGTGATGCTGTCGGTGCCGTTCGCGCTGGTCGGAGGGGTGTGGCTGCTGTGGCTGCTCGGCTACAACCTCTCCGTGGCCGTGGCGGTGGGCTTCATCGCGCTGGCCGGTGTCGCGGCGGAGACCGGCGTGGTGATGCTGATCTATCTGGAAAGTGCGTGGGAGGAGCAGCGCGCACGCTGTGCCGCCGAAGGCCGCGAGCCGGGGCCGGACGACCTGCACGCGGCGATCATGGAGGGCGCGGTGAACCGCGTGCGCCCGAAGATGATGACGGTGACCGCGATCATGGCCGGGCTGCTGCCGATCATGTGGAGCACCGGCGCGGGCTCGGAAGTGATGCGCCGCATCGCCGCGCCGATGGTCGGCGGGATGATCTCCTCGACGGTGCTGACGCTGGTGGTAATCCCGGTGATTTACGCTTGGATCAAGCAAAGAAAAATATTGACTGCTGGCCGCTGAGGGGCAGGGAATGGGTGATTATCCGTATTGAGATCGAATGCCGGATGAAGTTAGATGGGGATCGCACAGCCACAGTGTTACAAGGAGAAATGAAATGCTAATCGAAGATTATGTTTGCGGGATGCAGGTCAATGAGGGTGAAAACCAGATCATGTACCGGGGAGGGGCTTATTCATTCTGCTCCATGCAATGCCGGGAGCGTTTTCAGGCTAATCCCCATCTGTATGTCGGGCTGCCTGGGCAGAAGGCTCCGAAACAGGAGGGGCGTTCGGTAATCAAACAAAGGCGCCTGCGTCTGGCGCAGCCCTTGTCATCAGGCCAGGAAAAAATGCTGGTTGATGCGCTGCAAACCATGATGGGCATCCAGGCTGTTTCGGCCGAAGGCGAACGTGTCGCGATCACCTACGATCTGCTTCAGGCGACCGAAGAACAGATCGAGAACAAGCTGGCTGAAATCGGCATCCAGCTCGGTGAAGGCTTTGCCGATCGCTTGCGCCGGGCATTTGTGCACTATGAAGAGGAATGCGAAGCAGGTAATCTGGAGGTGCATGCGGATGACATCGAGCCGCTTTATGAAGCGTTCCGGCGGGACGAAAGATAGAGGTAAACAGGGAACTTCGGCCGGGATACGGCGGCCGAATCGCGGTGATGAGGAGGGCGGTAATCATGCTGAACGAATTCATCCACGAACCGCGCATCGCGTACTTCTCCATGGAGATCGCGCTGCGCAACGAAATTCCGACCTATGCCGGCGGGCTGGGGATGCTCGCCGGCGACACCATGCGTTCGGCCGCCGACCTCGGCCTGCCGATGGTGGCGGTCAGCCTGGTCAGCCATGCCGGCTATTTCCGCCAGGAGATCGACGCGCAGGGGCGGCAGATCGAGCATGCCGCGACCTGGGATATCAGGCGCTGGGCGCAGCCTCTCGACGCCAAAATCGCCGTGCAGATCGACGGCCGCACGGTGTGGATCGGCGCCTGGCTGTACGTGCTCGAAGGCCACATGGGCGGCCGCCAGCCGGTGTTGCTGCTCGACACCGACCTGAACGAGAACGACGGCGGCGACCGCGAGATCACCCACTATCTCTACGGCGGCGATAACGTCTACCGCCTCAAGCAGGAGATCGTGCTCGGGCTGGGCGGTGTGCGCCTGCTGCAGGCAATCGGCTTCACCATCCGGCATTACCACATGAACGAGGGGCATTCCGCGCTGCTCGGCCTGGAGCTGATGCGGCGCTACACCCATTCCACCGAACATCTGCGCCCCGGCGAATCTCCCTACGACCTGCCGCACGTGCGCGACCTGTGCAGCTTCACCACGCACACGCCGGTCGAGGCCGGGCATGACCGCTTTTCCTACGACCTGGTGCGGCGCGTGCTCGACAACGACTTCGACATCGAGACCATCAAGCGCCTCGCCGGGGAGGAGAGCCTCAACATGACGCGGCTCGCGCTGAACCTCAGCGAATACGTCAACGGCGTCGCCAAGAAGCATGCCGAGGTATCCAATGCGATGTTTCCGGGCTACAAGGTGCATGCGATCACCAACGGCGTGCATCCGTACATCTGGGCTGCCGAGAGCTTCCGCCAGCTCTACGACCATTACACGCCCGGCTGGTGCCATGAGCCGCAGTTGCTGATGCGCGTCGACTGCTGCATTCCCGATGCGGCGATATGGGAAGCGCATATGCAGGCGAAACAGCGTCTCATCGGCAAAGTGCAGGCGCTCACCGGCGTGTCGCTCAAACCCGATGTCCCGATTTTCGGCTTCGCGCGGCGCATGACGGCATACAAGCGCCCGGACCTGCTGTTCTCCGACCTGGAGCGCCTGCGGACGATTGCCCACAACCAGCCTTTCCAGATCGTGCTTGCCGGTAAGGCGCACCCGCAGGATGAAAACGGCAAGCGCCTGATCGAGCACCTGTATGTTCATGCGCGCGATCTTGCCGGCACGATCCCGGTTGTCTACCTGCCCGATTACGATCTGGCGCTTGCCCAGATGCTGACCGCAGGGGCGGACGTGTGGCTCAACACGCCGTTGCCGCCGCTCGAGGCTTCCGGCACCAGCGGGATGAAAGCCGCCTTCAACGGTGTGCCCAACCTGTCGGTGCTCGATGGCTGGTGGATCGAGGGCTGCATCGAGGGCGTGACCGGCTGGACAATCGGCGATGCGGCGGGAATGGCCGACGGCAAAGCGCAAGTGCTTTACGACAAGCTCGAACAGGTTGTGCTGCCGCTGTATTACGGCCACGGCGACGGCGGATGGGTCAAGGTGATGAAGGGGGCGATCAGCAAGAACGCCTCGTATTTCAACAGCCACCGCATGATGCGGCGCTATGCGACGGAAGCGTACGCAAGATGAGCGCAGTGATTTAAGGAGAAGAGATATGACACCGAAAACTGTATTGTTTGCCACCCTTTTCGCATTGCTTGCGGCCACGGCTGCGGGAGCCGGAGAACCCGGAGCAGACAAACCGGCAGCAAGCCAGGGCGAGGAAAAAACCGGCTCACCGGAAGGGGAGCACAAGCTGGATTTCAAGGAATTGTTCGGCTGCGAGCCGATGGGGGAAGATGGCCACCCAATGCCGAAACCGGCATCGGGGGTGGAGCAGCAGGAAACCATGCAGCCCAGGCAATAGCGTTGACGCTATGCGGCGAATGCCGGATAGCACAACCTGGGGCGGCAAATATTCAACTGAACGGAGGTCGGCATGGCATACCGGAAATCGGAAACGGCGCAGTTGGCATTCATCAGGCCTGCCCAGTTTGGTGCGGCAGCGCTGGTGCTGCTGCTCGCCGTCTATTTCGGCGTGGTCAGCCTGATTTCGGGGGTTGATTTTGCGTTCGAGCAATTCGCGAAGTTCTGGTATTTCATCGTGCTCCTCGCGCTGGGCTTCGGCATCCAGGTCGGGCTCTACACCTACCTCAGGAACCTCGCCGGACGACACGGCGCATCGGGCAAGGTGGTTGCCGTCTCCGGCACAACTTCTACCGCCGCGATGGTTTCCTGTTGCGCGCATTACCTGACCAACATCCTGCCCATTCTCGGAGTCACGGGTTTTCTCACCGTGGTTGCGGAGTACCAGATCGAGCTGTTCTGGGTCGGCCTCGCGTTCAATGCCGCTGGCATCTTCTACGTCGTATCGAGAGTCATCAAATTTTCCAGGGAGCACAAAAAATGCGAAAACAATTCCTGATCGGCCTTGCCTTTGCAGTAATGGCTGCTGCGGCAGTTTCGATGGGCTATGCGGCGGAGCCAGACTATGCGCCGCAAGTCAGCAACGAGGGCGGAGTGAAGGTCACCGTTACACCGCGCATTTCGAGCACAGCGAAAGCCTGGGATTTCCAGGTGGTCATGGAAACCCACACGCGGGGCTTGGGCGATGACCTGGCCAAAGTCTCGGTGCTCATCGCGGATGGCAGGCAATACCTGCCCGTGGGATGGGAAGGCGCGCCGCCGGGAGGCCATCACCGCAAGGGCAAGTTGCGCTTCAAGGCGGTTGCACCGCAGCCGAAATCGATGGAACTGCAGATACGCCTTGCAGGCGATGCCTCTCCAAGGAGCTTCAAATGGCCGGTGAAGTAAGAGGCTGTCTTAATAAATTCGCGGGTAGGGATGACGCAGTTGTGCAACGCATTCTCATGCTGTTCGGATCGGTACGGTTCCGGACAATATTGCAGCGTGCGCCATGCCGGGTAACCGGGGAGAGGCAGGCATGAAATATGTCTGGTTATCCTGGTCCGGCGCATTCCTGGTTCCTTGGGCATTGCTGTATTTCGTCAGGCCCGGCTTCCGGCAGAAGATGCTGCGCGTCAGTCTGGCGACCAGCCTGCTCGGCCTCAGCGAGCCGATTTTCGTGCCGGAATACTGGAACCCGCCGAGCCTGTTCGACCTCGCGCAACGCACCGGATTCGATATCGAAAGCCTGATTTTCTGCTTCGCAATCGGCGGCATCGGCGCGGTCATGTACAACGCGCTTGTCAACAGCGGTATTGGCGAAGTTCCGCACACCGAGCGCCATAACGGCCGCCATCGCTGGCATCGCCTCGCCATTGCGGCACCGTTTCTGGCTTTTCCCATGTTGTATTTCCTGCCGTGGAACCCGATTTATCCGGGCATCGTTGCGATGGCGCTCGGCGGAATCGCCAACGTGCTGTGCCGCCCGGATTTGCTGCGCAACACCCTGATCGGCGGCGGGCTGTTCCTGTTGCTCTACGCAATTTTCATGCTGTTGCTGATTTTTTTCGCACCGGGCTATATCGAGCAGGTATGGAATCTGCCCGCCCTTTCCGGGGTTCTGCTCGGCGGCATTCCGCTGGAAGAGCTCGCTTTCGGTTTTGCCTTCGGGCTGTACTGGGCGGGCATTTATGAGCATTTCACCTGGCATCGTGACCAACCGGGAAAAGAGGCTGGACATGCGTAATAGGCTGCGTATCCGCATGATTGCATTACCCCTCAATGCATCTGCCATAACTGTGTCCACCAGAAACGGGTAAGGAGGCAAGCATGTCCGAGCAACAAGAAATGCACCACCAATCCAGAGGCCGCTGGGTGTTCTACGGCTTTCTCGCGGTTGCCGGTTTCTTTATGTTCACCGAGCACCGCGCCCACGTGCTGGGGATATTGCCCTACTTGCTGCTGCTCGCGTGCCCGCTGATGCACCTGTTCATGCATCATGACCACGGCCGCCACGAGCAGCATGCGCATAACCATGATTCACCCGAAGGAGGCTCGAAATGAATGCCTCGTTTCCAGATTACGGGCTGTGGTCGCTGGTCATCATCAACTCGCTGGTGTTCATCATCTTCGCCTTCAGCTTTGCCAAGCCGCAAAGCCGGCGCGACTGGCGTTCGTTTGGCGCATTCTCCGCCTTCATCGTGGCGTTATTCACGGAGATGCATGGCTTCCCGCTCACCATCTATTTGTTTTCCGGCTGGCTGCAAAGCCGTTATCCGGGCGTGGATTGGTTCGCTCACGATGCCGGCCACCTGTTCGAGATGATGTTCGGCTGGCGGGCAAATCCGCATTTCGGGCCGTTTCATCTGATCAGCATGGCGCTCATCGTCGGCGGATTTTTCCTCCTTTCCTCCGCGTGGAAAGTGCTCTATGAGGCGCAACGCACGCACCACCTGGCGACCACCGGGCCTTATGCCAGGGTTCGCCATCCACAGTACGATGGCTTCGTGCTCATCATGCTCGGTTTTCTGGTGCAATGGCCAACTATCCTTACGCTGCTGATGTTTCCGGTGCTGGTATGGATGTACGTACGCCTGGCGCGGCGGGAGGAGCGGGAAGCCGAAAAGGAATTTGGAGAGGCCTATATCCGGTATGCCGAAAAGACTCCCGCATTCTTCCCGCAAACGGGAGCGGCCGGCTGAATTCAGCGTGCCACGCCAGCCTGTGCAACTACCGAAGGAGAAATGAAATGTTAACCAAAGATTACGTTTGCAGTGGAAGCATTTGTCGCCGAGGAGCTGGTTTTTCGCAACATGGTCAGCCTTAAGTGCGGCGAGCAGCTTTCGATGCACTGCCTGTCTCTTGCGCTGCCTTACTGTGAATCTCAGGGAGAAGTACGATGAAAATATTTTGTTCCAGCATCCTGGCCGTCTTGTGGCTAACCGGCTGCGTCAATCCGGGTCATGTTCATCAAATGCTCGGCAAAGACGGAGGAGCGTTCACCGCTGGGGAACTGGTTCATGACCATGCCTGGGGGAAGGACAATCACCTCGTGCTGGAGATGTCGAGCCGGCGTTACGAGGCTCATGGATTTGCTGTCGAGCGCCATCGCCATTTGGGGGAACTGCGCAAACGCTATTACTTTTCCAATCCGAAACGATGGGAGCGGATTTTTTCCGGCCTCGATACCAGTGAGATGGTTTATTGTATTGAAACGGTGGCCAGATCCGTGGAGGGGCAGGAACTGTCGTGCAGCTTGATATGGAAATCCGGCGCCAAGCCCGCCGGCTTTTGCACGGACCAGGCAGGTACGGCATTTCCGGTAAATTTTGAATAGGATAACGCTGATACGAAAGGGATAGCACATGGCAAATTCAGGAATGATCGGCCTTGCGGTCATTTCGTATGCGTCGTTCCTGCGGCGCAGATGGAACGGGCGCGCCTCGATGTCTGCGCCGCACGAGGCTGAGTCATGAAGGCTCATACATCATCGTTAACGCGCAAGCTGATCCGGAAATGGGACCGGCATGCTCCCGGATACGACCGCATGAGCGAACCCATGGAGCATATGCTGGGTTTCGCGCAGGCGCGCGCGCGGCTGTTTTCCGGCCTGAGCGGAACCATCCTGGAGCTGGGTGTCGGAACCGGGCGTAACCTGCCGTACTACCCGCAAGACGCGCGAATGATCGCCCTGGACCTGAGCCGCGGCATGATCGGGCACGCCGTGCGCAAGGCGAATGCGCTGTCTTCCACCGTTGTTTTTCTTGTGGGCGATGCTGAGGAGCTGCCGTTTGCGGATGCCTCGCTGGATGCGGTGGTGGGCAGTGGCGTGTTCTGCTGCGTGCCGGATGCGGTGCGAGGCTTCAGGGAGATCAAGCGCATATTAAAACCCGGCGGAAAAGTCGTTTTGCTGGAACACATGCGGCCGACCGGCGTGTTGGGCCTGTTCTTCGATCTGCTCGATCCCCTCGTGAGCCGGTTCATGGGGCCGCACATCAACCGCCGCACTCTCGAGAGCATACGGGCGGCAGGGCTGGTCATCGAGCATGAGGAAAACGTGCATTCCAACTGGGTAAAGCTGGTGGTGGCGAATCGAAAGAAGCCGGAGAGGGAGGGATGAGCAAAGGAACAGAAATTCTGGAGCAGGCAGATGCCGCATTTGCCGAAGCCTTGGCCGAAGCGCTGGATATTCGCGAGCACGAAACCGGCGCGCACTCCAAACGGGTCGCCTGTCATACCCTGGTATTGGCTCGTCATTTCATGGGAGATGCCGACCGGTTGCGGCAAATCTATTGGGGCTCATTGCTTCACGACATAGGCAAAATCGGCATACCGGATGCAATTTTGCTCAAACCCGGCCCGCTTGATGAGGATGAGTGGGAGTCAATGCGGACGCATCCGGAAAAAGGATACCGCATCGTTTCGCAGATTCCGGACATGAAAGAGGCTGCGGAAATCGTACTCAGCCATGAGGAGCGCTTCGACGGGAGCGGGTATCCGCGCGGGCTGCGCGGAGAACTGATCTGCCTCGGGGCGAGGCTGTTTGCCGTAATAGATACCCTGGATGCGATTACCTCCGACCGCCCTTACCGAAAGGCAAGCACCTTCGAACAGGCGCGTGACGAGATTGTCAGGATGAGCGGGGCGCAATTCGACCCGGTAGCGGTGCAGGTGTTTCTGGCAGAAGAAGCAACGTTTCGCGAAATGGCGGAAGCCAAGTGCATAGTCCCGCACGACCTGGCGATTCCGCAACCAAAAATACAAGGAGTAGTGCATGGCATCCGACATTGATCCGGTTTGCGGCATGACGGTGAAACCGGAATCACCGCATCGCTGGGAATATCGCGGCGCCGAATACCGCTTCTGCAGCGCGAAGTGCCTGTCGAAGTTCCAGGTATCGCCGGAGGCTTACCTCAAGCCCCAAGCGGCGGAGCCGCATGTTGCCAAGCCCGGCGTGATGTACACCTGCCCCATGCACCCCGAGATCCGCCAGCCCGCGCCGGGAAGCTGCCCGAAGTGCGGCATGGCGCTGGAGCCGGAATCACCGCTGGTTCCGGGGGCGGTCGAATACACCTGTCCGATGCATCCCGAGGTGGTGCGCAGCGAGCCGGGCAGTTGCCCCATCTGCGGCATGGCCCTGGAGCCGCGCGGTGCTTCCGCGGAAGACAACACCGAACTGGACGACATGACGCGGCGCTTCTGGACGAGCGCTGCGCTGGCGCTGCCGGTGTTCGTGATGGCGATGGCCACCGATCTCCTGCCGCAAGCGATGCCGGTATTCGTTTCGATGAAGGCGCTGCAGTGGATGGAGTTCGCCCTGGCGACCCCGGCGGTGCTGTGGGGCGGCTGGCCGGTCTTCCAGCGCGGCTGGGCCTCGGTGGTCAACCGCAGCCTCAACATGTTCAGCCTGATCGCGCTCGGCGTCGGCGTGGCGTGGACGTACAGCGTGGTAGCGATGCTGCTGCCGGGAATCTTCCCTCCCACGATGCGCAGCATGGGCGGCACGGTGCCGGTGTACTTCGAGGCGGCGGCAGTGATCATGGCCCTGGTGCTGCTCGGGCAGGTGATGGAATTAAGGGCGCGCAGCCAGACCAGTGCTGCGATCAGGCTATTGTTGGGCCTCGCGCCGAAGACCGCGCGCATCGTGCGTAGCGATAACAGCGAGGAAGACATTCCGCTGGAGCAGGTGCAGCCGGGCGATACGCTGCGCGTGCGTCCCGGCGAGAAGGTACCGGTGGACGGCGTGGTGCTCGAAGGGACGAGCGCACTGGACGAATCCATGGTCACCGGCGAATCCATTCCGGTGGAGAAGGCCGTGGGTGCGCGACTGATCGGCGCGACGGTGAACGGCACGGGCAGCCTGCTGATGCGCGCCGAGCGCGTCGGCGCCGACACCCTGCTCGCGCAGATCGTGCACATGGTGAGCGAGGCGCAGCGTTCGCGCGCGCCGATCCAGCGCCTCGCCGATGTCACGGCGGCTTATTTCGTGCCGGTAGTGATAGGGGTAGCGCTCGCCACGCTGGCGGTATGGGGCATCTTCGGGCCGGAGCCGCGCCTCGCCCACGCCATCGTCAACGCGGTGGCAGTGCTGATCATCGCCTGCCCCTGCGCGCTGGGGCTGGCCACGCCGATGTCCATCATGGTCGGCACCGGGCGCGGAGCCACTCTGGGCGTGCTCATCAAGAATGCCGAGGCGCTGGAGACCATGGAGAAGGTGGACACGCTGGTGGTGGACAAGACCGGCACGCTGACCGAGGGCAAGCCGAAACTGGTCTCGGTCATTCCGCTCGCCGGATTCGATGAAGGTGAAGTGCTACGGTTAGGTGCCAGCCTGGAGCGTGCCAGCGAACATCCGCTGGCGGCGGCGATTGTCGGAGGCGCGCAGGAAAAAGGATTGTCACTGACAGCAGTGAGCGATTTTCGCTCGTACACCGGCAAGGGCGTTGCCGGAAAAGTCGAGGGCCGTGCGGTCGCGCTGGGCAATCTAAAACTGCTCGAGGAATTGAGGATCGACGCAGGTGAATTGCCCGCACGCGCCGAGGCGCTGCGCGGTGACGGCCAGACCGTGATGCTGCTCGCGGTAGACGGCAGGGCGGCGGGTCTGATCGGCGTGGCCGATCCGGTCAAGGCCTCCACGCCGGACGCGATTCGCGCGCTGCACGAGGAAGGTGTGCAGGTCATCATGCTCACCGGCGACAACCGCATCACGGCGGAGGCGGTCGCGAAGAAGCTCGGCATCGACCGGGTCGAGGCGGACGTGCTGCCCGAGCGCAAGGCCGCCATCGTCAAGCAGTTGCAGAGCCAGGGGCGCATCGTGGCGATGGCGGGCGACGGCATCAACGACGCGCCCGCGCTGGCGCAGGCGCAGGTCGGCATCGCGATGGGCACCGGAACCGACGTAGCGATGGAAAGCGCGGGGGTCACGCTGGTCAAGGGTGACCTCAACGGCATTGTGCGTGCCGTGCGCCTGTCGCGCGCGACCATGAAGAATATCCGCCAGAACCTGTTCTTCGCGTTCATCTACAACGTGCTCGGCATTCCCGTGGCGGCGGGCGTGCTGTACCCGGTGTTCGGCCTGCTGCTCTCGCCGATCATCGCCGCCGCCGCGATGAGCTTCAGCTCGGTGTCGGTGATCGCCAACGCTATCCGGCTGAATCGGATAAAACTGTGAGAAGCTGTCTTTAAAATTGCTGCGGAGGGCGTCTGCGGCGTTGCGCGGTACTCGCAATCCTCATGTACTTTGTGTACATTCCGGTTGCTGCGTTGACCAGCGACTTGGCTGGCGTTTTTTGCCAGCTTAGTCGAATGGCCATGCAAAGCCCGTGCGCCTTGCATCCATCCCTCCTCACGAATTTTTAAGGCAGCTTCTAAGAACTTTTGCGTGCGTGAATTTTCCAGGGAACGCATGATGAAACATTACGAATACGCGAGGATCAATTCATGAAATTCGCCCCCGACCTTCCTCCGCCAGCAACCCCGCCAGATGTCCGGCCGGAAGTGGGAGCCCTGGCGGGGACCAAGCGCGTCAGGCCCGTCGCACCGCGCATCTCGCCGCCGCTGATCGTGCAGCCGCATGTGGAGCATGAACCCCCGTCCGGTATTGCCGAAGAAGGGGAGAGGCGCCACGATCCGCATTTTCACGGAGAGCGCCGGACTTACTGCCGCCGTGTCGAATACCGGCCCATGCTGGTCGAGCTGCGCTCGGGAAGAGAGCGGCGCCGGCACAACCAGCGGGCGGACGATATCACCGAGCATATCGACATAAAAACCTGAGCGGCAGTTTCAGCCGAGCGGCTGACGTTAGGCAGCGTCAGCAGGAAGATGTTCTCCTGCAACCTGCTCAGGCCGCGCTCGCGGAAGCGCGGGTTCTGCGCGAGCACGTCCAGTTGGGCCAGCAGGCGTATTCCGGCGTGATCGCGATAGAGCGCATTTACTTCGTCTACGGAAACCGCGAACGGCGGGCCAGACATTTCCGCCTGGGGATAGTCGAGGGTGACGAGCAGGATTTGCGCGGCGGGCGGCAGGATGCTCACCAGATGGCGGGCATAGCGTTCGCGCATTTCCGGCGGCAGTGCGATCAGCGAGGCGCGGTCGTACACCGCCTTGACTCCAGCCAGATCGTCCCTGTCCAGATCGAAGAAATCGCCGCACAGGATGCGGATGCCATCCGCCTCATGGCTGTCGAACCTTTCGCCCCTGGTGCGCTGCGGAGAGAGCCCGTTCTCCTCGAAGAACGCCTGCGCCGCGAGGGGGCTCAATTCCACGCCCAGCACCGCATGTCCCTGCTCGCGCAGCCAGAGCATGTCGCGGCTCTTGCCGCACAGCGGCACGAACACCTTGCTACTGCGCGCCAAGCGCAGTTCCGGCCAGTGCTCGCGCAGATAGGGATTGATCTCGTCCTGGTGAAAACCGGTCTCTTTCCGTTCCCAGCGCTCCAGCCAAAAATTCTTTTCCATTTTTATCTCGCGGCAGATCGTCAGAGTTTCAGGGACATTCTGGCATGCGGCTGGCCCGCGACCATGAACACTTCGCCCTGCTCGGCAAAACCGATGCTGCGATAGAAAGGCACATAGCGGGACAGCACATCGACGCTTACCTGCGGGTAGCACTGCGCGCGGGCGTAATCGAGCAGCGCCTCCATGATTGCCGTGCCGACTTTCTGCTTGCGCCACTGCGGCAGCACCGCGATATGCCCGATGTGGCCGTCGGGCTGCATCCGCCCGCAACCGATGGCCTCGCCCTGCAGGCTGAGGGCCAGGGCATGGCGGCTGTTTTCGTCCAGCCCGTCCCACTCCAGTTCTTCGGGTATGCCCTGTTCGCGGACGAATACCGCCTCGCGGACCGGCTTGAGCAACGGTTCGCCATCGTGCCAGGCGACCAGGCTGATGGTAAAGGGATTGCCCATCGTGCACCTCCTCAAGCGAAGATTTCGACTGCCGTTCCTGCGGGTACCAAGTCGAACAATTCTACCAAATCGGCATTGCGCATGCGGATGCAGCCATGCGAGCCGGGTGTGCCGATCTTTGCCGAATCCGGCGTGCCGTGGATGTATATGTGGCGGCGCATGGTGTCGCATTCGCCGAGCCGGTTGAAGCCGGGCTCACAGCCCGACAGCCAGAGGATGCGCGTGAGGATCCAGTCGCGCTCCGGGAACTGCGCGCCGAGTTCCGGCGTATAGATTTCGCCGGTCGGGCGGCGGCGCACGAACACCGCGTTTTCCGGCTGCCCCGCGCCGATCTTCGCGCGGATGACATGCCTGCCGCGCGGCGTGCAATAGCTGCCGTTGGTCTCGCCCGCGCCGTTCGCAGCGGTGGAAACGGCGTAGTGGCGCAGCGTGTTGCCCGCGTCGTCGAGCAGTTCGAGCTGCTGTGTGGCGATGTGGACGTTGATCTTCATTCGGCCTTCTGCTGCGCGCGGCGCATGGCGAAAAAGCTGCTGAGCAGCGCGCCGCATTCCTCCGCGAGCACGCCGCCCGTCACCGTGGCGTGATGGTTCAATCGCTCGACTCCCCTCGCACCTTGGGGGAGATAACCAATGACTTGCCCAGCGTTCTTTGCTGGGTTAGTCAGATGGCTAGTAGTTCCATCAGGGGAGAGGGGTAAGTCTCCAAACACATCCAGCACGCTGCCGCACACGCCGGTCTTCGGGTCGCGCGCCCCGTACACCACCCGTGCGATGCGCGCGTGCATGATCGCCCCGGCGCACATCAAACAGGGCTCCAGCGTCACGAACAGCTCGCAGCCCACCAGCCGGTAGTTGTCGAGATACTGCGCCGCGTCGCGCAGCGCCATCATCTCGGCGTGCGCGGAAGGATCGCGGCGCGAAATCGGCGCATTGAAACCGCGCCCGACGATCTCGCCGTCCTTCACCACCACCGCCCCGATCGGCACCTCACCCGCCGCCTCGGCCTGCCGCGCGAGCTCCAGCGCAGCGCGCATGAAAATTTTGTCGCTCATCTTACTTGTTCGAGGGATCGCACATACCCTTGCCATGTTCATTCATCGCGCGAGTATAAATCATCGCCGCGCATCGGTCGCGGCGCAGGCAATATAGGCCGTTCGGCATATTGTTTTTTAGCTGGAATGCTGGAACACTGCGTCCCAGTCAGGGAGGAGGGAATGCCGCAGTCGGCTACTGCATGTTGCTGGAATATTCGAACCTCCCCCCTTTTGTACTATATTTGTTCACAATGGAATGGGAGATGTTATGCAATCTAGATGGAAAAAACCAGTATTGGCCATCATGTTATCCGTTACGATAGCTGGATGTGTAACTCCTCCTGTTAAATTTCAAGCTTATGAAGTTAAGCCCAGTAACAAAATCCCCCTAGAAATTGGAGCTGCAGCTGAAGCTTTGCTGGGTAAGTGTGTAAATTCCGTTGATAAGAGCGGATTCGCGCAATACAGCGCGTGTGTTGGTGACTTCAAGAGTTACTATGGAACAATTATAGAAACAGGTGCTGATCTTCACGATAAAGGAATTTTTCAAATAGACGCTAAATTGGGATACAAAGAGCTAAGTCTTGGGGGTGGTGTTCACTACTACAGTGAATATAAAGTTGATAAACAATTATCGAAAGAACCAAAAGGTAAATACGATTTAGAAGAATTAAATCTTTTATATGAATCCTGTGTTGCATCCCCCCCTACGCAATATATTATTGAAACTGTCTATCGCGGTTGTAGCGCTACTGACAATATCGAAAAGGTGGAGCAGGTTGATTCTAAATACTTAAAGAATTTTATAAATGCAGGTGGGTTTCGCAACGGAGTTAAAGTGATAGGGGACCCTGTTAACTTTAATACAGGGGAGGAAACTAAAAATAATGTCTCGTGTGGTTCTCCGCAAATAATCGCGGTTGGAGTTGTTCCCGTTTCCAATATCTGCAAAAACATCGATGTTCATAGAATGTCTGAATTTCAAAAGAATATTCACTCGCTGGAAAAGCAAATTTTGGGACTTAAGGGTGAAAACGATTTGCTAAAAGAAAAAATGGAAACTTACAAGGGGTCTGTAGAAAACCTAAAATCGAAAACAAAAAAACAAGAGGCAACTATTAGTGAGCTTAACAAAAAAATTGCTGAAGGAAATACCGATTCACAGGTTTTACTAAATCAATTAAATACTGCAAAAACTGGATTAGGTTCCGTAGAGACGAAGCTCGAGAAAGCCGTCGCAAATGCAAATCAATTAGCATTAGAGGTCATTAGCCAGAAAAATGTGTATGAGAAAAAGTTGTTGGACCTAAATGCAGAAAAGAAAAATTTAGATGAAGACTTGGGCCGATTGAATAAAACTCTAACGGATACTTTCAAGAAATTAGAGGATGCCAAGGCAGATATTGTTAGAAGCGAGAAACTCCGCAACGAGGCTGAAGAGGAAGCAAAGCAACTACGAAAGTTGGCACAGGCGAAGAAACAAAATGAAAAAGATATTGAGCAGTCAGCAAGCGTAGCGTACAAGAATTAATGTACATCGCGGGTTCAAGTTTGAAGTGCAACGCCTGACTTGAAGCAAATCCAAAGGGTCAGCTTCGCATTTTGAGATGGGTTTCGCATCGCGAAACCCATCGGCTTTTTGGTTTTGAATTTTCTTCCCCTGTGCGCCGCCAAGTAGCGCAGACCAGACAGGGGTAGTCCGACGAGTATGTTTGAGCACGTGGCCGCGTAGCGGATCGTGCGAGTTTATGAGGAGGCCTGTCTGGTTGAGCAACGCAGGGGACCTCCGAAGGAGGCGGCAAACCGGGGTCGCCTTCTTTTTGGTTACTTTTTCTTGGCGACGCAAGAAAAAGTGACTAGCTGCCGGGCTACCCCCGGCGGTTTTGATTTTAGTTGTAGCCGTTCATGGTTTCGATACCTCACCACGAACGGATCAAGTTAGCTGAAATCAATCACTGAAATTACCTCCCGCGCTTCACCGGCTTCGGCGAGAACAGCGCCGGCTGCGGCATGGCCTGATGGCGCGCCGCTTCGGAAAGGTGTTTCTGGTCGGCGGGTTTTTGCGCCGGGCGCGGTTTGGCGGGCTGCTGGCCGGGGCGCGCTTGAGGGGTGCGTTGCTGCGGGTTGCGCGGTTTCTGGCCCTGGCTGTCGCGCTGTTGCGGGGTGCCGGGCTTCCGGCCCTGGCCGTCGCGCGGTACGCGGTTTTTCTCGCCTGCCGGACGCGGTGCGCTGCTGCGGCGTTGCCCGTGGGGCGGGCGCGGCGGGCGTGGGGCTTCGACGGGAATGTTGGTGGGCGGCACGAAGCTGTCGATCGCCACTTTCGGAATCTCGCGCTTGATCAGCCGCTCGATGCTCTTGAGAAACGGCAGTTCTTCGCTGTCCACCAGCGAGATCGCCGCGCCGCTGCTGCCCGCGCGCCCGGTGCGGCCGATGCGGTGCACGTAGTCTTCCGGCACGTTGGGCAGTTCGAAATTCACCACATGCGGCAACTGGTCGATGTCCAGCCCGCGCGCGGCGATGTCGGTAGCGACCAGCACCGGCAGCGAGCCGTCCTTGAACTGCGCGAGCGCCTTGGTGCGCGCCGGCTGGCTCTTGTTGCCGTGGATCGCCATGGCCGGAATGTCGTCCTTGCACAGCTTTTCCGCGAGCCGGTTTGCGCCGTGCTTGGTGCGGGTGAACACCAGCACCTGCTTCCAGTCGTTGTGCTTGATCAGGTGCGCGAGCAGATAGCTCTTCAGCTTCTGCGGCACGAGGTGGACGCTTTGCTCGACCAGTTCCGCGGTGGTGTTGCGGCGCGCCACTTCGACGTATCCGGGGTTGTGCAGCAGGCCGTCGGCCAGTGCCTTGATCTCGTCGGAGAAGGTCGCCGAGAACAGCAGGTTCTGGCGCTGCTTCGGCAGCAGCGCAAGGATCTTCTTGATGTCGCGGATGAAGCCCATGTCGAGCATGCGGTCGGCTTCGTCGAGCACCAGGATTTCGACGCCGGACAAATCGAGCGTCTTCTGCCCGACATGGTCGAGCAGCCTTCCGGGGGTCGCGACGAGGATATCCACCTTGCCGTGCAGGGCCTTGATCTGCGGGTTGATGTTCACGCCGCCGAACATCACCATGGACTTTAGCGATAAATACTTGCCGTAGGTCTGCACCGATTCCTCGACCTGCGCGGCGAGTTCGCGCGTCGGGACGAGGATGAGGCAGCGTGGCCGGCCGGGGCGCTGGCTGGCAAGGGGTTTTTCGGTGAGCAGATGCAGGATCGGCAGGGTGAATCCGGCGGTCTTGCCGGTGCCGGTCTGCGCGCCTGCCAGCAGGTCGCCGCCGGCCAGCACCAGCGGGATGGCCTGCGCCTGTACCGGAGTAGGGCGCGTGTAGCCGGCATCGGCAATGGCGCGCATCAGGGGTTGCGACAGCTTCAGGTCGGCGAAGGTAATTTCATGGGGTTTTGGGGTGTTCGGCAAAATAGGGCTCCTGCGGCGGCCTGCCGCACACAAGGGCGGCACCAATCGAGGCAGACGAATAAGTGATCGAGACGATCTGGAGATTAAGGAAAGAACCGCTGCACTGATTGGTCGGGTGCAGGGTGCGCGCATTATACCTTACTTGCCCCGGGCTTGCCGGGAAGGCGGAAGGCGGCTTTTCAGGTTTTTGCGCGCTGCAGGAACTTGACGAATTCGTCTTCGGGCAGGGGGCGGCTGTAATGGTAGCCCTGTATCTTTTCGCAGCCGGCTTCCCTGAGGAAGGCCAGTTGCTCTTCCGTCTCCACGCCTTCTGCGATGACGCGCAGGCCGAGGTTCTTGGACAGGCTGATGATCGCCCGCGTGATGGCCTCGTCGTCGCTGTCCTTGGTAATGCCGCGCACGAACGACTGGTCGATCTTGAGTTTGTCGATAGGGAAGCGCTTGAGGTAGCTCAGCGACGAGTAGCCGGTGCCGAAATCGTCCAGCGACAGGCCGATGCCCAGCAACTGGAATTCGTCCATCATGGCGATCGCGCCTTCGACGTTTTGCATGATCATGCTTTCGGTGATCTCCAGCTCGAGGAAGCGCGCATCCAGCTCGTGGCGCGCGAGTGTTTCCGCCACCATGCGCGGCAGGTCCGGGCGGAACTGCTTGGCGGAAATGTTCACCGCCAGCTTGACGATGGGCAGGCCGGCGCGCTGCCATTCCTTGTTGCGCGCGCACACGGTTTCCAGTATCCACTGGCCGATAGGGACGATCAGCCCGGTCTCTTCCGCCAGCGGAATGAAGGTTGCCGGGGAAATCATGCCATGGTCGGCGTGGTTCCAGCGCAACAACACTTCCGCCCCGACGATTTCGCCGCTTTGCAAATTCATCTGCGGCTGGTAGTGAAGCGCCAGTTCCTCGCGTTCCAGGGCGCGGCGCAGGTTGCTTTCCAGCTTGAGGCGCTCCAGGGCGCGCCTGTTCATGTCGGGCGAGAAGAACATGTAACCGTCGTGTGTTTCGCCCTGCTTGGCGCGGTACATCGCAATATCGGCGTTCTTGATCAGGGTTTCGGCATCGTCGCCGTCGTCGGGATAGACGCTGATGCCGATGCTCGCGGAAATCAGCAACTCGTGCCCTTCCACCATGATGGGCACAGACAGGCTGTCGAGGATTTTTTGCGCGACGATGGAGGCGTCTTCGTGCCTGGCGATATCCTTCAGGGCCACGACGAACTCGTCGCCGCCGATGCGGGCGATGACGTCCTCGCCGCGCAGGACGGCGGACAGCCGGGCGGCGACTTCCTTGAGCAGGGTGTCGCCGTGCGCGTGGCCGAGGGAATCATTAACCTGCTTGAAGCGGTTGAGGTTGATGAACAGGATCGCGCCATGCTTCCTGCTGCGCTGCGCTTCGAGCAGGGATTGGCGTAGCAGGGTGTGCAGCCTGAGGCGGTTAGGCAAGCCGGTGAGCGTGTCGTAATAGGCCAGACGGTAGATCTGCTGCTCGGCGTTCTTGCGTTCGGTGAGGTCGGAGAACACGGAGAAGTAATGGGTGACTACCCCGTCCTTGTTGCGCACCCCGCTGATCGACATCCATGCCGGAAAGTTCTCGCCGTTTTTGCGCCGGTTCCACAGTTCGCCGATCCACAGCCCGTTGTTGGCGAGCGAAGCGTTCATCTCTTCGTAGAAGGCCTGGTCGTGCAGGCCCGATTTCAGGATCGAGGGTAGCTGCCCGATGGCCTCGTGCGCCTCGTAGCCGGTGATCTTGGTGAAGGAGCGGTTTACCGAAAGAATGCGCTTGGACACATCGGTGACGATGATGCCTTCGTCGCTGTATTCGAAGATCGCCGCCTGCAGGCGCAGCTCCGCTTCCGCCTGCAGGCGCTCGGTGATGTCCACCAGGTAGCCGAGGATCGCGGTAGGGTTGCCACGCGCGTCGCGCGACAGGGAGAGGCTCAGGCTGGCCCAGAACACCTCGCCGGACTTTTTGCGGCGCTTGACCACCATCTCGCGCCCGCCGTGTTCGAGGAAGGCTTCGTGGAGCAGCGCGTCCTCGTCTTCGTTTTCGTCGGCATAAAGGAACAGGATGTTTTTCCCGATCGCCTCCTCGGCGGTATAGCCGAACTGCTGCTCCGCCCCCTTGTTCCAGCCGGTGATGTAGCCGCTCAGGTCCATGGCGATGACGGAATCGTGGATCTGGTCGAGTATCTGTTGTTGCCGCGCCAGCTTGTCTTCGCTGTCCAGGAGATCGCGCTTGCGCTCGTCGAACTGCAGGCGGTCGAGCAAGGTCGTCGCGATCAGCCCGGCCAGCGATTGCAGGGTCGGCAGGATGGTCCGCGGTGCGCGCACGCACAGCGCGCCGACCAGTTCATCCTGGGCAAGCAAAGGGCAGCCCAGTAGCACCGGCTCATCCTCGTTGTCGCCGGCCGGCAGCAACATCGGCTGGCCGTCGCGTTCGATTTGTTCCGCCAGGCTGCGACAGTCTTCGGGCAATTTGCGCCGGCCGGCCAGGTGTGCCGCACGCCCGTTGAAGTGACAACAGACTTCGGGCCAGTTAAAAGCATCCCGGATCGCTTTGCCGAGCGCCTGCGCAAAATCCCTTTCGCCGGTGTGCAGCACGCTGTGCACGATACCGCCCGCCACGGCAAATGCGTGGCGGCTATCGGAATCGTTGCTATGGGTATCGGAAGGGAAGCCGGCTTGCAATTTCATTTCGTCCCGGCGACTTTCAAAGCCCAGAAAATCGCGTCAAGCTGGAAGCGGCTCAGCGCCTCCGGCGCTATCCCCAAACTGGACAGCAGCTGCTGCACGCCGGCAAAGTCGCGCCGTTCGGTTGCGCATACCAGGTCGAGGAGGGCGCCCAGCCGCCCCTCGCGTTCGAGCAGCGCATCTTCCACCGGCTGCGGCAGGGAAACCGATTCGAGCAATTCCTCCAGCGGGGTTTCCATCAGGATATCCAGCATGGAAAACACCCCTGTCATGAAGGCATGTTCCTGGTCGGTTTTTTCACCGCCTTCTTTGGATAAGAGCTCCATGATCCGGCCGCGTTCGGCGGCGCGCTGCATCAGGATATCCGGTCTGTCGTCGCCTTCCTTGCGCAGGGAGAACATCAACAGTTGCACCCAGCGCTGCAGTTGGCGCCTTCCCAGCACCATGATGGCCTGTCCGAAATTGGTGATTTCCTTGCTCGTGCCGAAAGAGGCGGAATTGACCAGCCGCAGCAACTCGAAGGCCAGCTTGGGCTCCAGCTTGAAAACTTCCTCCATGGTCGCCGCGTCCGCATCCGCTGCAACCAGGGAAAGCAGGCGCATCAGCGAAACACGTGAGGAATCCTTCGACTGGCCCGTATGCTCCGGCGTATCCAGCCCGCCAAAGGCAAAGTAGTTGAACCCCGTTTTGGCGCACCATTCGAATGTTTCCATCGAGCCGATGCCATAGACAAACAGCTTTGCCCCGGAGCGGCTGGCATCCAGCAAGGCCTTTTCGCCAAACGATTTGCGTATGGTAGAGCCATCGAAGACATGCATCGCCACCATGTCGCGGGAAAGTCCGGAGGGTACGGTCAGGCCGGTTACGGCCAGGCGTATCTTCTTGGCGTGCCAGGCGCGGAAGGTGGCCATGCTCGCATCGGCCGACAGGAAGTTTTCGCTGAGCACGGCCACCAGCCGGGATGGCGGGAAAGGCAGTTGCAGCGGCTGTTTGCATATGCCCAGAACATCAGCACCCACAAAAAACAGCTTGCCCTCAACCCCGTCGACCGCAAGCGCTTCGCTGCTCATCTGATCGAAAAAATTCTGGGGCACAAATACCGATTGATCTGTCTCGAGGCTCACGCCCACCCATGCGAGACTACGGTCATAAACGGGGTACCACAATCCGATCGCCGACATAATTCTTTTCCTGAAAGATCGCCGCCCCATGAATTTTAATGGGGCGGGTTAATGACATGATTTGCTGTACAGGCCGCATTCTATATCAGCAGGAGTATATTTTGTGCTAAGCCAATTGCCGAGGCTGAGGAGGCAGAAGCCGGTGGCGCCAGCTCGTAATACAATATCGCCCGAGATACCGTTTTACGTCGGCTTGTCGATGAGTACGACGGCGCGCAATTCCGGAAAGTGGCTACGATGAGAGATAAGATTTCCGTTGTTTTTATCTGCATGGGCAACATCTGCCGCTCGCCCACGGCGGAGGCGGTGTTCCGTCACTACGTTGAGAATGCCGGCCTGGCCGGAAAAATCCTGATCGATTCGGCGGGGACGCACGACTACCACATCGGCGCCCCCCCCGATCTGCGTGCGCGGCAGGCGGCGCAGCAGCGCGGCTATGACATGGGCGGCCTGCGTGGGCGGCAGGTAGAAGAGGATGACTTTCGCCGTTTCGACTATGTGCTGGCGATGGACCGGGCCAATCTCGCCATCCTGCAGCGTCTCGCGCCGCCGGACGGCAATGCGCGGGTGCAGCTGTTTCTCGAGTATGCGCGGTATCATGCCGAACGCGAAGTACCCGATCCGTATTACGGCGGCGCAAGTGGCTTCGAGCGCGTGCTGGACATGGTGGAAGACGCGGCGCAGGGGCTGTTGCAGCATATCCGTCACAAGCATTTGGGGAGTTGAAAAACTGCTGCGGTGAGAGCTATCTGCGGCTGGCTACGGTTTTCTGCCAATTGAACTCCGGCAGGCTTGGGGGCAGAATGCAGGCGGCAGTTCTTCGTAAATTCATTGGGAGGCCGGGATGGAAAATCGTTCGGAAAGTGACGACACAAAAATAATCGCCGCTCTGGTCTGCCTGTTCATCGGTTTCCTCTTTGCTTGGAATATCACGGCGCATATTTCCGATATCTACGAACTGCGTCTGGACGCGGAAACCTGCAATCGAGTGAAGATGCTCGGGCTGGCGCCGTCCACCGCCGAGTGCGTCTTTACCGCGCCGTTCCGGCAGGTCGGGGTCGGCCAGCCGGTTGGCTTCATGGTGCTGCCGGACGGCAGCGAGATGCAGGTTTCTCCGCTTGCGGCAAAACAGACCGGCAGGAGCGCAGAATGGTCGGCTTCCATGAAGACGCAGCTCGTGATGACCTTCCTGTTCTGGGCGGTTACGATGGCGCTGCTGGTTAGCGTCTTCCGCAGCAGGGAATAATCGGGAAGGACAACAAAAAGCCGCACGGCTGAAAACCGTGCGGCTCTTGTTTTGGGCCGGATGAACTAAGCCTGCGGGCGCTGCGTCTCGACCTGCACCAGCGGCTCATTCTCCACGTACACCTCGCGCGGGCGTGCGCGGCGGCGCTGGGCGGGCTGCTCGACGGCTGGAGCACTGACTACTGCGCTGAACTTGCCAGGATCGGTCTCGATCTGGATTAGTCCTTCGCCGCCCGATGCCGTTGGCGCGGCAATTTCCCTCGCCACTGCAGGAGGCGCGGCAACTTTATTCGCTGCGGCAGCAGGAGCAGCCTCCTGCGGCGTAGCGATTGCCGGCATGGCGACGTATTCGCTCGGTTGCAGGGGCGGCGTCCAACCCTTCGGGTAGGCGATGTACTCGGAAGGCTTCATCCTTGCCGGAGCAGTCTCGACCGGCGCGGCGATCTCCTGCCTCGCAGCGGGAGCGGCTTCCGCGATGGGAGTTTCACCGCCGCCGACCAGTGTTTCACCGGCCTGGGTAACGTTCTCGCGGCGCTCGCGCTCGCGGCGTCCGCCACGGCGTCCGCGGCGGCGACTACCTTCGCGTGCAGCGCCTTCCTCGGCCTGTTCGGCGGCGGGTGCGGCAATCTGTGTTTCCGGTGCGGGTTTTTCCTCAGGTTGAGGCGCCGGTGCGACGCGCGGCGGGCGCGGTGGTCTGGGCTGGCGCGGCTCGCGTTCGCTCTGCGGGCGTTGCTCCTGGGGTTTTGCCGCGGCTTCGGCCTGCTTCTCGCCGCGTTCGCGGCGGCCGCCTTCGCCGCGTTCACTGCGCTCACCGCGTTCTCCACGCTCGCGGCGCTTGCCGCCTTCGCCGCGTTCTCCACGCTCGCGGGATGTCCTGCCCTGGGGCTTGGCTGTCGCCGGCTTGGCCTTGGGCGGCTCTTCCGCACTCAGCGTCTTGAACCAGCCGAACAGTTTGCCGAGGATCGAAGGTTTGGGCACTTCCTCAACAACCTTAATCGGCGCGGGTTGTGCCGGGGTGATGCCCTGTACCGCAGCTTGCGCGCGCACGACCTTCTGCTGCTCCTGTGCGGCGCTCAGCGGTTTTTCCTCGGCGGGTTTTTCCACCAGTTTGTAGCTGGCCTGCAGCATGTCGGCGGTCAGGTCGTCCTGGCGCAGGCGGCTGATGTTGTAGTTGGGCGTTTCCAGGTGCGGGTTGGGAATCAGCGTGATGCTGACGCGCAGGCGCGATTCGATGCGATGGATGTCGGCACGCTTTTCGTTGAGCAGGAAGGTGGCAACGTCCACCGGTACCTGCGCGTGGATCGCCGCGCTGGTTTCTTTCATCGCCTCTTCCTGGATGATGCGCAGGATGTGCAAGGCGGAAGACTCGGTGCCGCGGATGTGACCGATGCCGGCGCAGCGCGGGCAAGGCATGTAGTTGCTCTCGCCCAGGCTGGGCGCCAGACGCTGGCGCGACAGTTCCAGCAGGCCGAAGCGTGAGATCTTGGCGGTCTGTACGCGGGCGCGGTCGTAGCGCAGCGAATCGCGCAGGCGGTTCTCCACATCACGCTGGTTCTTGCTGTTTTCCATGTCGATGAAGTCGATCACGATCAGACCGCCCAGGTCGCGCAGGCGCAACTGGCGGGCGATTTCTTCGGCCGCTTCGAGGTTGGTGTTGAAGGCGGTGGCTTCGATGTCCGAGCCCTTGGTGGCGCGCGCCGAGTTGATGTCGATCGCGGTCAGCGCCTCGGTATGGTCGATGACGATCGCGCCGCCGGACGGCAGGCGCACTTCGCGCGCATGGGCGGATTCGATCTGGTGCTCGATCTGGAAGCGCGAGAACAGCGGCACGTCGTCCACGTAGCGCTTGATGCGGTTCACGTTGTCCGGCATGACCGTACTCATGAACGCCATCGCCTGTTCGTAGATGTCCTGCGTGTCGATCAGGATTTCGCCGATTTCCGGGTTGAAGTAGTCGCGGATGGCGCGCACCACGAGGCTGCTTTCCAGGTAGATCAGCGACGGCGCTTTTTCGGCTTTCGCCGCACCCTCAATCGCATCCCAGAGCTGCTTGAGGTAGTCCAGGTCCCACTGCAGTTCTTCCTTGTTGCGCCCGATACCGGCGGTGCGCGCGATGATGCTCATGCCATGCGGTACGTCGACCTGCCCCAGCACTTCGCGCAGTTCGTCGCGATCTTCGCCCTCGACGCGGCGCGACACGCCGCCGCCGCTCGGGTTGTTCGGCATCAGCACGATGTAACGGCCGGCCAGGCTGATGTAGGTGGTCAGTGCCGCGCCCTTGTTGCCGCGCTCGTCCTTTTCCACCTGTACCAGCAGTTCCTGGCCTTCGCGCAGGGCTTCCTTGACCGAGGGACGGGAGCCAGCGCCGGGCTGGTAGTACTGGGGGGCGACTTCCTTGAACGGCAGGAAGCCGTGGCGAGAGCCGCCGTATTCGACGAAGCAGGCTTCGAGGCTGGGTTCGACGCGGGTGATGACCGCCTTGTAGATGTTGCTCTTACGCTGTTCCTTGCCGGCGGTTTCGATGTCGAGGTCGATGAGTTTCTGGCCGTCGACAATGGCGACGCGGAGTTCTTCCGGCTGCGTCGCATTGAATAGCATGCGTTTCATTTATAGTCTCCCGCGCTCTGACACGGGCGAGACCGGCTACACGCAATCAGGCGTGGGAGAGGAGCAATCGTGCAAACAGGTTGTGCAAACGGTTGGTCAAATCGGCTCTCTATCGGTAGCTAGTCTAAAAATCGTCTTCTGGAATTCCTGCATCGTCGGCGGGGGCATTGCCATACCGCACTGTTTCCGTTTCACCGGCCGTCGCAGAAGTTCCTCGGGTGAGGCAGCCAGGGCTGCATCACAAAATCCACAGGTGCTTTGAGCGCATAAATCAATTACTATCGCTGCTGGTTCCGGTGAGCGATATTAACCGGGCTGCGGCTGGAGGGGTGGCGGCGCATTGCGCCGTCGCTTGCGCCAGAAGTCTTCCTGGCGGGCCAGTTTCTATGGCGAAGGGACAATCAACATCCCGAACTTACCCAATTCCAAAACGCGCGAGTGACGAAGTATAAGCAAAATGAATGATTTAAGCAAAGGTTCTGTCGCTTTCCTTACGATAGACGAGAGCGGCGAGGACCAGCGCATCGATAATTTCCTGTTTCGCCACCTCAAGGGCGTGCCCAAGAGCCATGTCTACCGCATCCTGCGCGGCGGGGAAGTGCGGGTGAACAAAAAGCGCGTCGACCAGACCTACCGGCTGCAACTGGGCGACCAGTTGCGCATCCCGCCGATCCGCGTTGCGGAAAGACCGGAAGAGGCGTTCATCCCGGCGGTGGAATTCCCGGTGCTGTATGAGGACGACGCGCTGCTCGCGGTGAACAAGCCTTCCGGGGTGGCGGTGCACGGCGGCAGCGGGGTGAGCTTCGGCGTGATCGAGCAACTGCGCCGCGCCCGCCCGCAGGCCAAATTTCTGGAGCTGGTGCACCGCCTCGACCGCGAGACCTCCGGCGTGCTGCTGGTCGCGAAGAAACGCTCGGCGCTCACGGGGTTGCACGAGATCATGCGCGAGGGCAACAGCGACAAGCGTTACTTTGCGCTGGTGCTGGGGCAGTGGAGGAACGCGCGCCAGCACGTCAAGCTGCCGCTACACAAGTTCGATACCCCGCAGGGCGAGAAGCGCGTGATGGTCAGGGAGGACGGCCAGGCCGCGCATACCATCTTCACCCTGCAAAAAAGCTGGCCAGAATTTTCCTTACTGGAGGCTGAACTCAAGACCGGCCGCACCCATCAAATCCGCGTGCACCTCGCGCACTTGGGCTTCCCGATCGCCGGGGACGACAAATATGGCGACTTCGCGCGCAACAAGGAGTTGATGAAGCGGGGACTGAAGCGCATGTTCCTGCATGCGCATTCGATTTCGTTCAATCATCCGCTGACCGGCGAACCGCTGCAGATCACCGCACCGCTGCCGCCGGAACTGGAGAAGTTCATCGCGCGGCTGGATGGAGGTAAAGCTTAAACCCTCAAACTAACCACGAAGAGCACGAAGAAAAACAGTGTGTTACCTTCTTCGTGGCCTTCGTGTCTTCGTGGTGAGATGTTTTTGGGATGAATCAGGATTACCCGGCTAATGGGGTATAATGCCCGAGCTAAAACATGGGTTATTCACGTTTGTTTATTGTCATAGAGTAAAGATATTGAGCACTGTCAGTTTCACCGATCTGAACCTGGCGCCTGAAATCCTCAGGGCGCTGACCGAAGCCGGTTACACCACTCCCACCCCCATCCAGGCACAGGCCATCCCGATCGTGCTGGAAGGCCGCGACCTCATGGCCGGTGCGCAGACCGGCACCGGTAAGACTGCGGCCTTCGCGCTGCCCACGCTGCAGAAGCTGCTGCCGTTCGCCAGCACCAGCGCCTCGCCCGCGCGCCATCCGGTGCGCGCGCTGGTGCTCGCGCCGACGCGCGAGCTCGCGATCCAGGTGGAGGAAAACATCAAGGCCTATGCCAAGCACAGCCGCCTGCGCTCGCTGGTGGTATACGGCGGGGTGGACATCAAGACGCAGACGCCGCAACTGCGGGCGGGCGTGGAGATCCTGGTTGCGACACCGGGCCGCCTGCTCGATCACGTCGAGCAGAAATCGGTGCTGCTGAATCAGGTGCAGGTGCTGGTGCTGGATGAAGCGGACCGCATGCTCGACATGGGCTTCATGCCCGACCTGAAGCGTATCCTCGCGCTGCTGCCGAAACAGCGCCAGAGCCTGATGTTCTCGGCGACGTTCTCGGAAGAGATCAAGAAACTGGCGGCGGAATTCCTGTCCCACCCCCAACTCATCCAGGTCGCGCGCAGCAACGCCACCGCCGAGACCGTCACGCAGAAGGTCTATATGGTCGAGCAGGCGGACAAGCATGCCCTGCTCGCGCAACTGCTGCGCGGCAGCGATGCGCCGCAGGTGCTGGTGTTCACCAAAACCAAAATCACTGCCGGCCGTCTCGCGCGGCAATTGCAGCGCGACGGCTTTGCCGCCGATGCGATCCATGGCGACAAGAGCCAGCAGGAGCGCATCCAGGCGCTCGATGCCTTCAAGCAGGGCAGGGTCACCGTCCTGATTGGCACTGACGTGGCCGCACGCGGTTTGGACATCGACCAGTTGCCGATGGTCATCAACTACGAAATTCCCACCGCGCCCGAGGACTACGTCCACCGCATCGGCCGCACCGGCCGCGCGGGCGCTTCCGGTATCGCGATCTCGCTGGTGTCGCCGGAAGAGGAGAGGCACCTCAAGGAAATCGAGAAGCTGATCAAGCACGACATCCAGAAAGAAAATGCGGCCGTGCCGCATCGCGCGGCGAGATCGCCGAGAGCGCCGCGCGAGGAACATCGGGAGCGTGCGCCGCGCGGCGAACACCATGAACGTAGCCATGCGCCACGTACTGCCGCGCCGAAAAAAGCGAGCCACGATCCGTGGTTCGACAAGCCCTACGAACCGTCCGTCAGCGCTCTTCCTAAAGACAGCCAGCCGGAGCAGCCCGCCGACAAGCCGAAAAAGCAGGTCGCGGCGCTCCTGATGCGCCGCCCGGTCTAGGGAATCGAGGAATAAGTCCGTTCGCCCTGAGCTTGTCGAAGGGTGACTCGCATCCACGATGACACCGTGCTAACCCGCATATTTCATTGCTTTTCGTGGAATTCGACGAAAGCCTTGTGGATATTGGGATGTGCGCCTGTGACGTGAAATCCAATTTGGATTGCAGCCAAAATGGAAACGGATCGAACGTAGGAGCGCAACTTGTTGCGCGATAAGACTTCCGGGCAAATCGCTCGGCGAGCCGGGCTCCTACATGGAATGCCCCATGAAATATGCGGGCTAAGTCACTTGGAAACACCTCTTTGAGCAAGTCGTTGGGTTGCGCGGCAAGCCGCTGATCCAACCTGCGGCACTCCGATTCCTCTACAGTCTTCCCCCCAGATTCTTTATCCACCGCGAAGCCTATAATGGCCTCCTTCATTCAGCAGGATGGGAGGTGTGGCATGGACAGGCGCGCATTCATCACGCTGGCGGCTGGCAGTGCGGGGGCGCTGGCGATGTCGAGATTCCTCATGCCGGGGCAGGCCTTCGCCGCCGGACGCATCGACAAGATCGTCAGGAGCGATGCGGAATGGAAGAGGCTGCTCACCCCCGAGCAATACTACGTGCTGCGCCAGGAAGGCACCGAGCGGCCGCATTCCAGTCCGCTCGACCGCGAGAAGCGTAGCGGCATGTATCTTTGCGCCGGCTGCGACCTGCCGCTATTCCCCTCCAGATTCAAGTTCGACAGCGGCACCGGCTGGCCGAGTTTCTACGATGTGCTGCCCGGCGCCGTCGAGACCAGCATCGACTACCGGCTGGTCCTGCCGCGCACCGAATACCACTGCGCACGCTGCCACGGCCATCACGGCCACCTGTTCAACGACGGCCCGAAACCCACGGGGATGCGCTACTGCAACAACGGCGTGGCGCTGAAGTTCGTCCCGGACAAGGCCTGAATGAACGCGCTCGACGTGGGCCTCGCGTTCCTCGAAGGCCTCGCGCTGATCGTCTCGCCCTGCATCCTGCCGGTGCTGCCGCTGGTGCTGGCCACCTCGGCGGGTGGCGGCAGACGCAGGCCGTACGGCATCATCCTCGGTTTCGTGCTCGCGTTCACCCTGTTCGCCATCGTTGCGCGCAAGCTGGTTTCGCTGCTGGGTATCGATCTCGACCTCGTCAAGGACGCCTCGCTCGTGATGCTCGCGCTGCTCGGCCTGGTGCTGCTGTCATCTAGGCTCTCGGAAAAATTCGGCACGTTGACGCAGGGCATGGCGAGCTTTGGCAACGAGCTCGCCGCGAGGCAGGGCGAGGGCCTGCTCAACGGCATCTTCATCGGCGCGCTGATCGGCCTCGTGTGGACGCCCTGCGCGGGGCCGATCCTCGCCGCGGTGCTGGTGCAGGCGATCCGCCAGGAAGCGGATTTCGCGGGCAACCTCGTGATCTTCGCGTTCGGCATCGGCGCGGGCGTGCCGATGCTCCTCATCGCGCTGACCGGGAGAAAACTCATGGGCAAACTGGGATTCTTCGTCCGCCACACCGAGGCGGTGCGCCGCGGCTTCGGCGTGCTGATCCTGCTGTCGGTCGCATGGATCGCATCTGGCGCGAACATCGAGGCACTGTTCATGCCGAAGGCCAGGCCCGAGGTGTTGCGCGGCGAACTGGCGCTACGGGAAGGGCTGGGCAGGCCTTACCCCGCACCGGAATTCGCCGAGATCGAGACCTGGCTCAACTCGACGCCGCTCACGATGCAGGGGCTCAGGGGCAAGGTCGTGCTGATCGACTTCTGGACCTACTCCTGCATCAACTGCATCCGCACCCTGCCTTACCTCACCGACTGGGACCGCAAGTACCGCGACATGGGGCTGGTGATCGTCGGCGTGCATTCGCCGGAATTCGAGTTCGAGAAGAAGACCGACAACGTCGGGGCCGCGATCGCGCAGCACGGCATCCGCTATCCCGTCGCGCAGGACAACCGGCTCTCTACCTGGCTGAACTTCAACAACCGCTACTGGCCCGCGCACTACCTCATCGACCGGCAGGGGCAGGTGGTTTACACGCACTTCGGCGAGGGTAAGTACGACGTGACCGAGAACAACATCCGCTACCTGCTCGGCCTGAAGGAGAAGGGCCAGACCATAGCGGTGGAAGGCCCGACCTTCGCGCTCGGCCAGACGCCCGAGACCTACCTCGGCTACCTGCGCGCGGACAGCTTCGGCGGCAGGGAGCGCGTGGCGCGCGATGCGGAAGGCAGCTACCGCTTCCCCGCGTTCCTGCCGGAGCACCAGTGGGCGCTGAGCGGCAAGTGGAAGGTGGAGCGCGAGAGGATCGTCAGCGGAAAGGGTGGGGCGCTGCGCCTCAACTTCAAGGCGCGCAAGGCGTTCCTCGTGCTCGGTAGCGCCAGCGGCAAGCCGCTGCACGCGACCGTCACGCTTAACGGCGAGCCGGTGGGGAGCAATGCAGGCAAGGATGCGCCCGGCGGCGCGCTCACCGTCGAGCGCAACACGCTCTATGAACTGATCGACCAGAAGACGCCGAAGAACGGCCTGATCGAGATTCGCAGCGAGGAGCCGGGGCTGGAGGCGTATGCGTTTACGTTTGGATAAGAAGCTGCAAGAACTCTCGTGGTGATTAGGAGATAGCATGTTTATCAATAGGTCGGAATGTATAGATAATTCGGTCTATTGATTTGAGTGGGATGCTCGGGTAGGGTGCGTGGACTGCCAAACGACGTTCAACCAATGATAGTTTTCCGTCTAGGCTACTTCACGTTAGATGCACAAATATGCATATGTCACTCATTCACAAAAAACAGTCAGCTAAAAGCCCTACGCAAGCAAAGGGATGGTTTCATGAGCATTGGATTGAGATACTGATTCTTGCCGTCGGATTAATAGCGATGAACCTGATCTTCATCGCAGAGGCTTTTAGAGCTACTGATACAGTTAACCCGGAGGGTGCCGGGCAACTTGGTGATTTCGTAGGGGGCTATGTCGGTACCTTCTTCGCGTTGGCCAGTGTAGTGCTTTTGACATCAACACTTCGAAATCAACGCCGCTCTGCGCAGGTTCTCAACTTCGAAGCAAAGTACTTTGAGCTACTTCGTCTCCACCGCGATAACGTCGCAGAGTTGGAGGTTCAGGGCGTTGCTGGCCGCAAATTGTTCGTGGTTCTCGTACGTGAATTTCGATCAGCACTGGAGATAGTGAAGCAGATTTCAGGCAAAAACTCTCTACCGTTATCTCAGAAACAGCTTATGCACATTACCTACAACTGCTTGTTCTTCGGGACTGGCCCTAATTCAAGTCGCATGCTGAATCAATCCCTCTCTGACTTTCCATCCGGCTTTGCCTCAGACCTTATAACGAAACTGGATAGCCTAACAGTGAAACAATCCATTCAAAACGAAAAGAAACTGGCCTATGTTCCATTTGAGGGTCACCAGTCGCGTCTCGGCCATTACTACAGGCATCTGTATCAAGCTGTACGCTATGTCGATCAGCAGACCATAGATATCGATAAGTATCAGTACGTAAAAACCATCCGTGCTCAGCTATCAAACCACGAGCAGGCACTACTGCTTCTCAACTCGTTAACTCCAATTGGTAGTAACTGGTGGAGACAAGGATTTATAGAAAAATACAGAATGGTCCAGAACATCCCCAAAGACTTTTTTGATCCGAAGACAGAGCTTGATGTGTCGTCGCTCTTCCAAAGTGGTTACTTTGAGTGGGAGGAGAACGAAAGTGCAACCTAACTTGTGCTTTTAAGGGGGATGCGTCGTCGGCAAGCTCTGCATGCTGCCTCCGCACTTCTCAAGCTTTACGTTGTGCCTCTTGGTAGAGCTCGCAGGATAGGTTGAGCCACGCAAACCGTCATTTCTTAGTCCGTACCAGAAACACCGTTACTTCCTCGCGGTCGTGGTAGAGCTGTTTCGCACGCATCCGGTAGCTGATGCCTTCTTCGTCGAGCCTTGTGCGGATGCCGTTCAGCGCGGCATCAAGCGCGGCGAGGCGCTGTTTCATCGGCAGCTTGAGGTTGAAGATCGCGTGCCGCGTGAATCCCGCAACGAACCATGAGGCGATCAGGTCGGCGACCCTCGAAGGCTTCTCCACCATGTCGCACACCAGCCAGTCCACCGCCTTGCGCGGTGTGTATTTGAAACCGTCCTGCCGGAGGTGCTGCACCAGCGGGTGATTCGCGAGCACGCCCTTCATCGGGCCGTTGTCCACCGCGGCCACGCGCAGGCCGCGCTTCACCAGTTGCCAAGTCCAGCCGCCGGGTGCCGCGCCGAGATCGACCGCAGTCATGCCCTGTCGCAGCAGGCGCGACTGTTCGCTCTTGTCCATGAACACCTCGATGGCTTCGGCGAGTTTCAGCGTGGAGCGGCTCGGCGCTTCGGCGGGCATGCTTTGTCTCAGGATGCCCATCGGCCAGGGCGCGCCGTTGTATGGGTCGCTGCGGCCGATCAGCGCGGTGGATTTGTCGGGGAAAAAAATATGCAGACGGGCAGAGCGCGGATCATCCTGCAACAATTCCCGTTCGCGCAGCGCTTCCTCCAGCAGCGGCTGGAAGCGGCGCGTGAAGGCGGAGAGGGTCTTGCCCTCGTTGGTGTCCGGCACTTCCAGCCACAGCGCGCCGAAGGGGCCGGGCAGGCCGGCGAGGGCGTCGAGGATGGGCGTGAGGCGGTCGCGCTCCGGCAGTTCCTCGATGATGTAGTCCAGCCGGATCAACTGGCGCGCGAAGATCAGTTCGCGATAGCTTAATTGCTGTTCGTTCAGCGCGACCACGATGTAGCCGCTGTCGGCGACGATGGCGGGCTGTTCGGCGATGACAGGCTTCTGCTGGCGGGCCTGGCGCAGGGCTTCCTGCGCGCAATCCTGTTCGAAGCCGGGGCGGCAATAGAGCAGCCAATGAGTGAGCGGGATCGTTTGCATGACGGTGTTTTTTCAATCCAGGCATGAGCCTGGGCCAGGGCGATATTGCGGGTTGGTTGGGCTTTGGATCGGCAAAAGGGCTTTATCCGGGCCTCGCCGATGTGCTGGGCATTATCGCCGCATTCGGCAGCAATTGCACCCAGTGCCTCCTTGTTTTATGACCCTTCTTTAATAAATCGGGGCCGGGATATTCTCCCGGCCCCGATATTCGCATCATGGCTCCTTGTGCGGCCTGCTTCCTAGTGCTTCGGCATCGTGATGATGTTCCTGATCGCCGGAATCATCAGGATATTCGGCTGCGGGACCAGCACTTCATAGGCTCCCATCTCTGCAAACCCGTCAGCCACTATACGGCGGCTGTATTCCAGGTCGCGGAAGGGCGCGGATACCAGCGGCACTTTGTTGGATGCCGGCGAGCCACGGGTCAGATGCCAGTTGTAAACCATCGGGTTTGCGAATGCGGGATCGGCATTCATGTTCCCGGTGCGTGCAGCATAGCTGCCATCCGAGAGGTTGTTGTACTCGACCTTCGTGAAGCTCTCGGAGTTGTTCTGGCTGGCCCATTCCCCCTGGACCGCGGGGTTGTCCACATGCAGGTTGTCTTGGGTCCAGACATAATTCACGCCCATCAGATAGTTCTGGCCCGCGAACTCCTTGTTACGCCTGTGGTCGAGGCTGTAGTCAAGGCGCCAGTTGTTCCAGATGATGTTGTTGTAGACTTTTACATCGCTGAATGCGGGGTTCAGGTTCATATACTCGTGGCCGTGGCGCTCGGCGTCTATGGCGCCACCCCGCGGTTTGTTGGTGCCGGCCGCTACATTGCCCACGATGGTGTTGCTGTAGACCTCTGCCCTGAGCGTGTCATCGAAGGCAAGGGCGCCGCCGCGGGCGGTGTTTTCTCCCATGTCGTCGGCGATGTTCTCGGCAAAGAGGTTGTTGTATACCTTCACTGTCGAGGTGTTGTCGCCCACGTCTTCGAAGCTCACCGCGCCGCCGTCGTCTGCGGCGTAGTTGTGCATGAAGAGGTTGCCGGAGAGGTCTACCGCGCCACAGTCTTCGAAGAAGATGCCGCCGCCGTGGTCGTACGATTTGTTCTCCATGATTACGTTTCCGATTACATTCAGCATGTCTTTGGCCTCGTACAGCGACATGCCGCCACCGTAATCAGGAGATACGTTGTAGATGACAAGGTTGTTGTAGATATTGTAGGCAGTCTTGAGCGGCGGATTTGCATCGTCCATCACATGCTCGTTCGCGCCGTAGGGGATGGCTGGCCCGTACACGGGCTCGTCGTTGACGCTGATGCCGCCGCCGTATCCGCCTACTGCACCGTTGGCCGCGATGACGTTCGACCATATCCTGACTGCGTGGTTGGACTTGTGCAGCCAGATGCCGCCGCCATACTCGCCGCTGTTCCGGGTAATGATGGAGGTGTTGATGTCGAGGTTGGCGTTTCCGTAATCCCCGAAGATGCCGCCGCCGCTCTTGCCCTTGGTGGAACCGCCTTCGATGGTAAAGCCGCTGACCGTTACCCTGGATACTGCCCCAAGTTTCCCGCCGCGGCCGATGAAGACGACCGGGCCGCCGCGGCTCACTCCCTTGGGTGAAATCGTCAGGGGTCCGCTGCCATTGATGATGGTTTCGTGGGCTCCGTAGCCGATCAGGTTCACATCGTTCTTCCTGATCTGTATCCTTTCGTTGTAGGTTCCGGGGCGCACGAACACATATTTGGGACCTGTCACCACGGGCAGCTTGGCAAGTGCTTCGTTGATGGTGCGGTAAGGACTTCCCTGGCTGCCATTGCCCCCGCCAGTCGCTGCGGCATCGACAAATACCGATCTGACGCTCATGTTTTGCGTCATTTTTGCGCTATAGACGAGATCCGGGTACATCGCGTTCGAGATGCCGGTGGAGGTCGAGACTACAAGCGCTCCCATTATCGAATCGGCCGGGATGGTTACGACTATGGCGGTGTTGCTCCACGACTTGACTACAAGCTTCACGCCGGAGAGAGTCACTGTGGAGTAGCGCTGCTTGTCGCCGAAATTCATGCCGTCGATTCTCATAACCACCCCGGCAGGCGCAGTAGCTGTGGTAGTCGCAGCCAGGGCCAGCTGGATGCTTCCGGCATCTGTCATTGTTGCCGTATTGTTCAGGGCGAGCATGTTGAAGTAACCGCCTTGCACGACCGGCGCGGCCGGCGGCGGCGATAACGGCGTGATGCTGACGATCACAGGCTGGTTCTGCGGCGTGATCAGGTCGTTGCCGAGAGGCCCGCCCGGCATGGCCCCGCCGTCCAGCATGGCCATCGCAGTCGGGATGAGCGACCAGTCGGCCTCGAACTTGTTCTTGCCCTGGCCGAAGCTATAGGTCCAGGGAAGCGGGTCGAATTCGGGCCGGTAGCCGTTGTTCGGGAAAGCGGGGTCGTTGCCGACGAAGATATGCGTTCCCGGAGCCACGCGTATGCCGACCTCGGGCGTCTGCACGGGACAGCCGGGGGTTACGCCAGGCGTGCCGCAGGGGCATATCGTCGAACCGGCGTAGCACAACGGGCCGCCCATCTTCGCGGAACCGAGGAAGTAGCCGAGGTGGTCGTAGACGCCCAGCGGCGCGCCTTCGATGACGGCTTTCTCGTCGAACCAGATGCTCAGTGGGTTCGGGTCGAGGTTGAGGTCGTCGAATATGCCTCCCTCGATCTCTCCGGCCAGCGGCGCCTCGGTCTTGATGCCGAGGTCCGCCCTTGCGGAACTGCCGCCGGCCAATGCCACCGGTTTCACCCCGCCGGGCTCGACCGCCGAGAATCCGGCGGGCAGCACGGCCCTTACCTGGTAGCTTCCGGGGGCGAGTCCCCGGAACTCGTACTGGCCGGTCGTTTTGCCCATGAAGACCCCGCCAAATTCATCGACTGGCCATGTGTAGGGCTGCAGCCAGCCTTGTGCGATGAGATCGGCCTTGTCTATGCCGCCTGTCACCGTCGACGCCACAACGGTGCCGGCAGCATCGAGAAGCTCCACCGTTACCCCGCTGAAAGTCTTTTCTTCATTCTCGTCGTACAGCCCGTCGGCGCGCCACACCATCTTCCCCGACGCGTCGGGCTTGAGTTCCAGGTTGTCGTTGTGGACAAAGCCCCTTATGACCCCTTCGGTCGGGAGAATCGGCTGGAGCAGAAGGTCGGCCCGGTAATTCGCCGTATACCACTGCACGGTGCTCGAACTCATGTCGTAGCTTTGGTTTACCGGCCACATCATGAAGGCCCGGTATCCCGGAGGAGGCTCGACGCTCACCACGCCGAGCACCTCCACTTCAGGAAGCCTGTCAAAGGAATAGTTTCCGTTCGCATCCGTGACGGTCTCCTTCCAGACGCTGCCGTCCTCGATCCTCAGGGTGACTTTCGCACCGGGCACCGTAAGCCCGGTGGCCACATCGTAGACGGCGCCGGACAGCCTGGCGAACCAGCGCGGCAGATAGATATCCGCTCCGGTTACGGCTGCGCCGGGCGTCACAGTCGCCTGCGTTTCCTGCCAGATGTAGTCGAGCGGAAGGTCTATCGCGTATATCCGGTAGTTGCCCGGCGGGACGTTCGAGAAGGTGTATTCGCCTGTCACCGGGTCGGCCTCAGTCGTGGCGATCGGCTTTACGACACCGACGGTCTGGATGTTCGGGTAGAGCACCAGCAGCCCTTTGGGCACATAGAGATTCGGCGTGACGAATTGATCCTGCGGAGGCGGCGGATTGAAAGGCTCGATCAGGGGGAACCACGGACCGTCGGCGTCGAAGAGTCTTCCGGAAATCGAGCCGGCGTCGGCGCCGGCCGGAAGCGGCTGCTGCTTGTCGACGAACGCGAACCATGTCCAGTAGCCGCCGGCAGTTGTGCCGGGGTCGCCGGGATAAAGTGTTACCTCTTCAACGTTCGTTCCTTCCGTCGAAGATATCTGGTACCACTGAGTGCCGCCGGGTGCATTCACGAGCGTGCCTGTGGTCGGGTCGCTTATCTGTATCGGCCCCATCGTATCCACCGTCACCTCATAGTTCCCTGGTTCGAGGTTTCTGAAGTAATAGAGCCCGTTTATGTCCGGCCCCGCCCCGGCGGGCATATCCGCCATTGTCTGAGAGCCGCTTATGCCTTCTGCGACGACCACCCCCTTCTCGTTTTTAACGATGAACTTTACGCCCTTGAGGGCATAGTCCATCGGGTAGTCGTCTTCGCTGTTGACGTAATGATCCTTGAAGGCGTAGAGCAAAAGATTGGCCTTGGGAAGCGGCGCGGGCGGAAGATAGGCCTCCTGCGCTACCGCGACACCGTCGGAGGGGACATGGTATTCGCGGCTGGTTACGTCATGGCCGTCCGCCATGAACATGGCCAGATAGTTGCCAGGCCCCGGGACTGTCGCTGACCAGGTGTTGGCGCCCGGCGCGACCATTCCGTAAGCGACAAAGTCGCCGGTATCCAGATCCTGGACCATGACTTTGACCTGCCTCACCCCATCGTTGATTATCGGGGCGTTCCCGACCATCTTCGGGCTGCCATTCGGCAATCGTGCGCCGGTCCAGATGCCGCCGCCGATCGTGGAGGCGGCGAAGGCTGCTCCTGAAACCGCAATCATGAAGAAGACCGCGATAATCGAAAGCAGTCGAACCGCGCTGTTGGATAAAGCCATGGTATTTTTCATCGCATCCTCCCTACTTAAGGAATTGCCACAGGAATTCGGAAATTCATGGTCCATTTCTGACAAAAGACGGAACTTCCGGGGGATGGATTGTTAAACAATTGGCCGAGCGAATCAGTTGGGTGACAACCTTAAAGTGCTGAAGATTTCGCCTTTATTTTTGCAGTAAAGACGTAGCCGATCCGCATCGAAACCGTACAGGCTTACGGAACCCGCCGGTAGCGGGTTTTACGGTTACTGTTTCTTTTTACAATGAAAATGGCGAAGAGGATGGCGTGGTAATATCCGCGCCTCGTTTTTTTGGTGGCAGGCATGGCAAGGCGTTATGATCTGATCGTGTTCGACTGGGACGGCACGCTGATGAATTCGACGGCGGTGATCGCCGGTTCGATCCAGGCGGCGTGCCGCGACCTGGGGCTGACGGTTCCCGGCGACGAGGCGGCGCGCCACGTGATCGGACTCGGGCTGGAGCAGGCATTGCGCCATGCGGTGCCGGATGCGCCGGAGTCGATGTACGGGCCGCTGGTGGAGCGTTACCGCCATCATTTTCTGGCGCAGGATCGGACGATACCCTTGTTCGAGGGCGCGCGCGAGACGCTCGCGGAGCTGCACGAGGCGGGCTACCGGCTCGCGGTGGCGACCGGCAAGAGCCGTATGGGGCTGGAGCGGGTGCTGGAAGCCACCGGACTGGAAAAATACTTTCACGCCACGCGCACCGCGGACCAGACTTTCTCCAAGCCCCATCCGGCGATGCTGCTGGAACTGCTGGAGGAACTCGCGGTCGATGCCGGGCGCGCGCTGATGATCGGCGACACCACGCACGACATGCAGATGGCGCAGAATGCCGGGGTGGACGCGGTGGCGGTGGAATACGGCGCACACCCGCCGGAGCAGCTGCGGGAACTGAAGCCGCTCGCGCAGGTGAAGGATTTCGCGGAATTGCGCGCGTGGCTGAGGGCCAACGCTTAACAACTTATTGAAGGAAATGTAATGTCGGATCAAAACAACAACTGGGAACGCGGCGTGCTGGAGAAGCTCGCGATGTCGGCCGTTCAGGAGCAGCGCCGCGCGCGGCACTGGGGCATCTTCTTCAAGACGCTGACCTTCGGCTATCTGTTTCTCGTCCTGTTCCTGGTGATGGGCTGGGTCGGCAACTCGGAAAAGGCGCTGAGCACCGGCAAGCACACCGCGCTGGTCGACATGCAGGGCGTGATCTCGGTGGACAGCGCGGCGAGCGCCGACAACCTGATCCCCAGCCTGCAGGATGCGTTCGAGGACAAGAACACCCAGGGCGTGATCCTGCGCATCAACAGCCCCGGCGGCAGCCCGGTGCAGGCCGGGCAGATCAACGATGAAATCCGCCGCCTGCGCGCGAAACACCCGCAGATTCCGCTGTACGCGGTGGTCGAGGACATCTGCGCCTCCGGCGGCTACTACGTCGCGGTCGCGGCGGACAAAATCTACGTGGACAAGGCGAGCCTGATCGGCTCGGTCGGCGTGCTCATGGACGGTTTCGGCTTCACCGGCACGATGGAGAAGCTCGGCGTGGAGCGCCGCCTCATCACCGCCGGCGCCAACAAGGGCTTCCTCGACCCGTTCTCGCCCGCCAATCCGGCGCACCAGGCCTACGCCAAACAGATGATCGAGGAAATCCACCAGCAGTTCATCGACGTGGTGAAACAGGGCCGTGGCAAGCGCCTCAAGGAAACGCCGGACACCTTCAGCGGCCTCGTGTGGAACGGTCAGCGCGGCATCGAGATGGGGCTTGCGGACGGCATGGGCAGCGTGGAGTCGGTCGCGCGCGACGTCATCAAGGCGGAAAAAATCGTGGACTTCACGATGAAGGAAAACTTCGCCGACCGCCTGGCGAAGCGCTTCGGTGCGGGGGTCGCGAGTGCGATCGGGTTCTCGGCGCAGGGCGGCGCTTCGCTACGCTAATGTAGGTTGGGTTAGCGGCTTTATTGCGTAACCCAACAATCTACTGAAAGCAGCGCACTGGCGGATAAGGCGCGCCAACGTGTTGGGTTACGGTGCAGAAAACCGCGCCTAACCTGATCTACATCATCCTGGCATTCTTCAACGACCTGCCAGCTGATCAATCAACTCATCTAACTCCGTGATCGGTGGCAGGCATTGCGTGCCGCGGCACAGCCAAGCGGTGGTCTGCTCGGTGTGCGGCTTGTCGAGCGCCTCGGGCAGGCCGGCAACCTCCTCGCTTAGCGCCACAACCAGCATGTCAGGCAGATAGCGCGTCCGCAGCGCCGCCTGCCACGCCGCGGCCTCCTTGCCGCGCAGTACCAGCAGGCCGGGCGGTTGCAGGTACTCCGCAAGCGCGGCGCACAGGCTGCAGTGGTAACTCACGGCCTCGCGTATCGCCGGGAAAAACAGCATCAGGCAGCGCTCCGCCGCCGTGCGGTATTCTTCTTTTCCGGTCAGCAGCGCGAGGCGCAACAGAACCTGAGCGGCAATGCCGTTGCCGGAAGGCGTGGCGTCGTCCTGCCCCGTCTTGCTGCGCTGGATGAGCGCCTCGTGGTCGTGGCTGGTGAAGAAGAAGCCGCCGCGTTCCTTGTCCTCGAAGCGCGCCAGCAGCGCGTCGGCGAGCTGCGTCGCGAAGGCCAGTTCGCTGCTGCGAAACTCGGCCTGCAGCAATTCCAGTGCGGCGTTCAGCAGGAAGGCATGGTCGTCGAGGTAGGCGTTGAGGTGCGCCTTGCCGTCCTTGTATGTCGCCAGCAATTTTCCGTCGCGCCACAGGGTGTTGCGCACGAAATCCATCGCGTGCTGCGCCGAGTGCAGCCAGTCTTCGCGGCCGAACACGCGCGCGGCGCGCGCCATACCGGCGATCATCAGTCCGTTCCACGAGCTGAGGATTTTTTCGTCGCGGCCAGGGCGCACGCGCTTCTCGCGCGCGGCGAAAAGTTTTTCGCGCACGCTTGCGATCAGCGCCTCCGCCTGCTCGGTGGAGAGATGCAGGCGCTGCGCGATTGCCTCCAGCGGCTCCGCGACGCGCAAATGCCAGGCGTGCTGCTCGAAGTTGGGCGGGCCATCCAGTCCATAACGGGACGCGGCGACGGCGTACTCCTCGGCGCTCAGCAGGCCGCGGATTTTGTCGCGCCGCCACACGTAGAACTTGCCTTCCTCGTGTTCCGAGTCGGCATCGAGTGACGAGTAGTAGCCGCCTTCGGGTGACTGCATCTCGCGCATGGCCCAGGCAGCGGTCTGCTCCACCACCCGCGCGAACAACGGCTCGCGGTATTCCTGCCACGCGGCACTGTACAGGGCCAGCATCAGGCCGTTGTCGTAGAGCATCTTCTCGAAGTGCGGGATACTCCACTCGGCATCGACGCTGTAACGGCAGAAGCCGCCGCCGAGCTGGTCGTACACTCCGCCGTGCGCCATCTTCTGCAGCGTGTGGCGCACCATGTGCCGTGCGAACTCGTCGCCGCTCTCGTGCCCATTGCGCAGCAGCAGGTCGAGTTCCGCCGGGTGCAGGAACTTGGGCGCGTCGCCGAAGCCGCCGTTGATCTTGTCGAACTCTTCGCCGAGCTGGCTCAGCGCCTGTTCGATGGGGTCGCCGTTCAGCGGCGTTTCTCCGCCGCGTGCGGGCTGGAGGCTGGCGAGAGCCGCCGCGAGTTGCTTGCCCTGCGCCGCGAGTTCCGCGCGCTTGTCGCGGTATATCTGCGCGACGCGGCGCAGCACGTCGGCGAAGGAGGGCAGGTTGTAGCGCGCCTGTTTCGGGAAATAGGTGCCGCCGAAGAACGGCGTGCCGTCGGGCGCGAGGAACATGGTCAGCGGCCAGCCGCCGCCGCGCTGCATCAGCAGGTAGTGCGCATTCTGGTAAATCTGGTCGAGGTCGGGGCGCTCCTCGCGGTCCACCTTGATATTGACGAAGTGCTCGTTCATCAGCGCGGCCACCTCGGGGTCCTCGAACGACTCGTGCGCCATGACGTGGCACCAGTGGCAGGCCGAGTAGCCGATCGACAGCAGGATGGGCTTGTCCCGCTCGCGCGCGAGGCGCATCGTTTCCGGGTTCCACGCATGCCAGTCCACCGGATTGTTGGCGTGCTGCTGCAGATAGGGGCTGGTTTCAAGTGCCAACTGATTGCTCATCGGTTGCACCTCTCGGGTTGGTGGGTCAGCGTAGCAGCGGCTTGAGCTCCTTCAGCACGCTGCGCATCAACTGCGGCTGCGCTTCCTTCGTGGGGTGCAGATTGTCGGCCTGGAATTGCTGCGGCGCAATGCCCTCGAACAGGAACGGCAGCAGCCGGGTGCGGTATTTCTTCGCGAGCCTCGGGTACATCTTCGCGAACTGCGCGACATAGGGCTCGCCGTAGTTCGGCGGCAGCCTCATGCCGACCAGCAGCACCTTTGCGCGGGCGGCGCGCGCAGCTTCTATGATCCTGCCGAGGTTGGCCTCGATGTCCGCAATGCGGTAGCCGCGCAGCCCGTCGTTCGCGCCGAGCTCCGCGATCACGATGGCCGGGTGGTGCTCGCGCAGCGCTGCGGCGATGCGCTGCCGCCCGCCCTCAGTGGTCTCGCCGCTGATGCTCGCGTTCACCACGCGGTATTCCGGATGGCTGCGCGCCAGTTCCTCCTGCAAGAGGGCGGGCCAACTTTCCGCTACTGCGATGCCGTATCCGGCTGATAAACTGTCGCCGAACACCAGAATGTTTTTTGCGGCCTGGGCGGGAAGCGGCAGCCACAGCGCGGCAACCAGCAGAATAACTTTCAGGAATGGATTCTTCATGGCAGCGATTGTGCAGGCAGTTGAACTAACCAAGCAAGTGCTGAGCGGCGACCAGCCGCTGGTCATCCTGCGCGACGTGAGCTTTGCGGTCGAGGCGGGCGAGAGCCTCGCGATCGTAGGCAGCTCCGGCTCCGGCAAGTCTACGCTGCTCGGCCTGCTCGCCGGGCTGGACATGCCGAGCAGCGGCGGCGTGCGCCTCGGCGGCAAGGACTTGTTCGCGCTCGACGAGGACGGACGCGCGCGGCTGCGCGGCGAACTCGCGGGCTTCGTGTTCCAGTCCTTCCAGTTGCTGCCCGCGCTCAACGCGCTGGAGAACGTCATGCTGCCGCTGGAACTGCAGGGCAGGAGCGATGCGCGCGAACGCGCCGAGGTGTCGCTGCAGCAGGTCGGACTCTCCGCCCGCGCGCACCACCTGCCCAAGCACCTCTCCGGCGGCGAACAGCAGCGCGTCGCGCTCGCGCGCGCCTTTGTCACCCGACCGAAGGTGCTGTTCGCCGACGAACCCACCGGCAACCTCGACGCCGCCACCGGCGCGCAGGTTATAGCACTCATGCTGAAGCTCAACCGCGCGCAGGGCACGACCCTGATCCTCGTCACCCACGACGAGGCACTGGCGCGGCGCTGCGGGAGGCAGTTGCGGCTGGAGGCGGGGAGGGTGGTGTAATAATTTTCCCCTCTCACACTTGTGGGAGAGGGGCAGGGGAGAGGGTCGATGAGCCTGCTGGACAATGCAAAATCATTACGCCGCAACCTGACCGATGCCGAGCAGAGGCTCTGGTATCACCTGCGCGCGCATCGCTTCATGGGGCTGAAGTTCAAGCGGCAGAAGCCCATTGGCCGTTACGTGGTTGATTTTGTCTGTATCGAAAAAAAGCTGGTGATCGAACTGGATGGCGGACAGCATGCAGATTCGCTGAAGGCTGACGGAGAGCGGGATGCGTGGTTGCGCGGCCAGGGATATACGGTGCTGAGATTTTGGAACAACGAGTTGATGAATGAAATGGAGGGTGTGCTGGAGCGGATACGGCTGGCGCTCTTCAACGAAACCCTCTCCCCCATCCCCTCTCCCGTAAACGGGAGAGGGGAGCCAATATGAACCTCCTTCGCCTCTCCCTCAGCCTCCTGCGCCGCGACTGGCGCGCGGGGGAGTGGCGCGTGCTCTTGCTCGCGCTGGTGCTCGCGGTGGGCAGCCTCGCGACCGTGGGGCTGTTCGCCGACCGCGTGCGGCTCGCGTTGCAGCAGGAAGCGACCAGCCTGATCGGGGCGGACTTGCGCATCGTCTCGGCGCGCCCGTTGCCGCCCGCCTATCGCGCGATGGCCGAGACGCGCGGGCTGCGCACGACGGAGAGCCGTGCGTTCCTGAGCATGGTGGCGCATGGCGACGAGACGCTGCTCTCCGAGATCCAGGCGGTGGGAGCGGGTTATCCGCTGCGCGGCAGGATCGAGATCGACGACAGCAGCATGCATGTCGCGCAGGGTATTCCCGCGCGCGGCACGGTGTGGGTGGACGGCCGCCTGCTGCGCCGGCTCGACCTGCGCGTCGGCGACGAGGTCGGTATCGGCGCACAGCGCTTCACGGTGGCGGCGCGCATCGTGCGCGACATCGACCGCGCGGTTGGTTTCTACAGCTTCGCGCCGCGCGTGCTGATGAACGGTGACGACCTCGCCGCGACGGGTTTGCTGCAGGAAGGCAGCCGCATCACCTACCGCCTGCTGATCGCGGGCGACGCGCGGCAGGTCGAGGCCTTGCATGACGAGCTGAAGCCGAAACTTGCGAACGGCGAGAAGCTGGAAGGTGTGCGCGACGCGCGCCCCGAAATCCGCAGCGCGCTGGAGCGCGCCGAGAATTTCCTCGGCCTTGCCGCGCTGACAGCGGCGATCCTCGCGGGCGCGGCGATGGCGCTGGCGTCGCGGCGCTTCGTGCTGCGCCACCTGGACACCTGCGCGATGCTGCGCTGCCTCGGCGCAGAGCAGGGGCAGGTGCTGCGCCTGTTCCTGTTCCAGTTCCTGCTGCTAGGTCTCGTCGCGGTGCTGCTCGGCTGCGCGCTGGGCTATGTCACGCAGGCGGTGCTGATTTCCTTCATCGAGGCGATGCGCGATACGGAGCTGCCGCAGCCTTCGGTGCTGCCCGCGCTCAAGAGCGCGGCGAGCGGCTTCGCGCTGCTGCTCGGCTTCGCCTTCCTGCCGCTGCTGCAACTGCGCAGGGTGTCGCCGCTGCGCGTGCTGCGCCGCGAACTCGGCGCGCCGCAGGCGAATGCCTTGCTGGCCTACGGCCTCGCCGTGCTGGTGCTGGCGGGCTTGTTCCTGTGGCATTCCGGCTCGATCAAGCTGGGGTTCACCATGCTGGGCGGGCTGCTCGTGGGGCTGCTGTGCTTCGGCGTGCTGGCCTGGCTGCTGCTGCACGGGCTTGCGCGCTATTCGCTGCGCCTTCACGCGCAGTTGCGCCATGCGCTCAACAACCTCGCGCGGCACGGGCGCGACTCCGCGCTGCAGGTGGTGGCGCTCGGCCTGGGCGGCATGGCGCTGCTGCTGCTGACGCTGGTGCGCGGCGACCTGCTGCAGAGCTGGCAGGGCAATCTGCCGCCGGACGCACCGAACCGCTTCATCGTGAACATGCAGCCGGACCAGCGGCAGGCGGTGCAGGCGTTCTTCGCGCGCGCGCAATTGCCGCAGCCGCTGCTGCTGCCGATGGTGCGCGGCCGGCTGGTCGCGATCAACGCTGCACCCATCAGCGGCGACAGCTATCCCGACCCGCGCGCGCGCGACCTGGTGGAGCGCGAATTCAACCTCTCCTGGGCCGAGCAGATGCCGGAGTGGAACGAGCTGGTGAGCGGCAGCTGGTGGAGCGGTTCCGAATCGGGGCGGATGCAGCTTTCGGTCGAGGAGGGCATCGCCGAGCGGCTCGGCATCCGCCTCGGCGACGAGCTCACCTATGACGTGGCGGGAAGCCGCTTTACCGCACGCGTGGCCAACCTGCGCAAGGTGGAATGGGATTCGATGAAGGTGAATTTCTTTGTGATCGCCACGCCGGAGTTGTTGAAAAATTACCCGGCGAGCTACATCACCAGCTTCCATCTGCCGCCGGACAAGGTGCGCGTGGGCGACCAGCTTGCGCGCGAGTTTCCCAACCTGCTGGTGATCGACACCGGCGCGATGATCGATCAGGTGCGCGGCATCATGGGGCAGATTGCGCAGACCGCGAGCGTGATCTTCCTCTTCACCCTGCTGAGCGGCCTCGCGGTGCTGTATGCCGCGCTGCTTTCCACTCAGGACGAGCGTACCCACGAGGCGGCGATCCTGCGCACGCTGGGCGCGGACAGCCGCTACCTGCGCCGCTTGCACCTCGCGGAATTCGCCGCGCTGGGGCTGTTGAGCGGCCTCTTGGCCTCCGCAGGCGCGGTGCTGCTCGGCTGGGTGTTGGCGCGCTTCGTGCTGGAAATCCCCTATCACGCGAGCGTTGCCATCTGGCCGATCGGCTGCCTCGGCGGGATGCTGGCCGTGATGCTGCCGGGGTGGCTCGCGGTGCGGAAGCTCGCGCAGTTGCCACCGGCGAGAATATTGCTGAACGAGTAAGCCGCCAGCAATCGTTTCCGAAGCACGCAACGCCTCAGATACTCTCCGCAGCAATTTTCAAGACCGTTCCCCGGTAATTCCGGCTTCACCACGCAGGAAACCGATACACGCTTTCATCCGTCGAAAAAATACAGTCTTGCCCGCATCCGCAAATACAGTTGGCTGCCCAGAGTAAGCCTGCGCGCAAGGCGTTAAGGTAAGAACAGTTCTCAAATCTGAAATAAAAAAATGGATATTTACCCTGAGTTCAATCTGCGCCGTAATACCTTTGGCGCGCTCCTTCCTGCTCGAGCTGCCGATGGCAGCGGGGAGTATGGTCTCGCCTCGTGCGGGAGTGGCGGGGAACCGGCTAAAGTGTGGCCGGCATTGGACAATCCGCGGCGGTTGGCAAACCGGCAGCCGATTGAACGGCGGATGGCTCAATGGCGGGGTGTTTATGCAATATGAACTCAAGGTGTTGCGCGGCAACGCGGGGCTGATGGCGATCATGCTGGAAGCGGCGGATGCCGGCGATGCCGAAGCGCAGGCCAGAGCCCAGGGGTATACGGTCATTGCGGCCAGGGCAAGGCAGCGCTGGTTGTCGTTGTTGCCTTGGCAAAGGTCCGGTTTCCCCTTGGTGTTGTTCAGCCAGGAACTGGTGGCGCTGCTCGATGCCGGCCTGTCCCTGGTCGAATCGCTGGAGACCCTGACCGAGAAGGAAGTGCAGCCGGATATCAAGAAAACGCTGACGCAAATAATCTCGTCCCTGTATGAGGGGCATAGCCTGTCGTATGCACTGGAGCAGTCGCCGAAGGATTTTCCCGCGCTTTACGTGGCAACCGTGCGCGCCAGCGAAAAAACCGGCTCTCTCGCCGAAGTGCTGTCGCGCTATGTCGTTTACCAGAACCAGATGGAGGGGGTGAGGCGCAAGGTCGTCACCTCCTCGATTTATCCGGTAATCCTGGCTGCCGTGGGGGGGCTGGTGATGCTGTTTCTGATGGTGTTCGTCGTGCCCCGCTTCAGCCATATCTACGAAGATCTCGGCAGCGACCTGCCGTTCATGTCGCAGTTGCTGATGCTTTGGGGGCATTTCCTGGACGAGCATTGGAAGTTCTTCCTGGCGGCCGCAATCGCCCTGCCGGGCGGACTTCTCTTTGCCGCTACCCGCCCTGCCTTCAGGCAGTGGGCCGGGCGGAAGCTGTGGCAGCTCCCCGCGCTGGGCAAGCGGCTGCACCTTTACCAGATGGCACGTTTTTACCGCTCGCTCGGGATGCTGCTGCAGGGCGGGATGCCGATCATGGCGTCATTGCAACTGGTGGGCGGTCTTCTGCAGACGACGATGCGCGAACAACTGGCGCTGGCCTCGACGAGCATCAGGGAGGGCAGCTCCATCTCCCAAACCATGGATAAATACGGCCTGGCCACCCCCTTGGCGTCGCGCCTGCTGCGCGTGGGCGAGCGCACCGGCCGGATGGGCGAGATGATGGAGCGCATCGCGGCCTTTTATGAGGACGATACGGCACGCTGGGTCGAGCGGTTCGTCAAGATGTTCGAGCCTTTGCTGATGGCGTTCGTCGGGCTGGTCATCGGGGGCATCGTGGTGCTGATGTATTTCCCGATTTTTGAACTGGCGGGGAGCATTAAATGAACCAGGCTGCCTCATGCGATGCCGGACAGATATTCTCGCCGCAACGGGTGCGTGAAGCGCGCGCTGTTGCCGCGCAGGGCAGGCGCAGCATCGTGGAAGTACTGGAAGAACAGACCGGGCTGGACTCGCGGGGCTTTGCCTGGGCGCTGGGCAAAGCCCTCCATTACCCGGTATTCGGCATGGACGACCTGGGCAGGCTGGAGCCCGCATTCGATGCGCTGCCCTTTGCCGAGGCGCTGGAACGGGGATGCATCGCATTGCGCAGCGGCGAGGGGCGGCTGTTCGTCATCATGGGCGATCCGTTCAATGCTGGCCTGCAGGCATGGGCGGAGCAGCGCTTCCCCGCGAATTTCGTCTGGGGGCTTGCACATGGCGCGGACATCGCCGCATACCTCGCGCATTACGAGGAATCGCTGCATGCAATGGACAGCCTGCAGGCCGTGGCAGGAAAGATGGCGGCATTTGACGATAGCGTGGAGGAATTGTCGTTCAAGACCATCAGCGAGGACGTCAGCCCGGTCGTCAAGCTGGTTCACTCGACGGTGTACGACGCGCTGAAGGCCGAGGCCAGCGATATCCACCTGGAGACCGGCGCAGCGGGGCTCAACATCAAGTACCGCATCGACGGGGTGCTGACAGCGGTAGGCTCGGTGGCTGGGCTGGACATGGCCGAGCAGGTGATCTCGCGCATCAAGGTCATCTCCGGTCTCGATATCGCCGAACGGCGCATTCCGCAGGATGGCCGTTTCAAGGTGTCGATGCACCGGCGCGAGGTGGATCTGCGCGTTTCCATCATGCCCAGTATCTTCGGCGAGGATGCCGTGCTGCGCATCCTGGACAAGCAGACGCTGTCCGACCAGATGAAGGGCCTGCGCCTCGACTATCTGGGATTTGACGCGCCATCCATGGTCACGCTGCGCCGGCTCTCTAACGAACCCTACGGCATGGTGCTGGTCACCGGCCCGACCGGCAGCGGCAAGACGACGACGCTGTATGCCGCGATCTCGGAGATCAACCAGGGGCAGGACAAGATCATCACCATCGAGGACCCGGTCGAATACCAGTTGCCCGGCGTCCTGCAGATTCCCGTCAACGAGAAAAAAGGGCTCACCTTCGAGCGCGGCCTGCGTTCCATCCTGCGGCACGACCCGGACAAAATCATGGTCGGCGAAATACGCGATCCGGAAACCGCACAGATCGCCGTGCAATCGGCGCTGACCGGCCACCTGGTGTTTACCACCGTGCACGCCAACAACGTCTTCGACGTCATCGGCCGCTTCATGCACATGGGGGTCGATCCCTACAGTTTCGTCTCCGCCCTGAACGGCATCCTGGCCCAGCGCCTGGTGCGCGTGAACTGTGCGCACTGCGTGGCGGACGACCATCCGGACGAGGAGCTGATCAGGGAGTCTGGGGTCGGCCTGGCGGATGCAAAAAACGCGACATTTCGCGCCGGGCGCGGCTGCGGGCTGTGCCGCGGCACCGGCTATAAGGGGCGCAAAGCCATCGCCGAGATACTCTACCTGAACGATGAAATCCGCGAACTCATCATTGCCAGGCAGCCGATCCGGCTGGTGCGCGAGGCGGCCAGGCGAAACGGCACGCGCTTCCTGCGCGATGGCGCGCTGGGTATGGTGTTCAGGGGCGAAACAACATTGCAGGAGATCAACCGTGTCACTTTCGTTGCGTGACGAGTGCCGCATCGTGCTGCATCCGGACTGCGTGGTCCTGGCGCGGTTGCGGCGCGAGCTTACGCGCCTGGGGCTGAAGCGCCATGTGCTGGCGCAGCAGGTGGTTTCATGCAGTCCGCCGGGCGATGAGAATATTCCCTGGGGCGGTGCGCTCAAGGCCCTGGAGGCGGCTTTACCCGGATTTGCGGGTAACAAATCGTATGCCAAGGTGATCCTCTCCAATCACTTCATGCGCTATACCCTGGTGCCGTGGAGCGATGTCCTGAGCGATGAAACGGAGGAAATCGCCTATGCGCGGCATTCGTTCAATGAAATGTACGGCTGCGATGCCGGCGAATGGGAGCTGCGTATCAGCTCCGGCAGTTACGGAATGCCGCAATTGGCCTGTGCAGTTGATGCGCGGCTGCCGGAATCCCTGCGCAACTTGTTCGGGCGGGTGGGGATTGGGTTGAAGTCTATCCAGCCGCATTTAATGGTGGCATACAACGCCTGTCATGCCTCGCTCCATGACAAGTCCGCATGGCTGGCACTCGTGGAGGAGGGAAACCTGTGCCTGGCATTGTTGCAAAAAGGCAAATGGGCGTGGGTGCGGTCGATGAGAATAGGTCCGCATTGGCACAAGGAATTGCCATTTTTGCTGAATCGCGAGGCGCTGGTCTCCGACGTCGAAAGCAGCACGAACGAAGTGTTTCTCTGGGCTCCGGACTGCCGGGATGTATCGATTGCTTCAGGCGGGTGGTGGCAGATTCAGCCTATGCAGCCCGCGCGCATGCCCAGCATCGAACCGGCGCTCGACAGCTGCTTTGCCATGTATATGAGCGGGTGATGCGATGACCATGCTCCGCCTCGATTATCAGCAGAACCTGCCGTTCCCCTGGGTGGGGCCGGCATTGCTGGCGCTGACGCTGGTGGTCCTGACGCTGACGGTTGCCTATTACGTTGAATTGAACGGCAAGGCGATCAGCTGGGAAGACCGGCTGGATCAAATCGAGCGTGGCCAGGGCCGGTTATCACCGTCCGGCGGCCGCGAGGACGTGGTGCAGGAGGTGAAGCGCGCCAATGAGGTGTTGCGGCAACTCACCTTGCCGTGGGATGAACTGTTCAGGGCAGTGGATTCGGCTGCGGGCAAGGAGGTTGTGCTGCTGGCGATGGAGCCGGATGCGGAAAAACACATGGTAAAAATCAGCGGTGAAGCCAAGAACCTGGCGGCGCTGCTGAAGTACATCATGCAACTTGAGGAGCAGAGTGTATTCGGCCCGGTCTACCTGCAGAGCCATCAGGTTCAGCAGCAGAATCCGGACAGGCCTGTGCGCTTTTCGCTGCTTGCCGTGTGGCGGGAGAAGCCATGAGAGGCCTCGCCGGAAAATGGCTGGGAGATGCCATCGGCCGATATGCGCAGCACTTCGGCATCTCATCGGCGGTGCCGCTACGGGGGCGCCTGCGCTGGGCATCCCGGCGTTGGCTGCGCATCCTGGGTAGGTCAGGAGTGCTGGCCATCGGCATGTTGGTCGTCTTTCCGCCTTTCTATTTTTCGGCAATTTCCCCGGCGCAGGAGCGCCTGGATGCGGCGCGCAGCAGCGAACTTTCCCTGCGCGAGCGGATACTGCATGCCGGCAAGTCGCTTGACGGCGGCTGGCGCACGCCGGCCGAGCAGCTTACGGAGTTCTACCGTTTTTTTCCGGAAGAGCGCCATTCGCCGCAGTGGCTTGAGAGGCTGGCTGCACTGGCCGAAAAAAACGGGCTCAGCCTCAACGAGGGCGAATACAAGGTGGCGCGGGGCAAGGCGGGGCGGCTGATGCGCTTTCAGATCATCCTGCCGGTGAAGGGGGAATATCCGCGCATACGCAGCTTCCTTGCGGCGCTGCCCGCGGAGACTCCGATCATCGCCCTGGAGCATGTGCAGTTCAGCCGCCAGAACATCGGCGATTCGGCCGTGGAAGCCAGGATCAGTCTGGCGCTCTACCTGGAGCAGGCATCGTGAGGCTGCTGCCACCGCGCAATGCCGGCCGGTGGGCAGTGCTCGGCATTGCCTTCACGGCCATCGTCACGGCTGCCGCACCCGAGAAAAGCAGCGGCGCAGCGAGAACGGCGCAACCTGCGGCGCCGCTTCGGGTTAATGCTGCATCTTCTTCACCGGCGCTCGCCAAACGGCGGCTGCCGGAAACGGTTCATGTGGAGCTGGAGCGCTTGGCCCGGCCTCAATCCAAGCCGGATGCGGGATCGGGAGCCGAGCCGGAGCCGGTGATCGGCAATGCCTTCGTGGCCACTTCCTGGTATGTGCCGCCGCCACCGCCACCGCCACCGCCACCGCCACCGCCTCCGCCGCCGCCGGTGCCGACCGCGCCGCCCATGCCGTTTACCTATCTCGGCCGCTATGAGGATGCGCCGACGCTGCAGGTGATCCTGCTCAAGGGCGAACGCATGTATGTCGCCGCCGAAGGAGACGTGATCGAGGATACCTATCGCATCGAGCACCTGGCGCCTGGCACGGTGGAACTGAACTATATCCCGCTGGGCATCAAACAATCTCTCAGCACCGGCGAGGCATTATGAGAAACGCGATGTATTTCTTCCACCTTTATGGGGCGCACAACATGCATGGATTCTGGCTCGGTTTCAGGCGCAATGCCGCATTCCTTCTGCTTGTCGCTGCAACATTGGCTGGCTGTGCGGGGCAAAAGCTGCACCGCGAAGGAATGGCACTCATGGAAGAGGGGCGTGCGGAAGAGGGCTTGGCAAAGCTGGAGGAGGCCAGCAAGGCCGACCCGGACAACCTGTCCTACCGCATGGCCTGGATGCGCCACCGCGAGCAGACCTCCAATCGTCTGTTGGCGGCGGCGAGCAGTGAACGCGCCGCGGGACGCCTGGATACGGCGCAGGCAATTTACGAGCGCATACTCCGGATCGATCCGGGCAACGGCAAAGCCAGGCTGGGACTTGATGAACTGGCGATGGACCGTCGCCACGATGCGATCGTCGAGGAAGCGCGCAGCCTGCTCAAGAATGGCGATCCGGATGCCGCGCGGTCCGCGCTCAAGCCATTGCTCGCCGAGAACCCGAAGCACGGGCAGGCCTTGCTTCTGCAGCGCCAGATCGACGAGCAGATAGCCAAGGGGCTGATGGCGGAGCCTTCCCTCAGGGCGAAGTTCAAGAAGCCGGTCACCATGCAATTCCGCGATGCCAGCGTAAAGATGGTATTCGAGGCGCTGTCGCGCACCAGCGGCATCAACGTGCTGCTGGACAAGGACGTCAAGCCGGATATCAAGGCCTCGATTTTTGTCAGGGATGTTTCGGTGGAGGATGCGATCGACCTGATCCTCATGCAGAGCCAGCTGGAGAAAAAGATCATCAGCGACAACACGGTATTCATCTACCCGAATACGCCGACGAAGATGAAGGAATACCAGGATCTCAAGATCAGGAGCTTTCATCTCACCAACGCCGATCCCAAGCAGATGCTGACCATGCTCAAGACGCTGCTGAAAACCAAGGATATCTTCGTCCACGAGAAGACCAATTCGCTGGTGATGCGGGACACGCCGGAGGCCATCCGCCTGGCCGAGAAAATGGTTGCGGACCAAGATATCCCCGACCCGGAAGTCATGCTGGAAGTCGAGGTGATGGAGATCAGCCGCTCGCGGCTGTCCGAAATCGGCATCAAATATCCCAGCCAGGTCACCTTCACGGCGCGGGGTGCGGCGGCAGGCGCCGATACGCCGACCGTCAGGGAGCTGCGCCAGCTTAACGGCGCCAGCATCGTCACCAGCCCGGCGCTGAGCGTCACGCTCAACATGCTGCTCCAGGACGGCGACAGCAACCTGCTGGCCAGCCCGCGCATCCGGGCGCGCAACCGCGAGAAGGCCAAGATTATGATCGGGGACCGCGTGCCGGTGATCACCAATGCCGTGACGCCGGTTTCGACGGGGACGCCGGTGATCACCGGCAGCGTCCAGTACCTGGACGTGGGGCTGAAGCTGGAGGTCGAGCCGGAGATACACATGGACAACGAGGTTTCCATCAAGGTCGGGCTGGAGGTCAGCTCCATCGTCAAGGAAGTGCTGAATGCCGTGTCCGGGACGCTGGCTTACCAGGTCGGCACGCGCAACACCTCGACTACCCTGCGCCTCAAGGACGGGGAAACGCAGATTCTCGCCGGCCTGATCAACGACGAGGACCGGAATACCGCTAACAAGGTGCCGGGGGTGGGGGATTTGCCCCTGCTCGGGCGGCTCTTTTCGAGCCACAGGGACAACGGTACCAAAACGGAAATCGTACTTTCCATCACGCCGCGGGTCGTGGGCAGTCACCGGCTCCCCGATGCGCGCGAAGTGGAGTACTGGTCGGGCACCGAAGCCAGCCTGCGCAGCAGCCAGATGGTGATGAAGCCGCTCGGCGCCGTCGCAGTCGGCAATTCGGCGAGCGCACCTCCAGGGGCTGTTGTGGCGCGCCCGCAGCCGGCAGTTGTTCCCGGCAATGCGGCCATGGCAAGCAAGCCGCTGGTGCTTTCCTGGCAAGGGCCCAGCCAGGCCAAGGTCGGCGACAAGATCAGCCTGACGCTCAATACCCAATCGCCGCAGGGCGTGAACAGCCTCGGCTTCCTGGTGGAGTTTGACCCGGCCGTGCTGAAGGCTGCCGATGTCGCCGAAGGGGATTTCATGAAACAGAATAATTCGCCGTCGAATTTCACCAAGGTGATAGATCAGGAAGGCGGCCAGGTGCAGGTCGACCTGAAGGGCTCCGGCAATGGCGGCGGCAGCGTCATCACCCTGATGTTTGAAGTGACTGCCGCCGCGCCCCAGTCCCCGGTCACGGTCAGCAGCATCAGCCTGGCCGGCGCGGGCGGAGAGGCGCTCGCGGTTACCCCGCCCACACCGCATGTCATCGCGGTCGCGCAATGAAAATCTCGGCCACCAGGGGCTTCACTCTCATCGAGCTGGTAATCACGGTGGCGATCGTCGGCTTGCTGGCGACGGCGGTATTGCCGATGGCCGAGCTGGAAGTGCAGCGCAGCAAGGAGCATGAGCTGCGCCGGGCGTTGCGGGAAATTCGCACCGGGCTGGATGTCTACAAACAGGCGGTGAGCGAGGGGCGCATCATTCGCCCGGCGATAAGGTCTGGGTATCCCGTGTCATTGAAAGTGCTGGTGGAAGGCGAGGCCGACGCCGGCAGCCCGGACGGCAAGGGTAGAATCTATTTTTTGCGGCGCATCCCGCGCGACCCGATGGCTGGCGATCCGGGGAAAACGGACGAGGAAACCTGGGGCAAGCGCAGCTATGAAAGCAGCGCCGATGCTCCCGAGGAGGGGGAGGATATTTTCGACGTGTATTCCCTGTCTTCCGGAATCGGGCTGAATGGCATTCCCTACCGGGATTGGTAAGGAGCGGCGGAATGGGCAGGCATACGGAAAGAGGTTTCACCCTCATCGAGCTGCTGGTGGTCATGGCGATCATCGCGACGCTGCTGACTATCGCGGTGCCGCGCTATTTCCACAGCGTGGAAAAATCGAAGGAGGCCGTGCTGCACCAGAACCTCGCGCTGGCGCGGGAGGCGCTGGATAAATATTATGGCGACAACGGCAAGTATCCCGACAGCCTGGATGAATTGGTGAGCAAAAAATATCTGCGCAACCTGCCTTCCGATCCCATCACCGGAAATTCCGCGACGTGGCTCATCGTCCCGCCCGATACCCCGGAAAAAGGCGGAGTCTTCGACATAAAAAGCGGTGCGCCCGGAAGCGCGCGGGACGGTTCCGCGTACAGGGACTGGTGATGCGGCTTGTCCCGGACAAAAATAGCGTGGGAGGGAGGATGCGCCTTAGGCGACATGGCCGGGAGCGCGGGTTTACCTATTTCGGCCTGCTGGTTGTCGTTGCCATCATGGGAGTGATGCTGGCCGCATCCGGGGAGGTGTGGCATATCGCGCAGAAGCGCGACAGGGAGCAGGAGCTGCTGTTCGTCGGAAACCAGTTCCGGCAAGCCATCACCGAGTATTACGAGCATACGCCGGCGCAGGAACAGCGCTACCCGGCGAATCTTGAGGACCTGCTCGGGGATCCGCGCTATCCGTCGACGCAGCGCTACCTGCGCAAGATTTACCGCGACCCCGTCGGCGGCAGCGGGAAGTGGGGCTTGATCAAGGGGCCGGGCGGAGAGATTTACGGGGTGCGCAGCCTGTCCGAGGAAGAGCCGGTAAAAAAAAGCAACTTCAGCCTCGCCGACAAAAATTTCGAAGGCAAGACGAAATATGCGGACTGGGTGTTCGTGCACGCCCAAAGCCAGCAGCCCGCTACTCCATCGCAGCACTGACCCGCAGACGCCCTCCGCAGAAGTTTTGAGGGCAGCTTCTAGACGATCAGGTCTATCTGCTGCAGCGCCCCTGCGCTGCCGTCCTCGCGCAAATAGATGCCGCTGCCGCGCACCTGCCCCTGCAGGTCGTTTGAAGAATTTTTCAGATCGAACGGCGTGGCGATGTTGCCGAGGTAGAGCGCACCGACGTTGCGTTGCGCCAAGGTGCTCAGAATGTCTTTGCCGGCGGCATCCTTGCTCCATACCAGCAGTCTTGAGTACACGGCATCGTTCTCGTCGATCCAGTTGTTTTTGTCGCCATCATAGGCGGACAGGTCGGCAAAGCCGTTGCCGCTTTGCGTGCCGAACAGCTCGGAACCGTTGTCGATGATGCCGTTGCCGTTCCTGTCCAGTGCCAGGAAGCCGCTTCCGCCGCCGACAAAGGACATTTTCTCGGCCTTGCCGTCGCTGTCGAGGTCGAAGCCGAATTTCGTATCGGTCAGTTGCGCGGCGCTGCCGCTGAAATTGACAACCAGCGGGTCTTTCCTCACGCCGTCGCCTTCGCGCACGGATACGTTGTTTTCCCTGAAGAAATCGCGCTTCATCTCCAGCGAGAGCTGGAACCGGATATCCTTGCCGTCGGAGGTCCTGATGACGCCTTCGGCGGCGAAGGCGGTCCGTTCGGATTCGCGAACTGTCTCGTGCCGGTCATATTCCACTCCCCAGCCCTGGCGCAGGTCTTGAGCCGATTGCGCAGCTTCGGCCGTTTTTTGCGAGTGCGCTTGCGCGGCATCGCCCGGCTTCAATTCATTCGGATTGAACAACCTGACTTTTTGCCCGGTCAGCGACTCGATCAGGTTGATGAGGAGCTGCATCTTCGGGTCATTGCCGGCATGATCGCTTGCACCTTCCGCTTCGGCGGTGGCCTGGGCATCGGCGGAGGACTGCGTGTTTGCGGCAGGATTGGCGATGGCAACAGCTTGGGCAGCCGCCTGTCGGGCGGCATCGGAGATCGTCGCCACGGTCAACCGCGGGGTAGACCGGTTTTGCGCGGCATGGCCTTCAAAATCGGGGCGTTGCGGGCCGACCCAGGCGCGCAACGATTCTTCGACCGTGACCTGTCTTGAGTTTGTATGCTGGCTGGCGAGGCCGATAGTTGAGCTTTCGATCTTCATCAGATTGTTTTTCAATTTGCTGGAGTGTTTTATCGGCTTGGCTCCGGTAACCTTTAGTGGAATCTGCAAGCCGGAGAAAGTTGAGTGAACCGGCGCATTAGTGCTAGAATGCGCGCCGCTTCGGAATAGGCCGGAGCAAATTTCCCGCTCGCGCAAGTTGGGGTGCCCATATGGGTCAGGCTGGCGAGTGGTAGTTTATAACCCTTACGATTGGAGTAATCATGGCTGTAACTATGCGTCAAATGCTGGAGGCCGGTGTTCATTTCGGCCATCAAACCCGTTTCTGGAATCCCAAGATGGCACCGTACATCTTCGGTCATCGCAACAAGATCCATATCATCAACCTGGAAAAAACCGTCACGATGTTCGCCGAGGCGGAAAACTTCGTGCGCAAGCTGTCGGCGAAGAAGGGCACCATCCTGTTTGTGGCGACCAAGCGCCAGGCGCGCGACATCATCCAGGAAGAGGCGGTGCGTGCGGATTCGCCGTTCGTCAACTATCGCTGGCTGGGCGGCATGCTGACCAACCACAAGACCGTGCAGCAATCCATCAAGCGCCTGCGCGAACTGGAGGCGATGACGGCCGATGGCGCATCCGAGAAGCTATCCAAGAAAGAAGCGCTGATGATGAAGCGCGAACTGGAAAAATTGAACCGCAGCCTGGGCGGCATCAAGGACATGAACGGCCTGCCGGCAGCTCTGTTCGTGATCGACGTGGGCTACCAGAAGGGTGCCATCGTCGAAGCACAGAAGCTTGGCATCCCGGTGATCGGCATCGTCGATACCAATAACTCCCCGCTCGGCGTGGACTACGTCATTCCCGGCAACGACGACTCGACGCAGGCGATCCGCCTGTACGCGCGCGGCATCGCCGACGCGGTGCTGGAAGGCCGTGCGCAAGCCCTGAACGAACTGGTCGAGCAGGTTGCCGGAACCGAAGAACAAGCCGCCTGAGTTTCAACAAGGCGCGCCCCGGGTTTCAATCAGGCGCATAAAGGGGCGCAAGCCCCTTTTTTTATAAGTTTTTTTTATGGAGTTTGATGATGGCGGAAATTACTGCAGGCATGGTCAAGGAACTGCGCGAGGCGACCGGCCTCGGCATGATGGAATGCAAAAAGGCACTGGTTGAATCCAACGGCGATTTCAAGGTTGCGGAAGAGCAATTGCGTATCAAGAGCGGTGCGAAGGCGAGCAAGGCCGCATCGCGCGTGACTGCCGAAGGCATGGTCAGCACCTTCATCGCGGCGGACGGCAAGACCGGCTCCGTGGCAGAAGTGAACTGCGAAACCGACTTCGTAGCCAAGAACGACGACTTCAAGGCATTCGCGAAGAACGTCGCCGAGACGGTGGCGAAGAATAATCCTGCCGATATCGAGGCCTTGTCCGGCATGGCGATCGCCAACGGCTCCGGTAGTGTGGAAGAGACCCGCAAGGCGCTGGTGATGAAGCTCGGCGAGAACATTACCGTACGCCGCTTCGAGCGTTATGCGACCACCACCGGCAAGCTGTCCAGCTACCTGCACGGCAGCAAGATCGGCGTGCTGCTGAATTTCACCGGCGGCGACGAAGCGCTGGGGCGCGACCTCTGTATGCACATCGCGGCGAGCAAGCCGAAGTCGATCGACGCTTCCGGTGTGAACCCGGAGGATATCGCCACGGAACGCCGCATCGCCATCGAGAAGGCCAAGGAATCCGGCAAGCCGGAAGCGATGCTGGAGAAGATCGCCGAGGGCACGGTGCAGAAATTCCTAAAGGAAGTGACGCTGCTGGGCCAGGTGTTCGTCAAGGCGGAAGATGGCAAGCAGACCATTGAGCAATTGCTGAAAGGCAAGGGCGCATCGGTGACCGCGTTCCAGATGTTCGTGGTCGGCGAGGGCATCGAGAAGAAGGTCGAGGACTACGCGGCTGAAGTGGCCGCCGCAGCGGCTGCCGCCAAGAGTTAAGCGCCATGAAGCCGGCCTATAAACGCATTCTCCTCAAGTTGTCCGGCGAAGCCCTGATGGGCGACGACAGCTACGGCATCAACCGCGAGGTGATCGAGCGCATCGTGGCCGAGATTGCGGAAGTGGCCGGGCTGGGCGTGGAAGTGGCGATTGTGATCGGCGGCGGCAACATCTTCCGCGGCGTGGCTCCGGCCGCCGCGGGGATGGATCGCGCGACAGCCGATTACATGGGCATGCTGGCCACGGTGATGAACGCGATGGCGCTGCAGGACGCGATGAAGCGCGCCGGGCTGGATTGCCGCGTGCAGTCTGCGCTGAGCCTGGAGCAGGTCGCCGAACCGTTCATCCGCGGCAAGGCGCTGCGCTATCTGGAAGACGGCAAGGTGGTGATTTTCGCGGCCGGTATCGGCAGCCCGTTCTTTACCACCGATACCGCCGCCGCGTTGCGCGGTGTGGAAATGTCCGCCGACGTGGTGATCAAGGCCACCAAGGTGGACGGCATCTATACCGCCGACCCCAAGAAAGAACCCGATGCGGTACGTTACCGGAGCCTGAGTTTCGACGAGGCAATCGGCAAGAATCTCAAGGTGATGGATGCGACGGCGCTGACGCTGTGCCGCGACCAGAAGCTGCCGATCATCGTATTCAGCATCTTCAAGGCAGGCGCATTGAAGCGCGTGGTGATGGGCGAGGGTGAAGGGACGCTCGTGCGCGTCGATTAATTCAGGAGGCAGCTGTGATTGCAGAGATCAGAAAAACGACTGAACAGAAAATGCAGAAGTCGCTGGAGGCACTGAAGGCGGATCTGGGCAAGGTGCGCACCGGGCGCGCGCATACCGGTTTGCTGGATCACGTGATGGTCGATTACTACGGCAATCCGACGCCGATCAACCAGATCGCCAACGTCACGCTGGTCGATGCTCGTACCATCGGCGTGCAGCCTTGGGAAAAGAACATGGTTGGCCCGGTGGAGCGCGCGATCCGCGACTCCGATCTCGGCTTGAATCCGGCGAGCCAGGGCGAACTGATCCGCGTGCCGATGCCGATGCTGACCGAAGAACGTCGCCGCGACCTGATCAAGGTGATCAAGTCCGAAGGCGAGAATACCAAGATCGCGGTGCGTAACATCCGCCGCGATGCCAACAACCACCTCAAGGATGCGCTCAAGAAGAAAGAAATTGCCGAAGACGAAGAGCGCCGCATGCAGGACGATATACAGAAACTGACCGACCGCTACGTCGCCGAAATCGACAAGGCGCTGGCAGTCAAGGAAACCGACCTGATGGCGATCTGATAAGGATTGAGGATCGAGGATTGAGGGAAACCAGACGCCACGCCTCGAATCTTCAGTCCCTATCCTCAATCCTCGATCTTCCATCCTAAAATGGCGCTATTCCAGAGTTCCACCCGCATCATCCCCGACGTCCCTGCCGTCCCGCGCCATATCGCCATCATCATGGACGGCAACGGGCGCTGGGCCAAACAGCGTTTTTTGCCGCGCGTGATGGGGCATCAGCGCGGTGTGGAAGCGCTGCGCGAGGTGGTGCGCACCTGCCGCGAACTGGGCGTGGAGTACCTGACAGTGTTCGCGTTCAGCAGTGAAAACTGGCGGCGTCCCGCCGACGAGGTTTCCTTCTTGATGTCGCTGTTTCTGAAGATGCTGGAGCGTGAGGTCGCCAATCTGCACGAAAACAACATCCGCCTGAAAATCATCGGCGACCGCAGCCGCTTCGACGACAAACTCAAACAGGCCATGCAGCATGCCGAGCAACTCACCGCCAACAACAACGGCCTGACCCTGACCATCGCCGCCAATTACGGTGGGCGCTGGGACATGATGCAGGCGGTGCAGGCCATGCTCAGGGAACATCCGCAACTCGCGCAAGGTTTCACGGAAGAGGATATGTCTCCCTATCTCTCGATGAGCGACGCGCCCGAGCCGGACCTGTTCATCCGCACCGGCGGCGAGCAACGCATCAGCAATTTTATGCTCTGGCAGCTGGCTTATGCCGAGCTGTACTTCACCGATGTGTTGTGGCCGGCGTTCGGGCGCAATGAGCTGGAGGCGGCAATCGCCTCGTACCGGAAGCGCGAGCGGCGTTTTGGCCGCACCAGCGAACAGTTGCAGGGCTGGCAGGGAAAAGCGGATGCTTAAATCCCGCGTGATCACCGCCGTCATTTTGCTGGCATTGCTGCTGGGGGCGTTGTTCGCGCTGCCGCCATTCGCATGGGCGGTGCTGATCGTGGCGATGGTCATGCAGGGAATCGTCGAGTGGTCGCGCCTGTCCGGCTTGAGCGGCAGGCAGGCAAAAGTCTACTGGGGACTGACCCTGCTGCTGATGCTGGGGCTGTTGTGGGTGGATGCCGGCGCTGCCGAAGCGCAACGGCTTTATCTCCACCTCACAATCTATGCCGTAGCGGCCCTGCTGTGGCTGATCATCGTGCCGGCCTGGCTGATGGCAGGCTGGAAAGTCAGACAACCGCTGCTCATGGCGCTGACCGGATGGGCGGTGCTGGTTCCGACCGGTTGGGCGATGCTGGACTTGCGTGAAACGGTTCCGAGTCCCTGGATTTTGCTGTTCGTGATGGGCTTGGTGTGGGTGGCGGACATCGCGGCCTATTTTACCGGACGCAGATTCGGCAAAAACAAACTTGCGCCCAGCATCAGCCCCGGCAAGACCTGGGAAGGCGTGGCGGGTGCGTTGCTGGGCGTATCGGCCTATGTGGTGCTGGTATGGGGCTTCAGCCCCTATTTTGAGCATCGCGAAGTGCAGCCGATCCTGCTGCTGGCCGCCTGGTGGTGGACGGGGCTCGCGGTGATCGGCGATTTGTTCGAATCGGCAGTCAAGCGCCAGGCAGGCGTCAAGGACAGCGGCGCGTTGCTGCCGGGGCACGGCGGCTTGCTGGACCGTATCGATGCACTGACCTCGACGCTGCCGCTTGCCGCGATGGCGATGCTGTTGCAGAAACTGGGCTAAAAATTGCTGTGAAGGGCGTCTGCGGCGTTGCGCGGTACTCGCAATCCTCATGTACTTTATGTACATTCCGGTTGCTGCGTTCCGTGCGCCTTGCATCCATCCCTCCACAGCAATTTTAGGTCGCTTAGAGGGTTTCACTTTTCACTATTTCGATAATGCAAAATCTGGTCATTCTTGGTTCCACCGGCAGCATCGGCACCAGCACACTGGACGTGGTAGCGCGCCATCCGGATCGATTCCGGGTCGTTGCGCTGACTGCCAACTGTCAGGCCGACTTGTTGTTCCGGCAATGCGTGCAGTTCAAACCGCGCTATGCGGTCATGCTGGATGAGGATGCCGCCACAGGGTTGCGCGAGCGTGTGCGCGAAGCGGGGCTGGCTATCGAGGTGTTGAGCGGCACAGCGGCACTGGAGCAGGTCTGCGTGTTGCCGGAAACCGACACGGTGATGGCGGCGATCGTCGGTGCGGCAGGCTTGCGCCCGACGCTGGCAGCGGCGCATGCCGGCAAGAAAATCCTGCTGGCGAACAAGGAAACGCTTGTGATGGCGGGCAACGTGTTCATGGATGCGGTGCGCGCCAGCGGCTCGGCGCTGTTGCCCATTGACAGCGAGCACAACGCGATCTTCCAGGCGCTGCCGGGCGGCTATGACGGCAACCTGGCGCGCAACGGCGTGCGCCGCATCCTGCTCACCGCTTCCGGCGGGCCGTTCCGCAACACGCCGCTCAACGATTTGCAGCATGTCACGCCGGAGCAGGCATGCGCGCATCCGAACTGGAGCATGGGCAAGAAGATTTCGGTCGATTCGGCAAGCATGATGAACAAGGGGCTGGAGGTCATCGAGGCGCACTGGCTGTTCAACGCAGGTGCCGACGACATCCAGGTGGTGGTGCATCCGCAGAGCGTGGTTCATTCGCTGGTCGAATATGTGGACGGTTCGGTGCTGGCGCAACTCGGCAATCCGGACATGCGCACGCCGATCGCATATGGCCTCGCCTGGCCGGAGCGCATCGATTCCGGTGTGGCGCCGCTCGACCTGTTCAAGGTCGCGACGATGAATTTCGAGGCACCCGACTTCGGACGTTTCCCCTGCCTGGCATTGGCCTATCAGGCATTGCGAGTGGGCGGCACCGCCCCGGCGATGCTGAATGCCGCGAACGAGGTGGCGGTGGCAGCCTTCCTCGATAAGCGGATTTCCTTCCTGGCTATCCCGCGTGTCATCGAGGCAGTGCTGGACGCGCTGCCGGCCGGCAACGTCGGCAGCATCGACGACGTGCTGGGCGCGGATGCCGAAGCGCGCCGGGCCGCGCAACGGCAAATCGGGACAGCATGATTACCCTGTTCGCGTTCGTCGGTGCGATCGCGCTGTTGGTGGTGTTCCACGAGTTCGGGCATTTCTGGGTGGCGCGCCGCTGCGGGGTGAAGGTGCTGCGCTTCTCGGTCGGCTTCGGCAAGGTGATTTACAGCAGGCGTTTCGCGGGCCGCGATACCGAGTGGGTGATCTCCGCGATTCCACTGGGCGGTTACGTCAAGATGGTGGACGAGCGCGAGGGCGAAGTCGCCCCGGAAGACCTGCCCTATGCGTTCAACCGTCAGCCGGTATTGCGGCGCATGGCGATCGTCGCCGCCGGCCCGCTGTCGAATATCCTGCTGGCCATCGTGCTGTACTGGGCGATGTTCGTTTATGGCGTGCCGGGACTGAAGCCGATGGTGGGCGAGGTGCCACCGGGTTCTCCGGCTGCCATCGCGCAGTTGCATGAGGGTGAAACCATCCTCGGCATCAACGGCAAGGCAATTCCGAACTGGGAGGAGTTGCGCTGGATGCTGCTGGAGCTGACCCTTCGGCAGGACCCGGGGCAGGCGGCACAGAACGGCGAAGTGAGAATCGAGGCGCAGGATGCCAGTGGCGCAAGGATGTTTCACCTGCTGGATATCAGCAGCCTGGAAGCGAAGGACCTGGACGGCGAGTTTCTCGACAAGCTCGGGCTGCACCCCTACCGGCCGCCCATCCTGCCGGTTATCGGCAAGGTTGCAGAAAACAGCGTGGCACAACGCGCCGGCCTGCAGGAGGGGGATCATATCCTGCAGGCCAATGGCGTTGCGATGCGGCGCTGGAACGAGGTGGTGGAAGTGGTGCGCATGTATCCCGGCAAGACAGTACAGTTCGAAATTGGGCGCGGCGAAAAAATCATGGGCATAACGGTGGTGCCCCAGGCCGTTGCCGAATCCGGCAAGATGGTGGGCAAAATCGGCGCGGCGCCGCAGGTGGATAAGGCGGCATGGCAGGCGCTGCTCACCGAGGTAAGCTACGGCCCGTTGGAGGCATTCGAACGGTCCCTGCGCAAGACATGGGAAACTACCATCATCAACCTGAAAATGATGGGCAAGATGGTGCTGGGCGAGGTGTCGATGAAGAACATTAGCGGCCCGATCACCATCGCCGACTATGCCGGCCAGTCAGCAGAAATGGGCATGGCGGCCTACCTCGGTTTTCTGGCCTTGATCAGCATAAGCCTCGGGGTGCTGAATTTGCTGCCTATCCCCTTATTGGATGGGGGGCACTTGCTGTATTATGTCGCCGAATTGATTAAGGGGGGGCCGGTTTCCGAAGGGGCTTGGGAAATCGGTCAGAAAATCGGTATCGCGCTGCTCGGCATGCTGATGGTCTTTGCCATTTATAACGATATTTATCGCCTTATCGCAGGTTAGAAAATGAAATTAAGAAAACTGGCAGGGTTGATTTCCCTGCTCTGCATGTCCTCCGCTTGGGCAATCGAACCGTTCACAGTCAAGGATATCCGCGTCGAGGGTGTACAGCGTACCGAAGCCGGCACGGTGTTCAGCTACCTGCCGGTCAAGGTCGGCGATACCATGGACGACCAGCAGGCCGCCGCGGCGATCCGCGCGCTGTATGCCACCGGCTTCTTCAAGGATGTGCGCCTGGAAGTCGAGCAGGGCGTGTTGATCGTGCTGGTGCGCGAGCGCCCCTCGATTGCCAGCATCGAACTCAACGGCATTAAGGACTTTCCCAAGGACCAGCTCAAGGACAACATGAAATATGCCGGGCTGGCCGAGGCGCGCATTTTCGACAAGGGCGCACTGGACAAGGCGGTCCAGGAGTTGAAGCGCCAGTATGTGGCGCGCGGCAAATACGGCGTGAGCGTGTCGACGACCGTCACCGATCTGGAGCGCAACCGCGTCGGCATCGTGTTCAACGTGGTGGAAGGGGAAGTCTCCAAGATCAGGCAGATCAACCTGGTCGGGAACCGTGCCTACCAGGAAGAGGATTTGCTGGATTTAATGAAGCTCAGCACGCCGGACTGGCTGAGCTGGTTCAACAACAGAGACCAGTATTCCAAACAGAAACTATCGGCCGACATGGAAGCCATCCGCTCGTTCTATATGGATAATGGCTATCTGGAGTTCAGCATTGACTCCACGCAGGTTTCGATCACGCCGGACAAGAAGGACATCTACATCACCATCAACATCACCGAAGGCGAAAAATACACCGTCTCCAGGACGGGAATAGCCGGCAATACTCTGATCGCAAAGGAGGAAGTTGAAAAACTTGTTCAGGTAAAAACGGGCGATACCTTTTCGCGCAAGGCATTGACTGAAACCAGCAAGAAGATCAGCGAACGGCTGGGGCAGGATGGCTATGCCTTCGCCAACGTGAATGCGGTGCCTGAACTGGACAAGGAAAAGCACCAGGTGGCGTTCACTTTCGCGATCGATCCCGGGCAGCGCGTGTACATACGCCGCATCAATATCGCCGGCAATGACAAGACGCGCGATGAGGTACTCCGCCGCGAATTCCGCCAGGTCGAAGGTGCGTGGTTCGACATGGAGAAGATCAAGAAGTCCAAACAGCGCGTGGACAAGCTGAACTTCTTCGAGGAGGTCAACGTGGAGACCCCTCCGGTGCAGGGCACCAACGACCAGATGGATGTGGATGTTTCGGTGAAGGAGAAATCCACGGGCAACTTTTCGGTGGGGGCGGGTTACTCGAATGGCGAAGGTGTAACGCTGTCAGCCGGTGTGACGCAGGCCAACCTGTTCGGCAGCGGCAACCATATCTCGACGCAAATCAACACCAGCAAGGTCAACCAGGTTTATTCGCTCTCGTACACCAATCCCTATTTCACTGACGACGGCGTGAGCCGCGGCTTCGATGTATACAGGCGCACTACCGATTCGAGCAGCACGGCAGTCAGCGAATATTCTTCGCGCACCCTCGGTGGCGGGGTGCGCTTCGGTGTGCCGATAGGCGAGGATGAGTCGATCAGTTATGGTCTGGCTATTGAGCAAACAAATCTCTCCCTGACTACGTTGAGTACGGCTAGGCTTGCAAAATATGTGACTGATTTTGGCTCATCGAATACCAACCTCATCGGCACGATAGGATGGGGGCGCGACAGTCGCGATAGCGCGATCTATACTACCGAAGGCACTGTGCAGCATGCTTTCGCGGAAATTGCCCTGCCGGTATTCGATATGCGCTACTACAAGCTGAATTACCAGCATCAAAAGTATTTTCCGGTGAGCAGCGATATTACGCTGCTGCTGAACGGCGAAGCGGGCATCGCGGGAGGCTACGGTGGCAAACCGATGCCCTTCTTCAAGAATTTTTATGCCGGCGGTACCGGATCGGTGCGTGGATATGATTCCTACTCGCTCGGGCCGCGCGATTTCAACAATCAATCGTTGGGCGGCACGAAGCGCGTGGTCGGCAATGCGGAGTTGTTGATGCCGATTCCGGGAGTCAAGGAAAAATCGGTGCGTCTGAGCGGATTTGTCGATGCGGGTGCAGTCTATGGCCCCGGTGACCTGCCAGGCAGCGCCGGAATGCGCTATTCTACTGGGGCGGCATTTACCTGGCTGTCTCCGGTAGGGCCGATCAAATTCAGTTATGCTGTGCCGCTCAACAAGCAGCCGGAGGATAAATTGCAGAAGTTCCAGTTTAACCTGGGCTCGATGTTCTGATAGAACTACTAAGTATTGGCTAAGCCGGTAAAGAACGCTGGTAAGCCTCTGCTTATGATGAAACCGCTGATTATGATGCATAAGGAGTGAGCGATGAAGATGATGATGAAAGCTTGCATGCTGGCGGTATTGCTGGGTGTGGGAGCAGCGCAGGCCGCTGATTTCAGGGTGGGTGTCGTGGATACCGAGCGCGTGTTGCGCGAATCCGCGCCGGCGGTGAAGGCGGAAAAAAAGATTGAGAAGGAATTTTCGGGGCGCGACCAGGAAATCAAGAAGCTGATGAAACAGGCGAAGGAACTGCAAGCCCTGCTGGAGAAGGATGGCGGCAAGCTCACGGATGCCGATCACCGCAACAAGGAGCGCGAATTGACCGCCATGAACGTGAACCTGCAGCGCATGCAGCGCGAATTCCGCGAGGATCTGAACCTGCGCAAGAACGAAGAATTGGCCGTCGTGCTGGAGCAGGCCAACAAGGCGATTCAGGCGATTGCCGAGGCAGAAAATTTCGACCTGGTCCTGCAGGAAGCGGTATATCGCAACCCCAGAATAGACATCACCGACAAGGTAATCAAGCATCTCGCCGTCGAGAAGGCAGACGGCGGCAAGGAAAGTAAGTAAGCGGCGGGCGGATGGCTATTTCCTATCGGTTGGCCGATATTGCGGCGCAACTCGGCGGGCGCGTGCTGGGGGGGGGCGATGTGCGCATTTCCCAGATTGCCACGCTGGAGAGGGCGCGGCCTGACCAGATCAGCTTTCTCACCAACAGCAAATACCGCATGCAGCTTGCCGGCACCAAGGCCGGCGCGGTAATCCTCGGCGAGGCGGATGCGGAGGCGACCAGCCTACCGCGCATCGTTTCGGATAATCCCTACGCCTATTTCGCCAAGGTCTCGGCCTTGCTCAATCCTTTGCCTGAAGCCAGGCCTGGCGTGCATCCCGATGCGGTCGTCGGTGAGAGCGCGCAGATCGACCCGACGGCCAGCATCGCCGCGATGGCGGTGATCGGCGCGGGTGCGACGATAGGCGCGCATTCGATAATCGGCGAGGGCTGCTGTATTGGCGTGAATACTGTCATCGGCAGCCATGCCCGGCTGTATCCGGGCGTGGTGGTCTACCACGACTGCGTGATCGGCGATAACCTGATCGCGCACTCCGGCGCGGTGATCGGCTCGGACGGTTTCGGCATCGCGATGGACGAAGGCCGCTGGATCAAGATTCCGCAGATCGGCCGCGTGGTGATCGGCAACAATGTTGAGATCGGCGCGAACACCACCATAGACCGCGGCGCGCTGGATGATACGGTGATCGAGGACGGCGTGAAGCTGGACAACCAGATCCAGGTCGCGCACAACGTGCGCATCGGCGCGCATACAGCGATTGCCGGATGTGCCGGAATCGCCGGCAGCGCGGTAATCGGGCGCTATTGCCTGATCGGCGGCGGCGCGCGCATCCTGGGGCATTTGCAACTGGCCGACCACGTCGAGATCGCCGCGCACACGCTGGTCGGGAAATCCATCCGCGAAGCCGGTTCCTACGCGGCCATTTTTCCATTTGCCAGGACCGATGACTGGCGCAGGAATGCGGTGCATCTGCGGCACCTCGACGATCTGGCGAAGCGCATCAAGGCACTGGAACAAGAGATTGAGTCTCTGAAATTGAAACAGCAAAACGGGCATCATTAAAAAGGAAAGATTCATGAGCACACAATCCGAAAAACTTTTGGCCGGGCACCCGATGGACATCCACGCCATCCTCGAACATCTCCCGCACCGCTATCCCTTCCTGCTGGTGGATCGCGTGCTGTCGATCGAGCCTGGCAAGGACATCGTCGCGCTGAAGAACGTCACCATCAACGAGCCGTTCTTCCCCGGCCATTATCCGCACCATCCGGTGATGCCCGGCGTGCTGATCATCGAGGCGATGGCGCAGGTCGCCGCCTTGCTGTCGTTCAAGTCGATGGGCAGCAAGCCGGACGACAAGTCGGTGTACTACTTCGCCGGCATCGACGGCGCGCGCTTCAAGCGCCCGGTCGGCCCCGGCGACCAGTTGATCATCAAGGTGGCGCTGACGCGCAGCATGCGCGGCGTGTTCAAGTTTTCCGCTACCGCCGAGGTGGACGGCCAGCTTGCCGCCGAGGCGGAACTGATGTGCACCATGAAGTCGGTGCCGTGATTTTGTATTTTCAGAGGTATTCATGATTCACCAGACCGCCATAGTCCACCCCAACGCGAAACTTGCCGACGACGTCGAGGTAGGCGCGTATTCCATCATCGGCGAGCATGTCGAGATCGGTGCGGGCACGGTGATCGGCCCGCATGTGGTGATCAACGGCCATACGCGCATCGGCAAGCACAATCACATCTTCCAGTTCTGCTCGCTGGGCGAAATTCCGCAGGACAAGAAGTACGCCAATGAGCCGACGCGCCTGGAAATCGGCGACCACAACACGATCCGCGAGTTCTGCACCTTCAATCTCGGCACCGCGCAGGACGTCGGCGTGACGCGCGTCGGCAACCACAACTGGATCATGGCTTATGTGCATCTGGCGCATGACTGCCAGGTCGGCAACCACACCATTTTCGCCAATAACGCGCAACTGGCCGGACACGTCGAGGTCGGTGATTACGCGATCCTCGGCGGCTTCACCGTGGTGCACCAGTTCGTCAAAATCGGCGCGCACATCATCACCGGCATGGGCACGATCCTGCTGCAGGATGTGCCTCCCTACGTGCTGGCTTCCGGTAATCCCTGCGCGCCGCACGGCATCAACGCCGAAGGACTGAAGCGGCGCGGTTTCTCCAGCGCGTCCATCATGGCGATCAAGCGTGCCTACAAGGCGCTGTACAAGTCCGGCCTGAGCCTGGCCGAGGCGAAGGCCGCGATCGAGTCGCAAGCGGCGGAGCACGCCGAGTTGCAGCCGCTGGCGGAGTTCATTGCCAAATCGGAGCGCGGCATCGTGCGCTGATCCGGTTGCTCCCTAACTGGTCAATCAAGGGTTTCTTCATGCAGCAGAAAAAAATCATAATCGGCATCGTCGCGGGCGAGGCCTCTGGCGACATGCTCGGCAGCCACCTGATGGCGGCGCTGAAGGAAGCGCGCCCCGATGTGCAATTTGTCGGCATCGGCGGCCCGAAGATGCAATCCGCTGGAATGGAGGTGCTGTTCCCGATGGAAAAACTCGCAGTGCGTGGCTACGTCGAAGTGTTGCGCCATTACTTCGAGATCGTCGGCATCCGCCGCAAGCTGAAAAATCATTTCCTGGCCAACCGTCCGGACCTGTTCATCGCGGTGGATGCGCCGGATTTCAACCTCGACCTGGAGCTTACGCTCAAGAACGCAGGAATCCCCACCATCCACTACGTCAGCCCGTCGATCTGGGCGTGGCGCGGCGAGCGCGTCCACAAGATCAAGCGTGCCGTGTCGCACATGCTCGCGCTGTTTCCGCATGAGCCGAAGATTTACCGGGAGGTCGGCGTGCCAGTCGATTACGTCGGGCATCCTCTGGCCGACATGCTGCCGGATCAACCCAGGCGCACCGAAATGCGCGAAACGATGCGCATTCCGCTGCAAGCCAGGGTGTTCGCTTTCCTGCCCGGCAGCCGCCAGAGCGAAGTGAAGCATCTCGCGCGCACCTACATCGAGACCGCCAAGCTGATCCTGCAGCAGGTACCCGATGCGCGCTTCCTCGTGCCGCTGGTCAGCCGCGAAACGCGCGGTATCTTCGACCAGGCGCTCTACGATTGCGATGCGCAGCAACTGCCGATGACGCTGCTGTTCGGTCACGCGCAGGATGCGATGATCGTCGCCGACGGCGTGCTGGTCGCCTCCGGCACGGCCACGCTGGAGTGCGCGCTGCTCAAGCGGCCGATGGTCATCACCTACCGGATGCCGGCATTCTCCTGGTGGATGATCAAGCGCAAACGCTACCAGCCGTACTTCGGCCTGCCCAATATCCTGAGTGAACGCTTCGTGGTGCCGGAACTGATCCAGGAAGACGCCACGCCGGAGAATCTCGCGCAGGCGCTGCTCAACTTGGTCAACGACAAGGATGCCGTTGTGCAGCTCGAAGAAACGTTCCGCGCGCTGCACCAGACGCTGCGCCAGAACACCGCGCAGAAGGCCGCGGCGGCCATCCTGCCTTACCTTCCTGCATGAGCGGCGCGATCCTCATCTGCGGTGTCGATGAAGCCGGGCGCGGCCCGCTGGCCGGGCCGGTGAGCGCGGCGGCGGTGATCCTCGACGACGCGAACCCCATCGCGGGCCTGGCCGATTCCAAGAAACTCTCCGAGAAGCAGCGCGATCTGCTCGCTCCCGTCATCCGCGAACGCGCCTTGGCTTGGGCGGTGGCTTATGCCGAAGTGGAGGAGATCGACAGCCTCAACATCCTGCAGGCCACGCTGCTCGCGATGCGCCGCGCCGTGCTGGCGCTGCAGGTAGCGCCGCAGCAGGTGCTGGTGGATGGCCTGTATTGCCCGCAGACCGGCATTCTCAGCCAAGCCATCGTCAAGGGCGACGGCAAGGTTGCGGCGATCTCCGCCGCGTCCATCCTGGCGAAGACCGCGCGCGACGAACTGATGCTGCGACTGCACGAGCAGTATCCGCATTACGGCTTCGCCGAGCACAAGGGCTACCCCACCGCCGCGCACCTCGCCGCCTTGCGCGAACACGGCGTGTCGGCGGTGCACCGCAAGAGTTTCAGGCCGGTGCGCGAGCTTCTGTAGGAGGGCGGGACGCTTTTGAGGTATCGTACCGCTTAACCAATAATCGGCTGATATCGATGACCCTGTTCAAGCTCATCCATTTGCTCGCCGTCCTGATCTGGGTGGGCGGCATGTTCTTCGCGCATATGGTGCTGCGCCCCGCCGCCGCGGAAGTGCTCGATCAGCCGCAGCGCCTCAGGCTGCTGGAGGCGGTGTTCCGCCGTTTCTTCAACTGGGTATGGGGCGCGAGCGGCGCGATCCTGGTCACGGGCTTCTACCTGATGTACCTCTACGGCGGCTACGGCCACTCGGCGCGCCACGTCCACATCATGCTGGCCCTGGGGCTGGCGATGATGGCGATCTTCGGTTATATGTTCTTCGCTTGCTACGTGCCGTTCAGCCTGCATGTCGCCAAGCAGCGCTGGAAGGAAGCGGGAGAGGTCCTGGCCAGAATCCGCCGGCTGGTCGCGCTGAACCTGGCGCTGGGGCTGCTGACCATCTGCGTGGTGGCGGTCGGCATGGCGCGCGGCTGAGGCCATTCCCCCAGGCCTTCTACCCGTTTTCCCCGGCGATTCTACCTAGTTACCCTAATTAACTTGCAGCAGATGCGGGTATCTAATTGGCCTGCGGGAGAGGCCATTCCGGCATCCGATAAAACTTTCCGTTAAGCGCTTCCAGCCCTTCGCATGGGCTGCTTTCATGAGTTTCACGCCTCACGTGCGCAACGTCCCTAGACAACCACACGATACATCCGAAGGAGACGATCATGCTGGCAAGAAAGACAGTGGAATTCCAGTTCATCACCGGCCTGAAGCGGAAAATGTTCCGCAACACCCGCCTGTGCGGCAGCTGGGACAGCGAAGGCAGGTATTCCGACATCTGGTCCGAAACCGCGATGCAGGAAGGCATCGGCAAGGACGGATGCCCCGTTTTCAAGGCTTCCGTCACACTCGATCTTGCCGACCAGGACAAGGTGTTCAAATGGGGCGTGGTGCTCGACGGACCGCAGGGCGCCAACTTCTGGGGGATGCCGACCGAGGTGCAGGATACAACTTCCGCCGACCGGCATCGCGAGTTCCGGCTCTCCGGCGGTGCGGCGCGCCAGATGGAAAGCTACTACCTGACATACGGCCGTCGCCTCGGGGCCAACAAACACTATGCAGCCGGAAGCGCTTCCCCCAGCCTGCGTTTCGGTGTCTGGGCGCCCAACGCGCAAAAAGTGGAAGTCGTCTTCGGCAAGCCGGCCAGCGGCTACATCGCCGACGACGGCACCGGGATCGATCCGTCGCGGCCCGTTGCCGTTCTTTCCCGCACGGAAGACGGCATCTGGGAGGGCAGCCCGCCGGGGGATTTTGAATCCTTCAAGGGCCTGCCTTACATGTACCGCATCCTCAACGCCCAGGGGCAGACCGTTTACCGCACCGACATCTTTTCGCGCGGCCAGATCGGCAAGGGCCATATCGACCCTGCCGATCCCAAAACAGGCAAGTGGGACGGTACGGCGGAGATGCTGGACGGCACGGTGAGCTGCAGTCTGGTCATCGATCCCGACGTGGTGCGCCGCGATTTTGCCTCCACGCCTGCCGGGAAAAAACCGGATCTCATTCCTGCGACCGAATTCTGGTCGATGGAATTCACGCCCGGCCTGCCGGTGCCGAACTTCGTCGAGGATCTTGCCATCTACGAGCTGCATGTCGGCTCGCTCGGCTTCGGCAAGCCGGGGCCGGGCGACCTTGGCGACGCGATGGCCTTCCTCGATCACCTCGTCGATCTTGGCGTGAACGCCGTCGAGCTGCTGCCCATGGCGGAGTTCTCGGGCAATGTCGCCTGGGGCTACGGCGACACGCACCACATGTGCATCGAGGCCAGCGCCGGCGGGCGTGACAAGTACCGCCACTTCGTGCGCGAGTGCCACCGCCGCGGCATCGCGGTGACCCAGGACGTGGTCTACAACCACTACGACCTCAAGGCGGAGCGCGCCCAGTGGCAGTACGACTCGACCGCTCCCGAGCAGAACATCTACTACTGGTACGAAGGGCGCTCCGGCGATTACGCGTCACCGGAGGGCGGCTATCTCGACAACGGCTCCTCGGGCTACACCCCGCGCTTCTGCGAAGAGACCGTGCGCCAGCAGTTCATCAGCAGCGCCGCCTTCCTCGTCGAGGAGATGCATGTCGATGGCCTGCGTGTGGATCTGACCCAGGCGATCCACCGCGACAACCGCCTGCATGCGGACGGGCGCACCATCGGCAGCGCGAACATCTTCGGGCAGAAGCTGTTGCGCGAATTGAGCCGCACCCTGCACATGGTGCGGCCCACGGTGATGATGATCGCCGAGGACTACACAGGATGGAATGCCGTGACCAAGCTGCCGGCGCAGGGCGGCCTGGGCTTCAACGCCCGATGGGGCGCCGAGTTCTATCACAACCTGATCGGCGACTCCGCCTCGGCGGGTGGCAAGGCGCGCCTGCTCAAGCAGGCCGGATACGGCGGCAACGAGCCGCTCGAAATGGACTGGTTTGCCGGCGCGCTCTACGGCAGCCGCTACAACCAGGTCGTGTATCACGAGTCCCACGACGAGGCCGGCAACGACAGCGGCACCGAACGCACCATGGTGACCGCGATCGGCGAGGCCACCCTCGATGAGACGCGGCGTCCCTGGGCGGAGGCGCGCTCCCGCGTGGCCTCCGGCCTCTCCATGCTCTCGGCCGGCACGCCGATGTTCTTCATGGGGGAGGAGGTCGGCGCGCAGAAATCGTTCCGCTACGACAACTTCCTGCAAAGCCGCGAGGACATCGTCGGCGAGCGCATGAACGGCGGCAAGGCGATCTTCCGCTTCTACCAGGACCTGCTCACCCTCAGGCACCGCATGCGCCCGCTGCACAGCCACAACATCGACATCCTGCACGAATCGAACTCCGACCGGGTCGTCGCCTTCAAGCGCTGGAGCGGGGACGAGGAAGTCATCGTCGCTGCGAGTCTCAATAACCAGCCGTTCGCCGACGGCTACACCGTCGCGAAGGACGAGATGGCGATTCCCGATGGCGAGTGGAAGGAGATTTTCAACAGCGACTCCGCCTTTTACGGTGGGCATAACCTGGGCAACGACGGCGGCACGCTCCATTCTTCGCATGGCCGCCTGAGCATGAAGATTCCCGCGAACGGATTCGTGGTGCTCGCGAGGCAGTGATGTGACACTCACCCTCTCCCCACGTAGGAGCGCAACTTGTTGCGCGATAAGGCTTCCGGGCAAATCGCCCGGCGAGCCGGGCTCCTACATGGAATGCCATGAAATATGCGTGCTGGCAGTAGGTCGGGTTTCAACCCGACATGCCCGCTCCTATCGAAGCAGTCGGGCTTAAGCCCGACCTACTCCCCCAGATTCATGCGCCGGATGTAGTGGCAGGTATATCCCCGTGGATGCTTGACCAGATACTTCTGGTGGTATTCCTCGGCGCGCCAGAACTCCCGGAACGGCGCGACCTCGGTGACGATCCGCGCCTTCCATTCCCCCGAGCCTTCCACGGTGCGGATGACCTCCTCGGCGGTGCGCTTCTGCTCCTCGCCGACGTAGAAAATCGCCGAGCGGTACTGCGTGCCGAAGTCGTTGCCCTGCCGGTTCTTCGTGGTCGGGTCGTGCATGCGGAAAAACTCGAACAGCAGGTGGCGATAGCTGAGTTTCTGCGGGTCGAACACGATCTTGAGCGACTCCGCATGCCCGGTGCGTCCGGTCTTCACCTGCTCGTAGGTCGCATCGGGCGTGTCGCCGCCGGTGTAGCCGACCTCGGTCTCCAGCACGCCGGGAATCCGGCGCACCAGTTCCTCCATGCCCCAGAAGCAGCCTCCGGCGAGGTAGGCGGTCTGTCGGGTTTCGGTTGTGGTCATGGGCGCTCCTTGGGCGAGGGTGGAGGCGGAGAATAGCGCGAGGAGGAGGAGGAAGAGGGGGAGGGGAGGCAATTTGCTTTGCTTAACATAGAAGTGAGCGGCCTGCGCGGTTTTTCGCGCAGGTCCGGTTGGCCGCTAGGTTAGGTTGCTGCTTCCACATATGCCAAGAGAGCCTTAGCCGACTCAGTTGCTTGAGGAAGGCCCAGTGCAATGGTCATTGAGTCGGCCAATACACCAACTATCTGAGCTACTTTTTCCCCGAGGGTGGATTCTTTGATTACCTGAGCGTACTTCGGGTCGAAATACGCATGGCCGAAGAGTACTTCTATGGAATCAAAAATTCCGGCGGAGCCTGTCAGTTTGTATTCCTCGATTGCATTGATTAACTTCCTGATGTTTCGTGACAACGCAACCCGTATTTCCTTATCTATATCTTCAGAAGCAAGCAGTAAGTCGAGAACTTCAGTCAGTCCAGTTTTAGCTCCGTTTAGCACATCCTCGTCAAGAGGCTTTAGCTTGGACTTAACCTGTAAAAGTCTCGAATGAATTTTTAGATAATTTATCGAGTGATGGTCGATCATGTTAATAAACGTAGACCATGTTTGGTTCAAAACTTGACCATTGAATCCAGCTTGAACTTGCGAAACCCAATGGGACCACGTGTCAGGCTCGTCTGGATATGTAAAACGAATAGCGGAGACAGTAAGCGAAGGTAGTTCCATGACCTTGCCTATTCGAACAAATAGTTCCGGGCTCTCGGGCCGAACATTAAGCAGTTTGGACCATGCCTGTCGACAGTTTAGGTTTTGGTCAAGTCGCTTTCCTTCCTCCAGAAGAGTCAGAAGTCTGTAGGCGGGGTTATCAAAATCCATATTGGCTCCACTAGCGAATAATGTGAGTGTGTTGCGCTGCAACCTAACGTAAATTGGATGGCGAACCCGCCGTATATACTGGAACTGTTTGACGTATAAGCTGCCGCATTGATCGCATCTCCCTGATTGTTTGAGCCGGGCAAAACATAACACGGCATGGCCAATTCTCAAAGGTGGCCTCGCATTAGGCTCGCTCGCTCTTTTGTGGCTACGGCCGCCCTTCGGGCTTAACCTATGCAAGCACAGGTTAGCCTGCGCCGCAAGCGCGCAACCTTATGCTACCGGCGTTCTTTCTTCATAGCCTGAGCGGCTTCACGCTTGGCATCCTTTTCCTTTTCCGTGGCGCGCTTGTCATGCATCTTCTTGCCTTTCGCAAGGCCGATCTCGAGCTTGATGCGGCTGCCCTTGTAGTGCATGTCGAGCGGCATCAGGGTGTAGCCGGCGCGCTGCACCTTGCCGATGAGTTTGTCGATCTCGTGGGCGTGCAGCAGGAGCTTGCGCGTGCGCACGGGGTCGGGATGGATGTGGGTGGAGGCGTTGGCCAGCGGGCTGATGTGCGAGCCGAACAGGTAGAGCGCGCCGTCCTTGACCGTGATATAGGCCTCCTTGAGCTGCGCGCGCCCGGCGCGGATGGCCTTGACTTCCCAGCCTTCCAGCATGATGCCGGCCTCGTATTTTTCCTCGATGAAGAAATCGTGGAAGGCCTTTTTGTTCTGGATGATGCTCATTAGCAGGTGAGTTTTGCGGTGTGTTCGGCTATTCTACCAGCCTTTGGTTTTTCGACTTTGTGAAGCGATGGCATTCGTAGAAAAAATCGTGTTGGTTCCGCACAGCGCGGAGCAGATGTTCAACCTCGTGGACCGGGTGGAGGAGTACCCGGATTTCCTGCCGTGGTGCGGCGGCTCCAGCGTCACCGAGCTGGAGGGGACGACGGTGCATGCGACGGTGCATATCGATTACCACCATATCAAGCAGCACTTCACCACCGAGAACACGCGCACGCCGCCGCACCAGATTGACATGAAGCTGCAGGACGGGCCGTTCCGGCATCTGGACGGGCGCTGGCGCTTCATCCCGCTGAACGAGGCGGCCTGCAAGATAGAATTCCGCCTGCACTACGAGTTTTCGAGCAGGCTGCTGGAGAAGCTGGTCGGGCCGGTGTTTCATTACATCGCCAACTCCTTCGTGGACGCCTTCATTCACCGCGCGGAAAAAGTCTACGCCACGCCATGAGCGGCACGATCAACATCGAGGTGGTGTACGCCCTGCCCGACGAGCAGATACTGTTCCGCCAGCAACTGCCGGAAGGGGCGACGGTCGCAGAGGCCGTCAGGCTTTGCGGCATCTTCGAGAAGTATCCCGAGATCGACCTGGCCGGCAACAAGCTGGGCATCTTCGGCAAGCTGGCCAAGGCCGACACCGTGCTGCGCGACAGGGACCGCATCGAAATCTACCGCCCGCTGATCGCCGACCCCAAGGAGGTGCGCCGCAAGCGCGCCGAGGAGGGGAAGGTCATGAAGAAGGGCGGCGGGGATATATGACGTACACTCTCTCTCTCTTTTCCGTTCGTGGTGAGCCCTTCGACAAGCTCAGGGCGAACGGCGTTGTTATAGTTTTTCGGAACCGACTTCATTCATGCTAGATCACGACCTGCATTGCCACTCCCGCATCTCCGACGGCACGCTCTCCCCGGCCGAGGTCGTGGCGCGCGCGGCCGAGCGCGGCGTGAAGGTGCTCGCGCTGACCGACCACGACGACCTGGACGGGCTGGACGAGGCGCGCGCCGCCGCCGCAGAGCACGGCATGACCTTCATCAACGGCGTGGAGATTTCCGTAACCTGGCGTACCCACACCGTGCATGTCGTCGGCCTCGGCATCGACCCGGCGTACCCACCGCTGGTATCAGGCTTGCGCAGCGTGCGCAGCGGGCGCGGCGAGCGCGCCGCGCGCATGGCCGATGCGCTGGCGAAGGCAGGCATCGGCGGGACGCTGCAGGGCGCGTACCGCTATGCGGGCAACCCCAACATGATCGGGCGCACCCACTTCGCGCGCTACCTCGTCGAGGCCGGGCATTTCAAGGATGTGAAGAGCGTGTTCAACCGCTATCTCGCGAACGGCAAAACGGGTTATGTGCCGCACCGCTGGGCGGAGCTTTCCGATGCGGTGGGCTGGATACGCGGCAGCGGCGGCGTGGCAGTGCTCGCGCATCCCGGCCGCTACATGGCCGGGCGCCACAAGATGGGCAGGAAGACCATGCACGAATTGCTGACCGAATTCGTCGCGCGCGGCGGGCAGGCGATCGAGGTGGTGAGCGGCAGCCACACGCCCGAGCAGCACGCCGAGTTCGCGCGCTATGCCGCCGAGTTCGACCTGCTGTGTTCGTGTGGTTCGGATTTCCACGGCCCGGACGAGAGCTGGCGCGACATGGGGCGGCTGCCGGACTTCCCGCTGGGCTGCAGGCCGGTGTGGCAGCTCTGGGAGCGCGACGCCGTATCGAAGGTGGTCTGATGGCGCAATTTTTCACCATCCACCCGGACAACCCCAATTTGCGCCTGATCCGTCAGGCGGCGGCGATGCTGCGCGACGGCGCGGTGGTTGTGTACCCAACCGATTCCGGATACGCGCTGGGCTGCCATCTGGACGACAAGGACGCGGTGGCGCGCATCCGCCAGATACGCGGGCTGGACGACAAGCACTTCCTGACGCTGGCGTGCCGCGACCTCTCGGAGATCGCACGCTATGCGCGCGTGGACAACAGCAAGTTCCGTCTGCTGAAGAGCAACACGCCGGGCAGCTACACCTTCATCCTGGAGGCGACCAAGGAAGTGCCGAAGCGCCTGCAGCACCCCAAGCGCAGCACCATCGGCATCCGCATCCCCGATCATCCGGTGGCGCTGGCGTTGCTGGCGGAACTGGACGAACCCTTGCTGAGTTCCACGCTGATCCTGCCGGATGCCCATCATCCGCTGACCGATGTGGAAGAAATACGTGAACGTCTCGAGCAACTGGTCGAGCTGGTAATCGAGGGCGGAGCTGTGGGGCTGGAGCCGACCACCGTGATCGACCTGACCGGCGACGCGCCGGCATTGATAAGACAAGGGAAGGGCAGTATCGCGCCTTTCGGAATCGAGGAATAAAGGAAATGCTGAATAAATCCGTTCGCCCTGAGCCTGTCGAAGGGCGGGTTTGCACCCCATTGATTCTACATCGACCTCCGTCCATGGTTCGACAAGCTCACCACGAACGGAGGGCTTGTTCAGTGTTCTTCGTGCCCTTCGTGGTTCAATTACTGTTTTTAAGATAATGCAAACTGATCAACTGATTCAGACCATCTCTCTCGCCGCGATCCCGGTGCTGTTCGCGATCACGCTGCACGAGGCGGCGCACGGCTACGTGGCGCGCCATTTCGGCGACATGACCGCGCACCAGCAGGGGCGCATCTCGTTGAACCCGCTGCGCCACATCGATCCGGTCGGCACGGTGCTGTTCCCGCTGCTGACCCTGTGGCTGGGCGGCATCCTGTTCGGCTGGGCCAGGCCGGTGCCGGTCAACTTTGCCGCCTTGCGCCGCCCCAAGCAGGACATGCTCTGGGTGGCGCTTGCCGGACCCGCCACGAATTTATTCATGGCGCTCGGCTGGGCATTTCTCTATAAAATGGCGTGGCTGTTTCCGGACAGTTATTTTGCCGAGCCGCTGCTGGGCATGGCCGAGTGGGGGATTAAAATCAACGTCGTGCTGATGGTGCTGAACCTGCTGCCGCTGCCGCCGTTGGATGGGGGACGCGTCGCGGTCAGCCTGCTGCCGCACCGTCAGGCGTTCCAATTGGCTAAAATCGAACCCTACGGCATGTTCATCCTGATTTTTCTGGCGGTCACGCCGGTGCTGAGTCTGGTACTCTCGCCGCTGGTGAACCTGATGTATAAATTGATTACGTTTTTATTCGGGCTTTAGAAGATATGTTTGCTGATCGTGTTTTATCGGGAATGCGCCCCACCGGAAGTCTGCATCTGGGGCATTATCACGGGGTGCTGAAAAACTGGGTGCGGATGCAGCACGAGTACGAGTGCCTGTTTTTCGTGGCCGACTGGCATGCGCTGACTACGCATTACGACACGCCGCAGATCATTGAGCAAAGCGTGTGGGACATGGTGGTTGACTGGCTCGCGGCGGGGGTCGATCCCGCGCACGCCACGCTGTTCATCCAGTCGCGCGTGCCTGAGCATGCTGAGCTGCACCTGCTGCTCTCGATGATCACCCCGCTGGGCTGGCTGGAGCGCATGCCGACCTATAAGGATCAGCAGGAAAAACTATCCGAGAAAGACCTCTCCACCTACGGTTTCCTCGGCTATCCATTGCTGATGAGCTCGGACATCCTGATCTACCGCGCCACCCAGGTGCCGGTGGGCGAAGACCAGATCCCACATGTCGAATTCACGCGCGAGATCGCGCGGCGCTTCAACCACATCTACGGGCGCGAGCCGGGCTTCGAGGAGAAGGCCGAAGCGGCGGTGAAGAAACTCGGCAGCAGGAAGGCCAGGCTGTATGCCGAGCTGCGCACGCGCTTCCAGGAGCAGGGCGACGACGAGGCGCTGGAGTCCGCCAAGGCGCTGCTGGACGAGCAGCAGAGCCTCTCGCACGGCGACCGCGAGCGCCTGTTCGGCTACCTCGAAGGTGGCGGTAAGATGATCCTCTCCGAGCCGGAGGCGATGCTCACCGCCGCGTCGAAGATGCCGGGGCTGGACGGGCACAAGATGTCCAAGTCCTACGACAACACCATCACCCTGCGCGAGGACGAGGCGAGCGTGACCAAAAAAATACGCACCATGCCGACCGACCCGGCGCGCGTGCGCCGCACCGATCCGGGTACGCCGGAAAAATGTCCGGTGTGGGCGCTGCATCTGGTGTATTCCGACGAGGATACCAGGCAGTGGGTGCAGAAGGGCTGCACCACCGCAGGCATCGGCTGCATCGAATGCAAGCAGCCGGTGATCGACGGGGTGCTCACGGAGCAGCGCCCGATGCGCGAACGCGCGCAGCAGTACCTGGACGACCCGGCGTTGGTGAAGAACATCATCGCCGACGGCTGCGAGAAGGCGCGCAAACTGGCCTCCGAGACCATGCGCGACGTGCGTGAGGCGATGGGGTTGAGCTACGGTTAACAGACGATGAGCGAAGCGCAATTATTGCTGCATCCCGTCGCGCGCATCCACGGCGAACCGCTGCTGGAACTGCCGCAGGATCTGTACATCCCGCCGGATGCGCTGGAGTTGGTGCTGGAAAATTTCCAGGGGCCGCTGGACCTGCTGCTCTACCTGATCCGCAAGCACAACCTGGACGTGCTGGACATCCCGATGGCGGAGCTGACCAAGCAATACATGGGCTACATCGAGATGATGCAGCAGCACCGCTTGGAGCTGGCCGCCGAATACCTGCTGATGGCGGCGGTGCTGATCGAGATCAAGTCGCGCATGCTGCTGCCGCGCCCGCCCAAGGCCAGCGAGGATGAGGCGGAGGATCCGCGCGCCGAACTGATGCGCCGCCTGCTGGAATACGAGCAGGTGAAACTGGCCGCGCAGAAGCTCAACGAGCTGCCGCAGGCCGGGCGCGATTTCGAGATCGTGCAGGTGCTGATCGAGCGCACAGTGAAGGATCGCCTGCCGGCGGTCAGCGTGGAAGACCTGCGCCAGGCCTGGCTGGGTGTGCTGGCGCGCGCCAAGCTTCACACGCACCACAAGGTGCGCCGCGAACAACTGTCGGTGCGCGAACAGATGACGCATGTGCTGCGCTGCCTGCAGAGCGGCGAGTACGTCGAGTTCGACAAGCTGTTCGACGTGCAGGACGGCGTGGCAAAACTGGTGGTCACCTTCATCGCCATCCTCGAACTGTCCAAGGAATACCTGGTGGAAATACAGCAAAGCGAAACATTCGGGAGCATCTATGTCAGAACAAGCCGAGCCATTACCGCAGAGTGAAGCAACAGTGCCCATCGAAGCCGGGGCGATGCCGGACGAGGGAGCGATTCCCATCGACCTGTTCGGCGGCAAGATGGATACCGCGCAATTCAAGCAGATACTGGAAGCCGCGCTGCTGACCACTACGGAGCCCTTGCCGGTTGCGGAGCTGAAGAAGCTCAGCGACGTGTCGCTGGACAACAAACAGATGGAAGCGCTGCTCGAAGAGCTCGCGCAGGACTGGCAGGGGCGCGGCGTGGAACTGGGCCGCGTGGCCAGCGGCTGGCGCTTCTGCGCCAAACCGGAAATGCAGCAGTACCTCGACCGGCTCAACCCGCAAAAGCCGCCGCGCTACTCGCGCGCCGTGCTGGAGACGCTCGCCATCATTGCCTACCACCAGCCGGTCACGCGCGGCGACATCGAGGAAATCCGCGGCGTCGCAGTCTCCTCGCAGGTATTGAAGACGCTGGAGGCACGCGGCTGGGTGGAAGTGGTCGGCACGCGCGACACGCCGGGCAAGCCAGAACTGTTCGCCACCACCAGACAGATGCTCGATGACCTGAACCTGCGCGCCCTGCAGGAGCTTCCGGCGCTGGAGGAAATCGGCGCACTGCTGGAGCAGGAAACCGCCCCAGGGGCGTGATTTGCCGCGCCCCAAAAGGAGGGGGTAATGAACTCACGTTGTAATTGTGCTGGCTCGTCAATATGTTACAAAAAACGAGCGCCCTCGCCGACGAACAGTTCTATAACAGCCACCGAAAACAAGATTCAATGCGGCCCGGGCAGGTGCGCCCGCTGAAATCCCGGCCAGGATTACGTCTGTGCCAAGGGGCCGGTCTATTCTTGGGCGGAGTTAAAAAATCTGCCCGGAGAGTATTAACAAAACCGCAATTCCTGCTATCCTTCGCATCTCGAAAAATTCTCTCCCGGCGAAAAACCAACCGGAATCCAATTTTTTAATAATAGAGGTAAGGTAATTATGAATGTCAGTGGAATGCTCCACGGAGCGCCCATGCTTAAGATCGTCGATTTTCCGGCCTCCGAGGTGCTCGGCCCGGAAGCCAGCGAACACGATATACATAGCCTGATCGAGAAGTGCGGCTCGGTCTTCGTCAAGCCGATCTTTCGCGGCGGCATCGGCAAGAAGGGCAAGTCCGGCCTGATCGGCCGCGCCAAAGACCTGAAGTCGGCGCTGGCCGAAAAAGAGCGTTTGTATTTTGCCGAATACAAGGTCGGCGATGTCGTTTACAAGTCGCGCGGCGTCACCTTCGAAGGTGCGGTCCCGGCCCAGCATGAAATCTACTTTTCGATCACCGACTCGACCCGCTATCGCGCACCGGTGATGACACTGACTCATCACGGCGGTATGGACATCGAAGAGCTGGACAAGACCCAGATCATCGAAGTCCCGTTCGACCCGCTGACCGGCCTCAAGTCCTTCATCGTTTCCAATGCGCTGACCGACCTCGGCGCTCCCAAGGAAATCATTTCGCCGCTGGTGCAGCACCTGCCCAAACTGTGGGACCTGTATCACCACTACGGCATGTCCACGCTGGAGCTCAACCCGATCCGTATGATGCCGGGCAAGTCCGGCTCGCTGATTCCGGTGGCCTGCGACTTCAAGTGCGGTTTCGACCGCGACGACCCCCGCGTGAATCGCCTGACCCTGCCCGATGACCTGTTCGTCACCGAAGCCAACGACTTCGAGCAGGAGATCAACGAGTTGCGCACCTACCAGGGGCAGAGCGACGTTTACGTGATCAACGACAAGGGCACCATCCTTGCCCCTACCTTCGGCGGCGGCGCAAATTCGCTGGTCACCGAAGTGCTGGGCAACGACGCCATCATCTCTTCCGACTTCGGCGGCAACCCGCCCTACGAGAAGATGTACGACGTGATGCGCATATCCCTCAAGTACTATCTCAAGCAGACGAATGTGCTGTTCATCATCGGCGGCAAGGCCAACAACACCGACATCTTCGTCACCTTCCGCGCGATGGCGGATGCGTTGCGTGATTACTTCAGCGAGCGCGGCCCAACACCGCTGTATGTGGTGATCGGACGTGGCGGCCCGCAGGTGATCCGCGGCATGGGTGCGTTCAAGGATGTGCTCGATTCCTTGCGCATCCCCTACAAGATATTCGGGTTCGATTCCGCGATGACCGACGTGGTGAACTACGCGCAGGAAGCGGATCGCTGGATGAAGAGCGGCGGGCGTGCCGAAGTGGCGAAGCTGCTTGGTCTGCCAGCCGACGCCTGACCTGGTCGAGAGCCCCTATACATACAAGCAGACGGCCGCCGTGCGATAAATCGCCCGGTGGCCGTTCGGACGAAAAGTAACGAGTAATGAAAAGGTGATTGCAATGAGAAAGCCTGGTATCAAAGACTTCAAGTACTACGTTGGCATCCGCTCGCTGGCCGACATCGCCACGCGCGAAGACCGCATCTGCGTGCTGAACATCACGGGCAACGAATCCCGTGCCGTGACCCCGGTCAGCCATGCCTATTCCGGCGGCAACGTCGTGTTCGGCACCTCGCCCGGACGCCGCGGCCAGGTCGTGGAAACGCCCGCGGGCAACATCCCGGTGTACAACAACGTGCGCGAAGGCATGGAAGCCGGCCACAAGTTCAATGTCGGCGTGGTCTACCTGCCGCCCTCCGCAGTGCGCGACGGTGTGGCCGAACTGATCCGCATCAATCCCGATGTCGAAAAAGTCGTCATCATCACTGAAAAAATATCGGTGCATGATTCGCGCGAAATCCGCGCGCTCGGCCAGCAGCGCGGCGTGGACATCTTCGGCGGCAACTGCCTCGGCGTGGCCGACTCCTGGAATCAGGTGCGCATCGGCGGCGCGCTGGGCGGCGACAACCCCGGCGAGACCCTGCGCAAGGGCTCGATCGCCATTTTCTCCAACTCCGGCAACTTCACCACCACCATCGCCAACTACCTGTCCATCGGCGGTTGGGGCACCACGACGCTGATCTCCAGCGGCAAGGACATCTACATCAATTACGCAGCGCCCGAATTCGCCTACGCGATGTCCAACGACGAGCGCACCAAGGCGGCGGTGATGTACTCCGAGCCGGGCGGCTATTACGAACACGATGTCGCGTTCGACAAGCCGGTGGTCGCCTGCGTGGTGGGCCGCTGGAAAGCCACCCTGACCCGCGCCGTGGGCCACGCCGGCGCCATCGCCGGATCGGGCGACGACGCGCGCGCGAAAGAAAAATGGTTCATGGACAAGTTCGGCGTGAACGACCTGTACACCCCCGGCAATCCGGTGTGCTCGAAAAAAGGTGCAGTCGTCACCAACATCGCCCACATCCCTGAAGCGCTGACTGCGGTGATGAAACTGAACGGCATCGAGAAAGATTTCAAGCCGGAAGGCAATCTGGAACTGAAACCGTGGTTCGGCGACAATCAGGGCCTGAAGCTGCCCGCTGCGCTCGATATCCCCGTGGTCAAGGCCCTGGCACCGTATGACCTGCAGATCGCCGAGTTGCTCAAGAACGTCGGCGCGATTTTCCCGCGCCAGTCCATGAAGGACTGTTCGGGTTCTTCGGTGATGGATCCGAAGACGCAAGTCACCAAGGTCAACAACATCTCCATCCTCGACTGTTCCAAGCAGCCGCTGGAATCCAACCTGTGCCTGGCGCTGGTGCGCGAGCTCAACGACGAGAACGACAACGCGCTGTATAACCTCGCGGTCGCCGCGCACGTCAATCTGCACAATGATCCCATGTTGGCCGCTGCCGAAGCCTCGCGCGAGGCGGGCAATGCGCCCAACACCGCGATCAGCGCCGCAGTCGCCTTGCTCGGGCCGAAGCGCGTGGATGCTGCGCGCGCTGCCGCCGACTCCCTGACGGAAATCTTCGCGCACTCCGGCCTGTTGAAGGGCGACGACGAAGCCGCCAAGGTCAATCCGGCCGCAGCCACCGCAGAGCAACTCGCGACTCTGGTCGGCGACAAGGCCGACGCCAAGGCCGATTCCATGCTCAAGGCATTCGACAAGCGCGGCGCCAAGTCGGTGTTCGTGAAGTATCTGCGCTCGCTCAAGGGCCATCCCACCGCCGACGCAGTGCTGGCCGCACTGACCACCACCGTTGCCTGGGAGCCGCTGATGCGCAAGCGCATCTCCAAGCTGACCGTGCACAACATGCCCTGGTACACCAAGCTGTTCGGCATGATCATCGGCGCATCCACCGAAGCCAAGCACCACGCAGCCGGCAGCTTCTGCGGCGTGGACAACCAAGAAATCCTTGACTCCTGGACCGTCACGCAACTGGCCTATATCTCGCTGCTGGGCGAACGCCCAACCGCGGCCAGCCTGCTGCCGCTGCAAGTCATCCTGGGGCTCATCATCTCCAATGGTGTCGGCACGATTTCGTCGCAAGGCTGCAAGGGCGCGGTATCCGCCGACGGCCCGGAATCTCCGGAGCGCGTGCAGATCAACAAGGGCATGATCGGATTCCTGACTCATACCGGTTTCGCCCACGGCGGCAACGGCTATGAAGGCATCCAGTTCCTGATCGAGAATTTCAAGGACACCAAGCTGGCCGATGCGGGTGCGGCTAACCACGGCATCGACCTGAAGAAGATCACCACGGACTTCGCCATCGCCTTCAACAAGGAGAAGAAGCAGAGCAAGGCGCTGGGCACCGGCGTGCGCAACATCCCCGGCGTGAACCACCCGGTGTTCAAGGGCCTGCCCGTCAACAAGGATCCGCGCGAGACTTTCATCTCCGAATTCTTTGCTGAGCGCGGCGAGAAGAACGTGTTCCACGACTTCTACAAGACGCTGGTGCAGTCGCTGTACGACAACGGTGTCACCGCGAACGTGTTCTGCGTGAACATCGATGCGGTCATCGCCGCATCGCTGCTCAAGCTGCTGTGGCCGCGCTACCGCAATGGCCAGTTCAGCGAGAACCTGATGGAGATGGCGGCATTCACCGCCTTCCTGTTCGGGCGCATGGCTGGCTGCGCGGGCGAGATCGACGACCACATCAACCGTGGCCGCAACATGGACACGCGCACTCCGGCTTCGGCGTGCACGCATGTTTCCTAGGAGCGACAGCCACCGGTTTCCAGTTTTTGCGCAATTTTCCCGGAGCAGAACGCAAGAGGGGCGGAGCTAGAGTGCGGAGCCCCATCATTCCTGTTCGACTATCTCCGATGGGTTGCGTTGTTTTGCCATGAATGATTTTTAATTTAGCAATTATGGAGAGTATTTATGACCGCACTTAACGTTGCACAGAAAATCCTCCTGGCCAATGCGGCCGGGGGATTGAAGCAGCTTCCGGAGCAGGGGAAGCCGCTGGAGATCCAGTTCACCCATACCCTCTACCAGGACGCCACCGGCACCGCCGCCGCTCTGGCCTTCGAGAAGATGGGCGTGGACCGCGTGAAGACCACCTCGGTCATTGTGATCGATCACAAGACCATGCAGATCGGTTATGTCGACGGCGACGACCATCGCTATCTGGAAACCTTCTCCAAGAAATACGGCTGCTGGTTCTCGCGCGGCGGCCTCGGCATTTGCCATAGCGTGTTCCTCGAGGACTTCGCGACTCCCGGCAAGTCGGTGATCGGTTCAGACTCGCACACCACCAACGCCGGCGGCATGGGCATGCTGGCGATGGGTGCGGGCGGCACGGACGTGAGCTTCGCGATGGCCGGCACTTCCTACAAGATCGAGATGCCGAAAGTGGTGCAGGTGAATCTTACCGGCGCGCTGCATCCGGGCGTGCTCGCCAAGGACGTGATCCTGAACGTGCTCAAGGTCATCGGCATCAAGGGTAACAAGGACATCTGCCTGGAGTATACCGGGCCGGGCCTGAAGAGTCTGAACGTCACCGACCGCGCCACCATTTGCAACATGGGCACCGAGGGCGGCGTCGCCTTCTCGATCTTCCCGTCGGACGAAATCACCAAGGCCTATCTGGAAGGCCGCAATCGTGCCAAAGACTGGCAGCCGCTGGCCGCCGATGCGGGCGCGACCTATTCGCGTACCGTCGAGATCAATCTGTCCGACCTTGAACCGACCATCGCGCTGTATCCGCGCCTGAAGGGCATGGAGCCGGTCTCCAAGCATGCCGGCATGCCTATCGACGCGGTATTCATCGGCAGCTGCACCAACTCCAACTACGAGAACCTGGCACGCGTCGGCGAGATGCTGCGCGGCAAAAAGGTCAAGGTCGACACCGCCATCGCCCCGGGTTCGCAAGCCATTGCGCGCCAGCTCGCAGCGGCAGGCTACCTGGAAATTTTCTACGCCGCCGGTGTGCGCGTCCTGGAAAATGCCTGCTCCGCCTGTATCGGCCAGGGTTTTTCGCCACCCAGCAATGGTGTGATGCTCTCCACGGCCAACCGCAACTTCGAAGGCCGTTCCGGCACCGAGACTGCCGCAGTGCATCTGGTCAGCCCGGTCACTGCGATAGCCGGCGCGATAACGGGTGTTGTTACCGATCCGCGCACGCTGCTCAGCGGTGATCTCACCATCAAGTATGTTCCGCCGGTAGTCGACATAGGCGCCTACATCGCACCGCTGCCGCCCGCGGAAGCCGCCAAGGTGGTGATGCGTTACGGCCCGGATATCGCACCACTGCCGACGCTCGCGCCGCTGCCGGCCAAGCTGTCCGGCGAAATCCTGCTCAAGCTCGGCAACGAGATCACGACCGACCACATCCAGCCTGCCGGCAAATACCTGTCGTTGCGTTCCAACGCGGACGAATACGCCAGGCAGGCGACCTTCGTCCAGGTGGACAAGACCTTCAGCACCCGCGCTGCGGCGCTGCGCGATGCGGGCGGTCACGGCTTCATCGTCGCGGGCGACGGCTACGGCATGGGCAGCTCGCGCGAGCATGCCGGCCTGTGCCCGCGCATCCTCGGCATACGCGCCATCGTGGCCAAGGGCTTCGAGCGCATCCACCTCGCGAACCTCGCCAACTTCGGCATCGTGGCGCTGACCTTCGAGAACCCGGCCGACCTCGACCGGATTACACAGGGCGCGAAGGTGTCTCTCGATATGTCCGGCTTGGAAAGCGGCCAGCTCAAGCTGGCGGTGGAAGGCGTCGGCGATATTCCTCTGAAGCTTGCGCAGGGCAAGGAAGACATTCCGATGATCCGCGCCGGCGGCGCACTGTCCCTGTTTGCGAGCCAGCAGCAGGCCTGAGCCAGGATTGGTAGGTCGGGCTTTAGCCCGACCCGTCGGGTTGAACCCGACCTACGCTACTTAACTTGAAGAGGAAAAAATCATGACGACACCAAAAATCATCTGGACGAAAATCGATGAGGCGCCGGCACTGGCGACCTACTCGCTGCTGCCCATCGTGCAGGCATTCACCAAGCCTGCCGGCATCGAAGTCGAGGCGCGGGACATCTCGCTCGCAGGCCGTATTATCGCGAACTTTCCCGAGAACCTGACCGATGCGCAACGCATTCCCGATGAACTCACGGCCTTGGGCGAACTCACGCTGAAGCCGGAGGCCAACATCATCAAGCTGCCGAACGTCAGCGCCTCGGTGCCGCAGCTCAAGGCGGCGATCAAGGAACTGCAATCGCATGGCTACAAGGTTCCGGACTATCCGGAAAACCCGCAGAACGACGCCGAGAAAGAGATCAAGACACGCTACGGCAAGATACTTGGTAGCGCAGTGAATCCTGTATTGCGCGAAGGTAACTCCGATCGCCGCGCCGCCCTGTCGGTAAAGAATTTTGCACGCAAGAACCCGCACCGCATGGGCAAATGGGCTCCTGACTCCAAGACCCACGTCGCGCACATGACCGGTGGCGATTTCTATGGCAGCGAAAAATCCGTTACCGTTTCCGAAGCCGGCCCAGTGCGTATCGAGTTCGTCAGCGCGGACGGCAAGACCACGGTGCTGAAGGAAAAAACCACGCTGAAGGCGGGCGAGGTGATCGATGCATCCGCGATGAACTGCCGCGCGTTGCGCAAGTTCTACGCGGAGCAGATCGAGGAAGCGAAGAAGGAGCCGAACGTGCTGCTGTCGCTGCACCTGAAAGCCACCATGATGAAGATATCCGATCCCATCATGTTCGGCCATGCCGTCACGGTGTACTTCAAGGACGTGTTCGACAAGCACGCCGCGACGCTGAAGGAGTTGAACGTCAACGTCAACAACGGCTTCGGCGACCTGCTGGCAAAAATTGCCACGCTGCCGGACGCCAAGCGTGCCGAGATCGAGGCCGACATCCAGGCCTGTTTCAAGAAACAGCCGCAACTGGCGATGGTGAATTCCGATAAGGGCATCACCAACCTGCACGTGCCTTCCGACGTGATTATCGACGCTTCCATGCCGCCGATGATCCGCGACGGCGGCAAGATGTGGGGCGCCGACGGCAAGCCGTACGATACCAAGGCGATGATCCCGGACCGCAACTACGCGGGCGTTTTCCAGGCCGTCATCGACGACTGCAAGAAGAACGGCGCGCTCGACCCGGTGACAATGGGCTCCGTGCCGAACGTCGGCCTGATGGCGCAGAAGGCCGAGGAATATGGCTCGCACGACAAGACCTTCGAGGCAACCGGCAACGGCACGATCCGCGTCGTTGACGCGGCGGGCAAGACGCTGCTGGAGCAGAAGGTCGAGCAGGGCGACATCTTCCGCATGTGCCAGACCAAGGATGCGCCGATCCAGGACTGGGTCAAGCTCGCGGTGACGCGCGCACGCCTGTCCAATACCCCGGCGATCTTCTGGCTCGACAAGAACCGCGCACACGATGCGCAGATCATCGCCAAGGTCGAGAAGTATCTCAAGGATCACGACACCAAGGGTCTCGACATCAGCATCATGGAACCGGCTGCTGCCTGCCGTGCCACGCTGGAGCGCGCCCGCAAAGGCCTGGACACGATTTCCGTCACCGGCAACGTGCTGCGCGATTACCTCACCGACCTGTTCCCGATCCTCGAGCTGAACACCAGCGCGAAAATGCTGTCCATCGTGCCGCTGATGAACGGCGGCGGCCTGTTCGAAACTGGGGCGGGCGGCTCGGCTCCGAAGCATGTCCAGCAGTTCCAGGAAGAAGGCTACCTGCGCTGGGATTCGCTCGGCGAATTCCTCGCGCTCGCGGTTTCGTTGGAGCATCTGGCGCAGACCTTCAAGAACGCGAAGGCGCAGGTGCTGGCGGACACGTTGGATCAGGCGAACGGCAAGATTCTGGACAACAACAAGTCGCCGGCGCGCAAGGTGGGCGAGATTGACAACCGCGGCAGCCACTTCTACCTCGCCCTGTACTGGGCGCAGGCCTTGGCTGCACAGACCAAGGACAAGGAGCTGCAGGCGAAGTTTGCCACGCTGGCCAAGGCGCTGACCGAGAACGAGGCGAAGATCAACGCCGAGCTGATCGGTGCCCAGGGCAAGCCGGTGGACATGGGCGGTTATTACCATCCCGACTTTGCCAAGACCTCTGAGGCGATGCGCCCCAGCGCGACCTTCAACGCAGCGCTGGCCGCTCTGTAAAACGGGAGGAGAGACGGGGGAAGAGGGAAGGGTGTGCAATTTACCCTTCCCGCTTTCACCTTCTTAACGTGTTTTCAAATCGACAACGAATTTAGGGAATTTCCATGAACTTGCATGAATATCAGGCCAAGCAGGTGCTGCGCAAATACGGCATTGCCACCCCGCGCGGCGTGGCGATAGACAGCGCTGGGCAGGCGGACGGCGCGATGGCGGAACTGGGCGGCAGCGCCTGGGTGGTGAAGGCGCAGATCCACGCCGGCGGGCGCGGCAAGGCCGGCGGCGTGAAGCTGGTGCGCTCGCCCGAGGCTGCGAAGGAAGCGGTGAACGCACTGCTCGGTAAAGTGCTGGTGACCTACCAGAACGCACCCGAAGGGCAGATGGTGTCGCGCCTGCTGATCGAGGAGACGCTGCCGATCAAGCGCGAGCTCTACATCAGCCTGACGGTTGATCGCGAGACCGAGCGCGTTGCGCTGGTCGCGTCGAGCGAGGGCGGCATGGAGATCGAGGAAGTCGCCGAACACTCCCCGGAAAAAATCCTCAAGGAATTCTGCGACCCGCTGCTCGGCCTGCAGGACTTCCAGTGCCGCGCGCTGGCCTTCGGCCTCGGTCTGGAAGGCACGCAGATCGGCGAATTCGGCAAACTCGCCAAGGGTCTCTACAAGCTGTTCATCGAGAACGACCTCGCGATGGCCGAGATCAACCCGCTGATCGTGACCGAGACGGGCAGCCTCGTGGCGCTCGACTGCAAGATCGGCGTGGACGACAACGCGGTGTTCCGCCACAAGGACCTCGCCGCGATGAACGACAACAGCCAGATCGATCCGAAGGAAGTCGCCGCGAAGGAATGCGAGATCAGCTACATCGCGCTGTCCGGCAACATCGGCTGCATGGTGAACGGCGCAGGCCTCGCGATGGCGACCATGGACCTCGTCAAGCTGCACGGCGGCCAGCCCGCCAACTTCCTCGACGTCGGCGGCGGCGCCACGGCGGAAGTAGTGGCCAAGGCGTTCAAGATCATCCTCTCCGACAGCAACGTCAAGGCGGTACTGGTCAACATCTTCGGCGGCATCATGCGCTGCGACATCATCGCCGAGGGCATCATCGCCGCGGTCAAGGACGTCGGCGTCAAGGTGCCGGTGATCGTGCGCCTCGAAGGCACCAACGTCGAGCTCGGGCAGAAGATGCTGGCCGAGAGCGGCGTCGGCGTGATCTCCGCAACCGACATGACCGATGCGGCCAAGCGTGCCGTCGCGGCGGTCCAGTGATACAGGAAAAGACATCATGAGCGTTCTCGTAAACAAAAATACCAAGGTCCTGTGCCAGGGCTTCACCGGCAAGCACGGTACTTTCCACTCCGAACAGGCGATCGCCTATGGCACCCAAATGGTCGGCGGCGTGACGCCGGGCAAGGGCGGCCAGACGCACCTCGGCCTGCCGATCTTCAACACCATGCGCGACGCGGTGCGCGAGACCGGGGCGGATGCCACGATGATCTATGTGCCGCCCGGCTTCGCCGCCGACGGCATCATGGAAGCGGCCGATGCGGGCGTGAAGGTCATCGTCTGCATCACCGAGGGCATTCCCGTACTGGACATGCTGAATGCCAAGGCGGCGCTCAAGGCCAATGACGCGATCCTGATCGGCCCGAACTGCCCCGGCGTGATTACCCCGGGCGAGTGCAAGATCGGCATCATGCCGGGCTTCATCCACAAGAAGGGCAAGGTCGGCGTGGTGTCGCGCTCCGGCACGCTCACCTACGAAGCCGTGTTCCAGACCACCCGCCTCGGCCTCGGCCAGTCCACCTGCATCGGCATCGGCGGCGACCCGATCAAGGGGCTGGATTTCATCGATTGCCTGGAGATGTTCCAGAACGACCCCGCGACCGAGGCGATCATCATGGTCGGCGAGATCGGCGGCAACCGCGAAGAAGCGGCGGCGGAATACATCAAGGCGCACGTCACCAAGCCGGTAGCCGGCTATATCGCCGGACAGACCGCGCCCAAGGGCAAGCGCATGGGCCATGCCGGTGCGATCATCGCCGGTGGCAAGGGCTTGGCATCGGACAAGATCGCCGCACTCGAAGCGGCCGGCGTGGTGGTGTCAAAATCGCCTGCAGGCCTGGGCGAAGCGGTGGCCGAGGCGATTGCCAGAAAAGCCAGGTAGTGGCACAGGGCACGGCTTCCTCCTTGCGGGGGAAGCCGGACTCTTCCCAATCAAAGGGGCGCGATTCATCGCGCCCCTTTGTTTTCCTGTTCCTGCCGGTCAGCACAGGAAATACCTGCCATATGCCTTTACCGAATACGGTGTGCTGATGCTGGGCAATGTGCTCAAGTTTGAGCGCGCGGTCGAACTCCTGATCTCCTCATATTCCCGACAAAATCTCCTCCCTGTCTGCTAGACTTCGCCCCGCTGTCGCAGTGGTTTCCGGTTGGTTCGCCGTAACGCCGTTTTTGTCTTCCTGTGGGAGGCGACGGGTCTGACGGCCAGCGTGAAGCTGACCCGATTCTGCCGCGGCGGAATGTACCGTATCAAAGCGCTGCCAGTGCGCAGGTCTGCAGATCATCGAGGTGCGAGCTCCCGCCGTTTTCCGCCCACTACGCATTAGTGGCCAGCGGAGCTTTCCATTGCGCCAATTCCTTCCGGAATTCCGCGTGCGCGTTCCCTCATGCCTGTCTTTCCTTCCGCGATTTCTGGCCATGCCTTTTTGTGTCGGCTGGGATCGGGATAAGTTTTTTAAACAGGGATGATTATGAAAAAGTTTATATTTGCTGCGACGCTGTTTTTGTCGGTCGTGCCCGCGCAGGGCGTGATGGCCGCAGAGGCCGTTACCATCATGGGTGACCCCTGCACGGTGCCTTTGGCTAAAAAACTCGGAGCGGCATTTGCCAGGAAGACCGGGAAGAGCGTGGAAGTTCAGGGATCATCCTGCGGCTCGGGCATTTACAAGGCCAGCCATGGGGAAGTCGATATCGGGGTGAGCACCCATGAGGTGGTGCTTGAGTATCTTCCTGTGGGGACCCGCAATACCGTCATTGCGAGGGCGCCGACGGTAGTGGTGGTCAACCGGAGCAACCCCGTCAATGACCTGAAGCTGCAGCAGCTCAAGGATATCCTCGCCGGCAAGATCAAGAACTGGAAAGAGGTCGGCGGCAGCGACCTCGAAATAAAAAATGTCCTCCTGCAACCCTGCACGACCACGATTTTTGCCAAGAGGACAGCCCCATTCGGCAAGGACATCAAGCGGCTGGCGCCCGAGAAGCCGGGCGACCCCGTGGAGGGAACCAACAAGCTGGTCGAGGCAAACGAAGGAGCCATGGGGCTGCAGATTTACGGCTACGAAAGCGCCAACGTGAAGGTGCTGACGATAGACGGGAACCTGCCGGACGGCAAAACCTTCCCCTCGAAGTACGATTTCTACCAGAACTACAACGTTGTCACGGGGAAAGATGCGAACGGCGACGCCAGGGCCTTCGTCGATTTTGCCCTGAGCCTGGAAGGGCAGGAGATCGTGGAGTCGCTGAAACACATAAGGGTGAAAAACTAGTATGAAAAAAGTCGTTGCCACCTTATTGCTGCTGTGCGGCGCGGCCGGCGCGCAGGCCTCTTCCTTTGCGGACAGCGACGTGTGTCCGCCGATAGTGTCGTCCGCGCCGCAGGCGAGCTTCGTTGTGGATTTTTCGGGTGGAGACCCCGAGGCCGGGGCGAGGCTGTTCGACGAGTATAAGTGCAGCGGTTGCCACATCGACAAGGTGGGCGGGGATGGCAGCGCGATCTTCACGCGTCCCGACCGTATGGCGACCAAACCGGAGGAGCTGGTCAAACAGATGACCCAGTGCTCCGGCATCCTCGGCAAGACGCTCACCCCGCAGGAGCAGCAGCACCTCGGCGCGTATCTCGACCGGCGTTACTACAGGTTCGGGCAATCGAAGTAGGGCTGCGGCCACCCTCTGATGGAACAACTAGCCATTCGACTAAGCCCGCAAAGCGGGCAAGTCGATGGTTATCTCGCACGCGGGAGAGGGGATGCCTGCTTCCCTCTCACACTTGTGGGAGAGGGGTAGGGGAGAGGGCGAGTGTCTGGTATCCAATCACGACGCGCGCGCAGGATTGAGCCACTCGAAGCTCACCCGCTCGTAGTCCTCGCCCTCGGCCAGCAGGCCGGTGAGTTTGATGTCGCGGCTCTTCTCTCCCATCATCATTTCGAAGATGTGGTCCGGCGCGTAGCTGCCGGATGCCATGAGCATGGTGGCGTGCGCGTAGGAGTTGTTGGCGTCGGGCAGCAGGATGACGGGCAGGTAGTCGTACTCGAATGAGCCGGAGCTGCTCTCCCAGTTGGAGACCCTTTCGACGCCCTTGCCGAGCGCGCGCAGCCACACGGCCAGGGGTTTCTTGGCGAGGATTTCGATCCCTACATGCACGACCCCCTTGGCGTCGGTGTGAAAGCGCCGGATCATGCCGACCCACCATAGCGGGCCGTTTTGCGACTTGAGGCCGCAGAGCGCGCCGATCTTCACCCACGCGCCGGCGTTCTTCGGCAGGATGCCGCCGATCCCGTCGACGCTGATGTCCGAGACGGTCCAGGATTCGGCGCTGTACTGGATGTCCTCGACCTCGGCGAGGCCGATGTTCGAGCGCTCCTTCAGCGCGGCAGCATCCTTTTCGGAAAGGTTGGCCATGCGGTCGATGTCGATGCGCGTGACGAGCTGGCTGACCGCCCTGAAGTCGTGCACCACCCCGATGACGGCACTGATGCCCTTGCGTTCCTGGTGCCGGTGCGGGTGGTCCTTACCCCAGTAGAGTTGCAGGTGCTTGAGCACGGTGAGCTTGCCCTGCGGCGTGAACTCGCTGCCGAAGCGCATCTCCTGCTGGATCAGGCCGTGCTCGTTCTGCTCGATGATGCCCTCCAGCTTGGGAACCGCCCTGAGCGCCCCGAAGAAGCGCATGTCCGGCGTCGCCCGGAGCTTGTCGTCGACATGGCCGGGAGCGCCGGGTCTGGCGAGGTCGATGAAATGCATGCAGTCGGGGTCGGGCTCCGGCTTTAAATCGAAGGAGCTCACGAGGCGCCCGGCGATGCGGTAGCTGACCTCGATCTGGTCCGGCGCGAGCGTGTCGGGGGAGGATACATGGAGCATCAGCGCGCGCAGTAGCTCGCGCTGCGGGCTGGTGTGGATGGTCTGCCCGGCATAGGCGCGGGTCATTGTTTCGGCAACCTGGTTGGCCTCGGCGAAGCGGTAGCCACTGCACAACCGGTCCCAGACCGGCTGCTCGATATCCACGTAGCGCATCAGTTCCAGCTTCATCTGCTCGGCGACGGCGCGCAGCAGCCGGATGCAGACAACCGGCAGATTTTCCCTCATGTCCCAGGGCTTCTTCTCCGCCTGCTCGTAGCCGGAAAGGCACACGGCGTAGGCTTCGGCGAGAGCCTTCACGAAACCGTGGATTCCCTGCCACTGGTGCAGACCCTGGAAGTCCTGCAGATGCGGTGTGGCGAGGTACTGGCGCAGCAGCTCGGCGTACCGCGGTTGCCCAGTCTCGTCCAGCAGCATGACGATTTCGGTGCGGATTTCGGTGCGGAAGTCGGGAGTGTCCTTGACCGAGGCGAGCCAGGAGGTGACTTCGTCCAGAGCCTTGAAGTCGTCGTCCTTGGGCAGGCCAGCGAGCAGCTTCCTCGCTTCCTGAACGTCGAACATGGGGTGGTCTGGCCTCCCCTCGAAGATGCCGTGCAGAGAAAACATGATCCGGTTAGACCTCCAATTTGATGAAGCCTGGATGATGCGTGGAAAGCCTGCGGCAAAGCCGAATGCCGCGTGGACGATGATAGCGGAACGGCCGCTTTTAGATAAGGTGCGCGTGTCCCGCGAACCATAACATTTACCGCCCTTGGAATCGTAATCTTGCCTCCAAATGAGTTTTTACAGCGTCTTTGGGATTTCAGGCATGTCGCCCCAGAAGTATAACTTTGCCGAACGTCCCATTTTGGTAACAAAACCTTGCCAACGTACGAACAAGACGCGAATCAGTTCAGATTAACGTCGCCGCGAAAATTCGCCCCATCACCGCCTTGCTCATATTTCGATTATTAATCCGGGCTTGAAATCAAAGTTTTCTTGGCAGTTGTAAGTCACATATCCACGCGGATTGCAGATTACGCGAGTGCCGTTCACTTCATAGTCCAGGTTGTCATGGGTGTGGCCATGTACCCATAGATTCATCTTGCCAAACAGGTAATCCAACTCGGACGCGAAGCAGGCGGACAACAGGGCATCCTTGAAACGATCCACCACCGATTGCCTGCTTGGCAGGTGATGCGTCACCACAACCGTTTTACCATCGAAAGGTTCATCCAGCTTGGTCTTAAGCCACGCCAGCGACTGCTTGTGAAGCTCAATGGATCGTGCAGGGGTGAAGAGTGTTTTTTCGCCCTCCCGAATTACACGGAAATCATTCAAGCATAACTGCCCGTCACTCATCGCCGTGCTTTTCTTCGCCTCGCCGAACAACAGAAAATCTGTCCACAAGGTGCAGCCCAGGAAGCGCACATTGCCGATTACCAGCTCATCTTCATCGAGAAAATGCACGCCGTTTTTTTGTGCCGCAATCCGCATTCCAGCCAGAGTCTCAGGGCGGCGGTAGCCATAAAATTCATGGTTGCCTGGCACGTACACAATTTCCTTGTTTGGGAATGCCTCACACGCCCAATCAAAACCATTGCTGTCCTTGCCGACGTCGCCAGCCAAGATGATTATGTCTGCATCCGTTGCTGGTGGCTCGAACGTCGAAAATTCAAGGTGTAAATCGCTCAGGATATGTAGTTTCATCAATGTTCAATCAGCGAACTTTTAAACAAACAACAGCCGCCCATAAATGTTCGCCTTTCTGAAGAGCAGGCCATCATTACTCGAAATTGAAGCTGCTATACAGCGTAGCTTTTTCTTCGATTGTTGGCATATGTGGGATGATTAAGAATTTGGTGCCAGAGACTCCTTGAGTAAGCTCGATAAAGCGCTTTGTCATTCGGAGCGGGTCAGCAAAATATGATAACTCATGCTCTACGAAAAATTGTTGAGCATAATAGGCAGGATATGGATAAGTGGCACAGATGGCCGCTAATATATCAGGACCTACATCGATGATTTCACGCCCACCACCGCGCGATTTAAATACTTTAATGGTCTCTTCTTCACTTAGACAGTAGGCGATGGCATCAAGCTTGTGTAGTTCATGGAGTTTAGGATTTTTGGTGCTCAAGGCTCCAGGATCGTATCTTCCAAAAAGAGTATCGCCACTTCTAATGATCGCAACAGAATCAGTTGCATACATTGCCTCCAACTTTTTGTTGGAGGCAATTCGTGCAGCAGTGGTTTTTCCATACCCCTGAATCATCCAATTGTGATTGTTGATCAGGAATAGGTCTGCATAATAGATATTTTCAGGAGTATCTGAGCGGACGAGATGACTAAGTGGATGGTCCGGCGGAAAAGTGTTGTTCATTCAGTACCCTCAAGGACGTGAGTGTGAGTGGATGACTTGTCCATCGGAATACAGTTGGAGTCGGGCCATTCCACAGGCAATGACTCCTGTTCGATTGCCACTTTATTTTGAGATGCCCACTGGTTCTCAAGTATCCATCCCCATTTTTCGCAAATTTTCTCAATAGAGATCACCTCATGCTCGGTTAGTTCTCGACGGATGGCTTCGTCACCCTGCAACTTTTCACAAGTCAACTGCATTTTGTGAAGCTGTAGAGTTTTCCCTTCCTCTAAGCAGCACTGGGCGAGATGGCTGGCAATTCGGAACCCTCCGGCATCGATATCACCCCAGTGGAAAACAGAAGCCTTGGGGGGTAGCGATTTCAACAGTAGCTTGTAGATTCGCTTCCACGATGGGCTTGGCATACCTCCAGTGTAAAGCAATATTTTATTTTTCCTAGATTCTGTAATTGCCGCCATTTCGTGAAACGTGGTCAGATTCTCCACTGTCAGGAGAACAATACAATTTTCTGATATGGCAAATCCGCTTATGGCCTCCGGGGACATTCCTAAGTATGGGCGAACAATCTCGATTTCGGCATGTTCACCACAAAACTCGCTCAGTACCCTTATGCTTCCAGCAATAAGAAGGGTCGGGGGGAATTTGATGAGTCCGATTTCGCCAAATACTTCTTCTGGACTACGTTGTGGAGCGCGCAGGTCTCCCTGTAGTAGGGCATCGATCAAATACCAGAGGCCTTCAACACGCTTGCTATCGAATGTCAGCATCGTACTAAGTCGCCTGACTGGAACATCTAGGCTATTACTTTCCATGCAATACTTAACTACTCGTATGGAATCGATCCAGTCATTTATATCTGCCGTTGATGTGCCGCGTGGCTTCATGCCTCGGCGCCACAAGTCGATTACTTCCCGTAGTAGCGGAAATTGGTCAAAATATTCCGATAGCTTGCTTTGGGCATCAGACACGGCATCCCAACGAGGAACCACTCCTAAAAATTTTGCCAATTTGGCAGGATCGAGCAAGGTGAGGCGTTCTATTTGCCGCTTCTCACCGGCTTGGCGCTCCCAGTCTATCTTGATTACCCCATCGCGCTCAGCAAGCTCAAGTTCACCATGGCATGCCAACCTCGTCGCATGGGTTTCCAGTGCTAGGTAACGCGGAAATGATTTGTCCGATAATTTTATGGTGATAGACCGCCCAGTCTGCTCTTTGGCTGAAGCGTTCTCTGCGCTTCGAAGCAGTTTTTCTAGTGCCAGTCGCGCGACCGTACTCATCATTGCAAGCTAAGCTGCTCAACCATTTTTTCAACCAGAGCAGGGTTTCGTTCCGGCATATCGCTTTCCATCAGTTTTTTTGCCTTCTCCTTAATCACTGTCTCTTCAAAGAATACATCTGCTCCATACCGATCTAAATCGTAGTAGGAGTCCAGTATTGGAGTTAGCTTTCCAACATCGGCATCAGGTGCTGCCATTAATAACTGCAATCCCAGAGATTGCAAGAATTTCGCGGTCACAAAAGTATTCAGCGCATCAAATCCATGGAAGGCCTCATCGATGAGCATTAATGGAGCACCATCATATGGTTCGTTGGATTTAAGCCGGTAGGCATTGGCCAATGATGCCCCTGCAATAACATAGAACGGAACCAAATGCTCCCCATTGGAGCCAACGCCTAGCCGTTTGCTCAATGTGTCTGCTGGCTTCCCTCCGACCCATATTTCCAGATCAAAATTGAACAAGAGTCTGTAATCCTCTAGCGGATTATTTGCCTTGCCCTCACCGGTTTCGCAAGCATCCAGGAAGTTCAATAAGGTTCGTTGCACATCGTCTGCTGCCTCGAATAGGGGAGCTGTGCCGGTATCCACAAAGGCGCTACTAAGGATTAGGTCATAAAGCCCCTTGTATGCAAGGGCGGGCTTAGCTACGAACTTGTATTTCTCGCCACCTGTAAATTCTGGGCAGTCTTCTAGTACCTTATTCAGGTCGTTTATGTCATGCTCCACACGTTTGATGGCTTCACGCATCCGATAAGCTACATCTGCCCTGAACGACTGGTTAGCCGCATCCCTTGCGGTTTCTGCTTCGTTCTGATAATCGGCAAGCGTTGAACTCGTGAGCTTTTGTACGTGGCTTTTGACCCACGTCGAGGCTTTGCGCCAGTCACTTCGCTCATCAACTAGATTGATCGACATTTCATTTATGTAAGAGGTAAATTCAGAGCGCGCACTCGATTCTGCACTTATCAAGCGCTTGTTTGCAGTATCTTGCTCATTCACAAGATACTGTAAAGCTACTTCTGGCCTATCCGTTTCAGCAAGACTTAATGCACGTTCATACATCATGACTGCACGCTCACTGTCATAATCAATATCATTGCAGGCATTGAGGTGGAGATTTTGAATTCTCTTGAGTGCAGTACTGGCATGCTCCAGTGCTTCTTTTTTTATGTCTAATTCCTGCTTCTTTTTAACACTCCTCTCAAAGGCAGTCATCCTTTCTGATTTGGCATCTTCTGCTGCCTGCTTCGCCGCCGCTACGCGTTCCTTAAGCTTTAAGAGATAATCCGGTAATGCGGCGTCGTCTATTTCCTCTGTAGTGCTTAACTTGGCTTTGGCGGAATCAAATTCAGACAGGGCCAAGTTGTACTGCTCGAGGGTTATGTTCTTCAGGGCGCGACGAAGCTTCTCATCAGCATCTTTGCTTAGATCAAACAGCTTCTTGGTTTTTTCCACATCTGTGTTGGCGACTATTACTCCCTCTCTGAGCAATTCTTTGTCAGCGTTAGATACTTGGACTCCAAGCGCCCATCGTTCTGGCGAAATCAGCTTGATGCGACGAGTCCCTCCATTTGCACTAAGCATTCCGTCAACTGTTAATGCCCGGTCATGGTCTCTTAGCTCGTCCTCGGTTTGAACTTGTCGCATACGCCCAAGTATTCTGCGTAAATATGTCAGTGCAACCGGATCCTCACTATTTAGTAATGCTGCGACAGACTGTAAATCAACTTCCCGTCCCATATCGTTCTTTAAGTGTGCGGGCTGCACGACGGTTACGTCATATAGTGGTATGTTGAGCTTTCGCAATAAACGCACGGCATCATTTTCCAAGCCGGGTTTTACTACTATGGCGGAGCGGTTTTTGCCTAGGAAGGATTCAATAGCGGGCTGCCATCTGATGTCCTTTACCTTAACCAAGCTAGCTACCGTCCGGCTTTCAATGCCGTTTTCGCTGAATAAAGCCATTGCAATTGCGACATCCTCGTCCAAAATACGCATGCCCTGATCAGCTGCCTTAACCTTTTCGATGGCGGCCTTCAGCTTGCTTTCAGCTTCTTGATGAGACTCGCTATTCTTTTTATGTGCGTCTAGGATCGTCTCTTTAGATGATGCCAAGATACCTAATACCTCTTTGAGCTCCAGTAAAGAAGGATATTTACCAGCCGCAGCCTGATCATCCCATGCTCGGGAGAGCTTCCTTATGATATCTGCCTCTTCTTTTTCGCACTGCTTGAGTAATTCTGCCACGGCCCCCAATGCATCGCGAACATCTAGAATTAAGCGCGCGACAGCTTTGTTTTTCTCATCAAGAGTGGCCTGATATGCCGTGCGGAGTTTGCGAGTCTCTTCTGGCGCTTTGGATGCAGGATTGGCGTTGTACTCAAGGAAGAGTTCTTGAGAAATGGCCTCATGAGCTTTTTCTGTGCCCGCCATAGCCTCTAGTGAGGTATCCAGTTCACCAATTTCTGACTCCAATTCATATATGGACTGGTTTAGATATGCAACTTTGTTGTCCTCATTCTCCATTTGTAGTTGCAGCCTGACTGCATCAGCAATTGAGCGTGTGCGGTAGAGATTTGCAACTAAGTTAAACTTGGTATCAATGTCGTTTAACTGAACGATTTGCTTCTTTATTTCCTCGATTTGCCTAACCAGTTCCCGAACAGTCCTGATGTGCTTTAATGTCCCTTGTTTGTCGATAGGTTGTGCATCCACAAGGTAGCCGCGCAGATAGTCATTTACGCTAGTGATATCTTTAAGCTTTAGGCTTTGCGCTAGTGCGCGCAGGAACTTGGCACGATCAATTGTCCGCCCCTTATGCTGTAAAGCGTGCAATAGCTCATCAAGATATGTTTCCGGTTTTGTCGTAATTGTTGGCGTCCGGCCTGCCTGTTTGGAAAGTCTTCGTACCAATGCATCGAAGGTCTGCCAATCAAGAGGAGCTTTGTCCTCATCCCCCAGTGCGCCTAGGTGGTCATCTAGTTTGAGTTTTACTCCCGGTAGAATGTAGAGGCCAAGTGTTCTGTGAGAACTCTCAGTAACCAACGAATGAATGCATATACCGGCACTCACGCAATCCTCAGGGTTATCTCCTTCAAATACCATCGTAATGTACGATAACGCCTCGTCACGCTTTCTCGAGATTACTCCTCGGTCGCCGGTTCCAGAACGCATCATGCCAAGGGCATAGTCCCTGACTGAGCGGTGATCTTTGTGCACTGACTGGGTGTTAAAGTGCATGTGGTTACCATGACCGCCAACAAGAGCAACCTGTATGGCGTCGACTACTGAAGTTTTGCCGGCTCCATTGGGGCCTAGGAAGGCTGTTCCGCCAGCTCTCAGATTGAAAGTTTCATATTCCCAGAATGAATACTGCACTAAATGAAGTGAACTAAGCGTTTTCATCTGTTGCCTCCTCGTGTTCGGACTCTCCATCAGTAGCAGGTATCTGCTGTATCAACTCTGATTTAAGTTGGGCACCAAAGCGATTGATGGCATGCTCACTTAAAATATCCGCGATGGCAGGGAGGATGGTTATGGCGAATGGCTGCGGATCGCCATCCGGTGTGTCTTGCATTTTGGCGAGCCCCTTTTTTGATGCTGCCCTTACTAGTCCTCGAATAATATTCCCTTTGGCTTCCAGCTCTTTTCCGGTCATTGATCTGTAAGTCGAAATCAGCTCATCGATACTGATAACAGCATCGCCTTCATTGGTAAGATCTCCAACGCTTCCTTTCATATGGTAGAGCTGGCGCAACACCAATAGGAAATAGGTTTCTTGGGTATCGAGCGGAGTGTCCTTGACGGTTTCAGGAACAACGTAGCAATACTCTAATCTGTCGTTAAACCTGAGTCTCAATCCCATGAGGGAAACTGCCTCTTCAAAATCATCTCGGTATTCCGAGATGATCCTGTAGGACGTGGCATGGTTATGCTGCCTTGAATATAGGCACTGGTGAGACACCAATTGATACATAGCCTGCTTGAAATTGTCTGGGATATAAATCCCATTCGTGCGATCTGCAATTGAGCTCCAATTACTTGGCATCTTTGATCCTCCTTGTGATCTTAAAATGCGGGGTATTGAAATAAACGCCATCAACGCGGGGTTCGTTAGTCAGTTCTGCATCAAAGCCAAGATTGTGCATCAATGGATTCTTCGATACCGATGAGGGGCGCTTGGTTATAGCGCTTGCAAACCGGAGAAGGACGAGATATGCAACTGCATCCTCGACTGTCTTAATTGGGAGGTTCTCGGCAGTAATGGTTTCTCCCGGCTTGATATGTGTTTCTATATATCGCTTCATGGCCGCAGGGCTTGTCTGTCGATGTTGGAGCATGGCTTTGCGCAATAGACGCTTGGCTTTTTCATGTACCGTCATCTCTCGTTTCTTTAGTGCAGTCCGCACGGGCTTGGGCGGTGGGGAGGCAGGCATTCTCAGCCGCTCCTCGCTAAACAATGGATCAGGGCTAAGCAATTTGCCATGTAGCGGAATTTCCCGTTCCTCTGCCTTGATTACTGCATTGATCGTATCCGCAATGACTTCCTCAATGCGTTCGGAGGCTTTTAAGCGATAACCCATGTAGGCAATCGCCCGTTGCGTTGCGCTGTCGACAACCTGATCCATGCGCTCCAGGAATTTCTCTACATCTAGCAACTTTCTGAATCGTCGCACGTCCCGCTCAAGGCTTTCCTCCTCCTCGCCAGAAATAGCTCCAGGTAGCTCCGCATAACCTGACAATAGGGCCATTCGTGAGCCTTCATTAGTGGTTAGCTCACTTACCATTTCTATAATTTCATAGCGCAGGCGCAAGGGGTGATTCTCCGTGCGAAGCTGCTTGAAGTCGCGGACATACAACTCGCCAATATGCTCGCTGAAAAATCGGCGCACGAAATTTGGAGTGGTATCTTCCTGGATTAATTCTTTCATGAGATCACGAGCCCGAAGGGTGGTGGCGCTAAGAGAGTTAATGAGCTGCGCGGAAAGGTGGGCAGCGCTTGCAAAACCGCTGGCCTGGGCTTTAGGGTCCTGTATTGCTCCTTTAAGCTGGTTGTAAATGAGCAGGATATTTCCCCCCAGAAGTTGGGGACCTTCATTGGTAAATTGGCGAAGTAGGTCGAACAGGTGCGCAACCGATGGTCGCATGCTGACAAAATTTTTCAGGCCAACACTTTCTTCGATTAACCAACCAGTCTCAACCAAACGGTTAAGCAGCTGGTTGGCTTGGATGACTAGGGGGGTTGCAAGTGGAGAAGCTTCTTCCGACTCGTTTTCCCAGCCTGCATCTAACAAGAATCGTTCGATTTCTTTTATGACCTTTTCATGCAAATAGCCCTCAGCGTAGTCTGGAACTGCATCGGGGCCGAAATACTGGTCATAAAGACGGACAATCAGATTCCATGCACGCCGGTTATTCTTCCCCGTGAGTGCACTGAAAAGCCCTATTGGAATGCGATCGAATAGATTCATGGTCATCCTTCGAGGTAATTTATACTCCAATATAACTTAACTTGCAATATAAATTATTCTGGTGGATAATTCTTATATGGCCATAACTCTTTCAGACAGAATCTCCGATTTGGAATGTATCCTCAGCTGGGAAGGGGAGATCGACAACCAACGTATTCGTGAATTGCTTGGTGTAAAGCCAGTCTGGGCTAGTCGCTTGCTTGCTGAATTGTCAAATCATATGGGTAAGCGAGCTACTCGGGATACTTCCCATTCGCCGTTGCGGCTTGCGGCAAGCAATTCACGAAAACTTGTTCGTCACACGTTGGACGATTATCTGCGCATTATTGGTACCCATTCATCGAGTGGTAATTTTGTCGAGGATGCCAGGCTAGATTTATCCATCTCGCCTCCCAATATCTTCATTGCAATGATGCAGGCCATTAAAAATAATAATGGCGTTAGCATTGCCTATCGCTCAATGAGCGATCCGAATGGATCAGAGCGTTTAATATTCCCACATGCGATTATCAGAGCGCCTAGGCGATGGCACGTCCGTGCATGGTGTTCCAAGAGAGAGGAATTCCGCGATTTCACGCTAGGTCGAATTGTCTCCTGCGAGAGAGTAGATATTGTCTCCACAAATACTAGGCGCGATGACGAGGCATGGAACGAGATCATAAAGTTTTATGTACTTGCTCATCCTAGACTTTCGCCGGCACAGCAGGAAATGATTGCTGCTGAATATTTTCCGGGTGCCAGCGCACGTCAGCTAAGTGTAAGGCGATGTCTAGCAGCTTATATTATCCAGGACCTGCGTTTGGCGATTGACGAGGAAAAGCAACTGCCGCCTGAATATCAACTATATGTACCGGAGGCCAAAAAGCTGAAGTTATTATTTGAAGATAATAGGAAATAGCGGCAACGCAGATCAATTTTAACGCTGCTCAGGGGATGAATCTGGGAGCATCCTGGTCATGCAGGAATGCATTGTTTTTGAATATACAGTCCAAAGGGGCAATGGTATGACAGAAGCCATCGCTTACCGCATCGGAACGGTCAATCAGCTCTCTAAGCATGGCAAGGTTATGCCGTTGTAATGCAGTGAAATCGCTCTTACGGGCTTTTAGCGTCGCAAGCGAATTGTCTTGAACATAGTTGAAGTGCTTACCCATAAGTCCGGCCACTATATCGGATAACTGCACGCACACATTGTCCTTGGAATCGACAAATCTATAGGCTACACGTCGTTGGCCATCAAGTACCTCAACTGACTGTAATATTTTCTCGATGTTCGTTTCATGGTCGAACGTGTGTGAGGCGCTCTTGAATACATACACGCTGCGTAGAAAATGCATGCTGAAGTCTCGGATGAGCTCTCCTGGCTCATTGTCGTGCAGAAACACTAATTCATTCAGCCCGATCGCCTGACGCAATGTATGCTTAAGAAGTATAGTACCGTCGTTTCGGTTTTCAGGTGAGTGGCGAACCAAAAAATCAGAAACAGCCCCGAGAAACGCGCTGATCTTACTGCGATCCACGTTGGGATAGGTATACGAGTGCAGTAGGGACATGAACTCGGCCGGACTGCGCGATACCACGTCGTAAAGTTCTGACTTCAGATGGGTATGATATTCATTGATACCGAAGGCGTTGCCCGGCATGAGGGACTCGACGATGTCTATCAGCGCCCAGTAAAGAACATTTAACTGGGAGTAATGAATCAAGATGCCTTCGTCCAAGAGCCAGGCAAGGAACGAGTTCAGTCCTCGGGATGCCAGAATTGCCTCATAATCGCCGTGAGCTACATGCTTAAACTTGATCTCAGGCGCGTTAGCCTGGATCCGTAATGTCGCTCGCAGCGTATCAATGTTCTCGAGGTGCTGGCCGGGGTGCAGAACAATTCCAGCGAGAATAAAATTCCTGTTCTCCGGTGAGTTCAAGCCGACTTCCGATAATGTTAGACGACGAATGTTGTTCGTCTCGTCATAGAACATGGAAAACGGTTTGTCCCAGTTTCGTAGTGGCATCATCTTCTGCCGCATTTCATCAGCTTGAATGGCCATTATCTCGAGTGCACACACTTTTTAAGTGAGCCTACTAATAAGTTGGTCTGTTTATCCACATCCCGCCATCGCTCTCAACTTCTATTCATCTAGTTATGCAATGCTATTTGCTAACCAAAGTTACATAACATGTTGTTATTAAAGCGTATTGTATATTGTGCATATTATATTTTTGTGATTAGATTCGTTACAACTTGGCTGCATCATTCCATGAATTGCCATTCTACGCATGACAGTGCATGAATTTGCATGGCTCGATAACAAGGAAATTAACTGATGGGAAATTTGGTAAGCGCCCAGGAATTTGCAAATCGTCTAGGAATTAGCTTACGCATGCTGGAGGAGCTGATCATCCAAGGCAAGGTTCCGCCATACATTAAGTTCGGCCGCCTTCGTCGTTGGCATCCTGAACAATTGGATAAATGGATTAATGAGCAATTTGCTCGTGCTGGTGAAGGAAGTATAGGTGAACAAAGAAGTGAGAACTGCTAAGTCGATATATTTTGAATCGACTTCCCAACAGTTAATTCAGAGAGGAGAGAAAAATGACCTGACGCAAATCAATGTAATTTGAGAGGTCAGAGACGCAAAAAGCTTGGGATTCCGGCCCCAAGCCTTTCACGAAAACTCAACATCAGATACAAGCCTGATGGTTGAATTTTCCGCGCCCTAGCGGCGGTTGTCAAGAGTGTTTAGGACAGCCGCCGGCCTCCTTACGCCCTCACGGGTATTTTCAATGCAACTTTATTACTTGGCGGCCTCGAGCCGCCTGGCAGCGTTCGCCTTATGCGAATGCAATTGCCCAGGAGTAGCAAAAGAAAAGGAGACAACAAATGCTTTTAGCAAACGAACTGTTACGCCTGTATATACAGCAGAACATCTCCCTCATTGGCCGTAAAGCCGTGGAATCAATTCGGGCATCCGAGCCATCAAGACGTGTCGGTGGTGGAACACATAATGTTGCAACCCGTTTCGCCAGTCGAAAGATGGGCTGCGTTATTCAGGCTGAGAGCCACAAGGGAGAGTTGCCAGCGGTATATTTCTGGGAACACGACCCTTGCACGTATGAGTTCTACGATCAGCCGAGTGTGATCAAGCTTGCCTACCAAAGTGCGGGCGGTAGGCGCATTACTCATCTTTCAACGCCGGACTATTTTCTCATTCAGGAAAACTGGATGGGGTGGGTGGAATGCAAGCCAGAGGAACAGCTCAAGGCATCTTGCGAAAGTGGCAACCAACGCTTCATCCCAGATGGAAATGGTGGATGGCGCTGTCCGCCCGGCGAGGAATTTGCCGCCCAGTTTGGGCTCGGGTTCAAGGTACGTTCGACGCGAGAAACCAACTGGATGCTCGTTCGGAATCTGGAATTCCTGTCCGATTACCTTCAAGCCAAGTGTCCGCAACCATCCCAAGAAACTTATTGCGCCATCGCTAAATATTTTGTCGGCGAACGCTGGTTGCTCTTGCAGGACTTGCTGGGGCAACCGGGAGTTTCAGCCGATACCGTTTTCAGTTTGATTGCCTACGGCTTTCTGATCGTTGATTTGGAACATGAACTTCTCTCCGAACCGGGTTTTACAAACGTTTGTGTAGACAGCCTCAGCGCGCAGATTTATCGGCATCAGAAACAGGGTTGCAGCAAGCAAGCCATCGTTCCGTTGCATACGATTCAGATGGCTTCTGGAACCGCTATCGTTTGGGACGGAAGCCCTTGGCGGATTTTGAACGTGGGTGCAAACGATGTTTTTCTGGAGGATGAAAATAGGAGCATTTCAAATCTCCGCCTTGAAGTTTTTCAAAGTCTTGTTGTAAGTGGGGCAATCGCCGGTCTGCCGGTGGGAGAAGACCGCCGCCATGAACTTGCGGCCAAGATCATGAAACGGGCAGCGCCGGTTGACCTAGAAAGTGCCATTCAGCGTGCCCGCCATCTTGATGCTGCAGGAGAAGGAGCTACTTTCGTGTCGGCGAGAACCCTGCGCTATTGGCGCAAGCGCGCAGGAGAGGGCGAGATTACCTTTGGCAATCGATTTGCTGGCCTTGTACCCAGAATTAGCGCTCGAGGCAACCGCTCCAGAAAAGTTAGTTCTGAAGTCGTCGTGGTAATGAACGACGTTATCGATACGGACGTGCTTGCCGCTTTCCAGCCCAAGGTTTCGATCTGCTATGGCAAGGTGCAGAATCTGTGCGCGGAGCGCGGGTTGCCGTCACCATCTGAAAAAACATTCCGGGCCGAGATCAAACGGCGCAAGGAAGAATCGGTTGTGCTGGCCCGGCAGGGGCGTCGCGCAGTCTACGGAATCACGGAATTTCAATGGCACGTGGATCAGGCCACTCCGCGTCACGGTGAACGTCCCTTCGAGATCGGCCATATCGACCACACCGAACTTGACGTTGAACTGGTAGACAGTCGTACCGGAGCCAATCTTGGACGGCCATGGCTGACTATTCTTTTAGATGCCCACACTCGGCTGGTCTTGGCATTCTTTCTCACGTTTGATCCACCAAGCTACCGGAGTTGCATGGCAGTGATCAGAAATTCTGTACGGCGGCATGGGCGAATTCCGAAAACTATCGTGGTAGACCAAGGGAGCGATTTCGAGAGTATGTACTTCGAGGCGCTCCTCGCAAGATTGGAAACTCACAAAAAATCACGGCCAGCAGCCAAGGGCAGATTCGGTTCCGTCATCGAACGCTTCTTCGGGGTGAACAATCAATCCTTCATCCACAACCTTCGAGGTAACAGTCAAGCCTTGCAGAGGCCCAGGAGTATGTCGCCGAGCCACGATCCTCGTACTCTTGCAGTCTGGACTTTGCCAGCATTGACCGATGCCTTTGAGGGGTTCATCGACACTGTTTATGCTTGCCTCAAACATCCTGCTCTGGGCATGTCTCCAAAGGATGCGATGGCTAGAGGGTTGGCTTTGACAGGCTGTCGCGATCACATCTTGATTCCTTATACCGAGGACTTTAACCGGCTGTGCATGCCAACGACTATTGCTGGCAAGGCAGTAGTGCGGACGGGGCGTGGCATCAAGATCAAGGGCATTTTCTACTGGCATCCGGTTTTTCGGGAGCCAACAGCCATTCGCACCAAGGTACACGTCGTCTACGACCCATTTGATGTCTCACGAGCCTACGCGCTTACCGAGGGGGAATGGGTGCTGTGCAGATCAGAACATCAAGCCCTTTTCGAGCGGCGCACGGAGCGCGAGATTGCAACGATCTCCCAAGAGATTCGTGCCTTGCACCACTTGGCTGATATCCGGCGAGCTATCAATGCCGGAGATATCGCAGCTTATGTCAGCAAAGCACGCGAATCCGAAACCGTCCTATTGCAACAACGGCGCGACGCGGAGCGGCAGGTCAACGAAGCTCCAACGTCTGTGCAACCAATCCCCGCGCTTGGCGACCAGCGTCCAAATACACATGACCTATGGTCCGGTCCTGTCATCTATGAACAATTTGGAGAACTGAAATGAACACATTGAATAAATTACCAGGTTCCAACAAAGAAAATTTATCGGCGTTTACTAATTACATCTTCAATCATCCAAACGCATCGGCTACTTATCGTGAACTCATGGCTGCACTTAGTGCCGAGGCATCACCCCGCGTAATCATCTTCACCGGCCCGACTGGAGTCGGTAAGAGTACGCTTGTGAAGGCCACGTGTAATCGGTTATTTCAGCATTATGAAAAGCAGATGGTGGCCGAAAAAGATTTTGTGCCGGTGGTGACAATCAGCGCGGTGCCTCCCAACGGCTCCGGTTTTAGTTGGAAGGATTTTTATATCCGGCTGCTGACTGGGCAACACGAACCGCTTGTAGATCGGAAACTCCTTCTTCCCAGGCAAACGTCGCTCCTGCCAGATCACGCGCTCGGTGAGCGTGCATTGGAGCATTCCGTTGCCGACGCTCTTCGGCGGGCCGTGGAGGAATATTGCCGCCGGCGGCAAACCAAGTATCTCATTATCGACGAGGCTCACCATATGCTGTTGGTTAACAACCGGCAGCGCCTCGAATGTCAGTTTGAGTGCTTGAAGTCTTTCACCATCCAGACGGGGGTTACAATTCTTCTGACTGGGACATATCGTCTGTTGGATATTCTGGAGCAGAGTGGGCAGCTTACTCGGCGTAGCCAGGTTGTCCACTTTCCACGCTATGACGCGCGCAGCAGCGAGGATCGTTTGAATTTCAGGAAAGTTCTTGGATTTCTGGAAACGGAACTATCGAAATATGTTCCGACTCGCCTAGTTGAGAATGCCGAGTATTTCTACCGAAAGTCGGCTGGTTGCAACGGGATTCTCAAGGATTGGCTGGCTCGCTGCCTGGAGCATGCGCTCGACGAGAAGGCGCCATTGATCGACGCAAAACTCGCGGACCGTTTTGCGCTGACGAATCGAGGGTTGCTCACCATTATCGAGGAGGCTTGTCTTGGCGAGGCGAAGCTGGCTGACGTTGGGGATGATCGGCTACTGGACCTGATCAACAACGGCGTGCTGTTGGATCGCGGCGATAAACCACTCGCTGCAAAATCGCGGCGGCCTGGACAGCGGAATCCGAAACGCGATCCGGTAGGGGATGCGCGGCTATGAACCACCATACCGATGTTGTGGAAATGGATTTCTCTTCGGAAATTGTTATGCCGGAAAGAAGTATGTTGTTTTCGCTTCAACCCTTCGGCGTCGGTACACCGCACCAGGAAAGCCTGCTTTCTTTTTTGGTGCGGATCAGTAATGCCCATGCCGTAAATCCGAGATTGCTGATCAGGGAGATATTCCCGCTGGCGGATGAAGCCATCGTGCAGCTGCCGTCAGCAGCATTTTTCCAGCGAGAGGCTAGAACAATCAACGGGCTCGGCCAATACGCAAAGATGATTGTGCCAGCAATGGAGAAGCTCACAGGGCAGCAGGACTTGAGTCGCCTTACCTTTCTGCCATGGCGAGATCTTTTACCCCATAACGGCCAAGGACTCTTGGCAAGACATCCGCGTTGGTGCCCTGTCTGTCTCGAGCAGCGACAGGAGGAGGGGGCAGTAGCCTTCCCTTTGACCTGGTCGCTGGAGACCTATCAGGTATGTGCAATCCATCTGGTGCCACTGGAGTATCGTTGCCGCTCTTGCGGAAAAATGCAGCCATGCATTCCATCCTACCCTGATCTTTCACTCTGCGCCCACTGCCGGAGGCCACTCGGAGGAGCTCGTGCTCCGTCGATACATCCGGATTTCAAGACTTGGGTGTCGGAGGCTGTCGGCGATATGGTGGCCTGTCAATCGATGCCGGCCATAGTGCCAACACGGGAACGGTTTCAGGAGTTCGTGCGTGAGCAAGTGATGTTGCACGCCGGGGGTAATCGGACTGCGTTCTGCCGAGCAATCGGTATCAATGATTTCGGGGTGAGCGGCTGGCTGAACAAGGGGCAAAGGCCGAGCATTACGCAGTTCCTGACTGTTTGTTATGGAACGAAGACGCAGCCGGTGGAGATTTTCCATGCATCAGGCCAACCAGCACAGATAGGCGACTTGAGAATACCCGCTGGAAAGTTAAAGGAGCGTGCTGCCCCGCCAAGGCTTGCACCGGCACGTCGCGTTGCTGTAAAGAAAATCCTTCAGGAGCATCTGAATAGTGGTGCTGGACAGTCTGTTTCACTCATCGCGAAGGAGCTTGGCGTTGGCCGCGCTTGCCTGCGTTACTGGTTTCCTGATTTGTGCAAATTGCTGTCGGAGCAGCATCGAACGATCGCAAAGAAGCAATCCGATGACCGTTACAGGCAGCAATGTATGCTGGTCGAGGAAGTCGTGAGCAAGGTTTATGCGGAAGGGAGTCAGCCGACAAAGCGGAAGGTTGATAAGTTGTTGCGAGCCAAAGGCGTATCGCTCTCTCAGCCACATCTGATAAGCACGTATCGAGAATGCCTTGCTTTCGACTTACGTCAGAAACAAGATTCGGCGAGCGAAAGCATATGAACACCTGCTTCCTCCTTATTAGAAAGCATTCAAGAAGATATTGTTGCCGTTACTCCATTAGTTGAGTATGGTTACTACTATGCATCGGCTAGATGACGCACACCGAGAGCATTAACACTGGGCTTGAATGCAAATTCTACAATGAGGAAAATATGAGCAAGGACAAAGACAAGGACATCAGCTTGAAAATCGTAGTTTCCGGCACCGAAATAACGCTGGAGGCAAATCCTCACCAGACGCTGGGCAGCCTTATAGAAAAGGTGCTCAAGAAAGCCGGCGAAGCAAGCCAGCCAGACCAGTGGGGATATTTCGTCCAGAAGGGCGGAGAAATGGTCCCAGTTGACTCGAACATGAAGGCGGAAGATGCCGCGAAACAGCATGGGCTCCTGTACCTCAACAAGAAGGCTGGCGCGGCGGGATGATTGCCGATCCGGCAGTGTCGAGGCTCAAATTCGAGCGGGAAGTGGCGACCGCCCGCGCGCACAAACCATTCCACGAGCAGGGGGTATGGATACTGCGTGCGGAATACCCGCTGGTCTTTGTCGCCCTAGTCACAACCGGAAAGGCGCCATTACTGCATGGTGTCCTGTGTGGGGTGCATATTGATTTCACGGATTACGACGTGCGCCCGCCGTCCGTAAAGTTTGTCGATCCATTGAATGAGTTGCCGCTCGACTTCAATACTTGCTGGAAATTCCCGAAGGTCAACAAAATCACGCCGACGCAGGGGGACGCCACGGCGGCGCAGCAATTGGATATGTCGACCTTTCTGCAGGCATTTAACCTGAACAAACCATTCCTGTGCCTGCCTGGCGTGCGCGAATACCATGAAACATCGGCTCATACTGGTGATTCGTGGTTTCTGCACCGCAAGAAAAACATGCTGGTGCATCTGCTTACCATACTCCAGAGTTACGGCTCTGCGATAGCGCAAGTGCAAATGCAATTGCAAATTCAACCAATTCTTGTCTCTAAAATAGCATGACCGGATTTCTTCACATTCAGGCGGTTATGGTGCCGCGCCAGGTAATCGAAGATGGCCAAGAATTCATGCGTGCAGCCGGAGGCATGGGGCGCGAGGGCATGGTCTTATGGGCGGGGCGCCCAGAGGGGCCGACTTTCCGCGTAACTGACCTTGTAATTCCACAGCAAAAGGGCGTTTCATCGAGGGATGGGGTTTGCGTCATTGTCGAGGGAGTAGAGCTTGCCAGGCTGAATATGGAACTCCACAAGAGGCAATTGCAGTTCATTGCTCAAGTGCACAGCCACCCGGGCGCCGCCTACCACTCGGAGATGGATGACGAATTTGCTGTGGCTACAAAGATAGGATGTTTTTCGCTGGTGGTTCCGGATTTCGCCAAGCGGCCTTTCTCATTCAATGAAACGGCGATTTATCGCATCAACAGTGCCGGAGAGTGGCTGGATGCGCCAAGGAGCCTGTTTCATATCGCCGGGGAGGGCGGATATTATGGCGCGTGCTGATTACTTCGATCGGGCGGTGCATGCTGCTTTCCACATCCTCAACCACTTCGACCAGCAGTCCTTTTTGGACAAGATAGATGCGCACCGGGTCGCGGTGGCATATGACGCAAAGGCGCTGACCCATGAAGGGATTGCCGCCATTGAACTCTCCATTCGGCTGCTTGCGAGGTTTTACCCGTGCATGTCCATCATTCCACTGGACGACAAGGCAAAATCCGCAAGGTCTAACTTCGTCAGCTTGGCCAAGCGCATCAACCCAAAGATATCCATTACTGCCAGCAATAAGGATGTCAGGGACGTGGTGGTGGTGGGTGAGACTATTCCGGGTGGAATGGATGGAGTAAACCGGTATTTCATCGGGTCAGACGGATGGATAGCGAAGTTCTCGCGCAAGAAGCCTATGGCCAGCTGCAAATCAAAGAATCCGTTTGGCGCAGGCGTTTCCGCGTGTCTTGCGGCGGCGAATATCTTCCGTCGAATCTTCACAGACGCGGAGTTGGACGGTGAATTGAAATTCTCCGTGCTCGACCTAGACACCCGGGCGAGGAAGACTCTCAAAAGCAAGAAATTCCAGAAGGTTGCGCTGGGCGACATCTACCTTGTCGGCGCCGGAGCGATCGGGCATGGGTTCATCTGGGCCTTATCTCGATATTTGAATGCCAAAGGAAGCATCACGCTCGTAGATCATGATGACATAGACCTGCTCAACATCCAGCGGTACATCCTGGCCGAGAGGAAGGACGATGGTGCATCGAAGGTCAATCTTGCTGCAGGATTTCTTTCGGCGCACAAAGGGCTGAAAGTCAGACAAGTGAAGGGGCGGTGGGAGGATTTCGTTAGCAGCCTGCCGGCCAAGGACTGGGTTTTCGAGCGAGTGGTTTTGGCCCTAGACTCGCCGATAGATCGGGTCGAACTGCAGGCTTCCCTGCCGAAATGGATCGTCAACGGCTGGACTGGGGACTGTGATGCTGGTGTGTCGCACCACGACTTCATTAATCACGCCTGCCTTGCCTGCCTCTATATGCCGACTGGACAAGTGAAGAGCGAAGACCTGCTGATTGCTGAGGCGCTTGAGTTGCCGTCGGACCAGCCAACCCTTCTGGACATACGAGTGCGACTGGAAGGAAACACACCATTGGACCGTGGCTTTCTTGAATCGCTTGCGAAGCGCAAGGGCATCCAGATAGAGAAACTGCTGCCATTCGAAGAAGGGCCGCTGCGCGCGCTGTACACGAAAGGGGTGTGCAGCGGAGCCGTCATGGAACTGGCCACCGGCTCCAAGGACGTTGCCCGCGCCGAGGTTCCCATGCCATTTCAGTCGGCCATGGCCGGGATATTGCAGGCTGCAATACTTGTCGCGCATGCGGCAGGAGAGTTGAAATTGTCCGGCTTTACCAGGCTCAACCTCATGAAGCCGTTCACCGGCAAGAATGGGAGCGTGACTACCTCGAAGAGCCAGAGGTGCTTCTGTAACGACGAAGACTACAAGCATGCCTACATCAAGAAATATTCACCATCTGGGATATAACCGTTCCGAGCGGAACATTTAAGCTTCACGAAACGTGAAGTTCGCTCCTTGATGTTAGGGAGTAGTTCAGGAAGCAGCTTTCCGTTATGGACGATGAGAGTCCTGAGCACGAGTTGTTGGAAGCATATATCTGCCGACATAATTTGGAAGCATAAGCTTGCCGAAGCGGCAAAGTTATACTTCCCGGGACAGCGCGCCGCAAGGTGCTGTGAATTGTGGTGGGCGGTACTGGGTTCGAACCAGTGACCCCTGCCGTGTGAATCGTAACTGATTGCTTTTTGTTAGAACACGTTAGCAAATACGACTAATAAATTCAATAGCCTATATTAGCTGCTCTTGTTTAATCTTAGCAGTTTTTAGGGTCTTCAATGGAGCAATTTTGGAGCAATTTGGCGCGTAACTGATCGAGGACTTGTAGTTTCGAAACATTGGGCGGCAGGTCTTTCAGTACCACTGGAACGTATCGATTCCTCTGTAGGCTCAATCCAGCGTCTTGATCCATCTGTTGTCGCTCTTGCTCGATCTCTGTGGCAATTTTCTCGACACTACTGAGCTTCCCAGTTCGCCGCTGTCGCTTGAAAATTCGCCGCATTACGGATCCAGCTGCCTCCAGATCGGCAGTTGATGAAACCGAGGAAACCGCTTGACTGGTACTCAGCCATCCTTTCTCCCAAGCGCTCACAATGGCAGCATGCAGGCGATCCGGTGGGACTGGTGCGCGTCCGTTTATCCAGCCGCGCAAATCTGGTGCATCCACAACTGGCTCTCCAACTTTTTCGGGAGGTGTGGTTTTCACGCCCCACAAGGCCACCGAAAGTTTCATGAGGCCTATCCCCTGCGTTTTGCAAGACGTGCAAAGATTTGTTCCTGGCTCGTAGTCTAGTTCAAGTGTTTTGTGGGAAGAGAGTGGGTATATCCCCGGCTCATAGTTAAGCTCTACAGTCTTCCAGACTTGGCAATCTTGGTTTTCGCAAATCAAATCAGCTTTACAAGCCTGGCGGCGAATGTGCCTAAGAATGCGCGCAGCCTCACCATCAATTGGCAAAATGTTGCGGGGTTTTGTGATTCCCCGTGCTATCCAGTCCTCCGCCGTTTCTCTTGCCAAACGCAGCCAATAAAACACGTTCGATTTCTCCCCTATCGATTGTAAGTCCCAATATTGCACATTGGCAGTCATCAGCCAACCTAAGCTAGAAAGAGACTACATAATGCGCGACTATAATTTGTTGGAACGTTTGACGCCACTTCCAGATGACATCTTGGTCGGTATTGAGGAGGTGGCGGCGCTCACTGGATTTGCGCATGTAACAATTCAGCAGCGCCGGATCAAGGAATTCCCTAATCCGCTGGCTGGTGTGCGTCGACTTAAATGGAGATTGGGAGATGTGCGTGCTTGGATTAGAACTCGCACACAGCAGCATGGGAATCACACCCAAAAGCAAAAAATGGGTGGTAAGGCATGAGTTATGCAATTCGCATCAAACGCAGGGCAACTTCAACGGTACCCGATGGCATTCTGGCCAATGAACGTTTGAGCTGCCGGCACGCGTAGTGCTCGGCGGGATGTTGGGAAGGGCGCAGCTTGCCAAAAATGGATACCCGAATCAATAAATGGACACTCGAATCCATAAATGGATAGTCGAGTCCATAAATGGATGCACTAACACCACAACGAACATCTTGGGAGCATCGTTCAATTTTCGTAGATGTCACCAAGATGTAGCGTTTTCATGTTGCCATTTATGGCAACGTTGGAGAGTCATTGCGAACGTCGTATCGATTTAATTCCGTTACTTCGGCAAGTAGTGGGAACGAAGTAACGTAGGGAGCCAATAAAAAGTTATGTTGCCGAATCGACTTCCGAAAACGGAAAAATGCTATGCCATCAAGGCAAGAGGTCTCTGCTCTCAAGCTGCCCGTGCGCGCGGCTACACATCCCCCAACACCGTTCCCATCACAACCGTTGTCGAGTACGTCATAAGCCGAAAGCCGGCGTATTCGCGCAACACCTGGAAGCAATACAAGAACGCACTACGCTTCCACGCCCAGCAAAGAGGGTGCCCCGAATTTTGTGTAAACGGGGTTTCTCTACTGTTGCGGCATCCGATCCTCGAAC
>JAHQXD010000001.1:686165-686939 GCA_019449655.1 Ferrigenium straubiae | reverse complement strand
CCCGAATTTTGTGTAAACGGGGTTTCTCTACTGTTGCGGCATCCGATCCTCGAACTGGATAGTAAACCGGTTTAGCGCAGCCTTCCAATCCCTGATGGGCATCGTCCATTTCTTGCTGATGTTATTCAGCGCCAGGTAGAACAGTTTCAGTAATGCCTCGTCGCTTGGGAATGAGCCCCGGTTCTTGGTGATCTTGCGCAGGCTCATGTTCACCGACTCGATCGCATTAGTGGTGTAGATCACTCGCCTGATCTCCGGCGGGTAGTCAAAGAACGGGATGATACGCGCCCAGTTGCGCCGCCATGACTGGATGATCGGCGGGTACGCCTCACCCCATTTTTCCTCGAGTTCGGCCAGCCGCAGCCCGGCATCCTCGACGGTGGCGGCGCTATAGATGGCGCGCAAGCCGGTTACGACCTCTTCACGCAACTTCCACGAGACATAGTTCAGGCTGTAGCGCACCAGATGCACGATGCATAACTGCACGTCGGTCTTGGGGAATACGGCCTCGATGGCTTCCGGGAATCCCTTCAAGCCATCGACACAGGCTATGAAGATGTCCTGCACGCCACGGTTCTTCAGTTCGGTCATCACCTGCAACCAGAACTTGGCGCCTTCGGTCTGGGCGATCCAGATGCCCAGCAGCTCCTTCTCGCCGGTCATGTTGATGCCCAACGCCAGGTAGACCGCCTTGGCGCGGACGGTGCCGGCATCCCTTACCTTTACGTGAATGCAGTCCAGATAGACGATGGGATACAGCGCATCCAGCGGGCG
>JAHQXD010000001.1:685325-686155 GCA_019449655.1 Ferrigenium straubiae | reverse complement strand
CCTTTACGTGAATGCAGTCCAGATAGACGATGGGATACAGCGCATCCAGCGGGCGGGATTGCCATGTCTTCACCTCGTCGGTCACGGCATCGGTCACCGAGGAGGTCAGCGTCGGCGACACCTCCGTGCCATACATTTCTTCCAGGTGGGACTGGATCTCGCGCACGGTCATGCCACGGGCGTAGAGCGACAGAATCTTGTCGTCAAATCCAGTCCAGCGGGTCTGGTGCTTGGGGATGAGTTGCGGCTCGAAGCTGCCGTGGCGATCGCGAGGAATCTCGATGGGGAGCTCGCCGAATTCACCCTTGAGTGTCTTTTTGCTTTTGCCGTTGCGGGTGTTGCCCGCAGGATTGGTGACGGCTTCATTCTTGCCGTAACCAAGATGCGCTTCCATCTCGGCATTCAGCGCACGTTCGACCAATGCCTTGGTGAGCTGCTTGAGCAGGCCGTGCTCGCCTATCAGGTCTTCCGGTTTCTTGTAGTCAGCCAGCAGGCTGTCGATCAGTTCTTGCGGTAGTGCTTTCGCTACGGTCATGTCCTCTCCTTGCAAAGTGGCGGCAGTTTCCTGCCAAATGACCGTTTACACAAAAATTCTTACACCCTCAAACTGAGGCTGCTGTCCCGCATCCAGAAGGGCAGGAGGCTCCGCCGCCCAAACCAGCAACCCCCGCACTGCTCATCAAGGCCGACGAAGAGCGCGTGCTGTTCTTCCGCGCAGGAGCCGAGCAGCCCGAGACCGTTCCGCTCGCCGAGTTCACGCAACACTTCCGCAACGACATCCTGCTGGTCGCGCGCGACACCGCGCAGACCGCGGCCGACCTCGAAGAGGA
>JAHQXD010000001.1:674850-684541 GCA_019449655.1 Ferrigenium straubiae | reverse complement strand
CTCGAACAGATCATGACCCTGTCCATCCTCGTGGTCGGCGCGCTGCTCGTGATGCGGAACGAAGGCTTCACCATCGGCATGCTGGTCGCATTCCAGATGTTCGCGGGACGCATGAGCCAGCCGATGCTGCGCCTGGCCGGGCTGTGGCAGGAATTCCAGCAGGCCGACATCGCCGTCAAGCGCCTCGGCGACCTGATGGACGCCCCCGCCGAACCGCATGCCCTCGTTCCCGCGCGTGCGCGCGGCGGGGCAGGGGGCAAGGTCGAGCTCAGGGAGGTCAGCTTCCGCTACAGCGACAAGCATCCCTACCTGTACCGCAATCTCAACCTCACCCTGCCCGCGGGCAAGCTCACCGTGCTGATGGGGCCGTCCGGCTGCGGCAAGAGCACGCTGGCCAAGATGCTGCAGGGGTTCTACTGGCCGACCGACGGCAGCGTGCTGCTCGACGGCTACGACATCCGCCACCTCGCCGCGAACGAACTGCGCGCCAACTTCGGCGTCGTCCCGCAGGAGACGCGCCTCTTTTCCGGCACGCTCTACGACAACCTGCAACTGGCCAATCCGCACGCCGGCTTCGAGGAGATCGTCCACGCCTGCAAGATGGCCGAGATACATGCGGTCATCGAGCAGCTCCCGCAAGGCTACCAGACCCCGGTGGGCGAGAACGGCATCGGCCTCTCGGGCGGGCAGCGCCAGCGCATCGCCATTGCGCGCGCCCTGCTCAAGCGCCCGCGCGTGTTGATCTTCGACGAATCGGTGAGCAACCTCGATATGCAGACCGCCGAACACTTCGCCGGCACCATCAACAAGCTCAAGGGCAAGGTCACCATGCTGTTCATCACCCACCAGTTGCCCAAGGCGCTGCAGGTGGACGAAGTGATCGAGTTCGGCAAACCTGAGGCGGGGACAGCTGCGGCGGTGAGCCATTAGGCACGAAATCGCCGGATTGTCCCAAATGACTAGGCCGAAATATATATGCATTTCGGCATATTGTTTTATGCCTGTCCGCGGATTAACGTTACGCCCAAACAAAAATAATTAGGGAAGCGTGAATAAGTCCTCCGTTCGTAGTGAGCTTGTCGAACCATGAACGGAGCATGGAATGAAATCCGCAAGCCGTAAAGCCCGCCCTTCGACAGGCTCAGGGCAAACGTACTTGTTCAGTTTCCTTGCCACCGGATTTTTCCGGGGCACCAATGAAAAAGGCAAACCTGCCGAAAGGCAGGGACGCAAAGTTTCCGGTCTAAGGGGTAAAACCTATGATGGCGGGGCTGCCAATGGTAGTTTTCGGCAGCTCCTTTGTTTGTGGAGAGAGGGGCGTCATGTTGGTGAGGTCAGTTGCAAAAGTACATCTCCCTTATCGCGGTGCGGTAAGCGGCATGTCAGACGTATTTTCTCCCGATATATCTTTCGTAGCCTCTCCCCGGATCGAGCCCGGATTGATCCAACTGAAATCCTCCGGGGAGCAATAAATGCGCGCCAAGCGCTGGAAAAAACAACTCACGGGCGTCGATCCCCTCGACTTCTCCCCCGGCCTGCTGCGCATCCAGGCGCAACCGCCCGCGCCGTTTGCGCGCACCCTGCTGTATATCCTGCTCACCCTGCTGGGGCTTCTGTTCATCTGGTCCGCCCTCGGCAAGCTCGACGTCGTCGCCAGCGCCGAGGGCAAACTCATCCCGCAAAGCTACCTCAAGATCGTTCAGCCCTCCGAGCAGGGCGTCATCCGCGACATCCTCGTCGAAGAGGGGCAGCGGGTCAAAGCCGGGCAGGTGCTCATGCGCATGGACACCACCCTCTCCGGAACCGATGTCGCCACGCTGAACACGGATGCACAGAGCAAACGCCTCACCCTGCGCCGCATCGACGCCGAGCTTTCAGGTCGCCCCTTCGCCAAACAAGCCGGCGACCCCGCCGACCTCTACAGCCAGGCGCGCGCCCAGCACCAGGCCAACCGCCTCGCCTACGAGACTGCACTCGCCCAGGAACGCAGCCTGCACGCCAAGGCGCAGAGCGACCTCGCCGCCGCCGAGGAAGTTCGCACCAAGCTGCTCAAGACCCTGCCGCACTACCGCCAGCAGGACGAGGCCTACGAGAAGCTCGTCAAGGACGGCTTCGTCAGCCGCATCATGGCCAACGACAAGGCGCGCGAACGCATCGAAAAGGAACAGGACCTCAAGTCGCAGGAATACCTCATCCAGAGCGCCCAGGCCAGCCTCGACCAATCCTCCCGCAGGCTCGCCCAGATCACCGCCGACTACCGGCGCAACCTGCAGAACGAACGCGCCGACATCGAAGACAAGCTCGACAAGGCCAAGGGCGAACTCGCCAAGCAGCAATACCGCCACGGCCTCCACGAACTCAGGGCGCCGCACGACGGCATCGTCAAGGACCTCGCCACCCACACCCCCGGCACCGTCATCAGCCCCGGCACCATCCTGATGACCCTCGTCCCCAACGACGAAATCCTGCGCGCCGAAGTCTGGGTCGGCAACCAGGACGTCGGCTTCATCCACACCGGCGAACCGGTCAAGATCAAGTTCGCCGCCTACCAGTTCCAGAAGTACGGCATGGTCGAGGGTGAGGTCGCGCACCTCTCCGCCGACGCCAGCGACAACAACCCGCAACAGCAGCCCAGCAACAAGACCGGCAGCAACCTGCCGTTCGCCTACCGCGCCCTGATCGACCTCAAGGCGCAACACCTCATCGCCGACGGCGTGCGCCACAGCCTCAGCCCCGGCATGCAGGTCACGGCGGAGATACACCTCGGCACGAGAACCATCCTCGAATACCTGCTCTCGCCGGTGCTGGGCGCGTTCCAGGAAGCGGCGAGGGAGCGGTGAGCATAGCCACGATATTTTTAACCGAAACAACGAAGGAAACAGCATGAACAAGAAAGTCAGCACAGCAGCCACCGACAAGCCCGGCCAGCCGAAAAAAAACGGCAAGGCAAAACAGGCTGCGACCGAAGCGCCGGGCCAGGCCGCACAAAACGAAAAAGCCCCTGCGACTGCGCAGCCCGCATTGAAGGAAGCGCAGAATTCGCTTGCCAAGCTGCCCATCATGGGGCCGGCGCTCTGGCTGTATGCGCGGGACCCGATGAAGAAATTCATGTTCGTGGGCGACATCGACTGGGCCATCCTGCCGCCCGTCATCCTCGACCAATGCCGCCTCTACACCAAAGACGGAATTCCGTTTGCCTTCTTCACCTGGGCGCTGGTGAATGACGCAATCGATCAGCGCCTGCGTTCGGGCACGCCGCGCATCGCGCCGAACGAATGGAAATCCGGCACACACCTCTGGCTGGTCGATGTCGTCACGCCGTTCGGCAAAACGGAAGAAATGATCGACGAATTGCGCAAGGCGCAGTTCCCCGGCCAGAAGATCAGCGCGCTGCTGCCCGATCCGCAACAGGGCAACCAGGTCAAGCTGCGCGAATGGGCGCCCGCCAACTGACCAATTGACATAGGGGTTTGCCATGACACCAACAATCGCCATTCTCCGGCGCCTGATCGAGGAGGATTTGGGGTTGCCTTGCGACCAACTGTCGCTGGAATCGCGCCTCGACGACATCGGAATCGATTCGCTCACATTCATGGAGCTGTCGTTTGGCCTTGAGAAGGAACTGAACATCAGCTTCCCTGGTGCAACACCCGCCATTCGCACCGTTGGCGATTTTGTTGCACTGGTCGACGGCCTGCGGGCTAAGGCCGGGAGATAGAGTCACATGGAAATCCGCAGAGTCGTCGTCACCGGAATAGGCATTGTCAGCCCCCTTGGTCATGACCCCAAGACCTTCTTCGACAATCTGGCCAATGCCAGATCCGGCGTGCGCCGCATCGACGATCGCTTCGACTCGCCTCTCGATGCTCCGGTGGCCGCCACGGTGGAAGGCTTCGATCCCGCTACGCACTTCCCGAAAACCCGGCTCCTCTCGCTCGACCGGGTCAGCCAGTTCGCCCTGGTCGCCGCTCGCCAGGCGATCGAGGATGCACAGCTTGAGCCGGCGCGGATTGGTGCGGAGCGCGTTGGCGTTTCCGTCGGAACCGGTATGGGTGGCGCAGGCACGCTGGACAGCGCCTACGATGAAATTTACGTGCGCCACGCGCGCCGGGTGCGCCCCCTGACGCTCATAGCCGCCATGAATAATGCCGCGACGGCCAACTTGTCCATCGAATTCGGAATGCAGGGCGCCAGCTTCACCCATTCGGCTGCATGTGCGTCATCGGCCATCGCGATCGGCGAAGCAGCCCGCCACATCCGCCATGGCTATGCCGATGCCATGCTGGCGGGCGGCGCCGAATCCCTGCTCACGCTTGGCGTCATCCGCGCTTGGGAAGCATTGCGCACTCTGGCCAATATGGACGAGAGACACCCCGAGACAAGCTGTCGCCCCTTTGCCGCCGACCGCAGCGGATTTGTCCTTGGCGAAGGCGCCGGATTTATCGTGCTCGAAGAGCTCTCCGCCGCCCTGCGGCGCGGCGCTAGGCCCTACGCCGAACTGTGCGGTTATGGCGCCAACAGCGATGCTCACCACCTCACCCAGCCCAATGCCGTCGGCCAGGCGGCCGCCATGCGCCAAGCGCTGGCCGACGCCGGAATGGAGCCGGATGAAATCGGTTACGTCAACGCGCACGGCACCGCCACCGCAGTGGGCGATGCGGCCGAGACGGCTGCCATCAAGGCCGTGTTTGGCGAGCGGGCGCATCGCCTGCCGGTCAGCTCCACCAAATCTATGCACGGTCACTTGCTGGGCGCTGCGGGCGCCGTTGAATTCATCGCCTCCCTGCTGGCCCTGAAAAATGAAACCCTGCCGCCTACCGCGCATCTGCAAGTCGCCGATCCGGAATGCGATCTCGATTATGTGCCGCTTCGCGCCCGGCCAGCGCCCGGCGTCCGCGCCGTCATGTCCAATTCATTCGCCTTCGGCGGCAGCAATGCGGCGCTGATCGCCCGCCGGCTTACACACTGACCTACCAAGAGAACATCATGAGCATACGCAAAGCCAAACCGGATGACATCGCAACCCTGATGGACTACTTCCGCGCCTTCCACCCGGAGAGCGTGTGGGGCCATCTTGCCCTCGACGAAACCAAGTTTGCCAACAACATGCGCCAGGTCATCCAGGACACCTCCGGCGCCTCCTGCTTCTTTGTCGCCGATGGCGAAGACGGCGTCGCGCACGGCGTCCTGGTCGGCCAGATCGACACCTATTATTTTTCCCGCGACCCGGTCGCCAAACTGGTTTTCTACTGGGTGCATCCGGATCACCGCTACAGCCCGGACAGCATCAAGCTCATGATGGCCTTCCGCCAGTGGGCGGAAAACCGCCAAGCGAGGGAAATGATGATCGGCGTCACCAGCGGCGAGAACATCGAACTTGCCGACCGCATGCTCAAGAAAATGGGCGCGCGTCCCATTGGCGGCAACTACTCCATCGTCCTGGGCGCAGGCATTACGTCGAACCATGAACAGGGCAAAAAACCGGTACTGTGAATAATTATTGGTGTATTTGAAATGCTGATATTGCTGATGGTCGAATGGTTGCGGTTCTGTGCCAGGTGTCTGTTGCGTTGGCTCTGTACGCCTGCACATTTCCGACATGGGCATAAATTCCCGCAACGGATTGATGCGAGCAAATACCGACATTCGCCCCGCAAACCCGAGTGGCTCAAGACCGAAATCCTCCGTCTCAAGGCGCTCATGCCGCAAGCCGGATGCCGCACCATCGCCGACATCTGCAACCGCCGCTTTGCCGCTTCCCGCCAGGTCAGCGTAGGCAAAACCTATGTCCACTACATCCTGCAACGTCACGATTACGAGATTCAGATATTGCGCCGCAAGCTCAAGCATGCCAAACCAATGCCCGTGGCACGCAACCTCATCTGGGCCATCGACCTCACAGGCAAGACCGATGCACATGGCAAGCTGCACTCCCTGTTAGGGATCATCGACCACGGCAGCCGCGCACTACTCCATCTGCAAGCCCTGCATGACAAGACCTCGCGCACCCTGATCGCCAGCATCGTCCGGGTCATCCGCGCCTACGGTAAACCGGGAATCATCCGCACCGACAACGAAGCGGTCTTCACCTCGAAAGAGTTCCGCCTCGGGCTCGAGCGACTCGGTATTCGCCATCAAAGAACTACACCCGGCTGCCCGTGGCAAAACGGCAGGATCGAGCGCCTATTCGGCACCCTCAAACAAAAGCTTGACCAGTGGCAAGTAGCAGGCATCGCGCAACTCAACCGCGACCTCGATACATTCCGCTATTGGTACAACCACATTAGGCCGCACCAAAATCTCAACGGCAAAACTCCGGCAGAGGCTTGGAGTGGAGACAATCCATACACGAGATCACCCAAGCAAGAGTACTGGTTCGAGGCATGGGGTGGACTGCTGATGGGATATGAATTGAAGCGTTAACCGAACCGTTCGCCCTGATGTATAGAAGGGCGAGCACTTGTAGGCGAAGGCACTGGAAGTGTCCGCGATGTAACGCCAGCGAGGCGGAAAAACGAGCGGATAAAGGATAAAAACGAGGAACACAGGCAAGGCAAGCGGGTAAGCAAAGCGAAAGATAGCGGCAATAACTGAACAGGGTGCAAAAAAAATGAAGAAATCACCACAAGAAATAGAGCGGCGGACATGCGGACGGGGCACCGTCCCCGAAGGCATCATCGTCCAGACCAGCAACGGCAAGGTCAGCCTCCTCGCCACCCGCATCGACGACAGGAGCGCCATCCAGGCCAACCGCGACGGCGTCACCAGCTATGAAGACACCGAACTCATCATCAGCGCCGCCGACCTCCTGGCGAACGACACCCTCGCGGGACTCTCCGGGCAGAACCTCAGCCTTACGGGCGTGTCCGGCTTCACGCATGGAGTGGGTTTTCTGGACGGGAACGGGTTTGTGCACTACACCCCGGAGGCGAACTACTTTGGGGCGGCGAATGATGCGGTGTTTGAGGGGAGGAGGGCGGCATGAAAAACATGTTGGAGCAGCCGCCTTTTTCTCCGGGTTTTTTTAACAAATGGCGGTGGCGTTTGTTTATCTTGCTGGGTTTTTTATTCATTGCTTACTGCATTCGTTTATACCAAGTAGAGTTTCATCGCGAAGGTAGCCAAGGCGGGTTTGCGCGGGTGCTGGGCGATGTCGAAAAAGAGCTAAAGCCAGCGGATATATGGCCGGATGGTATTGGATGTGCCTATTGGATAAAACTCAGGAACTGCATCGGTATAGAAATATTGAGCTCTGCGGTTCCTTCGGATATTTCAAACCAAATTGACAGAGTTGCCAATAATTTTTGCGATTTGGTGGAGAAAATATATCCGAAGGAAATATATAGGCTCCAGCCCATGGCTAATGGGGCTGTCCATACATTGGATGATTTAGCATTGGCACACGCTTATTTTACTTTCTTTGACTGTGACGAAACTAGAAAACCGATAGGAAATATCGTGGTTTATATCAATCCATCAGGTGTTCCTTATGACAAACCAGAGTGGGTATTAAGTCCGAAATTAACAAAAATCTATCCATTGAATGAAGGGGAAAAATAATGAGCCAGACATACTCGATAACACTCTTTGCGGATACGCGAATCCTCTCTTCAAATAATCCGGGTGCACCACAATTTGCATCGGTTATTCCTCATGGTTTTATCGGATTCAATACCCCTGATAAGGTATCGGAATACTATGGTTTTGGCCCTGCGCAAGGTTCAACTCCAGTAGGGGTTGGAGCAATTACTTCCCAAGTGGCGGGAGGCCTACTCCACGAATGGGACTACGCCCTGACTATTGATGTTAACAAGGTGCAGTTCGATGCTATTTACACCAAACATACGCAACTCCTACTTCAGCCGCCAGCATATGTTTTCCCGGTTTATGACTGCGTCAATGGTTACATCAAAGATTTGCTTTTTGCCGGCGCACAGGCAGACCCGGCAAATAGCGGGAAACTGCTTGGTATTACTGCTGCATTGTCTACACCAGTATATGGAGCCATTCCACAGTTTCTTGATTTAACGTTGCACACCTACAGTGCGCTCGGCCTTGGTCAAGGCACGACGCGAGCTTCCGAACTACCCGGTTTCAATACAAATCCGAATTTATCTATTCCCGATGCCCGATTTAATGGTGGCATAAGCCCAGGGCTAATGCCCATACCTGTTATGGGTAGCGATGGCAAAATCTCAGGGTTCACCTTTGAAGCACCCGTTGCGTCAAGCTCGCTTACCGATGGTGGAACAAGGTACACTTTTTTAAGTGGGGCGAGTTACGACGATTACACTGCCGCCGTCTCTGGGCCCGTGGGGCAGCCCGTTAACGTTTTTGCGTACCCTCAAATTTGGAATATTCCAAATTTGGATGGCGGTACAACGAAATTTTTGCTTGATTCCAAAAGTGGGAGCAGCATTCTCAAGAGCCTCGATCTATTCGGAAATGAGTTAAGTTCCAATAAATTCTTTTTTGATTACGGAGGTATTGATAGCGGTAGCTCTGGAGGTGCACAGGTTCCAACGGGATATACCCATGAAACCTATCAAAACGGTGTGAAGACAGGAACAACCGTTCAACAAATAATAAACGGCAAAGTTGTTAATGTTTCCTTCGGGGGTGACGGAAAAATATCATCCGTTAATTCGATCAACAATCAGGCGCCGACCGATCCTGTTATGGCAGCACAGGAACTGACAAAGCTCGGCGTCACGCAGGACATGCTGACAACCGGCACGACCGGTGACATGCAACAAAAGATCAGCACTGTCGTCTCATCTTTCGACGCCACCCATCCCACCGGCGCCCAAACCCTCCTCAACGCCATCGGCCAATACGGCGGCACCCTCATCGACGCCCTCACCCTCGTCAAAGCCATCCAGAGCGGCGACCCGCTGCCGGTCACCGTATCCGGTCTGCGGCTGGCGAACGATCTCACCTCGACAAATGGTGTGCCCGCCAGCTACTCGCTGTCCTGTGCGGCCAACGTCGGCAGCGGCATCCTGAGCATCATGAGTCTCGATGCCGCACTCCGGCGCGGCGACACATTGGGGGCCATCACTGCGGGAGCGCAAACGCTAAGCTTCGGCGCCAAGGCCTATATGGATTTTGCTACTGCCAGCCCCTACAGCATTACCACCGAAGTATCCAACAGCATATACAGCTCCCTCAATGCGCCGATGTTTGATGGGCTACCCGGTTCCAGCCCGCTCGCTGCGCTCAACCTCGTCAACAGCATCTCCCAAGGCGACGAAGTCGGCACCGCGATCAACACCCTCGCCATCGCTGTGCCGGAAATCGGCGTCCCGCTCTCGATCGCCTACACCGTCTTCAACATCGTCAGCTCCCTCTTCGGCGGCAGCGACGCCCCGCCCGAAGCCTGGGGCAACGCGAATGCGACATGGAGCGGCTTCAACGCCGTCGCCAACTCCACCGGCGCATACGGCGGGCTCGAGACCGCCACGCAGACCTACAACGGCGTCCTCACCTACCTCGACCAGCTCGCCGCGCAGGCTGAGGCCGTCAACCCCGGCAGCGCCATCGGCATCGTCGCCAACCGCATGCCCTCGCTCACCTACCGCAACTACACCGGCTACGGCATCACCGACATCGACCCGCTCACCGGCGAACAGCGCAACCCCGGCGTCCTCTACGACCTCACCGGCCGCCCCTACAACGCCCCGGCGGGCTC
>JAHQXD010000001.1:461561-674648 GCA_019449655.1 Ferrigenium straubiae | reverse complement strand
TTCCGCCCCGTCGCCCTCGACCTCAACGGCGACGGCGTCCAGACCACGGGTGCGGCCAGGACCGTCGCCTTCAACGTGGACGACTCGGGCTACCTCAAGAACACCGCATGGCTCAACAACAGCGACGGCTTCCTCTTCCTCGACCGCAACCTAAACGGCCAGATCGACGGCGGCAAGGAACTCTTCAGCAACTCGACCGTGGCGCTATCCGGGCGCGGCCTCAACGGCATGCGCTGGATCGACAGCAACTACGACGGCAGCCTCAGCGCCCTCGACCCCGTGTGGAACGAACTCAAGGTCTGGCAGGACGCCAACGGCAACGGCGCGGCGGACGCAGGCGAAACCAGGACCCTCGCCCAGCTCGGCATCACCTCGCTCAACTACGCCATGGGCACCTTCGAGCGCAACGGCCAGGTCAGCGAACTCTCCAGCCCCGACCTCGTCGCCGACACCGAAGGCACCATCACCTACACCGTCCCCGAAGGCATCATCGTCCAGACCAGCAACGGCCAGATCAGCCTCCTCGCCACCCGCATCGACGACAGGAGCGCCATCCAGGCCAACCGCGACGGCGTCACCAGCTACGAAGACACCGAACTCATCATCAGCGCCGCCGACCTGCTGGCCAACGACACACTCGCGGGACTCGCGGGCCAGAACCTCAGCCTCACGGGTGTTTCCGGCTTCACGCATGGGACGGGTTTTCTGGACGGGAACGGGTTTGTGCACTACACGCCGGACGCGAACTACTTTGGTGCGGCGAATGATAGTGAGTGGTTCTGCGAAAGGAGAGCAGCATGAAATCGATGACAAAAATAAATCTGGCTATTTTTTTGATTTTGTCATTGTGCTTTTCGTTCAGAATAGTTCTGGCACATGCGGAAACAAACACCCCGGCACAAATCAAGGAAATTCCGTGGAGCGAGCGTTCATGGGAGGACAAAGTTTTTAAGTCAACCCACGACGACAATTACACCTTCCAGAATCGTGGCACCTATGTTTTAGACCCATACATCTGGGCATACACCAAAGAATTCGCCGAGCGCTTCCGCATGCCGGAGGAGTGGATAGAACCTGAACTCAAAGGAGCATATGCAGTGGCATGGCGCATGACCACGATAGGCGAAATCATGTGCGGTTATGGGGGTAAGGCAGACAACTGCTGGAAGCCGCTGAACTGCCAGATGGATATTTACTACGATAACCGGATTGATTTGTCGTGGGTGACAGACAGGGTACGCGACAACTTGATGAACGGGCTCTCATCGGGTCGTTTCTTGGGGCTTACTCCAGCCTCAAGGGAAAAACAGATCAGTCGCCTAAGTGTGATGAATTCAGGCGGAAGTGAATTGCGTTATGGCAAGTATAGGCAAGGTGGAGCGAGCCTAGCCTTATTTGACCGGGAATACGATCCGGGTATTGGCTTGCTCAGTTATATAGGTTCTGGCGTGTGCCCTCAATATATAGGGCCAGAGAAAGTGCAAATGATCTATGAAAATTCTCGAGACCTAGATCAATTCACGAAGGGGCATCTGAAAAGAAACGATGTTCGACCTATCCACATCATCGAGTTTCCGCAGCGATTCTTGCAGCGCGCGAACGCCGCATATAACGCGCAGAACAAACCAAATGAAGATGTAATGAATAACCTGATCCGAAGTTTTTTTGACAGCCGAAAAGGCAACACCAAATAGCACTGATTGCACCATATAACTCAACATCCACAAGGTTAAGGGGAGAATCATGGCCACATTTGTAAGTCTGCAAGATCAACAACTCGTTCAAACCGGGAGCACCATGGCGGTAGCGGCTTATGGAAGTACGCCGCCGCCGGGGTGGGTGCCGTTGAGAGACCCGACAACTGGCATTGACCTGATACCCAATGAGTCTAACGGTTTTCAGGCGCGCGCTTACATCAGTTCTGACCCCGGCGATAAACGAATATTTGTGGCTGTGGCTGGCACCAACGATGGCAAAGACGTGGCCTCGTGGAGTTCGGCTGTCACCGGATGGGATGCTGGTGCGCAGCAGTTCAAGGATGGTTTGGACTTTGCTGCGAAAATAGACAACATCGTAAAAAACAACCCGCAATACGCAGGTTATTCCATCTCGGCCTCTGGGCACTCCTTTGCCGAAGGATTCGTCCAAATGTTTACTTACACCTTTGGATGGGACGGTGTGGGATACGACGGCATAGGTGCGGGGGCAATTATTAGGTCTACTGGCTATACACAGTATTTGGCGAGTCAGAATATTACTCCTGTTGGCGGCACGAACTTCATCTCCTGCAATACCGCTGGTGTCGGTCCATTTGGCGGTGGAATAGTTGGATCAGCCGGTCCCAACATTGAGGGAACTCGCCAATGTACTGTGACACTGGAAAACAGCACAGCCTCAGGCGTTTTTAATGTCATGTCAACCATACTGGCGAGTAATCCTTTGCTGGGTTTTGTGCTTGGAAAACTGGTGACGGGCGTGAAGCTACATGATATGGACGGCATCGACCAAGCCATCCAGAATGGCAGTTACGAGGTTGCACCCGATTCGCAAACTGTGCCATCACCGGGCGTTGTTTTCCCTAGGCTCGACCCATTTGCCATCGACGATGGGCAAGGCAATATGTTGTCAACGTTGATCGATAGCAATGGCAATGTTGTCACCGATGGAAACGGCACCCCTATATTAAATTTGGAGATTGCTACAGGAGGTAATGCCAAGGCTGTTTATCACGTTAGTGATAATGGCACATCTCTAAACGCACCCAATGGCGCACAAGCGCTCTTGAATGCATTGACACCAATCGGCAATGCGATTCAGACCTATGCCCCTCCATTAATCGACGCCCTCTCCTTGGTCAAGGCCATCCAATCCGGCGAGCCCCTGCCGGTAGTGGCCTCCGGCCTGCGCTTGGCGAACACACTCAATACACTAAATGGCGGCGCACCCAACTACAACCTCTCCGGAGCCGCCAGCGTCGGCAGCGGCATATTGAGCATCATGAGTCTCGATGCCGCACTCAAGCGCGGCGACACCATGGGCGCCATCACGGCAGGGGCGCAGGCGTTGGGCGCTGGCGTCCAAGCCTACATAAGCTTTTCAGGGGGGGTGGCAGAGGTCAGCAACTCGGTGAACAACTTTAGCAACACCCTCAGCGGCACACCGGGCACCTACGGCCCCAGTGTCATCGGCGTCCTCAACCTCGTCAACGCCATCTCCAAAGGCGACGAAGTCGGCGCGGCAATGTCTGTCATCTCCATGACCCCCGCCGCCCCCATCGCCTACGCCTACTACGCCTTCCAGATGGTCAGATCACTCTTCGGCGGCAGCGACGCCCCGCCCGAAGCCTGGGGCAACGCATCCGCAACATGGAGCGGCTTCAACGCCGTCGCCAACGCCACCGGCGCATACGGCGGACTCGAGACCGCCACACAGACCTACAACAGCGTCCTCACCTACCTCGACCAGCTCGTTGCCGAACAACAAAGGGTCAACCCCGGCAGCGCCATCGGCATCGTCGCCAACCGCATGCCCTCGCTCACCTACCGCAACTACACCGGCTACGGCATCACCGACATCGACCCGCTCACCGGCGAACAGCGCAACCCCGGCGTCCTCTACGACCTCACCGGCCGCCCCTACAACGCCCCGGCGGGCTCCGTGCAGGCCAGCCAGTCGCTCTCCGAACGCATGATCCGCGTCGCACTGGAGCGCGGCGCCATCGCCCCGATGTGGGAAGTCGAGACCGCCGCATTGCAGACGCAGGCGGGCGACCCGATGGCGGGGCTTACCGAAGAAGAGAGGGCGGGCAGGGCGGGATTGCTCGCACCCTCTCCAGCCGCCGGGGCCACGACACAAACCTTCCGCCCCGTCGCCCTCGACCTCAACGGCGACGGCGTCCAGACCACGGGTGCGGCCAGGACCGTCGCCTTCAACGTGGACGACTCGGGCTACCTCAAGAACACCGCATGGCTCAACAACAGCGACGGCTTCCTCTTCCTCGACCGCAACCTAAACGGCCAGATCGACGGCGGCAAGGAACTCTTCAGCAACTCGACCGTGGCGCTATCCGGGCGCGGCCTCAACGGCATGCGCTGGATCGACAGCAACTACGACGGCAGCCTCAGCGCCCTCGACCCCGTGTGGAACGAACTCAAGGTCTGGCAGGACGCCAACGGCAACGGCGCGGCGGACGCAGGCGAAACCAGGACCCTCGCCCAGCTCGGCATCACCTCGCTCAACTACGCCATGGGCACCTTCGAGCGCAACGGCCAGGTCAGCGAACTCTCCAGCCCCGACCTCGTCGCCGACACCGAAGGCACCATCACCTACACCGTCCCCGAAGGCATCATCGTCCAGACCAGCAACGGCCAGATCAGCCTCCTCGCCACCCGCATCGACGACAGGAGCGCCATCCAGGCCAACCGCGACGGCGTCACCAGCTATGAAGACACCGAACTCATCATCAGCGCCGCCGACCTCCTGGCCAACGATACGCTGGCGGGATTGTCGGGCAGCAATTTGAGCATCACGGGGGTGTCCGGTTTCACGCACGGGAGCGGTTTTCTGGATGGGAACGGGTTTGTGCACTACACCCCGGATGCGAACTACTTCGGCGCGGCGCAGTTTGACTACAGCATCAAGGCCGTCACCGGGCAAACTGCCACCGCCTCGGTGGATATCACCCTGCAAAACGTCAACGACGCGCCGACAGTGACGCTCGACCAGCATCTACGGCCGATCTATGGTTACGTCGGCAGCTTTCGCTGGCGCGATGGCGATCGCATGTTGACCGGCCTCGGTGTGCCGCACTATGAGCCGTACTACGGCTACGACGCATGGACCGATACTTATGGCGCGCACAACACCATCGTCAAATGGGAGGACACGGACGGCCCCAACAAGGCCACCGTCATCGTCAGTGACATCGACGATCCTACCGGGTCGTTAACCTTCGATGTGTCCGCACAGGCGCAGAAGGGCGAGGGCACCGTCGATGCCAGCGGCAATATCGGCTACGTCAACTGGTCCGGCCCGAACACACCGGGCACCGAACCGGATGGACAGCGATATAGGGGGCGCGATTCCTATGTCGATACATACTCGACGCAGGCCGACCCGTTCACCGTCCGCGTGACTGACCCGCAGGGTGCCAGCGCTACCATTCAGGTCGACACCGTCCACACCGGCGCCTACAACCCCAACCTGGGCAGCGGCGGGGGCGGCAAGCCCATCTCGATAGACCTGGACGGCAACGGCTTCCAGTTCACCAACGTGGACGACTCCAACGTCTTCTTCGACATCAACAACGACGGCTGGAAACACCGCATGGCCTGGGTGGCGCCGGGTGACGGCCTGCTCGCCTTCGACGCCGACGGCAACGGTCTCATCGACAACGGCAGCGAGATCAGCTTTGCGGGCTACCAGCCCGATGCGCAGACCGATCTGGAAGGGCTTGCTGCGTTCGACACCAACAACGACGGTTTCTTCTCCGCGCTCGATGCACAGTGGGGCAAGTTCGGCGTATGGCAGGACGCCGACCAGGACGGCATCACCGATGCGGGCGAATTCAAAACGCTGGACGAATTGGGCATCGCCTCCGTGAACCTGGCGAGCAACGGCCAATTCCAGGTCATCAACGGCCAGACCGTGCACGGCATCGGCCAGGTCACTAAGGCGGACGGCAGCACGCTCAACATGGCCGACGTCACCCTGCAATACAGCGACGAAGTGCTCGTGCATAACGCGGACGGCACTACCACCGTTGCGGTCAAGCCGCCGTTCGCCCCGCTCGAAACCATCACCGGCACCCCCGGCAAAGACCTGCTGCTGGGCAACAACGGCAACACCATCATCGAGGCACTGGAAGGCGACGACGTAGTGTTCTCCGACATCGGCAACGACGTGATCGACGCGGGGGCGGGCAACGACATCGTCTACGCGGGCGGCGGCAATGACCTCGTTATCGGCGCAGAGGGCGACGACGTGGTGTTCGCCGGGCTGGGCAACGACGTGGTGCTGGGCGGCGACGGCCACGATGCGCTGTTCGGCGAAGGCGGCAACGACGTCATCTTCGGCGGCGACGGCAACGACCTGGTCGCGGGCGGCGACGGCAACAACGTCCTGTCCGGCGACGCGGGCGACGACCAGGTCTACGGCGGCACCGGCAACGACGCGCTGTTCGGCGGCGCGGGCAACGACGAACTGGCCGGGATGGAAGGTTACGACCGGCTGGACGGCGGTGACGGCAACGACCTGCTCGACGGGGGCGCGCAGGACGATGCGCTGTTCGGCGGCGCGGGCGACGACATCCTGATCGGCGGTGCGGGCAACGACTCGCTGGACGGCGGCAGCGGCAACGACACCTATATGTTCGGGCGCGGCGCCGGGCAGGATACGATCAGCGATTACGATGCGGCGGCAGGCAATGTTGACATCGTCAGGCTGGGCGCGGGCATCTCGGCGGCTGACGTGAAGATCACACGCGATGTGGACAATCTCTACATCAGCATCAACGGCACTACCGATAAGTTGACGCTGGCGAACTGGTTTGCGGGCGAGGCGAACAGGATCGAGCAATTGGTGTTTGCCGACGGGGTAACGTGGGATGTGTCCGAACATGCGGCACTGCTGTCGATCCCGACCGAAGGCGACGACTTCCTGGTAGGAACTGCCGGGGACGATTTCATCGAGGCCTTTGGCGGGAACGATACGCTGGCGGGATTGGCGGGCAACGATTACCTGCAAGGCGGAAGCGGGAACGATACCTATCTGTTCGGGCGCGGCGCGGGGCAGGATTATGTCTATGAGTACGATACGGCGGCCGGCAATATCGACACCATCAAGGTCGCGGCAGATGTGAATCCGGCGGACGTGAAGGTGACGCGCGATGCCGACAACCTGTATCTCAGCATCAAGGGAACGACCGACAAGATCACCGTGCTGGACTGGTTCGCCAGCGATGCGGGCAAGGTTGAACGGGTGGAATTTGCCGACGGCACGGTGTGGGACGTGGCGGCGCTGGCGACCAAGGCTGCCGACAGTACGCTGACTGCAGACGGCGGCAGTAGCACGATCCTGGGCACGCCGGGCAACGATACCATGGTTGGCAATGCGCTCAACAACCTGCTGGATGGCGGCGTGGGCGGGGATACGATGATCGGCGGCGCTGGCGACGATACCTATGTCGTGGACAACGCGGGCGATCTGGTGATCGAGAATTTGAACGAGGGCAACGATTCCGTCCATGCGGGCATCAGCTATACGCTCACCAACAACGTCGAAAACCTTACGCTGACCGGCAGCGCGAACCTGCACGGGACGGGCAATGCACTGGACAATGTCATCACCGGCAATAACGGCAATAACCTGCTGGACGGGGGATACGGCGCAGACACGCTGAGCGGCGGGCGCGGCGACGACACCTACGTGGTGGACAGCACCGGCGACATCGTGATCGAAAACCCGAATGCGGGCAACGATACGGTGCTCTCCAGCATCGGCTACAAGTTGACGGCGAACGTCGAGAATCTGGTGCTGACCGGCTCGGGCAACATCGGCGGCACCGGCAATGCGCTGAACAACGTCATCACCGGCAATGCCGGCAACAACCGCATCGACGGCGGCGCGGGCGCCGACACCATGCAGGGCGGCGCGGGCAACGATGTCTATTTGGTGGACGATGCGGGCGACGTGGTCGTGGAAGAGGCCAACGCAGGCTTCGATACGGTGCAGGTCGGTTTCGACTATACACTGGGCGACAACGTCGAGAGTCTGTTGCTGACCGGGACGGGCAATATCAATGGCACGGGCAATGCGCTGAGCAATATGTTGACCGGCAATGCGGGCAACAACGTGCTGGACGGCGGTTTGGGCGCGGACGCGATGCTGGGCGGCGCGGGCGACGACACCTACATCGTGGATAATGCCGGCGACAGGATTCTGGAGGACGAGGGTGCCGGCATCGACACGGTGAGGTCCAGCGTCACTTATACCCTGGCGGCCGAAATCGAGAACATGGTGCTGACCGGTAGCCTGGACATCAATGGAACCGGCAATGAGCTCGACAACGTAATCACGGGGAACAGCGGCAACAACCGCATCGACGGCGGCCTTGGTGCAGACACGATGGCGGGCGGCGCGGGCAACGATACCTATGTGGTGGACGATGCGGGCGATGTAGTTGTCGAGGAGGCCAGCGCCGGCTTCGATACGGTGGAGGTCGGTTTCGACTACACGCTGGGCGGCAACGTCGAGGGCCTGACGTTGACCGGGACGGGCAATTTCAACGGCACCGGCAATGCGCTCGATAATGTGCTGAGCGGCAACGCGGGCAATAACGTGCTGGACGGCGGCCTGGGTGCGGACGCGATGGCCGGAGGCGCAGGCGACGACACCTACATCGTTGACAATGTGGCTGATATCGTCGCGGAGAATCCGGGCGAAGGAACCGACACTGTGCTTGCGTCGGTGAGCTACGGCCTGTCGGACAACGTCGAGAATCTGGTTCTCACCGGCGCAGATTCCATCGATGGCACGGGCAACGCGCTGGACAACCTGATGATCGGCAACGACGCGGCGAACGTCCTGCTTGGGTTGGATGGCAACGACACCCTGATCGCCAATGGCGGGAACGACCTGCTCGATGGGGGTGCCGGCGCAGACATCATGCAGGGCGGATCAGGCGATGATACTTATGTCGTGGAAAGTTCAGGCGACCTCGTTACTGAGGCGGCTGACTCCGGCATCGACACCGTCGAATCCAGCATCACCTACACGCTGACCGATAATGTCGAAAACCTGATTCTCACTGGCGCCGATGCCATCAACGGCACCGGCAACGAACTGGACAACCTGATCGTCGGCAACGATGCGGCAAACATCCTGTCCGGCCTGGGCGGCAACGACACCTTGATCGCCAACGGCGGGGATGACCGGCTGGACGGCGGGCTCGGGGCGGACACGATGCTGGGCGGTTCGGGCGACGACACTTATGTCGTGGAAAGCTCCGGCGACCTTGTTATCGAAGCTATCAACTCTGGCATCGATACCGCCGAATCCGGCATCACCTACACACTGACCGACAACGTAGAAAACCTGATTCTCACCGGCACTGATGCTATCAACGGCACCGGCAACGGGTTGGACAACATCATCATCGGCAACGACGCGGCAAATGTCCTGTCCGGCCTGGATGGCAACGATACCTTGATCGCCAACGGCGGGAATGACTGGCTGGACGGCGGGCTGGGCGCGGACACGATGTCGGGTGGGCTTGGTGACGACACCTATGTGGTGGACAACATTGGCGACCTCGTCAGCGAAGGCCTCGATTCCGGTATTGACACAGTGCTGTCCGGCATTTCCTACACGCTGACCGACAACGTCGAGAATCTGGTTCTTACCAATACCGATGCCATCGATGGTACGGGCAACGCGCTGGACAACCTGATGATCGGCAACGACGCGGCGAACGTCCTGCTTGGGTTGGACGGCAACGACACCTTGATCGCCAATGGCGGGAACGACCTGCTGGATGGTGGAGCCGGCGCGGATACCATGCAGGGCGGGGCGGGCGACGATACCTACGTCGTGGATAACGCATTCGACATCGTCATGGAAAACCTCAACGAAGGCATCGACACCATCCTCGCCTCGGTGAGCTATGGCCTGTCGGCCAACGTCGAGAACCTCACCCTGACAGGCTCTGCCGACATCGACGGAACCGGTAATGAACTGGATAACATCATCACCGGCAACGACGGCGCGAACATCCTTTCCGGCCTGGACGGCAACGACACGTTGCTGGCCAACGGCGGAAACGACCGGCTGGACGGCGGTACCGGCTCCGACGTCATGCAGGGCGGCGCGGGCGACGATACCTATGTGGTGGAAAGCGATGGCGATCTCGTTATCGAGGCAGCCGGTTCCGGCATCGACACCGTCGAATCCGGCATCACTTACACGCTCACCGACAACGTCGAAAACCTGATTCTCACAGGTACTGATGCTATCAGCGGCACCGGCAACATGCTGGACAACCTGATCGTTGGCAACGATGCGGCCAATACCCTGTACGGCCTGGATGGTAACGACACCCTGATCGCCAACGGTGGGAATGACCTGCTTGATGGCGGTTCGGGCGCGGACAGGATGTCGGGTGGAGCCGGTGACGATACCTATGTGGTAGACAATGTCGGCGACCTTGTTGTGGAAGACATGGGTGCTGGCAAGGACCAGGTCTTCTCCTCGATAAGCTATGCGTTGACGGAGAACGTGGAGAACCTGACATTGACCGGAACTGCCGCAATCGACGGCACCGGAAATGCGCTGGATAACGTGATCGTCGGCAATGCCGCGAACAACGTGCTGGACGGGGCTGCCGGCGCCGATTTGCTGATCGGCGGCGCGGGCGACGATAGCTACATCGTGGATAACGCAGCCGATGTCGTGGTGGAGAATCCCGGTGAAGGCACCGACATCGTGTTCTCTTCGGTGAGCTACGGGCTCTCGGCCAACGTCGAGAATCTGACACTGACTGGTACGGCGGACATCGACGGCTTCGGCAACGAGCTGGACAACATCCTCACCGGCAACGAGGGGAACAACCGCTTGTTCGGATATGCGGGCAGCGATACCCTGCTTGGCAACGGAGGCAACGATCTGCTGGATGGCGGCCTGGGTGCGGACACCATGCACGGCGGAGCGGGTGACGATACCTACGTAGTGGACAACATCGGCGACCTCGTCAGCGAAGACTTCAATGCCGGCATCGATCATGTGTTGTCTAGCATCACCTACACCCTGACCGACAACGTCGAAAATCTCACCCTGACCGGAACCGAGAACATCAACGGCACGGGCAACGAGCTCGACAATGTGCTGATCGGCAACAGCGGCAACAACATATTGATCGGCTTGGGCGGCAATGACTTCCTGGATGGCGGGACCGGCGCCGACGTGATGATAGGCGGGACGGGCGACGATACTTACGTGGTCGATAGCACTGGCGACCGCGTGGTGGAAGCGGGCGATGACGATCATGACGATGGCGATCATGGCGACGACGATCATGATGACGATGACGAGAAATCGGTTTCGTCCGAATATCCCGCCGGCGGAATCGACACGGTGCGCTCCAGCATCACCTACACCTTGGGCAAATATGTCGAGAATCTGGTGTTGACCGGAAGCGAGGCGATCAACGGCACGGGTAACGATCTCGACAACATCCTGATCGGCAACGCTGCCGCCAATGTGCTGAGGGGCAAGGACGGCAACGATACGCTGATCGGGAACGGTGGCGCGGATACGCTGATCGGCGGAGAGGGCGACGACACTTACTATGTGATCGACACGCAAAGCCGCTTGATCGAAGAGCGCAAGGAAGGCATCGATACGGTGGTGAGCTCCGTCAGCTACATCCTGAAGGACAACTTCGAGAACCTGACGCTGACCGGCACTCAATCGCTCTATGCGATAGGGAATGAACTGGACAACGTGCTGACCGGCAACGAAGGCAACAACATCCTGTCGGGCGGCGAAGGCAACGACACGCTGGATGGCGGCCAGGGAATTGATACCCTCATCGGCGGGGAGGGCGACGATACCTATGTGGTGGACAACAGCGGCGACATCATCATCGAAGGCCGGAAGGGCGGGATGGACACGGTGCGCTCCACCGTGAGCTACACGCTGACGGACAATGTCGAGAATCTTACACTGGCAGGTACTGACGACATCAACGGCGCCGGCAACGCGCTCGACAACACCATCGTCGGCAACGGCGGCGCAAACTGGCTTTCGGGGCTCGATGGCAACGACCTGTTGCAGGGCAATGCCGCCAACGACATCCTCCAGGGCGGGAGCGGCAACGACATCCTGCGCGACAACGGCGGCAACAACCTGCTGGATGGCGGGGAGGGAGCAGATAATCTGACCGGCAATGCGGGTAATGAACTGTTCGCTGGCGGAGCCGGCAACGATGTCATCCGCACCGGCAACGGTGCCGATATCATCGTCTTCAACCGGGGAGACGGGCGCGATACCGTTTACGGCGGGGTCGGCACCGACAACACCCTGAGCCTGGGCGGGAATATCCGCTATAAGGACATCGCGCTGTCCAAGGTAGATGGCGACCTGGTGCTTGAAATGGATGATGGCGATCAAATCACGTTCAAGAACTGGTACGAGACTGATGCCAACTACAAGAGCGTGCTCAACCTGCAGGTAGTGACCGAGGCGATGGAAGGCTTCGACGCGGCTTCATCCGATCCGCTGCTGAACCAGCCCGTGCAGCAATTCGACTTCACCGCCATCGTCAATGCCTTCGACCTGGCACGCGGCAACAAGTCCGGCGAAGGCGCGTTCAGGCATTGGAGCGCCATGAACGCGCTGCTCGACGCGCACCTGGCCGCAAGCGACTCGGCGGCGATAGGCGGCGACCTAGCCTACCAGTATGGCAGGAACGGCAGTCTGGCCGGGATCGGCCTTGCTGCGGCGCAGGAGACCATCGGTGCGGCTCAGTTTGGCGTCCAGGCGCAGGCGATCAGGCAACCGGCTCTCGGCGCGGAGGTGGTTCGTCTCGGTTGATATAGTTTGTGTAGACAGCTTTAGCCGAGTGCTTATTTCTGGCTCATGGCCAAGCTTCAGCTATTCTGCAGGACGTTTAATGCCTCTGTTCGTGGAAGTGCAGTTATCCAAAATCTGCACTTCCACGACCCTCATATGGATATTTATAATTAGGAATATCAACTTGGCGTCGTTTTTACCTGCATGGGCATGATGTGGACAGTTATCTAATCCTGTCAGATCAGCTCGCGACTGAGATTGTTTGCGCCTATCCAAGCTTTTTGGCCAAGTCCTTTGCCCTTGGATGGTAATAGCGTTTTAGCATTGAGAGCGTCTTGTGTCCGGTTACGGCAGATAGTTCTAGTACGTTGTCCAGCTTCTCGGCTATTCTGCTGGTCGCCTCATGTCTCAGATCGTGGAAGTGCAGATCACCAAGGTCTGCACGCTCCACAGCTCGTGTGAAGACTTTTTTGATGGCGTCCGCCGTTATTGGGAAAACTCGTCCTGAGATATGTCTTGGTAGACCAGCCAGAACCTCATAGGCACGTGCAGAAAGAGGCACGTCGCGTGATTCTCCGTTCTTGGTGTCGTGAAGCCGGACATATCGATCAGCGAGAAACACATCCGCCCAACGCAGCGACAGCAGTTCTCCACGGCGCATGGCCGTTTCCAATGCAAGGATTACCAAGGGACGTACCCATGGATTCCTGGAGCCGCCTTCCTTGAAAGTGCCACGCTCCGACCTGGTTGTTTCTTCCAGCTCAGCCAATAGTTTCTCTTCTTCTCCAATACCGAGTCGACGGCTACGTGCGCGGTTTTCCGCCGGCCGGCGGATCATTGAGATAGGATTGTCGATGTGGATACCCCATTCTTTCCGAGCTACGTTGATAACGTGGGAAATGAGATTCAGATCTCGATTGGTTGTAGAGCCGGAAACTTCCTTTAGCCTCTGATCTCGCCATTCGGCCATCAGTTTTCCGGATAGACCTGCGACTTTGAATTTGGCAATCGGATCGTTCTGGAGCGATATAAGTCGGTAACGTTCGGAGTCGTGGCCTTTTTTCTGGCTGGATATTTCGGTGAGATAGCGTTGGAGCAAATCACCTAGGGTATTTTTCTCTGCCTCGGTGCGATCGATAAAGACGCCGCGCTCCATCTCGGATTCGATGACCGTGGCCCAAGCTCGTGCATTGGCTTTGTTGTTAAAGCTACGAGAGAGTGTAGGCCAGCCGTCTCGCCTGACTCGCGCTTCCCAATAAATCCCTCGTTGTCGAATTGATGCCATCGAACACACTCCATTGCTCTCGTGGAGAAAATTTGGAGCAATCGGAACGATTTGGGATAGGGGAGAAATCGGAAGTTGCTTGATTTCTTCATCGCATCATATAGTTGCGATGGTGGGCGGTACTGGGATCGAACCAGTGACCCCTGCCGTGTGAAGGCAGTGCTCTACCGCTGAGCTAACCGCCCCGAAGAGGGCGCGAATTAGAGCATAACGCGGTGGCCTCAGTCAATGACCCCGGCTACAACTTTGTGTGCGCGACAGCCAAGCTGGCGTAAAATGCGCGCCTTATCGCTTGCCATTCCTGTTTATCCCTATGACTGTACGCACTCGTTTCGCTCCCAGCCCGACCGGTTATCTGCATATCGGCGGCGCGCGCACCGCCTTGTTTTCCTGGGCGTATGCCCGCAAGCACGGCGGCACCTTCATCCTGCGCATCGAGGACACCGATGTGGAACGCTCCACCCCCGAAGCGGTGCAGGCGATCCTGGACGGAATGAAATGGCTGAACCTCGACTGTGACGAGGGGCCGTATTACCAGATGCGGCGCATGGACCGCTACAAGGTGGTGATCCAACAGATGCTGGACGCAGGCACGGCCTATTACTGCTATATGACTGCCGAGGAGTTGGAGGCGCTGCGCGAGGCACAGCGGGCGCGCGGCGAGAAGCCGCGCTATGACGGGCGCTGGCGCCCGGAGCCGGGCAAGGTGCTGCTGGAGCCACCGGAGGGCATCAAACCGGTGGTGCGCTTCAAGAACCCGCTGCACGGCGTAACAACGTGGGACGACCAGGTCAAGGGCAGGATCGTGTTCGAGAACAGCGAGCTCGACGACCTGATCATTGCGCGCGGCGACGGCACGCCGACCTACAACTTCTGCGTGGTGGTGGACGACTGGGAGATGGGCATCACGCACGTGATCCGCGGCGACGACCACGTGAACAACACGCCGCGCCAGATCAATATTCTCAAGGCGCTGGGCGCGACGGTGCCGCAATACGCGCACCTGTCGATGATCCTCGGCGATGACGGCACCAAGCTCTCCAAGCGCCACGGCGCAGTCAGCGTGATGCAGTATGATGAAGACGGCTACCTGCCAGAGGCGGTGATCAATTACCTGGCGCGCCTGGGTTGGTCGCACGGCGACGAGGAGATTTTCTCGGTGGAGCAGTTCTGCCAGTGGTTCGACCTCGACCACATCACGCCGTCCGCCGCACAGTTCAACACCGAAAAACTGAACTGGGTGAACCAGCATTACCTGAAGGCGGCCGACAATGCGCGTCTCGAAGCGCTGGTGCGGCCGCGCCTCGAAGCGCGCGGCGTGACGGTGGGCGCAGCCCCTGCACTGGAAGCCGTCATCGCGCTGTACAAGGAACGTGTCGCAACGCTTAACGAACTGGCCGACGCCGCCGAGGTGTTCTACATCGATCTGCATCCCGCGCAGGAGCTGCTGGATACGCATCTCGTGCCGGAAGTGCTGCCCGCGCTGCGCGAACTCGCGGAACGTTTCGCCGATGTTGTCTGGGAGGCTCCGGCGCTGAACGCGCTGATCAAGGAATTGCTGGCTAAACATAACCTGAAAATGCCCAAACTGGCGATGCCGTTGCGCGTGATACTGGTCGGGCAGACGCACACGCCGTCGGTCGATGCGGTGATCGCATTGTTCCCGCGCGAAACCGTGTTGGCGCGCATGGGAAGGCACCTGTAAGAAGCTGTCTTGAAAATTGCTGCGAAGGGCGTCTGCGGCGTTGCGCGGTATTGGTTTCGGCATAACATGCTGCGCATGTGAGCCTTCACCGCAACTTCGTTGTCACAATCCTCATGTGCTTCTGTGTACATTCCGGTTGCTGCGTTGACCAGCGACTTGCTGGCGTTTTTTGCCAGCCTAGTCGAATGGCCATGCAACGCCCGTGCGCCTTGCATCTATCCATCCTCGCGAATTTTTAAGGCAACTTCTAATTTTTTCGGAAGTCGGCTTTACAAGCATAGGTCGCATCACTATAATGCGCGCTCTTTCGAGGTACCGGGGGTATAGCTCAGCTGGGAGAGCGCTTGCATGGCATGCAAGAGGTCAGCGGTTCGATCCCGCTTACCTCCACCAAAGAAACTGAGTCAAGTCCCCTTCGTCTAGAGGCCTAGGACATCGCCCTTTCACGGCGGTAACACGAGTTCGAATCTCGTAGGGGACGCCAATCAAACGATTGCGCGGTTTTTCATCGCGCAATATCTGTGACAATCGGACCGTGGATTTTTTGGTTCCGATCAGTCAGCCGAACCCGAATACCTCGGTATTCAAGATCCGTGTAATCATTATTCCTTGAGCAGTTCTGAATCAGTTCTCATTGGCAGGGCGAGGCGTTCTCACTTCAGGCTGTGCACCGGTCCAGAGAGACATGAACGGCTTGACGGGCGGAGCGGCATTGGCATTCGCCGATGGTTGCACATTTGCCGGTGATGGCGTGTTTACCGGTGGCTGCGCCGTCTCGCGTCCCGGCTCCGTATCATGCCACTTTACACAGTTGCCGCCACTTTGGATTGCCAGCTGCAGAGCCTCATTCGCGCGGTCAAGCAGGCTGGCCGGCGTGTCATCCGGATGAGTAGGGCTGATGCCCAGGGACACGCTGGTAGGCGGCAGGGCATCGCCGCTGGGCAGCACTATCACGGCTTCGTTGATCGCCGTTCTCAGTCTTTCCGCGCCTATGCAGCCTTCGGACAGGGCGGTGTGCGGCATGAAGACCGCGAATTGTTCGCCGAGAAAGTGCCCGGCCTGGTCATCCGGGCGCAGGCAGGACGACATGGTGTGCGCGGTATCCCGCAGCACCTGCTCGCTGCCGAGTTCGCCGTATTTGTCCTCCAGCTCCCTGAATCGGTCTATTTTCACCATCATGAGGCAGCTGGGCTGCTTGTCGTAAATATAGCGGCGCAGGTAGCGGCTGATTTTCTCCTCGATCCATTGCCGGTTATAAAGTCCGGTCATTTCATCGACGATCGGGGTGCCTGAAAATCCGCTATGGTTCTCGTGGCTTTCCATGATGACCTGGGCGGCGGGGCGAATGCGCATGCTCAGCACGCTGAGCATGTTGTGCGCGGCCTGGTGCGAGGCATCGATCAGCTCCCATAGCGCGGGGTGTTCAATCGCAAGCAGTTTGCACTCGGTCGCGGCAATGACGTATGCCGGAATATGCACGTCGCCGATGAGGGACTCTTCTCCTACGCATTCTCCTTCGCCAAGCATGGCGATGGGCTCGACGCCGCTATCCTTGGTCTGAATGCGCAGGCGTCCGGAAAGGACGACATAGACTACATTGTTGGCTTGGCCTGGAACCAGCAATGTTTCACCCGAATTCAAGGCGCGCACCCTGGAATGAACCAGCTTCTCGACGAGTAATTTGCTGGATACTCCCTGGAACAGGGGGGCCATTTGCAATACTTTGAAAATTTCGGGAGAGCGAATCACGTCGTTACCTCTTTGCGGTTAATCAACAATATGCACGTGTCAGGGCGCATCAGGAATTGAGCGGTTGAGTTCAATGAAGCCGGCTTGGCGATGATACCCCGGAAGCCTTGTTTGCGTTCATTTTAAATCGATTTCACCACGGTCGGCTATCGCCGCAAGTTTTATTCGGTGGAAGCCGGCCTTGTTGTAAAATTCGCGGCATGGGCAAAGCGCACGCACAGGAAGATGACGAAGCGGGACAGCCGGCCCGGTTGCCGGCAGGCGTCAAAAATTACATCACGCCTAACGGCTACCGCAGGCTGCAAGAGGAACTGGAGCAGCTCTGGAAGGTGGAACGTCCGGCGCTGGTGCAGACGGTCGCCTGGGCGGCTTCCAACGGGGATCGTTCCGAAAACGGTGACTATATTTACGGCAAGAAACGCCTGCGCGAGATCGACCGCCGCGTGCGTTTCCTGCACAAACGCCTGGAGCAGTCCGAGGTCGTCGATCCGGCGCGGCGCGGCGAGTGTGACCAGGTGTTTTTCGGCGCGACCGTGACGGTCTGCGACGAGGCCGGAAGCGAGAGCACCTACAGCATCGTCGGCGTGGACGAGGCGGATGCGGGAAGCGGCCTGATAAGCTGGGTCTCGCCGCTGGCGCGCGGTCTGCTTAAATTGCGCGAAGGCGAGGTGGTGACGCTGCGCACGCCGGGCGGCATCCAGGAGCTGGAAATCCTGTCGGTGGTATACAGCGAACTGCGCTGATGCAACCGGGCAGACATATACGTAACAACAAACCAACGCACTCAGGGAGCACACCATGAAAAAGATCGAAGCGATTATCAAACCGTTCAAGCTGGACGAGGTGCGCGAGGCGCTTTCCGAGCTGGGGGTGAGCGGTCTGACGGTCACCGAGGTGAAGGGTTTCGGGCGGCAGAAGGGGCATACCGAGCTGTACCGTGGCGCGGAATACGTGGTCGACTTCCTGCCCAAGATCAAGGTGGAGGTGGTGATTCCCGCCGAGTTGCTCGATACGGCGGTCGAAGGGATCATCAAGGCCGCGCGCACCGGCAAGATCGGCGACGGCAAGATCTTCATCTCGACGGTGGAGCAGGTTATCCGCATCCGCACCGGAGAAACCGACCAGACCGCGCTGTAAATTTTCCGGCCGGGCAGAGCGGGAGAATCGATTTACCGGCCTGCCCGTCATGCGTATAATGCGCGCTTTGCCGGGGGTTGTTCCATGCGCATCATCCAGAAAGCACTGACCTTTGACGACGTTCTGCTCGTTCCTGCCTATTCCAACGTATTGCCACGCGATGTCAGCCTGCGCACCCAGCTTACCCGTAACATCAGCCTGAACATTCCGGTGCTCTCCGCCGCGATGGACACCGTCACGGAAGCACGCTTGGCGATCGCGCTGGCGCAGGAGGGCGGCATCGGCATCGTGCACAAGAACATGCCGGCTTATGCGCAGGCCGCCCAGGTCGCCAAGGTCAAGCGTTTCGAGAGCGGCGTCGTCAAGGATCCCATCACCATCACGCCGGACATGACGGTGCGCGACGTGCTGGCCCTGACGCGCCAGCACAGGATTTCCGGCCTGCCGGTGGTGCAGGGCAAACTGCTCGTGGGCATCGTGACCAACCGCGATCTGCGCTTCGAGAGCAACCTCGACCAGCCGATCCAGAACATCATGACGCCGCGCGAGCGGCTCATCACCGTCAGGGAAAACGCCAGCCTCGACGAGGCGCGCAACCTGATGCACAAGCACCGCATCGAGCGCGTCCTGGTGGTCAACGACGAATTCGAACTGCGCGGCCTGATGACGGTGAAGGACATCCTTAAGTCCAGCGAACATCCGCGCGCCTGCAAGGACAGCCATGGCCGCCTGCGCGCCGGTGCGGCGGTCGGAGTGGGCGAGGGGACGGAAGAGCGCGTCACATTGCTGGCCGAGGCCGGGGTGGACGTGATCGTGGTGGATACCGCGCACGGCCATTCGCAGGGCGTGCTGGATCGCGTTCGTTGGGTCAAGGAAAACTTCCCGCAGATCGAGGTGATCGGCGGCAACATCGCCACCGGCGGCGCGGCGCAAGCGCTGCTGGATCACGGCGCGGATGGCGTGAAGGTCGGCATCGGCCCCGGTTCGATCTGCACCACGCGCATCGTCGCGGGCGTCGGCGTGCCGCAGATCGCCGCGATCCAGAGCGTGGCGAAGACTTTGCAGGGAACGGGCGTGCCGCTGATTGCCGACGGCGGCATCCGTTATTCCGGCGACATCGCCAAGGCGATCGCGGCGGGCGCGCATGCGGTGATGCTCGGCGGCCTGTTCGCCGGTACCGAGGAAGCGCCGGGCGAGATCGAACTTTATCAAGGGCGCTCCTACAAATCCTATCGCGGCATGGGCAGTCTGGGCGCGATGCAGCAGGGCTCCAGCGACCGTTACTTCCAGGAAGGCGAAGCCAATCAGGACAAGCTGGTGCCGGAAGGTGTCGAGGGCCGCGTGCCCTACAAGGGCAGCGTGCTGGCGGTGATCCACCAGCTGATGGGCGGTCTGCGCGCCAGCATGGGTTACCTCGGTTGCGCCGACATCGCCACGATGCACACCAAGGCCGAGTTCGTCGAGATCACCTCGTCCGGCATCCGCGAGTCGCATGTCCACGACGTGCAGATCACCAAGGAAGCGCCGAATTACCATATTGATTAAATCCGGTGAAACGTGAGACGTGAAACGTGAAAGGTAACTGCCATTACGTTTCACATTTCACATTTCACGTTTCATTTTTCACGGTTCCTGACATGCACAAAAAAATCCTCATCCTCGACTTCGGTTCCCAGTACACCCAGCTCATCGCGCGCCGCGTGCGCGAGACGCATGTCTATTGCGAGCTGCATCCGTGGGACATGGCGGAGGCCGACATTCGCGCCTTCAATCCCTCCGGCATCATCCTGTCCGGCGGGCCGAATTCGGTCTATGAGGAAGAGACCCCCAAGGCGCCGCAACTCGTGTTCGAGCTCGGCGTGCCCGTGCTCGGCATCTGCTACGGCATGCAGACCATGGCGGCGCAGCTCGGCGGCGCGGTCGAAAGCGGCAAGGTGCGTGAGTTCGGCTATGCCGAGATTCGCGCGCGCGGCCACTCGAAGCTGTTCGACGACATCCAGGACAAGAGCAACGCCGAGGGCCACGGCCTGCTCGACGTGTGGATGAGCCATGGCGACAAGGTGACTGCCTTGCCGCCTGGCTTCTCGGTGATCGCGAGCAACCCCGCGACGCCCATCGCGGCGATGGCGGACGAGGCACGGCGTTTCTACGCGGTGCAGTTCCATCCCGAAGTGACCCACACCCATCAGGGCAAGGCGATCCTCGGCCGCTTCGTGCACGACATCTGCGGCTGCGCGCAGGACTGGAACATGCCGGACTACATCGGCGAGGCGGTGGAGAAGATTCGCGCCCAGGTCGGCAACGACGAAGTGATCCTCGGGCTGTCCGGCGGGGTGGATTCCTCGGTGGCGGCGGCGCTGATCCATCGCGCCATTGGCGACCAGCTCACCTGCGTGTTCGTGGACAACGGCCTGCTGCGTCTCAACGAAGCAGAGCAGGTGATGGAAACCTTCGCCAACCATCTGCACATGAAGGTCATCCATGTTGATGCCAGCGGCGAATTCATGAAGCACCTGACGGGCGTGACCGACCCGGAGCAGAAGCGCAAGATCATCGGGCGCGAGTTCGTCGAAGTGTTCCAGCGCGAGGCGAAAAAACTGCCGCAGGCCAAGTGGCTCGCGCAGGGCACCATCTATCCGGACGTGATCGAATCCGCCGGCGCGAAGACCAAGAAGGCGCACACCATCAAGTCGCACCACAACGTCGGCGGCCTACCGGAAAGCCTGCACCTCAAGCTGCTCGAACCGCTGCGCGAACTGTTCAAGGACGAAGTGCGCGAACTGGGCATTGCGCTAGGTCTGCCGCACGACATGGTGTACCGCCACCCGTTCCCCGGCCCCGGCCTCGGGGTGCGCATTCTCGGCGAGGTGAAGCGCGAGTTCGCCGATCTCCTGCGCAGGGCAGACGCGATCTTCATCGAGGAGCTGCACGCCACCAAAGATGCCGACGGCAAGAGCTGGTACGAAAAAACCTCGCAGGCTTTCACCGTGTTCCTGCCGGTGAAGAGCGTCGGCGTGATGGGCGACGGCCGCACCTACGAATGGGTGGTTTCCCTGCGCGCGGTGCAGACCCAGGACTTCATGACCGCGCACTGGGCGCATCTGCCCTACGACCTGCTCGGCAAAGTCTCCAACCGCATCATCAACGAAGTCCGCGGCATCAACCGCGTCGTCTACGACATCTCCGGCAAACCTCCGGCTACGATTGAATGGGAGTAGCACTATCGGAGGGCGGAGCGGGGCCCCGCTTGCGGGGTAGCAACCCCGACACGGTGCGGCGGAGCCGTCTGGTTCGGGAGGGGTTGCCAACGGCTGTTCCCGCAAACGGCTGGCTTACGCCAGTAACGTGTCACAGCCGCACCCCGGAGATGGTGCGTCCGCGAAAAGCAAACCTGCAAGTTTCAGGTGCTCTATCTGAGCGGACTGGCCCGAGGAAAGCGCAGCCGTCCGGTGCGGGAGGGGGCGCCAGCCGCGAATAAGGCGATCGTACAGGTCACGAGCTGTCTGAGCGGCGTGGCATCGACACGGTGCGGCGGAGCAGTCCGGTGCCGAAAACAGGCGCAGCTCCAAATAACTGAAAGAATAGACATGGGAAACCAGCCGACTTTCGAAATCCTCGCTTTCACCGATCCGGTGTGCACCTGGTGCTGGGGCAGCGAACCGGTGCTGCGTAAGCTGGAGATAGGCTACGGCGAGCAGTTGCGTATACGCTATGTAATGGGCGGGCTGGTAGAGGATATTCGCGCCTTCTACGACCGAGCCAACGATATTGGCGGCGACCCGGACCGATCCAATTCCTCAATTGCCCGCCATTGGCTGGAAGCCTCGGAGCGTCATGGCATGCCAGTGCGCACCGAAGGTTTCCGGCTGTTCACCGCCGAGACCGTATCCACCTACCCGCAGAATATCGCTTTCAAGGCGGCCGAACTGACGAATCCCGATCTGGCCGCCCGCTACTTGCGGCGCATGCGCGAAGCATCCGCTGCCGAGGCGCGGGAAACCGGCCGCCGTGAAGTATTGATCGAACTGGCCAGCGAAGTGGGCCTCGACGTCGCTGCGTTCATCGGCCACCTCAACGATGGCTCTGCCGAAAAGGCCTTCCGCGATGATCTGGCGACGACGCGCAGTTACGGAGTACGCGGTTTTCCAACCTTTCTGTTGCGCTATGACGACCGTGAGCTGATGCTGCGCGGTTACCAAAGTTTCAGCGCCATGCAGGCCGTCATCGACACCTTGAGCGGTGGCACGCTTCAGTGGCATGCGCCGGAAAAGAACGCGGAAAACTTGCTCGGATTTATCCGGGCATACGGACGTGTGGCACCGGTGGAACTGGCTACCGTGTTCGACCTCGCGCCGGGGGAACTGGAAGCTACCCTTGCTGGCTTGGCAGAAAAAGGCCATATCCGCCGTGTGGCAGCTGGCAATGGATGCTTCTGGGAACCGCTCACATCGGGAACTTGCAATCCGGAAACCGGCATCTGCGCGTTCTGAGGGGACGACGGCTACCAGGCTGCAGGGAGATATACGCTTTCCCGCGCATTGCGCAGACCTGCAGGCATGACATAGAATCAGCCGGAGAATAACGCGGCAGCGTGTCATCCATACGGGAGCGCTTCATGGCGGGAGGTAGCGAGATACACACGGCTGATCTTGATTCGATACTGGATCGTCACGCGCGCAGTCCGGAAGCCCTGCTTCAGATATTGAACGAAGTGCAGGATCTGGCCGGCTGCATTTCCCCCGCTGCAATGACCTATCTCGGTGCCAACCTTGGCATCCCGCGCGCGCGGGTCGAAGGCGTCGCCGGTTTCTATTCCTTCCTGCACCTGCAGCCGAATGGTGCGTACCGCGTGCTGTTCTCCGACAACATCACCGACCGCATGCAGGGCAGCGAGGCGCTGATGGAGCAGATGTGCCGACAGTTGTGGCTGCAGCCGGGCAAGGTCTCGGAAGACGGCCTGGTCAGCATCAACACTACCTCCTGCACCGGCATGTGCGACCAGGGGCCGGCGATGCTGGTCAACGGACGAGCCATCACGTGCCTTACCCACCAGCGCGTGCAGGAGATCGGCAGCCTGATCCGCAACCGCACTTCTCTGACCGACTGGCCGGCCGACTTCTTTCGCGTCGAAGACAACATCCGCCGCCGTGGCCCGCTGCTCGATAACAACATCGCTCCAGGAGATGTGCTGCGTGCCGCGCTGGCGTTATCCGCCGTTCGTGGTGAGCATGTCGAACCACGAAGCCCTTCGACAGGCTCAGGGCGAACGGAAAATATCATCGAAGCCATCAAACAATCCGGCCTGCGCGGTCGCGGCGGTGCGGGCTTTCCCACCGGGCAGAAATGGGAGGCGTGCCGCAGCGCGCCGGGCGAGGTGCGCCATGTGGTGTGCAACGCCGACGAGGGCGAGCCAGGCACCTTCAAGGATCGCGTGTTACTTACCTCTTATGCCGACTTGGTGTTCGAGGGCATGACGCTGTGCGCGCTGGCCATCGGCGCGCAGCATGGGTACCTCTATTTGCGCGGCGAATACGCCTATCTGCTGGAATCCCTGCAGGCTGTTCTGCAGCGCCGCCGCGAGGCCGGCCTGCTCGGGAAAAACATCCTCAACCAGCCTGGCTTCGACTTCGACATCGTCATCCACCTCGGCGCGGGCGCCTACATCTGCGGTGAGGAATCGGCGCTGATCGAATCGCTCGAGGGCAAGCGCGGCATTCCGCGTAATCGCCCGCCGTTCCCGGTGACTCATGGCTACCGGCAGCAACCGACTGCCGTGGACAACGTGGAGACCTTCTGCAGCGCCGCGCTGGCGCTGCAGATGGGCGCGGAGAACTACCGCGCCATCGGCACGGCGAAATCTTCCGGCAGCAAGCTGATTTCGGTGTCCGGCGACTGCCCGCGACCCGGCATCTACGAATATCCGTTCGGCGTATCGGTGCGCGAGGTGCTGCAGGACTGCGGCGCGGCGAACACCCGCGCGGTGCAGGTCAGCGGCCCCTCCGGTGTGTGCGTCGCCGAGCATGAGTTCGACCGCAGGCTGGGCTTCGAAGATCTGCCCACCGCCGGGGCGTTCATGGTGTTCGATGACAGCCGTGACCTGTTCGAGGTGGCGCGCAACTTCGTGCATTTTTTCGCGCACGAGAGCTGCGGCTTCTGTACCCCGTGCCGCGTCGGCACTGCACTGCTGAAGAAGACCATGGACAAGATCGCCGCCGGGCACGGCACGCAGCACGACCTGGGGGAGATCGAGCATCTCGACCATGTGCTGCAGACCGGCTCACACTGCGGGCTCGGGCGCAGCGCCTGCAACCCGGTGTTGCACACGCTCAAGCATTTCCGCCCGGCCTACGAGAACCGCCTCAAGTCGCTGGTGTTCTCGCCGGCCTTCGATCTCGACGGTGCACTCGCGCGCGCACGCCAGATGACCGGGCGCGATGATGCGGGAGCGCACCTGAAAGCGGAGGAAGCATGAGCGATACTTTCCAGCTCGATGGCGCAAGCGTTCCGTTCGAGGCGGGGCAGACCGTGATGCAGGCCGCGCTCGCGGCGGGACGCTACATCCCGCACCTGTGCTACCACCCGGAATTCAAGCCGCACGGCAGTTGCAAGGTGTGCACGGTCAAGATCGGCGGGCGTACCATGGCCTCCTGCACCCTGCCAGCCGAGGCCGGGCTGGAAGTGCAAAGCAACATCGAGGAACTGAACGGCCTGCGCCGCACGCTGGTGCAGATGCTGTTCGTCGAGGGCAACCACTTCTGTCCGTCGTGCGAGGCCAGCGGCAACTGCCAACTCCAGGCCACCGCCTACGAACTGCAGATGATGACGCCGCGCTTCGACCAGTTGTTCCCGAGCCGTCCACTGGATGCCTCGCACCCGGACATCCTGCTCGACTACAACCGCTGCATCCTCTGCGAGCTGTGCGTGCGCGCATCGAGCGAGGTGGACAAGAAGAACGTGTTCGCCTTCTCCGGGCGCGGCATCGGGAAGCACCTCATCGTCAACGCCGAGTCGGGCAAGCTCGTGGATACCGATATGGCGCTGACCGACAAGGCGATGCAGGTCTGCCCGGTCGGGGTGATCCTGAGGAAGGGCAGGGGCTTCAGCGTGCCGATCGGCAAGCGCCGCTACGACCAGCGCCCGGTCAGCGCGCAGGCACTGGACGACGCGCCGCGCCACCCGGATGGCGGCGACTGCCCCGCCTGCGAGGGGAGATCATGAGCAAGAAACTGCGCATCGCCACCACCTCGCTCGCGGGCTGCTTCGGCTGCCACATGTCGCTGCTCGACATCGACGAGCGGTTGTTCCCGCTGCTCGACCTCGTCGAATTCGACCGTTCGCCGCTCACCGATATCAAGCATTGCGGGCCATGCGATATCGGCATCATCGAGGGCGGCATCTGCAACGCGGAAAACGTGCATGTGCTGCGCGAGTTCCGGAAGAACTGCAAGATACTGATCTCCATCGGCGCCTGCGCCGTCACAGGCGGCCTGCCCGCGCAGCGCAACCACCTTGACCTCGGCTCCTGCCTGACCGAGGTGTACCTCACCGAACCGGGGCTGGCGCACGGCCATATCCCGAACGACCCGGAGCTGCCGCTGCCGCTCGACAAGGTGCATCCGCTGCACGAAGTGGTGAAGATCGACTACTTCATCCCCGGCTGCCCGCCCTCGGGCGACGCGATTTGGAAGTTCCTCACCGACCTGATCGCGGGCAGGACGCCGGAACTGGGGCATGGGCTTATCAAATATGATTGAAAAATTCTTGTCCATGAAAGACACGAAATGGGTGGGTAAATGAACTCTGACCTCGAAACCGCTAAACACCCGGAGAACCTGCGCCGCGTCGCCATCGACCCGGTATCGCGCGTCGAGGGTCATGGCAAGGTCACGCTGTTGCTCGACGAGAACGACCGCGTGCACCAGGTGCGGCTGCATATCGTCGAGTTTCGCGGCTTCGAGAAATTCGTGCAGGGGCGGCCCTATTGGGAGGCGCCGGTGATGGTGCAGCGGCTTTGCGGCATCTGCCCGGTGAGCCACCATATCGCGGCATCCAAGGCGATGGACATGATCGTCGGGGCGACGCTCACGCCGACTGCGGAGAAGGTGCGGCGGCTGATGCACTACGGCCAGATCCTGCAATCGCACGCACTGCATTTCTTCCATCTCTCCGCGCCCGATCTGCTGTTCGGTTTCGATTCGGATGTCGCGCAGCGCAACATCGTCGGCATCGCGGCCGCCCATCCCGAGATCGCCAGACAGGGCGTGCTGCTGCGCAAATATGGGCAGGAGGTGATTCGCGTCACAGCGGGCAAACGCGTGCACGGCACCGGCTCTATTCCCGGCGGGGTGAACAAAAACGTGAGCACCGAGGAGCGCGACTACCTCCTGAAAGATATAGAGCAGATGATCGCATGGAGCCGCGACGCGGTGGCGATGGCGCGGCAGTTGTTCGAGCAGAACCTCGACCTGTACAACGGCTTCGGGCGCTTCGCGGCGCACACGCTCAACCTGGTGCGCAGTGACGGCGCGCTGGACCTGTATCACGGCGGGCTGCGTGCGCGCGACAGGGACGGCAACACGCTGTTCGACCACTACGACTACCGCCACTACTGGGACGTGATCTTCGAGGACGTGAAGCCGTGGTCGTACATGAAATTCCCGTTCCTGCGCAGCCTCGGGCCGGAGCAGGGCTGGTACCGTGTCGGGCCCTTGAGCCGCGTGGCGCAGTGCGACTTCATCCCGACGCTGCTGGCCGAAGCGCAGCGCAAGGAGTTCCTCGCCTTCGATGCCGGCCGTGCGGCGGGCGCGACGCTGGGCTTCCACTGGGCGCGCATGATCGAGATGCTGCATGCCGCCGAGGTCATCCAGGAGCTGCTGCACGATCCCGACCTGCAGGGCAATGATCTGGTCAACATTGGGGAGCGCCAGGAGCGCGGCGTCGGTGTGATCGAAGCGCCGCGCGGCACGCTGATCCACCACTACAAGGTGGACGAGCACGACCAGATTACGCGCTGCAACCTGATCGTCTCCACCACGCACAACAACCAGGCGATGAACGAGGCGATCCGCCAGGTGGCGCGGCAATATCTCGACGGGCGCAAACTCACCGAGGGACTACTGAACCATATAGAAGTGGCGATCCGCGCCTTCGATCCCTGCCTGTCCTGCGCGACCCATGCGCTGGGCAAGATGCCGCTGGAGGTGGAGCTGCTGGATGCCGGAGGGGGGTGGGTCGATGTGCTGACGCGCTCGTCGGATGGAACGTTCTGCGCACAGTGCTGATGGCAGCGCCCATCCTGGTCTTCGCCATCGGCAACGAATCGCGCGGTGACGATGCACTGGCTCCGCTGCTGGTGCGCAGCCTTGAAGGCTTGGAAGGTACGGTAGGGCGGGTCGAGCTGATCGAGGATTACCAGTTGCAGGTCGAGCATGTCACCGACCTGGCCGGGCGCAGCGCGGTGCTGTTCGTCGATGCGGATATGTCCTGTGTTGAGCCGTTTCACTTTTCGGAGATCGCTGCCGCGCATGACCACAGCTACACCAGTCATGCGATGACGCCGTTTGCGCTGCTGCATAGCTACCGGCAGGTGTATGGAGAGGATGCGCCGCCCGCTTTCCTGCTGCGTATCCGCGGTTACGGTTTCGAGCTGGGCGACCCGTTGAGCCACAACGCGGCGGTCAATCTGGAACAAGCGCAGGCCAGGGTTCGCACCTGGCTGGCTGACATTCCAGCGGTGGGGTAGTAAGCTTCGCCCCACTCATTCCTGCAGTGTCGAATATTTTCATGAAGCAAGAGGGCTACACGAAAACCCTGGAGTGGCTGAAGGCCAACCCCTCACTGGATGAGCTATGCGCCCGGTACCCCGCAGAATGGGCGGCGGTGCAGCGGGAGATTTCCGCCATCGTCGAGCGCGGCGCGGCGGAGGAACTCAAGGCCTACCTCGAGCGCCTCGCCGCGCCGCCCAAAAAATCACAGCAAAACCGGGAAGCCGCTCTGTCGCAATTCATCCGCAGCCGCATGGCGCACGAGTCCGTCAGGAAGCTCTGCCTCTCCACGCTGGCCGCCGATGCAGGCGCGACCAAAGGCAGGCTGCGCTTCAACTGGTTCAACGGCTTCGTCGCGCAGAAGCTGCTGTTTTCAAGGGGGCTGGCGCGCAAGCCGGTGTCGCTGTTCTGGTTCCGCCTGCTCTGGCCGATGGTCTGGCAGAAGAAACGCCTCATGCCGCTGGTGCAACCGAAGGGCATCTACTGCTTCTATTCGCGCGAACTGGTCGAGGCGCTGGCCGGAATGATCGCCTCCCGAAGCTGCCTGGAGATCGGCGCGGGCGACGGCACGCTGACGCGCTTCCTGAGGGGTAGGGGGGTAGAGATCGCCGCAACAGACAGTCACGGCTGGAGCCAATCCGTGGAATACCCCGACTGGGTCGTCAAACTCGATGCGCGCGAGGCACTAGCAACCTACTCCCCAGAGGTGGTCATCTGCTCATGGCCGCCGTCGCAGAATGATTTCGAGCGCCACGTGTTCGCCACGCCCAGCGTGCAGCTCTACATTGTCATCGGCAGCCGCCACCAATTCGCCTTCGGTAACTGGAAAGACTACCGGCAGCAATCGACCTTCGAGCTGGAGGAGGACAGGGGATTGGCGGCGCTGGTGCTACCGCCCGAACTGGAATCTGCCGTCTATGTGTTCCGGCGGCGCTTGGCTTCAGCCTTGCCCTAAATCACTAAAAACAAATTTGACTTCGGTACCTTTGACTTCGTAAGGTCAGCATCAGCAACGCTGAGGAGGGTCAGTTGCTGCCCCAGTGTGAGGTCGATATTGAGCGACTGGGCGACAAACAGTGCCGCCATGGTCGAAGAAGCCGAACAGCAGCTGGATGAATTCGAGGCAAAATGGGGAGCCGACTATCGCGCAGTCCTGGCGGCGCAACTGGGCGTGCGTCATTCTGTTCTTCGATTACCCGCCGGAGATCAGGAAGGTTTACACCACCAATGCCATCGAGTTGCTCAACATGAGCCTGAGGAAGATCACCAAGAACCGAAGCTCGTTTCCGCCCGACGAGGCGCTGTTAAAGCTGTTCTATCTCGCCCAGCAAAATATCAGCCGGAAATGGACGATGCCGATAAGGGACTGGAAGGCCGCACTCAACTGGGTTACTATCCAGCTCGGCGACAGGATGCCGCAGCATTGACGAATTCCGTTTACACAAAATTCAGGCCCCCCTCATAATGTCATATATTCTTGTTACGGGCGCAACCGGTTTTCTTGGTGGCGCCGTTGTTGCGAACCTGATTCAGCGCGGTTTGGCTTCCTCATTGCTGTTGTTGGTCCGCGCTGCGAATGCCGGGGAAGGTCTCGAACGAATCCGGCAGCAGCTTCAGTTGTTCGAGGTTCCAGCCTCGCAGTTAAATGGATTGACCGAAGGCCAGATCCTGCTCGGCGATTTCAACGATGTCATTGCATTTACGGGCGACCGGCGCCTTGATGATGTTACCCATGTGATCAATTGCGCGGCAATCGCTTCTTTTGCCAATAACCCGCTTATCCGACCCGTCAATGTGGTTGGCACTTTTGCGTTTGCGCAAAGAATGGCGAAATCGCAGAAGTTGAAGCGCTTCCTGCATGTGGGCACCGCGATGGCTTGCGGCACCAATCATCAGTCGCCGATCAGGGAATCTTGGGATATTGCGCCGGAAGAAGAGCACCTTGTGCCCTACACTGCATCGAAAGCCGAAATCGAGCACAAGATCAGGAGCGAACTGCCGGAGTTGCCATTCGTGGTCGCCCGCCCATCGATCGTGGTTGGCCATACCCGTTTGGGCTGCAAGCCCTCGGGCAGTATTTTCTGGGTGCTCCGCATGGTGCAGATGCTTGGAAAGTTCACATGCGGGCTGGACGAGAAAGTCGATATCATTCCTGTCGATTATTGTGCGGATGCATTGGTGAAGCTTGCCCTGAAAGAGCAGCTTGCTCATGACCTCTACCATGTTTCGGCTGGCGTGGGGAGCAGTTGCACGATCGAAGAAATAGACATCCCGATGGCGAGGGCACGCGGAGTGGAGCCATGCAGCACCCACTATCAAAAGGTGAGCCAGGATGAAATCATGGAACTCGCCGACGAGTTCAAGGAGCGTGTCGGGCCATGCAACAGGCGGCTTGTTTTGCAGGCGCTTCGCTTGTATGGGGGATTTGCCGAATTGAATTATGTTTTCGACAATGAAAGGCTGCTTGCCGAAGGCATAGCGCAACCGCCGCGCTTTACGAGTTATGTCGGCCTGTGTGCAAAAACATCAGAAAACATCAGTGTCCAGGAGCAGATGAAATGGGATTTCAAGTAATTTATTTGTATCCTGGTTGAATACCTGTTTCCGTGCCCAAATTTTATCTCCCGGCAAAAAACGGGCCTCGAATCGAGGCCCGTTTTTGTTTTCCGTAATGGCAAAGTCCTGCCGGGGAAGCCCTAAAGCGCCTTGCTCACCTTCACGATGCCCGGGTCCTCCTCGCTCGGCTTGATCGCGAAGCCGAGGCGGGTCATGAGCTTGAGCATCTTGTGGTTGTTGACCAGCACTTCGCCTTCGATCACCGACAGTCCCCGGTCGCGCGCGGCTTCCATGAGGGCGACCATGAGCTTCTGCCCGAGTCCCTTGCCCTGCATGCTGTCCGCGACCACCAGCGCGAATTCGCAGGTGTCACCGTCCGGGTTGATGGCGTAGCGCGTCACGCCGAGCTCGACTTCCTTGCCCTCTTCGCCGGTCACGGCGACCAGCGCGAGCTCGCGGCTGTAGTCGAGCTGGGTGAAGCGCACCGCCATGGTCTCGGTGAGTTCCTGGACGCTGCTCATGAAGCGGAAATACTTGGATTCGTCCGACAGGCCGTGTACGAAGCGTATCTCCAGGTCGGCGTCTTCCGGGCGGATCGGGCGGATGGTGATGTCGGTGCCGTCGGCGAGCTGCCACTGGCTGACGAGCTGCGTGGGGTAGGGGTAGATCGCCATGTGCGCGTAGCGGTCGGCGCTGGGCTGGCGGTATTCGACCACTACGCGCGCATCGGCGGCAAGCGCGCCATGCTCGTCGAGGATCAGCGGGTTGATGTCCATCTCCTTGAGCAGCGGCAGTTCGCAGACCATTTCCGAGACGCGCAGCAGCACGTCTTCGAGCGCCTCGATGCTGGCGGGCGCCATGTGGCGGAACGCGCCGAGCATCTTCGAGATGCGCGTCCCGCGGATCAACTCGTTCACCAGGAAGCCGTTGAGCGGCGGCAGCGCGACGGCGCGGTCGCCCATGACCTCGACCGCAGTGCCGCCCGCGCCGAAGGTGATCACCGGGCCGAACGCCGGGTCGCTGGTCACGCCGATCATCAGCTCGCGCCCGTTCGGCTTGACGACCATCGGCTCGATGGAGATGCCGTCCACCTTTGCGCCGGGGCGGTTATGCTGTACGTTGTCGATGATGTGCTGGTAGGCGGCGCGCACCTCGTGGGCGTTGTTGAGGTTGAGCACCACGCCGCCGGCATCGCTCTTGTGCGTGATGTCGGGTGAGTTGACCTTCATCGCGACCGGGAAGCCGATCTGTTGTGCGATCAGCAGCGCTTCGTTGGGTGAGTGCGCGACCATGGTGCGCGCGACAGGGATGCGGAAGGCGGAGAGCAGCGCCTTGGATTCCATCTCGGTGAGTACCTTGCGGTGCTCCTGCATCGCGCCCTCGATGATGAGGCGCGCGCTTTCCACGTCCGGCTCTGCGTGGTGCGAGAGCGGGCCGGGCATCTGCATCAGGAGCTTCTGGTTGCGGTAGTAGGCGGAAAGGTGCGAGAACACCTCGACCGCGGGTTCCGGTGTGCGGAAGTGCGGCCGGCGCGCCTTCGAGAAAACCTCGCGCGCCGGGGCGACCTGCGTCTCGCCCATCCAGCAGGTCAGCAGCGGCTTGCTGTGGGTGTCGGCGAGGGCGATCAGCGCCTGCGCCGATTCGAGCGGACGGGTCATCGCCTGCGGCGTGAGGATTGCGAGCACGCCGTCCACGTTATCGTCCTCGAGGCAGGCCTTCACGGCGTGATGGTAGCGCTCCGCGGGCGCATCGCCGATCACGTCCACCGGGTTGCCGTGCGACCAGTTCGGCGGCAGGTGCTGGTTGAGGTATTCGATGGTGGCGTCCGACAGCGTGGCCATCGCAAGCCCGAGGTCAGCGGCGCGGTCGGCGGCCATCACGCCGGGGCCGCCGCCGTTGGTGACGATGGCGAGGCGGTTGCCGACGGGGCGGAAGCCGCAGGAGAGCGCCTTGGCGGCGGTGAAGAGCTGCGTGACGGACTGCACGCGCACCACGCCGACGCGGCTCACCGCCGCATCGAATACGTCGTCCGCGCCGACCAGCGAGGCGGTGTGCGACAGTGCCGCCTTCGAGCCCGCCGCGTGGCGGCCGACCTTGATGAGGATCACCGGCTTGATGCGCGCGGCGGCGCGCATCGCGCTCATGAAGCGGCGCGCGTTGCGGATGCCCTCGATGTACATCAGGATGCTGGAGGTGCTCGCGTCGGACACCAGGTAGTCGAGGATCTCGCCGAAGTCCACGTCGGTCGAGGAGCCCATCGACACCACGCTGGAAAAGCCGACGTCGTTGACCTGCGCCCAGTCGAGGATTGCGGTGCACAGCGCGCCGGACTGCGAGACGAAGGCGATGTTGCCGGGGTTTGCGCCGCCCTTGTTGAAGGTGGCGTTCAGGCCGATGGAGGGGCGCATGATGCCGAGGCAATTCGGCCCGATGAGGCGGATGCCGTAGCGGCGCGCGGTCTCCAGAAGCTGGCGCTCCAGCGCCGCGCCCTCCGCGCCGGCCTCGGCGAAGCCCGCGGTGATGATGACCGCCGCCTTCACGCCGTGGATACCGCACTCCTCGATGAGCCCCGGCACGGTCTGCGGCGGCGTGGCGATCACCGCGAGTTCCACGGATTCATTGATGTCGGCGATGCGCGCGTAGGCGGGGCTGCCCTGCACCTCGGGATGCTTCGGGTTGATCGGGTAGAGCGCGCCCTGGAAGCCGCTCTCCAGCATGTTCTTGAACACGATCTGGCCGACCGAGTCGGGCCGGTCGCTCGCGCCGAACACCGCGACCGACTTGGGGGCGAACAGGGTGCTGAGGTAATGTTTGCCCATGACATCTTTCCTCAGGGGATGGGGATGTTGGGTATGATAGCACCGAGCCATCGCCGGGGCGCCATTATGCAGACTGCTTACATCACTCATCCCCTCTGCCTCAAGCACGACATGGGCGAATACCATCCGGAATCGCCGGCGCGCATCCATGCCATTGAGGACCGGCTGATCGCCGCCGGGCTGATGGATTACCTGCAGCGCCACGAGGCGCCGGAGGCGACGCGCGAACAGTTGCTGCGCGTGCATGACGTAGACTATGTCGATGCTATTGCGGCTGCCGCGCCACAGCACGGCATGGTGCAGCTCGACCCGGACACCGCGATGAACCCGTTCAGCTATCCGGCCGCCCTGCGTGCGGCGGGTGCGGCGGTGCTGGGCGTGGATCTCGTGATGGCGGGCAGGGTCGAGAACGCCTTCTGCAACATCCGCCCGCCCGGCCACCACGCCGAACGCGGGCGCGCGATGGGCTTCTGCATCTTCAACAACGTCGCGGTCGGCGTGGCGCATGCGTTCGCGCAGCATGGCCTCAAGCGCGTCGCGATCGCGGACTTCGACGTGCACCACGGCAACGGCACCGAGGACATCTTCCACGACGATCCGCGCGTGATGCTGTGCTCCACCTTTCAGCATCCGTACTATCCCTACAAGGGGGCGGACAGTGGCAACGACCACATCATCAACGTGCCGCTTCCCGCCGGAACCGATGGGGCCGGTTTCCGCGCCGCGGTCACGCAACACTGGCTGCCCGCGCTGGAGCGATTCCGGCCCGAGTTGCTGCTGGTCTCGGCAGGCTTCGACGCGCACCGCGACGACGACATGGCGGGGCTGCGCCTTACCGAGGCGGACTACGCCTGGGTGACGGCGGAGGTCAAGCGAATCGCCGAGGAATATGCGCAGCGCCGCATCGTTTCGGTGCTCGAAGGCGGCTACGAACTGCCCGCGCTGGGGCGCAGCGCGCTGGCTCATCTCAAGGTGCTCAGCGGCCTTTGATTTTCTCCTCGAAATAACCCGGTTTTTCCGTTCTGTTTCCCGCTTTGCCTGCCGTCCGAACTGCTATCTTGACGGTGTGGTAATGGGTGCAATCGCGCACCGGCCAGCACAAGGGAGCAGCGCCATGTCGAAACCAGCCATCATCCGACTCGTCAACAACGACAGCGAGGAATACATCGCCGAATCGCAGGCCATCCAGGAGGCACGCGCGCGCATCGAGGCCGAGGCGCAGGCGGACATTTCCGCGCAGGCGCGCGCCCGCGCCGAGGCGCACGCGCGCGCAGTGGCCCAGGCGCGCGCGCGTACCGAGGCGGAGCTGGCCGCGCTGATCGAGGCCAACAGCAAGGACGAGGTACGCCTCGGGGAGATCACTCAGGCCAAGCTCGATGCCGAGAAGAAGCTGGCCCGCGAGCTGCAGGAGAAGCTGTCCTGCGAGCTGCGCATCCAGGAAGAAAACCAGGCGCGGCTGCGCGCCGAGCAGGAGGCGCAGGACGAGATGAACCAGCGCCTCCAGCACGAGCTGTTCGCGCGTACTGCCGCCGAGAGCCGGACCAAGGCGGAGCGCGAACTTGCGGTGCTGATCGAGCAGCAGCGCAAGGCGGAGCAGGATGCCAAGCAGCGCGCCGAGGCCGAAATCCATTCCATCCGCATCAGCATTTCTGAGATATTGGCACGTACCGAGCATGCGGTTGCGGAGCGCCTTGCGGCGGAGCAGGCGCAGAAGGAGCATGCCGAAGAAAAGCTGCGGCTGGAGTCGCGCCTGCGCGAAGCAGCCTTGCAGCGCGCGGAAGCGGAAGCCGAGGAGGCGCGCCTTGCCAAGGTGCGGACCGACGCCGAACTGGCCGAGCTGGAGAAGATCGGCCAGCGCGCCGAGGCCGAGCAGCGCGCCACCCAGGCGGCGGAGAACCGCGCGAAGCTGGAGCAGGAGCTTGCAAAGCTTGCCCAGGAAAAGGAATCGACGGATCAGGCGATCGCGCGCGCCATCGAGGAAAAGATCGGCAAGGAGCAGCTGACCGTCGAACTCGCGGCCTCCAAGCTCCAGACCGAGCGGGCCGCCGCCGAGGCTGCGGATTCGCGCGCGCGCGCCGAGGCGATGGTGCTGCAGGAAATCGAGCAGCGGCTGGCCGCATTCCGCGACGCCGAGCAGGCCGCGAAGGCGCGGATGGCGGCGGAGCAGACTGCCGCGGCGCTTGCCGCCCAGCGCAAGCTCGCCGAGGAGCAGGCAAGGGTCGATGCCGAGTCGCGCGAGCGCGACGAGCGCCTCGCCCACGAGATGGCCCGTCAGCGCGCCGAAGCGGAAGCCGCCGCGCGGGTGACGGCGGAGCGCAAGCTCAAGGCCGAGCAGGAGGCGGCTGCGCTGCTGCAGGCTCAGACCGAAGCCGACAAGAAGGTATTGCAGCAGCGCGAGGAAGCCAACACCCTGCTGCGCCGCGCCGAGCAGGAGGCGCGGGATCGGCTGAATGCCGAGGCCACGGCCAAACAGGCTGCCGCGCACAAGCTCCAGGCGGAGCAGGATCTGGCCATGCTCGCCCAGCAGCATGCAGAGGCGGAGCTGCTTGCCGCACGGGAGATGGACGCCAGACTGCAGGCCGAAAAGCGCGAGATCGATGCGGCAAATGAGCGCATCACCACGGCGCGCGAGGCGCTGCGGATGGCCGAGCAGAACATCGAGGCCGAGAAGCAGGCCCTCGCCACAATCGAGGCGCGCATGGCGGCCGAGCTGCGCTCCATCGAGGCGTATAACGAGTGCATCAAGCTCGAGACGCGCGCCATTGAGGCCGCCGAGGCGACTGGCAGGCTGAATGAGCAGGCCGCGCAGGTCGCGCGGGAGAAGGAGCTGGCGGCGGTGCGCCTCATGAACATGGCCAAAGTCCGCGCGGATGAGGAAAGCCGGGCGCTCCAGGCGACGGAGGAAAGAATCCGCGCCGAGGCGCATGCCGCCGTGGCCTTCCGCAAGCAGATCGCCGATGCGGAACTGGCGCGCGACACCGCGACGCAGCATGCGGAGGAAATGGCGAGGCTGCATGTCGAAGAGGCACGCAAGGCCGCGGCAGCGGAGCGGGAACGCCTGCAAGCCGAGGAGGTTGCACGGCAGACGGCGTCGGAACAGGCGGCCATGGCGGAGCGTGCCGGACAGCTTGCGCAGCGCCAGCATGAGGAAGGGCAAAAACTGCTGGAGCAGCAGCGGGTAAAACTGGAAAACGAGCAGCGGCTGCTGGCCGAGATCGAAATGCGCGTGAAGGCCGAGACGCAGGCGAATGCGATTCTGGAAGAACGCGAAGCCGCCGAACAGCGCGCCCGCGAAGCGGCGCAGACCAAGGCAAGACAAGCGCAGAAAGCGGCGCAGGCCGCGGGGCTACGCGCCGAACTGGAAGAGAAGGAAAGCGCGCGTCTGCGCGCGCAAGCGGAGCAGTCGAGCGCCGAAGCGGCCGTGCTTCAAGCGGCGGCAGGTTCGCGCAGAAACCAGAGAATCGGCTGGCTGGCGATAGGCGCGGGGCTGGTTTCGGCCGTGGCAGCGCTAGGGCTTACGCTGTCGGTGCTGCAGCCGCAGGAAACTTCCCTCACCCAGCCAATTATTGCCGCACAGCCGGTAGCCATGCAGCCGGGCGTCACGGTGCAGGCAGAGGAAAATGCCGCTCCGGCCGAAGCGGCAATTGGTGAGGACAAGCCGGAGACCTATCTGGTACTGGGCGGCCTGAAGATGACCGATAGCCTCGCACAGAAAGAAGCAGCCGGGCAGTAACGCCTCGGCGGTTTCTCAGTCTTTCAGCAGGGCGTTGCGCAGCGCCTCCGCCTGCTCAGGTTGAGCAAGCGCCGCGCCGCTGATCCAGAACACGTCCTCCGCCCGGCTCCCTAACGTGTTGATCTTGGCGCGGTGCAGGCGGATGTTGTGCCGGTCCAGCACCAGCGCGATGCGCGCGAGCAGGCCGGGACGATCCCCGGCAATCAGCGACAGCACGTGCATGCCCTTGTTGTCCGGTTTGATCTCGACCTCGGTTTCGATCGGGAAGTGCTTGAGCTGCCGGCTCACGCGCCCCGATGCGGCGTGCACGACCGGTTTGGCCTGCGCGATCTGCTGCGCCAACTCGAATTCGATGTAGGTCATGATGTCGCGGTAGGCCGTCTCGCCGCGCGCGGCCTCCATGATCTGGAAACTGTCCAGCGCGTAGCCGTGCCGCGTGGTGTGGATCTTGGCCTCGACGATGGTGTAGTTCATGCGTGCGAAAAAATTACAGATGCGCGCGAACAGCGCGCGCTGGTCGGGGCAGTACACCATGACCTGCAGACCTTCGCCGGCGCGGCTGATGCGCGCCTTCACGATGGGCGCGGCGGGGTTGACCTTGAAGGCCAGCAGGCGGGTGTGCCAGGCGATTTCCTGCGGGTCGTGATCGAGGAAATAGCTGTCGTCGAGCTGCGCCCACAGCAGCTGGTAGGCATCGGGCGTCAGCGCATAGAGGTTGAGCGCGTCGGCCGCCGCGCGGCGGATTTCGCCGAGCCGGTCGGCGACCTTGCCGTCGCTCAGGTAGCGGCGCGTCTGCCAGAACAGCTCCTCCAGCAGCTTGGCCTTCCATGCGTTCCAGATTTCCGGGTTGGTGGCGCGCACGTCCGCGACGGTCAGCAGGTACAGCGCGACGAGGTAGCGGTCGTTCCTGATCCTCGCGGCGAAATCCGCGATCACGTCGGGATCGGAGAGGTCCTGCTTCTGTGCGGTGGCGGAAAGGATGAGGTGGTTTTCCACCAGCCACACGATGAGGCGGGTGTCGGCATTGTTGATCTGGTGCTGCACGCAGAACGCGTGCGCATCCTTCCTGCCGAGCTGCGAATGGTCGCCGCCGCGCCCCTTGGCGATGTCGTGGAACAGCCCGGCGATATACAGCACCTCCGGGCGCGCGAATTCGCCCATCAGCCTGCTGCACAGCGGAATTTCCCCGGCGTATTCCGGTGCGGTGAAGCGGCGCAGGTTGCGCACCACCATCAGGATATGTTCGTCCACCGTGTAGACGTGGAACAGGTCGTGCTGCATCTGCCCGACAATGCGCCCGAAGGCGGGGAGGTAGCGGCCGAGGATGCCGTACTGGTTCATGCGCCGCAGCGCGTGCAGCACCCCATGCGGCTGGCGCAGAATTTCCATGAAGCACGAGCGGTTCGCCGGGCTGCGGCGGAATTCCGCATCGATGCGCCGCTGCGCGCGCCACAGCGCGCGCAGCGTTCTCGCACTCGGATCGCTCAGCTCGCCATGCTGCTCCATCAGCAGGAACAGTTCGAAGACCGCCTCGGGCGTATGTTCGAAGAGTTGCTCATCGCGGATATCCAGCCGCGTGCCGACCATCCTGAACCGGTCGTTCAGGATGCGCCGCACCGGCGTTTCGCCGAACAGGTAGTCGTGCAGGTTCTGCAGCATGATGGTGTTGAACTGGCGCACCGCGAGCTTGGTGCGGTAATAGCTCTGCATCAGGTGCTCGCTCGCGCGGCGGTTGGCCGAGGCGCGGATGTCCATCTGTTCGGCGAGCGGCGTCTGGAAGTCGAACAGCAGGCGGTCCTCATGCCGCTTGGCGAGGTAATGCAGGCGGATGCGCAGGGTCGCGAGCAGCGCGCTGTGGCGCGCGACCTGGCGTGCCTCGGCGGCAGTGAGCAGCCCGATTTGTGCGAGCTCGCTCCAGTGTGTGCCCAAGCCGGCCGCGCGCGCGATCCAGGTGACGGTCTGCAAGTCGCGCAGGCCGCCCGGGCTTTCCTTGAGGTTGGGTTCGAGGTTGTAGTCCGCCTCGGTATAACGCGCGTGGCGCCGCTGCTGCTCCTGCAGCTTGGCTAGATAGAAGGCGCGCAGGTCGAGGCGCTGTCGCACGCTGTCGCCCAACTCATTGAACAATTCCTTGTTGCCGCAGAGCAGGCGCGCTTCAAGAAGATTGGTCTGCACGGTGACGTCGGCTGATTCGATCAGACACTGCGCCACGGTGCGGACGCTGTGCCCGACTTCGAGCCCGATGTCCCACAATATTCCGACCAGTTCGTGCAACTGTTGCCGCAAGGCGTCATCCGGATCGGCATCCAGCAGGATCAGCAGGTCGATGTCCGATCTGGGGTAGAGCCTGCAGCGCGCGTAGCCGCCCACCGCCGCCAGCGCGATATGTTGCGGCATGGCGAGCTGCCGCCAGACGCGGCGCAGGTAGCGGTCGATCAGCCGGGTGTGCGCGGCGAGCAGGCGCGCCGCATTGTTGTGCTCCAGGAAGCTCTGCTCGAGTGCCGCGCGGTCGCCGCGCAACGACTCGCGCAGCGCGGCGATTTCGTCACGGGGATGGCGGGGGAGGGCAGCCATCGGAAACGGTCAGCACTTCGAAGCCGGTTTCGGTGACGAGGATGGTGTGTTCGTATTGCGCCGACAGGCTGTGATCCTTGGTGACTACCGTCCAGCCGTCGCCGAGCTGCTTGATGGCCGCCTTGCCGGCGTTGACCATCGGCTCGATGGTGAAGATCATGCCGGCTTCGAGCCGCGCGCCCGTGCGGGGGCGGCCGTAATGCAATACCTGCGGCTCTTCGTGGAAGAGCCTGCCGATGCCGTGGCCGCAGAATTCGCGCACCACGCTGTAGCCGAGCGGCTCGACGTAGCTCTGGATGGCATGGCCGATGTCGCCAAGGTATGCGCCCGGCCTGACCGCGCGGATGCCGCGCCACAGCGCCTCGTAAGTGGCTTCACATAGACGCCTGGCCTGGATCGACGGCTCGCCGACATAGAACATCCGGCTGCTGTCGCCGTGGTAATCGTCCTTGATGACGGTGATGTCCAGGTTGACGATGTCGCCGTTCTTGAGCGCCTTGTCGCCCGGCACGCCGTGGCAGACCTGGTGGTTGACCGAGGCGCAGATCGATTTGGGGTAGGGCGCATGCCCATGCGGTGCGTAATCGAGCGGGGCGGGAATGCCATGCTGCACGTTGACGATATAGTCGTGGCACAGCCTGTCCAGTTCGTTGGTCGTCACGCCCGCCTTGACGAACGGCGTGATGTAGTCAAGCACCTCGCTGGTCAGGCGGCCGGCGACGCGCATTTTTTCGATTTCCTGCAGGGTTTTGATGGTTATGGGCATGTGGTTTGTGCTGTTTTTGGTACGGCTTTCGGGATGACCGAGAATATCATGCGGTCCGGATTGCCGACAATCGGGATTGCAGGCAATCGCGAACTGGAACTAAACTAGCGCCGCGTTTGACCAAGCAGTGCAGCAATTCTTATGCAAGGGTCAAACCGGACAATCTCACATTGGAGGCAACATGAAAAAATCGTTAGCAATCGTCCTGTTTCTTTCTGCCAGCGTAAACGCCTATGCCGTGGATGGCGGCGCGGTGGTCGGCGGCGCAGTCGGCGGCGCGGCCGGTGCGGCAATCGGCCATAACATGGGCGGCAGGGATGGCGCGATCATAGGCGCGGCAATCGGGGGGGCGACCGGGGCGGCGGTCGGCAGCAGCAACAGTGCGCCCGCAGTTCAAACGGCTCCGGTGCGGCCGGTATCTACACGCAGCGTGGAGGATGACGATGAACACCGGCGTCACGACAACGGGCTGCATCTGGGGCAGCAGAAGGATAAGCACAAGAAAAAACGCGAACGGCGTAGCGAAGACTGATTGATCGGCTGACCTGATTCCGGGTAAACGAGAGGCACGGCAACGTGCCTCTCGTTTTTTTTATTGGTAGCGCAAGGCTTCGATCGGGTCGAGCTGCGCGGCCTTTTTCGCCGGATAGAAGCCGAAGAAGATGCCTACCGTCGCGGCCACGCCGAAAGCCACGACGGCCGAACTGCCCGAGATGATGACCATCGTGCCGGTCAGCGCGTTGACCAGCAGCGCGCCGCCGATTCCCAGCAGCAGGCCGATGAAGCAGCCGGCCAGCGAGATGATGATGGCCTCCAGCAGGAATTGCAGCAGGATGTCCTTTTCACGCGCGCCGATCGCCATGCGGATGCCGATCTCGCGGGTGCGCTCGGTCACCGAAACCAGCATGATGTTCATGATGCCGATGCCGCCTACCAGCAGCGAGACCGAGGCGATCGCGCCGAGCAGCAGCGACATGGTGCGCGTGCTTTCTGCGGCCGAATCGGCGGCGGCGGTAAGGTTGCGCAGAAAGAAGTCGTCATCCATGCCCTCGCGGATGCGGTGCCGCTGGCGCAACAGCTCGGTCATGGATTTTTCCACCGCCGGCATGGACTCCTGGGTGGTGGTCTGCACCATCATCATGCGCACCGACCCCGGAAACTGGGTGCCGAACACCTGGCGCTGCGCGGTGGTGAGCGGGATGATGATGCTGTCGTCCTGATCGCGCCCGTCCATGCCCTGGCCCTTGACCGCCAGGGTGCCGAGGATGACGAAGGGGCTTTGGCGGATGCGGATGGTCTTGCCGACCGGGTCCTCGTCGCCGAACAGGTTCTGCGCGGCGGTCTTGCCGATCAGCGCGACGCGCGTGGCGGAGCGCACGTCGGATGAGGTGAAAGCCGCCCCCGCAGTCACTTGCCAGGCACGCGCCTCAAGATAGTTGGGCGTGGTGCCGATGATGGAGGTATTCCAGTTGTTCGGCCCGTACACGACCTGCGCGTTGCCGGGGTGGATCGGCGCCGCTGTTTGCACGCCGGGCAGTTCGGCGATGGCCTCGGCATCGCCGACCGTCAGCGTGTAGTTACCGCCGCCGCCAGTGCGCACGCCGCCTACCGAGCGGCTGCCGGAGAGCAGGACGAACAGGTTGCTGCCCATCGCGCTGATGGTCTGCTTGATGGCATATTGCGCGCCTTGCCCGATGGACATCATCAGTACCACCGCGCCGACGCCGATCACCATGCCGAGCATGGTCAGCATGGTACGCAGCCGGTTGGCGCCCATCGCGCGCCAGGCTTCGCCGAGCATGGTAAACACCATGCTCATGCTGAGTGTTCCAGTTGCGGCGTCGGCTGGTCGCTGACGATGCGGCCATCATGGAACCTCACCTGGCGCTTTGCATGATGCGCGATATCCGCTTCGTGGGTGACCAGCACGATGGTGATGCCTTCGCGGTTGAGCGCCTCGAATAAAGCCATGATTTCCTCGCTGGTGTGGCTGTCGAGATTGCCGGTCGGCTCGTCGGCAAGCAGCAGGCGCGGGCGATTGACCAGCGCGCGGGCGATTGCGACACGCTGCTGCTGGCCGCCGGAAATCTTGTTGGGCATGGAGTCTGCCTTGTCTCCCAGCCCGACCCTGGCGAGCAGGTCGCGGGCGCGCCGCTGGCGTTCTTCGCGCTCCACCCCGCAATAGATCAGCGGCAAGGCGACATTGTCCAGCAGCGACATGCGCGGCAGCAGGTTGAAGCCCTGGAACACGAAACCGATGGTGCGATTGCGCAGCAGGGCCAGCTCATCCTTGCTCAGTTCCGCAACGCTGCGGCCATCCAGCGTGTAGCGTCCGGCAGTAGGCTTGTCGAGGCAGCCGAGGATGTTCATGAAAGTGGATTTTCCCGAGCCGGACGGGCCCATGATCGCGACGAATTCGCCGGCAGAGATGTCGAGGCTGACGTCTTTCAGCGCAGGGAACAAACCGGCAGAAGTCTCGTAGGACTTGTGCAGGTTTTCGATACGGATGACGGAATCCGCCATCAGAACATTCTCATGCGCATCGGCGTGCCGCTGGCCGCCGGAGCGCTGCCCGCCGCCTGTATTTCGCCGGTCACGACCTGATCGCCGGCCTTGAGGTCGCCGCCGGTGATTTCGGTATTGCGGCCATCGGTGATGCCGAGCGAGACATTGACGGGAACGAGTTCACCTTGTTCCAGCACGTACACCTTGCCGGTAAAAGCATCTTGCCTGGACGCCGCATTACCTTTCGGTAAGCCGCCGGGGTGGCCGTTGCCGCGCTTTGGGGTGTTGCCGTTGGCCGGCTTGAAGCGCAGCGCGGCATTGGGTACCAGCAACGCATCCTTGCGTTCGGCCACCGCGATGCTGACATAGGCGGTCATGCCGGGCAGCAGGATCTGCTCGGGATTGTCTACATTGACTACCACATCGTAGGTAACCACATTCTGCTGCGTGGTCGGGTTGAGGCGTATCTGCATGACCTCGCCCTGGAAGTTGCGCCCCGCGAAGGCATCCACGGTGAAGCGCACCGCCTGGCCGACGCGGATGCTGCCGACATCCGCCTCGGCGAAGTTGGCGTGAATCTGCATCTTGGACAAATCCTGCGCGATCTTGAACAACGTCGGGGTCTGCAGGCTGGCTGCGACGGTCTGGCCGATATCCACTGCACGGTCCACCACGACGCCGGATACCGGCGAGCGGATCACCGAATAGGCGAGGTTGGCGCTGTCTTTTTCCACCGCTGCGCGCGTCAGATGCAGTTGCGCCTCGGCAGCCTTTTTGGTCTGCACCGCAGTGTCCAGTTCCTGCCGCGAAACATATTCCTGCGCGAAGAGGCTGCGCATGCGCGCCTCGTTGGCCGTAGCCAGTTCCAGCGAGGCGGTGGCGCTCTGCACGTTGGCCTGGCTCTGCTTCTGTTGTGCGGCGAGCAGGGCGTCGTCCAGTTCCAGCAATACCTGGCCTTTTTCCACCTTGCTGTTGAAGTCCACATACAGCTTTTTCACCGTGCCGGAGACTTGTGTGCCGACATTGACCAGCGTTACCGGATTGATTGTGCCGTTGGCGGAAACGGTCTGGGTGATGTCGCCTTTTTCCACGGTCTGCAGGCGGTATTGCTGTTCCGGCGCAACCAGGGCTACCTGCCGGTAGGTGGCGATACCTGCGGTGGCGACGGCAATGGCAATGAAGAACAGGGCGATGGGAGAACGCAATATTTTTTTCATGGCTGGTTTTATTTCTGTTGGGGATTCGCGCCGGCCTGCCGGCTGCCATCGGACAGTTCCTGCAGCAGGCCTGCATCCAGGCTGCCCATGGCTTGGGCGAGCGCGGCGCGGTTGATGTTCCAGTTATACGTGGACTGTATGCGCTGCTGGCGCGCGCTGGCCAGGGCGCTTTGCGCATTCAGCACATCCAGGATGTTGCCCACGCCGGCCTTGTAGCGGCCGAGCGCGACGCGTTCCGATTGCTCGGCGCTGTTCAGCAGATCGGCAGTGGTGCGCAGGGATTGCGTAGCGGTGACGAGGTTCTGGTAGGCCGTCCATACATCCATGGCCACCTGCAGACGCACGCGCTCCATGCGTGCCTTCTGGGTTTCCACTTGGGCTTCGGCGGCGCGTATCCGGTAGGTCGGCGCAAATCCTGTGAATAACGGCACGCTCGCGCTCAGGCCGACCGTCGAGCCCCGGGAAGTGATGCCCGAACTGTCTGTTTGGTTTTTTGATGCGGTCAGCGAGATCGACGGTTTGCCTGCCGAGCGTGCCGCATCGGCGCTGGCCTCGGCGGCTTTTACCTGTGCTTCGGCGGCCTGCAGATCGGGGCGGCGCAGCCTGGCCTCCTCGATCAGCATATTCACGTCGCGGTCGAAGCTTGCAGGGGTGGTCGCAATATTCGCCGTCTCCAATGCGATATTCCTGTGGGCATCCAGCCCGATGATGTTCGCCAAGCTGCCCCTCGCGTTTTTCAGGCCGCCGTCCGCGGTGATGCGGTTCAGGGTGGACTGCGAGTAGGCGGTCTGCGCCTGCAGCTTGTCGGCAGGCGTGGCGACGCCGGTGGTATAGCGCGCCTCGGCGGCGGTGAAGCTTTCTTTCGATGCGCGTTCCGATTCGAGAGCGGCATTCAGCGCGGCCTGTGTTGCCTGCACCTGGTAGAAGGATTGCACCGCCTGCAGAAAGACGGTCTGTACCGTGCTGTCCTGCGTGGCATTGGCGGCGGAGAGCAACTGGCGCGCATTTTCCAGACTGGCGGCGCGCGCACCGAAGTCATACAACAAATAGGAAAGGGTCAGGCCATAGCTACGCTGGCTCGTGCCGGGCGAAATGCGATTGCCGGAAGCGCTCAGGCTGAGGCCGGGCAGATAGCTCCCCTTGCTCACGCCGACCTGCGCCGCCTGCGCACGCGCGCTCGCCCATACCTCGCGGGTCTGCGGGTTGTTGCACAGCGCGAGATTGACCACCTCCAGCAAGCCGAGCGCGCCGGCCGGCGTGGCCTCCGCGCAGGGATCGCCGGCTGCGCCGCCCGGGCGCAACGCGGGCTTGAGCGGCAACATCGCTTCCGTGTCGAACGGATCGAGAGCTGTTTCGGCCAGCGCCAGATTGCTCCACAGACAGAGCAGGGCGCAAGCGTAAGGTATCGGATGAGGGCGCATGAACGGGAAATTGGATTTTCTTTTTTCCAGTATAGCGGCTCAGCATTGCCTCTACCGGATTTTTTGTAAGAAATTGTATTCGCCATAAGCCACGTGGATACAGGGGTGCGACATTTTGACGCGCGGCAATATGTCACATTCCCAAGTTGATTACTCAACTTTAGAATTCGCCCGCTTCAAGTTTTTCACAATAACGATCGATTCGAGGAGAGGGCAGGATGAAAGGCAAACAGGTATTTGCATTAAGCGTGATCTCGCTGGCAGTCAGCCAGGCGGTGTATGCCGAGCCAGGCGTGTTGCCGGAGGTCAGCGTGACTTCCACGACGATCGATGATCGTTTCACCAGCAAGCGCAGCGAACCAGCAAGTGTTCATGACATCAGTGCGCAGGTGGTAGATGAAAAACGCCCCGAAAATATGATAGAGCTTCTCCGCACGATTCCAGGCGTTACTGCTGATCTTTCGTCCGGTGACGAAATCAAGATCAAGCTGCGCGGCGTCGAGAATCAGCGCTACATGGGTGAAAAGCCCGGTGTGGCCATCGTGATTGACGGTGTGCCGGTATTCGAGCGCACCGGTAAGGTCAACATCGATCTCGATAATATTCAATCGATCAAGGTCATCAAGGGTGGTGCATCGTATCTGTTTGGCGACGATGGGCTCGCCGGGGCTGTCATCATCACCACCAAGCGTGGCGCGAAATACAAGGGGTTCACCGTTGCTGCCGACGCCGGTTCATGGAATTACACTCGTCAGCTGGCGCGCGCCGGCTTTGCGGGTGATTGGGGCAGTGGTCACATACAGGCATCACATCGGGCAGGTGATGATTACTACTGGCAATCGAACTACAAAACAGACGCCGTCGATGGTAATGCGCGTATTTTCCTCAGCGACGCTTCAGATTTGACTTTGGGTTTTGAAAAATCCGACCGTATTAAGGACAAACATGGCAACGTGAAGGGCGCAACGCAGGCCGCGCTGGATCCACAAGGCACCATTGGTCGTGACTATACGCGCAAGTACGATGTTAACCTGCAAAAAATATATGCAACCTACTCGAATGACCTTTCCGAGCGCAGCAACGTTCTGGCGACGGTATATGAATACCGTGATCATACGATTTTCTGGTCTGCCCCGCAGAACGTGACTGGCACCAATCCGGCGATACAGCTTTCCCCTAACACTCCTGGGTATCAAGAGCTCTACACATTAAACAACGACTACCGTCAAACCCAGCGCGGTGTGAAAGGAGAATGGCGGTCGTCTGCGGATAATGTTGGCTGGCTGGCTGGCTTGGATATGCGCCAGAACGAATATGTCAATTTTACCAGCGCAAAGGTGACTTACTGCTCAAAAACAGGACAATGCCCGAAAACTGGAGCCAACCCTACGCTTTTGGTTACAGCCGGGACTACGTTTACTGATAATAAAACCAAGGAGGCAGTGAATGCACTCTACGGCGAATTCAAGTTCCAGCCTACGTCGCAATGGACGTTGACCATGAACGGGCGTTACGACGATATCAAATTGGATTTCACCTCAGGGAGGACGAATGAAATTACAGTTCCATTCAGTCGTAGCAAGGGCTTTGGTGTTTCCTCCTGGCGTGGTGGCGCGAATTATGCCGTCAACGAGAATACAAATCTCTTTGGCAACATTTCGACCGGTTTTCGTGCGCCAACCGCGGACCAACTCTTTAACGGAACCCTCTCGCCTGCTGGCGGCAAGACGCTCAACAACGAAAACCTGAAGCCGGAAGAGTCTCTGAACCTCGAACTTGGGGCGCGGGCAAAGAGTACATTTTTCGGCGTAGCGGCAGATATTGAAACGGCTATTTTCCAGATCGAGCGCAAGAATTTCATTCTCGATGTTAATGGTCAATACAGCACCAACACAGCGGCAGCGCAGCAGATGTACGACAACATCGGTGGCGTCAGGAATCGTGGCTTCGAACTGTCGCTGAAAACAGACCGCAAGCGCATCTTCACCCTGGATACGGCCTACAGCTATATCAAGGCGGAATTCACGAGGTACGACAATTTCGGCCTGACGCTTGGCAGTCCATATGCACCGAATCCAAATATCAGGTACTACAACAACACCGGCAAGGATGTGCCGCGCGTGCCGCATCATCAGTTGAACATGAGCTTCGGCTGGCAGCCGGCCGAGCCTTTCCGCCTGGCGCTGGAAATGGATGCGAAATCCTGGTCATGGGCCGACGAGATCAACCAGGAGAAATGGGCAGGACGCACCCTTTTTAACTTGGCCGCCAACTACGATATCCGGGAAAAGGGGCTGCTGGGCGCGAAGTGGTCGCTGTTCGCGCGCGTGAACAATTTACTCGACAAGCGTTACTGGTCGGCCGCACGAGGCACAGGCGATTCTGCGAATTACCGCACTGGCGCCTACAGTGGCACCTATGACACCGAAGATTTGTCTATCATCGTCGGCAAACCGAGGAGCTATACCGCCGGCCTGACGTTGAGCTTCTAAGGGAGAATGTCATGCAGAAAAAAACTTTACTGAATGCGATGCTCCTGGCCGCATCGCTGGCACTCCCGTCATGGGCGCTTGCCGCGGCAAGCGCGCCGGCGGCAACGCAGCAGGGCATGGCGGCCGGGGAACACGCCGGACATGGGGAGCCTGCCGGAGTGGCGGCGGGCAGGGGCGGCATGGCGGGAGGGGCGGGCAGGCCCGCATCGTGGACGTCGTTCCCCACCTTGAAAGCCAGGATGGGCGGCGAAGGCCGCGACCGCAGGATGGTTACGATCATTCCGCAGAACATCGTTGCAAGCAGCATCGATGCCTACTCCAACAACACCAAGGATGAAAAGGGGCACCGCCGGCTTCCGCTGGAGATGGCGGGCGCGAGGCTGGACAAACCTGCGGCCGGCGGCTTCCACTGGCTGGCCGCACGCGAGGAGCAGGGCGGACAGGTGAAGGTGGCTTCCACCGTGCATTTCTTCACCGGCTCCGGCGCCAAGACTCCGACGGCGATGTTCATGCAGCCGAAGCATGAGCTGGAGATCATTCCGCGGCCTTTCCCGCGCGAGCATTCACGCTATCGCGCCAACGAGGACTGGAAGTTCCTGGTGCGCTTCAACGGCAAGCCGCTGGCGAGCCAGAAGGTGAATCTGGAAACCGCGAATGGCACCAGGGCCGAGTTGCTCAGCGATGCGCAGGGTATGATCACGGTTCGCGTTCCGGATGACTTCAAGGCGGAAGCCCCGCAAAAAACTGCGGGCAGTTACGGGCGGCGTGGTTCGGATTTCGTGCTGGCAACTGAGCACGCGGAGAGCGGCAAGACCTACCTGACCGCCTTCAACGCCGGTTACGGCACGGATGCGTTCTACCAGCGCGATCTTGCGATGGGGTTGGGGTTCACCTTGCTTGGCATGATTGGTGCCGTGCCGCTGCTGCGGCAGCGCAAGGATGCGAAGCAGAAGGCCGACGCCAAACCGGCAGCGACTGAAACCGCCAACAACAAGGATGCCTGACATGTTGAAATCCATTTTTCCGACGCTGACGCGTTTCCGCTTCACCATCCAGCTCCTCATGCTGTTCGTCACCGTTTACGGCGGCGTGCTGCTGGGCAGCTATGTCAGCGACCGCGTTTCGCAGGCGCTGCCCTCGCTGGCCTGCGCATTCGACAAACAGACCGGCGACCAATGCATCCTGATCGTCAACCAGCACCAGTTGCATCACCGCATCGGCGAGGCGCTGGTCAAGGCACAGGAGCTAACCTATACGGTATTCATCCCGACGCTGGTCTCGGTGGCCACCTTCTTTGCCTTCTTCTTTTTCCTCAACAAGGCGTTCTGCGGCTGGGTCTGCCCGATGGGCACGGTGCAGGAGATCGTCTACCGCATCGGCAGGAGGCTGGGCAGGCCGCTGCACCGCTTCTCGCCGGGCAATGTCGGCCGGGTGCGCCCGGTGAAGTGGCTGATGCTGCTGGTACTGGTGCTCGGCCTGCCGCTGCTGGCCGGCATGGGTACCGTACCCAATGAACTGGGCGATCCCTATTGCCAGGTATGCCCCTCGCGCATCGCCACCACGCTGCTGACCGCCGACACCGAGCAGATCGCGCTGCGCACTTCGACGGGCGTCAACTTCTTCCTCGGTGCGCTGGGCAATGCGTTGTTCGGTTTCGTCATCATCGCCGCGCTCGCGGTGCGCCAGCCGTTCTGCCGCATCTGTCCGCTGCTGTCGTGGAATGCGCTGTTCCAGAGGCTCTCGCCGATGCAACTGGTGAAGAAGCAGAATGACAAATGCGACAAATGCAGCGTCTGCGAAAAGGCCTGCCCGATGGACATCCACGAGATCGGCCGGGAGCACGGCAAAAAAGCATTCCACGAGGACTGCACCATGTGCGGCCGCTGCGTCGAATACTGCCCGGACGACGACGTGATCCAGATCAAGTTCTTCGGCGTCCCCCTGTTCAAGTCATCACGCGAGGCTTACAAGCAGCGCGTGAAGCTGGAGACCCCGGAAGGCTTGCCGAAGAACAAGGTGATCTGGCTGGCGCAGTCGAAGGAGAACCCGCATGGATGATTTCTTCAACCCGGCGCTGATCCCGCAGGAGACCACGCTGTTCGCCGTCTGGCTGCTCGGCCTGTCGCTCGGGCTGACGGCCTGCACCGTTACCTGCCTGCCGTTCATGGGCACCTGGGTGCTGGGGCGCGGCGGTTCGCAAACCCAGGCGCTGTATGACACGGCCATGTTCGTGGCGGGGCGCATCGTCGCCTACACCATGCTCGGCGCGATCGCCGGCGGGGCTGGGGTGTGGCTGTCCGAAGCGATGCGCGGCGGAACCGGCAACCTGGTGATCGGGCTCGCTTCCATCGCGGCAGGCATCTGGCTGCTGCGCGCCGAAAAGCCGCACTCCCCGTGCGGCACGGTGCGCCGTGCGGGTACCACGCCGCCGCTGCTTATGGGCTTCTCGCTGAGCCTCACCCCCTGCGCGCCGCTGGCCTCGCTGCTTGCGGTGTGCGCCGCGGCGGGGAGCGTGAGGATGGGCATGACCAACGGCATGATGTTCGGCCTGGGTGCGGCGCTGACCCCGCTCCTGATCCTGCTGCCGCTGATCAGCCTGCTCGGCAAGAACCTGCGCGACAACCGCGAATGGATCACGCGCTGGATCCGCTGGGGCGCGGCGGCGGTGCTGATCCTGCTCGGGTTGCGGAGACTGCTGCTGGTGCTCTGAGATGGCGCGATTGCGGGCTTTTCGAGGGATTGCGGCATTTTGTGGCTACGGCATAACCTGAAGGTTAGCCTCCACCGCAAAATGCCGCACCAGAGGGTGCGGCATTTTGTCGCATCCCCAAGCGGGCTTTTTGTCTGTAGTATTCCCATGGCTGTTTGAAGTCCATAAAAATTATTATCTAGGCAACTTGGGAGAGGGTAAGCATGAAAAGGCAGAAAATCGGCCGCGGAAAACTATTCGCGTTGAGTTGTATTTACGTGAGCATCGCCAATGCGGCGTTTGCTGCGGATGAACCTTCGCAACTCGGCGAGGTGACCGTCACCGGAACCCGCGAAGCGACGCCCTTGACGGAAACGTCGGCTGCGATCGGCATCATCAAGCAGAAGGACATCAAGCTTACCGGTCCGTCCCATCCTCAGCAGATCCTCGGGCAAATTCCGGGCGTGGCCATCAACGTCACGAATGGCGAAGGCCACACGACCGGTATCCGCCAGAAAATCGGGACAGACCCAGTATACCTCTATTTGGAGGACGGCATTCCCATCCGCGCCACCGGCTTTTTCAACCACAACGCCCTGTATGAGGTCAATATCCCGTCGGCTGGCGGCGTAGAGGTAGTCAAGGGCATCGGTTCGGCGCTTTACGGTTCCGATGCAATCGGCGGAACCATAAACATTCTGAGCAACCAGCCCACTCGGCAGAGCGGTGCCGGGCTTTCCGTCGAGGCGGGAAACTACGGCTGGTATCGTTTGCTGGGGAATGCCAATACAGGGCAGAAGGAAATGGGCGCACTGCGCGCCGACGTGAATGTCTCGCACACCGACGGCTGGCGCGTGAAAACCGCATATGACCGGCTGAGCGGCAACCTGCGCTGGGATTATGCGCCTGATGGAGAATCGGTGTTCAAGACCATCCTGGGGTTCAGCAAGATCGATCAGCAGACCGGGGCAAATTCGGCGTTGACTCCGTTTGAATACCAGAACACCCCGACCGTGAACGCGCGTTCCGTCGCCTACCGCAAGGTCGATGCGTTGCGGCTTTCGACCAATCTGGACAAGGATATCGGCGATAACACGCTGGTTTCCATTACTCCCTATTTCCGCTACAACTCCATGAACCTCAACGGCTCATACAACTTCAGTACCGCCGCGACCGGCGATCCGCGGGTTGAAAAGACCACGGTCACCTCGCTGGGGCTGCTGACAAAATGGCGCAAGGATCTTCCCGGTTCAATGCGCACGCGCGTCGTCGCCGGTTTCGATTACGACTACAGCCCGGGAAAGCGCACCGAGGATGCCATCAGCTTCGCCGCTCCGGGCTGCACGGTGGCCGGCACGGCAACGAGGAGCCAGCAGTTTAATTGCTACACGGTGGGGCCGCGTATTTACGATTACGAGGTGATTTACCAGAGCGCATCGCCCTATGTCCACACCGAATTTTCCCCTGTCGAGAAGCTGCGCGTGACGGCTGCGGTACGCTATGACACGATGAGCTACAAGATGACCAACAATCTGGCAGCGGGCGACCTAGCCAACGGCGCCAAGCATTATTGGCAGAACGCAAGCGGTTCGCGGTCATTCTCGAAGGCTACCCCGAAGATCGGATTGGCCTTTGCTCTGACGCCCTCGACCCATCTTCATGCTTCCTATAATCAGGGGTTCCGCGCACCGGGTGAAAGCAACCTGTTCAGGGTCGGCCACGATACGACGCTGGCCTTGGGCAGGACCAAGGCAGCAGACGCGCTGCAGCTCAAACCCATCAAGGCGGATCAGTATGAAGTCGGCGTGCGCGGCGATGCAATCGGCTGGAATTATGACCTGATCTACTACGTCCTCAAAAAACGCGACGACATCCTCAATCAGCGCGACGCCCTCAACCAGACTACTATTTCCAGCAATAACGGCAGCACCGAACATCGCGGCATCGAGCTGGGTCTGGGCAAGTCCCTGGCGGATCAATTGCGCCTCGATATTGCCTATTCGTATGCGCAGCATACCTATGTCAGCTGGATTACCAACCAGTTTACCGGCGCAAACAACAATGGTAAGGATATCGAATCGGCACCGCACCTGATTGCCAACACACGACTGACATGGAGTCCGACGGCGGCCGCTACTGCCCAGTTCGAATGGGTAAAGACGGGTGCCTACTGGCTTGACGCGGCCAACACCGGCAAATACAACGGGCATGACTTGTACAACCTGCGTGCCGATTACAAGGTGGAGAAGGACCTCTCGCTGTTCGGCAGAATCATCAATCTGTCCAACACGCGCTACGCTGATAGTGCGGCCGGCACAGGTGCCGCGCCCACCCTCTCTCCGGGGTTGCCGCGCACCATTTATGCCGGCATCGAGATTAAGTGGTAAATAAGCGTGGCGGCGGCCTCCGGGTTGCCGCCTTCGATCCTGTTATATGATGCGGGTATGAACAAGTTAACCATTGCACTTCTCTTTGCCGCTGCGCTGGCCGCCTGTCCGGCATCGGCTGCCGAGCACGCCAGCCATGCCAAGCCCGGCGTGGCGGCCCCGGCGGCTGCGCCTGTCGACATGGAAAAACGTTGGAAAGAGGCGCTCGCCAAACCGTCGCTCGCCGTTACCGGGGCTTTCGACGAGAAGGGGCGCCTGTGGCTGGCCGCGATCCGCGGGCAGCATGTGTACGTCAGTTATTCCGACGACCATGGCGCCACCCAGAGCGTCCCGGTCAAGGTCAATGCCGAGCCCGAGAGCATCCTCGGCGACGGCGAGAATCGTCCCAAGATCATCGTGCGCAAAGGGGTGATTTACATCTCCTACACGCAGGGATTGGCGAAGCCCATGACCGGCGATATCCGTTTCAGCCGCTCGACCGATGGCGGGAAAAGCTTTTCCGCGCCGATCACCGTCAACGATAACCGCGACATCATCAGCCATCGCTTCGATTCCATGGCGGTGAATGGCAAGGGACATGTTTACATCGCCTGGCTCGACAAGCGCGACCAGGGTGCTGCGGAGAAAAGAGGGGAGAAATACAACGGCTCGGCCATCTACTATGCGATGTCGGACGGCGGCGGGGCGAGCTTCCGGCGCAACGTCAAGATCGCCGATCACGTCTGCGAATGCTGCCGCACGGCCATGGTCGTGGACACCGACGATTATCCCGTGGTCGCATGGCGCCACATCTACGACACCAACATCCGCGACCATGCGCTGGTCAAGCTGGACGGTAAGATGGCTCCCGTGCGAGTCAGCCACGAAAACTGGAACATCGCTGCGTGCCCGCATCACGGGCCATCGCTCTCCATCGCTGCGGACGGCATTTATCACGCCACCTGGTTCAGCAATGCGCCGGGGTACCAAGGCCTGTTCTATGCGCACTCGGACGACCGGGGCAAGACTTTTTCTGCTCCGTTGCACTTCGGCAATCCCGAGGCGCAGCCGGCGCACCCTTACGTATTGAGCCTCGGTGGCCGCGTCTATCTCGCGTGGAAGGAATTCGACGGCGAGAACACCGCCATCCTCGGGATGCATTCAGAGGATGGAGGGAAGTCGTGGTCCGCACCGGAAAAACTGGCGGGCACCTCCGAGGTATCGGACTGGCCGATGCTGATCGGCGAGAGCGGCAGGGCTTATTTGTCCTGGAACACCAGGAACGAAGGCTACCGCCTGATCGAAATAGGCGGCGGGCACAAGTGAGGCGGCTTGGCTTTCTGGTAGCGCTGTGCTCCGCTTTATTCTCTTCCGCTCCGGCGCAGGCCGCGCAGGAAATCAAGCCGTTCGTCCGCGGCAGTTACCAGCAGATTGTTGCCGCGCAGCAGGGCAAGCCCTTCATCGTCAACTTCTGGTCGCTGACCTGCAATTACTGCATGGTCGAACTGGCCATGCTCAAGAAGCTGGTGAAAAAATATCCAAAGCTCGATCTGGTGCTGGTCTCCACCGATACGCCGGAAGAAGAAAAAGAGATTGCCGCCACACTCGCAAAGTTTTCTCTGAAGAAGGCGGAGGCCTGGGTATTTGCCGACGACTATACCGAGCGCCTGCGTTTCGAGGTGGACAGGAAGTGGCAGGGTGAATTGCCGCGCACCTATTTCTTCAGCCCTGGAAAGGAAGCAGCAGGCATCAGCGGCAAGCTCGAATACAGGGAAGTGGAGCAATGGGTCAAAGAACAATATGCTGTGAGATGACGCCATGAGCTCGCTGGCCTACCCACCCCTGATGACCATGATGAATCCGGCAGATTTGCAATTGCGCGACCGCTCGCTGATCGTGGCATTGGTGGTGCTCGCGCATGTCCTGGTGCTGTGGTTTCTGATGGCTGCCCCCAGCCTTCCCACGTCGAGGCATCAGGAAATGTCGGTCAGCTTTGCGGCCATGCCCAGCCCGCCGCAACCCGTTGCAGCGGAGCCGAAGCCGCAACCCAAACCCGAGCCCAAGCCGGCCGAGAAACCCAGGCCGGTGGAAAAGCGTGCTCAGCCCTCGCCGGAGGTTACGACGCCCATCGTGCCTGAGCAGACGCCGGTGCCGACCGAAGTCAGCAGCGCGCCCCCGCAGCCAGTGGCCACGCCGCCCGGCCTGCCGGATCGCGAACCGGACTACCAGGCGGCGTACCTGAAAAACCCGGTTCCCGCCTATCCGATGGTGGCGCGGCGCATGGGCTGGCAGGGCAAGGTGGTGTTGAATGTCGAGGTGCTGGCAAGCGGCCTGCCCGGCGAAGTCAGGCTGCACCAGAGCAGCGGGCATGACGTGCTGGACAAGGCTGCGATGCAGGCGGTGCGCGGCTGGAAATTTGCTCCGGCGCGCCAGGGCGGGCAGGTGATTACCAAGTGGTTTCTGGTTCCGATTCCGTTTATTTTGAAAGAGGATTGATGATGCAGTTATTCAGCAGTGATTCGATTGTTGTCGGCGCCACGCTTCTCGTGCTGCTGCTCTGTTCGGTGACCACCTGGTCTATCGTGGGGTACAAATTGCTGCAGCGCAGCCGCAACAACAAACAGGACAGCGCTTTTGCGCAGCAATTCTGGGACTCGCCCGACTGGAAGAGCGCCGAGCGGGTGAGCGAACAGCATGAAGGGCAGCTTGCCAGCCTTGCGCGTTCAGCTTTCACCGCCTTGAGGGAAATGGCCAGCGGCAAGACCGATCTCAAGCATGCGGGTGCCCCGCAGGAACTAATGGAAAACGCCCTGCGCCAGCAGATCCGCAACCTGCAGCGCAAGGGGGAGAGCGGTTTGGCCGAACTGGCCGGCATCGGATCCACCTCGCCCTTCATCGGGCTGTTCGGCACGGTGTGGGGCATCATGCATGCGTTGCAGGAAATCGGCAAAACCGGATCGGCTAGCCTGGACGTGGTGGCGGGGCCGATCGGCGAGGCGCTGATCGCGACGGCCTTCGGCATCGCGGCCGCGTTGCCCGCGGTGCTGGCCTACAACTATTTCCTGCGCCGCCTGCGGCTGAACCTCACGGATTTCGAGAATTTCGCGGACGACTTCGCGAGGCTGGCGCGCAAATACGACTACAAGGTGTGACATGGCCTTCCATACTCAGTCCGATCAGGAAATGATGAGCGAGATCAACGTCACGCCGCTGGTGGACGTGATGCTGGTGTTGCTGGTGGTGTTCATTGTTACCGCGCCGCTGCTGTCGCAGTCGCTGGAAGTGAAGCTGCCCAAGACGGCCGCGGTGGATACGCGCATGGACTCCAAGCAGCAGGTGGTCACCATTGATGCGGAAGGCAAGATCACGCTCGAGAGCATTGCGCTGGACGACAAGAAACTGGCCGAGCAGCTTGCCGAGGCGGCGGCGGGTAAGGACGATTTCGAATTGCATGTCCACGCCGACGAGGCTGTCAATTACGGGCGCGTGGCGCAGGTCATGGCGATCGCGCAACACGCCGGGGTGAGCAAGCTGTCGTTCATGACGATGGCGGGGCAATAGGCGGTTTTCTTAGCCTGTAGTTCAATAATGAAAAAGGCACGCCGAGGCGTGCCTTTTTTGTTTACCGGGTATTAACCCCTACCACTTGTTGCCACTGTTGTGGCCGCGCCCCAGCGAGAAGCTTGGGCGGTCGCCGTTGCGGCGCGGGGCGCTGTTGTTGCTGCCGCGGTTGGCGTTGCCGAAGCTGCGTTCCTGGCTGCGACCCTGGCCACCGAAACCTTGTCCGGCACCTTGGGCATGACCTTCCTTGCGGCCGGCATGGTTGTGGCGGCTGTCCGGTGCGCTGTGATGGAAACCCGTGCCGCGAGGCTGTCCTGGGCCTCCTGAGGTACCAAAGGAGGAAGGTTTGTCGTTGCCGGTGAAGGCCGTGCTGCGGTTGCCGCCAAAACCGCCGTTGCGGTTACCACCATAGCCTTGGCTGTTGCCGTTGCCGCGATTTCCGCCGAAGCCGCCGCCACGCGGGCCGCCGTTGCCGCGCGGGCGATCCGAGGACGGGCCGGTGCGCAGCTTGTATTTCGGCTCCAGCCCTTCGATGGTGTGCATCTGGATGCGCTGCTCGGTGTAGCGTTCGATGCGCTTCAGCAACAGCGCGTCGCGGTTCGATGCGAACGAGATGGCGATGCCGGATGCGCCGCCGCGGCCCGTGCGCCCGATGCGGTGCACATAGTCCTCGGCCTGCTTGGGCAGATCGAAGTTGATCACGTGCGAAATCCCGGCGACGTCGAGTCCGCGCGCCGCCACGTCGGTGGCGACCAGCACGCGCAGGTTGCCGTTGCGCATGTTGAGCAGGGTGCGGTTGCGTTCGCGCTGGCTCATGTCGCCGTGCAATGCCGCAACGGAGTGTCCCTGTGCGGACAGTTGGTCGGCGAGGCCGTCGGCGTCGCGCTTGGTGGCGGTGAACACCAGAGCTTGGTTGATATCTACGCCGGTCAGCAGGTGGCTGAGCAGCTTGTTCTTGTGCGCCACGTCGTCGGCGAACATCATGCGTTGCTCGATATTTTCGTGCTTATCTTTGGCGGCCGAGACGGAAATTTTCTTCGGTTCCTTGAGCAGGCGCGAAGCGAGGTTGCCGACCACGCCTTCCAGCGTCGCGGAGAACAGCAGGGTCTGGCGTGTCTTGGGCGTGGCTGCGGCGATGCGCTCCACGTCATCAACGAAACCCATGTCCAGCATGCGGTCCGCTTCGTCGAGAATCAGCATTTCCAGGCGCGAGAAATCGATGCGCCCGCGCTCCAGATGGTCGATGAGGCGTCCCGGCGTCGCGACCAGGATATCGACATGGCCGGACAGCAAACGGTTCTGCACCGGGTAAGGCATGCCGCCCAGGATGCTGATGATCTTGAAACGCATGTTCTTGCCGTACTTGGTTGCGGCATCGCACACCTGTTGCGCCAGTTCACGGGTCGGGGTCAGCACCAGCACGCGCGGGCCTTTGCCGGGCAGCGCGGAAGGCGTGGCCAGGCGGTTCAGCGCGGGCAGGATGAAGGCGGCGGTCTTGCCGCTGCCGGTCTGTGCCGAGGCCATCAGGTCGTGGCCAGCGATGACTTCGGGAATGGCCTGCGCCTGGATGGGCGTAGGCTCGGTATAGCCGGTGTCGGCAATCGCCTTGAGGATGGCGGGATGTAAATTCAATTCTTCAAATGTCATGGTGCTTCCTAGAAAAAAGGCAAGCGCAGGCGGAAAACAACACCCAGGGAAGGTGCGGCAGATAGACCGGCGCATAAAACATCGTCGCTAACCGGAAAACCCAGAATTTCTTGATGAGTTTTTTAGACAGGCGCGATTTGCATGCGCGCGAGAGATAGGTCAGGAAACGATGAACCAATGCCGTCAGGAAATTTCCTGAATGACGGCAAGGCGCGCATTATACGGATGGAAAAAATAAAAGCCAGCGATATTTTCCCGGCGCAGGCGTCCGCCTCGGCAATATGCGGCATAGAGTTTATTTTTGCACTGCTCCCGAGGGGCGAAACCTGAAAAAAATCAGCGCCAAGCCTGTAGGCCCGGCCGCTTCCTACGGTTAACCCCTACCTTTTAAGTAAAGCCTCCGCCTTAGTCAAATGCGGATTCCACCTTAGTGCGTTAAGCCGGTGTTTAGCCAAAACTTGCATCCATGAATTTGCATGGGACGGCCAGTTGGATCCGGGATAAGCAACGGCATTCGCATCAACTAAGTAAATGCCCCCCATGCGCTTTGAGGGAAAACCTTTAGTGCGAGGTTGAAAATGGTTATGCAGGTAGCATGCGCCGGATGTTCCGGAGCAATGGGTTTGTCTGAAGCATGGCGGGTGCGGTGGTGATGTCCATGGATACCACGCGCACTCCTGCCGCCATCATGCTTTCCGTCTGGAAGGCGCTCTTCCTGCGCGAGGCGCTCAGCCGCCTGTCGGCAGGCCGGGCCGCCTGGTTGTGGCTGTTGTTGGAGCCGGTGGCCCATGTCGTTTTCCTGATGTCCATTTTTACCATTATCCGCATGCATGTGGTGGGGGGCGTCGATGCCGCCGTTTGGCTGATGGTTGGGCTGATGGCCTTCTTCATGTTCAAGCGGACTGCCATCCAGGCCCAGAATGCCGTGGATGCCAATCAGGCGCTGTTTGCCTATCGTCAGGTCAAGCCGGTCGACACTGTGCTGGTGCGCGCCGCTCTCGAGGGATTCCTGATGGTGCTGGTGGCGATCGTTCTCTTCGGCGGTGCGGGTTTATTCGGGCTGGGCATCGTTCCCGCCGATCCACTGGCCGTGCTGGAGGCTTTGGCCAGCCTGTGGCTGATGGGGTTGGGCTTCGGGTTGACGGCCTCGGTGGCGATTGAGCTTGTACCGGAGTTGGGCAAATTTCTCGGGTTTGCCATGACCCCCATGTATTTTTTTTCCGGCGTCGTTTTTCCTGTTTCCAGTGTACCGCAGCCTTACCGTGACTGGCTCCTGCTCAATCCGGTGGTGCATAGCCTGGAAGCCGCCCGGCTGGGGTTTGCGCCGTATTACTATGCCGTGCCCGGATTGAGCATGACCTATGCCTACAGCTTTGCACTGGCGGGTATTTTTCTCGGGCTGGCGTTGCATGTTCGTTTTGCCGCGAGGTTGATAGCAAAATGATACTGGTCGAGGGTGTCCATAAACGCTACCAGACCGACCGCGGGCCGGGTAAATGGGTTTTGCGGGATGTCTCGTTCGTTATCCCGCCCAGGGTCAACGTGGGGCTGGTCGGGTGCAACGGCGCGGGCAAATCCACCCTGTTGAACCTGATCGGCGGGACCGATATGCCCTCGCGCGGGCGCATCGAGCGCCGCTGCCGTGTCTCGTGGCCGATGGGGATCGGCGGCGGCCTGCAAGGCTCGCTTACCGGCAGGCAAAACGCAAAATTCATCTGCCGCATTCACGGCCGCGAGGAAGACATTCCCGGACACATGGCTTTCATCCAGGACTTCGCCGAGATCGGCGACGCCTTCGATGCACCGGTCAAGACTTACTCCTCGGGGATGCAGGCGAGGCTGAAATTTGCCGCCTCGCTGGCCTTCGACTTCGACACCTACATTTCCGACGAACTCACCGCGGTGGGGGATGCCGTCTTCAAGAAAAAGGCCGGGCAGGCATTCCAGAAATTGGCCGATCGTGCCGGTTTGGTCATGGTTTCCCATCAGGAGGCGACGTTGAAGGAGTTTTGCACGGCCGGTATCTGGCTGCACGAGGGGTGCGCGCACTGGTTCGACGACATAAACGACGCACTCAAGAACTACAGGGAGAGCCTGCGTGCATGATAAATCATCTCAAATCAGGCAGGTTCGCACAGGCTGCAGTATGGCTGGCGGGGTGGATTCGCGGCCGGCTGGCTCCCGCGTTGCTGCGGAATCGCGCCTTTGGCGCCGCCTTCCTTGCCTCGCTGGCTGCGGCTTTTTACTGGGGGATCGTCGCTTCGGACCGCTACGTTTCCGAAGCGCATGTCGTCATCCAGCGCACCGATCTGGCAGGCGGGCAGGCCATGGACTTTGCCGGGCCATTCGGGAACCTTGGCTCCGGGCGGGCCGACCAGTTGCTGCTGCGCGATTACCTGCTTTCCATCGATATGCTCAAGAAGCTCGATGCCAGGCTGAACCTGCGCGGCCATTACAGCGGCTGGTATCGCGACCCGCTGTCGCGCATGTGGTTCGAAGATGCGCCGCTGGAACTGTTTCACCGCCATTTCCTTTCGATGACCAGTGTGGAATTCGACGATTACGCGGGGGTGCTGGTCATCAAGGCGCAGGGTTACGATCCCCAAATGGCCCATGCGCTTGCCGCCATGCTGGTGGAAGAGGGTGAGCATTACATGAATGCCATGGCACACGACCTTGCGCGGGATCAGGTGGCCTTTCTCGAAAAACAGGCCGGCGACATGAGCGCGCGCACCCTCCGCACACGGCGGGAGGTGCTGGATTACCAGAATCGCAAGGGGCTGGTTTCTCCGCAGGGCACGGTGGAAAACCTCGCCGCCATCATCGGGCGCCTCGAGGCGCAGCTCGCCGACCTGCAAACCCGGCGCACCGGCATGCTGGGTTATCTGATGCCCGACAGCCCCAACATCGCCGAGCTTAATTTGCAGATCGGCGCGATTGAGAAACAGATCAGGCAGGAACAGGCGCGGCTGGTTTCACCCAACGGCAAGATGCTCAACAGCGTCGTGGAAGAATTCCAGCGCCTGCAAATGAATGCCGATTTCGCACAGGACGTATACAAGACCGCCCTGGTCGCGCTGGAAAAGGGGCGCATCGAGGCGACGCGCACATTGAAGAAGGTGTCCGTACTGCAGGCGCCCACCGAGCCGCAATATCCGCTCGAACCGCGCCGGCTGTACAACACCGTTGTTTTCACCCTGATTGCCCTGTTGCTGGCAGGCGTCGTGCAATTGCTCGACGCCATCATCCGCGACCACAAGGACTGAGCCATGATCCTGCTAACCTCAGTTAGCCACGGATTCAGACGGATGAGCACGGATAAAACCCTGCCCATTGTTCATCCGGGTCAATCCGTGTTCATCAGCGGCCTATGCGCGCTGTTTCTTTTCATGTCCGCGCCAGGCGCATTTGCCGCCAGTGGCGACCCGTTCAGCGTGGATCAGGCGCTCAGCTTGCGCCTGGATCGTCCCGAATCAGCCGTGCGGCCTGCCGCACCGGCCTCCCCTTTGGCCCCCGTTGCGGAGATCCCCCCCCTGCCTCCGCAGCGCCTCGACTATTCCGCCAATCTGAATAGTGATGTGTTCGGGGCCAATCTCTTCACCGGCGCCTTCGCCCGCCAGGGCGCCACCCAGTTCAACCCCGACTACGCCGTGGCGGTAGGCGACAACATCCAGGTGAGGTTGTGGGGCGCCTTCGAATACGACGCCGTGCTTACCGTCGATCCCAAGGGCAACATTTTCCTTCCCCATGTAGGTCCGGTGCAGGTATTGGGCGTGCGTAATCAGGATATCCAGGGACTGGTGGAAGCCGCCATCGGCAAGGTGTTCCGCACCAACGTCTATGGCTACGCCAGCCTTGCCGCCGCCCAGCCGGTGCGCATTTTCGTGGGCGGCTTCGTTTACCGCCCCGGCCTTTACAGCGGCACCAGCATGGACAGCCTGCTGCACTACCTCGACCAGGCCGGCGGCATCGACCCGGAGCGCGGCTCCTTCCTCGATGTCCAGGTCAAGCGCGGCAGCCAGGTCCGCGCCACCGTCAGCCTGTACGACTTCCTGCTTCAAGGGCGCATGCCGCTCACCCAGTTGGCCGACGGCGATGTCATTTTTGTTGCGCCGCGCCAGAACACGCTCAAGGTAAGCGGCCTGGCAGAAAACGCCAGGCGTTTCGAGTTTGGCGGCGCCACCTATGCGATGGCCGACCTGCTCAAGATCGCCAAACCCGGCGCCCAGGCCACCCATGTGCGGGTGGTGCGCAACACCGGCACGGTGAAGAACACCGAGTATTACCCGCTGGCCGATGCCACACGGGTGGTTCTGCAAAACGGCGACGAGCTCGAATTCACCGCCGACAAGAAACCCGGCACCATCGCCGTGCGTGTGGAAGGCGAACACGAAAGCGCGCAGGAATATGTGCTGCGCGACGGGGCAAGGCTGGGCGAACTCATCAGGCAAATCCAGCTTTCCGACCGATCCGACGCTGTCAGCCTGCAGCTTTTCCGCACGAGCGTAAAAAAACGCCAAAAACAAATGTTGCAGATATCGCTGAAAAGCCTGGAGGCCGCGGCGCTGACCGCACGCTCGGGCACCGGCGAGGAAGCGCGCCTGCGCAAGGACGAGGCCGACCTGATCCTGCAATGGGTGGAGCGCGCCAAACAAATCGAGCCATCGGGTCAGGTGCTCATCGCGCAGGCTGCCAACCGCGACGAGCTGATTCTGGAAAACGGCGACATCCTGCGCATCCCCGCCAGGGACGGCCTGGTACTGGTGAGCGGCGAAGTGCTCTTCCCCAATGCAATCGCCTTCGATGCGGCCCTGGGGCTGGAAGGTTACATCCGCCGCGCCGGCGGCTACACGCAGAGCGCCGATGCCTCGCGCGTCATCGTCGCCCACCGCGACGGCAGCTTCGACGAGGCCGCGGGTGGGGGCGGATTTTTCGGCTCAGGCGGCGGGACCGCGATACGCGCGGGAGACGAAGTGCTGGTGTTACCGAAGATCGACGTGAAGACGCGGCAGTTCTGGAAGGAAATGACCCAGATCATCTACCAGATCGCGGTGAGCGCAAAGATCATTTTCAAGTTATGAAATATTCCATGGCCAGTGGAGACAAACATGCAAATTCATGAGACCGCTCTTCCGGGGGTGTTGATCATCGAGCCTAAAGTGTTCGGCGATCAGCGGGGCTTCTTCATGGAAACATGGAACCAGGCCGGCTATGCCGTAGCCGGGCTGCCTGAGACCTTCGTGCAGGACAATCTTTCCTGCTCCAGGAAGGGGGTGCTGCGCGGCCTGCATTTCCAGAAGCCGAATTCCCAAGGCAAGCTGGTCTATGTGCTGCAGGGCGAGGTATTCGATGTCGCCGTGGATATCCGCCTTGGCTCGCCCACCTTTGGTCAGTGGGCCAGCGCCGTGCTTTCGGCCGAAAACAAGCGTCAGTTCTACATTCCGCCCGGCTTCGCCCACGGCTTCTGCGTCACCTCGGACATGGCGCTGTTTGCCTACAAATGCAACGACAAATACAACCCGCAGGCGGAAGGTAGCGTGCTGTGGAGCGATCCGGACCTTGGCATTCCGTGGCCGGTAAGCAATCCGGAGCTGTCCGGCAAGGATGCACAGGGCATCAGGTTGGCCGACATCCAGACAAGCCGTTTACCCCAATATGGAAGGTGAATATTTGCCATGACGACCTCTATCTCTCGCAAGGGAATTATCCTGGCCGGTGGCTCCGGTTCGCGTTTGCATCCGTTGACGCTGGTGATGTCCAAGCAGCTCCTGCCGGTTTACGACAAGCCGATGATCTACTACCCCCTGTCCACCTTGATGCTGGCCGGGATACGCGACATATTGATCATCTCCACGCCGCAGGATACGCCGCGCTTCGAACAACTGCTGGGTGACGGCAGCGAGTGGGGGCTGAACCTGCAGTATGCCGTGCAGCCCTCGCCGGACGGGCTGGCGCAGGCCTTCATCATCGGGCGGGAATTCATCGGCAACCATCCCTCCGCGCTGATCCTGGGCGACAACATCTTTTACGGGCACAGCCTGCACACTGCGCTGGAGCACGCGATGGAAAGGATCGATGGGGCGACGGTGTTCGCCTACCATGTGCATGATCCGCAGCGCTACGGCGTGGTGGCCTTCGACGATGAGGGGCGCGTCGTCTCGCTGGAAGAAAAGCCGGCGCGGCCAAAATCGAACTATGCGGTAACCGGCCTGTATTTCTACGACAACCGGGTCGCCGACATCGCCGCCAGTCTCAAGCCGTCGGCGCGCGGCGAGCTCGAGATTACCGACATCAACCGCATCTACCTGGAGCGCCGGCAGCTCTCCGTCGAAATCATGAGCCGCGGCTACGCCTGGCTGGACACCGGCACCCACGAGAGCCTGATCGAGGCCAGCAGCTTCATCGAAACGATCGAACACCGGCAGGGTCTGAAAATCGCCTGTCCCGAGGAGATCGCCTTCCGCAAGGGATTCATTGCCGCGGAGCAGCTGGAAAAACTGGCGCAACCCCTGTCCAAGAACGGTTATGGCCGGTACCTGGCCTCGATTCTTACCGAGACCATACGTTGATCCAGGCATCCGACATGTGTTCCAGAGAACCGAAAATGCGCAGCGGAAAAAAATCCATCACTGTCGTCCTGGGGATGCACAGGGGCGGCACCAGTGCCATTACCCGGGGGCTTCAGACGCTGGGCGTCGATCTGGGTGAACGCCTCGTACCGCCGGCAGCGGACAATGACGAGATGGCGGTATTTGAGGATGCCGATGTAAAAGCCATCAATATCGAATTGCTCAACGCTCTCGGCCGGGAATGGCATACCCTTGCCCCGGTGCCGGCCGGCGAACTGCTGCACGAGAAATATGCCGGCCTCCGGTTGCGGGCAATCGAACTGCTCAGGTCGCGATTGCAGGATGCGGATCATTTCGGCCTCAAGGATCCGCGCCTGAGCCGCCTGCTACCGTTCTGGAAAAGGGTTTTCGAGCATCTGCGGCTGGACATCTCTTATGTAATAGCCGTCAGGAACCCGCTCAGCGTGGCCAAGTCCCTGGAAGCGAAATACAGGCTTCCCCACGAGAAGAGCCATTATCTCTGGCTTCAGCACATGCTGCCCTGCGTGCTTCTCACGCAAGGCGCGCGCCGGGTGCTGGTCGACTTCGATCTTCTGCTGGACAACCCGCAGCAAGAGTTTTCCAGAATGGCTGCAGCCCTGTGTCCGGATAAAACGCCGGATTCCGATCGACTGGCCGAATTCAGCAGTGAATTTCTGGATGCCCGCCTGCGGCATGCCCGTTACGAGCCCGAAGATGTCCTTGAATCCCCATCGGTTCCGGTCCCGGTCAGAACGGCGGTCATGCTGTTGGCCGAAGTTGCGGCAGACCGGCTAAGCTTGGATTCGGAGGAAGTTGCCGGAGTATTCGGGAATCTTGCCGGGCAGATGGCAGGCATGGCGCAAGCCATGAATTATCTCTTGCAGCTGGATGGCATCATTGCCGGCGCGAACCGCGAATTGGCGGACCGGAGCAATCGCGTTGGCATGTTGGGGCAGGGCGTTACTGCGCGCGACAGCCAGATCGCCGCGCTGAAGCAAACGGCAGCAGAGAGTGAGGTGCGGATGGCTGCACTCAGTCAGGGCATGGCCGAGCACGATGCGCAGATTGCGGCCTTGGCGCAAACGATTGGGGAACGGGAAGCCAGGATAGTTGAGCTCAGCCAAGGCATTGCCGGGCGCGACGGAGAGATGGCCGCCTTGGCACAAACAGCCGAGGCGCGTGAAGCCCGGATAGCTGCACTCGACCGGGATATGACTGAGCGCGAGGGCTCGATTGCTGCGCTGACACAAACAGCCAAGGAGCACAAAGCGCAAATTTCTCTGCTCAATCGGGATATAGCCGAGCGCGATGGCTGGATTATCGCGCAGGCGCAAACGGACAAGGAGCATAAGGCTCAAATAGTGTCGCTTAGCCAGGATATTGCCGAACGGGATAAACGGATCGAAGCGCTGATTGAAACAGTAAGGCAGTGCAGAACCCATATGGCCGGACTCACCCAAGGCATTGCCGAGCGCGACGACCGGATTGAAACGCTGCTGAAAACGGTTGAAGAGCGAAATGCGCTTATGGCTGCGCTGACACAGGGCATGGCGGGGCGCGAGGGGCAGATTGCGGAGCTGATGAAAACGGCATGGGAACGCGAAGCGCAGACAGATGCGCTCAGCCAGGCCATGGCTGAGCGGGATGAGCGGATTGCGGAGCTGATGCAGACAGCAGAGGAACGCGAAGCGCAGATGAATGCGCTTAGCCAGGATATGACCGGGCGCGATGGGCGGATCGAAGCGCTGCTGCAAGACAGCGCCAGGCAAGGCGCGGCTATCCGGCAATTGCGCATCGGCGCAATCCGGGACGGTTACCGCCTTGAACAGGCGCGATCTTCCTTTGGATGGAAGCTTTTCAGGCCGGTGCGGATGGTCAAAGGCCTGCTACCCATCCTTGGCCGCAAGCTTGGCATCGATCTGCTCCCGCTCGAACACCTGAAACGGAACGGATGCGAGTGGCTGCCGGCCGGGCGCGATGGCCAATTCCTGTTGATGGCCGAGCGCGCCTGGCATGGCTTGGCAGGCTGGTACTGGCTGGATGTGGATATGGCGGCCGAGCGGCCAATCGAGGCGCGGCTATGTTTCGATACCGGTGCAGGGTTCGATCCGTCGCTGGCCATCAAGCTGCTGCTTGCCGGTAGAGGTGCACAGCGGATCCCGCTTTTGGTTCCCTCCGGATGCTGCGACATCCGCCTCGATCTCTTTGATATGCCCGAAAAGTTCGGCTTGTCTGCGCCGCGTCTGAATAAATTGAGGGAGGCACCGGATTTGCCTGGGGAGTTCCTTGCACAGTCCGGCATATATGAGGCCCTCGGATGGCGCAAAGGCAACGTTACGGCGCTTGAGCCTGCAAATGGCGTTCATCGCCATGACGAGGCCGATTACTGCTGGCGTTCGCGGGGAGGCGACCCGTGGTTTGTGCTGCAGGGTATCAGCCGGAAGCTGCGCCCCGGCTGGTACATGATCGAATTGCAGATTCGTTCGGATATCGAGCGCGGCAACGCGAAGCTGTATTTCGATTATGGCGAAGGCTATAGCGAACGGACTTCGGTGGTCTTGCCGTTCAGGAGCGGCCAGGAGTCCAAGCGGTTGTGCCATTTGCCTGGCGTACCCAAACAAGTCCGTTTCGACCCTCTCGAAGGAGTGGCCAGGTTTTCCGTAGAACGCCTTAATTTTGCGCCGGTGATGGCTGTGTTTGCGTATCACCGCATATTGCAGCGCCTGTGCAATCGTTATGCGCCTTACAAGAATATGTCGCTGTTGCAGATTTGGCGGGATTTGCAGGCACAGGAAGAATCCGGGAAAGTCGCCGCAAGGGAGCTGCTTTTCCAATGCTATACCCACACTTTTCTTGTTGATAGCGTTAAGGCCGGTATCAGTGACATCTACGAAAGATGGATCGCCGGCGTCGAAACCCCGGAGTTTTCCAGGCTGGACGCGCTTGCGGCATCGCCTGAGCCGTTCAAGCTCCGGCCAACTGTTTCGATAGTCATCCCTGTCTACAACACTGCAGAAAAATTCCTGCGGCAAGCCCTGGAATCGGTGCTGGCACAGGGCTATTCCTGCTGGGAACTGTGCATCGCGGACGATGCATCGACCGAGCCGCATGTCAAAGCCGTGCTTGAGGAATACATGCGGCGCGATCCGCGCATCAAGGTAGTGTTCCGCGAGGAGAACGGCCACATTTCCGCAGCCAGCAACAGCGCGCTGGCGCTGGCGACCGGTGAGTATGTGGCCCTGCTGGATCACGACGACGAATTGGCGCGCCATGCCCTGCATTTTGTGGTGGAAGCGATCAACCGGAAACCGTCTGCACAGATACTCTACAGCGACGAGGATAAAATCGGCGAGCAGGGCAATCGTTCAGATCCGCATTTCAAACCGGAGTGGAACCCCGACTTGTTTCTGTCGCAGAACTATGTCTCGCATCTGGGTGTTTACCGCCGCGAGTTGCTGCAACGCATCGGTGGGTTCCGCGACGGCGTGGAGGGCAGCCAGGATCATGACCTGTTGCTGCGCTGCCTGCCGCATGTGAAGCCTGCCGGGATCGTGCATATCCCCAAAGTGCTCTATCACTGGCGCATGGCGGAAGGGTCTACCGCTCTCAACAGCGGGGAGAAGAGCTACACCGCTGAAGCAGGCATCAAAGCCCTGGAGAACTTTTTCAGCGCGCAGGGCCGGGACGATGTGAAGGTGGAAAATGGGCTGGGGCCTAACACTTACCGGGTTCGTTATCCCGTTCCGCAACCGGAGCCGCCAGTCAGCCTGCTCATCCCAACCCGGGACAAGCGGGAGTTGCTCGAACCTTGCGTGCGCAGCATCCTCGACAAAACGACTTACCGGAATTACGAAATCGTCATCCTGGACAACGAAAGCTCCGAGCCCGCCACGCTGGAATTCTTTGAGCGCATCCAGGCAGAGGACAGCAGGGTGAGGGTGCTGGCCTACCACCGGCCGTTCAACTACTCCGCCATCAACAATTACGGGGTGCAACAAGCCAGAGGCGAACTGATCGGCCTCGTCAACAACGACATCGAAGTCATCAGTCCGGAATGGCTGGACGAGATGGCCAGCCATGCCCTGCGCCCCGAGATAGGCTGCGTGGGCGCCAAGCTGTATTACGAGGACGAAACCATCCAGCATGCCGGGGTGATCGTCGGGCTGGGAGGCGTGGCGGGACATTCGCACAAATACTTTCCGCGCGAATCATCGGGATATTTTCACCGTCTGAAGGTAATCCAGAACCTGTCGGCGGTGACGGCGGCCTGCCTGGTCGTGCGCAAGTCTGTTTATGAACAGGTGGGGGGGCTGGAGGAAGACGGCTTGCGTATTGCCTTCAACGATGTGGATTTCTGCCTCAAGGTGCGCGAGGCGGGATATCGAAATCTCTGGACCCCCTATGCGGAACTGTTCCATTACGAATCGAAGTCGCGCGGCGCAGAGGATACGCCGGAAAAGGTCAAGCGATTCCACAAGGAAATAGCGTTCGTTAAGACTAAATGGGGCGAGCTGTTGCAGAGCGATCCCTGCTACAGCCCGAATCTGACCTTGGCGAGAGAGGATTTCTCCCTGGAGGTGTCATGATGCGCACTCAAGCAAGAATCATGATGGTCTTGGCGTTTTCGGCGATCTCCGCCGCGGCCGCGGCCGCGGACATATGGTACGAAGACAACAACCTCGGCAGGCCCGGCGGCATGCCGCCGGATTTCGCCGAAAAATTCCAGCATCCGGAGACGTTCAACCATGCAAGCCGTTACATTCATGTGTACATGGTGAGAGCCAACGTGCTCGATGTCATGGACGACAGGTTTCTGGCCGGCGCGTTTTACCCCTACCTGAACAGAAACCGCATCAAGCTGGCCATAGATGCAACCGGCGCAACCTGGACGCAGACATCGGGAAGGAAAAAAATCGCTTCCGGTGAAATTCGCCTGCTTGAACGCCTCAAGCGGCTGGGCATACAGGTCGATTACATCAGCCTGCAAAGCGTTCTGTCCCAGCCTCTGGTGCTCGGGGGCACAACGGTGGATTACCCCTTGAGCAAGAGGATCGAAGATGTCGTCGCCTATGCCAAGGCAGCCCGCGCGGTTTATCCGCAGGCCCAGATCGGCATCATCGATGCGCTTCCGTCTTATAACCAAGACTACCGGCAGCCTTATCTCATGCTCAAGGATGCCCTGGCACAGGAAGGCATTCCGCTTTCATATATCCATCTGGATATGCCCTTCGATATCCCCAGGGAGCAGCGGCATGGCGTTACGTGGCAACAAGCCAGGGCAGTCGAAAGCTATGTGGAGGATGAACTGGGGTTGCGGTTCGGCCTTTTGGCCACATCGAGGAAGGGAGGGGAGATTTCCGGAAAGGCAATCCACGAGCGGACTCTGGCTGCCCAGGAGTGCTATATGGGCGCCGGGGGCACGCCAGGCGATTTCATCGTAGCAAGCTGGTTTCCCTACCCGCGGACGACCATTCCCGAAACCGCCGCCGGCGACGATTACCCGGCGATGCGTACGGTGCTGGAATTTGGCCGCCAGCTCGACCACATCGAAAAAGCAGGAGCGCAAGCCACGAATCAGGCCGCTTGGCGCGCCAAGTGCACCACACAATGAATTTGCTGGCCCATGAACCCAACGAACGAACTGAAGCTGCCATGAAGAAAATCAACTTCATTGTTCATGTCCCCAAAACCGCGGGAACCAGCTTTCGTCGTGCGCTTCATGGGAACGAACAGGTCCGCATGCTTTATGGCTACGGAAAAGAATTCCATGAGTCTGCCTGCGAGCTGGCAGGGATAAACCCCATGGAAATGACGCCCGAGAGCGAAATTTTCGATGCCGACAAATTCAATTTCATTTGCGGGCATGTCCCTTATAGCGGATATGCGCATTGCGTTCCGCCGGATGCGGTGGTGTCCATTGTCAGAAACCCGGTGGAGCGGATCGTTTCGGCGTATCAGCATGTCAAGAGGCATTATGGGTATGCGCGCAGTTTCGCGGATTTTTCCTCGGCTCCGGACAACCGGAACGTGCAGTGGAAAATGCTCGGGGAGCTAGGCAGCGAATCCGGCGCATTGATTGGCCTGACGAGTCATTACAGATATTTTGTCGGGATTTTTTCAACCAGGTTTGGACTGCCGGTGGAATCGATATTGGCGAATCGAGCGCCTGATTCCGACGCAGAGGACAGGATCAATATTCCGCCCGCCGAAATAAAGGCCGCATATCTCTACAACCAGCAGGATATCGGGTTTTTTTTCGAGAAAGTAGGCGTTTTTTCGGAGCGGGTGCGGGATGCCGGCTATAACACCGCCCCGACAAGGGACACCAACTGGAATTGCCTGATTGCCGGGGGAAAACGGATCGTCGGCTGGTTGTCCTGCGCCGAAACGGACTGCTATTTCCTGGAGATCGGCGTCAACGGCGAAAGGCGCGCCGTCATCTCGCTGGATAAGGACAGGAATGACATTTGCAGCCTGGGATTATCCGAGAGCCCGGTATGCGGCTTTAGCTATCCGCTTGCGCTGCTCGGCACCGAGGCCGGCGACAAGGTAACCGTCGGAGTGCTCGGTGCGCCCGGATTCGCCAGGACATTGCACCTGGATTGGGAGCATTGACAGAACGGATGCTGCGCGGGAGGAGCAAGCCCGATCTTCCGCAATCGTTGCATGTTGTGAGGAGGCGCGATCATGGCAGACACTATTCATTCATGGGATTGGGAAAACCGCCTTCCTCTGGAATTCGATGGCGAGGTCTATGTGAATCATGCCGGAAGCGGCGACCTTGCCAGATTTGACAAGAGAACGGCACAGCTTCACTACAAAAAACATGGCATGGCCGAAGGCCGGATATGCAGCGAGGTAAAGGGGAGAAAATATTTCATCGGCCTGGTGCCAACCGGACAGCCCATTCTCGAAATCGGCCCATTCTTTTCGCCCGCATTCAGGCGGCCGGAAGCGAATGTGTTTTACCTCGATTGCCTTCCTGCGGAATCGTTGAGAAAAAAGGCGGAAAAAATAAAGGAAGCGGCTATCGACAACATTCCCGAGATAGATTATGTCTGGTCGGGACAGCGCTATGCCGAGCTCATCGGGCGAAAATTTTCGGCCATCTATTCATCGCACAACATAGAACATCAACTCTGCCTGGTCACGCATCTGCATGACCTCGAATCCGTATTGGAGGACGAGGGAGCGGTTTTCCTGACTGTTCCGGACAAACGTTACTGCTTCGACCATTTTTTCACCGAGACGAATCTTGCGGATGTCGTCGAGGCTTGGGCGGAGGGGAAAAAGCGGCATCGCCTGAAAGATATACTGGAACATCGCTTTTTTGCCACGCACAACGAGCCGGTCATGCACTGGCAGGGAGCTCATGGCGTAAACCGTGGGGTGCTGCCGCTCGACGACAGGCAGAATGTTTCGTTCATGGCCGAACTTGAAAGGCTGTGTTCCACGGACGAATACACAGATGTGCATGCGTGGAAATTCACTCCGGCAACCTTCAGGATGTTGTTCGACAATCTGTATTCCTTGAAGCTGACCAGGCTGCGCGTTGCAAGGGTCTATCCGACAGTGAGAAACAGCAACGAGTTTTACGCTGTCCTGATTTTCGGCCGCAATTGACGATTCTTGGTGGAGGCGAACGATGAGCCTGAAAAACGCAATCGGCAAATTCAAACCCTTCGATATGCTTGTTAAGCGGGTTATTTTCCGGTTTGGCTCGGGGATGGCCCATGGCGAACGGCCTCTCGCCAACATGGCGCTGCCTCGGCTCATGCTCGGTGGCTTGTGCAGCAAGGTACGCCGGAGCACGGATGAGGTGGCAAGCGCGTTTTTCGAGATGATTCGGCCAGGCGCCGAGAGACGCACCCCGGGCATGACGGCGCAACCAAAAATTTCCCTGTTGCTGAGTGTGCAGGCAGGCTGCGCCCGGCGCCTTTCCGCGACCATCGAGTCGGTGCGCGCCCAGATTTATCCGCATTGGGAGTTGCGCGTCATGGCTGCGTCCGGCTGCGATCCGGCGGTCAGGGAAGTTCTCGGGGACTTCGCCCGGAACGACACGCGAGTCAGCGTCAGATTCCTGCAAGCACACCGGATTGGCGCCGTTGCGGAGGATGCCGTGCGTACCGGCAGCGCCTACGTGGGGATAGTGGGCGAGGGCGATTTGCTGGCGCCGCGGGCTTTATATGGTGTCGCGGCGGAGGCGGTGGCACACCCCGATGCGGCGCTGCTGTATACCGATGAAGACGGCATCGACGACGCGGGAGCGCGATGTACGCCCAATTTCAAACCGGACTGGAATCCCCAGTTGTTGCTGTCACAAAACTACCTGGGCGGACTCTGTGTTTTTCGGGCCGATGCGGTGGCCGCGGCGGGCAGTTTCCGGAATGGGCTCGATGCTGCCGGGAGCTACGACCTGGCGCTACGCGTGAGCGAGACGGTAAACGCGCGGCAAATCCGCCACCTTCCCCGTGTGCTTTACCATCGCCGCTTACCTTGGGGCGGAGCCGCGCCGGAGCCGGCTGATAAAGCGCCTTGCGAGGCTGGACGGCAAATGCTGAAAGCATACCTGGCGCGCAACGGAATCCGGGGCGAGGTTCTGGGCATGCCTGCGGCCGGTGGCTACCGGATACGCTATGCGATTCCTCCCGGAATGCCGTTGGTCAGCATCATTATCCCGACCCGCGATGGGCTGGATTTGCTGCGGCATTGCATCGAAAGTATCCGCAAGATATGCAGCTACCCGCGCTACGAAATCCTGGTCGTGGATAACCAGTCCCGCGATCCGGCCATGCTTGCCTATCTGGACGTGCTTGCGGCGAGGGGGGATGCGACAGTCCTGTGTTACGACCGGCCGTTCAATTATCCGGCAATCAATAATTTTGCGGCACGGCATGCGCGCGGCAAGGTGTTCTGCCTGCTCAACAACGATACCGAAGTCATCACCCCGGGATGGCTGGAGGAAATGCTCGGTTTGCTTTACCAGAAAGATGTGGGCGTTGTCGGCGCCAAGCTGCTTTACCCGGATGGCACGGTGCAGCACGGCGGGGATTGGGTCGGCGTCGGCGGCGTGGCGAACCATGCCCATGCTTTTTTGCGGCGCGGCGATCCAGGTTATCAGGGGCGCGCCCTGCTGGCGCAGGATATGTCGGCAGTCACCGGGGCATGCCTGATGGTCTGGAAATCGCTGTATGAAAAACTGGGTGGGCTGGATGAGCAGCATCTTCCGGTGGCTTTTAACGATGTGGATTTTTGCTTGCGGGTGCGCGAGGCCGGCTATCGGGTGGTATGGACGCCGCATGCGGAGCTGTATCACCGCGAGTCGGCGTCGCGCGGCAAGGACCGGAGTCCCGAAAGGGTGCGGCAGGCCAGGTATGAAGCGGCGTACATGCGCAAGCGCTGGAAACATATGCTGCGGCACGACCCGTTCTATAACCCGAATTTGAGCTATGAACGACCCCGTTGCCCCCCGGGCAATGCGACGCCGGCGGAGGGGTCATGGTTTGCCTGATTTCACATGACTCTCCCCGGACAATAGATGCCGGGAGCACGGTTTACCTCGTCGAAGAGCAATGCAATCCTTCGACGGATTACTTTGTGCTCCCGGCTGTTTCCGCCAGCGGGCGCAGGGTGGCGCGCTGCGGCTTTGCCGATTTACCGGCTCCCTCCGATCTGGACGGCGCTTCGGTGGTGTTTGTTCGTTATGTGCCGCCGGCCTGGGCGAAACTGGTGGCGGCGGTGCGCCACCGGCTGCGCACGCTGGCGTTTTTCATGGACGACGACGTGCTGGAAGTGGGCGCATCCGCCGGGTTGCCGTGGCGATACCGCTTCAAGCTGGCGAGATCGGCGGCATGGCGGTCGGGGTGGCTGCAACGGCAAGCGGCGGAGTTGTGGGTATCGACGCCTTATTTGCAGCAGAAATATGCGGCTTGGCACCCCCGGCTGGTGTTGCCTGCGCCTGCGGCCGGGCGCACGGATGTGTGCCGGGTCTTTTATCACGGCTCGGCTTCTCATGCGGCGGAAATTCGCTGGCTGCGCCCGGTGATGGAAGAAGCCTTGCATCGCGAGGAACGGCTCGCCTTCGAGATTGCCGGCGGACGGGATGTGCATCGCCTGTACCGGGGGATGCAGCGGGTGACGGTGGCACATCCGATGAAATGGCCAGCCTATCAGGCATACATGACCATGCCGGGGCGGCATGTGGGGCTGGTTCCGTTGCTGGACATACCATTCAATCGCGCGCGCTCGTACACGAAGTTCTTCGACATCACCCGTTGCGGCGCGGTGGGGATTTATGCGCCGGACAGCGCCTGCGCCAAGGTGGTCAACCACGGCGTGGACGGGCTGGTCGTGGTGCAGAAACAGCAAGCCTGGGTGGAGGCGATTCTGCACCTGGCTCGGGACGAGCCTCTGCGGCATTCCCTGTTGAGTAACGCGGCGAAAAAGATGAGCAGCCTCGCGGACAGGGCGCGGCACGGTTATGCGGAATTGATGTAGCGGAGATGTGACAGGAGCGGAAATCCATATTCATCCTGAATAACGCAGTTGAAACTGCAGGAGCGGGCCTTGCCCGCGAGCAGCTTAATCGCGGGCAAGGCCCGCTCCTACATGAATTAATCACCCAAAAGGTGAGCGGCATCAAGCGCGAAAGAATCAAGCACCACGCAGTTTTCATTGAAATGTAAAGGATCAACTGAGGTTTTCAGGTTCATTCATGACAAGGGAGGCGCTATGAAACAGAGCAAATCGGATAACGTTGTCTGGCATCACGCCACAGTGACCCGCGCGGCGCGGGAGGCGCTGAATGGCCACCGCAGCGTGATTTTATGGTTCACGGGGCTTTCCGGTGCGGGCAAATCCACCTTGGCGCATGCCGTCGAGAAGCATCTTCACCAGTTAGGCTGCCGAACTTTTACTTTCGATGGAGACAACGTGCGGCACGGGCTTTGCTCCGACCTCGGGTTTTCCGCCGAAGACCGCGTCGAGAATATCCGCCGTGCAGGGGAGATGGCCAAGCTGTATCTGGAGGCTGGGGTCATTGCGCTGACTGCTTTCATTTCCCCGTTCTGTTCCGACCGCGCGCGGGTGCGTTCGCTGGTGCCGCACGGCGAATTCCTCGAAATCTATTGCCGCTGCCCGCTGGAAGTATGCGAGCGGCGGGATGTGAAAGGGCTGTACAAGCGGGCGCGCACAGGGGAGATCAAGGAGTTCACCGGCATTTCCTCGCCCTATGAGGAGCCGGAGAAGGCTGAGCTGGTGGTGGACACCGGCAGCCAGTCCGTGGAGGAATCTGTGGCCAGGGTCGTCGACCTGCTGTGCGAGCGCGGCATCATCGGGCAGGCTGGCAGCAGGCGGCCCGAGTTGGTTTGGGCTAGCGCCTGACCTGCGCCGGTTTGCGGGTGATGAAGCTTTGCGGGAATTATTTTTTCAGGCCGAGCAGGCTCCGCTGATCGCAACCGCGCGCGCACTGGCAAACCTGCCGAGGCTAGGCGAGCTGCTCGGAGCGCCGGTAGTGCACCGTTGGACTGTGCGGGATGCGGCTGCCTGCGCAGGAGTGATTGCCTGGGGGCGTAAACCCAGCGCCGTAGCGGCCGAGGCCTATGCCGACCGGCAAGGGCTGGCGTTGCTGCGCATCGAGGACGGTTTTCTTCGCTCGATGCACATGGGTGCTTCACCGCTCTCCGTTGTTGTCGACGACCTGGGCATCTACTACGATGCCTCTGCACCTTCCCGCCTCGAAATGCTGATCGCCCACCCGCTCGTGGAGGCGCAGCGCATCCGCGCCCAGGCGCTGATCGCTGCATGGCGGGCAGCGAGAGTGTCCAAATACAACCATGCGCGCGAGTATGCAGGCGAGCTTCCGGCGTGCTACGTGCTGGTGGCGGACCAGACGCAGGGCGACGCCTCGATACGCCATGGCTTTGCCGACGCCTCCAGCTTTCAACACATGCTGGCTGCGGCGTTGGCGGAAAACCCGGATTGCATCGTATTGCTCAAGACCCATCCGGAGGTGATGGCTGGGCGCAAGCGCGGTTATTTCGATCTCGCGGCGCTTGCGCAAGACCGGCGTGTGCGGGTGCTTGCGGAAGATGCGCATCCGGCATCGCTGATCGAGCATGCGGAGGCCGTCTATGCGGTCACCTCGCAGATAGGCTTCGAGGGGCTGTTGCGGGGCAAGCGGGTGCGCTGCTTCGGTATGCCGTTTTATGCCGGCTGGGGGCTTACGCAGGATGAACTGCCGGCCCCGGACCGGCGTCATCCAGTGCAGGTGGAAAACCTGGCGCATGCGGCGCTGCTGGAATATCCGCGCTATATCGACCCGGAGACTGGTCGGCGCTGCGAGGCGGAGCGCGTGATCGAATGGATGGGGCTGCAGCGGCGGATGCGCGAGCGGTTTTCTGCCCATATTTATGCGCTGGGGTTTTCGATCTACAAGAGACCCATCGTGCGCAGATTTTTCCAGGGCAGCACCGTGCGTTTCATACGCAAGGCAGACGCCGTGCCGCAGGGTGCCACACTCGCGGTGTGGGGGAGGAATGAGCATGCTTCCATCCATGCAACGGAAGCAAAAATCATCCGTCTGGAAGACGGGTTCATCCGTTCGGTGGGGCTGGGGGCTGATCTGGTACGCCCCTTGTCGTGGGTCATGGATGGGTGCGGCATCTATTACGACGCAGCAAAGCCTTCCGGTCTTGAGTATCTTCTGCAAACAGCCTGCTTCGATGCGGCGTTGCTCGGCCGTGCCCGCGCACTGCGGGAGCGTCTGGTGGCGGAGGGGCTAAGCAAGTACAACGTGGGGACGACACGGTGGCAGCGACCGCAATTTCACCCCTCATCCGGGGTGGCTGGAACAAGGGTGATCCTGGTGCCGGGGCAGGTGGAATCGGATGCCTCGTTATCTTATGGGGCTTCCGGCATCCGCCGCAATCTTGACCTGCTGCGCTCGGTGCGTGCGGCCAATCCGGAAGCGCACCTGATCTATAAGCCGCACCCGGATGTGGTGGCCGGGTTGCGCCGCAAAGGGGTTTGCGAGGAAGACGCCGCCCGCTGCTGTGATGAGATGGTGGCGGATGTCCCGATGGGAGAACTGTTGCCGCAAGTGGATGAAGTCCACACGCTGACCTCGCTGACCGGGTTTGAGGCGCTGCTGCGCGGCAAGAGGGTGGTGTGCTACGGCCAGCCTTTTTATGCCGGCTGGGGGCTGACCGAGGACATGTTGCCACTCGCTCGCCGCACACTCTGTCTTTCGCTGGACGAACTGGTGGCCGGAGTATTGATTCTCTATCCTGTTTACGTGAGCCGGAAGACGGGCAATTTTACGACGCCAGAACAGGCGCTCGATGAACTGCTAGCCTGGCGGAAGCAGCATGCGGCCGGTTTGTCGTGGTGGCGCAAGGGAATGCGCCAGGTGTTGCGCCTGATGGCAAACTGAGCAGGCGCGAAGGGCGTGGTTGCGAGCATCCAGAAGGGGTGTTCACATCCGCGCCATGCCTTGCACTGCTTTCAGCAGGCAAGTTGCACGGCGCAGGAAAACTGTTGAAACAGGCCTAACAGGGAACCTGGATGTTGGAAGCCTGCTTGCCTTTGGGACCTTGTACTATCTCAAAGGTAACCTTCTGGCCTTCCTGGAGGGTCTTGAAACCATTCATGTTGATGGCGGAAAAGTGCGCGAACAAATCCCCGCTTCCGTCATCGGAAGAGATAAAACCAAAACCCTTAGCATCGTTGAACCATTTGACTATACCAGTTGCCATTTTCTATTTCCTTCCTTAAAAAAACGGGTACCCCCGCAAAACGATCCTGCTATTTCCATCCAAATTTTTTCTTGTTCCACACATTCCGTTTCATGCCGCAGTCGGGGCGATTACGCATCAAGCGATTAAAGCTGAACGCATAACGATTCAGTGCAATCGTTCGATGCCGCACCGAACATGGGGCCAGCCATTTGTTGCTTTAACGCTGCAAGTTCTTTCTGGGTCAGGGCCAGCTTGTCGCACAATGACGCATTACAGGATTCCAGCAATGTCATGTTTTTTACCAGTTGCTCGGTTCTGCGTTCCACATTCCGCTCGAGGTAGTAACGGTGTTCGTTCAGTTCTGCTTCCATCGCTTTCTTGTCCGAAATATCCAGCATGACCCCGCTGAAGAACAGTGGAGTGCCTGATTTATCGCGCACGACGTTGGCTTCATCGTGAAACCAGCGCAGCCTTCCGAAACCGTCATAAAGGCGATATTGGCAACTGAATGCTTCCGCAGTGCTGCGGCTGTGCAGCATGGCTTGAGCAAATTTTTCCAGATCGTCCTCATGGATATGCTGCAGGCGCAAATCGGGTTTGCCTATCCAGTCTTCCATGGCAAATCCCAAGCTCGCTATTTGCGGACTTGCGTATGTCATGCAATTGTCCTGATGACAGGACAGGACATACATGAAAGCTGGCGGTAGTTTGCCGGGGGTGGTCTGGGTGAAAGGCAGTGGTTCATGTTTTGCAGAAGCTGATATTACTGAATTGGTTTGCGAGAGATGAGTCATATCTTGTCCCTAAATGCCATTTCACTATAAAGATGCCGCATCCCCTTTGTGTGATGTCGCAAGGCATCCAACTTGTGTAGCTTCTGACGTAATAGCAAATCATGGCATCGGAAAAACCAGGCGGCCTGCCATGCAGGCTGTTATGCACAACCTCTGATTTTTTGCCGGTGTAAACCCTTTAGGTCCATGCTGCGAATTACCTGCTGCCTACAGTGCATTTTTTTCACAACGTGGGAGCATCATGTAATGATTCCGATGGTTTTTAAATAGGTAGAATTACCTAGATAAAGGCATTACTCCGCAATGGTGGATTTCAATTGGCGGGAAAAATAATTTCCATCAACGGCCGTATTGGCCGAATGGCTATTGCCATAGCCATTCCATGATATTTTGTGGCAGCTCTCAAGCCTGATTGCTATCGATGTCAGAGGCAGCGTTGGCTGAACGCGTGTCGTTGCCGAGCTGAACCGGTAGTCCTTGTTTTGCATATGTAGCAACCTCCTACAGGGCACCTCTTTCCTGCAGTAACTCACTCTCTTTGATTTAAGTTCCTGCCGTAGCGAAATACACATTTCGCCTCGCTGTATTCGATGCGCATTCAACTGACACTTGTGCCGTGGTTTGGCTCGGTATGAACGGAAAGCTCCATTGGTGAATCCGGATCAAGCCTGAGTGTACCGATTCAAGCGAGGTGACAATAGTCATGTTGAGGTCGAACCTAAATCAGTTCAGGGGCAAGCGGGTACTGTTGCTGCAAGGTCCGGTTGGGCCATTTTTCCGGAGATTTGCCTCGGACCTGGAGCAGGCCGGCGCGCAGGTGTTCAAGGTGAATTTCAACGGCGGCGACTTGCTCTTCTACCCGTTCAGAGCGTTCAACTTTCGTGGCGGCATGGAAGACTGGCCGGCGTATCTGGAAGCCTTGCTCGATCAGTTGAATATCGATGCGGTGTTGCTGTTCGGCGATTGCCGCCCGCATCACCGCATGGCGCATGGAATAGTTCACCGGCGCGGGCTGGAAATAGGCGTGTTCGAGGAGGGCTATGCCAGGCCGGATTACATCACGCTCGAAAGGTTCGGGGCCAATGGCAATTCGCTGATCCCGCGTAACCCGATTTTCTACCTGAACAACCCGATGCCATCCGTCGAGCAGCCGCTGCCGGTAGGCAACGCCTTCTGGATGGCTGCGCTGTGGGCGGTGCTGTATTACCTGGCAGCCGGCTTGCTGAAGCCGGCTTTTTCACGTTACCGGCATCATCGGCCGTTGACCTGGCTGGAATGCCTTCCATGGCTGCGTTCCATATGGCGCAAGGGGTATTACGCGCTCAAGGAGCGCCATGTGTCTGCAAGGTTGATGAGCGAGTTTGCCGGACGTTATTTCCTGGTGCCGTTGCAGGTGCACAACGATGCACAGATCCATGCCCATTCGGATTTCGATTCGATGACCCAGTTTATCGACAAAGCGATGACATCGTTTGCCGGGAGTGCGCCCCGAAATGCCGTTCTGGTTATCAAGCACCATCCCATGGACCGCGGTTATTACGATTACACAAGATTCATTGCCAGGCGGATCAGGCTGCTCGGGCTGGAAGGAAGATGCTTCTACATTCATGACCAGCATCTGCCCACGCTGCTGCGGCGCGCCCGCGGCGTAATTGTGGTCAATAGCACGGTTGGTTTATCAGCCCTTTTTCATGGCGCGCCGGTCAAGGTTTGCGGCAGCGCAATATACGACATGAAGGGGCTGACTTTCGGCGGTTCGCTGGCCGATTTCTGGCGTAATGCACAGCAAGCCAAACCGGATCGGCTCCTGTTCGAGCGTTTTCACAGTTATCTGGTTCGGTATACGCAATTGAACGGCAGTTTCTACAAGCGCCTTCCGATTGTGGCATCTGTGGCAGGAATGCGTTGGGCTTCGAGTCCGGTCGCGGGGCAGCCCGATGCCCGGCCCCGTTATCTCGAGAGCGCCGTAAGTTGAATGGGTTCAACGCCGCTACTACAGTCTATTCCCACCCGGGAAACAGGGGTTCGACCGTAGCTGAATACTGGCTTGGCCTCAGTGTATTCATGCGTGCTTTAACCGATACTGGCAACCATGTCCCATCCGGGTAATTCCTGAATCAACTGTGAAGGGAGTGCGCGATGAAATACCATGAGATGCTTCTTCTTCTTACGATATTGTCGGCGGGCGTCGGTGTGGCGCATCGCGACAGCATGGCCATGGCCAGCGAAGCCGAACATCATCATCACGGCATGGCTGCGCCAGGCACCGGTTACAAGCGCGCCATCGTGTCCTACCAGACGCCCGACGTGAAACTGGTGGATAAAAACGGCAAGCCGGTTTCGCTCCACAGCCGCCTTGATGGAGACAAGCCGGTCATGTTGAATTTTATTTTCACTACCTGCACCACGATCTGCCCGGTAACGAGTGCGACCTTTTCCATAGTGCAGGAAAAGCTCGGGCCGGAGCAGGGCAAGGTGCACTTCGTTTCGATTTCAATAGACCCCGAGCACGATACGCCTGCCAGGTTGAATGACTATGCGAAAAAATTCGGTGCAGGGGCTCAATGGAGCATGTTGACCGGAAGCGCAAAGGACAGCATTGCTGTGCAGCGCGCTTTTGATGTCTATTCTGGCGACAAGATGAATCATCGGCCGGTGACTTTCATGCGTAAAGGCCCGGGCAAACCCTGGCTGCGTATTGACGGATTTGCCAGCGCCGACGATCTGTTGCAGGAATACCGGAAACTTGCGTTGAATTAAGCCGGTATGGATATGGATCAAACCGCATCGGATACCCTTTCCGCACGCAGTGGGAGGGGCGAAACGGGCTGGCTTTGCCAGCCTTTTAATTCCCGCCGCAGGCGGGTTTCTGTCCAAACCGGGAGAACGATCATGAAGAGATTTTTACTTGTGCTGGCTGGCGTATTGCTTGCTGCAAGCTTTTCAATATCTGCTCAGGCGGGGAGCTATGGCGAACCTGTGGCGGGGATGGGCAAGATGAGAGGCGAATGCATGGGGATGGACAAGACGAGAGGTGATTGCATGATGATGGGTTGGCACAAAATGACCGGCACCGTCGATAGGATCGATCATTCCAGAGGTATGCTGACCCTGAGAAGCGGCGCGACGGATATGGCGCTGCATTTCCCGCCTTCTTCTATCAAGGATCTGAAGAACGGCGACACCATCACGGTCGATCTGGGATTCAGCAGAGGGAAACCGGCCTCCATGGACTGATCTGGTTTTTTGGAAAAATTCACGGGTCGGCCTGTTTTTCCTTTAACCGATTGACTGCGCGAATCCAGCACTAGGGATTATGGCAGCAGTGTTTAATCTGTGAAAATCCGGCGTACCAAAGCTTTTGGTGCACGATCTCCCAAAATGGTGAACAAGATGAGTCTGGGCAATACAGATAGCCTGATTAACGATGGTGTGTTGGTGCTCAACGAAGAAACGACCGCCCAAGCACAGAGAACTTTTATTGTTCTTGGCGCCCCCCGGGGGGGAACTTCCATGGTGGCCGGTGTGTTGCATCACCTTGGGGTCTATATGGGAAGTGACTTGTTGCCTACCTTTGAGGACCCGTATTTAACGAAATTGATGCTGCAAGGCCGCAATGAAGATTTAAAACAGGCGATTGTTGATCGCAACCGGAGCCATTCCGATTGGGGGTGGAAATTTCCGGGGCAGCCCATTTTGGAAGCACTGCCGGAAATATCCTCTGAACTGAGGAATCCTTATTTCCTTGCGGTTTACCGCGATGTTTTTGCCATTGCGAACAGGAATTCCATATCCGCTTATGGAGACTTGTTCGAGACCATGAAATACAGCCTGAATTACTATGCGGGGCTTGGGGCATTTCTGGCGTCAAATAAAGTACCTGCAATGCTGATTTCTTATGAAAAGGTGATGCTCGACCCAAGCATGTTTGTTGATAGGGTGAGCAGGCTTTTGGGCATCGGACATGAATGCCAGGAAAATGCCATTGCCTTCATCGAGCCCAATAAACCCGCCTACCTGGGAGCTACCGACAATCGGTGCAATGGTTTTATCGACAAGGTCGATGCCGGCTATGTGGCAGGCTGGGCTTACAGTAAAACTCAAGATTTACCCGTGGTAGTGGATATCGAATTAAACGGCCGATTGGTGAACAGCGTGCTGGCCGATCAATACCGGCCGGATGTACAGGCAATTGCTAAACATCCAAATGGGAAGACGGGCTACAGATGCGCGCTTCCATCAGAATATCAACTCAAGCATGGCGATGAGATAAGAGTACTGATACAAACCGGCGGTGAGCGAAAAGAAGTTAACCGGTCGCCGTGGATATTTTGTATGCCTTAACCAAGCTGGCCTTTTTGGGCCCCCAGTTCAGTGGTCTGAAACATGCCGGCCATCGGCGAGCCGATTTTTGCGCTTTTTCCCCGAATCCGAAAAACATGTAGTATATCCGTGCCAACCAAGTGGGCCGAGGAGCGCTATTGCGTTGCCGATGGCAGTCTCGAATTGAACCATGTGAGCAGCATTTTGGTAAAAGAGATCGACGATGACCCTGCTTGTCCCGGAAGATCAGCCTCCCTCCAACCGCAAGAACCTTGCCGCCTATCTGCCGCTCCTTGGGTATGTCACACTTGCATTTCTGGTTGCCGCAACAGCCTATTATTTCTTCTGGAAAATAGAAGGCGTGATCGAAGGGGGAAAACTTCGCGATCTCGGCGCAATTGCCGATACCAAGGTCAAGCAAATCAACACATGGCGCGAAGTCCAAAAGCGGACCGGGGAGAGTATTTCGAATGACTCGCTGCTGGCCGGAGAATTCGGCCAGTGGCAAGAAAAAGGCATGCCGTCGAATGAACACAAGCACCGCATCCGGAAATTGCTTTCCGAGCTGCAATATGCGAATGGCTATAAAGCCCTTTCGTTGCTGGATAAAAAAGGCGTTCCCAGGATTTCGGCCGACGGAGATTATGCGCCGGATGCAGAGGAGGCGCGGCTGGCGGCGCAAGCGATGGGCAACCGGAAGGCAGTATTTTCGGATTTTCACCGAGGCGACGATGCCGGGCAGGGAATATATATCGATCTGATCATACCGCTCATTACGTCCGGAAAAACTGGCCGCGTCGTGGGTGCCGCAATACTGGTAATAGACCCCAACACCTTTCTTTACCCGCTCATCCAGTCATGGCCCACCCGCCGCGGCAGCGCGGAGACGCTGCTGGTGAGGCACGAGGGTAACGAGATTTTATTTCTCAACGAGCTACACCACAATAAAGGCACGCCCCTTTCCTTACGTATTCCGTTCGAAAAGCCGAACTTCCCGGCTGCCATGGCGGTGCGCGGTGAAACGGGTACGACGGACGGCATCGATTATCGCGGTGTAGCGGTAGTTGCGGCGATGCGCGAAATTCCGGGTACACCGTGGTTCATGGTGGCAAAGATCGATAAGGCTGAACTGTTTGCTCCGATCGATCAACTCAAAACATGGGCGACAGGCCTGGGTTTTGTTATAGCGGTGCTTGGCGGAGGCCTGTTTTTTTCCTGGCTCAAGGGAATTCGGGTAAGGCAGAGGCTGATTACGGCGCAGCGCGACGCCGCGGTGGAGCGCGAAATGCTGGTCAAGCATTTCGAATACCTGAACAAGTATGCCAGCGACATTATCCTCGTGGCCGACGAGGCCGGCCGGATCGTGGAAGCCAATGAGCGCGCCGTGGAGACCTATGGCTACACACGGGAAGAGTTCCTGCGGATGGAGATATCCGATCTGCGCCTGCCTGCCGAAGACCCCGCGATTTTCAAGCGGCAGCTTGAACAGCTCGGGGAGTTGGGTGAGCTGCGTTATGAAACCGCCAACCGGCGCAAGGATGGCACGACTTTTCCCATCGAGGTCAACGCCCGCATCATCGAGGTGCAAGGCACCAAATACCTGCATGGCATCGCGCGCGACATCACTGCGCGCAAACAGGCCGAGGACGCCCTGCGCAAGCATGAAACCATGTTGCGGGAATCGCAACGGATGGCGCAGATCGGCAGTTGGGAACTTGATCTGGTGAATAACATCCTTTCCTGGTCGGATGAAAATTACCGCATATTCGAAATCGATCGCACCCGGTTCGGCGCTTCCTATGAAGCCTTCCTGAATATTGTTCATCCGGATGACCGGACCATGGTCAACCGGGCCTATACCGACTCCGTAAAAAACCGGACGCCATACGATGTTGTCCACCGGCTGCTCTTTCCGGATCAACGGGTCAAATATGTCCGGGAATGGTGCGAAACTATTTATGATCAGGAAGGCCGCCCGATTCGCTCCATTGGGACGACGCAGGATGTCACTGGGCACAAGCTGGATGAAGAAGCATTGCGCGAGAGTGAAAACCGTTACAGGCTTCTTGTCGAGTCTTCGCCATTCGGCATCCATGAGATTGATCTGGAAGGGCGCTTGCAATCCATGAACAGGGCAGGGCTCGGCATGCTCGGCCTGGATGATGCCGGGAAGGTCTGTGGTATGCCGTATCTTGAATTGGTGAGTTGGCGAGACGCCGGGCGCATCGGAACGCTTTTGTGGGATGCCATCACCAACGGGAGCCTTAGCCATTTCGAATTTTCCGCTACCGGCGATGTGCCGCGGTATTTCAAGTCGTGCTTTATCCCGATCAAGGGTGCCGACGGCAAGGTGCTGAGACTGATGAGCATTACCGAAGATATCACCGAGCGCAGGCAAGCCGAGCAGCTGTTTCACCAGCAAAAGAATTTTATCCGACGGGTAATCGATACCGATCCGAACCTGATTGCCGTCAGGGATGCCAAGGGGAAATTCCTGCTGGCGAACCAGGCCGTGGCAACCTTGTATGGCATGGAGCCGCAAGAACTGGTCGGGAGGAATGTCGCCGAGCTATTTCCAGCCGGGGATCAACTCGACGCGATCTTGCGCACCGACTGCGAGGTGATCGAGAAGCGCAGCCCGATCGAGTTCGTCGAGCATGATTCCAGGGATGGCATGAACCGCTGGTTCCGTGTCGCCAAAGTACCGATGGAGCAGCCGGATGGCTCGGTGCATGTGCTCGGCATAGCCGTCGATATCACCGAGAACAGGCTTGCGGCGGAGAAACTGCTCAAATCGGCGGAGGATATCGAGGATCTTTACGACAATGCCCCGTGCGGCTATCACTCGCTGGATAAGGACGGAATTTTTGCCCGGATCAATAATACCGAACTCAAATGGCTGGGCTACACCAGGAATGAATTGGTCGGGCAACGAAATTTCCAGGATATATTGACGCCATCCAGCGGAAACAGATTCCAGCAATACTTCCGGAAATACAGGGGAGAAGGAGGCGTGCAGGAGCTGGAAGTGGATGTGTTGCGCAGGGACGGCACGGTGCTGCCGGTGCTGCTGACGGAAACTGCGATTTACGATCCGGAAGGCCATTTCGTGATGAGCCGTTCGACCATGTTCGATATCACGACGCGCAGGCTGGCGGAGGTTGCCTTGCGGGAAAGTGAAAACCTGTTCCGCACTACGGTGGACAATGCGCCGATCATCATCTGGGTAGCAGAGGTAAGCGACGAACGAGCCTATCAGGGCTGCAATTTCTTCAACCAGCGGTGGCACGATTTTACCGGGCATGCACGGGAAGAAACTCAGGTGCGCGACTGGGTAAGATATGTCCACCCCGATGATGCGGAGCGCTGCCTCGATGTTTACAGCAAAGCCATCGGGCAAATACAGCCGTTCAAGCTGGAATACCGTCTGCGGCGCCAGGACGGCATATACCGCTGGATGCTGGATTCCGGCATTCCCCGTTTTACGGAAGAGGGAGATTTTTCCGGTTATATTGGAACCTGCGTCGATATAACCGAGCAGAAACAATTCGAGAATATGCGGGAGAAGATGGAGCATGTTGGCCGCCTTAACATTGCCGGGGAAATGGCTTCCAGCATGGCGCACGAACTGAGCCAGCCCTTGACCGCATGCAGCAATTACCTGGATGGCTGCCTGCGGCGCATGGAGGAAAACGACTGGAACAGGGAAAAGCTCCATAGGGCAGTACAGCTTGCACATAAACAGTCCGAGCGGGCCGGCAAGATCATCAACCATCTGAAGGAAATGGTGAGAAAGCAGGGTCACGAACGCGTTTTGATTGACGTCAACCAGTTGGCCAGGGATGTCGTAACGTTTCTGGAGGACGAGATCAAGCGCCAGGGTATTTCCGTACACATGGCTTTGTTTCCCTTGCCCAAAGTCATGGCATGCAAGGTGGAGATCGAGCAGGTATTGCTGAACCTGTGCAAAAATGCCATTGAATCGATGCATTCCTGCCCGCAGCGTGAACTGCGCCTGTCTACCGGCGTTGTTGAATCCGGTGAGATATTGGTTACGGTAAGCGACAGTGGAAGTGGTATTCCGGCGGGTGGGATGGAGAGCCTGTTCAACCCCTTCCAGTCCTCGAAACGGGATGGGCTTGGTCTCGGATTGGCCATTTGCCGCAGCTTTGTCGAAAATCACGGTGGCCGGATCTGGGCGGATACGCAACGCGAATTCGGCGCCGAATTCTATTTCACTCTTCCTATCGGAGCAGAACATGAATGAAAGCAACAGACAGCCGATGATATTCGTGGTGGACGACGACGAGGCCATGCGCGACTCGATTCACTGGCTGCTGGAATCGGTGAATCTTGAAACCAGGATGTTCGCCAGCACGAGTGATTTCGTGGCTTCCTGCGATCCCGATGAGGAAGGCTGCCTGCTGCTGGATGTACGGATGCCGGGTATGAGCGGCATGGAGCTTCTCGAGGCGCTCAAATACAGCGGCATTACTCTGCCCGTCATTATCATTACCGGCCACGGCGACGTGCCCATGGCCGTTCGCGCCTTGAAACACGGCGCATTCGATTTTATCCAGAAGCCATTCAACGCGCAGGAGTTGCTGGATCGGGTTAATGCCGCTCTCGAACTGGACAGAAAGAATCGCCAGCGATCCGGCGAAGTCGAGCGGCGGCGCGCCTATTTTGCTTCGCTGACCGAGCGCGAGACTGAGGTGGTGGAACTGCTGGTGGCCGGAAATTCAAGCAAAGTCATTGCGCAGAAACTTCAAATCAGCCCGAAAACAGTGGATATCCATCGTGCCAACATCATGAGAAAACTCAATGTCGGTAGCGTCGTCGAAATCGCCCAACTCCGGTTGGACCTGCAGGATTCCTGAAGCAATTCAAAAATTATGTCGTGTTGCGCAGCGCACGCTACGCTGGTTTCGTGCGGCGTTCTTACACGTCATTCTATGTGGGCTAACAAAACCATTTACCCGTTCTGCCGGGTTGCAACGATATTTCCCTACTGCCGCTAGGTAATCCTACCTATTTGAAATCGACAGGATTCGTTACATGATATTCCCACGTTGTCGAAGGGAATGCACCGTAACAAATATAGCGTTCAGCTCTTCCCGGAGCTTTTGCTACCGCATAACCAATCGACCCAGACGCAGACGGCAAGTGCTATCGAAGCGTGGCCGATGATACGGCGAACAAGTTTCCATTCCAAAGTACGCCACTAGCTGGAGATCAGGGTGGCATAAAGAGTTTTCACTAAATCGGGTGATCGTTCATGCAATGCGATATCGGGAGGTGGCACATGTACGCGAAATCGATAGGACAATTAAGGCAACGGCGCCAATCTGTGGCCTCAGCGGCAGAGGCAAAGGGCCGTTACACATCCGGCAGGGTTTCATGCAGGCAGCAAACCGAATTGCAGCGGCTATCTGCCCGCTTGCTGGAGGTTCAGGAAAGCGAGCGGCGGCGGATCGCCACCGATTTGCATGATGTGCTCGGCCAATCGTTGACCGTGATCAAGCTTATGCTGGATGAGTCGGTGATGTTGCTGGCCGCAAACGAGACAAAAAGCGCGGCCGAATCGCTGCAGCAGATGAGACTCAAGGTCAAAGGGGCATTCGAAGAGTTACGCTGCGTTTCCATGAACCTGCGCCCTGCAATAATCGACGATCTCGGCATCCTCGCGACCCTGTCGTGGTTTTTCCGGGAGTTTGAAATGGCCTGTCAGGGGATAAAAGTCGAAAAATCCTTCGGCATCCAGGAAGGCGGCATACCTGCGCCGCTCAAGATAATAATTTTCCGCATCATTCAGGAAGCAACCAACAATATCGTCAAGCACGCCAACGCCAGCCATATCCGGGTGAGCCTGAAGAGAGCCGGCGCTACCTTGCACCTCTCGATCGACGATAACGGAGATGGTTTCGACCCGCTGGAGGCTGGCAAGTCCCGCCCTTTCGGCAAAGGGCTCGGCCTTTTGAGCATGAAAGAACGTGCCGAACTCTCCGGGGGGACCTATGTAATGGAATCCAGAGCCGGGCAAGGAACAAGAATTAATGTTTCGTGGCCGCTCAGCGAATTGGAGGATAGGCATTCAGGGCAGAAAGTGACCTGGCGCAATAGCCTGAGGATCGTTGCCAATCCGATCGTATTGTGACACTACAGAATTACGCTGATCCATCTGGCCAGGAGCCTTTCACCCATGTCAAAAATACTTGCGCAGCCGGCATATCGTGAGCACAAGCAAAACAACCTTCTTGCCGGGCTTCCTGCAGCGGTGTATGAGCGCTTGGCGCCAGATATGGAACTGGTGCCACTGAGGTTCGGTTCGATTCTCTACGAAGACGAGGCGCAGTTGCGCCATGTCTATTTCCCCACCGATAGCGTCATTACGCTTCTTCGCCGGATGGAAGACGGATTGCCGGCGGAGATTGCAGTAATCGGCAATGAAGGTCTGGTCGGGATTGCCACGTTCATGGGAGGGCCTTCCATCTCGGGCCGGGCAGTGGTGCAAAGTGCCGGTTGCGCCTACCGGCTTGACTCCAGCGCGCTGAAGTGGGAATTCGAACTCGGCGGTGCGCTACGGAATGTTCTGCTGCACTACACGCAGTCGCTGATCAAGATGATGGCGCAGACTGCAGCATGCAACCGGTATCATTCGGTGGAGCAGCAGCTGTGCCGCTGGTTGCTGTCGAGCATGGATAGATTGCCTTCAAACGAGTTGCTGATGACGCAGGATCTGATTGCCAATATGCCGGGATTGCGCCGCGAGGGTATTGCCGAAGCAGCCAGAAAACTGCATGCAGCCGGGATAGTTAATTACACTTGTGGGCGGATTGTCGTGCTGGATCGACCGAAACTGGAAGCACAGGCCTGCGGGTGCTATATGGTGGTCAAAAGAGAGTTTGAGCGGCTGCTGTCGGCGCAACGACCGCAGGCTGTTGCTGCCCGTATCCCTGCACGGCCCGTAAGCAGTGCCTTGTCACATGGTATGTGGTGGAGGCCAGCTTCGATTCCCAGGAAAAATTAACCAGAAGGGCTGCCGATAATATTTTGGGTTGTTGCGGTACGCCGATCGAATTTTTCCTCATTGATGGGCATTTTCGCCGTGATGCGAATAGCCGTTGCGCCCCGCCCCCTTGATCTTGTACATGGCGGTGTCCGCATGGTGCAACAAGCTGTCCGCATCTTCGCCATCATCCGGGAAAACACTGATGCCTATACTGGCGGTAACACGCAGTTTCTGCCCATCGATATTCAATGGATCAGCCAGGCATTCCAGGAATTTCCTGGCGACATTGCTTGCGTCATCGAGGTGAGAGATAACCGGAATAATCACGGTGAATTCGTCACCCCCCAGTCTGGCGAGCGTGTCGCCCTCGCGTAAACAGCTTTTCATGCGCTCTGTCGCAGCCACCAGCACTGCGTCACCGATCTTGTGCCCCAAGGTATCGTTGATCTGCTTGAACTCATCAAGGTCGACAAAAATAACCGCCAGCATTTGCCTGTCGCGCCGTGCATGGGAGAGGGATACACTGAGCCGGTCAAGAAACAGGCGCCGGTTGGGAAGCCCGGTGAGTCCGTCGTAGTAGGCCAGGTATTGCAGTCGCTCCAGAACATATTCCTGGGTATGGGCGTCGGAAAAAATCCCGACATAATTGATTACCCGTTGCTGGCTATCCTTGACGGTGCTGATGCTCAGCCACTCCGGATAAATCTCGCCGCTCTTGTGACGGTTCCAGATTTCTCCCTGCCATTGCCCGTTTTTGTTCAGCGAGTCCCACATTTCCCGGTAGAAATCCTTGTCATGATGGCCGGATTTGAGCATGGCGGGGGTGTTGCCGATAGCTTCGTGGGCCGCGTATCCGGTGGTTTTTTCGAAGGCCGGATTGACCGAGCGGATAATTTTGCGGGCATCCGTAATCATGACCCCCTCGGCTACGCTCTCGGTCAGGCGTGAAGCAAGACGGGACGCCTCATCAGCCCTCCTGGATTCACTCAGGTCTGTCATCACCATATGGCAGGCGAGTGTATGGTCTGAGCTTTCCATGACCCTGCTTTCCAGGCGCACATCGCGCAGGGTGCCAGTTGGGGTTTTGATTCTTGACTCGATGGCAAGATTGTCGCGCGACAGGAATACCTGGTGCAGGTGATTGAGAAACTGAGAACGGTCATTTTCGGCGAGCCATGCTATGAAGTGCTTGCCCAGCAGGTGGGCACGTCCCCTGCCAAGCATGGCGACACCGGCCTGGTTGACCGTCAGTGTGCGCCCTTTCTCGTCCAGGGTCAGGCAACCGACAGGCACCAGGTCGAAGAGAACGGTGTGGTGTTTGCGCGTATCCTTCAGCTGCTGCCGGAATTTAAGAAATTCTTGTTTGCATCTTGCCAGCTCAAACTGGTCGAACCACAATTCATGCAGCAGGCTCTGGGTATCGTTCTGCTTGTATGAAGGTGATTGGGCGAGTAAATTTTTACTATCTGGAAGCATGTCGGCTTTTGCGAATAGCCCGGATGCCTTTCCGAGCAGCATCCTGCCTAACGTTGCCATGCTGCCCTCAGTTTGCTGCAGTCCTTCCGCCATTCGCAATTTTCCATGCAGTCATAGCGCTTATCTGTAGAGAAACAAGGCTCGCCGCCGCGGAGCGCCTGGATTGTCCGGATCAGCCCCGTCTGCGATGTGTGTGTGGCGCATTCCTTTAATCCGAATTCGCACGCCAGTTGCTGCAATTCTTTCAAGGTCATAGCCATTATTTTCTCCAGCAAAGCATTTGTGACAGATATGTTCCTCGGTTTCGCGATGCGCCTCTCGATAGAGATAAACAGGGTAAGCAACTTTAGTGCGGAGCATTGGAAGGGGAAATTAGTAATCGTCTTAATTCTTTCCCGAGAAAAACTGTAGTTGCATGGCGAATCGGAAGCATGATCCGCCAGTGCAAACGCTGCTGCGCATTTACCCTGAGCAGGAAATACGGTGCATCCCGTACAAATGAATACAGTCATCCGCCCAGAGAGAAATTTGATATGGGCCGTTAAGGTGAGAGGCCATCACATAACTGCGGGGGAATGAAATGAGGAACACGGAATTTCCCGTTGTGCCGCGCCGCCATCCTCATGTAGCGCAGCAGGGCTTCACCTTGCTTGAATTGCTGGTAGTCATGGTAATCATCGGTTTGCTTGCGGGATTCGTCGGCCCAAAATATTTTTCCCACATCGGCAAATCCCAGATCAAGGCGGCCCGCGCACAACTCGACGGATTGGGAAAAGCACTCGATCAGTACCGCCTGGACACCGGGCATTATCCGAGCACGGAGGAGGGGTTGGCCGCACTGGTCACGCGTCCTCCCAATGAGCCCAGGTGGGACGGCCCTTACCTGACCAAGGGCGTACCGCTCGATCCGTGGGATAACCCGTATCTTTTCAGAATTCCCGGAGAGCATGGGGAGTATGACCTCATTTCCTACGGGAGAGACGGGCAGGCCGGTGGGGAAGGTGAGGCAGCCGATATCGTCAACTGGTAGACGATACGGCAGGAAAGCCCACAGGTTTGCGGCTAGCGGGCAATAGGTGGTTTTACTTATTTTGCGAGGCTGTCACCATTGTAATAATGGCCGCCATCCTGCCGCCCTTGGCAAGGCGTGGCGCATCGCGTCCGATCATGAAAAGAGTGGGTCGCTGTTTGTCGGCTAGCAGTTCAGACATACCACCTGTTCCCCATGCATACTCCACCGAAGCCTTGGTGTTGTTGCCGGAATGGGACATATAAACCGGAGATAACGATGGGAAAAAAGAAACGCATCCTGATCATCGAGGATTACCCACTGCTGAGAATTGGCATCAGGACATTATTGTCGCGGGAAGCGGATATCGAGGTTGCCGGTGAATCTGACGATAGCCGCGATGCCGCGCTTCTGGTCAAGGTTTTCGCCGCCGACCTGGTGCTGATGGATCTGCCCATACTCGGCATGAGCGGCATGGAGGCCATTGCGGATATCAAGCGGCACCACCCGGACACCCGCGTACTGGTTCTTACCATGCACAAGGCGGTCGAATGCGTTCATGGAAGCCTGCTGGCTGGCGCCGATGGCTACGTTCTCAAGGATGATGCACATGACGAATTGCGCACCGCAATTCGCTGCGTGCTGAACGGCAAGAAATATCTGAGTTACGGAATATCGGCTACCAACGGTTGCCTGGATGCCCGCGATTCATTGAATCACGGCAAAGGCCACTACATTTGCGCTGTGCGGCATGCGACTGACTGGAGGTAATGATGAAAGAGAAAAAACGCGTTCTGATCGTCGAAGACCATACCCTGTTGAGGGCCGGCCTCAAGGCATTGCTATCCCAGGATACGGAGATCGAGATTGTCGGCGAAGCGGAGAATGGCCGCGATGCCGTCCGTATGATTGCGACGACCGCTCCCGATCTGGTGCTGACGGACCTTTCCATGCCCGGCATGAATGGCATCGAATCCATCGTAGACATCAAGCGGCGCTACCCCGGCGTCCGCGTACTGGTGCTCACGATCCATAAAACGGACGAATACATTTTTGAAGCCATGCGTGCGGGCGCCGACGGCTATATCCTCAAGGATGCATCGCACGATGAATTGCGCATCGCAATCCGCAGCGTGCTGAACGGCAAGACTTACCTGAGCCCGGACATATCGGCAAAAGTGATCAACGGTTATCTGGATACCGACAAATCATCCAGCCCGGTCAGCACTTGGGATACGTTGACCCACCGCGAGAGGGAAGTGCTGAAGCTCGTGGCCGAAGGGCATCCGAACAAGTTCATTGCCGACTACTTTTGCCTGAGCATCAAGACGGTCGAAAAACATCGATCCAATTTGATGAAAAAACTCAATCTGCACAATGCATCGATGATAACTGCCTATGCCATAGAAAGAGGGCTGGTTACCAATTAGCCGCCGTAATACCCGGTTGCCTGAAGTTTATCGCCATATGGCGTTCGCCATATTGTCCTTGCATCCTTCCGTTCCCCCCAAGGTATGAAACCCTGTCGAAGCGGGCTTTGAGCCGCAGAGGTGAACCTTTACCGCAGAGCGATCACGCGTCCGTGAGGGATCGAATCCAATATCTCCTCAGCCTCCGGTAGTGAATGAAAAAATGCAACATTTCCTGATGCAAATATGCAGTCCATTGCGTAGTGCATCAGTTTGCCGCAGCAGTAATACTCGAATTGCGAACCGCTGCCGACAACCCACCCTGCAACGGGAGTGACGCGTACAGCACCACTTGGGAGAACACGTGGGAATTCCAAACAATCCTGAAAGGAACATAACCATGAAACAGCGCAAATTCAAGCTAAAGCAGGTGGCCGTAGCGGTTTTGTTCGCGATCAGTTCACCGTTGATAATCGATTCCGCCTACGCGGGCGCCGGATGGGCCGATAGTACCAATTCGACCGGCGCACCCATCAAGGTGCCTACCTTTTACGCCAACAGCCCATCGGGTATGCGGCCAGACCTGTCTCCGACGGCGGCACCGGGGGCGATGGTCAACACCGGAACTCCCTTAAGGAAATTCGTCGATGGCCTGCCGGGCCTGACCGCTGCCGGGACGAACAATCTCGGCCAGTACATTCCCGTTGCGGTGAAGGATGCGGCTTCCTATCCCGGCTCCGATTATTATGAAATCGGCATCGTCGAGTACACCGAGAAGATGCATAGCGACCTGCCCAAGCCCACCACGCTGCGCGGTTACGTTCAGCTGGAGACAGCTGCGAATGCCGCATCGAGCAAGCATATCGCGCTGAAGTACCCCAATGGCACGGCCATCATGAATGCCCAAGGCGCGCAGATTTACGCGGTTGACAACCCGCATTACCTGGGGCCGTTGATCAGCGCCACCAAGGATGTTCCGGTGCGCATCAAATATTCCAACCTGCTGCCCAAGGGGCACTTCGCTGCGGGAAAACGCAATGGCGACCTCTTCCTGCCGGTGGACAAAACCCTCATGGGGGCAGGAACCGGCCCGAATGGCGGCACTGAGAAATACACCGAAAACCGCGCCATCATCCACCTGCATGGCGGCGCCACGCCGTGGATCAGCGATGGCATGCCCCATCAATGGATCACTCCGGCAGGGGAAACCACTTCCTACAAGAAAGGGGCGAGCGCCCAGAATGTCCCCGACATGCCTGACCCGGGCGATGGCTCCCAGACGCTGATCTGGACCAACCAGCAGAGCGGCCGCTTGATGTTCTATCACGATCACGCCGCCGCGATAACCCGCATCAATGTCTATGGCGGCATGGCGGCGGGATACCTGTTGAGCGACCCGGTGGAAAGCGCCTTGCCTGTACCCGCCACCCAGATACCCCTGGTCATTCAGGACAAAACGTTCGTGCCCCAGGACGTCGCCCAGCAGGATGCGAAGTGGGATACGGTGCATTGGGGCCAGCCGGGCGATTTATGGTATGCCCACGTCTATGAGCCGAACCAGGATCCGAATTCCTTCGATGGAACGAACCCGCCCGGCCGCTGGGACTGGGGCCCATGGTTCTGGCCCGTGTTCCCCTCGGCATATCCTCTGCCGACCGGCGCATACGGCGACGTGACTACCACGCCCGAAGCATTCATGGATACTCCGGTCGTGAACGGCACCGCCTATCCTACCTTGGCCGTCGATCCCAAGGCCTACCGCCTGCGCATTCTCGCTGCCGCGAACGACCGGTCATTCAACCTGGGGCTGTATGTCGCCGAACCCTTGACCGTCACGGTGACCTCCGGCGGCAGCGGTTATTCCGCTACTCCTACCGTCACCATCACGCCTGCTGCAGGCGACACCAGCGGCACCACCGCTACAGCGACGTCTACTGTCGTGGCCGGTGTCATAACCGGGATCACGGCTACGGTCACCGGCCCCGGCTTTACCGCTCTGCCCACTGTCACCATCACTGATCCTGCCGGCACAGGCGCCGCCATCATGGCTTCCATCAACACGGAAGTGAAGATGATTGCGGCGACCCCTCCGACCCTGCCGCTCTGTTCGACCGTCACTGCCGCCGTTGACCCCGTGACCGGTCTGCCGTCGGGGGCCGGGACAACCTGTTGGCCGGATCTCTGGCCGACCGATGGCCGGGCGGGTGGTGTGCCGGATCCGCTGACCGCGGGTCCGCAGCTGATCCAGATCGGCAACGAAGGCGGCCTCTTGCCGGTACCGGTGGCGATTCCTTCCACCCCGGTCGGCTATGAGTACAATCGCAGGAGTGCCACAGTGTTGAACGTCTTTACCTATGGCCTTTACATGGGACCGGCGGAACGGGCGGATGTCGTCGTCGACTTTTCGCAGTATGCAGGCAAGACACTGATCGTCTACAACGACGGGCCAGCGCCTGTTCCGGGTTTCGATCCGCGCATCGACTACTACACCGGTAATCCGGATCAGACCAGCGTCGGCGGCGCGCCTTCGACCCTGCCGGGCTATGGCCCCAACACCCGCACCATCATGCAGATCAAGGTGGCTGCGACTCCTCCGGCCGCTCCCTATAATGCATCCGCGCTGTCCACTGCCTTGCCGACCGCCTATGCGGCCAGCCAGCCCAAACCCGTCGTGCCGCAAGAGGCTTACAACGCCGCATTTGGCGCAGGCTGGGCAAATACCTACGCCAGAATCTACACCGGCGCGACTTACCTCGGCAATTACGAGCCGCTCACCTTTGTGACGCCAGAAAATATCACCTATAAGGCTGCAACGGCAGCGACCACGACGGCGCCTACCACGACAACAACGGCTCCGGCGGGCTCTACGGTGTCGGTGTGGGTGGAAAACAAGGCAATCCAGGAACTGTTCGAGCCTAACTACGGGCGGATGAATGCCACGCTGGGGATCGAGTTGCCGTTCAGTAGCGCCTTGACCCAGACGACCGTTCCCCTCAATTACATCGACCCGGCTACCGAGACGATCGCCGATGGCGAGACCCAGATATGGAAGATCACCCACAATGGGGTGGACACCCACCCGGTGCACTTCCACTTGGTCAACGTGCAACTGATCAACCGGATAGGCTGGGACGGCACGGTGAAACCGCCTTCGGATAACGAAGTCGGCTGGAAGGAAACCGTCAAGATGAACCCGCTGGAAGACGTTGTGGTCGCGGTCCGGGCCAAGGCGCCCGTGCTCACCTTCGGGGTACCCGACAGCCACCGCGCGCTGGACCCGACACAGCCGCTGGGCTCCACGATGGGCTTCACCCAGATAGACTATACCCCGGGCAGCCCGACCTTCGGGATGGCGGTGCCGAATGGAACCGTCACCAACACGATGACCAACTTCGGCTGGGAGTATGTCTGGCACTGCCATATCCTGGGGCACGAAGAGAACGACTTTATGCGCCCGCTCATCTTCAAGTACTCAGCGCTTCTGCCGGCTGCACCCACCAGCTTGAGCCACAACGCCAACACCCTGAACTGGACCGATACGACTCCGGCAGCCGCCGTCGCGACGCCGGGCAATCAGGCGAACGAGGTCGGTTTCCGGATCGAGCGAGCCGCCGGCTTTGGCGCATTCTCGGCCATAGGAACAGTTCCAGCGAATACGACCAGCTTTACCGATACGACGATTGCTCCAGCCACCAATTATTCGTACCGCGTTGTAGCCTATAACGCCGCGGGGAATTCGCTTCCGTCGAATACGGTATCGCTGCTGCAAGGGCCGGTCAGCCTGCTGCCGTCATCTTTGACGTTCGGGACCCAGGCAGTTGGAACCAACAGCGCAGCGCAGGCGGCGACGCTGACCAACCCCGGCATTGCTGCTCTTTCGATCAGCGGAATCTCGCTCGTCGGAGCAAACCCGGGCAATTTCCTGCAGACGAACAATTGCGGGACCAGTCTGGCAGCTGGTGCAACCTGCGCAATCAACGTGGCGTTTAGTCCAAAATCAACCGGCGCCAAGACAGCGGGACTGCGTGTGGTCGATGCGGCAGGGACGCAGCAGATTAGCCTGAGCGGCACAGGCGGCGTAGCAGTCGTGGGGCTGACGCCGGCGAGCATGACGTTTGCGAACCAGACAGTCGGCACCAGCAGCTTGGCGCAGACTGCAACGCTGGCCAATACGGGAACGGCGCCAATGCCGATCACCAGCATCTCGGTGGTGGGGGCGAACATATCCAATTTTTCGCAGACGAATAATTGCGGGGCCAGCCTGGCCGTGGGTGCAAGCTGTGCGATCAACGTGGTATTCAGCCCCAAAGCGGCCGGCACCATGACTGCGGGGCTGCGTGTGGCCGATGCTGCGGGAACACAGCAGGTTGCGCTGAATGGCACAGGCATTATGCCAACGGCAACGCTAACGCCGGCATCCCTGACATTCGCTCCTCGAACAGTCGGCACCAGCAGCGCAGCACAGGCCTTGACGCTGGCCAACCCGGGAATAACGCCGATGGCGATCACCAGCATCTCGATCGTCGGGGCTAATGTGACCAATTTCTCGCAGACGAATAACTGCGGAGCCAGCCTGGCTGCAGGCGCGAGCTGCATGGTCAACGTGACGTTCAGCCCGAAGGGGGCCGGTGTCAAGACAGCGGCGCTGCGTGTGATTGATGCGGCGGGCACACAGAGTGCTCCTTTGAGCGGCACGGGGCTGTAGGTTAAATGACGGCCATGTCACCAACCCGGCATAAACAAGGAACGGCACTGCCCGCAGGGGCTTTCTGCGAGCGGTGCTGGCTCCTGGTGCCTGCCATGCCAGGATTGACTGCATCTGCGCCTGGCCAACATGATGGGTGGCAATTTTGCCCGGAACAGCATCAATCCTTAGGAGACAGAAAATGAAATCCATTGCAAAAATCATCTGCTGCGTTGTTACCTTGTCATGGTTATCCGGCGCAACTGCAGAAGGGGTGGTCATCCATGAGAATGCAAACTCAGTCACTTTGGAATCTACGCAAACTTCTGCCGTGCCAGCCCCCCAGGAAGCATCGGCACCAGTCTACGACAAGGTAGACCGGGCTCGAGCGGAGCAAAGGCTGGAATCGAATGCGCTGCGAGCCAAAAAGAGAACCGAACAAGCGAAGAAGGAAGCTGCCAGCAGGGCTGCCAAGGCGCCACCGGCAAATCCTGCCCGGAATAACCAGGGCACCGGGAAGTGATGGCCGGCGAAGCAGGCTCCTGGCTTTGCCTGGGTACAAGTCTCGATATGACGTCCACTTGGCGGCCATCTTTCGGTTGCCGGGTGGCCGGTTGCTTTCCAGGGCACGGGCAAAACGTAATCGGGTTCGTGTCTCTTCATCAATCGTGATGCGGAATCCAATTTCTGCGCAACGGCTAATCCGGAAAGGAAAAATGATGACGATGAAATGGATGATGGTTGTAGTTTTCGGGTTTGCCGCAGCCCAGGCAAATGGAGAAGAAGTGCCGGTCCTCAAGACCCAGAAGGACATGCAAAGTTATGGCATCGGGGTGAACATAGCGAAGAGCTTCAAGAAAAACGAGGTGGATTTTGACCTGGAATTCCTGATCAAGGGCTTGAGAGACGGGCTTTCCGGCGAGAAGCTGCTGATGACCGAAAAAGACCTCCGCAAGGTCATGAATTCGTTTCAGGGCGAATTGAGGCAAAAGGCAGCCGGGATACGCCGTGTGGCGGCCATGGACAACAAGACGAAAGGAGAGGCTTTCCTGGCCGGGAACAAGGCCAGGGATGGCGTGGTGGCGCTGGCAAGCGGAGTGCAATACAAGATCGTCAAGGAGGGCGGCGGCAGGAAGCCGACGGATGCCGACATGGTGGAATGCAACTACCGCGGCACTCTTCTGGACGGAACCGAGTTTGACGGAACCGATCCCGGAAAGCCTGCGATGCTGAAAGTTTCCCAACTCATCGCCGGCTGGAAGGAAGCGCTGAAACTGATGCCGGAAGGTTCCCGGTGGCAAATTTTCATTCCGCCGGAATCGGCTTACGGCCAGCGGGGAGTGGGAAGCGATATCGGGCCGAATGAGACATTGGTTTTTGAGGTGGAACTCCTCGCCGTCAAGTGATCGAGGATATCTCCGGCTGATCCGGGCATACGAATGAAACAGCTTCCAGAAGGGAAGGGGGTGGCCGATGTTTCGTCATAAGTTATTCGCGACAGGCTGTGAAATATTGTTGATGCTCGGCTCCCTCATGGCGTTCCCCGCCCATGCTGCCGGCCCGACACCCTCCGCAGATGAGCTGGAAGCCGGCAGGCGTATCTATCAGGAGGGCATTCTGCCTTCCGGCGCGTCGCTGAAGGGCGTGCGCGCGGGCGGTGCCGTGGTGGGCGCAGCCGCAGCCTGCATGAGCTGCCACCGCCGCAGCGGCATGGGTGCCGTCGAAGGCGGCATCCAGGTACCACCCATCAACGGCCGATTCTTGTTTGCGCAGCGTGAAGACAGGGTGCTGGCGATCATGGATACGCGCAGCGGCAAGCGGATGAACCAGGCGCACGATCCTTACACCGATCAATCGCTGGACAAGGCTATCCGCCGCGGGATGAACAACCGCGGCCAGGAGATGAACGTTGTGATGCCGCGTTATGAGTTGGGTGACCGGGAGGCGCAAGCGCTCATCGCCTATCTCAAACAATTGTCGGATCAATGGTCACCCGGGGTTACGGCGGACACGATCCGCTTTGCCACCGTCATTACACCCGAAGTGGAACCGGAAAGGCGCAGGCTGCTGGTTGACATGATGCGCTCCGCCTTTGTGCAGAAGAACGGCAGCACGGTAACCAGCAGGCAGGCGGGCAGAAGACGGCACATGACATCGGCGGCGGAGATGGTCTTGGGCACCGAGCGCACCTGGCAACTGGAGGTGTGGGAACTGCAAGGGGCGCCGGAAACCTGGGCGGGGCAACTGGATGAATTCTATCGACGCCAGCCCGTATTTGCCGTGGTTTCCGGCTTATCGAATTCCACGTGGGAGCCTGTGCATGATTTTTGTGAATGCGAACGGGTGCCGTGCTGGTTTCCCAGCGTCAGCCTGCCGCCCGTAAAGGAGCAGGCATTCTATCCGGTCTATTTTTCACGCGGTGTAACGCTTGAGGCGGACGTGCTGGCGAAGCATTTGTTGTCCGGCGGTAAGCCGCCGCGGCGGCTAGTGCAGGTATACCGTGATGACTATGTAGGCCGGGGTGCGGCGCAGGCCATGAGGCAATCCCTGTCCGGCTCGGGGGTCACAGTGGAGGATCGCGTCCTGCAGGGCGATGGGCCGGATGCTTTGCGCCGCGCGCTGGCGGATGCCGGGGAGAAAGACAGCCTGATGTTCTGGCTGCGCCAGTCCGACCTGGCCATGCTCGATCAGGTGATGCCGGCCGCCGGGGCATATTTTTCCGCCCGGCTGGGTGGCGGCGAGCATGGGCATTTCCCGGTAGCCTGGAAGGATAGCGTACGGCTAGTGTATCCCTATGAACTGCCGGAAAAACGCGCAATCAATCTGTCTTACTTTCACCAGTGGCTCCAGTTGCGCAGGATAGCGCTGGTGGACGAGCCGCTCCAGGCGGAAATCTTTTTTGCCTTGAATTTCCTGACCGATACGGTCGCGGAGATGCTGGATAACCTTTATCGCGATTACCTGCTGGAGCGGGCCGAGAGCATGGTCAGCCAGCGCGAGGGCGGCAAGGCCGAGGCCGAGGCGCGCGACCGCGGCTTGTTGAGAACCGCCGGGGGGGCCATCGGAAGGCAGGGCGGGGAGGGGACCGCACCGCTCGGCAGGCATGAGAGCACAACCATCTACCCGCGCCTGAGCTTGGGGCAGACCCAGCGTTTTGCCTCCAAGGGCGGTTACATCGTGCGCTTTGCCGGCAAGGATGATGACAGGCTCGTTGCCGAGTCGGATTGGCTCGTCCCCTGACCACTCCGTAGCGGCCCCCGGTATTGAAGCAGCGATCTACAGTTTTCACTGTATTGAAAAAACGAATGGCCCTGCCTAACCTGAAAAACGCGACAGGAAAATCACCCGCACAGGAGGAACCATGAGGCAGCTTGAGTGCATTCCAACGTTAATCATGTTTGGGCTCTGCCTGATGCAGCCGGTTTGGGCGGGTATCTACGTCTACAACGCCGACGATGGTTCGGTGAATTTGAGCAATGTGCCGGCAAACAGTCGCTACACCCTCCTGCTTCCGTCGCCGCCGGAAGAAATGCCTGCAGCGGGTAACCGCAGGCCTTTGCTGAAACTTGCCAACAAGGCGCAGTATGAGCGGATCGTTGCCGAAATCGCGCACGTTTACGGCCTGGACAGCGCGCTGCTCCATGCCGTAATTTCGGTTGAATCCGGCTACAGCCCGACAGCCGTCTCAAGGAAAGGCGCCGCGGGGTTGATGCAACTCATGCCGAAGGTTGCGAGGCGTTATGGCGTCACCGATTCTTTCGATCCGGTGCAGAACCTCCATGGCGGCGCAAGGCACTTGCAGTATCTGCTGAAGATATTCAACAACGATATCAGCCTGGCCCTCGCTGCCTACAACGCGGGCGAAGGGTCGGTGCTGAAATACGGCAACCGCATTCCGCCCTTCCCCGAGACGAAAAACTATGTGCCGCAGGTGCTGGGTTTTTACCAGATGTATCAGGCAGAGCCCCTCTAGTCGATGAAAGCGAGGCCCTAAGCCTTGTGTTCCTTGAGGTAGGTCTCTACCGAGGTTATCGCCTCGGCCAGCCTGACGGCAGCGGCCTCAACCAGTTGCCGGCATTTGCCGGCATCTTCTTCCGCAATGGCCTTCTCCAGCTGGCCGGCGGTTTCCGCCAGCAAATAGGCGCCGATGGTCGCTGCGACTCCCTTCAGCGTGTGCGCCAGGCGCTCCGCCGTTTTCCGGTCATCGGCCGCAAGCGCGTCCCGGATAGACTGCACTGCCTGCCCTTGGCTGGGAGCAAACTTGCCGAGCATGGTCAGGTAAATATCCTTGCTTCCCATGCCGGCTATGGCCTTTTCGGGATCGAAAGCGGCCGGAGCTTCGGGCGATTGCCGGGTTTCCGCTGCGGATTGCCTGGGCATCCGCTCCTGGCGGTGCACCCAGCGGGCCAGGGTGGCGTACATCGCCTCGTACTGCACCGGCTTGGAAATATAATCGTTCATGCCCGCGGCAAGGCAAGCATCCCGGTCGCCGATCATGGCGTTGGCCGTCATGGCGATGATGGGCAAATCGGCCAGTGCCGGGTTTTCCCTGATCAGGCGCGTTGCTTCCAGGCCATCCATCTTGGGCATCTGCATATCCATGAGTACCGCATCGAACCGTTCCCGCTGCAATGCCTGCATCGCCTCGATTCCGTCGTCGGCGATGCCGACTTCCACTCCGGCACGCATCAGCAGCGCGTTGGCCAGCTGCTGGTTGAACTTGTTGTCTTCCACCAGCAATACGTGCAATCCCGTCAGGTCGACATGTGTCTCTTTCCCCGGCTCGGGCGAGGACAGCATGCCCATACCCGAATTGCACGTCATCAGCGCGTCGAACAGGTTGGATGCCATGACCGGTTTGTTGATGATTGCGTCCAGCAGCGCCGCTGCCTCCGACTCATGAATCATTTCGGTATGCTTATGGCCGGAAAGGTAAATGATGCATGGCTGCTGGCGCAGCGGCAGCTCCCGTTTGATGCGCCTGGCCGCTTCCAGGCCGCTGATGCCGGGCATGCTCCAGTCCAGCGCCACGCAGGTAAACGGCTTTTCGGTTCCTTCGGCCTTCTCGATCGCAGCAATCCCTTCGAGGCTGCCGGAGACGGCCATCGCCTCGATGCCGAATGACTCCAGGCAGGATAGCATCAGGCGGCGCGCGTTATCGTTGTCATCGACCACCAGCACTCTGAGCACGTTCAGATATTCCAGGTTGCGGGCTTCATCGGGCAGATAGGCGAAGGAAATATCGAAGGAAAAAACGCTACCTTGCCCCGGCGTGCTTTCCACCTCTATCCGTCCGTCCATCAACTCCACGAGGCGTTTGGAGATGGCCAGCCCCAGCCCCGTCCCGCCGTATCTCCGGGTGGTGGAAACATCTGCCTGGCTGAAGGACTGGAAGAGTTTTTCGCGCTGCTCGGATGTCAGGCCGATGCCGGTGTCCCTTACGGTGAAGCGCAACATAACCCGATCGGCAGCCCGGTTTATTATCCGGATTCGAATCTCGACCTCGCCAGCCTCGGTAAATTTCACCGCATTGTTGGCAAGATTGTTCAGCACCTGCCCCAGGCGCAATGAGTCGCCAACCAGCAACTGCGGAATCCTGAATTCCTTGTCGATCAGGAACTCGATGTGCTTTTCTTCCGCGCGGATGCTGATGACGGCCGCTACGCCTTTCAGGACTCCCTCCAGGCTGAAGGGCGCTTTTTCCATATCCAGCTTGCCGGATTCGATCTTGGAAAAATCCAGAATGTCGTTGATGATGCCCAGCAGCGAGTTTGCCGAAAGAGAAACCTTTTCCAGATAATCCCGCTGTACGGGTGTCAGCTCGGTTTGCAGGCACAGGTGGGTGAAGCCCAGGATTGCATTCATCGGTGTGCGGATTTCGTGGCTCATATTGGCGAGGAAATAGCTTTTGGCCTGGCTGGCCAGTTCTGCATCGTATTTGGCGGCAATCAGCTCCTGCTGGTTTCGTTTGTACCGGGTGATGTCGCGCACCATGCAGGTAAAATGGCGCTTTCCACCCAGCATCACCTCGCTCACCGCCAATTCCAGGGGGAAGGCACTACCATCCTTGCGCTGCCCTGTGATCTCTCTCTCGCCGCCGGTGAAGCACACATCTTTGCTCTCGCGCAACAGACAGTCGCTGTGCAGCAACTGGACAAACTCCGGCATCAGCATGCCGATATTTTGCCCGACGGCTTCGTCGATGGGATAACCGAAAATGTGCTCGGCGTTGGCGGCGAATTCCTCGATGATGCCGTCTTCGTTGAAGGTGATGATCCCGTCCGCGATGGTGTGGAGAATCGCATACATGCGCGCTTCAGTATCGCGGATGACCAGTTGTTTGGCGTATTCTGCGGCGGCAATGTTCAGATCCTGCTTGGCCTTGAGTTGGGAATAGCGCATTTTGGTGAAATACCAGGAACCGATCAGCAGCAGCAGCAGCGTTCCCGCCGCATAGAGCACGGTGGGCCACATCACCCCGGAATTCAATTCTGCGATCCGGTTTGCGGGGACATAAGAAACCACTTTCCAGAAATAACGATCGATACCGGTGCTGGTGCGTATCGGGATGCCGGCATCCTTGCGCGGTTTCAGCAGATAGGCCGTTTCAAAGCTCCACAGGCCGGTTTTATCCTCGAACTGGCCATGCTCCGCCGATACAATCTTTTCCCATGCGGCGGGAAAACTGGTAGCAAGGGTTCCCGAGCGATTGAACATGGCCTCCAGCTTGTCATCCGGGTTATCGCCCATCAACCAGTACCCATCGCCATCCAGCAGCATGTTGTAGCTGCTGGCTATGCTCCGGTAGGCCCCCACGAGAGCCTGGTATTCCTTGACGGCTACTGTGACCACCAGCACGCCATGGCGGCGAGCCCGAGCGTCGAAAACGGGAGTGGCGATGCTGATGACGGGAAGGCGATGAGCGAGAATCTCTTCATCTGCAATTTCCGGATATAGCTGGGATACGTAAATCTGGCCCGGCCCCAGCCCGATGCTCTTCTGGAAGTAGTGCCGGTCGCGTTTGTTTTCCAGCTTGTTTTGATCGGTAATGCTGATCTGGCCATCGATATTGTTTATCCGCAGCATTTCCATGCCATTCCCGTTTATCCAGGATGTCTGGTAATAAATCGGGTGCGACATGGAGAACAGGACAAAATCCCTGCGCAGGTTCTCCATGTTCGTGGAAGTTTTCTGTTCCGCTGCGGCGGCCAGTCCCGGATTGGCCGCGAGGTAGGTGACATAGCGGACGGCTTCGCCAAGCGAGCGTTCGACTTCACGTCCATTGGCCAGTACGTTGAGCGAACTGTCCGCCCTGAGGATGGTTTTCTGATCGTCGATTGCCTGGTTGTAACGATAAATTGCAGCCAGAGAAACCAGTACCGCCAACAGAATGGCCAGGATGAAAAAGTTGCGGTAAAACGAATTGGATGTGAGGGCGGCTTTCATGGGCAATACCGGCCTCATGCCTGCCCCCTCATTAAGCTGCCCGGCTCAACAGATGGTTGCGGAAAGGCCAAAGTCAATGCCTGGCATACTGATCGGAACCCCACATGAAGTCCTTTAATTGCTGCAGCTCGGACGACTTTTCGTAGGCGCTTTCCTGCAGCTTGGCATTCTCGCTGCGCAAATAATCCTGCATGAATTTGATCTTGAGGTGCGTCCTGACACGCGCAGCGACCAGCGGCGCGCTGATGGGCTTGTGGATGAAATCGGACGCACCCACCGAGAATCCCAGCTCTTCATCCTTGACTTCATTTTTGGCCGTTATGAAGATGACCGGCACGTGATTCGTCGCAGGGTTGTTCATCAGGCGGCGGCAGATTTCAAAACCATCCACATCCGGCATCATTACATCGAGCAGAACCAGGTCAGGAGGTTCGGCGAAGGCAAGCTCGAGCGCCTTGAGGCTATCATCGGCCAGTTTGACGTTGTAGTACTTGCCCAATATGCCTTCCATCAGGCTCAAGTTGAACGGTTCATCGTCTACCACCAGCACCGTCGGACGTTCGGAAGAGATTGACATCATATTCCCCTTTCATTAAGTCGATTCGGATGACCGTAAACCGTTATGCCGCCCTTAGCCAGAAATAACTGCGCATTACAGCCTGCGTATTTTCGTGGCGTAAATAATCCTGCATGAATTTGATCTTGAGGTGCGCCTTGACGCGCGCAGCGAGTATCGGCGCGCTGATGGGTTTGTGAATGAAATCGGATGCACCCACCGAGAACCCCAATTCCTCGTCCCTGGTTTCGTTTTTGGAAGTTATGAAGATCACCGGCACATGACTTGTGGCGGGGTTGCTCATCAGGCGGCGGCAGACCTCGAAGCCATCCATATCCGGCATCATCACATCCAGCAGGACCAAATCCGGCGGGTCGGCAAAGGCGAGCTCAATTGCCTTGAGGCTGTTGTCGATCAGCTTGACGTTGTAGTCTTTACCCAATATCTCCTCCATCAGGCTTAAATTGAACGGCTCATCGTCCACTACCAGCACTGTGGGGTGCTCGGAAGAAACTGGCATCGTATTCCCCTTCATCTGATCTGCTCATGCAGGCTGCAAACCGTTATGCACCCTTCGCGAACCTGATGTTCACGAGGCATCCAGAAGTCGAAGCCTGCCGGATTGGATCCCTTATCGACGCCGGGCCGGTATGTATGCAATATAGACATCTGCCGCATCGTTACAATAGGGTAAAACCCCTACCCTGCAGGGAGTACCCTTCCCATTTTCCCTAGTGGCGCAGGCCGGAGGTTTCAGCGGCTAACACGCCGTCCGGTCTATGGCTTGAATAGTTCTACCGGCAGTGGGAATACGATGGTGTTGCTCTTGTCGCCGGCGATCGCGTTGAGGGTTTGCAGGTAGCGCAGTTGCATGGCCTGCGGCGATTGCGCCAGCACTTGCGCGGCCTGCAGCAGCTTCTCTGAAGCCTGCAACTCGCCTTCGGCGTGGATCACCTTGGCACGCCGCTCGCGCTCGGCCTCGGCCTGTTTGGCGATGGCGCGCACCATCGACTCGTCGATGTCCACGCGCTTGATCTCCACGGTGGACACCTTGACGCCCCAGGCGTCGGTCTGCGCATCGAGGATCTGCTGGATATCGGCGTTCAGGCGTTCGCGCTCGGCCAGCATGACGTCCAGCTCATGTTTGCCGAGCACCGAGCGCAGTGTGGTCTGCGCCAGTTGCGAAATCGCCTCGATGAAGTTTTCCACCTGAATGATGGCCTTCTGCGGGTCGATGACGCGAAAATACACCACCGCGTTCACCTTTACCGACACATTGTCGCGCGAGATGACATCCTGGCTCGGCACATCCATCACGATCACGCGCAGGTCCACCCGCACCATCTGCTGGATGCCCGGCAAGACGATGATGAGGCCAGGCCCCTTCACTTTCCAGAAACGCCCGAGCATGAAGACCACGCCGCGTTCGTATTCGCGCAGAATGCGGACGCTTGTTATCGCCAAAGCGATGATGAGCAGCAGGGCGCCGCTCCAGCCGAAATCCCAGATCATGGCTGTTCTCCTTTCTGTTCAGGTTGAACTACCAGAGTAAGTCCGTCCAATGCCACTATCCTGACGCGCGTACCGCGCGCCACTGCCGACTCGCTGCGCGCCTGCCAGCGTTCGCCGAAGGCCAGCACCCAGCCTTCACGTTCGAAATCTTCGAGTGCCACTGCCGTACCGCCCAGCATCGCCTCGCTGCCGCTGACCATGGGCCGCCGCCTTGCGCGCAACGCGAAGGCGCCGATGCCGGCCAGCACCAGGGCGCTGACTACGGCCAGCGGCACGATAAATGCGAGCGAAACTTCCATGCCGGGAATGTCGGCGTCGATCAGCATCAGCGCGCCGGCGACGAAGGAAACAACGCCGCCGATGCCTAGCACGCCGAAACTGGGCGTGAAGGCTTCCGCTGCCATCAGCGCAAGACCCACCAGCAGGAGCAGTGCGCCGGTCGCGTTGATCGGCAGCATGGCGAAACCGTAGAGCGCCAGCAGCAAGCTGATGGCGCCGATTACGCCGGCCACGCCGATCCCCGGCGTGTAAAACTCGAACAGCAACCCGTAGATGTCGAGCATCATCAGGATCAGCGCGGTGTTGGGGTCGGCCACCGCCATCAGCAGGCGCTCCTTCCAGTTGCGCTCGATGCTGACGATGGCGGCGCCGCCGAGCGCCAGTTTGTGATCGCCTTCCGCGAGGCGTACATTGCGCCCGTCGGCCTGGCGCAGCAGGTCGGGCAGGTCGGTTGCGAAGAAATCCACCACCTTCAGTTTCAGCGCATCTTCGGCCGACAGGCTTTCTGCCTCGCGTACTGCTTTCTCCGCCCAATCGGCATTGCGGCCGCGCAGTTGGGCGAGGCTGCGCAGGTAGGCTGCGGCGTCCTGTACCGCCTTTTTTTCCATCGCGCTGCCGCCCGGTGCGCGTGCCTTCCCGTTTGCGGCCCGTTCCTCGGGGGGCTTGCCGGTGTCGCCGACGCCGATGGCTACGGGTGTGGCGGCGCCCAGATTGGTGCCCGGCGCCATCGCGGCGATGTGGCTGGCGTAGAGCAGGTAGGTGCCGGCGCTGGCTGCGCGGGAGCCGGAAGGCGAGACGTAGGTCGCCACCGCCACCGGCGAGGCGAGGATACCCTGGATCATATTGCGCATCGCCGTGTCGAGCCCTCCCGGCGTGTCAAGCCTGAGCACCAGCAGTTCCGCGCGGCTCTGCTTCGCCTCATCCAGGGCGCGCAGGAAATAGGCGGCGCTGGCCGGACTGATGGCGCCGTCGATCTCCGCCACCACGACCATCCCGGCGGAGGCTGCAAGCGGCAGGAGCAGCAGCGCGACGGTAAGGCAGAGGAGGCGCTTCATCGTTCCTTTCCGGGGGGCATCGCATCCTCTCGGTGTTGGGCATTGGGTATGTTTTATAATCGCCGCAAGTCCAGCGGACAATAAGGTGAAATACCTACCCCAAAAACCCAAGCGGGGGAATGAAACCTAAAACCTGCTGAAATAGGCTCTTAGGTAATCCTACCTATTTGAAAATTATCGAGCCCGCTACATGATGCTCCGGCCTTGTTGAAGGCGAATGCAGCAGGATGAAAAGCGGAACAAACAGGCAGGTTAAACGACTGGGTCATAAGGAAAATATGTGTCTCGCCATTCCCGCCCGCATCGAACAATTTGTTGCTGAAGACAGCGCCATCGTCAATCTCGGCGGAGTGCGCAAGGAAATCTCCCTCACCCTAGTGGAGGATGTCGCGGTCGGCGACTATGTGATCGTGCACGTCGGTTACGCGCTGCAGAAACTCGATCCGGCCGAAGCCGAGCGCACTCTGGCGCTATTTGCCGAGTTGAGCGCGATGAACGGCCTGCCGGAAGAAGCGCCGGGCAGCGCGGCATGAAATATGTGGATGAGTTCCGCGACGGCGCGCTGGCCAGGAATATCGCCGCCAATATTGCGCACGAGGCCGATCCGCGCCGCCGCTATCACCTGATGGAATTCTGCGGCGGCCATACCCACGCGATTTCGCGTTATGGTATCGCCGACCTGTTGCCCCACAACGTACGCATGATCCACGGCCCCGGCTGTCCGGTGTGTGTGCTGCCGACGGGGCGCGTGGAGAACGCCATCCAGCTTGCGCAGACGCCGGGGCTGATCCTGTGCTGTTACGGCGACCTGCTGCGCGTGCCGGCGGACAACGGCATGAGCCTGCTGAAAGCGAAGGCGCGCGGCGGGGATGTGCGCATGGTGTATTCCAGCGCCGATGCGGTGAAGATCGCGCAGGACAATCCGCAGCGGGAGGTGGTGTTTTTCGCGATCGGTTTCGAGACCACCACGCCGCCGACGGCGGTGGCGATCCGGCAGGCGCAGGCGCTCGGCCTCAGAAATTTCAGCGTATTCTGCAACCACGTACTGACCCCCTCGGCGATCTCGCACATCCTGCAATCTCCCGAGGTGCGGCAGCTCGGGCTGGTGCCACTGGACGGCTTCATCGGCCCGGCGCATGTCTCGACGGTAATTGGTAGCCATCCCTACGAATATTTCGCCGAGGAGTTCCAGAAGCCGGTGGTGATCGCCGGCTTCGAGCCGCTCGACGTGATGCAGGCCATCCTGATGCTGGTGCGGCAATTGAACGAAGGACGCGCCGAGGTGGAAAACGAATTCTCCCGCGCGGTGACGCGCGACGGCAACGTCAAGGCGCAGTTGCTGGTGGCGGAAGTGTTCGAGTTGCGCCGCGTGTTCGAATGGCGCGGCCTCGGGCCGGTACCCTACAGCGCGCTGCGCATCAAGGCGCCCTACGCGGATTTCGATGCCGAGCTGCGCTTCCAGGTGCCGCAGATATCGATCGCCGACAACAAGGCCTGCGAATGCGGCGCGATCCTGCGCGGCGTGAAGCGCCCGCAGGACTGCAAGCTGTTCGGCACGGTCTGCACGCCGGACAACCCGGTCGGCTCCTGCATGGTGTCAAGTGAAGGGGCATGTGCGGCACATTACAGTTATGGAAGGTTTCGCAGCGGCGATGACCTGGTTGCGGCGTAGGCTAACATGAGCGAAGCGAATGTTAAGGCACACAGTGCCGGCCGTAGCCACAACCCGATCGGCTCCTGTATGGTGTCAAGTGAAGGCGCATGTGCGGCGCATTACAGTTACGGACGTTTCAGGGAGACAACCCAGTGAGCACGATCAAATCCAACTACATGCGCCCGCTCGATTTCAAGCATGGCCGCGTGGATATGACGCACGGCAGCGGCGGGCGCGCGATGGCGCAACTGATTACCGAACTGTTCGCCGCCGCATTCGGCAACACCTATCTGGCACAGGGCAACGATGGCGCGGTGCTGCCGCCGGCAAACGGGCGGCTGGTGATGGCGACCGACAGCCATGTGGTGTCGCCGCTGTTCTTTCCGGGTGGCGACATTGGCTGCCTGTCGGTGCATGGCACGATCAACGACGTCGCGGTGATGGGCGCCAGGCCGCTGTACCTGTCGGCCTCGTTCGTCCTCGAAGAGGGCTTCCCGCTCGCCGACCTGAAACGCATTGCCGAATCCATGGCCATGGCCGCAAGCGCGGCGGGCGTGCCTATCGTCACCGGCGACACCAAGGTGGTGGAGCAGGGCAAGGGCGATGGCGTGTTCATCACAACCACCGGCATCGGTGTCATGCCGGAAGGCATCAACCTGTCCGGCGACCGCGCACGTCCGGGCGACAAGATACTGGTGTCCGGAATGCTGGGCGACCACGGCGTGGCGATCATTTCACTGCGCGAGAACCTGACCTTCCACACCAGCATCGAATCCGACACGGCGGCCTTGCATGAGTTGGTGGCGGCGATGCTGGAGGCGGTGCCGGACATCCACGTGCTGCGCGACCCCACGCGCGGCGGGCTTGCCACCACGCTCAACGAGATCGCGCACCAGTCGGCGGCGGGCATGATGCTCTATGAAAGCAGGTTGCCGATCCGCGAGCAGGTCAACGCGGCATGCGAGTTCCTCGGCCTCGACCCGCTGTACGTCGCCAACGAAGGCAAGCTGGTGGCGATCTGTGCGCCAGAGGATGCCGAGCGCCTGCTGCAGGCGATGCGCGCGCATCCCCTCGGAAGCGACGCCGCCATCGTGGGTGAGGTGATCGAAGACCCGCACCATTTCGTGCAGATGGAGACCGCGTTCGGCGGGCGGCGCGTGGTCGATTGGCTGACCGGTGAGCAGCTCCCCCGGATTTGTTAAACCTTGAAAACACACTCCACCACGAAGGACACAGAAACCACGAAGATAACAGGGCGTCCAGGATATTTCACACTCAATGACAGGGCGATTCCATTTTCAGGGCACCAGCTTGTTCTTCTTCGTGTTCTTCGTGGTTTAACGGATGGATTTAGATCACCATGAAAATCCTGTTCCTCACCCACAGCTTCAATAGCCTCGCGCAGCGCCTGTACATCGAGCTGGTGCGATGCGGACATGAGGTGTCCATCGAGTTCGACATCAACGATGCGGTCACGCAGCAGGCAGTTGAGCTCTATTGTCCCGATCTGATCGTCGCGCCGTTCCTCAAGCGCGCGATTCCAGAAGAAATATGGCGCAACCACACCTGTTTCGTGGTGCACCCCGGCATCATCGGCGACCGCGGCCCGTCGGCGCTGGACTGGGCGATCATGCGCGATTTGCCGGAATGGGGCGTTACGGTGCTGCAGGCCAGCGGCGAGATGGATGCGGGCGACATCTGGGCGGCGGAAACTTTCCCGATGCGGTTGGCGAAGAAGAGCAGCCTGTACCGCAACGAAGTGCTCGAGGCGGCGGTGCGCGCGGTGCTCGCGGCGGTGGAGCGTTTCCATTCAGGCAATCACAAGCCGACGCCGCTGGATTATTCCCGCCCCGAGGTGCTGGGCCGCTTGCACGCCCCGATCAAACAGGCCGACCGCGCCATCGACTGGAGACGCGACGGCACGCGCACGATACTGAGAAAAATCCACGCCGCCGACGGCTTCCCGGGCGTGCTCGACCAGCTGCGTGGAGATGAATATTATCTGTTCGATGCCTGCGCGGAAGACACATTGCGCGGCAGCGAACCGGGTGCGATCATCGCGCGGCGCAACGGCGCGATCTGCCGCACCACACTCGACGGCGCGGTGTGGGTCGGCCATCTGAAGCGCAAATCAGATGGCGATCTGACGCTGAAATTACCCGCTGCCATGGCGCTTGAAGGACAACTCGCCGACATACCGGAAGCTCCGCTCGATCTGCTCTCGCCATGCACCGGCGAAACTTACCGCGACATCTGGTTCGAGCAGAAAAACAACGTCGGCTACCTGCATTTCGCGTTCTACAACGGCGCGATGAGCACCGGGCAGTGCGAACGGCTGCGCGACGCCTACCTGGCCGCCACGCAGCGCGATGTGCGCGTGATCGTGCTGATGGGCGGCGCGGACTTCTGGTCGAACGGTATCCACCTCAACTGCATCGAGAATGCCGCCAGCCCGGCGGACGAATCCTGGCGCAACATCAACGCGATGAACGACCTGACGCGCGCCATCGCCGCCACTACCGGTCAGATCACCATCGCCGCGCTGCAAGGGAACGCAGGAGCGGGCGGCGTATTTCTGTCGCTCGCGGCGGATCATGTCTATGCGCGCGAGGGCGTGGTGTTCAACCCGCACTACAAGGGCATGGGCAACCTGTACGGTTCGGAATACTGGACCTATTTGTTGCCGAGGCGGGTAGGCGAGGCGAGGGCGGCGGCGCTGACGCAGAACCGCCTGCCGGTGGGCGCGCCCGAAGCACAGGAGATGGGCCTGATCGACGGCTGCTTCGGAACCAACCGGGAGGAGTTTCTCGCAAGGGTAATGCAGATCGCCGAAGAACTCGCCGCCAGCCCGGACTATTCCGCGCTATTGCGGGAGAAGATCGTGCGGCGTGAATGCAACGAGCAAGAAAAACCGCTGGATGCCTACCGCGCCGAGGAGTTGCAACACATGAAGCTCAACTTCTACGGTTTTGATCCCAGCTACCACGTGGCGCGCTACAACTTTGTCTACAAGGTTCCCCACGCGTGGACGCCGCTGTATCTGGCGCGGCATCGCCGCATTACTTCTTCTTTTGCGTAAGGCGGATTAGCGTAGCGCCAGATGGAATTTACATGCGGCGCAATGCCTTTCGGTTATTGCACCCTGCGCGGCTGCCGCCCCTGGGAAATTCCGAAATCTCCCCCACGGCCAAAAATTTCAACTATTCATTCATCAGGCTTTGAACTTTGCCAGGTCGAGTTCTATCAAATGGCCACTTGAAGCATATTGGAGGAGTTGATATGACTACCACAATTATCGGTGTCATTATTACAGCCGTAGCCATTGAATTAGATAAGCTTACGCAATACAAACACTTTGCTTTGCCTCTGATTGCTCTAGCGGGGGTGCTGACAGTTGTTGTTTCCCTCATGCTGTAGGGGTAAATAGTTAGGTGCCGCGCTCCAGCGAACTCAAGCCGACCCATGCCTGCCCCAGCGCCAGCCCCCCGTCGTTGGGCGGTGCGAGCCGCGCCTGAAGGGCTTCGAGGCCTGCCGCCTGCAACAGGTCGGCCAGTTCGGCGCTCAGGATGCGGTTGAGGAAACAGCCGCCGCCCAATGCAACTCTGTTTAATCCCTGCTGCCGTGCCACGGGAATGACCCACGCGGCAAGCCCTGCCGCCACGGTGGCATGGAACAGGCTCGCGCCTTCCCCGGTATCGTGGCAATCTGCGAGCCGGTCCAGCAGCGGCAGGAAGCTCAGCGTCTTGCCGTCGAAAACGAAGCCATCCGCCAGCGGGGCAATCGGGCCGTGACTCTTTGCGAGGCCTTCGAGCAGCATCGCGGCCTGCCCTTCGAAGCTGCTGCGGCTTTTCACGCCGAGCAGGCCGGCTGCCGCATCGAACAGCCGGCCGCAGCTTGAAGTCTGTACAACATTCCTGCCGCGTTCGAGCAGCTCGGCCAGCATGGGCGCGGACGGCTCGGAAAAACGCACCGGGATTTCTCCGCCGCGTCCCAAGGCGGACAAGGCAGCTGCCGCCATGCGCCACGGCTCGCGCGCGGCGCGGTCGCCGCCGGGCAGCGCCAAGGGAAAGAGATGGCCGAGCCTCTCCATCTTCGCTCCGTCCACGCGCAGCAGCTCGCCGCCCCAGGCGGCGCCGTCGGTCCCGAGTCCTACGCCGTCGAGAGCCAGTCCCAATACCGGTTCTTGGATCCCATGCTCCGCAGCCACCGCACCGATGTGCGCATGGTGGTGCTGCACGCCCAAGGCAGGGATGCCGCATCTGGCGGCATAGGCTGCGGCGAAGTGAGAGCTGAAGAAGTCGGGATGCAGGTCGTGAACCACCAGTTCGGGTTCGATCTCGAGGACGTTCAATAAATATTCGACGGTCTGCTCCAGCGCTATGCAGGTTGCGGCGTTGTCGAGCTCGCCGATATGCTGCGACAGGAACGCTTCGCTTCCGCGCGTCGCGCAGATCGCATTCTTGAAGAAGCCTCCGGCCGCGAGTACGGCCGGGCCGGAGATGCCCAGCTCAATCGGCGCGGGAGTGTAGCCACGGCCGCGGCGGATGAAGCCCGGCGCCTGTCCGGTCAGCCTGAGCACGCTGTCGTCGGCGCGCAGCAGGATGTCGCGGTCGTGAACCAGAAAACCGTCGGCGATTCCCTTGAGGTGCAGCACGGCCTCTTCGTTGTGATGCACCAGCGGCTCGCCGCCGGGATTCGCCGAGGTGCATACCAGCAGGAAGGGTAGCGGCTCCGCCAGCCAGTTGCTGCCTGCCGGGCGGCCCGCCGCCTCGTGGAACAGCAGGTAGTGCAGCGGCGTGTAGGGTAGCAGCACACCGAGCTCGGGCAGGCCGTCGGCGACGCCGGACAGCTCGCCGTTTTTCTCGATCAATGCACCGTTTTTTTCGAGCAACACGATGGGGCGCTCCGCGCTTTGCAGCAGCGCGAGCTCGTCCGCGTTGCACTGCGCGAGGCCTTCAAGCGAGGCGGCGTTCAGCGCCATCACCGCGAAGGGCTTCTCCTCGCGCGCCTTGCGTTGCCGCAGGCGCGCGACCGCCGCCGGATTTTTCGCATCGCACATCAGATGGAAGCCACCCAGCCCCTTCATAGCGAGGATTTCGCCGCCCCGCAGCCTTGCGACGGCGGCGGCGATCGCGTCTTCGGATGCAACCGGTTCGCCGCCGGCATCGAGCAGCGCCAGTTGCGGGCCGCATGCCGGGCAGGCATTGGCCTCGGCGTGGAAACGGCGGTCCGCTGGAGAGCGGTATTCGGCGAGGCATTCCGGGCACAGGGGGAACTTCGCCATGGAGGTGTGGGCACGGTCGTAGGGCAGCCGCGCGGCGATGGTGTAGCGCGGGCCGCAATGCGTGCAGTTGATGAACGGATAACGATAACGGCGGTCACCCGGCGAAAAAAGTTCGGTGAGGCAATCGCGGCAGATTGCGGTATCCGGCGCGATCCGCGTCGCGACCGCGCCGCCTTCGCTTTCGAGGATGGCGAAGCCATGCCCCGGCTCGGGTTCGGCGCTTGCCACCGACACTTCCGCGATGCGCGCGAGCGGCGGGGGTTCCAGGCGCAGCCTGCGCAGCAGGGAATCGACTTTTTCACCATGCCCTTGCACCTCGATTTCCACGCCGACGCCGCAGTTTCGCACCCAGCCCGACAGGTCGAGTTCATTGGCAAGCCGGTAGACGAAAGGGCGGAAGCCGACGCCCTGAACCTGGCCGCGCACCTGTATGCGGCAACGGGTCAGGGTCTCGGCGGCAAGGGCGGCGCGCATCCTCAACCGGCTGCGGGTTCTGCCGCTTCCTGCTTCAGGGCGACGGCGGACAGCCGTTCTTCCAGCCAGCCCAGCCATTCCTCCATGCCTTCGCCGGAACGCGCCGAGGTGACGATCACGCGGATGCCGGGATTGATCCTGCGCGCATATTCGATCGCGAGCGAAACGTTGAAGTCGAGGTGCGGCAGGAGGTCGGCCTTGTTGAGCAGCATCAGGCCGGCGGCGGCAAACATGTCCGGGTACTTGAGCGGCTTGTCCTCGCCCTCGGTCACTGAGAGGATCGCCACCTTGTGCGCTTCGCCGAGGTCGAAGGAAGCGGGGCAGACCAGGTTGCCGACGTTCTCGATCAGCAGCAGGCTGTTGTCCCTGGGTTGCAGCCGTTCCAGCGCATGCCCGACCATGTGTGCGTCCAGGTGGCAGCCGCGCCCGGTATTGATCTGCAACGCGGGTACGCCGGTGGCGCGGATGCGGTCGGCATCAAGCGTGGTCTGCTGGTCGCCCTCGATCACGCAGATCGGGTGGCGATGCTTCAGGGCCTCGACGGTGCGCACCAGCAGCGTGGTCTTGCCGGAACCGGGACTCGAAACCAGGTTGAGCGCGAAAATTCCGCGCCTGTGGAAGTAGTCGCGGTTTTCGCCGGCATAGGCGTCGTTCTTGGCGAGAATGTTCTGCTCGACCTTGACCATGCGCGCTTGGCTCATCCCGGTGGCATGCGCACGGGCTGAGCCTAGCCCGTAGTGCAGGTCGTGCTGGTGGCGGTGCGCGCCGCTGTGGGAATGCGTCGTTCCGTCGGCATGGGTATGCGTGTGTTCCCCGCTGCTTTCGATTTTCACATCATGACTGCTGCAACCGCATACTGCGCACATGGTTTCTCCTGTTTCATCCTGAGTGCAGGGTTATTCGTTTCCTGTCCATCATCCCAAAATGCAGACCGGCGGGCAAACCTGCCCGCCGGTTTTTTTGACTGCGTTGCAACTGCTGCACGCCGGTTATGCCACCGCCAGATAGATGCCGCACAGGGCGATGCCCGATCCGGTCAGTCGTACGAACCGTTCATGCAGCCGGTGACGTTGCATTCCCAGGCCGAATGCAATGCCGGCAGCGTGCAGCGATGCCGTGGCCAGCGCGAATCCCAGCGCGTAAGACATTCCGGAAGCCCACGCCGGCACCTCCGCGCCATGCGCCTGCCCGTGCCACAGAGCGAACAGGCCGACCATGCTGCCGGCAAGCCAGAGCGGCAGACGGATCGATGCGGCGATCAATACGCCCAGCAGCAGCACGGACAACACGATGCCCTGTTCGACGAAGGGCAGGCCGATGCTCAGCATCGGCAATGCCCCACCCAGAGCCATGACGCCGACGAAGGTCAGCGGCACCGCCCACAGGGAGCGCCCGCCCGTCTGCGCCGCCCACAGCCCGACGGCGAGCATCGCGCAGACATGATCCAGCCCGCCAGCCGGATGCGCCAAGCCATGCAGGAAGCCGCTTGCATCTCCGATACCGGTGTGTGCGTAGGCGAGGGACGGCATCAATGTGCCGATTGCGACAACCGTGGATGAGCGCAGCAAGACGGATTTGTTTGTGATTGGCATGCTAGTCTCCTAATGTAACAATCAGGTCGCAGGACGGCCAAATGCTAAGCCGGTTTTGTGACTTAAGCCATACGGCATTTTCTGTATTTCCGGGCAGCTTTTTATTCAATTTCCAGTTCCTTGACGCGCATCGCCGTGCCTTCCGCCACCTGCAGGCGGAAGCCGCCGCATGTCGTGCATGGGTCGTATCGCGCCGCGAGCGGCACTTCCCGGTTGCAATCGAAACACCAGGCGCTGCCTTCCTGCTCGACGATGTCCAGCACCGCACCCTCGGCCGATGTGCCGCGCGCTACCGCATCGAAGCAGAAGCGCATCGCTTCGGGCTCGACTGCGGACAGCTTGCCGATTTCCAGCCGCACCATTTTGATCCGCTGGCCGCCCTCCCTGATGAGGCAGTCTTCGATCAGTCCGAGCACGCTCTCGGCGAGCGACATTTCATGCATACATTCTCCCGGTGGATGCACGACAATCCTGTGCCGTGGTTATTCTATGCATGTTGCACCGTAATTTCATAAGCCACACAAGGGTCCAGCGATTGCACCATCCACTCCGCCTTGCTTCTGGCGGCGGCCTCGCTGGCGGCCGCCATTCCGCGCAAGCCCTGGACCAGTGCGCCGTCTGCATGAAAATTCCATTCCGTGGGCGCGATGGTCCGGTAGTCGAGTATCCGGCCGCCATCGCTGGCAATACGGTGCGTGAGCAACCCGCGCGCGGTCTCTACCCAAGCGATGCCGACACCCTTGCGCAGGGGCTGCGACCCGATCCAGCCTGCGCATGCGTTGCCCGTTGCGGTGCGCATTGCATCTGCCAGATGCATCAATTCAATCAGGCGCGCCAATGCACGGGCAAAAACCGAATTGCCTTCGGTCGCCGTCAAAGCACGGAGCAATGGATGCTGGCGTTGGCGCGCCAGCGCCCCGGTTTCCAGCGCCGCACCCCGCCAGTTGGGCTGGTGCGAAAATGCCGGGTCTTCATGCATGGCCTCCGCGATCTCCTGCAGCCATATATTGTTCGGGCTGGGCATGGCCGCTACTTTGCTGGCGCCGAACCGGGCGCATTGCGCAAGGCTGCGCAGGATTTGTGCAGCCAGCGTGTCCGTATTCTCGTACCACGCTTCCAGCTCCTGTTGTGTGCCCAGTTCCAACCATTGTGCCGGATCGCATCCAAATATTTCTCGGTGCAAAACGTTTTTCAGCACGCGGGAGAATGACTGCCGCGCATCATCATAGTCCGCATCCAGCCTGCCGCCTATCGTCTTCCAGCCGCCCGTTGCGATCAGCGGCTTTGCCATTTGGCCGATTCCGGCACATAGTTCTGTCATAAGCTGCACACGAGGTTGTATACCCACCTGCCGGGGCCAATCGAGCAAAACACGCCAGAGATGCTCCTGGATGGCCTCGCCGAAAACCAGATGCGCCCGTGCCGCATGGAGCGAACCGGCAACTTCAATGCCGAGCGCGGCTTCGGCCGCCATGGCTGCCGCGACGCCTTGTGCGCGGCCGCATACGCTGAACAGCAACGGCATGGTATCGACGGCATTCTGGGCCGGTTTTCCAACCATCAGGCGGCTTGCCTGCAGCGGGCGTGAAGATCGCACAGCGACTGCATTCGCTGCCGCACCATCCCAAGCCACGTCGATGTGGAGCTTACCTTCCGTCGTCACGATAGGAAAGTGTCCCCATGCAAGCCAGTGGTGTCTTTTTCGCCGTCCTGCCCGGCAAGGCTGGTGAAATGTTCTTCAAAATTTAAATCGCCACGCAGCGCCGCTTCCAGTCCGTCAAGCGCATGATTGGTGCGTGCCGCATCCTCTTCCGTGAGGATTTCGCGCGCCGATCCGAGGAAGGACAGCACCCATCTGCCCGGCGGACAGTTACCCACCATCAGCATGTTGAGCCGTTTCCGTTCGCCGCGTCCCTCGCACAGCGCGGTGACCCCGTCAGTCTCCAGCACGCGCATGGGAATGCCGATGCACATCAGGCAGTCTTGAGCGGGGAGGGCATCGCCGTTGCGCCGGAATGTGTTGCCCCGAAAAAATCCACATCAAGGCTCGCGGGCAGGAGCGGCTCAACGGTTCCAGGCTCGCCTTCCCGCTGCTCCGGTTTCACGCCCCAGCGCCGCAGGCAGGCAAGTGCGGCTTCCAGCGCCGGCTGGATCTGCGCGCCGACGACCGCGCGCAGGTTTCCGCCGAAATCCTCGTAATCCTCCGGCTGCACGCCGATCAGCACCAGCTCATCCGGCAGGCTGCCGGTCAACTCTGCAATGGCCAGCACTTCCTGAAAGCCGGTCTGGTGCAGGCTCAGTTTTTTGGCGCCCATGAACCTCGGCACCTCTTCGTTGGCCAGCATCCTGAGCGTTCCGGGAGGCAGGCCGTAGTCGATGGCATCGAACACGATCAGCTTGTGCGCCTCCTGCACATGGGGCAGCAGGTTAAGTCCCTGTGTTCCGCCATCCATCAGCGTGACCTGCCCGGGAAAGCGCCACTGGCGATGGAGCGCCTGCACTGCGCGCACCCCGAAGCCCTCATCCGCCCAGAGCAGGTTGCCGATGCCGAGCATCAGGATGTTTTCTTGTGTCATTCGTCGGGCTCCTTCGCGATTGCGTCGATCAGCCTCAATCGTCGTCGTCGCCATTGCGACAATCGTCATTAAGGCGGGGGCGCTGGTTAGGCGGTGCAACCGTGACCACTCTGGTGGCAGTGCCCAAACTGCGCCCCCCGCGCCCGGTGACGGTCAGGGTAACGGTGTGCGTTCCCACCTCCCTGAACCTGACTGCGCCCGGATTTTGCCGCGTCGAATCGTCCGGCGAACCGCCCTGGAAGCTCCAACGGTATCTCAGCCGTTCATTTGCCTCGCCTGTGGCAGCCCCCCTGAACGTCACCGTTCCTCCCGGCAGCACCGACACGTTCATTGCCGGTGCCACAATGGTCACGGCAGGCTGAGGAGTTGCCGTCACGGTGATCGTGCGTGTGACTGCGGCCGAGGACAAGCCGAGGCTGTCGGTGACGGTGAAAGTCACCGTGAAGGCACCCGCAGTGTTGAACGTCACAGCACCCGGATTCTGCTGCGTGGAGTTGGGCGCGCCACCGCCGAAGTCCCAATTGAAGGTCAGCGGCAGGTTGTTGTCCGGATCGACGCCCGAGCCCTGGAAGTTAACCGTTCCGCCCTGTGCGATGGTCACGTTGTCCGCCGGCGCGTTGATGGTCGCGGTGGGCGCCTGATTCACCGGGGTTACCGTAACCACGCGCGTAACCGAGGCGGAAACCAGTCCCCTGTTGTCGGTAACGGTGAAGGTCACGGTGAATGTCCCCACGGTATTGAACATCACCATGCCAGGATTTTGCTGCGTGGAGTTGGGAGCGCCACCGCCGAAGTTCCAGTTGTAGGTCAGCGGCAGCCTGTTGTCTGGATCGGTGCCGGAGCCCTGGAAGTTCACCGTTCCGCCTTGTGTGATGGTCACGTTGGCGGCTGGTGCGTTGATGATGGCCACGGGCGCATTAGGCGATGGCGTGACGGTGATCGCCCGCATGGCCGGAGCGGATGCGACGCCTTGCCTGTTGGTCACGGTGAGGCTGGCCGTGAAGGTGCCTGCGGCGTTGAAGATTACCTTGACCTCATTGCGGGTCGAACTGGCCGGTGTGCCGCCCGGGATGCTCCAGTTAAAGCTCAGGCCGTCGTCGCCACCCTGCGCCCTTCCATGGAATTCGACCGGCCTTCCCTGGACGATGGCACGGTCCTGTTTGGGTTCTTCGATGATGGCAACCGGCTGTTGCCCCGCGCCCGTCACCGTCACGACGCGCGTGACCGGCGTCGAAGCCAGGCCGAGGCTGTCGGTCACCGTGAACGTCACCGTGAAGGCACCTGCGGTGTTGAACATCACCGCACCGGGATTCTGCTGCGTCGAGTTGGGTGCACCGCCGCCGAAGTTCCAGTTGTAGGTGAGCGGCAGGTTGTTGTTGGGGTCGGTGCCCGAACCCTGGAAGTTGACCGTGCCGCCCTGCGCGACGGTCACGTTGGCGGCCGGCGCGTTGATGGTGGCGACCGGCGGCTGGTTCGCCGGCGGTGTGACGGTGACCGTGCGGGTAACCGCTGCCGATGACAATCCCAGGCTGTCGGTGACGGTGAAGCTGACCGTGAAGGTGCCTGCGGTGTTGAACGTCACCGCACCGGGGTTCTGTGCAGTGGAGTTGGGTGCGCCGCCGCCGAAGTTCCAGTTGTAGGTGAGCGGCAGGTTGTTGTTGGGATCGGTGCCCGAGCCCTGGAACGTGACCGTTCCGCCCTGCGCGACGGTCGCATTGGCAGCAGGTGCAGTGATGGTGGCGACCGGCGGCTGGTTCGCCGGCGACGTGACGGTGACGGTGCGTGTGATCGCCGTCGAGGACAGGCCGAGGCTGTCGGTGACCGTGAAGCTGACCGTGAAGGTGCCCGCGGTATTGAACGTCACCGCACCCGGATTCTGCGCCGTCGAGTTGGGTGCGCCACCGCCGAAGTTCCAGTTGTAGGTCAGCGGCAGGTTGTTGTCGGGATCGGTGCCCGAACCCTGGAAGTTCACCGTTCCGCCCTGCGCGACGGTCACGTTGGCGGCCGGCGCGTTGATGGTGGCGACCGGTGGCTGGTTCGCCGCTCCGGTGACGGTCACCGAACGGGTTGGGGGGGTGCCGGTGGCCAGCATGCCGACGGAATTACGCACCTGCAGGGTCGAGGTGATAGCTCCGGCAACGGTCATCGGCACGGAGACGCTTTGCCCTGTGGCATTCGGCATGCCGCCGGTGAATAGCCAGGTGAAGCTCAGCGGGAACCCGTCCGGATTGGTCGCATTGCCCGCGGTGTAGGTCAGCGACTGCCCCTGCGCGACGGTTGTGCCGGCCGCAGGGGCAGTGATGCTGGCGTTGCTCGGTGGGGTCGCCACGCAGAACGGGTTCATCGCCGCTCCGCAGGTGGTCGAGGTACACGACAGGCTCGCATTGCCGAAGGCGTTCAGGTTGTTCGCCGAGGGGCTGCCGGTGTGGCAGAGGAAGCAGGAAAAGCTGGCGGCCCGGTAAGGGCGGCTCTGCTGCGGCGCAGTCGCCTGCGTCGGCCGCGCGGCGCAGTAGTTGTCGGCGCGGGTGCCGAAGGTCGCCGTGGCGAGCGCGCTGCCCGCCGAGACGGAGAGAGCGGCAAACAATAGGGCCCGGCCGAATTTAAGAAGCAATGTGTTCATGGCGGATTCCTTGTGTATGTCCGGGGGCGGCTCAGGCGCTTACCGTGACGTTGAGGGTTTCGTTCGGCTGCGGGTCGAAGAGATGTACCGCGCAGGCCATGCAGGGATTGAAACTGTGTATCGTGCGCAGCACTTCCAGCGGCTTGTCCGGCACGGCGAGCACATGCCCCACCAGCGCCTTCTCGTAAGGGCCGCCGTTCCCCGCGGCATCGCGCGGCGCAGCATTCCAGGTGGTCGGCACGACGCACTGGTAATTGGCGATAGTGCCGCTGTCGATGGCCAGCCAGTGCCCCAGCGCGCCGCGCGGTGCCTCGGTGAAGCCTATGCCCTGTGTCGTGGCGGGCCAAGTGGCGGGGTCGAATTTTGCAGCATTGTGGGTGCGGAAATCGCCGCCGGCGACATTCGCCGTGAGCTGGTTGAACCACACCTGCAATTCGTCGGCGACGAGATGCGCGTCGATCGACTGCGCGAGCATGCGCCCCATGGTCGAGTACATCGCCGAAAACGGCAGCTTGAGGTCGCGCAACGCCCGGTCTACGTGGTCGCGGGCGGTGCGGTTACCCGTGGCATACATCATCAGCACGCGGGCAAGCGGCCCCACCTCCATGGCATTGCCCTTCCAGCGCGGCGCTTTTACCCAGGAATAGGACTGGTTCACATCAAGGTTCTGGTAGTTAGCCTGCGGCCCGGTGTAGTTCAGCGTGGTCTCGCCCTGGAACGGATGCAGGCCGGTGTTTTTGCCCAGTGAATAGTCATACCAGCTATGCGTGACGAATTCCTGCACCTCGTCCGGATTACGGAGATCGACCGGCTGCACGTTGGACAGGTCGCGCCCGATGATCGCGCCGCGCGGCACGAACAGGCTGGAGGAAATATTCGCGCTATCGTCCTGGGGGTATTCGCCGAAGGTGAGAAAGTTGCCCAGACTTTCGCCTCGCCCGAACCAGTCCTTGTAGTGTGCGCCCAGCGCGAGCGCATCCGGGCGATACACCTTGGCGACGAATTCGCGTATCTCGGTGATGCAGCCCTGCACCAGGTCGAGCCCGGTCTGGTCTACGCCCGTCGTGCCTGGGGTGGGTACCAGTACGCCTGCGGCATTGGGGGACATGTTGAAGGTGCACGGTACCCCGCCGATGGCGAAATTCGGATGCGGGTTGCGCCCGCCGAATACAGCGTGCACGCGCAGCACCTTGCGCTGCCATTCCAGCGCCTCCAGCCAGTGCGCGAACAGCATAAGATTCATCTCGGGCGGCAGCTTGTACGCCGGATGATCGAAGTAGGCATTGCCGAACAGGCCGAGCTGCCCGCCGGCGATGAAGCCCGCGAGCTTCTGGCGCACCGCCTCGAAATAGGCAGGCGAATTTTTGTGCCAACCCGAAGTGCATTTCTGCAGGTTGGAAGTCGCGGTCGCATCGGCCTGGCTTGCTGATACCACATTCACCCAGTCCATCGAGGCGAGTTGGTAGAAATGCGTGACATGGTCCTGGACCAGTTGCGTACCCATCATCAGGTTGCGGATGTGGCGCGCATTGGTCGGGATGGCGTAGCCGAGCGCATTCTCCACGGCGCGCACCGAGGTCAGTGCATGCACCACGGTGCATACACCGCAGATGCGCTGGGTGAAGGCCCAAGCGTCGCGCGGATCGCGTCCCTTCAGGATGATTTCGATGCCGCGCACCATCGTGCCGCTGGCGGATGCTTTTGTGATCATGCCGGAACTGTTGGTCTCGGCCTCGATGCGCAGGTGTCCCTCGATGCGCGTGATGGGATCAATGACAACGGTGCTCATAGCCTGGGCTCCTTAATCTGGTTGGATTCGGTATGGCGGCGATTGACCTAGACCACCGGTAGTTGCGGATGGGCTGGCGTGACGCAGGCAGTGCCATCCCCCAGTTCGAACTCGCCGACAATTCCGTACACGCCGCCGGGGTGATCCCAGAAATTGGGCTCGGCACAGCCGATGCAGCCATGTCCCGCCTGGGTCGGAGAGCTGGTGCCCTGATTCCATTTATTGGTGGTGCAGGCATTGAAGGTGTCCGGCCCCTTGCAGCCTAGCAGCAGCAGGCAGTGGCCCTGCCTCGCCCCGTCGTCGTCGAACGATGCGGCGAAGCGTCCTGCCTCGAAATGCGGCAGGCGCGGGCAGCAATCGTGCACCGTCTTGCCGAAATAGAGTATCGGACGCCGCAGGCTGTCCTGCGGCGGCAGTGCGCCATTCACCAGGAAGTAGGCGATGCTTCCGGTGATGACCTCCGGCACCGGCGGGCAGCCGGAGATGTTCAACAGCGCCCGCGACGGCACCAGCCCGGCAGCCATCAGGTCGCCCACGCCCATCGCCTTGGTCGGATTGGGTGCAGCGGCGGGAAGGCCGCCGAAGCTGGCGCAGGTTCCCACGTTGATCACCAGCGCCGCGCCTTCGATGGTCTCGCGCAGCAGGCCCAATGCGGACTGCCCGTTTTCCGCCGAAAACCATTCGCCATCCCCGGTTGGAATTCCGCCGTCCGCAATCAGGACGTACTGGCCGAAATTCTCTTCCATCGCTGCCCGGCGTGCCGCCTCGGCCTGGGCGCCTGCCGCCACTTGCAAGGTGCCGTGGAAGTCGAGCGAGACGAAATTGAGGATGAGGTTCTCGACCGTCAGCCGGTCGGTTAACGGGTTGCCCGAGCGCATCAGCGACTCGGAGCAGCCCGTGCAGGCCTGGAACGACAGCCAGATCACGGAAGGGCGCCGGGCAACGGCAAGCACCTGGGTGAACGCCTTGACCCCGGCTCCCGTAATGGCCAGCGTGGATGCGGTGATGGCGCAGAACTTTAGGAAGCTGCGGCGCGATATTCCCTGGTCATACAGCGAATCGGAGACTGTAATTTGTTTGTTCATGGTGGTTACCTCGCATTGTGGGAGGGAGGGGCGGTGGGCACCCTGCGGGCGGAGCGGAAGGCTTCGAGTCCCCGGGCGACCGCCATCCGGTCGCCTGTGATAATTTCCGGTACGGCAGTAATCTCAATCAGTTCGCCGACTATTTCGCCTTCCTCATTGTGGTGGCGCACCCACCAGACGCAGGGAATGGCGGTTTCCCGTATCTCGGTGCGCCCCAGCGCACTCACGACGGCCGAGACTTCTCCCTGGCCGAGCAGGGTGGCGAGCGCTTCGCGCTCCTGGGGCATGGCCTTCAGGAAGCGCAGGTCGATGGAGTTGTCCTCCCCGTCTGCGGCAAAGCGTGCGGCGCATACCTCGATCTCTGAGGCGATCGCCTGTGCCGATGTGCCCGGCGCCGCTTCGACAGTTAGCGCAGGTTTGGCGGGGCGCATCCAGAAAATGGGGCGGTGCGGGTGGTGCGCTTTGTGCGCGCTGTGGGGCGGGGTCTGCAAACCACCGTGAATCAGGCCTGACGCAACGCTTTCGATTGCCATGCTAGTCTCCTAACGTAACCATCAAGTCGTGGAATGTCTGGGTATTCGAATGCTAGGTATGATCAAGCGCAGCATCAATACAGCCATCCCTTTATTTTTGCTGCCCGGAAATATGAGGCTTAACCGGGCAGCACCCGCTCCATACGGAACCAGGATCAGTGTGTCGTGCGCTGTCTGCCTGTTTTTCGACCGGGCGCTTCGAACAGGCTGGCAAACCCGTAGTGATCGTCCGGGACGATGCCTTCGTTGGCGTTTTCCAACTCATCCCGATCTATTTCCGGGTTGTAGAAAAAGTTGAAATTGCGCATTTGCTCTTCGACCACTTCCGGATGCTCTTCCAGAAAGTGGTCCATAAAATTCGTGAATTCGGAAACGTAGTGCTTATCCATTTTTTGCCTCCTTCTCTCGGGCAATGAATCACGTTCCCCTCGCTGCTCAGCCGGTTGATGCGGTGGCAAGGAAAGAAGCCCGGAGCCCTGCTTGCGCCGAGGCTTACTTGACCTGAAGATGTTTGGCGGTGCTGCCGGATTTTTTCGGCAACTTCAGCGCCAGCACGCCATTTTCGTAGCTGGCCTCGGCCTTGGTCTCATCCACTTCGCTGGCCAGGCTGAAGCTCCGGTAGCTCGCCCCATGGGAACGCTCGCAGCAAATGACCCTTTCGTCCTTTATTTCCTTTTTTTCCTCCCGGGTTTCGGCGCTGATGGAAACCCGGTTGCCTTCCACTTCCACATTGATATCTTCCTTCCTGACGCCGGGAATTTCTGCCTTGACCGAATATTCGCGGTCGTTTTCAGTCAGATCGATCCTGATCTGGGGAGTAGCTTCCAGCTCGCCGTTAAATGGGCGTATTCCAAAGCCCTTTAGCCAGTCTTCATCGCGGAATGGGTCGAAACGGGTAAGCCTGCTGAAAAGCGGGTTGTGCTGAATGATGTTTGCCATGGCTATTTCTCCTTGTAGAGTGGCGAAGCATGAAATTGGCTATCTTGAACCCGGCACTTTCATGCCGGGTTTCCCGGCTCGAGAGCCATTCAGAGGGTGTTGACAATATTGGATGCCTGCTTGCCCTTGGGTCCTTGCACCACGTCATAGATGACTTTTTGACCTTCCTGGAGCGACTTGAAACCGCTCATGTTGATTGCGGAATAGTGCGCGAACAAATCCGTGCCGCCATCATCGGGAGTGACAAAGCCAAAACCCTTCGCATCGTTAAACCATTTGACTGTACCGGTTGCCATGTTGTCGTTTCCTTTCTTCCTGAAAAATTTGAAATATCCCGCATGGATACTCATGGATACTTGAATCCGGGATTGCGCGTGAGAAAGCTTGAAGTGAAGCTCGCAATCAAAACAATATTGAGCCTATCCCGAATGGACAATCCCTTTTATGCGGGAAAACGCTGCTACCCCGGATCGCACTATGGTTTCGTTCCTCCTTGAGTTCAGAAAGAAAACGCCAATGCGCAAGCCGTACTTGTCAATATAGACTCAAGCCAGTCCAAAACAATAAGGTATACCCCTGCTTTGCGGGGTAGGTGCATACCTGAAGCAATGCGCTGTTTACAATGGGAGAACACAGGCATGAGATTGTTTCTCACGCAGAGGTTGCGACGCTATCGCTCGCGCCGGGGTGATCTGCATGAGCGGCGGCTTCCCATGGGCAGCATGCGGTATTTGCGGTGCCGGAAACTATGTATGGTTGCCAGATGGAAATACGTAGTGATTCGCATTCTGCGAATCCCCTCATACTGAAAGCTACAGTTTTTTCCGGGAGAAATTATGGGTATTTGCTAATTTGGCAGCTATGGCAGCGGCGCTAAAGTTGACTCGCCCTGTTGCGGTTTGGTGCTGAGGGTAATGGAACCAGCTATGCCTGCTCGGCTAAGCTGGAGCTTCCGGAGGAGTATTGCGGATTGGCTCGGAAGTGGCGATATGCGCCAATTGCGCGGCTATTGCCGGATTGAGGTATAGACCTGTCTCGATGGTTTTTCGAATGGCTTCCAGCAGAACATGCGGCGGGGAGTCCTTGGTGATATAGCCGGATGCGCCTGCCCCCATGGCGCGCGATACGACCTGGATTTCATTGTGCATGCTGAGCACCAGAATCCGCAGGCCGGGATAGAGGCTCTTGATATGCGCGATCAAACCCTCGCCGGATATGCCGGGCATGGACATATCGAGCAACAGCAGATCGGGGGTGGCTGAGCGCAACTTTTCCAGCAGTTCGTCGCCATTGGCTGCGTCGGCAATGACTTCAATACCGGGTGACATCCCCAGATACTGGACCAGTCCCGCGCGAACCAGTTCATGGTCATCGGTCACTAACAGGCGGATTGTCATCGATGCAGGGCATATCGAGTGTCGGTATGAGGCCGGATTAAAGCCCGTTTTGATTCCGGGCGCAACATTTTTCCGGGGGTATTCCACTGATTTTTTTGTGGGATTCCCGGTGCGGCAACCTGTGCGAACGTGCGGTGGCGAACATAATTTGCGAAGCGCCTGCTGTTATAATCCGCCACGCATTATTTTTTGAGCAGGCGAATCGGCACACCAAGCAAGAATGGACCTTCAAAAAATCATCAACCTGATGCCGGGAATCGTCTACCAGTTCCGCTTGCGCCCGGATGGCAGCACCTGCGTTCCCTGCGCCAGCGAGGCCACCCGCGAGATATACGAGTTGTTCCGGCTCGACCCTGCGGAACTTCGCGAAGATGCCTCCAGGATGTTCCTCCCTGTCCACCCGGAGGACAGGGAGGGGCTCATGGCCTCCATCCGCGCCTCGGCACAGGACCTGACGCCGTTCCAGCATGAATACCGCCTGAAGTTCGACGACGGCACGGTGCGCTGGCTGCGCGGCAACGGGCTGCCGCAGCGCGAGGCGGACGGCTCCACGCTCTGGCAAGGTTTCCTCACCGACATCACCGAGAGCAAGAACGGCGAGGAGCGCCTCCGGCAAAGCGAGGAGAAACTGCGTGCCTATCTGGACAACATCTCCGACACCGTCTGGCTGATCGATGCGAACCTGAACATGGCCTATGTATCGCCCAGCGTCACGCGTCTGCTGGGCATCTTGCCCGTGGAACTGGTCGGTCGGCCAAGCGCCCTGGTCATCCACCCGGACGACATGAATGCCGTGATCAACGCGCAGCGCTATGTGATGGAGCACCCCGGCGAGCCGTACACGACCCGGTACCGCGTCAGTCACAAGGATGGCCGCTGGATCGATGTGGAGAGTACCGGTGTAAATTTGTTTGCCAATCCGGCGATCAACGGCGTGCTCGTCACCATGCGGGACATCACCGAGCACAAGCAATTGGAAACGGCGCTGCGCCATAGCGAGGAAACTCTCAGTGTTGCCCAATCCGTTGCACAGATCGGCAGCTGGTTTCTGGATATTCCTGCCAACCGGCTGGAGTGGTCGTCGGAGGCCTATCGCATATTCGGCACCCCGCAACAGGATGCTATCAACATGGAAACCTTTGTCGCGATCGTTCATCCCGATGACCGCGATTTTGTGCTCAGGGCATGGGGCGAGGCGATGGCTGGCACTCCCTATGACATCGAACATCGCATCGCGGTCGATGGGAAGGAACGCTGGGTGAGGGAGCGTGCGCGGATTGAGCGTGATCCAGAAGGCAGGCCGCTTACCGGTATCGGCACGGTGCAGGACATCACCGAGCGCAAGCGGGTCGAAGAAGCGTTGCGCACCAGCGAGCACCGCTACCGGCTGCTGGTCGAGTCCTCACCGCTCTGCATCCACGAGATCGATCTGGAAGGGCGTATCCAGTCCATGAACAGGGCAGGGCTTGATATGCTCGGCCTGAAGGATGCCAGAAATGTCTGTGGCTTGTCGTATCTTGGTGCGGTAAGCCGGCAGGATGCTGAGAGCGTTAGCGCGCTTATGCAGGACGCCATCTCCAACGGAACCTCAAGTTATTTTGAATTTGTTGCTGCCGGCGATATGTCGCGGCATTTCAAGTCTTGCTTCATCCCGATCAAGGATGAAGGCGGCAAGGTGCTGAAGCTGATGGGCATTACCGAAGACATCACCGAGCGCAAGAAAATCGAAGATGAGCTGAAACAGACCAAGGAACGCTACGATTTCGCCACGGCGATTGGAAAAGTCGGAACCTGGGACTGGAACCCGGCTACGGGCGATCTGGTCTGGAGCGATGAAACATTCCGCCTTATGGGGTTTGCGCCGGGTTCGGTCGCGCCTTCCTATGAGTTATTTCTGGGCAAGGTGCATCCGGACGACAGGGAATCTCTCGATAATGCCGTCCGGGCGGCCCTGCGCGACAGAAAAGCGTATGCCATGGATTGCCGGATCGTTGCTGACAGCGGCAAGGAACTGGCATGCCATGTAACCGGAAAGGTCGAATTCGATGCAAAAGATCAGCCGGTCCGCATGCTGGGAACGATTCATGACATCACCGAGCGCAAGGCAGGAGAAGAACGCCTCCGGAAAAGCGAAGCGAACCAGCGCGCCATCCTGGATAATTCACCCTATCTGACATGGCTGAAAGACCCTGCAGGCCGCTACCTCAAGGTAAACAAGGCTTATGCCGCTCATGCCCGGCTTGAAGATACCCTGCAGGTCGTGGGTTTGACCGATTTCGACCTGTGGCCCAAAGAACTGGCGGAGAAGTACCGCGCCAACGATGCCGAGGTAATGGCCTCGTGCCAGCAGCAGCGCATTGAGGAGCCATCGCTTGACGGCGACAGGATGCTCTGGGTGGAAACCTTCAAGAGTCCGGTCATCGACGAGAACGGCAATTTACTGGGCACGGTCGGTTTTGCACGCGATATTACCGAGCGCAAGCAGGCCGAGGAGCAGATACGCAACCTGGCTTTCTACGACGCATTGACCGAGTTGCCCAACCGCCGTCTGCTCGACGACCGGCTCAGGCAGGCAATGGCTACCAGCAAACGCAGCGGCCTGTATGGCGCATTGATGTTCTTCGACCTGGATAACTTCAAACCCCTCAATGATACGTATGGCCATGAGGTGGGCGATTCGCTGCTGGTGGAAGCGGCGCGCCGTATTACCGGCTGTGTGCGCAAGGCGGACACTGTCGCGCGCTTTGGCGGCGATGAATTTGTGGTGATGCTCGGCGAGCTGGATGAGGATAGAACCGGATCCATCTCGCAGGCGCGCGTGGTTGCGGAGAAAATCCGCACCATCCTGGCCGAGCCTTATATCCTGCAATTCAAGCGGGAGGGCCACGCAGAAACTATTGTCGAGCATCACTGCACGTCGAGTATCGGCGTGACGCTGTTTATCGGCGACGAGGCCGGCCCGGAAAATCTCATCAAATGGGCGGATCTGGCGATGTACCGGGCGAAAGAGGGTGGGCGCAACCGGGTGCATTTCTACGGCTCGTGATTCCCGGCGCCGCCTCTTGAAAAACTTCCGGATAATCCCCAAATGGTGGGTTGCCTTCTAACAACAAACCGGAGCAAACATGACCGAAAACGCCACCCTCAACCGTGAAACCATGGGCTTCCAGGCCGAGGTGAAGCAGCTGCTGCAATTGATGATCCATTCGCTGTATTCCAACCGCGAGATTTTTCTGCGCGAACTGGTTTCCAACGCTTCCGACGCCTGCGACAAGCTGCGCTTCGAGGGGCTGCACAACGCGGCCTTGTTCGAAAATGAATCGGATATGAGTATCCGCATCGCCTACGACAAGGCTGCGCGCACGCTGACCATTGCCGACAGCGGCATCGGCATGAACCGCGACGAGGTGATCAGCAACCTCGGCACCATCGCCAAGTCGGGCACACGCGAATTCTTCTCGCGGCTGTCCGGCGACCAGCAGAAGGACGCGCACCTGATCGGCCAGTTCGGCGTGGGTTTCTATTCCGCGTTCATCGTTGCGGACAAGGTGACGGTGCTCACGCGCCGCGCTGGTGAGAACGCCGACCAGGGTGTGCGCTGGGAATCCGACGGCGGCGGCGAGTTCTCCATCGAGATGGTGGAGAGGGCCACGCGCGGCACCGAGATCACGCTGCACCTGCGCGAGGGCCAGGACGACCTTCTGGAAGGCTACAAGCTGCGCGACATCGTGCGCAAGTACTCCAACCACATCGTTCAGCCCATCCTGATGAAGAAGGCGGAGTGGAAGGACGGCAAGCAGGAAGTCACCGCCGAGGACGAAACGGTCAACCAGGCATCGGCCCTGTGGGCGCGCAGCAAGAACGAGATCAGCGACGAGCAGTACAAGGAATTCTACAAGCATGTCGGGCACGACTACGACGACCCGCTGGCCTGGAGCCACGCCCGCGTCGAGGGCCGCCAGGAATACACGCAACTGCTGTACATCCCGGCGCATGCGCCGTTCGATATGTGGGACCGCCAGTCCCGCCACGGCATCAAGCTTTACGTGCGGCGCGTGTTCATCATGGATGACGCCGAGCAGTTGATGCCGCTGTACCTGCGCTTCGTGCGCGGCGTGGTCGATTCGGCGGACCTGCCGCTCAACGTGTCGCGCGAGATCCTGCAGGAATCGAAGGATATCGAGGCGATCCGCAAGGGCTGCACCGGCAAGGTGCTCGGGCTGCTGGCGGATATGGCCGAGAACGACAAGGAGAAATACGCGACCTTCTGGGGCGAATTCGGCAAGGCGCTCAAGGAGGGCATCGGCGAGGATCACGCGAACAAGGACAAGATTGCCGGCTTGCTGCGCTTCGCCTCGACGTATGCCGACACGCCGGACGAGACCGTGTCGCTGAAGGATTACATAGCCCGCATGAAGGAAGGGCAGGAGAAGATCTACTATGTCACCGCCGAGACCTTCAACGCGGCGAAGAACAGCCCGCATCTGGAGGTGTTCCGCAAGAAGGGCATCGAGGTGCTGCTGATGTCCGACCGTGTGGACGAGTGGGCGATGAGCTATCTCACCGAGTTCGAGGGTAAGCCGCTCGCCTCGGTAGCCAAGGGCGGGCTCGATCTCGGTAAGCTCGAGGACGAGGCCGAGAAGCTGGCGCAGGAAAAGGAGGCCGACGAATTCAAGCCGCTGGCCGAAAAGATCAAAAACAGCCTGGCCGACCGGGTCAAGGAAGTGCGCGTCACGCACCGCCTGACCGATTCGCCCGCCTGCCTCGTGGCCGAGGAACACGACCTGAGCGGCAACCTCGCGCGCATGCTCAAGGCGGCTGGGCAGACGATGCCGACCTCGCAGCCGATCCTCGAGATCAACCCGCAGCACCCGGTGGTGCTGCGCCTCAAATCCGAGGAAAAGCGCTTCGACGACTGGGCAGCGGTGCTGTTCGACCAGGCCCTGCTGGCCGAGGGCGGCCAGCTCGATGACCCGGCAACCTTCGTCAAGCGCGTCAACCAGTTGATGTTGGAACTGAACGGCTGATTTCCGAACCATTCACCACGAAGGACACGGAGTACACGAAGAAAAGCAATCGTAGGTCGGATTAGCCCGGATGCGGGCGTAACCCGACGAATCGGTCGTGGGTGCCCGATGGCCTATGGTGCGCCACGGCCGCTTCGTGGCCTTCGTGATCTTCGTGGTTGATCGCTTTTTCAGGTTCATGCGGGGTAGCTCCGCCCCTTGTGTTAGAATGCGCGCCCTTTGAATTCAGCACAGGTAGTTTCCATGTCCCGCGCCCTCCGCAACATCGCCATCATCGCCCACGTTGACCACGGCAAGACCACCATGGTGGACAAGCTGCTCAGCCAGGCCGGCACGTTCGCCGCACACCAGCATGTCACCGAGCGTGTGATGGACAGCAACGACATCGAAAAAGAGCGCGGCATCACCATCCTGGCGAAGAACTGCGCGGTGGATTACGAGGGCGTGCATATCAATATCGTCGATACGCCCGGCCACGCCGACTTCGGCGGCGAGGTGGAGCGCGTGCTCGGCATGGTGGATAGCGTGCTGCTGCTGGTGGACGCGGTCGAAGGGCCTATGCCGCAGACGCGCTTCGTCACCAAGAAGGCGCTCGCCTTGGGCCTGCGCCCCATCGTGGTCATCAACAAGGTGGACCGTCCCGGCGCACGCTGCGATTGGGTGATCAACCAGACCTTCGACCTCTTCGACAAGCTCGGCGCGACCGACGAGCAACTGGATTTCCCCGTGGTGTACGCCTCGGCGCTGAACGGCTACGCCACGCTCGACCTGGCCCAGCCGAGCCCGGACATGCGCCCCCTGTTTGATACGGTGCTCAAGCATGTACCCGCGCCGGAGGCCGATGTCGATGCGCCCTTGCAGTTACAGATTTCCGCGCTGGACTATTCGAGCTTCGTCGGCCGCATCGGCGTGGGCCGCGTGCGCCGCGGCCGCATCCGCCCCGGCCAGGAAGTGATGGTATTGAACGGCGACAAGTCCGCGAAGAAGGCGCGCGTCAACCAAGTGCTCGGTTTTCGCGGCATCGAGCGCGTGCAGTTGGACGAGGCGATGGCGGGCGACATTGTGCTGATCAACGGTATCGAGGAGATCGGCATCGGCGTGACCATCGCCGACGTGAGCAAGCCCGAGGCGCTGCCGCTGCCCAAGGTGGACGAGCCGACGCTGACCATGAACATGATGGTGAACAGCTCGCCGCTCGCTGGGCAGGAGGGCAAGTTCGTCACCAGCCGCCAGATCCGCGACCGCCTGAACAAGGAGTTGCTGACCAACGTGGCGCTGCGCGTGGAAGACACGCAGGACACCGACGTGTTCCTGCTCTCCGGGCGCGGCGAGCTGCACCTGACGATTCTCTTGGAAAACATGCGCCGCGAAGGCTTCGAGCTGGCCGTGGGCAAGCCGCGCGTGGTGTTCCGCGATATCGACGGCGAGAAGTGCGAACCTTACGAAGTGCTGACCGTGGATGTGGAAGACACCAACCAGGGCGCGGTGATGGAAGAACTCGGCCGCCGCCGCGGCGACCTGCAGGACATGCAGCCGGACGGCCACGGGCGCGTGCGCCTCGAGTACCGCATCCCGGCGCGCGGCCTGATCGGCTTCCAGTCCGAATTCATGACCCTGACGCGCGGCACCGGCATCATGGCGCACGTGTTCGACGACTACGCGCCCGTCAAGCCCGACATGCCCGGCCGCCGCAACGGCGTGCTGATTTCGGCCGAACACGGCGAGGCGGTGGCCTATGCGCTGTGGAACCTCGAAGAGCGCGGCCGCATGTTCGTCAGCCCCGGCGACAAGCTCTACGAGGGCATGATCATCGGCATCCACAGCCGCGACAACGACCTCGTGGTCAACCCGATCAAGGGCAAGAAACTCACCAACGTGCGCGCCTCGGGCACCGACGAGGCCGTGCGCCTCACCCCGCCGGTCCGCCTGACGCTGGAGTCTGCCGTGGAATTCATCGACGACGACGAACTCGTGGAAATCACGCCGCAATCCATCCGCCTGCGCAAGCGCTTCTTGACTGAAAACGAGCGCAAGAGAGAATCAAGAACGCGAGATTCGGCGTAGCAATCGTAGGTCGGGTTAGCCCGCATGCGGGCGTAACCCGACTGGTTATTGAATGGTGTCGGGTTGCTTTGCTGCGCTCTTGTCCCAGAAGGGGGAACCCGACTTACGCCTGCTAATCGACATAGCCCCATTTCGTCATTCCGGCGGAAGCCGGAATCCAGTATTTCGATACCGGCCTTCGCCGGTGTGACGACTTGTTCAGTGCCTGTTTAATTCGATTGTCTCGGCCAACGTTTCCCGGAGAGACTCCAACAACTTCTCGCGCGAAGCTTCCTGGCAATTCACGCCGGACACTTCTTCGATCCAGCCTATCCACCAGCCGGCATCCTGTTTAATTACGGCAGTGTAGTTTGAGTTCATGGCTATATCTCCTTACGGGCATCGTAGCAAAAAGTGTGGGAGTTCTAACGAGGCTATGAAAATCGTGGTTGAGCTAACCTGACCGCACCTATTATAAAGTTGGAGAGCGTTGTTATTTCTTCACCCTCAGTTGATCGATGGATTGTTGAAGAAACTCAATTTTCTTTAGCGCCTCAGAGACGCTGCGTTCTTCAAGCTCCTTTTCGACAAATTGAAAGTACTCATCGACGTCACTCCAGCGAGGTCCTTGTTTGTTGATTCGGGGTTCGAGTGCTACAAGAAGTGCGCCTTCAATCTCATTGAGTAGTGACGCACCCGCTGCCTTAAACACCTTCTCCGGGTGGTCAAACTCGGACAAATTGCCGTTCCCGGGATTGACGCGACGAAATCCAAACCACGAGAAATATTCCCATCGGTTCCATAGGTGGTCACGTTGATGCTGGCGTAATCGAGCGAATAGCCGCTGGTGCCTGCGGATTCAACCCGTCGATGCAACAAGTTGGTTAAATCGTTCAGCCGGTGTTTCGTAGTTTAGCGTCTTCCTTGGACGTTCATTTAGCTTCCTCGCCACGCCATTTAGCTGTGCTTGCGTGTATCCGGAGATGTCCATCCCTTTTGGGAAGTACTGTCTCAACAATCCATTGGTATTTTCATTCGTCCCGCGCTGCCAAGGATTCTGAGGGTCACAGAAATAGACCTTGATGTCGGTCGCCAAGGTAAAGCGCTTGTGGTCCGCCATCTCCTTACCTCGATCCCACGTCAGCGATTTGTAAAGTTCCTGCGGCAGCTTGTGAGCATGTTTGATCAATGCATTTATGACGGTCTCGGTATCTTTTCCTGCCACCTTCACCAACATCACATAGCGTGTCTGGCGCTCAACAAGTGTCGCAATCTGGCTACTTAAAGTCCCACACAGCAGGTCGCCCTCCCAGTGGCCTGGCACTGCCCGGTCTTCTGCCGTGGCCGGACGCTCGCTAATCGATACCGCATCGGTGATTCGGCCATGATTATCCGTCTTCTGCGTATGATGCCGCGAACGGCGCATGACTCGCGTGCGCCGCAGGTGGGCCAGAAGTTCCTTCTTCAATGCGCCTCTGGCCTGGATGTAGAGGCTGCGATAGATGGTCTCGTGTGACACCTGATAGTCCTCGTCATCTGGATAGGTGCATTTTAGCCATCCGGCAATCTGCTCCGGTGACCATGCCATTTTCAGTTTGCCTGCCACGATATGTGCCATCGCGCGGTTCTTCACCAGTTTACAAGGTTGGGGGCGATGCGCACGCTCCCAGGCAGCCTGGTCGGCCTGGCTTGCGCGATAGCTCTTTCGATCACCGTTACGTTCGATCTCTCGACTAATTGTCGAAGCGGCACGGCCAAGCTTCTTGGCGATAGAGCGGATTGAATCCCCTGCAACGACTGATCGAGAGATTTCTTCACGTTCAGACAAGGTTAGTGCCAGTCTCGAACGACGTCGAGGAATCGGCCGAATGCCGCCGGCCTCAGACAAAATTCGCTCGATTGATGAATGGTATCGATCAAACAGCTGCGCGATCTGCTGAAGGGAATCGCCTTTCTGCCAGCGATCCCACATCAGCGCCTTCTGGGATTCAGTGTAATGAATGCGAGGTCTTTGTTTCATCTGCAACACTCCTTTCGCTTTCGCAAAGTTTAGTGTGTTGCATCGACGGGTTGAATCCGCACCCCCACCCCTTGCCGGTCTGTCCAACATAAACGGGCACATAGTTCTTGTCGAAGAGAATGTAGATACCAATTTGGGTACGAAAATCGGAGCCGACATCCGTTGGGGTGCGATAGCCACGCAGGTGCCCCTTTACTCCACCATGCCCCCAAAACACGTAACGACGTTCCCACAGATGACCAAAGTTGCGGATGAGCATGATGTTTCCTCTAAAAAGCTATTCAGATTACTAACTTGTTGATGGGTGCAGATTATCCGACGCCTGCATCCGTTACAAGGCCAATCATGGGGGCTGCGCAATCTGGGATAATGAATTCCAACCTTTCTTCGAACGGCTTGCATGAATCCTCCCTCCCATATCGTCTTCCTCGACCGCGGCACGCTGCCGGTCGCGATGCGCCCGCCCGCGCTACCGCTGCAATGGTGTGAGCATGAGGTTACGGCGCGCGAGCAGGTCGTGGAGCGCCTGAAAAATGCAGAGGTGGCGATCTCCAACAAGGTGCCGCTGATGGCGGCGGAGCTTGCGCAACTGCCGCGATTGAAACTCATCGCGGTGGCGGCCACAGGCACCAACAACGTCGATCTGGATTACTGTCGCGCGCACGGCATCGCAGTGTGCAACGTCAGCGGCTATTCCACGCATTCGGTTGCGGAGCATGTGTTCGCGCTGTTGCTCGCGTTGCGACGGCAAATCCACAGCTATCATGCGGACATCGTTGCCGGAGCCTGGCAGCGCTCGGAACATTTCGCGCTGCTGAGCCATCCGTTGCACGACCTCAACGGCAGCACGCTCGGCATCTTCGGCTATGGCCACATCGGCCAGGCCGTGGCGCGCATCGCGGAGGCCTTCGGCATGAGGGTGCTGGTCGCGGAACGCAAGGATGCGACAGCCATCCGCGCAGGGCGCGTGCCGTTCAACCAGATGCTGGAAGAATCCGATGCGGTCTCGCTGCATTGCCCGCTCACGCCGGAGACGCGCAATCTGATTGCGGAACCGGAGCTGCGCCGGATGAAGCCGACCGCGATCCTGCTCAACCTCGCGCGCGGCGGGGTGGTGGACGAGGCCGCACTGGCACAGGCCTTGCGCGAGAAGCGCATCGGCGGGGCAGGGGTGGACGTGCTCACCAATGAGCCGCCGCGCGCGGGTAATCCGCTGCTGGAAGCGGCCGGCGCGAACTGTATCCTCACGCCACATGTCGCCTGGGCCAGCCAGCAGTCCTTGGCGCGGCTGGCCGGAGAAATCATCCTGAATATTGAAGCCTTCTACAGAAGCGAGTCGCGCAACCGCATTGTCTGAATAAGCTCATTCGCCTTGGTTTATACTGGCACGAAATCATGAGGGGATCGCTGCCGGTGGAATCGCTAATCTATTTCTTTGCCGCTCTTTTCGTTGGTCTGCTCGTCGGCGCGGCTGCCGCGTGGCTGGTTCTACGCGCCCGCATTTCCTCGGCCGGAGCACAGGCGAGGGCGGAGAGCCAAATCGAGATCGTCCGCGCCAACGAGCGGCTGACAGCATCGCAAGAAGATAACAAACGCCTCGAAGGGGAGAAAGAGAGCCTCGCCGCGTTGCGCGATCAGCTTGTCGCGGAGCGGCAGCGCCTGAGCAACCAGGTTGCCGAGTTGACCGCCGAGCTGGAAGCGGAACGTTCGCAAGGCGCGGAGAAGATCACGCTTCTGAAGAACGCCGAGGAGCAATTGTCCAACCGCTTCAAGGCGCTGGCGAGCGAAATCCTGGAAGACAAGACCAAACGCTTTACCGAGCAGAACCAGACCAACCTCAACCAGTTGCTGGAGCCGCTCAAGGTCCGGATCGCCGAGTTTCAGGGCAAGGTGCAGGAGGTCTATGTGCAAGAGGGCAAGGATCGCTCGGCCCTCGCCGAACAGGTGAAGCAACTGATGGCACTCAACAACCAGCTGTCGAAGGACGCTCACAACCTCACCAGCGCGCTCAAGGGCCAGGCCAAGGCGCAGGGCAACTGGGGCGAGTTGATCCTGGAGCGGGTGCTGGAGGCCTCCGGCCTGCGCAAGGGCCACGAGTACGACGTGCAGGAGAGCCACACCCGCGCGGACGGTTCGCGCGCGCAGCCGGACGTGGTCGTGCACCTGCCGGAGGAGCGGCACCTGATCGTCGATGCCAAGGTCTCGCTGACCGCTTACGAGGAGTACGCCAGCGCGGAAACCGACCACCAGCGCGAGGCCGCCGTGAGGCGGCATCTGGATTCGGTGCGCGCCCATGTCAGGGAACTGTCCGAGAAGAACTACCAGCAGCTCTACGGCCTGCAATCGCTCGATTTCGTGCTGATGTTCATCCCGGTGGAGCCGGCCTTCATGCTCGCCATTTCGCAGGACAGCGATCTGTGGCAGGACGCGTGGAAGAGGAACGTCCTGCTGGTCAGCCCGAGCACGCTGCTGTTCGTGGTGCGCACCGTCGCGCACCTGTGGCGGCAGGAACAGCAGAGCCGCAACGCGCAGGAGATCGCCAACCGCGGCGCGGAGCTCTACGACAAGCTGGCCGGTTTCGTCGAAGATCTGGATGCCCTCGGCAACCGGCTGCAACAGGCGCAGAAAGCCTATGACAATGCGTACAGCAAATTCACCGGCGGCCGGGGTAACGTGATCCGCCAGGCGGAGATGCTGAAGGAGCTCGGCGTGAAGCCAAGCAAACAGCTTCCACAGAGCCTGGTCGATGCGGCGGCGGAAGAGGCGCCCATCCTGCCCGCGCATGGCATTTCATAACCTGCGGGTCGGATTTTTCTGATGTAGTTTTTTCGCAACAATTGCCCCATGACGGGCATCTTTAGGTAGTATGCAGCCCAGCAAGTTGCCGTCAGGCCTAAATGGATGCGCAGCATGCCTTTCCGTTTGCTTACCTTACCAAGGAGAAGAAAAATGAAAAAAAGCACCATGGTTATTGTTTTGGCAGTTGCATCGCAAGGCATTACGGCGGCTCAAGCCAGCGAATTCGACGGCGGTTGGGTCGGCGCAAAAATCGGAGTAAACCGCACGGACATGACTGCTGTTTCGAGGCAGTCACCTGTCGCCACTGGACTTGAAGGCGGCTACAACTGGAACATGAGCGGCTTCACGCTGGGCGTGGACGGTTTCTTCGATTTCAACGAAAAGAAGACGCATACGGGCGCCGCGCCCGCGCCGGCCACGGTGAATTACGGCAGCCATGTCTACGGCCTCGACCTGAAGCTCGGCCTGCCGAGCGGCAAATGGCTGCCCTATGCGAAACTGGGTTACGCACATGTCAGCGGGCGCGGCGATGCTTACGCCTCTGCTGTCGGCGATAACGATGCGCACCTCGGTATCGGCGTCGAATACAAATTCGCACCTCAATGGAGCGTCACTGGCGAATGGACGAACAACTCCGCCAAGAATGCCGCTACCCGGCTGGATAACGACAACCTGACCATCGGCATAAATTACTACTTCGAAAAGCCCTATATTGCGCCGCCGCCCCCGGCCCCGGTAATGAAGAAGGAAGAGCCCAGGGTTGAACCCAAGGCGGCGCCCGCACCAGCACCTGCGCCCAAGGAAGCCTGGAAGGTGATCATGGAAGAGAAACCGGTGCGCATCGAGGGCGCCAGCTTCGATACGGCTTCGGCGAAGCTGAAGCCGACGGCGGATGTCAAGTTGCAGGAGGTGGTCGATTTCGCCGCAAAATATCCTGAGGCCAATCTGGAAGTAACCGGCCATACCGACAATGTGGGCAAAGACGCATATAACCAGAAATTGTCGGAACAGCGCGCCGCTGCGGTGAAGGCTTATCTGGTGAAGAAGGGAGTTGCCGCCGGCCGCATCACTGCCAAGGGCTATGGAAAGACCATGCCGGTAGCGGATAACAAGACCAAGGAAGGGCGCGCGGCAAATCGCCGCGTCGAGGTGCGCTACACCATCCGCGAAGAAAGAAAAGTGCGCGTCCAGTAATTTCATCTGGCGCAAATCCCGAAGGCGGGCTGGCAACAGCCCGCTTTTTTATTGCCCGCACCGTGATGGTAAGATGCGCGTCCCTGACATTCTTCTGAAGTGACAATGAAACTGGCAATTGCGCAAATCAACTGTGTGCTGGGCGATCTGGCGGGGAATGTTGCAAAGATTTCGCAGTATGCCAAACAGGCCAAACGGCAAGGTGCGCAACTGTTGCTGTCTCCCGAACTCGGCCTGTGCGGTTATCCGCCGGAGGACCTGCTGCTGCGCGACGGGTTTTACCGGGCATGCGCGCAGGCACTGGCCGAACTCGCCGGGAAAACTTCCGGCATTACCGTGGTGGTGGGGCATCCCCATCAGCAGGGCGGGAAGCGCTACAACGCGGCTTCGTTGCTACGCGACGGGACCATCGTCGCAACCTATTTCAAGCATGAGCTGCCGAACTACGCGGTGTTCGACGAGAAGCGTTACTTCGATCACGGCAGCGAGCCTTGCGTGTTCGAGATGGAGGGCATCCGCTTCGCCCTGAATATCTGCGGCGATGTCTGGGAGCCCGATGCACCGCACCAGGCGCGCAATGCAGGTGCGCAGGTTTTGCTGGTGCCCAACGCGTCGCCCTATGCGATGCGCAAGCAGGAGGCGCGCTACGGCGCCATCCGCGAGCGCATTGCAGAAACCGGCCTCGCGGTGGTTTATGCCAACCTGGCCGGCGGCCAGGATGAACTGATTTTCGACGGCGGCTCGTTCGCCATGGATTGCAATGGCGACCTGACCGCACAGGGGCCGCGCTTCGAGGAGGCCTTGCTGATGCTGGAAATCCGGGACGATTTGCGTCCTGTGGGCGAGATTGCCGAGGCGTTGGGCGAGGAAGCCGAGGTCTATCGTGCGCTGTGCCTCGGCGTGCGCGACTACATCGGCAAGAACCGCTTCCCTGGCGTATTGCTGGGGTTGTCGGGCGGGATCGATTCCGCATTGACTCTCGCGATAGCGGTCGATGCGCTGGGCGCGGGCAAGGTTCATGCGGTGATGATGCCGTCGCCTTACACCGCGCAGATCAGCCTGGACGATTCGCGCGAGATGGTAAAGATTCTCGGCGTACGTTACGACGAGATTCCCATCGAGCCTATGTTCCAGAGCTATCTGGCTGCGCTGAACCCTGCCTTTGCCGGACGTGCGGCGGACACCACCGAGGAGAACCTGCAGGCGCGCATCCGCGGTGCCCTGCTCATGGCTCTGTCGAACAAGTTCGGCTCGCTGGTGCTGACCACCGGCAACAAGTCGGAAATGACCGCGGGCTATGCCACGCTCTACGGCGACATGGCGGGCGGTTTCGCGGTGCTGAAGGATGTGAGCAAGACGCTGGTGTATCGCCTGGCGCGCTACCGCAATACGCTGGGACAGGCGATCCCCGAACGCATCATCACGCGCGCGCCGAGTGCCGAACTGCGCGCGGACCAGACCGACCAGGACAACCTGCCGCCCTACGATGTGCTGGATGCCATCATGACCTGCTATGTCGAACAGAACCTCACGATTCCGGAAATCGTCGCGCGCGGCTATGCGGAAGCCGATGTGCGCCGCATGGTGCACCTGATCCGCATCAGCGAATACAAGCGCCGCCAGTCCGCAGTAGGCATCCGTATCACGGAACGCAGTTACGGCAAGGACTGGCGCTATCCGATAACGGCACGTTACCAGGATAACTTTTAAGAAGCTGCCTTAAAGTTAATTCCCTTTAAGTCCAAGTTTTGCTACAATGCGCCGCGTTTTGAGATGGGCTTCGAGCCCGTTTTTTATTTGTGGGCGGTCATTTATGGATGTGATGGAACTGGTCGAAACGACGGTAAATGGCTTGGGCTATGAGCTGGTGGATTTCGAGCGCTCTGGGCGCGGCCTGTTGCGCGTGTTCATCGACAAGCCGGAAGGCATCCGAGTGGAGGATTGCGAGACGGTCAGCCATCAGCTCACGCGGCTGTTCCTGGTCGAGAACGTGGCTTACGACCGCCTCGAAGTTTCGTCGCCGGGGCTGGACAGGCCGCTGAAGAAGGAAGCGGATTTTGTGCGTTTCGCCGGGCAGAAGGTGCAACTCAAGCTGCGCCTGCCGCTGGCGGGGCGCAAAAACTTCATCGGCATCATAGGTGAAGTAAGCAACGGAATATTGCAGTTGGATGTGGATGGCAGTTGGGTGGCAATCGAACTGTCGAATCTGGACAAGGCGCGATTGGTGCCGGAGATCAGTTTTTAACGCCTGCTGCTGACAGACAGACAATTAGTTGGAGAATGGTATGAGCCGTGAAATTTTATTACTGGTGGATGCGCTGTCCCGTGAGAAGAACGTGGACAAGGAGGTCGTGTTCGAATCGCTTGAATCCGCCCTGGCTTCCGCGACCCGGAAACGCTTTGCGGACGAAGCCGACGTGCGTGTCTCGATCGACCGCAATACCGGAGAATACGAGTCTTTCCGCCGCTGGGAGGTGATGGACGACGAAACCTTCGAAACGCCGGACATGCACATCAAGCTGGAAGAGGCGCAAAAGCGCGAGGCCGATATCCAGCTCGGCGAGTTTATCGAAGAGCCGCTGGAATCCATCGATTTCGGCCGCATCGGCGCGCAGGCCGCGAAGCAGGTGATCTTCCAGAAGATACGCGACGCCGAACGCGAGCAGGTGCTGAGCGATTTTCTGGATCGCAAGGAGCACCTGGTTTCCGGCACGGTGAAACGGCTGGAGCGCGGTAACGCACTTGTCGAATTCGGCAAGATCGAGGCCTTGCTGCCGCGCGAGCAGATGATCCCGAAGGAAAACCTGCGCGTCAGCGACCGCGTTAAGGCGCATCTGCTGCGCGTGGATCGCAGCGCGCGCGGCCCGCAGGTGATTCTGTCGCGCACCTCGCCGGAATTGTTGACCAAGCTGTTTGAGCTGGAGGTGCCGGAGATCGAGGAAAAGCTGCTGGAAATCGTCAGTGCCGCGCGTGACCCCGGTTCGCGCGCCAAGATTGCGGTGTTGTCGCACGACCCGCGCATCGACCCCATCGGCACCTGCGTCGGCATGCGCGGTTCGCGCGTGCAAGGCGTGACCAACGAGTTGGCCGGCGAGCGCGTGGACATCATCCTCTGGTCGGAAGACCCCGCCACTTACGTCATCAACGCGCTGGCGCCCGCCGAGGTGAGCAGCATCGTGGTGGACGAAGAGAAGCACAGCATGGATGTCGTGGTCGAAGAGGAAAACTTGGCGCAGGCGATCGGGCGCGGCGGCCAGAATGTGCGCCTGGCCAGCGAATTGACGGGATGGGAGCTCAACATCATGACCGTCGAGCAGTCCAACGAGAAGCATGCCGAGGAGTTCTCCAGGACGCGCGAAATATTCATGGAAAAACTGGACGTGGACGAAGAAGTTGCCGACATCCTGGTGCAGGAAGGCTTCAATACGCTGGAAGAAGTGGCATACGTGCCGCTGGAAGAAATGCTGGAAATCGAGTCGTTCGACGAAGCGACGGTGAACGAGTTGCGCAGCCGCGCGCGCAACTCATTGCTGACCGCCGCGATTGCCAACGAGGAAAAAGTGGAGCATGGCATCGAAGACCTGCTCAAGCTTGATGGCATGGACGAGCAAATCGCGCGCACCCTTGCGGCAAAGGGAGTGGCGACGCAGGATCAATTGGCAGACCTGGATGTGGATGAGCTGGTGGAGCTTACCGGCATGGACAGCGAACGCGCCAATACGTTGATCATGGCGGCACGCGCGCCCTGGTTTGCTTGAATCGGTTAAGGATTCTCTTAAGGACGGCTAATGGGAAAAATGAACGTAGCGCAATTTGCGACGGAACTCGGGTTGCCGGTTGCCTTGTTGCTTGAGCAGTTGAAGGCGGCAGGGGTAAGTAAAAAACAGGAGGCCGACCCGGTTTCCGAAAAGGACAAGGCGCAATTGCTGGAGCATTTGCGTCAGTCGCATGGCGCCGAAAAACCCGCCAAGAAGATTACGTTAACGCGCCGCGAAACCACGGAAATCAAAAAAGCCGACAGTACAGGCCGGGCTCGCACCATTCAGGTTGAAGTGCGCAAACGCCGTGTAGTGGCTCCGACCGCTGCCGCAGAAGCGGCTGCGCCAGCGCCTGACGCTTTGCCCAGGGGAGGCGAAGCGCCCAAGAAGGTGCTGGATGAGCAGGAGCTGGCCGCGCGCGAAGAGGAAGCACGCTTGCAGGCCGAACTTGCGGCGCGCCAGGCAGCCGAAGTGCAAGCCAAGCAGGAGCGCGGCAAGCGCAAGACTACCAAGAAGGAGGCTGAGCCTGAGCCGGAACAGAAAGCCGTTGCGCCGGCAGTCAAAGAAGAAGCCGCGCCCGTTGTGGCAGCGCCGGTGGTCGATCTGGCCGAGGGCACGCTGCACAAGCCGACGCCAAAGCCCGGCGACAAGGTGGTCAAGCCAAGCAAAAAACCCAAGACCGAAGTCAAGGCCAGCCCATGGGACGAAAAAGGGCACAAGAAGCGCACTCCCGTCAAAACCGGTGAGAAAACGGGAACCTGGGCGACGCCGGTACGCGCGCCGCGCCACGACAAGCACAAGCATGCTGCCGAGCCCGAGCATGCCTTCTCGTTGCCGACCGAACCGATCGTGCGCGAAGTGGCTGTTCCGGAAACCATCACCGTCGCCGAACTGGCGCAGAAGATGGCCGTCAAGGCTGCCGAAATCATCAAGGTGTTGATGAAGATGGGTTCGATGGTAACCATCAACCAGGTGCTGGACCAGGAAACCGCGATGATCGTTGTGGAGGAAATGGGGCATATCGCCAAGGCCGCCAAGGTGGATGATCTGGATGCCTATCTGCTGGATGTCGAAGCGCCACACGATGTGGCGCTGGAGCAGCGCGCGCCGGTCGTCACCGTGATGGGCCACGTCGATCACGGCAAAACCTCGCTGCTGGACTACATCCGCCGCACCCGCGTTGCTTCCGGCGAAGCGGGCGGCATTACCCAGCATATTGGCGCGTATCACGTCGATACGCCGCGCGGGATGATTACCTTCCTCGATACACCGGGCCATGAGGCATTTACCGCGATGCGTGCGCGCGGCGCCAAGGCGACCGATATCGTGATCCTGGTGGTGGCCGCCGATGACGGCGTAATGCCGCAGACCAAAGAAGCGATCCACCATGCCAAAGCCGGCAACGTGCCGATCGTGGTGGCCGTCACAAAAATTGACAAGCCTGAAGCCAATTCAGAACGCGTCAAGCAGGAGCTGGTTGCCGAAGGCGTGGTGCCGGAAGACTGGGGCGGCGACGCAATGTTCGTCGAAGTTTCCTCCAAGTCAGGCCAGGGCATCGACCAGTTGCTTGAAGGTGTGCTGTTGCAGGCCGAGGTGCTGGAGCTGAAGGCGCCGCGCGCGACCCATGCCAAGGGGCTGGTGATCGAGGCTCGCCTGGACAAGGGCAAGGGGCCGGTCGCCACCGTGCTGATCCAGTCCGGCACCATGAAGCGCGGCGATGCGGTCCTGGTTGGGTCGGTATTCGGGCGCGTGCGCGCCATGCTGGATGAGAACGGCAAGGCGGTCAGCGAAGCAGGGCCGTCCATTCCGGTTGAGATTCAGGGCCTGTCCGAAGTCCCATCGGCCGGTGAGGAATTGCTGGTAATGGCCGATGAAAAGCGGGCACGCGAAATTGCGTTGTTCCGTCAGGGCAAGTATCGCGGCGTGAAACTGGCCAAACAGCAGGCCGCCAAGCTGGAAAATATGTTCGAGCAGATGGCCGAGGGTGAAGTACGCACCTTATCGCTGATCGTGAAGTCCGATGTGCAGGGCTCTGCCGAGGCGATTGCACAATCCTTGCAGAAACTCTCCACCAGCGAGGTCAAGGTCAACCTGATCCATGGCGGCGTAGGTGCGATCTCCGAGTCTGACATCAACCTGGCGCTGGCTTCCAAGGCGATCGTGATCGGCTTCAACACCCGTGCCGATGCGGCTGCGCGCAAGCTGGCCGAGACCTCGGGCGTGGATATCCGCTACTACAACATCATCTATGCGATGGTGGACGAGATCAAGGCAGCGCTTTCTGGCATGCTGGCTCCCGAGAAGAAGGAAGTTGTCCTCGGCATGGTCGAGGTGCGCCAGGTGTTCACTGTTTCCAAGGTGGGTACGATTGCCGGCTGCTATGTGCTGGAAGGCATGGTGAAGCGCGGTGCGAGGGTGCGCCTGCTGCGCGACAACGTGGTGATCCACGATGGTGAGCTGGATTCGCTGAAGCGATTCAAGGACGACGTGAAGGAAGTGAAGTCCAACTTCGAGTGCGGCCTGTCGCTGAAAAACTACAACGATCTGGTAGTGGGCGACAAGCTCGAAGTGTACGAAATCGTTGAGGTTGCGCGCGCGCTGTAATGGCGGACTTTGCAAGAACGGATCGGGTTGCACAGCAGATTCAGCGCGAATTGGCCGAACTGGTGCGCCTTGAAATCAACGATCCGCGCGTGCGACTGGTGACTATCACCGGCGTCGAAGTTGCAGGCGACTATTCTCATGCCAAGATTTTTTTCACAAGGCTGGATGGCAAGCACGCCGAGGCGCAGCAAGGCCTGGAGCGTGCCAGCGGTTTCCTGCGTGGCCGGCTCGCGCACAGCCTGAAACTGCGCGTGATGCCGCAGCTGCATTTCGTTTATGACGCCTCCGTTGAGCGCGGCAGCCGCCTGTCGCAGCTCATCGACCAGGCAGTGGCCAGCGATAAGCAACATTCCGATAAACCCGAATAACTCTTTTAACCACGAAGCTCACGAAGAGTACGAAGAAAAGCTAGTAGCCTCATGAAAAACCTTCGTGATCTTCGTGCCCTTCGTGGTGAAGTGTTTTTTTCTGGATAACTTTCATGGCACGCACTTTCCGCGCGCTTGACGGCGTGCTGCTGTTTGACAAACCCCTTGAGCTGAGCTCCAACACCGCGCTGCAAAAAATCCGCCGCCTGTTCCAGGCCGAGAAGGCCGGGCATACCGGCACCCTCGATCCCTTGGCCACCGGCCTGCTGCCGGTCTGTTTCGGCGAGGCCACCAAATTTTCCACCGCGCTTCTGGACGCCGACAAAACCTATCGCGCCCTGTTGCGCCTCGGGCAAGCTACCAGCACCGGCGATGCGGAGGGCGAGATCATCGCGGAACATCCGGTCGAGGTTACGCAGGCCGATGTCGATGCCGTGCTGGCAAAATTTCGCGGCGAGATCCGGCAGCTTCCGCCCATGCACAGCGCGCTCAAACATCAGGGCAGACCGCTCTACGAATACATCCGCAAGGGCGAAACCATAGAACGCGAACTGCGCAATGTAACGATCCACGAACTGGTGCTGAACGCTTTTGGCGGCAACGAGATGGACATCACCGTACGCTGCAGCAAGGGGACTTACATACGCACGCTCGCCGAAGACATCGGCGCAGCGCTCGGCTGCGGTGCACATCTGATCGGGCTGCGCCGCACAGCCATTGCCCATTTCGACTTGCGGAATGCCCATAGCCTGCCGCAACTGGAGGCGATGACCGAAGCCGAGCGCGATGCCTGCGTGCTGCCGCTGGAAGTGCTGATGCCTGACATGCCCAGGCTGCAACTGGATGCCGTACAAACCCAGCGTCTCGCGCAAGGGCAACGGCTGGGCCTGGACACCGGCTTGCCGGACGGCAGGGTCTGCCTGCATGGCCCGCAGGGCTTCATCGGAGTAGGGCTGCTGCAAGGCCGCCGCCTTGCCCCGGACCGGCTATTGTCCAATGTGGCAAAACAGGCCGCCAAGGCTGTCCCGGCGGAAAATTTTGGGGTTGAGCAATGAAGGCATTCAAGGGTAGAATGCCGCACTTTTTTTAGGAGAGAAGACTAATGGCAATTACCGCCGCGCAAAAAGCGCAAATCGTCGCCGACTTTCAACGTGCCAAGAGCGACACTGGTTCCCCCGAAGTGCAGGTGGCTTTGATCACCGCGCGCATCGCTTATCTGACTGACCATTTCAAGGATAACACCAAGGATCACCATTCCCGCCGCGGCCTGCTGCGCCTGGTGAGCCGCCGCCGCAAGCTGCTCGACTACCTCAAGAGCAAGGATGATGCGGGCTACCGCGCGCTGATCCAGCGCCTGGAAATTCGCAAGTAACAGATAGTATCCAGCGGGTCGCTCAGGCGACCCGCGTTGTTTTGTCTTGTCACAACGCATGGCGCGATGGCGCGCCAGGCCACCCATAGAGAGGTCTATCTTGAGTCACTATAAAAAAACATTAGCATACGGCAAGCATCAACTCACGCTGGAAACCGGCGAAATCGCGCGCCAGGCCAGCGGTGCGGTGATGGTCAGCCTGGACGACACCATGGTGCTGGTCACGGTAGTCGGCAGGAAAGATGCCAAGCCCGACCAGGATTTTTTCCCGCTGACCGTTGACTATCAGGAAAAAACCTACGCTGCGGGCAAGATTCCCGGCAGCTTCTTCAAACGCGAAGGCCGCCCGAGCGAGAAGGAGATCCTGACTTCGCGCCTGATCGACCGTCCGTTGCGACCGCTGTTCCCGGAAAGTTTCTACAACGAAGTGCAGATCATCGCGACGGTGATGTCTTCGGACAGCGAAGTCGATTCCGATATTCCCGCCATGATCGGCGCATCCGCCGCGCTGGCGCTGTCCGGCATCCCGTTCGACGGCCCGATCGGCGCGGCGCGCGTGGGTTATGCCAATGGCCAATACCTGCTCAATCCGACCGCATCGGAACTCGCGACTTCGCAAATGGATCTTGTGGTTGCCGGCACCGAACGTGCTGTGCTGATGGTGGAATCCGAGGCGCAGCAATTGTCCGAAGACGTGATGCTCGGCGCAGTGATGTTCGGCCACGAACAGATGCAAGTCGTGATCCAGGCCATCAATGAGATGGCCGATGCCGTCGGTGCTCCCGCTTGGGATTGGACTCCGCCAGCCAAGGATGAGGCCTTGATTGCGCAGATCGCCAGCCTCGCCGAAGCCGAACTTGGGAAGGCCTATGCGATCCGTTCCAAGCAGGCGCGCACCGATGCGGTGAATGCGATCCGCGACCAAGTGATAGCCGCCATCATCACACCCGAGAACGCCAGCCAGAAGAACCACGTCAACGACCTGTTCAGCGCGCTGGAAGCCAAGATCGTGCGCGGGCAGATCCTGGGCGGCGAGCCGCGCATCGATGGCCGCGACACCCGCACCGTACGTCCCATCACCATCCGCAACGGCGTCCTGCCGCGCACCCACGGCTCCTCGCTGTTCACTCGCGGCGAAACCCAAGCCATCGTGGTGGCGACCCTGGCCAGCATGCGTGACGCACAACGCATCGACGCTTTGCAGGGTGAATACAGTGACCGTTTCATGCTGCACTACAATTTCCCGCCGTATTCCACTGGCGAAACCGGCCGCGTGGGCACGCCCAAGCGCCGCGAAATCGGCCACGGCCGCCTGGCCAAGCGCGCGCTGGCTGCGGTGCTGCCCAACGAGGAAGATTTCGGCTATGCCATCCGTGTGGTGTCGGAAATCACCGAATCGAACGGTTCCAGCTCGATGGCCTCGGTGTGCGGCGGCTGCCTGTCACTGCTGGACGCCGGCGTACCGATGAAGGCGCATGTAGCAGGCATCGCCATGGGGCTGATCAAGGAAGGCAACCGCTTTGCGGTGCTGACCGACATTCTCGGTGATGAGGATCATCTGGGCGACATGGACTTCAAGGTGGCCGGCAGCGAAACCGGCGTGACCGCGCTGCAAATGGACATCAAGATCAACGGCATCACCCGCGACATTATGCAGGCTGCCCTGACCCAGGCCCGCGAAGGCCGCATGCACATTCTCGGATTGATGAAACAGGCCATGCCGCAGGCACGCGGGGAAGTTTCCAGCTATGCGCCGCGCATGATCAAGATGAAGATCAACCCGGAGAAAATCCGCGACGTGATCGGCAAGGGCGGGGCGGTGATCCGCGCCCTGACAGAAGAAACCGGCACGACCATCGACATCGACGATGAAGGCAATATCGTCATCGCCTGCGTAAGCGGCGAGGCGGGCGAGTTGGCCAGGAAACGCATCGAGGACATCGTGGCGGACGTGGAAGTCGGCAAGGTTTACGAAGGCCCGGTGGTCAAGCTGCTCGACTTCGGCGCGCTGGTAAACGTGCTGCCGGGCAAGGACGGCCTGTTGCATATCTCCCAGATCGCCCACGAACGCGTCAACAGCGTGTCGGATCACCTCAAGGAAGGCCAGATCGTAAAGGTGAAGGTGCTGGAGGTCGACGACAAGGGACGCATGAAGCTGAGCATGAAGGCTTTGCTGGCTGCTCCTGAAGCTGCGAAGGCCGAGTAAGCTGCATCAGCCGTAAGACAAAAGCCCCGCATCGCGGGGCTTTTTGTTTGTTCAATCAAAGTAATTAAACAGTTTGTTTTTTGGCTTAGGCTAACATGCACTATGCCATGTTAACCTCCGAAAACAGATAACCAAGATTATTTGGCTATCTGTTTCTCGCGAATCTCGTCCAGGGTCTTGCAGTCGATACACAGGGTGGCGGTCGGCCTTGCTTCGAGGCGGTTCAGGCCGATTTCGATGCCGCAGTTGTCGCAGTAGCCGTAATCCCCCGCATCAATCTTTGCAAGCATCTCATTGATTCTCTTGATTAGTTTGCGCTCGCGGTCGCGGTTGCGCAGCTCCAGCCCCATGTCTGACTCCTGCGTGGCGCGGTCATTCGGGTCGGCAAATACCGTCGCCTCATCTTGCATGGCGTGCACGGTACGGTCGATATCCTCACCCAGTTCGGACTTGATGTCGTTCAGGATTTTGCGGAAATGGTCCAGCTGCTTGGGGTTCATGTACTCCTCGCCCTTTTTGGCCTTGTAAGGAGCGACGGGTTTGTGTGGCTGTACCGGCATTAAATTTCTCCAATGGGAAAATCAAAGTTCGCTTTAATACCAGAAAGCGCCTGTTCATGCAAATAAATAGCCCTGCGTTCAACCAGCCGCCAGCAGCAAAAACAGACTGGGGCGTTTGTTCAGTTGCGGCATGGGCAGCAGCCTCCATTGGGCGATGGAGCGGGTCTGGATCGATTCTCCGGGCAGGGTAATGTCGGTGGCGACGCACAGCAGCGTCTGCGGGCGGCAGCGGGCGAACAGGGCACCGAACATCTTTTCGTTGCGGTACGGCGTTTCGATGAACAGCTGGGTCTGCTTGCGCCTGGCCGATTCGGCTTCCAGCGCCGCGATCGCCTTGTTCCTCTCCGTCTCCTCGACGGGCAGATAGCCGTGGAAGGCGAAGCACTGGCCGTTCAGGCCGGAAGCCATCAAGGCCAGCAAAATGGAGGAGGGACCGACCAGCGGCACGACGCGGATGCCGTTGCGGTGCGCCAGGTTGACCAGGTCAGCACCGGGGTCGGCGATGCCGGGACAGCCCGCCTCGGAAAGAATGCCGACATCTTCTCCTGCCAGCAGCGGCGCGAGCAGTTCCGCCAGCTCTTTGGGCGCAGTGTGTTCGTTGAGCGAGGCGAAGTGCAGCGACTGGATCGGCTGCTCTGGCTTGAGCGCAGCCAGGAACTGCCGCGTGGTCTTTGGGTGTTCCACCACGAAATGCCGCAGCCTGCGCGCGATGTCGATGACATGTTGCGGCAGCACCTGCCCGGCAGGGGTGTCGCCCAGCGTGCAGGGAATGAGGTAGAGCGTACCAGGTCTGGCTGTCATGGCTAAAACAGGTGGACGTTTTCGCGGCGCAGCATTTGGCTCAGCAGGATCAGCGGCAGGCCGATCAGCGCATTCGGGTCGTCGCCGGTCATCTTGCTCATCAGGGCGATGCCCAGCCCTTCGGATTTTGCGCTTCCGGCGCAGTGGTAGGGCTGTTCCTTGAGCAAATAACCCTCGATCTCGGCGTCGCTGAGCTCGCGCAGCGTGACGTAATTTTCCGCGACCTCGGTCTGCATGTTGCCGGTCCTGCCGTTCAGCAGCGCCACGGCGGTATGGAAGCAGGTCGTCTTGCCGCGCATGGCGCGCAATTGCCTGACCGCGTTGTCGTGGGTGAGCGGCTTGCCGAGCTGCCGGCCTTCCAGCAGGGCAACCTGGTCGGAGCCGATGATCAGCGCATCGGGGTATCTGGCCGCAACGGCGCGGGCCTTTTCCTGAGCGAGGCGCGCCGAGGTGGCGCGCGCCGGCTCGCCCGGCAGGGGCGTTTCATCCACATCGGGGGCGGCGGTCTCGAATGGGAGTTGCAGCCGTTTGAGGAGCTCGCTGCGGTAAACGGAGGTGGAGGCGAGGACAAGCAACTGAGAATTCAACTATTATTCCTTGGGATTTTTGACAGGGAGCGGCGAAAAATATATCATGCGCGCCTCATGTCCGCACGGCCTTTCATCGACAGCCTGGATTTTGCCGGGAATGGCAGGCAAATAAGCGGCGAAGTGCCGGTTGCCGGGTTGCCGCGTTTGCTGGACTCCCTGGAAGGTTCTCAGGGAGTCATGAAGTACACGGTACGCGGCGGCGCAGACAAGCAAGGCCATCCCCTGCTGGAAGTCGGCATAACCGGAAACTGCCGGTTGCGCTGCCAGCGCTGCCTCGGTGCGATGGATCATGCGGTGCAGATCGATACGCGGCTGCTGTTGCGCGACCAGGCCAGCCTGGATGCGCTGGACGATGAGGAAGAAGAAGAGCTCGACAGCATCCTGGCAGATACGCACCTGGATGTGCTGAATCTGCTGGAAGAAGAGATTCTGCTGAGCCTGCCAATCGCGCCCAGGCATGAGTTCGGCGCTTGTCAGGCAACAGGGCTTGAGAGTGAACGTGGGGCAGAAAAGAATCCTTTCGCAGCTTTGGCGAAATTGAAGCGTAGTGCGTAATTAATTTGTTTTTAGGGTTTTATTAGGAGGCAACATGGCAGTTCAGCAGAACAAAAAATCCCCGTCCAAGCGCGGCATGCACCGCGCCCACGATTTTCTGACCAACCCGGCAACGGCGGTCGAGCCGACAACGGGCGAAACTCATTTGCGCCACCACATCAGCCCGAACGGCTTTTACCGTGGCAAGAAGGTAATCAAGACCAAGGGCGAGTAAGCCCTTAAGTTACGCAGCCGGCCGTGAAGGCCGGCTGCGTTTTCTTTTCCATTCCTGATTTTTCTTCCAAGGAATCGCCTAGTGGACGTCACATTGGCCATAGACGCGATGGGAGGCGATCATGGCACGGCGGTCACCGTCCGCGCCGCGGTCGATTACCTGAAGCATTCTCCCGGCGACACCATCGTCCTGGTGGGTATTCCCGATGCCATCGAATCCGAGTTGCGCAACCTGGGTGCGCAGACGAGCGCCCATTTGCGCATTCATCCCGCGAGCGAAGTGGTAGGGATGGACGAGCAGCCGCAATCGGCGCTGCGAGGCAAGAAGGATTCCTCGATGCGCGCCAGCATCGACCTGGTCAAGAGCGGCGAGGCGCTGGCCTGTGTCAGCGCGGGCAATACCGGCGCGCTGATGGCGACGGCGCGCTACGTGCTGAAGACCCTCCCCGGCATCGACCGGCCCGCAATCGCCTCGTACCTGCCGACCAAAAAAGGCCAGATCTGCATGCTCGACCTCGGCGCGAACACCGATTGCACCGCCGAACACCTGCTGCAATTCGCACTCATGGGCTCCACACTGGTCACCGCGCTGGAGCATAAACCCAATCCCAGCGTCGGCCTGCTGAACATCGGCAGCGAAGACATCAAGGGCAACGAGGTGGTCAAAGAGGCCGCCGGGCTGCTGCGCAACAGCGACCTGAATTTCTATGGCAACGTCGAGGGCAACGACATCTTCAAGGGCACCACCGACATCGTGGTGTGCGACGGCTTCGTCGGCAACGTTGCGCTCAAGACCACCGAGGGGCTGGCGCAGATGCTGGGCGGCTTCCTGCGCGAGGAATTCGGCCGCAATGCATTCACCAAACTCGCCGGGCTGGTCGCGATGCCGGTGCTCAAGGCCTTCAAGCACCGCGTCGATCACCGCCGCTACAATGGCGCGAGCTTCCTCGGCCTGAAGGGCATCGTGGTGAAGAGCCACGGTTCGGCAGACGCCTACGCCTTCCGCTGCGCCATCGAGCGCGCAGCCGGGGAGGCGCGCGAGGGCATGCTGCGGCATATCAGCGAGCATATCGAAAAATGGCACCACGCCCGTCAAGGCGCGGCGCAAGGAGCAGCATGATGCATTCAAGGATAATCGGCACCGGCAGCTATCTGCCCGCCAGGACGCTGACCAACTACGATCTGGAAAAGATCGTCGAGACCTCGCACGACTGGATTTTTTCGCGCAGCGGCATCGTCGAGCGGCATATCGCGGCGGAAGGCGAAATGACCAGCGACCTCGCCCTGCACGCCAGCCGCCGCGCCATCGAGGCGGCGGGAATCAAGGCGGACGAGATCGACCTGATCATCGTCGCAACCACATCGCCCGACCAGATTTTCCCCAGTACCGCTTGCATCCTGCAGGATAAGCTCGGCATCAAGAATTGCGGCGCGGCGTTCGACATGCAGGCGGTATGCGGCGGCTTCGTCTATGCGCTGAACACCGCCGACCTCTACATCCGTGGCGGGCAGGCCAAGACTGCGCTGGTGGTCGGCGCGGAAGTGCTGTCGCGTATGCTGGACTGGACCGACCGCGGCACCTGCGTGCTGTTCGGCGATGGCGCCGGAGCGGTGGTGCTGCAGGCCAGCGAAACGCCGGGCATAGTCGCCAGCAAGCTGCACGCCGACGGCCGCCATCGCGACATGCTGAAGGCCGGTGGCCACATCCGCAACGGCGAGGTGCAAGGCGATCCGTTCATCAAGATGGACGGGCAGGCGGTGTTCAAGTTTGCCGTCAAGGTGCTGAGCGAAGTCGTCGAGGAAGTGCTGGAAGAAAACAAGCTGCAAGGCTCAGACATCGACTGGCTGGTGCCGCACCAGGCCAATATCCGCATCATGGAAGCCACCGCGAAGAAGCTCGGCCTGGGCATGGACAACGTGGTGGTCACCGTCGCGCATCACGGCAACACCTCGGCGGCCTCGATCCCGCTGGCGCTGGATACCGCCGTGCAAGACGGGCGCATCAAGCCCGGCCAGAACATCCTCATCGAGGCGGTGGGCGGCGGGTTTACCTGGGGTGCGGTGCTGATTAAATGGTAAATCGGCTAGTAGCTCGTAGCTTGTAGCCAGTAGCAGAACCGCTTGGCTATCCGCTACAGGCTACCAGCTACAAGCTCAATAAGGTTCTACATATGACTAAATTCGCTTTCGTATTTCCAGGTCAAGGCTCGCAATCGCGCGGCATGATGAACGGCTACGCCGATTTTCCCGCGGTGCGCGACACCTTCGCCGAAGCCTCCGAGGTATTGAAACAGGACCTGTGGCAGCTGGTTGCCGAGGGCAGCGATGCCGACCTGAACGCCACCGTGAACACCCAGCCGATCATGCTCACCGCAGGCGTGGCCGTGTACCGTGCCTGGCAATCGCAAAACGGCGCAACTCCGGCGATGCTGGCGGGGCACAGCCTCGGCGAATACACCGCGCTGGTCGCCGCCGGCGCGTTGCACTTTGCCGATGCGCTGCCGCTGGTGCGCTATCGTGCGCAATGCATGCAGCAGGCCGTGCCGGAAGGCGTGGGCGGCATCGCCGCGATCCTCGGCCTCGACGACGACGCCGTGCGCGCGGTTTGTGCCGAAGGCGCGCAGGGCGAGGTGCTCGAAGCGGTGAATTTCAACTCGCCGGGGCAGGTAGTGATCGCAGGGAACCGCGCGGCGGTCGAGCGCGGCATGGAGCTGGCCAAGGCCAAGGGCGCGAAGCGCGCGATCATGCTGCCGATGAGCGTGCCGTCGCATTGCCAGTTGCTCAAGGACGCAGCGGAGCAGTTGCGCGGCTACCTCGCCGATGTCGCCGTGCAGGCGCCCATCGTCCCGGTATTGCACAACGCCGATGTTGCGGCTTACAGTGGCGGCGCGGCGATCAAGGATGCGCTGGTGCGCCAGTTGTATTCGCCGGTGCGCTGGGTCGAGACCGTGCTGGAATTCGGCAAGCAGGGCATCACCCACAACGCCGAATGCGCGCCGGGCAAGGTGCTGGCGGGACTCAACAAACGCATCGACACCAACCAGCAGGCCCTGGCCATCAACGACGGCGAGGCGCTGAAGCTGGCTTTGGCTGCACTCGCATAAGGAGACCGACATGACACTACTCGGACAAATCGCACTGGTGACCGGCGCCAGCCGCGGCATCGGCCAAGCCATCGCACTGGAACTCGGCAGGCACGGTGCTACCGTGATCGGCACCGCCACCAGCGACAGCGGCGCGCAAGCCATCAGCGCCTATCTGGACGCGGCCGAGATCAAGGGCGCGGGCATGGTGCTGAACGTCAACGACGCCGCGCAAACCGAACACATGCTGGGCGAACTGCGCAAACAGTTCGGCGAAGTCTCGATCTTGGTGAACAACGCCGGCATCACCAAAGACAACCTGCTGGCGCGCATGACCGACGAGGAATGGGACGACGTGCTGGCGACCAACCTCAAGTCGGTGTTCCGCCTTTCGCGCGCCGTGCTGCGCGCGATGATGAAGGCGAGAGGCGGGCGCATCATCAGCATCGGCTCGGTGGTCGGCAGCATGGGCAACCCCGGCCAGGCCAACTACGCCGCTTCTAAGGCAGGCATGATCGGTTTCACCAAATCGCTCGCGCAGGAGATCGGCAGCCGCAACATCACCGTGAACTGCATTGCCCCCGGCTTCATCGACACCGACATGACCCAGGGCCTGGGCGAAGAACAGCGCGCCAAGCTGGTCGAACATGTGCCGCTGAAACGCTTAGGCCAAGCCGCCGACGTCGCCGCCGCCGTGGCCTTCCTCGCCGGCCCCGGCGCGTCCTACATCACCGGCGCCACGCTGCATGTAAACGGCGGGATGTACATGGAGTAGGGTGGCTGCCGTCGCCGCGGAACGGCCTTGGGCGTATGGCCGGTTCCGAACCTGAAGCTTTCGTATTATTCACCAAACTGCTCGGCACTACGCTGGGTTCTACGCCGTAAACCATTACACTCTCTTGCTCGCGAGGGGCCGGATTGGTATCTGGCTGATGTTTCCTGCCGCCACGGCGCGCTTACTCCCCGGTCCGTTTGGCGCTCATCTCCCATATTTATTGAAAAGGCACGCGATGTATCCAGTTCACGATGTTGATGCAATCCTTTTGCTGGCCCTGTCGCTTGCTGCGAAGCGACGGCCGGCCGGTCTTGTCGAGATCATTGCTGCGGCCGATCTGACTCAAGGAACGATTCCTTCCGAAACAAAATTGTCCGATTCGTTTTATCGGCTCTCCGAATACGGCTTGATCTGCGCGCAGGAGGGCGGCTATACGCTGGCGCCGGATGCGCAGCAAATGATGGCAGGCCAGCGCAAGAAAGCCGACACCCCGGAACGCATCTTCGGCATCAGGGAATTGCTCGCCGATTACCATCTCAAGGGCGAACACGCGATCATTTTATTGACGGTGGAACAACTCGCTGCGGCCATTGCGGAACATCAGGCCGCCAAAAAATCTGGTAGAAGCTGGCTGGTGCCCAAGCCCAAACCGGCAGAAGCCGACCGCAAACGCCCGGGGCAGCGCAAGCCGTTCTTTACCAAACGGCGCAAGGACTGAGCGTAACCATGGCCGATACTCAAACACCCACCTCCGCCTCCACAGCCGGGTGCTCTTTCAGCGAACTGCCGCTGTCGCCCGGCATGCAATCGACCTTGCAGCAGCTGGGCTACCTGACGATGACCCCGATACAGGCGGCCAGCCTGCCGATCGCGCTGGCCGGGCATGACCTGATCGCGCAGGCCAAGACCGGCAGCGGCAAGACCGCGGCGTTCGCGCTGGTGCTGTTGACCCGCCTTAACCCGCGCCGCTTTGCGGTACAGGCAATGGTGCTGTGCCCGACGCGCGAGCTGGCCGACCAAGTGACGCAGGAGATACGCCGCTTGGCGCGCTCCGCAGATAACATCAAGATACTGACGCTGTGCGGCGGCAGCACGATGCGCCCGCAGATTGCCAGCCTTGAGCACGGCGCACATATAGTCGTCGGCACGCCGGGGCGCATCATGGATCACATGGATCGCGGCACGCTGAACCTGGAGGCGCTCAACACGCTGGTGCTCGACGAGGCCGACCGCATGCTGGACATGGGCTTCTACGACCAGATCGCTTGGGTGGCGAGACGCTGCCCCGCAGAGCGCCAGACGCTGCTATTCTCGGCGACCTATCCCGAAGGCATCGCGCGGCTGGCGCGCCAGTTCCTGCGCAATCCTCGGGAAGTGAAGCTGCAGGAACAGCATGAGGAAGGCAAAATACGCCAGCGCTTCTACAAGGTGGCAAACGAGCAGCGTTTGCAGGCGGTCGGCATGTTGCTCAAGTACTACCGTCCGGTTAGCACGCTGGCCTTCTGCAACACCAAGCAGCAATGCCGCTCCCTGCTGGAAGCGCTGCATGCCCAGGGCGTCAAGGCGCTGACCCTGAATGGCGATCTGGAACAGCGCGAACGCGACCAGGTGCTGATCCAGTTCGCCAATCGCAGTTGCTCGGTGCTGGTAGCTACCGATGTGGCCGCGCGGGGCCTGGATATCGCGCAACTCGAAGCGGTGATCAACGTTGATGTCACGCCTGACCCGGAAGTCCATATCCATCGCATCGGCCGCACCGGCCGCTCCGATCAGGACGGTTGGGCGCTGAGCCTGTGCGGCCCGAGCGACCGGCATCGCATCGTCAGCCTCGCGCAGATGATGCGCATCGAACCGGAGTGGCATGAGCTGGGCGCGCTGCAAAACGATGACGACTCGCCGCTGGTGCCGCCGATGGTGACGCTGCAGATACTCGGCGGGCGCAAGGAGAAGATCCGCCCCGGCGACGTGCTGGGCGCGCTCACCGGCGAGGCGGGATACACGCGCGAGCAGGTCGGCAAGATCACCGTGACCGACTTCTCCACCTATGTCGCCGTCGCGCGCAACATCGCCACAGAGGCCGTGCGCAAATTGTCGGCCGGCAAGGTTAAGGGCAAAACGGTGAAGGTGCGCGCGCTGTAGGGAGCTACGCTGCGGGTGAGCAGTGGGATGTAGAGGGAGTAGGGGTACCGTAGCTTTAGAAGATACGCTACACCGCTTCCTCTAAACTCATCTCCAGTTCCAGCCAGCTTTCTTCCAGTTCCGCGACCTTGCTTTCCAGTACTTCGCGCCGGGCATTCAGGCCGGCGATGAAATCGCCGCTGCATCCGGTGTAGGTGGTCGGGTCGCCTAGCTTGCCGTTGATCTCGGTTAATTCGGTCTGCGCCTTGTTCAACTCGGTTTCGAGCTTGGTCTGTTTCGACAGCAGCGCCTTCCGGTTCGGCCTGGGTGCGGCTTTCTGAATGGGTTTTTCCGGCTTGGCCTGTACCGTCTCGCGCGGGCGGCGCGCTTCGATCCAGACCTTGTAGTCTTCCAAATCTCCGTCGAACAGCTTCGCCTGCCCGTCCGCGACCAGCCACAGCTCGTCGGCCACGGCGCGGATCAGGCTGCGGTCGTGCGATACCAGCACCACCGCGCCGGTGTATTCCTCCAGCGCGATGGTGAGTGCGTCGCGCATGTCGAGGTCGAGGTGGTTGGTCGGCTCGTCGAGCAGCAGCAGGTGGGGCTTTTGCCAGGCCAAGAGTGCTAACGCGAGGCGGCTTTTCTCGCCGCCGGAGAAGCTTGCCACCGGGCGATCCTCGCTGTCGCCGGCCAGGCCGAAGCGGCCGAGGAAGCTGCGCAGCGCGAGCGTGGTTTCCTTGGGCGCTATGCGTTCCATGTGCTGCAGCGGGGTGGCTTTGCTGTCGAGGTTTTCCAACTGATGCTGGGCGAAGTAACCGATGCGGATGTCCGGGGTGGTTTCCAGTTTGCCCGAGGTGGGTGCGAGTTCGCCGACCAGCAGCTTGATCAGGGTGGACTTGCCCGCGCCGTTCGGCCCGAGCAGCGCGATGCGCGCACCGGCGCGCAGCACCAAGTCGACGTTCTGGAACAGCTTCTTGTCGCCGTAGGCGAAGCCCATCTTCTCGGCGCGCAGCAGCAGGTCGGGGCTGCGCTCCGGCGCTTCGATCTCCAGTTCGAAATGGCCGTCGGTGACATGCGCGGGTGCGATGCGCGTGATTCGTTCCAGCGCCTTGATTCGGCTCTGCGCCTGCTTGGCCTTGGTGGCTTTGGCGCGGAAGCGGCGCACGAAGTCTTCCAGATGCGCGATCTTCGCCTGCTGCGTCTGGAATGCCTGATTCTGCTGGGCGATGCGCTCGGCGCGGGCGCGCTCGAAATCGTCGTAGTCGCCGGCATAGCTGTCGATGACGCAGTCGTGCACATGGGCGATGCGGTTGACGGTGGCGTTGAGGAATTCGCGGTCGTGCGAGACCAGCAGGATGCTGCCGGGGTAGCGCGCCAGGTACTGTTCGAGCCAGAGGATCGCTTCGAGATCGAGGTGGTTGGTCGGCTCGTCGAGCAGCAGCAGGTCGGCGCGGTGCATCAGCGCGCGCGCCAGGTTGAGGCGCATGCGCCAGCCGCCGGAGAAGCTGGTTACCGGACGCGCCAGACTGTCGCTGGCGAAGCCCAAGCCGTTCAGCAGTTGCGCGGCGCGCGCCGGGGCGCCGTAGCCGTCGATGGCCTCGAACTGGTGCTGGGCTTCGAACCAGGCCGCGTCGTGGTTATCCCTTGCCAGGATTTTCTCGAGCTGGCGCAACTGCACGTCGCCGTCGAGCACGAACTCCAGCGCGGGCTGTGCGGAGTTGGCGATCTCCTGCTCGACATGGGCGATAGTCTTGCCGCTTTGCAGCGAGACCTCGCCGCCGTCGGGCTTGATTTCGCCGCGGATCAGGCGGAACAGGGTGGTCTTGCCGCAGCCGTTCTTGCCGACCAGCCCGATGCGCTGATTGGCGAACGCCTGCAAATTCGCCTGCTGGAACAGCGGTGTGCCGCCCTGCAGGTAGGTCAGATTCTGGATATTGAGCATGGCTCAATGATAACAGAGGGCTGCGCGCAACCCGCTCCGTAAACATCAAAGCGCTACAAGGCCGAAGGACTTGTTATCATGTGCCCCTCAAACTTAAAGAGCGGGAACGCAAATGGCCAAACCAAATTACTCGTACGAGAAACGTCAGAAAGAACTCGCCAAGAAAAAGAAGCAGGAGGAGAAGCGGCAGAAGAAGGCAGCGGCACAGGGCGAGCAGCCCCAGGATGGCTCGCTGCAGCCGCCGGCGGGCGAGACACCTGCTGCTTGAGTCGTTCATCCTGATGGCTTGCCATGAATAAAGAGAATTTCATCGCCGCACAGCGTGGGCAGAAACTGACGCTGGAGTTCATCCTGCGCTGGCTGATGCGGGACGGCATGGTGGCGGAGGAGGATGCGAGCCGGCTCATGAGGAGCCACAAGGCCGACCACATCCATCCGCTGGCGGTGATCGGCGAGCAGAAATGGCGCAATCTGCTGCCGCCCAACAAGCTGCTCACTACCGAGTTCCTCACCGAATGGCTGGCGGCGCATCTCGGCATGCCGTATTTTCACATCGATCCGCTGCAGCTGAATTTCGCCGGCATCGCCAGCATCATTTCCAAGTCCTACGCCGAGCGGCTCAAGATCATGCCGGTCGGGCTAGGCGAGCGCGAGGTGAGCATCGCCACCGCCGAACCCTTCCTCACCGACTGGGTGGCGGACCTGGAGCGCATCCTCAACCTGAAGATCAGGCTGGTGCTGGCCAGCCCGCTCGACATCAACCACTACCTGCCGGAAATATACAGCCTCGCGAGTTCGGTGCAGCTTGCCAGCAAGGCCAGGGCGGGGCAGGCCATCGGGGTGCAGAACTTCGAGCAACTGGTCGAACTGGGCAAGAACAAGAACCTCGACGCCAACGAGCAGCATGTGGTGACGCTGGTGGACTGGCTGTTCAAGTACGCCTTCGAGCAGCGCGCCAGCGACATCCACCTGGAGCCGCGCCGCGACCTCGGCATTGTGCGCTTCCGCATCGACGGGGTGCTGCACCAGGTCTACCAGCTGCCGATGCCCGTCACCAACGCCATCACCAACCGCATCAAGCTGCTGGGGCGCATGGACATGGTGGAGAAGCGCCGGCCGCAGGATGGACGCATCAAGACGGTCAGCGCGGAGGGCGATGAGATCGAACTGCGCCTCTCCACGATGCCGACCGCCTTCGGCGAGAAGCTGGTGATGCGCATCTTCGACCCGGAAATCCTGGTGAAAAATTTCACCGATCTCGGCTTTTCGCGCGAGCAGACCGCACTGTGGAACGGCTGGACGAGCCAGCCCAACGGCATCATCCTGGTGACTGGCCCGACCGGCTCCGGCAAGACCACCACGCTGTATTCCACGCTGAAGCAGCTCGCCACGCCGGAGGTGAACGTCTGCACGGTGGAAGACCCGATCGAAATGATCGAGCCGGCGTTCAACCAGATGCAGGTGCAGCACAACATCGGCCTGAATTTTGCCGACGGCGTGCGCACCCTGCTGCGGCAGGATCCGGACATCATCATGGTGGGCGAAATCCGCGACGCGGAAACTGCCGAGATGGCGATCCAGGCGGCGCTCACCGGCCATCTGGTGCTGTCGTCGCTGCATACCAACGACGCGCCTTCCGCGATCACGCGATTGCTCGAACTGGGCGTGCCGGCCTATCTGCTCAATTCGACGCTGCTGGGCGTGATGGCGCAACGCCTGGCGCGCACGCTGTGCCCGCATTGCAAGGCTGCGGGCGAAATCAGCGACGAGGCCTGGCAGGAACTGGTCTCACCGTGGAAGGCCGCCAAGCCCGCTCAGGTCAATGCCGCCATCGGCTGCCTCGAATGCCGCATGACCGGCTATCGCGGGCGCACCGGCATCTACGAGATGCTGCCGCTCAGCATGGAAATGAAAAAGCTGGTGGTCAGGGATGCCGAACTCGCCAAGATCAAGGCGCTGGCGAGACGCGAGGGCATGAAGCCGCTGCGCCTCAACGGGGCGGAAAAGGTCGCGGCAGGGCTGACCACGGTGGAGGAGATCATCAAAATCGCGCCGCCGCCGGATCATGAATAGCCCTGACCTGAAAGCAGGAATTCCGGTTAATCAAATAGATGGCGGCAAAAGCGGGGCGGGACGGGCGATTTTTAGCGGTTTTCGTTTGGAATTTCCGGCAACTTTGATACAATCCCGTCCGCTTTTTTAACTTAAACTAGGTGGGAGATATAAATGTCTATTGAACAACGCGTTAAAAAGATCGTCGCCGAACAGCTTGGCGTGAACGAATCGGAAGTCAAGAATGAATCTTCTTTCGTCAACGATCTGGGTGCTGATTCTCTGGATACCGTAGAGCTGGTGATGGCTCTGGAAGAAGAATTCGAATGCGAAATCCCCGATGAAGACGCGGAAAAAATCACCACCGTCCAGCAAGCCATCGACTACGTCTTGGCGCATCAAAAGTAATTCCCTCCTTTATTTCGTTTGTTAAACGGAGTCAGTTTGTCTAAACGCAGAGTCGTCATTACCGGGCTGGGGATCATTTCCCCGGTCGGGATCGGAATTCCTACTGTCTGGCAGAACATCGTCGCGGGTAAGCCCGGCATTACCCGGATCACCCGCTTCGATGCCAGCGCGCTGGCCGCGCAGATCGCCGGCGAGGTGAAGGATTTTGACGTTACGCAGTACATTCCCGCCAAGGATGCGCGCCGCATGGACCGCTTCATCCATTTCGGCCTGGTGGCCGGCATGGAGGCGTTCAAGGATGCCGGGCTGGAAGTCACCGAGCAGAATGCCGAGCGCATCGGCGTGAACATCGGCTCCGGCATCGGCGGTTTGCCGATGATCGAGGAAACGCATAACGATTTTCTCGCCGCAGGCCCGCGCAAAATCTCGCCGTTTTTCATCCCGGGCACGATCATCAACATGATTTCCGGCAACCTGTCCGTGATGTACGGGCTGAAGGGCCCGAACCTGGCGATGGTCTCCGCCTGCACCACCGGCACGCATTGCATCGGCGAGTCGGCGCGCATCATTGAGTACGGCGATGCGGATGTGATGATTGCGGGCGGTGCCGAAGCGACGATCAGCCCGCTGGCAGTGGGCGGCTTTGCAGCAGCACGCGCGCTCAGCACGCGCAACGACGATCCGGCCACCGCCAGCCGCCCTTGGGACAAGGACCGCGACGGCTTCGTTATCGGCGAAGGCGCAGGGGTGATGGTGCTGGAAGAATACGAGCACGCCAAGGCGCGTGGCGCAAAGATTTACGCGGAACTGGCGGGCTACGGCATGAGCGGCGACGCCTACCATATCACCTCGCCGAATACCGACGGCCCGAAGCGCAGCATGTTGTATGCATTGCGCAATGCCGGGCTGAATCCACAGGACGTGCAGTATATCAACGCGCACGGCACTTCGACGCCGCTGGGCGACAAGAACGAAACCGACGCGATCAAGCTGGCCTTCGGCGACTACGCCAGGAAGCTGGTAGTGAGCTCCACCAAGTCGATGACCGGCCATCTGCTGGGCGGCGCGGGCGGCATCGAGTCGGTATTCTGCGCCCTGGCGGTACACCATCAGATTGCGCCGCCAACAATCAATGTCTTCGAGCAGGATCCGGAGTGCGATCTGGACTGTTGCGCGAATACCGCCCGCAACATGAAGATTGATGTCGCGGTCAATAACAACTTCGGCTTCGGCGGAACCAACGGCTCGCTGGTATTCCGTAAGCTTTAACCTCTCCCTCCGCGATGCTGGTCAACGGTGTACCCGGTAACTCGATCAGCATCCGCGACCGGGGCCTGCTCTACGGCGACGGGGTATTCCGCACCCTGCGTGCCGCCAAGGGCAAGGCGCTGCACTGGCCCCTGCATTTCCTCAAACTCCAGCATGACTGCGCCGCGCTCGGCATAAGCTGCCCGGGCGAGGCGCTGCTTCGCGCCGAACTGGATCAGGTGCTCGCACAGCATCCGGACGGTGTGGTGAAGCTGATCGTCACGCGCGGCGAGGGTACACGCGGATACACGCCGCCCGCCGATGTTGTGCCCACGCGTATCTGGGATTTTTCGCCGCTGCCGGACTATCCGTCGCAATGGTCGACTGAAGGCATCAAGGCGCATGTGTGCAGTCTGCGCCTGGCCGCACAGCCTCGCCTTGCCGGCGTCAAACACCTCAACCGCCTGGAAAACGTGCTGGCCGCAGCCGAGCTGAGCGCGGCGCAACAGCACGACGGCCAGCTTGCCGAGGGGCTGTTGCTGGATGCCGAGGGGCATCTGATCGAGGGTGCGCGCAGCAACCTGTTCCTGGTGTTGCAGGGGGAACTGGTTACGCCCGATCTGTCGCGCTGCGGTACGGCGGGAATGCAGCGCGAACGAGTCATGGCTTGGGCCTCGCAGCATGGTGTCACGCTGCAGGTGCGCGATGTTGCACTGGAGGAGGCGCTGCAAGCCGACGAATTGTTCCTCGTGAACAGCGTCATCGGGCTGTGGCCGGTGCGCGAGCTCGGGCAGTGCAGTTGGGGCCATTTTCCGGTTGCCGCGCGCATCCGCCACGACCTTGAGCGGATGGATGCATGATGCGGAAGCTCTTCGCCCTGATCGTTTTGCTGGCGCTGCTCACCACGGCAGGAGGAGGCTACTACGCCCTCCGCCCGCTGCCGCTGCCCGCCACGCCGTTCGAGTTTACGCTGAAACAGGGCAGCAGCCTGAAGGGCATGGCGCGGGACATGGGGCAGGCCGGACTGCTGGAACAGGACTGGGCGTTCGTCTGGCTGGCGCGCCTCTTGGGTAAATCGGGGCAGCTCAAGGCCGGCAAATACGCGCTGGTGCATCCGGTTTCACCGCTGGAATTGTTGAACATTCTCGACAAGGGGCTGGTCGTCCAGGGACAGGTCAGCGTCATCGAGGGTTGGACATTCAGGCAGCTGCGCGCCGCGCTGGACGCCAGCCCGGACGTCGCGCATGACACCATGAACCTGACTGACTCGGAAATCCTGCAGCGCATCGGTGCGGCGGAAAGCCATCCCGAGGGACTGTTTTTCCCCGACACTTATAATTTCGCCTCCGGCAGCAGCGACTTGGCAATCATCAAGAGCGCCTACCAGTCCATGCAGCGGAATTTGCAGGAGGCATGGGCGGCGCGCGAGCCGGGGCTACCGTTGCAAACCCCTTATCAGGCGCTGATCCTGGCTTCCATCGTCGAGAAGGAGACCGGCGCACCCGGCGACCGCGGAATGATCGCCGGGGTGTTCATCAACCGCCTGCGCAAGGGGATGCTGCTGCAAACCGACCCGACCGTGATCTACGGGCTGGGCGAAAAATTCGACGGCAACCTGCGCAAGCGCGACCTGCTGGCCGATACCGCTTACAATACCTACACGCGCGGCGGACTAACACCCACACCGATTGCCTTGCCGGGCAGGGCCGCGTTGCAGGCGACGCTGCACCCGGCAAAAACCGACGCGCTATACTTCGTGGCGCGCGGCGACGGGAGTTCGCAATTTTCCGCCAGCCTGGCCGAACATAACCGGGCGGTGAATCAATACCAGAAATGAGCAAATTTATAACTTTTGAGGGGGTCGATGGGGCAGGCAAAAGCACCCATCTGGGGTGGTTCGCCGAGGCGTTGCGCCAACGTGGCCCCGACGTGCTGGTCACTCGCGAACCGGGCGGCACGCCGCTCGGCGAGCAATTGCGCGAAATCCTGCTGAACCAGCCGATGAGCATTGGCACCGAGGCGCTGCTGATGTTTGCGGCTCGCTTGGAGCACATTGAGCAAGTCATCAAGCCGGCGCTGCACGCGGGCAAATGGGTGATTTCAGACCGTTTCAGCGATGCCAGCTTCGCCTATCAGGGCGGCGGCAGGGGGCTGGACTGGAGTAAGCTGAGCCAGCTCGAGCAATGGGTGCACCCCGACCTGCAGCCCGATCTCACGCTGTTTTTCGATGTCCCGGTCGAGGTCGCGCAGCAACGCCTGAGATCGCCTGACAGCACAAGGCCGAACAATACCTCGCTCGATCGCTTCGAACAGGAGCAGGCCGATTTCTTCGAGCGGGTGCGCGCCGGCTACCACAAGCGCGTGCAACAAAATCCACAGCGTTATGTCGTCATCGATGCGGCTCTGCCCATGGATGCAGTTAAACAAAAACTCAAAGAAATCATTCTATCGCTTTGATATGAATAATATATATCCTTGGCAAAAAAGTGACTGGGCGCGCTTGCAGGAGCTGCGCAAGCGCCCGCCGCATGGCCTGCTCTTCAAGGGAAGCAAGGGGATAGGCAAGTTCGACTTGGCGATGAATTTTGCCCAGAGCCTGCTGTGCCAGCACCCCGATGAAACCGGTTTTGCCTGCGGGCAATGCCCTTCCTGCCACTGGTTTTCCCAAGGCTCGCACCCGGATTTTTGCCTGCTGCAACCGGATGCCTTGAGCCAGGATGGCGAGGAGGGTGATGATTCCAAGTCCGCATCCGGCAAGAAACCCAGCAAACAGATTTCCGTCGACCAGGTGCGCGGATTGGCCGATTTTTCCGGCATGTCCGCCCATCAGGGCGGCCGGCGCGTGGTCGTCATCCACCCCGCCGAGGCGATGAACACCAATGCCGCGAATGCCTTGCTGAAGAGCCTTGAAGAGCCCTCGCCGGGCCTGCTGTTCATCCTGGTGTCGCACAAACCGCAGCAATTGCTGCCGACCATCCTGAGCCGCTGCCTGTCGTTCGTCTTGCCCGCGCCCGATGCCGAAAGCGCCGCACGCTGGCTGGCAGAGCAGGGCGTGAAGAACCCAGCCGAAGCCCTCGCGGCCTCCGGCTTCGCGCCGCTGCAGGCCGCCCAACTGGACGAACAACTGGGCAGCGAGGAACGCGACAAGTTGCTGCGCGCCGTGCGCCAACCCGCCGCGCTGGACGTATTCGCGCTGGCCGAGGCCTTACAGAAAACCGAACAGGTGGTGGTCGTGCAATGGCTGCAGCAATGGAGCTACGACCTGAGCGCGATGAAGCTGGCGGGCAAGCTGCGCTACCATCCCAGCGAAGAGGCCGCCATCAGGAAGCTGGTCGAACCCGTCGCACCCCTGAACCTCGCACGACTGCAAAGCTACCTGCAAGGCGCGAAACGCGAGGCGCAACATACACTCAATCCCAAGCTGTTTCTGGAGTCGCTGCTGTTCTCCTACCGCCAGCTCATGCTCCACTAAACATGTCGTTCATTGATTCCCACTGCCATCTCGATTTCCCCGGGCTGGCCGAAAACCTCCCCGATGTGCTGGCGCAGATGCGCCATAACGACGTGGCCGGCGCGCTGTGTGTTTCGGTCAACCTGGCGGAATTTCCGCAGGTGCTGGCGCTGGCCGAACAGCATCCGAACATCTACGCATCGGTGGGGGTGCATCCCGATTACGAAGGCGTCGAAGAGCCCGATGCTGCGCGCCTGGTCGAGCTGGCGCGGCATCCCAGGGTGATCGCCATCGGTGAGACCGGCCTGGATTATTTTCGGCTGAAGGGTGACCTCGAATGGCAGCGCACGCGCTTCCGCAACCACATCCGCGCCGCGCGCGAATGCGGCAAGCCGCTCATCGTCCATACCCGTGAGGCGGCTGCGGATACCCTGCGCATCATGGCGGAAGAAAATGCGGCCGAAGCGGGCGGGGTCATGCACTGTTTCACCGAAACCTGGGAAGTGGCCGAAGCCGCGCTGGCGATGGGGTTTTACATCTCCTTTTCCGGCATCGTCACCTTCAAGAATGCCAAACAGATCAAGGATGTGGCGCAACGCACGCCGCTTGAGCGCATCCTGATCGAAACTGACGCCCCCTATCTGGCGCCCGTACCGCACCGCGGCAAGCTCAACCAGCCGGCCTACGTGAGGCATGTCGCCGAGGAAATCGCCTCGTTGCGCGGCATCTCCGTCGATGAAGTGGGGCGGCGCACCACGGGGAATTTCGAGCGATTATTCAAGGTAAGGGAATTTGAAAAGTGAATTTTTACCAGTGCAAATGTTGACAGACATTCGAATATCCCTATAATGCGCAACTCGTTTTGCGGGAATAGCTCAGTTGGTAGAGCGCAACCTTGCCAAGGTTGAGGTCGAGAGTTCGAGACTCTTTTCCCGCTCCAAACAACTAAGGGAAAGCATCTCCTGCTTTCCCTTAATCATTTCAAGCCAGTGTTCCTCGGCACGGCGCGGTAGCAAAGCGGTTATGCACCGGATTGCAAATCCGTGTAGGTCGGTTCGACTCCGGCCCGCGCCTCCAGTCCAGAAGCCAGAAACCACGCCATTTCAGGCGTGGTTTCTGCTTTGGGCCTTGGGCGCAGCGATCGGTAAGCTTTGCACCTCATCTACATAGTATTACCTATTGAGCCATGAGGGTGCCTAAGTTAGATTCCCAATAGTCATGGCGACTTGCAAAAGACCGCAATGTGCGCAGCCCAGCGTTAGCCCTTAACTTCAGGAGGTTCGCATGTTCAAGCTGATAACAGTCGCGCTCTTTGGCACCGCCGTCATGGTATCTATGCCGGTTTGCTATGCCCAAGGCAACGGCACCGCCGCGCACAAGATGGACAGGAGGGTGGTCGTGACGCAGTCTGCCGTAGCTTTGCGGCTGGGCATGCGGCAACTGTGGGAAGACCACCTTGTTTACACGCGGAACTACATCATCAGCGGGCTTGGGGGCCTCGAAGATTCCCAGAAGGTTGCCGAACGGCTTCTCAAAAACCAGGACGATATCGGCAACGCCATCAAGCCATATTATGGCGGGATGGCGGGCGACAGGCTCGCTTCGCTGCTGCGCGACCATATCCTGATTGCCGCGAATGTCGTGAAGGCAGCCAAGGCTGGCGATAACGACGGCTTGGCCGCAGGACAGAAAAAGTGGCATGAGAATGCCGATGACATCGCCGCTTTCCTGAGCAGCGCAAACCCCAACTGGCAGAAAGCGGTGCTCACCGACATGTTGTACAAACATCTCGATTTCACGACCTCCGAGGTCGTTTCCAGGCTCAAGAAAGACTGGGCCGCAGACATCGATGCCTACGATAAAGGGCATGCACACATGCTCGCATTCGCCGACATGCTCACTACGGGGATTGCCAGGCAGTTTCCAAGAAAGTTTTCCAGATAATGCCCGATCAGGCAGGGTGAAGGACTCAAATCCAACAGGCGGGACGGCCCGCCTGACGGTCAGGGAGAAACAGAAGCATACTCGGCGGAGGTTATGCCATGGAATTAGCCGGTGCGGCCATTCATGATGAACCTGCCACTCAAGAGCGGTACAGCACGCTTCCCTGTTGCGGCATAAGGCACGAGGCTGCAAGTCTCCATGAGGAAAGACCGGCTATAAAACAGCTGCGGCCATGGCTCGGGGTGGTTTTTTTCCTTTTTGCTTCCGATCCGGCATGCGCGAAATCAATCTGGGACTTTCAGGAACCCGTTACCCCCGTGGCCCGTGATTCGATGACGGCGAGCGTAGATTTTCTGCACATCATCATGGGCATCTATGTGGTCGTTTTTGCCATCTTCGCTTATTCCATCTTCAAGCATCGCAAGAGCTCAGGTGCTCAACCGGGGACATTCACCGGCCCACGCAGCAAACGGCAGTGGATATTGGCAATCGCTCCCTTTCTGCTGCTGATCTTCATCGATTACGTCTGGATGGGTATCCCCGCCTTCCAGGCCATCGCGCGTATGGAAGATACCGGGACCGCTGCCGAAATGGTGGTCAAGGTGACGGCCAGCCAGTGGAAATGGCAGTATGAATACCCGGAAGAGAACATCAAATTCGTCAGCACCATCGCGACCTCGCAAGACCAGATCCATGGCAGGAAGGCCAAGGGCGAGCATTACCTGCAGGAAGTGGACAATCCGCTTGTCCTGCCCACCAACAGGAAGGTGCGCATCCTCCTGACCTCCAGCGACGTGATCCACTCCTGGTGGGTGCCTTCCTTCGGCGTCAAGCGCGACGCCGTTCCCGGCTATCTGCGCGAGATGTGGGTAAACATCGACAAGCCCGGAACCTACCGCGGCCAGTGCTCCCAGTTATGCGGCGACGGGCATGCCTTCATGCCCATCGTGGTGGAGGCCGTCGCCGAGCCGCAATTCAGGGAATGGCTTGCGAAGAAAAAAACGGAAGGCACGACATCAGAGCTGGCTGCCGGCAAGGCCTGGAGCAGGGAAGAGCTGATGGCGAAAGGGGAGGAAGTCTATAACCGGATTTGCATCGCCTGCCACCAGGCTGGCGGCAAGGGGGTTCCGGGGGCTTTTCCTGCATTGGCGGGAAGCAAGCTCGAAAATGGGCCGTTCCTCGATAAGGAAGGACGCCTGCTCAAGGACGGCCATCTGGACCGGGTCATGAACGGCAAGCCGGGTACCGCCATGCAGGCCTTCAAGAATACCCTGTCCGATGTCGAGATCGCCGCGATCGTGACCTATGAGCGCAATTCGTTCGGCAATCACATGGGCGACATGGTGCAGCCTTCGCTGGTCAAGGCATTGCGTTAAGGAGAACACATGACTGGAACCGCTGCAGTTGCGCATGACCATCCACCCGCGGGCCTGATGCGCTGGCTGACCACCACCAACCACAAGGACCTTGGCATCCTGTACATGAGCTTCGGCGGCCTCATGTTCTTCGTCGGCGGCTCTTTCATCATGGCGGTGCGTGCCGAGTTGCTGCTGCCGGGCCTGCAGCTCTTTTCGCCCGCCATGTACAACCAGTTGTTCACCCTGCATGCCCTGATCATGGTGTTCGGCGCGATCATGCCGTTCGCCACGGGCCTCAACAATTACCTCATCCCGCTCATGATAGGTGCGCCCGACATGGCGCTGCCGCGGGTCAACAACTGGGGGTTCTGGATCCTGCCGTTTGCCGCGCTCCTGCTGCTGATCCCGTTTTTCCTGCAATTCTCCGGCATCGGCAGCGGCGCCTCCGGGCTCGGCTGGGTGATGCACAACACCTCGCTGGATTTGCAAAGCGGGATCGGGATCGATTTTGCGATCTTCGCGATCCACCTGCTGGGGCTCTCGTCCATCAGCGGCGCGATCAACGTGGTGGTGACGGTGTTCAACATGCGCGCGCCGGGCATGACGCTGATGAAGATGCCGCTGTTCGTCTGGGGATGGCTGATCACCGCCTTCATGCTGATACTGGCCATGCCGGTCTTCAGCGCGGCGGCCACCATGCTGCTGACCGACCGGCATTTCGGCACGCATTTCTTCGACGCCGCCAACGGCGGCGACCCGATCCTGCTGCAGCACCTGATCTGGTTCTTCGGCCACCCGGAGGTGTATATCGTGCTGTTGCCGGTATGGGGGCTGATCCCGCATATCCTCGCGACCTTCTCGCGCAAGCCGGTCTACGGCTATCGGGCGCAGGTCTATGCGCTGTGGGCGATCTGTTTCCTCAGCTTCATCGTGTGGTCGCACCACATGCTGACTTCCGGCCTGCCGCTCGCCGCAGAGGTGTACTTCATGTATGCCACGATGGCGATCTCCGTTCCCACCTCGGTGCTGGTGTTCTGCTGGCTGGGTGCGATATGGCGCGGCGCCATGACTTTCGAGACGCCGATGCTGTTCGCGCTGGGCTTCGTCGCCCATTTCGGCATGGGGGCGCTGACCGGCCTGATCCTGCCGGATGTCGCGGTCAATGCGCAGTACCACAACAGCTACGTGATCGTCTCGCATTTCCATTACACCTTCTTCGGCGGCGGTATCTTCGGAGTGATGGCCGCGCTGTACTACTGGCTGCCCAAGTTCACCGGCCGCATGTTCGACGAGAGGCTCGGCAGGCTGCATTTCTGGCTGACGGTGGTCTCCTTCAACCTGACCTTCGCCCCGCAATGGTTTGCGGGGCTGGACGGCATGCCGCGCCATGTTGCGGACTATGCGCTCAGGTTTTCCACCATGAATTTCATTTCTTCGATGGGCGCCTTCCTGCTGGGGCTCTCGCAACTGCTGCTGGTCTACATCGTGGTCAAGTGTGTGCGCAACGGGCCGAAAGCCACAGGCCAGGTATGGGAGGGCGCGCAGGGGCTGGAGTTCACCCTGCCTTCTCCGCCGCCGTACCACACCTTCGAAACTCCGCCGGAGGTCAAATGATGAGCGAGCCTATGATAAAGAGGGAGCGGCGCACGGCACAACTAGCGGTTGCGCTGCTGCTGTTCGTGGCGGCCATCTATGCCGTGACTTTTATCAAGCTGCCGGTATGGCTGCCGGTATTGCAGTGAAAGGCGGTCGCGATGAATGAAGCGCTCAGACAGGCAAACCGGCGGCTGACCGTCAGGCTGCTGCTCCTGGTTGCCGCCGCAACCGGCTTCGCATTCGCGCTCGTGCCGTTCTATGACCTGTTGTGCAGGGTGACCGGCCTGAACGGCAAGACCGGCGGGGCAGTACAGATTGCGCAGGCGTCGGAAGCGGATACCGCGCGCTGGGTGACGGTGGAATTTACCAGCACCGTGATGCCGGGCATGAGCTGGGAATTTCGTCCCGCGCAGACCAGGATGCGGGTGCATCCCGGCGAAGTAACCAGAATCAGCTACCTGGCCAGAAATCCAAGCAACCAGGCGGCGACCGGGCAGGCGGTGCCGAGCGTGAGCCCCGGCTGGACGGCGCAGCATTTCAACAAGATCGAATGCTTCTGTTTTCAGCGGCAAGTACTGCAGCCGGGAGAGGCGAAGGAAATGCCGCTGGTTTTCCTGGTCAGCCCGGAGCTGCCTGCCGAGGTGCAGGAGATCAGCCTTTCCTACACCCTGTTTCCTGTTTCCGGGTGAACGCTTAAGGAGACCGTCATGAGCGAAACGCGCAGCGACAGCCATTACTATGTGCCGCCCCCGAGCCACTATCCGGTGACGGTCAACCTGGGGCTTTTCATCCTGGTGCTGGGATTTGTGCTGAGGATCAATGCCATCGCTTCCGGCGTCGCCCCTATCCTTGCGGGGATGGCGGTGGTGCTCTATGGCGCGTTCGGCTGGCTGGGGAAAATCATCTGCGAGGACGAGAGCGGGAATTACCGCCCTTGGGAAGACAGCTCCTTCCGCATCGGCATGGCCTATTTCATTCTTTCCGAGATCGCTTTTTTCGCCTCCTTTTTGCTGGCGCTGATGTACGTGCGCGCCTTTGCACTGCCGGAGCTGTCGTCCATGGACCCGGCCTTCACGCTGTGGCCGGATTTCAAGGAAACATGGCCGTCGGGCGGCCCGAAGTCGCAGGCATTCACCCCGTTGAATGCCTGGGGCATTCCCGCAGCCAATACCATCCTCATCCTGGCATCGGCCGCATCAATGATGTGGGCGCGCAAGGGGCTTTCGACCACCAATCGCGGCCAGATGGTTGCTGGCTTGGCGATTGCGCTTGTCTTGGGCGTGGCGTTCCTCTTCCAAGAGGCGATGGAATACCACCATGCCGCCGGGCTGGGTGTTACCCTGGCCAGCGGCGTTTACGGCACGAATTTTTACATGCTGACCGGCGTGCATGGCATGCATCTCCTGGCGGGCCTCATCATGCTGATCGTGTTGCTGCTTCGCGCTTTTCACGGGCACTTCAAGGCCGAAAGCCGCGTCGGGCTGGACCTCGTGAGCTGGTACTGGAACTTTGTGGTGGTGATACCGGGATTGCTGATATTCGTTTATTTCTACTGGTTGTAACCCACCCCATCCTTGCCTGTCGGGCACAGGCTTGCTGAATTTATGCAGAAGTCTTTTTCGCTATTCAAATATAATGCGCCCCCGAGAGGCGAAGAAAAACCGCATCGCAAGGCAGAAAACACCCAAGCGGTTGATTTGATGCGATTGCAAATCCATCGATACCGGTTTGATTCCTGCAAATACCTGCCCGGGTGGTGAAATTGGTAGACACAACGGACTTAAAATCCGTCGAGGCTTAACCCCTCGTACCGGTTCGATTCCGGTTCCGGGCACCATTCATGGGGCTTTCAAGCCCATGGCCTTCCCCGTCTTGGGGCACCAATATTATTACCGTACAGTATGTACGATATGTGCGATGCTGCGGCTTGAATTACTTCATCAGGAGGATTTATGCGGCTGGCGATGATCGGATTGGGCAAGATGGGCGGCAACATGGCGCGCAGGCTGCGCCGCCACGGAATCAAGGTAGTCGGTTATGACCGTTCGGCGGAAGCTGTCGCGCAACTTGTTGCGGAGGAGGGCATGCTGGCGGCCGCCTCGATAGCCGACGCAGTGGCGCAATTATCCAGCCCGCGCGTGGTGTGGCTGATGCTTCCGAGCGGTGAACCCACCGAGCAACAGATTCGTGCGCTGGCGCCGCTGCTGGCGAAAGGCGATGTCATCGTGGATGGCGGCAATTCCAATTACCATGACAGCCAGCAGCGCGGAGCATGGCTGGCGGAGCAGGGCATCGGTTTCATGGATTGCGGCACCTCCGGCGGCATCTGGGGACTGGAGAACGGCTATTGCCTGATGGTCGGCGCAACGCCCGAAGTAGCCAAGACCATGACCCCCATCCTGCAAGCCCTGGCTCCATCAGCGGAACACGGCTGGGCGCATGTCGGGCCGGTCGGCGCGGGACACTTTACCAAGATGATCCACAATGGCATCGAGTACGGCATGATGCAATCCTTCGCCGAAGGGCTGGAGTTGTTGCGCGGCAAGCAGGAATTCGCGCTCGACCTGGCGCAGATCACCGAGCTGTGGCGGCATGGTTCGGTGGTGCGCAGCTGGCTGCTCGACCTCACTGCGGAAGCGCTGAAACATGACCAGGAACTGGGAAAAGTGGCGCCTTATGTGCCGGACTCCGGCGAAGGGCGCTGGACGGCAGTGGAGGCGATCGACCAGGGTGTCGCTGCGCCGGTGCTGACCCTGGCATTGCAGATGCGCTTTGCCAGCCAGAGCGAAACCGGCTACGGCTACCGCCTGCTTTCCACCATGCGCAATGCCTTCGGTGGCCATGCGGTCAAGCATGCGGACGGGGGAAAATGAAAGTTTCTGAGCCTTGTACGCTGATGATATTCGGCGCGGGCGGCAACCTCAGCCGCCGCAAACTGATTCCGGCATTGTTCCGCCTGGAAATGGCAAAGCGCCTGCCGGAGCAGATGGCGATACTGGGTTGCGACATCGCGCAGCGGCAGCGCGACGAATGGCTGGACATCGTTACGGGGATATTGCGGCCGCTCCACCCGCAGGGAATGGATGAGGCTGCGCTGCAGCGATTTTGCGCACGGTTGCATTATTTCGCCATTCCGCCCGGCGACGATGCGGCCTACTCGCGTTTGCAGCAGTTGATCGAAGAAAACCCGAAATTCCCTCCCAATGTGGTCTATTACATGGCGGTGCGTCCGGTGGATTATCCCGCCATCGTCGACAAGATGGGCAATGTTGGTCTGCTCCAGCAAAAGAACGGCTGGCGGCGCGTGGTGATCGAGAAGCCCTTCGGCTACGACCTGCTCAGTGCGCAGACGCTGCAGGCGGGTCTGTACCGGCATCTGGACGAGCCGCAGATTTACCGCATCGACCATTACCTCGGCAAGGGCACGGTGCAGAACGTGATGGTGTTCCGCTTCGCCAACCTGCTGCTGGAGCCGCTGTGGAACCACCACTACATCGACCATGTGCAGATTACCCATTCCGAAACTCTGGGCATCGAAGGGCGTGCCGATTACTACGAAGGCGCCGGCGCGCTGCACGACATGATCCAGAGCCATCTGCTGCAATTGCTGGCCCTGGTGGCGATGGAGCCTCCGGTGACGATGTCCGCCGAGCATTTGCGCGACGAAAAGGTAAAAGTGCTGAAAGCGATTCGCCCGATCACGCAAAATTCGGTGCATGCCCACGCCTTCCGCGGCCAGTACGCCAGCGGCAGCATCGACGGCAAGATGGTTCCCGGCTATCTGGAAGAGCCCGGCGTAGCGGCGGACAGCACCACGGAAACCTACGCGGCATTGAAGCTGTTCATCGACAACTGGCGCTGGGCTGGGGTGCCGTTCTACCTGCGCACCGGCAAGCGCATGGCGGAGGGCAGCTCGGCAATCTGCGTGCGCTTCAAGAGCCCGCCGCAGGATTTGCTGCGTCACACGCGCCAAGGCCCGCCGCAGCCGAACTGGATCATGCTGGGCATCCAACCCAACGATTGCCTGAAGATGGAAATGCAGGTCAAGGTGCCGGGACTGGACTTGCACACCCGCGCCATCAGCCTGGATGCGACGTACCGCAAGGGCGGCGACGAGGATTACGACGCCTACGAAGGCCTGCTGCTGGACGTGATCCAAGGGGATCATTCGCTGTTCCTGCGCATCGACGAAGTGGAAGCGGCATGGCGCGTGGTGGATCCGATCCTCAAGGTGTGGGCGATGGAACGCGATTTCATCAACGGCTACCCGGCGGGAAGCTGGGGACCGCGCGGCACCTACCGGCTGTTCGACCGTGACGACCAGTTCTGGCGCCATTCGCTGAATCTGGATGGCGCCAGCCTGCAGGCCTATTGAAGCCATGGATCGTTATCTTGCAGGCGACATCGGCGGCACCAAGACGCGCCTCGCGATCGTCGAAGTCGACGGCGCACAAGTGCGCATCGAGCGCGAAGCCACTTACCCGAGCCGCGACTATGCCACCCTCGAAGGCTTGCTCGGCGTGTTTCTGGCGGATACTGAAACCCCACGTTATGCGGCTTTCGGTATCGCCGGCCCGGTGCAGGGCAGGGCGGTGCAAACCACCAATCTCCCGTGGCGCATCGACGCCGATGCCTTGCAGCGGCAATTCGGCCTTGCGCGTTGCAACCTGCTCAACGACCTCGAAGCGAACGCCCATGGCTTGCCGGCACTGGGCGCGGACGATCTGCTGGTCTTGCAGGCCGGTGTGCCGGGTGCCTGCGGCAACGCTGCCGTAATCGCGGCGGGAACCGGCCTGGGCGAGGCGGGGCTGTACTGGGACGGGCAGTGCCACCGGCCGTTTGCCACCGAAGGCGGCCATGCCAGTTTCAGCCCCGGCGACGAACTGGAAATGACGTTTTTCCTCTACCTGAAACAGCAGTTCGGCCATGTCAGCTGGGAACGCGTGGTTTCCGGCATGGGGCTGCTGAACCTCTACCAGTTTCTGTGCCTGCATCGCCGCACGGAGATACCGCGGTGGCTGAGCGAGGAAATGCAAAGTGGCGATGCGGCAGCCGCCATAGCCGATGCAGCCCTGTCCGGCCGCGACGAAATCTGCGCCGAAACGATGAACTGGTTCGTGCGCCTGTACGGGGCGGAAGCGGGCAACCTCGCGCTCAAGGTGATGAGCAAAGGCGGGCTGTATGTGGGCGGCGGCATCGCGCCGAAAATCCTGCCGCTGCTGCAAAAGGGCGCATTCCTCGGCGCATTCCTGAACAAGGGCCGCATGCGGCCGTTGCTCGAAGCCATGCCGGTCAGGGTAATCCTGAACGACCGCGCCGCGCTGTTCGGCGCGGCCTTGCGCGCCGCACAATTAGCCGGTGAGGCAACATGAATATCGCCAACTTACCGAACGCGCAGGCCGTCTTTGTGCACGACGATCCGGAAGGATTGGGCGCTGCGGCCGCTCAGCGTATCGCAGAAACGGCGGCGCAGGCGATTGCTGCACGCGGTGTGTTTCATCTCGTACTGGCCGGCGGCGAAACGCCGCGCCGCTGCTATGAAAAGCTGCGCCACCTCGCCATCGACTGGGCGCATGTCCAGCTTTATATCGGCGATGAGCGCTGCCTGCCCAAAGGTGATGCCCAGCGTAATGACACAATGATCCGCGTTACCTTGCTTGAGCATATTTCCATTCCGCAGACCAATATCCATTTCATCCCGTCCGAACTGGGTGCTCAAGCCGCTGCCGCCGCCTATGCGGCCATGCTGGAGCAGGTTGCGACACTGGACATGGTGCTGTTGGGCATGGGCGAAGACGGGCATACCGCCAGCCTGTTTCCAGGCAATCCGGCCACGGAAAGCGCGGCGACAGCCGTGCCGGTATTCAACTCGCCCAAGCCGCCCCCCGAGCGAGTGTCGTTGGGCATAGGCGCATTGAATGCGGCGCGCCATAAAATCTTTCTTGTCGCCGGGGCGGGGAAACGCGAGGCGCTGGAGCGGATTCTGCGAGGAGAGTCCCTGCCCGCAGCACGTGTTTTGTCCGCCGAATGGTATCTCGACCGTGCGGCGCTGGCTGGGCGATAAAACACCCGGGCAATTCTGGAGAGCAGGGCAGTTGCGCTATAATTAATCCGAGCATTCGTGCAATTCAGACTATTGACGGGGCATAAAACCATGGAAAAAAGCACCTCGTATATCCTGCAAGTCCGCCCGAAAATTCCCGCGCGTCTCGCGCGCCTCGAAGAACTCGCAAACAACCTCTGGTATAGCTGGGATCGCCCCACCCGCGCGCTGTTCGCGCGCCTGCATCCCGGCCTGTGGAAAGCCACCGGGCAAAGCCCCAAGGCATTCCTGAAGCGCGTCGATGAACAACGCCTCCAGGATGCGGCGGCAGACCCAGTGTTCATCGGCAATCTCAACCGCGTGCTGGCGGCCTACGACACCTACCATGATTACCGCTTGCCGCCGGCAGGTTCCAATCTGCTGGGCAAGGACGACCTGGTCGCCTATTTCTGCGCCGAGTTCGGTTTCCACGAGAGCCTGCCGATCTATTCGGGCGGACTCGGCATCCTCGCGGGCGACCACTGCAAGGCGGCGAGCGATTTGCGCCTGCCCTTCATCGGCGTCGGCCTGCTATACCGCCAGGGTTACTTCCACCAGACCATAGACGGCGAAGGCAACCAGATCGCCACCAACACCGACTCCCATTTCGAAGACCTGCCCGTCGCTCCGGCCAAGCGCGCCGACGGCTCCGAAGCCTACATCTCGGTGAACCTGCCCAACCGCAAGCTCAACATCAAGATATGGCAGGTGAGGATCGGGCACATCACGCTGTACCTGCTGGACACCGACCTAGAGAGCAACAACGTGCACGACCGCGACATCACGCACCGCCTGTATGGCGGCGACAAGGTGATGCGCATCGAGCAGGAGATCGTGCTCGGCATCGGCGGCGTGCTGGCCTTGCAGGAACTCGGCATCCATCCGACGGTATGGCACATCAACGAAGGGCATGCGGCCTTTCTGGTGCTGGAGCGCATCCGCCAGAAGATCGCCCTCGAAGGGCTGACCTTCGAGGCTGCGCTCGAATATGTGGCGGTCAACACCGTTTTCACCACACATACCCCGGTGCCCGCCGGGCACGACCACTTCAGCGAAGGCATGGTGCGCACCTATTTCGAACACTACTACCCGGAACTCAAGCTCAGCAGCGAGGAATTCCTGGCGCTGGGCCACGCCAAGGACAGCCCGGACTTCAACATGACGGCGCTGGCGATCCGAGGCACGCGTTTCAACAACGGCGTGTCGCGCATCCATGGCGACGTGTCGGCGGACATCTGCGGCGACATGTGGCCGCAGATCGAGGCCAAGGAAAACCCGATGACCTACATCACCAACGGGGTGCATGCGCCGACCTTCCTCGCCACCGAGTGGATAGAGGTGTTCGAGCGCCACCTCGGGCTGGAATGGAGTGCGCGCATGAACGACGTGGAGTTCTGGGAAGGCGTGAATCGCATCCCGGATCACCTGTTCTGGAGCGTAACCCAGTCATTGAAGGCCAAGATGCTGACTATGGTGCGCGAACGCATCAGCGCGCAGCACTTCCGCAACCACGGCTCGGAGGCGCACCTCGAGCGCCTGCTCAGATACGTCAACCCGGAAAACCCCAATGTCCTCACCATCGGCTTCGCGCGCCGCTTTGCGACCTACAAGCGCGCGACCATGCTGTTCGGCGACCTGGACTGGCTGCGCGCAATAGTGGGGCACGAGGAGCGCCCCGTGGTGTTCATCTTCGCCGGCAAGGCGCACCCGGCGGACGTTCCGGGGCAGGACCTGATCCGCCGCATCACGCAGATTTCCAAGATGCGCGAGTTCGTCGGCAAGATCCTGATGGTGGAAGGCTACGACCTGGCGCTGGCGCGCAAGTTGGTATCCGGCGTGGATGTCTGGCTGAACAATCCGCTCTATCCGCTGGAGGCCAGCGGCACCTCCGGCATGAAGGCCGGCATCAACGGCACCATCAACCTGTCGGTACTGGACGGCTGGTGGGGCGAGGGCTACGACGGCAAGAACGGCTGGGCGATCAAGCCGGTGTCGGAATCGCTGAACGAAGAAGCCCGCACGCGCGAGGAGGCCCGCACCCTCTACGAACTGCTGCAGGACCAACTCCTGCCGCTGTACTACGAACACGGCAAGATGGGCCTGTCGCCCGACTGGGTAAAGATGTCCAAGCGCTCGATGGCCTCCATCATGCCGCGCTTCAACTCCAAGCGCATGGTGGGCGAGTACCTCGCCAAATGCTACCTGCCGGCCAGCCAGCAGCACCGCCTGTACCAGCAGAACCACTTCGAGAATGCGCAGATCATCGCCGGCTGGAAGGCGCGCATCCGCCACGCCTGGCCGGGTGTCGCGCTGCGCCGCCTGGATGCCGGGCAGAGGGAAATCAACTATGGCGACAGCATGCGTTTCGAAGTGGGAGTCAGGCTGAACGGCCTGCAGCCCAACGACGTGGTCGTGGAGATGCTGCTGGGCCTGTTCACCAAGCGCGAAAAACTGTCGAGCTCAACGCGCTACCGCTTCGAAGCCACCGGCGCGATGACTGAGGCGGGCGAAACCGTGTTCGCCCTCGAAATCCAGCCCGAGAAATGCGGCAAGCTGGAATACCGCATCCGCACCTACCCCAGCCACGAAATGCTGACGCATCCGTTTGAATTGGGCATGATGCACTGGCTCTAACAGATGGCTGAACTGAAAGTCCTGTTCGCGACCTCCGAAGTCGCCCCGCTGATCAAGACCGGCGGGCTGGCCGACGTCAGCGGCGCACTGCCCGCCGCGTTGTGCGCCATCGGCGTGGACGTGCGCATCCTGGTGCCGGGTTACCCGCAGGTCATCGCGCAACTGGGGCGGCATGAAACCGTCGCGACCTTCGACGCCTTGCCGGGCTTCCCCTCATCGCGGCTGCTCTCAGGCGCAATGCCGAGCGGCGTGCCGCTCCTGGTGCTCGACTGTCCGCTCCTGTATCAACGCGACGGCGGTCCCTATCAGGACGCCAGTGGCCACGACTGGGCCGACAATGCGCTGCGTTTCGGCCTGCTTTCCAGGATTGCCGCCCTCTTGGGCGGCAGCGGATCGCCGCTCGGCTGGCGTCCCGACCTCGTGCACTGCAACGACTGGCAGACCGGCCTTGCGCCCGCCTGGCTGCGCCTCGCGCCGGGCTCCGCGCCCAGCGTGTTCGCGATCCACAACCTCGCTTTCCAGGGAATTTTCCCGCCCGAGACGGTGGACGAATTACACCTGCCGCCATCCTGTTTCGGCATCGACGGGGTGGAGTATTACGGCAACCTGTCGTTCCTCAAGGCGGGGCTGTTCTACGCCGACCACATCACCACCGTCAGCCCGAACTACGCGCAGGAAATCCAGCAGGAGCCGCTCGGCTTCGGCATGCAGGGTATGCTCGCGATGCGCCACGACGATCTCACCGGCATCCTCAACGGCATCGACACCGACGAATGGGACCCCGCGACCGACCCGCACCTCGCCCAAAAATACAGCCGCGCGCGCATGGCCGGCAAGGCAGCCAACAAGGAGTCGCTGCAGCGCCGCATGGGGCTGAACCCCGCACCGGACGTGCCGCTGCTCGGCGTGGTCAGCCGCTTCACCCACCAGAAGGGGCTGGACCTGCTGCTGGAAATCGCGCCGTTGCTGGCCGAATTGCCCGCGCAACTGGTCATGCTCGGCACGGGCGAAGCGAAAATGGAACTGGCCACGCGCGACCTGGCGCAAAGATACCCCGGCAGCATCGGGGTGCATATCGGCTTCAGCGAAGATATCTCGCACCAGATCGAGGCCGGGGCAGACCTGTTCGTCATGCCATCGCGCTTCGAGCCCTGCGGCCTGAACCAGCTCTACAGCCAGCGCTACGGCACCCCGCCGATCGTGCACGCCACCGGCGGCCTGGCCGATTCGGTAGTGGATTGCACGCCGAAAACGCTCAAGGACGGCAGCGCCAGCGGCTTCGCGTTCCACGGCATGACTGCCGAAAACCTGTTCGCCGCGATCCGGCGCGCGGTCGAGCTTTATCACGATGAAGCCAAATGGAAGGCGCTGCGCCGGAACTGCATGGACAAGGATTTCAGCTGGCAGCACAGCGCCGAGGCTTATCGGGCGGTGTATTTGAAGGTGCTGGGGCGGCGGGAGTAGGGGAGTTGCAATATCCCCACCATGCTAGACTGCCAGCAACAAGGGGAGAAAAGCGATGTTCCAGCTTATCTGGAGAGTCTTACCAGAATATACGGCGTTATTGCCACCTACTTTAGGTTAGGTGCCATCATACTTTCCGCTCGCCCATCCTACGAGCTATTCAAACAGCTACACGCCTCGCCGGGAATGAACTACCTCAACCGTCGAAAGCTTCGAGCGTTCACTTTCAACATCTTCAGTGGCAACTATTTGGAGCTAAAGAAGGCGTGCGAAATCGTTGAGAATCCTGAAATCGGACTCAAGCTTATGTCCGAACCAATGAAAGGAGCTGGCGTTCAGGCACATATGGAAGTGATGCGGCTGTTCCATAACTTCCTCGCGTCCGCCAAAAGTTTGGTAGACCATACCAGGGTCTTCGTCGACGACCACTACGCTGGGACCGCATTCAAACAAGGCTATGAGCAGAAGGTTCAAGCCGAACTGGCAAACGACCCTCTGATGAAATTCATCCAAGACCTTCGAAACTACATGCTTCACAGAGGTCTTCCCAGCGGCTCAATGTCGCTAACAATCACACGAATTCCAGAGACAAATGCTCACGATCTTGTTACGACCGTAAGCATTGACCGAGAGAAGCTTCTCGAATGGGGTTGTTGGACCAAGCCAAGCCGAACATTTCTTGCTGCGGCTGACAAACAGATCAAGATTTCAGACATCGCCATCGCATATGGTGATCGGGTTCTTGCATTCTACGAGTGGTTTGATCGAAAGTTGGAGAAGCATCACGATGCAGACATTTCCGCATTCGAAAAGCTACAAAAGGAATATGCGCTCCTTCAAGATCAAGAAGAGGCGGCGAGACATAGCACCTAACCTTTCGGTCAACACGGACCGCCTGCAAGCTGCGCTTGCAAGTTTCCTACGCAGCTTCGGCCGCTCCGGCGGCCGGTTACCTCAAACGTTAAGCGCTACTGCCGATTCGCCTCATCTTCGATCACCCTGAGAAACTCATCCCCGTAGCGCGCCAGCTTGTTCTGCCCGACGCCGCTGATCCGGCCCAGTTCGTCCAGGCTGGCGGGGCGCTGGTTGAGGATTTCCAGCAGGGTGCTGTCGTGAAAGATCACGTAGGGCGGCACGCCCTGTTCGCGGGCGAGTGAAGTGCGCTTGGCCTTGAGCGCGAGCCACAGGCGGTCTTCGTTCGCGCCGGCGAACGGTTCGCGCGACTTGGCCTTGCGCTCGGCGCGCTGCGCCTTGCGCCTGGCCGGGTCGGCGTCGCGGCGCAGCCAGACTTGCTGTTCGCCGCGCAGCACCGGGCGGGCGGACTCGGTTAGTTTCAGGCCGCCGTAGGCTTCGATGTCGGCTTCCAAGAGACCTGCCGCCGCGAGCTGGCGGTACACGCCGCTCCATTGCGTGGGGCTGAGTTCCTTGCCGATGCCGAAGGTGGAAAGGGTGTGGTGGTTGAATTTTTCAACGCGCTCGGTGAGCTTGCCGGTCAGCACGTCGGTGAGGTGTCCCGCACCGAAGCGCTGGCCGGTGCGGTAGGCGCAGGACAGCGCCATCTGCGCGGCCTCGGTCGCATCCCAGGTGTCCACCGGCTCGAGGCAGTTGTCGCATGCGCCGCAGTTGCCCGGATGTTCCTCGCCGAAATAGCGCAGCAGGGCCTGATGGCGGCAGGCGGTGGATTCGCAGTAGCCGAGCAGGGCGTCGAGCTTCTGGCGTTCCAGCCGCTTGCGTTCCTCGGGGGCGTCGCCGCCGCCGATCATCTGGCGCATCGACACCACGTCGCCCAGGCCGTAGGCCAGCCAGGCGTTGGCGGGCAGGCCGTCGCGCCCGGCGCGGCCGGTTTCCTGGTAGTAGCCTTCCATGCTCTTGGGCAGGTCGAGATGGGCGACGAAGCGCACGTTGGGCTTGTCGATGCCCATGCCGAACGCCACGGTGGCGACCATCACCACGCCTTCCTCGCGCAGGAAGCGGCTCTGGTTTTTGCTGCGCGTCGCAGTATCCAGCCCGGCGTGGTAGGGCAGGGCATCCCAGCCGCGCTCCTTGAGCCAAGCGGCGGTTTCCTCGACTTTTCGGCGCGACAGGCAGTACACGATGCCGGAATCGTTCGCATGTTCCGCCTCAAGAAATTCCTGCAACTGGCTGCGCGCATTGGATTTTTGCGTGACGCGGTAGCGGATGTTGGCGCGATCAAAGCTGGAGACGAACTGGCGCGCCTGCTCCAGCGCGAGCCGCTCGACGATCTCGCCGCGCGTCGGCGTGTCTGCCGTCGCGGTGAGCGCAATGCGCGGCACATTGGGGAAGCGTTCGTGCAATACCGTCAGCTCGCGGTATTCGGGGCGGAAGTCGTGCCCCCATTGCGAGACGCAGTGCGCCTCGTCGATGGCGAACAGGGCGATGCCGGGAAGATTAACTTTTCTACCCTCTCCCCAGCCCTCTCCCTGCAAGGGAGAGGGGGAGGCGTGTACTTGATCGAGCAATGCCAGGAATCCTGGCATCAAGAGGCGCTCCGGAGCGACATACAGCAGGTCGAGTTCGCTGCGCAGCAAACGGCCCTGCACCTCGCGCGCGGTAGCGGCGTCGAGGCTGGAGTTGAGGAAGGCCGCACGCACGCCGAGCTGGATGAGCGCGTCCACCTGGTCCTGCATCAGCGCGATCAGCGGCGACACCACGATGCCGGTTCCGAACCGCAGCAGCGCGGGGATCTGGTAGCACAGCGACTTGCCGCCGCCGGTGGGCATCAGCACCAGCGCATCGCCGCCCGCCGCGACATGCTCGACGATGGCCTGCTGCTCGCCGCGGAAGGCGGCATAGCCAAAAACGTCGCGCAGGATTTGTTGTGGAGTGGAGGTCATCGGTAACTGGGCGGTTTGGTGGCGGGCATGGCAAATAGATGCTCTTGCCCGTAAAATGGCGGCATTTTAACGCGCGGCAACCTCGAAAGAGGAAAGATATTGGATCAGCCCATGGAAAATCCGACTACGGAAAACATCGTCGAGGTCAGAGACCTCCATTTCGCCTACAACAACCGCGAGGTACTGAAGGGCATCAACCTCGACATCCCGCGCGGCAAGATCGTCGCCATCCTCGGCAGCAGCGGCTGCGGCAAGACTACCCTGCTGCGCCATTTCGGCGGGCAGTTGCGGCCATCCAAAGGCAGCGTGAAGTTCATGGGCAGGGTGGTGCACGAGCTCGGCAACGACGAACTGTTCGAGATGCGCCTGAAGATGGGCATGATGTTCCAGGTGAGCGGGCTGTTCACCGATTTGTCGGTATTCGACAACCTGGCCTTCCCGATGCGCGAGCACACCGGCCTTCCGGAGGAGATGATCCGCGACTTGGTGCTGATGAAGCTGCATGCCGTGGGACTGCGCAACGCCCGCGATCTCATGCCGGGCGAGCTTTCCGGCGGCATGGAGCGCCGCGTGGCGCTGGCGCGGGCGATCGCCACCGATCCCGCGCTGATCGTCTACGACGAGCCGTTCGCCGGCCTCGACCCGATTTCGCTCAACACCATCGCGAACCTGATCCGCAAGCTGAATGACGCGCTCGGCGTGACCTCGGTCGTGGTGACCTATGACCTCTCGGAATCGCTCAAGATCGCCGATTACGTTTACTTCATCCACGACGGCGCGGTCGTAGCGCATGGCGAGACCTCGAAAATGTTCGAGTCGGATAACCCCTTCGTGCGCCAGTTCCTCAACGCCCAGCCGGACGGCCCGGTCGCCTTCCAGTACCCGAGCCCAGTTCCCTACGTGAACGAGCTCGGCGTCAAGGCCGCTTGAAGAAGCCGCGTAGGGTGGACAGACAAGGCTTTCGTCTGCCCACGTAATTTGTGGCATCCGCGTGGGCACAAAGTCGTGCCCACCCTACTGGCTAAAGGCTTTTAGTCGGGCCGGATCTGATTGCGGAAGTGGCCGATCAGTCCGGCGGTCGAGGCATCATGCGCCGATGTCGCCGCACTGCCCAGCTCGGGCAGGATCTTGCCGGCCAGTTGCTTGCCGAGCTCCACCCCCCATTGGTCGAACGGATTGATGTTCCACACCACGCTCTGCACGAATACCTTGTGCTCGTAGAGCGCGATCAGCATGCCCAGCGTATGCGGGTCGAGCCGGTCGAAGAGCAGGGTGTTGGTCGGCCGGTTGCCGGGGAACACCTTGTGTGGCAGCAGGGTTTCCAGTTCCTCGCCTTTCAACCCTTGCGCCTCCAGTTCGGCGCGCACTTCCTCCCCGGTCTTGCCGAGCATGAGCGCCTCGGTCTGCGCGAAACAGTTTGCGAGCAGGATGGCGTGGTGCTCGCCGAGGGGGTTGTGGCTGTTCAGGGGCGCGAGGAAATCCGCCGGGATCAGGCGCGTGCCCTGGTGGAGTAGCTGGTAGAAGGCGTGCTGGCCGTTGGTGCCGGGTTCGCCCCACATCACCATGCCGGTGTCGTAATCCACCGCGTTGCCGTCGCGATCCACGCGCTTGCCGTTGCTTTCCATCTCCAGCTGCTGCAGGTAGGCCGGGAAGCGGTGCAAATACTGGTCGTAGGGGAATACCGCGTTGGAACACGCATCGAAGAAGTTGCCGTACCAGACGCCGAGCAGTCCCAGCAGTACCGGCATGTTCTGCTCCAGCGGCGCGCTGCGGAAGTGTTCGTCCATCGCGTAAGCGCCGCCCAGCAGCTCCTCGAAGCGATCCATGCCGATGTACAGCGCGATCGGCAGGCCGATGGCTGACCATAGCGAATAGCGCCCGCCGACCCAGTCCCAGAACTCGAAGACATTTTCCGGATTGATGCCGAACTCGGTGGTTGCCTTGAGGTTGGTGGAGACGGCGGCAAAGTGTTTTGCCACGGCGCGCTCGTCGCCCAGCCTGTTGACCAGCCAGGCGCGCGCCGAGCGCGCGTTGGTCATGGTCTCCTGAGTGGTGAAGGATTTCGAGCTGACGATGAACAGGGTGGTCTCGGCGTCCAGTTCTTTCAGCGTCTCGGCGAGCTGCGTGCCGTCCACATTGGAGACAAAATGCGCGCGCAGCTTCGGGCTGCCATATGGTCTGAGTGCCTCGCAGGCCATCAGCGGGCCGAGGTCGGAGCCGCCGATGCCGATGTTGACGATGTCCGTTATCGGCTTGCCGGTGTACCCGCGATGCCCCCCGCTGCGCACCGCATCGGAAAAGCAGCGCATCAGCCCTAATACACGTTGCACACCCGGCATGACGTCCTTGCCGTCCGCGTAAACCGGATGGCCTGAGCGGTTGCGCAGCGCGGTATGCAAGGCGGCGCGCCGCTCGGTGGAATTGATCTTCTCGCCGCCGAACATGCATTCGATCGCGGCAGGCAACCCGGCCTGCCCGGCCAGGGCCACCAGCAAGCTGACAGTTTCCTCAGTGATGCGGTTCTTGGAGTAATCGAGCAGCAGGTCGCCGAACCGCAGCGAAAGTTTGTCGAAGCGCGCCGGGTCGTCGCGGAACATCTGGCGCATGTGCTGCGCCTCGATGATTGAATGGTGCGCCTTGAGCGCCTGCCAGGTGGGGGATTGCGTGAGCTTCGACATTGGTCAGGCTTCCGGCACGAGCACGATTCCCCCGAGCGGCGGCAGCACGATCTCGGCGGAGCAGGGCAGGCCCATCCAGGGGACAGCCTCCGCCTGGATCAGGCCGGCGTTACCGAGGTTGCCGCCGGCGTAATGTTCCGAGTCGCTGTTCAGCGCCTCGCGGTAGCGCGTCTGCGCCGGCAGGCCGATGCGGTAGCGGTTGCGCGGCACGGGGGTGAGGTTGAGCGCGACGATGGCAACGGAGCCGTCACGCGCGCGCCGCTGGTAGGACAGCACCGACTGCTCGGCGTCGTTGCAATCTACCCAGGAGAAGCCATCGTGCTGGAAATCCAGGTCGTACAGCGCGGGCAGCCTGCGGTAGAGCTTGTTGAGGTCGTGCATCAGATTCTGCACGCCGCGATGCATTTCCTCGCCCAACTGCCACCATTCCAGCTCCCAAGCCGATTGCCACTCGCGCCCCTGGGCGATTTCGTTGCCCATGAAGTTGAGTTTTTTGCCCGGTGTGGTCATCTGGTAGGTCATGAGCAGGCGCAGGTTGGCGAATTTCTGCCAGGCGTCGCCGGGCATCTTGGACAGCAACGAGCCCTTGCCGTGCACGACCTCGTCGTGCGAGAACGGCAGCACGAAGTTTTCGGTGTAGGCGTAGAGTTGGCCGAAGGTGAGCTGGTTGTGGTGATAGCGGCGATGCACCGGCTCATGGCGGAAATAGCTCAGCGTGTCGTTCATCCAGCCCATGTTCCACTTGATCGAAAAGCCCAGCCCGCCAAGGTAGACAGGGCGGGACACGGCAGGCCAAGCGGTGGATTCCTCGGCAAAGGTCAGTGCGCCGGGGAATTCCTCGTGCACCATGATGTTCATTTCGCGCAGGAAATCCACCGCCTCGAGGTTTTCGCGACCGCCGTATTTATTGGGGATCCACTCGCCTTCCTTGCGCGAGTAGTCCAGATAGAGCATCGAGGCGACTGCATCCACGCGCAGGCCGTCGAAGTGGAATTCGGCGAGCCAGTAATGTGCGCTGGACATCAGGAAGCTCTTCACCTCGTTGCGGCCGTAGTTGAAGACATGCGTGCCCCATTCCTCATGGAAGCCGAGGCGCGGGTCTTCGTGCTCGTACAGCGCAGTGCCGTCGAAGCATGACAGCGACCAGTCATCCTTGGGGAAGTGCGCCGGCACCCAGTCGAGGATCACGCCGATGCCCGCCTGGTGGCAACAATCGACGAAATGGCGCAGCTCATCCGGAGAGCCGAAGCGGCTGGTCGGTGCGAAATAGCCGGTGGCCTGATAGCCCCAGGATTCGTCCAGCGGGTGCTCGGAGATTGGCATCAGTTCGATATGCGTGTAGCCCATGCCCTTGACGTAGGGCACGAGGTCGGCGGCCAGCTCGCTGTAGGTGTAGAAGCGCCCATCGGGGTGGCGCTTCCACGAACCGGCATGCACCTCGTAGATGCTGATCGCGCTATGCAGCCAGTCCCACTGCCCGCGCCGCTCCATCCATTCGTTGTCCTGCCAGCAATGCCGGTTGGGCGGCGCGGCGAGGGCTGCCGTGCCGGGACGCAGTTCGTAGCCCTGCGCGTAGGGATCGGTTTTGGTCAGGAGGTTTCCGGTGTGGCGGTTGCGTATCTCGTAGCGGTACAGCGCGTGTTGCGGTATCCCGGGGACGAACAGTTCCCACACGCCGCTGGAGCCGAGGGAGCGCATCGGATGCACGCGGCCGTCCCAGCTATTGAATTCGCCCACCACGCTGACACGCTCTGCATTCGGTGCCCAGACGGCGAAGCGTACCCCCTCAATGCCATTGATCTCGATGCTGTGTGAACCCAGCATCCGGTAGCCCTGACGCAACCTGCCTTCACCGAACAGGTACAGGTCCTGCGGGGAAATATGCGGGGGGAACTGGTAGGGATCGAAGACTTCATGGGTCGTACTGCCGTAGTGCATGCGCAGGCGGTAGGGGCGGGGCGGTTCGCTGTTGCCGCGCCATTCGAAGACCCCGGCAGGGTGGATGCGCTTAAACGCGGCCTCGGCGTTGTTCAGCAGTTCGACATCGGTGGCATGCGGTTCATACACCCTGACCACCCACTCCGCACCCTCGCGGTGTAGGCCGAGCAGGCCGAATGGATCATGGAGACGAGCTTGCAGCAGCGATTCGATCGGCATGTTCACCTGTTCCACCATTGTTCTTGTCTAATGCAACGATTGTAAACGATAATGGTGGCGCGGCAACAAGGTAAATAAGGGAGAGCAAATGAAAGCTGAACCGGGTTACCTGCAAAGAAAATACCACCTCGCCACGGGGGAACCGGCATCGCGTTTTGTCAGCCGCATCACCAAGAATACCTATGCCATGGTGCTGGCCGGCGGCCGCGGTAGCCGCCTGTATCAACTGACCGACTGGCGCGCCAAGCCCGCCGTTCCCTTCGGCGGCAAGTTCCGCATCATCGATTTCGTGCTGTCCAACTGCGTGAATTCCGGTATCCGCCGCATCGGTGTCGCGACGCAATACAAGGCGCACAGCCTGATCCAGCATATCCAGCGCGGCTGGTCCTTCCTGAGCGGCCAATTCGGCGAATCCATCACCCTGCTGCCTGCGCAACAGCGCGTCAGTGAAGACCACTGGTATCAGGGAACCGCCGATGCGGTGTACCAGAACATCGACATCCTGCGCGAGGCCGATCCTGATTTCGTGCTGCTCCTGGCCGGGGACCATGTCTACAAAATGGACTACGGCAAGCTGCTTGCACTGCATGTCGAAAAAAAGGCCGACATGACCGTCGCCTGCCTGGAAGTGCCGGTGGCCGATGCGACCGCGTTTGGCGTGATGGGCATCGACGAACACTCCCGTGTCGTGAAATTCGACGAAAAACCCGCCCAGCCCGCATGCATTCCTGGCAAGCCGGACAAGGCGCTGGCCAGCATGGGCATCTATGTGTTCAACGCGAGCTTTCTCTTTGAACAACTGATCCGCGATGCCGATGACCCCCATTCCAGCCACGACTTCGGCAAGGATCTGATCCCCTACATGGTGCCGAGATATCGCGTGTTTGCGCAAAGCTTCGGGGAAAGCTGCGTGGGCATGGGTGACGGCATGGGACCCTATTGGCGCGACGTGGGCACTATCGATGCCTACTGGGAAGCCAACATGGAGCTGACCAAGGTTATCCCCGACCTGAACATGTATGACCAGGAATGGCCGATCTGGACGCATCAGGAACAGTTGCCGCCGGCCAAATTCGTGTTCGACGATGAGGACAGGCGCGGCATGGCCATCGACTCGCTGGTTTCCGGCGGGTGCATTATCAGCGGCTCGACGGTGCGCCGCTCGCTGCTGTTCTCCGATGTGCGTATCGACGGTTATTGCAACATCGAAGACTCGGTGCTGCTGCCCAAGGTGCATGTCGGGCGCCAAGTTACGCTGAGGCGCGTCATCGTGGACAAAAACTGCAGGATTCCTGAAGGACTGGAAGTAGGAGTCAATCCGGAAGAAGACCGCAAGCGCTTCCATGTCAGCCCGAACGGCGTGACGCTCATCACCCCGGAAATGCTCGGACAGAAAGTCCACAGCATCCGTTGACGCAAAAACATCACCATGAAAAAAGCCGTTGACCTGGTTTTTCTCTGGCACATGCACCAGCCGGATTACCGCGACTATTCCACTGGCGACTTCGTGCTGCCGTGGACCTACCTGCATGCCATCAAGGATTACACCGACATGGCCTACCATCTCGAACGGCACCCCAAGGTGCGCGTCGTGGTGAACTTCGTGCCGATACTGCTCGACCAGCTGGAAGACTATGCGGACCAGTTTGCCTCCGGACAGTTGCGCGATCCCTTGCTGCGCCTGCTGGCGCATGAGGACCTCCATGATCTGGCGCCGGAGCAGCGGCAACTGGTACTCGATGCGTGCTTCCGCAGCAACCACACCAAGATGATCGCTCCCTATCCGGCCTACAAGCGCCTGTCGGAACTATACAGCCACGTGCAGGAGGGCGGAGAGGTCGTGTCATCCTATTTGTCCGGGCAGTACATGGCTGACCTGCTGACCTGGTATCACCTGGTGTGGTGCGGCGAGAGCGTGCGCCGCGAGCATGAGCTGGTAGTGCGTTTGATGAGCCAGGGCACGGGCTTCAGCTACGAAGACCGAAAACAATTGCTCGAACTCGTCGGCGAGCTGATCAGCGGGGTCATTCCACGCTATCGCAAGCTGGCCGAAGCAGGGCAGATCGAGTTATCGGCCACGCCGCATTACCACCCGCTGGCGCCGCTGCTGATCGATTTTGCCTGTACCAGGGAGGCCATGCCCGGTGCGCCATTGCCCCAATCCCCGCATTACCCCAAGGGGCGGTCGCGCGTGACGGCACATGTCCGGCTGGCGAAGCAGAGCCATCACAAACGTTTTGGCGCCGAACCGCAGGGAATGTGGCCGGCCGAGGGATCGATTTCCTCGGAAACGCTGGAAGTGCTGGCTGCCGAGGGTTGCCGCTGGGCGGCCAGCGGCGAGAACGTGCTGGTCAACAGCCTGCGCCAGACACAACATACCGTTCCGGCACGCGCCCAATACCTGTACCGGCCTTACCAGCTGGAAAAAGGCGGCGATGGCCTGCAATGCTTCTTCCGCGACGACCGCCTGTCCGACTTGATCGGCTTCGAATATTCGCGGTGGCACGGCAAGGACGCCGCGCACCACTTCATCGATCAAGTCGTGGACATCGCGCAGCATGCCGCAGCAGGCGAGACACCCGTGGTGAGCGTGATTCTTGATGGTGAAAATGCCTGGGAATATTATCCGTACAACGGCTTCTATTTCATTGACGAGCTTTATACGACCCTCGAAACCCATGAACAGATACGCACCACCACCTACAGCGATTACCTCGAAAAACAGGGAAAAGCTCGCCATGCGGCCGACTATGCCCAAACACACAGCCTCGGAAATATCGTTGCGGGCAGTTGGGTCTATGGCAATTTCTCGACCTGGATAGGCTCGCCAGACAAAAATCGTGCATGGGACTTGCTATGCGTCGCCAAGCAGAGCTTCGACATGGTCATGTCCAGCGGCCGGCTCAGTCCGGCGGAACAGGAAGCGGCCGAGAGGCAGCTTTGTTCCTGCGAGAGCTCCGACTGGTTCTGGTGGTTTGGCGATTACAATCCCGCACACTCGGTGGCCAGCTTCGACCGCTTGTTCCGCCACAACCTGGCCGAGCTGTATCGCCTGCTGAAATTGCCGCCTCCGCTGAATTTATCGGAGCCTATCAGCCAAGGCAGGGGTACTCCCGAGGCGGGGGGCGCAATGCGGCGCGCTTCCGAATAGGCGTTGGCTGGTGCCATTTTCCAATAATCTAACCCTGACACGCCTATGCTAAGCATGCGAGCAAGCGGCATATTGCTTCATCCCACGTCGCTTCCCGGCAGGTTCGGTGCCGGCGACTTGGGGGAAGATGCGTACCGATTTGTCGATTGGCTGAAAAGTGCGGGCCAGACCTACTGGCAGGTTCTCCCACTGGGTGAGATCGGCCCCGGCAATTCTCCCTACATGTGCAAATCCGCCTTTGCCGGCAATGTCCTGCTGATCGACCTCGACGAGTTGGCAAAATACGGGTGGCTGGAGCAGGGGGATCTGAAGCCTCTTCCTGAATTCAGGGCTGACCGGGTTGATTTCGCACTGACGCTCCCCTTCCGCATGGAGCGTTTGCGCCGCGCCGCAAGAAAATTCTTTTCATTAAACAATGAAATGCATCATGAATATGAAGAATTTTGTGAGGACGAAAAAGCATGGCTTGATGACTACGCGCTGTTCATGGCAATCGCTGAACATCGTAATCAGGAATGGAATCTCTGGCCAGCCGACCTGGTTCGCCGCGACGTTCCGGCATTGAGCTGGGCGAGAATAGAGTATGCCGATGAGATTGGTTTCTGGAAATTCTGCCAATGGCGTTTCGCGCACCAGTGGTCCCGGTTGAAGGAATACGCCAACTCGCACGGTATATGGATTATTGGCGACGTGCCGATCTTTGTCGCCTACCAATGCGCCGACGTGTGGGCGCATCAGGAACTATTCAAGCTGGATGAAAACGGGCGCCCCCTGGTAGTTGCCGGGGTACCGCCCGATTATTTCAGCGAGACAGGGCAGTTATGGGGTAATCCCGTCTACCGCTGGGAAACCCACGAAGAAACGGGCTTTGCGTGGTGGGTGGCGCGTATGCGGCATGCGCTGCACCATGCCGATCTCGTGCGTGTCGACCATTTCCGGGGGTTTGCCGCCTACTGGGAGATACCTGCCGATGCGCCCAATGCCATCCACGGAAAATGGGTACCCGTTCCAGGAGATAAGCTATTGAATGTATTGCAGCAAAGCTTCCCGTATCTGCCCATTATCGCCGAAGACTTGGGAGTGATTACCCTCGATGTAGTCAAGCTTCGAGACAAATTCGGGCTGCCTGGTATGCGGGTTCTTCATTTCGCCTTTGCGGAGGGTGAAGCCAATCTTTTCCTGCCGCATCACTATATTCCGAATACTGTTGCCTATACCGGAACCCATGACAACGACACGACCATAGGCTGGTGGAATACGGTATCTGATAATGAAAAAGCCTTTGCGCTACAGTACCTGAAGAGCGATGGGCACGCCATTCAATGGGACATGATGCAGGCGCTCTCGGCCTCGGTAGCTAACACTGTCATTTTCCCCATGCAGGACGTCCTCGGTTTGACCAGCGAACATCGAATGAACTTCCCTGGACATCCGGCGGGGAACTGGGAATGGCGCTTTTCGTGGCTGCAGGTCGGGCAGGAGCATACTCAAAGGCTGTCCAGAATGTCCGCCGAGCATGAGCGGTTTCCTTATGGCCATCAGCCATAAGAGGAGAGAAGCAATTTGCCAACTGATTGAATATCCATTGGAAGCACTCTATCCTGTATTTGACATAATATACATTATGCGTATTTCAGAAAGACCGAACCCGGAACGGTTCGCGGTACGGTTTCGCCCAAAAAGCCGGATTTGACAGAATCCCGCTTATCCGTCGAGCCGCCCTCCCGTCCAGCCAGTTGGAAAAGTCCGGGTCGTATGTAATACCCGGACAAACTCCGATGGGTCGGACACCAAAACCAGCCCACAAAATCCCGCAATTCCTTACGGCGCGCGGCTCACCGCATTTCCGACCCCGAAAAACAACTGTTCCGACTTTTGCCGACGATTTCAATGGGTTTGCGGGGCGTTTTCTGCCGGTTTGTCCATCCTGCCGGAGGCTCCCATGAACGCCCCGGAAAAGCTCCCCCAAGCCGAGGCCGAACTGTGCACGATCATCCTGTCGTGGTCGGATGCCCTGCTGGTCATGGGCAGCTTCCAGCAGGCCTTGAAGCGCACTGAGCGGGACTTCTCCCTGGGCAAGTGCATCGCCGCCGATCTCGAGAGCGAAACTGCGATCGCCAGCGAACTGCAACGGCAAGTGCTGTTCCGGTTGCCGCCCTCGCAAGGGAGGCAGCCATGAACGAGTCCAGCGTTACCCTGCACCAGCAGGCCGGAGCCTTGACGCTGAAAGCCTTTGCGGAGCGCGAAGGCATGACGTTCGGGCAGGTGGTTCGCTACGCGAAAAGCGGCTGGATTCTCGGCGCACGCAAGGATGCGCGGTCGAAGAAATGGAGCATCTACCCGCCTGCCAAGCTGCTGAAGCACCCCCGGAAGCGGGGCGCGCCGGGGGTTGCCGCCTCACTCGATTCGCTCCCGTGCGGTTCTGCCGTGGCGGTCGAAGCTGGCGCGAAGTCGGGGCGGTCGAGTCAGTACGCGCCGCCCGTCGAGGCCGAAGGCATCCGCCCTCCTGCCGGTCGGGTTTTGGAGGCGGCGAGCGTCTTCACCTCGCCGGAGCGCGCATCGGATTCCATCTGGCAGAAGCTCCAAGCCATGAGCCAGCACGGGAGGCTGCCATGAGCCGCTTGCCACGCTCCCGCCGCTACATCGACCCGCAGGACTTCCGCGATCTGCGCAAGCAATCCGGCCTGACACGCCGGGAAGCTGCCGTGGCTCTCGACGTTACGCCGCGCACTATCCAGAACTGGGAAAACGGCGGCGCGCGCATCCCGTGGATGGCCTACCGGATGCTCCGCATCCTGCGCGGCTACGCCCTGCCTCGCAAGGAATGGGAAGGCTGGACGGTGCGCGGCGGCTTCTTGGTTGCTCCGAACGGTCGGTTTTTTGATGTCAGCTACCTGGAGAATCTGGAGATGGTTTACGAACAGGCGCGGCTGTGGCGGCTGATGTATTCGCGCTCGGGACGCGCTAGAACCGCCGAGCGGGTCATCCCCTTCCCTGACCTTAGGCGAACCCTTGTCGAGGCTCCAAACGAGCCGCAGGCGCAAATTAGATGCATTGGAGGTGCACAGTGACCAAGGAAAAAAACTGGATGGACTGGGCGCCCGAGAAGAACGGCATCTTGCCGGGTATCGCGGAGCAAAGCCGGGCAGGCTTCGACCCGCAGGGGCGTGACTGCACGGCTGCTCCTCGATGCCCCAAGCCGTTCGATGCTCTCGGGGCAGTGATGGACAGCGAATCGGCCGGCCAGCCAACCCCGAAAGGCGCAAAGCTCGTATCCGCCCCTGGCATGTTTGGCGGCTCATTCGTGCCGGTGTCCTTCGTGGCGAAGGATTGGAGCGTCACGCCCCGGCGCATCCGTGCCCTGCTTGCTGCCGGACGGCTGCAAGGGCGCTTGCAGGAAAACGGATATTGGGAGGTTCTCTACCCCTACTCGTTCACCTTCGGGACGCGTGGCCCCTCCTTGAAGCGGCAGCAGCGACCGCCGAAACGCCCCCGGCTGGTCGTGGATAACACGGAACAGAGGGCGGAATGATGCGCAAAGACCATTTGACAGCAAGGGAGAAAATCATGACTATGCACGAAGTCGGTACAGTTTCACCGAAACAAAACACTATCAAAAACAGCGCAATGCGTTTGATTCCATATACATTATGCGTTTTTCAGGTCGAGCCCAGTATGGTTCGCGGTAAGCACCACCTTAACTCTGAGTAGTATTCCCCTGCAGTAAGTGCACTATCAGCGACCTGAGCTTGGCTGGTCTGACTGGCTTATGCAGCAAGTGATGTCCGCTGACGCTGGCCAGCTTCAGAACTGTCTGGCTGATATCACCGCTGATCAAAATACAGGGCATCTGCTGATTCTGGTGCCGGCGCACCAAGTCGATGACATCAATGCCGTTCGTATTGTTTTCCAGTTGGTAGTCGCTGATGATCAAATCCCATTCGGCACCGTTGCGCATGAATTGCTCTACCTGCGTAATTGATGCGGCCGCGCTTACCTGGCAGCCCCAGGAAGACAAAATAACGGCCGTACTGGATAACACCGCTGCGTCGTCATCGACGATCAGCAACCTCTTTCCGGCCAAGGGCAATTTTTCGGCCTCCTGGCTGGAGGCAACCTGCTCAGCCGCAACAGGAGGCCTGCCGGAGATGGCTGCAATCGGCACTTCTAGAGCGAACACGGATCCCTTGCCGGGAGCGGAGAGCAATTCGATGCGGTGCCCGAGCAATTTCACGAGGCGGTCCACAATGGCTAGCCCCAATCCCAGCCCCTTGCTGGTATCCAGCTGCGGCTGCGCCAACTGGAAAAACTCGCGGAATACGTTTTCCTGGTCGGCTTTTGAAATGCCTACACCGTTGTCACGCACCTCGATGCGCAAGGAATCCCCGCGACGGCGGCATGCAACCATCACGCTGCCGTTCTGGTAGGTATAGCGTATCGCATTGCTGACCAGATTCGCCAGAATGCGCTCCAGCAGCAGCGGATCGCTGGTGACAAATCCTGTGCAAGGCCGGACAACCAGACGGATATTCTTGACGCTGGCGAGCATCTGGTAATCTGCCGCGATACGCCCGAGGATGGTATTTACTGCGCAGGTCTGGATCTGCGGGATCATCGTGCCCGCATCCAGCTTGGAAATATCGAGCAAGGCATTCAGCAGCGTGGAAAGCGCTTCGATGGAATGCTCCACCTGTTCAACCAGATGGCGTTGCTCGGCATTGGATACCCTGCGCTGCAGCTCGGCGACATATAAGCCCAGGGCGTGCAGCGGCTGGCGCAAATCATGGCTGGCCACCGCCAGAAAATGGCTTTTATCGTAGCTGGCGCGTTCCGCCTCTTCTTTCTTGGCTCTCAAAGCCTGGGTCGCCGCTTCTATCCGCTGTTGCAGCATTGCATGTTCGAGTTGCAGTTGCGTAGCCATCTCGTTCAGCCCCTGCTCCAGGGTATTCAGCTCGCTGACATGGGTTTCCAGGGAAATGCGCGTGGCAAGGTTTCCCCTGCCTATCGCCTGTACGGCATTACTGAGGTTGCGGATGGGGCGGGTAATGCTGCGGCTTGCGAGATACACCAGATAGAAAAATAATCCCAACACCAAAGAAGTAACCGCGACGGTAACCTTGAGCATCCGCATCTTGGCCGCTTCGATGCGCTGTTTGTTCATTTCCACGATGATTGCGCCTATCTTCTGTGCGGCAGCCGGCTTCTTGCCGCCGGTATCGTCCAGAATGATCTGCTCAGGGATGATCGGCTGGTATATCCATACGCTTTCCTCGTTGCTGCGCACCGGCGTCAGCAAATTTGCCTCTTCACCAGCGGCCAGCTGTTTCATGCCGGCCTGGCCGGCAAGATAGTCGCTTGCCGCCAGACTCACTTCGGTAAATGCACTCTTGGGCGGGCGGGAAAATTCTCCGGCACTGGCCAGAGTTTCAAAGGATGAATCCAGAATAATCACCCCGCGCACGTCAGGCTGTTGCATGCCGCCGTTGGCAATATTTTGCAGGAATGAAAGGTTATTCGAAAAGACGCCGTATTCGCCGCTCGAAGCAAGCTGGCGGGCTATCGACTTGCCGCGTTCCAGCAGATTTGTTTCCAGATCGGAGAAACGGCCATGCAGGAAAAACGATTCCAGGCTGACCGCCATGATGAACAGCGGGATCAGCGTCAACCAGGCGACTTGTTGGCGTATGCTGAACTGTTTCACCGCCTCCCCTCCCCGGCTTTATCCATGCGTTCGCGAATTGTTTCCGGCGGGTCCAGGGCGATCCCGAGCGAGCGCGCAACCTGCTGGTTTAACCCGACACTGAACAACATGGGATACTGCGGCTCGGGCAATTGCCCGCTTCTTGAAAATGAAATGATTGTATCAGCGGTCTGGCCGGCAATCTGTTCGGGTGTGGAAAAAACGGCCCCCAGCGCACCGGCATTGACATACGCCTGCGAGATGCCAATCAATGGGACTTTGTGCCGGTAGCTGGTCAGCAGGATGTTGCGCACATTGCTGCTGCTGTAGATTTCGCTATCGGGGATGACCAGCAGCACATCGCTGTTGTTCAGGATGTTTTCCAGCGTAGCAAACAGGTTTTCGACGGAAGTCGATTGAGCGTTGAGCGACATTCCTCGCGGCAAGCGAGGGAGGGTGATGCGGGCATCCGACGAATACAGGATGCCAACCGTCTTGTAGGCAGGGAGAGCAGCCTGGATAAAATTCAGCTGCCTGCCCCATGGTTGATCCAGATAGATCGCCGATACCGCCTTGTTACGATGGCGCAGGGACGGGCTTTCGAGCAATGATTCATATCCCATCCTGGGGACCATTACCCCCAATACCGGCGCATCCGATTTTGCAATAGCAAGCTCTGTCGCCTTCATGCCAACGGCAATGACCAGCCTGGCATCAGCCCCGTTGCCGGCCGGTGATTCAAAAACCTTCACATCGGCCTTGCTTGCAGCAAGCGCCGTTTTGAGGGCGGCCGAGAATTGCTGGTAGGGCTGGCTGCTGTCGCTCAACATCAGGCGCACGCCCAGTGTTTCCGCCTGTGCCATGGCTGTCAGCAGCGCAATTGCGCTTGATAACGACAGGATGGCAAGTCGACGGAGCATTGGCGGCGAGGCTTAATAACCCAATGTTGCGGTGAGATAGGCGCGACGCTTATGCCTGGTTTGTGTGCTGTAGTCGAAATAATGGTCGCTCAGCGCATTTTGTACTACAAGGGCGATTTCTCCTCCGCCCGATCCTCTTTTTTTGCTTTGCCATCCGCCAAAACTTTGAGCCACCCGAAAATCCACGTAGCGCGTCAATGGCTGCATGAGTCCGGCATCCAGCGATCGAACCGGATCTGTATGGTAAAGCCCAGTGCTGAACTGCAACCCCTCATGGAAATCATGGGAAAACAGCAGGCTGGCGCTATTCAACGGCACGGTCTGGGAGTATTTGTTCGCATAATCTATCAACGCGGTATTGACCGACGCAACGGGCGAAACCCGCGACGGAGTTGCGCCGGTAACCTGATGCGCGTAGTTTACGGTCAGTCTGCTGCGTGCCCCCAGATTGTAATTGAGGGTGCCTTCCAGCCCGCTGTAAAAAGCGTTGAAATCGCTCTTGAAGCTTTTCGGGGTCACGATTGAGTTGGCATCCGCAACGAGATCTACCCAGATGATATTGCTGATCTGGTCGTGATAGGCCCTGACATCAAGCGTCGAACCGGCTTCGTCCAACTGCCCGATATAGCCGATTTCCCGGGAAATCGCTTTTTCCGGCCCCAACCCGCCAGCCGCCGAAACGTTGTGCCACGTCCATTGTTTGCCGGCTACGTTGTTTAAGCGAACAGATTGATTCCCCAACTCCTCAACCATTTCGGGGTTGCGGTAGGCGACCGAAACGCTGGCACGCAGCGTATCTCGCGGTGTCAGGTGGTGGTTATATGAAACGCGCGGCGAAACGCGCGATTGTCCCAGCGCATTTTTTTCCGCCATTCCCCCGATGTTTATGAGGTTTGTCGGGGTGATGCGCCACTCGTCGTGAGCGAACAGGCGATACTCCCGCCACGTTGGCGAATACCGCAAATTATTTGGAGCGTTTGCCGAATCATGGCGCGCTCCCATCCCCCACACCACACGATTGTCGGAAGAGATATTCAGCGTATGCTGCATTTCGAGATCGTGGCGGTGTATGACGGCATCATCAAAAGCCGGGTAACGCCCCGAAGCGATCAGATTCAATGGGAACGCGCAGGTGGCGCAAGACCTGCTGTATCGCTCATCTTTCGTATTTCTGCCGATATGGTAGTAATTGACCTGGAGATCGCTGTCTCCGCCGAAAGTGTGCAGCCAGGTAAACTGTTCAAAATCGGAACTGACCTTCTGGTCGCGCAACGTGGAAAAAATCCCGGTTGCATTCAAACCTGGATTCTGGTCTCCGAGTTGCCGCGAAGAGTCGCTGTATCCAAGCTGAATATCCAAACTGTCGCTGCCAGTCGGGCGATAGTTGACTCGGGTATTGATCAATTGCGTGCGACTGGTATCGTTCAGCGGGATAGTGGCGACATCTGACATGGGATCAAAGCCGCTGTCGCCGCGTGAGGCCAGCGTCACCCGATAATCCCAGTTCTCTCCCGCTCCGCCAAAACGAGCCACAAGGTCAGAAACACTAGCCTCCCCCCATCTGGTGGAAACCTCTGCCTTGCGAGCATCGGAAGCATGGCGTGTGGAAATATTGATCACACCCTGCACGGAATTTGAGCCATGCGAAGCTGCCGATGGGCCGCGCACGACCTCGATTCGATCTATATCCCCGATATCCAGCGGGAGTTCCGCCCAGTCCACATGCCCGAATATAGGCAGGTAAATCGAGCGGCCATCGACCAGTACCTGCATCCTGCGCGCATAAGCATCGGTAATGCCGCGGTACGACACAATGGGTGTGTGCCCGTTCTCATATGCCACGTACATGGAAGGTACCAGCTTGAACAGGTCAGCGATGTTGCGCGCGCCGGAGGCCACGATCATCTCCCGGTCTATCACCGTGATCGCGTTGGGCGTCTCCGAAATCGGCTGTGAAAGCCGCGAAGCGCTGAGCACAACGGGCAAATCCTGGAAATAATCCTGCTCGCTTGGATAGTCGGCAGATCTAGCGTCTCCGCTGGACATGCCAATTAATAAGGCGGCTACAGGCAGCCGCTGCAATAACTGCTTCATGCTTCTTAATCCCTCTCCCGATTGCGTTTTTTGTTTTGAACTGGTTATTGCCAGGCGATGGCCTGCAATATAGCTACGCGCGATTATACGGGGGAATGATGGAAGATGGCGTGGATATTGGGGTGGCTGATGGGACTCGAACCCACGACAACCGGAATCACAATCCGGGACTCTACCAACTGAGCTACAGCCACCACTGATGAAACAACTTGCTTGTCCGACACTGGCGTGCCCGACAGGAATCGAACCTGTAACCCCCAGCTTAGAAGGCTGGTGCTCTATCCGGTTGAGCTACGGGCACAATTCTTTTCGCGGCGCGTAAATTACTACTGGAACCTGGTCGGGGTGGAGAGATTCGAACTCCCGACATCCTGCTCCCAAAGCAGGCGCGCTACCAGGCTACGCTACACCCCGAAGGCTGCGCATTATACAGGCGCAGACTTATAAATCAATTCAGTTCTGGTATTTTTTCAGCCTGGGCGAGGCCAGCATCAGGTAGTAACCCATCGACCACAGGGTCAGCAGCGCGGCGAGATACAGCAGCAGTGAACCGACCATCTGGCAGTCGATTCCCAGCAGGCGTTCGTGGTACAGCAACAGCAATATCGCGAGCATCTGGAAAGCGGTCTTGATTTTGCCCAGCATGGAAACCGCGACACTCCGGCTTTCGCCGAGCTTGGCCATCCACTCGCGCAACGCGGAGATGGTGATTTCGCGGCCGATGATGATGAAGGCAATGATTGCGTCGGCGCGCCCCAGCTTGACCAGCACGATCAAGGCGGCAGCCACCATCAGCTTGTCCGCCACCGGGTCGAGGAATGCGCCAAAGGCGGAAGACTGATTCAGTTTGCGTGCCAGATAGCCATCCAGCCAGTCGGTTATCGCGGCCAGCATGAAGATGCCGGTACTGATCAGGTTTTTCAGTTGCGGAGCAAGGGTGGTGTCAGGTAGATAAAAAACCGTGACGAATACCGGAATGAGCAGGATTCTCAACCAGGTAAGCAAATTGGGTATGTTGCTGAACATGCGCTCAGTGTAGCCGCTGATAAATCCTTTCAGCAACAGGATTCTCAACAGGCTGTTGAAAAACGTAGCGAGGATGGTCAAATGCAAGGCGCACGGAACGCAGCAACCGAGACATACCTTGTAGGTAGGCGAGGTTGTGAGTACCGCGCAACGCCGCAGATGAGCACCGCAGTAGTTTTTCGACAGCCTGTTAATGGAGTTGCTGGTAAATCTTCTCGGCAAGCGCCTTGCTGATTCCTTCCACTTGAGACAACTGTTCCACACTGGCCTGCGCCACTTCGCGCAAGCCGCCGAAATGGGTCAGCAGGCTGCGCCGCCGCTTGTCCCCTACCCCGCTGATTTCCTCCAGGCTGGAGGCGGTGCGCGCCCTGCCGCGCTTGGCGCGGTGCCCGGTGATGGCAAAGCGGTGCGCCTCGTCGCGGACTTGCTGGATCAGATGCAGCGCAGGATCGTCGCTGCGCAACTGCCTGGCCGTGCCATCGGGAAAAACCAGCTGTTCCAGCCCTGCCTTGCGCTCCTCGCCCTTGGCGACGCCGATCAGGGCCAGATCGTTCAAACCCAACTCATGCATCACCTCAAGTGCAACATGCAACTGACCCAGCCCGCCGTCGATCAGGATCAGGTCGGGGCGCGCACCCTCCCCCGCTGACAGCTTCTGGTAGCGGCGCGTCAGCGCCTGGCGCATCGCCGCATAATCGTCGCCCGCGGTGATGCCGGTGATGTTGTAGCGGCGATACTGCGTCGAACGCATATCGAGGTTCTCGTAAACCACGCAGGAAGCCACCGTTGCCTCGCCCATCGTGTGGCTGATGTCAAAACACTCGATGCGCTGCAAGTCAGGCATGTCCAGCAGCTCGCGCAGCCTGTCCAGGCGCAGCTTCTGCCCCCCCTGCTGCATTTTCCGCTGCTGCAATGCCAGCAGTGCGTTGCGTTGCGCCATCTCCAGCCACTGCCTGCGCTCGCCGCTCGCGGCCTGGCTGATCTTTACCGTGCGTCCGGCCTGTTCGCTGAGCAGCTGCGCCAACGTCTCGTCATCACATGCCGCATCCAGCACCAGCAGCGGCGGCACGCTGCGGTTCAGGTAATGCTGCGCGATGAACGCCTGCACGATCTCGTCCGCCGGCAGGCCTTCGGCATGCTCCGGAAAGAAGCTCTTGTCGCCCAGATGCCTCCCGCCGCGCACCATCGCCAGGTTCACGCAGGTCAGCCCATCCTGTTGTGCGAGTGCGATGATGTCGGCATCGGTCGCCCCGCCGGTGGATTCGACGAACTGTTTCTGCTGCACGGTATACAGCGCGCGCAACTGGTCGCGCAGCACGGTGGCCTGCTCGTAGTGCTGCGCCTCCGCCGCCTGCTCCATCGCGGCGCGCATGGCCTGCTCGACCTCCTGCTGCTTGCCCTGCAGCAACAGCATCGCGTTGCGGATGTCGGCCTGGTACTCCTCCTCCGAAATCAGCTTCACGCACGGCGCGGTGCAGCGCCCGATCTGGTGCAGCAGGCAGGGGCGGGTGCGGTTGTTGAACACGCTGTCCTCGCAGGTGCGGATGCGGAAAATCCTCTGCAGCAACTGGACGCTTTCCTTGGCTGCGTACGCATTCGGATAGGGGCCGAAGTACTGATCCCGGCGGTTGGGCGCGCCGCGGTAATAGGTCAGGCGCGGGAATTTGTGCCCGGTCAGCACGATATACGGATAGGACTTGTCGTCGCGAAACAATATGTTATAGCGCGGCTTTAAGGATTTTATAAGGTTGTTTTCGAGCAGCAGCGCCTCGGCTTCGGTGCGCGTGACCGTGGTCTCAATGCGTGCAATATGCGACACCATCAGGCCTATGCGCGGCGAAACATTGGTTTTCTGGAAGTAGGAGGTAACGCGCTTCTTCAGTTGCCTGGCCTTGCCGACGTACAGCACCTCACCCCTGGCGTCGAAGAAGCGATACACCCCCGGCAGCAGCGGCAGGTTGTCGAGGATGGGTTTCGGGTCGAATTTTTCAGCGTTCAAGGTGTGTCGCAATATCTTCAATGGCCGCCTCGAATATCGCCGCGGTCAGGGCGTCTGGCAAGGGCACCTATCATAGAGCGTCAAATGGCGCGACAGTTCAGGCCACACGCGGCCAGCCTAGCTGTGCCCGAAGAAGCCGACGTACCACAGCACAACCAGCGCGCAAAAGCCCGCTGCGATGATCAGGTAATAAGGCCAGAGTACCTGCTTCTCCGCAAACGGATCGAACAGCGAGCGGTTCGCGCCCTCCGGCAACTCGGCCATTCCGGTCAATGACGTGCCGAACGGGATGTTGATGCGTGCCCGCGCGTTGATCGCCCAGCCGTTGGCATCCAGGATAGGCGCGAGGTTGCGCCGCTTCAGCTTGAACCAGGCCATCGCCATGGACGGACCGGAAATCAGCAGCATCAGGCCGGCTATCGCCAGCGGTATCTGCCAGAATTTCAGCCCCAGCACGCCGCTGACTATCGAGGCGAGGATGCCGCCGATGGCGCCGATCGCCAGGCCGATCGCCGCGAAGATACCGGCGAACTTGCCCACGTCGAACGGCGGCTTGGGTGCGGCTGGGGGCGCCTCGACAGCGGCCTTGCCGCCCTCCGCTGCCGCCTTGATCAACTGGCTGTCCACGGCGCCGGCCTTTGTTGCCGCGAGCTTCTGCAACTGTTCGCTGATCATCCTGGACAACTTCTTGTAGGGCGACCAGAACGCCTGGCGGATGCTGATCGGATGATCGATGATGCGTACGATGCTGGCATCCCAGTCCTGGCCTTTGCGGTCATAGAAAATGCCGTTGCGCCCGACCATCAGGTAATCCGAATCGCCAGCGGTGAAGGCGGCGGCGATGCTCATCTTTTCCGTACCGCCGCTGCGCACGCAATCGCAATACGCGAGGCAGAATCCGCCCATGCCGGCAAGCACGGCATGCTTGGCCACGTCCTCGACCTTGACGCACAACTCGCAACTGCGCCCGTCGAGGTAGAGCGTCCCGACCTGGAAGATCGCCTTGTCCTTGCCGGTGTAGAAGTTGCGGAACGAAACGAAGTTGTTCACCAGCCGGAACAGGTCGCGGTTGTAGCGCAGCAGCTTTTCCACCAGGCGGGCCGCCTTCACCTCGGCCTCAATGGCCTTGTCCTGCGCCATCAGGCCGTCGAGTGCGACCTGGTGTCCGTTGCCGAGGATCACGCGGATACGCGCGATGCCGAGCTGCTCGACATTGCCCGCGGGTTTTTCCGCCAGCCAGGCCTCAAAGGCCGCGAACCTCGCGCACAGCGCGGCCCAGTCCGGCGCGCTCAGGCTTTTCTTTTCGCCGAGCAGCGGCTTGATCACCAGATCGCGCAACGCATCCAGCCTGGCCTGCCAAGCCGGATTGGTGCCGGAGGTCAGGGAGAGCGGCTTGTCCGCCTCTATGGTCGCAAGCGGGAAATCCGCCACCTCCCGGCTCTCTGCCGAGAGGCTCTGTGCGGCGAGCCGCTGGTAATCCTCGGCAGAGCGGCTCAGCGGCACGGCTGCACGCGCGTCATAGGCCGCGAGCTGGCAGCGCGTGAAATAGTCGCTGACCTTGTCCTTCACGGCGTGAAAGGCCTCTGCCGCCGCCATGGTCTTATCGCCCAGCAAAAGGATGGCGGCGTTACCCTCGCCTTTGGCTTGCCAGGCCGCGTAGGCGGCGGCCTCGGCAAAGAACCTGTCGGCGATCTCGCGGTTGATGCCGGCTTCGCCGCTCAGGTCCGCCACCGAGCCGGCGCATTTGACGATGTCCTCGACCGTCGCGTGCAAGCTGGCGTCGCGTATCCGCCCGGCGCAGATCACCCCGTCGCCGTTGAACTCCTGTGCCGCCATGAATTTCTCGATGTCCGCCATATCGGCAAGCGAGATCGCCGTCGCATCCGGCTTGCCGAGGCCCCTCAAGATATGCCGCGCCGAGGCCAGCAGCTGCTTGCCCTCTTCGTTACTGTCGTCGATATCGGCCAACGCCAGGCTGTCCGATTCCTTGACCAGCAGATCGGCATTCTTCAGCAGCCCCCCTGCCCACTCGATGGCCGCCAGCACCTCGTTGGCTCGCACATGGCCGTCGGTGTCGCTGTCGATCAGGTCCAGCGTCCGGCTATCGAATTCGAGGCCGCGTGTCGGGCAGCCCAGCGCCACCCACAGTTTCTGGTCCAGTTCCTTCAGCGCCAGCAGATCCGCGCCGCAGTCGAGCTGCACCTGGTCGAAGCCGCCTGCCCGGAAAAAATTCCATGTATGCGATGTGGCCATATGCGCTCCTTAGTCTTAGAGTTGAGTTGAAGGCAGGACGATTATACAAGGTGGGAAGGTCAGTTTTCCCGATACTCCAGCGTATACCCCGCACCTTCGTCCTGCCCCAAATGCTGCGCCAGATAGGGCATGCTTTCCTGCAGCATTTCATGCAGGATCCACGGCGGGTTGATGATGAACATGCCGCTGCCGTGCATGCCGAACCCGTCCGCGCTGGGAGTTTGCACGCTGAGCACGGCATGCAGCCAGCTCTTTACCGGCAGTTGCCTGAGCTGCTCCGGCAGCTGCTGCGCCTCGGCACGCTGCAACTGCGGATACCACACCGCATAAATTCCGTTGGCGAAGCGCTTCAGCCCCTCGCGCAAGGCCGAAACCACGCGCCGATAATCCTGCTTGTCCTCGTACGGCGGGTCGATCAGCACCAGCGCGCGGCGTGGTGGGGGCGGTAGCAGGGCCTTTAGCGCGCCGAAGCCATCGGCCTCCTGGATCAGCACCTGCGCCTCGTGGCCGGCAAAATTTTCCCGCAGGATTTCGCTGTCGGTCGGATGCAGCTCGAACAGCCGCAGCCTATCCTGCTCGCGCAACAACTCCAGCGCAACCAGCGGCGAGCCGGGATAGAGCTTCATCTGCCCGTCCGGGTTGAGGCGCTTCGCCAGCTCGACATATTCCGCCAGCGGCGCGGGCAGATCGTCACGCTGCCACAGCCGCGCGATGCCGCTCTCGTATTCCGCATTCTGCACGGCATAGCCGGTGTCCAGCGCATAGCAGCCCGCCCCGGCATGGGTGTCGATGTACCAGAACGGCTTGTCTTTCTGCGCCAGATAGCGCAGCAACTGCACCTCGATAAAGTGCTTCAGCACGTCGGCATGGTTGCCGGCGTGGAAGGCGTGGCGGTAACTCAGCATGAATTCGTAAACCGGAAATGCGCAAGGCGCGATTGTGCCACGCCCGCCCGGATAATGCGCCATCTGGTAAAGCACCCGCAATGTCCGGTATATTGGCTGCCGGACAATTTCCGGGTGAACGAAATGGGCAAACTCTATACGCAGTTGAACGACGAACTGGCGCACTTCATCCAGCAGCAGAAAATCTTCTTTGTCGGCACCGCCGCGGAGGACGGCAGGGTCAACGTATCGCCGAAAGGCCTGGACACCCTGAGCGTCGTCACGAAAGACCGCGTCGTCTGGCTCAATCTCACCGGAAGCAGCAACGAGACGGCGGCGCACCTTCGCGAGAACGACCGCATCACCCTGATGTTCTGCGCCTTCGAGGGCGACCCGCTGATCCTGCGCCTGTACGGCCGTGCCCAGGTATTCCACCCGCGCGACGCGGAATGGGACAGTCTCGTCACCCTCTTCCCCGCGCTTCCCGGCGCGCGCCAGATCATCGACATGTCGATCGACCTGGTGCAGACCTCCTGCGGCTTCGGCGTGCCGTTTTTCGATTTCAAGGCTGACCGGGAACAACTGGAAGAATGGGCCGGGAAAAAAGGCCCGGAAGGCATACGCAAATACTGGGAAGAGAAAAACCAGATAAGCCTGGACGGCAGGCCCACGGGCATCATCGCGGAATAAGCGAAATGACCCGTCCTAAAATAGGTTGACACCTGTGATGACGGATTGGCCGGCTTGATTG
>JAHQXD010000001.1:263193-461551 GCA_019449655.1 Ferrigenium straubiae | reverse complement strand
TGACCCGTCCTAAAATAGGTTGACACCTGTGATGACGGATTGGCCGGCTTGATTGCTGGCCAACATAGACGCCCGATGAACCTCATCGGGCGTTTTCAATTGTAGCGAGAGATGGGGGTGCTCGGTGTTGTAAATCGCAATGGATTGACTGACCATGCGCCGGGCCTGAGCCAGATCAGACGGCTTCTGGAGCAGGAACTCCTGCTTGAGAATGCCGTTGACCCGTTCCGCCAAGGCATTCTGGTAGCAGTCGTAGCCGTCCGTCATTGAGCAGATCAGCCCGTGTTTATGATGAATGGCCTGGTACTCGTCGGCACAGTACTGGATTCCCCTGTCCGAATGATGGATCACCGGTTGGCTTCTACAACGCCCTTTCAGCGCCATCTTCAAGGCCTGGCTGACTTGGGCCGTGTGCAGGCTGTCATGGACGTGGTAACCCACGATCTTGCGTGAGTAGGCATCGGTGATCAGGCTCAGGTAGACACAGCGTTCGCGGGTGGGCAGATAGGTGATGTCCGCAACCCAGACCTGCTCGCTCGCTTCGGCACGAACCTGCTCCGGACCGGCTTTGAGCAAGTTGGGATGGCGCCGGAAACGATGGTGGCTGTGCGTCGTCTTGTGGTATGCCCGTCGCGGGAGCAGCAACAGGCGCGCACCGCGCAAAAGATTGAACAGCGCATCCCGGCCAATGCCAAGGCCGTGGGCGTCAAGCTCGGGGCCTATCAGGTGGTGCAGCTTGCGCGTCCCCAGCCGGGGCTGGCGCAGGCGTTTTGCCCTGACCAGTTCCAGCACCGTTTCGTGCTTCGCTTCTTCCTGCGCCCGGCGATGTTGCCACTGGTAATGTGCCTGCCGGCTGATCCCCATGTAGCGGCAAACCCTCGACACGTTCAGTCCTTCAACGGACTTTTGCGCGAGGACTTGCCCACAGGCTTTTTTACGACGCGGACTCCATAGTCTTGCTTCAGAACATCGATCACCGCTTCGAAGAATTGGGCTTTCTCCCGCGCCTCCTTGAGCTGGACTTCCAACTCCTTGATCCGCTGTTCCGGCGTCAGCCCTTGGCTGCCGGCTATTTGGGCTTGGTTACTCATACGACCGTATGATGCCATCGCTCCCCAGTTCTGGCGACCGTGCTTGCGCAACCAGACCATGACGGTCGATCTCCCCTGAATCCCGTAACGGTCCTGCGCCTGTTTGTAGGTCAGTTCGCCTTTTTCCACTTGCTCGACTACTGCCAGTTTAAAAGCCAGCGTGTAATCTCGCTGCGTTCTCTTAACTCCTGCTCCCATCTGACTTCCCCTTTTCCTGGTCGAAAAGGCGTCAACTTCTTTCAGGACGAGTCACAGCCAAACAAAAAGCCCGGCACTCTCGCGCCGGGCTTTTTACCAACTCAGGAACCTGTTAGGCGGCCTGGATGTTGGAGGCTTGCTTGCCCTTTGGGCCTTGTGTCACTTCAAAGCTGACCTTCTGGCCTTCTTTGAGCGACTTGAAGCCGTTCATGTTGATTGCCGAAAAGTGTGCGAAAAGATCATCGCCGCCGTCATCGGGTGTAACAAAACCAAAACCCTTAGCGTCGTTGAACCATTTAACAATACCTGTTGCCATGTGTTTACTTCCTTATTAAAAAAACGGGAAAAACTCCCGCAGAACTATTTGAGTCGAAGATTGCACATGGAAAAACCAGTACTGCAGAGACTTTGAATCAAATACCTGGGAGCCTTGTACGCGTAATAGTTGATACCGTCAAGGTAATTCTTCAAAAGATTGGAATCTGCCCCGGAATCCAATCTGCGACTCCCTTCGATAAGCCTGTTTTCCTTAATCACGACTCCGGTATATTGTTCCCATTCCGCAGAAAAGTACTCCCTGAAACAACCATGGCACGCCGCAACCACTACCACATCTATGTGATCGAACTGTCGAAGGACGTTCTGTACGAAGGAAAATTCAAGAAGTGCAACCCCGGCTACATTCCGGGCAAACCCTGCGTCTACGTCGGCATGACCGGACTCGACCCCGACCTGCGCTTCGACAAACATAAGGCAGGCATTCAGTCCAACCGCTACGTCAGGGAATACGGCCTGAGGCTGCTGCCCGACCTCTATGAAGGCTTCAACCCGATGTCGTACGACGAGGCCTGCGAACGGGAGGTGGAGATCGGCATCGACCTGAGGGAGGCGGGATTCGGGGTCTGGCAGGCCTGAGCATTTATAATAAGTCCGTTCGCCCTGAGCTTGATGGAACTACTAGCCATCCGACTAGGCGGCCAAGGAACGCCCGCCAAGTCGTTGGTTATGCGAAGGGTGGACTCCGCCACAACTTACCGGTTACATGTCGTCCTCCATTCATGGTTCGACAAGCTCTCCACGAACGGAGGAATTTCAGTGTTTCCCCTATAACTATTCGCCCTGCACCGTCACTACGATACGCCTGCTGCCGCCGTGATTGCGGTGTTCGCAGAGATAGATGCCCTGCCAGGTTCCGAGCCTCGGCTGCCCGTCGGCAACCGGGATGTTCAGGCTGCTGCCGAGCAGGCTGGCTTTCAGGTGCGCGGGCAGGTCGTCCGAGCCCTCATCCCGATGCACGTAGTACGGCTCATCCTCGGGTACGGCGCGGTTGAACCAGCTCTCGAAATCCTCACGCACCGTAGGGTCGGCATTCTCGTTGATGGTCAGCGAGGCCGAGGTGTGCATGAGAAAGATATTCATCATGCCGATCCTGAAATCGCGCAGCTCAGGCAGTTCGCGCAGCAGCTCGTCGGTGATCAGGTGGAAGCCGCGCGGTCTTGCTTTCAGACGTATCTCTTTTTGCAGCCACATGGGGGTGAACCGCCCTCAGCGCTTGACGTCAGGCTCATACACGCGGACCGCCTCGCCCTCGATCACCTCACCCCTGAACACCTCGCTTTCCCCCTGCGTGCTGGGAGGCGGAAAGTTCTGCATCTGTTCGCGCATCAGCCTGCGGATTTCGCGCGTCTTCCACCACAGATAAGCCCCGCCGATCACGGCGACGATCAGGATGGCCGTCAACAGCACTGCCGAGAACATCAGCGCCAGGCCGATCAGCGCGACAGTCCAGACAACTGCAACAATTTTGCGCAACAAGCCGGGACGACTGGCTGGAGTATAGGAAATATATTTAATCTGCATGGCGAGAGTTTATCCGATTCTTGCTGTACCGGAATTGCCGTGTGCGCTGCACATCCTGCGTTTCATGCCAGTCGCGGCGCCGATGCTCAGCGCAATCCGGCCCGCATGAATCGATTGGGGGCAGTTTTACCAAATGTGCTGCGCGATTGAAGTGCATCTTGGCCAGTAGAACTAGATATTCTGGCGGATATGTTTTCCAAGGATGAATGGATAGTATGCGCGCCTCAGGATTGATTAACGAGGTAAAGAATATGAAAAAGGCGTATTTGGCTCTGACGGTGGCAGCCCTGGCGATGGCTGGCTGCTCCAAACCCAACAACTACACTCCCGCGGCAGGCGCTTCGGGGGCGGACATTTTCAAGGCCGCCTGTCTCGAATGCCACAAGATCGAAGGCGGCAAGATTTTCGAATTGGCTGCCGAAAAGGCGAACCCTGCAGCTATCGCCGACAAAGTCACCAAGGGCGGCCCGATCATGCCCTCCTTCCCCAGCATCAAGGGGGGAGAGCTTGCAGGCTTGGGCAAATATGTAATCGAGAACAGCAAGGTCAAATAGTTTTGCACGGGCAGCCAAACAGCTTCCTCCCTTTTCTTGGCTGCTCCCTTTATTGAGTGTTGCATAATTCGCGGCAGTTCCTCGTTCCGGATCGAGAGCATCGCTGATTCTCGCGGCACACCTGCCCCGATTTATGCTTGACAATAGGAGCCTGCCCAGGCTCCTTTTTCCTGAGCGTGGCAATCACATGCAAGCAGAACTCGAACTATGTGGCTCCCGGGAAAACGGTGTTTTTGTCGCGAGCTGGCCTGCCGCGGCGCGACCGAACGCGAAGCCCTGGGCAACCTCGAAGAGGCGCTGCCCCCCTACTTCGACCCTAGCCCGACCGGCCATTGCCACATTCGCGTAACATAGCGCTGTCTCCACAAGGGAACGCCCCCATGCCCTCCACAAGCATGTTCGATGTCGAAAGCATCCGCCGCGACTTCCCCATCCTGCAACGCAAGGTGCACGGCAAACCGCTGATCTGGCTCGACAATGCCGCGACCACGCAGAAGCCGCAGGCCGTGATCGACCGCGTCTCACGTTTCTACGAAAACGAAAACTCCAACGTCCATCGCGGTATCCACGCGCTCGCCGAGGAAGCCTGCGACGCCTGCGAGGCGGCGCGCACGAAAGTCGCCGCCTTCCTGGGCGCGGAATCGATGCTGGAGATCGTCTTCGTGCGCGGTACCACCGAAGGCCTCAACCTGCTCGCCGCCGTGCTTGGCGAAGGCCTGCTCAAACCCGGCGACGAAATCCTGCTCACCGAAGCCGAGCACCACGCCAACATCGTGCCTTGGCAGTTCGCCGCGAAGAAGACCGGCGCCACGATCCGCGCCGCACCCGTGGACGACAACGGCGACATCCTCCTCGAAGAGTACGCCCGCCTGCTCGGCCCACGCACCCGCGTCGTCTCCATCACCCATATCTCCAACGCGCTCGGCACCGTCATGCCCATCCGCGAGATGACCGCCATGGCCAAGCGCGTCGGCGCCACGGTGGTGATCGACGGCGCGCAGGGCATCCCGCATCGCAGCGTGGACGTGCGGGCGATCGGCTGCGACTTCTACGTATTCTCCGGCCACAAGCTCTTCGCCCCCATGGGCATCGGCGTGGTCTACGGCCGCATGGAAATGTGGGAGCAGCTGCCGCCCTGGCAGGGCGGCGGCAACATGGTCGAGCGGGTCACGTTCGAAAGCACCACCTTTGCCGCGCCGCCCAAGCGGTTCGAGGCAGGCACCCCTGCGCTCTCGGCGGCAATCGGGCTGGGCGCCGCTATTGACTACCTGAACGGCATCGGCCTCGACGCGATAGAGCAATACGAAACCCAACTGCTCGATTACGCGCTGGAAGGCATCCGCAGCATCGACGGCCTGCGCGTAATCGGCATGCCCCGCGACCGGGGCGGCGTCATCTCCTTCGTGATGGACGGCATCCCCGATCTGGAAGTCGCGAAGAGACTGGATGCGGAAGGCATCGCGGTGCGCGTCGGAACCCATTGCGCGCAACCGATCCTGCGGCGCTTCGAGCTGGAATCCACCGTCCGGCCCTCGTTCGCGTTCTACAACACACGGGCCGAGGTGGATGCGCTGGTCGAGGTACTGCGCGGGATCAACATACGGCGGTAGCAAGGCTACGGTATATTGCTCAAAATTAGCGCGAAGCTGACCCGTTTAACTACTTCATTAGGGATAGTTGCCATGGCAAAGACCACGAGCCTTGTAAATCTTGACGCAATGATCAAGCGAGAGGACTTCGCTGCGACAAGTGAAGATAATTCATCTTCATTTGAAAATGTTAATACGCTATCCCTGCGTGAATTCACCGAGGGTGGCCTGATTGGGCCAAATTTGCGAAAGCCTGATTTTCAGAGGGAAACCAATCATTGGAAGCCAGAGCAAGTATGCTCATTGCTCGAATGCTTTGTTAATGGCGACCTAATCCCTTCTGTGATCCTATGGCAGTCTCCAACGTGCTTATTTGTAATTGATGGCGGGCATCGTCTTAGTGTACTTCGGGCATGGATCGAGGACGACTATGGTGATGGCCCAATATCCCAGCCGTTTTTTGGGTATCAAATTTCTGAAGAGCAAAAGAGAAATGCTGAAAGAACTCGTGAATTAGTTAAGGAGCGGGTCGGAACATGGCAGCACTTTCTCGCAAAACAAAAAACAGATTCTGCTACGGCAGATGAAAAGCGGAAAATTAATGTCATAGCCTCGCGAGGGATCCCCATTCAGTGGGTAAAAGGCGATGCAGATAAGGCCGAGAATTCCTTCTTCAAGATCAACACAAAGGGGACCCCTCTGGATTCTGTTGAGGAGCTTCTTCTAAGAAATAGGGGGAAGCCCATATCAATAGCATCAAGGGCGATAATTCGCGCAGGCAAGGGGCACAAGTATTGGTCCTCATTTCCTCCGGCAAATGTTGAAAAAATTGAAGATATCTCAAAGAAAATACATTCCGCATTCTTTGACCCAGAGTTGAAGAGGCCGATCAAAACGCTGGACCTTCCATTGGGAGGCCCCAAAGGCGTTAGGGTCGCGTTAGAAACACTGATTGAACTGAACTTGATTGCAAATCGAGACCAGACAAATAAGCCGGCGAAGCTTGAAGATACCCCAGACGATGCGGACGGCTCTTTGACAATCTCGATCCTCACAAATACGCATGCCTTGGCCAAACGGATCACCGGCAATGAGGATGGGAGCCTAGGGCTGCACCCGGCCGTCTACTTCTACGGCCCCACGGGCCGTCATTCTGGCCCCATGTTTATGGGAACAATGACTGTTATTGCAAGAAAGTTGGTAAGCAACGATAAGTCATTCTTTAAGAAATTCTCAGCCGTGAGAGCCCAATTGGAAGGCCTACTCATTGAGAACAAAGACTTGATAGCTACCATACTGCAGAAACACATAAGCCCACGTAGAACCAACAGTTATGCTTCTCTTCTTGAGCAATTGGTAACTACCCTGAACGAAGGGAAGGTTGTTGGTCAGACCGAGTTGGTTCGCATGGCCGGTTTAGAAGGAAAGATTATTGTTGGGACGGAAGAGGTTGCCTCGAAGAAATTCAGCGATGATGTTAAGAGCGCAACGTTCATAAATACGGCCCTCGCATCAGCGGTGAAGTGTCCGATTTGCGGGGGATATCTGGACTCAGAAAAGTCCATCTCTTACGACCATATAACGCGTGTGGAAGATGGTGGGGACGGTGCGCTCAATAACTGCGGCCTCACGCACCCCTACTGCAATCAAGCCATAAAGTGTTAAGAATTATCAGGGGCAGCATAACGAACTAAAGGGGTCAGCATCGCAACATGGATTAACGGGGTTAGCTCAGCCTCGAATTCTTCCAATGAAAAGCCCAGCTTCGCCGGGCTGCCCCGACCCTTGGCAGGCCTGAGCGCCCCCCGCCATGCATACGAAAAAAGCCCTAGTTATTTCTTCTGTCGGCTATCGAGACTGATGGGACCGCTGCCATGCACCACGACGTACAGCAGACCGCCCATCATGGCCATATTCTTCATGAAGTGAATCATCTGCCCCTGCGCCTGATCCGCAGGCAACGCCCAGAAATTATGGAAGAAGAGCGCAGTCATTGCCGTAAACACGAACAGCGCCGCGGCGGCAAGGCGCGTGTTCCAGCCGACGATCAGCAGGAGGCTGCCCCCGATTTCCACAACGGTTGCGCCGATGGCCCCCAGTTCGGGCAACGGCAGGCCCTTGCTGGCGATGTAGCCTACCGTCCCCTCGAAACCGGTGATCTTGCCGAACCCGGCGAACAGGAAAATGAATGCAATCAGCAGACGTCCTAGCAACGGTCCAAAACGGTTTAACGTTTCCATGATTTTCTCCTTGCGATGAATTATTGATACAACTCCGGGAATCGTTTGCGCAATTGTTCCACCTTGGACTTGTCGTGGATCACGATGTACGGCTGGTTGGGGTGCCTGGCGTAGTAGTTCTGGTGGTAGTCCTCGGCGGGATAGAACTGCTGGAGCGGAACGACCTCGGTAACGATGGGATCGGGGTAGACGCGCGCGGCGGTGAGATGGTTTATGTAGTCTTGCGCGAGTTGCTGCTGCTCCTTGCCGGTGTAAAAGATCGCCGATCGGTATTGGGTTCCGTGATCCGGCCCTTGGCGGTTTAGCTGGGTGGGGTCGTGCGCCACGCTGAAAAACACTTCCAGCAGTTTCCGGTAGCTGACCTTCGCCGGGTCGAAGCTGACCTGCACCGCTTCGGCATGGCCCGTGTTGCCCCGGCTCACTTGCTCATAGGTCGCGGTTGCCGCGCTGCCCCCGGCATAGCCGGACACCACTTTCGACACGCCCTTGACGTGCTTGAACACCACATCCACGCCCCAGAAGCAGCCCCCGGCGAACACCGCCGTCTGTTCAGTTGGCCCCGCCCATGCCGCCCCCTGGCTGAGCATGAGGCTCAAGCATCCGAGCAGGTAAAGTTTGAAGGTACGGTTCATGATTGCTCCTTTCGCTATGGAAATTCATACCGCATCGCCCCACCCTTTCAGCAGCAATTTCGAATACGTAATCCTCCTCATATACAAGGGGGATGGCAATAAGGTTCAATGTGTAGCCAGCCCATGTTGCCTGTGCCCGAAAGGCGGATTTCATGGCCACTCCCTCCATCAGCGAATACCGGCGCAAGCGCGATTTCCGGCGCAGCCCCGAACCAGCTATTGCGCCGCCGGGCGCGGCTCCGGCATTGCAGCCCGGGCATCTATACGTGATGCACAAGCACGCCGCACGGCGCCTGTATTTCGATCTGCGCATCGAGCAGGATGGCGTGCTGTTCAAGGAACGGTTGCAGGGGCAGCAGCCGCATGCAGCCAGCCGCCACGGGGCCAAGCTGGAACGTTCGATGAAACGGGACAAACCAACCACCACTGCGCCGCATCACACATGAAAAGGAGAATGATCATGTCCACCGACACCGTCAGGCTGCATCGAGTCCTTCGTGCCACTCCCGAAAGGGTCTATCGGGCGTTCCTCGATGCCGACGCAATGGCCAAATGGCTTCCACCTCATGGGTTCACGGGCAAGGTTCACCACTTGGATGCCAGGATCGGCGGCAGCTACAGCATGTCGTTCACGAACTTCTCCACCGGCAAGAGCCACTCCTTCGGTGGGAACTACCTTGAGCTGGTTCCGAACGAACGCATCCGCCACACGGACCAGTTTGACGACCTCAATCTTCCCGGGGAGATGCAAACGACCGTTACCATACAGCCGTTATCGTGCGGGGCCGAGCTGCACATCGTGCAGGAAGGAATCCCCGAGGCCATCCCGCAAGAGGCCTGCTACCTCGGCTGGCAGGAATCGCTATCCCTGCTCGCGCAGCTCGTCGAGTCGGAAATCCCGGACTGACCAGGGCCGGATCAGTTGCGCCAAGCCCAAGCGGCAGCTTGGGTTAAAATTCGTACAAAACCACTTCGTGATTTTCAGAGCTCGCCTTGCTTCCTGCTTCTCACCCCCCGCCGCTGCGCATAATTCAGCTTCGCCAACGCCTGCGAGAGCTCGGCGCTAAGCCCTGCCACGAAGACCGCGTACTGCGCGGCTGGAGCCAGGTGTGCTCGTACGATAAAAAGCACAGTCCCGCTGAAACCTTCTTTCCGCTGGCCCTGCGCAACGAGTTGCCCGCCATCGAGGCGGAGCTGGAAGGGCTGGCACGGCTGAAGAGCGAACATCCCGCCACCCTCTCCCCAACCCTCTCCCGCGATGCGGGAGAGGGGGCGAACGAAGCGCTGCGCACCTCTTCCAATAACGAGGAGGTCGCGCGGCTGCTGGTGGAACTGCACGACGGCCAGATGGTGGAGAGCGTGCTGCTGCCGCGCGGCGGGCTGTGCGTATCGACGCAGGTGGGTTGTGCGGTGGGCTGTGTGTTCTGCATGAGCGGCCGCGACGGCCTACTGCGCCAGCTTGGCAGCGCCGAGATCGTGGCGCAGGTGGTGCTCGCCCGCCGTCGCCGCGCGGTGAGCAAGGTGGTATTCATGGGCATGGGCGAGCCGGCCCACAATCTCGACAACGTGCTCGAGGCGATTGAGGTGCTTGGCATACAGGGCAACATCGGCCACAAGAATCTGGTCTTCTCCACGGTCGGCGACCTGCGCGTGTTCGAACGCCTTCCCCGGGAAACAGTCAAGCCGGCGCTTGCCCTTTCACTGCACACCACCGATACGGTGCTGCGCGCCAAGCTGTTGCCGCGCGCGCCGCAGATCGCCGTCGAGGAACTGGTGGAGCGCGCCGAAGCCTATGCGCGCGCCACCCACTATCCGGTCCAATATCAATGGACGCTGATCAAGGGGGTGAATGACGGCGACGCCGAGCTGGAGCGGATAGCCCGGCTCCTCTCCGGCAAGTATGCCGTGATGAACTTCATCCCCTTCAACGAGGTCGACGGCCTGTCCTATCGCCGCCCCTCGGCCGAACGAACTGCGGCTATGGTGCATGCCCTTAATCAGCAAGGCATCTACACCCGGATACGCGATTCGGCAGGGCAGGAGATCGAAGGGGCTTGCGGGCAGTTAAGAGCGCGGGCGGTGAAGGTGGGATAGCCCACTTAATTCCCCCCCCACCTCCCCATATGAAAAAATTCGCCCCCAACCAAAGCTGAGATTGCACTGCTGGAGCCATTTATCGGCCTCCCTCTTGCGCGTACCCATGTACCGGCAACCACAGAGGAGTTTGCTTCCGCCATCGTCGAGATCAAGGCTGCAGGCATCGTGGGCTTCGATACTGAATCCAGGCCAACGTTTGTCACGGGCGATATCAGCGAAGGGCCGCATGTGGTGCAGTTTGCGCTGCACGACAAGGCTTATCTGTTTCAACCGCATCGTACGGAAGGGCATCCGTTCCTGATCGAGTTGCTGCAATCGAAACAGCTCATCAAGGTGGGCTTTGGCCTTAAATCGGACGGCGGGCATATCCGCGCAAAGCTGGGTGTACATTTCGGCGGAGTGGTCGATCTCAATGTGGTGTTCAGCATGGGCGGCTACCGCAAGGAGATGGGCGTCCGGGCGGCGGTGGGGTTGGTTTTGAAGCAGCGCTTCGCCAAATCGAGGCATGTGACCACCTCCAATTGGTCTCAGCCTCGACTCACTCCGCAGCAAATGCTCTATGCGGCCAACGATGCCTACGCGGCGCTAAAAGTTCTGGAGGCCCTGAATCTGCGCCGCGAAGATTTGCCGATCATGCAGCACCCCCCGGAAACCTCGGGAGAGACCTCAGGGACGGAGCCTGCTAACCCTTCTCGAGCGAATTAAAGGGGCGCTTGATGATTTTCAGGGCTTCGCATTTCTATTTGAACGAATCGAATTGCATCGCCCCTCTCTAGAGAAACACCTCTAGCCCGCCAACCCCACATAAACATTTTGCACGTCATCATCCGCATCAATCGCCTCCAGAAACGCTTCCACTTCTTCGCGCTCGGCATCATTGCCAAGTGTGACGGCATTCTTCGGGCGATAGCCTAGCTGGGCGGAGATGACGGTGAAGCCTTGTGCTGGCAAGGCGCGGCACACAGCATCCAGATCGGTGATGTCGGTGATGAAAAGGGTTGCGCCTTCGTCGGCCGGCTCAAAGTCCTGCGCGCCTGCTTCGATGGCGGCGACTTCTGCATCTGCTTCCCTGGAGTTCGGCGTGGCTTCAATCATGCCAACATAGTTGAAGTCCCACGAGACGGAGCCTTCTGCACCAAGCTGTCCTTTGCGGAACAATACACGCATGCTGGACATGGTGCGGTTGATGTTGTCGGACAGGCATTCGACGATCACGGGGACGCGGTGCGGTGCGAAACCTTCATAGACGAGGCGCTCCAGATTCGCGCCTCCGTCGAGCAGGCCTGCGCCCTTCTTGATCGCGCGCTCCAGCGTTTCACGCGGCATGGAGGCTTTCTTGGCTTGCTCGACCACGAGGCGCAAGCGCGAGTTCGAGTCCGGATCGGCTCCACCTCGTGCGGCGACCGTGATTTCCTTGCACAGCTTGCCGAAAATCTTGCCCTTTGCGTTCGCTGCGATTTCTTTGTGCTTTGCTTTCCACTGTGCGCCCATAGTTATTCTCTTGTTTATGCAAAAAATTCAGGGGGCGTATCTTGCCCTAAGTGTGGAGGTGCATCAATCTCGAAAGGCATTGCTTGCTAAAACGAAGGGCTGCCAAAGCAGCCCTTGTCGTTTCATGCGCCGTAGAAATCAACCCTTCCCGAACTTCATCACCCCGCCCACGCAATCCACCTTGATGGTGTCCTTGGCGGCGAAGCGCCCTTCCAGGATGGCTTTCGCCAGAGGGTTTTCCAGTTGGGCCTGGATCGCGCGCTTCAGCGGTCTTGCGCCGTACACCGGGTCGAAGCCGGCATTGGCGATCTCCTTCAGCGCGGCATCGGTCACTTCCAGCTTCATCTCCATCGCCGCGAGGCGCTTGTCCAGGTACTGCAACTGGATGCGCGCAATGGACTTGATGTTCTTCTCGTCGAGCGCGTGGAACACTACCACCTCGTCGATGCGGTTGATGAACTCGGGGCGGAAATAGCTCTTCACCTCGCCCATCACCGCGAGCTTGATGACCTGGTAGTCGTCGCCGGCCATCTGCTGGATCATCTGGCTGCCGAGGTTGGAGGTCATCACGATCACGGTGTTCTTGAAGTCCACGGTGCGCCCCTGCCCGTCGGTCATGCGCCCGTCGTCCAGCGCCTGCAGCAGCACGTTGAACACGTCCGGATGCGCCTTCTCCACCTCGTCCAGCAGGATGACGCTATAAGGCTTTCTGCGCACAGCCTCGGTCAGCCCGCCGCCCTCCTCGTAGCCGACGTAGCCGGGCGGCGCGCCGATCAGGCGCGCGACGGAGTGCTTCTCCATGTACTCGCTCATGTCGATGCGTATCAGGTGCTCCTCGGAGTCGAACAGGAAGCCGGCGAGTGCCTTGCACAGCTCGGTTTTGCCAACGCCGGTCGGGCCGAGGAACAGGAAGGAGCCGTAGGGCTTGTTCGGATCGGACAGGCCGGAGCGCGAGCGCCGGATCGCGTCGCTGACCAAGCGCACCGCCTCGTCCTGCCCGACCACGCGCTCGTGCAGCTTGTCTTCCATCGTGAGCAGCTTGTCGCGCTCGCCCTGCATCATCTTGGATACCGGGATGCCGGTCGCGCGGCTCACCACTTCGGCGATTTCTTCCGCGCCGACCTGGGTGCGCAGCAGCCTGTTCTTCGCAGCACCGCCTTCCTTCTCGCGCTGTGTCGCCTCCTTCAGTTTCATCTCGAGCTGCGGCAGTTTGCCATATTGCAGTTCGGCAACCTTTTCCAGTTTGCCCTCGCGCTGCAACCTGACGATCTCGGCGCGCACCTGCTCCATCTCCTCCTTGAGCTGGGCCGTGCCTTGCGCCGCGCCCTTCTCCGCCTTCCAGATTTCCTCCAGGTCGGCGTACTCGCGCTCCAGCTTTTTGATCTCGTCTTCAATCAGCGCGTGGCGTTTCTGCGAGGCTTCATCCTTTTCTTTCTTCACCGCTTCGCGCTCGATCTTCAACTGGATGAGGCGGCGCTCCAGTTTATCCATCACTTCGGGCTTGGAGTCGATTTCCATCTTGACGCGCGCGGCGGCCTCATCAATCAGGTCAATGGCCTTGTCGGGCAGGAAGCGGTCGGTGATGTAGCGATTGGACAGCTCCGCCGCCGCGACGATGGCCGGGTCGGTGATGTCCACACCGTGATGCAGTTCGTAGCGCTCCTGCAAGCCGCGCAGGATGGCGATGGTGGATTCCACCGACGGCTCGTCCACCAGCACCTTCTGGAAGCGGCGCTCCAGCGCGGCGTCTTTTTCGATGTATTTCCTGTACTCATCCAGGGTGGTCGCGCCGATGCAGTGCAGCTCGCCGCGCGCCAGCGCAGGCTTCAGCATGTTGCCCGCGTCCATTGCGCCTTCCGCCTTGCCCGCGCCGACCATGGTATGCAGTTCGTCGATGAATACGATGTTATTGCCCTCATCCTGAGCCAATTCCTTCAGCACGGATTTCAGGCGCTCCTCGAATTCGCCGCGATACTTGGCACCGGCCAGCAGCGCTGCCATATCCAGTGACAGCACCTTTTTGCCTTTGAGGGTTTCCGGCACTTCGCCGTTAACGATCCTTTGGGCCAAGCCTTCGACAATCGCGGTCTTGCCAACACCCGGTTCGCCGATCAGCACCGGATTGTTCTTGGTACGGCGCTGCAACACCTGGATGGCGCGGCGGATTTCATCGTCGCGGCCGATCACCGGATCGAGCTTACCCTGGCGGGCACGCTCGGTCAGGTCCAGCGTGTATTTTTTCAACGCCTCGCGCTGCCCTTCTGCTTCCTGGCTGCCCACAGTTTCGCCGCCGCGCACCGCGTCGATCGCCTGCTCCAACGGCGCGCGCGCCACGCCATGTGCTTTCAGCAGCCGCCCGGTTTCGCCCTTGTCGTCACAGGCGGCGAGCAGAAACATCTCCGAGGCGATGAACTGGTCGCCGCGCTTCTGCGCCGCCTTGTCGGTCAGGTTGAGCAGGTTGGCCAGGTCGCGCCCGACCTGCACCTCGCCGCCGTGCCCTTCCACCTTGGGCAGGCGCTCCACGGCCTGCTGCAGGGCAGCCTTCATCCCGCCGGGATTCCCGCCGGCGCGCGCCAGCAGCGACGCCGCGCCGCTCTCGGCATCGTTGAGCAGCGCCAGCAGCAGGTGCTGCGGCTCGATGAACTGGTTGTCCGCGCCGACCGCGAGGCTCTGCGCGTCTGAAATCGCCTGCTGCAGCTTGGTGGTGAACTTGTCGAAACGCATGGTGGCTCCTTCAAATGAATATTGGATTGCTGCTTAGCGTGAAATACATGAAATATTGCCCCGTAGGAGCCCGATTTGTCGGGCGATTGCTTGCCCCGGCGAACGAGCCTCTCGCACAGCAAGCTGCGCTCCTGCGAAATGCGTATTGCATCATCAGGGGGCGGCATTGTGTCATGCACGTTAGGTGGGGTGGCGTTTGCAAAATTCAAGGGGCGACAGTCGATTTGCGCCCTGCTGTGATAATCTTGGCAGCAGATTGCCTGAAGGAAAGTTATGACCCTGATACCCCACATCCGCACCAATGTCCGCGCCGCGTTCGAAGAAGACCTCGGCAGCAGCGACCTGACAGCCCAACTGCTGCCCGCAACGCAGACCGCGGCCGCGCGCGTGATCTCGCGCCAGGAGGCGGTGCTGTGCGGCACCCTGTGGGCCGAGGAATGCTTCCTCAGCCTCGACCCCGGCTGCGAAATTCACTGGGCGGCGCAGGAAGGCGCGCTCGTCCAGCCCAACCAGCTGCTGTGCGAGGTGCACGGTAATGCGCGTGCGCTGCTCAGCGCGGAACGCTGCGCGCTGAATTTCCTGCAGACCCTGTCCGGCACCGCCACGCTGGTGCGCCGTTACGTGGAGGCCGTGGCTGGTACGCAGGCGAAGATCATGGATACGCGCAAGACCCTGCCGGGGCTGCGCATCGCGCAGAAACACGCGGTGCGTGTCGGCGGCGGGCACAACCAGCGCATCGGGCTGTTCGACGGCGTGCTGATCAAGGAGAACCATATCGCCGCCGCGGGCAGTATCCGCGCGGTGCTGGAGCTGGCGTTCCGCCTCACTCCGCCCGCCATCCCGGTCCAGATCGAGGTGGAGAACATGGCGCAACTCGACGAGGCGCTCAATGCGGGCGCACGGCTGATCCTGCTCGACAATTTTTCGCTGACGGACATGCGCACCGCCGTGAAGCATGCCGCAAGACGCGCCGAGCTGGAGGCCTCGGGCGGCATCACGCTGGACAACGTGCGCCTCGTCGCGGAAACCGGCGTGGACCGGATTTCCATCGGCGCGCTGACCAAGGATGTGCAGGCGGTGGATTTGTCGATGCGTTTTGCCTGATCTGTTTTTGGGAGATGCAATTTGAGCCACGGATGAACACGGATTGACACGGATACCATCCCATCGGCAGGGTTTTATCCGTGCTTATCCGTGTGAATCCGTGGCTAAATGAGGTTTTTCAAAGGCGACAGGCAAACCTACCTGGGCAGCCACAGCGCGAAGCAGGCTCCGGCGTTGTTTGAGCGGGAAATTTTTCCGCCGTGGGCCGTGGCAATGCGCTCGTTGAAGCGCAGGCCGAGGCCGGTGCCTTTTCTCGAATCCCCGTCTTTCATTTCCTGCGGCAGAGCCTCCGGGCGGAAACCGGGTTGGTCGGGATAGCCCGCCCCGTCGTCCCGGACGGTGAACAGCAGGCCGCCCGCTTCCTCGCGGCAGCCGAGAACCACGCGCGAGTTCGCGAACTTGAAAGCGTTGTGCAGGGCGTTCATCAGCACCTGCGAGACCAGGTAGCGGTCGATGAACCAGAACGGCACATCGCCCACCCTGTTGTCCGATTCGAGCGATATACCCTCCGGCAGCATCAGCCTCGCATCCGCGGCCACCTCATCGAGCAGCTCCTCCGGGTTGATCGCCTCCGCGTTTACACTCAGGTGATTCCCGCCTTCATTCTGCAGGATCAGGATCTGGATCAGCCGATCCTGCAATTTGCGCGACAGGGTGCGCATCCTTGCCATCTCGGCATCGGGATGCCGGCGGTGGTATTCGTCGAGGTTGAGGGACAGCTCCCCCATCATGTTTTTCACCTCATGCACGGCGGTTGCCAGCACGGTGGCGGTGTCGATAGCCGTCATACGCTTGCCCTGGCCTCAAGCCGCTGGCGCATGGCCTGCAGCTTGGGCAGTCCATTGGGCGGGGCGGGAAATTGCGCCATCCTTTCAAGGTATCGATCCACCCTGGCCAATTCTTCAGCGGACACACCGCATTTTTGCAGTTTCAGCAACAGCGCATAGGCGGCATTCAGCACGATGGTGGCATTGCGCGGCAGTTTCTCGGCCGCCTCCACCAGCAGCTGCGCAGCCTCTTCCAGTTGCCCGTCGCGCAGCAGCAACGCGCCGCGGTTATTGAGCACAACCACTTCATCGACGGCATTTCCCACCAGTTCCTTGGCCTGATCGCCCAAGCCGACGGATTCCAGCATCTTGACCGCCTCATCCTTGAGCGCCGCGTTGTCGTGGTTGTTCTGCATCATCTCGCTCAACAGCCTGGAAGCGACTTCGTTGTTCCCGGTCAGGAAACTGGTCTTTGCCAGATCCATCCGGACGGATTCGGGCAAATCGCCCGGATTGGCCAGCAGCGGCTCCAGCAAGGCTTTCGCCTGATCGGCTTTGCCTTCCTTCTGCCAGGCCATCGCCTTGAGCACCTGAACCCCGGCCTTGACCTCGGGCGTTGCGGCAAAGCGCTTCCCCACCAGATCGAGCACCGAGCGCGCCTGTTCGGTTTCGCCCTTCTCAATGTGCACCTTGGAAAGCAGGGTGTAATCCTCCGGGTCCTTGAAGAAGGAATACTTGCCGCGCTCGATCACTTCGCTCAGGTATTTCTGCGCCTTGTCGACATCGCCGCGCTCCAGCGCAAGCTTGCCGGCGCGCTTCTGGCGGTGCATTGCCGGCACGATCGCAAGCGCTTTTTCGACCTGTCTTTGCGCTTCTTCGGCGTCGCCGGCCTCGGCGCACAGGGTCGCCAGCATGTCGTAGCCCGCAAGATATTCGGTATGCTGCTGCAGCAATGCATTCAGCAAGCGCCGCGCCTCATCCGTCCGGCCCAATCCCTTCAGTCCCTTGACCTTGCCCATCACCGCCCAGGGAATTTCCTTCAGCTTGAGGATTTCCTCGAACACCGGGATGGCATCGGCGTAGCGCCCGGCCTGGATCCGGCTGTCGCCCATCAGGCGCATGGCGTCGATCCAGTACTTGTTCCTGTTCGCGCATAGTTGCCCAAGCTTGCTGATTGCCAGGTCATATTTGCCATCATCGAGCGCGGCATGAGCATCCTGGAAATATTCCCTTTTTTCCAGCAGGCTCAAGGCACGCTTGCCGAGCGTATCGGCAGTGAACGGCTTGACCAGGTAATCGTCGGGAAGAAAATCCGCGGCGCTGACGACGCGATCCTGCGTGCGCTCGGCGGTAACGATGACGAACAGCGACCTGTGGCTGATGATCCGGTTGCGCCTCACCATCTCGAGAATCTGCTGCCCATCGGTTGCGTCGCCCAGGTAGTAGTCGCAGATGATGAGGTCATAGAACTTGGCGCGCATTTTGTCGACCGCCTCGCGCGCGGTGCCGGCCTGGTCGCAACTCTCGATACCCAGCGTGGACAAGGTGGCGCGCATGGAGCTGCGCATCCCCGTCAGGTCGTCGATGATGAGCGCTACTTTCCCTTTCAGATACATAACTAATCCATTGAAATTTATAAATCTTCGGCAACCATCCAGAAGCCTGGAGTTTGCCCGACACCCTGCAATTCTACCCTACCGGTCACGGCTTAAGAATCGGTTCATGGACTTTTCCATGCAAAATATGACCAGCAAAAATAATCGCAATCCCTCATAATCCATGCGTCATTTCAGCAACAAAACATGCAGCCCCAATCATGTCGAAGCCGGACGGAAACATCATTGATCCCATAAGCGGCACCCCTGCAAGCCAGCTACCGCAACACCCCAAGGATTCCCCGGCGATACAGGGGAGCAAAGAACACCGCAGCATGCCGCGTTTCTTCGTCAAGTGGCGGGCCATAGCCTTCATCGACGCGCAAAGCCAGCATCACGGTTTCATCAAGGATATTTCCGTCAAGGGAGCGGCCGTTTTCCTGGAGCGCAACCTGCAGTCACTGAAGCTCATCAAGCTGCACATCCATGTCCCGCCGGCCCCTACGGCAAAAGCTCCGCGCGTCATAGAGGTTTACGGAAAGGTCGTCTATACGGTTTACGACAACCGGGAGCTTCTTTTCCGGGCTGGTATCAGCTTCCTCAAATTCGATTCGGAACACGACCCGCTGTTTCTTGAGAACTACCTGACGAATTTCCAGACCAGAATTCCCTAGAGCCACGTTCACGTTAGCCAGACAAACGTGCCCATGCGGCCGGTCGCGCCATCGCGGCGGTAGGAAAAAAACTTCTCGCGCTCACAGTAGGTGCAGTGCTCACCGCCGTATATTTCCGTAATACCCAAGGCGTTGAGGCGCAGCCGCGCCAAGGCATAGAGGTCGGCAAACCATTTGCCGGCTTGGCCAGGAACGAATGCCGATGCGGCCTGCGGCTGCACGGCGACAAAAGCGGCACGCACTTCGTCGCCCACTTCGAAAGCCTCCTGGCTGATCGCCGGCCCCAGCCATGCCATCAGATTCTGCGGCGCGACCTGCATCGCCCGCACAGTCGCTTCGATCACCCCGTCGCACAAGCCGCGCCATCCCGCGTGTGCCGCACCGACCACCGTGCCTTGCGTATCGCACAACAGGATCGGCAGGCAATCAGCGGTCATCACGACGCATACCGACCCGCGCTGCCGCGCGATGCAGGCGTCGGCCCGAATCCGGCAGTCTGTCATGTCTGCATCCGCGACACCCGTGCCATGCACCTGCTCCAGCCACACCGGCTCACCGGGCAGCAGATGGTTGAGCAGCACACGGTTGCGCGCCACCGCCAGCGGATTGTCGCCGACATGCTCGCCGAGGTTCAGGCTGTCGTAGGGCGTGGCGCTCACGCCTCCCCGGCGGGTAGTCTGCAATGTCCTGACATTGGGCGGCGCGGGCCAATCCGGAACGATCAGATGCTCAGTCAGAAGCATGGCTCGCCTCGCGTATTTGCCGGAGGAATCTCATCATGTCCGCAGGCAACGGCGCATGCCATTCCATCGTCTCGCCGCTGACCGGATGTTCCAGCGCCAGGCGCGTGGCATGTAGGGCCTGGCGTGGAAAACCGTGCAACAGGCTGCGCAGCTGTGGCACGCATTTCTGCATGCCTTTCAGATAGGTCTTGTCGCCCACCAGCGGATGGCCGATATGCGCCAAGTGCACGCGAATCTGGTGGGTGCGCCCGGTTTCCAGGCGGCAGCGCAACAGCGTGCAGCCTGGGAACTTCTCCTCGACCTGGTAATGCGTAACGGCGTGCTTGCCGCTTTCCACCGCCGCCATTTTGACGCGCTGCGTGGGGTGGCGGCCTATCGGCGCATCCACCTTTCCGCCATGGCGAAGCTCGCCCCACGCCAGCGCCAGGTATTCGCGCTTCACGCTGCGCGCCTGGAGTTGGCGCACCAGCGCGGTCTGGGCAGTCAGGGTCTTCGCCACCACGAGCAGGCCGCTGGTATCCTTGTCGAGGCGATGCACGATGCCGGCGCGCGGCACGCCTTCCAGTTGCGGCGCATGATGCAGCAGCGCGTTCAACAGCGTACCTTCCCAGTTGCCGCTGCCGGGGTGCACCACCAGCCCGGCCGGCTTGTTGATCACCAGCAGCGCCTCGTCCTCGTAGACGATGTCGAGCGCGATGTCCTCGGCCCGGTACGGCTGGTCGGCGGGATGCAATTGCGGCTGCACGGCGATGGTTTCGCCGCCCCACACCTTCTGTTTTGCGACGGTGGCGGCTCCGTCCAGACTGGCCTGCCCCGCCGTTATCCATTCCTGCAGGCGGCTGCGCGAATACTCCGGCAGCAGCTTTGCCAGCACTTGGTCGAAGCGCATGCCCGCGCAATCACCGGGCACGATGAAGACCTGCGGGTTGGAGGCGGCTGCGCTATAATCGCGCAAATTTTTTCCGGATTCAGTCATGCGCCATAGTTTATCCTTATTCCTCCTGCTTACGTTAACTGCTTGCAGCATCTTCGACCCGTTGCCGGATGGCACCGACCCACTCAAGAATGTGCCCGTCGAGGAAATCTACAGGCAGGCCAAGGAAGAGTTGAATAACGAAAACTATGATTCGGCCATCAAGCTGTATGAAACGCTGCAATCACGCTACCCCTACGGGCGCTACGCTCAACAGGCGCTACTGGAAGTGGCTTTTGCCTATTACCGCCAGGGCGAGGCTGAATCGGCCGTCTCCTCCGCCGACCGCTTCATCAAGCAGTATCCAAACAATCCGCATGTCGATTACGCCTATTACGTGAAAGGGCTGGCCAACTTCCACGGCGAGGTCAGCCTCGTCAATTCACTGAGCGGGCAAGACCCCACCGAACGCGACCCCAAGGCCTTGCAGGATTCGTTTGCTGCCTTCAAGGACCTGGTGACGCGCTTCCCCGACAGCAAGTACGCGCCCGATTCCAGGGTACGTATGCAATATCTGGTGAACATGCTGGCCAGGCATGAGCTGCATGTCGCCAGCTACTACCTGCGCCGTGGGGCCTATGTCGCCGCGGTCAACCGTGCTCAGGGCATCCTGACGCAATACCCGACCAGCCCCTCGACGCGCGACGCGCTGGAAATCCTGGTGCAGGCCTACGATGCAATGGGCATGACCGACCTGCGCGACGATACCCGGCGCGTGCTGCAGAAAAACCGCAGCACGTCTGCTTCACCTGCCGGCGACGAAACACCTGCCGGCGGAGCCAAGTCGGGGAAATCCTGGTGGCAATTCTGGAAGTAAACTATTGCTCGTCCTGCGGCGCGGCGGTCGAGCTGCGCCGCCCGGACGACGACAACCGTCCGCGCCACATCTGCACCGCCTGCGGCGTGATTCATTACCAGAACCCAAAGATGGTGATCGGATCGATGCCTGAATGGGAAGATAAAATCCTGCTGTGCCGCCGCGCCATCGAGCCGCGCAATGGTTTGTGGACCTTGCCCGGCGGCTTTATGGAAAACGGCGAAACCACAACCGATGCTGCAGTCCGCGAGACCCTGGAAGAAGCCAATGCGCGCATTGCGATCGGCGATCTGTATTCAATGTACAGCCTGCCGTACATCAACCAGGTGCATCTGTTATTCCGCGCCAGGCTGCTCGATACGGATTTCGCCCCCGGGCAGGAAAGCCTGGAGGTCAGGCTCTTTGCCGAAGCGGAAATCCCGTGGGATGAAATCGCCTTCCGCCCGGTCAAATTCAGCCTGGAGCATTATTTTGCAGATCGCCGGAAAGGGCATTTCGGCTTTCATATCGGCGAGATAGCCGCCCCCATGGTCTTCAAGTAAAGGTCACACTTCACAGCACAGCCGTTTTTGGTTACGATGCCGTTTAAAATTCATAGAATCACTCCGACACTCCGCGTATTGCATCACCGATCAACCCTTATTCAAAGCGAGACCTAAACCATGAGCGAACACATACAATACGTTACCGATGCCACTTTCGATGCCGAAGTATTGCAATCCCCCCTGCCCGTGCTGGTGGATTACTGGGCCGAGTGGTGTGGTCCGTGCCGCATGATCGCGCCTATCCTGGACGAAATCGCCAAGGAATATGCCGGCCGCCTGAGTGTCGCCAAGCTGAACGTGGATGAAAACCAGCAGACCCCGCAGAAATTCGGCATTCGCGGCATTCCGACCCTGATGCTGTTCAAGAACGGCAACATCGAGGCCACCAAGGTCGGAGCGTTGTCTAAATCCCAACTGGCCGCCTTTATTGACAGCCACATCTAAAGCGTTTACTGTCACGCCTGCATCGCCTTCCAGTTTCGTCTCCGGAAACAAAAAAACACCATAACGAACATTCCAGGCCATGCGGGCGGTCATCTTCCACCCGGTCAACTCCCTTATCTTTTTGTTCTTCTCATATTCGCATCGCTATGCACCTATCCGACATAAAAACCAAACACGTCACTGAACTCGTTGAAATGGCCGCGGCCAATCAGATCGAGAACGCAAACCGGATGCGCAAGCAGGACCTGATGTTCGCCCTGCTGAAAAGCCAGGCGAAAAAGGGCGAGAGCATCTTCGGCGATGGCACGCTGGAAATCCTGCCGGATGGCTTCGGCTTCCTGCGCTCGCCGGACACCTCCTATCTGGCGGGACCGGACGACATCTACGTCAGCCCGAGCCAGATCCGCCGTTTCAACCTGCACACCGGCGACACAATCGACGGTGAGATCCGCACGCCGAAGGACGGCGAGCGCTATGTCGCGCTGGTGAAGGTGGACAAGGTCAACGGCGAGCCACCCGAAAATGCCAAGAACAAGATCCTGTTCGAGAACCTGACGCCGCTGTTTCCGACCGAGCCGTTGCGCTTGGAGCGCGAAATCAAGGCCGAAGAGAACATCACAGGCCGTATCATCGACATCGTCGCACCGATCGGCAAGGGACAGCGCGGGCTGCTGGTGGCTTCGCCGAAGTCCGGCAAGACCGTGATGCTGCAGCACATCGCGCATTCCATCTCGTCTAACAACCCCGATGCGACCCTGATCGTGCTGCTGATCGACGAACGCCCCGAGGAAGTGACCGAGATGACCCGCACCGTGCGCGGCGAAGTGGTTGCCTCCACCTTCGACGAACCGGCCAGCCGCCACGTGCAGGTTGCGGAGATGGTGCTGGAAAAGGCCAAGCGCCTGGTCGAACACAAGAAGGACGTCATCATCCTGCTCGACTCCATCACCCGCTTGGCACGCGCCTACAACACCGTGGTGCCCTCTTCCGGCAAAGTGCTGACCGGCGGCGTGGATGCCAATGCGCTGCATCGCCCCAAGCGCTTCTTCGGCGCGGCGCGCAATATCGAGGAAGGCGGCTCGCTAACCATCATCGCCACCGCACTGGTCGATACTGGCTCGCGCATGGATGACGTGATCTACGAAGAATTCAAGGGTACCGGCAACATGGAAATCCATCTGGATCGCCGTATGGCCGAGAAGCGCATCTACCCGGCGATCAACGTCAACCGCTCCGGCACGCGCAAGGAAGAACTGCTCATCAAGCCGGACATCCTGCAGCGGATCTGGCTGCTGCGCAAACTGCTCTACCCGATGGATGAGCTGGAAGCAATGGAATTCCTGCTCGACAAGATCAAGGCGACCAAGAACAACGCCGAGTTCTTCGACTCGATGCGGCGTTAGCTCCAAATAGCCAATAGGACAGCCAGCCTGGTTTCAGCCTGGCTGGTGGCTCCCTGGCATCACTGCCGTCGAGGCAAGACCAGGGATTGCCACCATGATGGCCATAAATATACGGCCCACTGCGCAAATTTCCCGCTCGCGCCCCTACGCCACTTGATGCGGGCATTCCACAATTTGCTGGTAAACCATGCTTTGCAGGATAATCATGTCATTCGGTTGCAGGTTCTGGAACTCGATACCGTAGCGAATAATTTCCGCTCCAAGCGCCTCCGCATCTCCAGCATCCACTGCAGTGCGGATCACCCCATTAAGCGACAACAAGGCATCGATCTGATGCAGATTTACCCGAAACACCAGATTGAGAACATCACCTTTTTTACCCAGGGGATGTTTGGCATTGAGCGCCGCGCCGTTGGCGCTGATGTTGGAAATGAGCGCGGGATTCCTTTCCTCTAAATCACGCGAATTGGTGTTTTGTACTGCCGCAATAATTTTTGTCCTGACACGCGGTACCTTGCGTATCAGGACCCCTTGGATAACATCGGGAAACGACAGATGCAAGTACTCGTAAGGCCGCTTGCACGCAAGCTCCACGGCGCAGGCGAAAGCAAAGGCGTTCTGCCCGGAGAATGACCGCATCATGACCTTTTCGCCTTCCAGAAGCCGCAGATAAGCGCCATCGGCAGTAGCCGGCGTGGTAACTATCAGACTGACACCTCTCATATAACCGATCAGCCTGACCAGGAAGCGTTCTCGCCCCAGTTGTTTGGGCGGTTCAAGTTGCAGGCGGCTTCCCACCCCCAGCTTCATGTCGTCGAATTCGAATTGCGACCCGGGCTTATCTGCGTTGACTTGCTCCTGATACGTCAAATCAGCAGGCATATTGCTACTGTCGTTCCCGTTGCCGGGCGCTTCCCACGATAGTTCACGATATGCACCGGTTGCCAGCAGATTGTTCAGATGTTCTTTGTCACTGACGATCCCCCCCTGCTCCAGCAGCACCTTGTGTTCGCCGTCATACAACTGCCAAGGCAACGGTTTGCCGACTGCAATATCGTCTCTACCGACAGGAATCAGGCTCATTTGCCAATGTCTCCGCCAAGGAATTCCGATTCAAGAAAACGCTGATTAAGTCATTATCCCTGCGTAGGCAGGTATCCTGCCTATCGATTCGACGGGTTCCAGGGGCATGACCCGGCATGTCATATCCTTCTCGATGATGCTTACTCACCATTCAAATAAGCCAGAATATCCCCTTTGAGTTCGGAGAATTCATACCCCGACATCTCAAAGTAGTCCAGTACTTCCTGTTCAAACTGATGCCAATCTTTATCTCTGACGAATAAATGTTCGTCGGCAATACACTCCGCCATATGTACTATGCCGATTAAATCGCAGGCATCAGTTCTGGTATTTCCACCAGATGAATTAAAGATGGCGTGGTCATGATGATATAAAACGGCTTTGCATATGTGGTCGGGGAGCATCCAGTTGCGCGTCAGCATATTCCCGACCACGGCATGGCTGGTGGAAAAAACATCATTTTCGACCTCGCAGATCGACTTGCCTAATTTACACTGGGCCATCACGGTTTCGCGATATCCGGGGAATTTCATCATGAGTACCGGGATACCGCAATCGTGGAACAATGCCGCAAGATAGGCATCATCTTTGGATACGGTACGGAATTTCGCCGCTATTTTTTCTGCAATAGTCGCTGTCAGACTTGATCGCTCCCAAAATTTTTCAAAGCTTTGCGACCCGCCACCAACACTTTGCCGCAAGGCAATATTTTGCACAAGATTTAGCGTATTCTGCAGGCCAAGTACACTGATTGCCTGAGAGATGGACGCCACCTTGCTTCTCAAACCGATAAAAGGTGAATTGGCCAATTTGAGCAAGGGGCCCACAATACCCGCATCGCGGCTGATCAGGCCCGCGAGCTCGACAAAACTGACGGACGGGCGTTTCGCCTCGCGCATGATGGATACCAAAGAGGCCGGGCAAGGCGGAATGGTGATACCCTTCAAGGCGTGTTCGGTGATGCCATTCGATAGCTCCACGGGTATGTTCATGCTGATCTCCTGAAAATCTCATTACGAAACAATGGAGTGAAAACTATATGGCTAGTACTTCACCCTCGCAGCAGCGCATGACAGGTGCGCCCGGCGTAGGCGAAAGGGGGTGAAATCTCCCCAAATTGAGTACCGTGAGGCGCAACACACGATGAAAACGGGTTTTGTTCAGCCAATCGAATGAATGGACGGGTGATGCACTACCCGGATACTTGTTCAGCGTTTCCATAGAGATAACCCTAGCTCAAGTGCGGAAAAATATCATGCCACATGAAAAAAATGTATATGCCGAACGGCCTATTTTTCATTCCATCCTTTAGAGGCCTTACCGCGCAGGGAAGCCCGCCAGAAATGGTTTTGACGAATTCGGATATTTATGTATAATTCGCGCCTTCGCGAAAGTATCGCCCAAAAATCACCATAGTAAGAGGTTGTTTATGTATGCAGTCATCAAGACCGGCGGAAAGCAATATCGTGTCTCTTCCGGCGAAACTTTAAAGATCGAGACCATCCCCGGCGACGTGGGCAGCGCGGTTGTGCTGGACAAGGTACTGATGGTTGCCGACGGCGACAAGCTGTCCGTGGGCAAACCCATGCTGACCGGTGCCTCCGTGCAAGCGACCATCGTATCGCATGGCCGTGGCGACAAGGTGCATATTTTCAAGATGCGCCGCCGTAAGCACTATCGCAAGTCGCAAGGTCATCGTCAAAATTACACCGAAATCCGCATCGACGGCATTTCCGCATAATTCTTGTAAGGAGCAGATAGCATGGCATCAAAAAAAGGCGGCGGCAGTACCAGTAACGGACGCGACTCACACTCGAAACGACTGGGCGTGAAGAGCTACGGCGGCGAACTGATCAATGCGGGCAGCATCATCGTGCGCCAGCGCGGCACGCAATTCCACCCCGGCGAGAACGTCGGCATGGGCAAGGATCACACGCTGTTTGCCAAGATCACCGGCAAGGTAGTATTCGCCATCAAGGGCGCGCAAAAGCGTAGAACTGTTTCGATCGTCGCCGCATAAGCCGCGCCGCTCGAAACAAATCGGCCCTATCGCAAGGTAGGGCTTTTTTATTTTGGGTATAGACCGTATGAAATTCATCGACGAATCCAGGATCGAAGTCTTTGCCGGCAAGGGTGGCAACGGCGCGGCCAGCTTTCGACGTGAAAAATATATCGAGAAAGGCGGACCGGACGGCGGCGACGGCGGGCGCGGCGGCAGCGTCTATGCGCTGGCGGACCGCAACATCAATACGCTGGTCGATTACCGCTTCACCCGCGTGCATCGCGCCAAAAACGGCGAATCCGGGCGTGGCTCAGACTGCTACGGCAAGGGCGCGGACGATATCGTGCTGCGCATGCCGGTCGGGACGGTGATTACCGACATCAACAGCGGCGAGGTCATCGCCGACCTCACCCACGACGGCGAGAAGGCCCTGCTGGCAAAAGGCGGCAAGGGCGGCCTAGGCAACCTGCATTTCAAGTCGAGCACCAACCGCGCGCCGCGCCAATGCACGCCGGGTGAACCCGGTGAGGAACGCGAATTGCAGCTCGAACTGAAGGTGCTCGCCGATGTCGGGCTGCTCGGCATGCCGAATGCCGGAAAATCAACCTTTATCCGCGCCGTTTCGGCTGCGCGCCCCAAGGTGGCCGATTACCCGTTCACCACGCTGCACCCCAATCTGGGCGTGGTGCGCGTATCGCATGAGAAGAGCTTCGTCATCGCCGACATCCCCGGCCTGATTGAAGGCGCAGCGGAAGGCGCCGGACTGGGGCATCAATTCCTGCGCCACCTGGCGCGCACCCGCCTGTTGCTGCATCTGGTAGATATTGCGCCGATGTACGAGGGAACCGATCCGGTTGCCGAAGCGCGCGCCATCCTCAACGAATTGAATAAATACGACCGGTCACTCTATGAAAAACCGCGCTGGCTGGTGCTGAACAAGCTGGACCTGCTGGAAGACCGCGAGGAGAAAGTAGCCGCCTTCCTCAAGCAGTTCAGTGATTTCGACCGCCACTTCGCCATCTCGGCGATCAACGGCGAGGGCTGCAAGGAACTGACTTATGCGATCATGGAGCATTTGCAGGAAATGGCCGCACGAGAGCAGCAAGCCGCTGCGAACAGTGCACAGGAAAGCGATGCAAGCACAATTTAGATCATGAAAACCGTATTGACCCAATGCAAACGCATCGTCGTCAAGGTCGGCAGCAGCCTGGTGACCAACCAGGGGGCGGGGCTGGATCTCGACGCGCTGGGCAACTGGGCACGGCAGATCGCCGCGCTCAACGCCGCTGGCCGCGAGGTGGTGCTGGTCTCCTCCGGCGCAATCGCCGAAGGCATGCAACGCCTCGGCTGGCACACCCGCCCGACCTCGATACACGACTTGCAGGCTGCTGCGGCAGTCGGGCAGATGGGGCTGGTGCAGGCCTATGAAAGCTGTTTCCGCAAACATGATCTGCATGCCGCGCAGGTGCTGCTCACCCATGCCGATCTGGCCAATCGCGAACGCTACCTGAACGCGCGCACCACGCTGACCACCCTGCTCTCGCTACGCGTCATCCCGATCATCAACGAAAACGACACGGTGGTAACCGATGAGATCAAGTTCGGCGACAACGACACGCTGGGCGCACTGGTCACCAACCTGATCGACGCCGATGCGCTCATCATCCTCACCGACCAGAGCGGCCTGTACACCGCCGACCCGCGCAAAGACCCCAATGCCACACTGGTCAGCGAGGCTCAGGCAGGCGATGCGCAGCTGGAAAGCATGGCGGGTGGCGCAGGCAGCACTATCGGGCGCGGAGGCATGATCACCAAGATACTCGCGGCGAAACGCGCGGCGCGCAGCGGTGCGCATACCGTCATCGCATCGGGTCATGAGCACGATGTGCTGCTGCGCCTGATGCAGGGTGAGGCCATCGGCACCCTGCTCACCGCCCCATCCCTCCCCTTGGCCGCGCGCAAGCAATGGCTGGCCGGCCATTTGCAGGTTGCGGGGAAGCTGGTGCTGGACGGCGGCGCGATCAAGGCGTTGCGCTCCGGGGGCAAAAGCCTGCTGCCGATAGGCATCAGGAACGTATTCGGGGAATTCGAGCGCGGCGCGGTCGTCGCCTGCGTAGCCGAAGACGGCAGCGACATCGCGCGCGGGTTGACCAACTACAACGCCGAAGAAGCACGGCGCATCGCGGGCCATGCCAGCCAGGAAATCGAAACCTTGCTCGGCTACGGCGGCGATGAAGAAATCATTCATCGAGACAATCTAGTTTTGCTGTGAAACAGCAAAACTAGATTGCGGTGGAGGCTAACTTGCGAAGCAAGTTAAGTCGCAAAGCGACGGCCGGAACCACAACTACCTCTACCGTAAAAACAGCAAAACCAAGTTGCGGCGCAGGCTCATATCGGCAAAGCCGATGTGAAGCTGCACAGCAGCGTGTCGGAGCCACAACTCTGCTTATGCGCTACTGTTTGGAAAAATATTTAGGTCAGCACAGCGCAATCATCGCGACCGCAATGCAATCACCACGACCGCGACCAGCACTACCAGAATGATCAACTCGATAAACAATATCGCGACGCGATCAGCTGCGGGCCGCCATTTGAAGGTGAACGCGCGCGTTGCTGCTCTCCATCCATTTCTTGATGCGGTTGGCATCGCCGACACGGGTATTTTTCCCCCATGAATCAAGCAGCACGATAATCACCGGGCGCTGGTTGATGGTCGCCTCCATCACCAGACAGCGTCCCGCCTCGCTGATGTAGCCGGTCTTGCTCACGCCGATATCCCACGATGCGTTCCTGACCAGGGGGTTGGTGTTGACGAAGCGCATCTCGCGCCCTCTCCAGCCGTCCACGGAGTGCGACGAGGCGGTGGTGTATTGGTGTATCAGGGGATAGTTGCGTGCCGCCGAGACCATCTTGACCAGATCATGCGCCGTCGAAACATTGCTGCTGTTCAATCCGGCAGGGTCAAGAAAGCGCGTGTTTTGCATGCCGAGTTCGTATGCCTTGACGTTCATTGCCGAGATTGCCGCGTCATGCCCGCCCGGATATGTGCGTGCCAAGGCATTGGCAGCGCGGTTCTCCGAGGCCATCAATGCCAGTTTGAGCAGTTCGTTGCGTGTCGATTTCATGCCGATGCGCAGGCGCGAATGCGTGCCTTTGAGTGTATCGATGTCCGCTTTATCGATGGTGATTTCTTCATCAAGGGGCAGCTGCGCATCCAGCACCACCATCGCCGTCATCAGCTTGGTAATTGACGCTATGGGAGTCTGCGTATCGGAGTTTTTGGCATACAGCGGACTCTGCGCATGCTGGTCGTAAATCAGCGCAATCGCAGAATGCAAACGGGGTGCGGAACTGGTGGCGGCTATTACGCCGGACTGAGCGTGAGCCGGTTTGAATACGGCTCGCTTTCCATGATATTCACCCGCATGAGCCACTAACATTTGTCCGGCCAGCAGACAAATCAGCAGTATTTTTTTCACGTAAAACTCCCCCTGAGCCACTTATTTTTGCGTAGCATACATGAATATTGATGTAAATCAATAGACAGGATGGATTTTCTCCTCTTGCTTCTGAAGATTCCACATTTGCGCATAAAGCGCGTTGTGCGCCAGCAACTCGCGATGCGAACCGCGTTCGACGATGCGCCCCTTGTCCATCACCAGGATCTGGTCGGCATCCACCACAGTGGACAGGCGATGCGCGATGATCAATGTGGTGCGGTTCCGCGCAATCGCATGCAGTTCGGCCTGAATCGCCTTCTCCGATTTCGAGTCGAGTGCGGAAGTCGCCTCGTCGAAAATCAGGATCGACGGATTCTTCAGGATGGCGCGCGCGATCGCCACACGCTGTTTCTCGCCGCCGGATAGCTTCAGGCCGCGCTCGCCCACCGGGGTGTCATAACCCTGCGGCAGCGATATGACGAAATCATGGATATGCGCGGCCTGGGCCGCGGCAATGATTTCCTCATGCGTCGCATCGGGGCGGCCATAGGCGATGTTGTAGTAGATCGTGTCGTTGAACAGCACGGTGTCCTGTGGTACGATGCCGATCGCCGTGCGCAGGCTGCTCTGCGTCACCGAGCGGATATCCTGGCCGTTGATGAGGATGCGCCCCTGCTGCACATCGTAGAAACGGAACAGCAGCCGCGACAACGTCGACTTGCCCGCCCCGCTCGCGCCGACCACCGCCACGGTGTGCCCCTCCGGGATCGCAAAGCTCACATCGAACAGAATCTGCCGGTCCGGCGCATAGCCGAAGCTAACGTCATCAAAACGCACTTCGGCCCTGCCTGCCTCCAGAAGTTGTGCGTCCGGCGCGTCCGCGACTTCGCGATGCTCATGCAGCAGGCCGAACATTTTCTCCATATCCGCGAGGGCATGGCGAATTTCGCGATACACGAAACCGAGAAAATGCAGCGGCATGTACAGCTGGATCATGAATACGTTGACCAGCACCAGATCTCCCATCGTCATCGTTCCCTTGACCACCTCGTCCGCAGCCAGCAGCATCAGCGCGGTGATCCCGATGGCGACGATGAAGCTCTGCCCCGCATTCAGGTAGGCCAGTGAGGTGGTGTTGCGCACCGCCGCGACCTCCCAGTGCCGCATATTCTCGTCATAACGGTGTGCCTCGTACTGCTCGTTGCCGAAATACTTCACCGTTTCGTAATTCAGCAGGCTGTCTATGGCGCGGCTGTTTGCCTTGGAATCGAGATCATTCATCGAGCGGCGCACCACCATGCGCCACTCGGTGACGAACAGGGTGAACGCGATGTAGACCAGCAGCGTGATGAACGTGATCGCCGCAAACCAGATGTTGTATTTGCCGAGCAGGATCGCGGCCACCAAGCCGATTTCCAGCAAGGTCGGCAGGATGTTGAACAGCATGAAATTCAGCAGGAAGCCGATGCCGCGCGTACCGCGCTCGATGTCGCGCGACACTCCGCCGGTCTGGCGGTCGAGATGGAAGCGCAGGCTCAAGCTGTGCAGGTGCTCGAACACCTGCAAGGCCACGCGCCGGATCGCGCGCTGCGTCGCCTTGGCAAACACCGCATCGCGCAATTCGCCGAACAGCGTGCTGAGCATGCGCAGCACGCCATAGCCGACAATCAGGAATACCGGCACCGCCAGCGCCGCCTGCGGCTTGTCCAGCGTATCGATGATCTCCTTGAGCACCAGCGGCACGGAAACATTGGCGAGCTTGGACAGCACCAGCAGGGTCAGTGCGATCGCGACGCGCCACTTGAATTCCCATAGATAAGGCAGCAGGGAGCGGATGGCCTGCCAATCGCCGCGGTGATCGTTGTGGGCATCAGAGTGCGTGGAAGGTCGCATATCGAGGCAGGAAAAATAACCGGGACGCATTATATCCGTACATCATGCGCAAGATGGGCGACTGGCTCAGATACTAGGCTACGAACCCTGCCCGTGGTTTCCCGCCATACCGATCAACAGGCGCACCACGCTGTAACTGAGACGCGCGATCAGGCGGCCGAAAAAATGGCGTGTCCCGCGGTATTCATCCCCGATACGCACTGCATCGTTGTCGATTGCAGACAGCAGACTTGAGCGCAGCTCGCCGGCAAATCCCGCATCCCGTATGGCGAGATTCGCCTCGCGCGCCAACAGCAAACTGAACGGGTCTATGTTGGAGGAACCCACGGTCGCCCATTGACCGTCTACCACGGCAACCTTGGCATGCAGATAACTGGCCTGGTATTCATAAATTTCCACGCCCGCCGCCAACAACCGGTCATAGAGCGCATGCGTCGCATAGTGCTGCAAGCGGTATTCGACCTTCCCCTGCAGCAGCAGCATTACACGGACACCGCGCCGCGCCGCACGCTTCAGGGCACGGCGAAAAATCCGCCCGGGCAGGAAATAGGCATTGGCGATGATGATTTCGTGCTGCGCGCCGGCAATGGCCTTAAGGTAGGCACGTTCAATATCGCGCCGGTGGCGCAGGTTGTCGCGCAACAGAACAGCGATGTCCGGCGCAGCCGCAGGCTCCATTTTCTCCAGAATAAATCGCTTGATTTCCTTGCTGCGCCGGCGGAAGTTGGCCCATGACACCACCCCCCACAGGCGCCGCATGGCCATATGGATTTCGCCGGCGACCATGCCTTGCACGCGTACTGCATAGTCCAGCCGCGGCATGGTGAAATCGCTGTACTCCGGAATATCGTTGGTGATGTTGATGCCACCGACGAAGGCCACCTTGCCGTCCATTACCGCCAGCTTGCGGTGCATACGCAGCAGGCGGCGCTTGCGGCTGCGCTGCAGGGTAAAGGGAGAAACTTCGCGCCTGAACCATTGCACCTCGACTTCCGCCCTGCGCAACTCGTCCACCCGGTATTGCGGTAGCTCCGCCGAGCCGAAGCCGTCAAGCAGGACACGCACCGCCACCCCGCGTGCCGCGGCACGCCGCAAGGCATCGGCGATCATGTGCCCAGTTTCGTCCTCGGCGAAAATATAGGTTTCCAGATAAACCGAATGCCGCGCGGCATCGATGTCGGCACACAATTGCGGGAAAAACGCCGCACCGTTCTGCAGCAGCGCGAGTTGATTCCCGGCAACTTGATGGCCGGCGCTCATGTCATTTCGGACAGCCGCCTTAACCGCGTCGAAAGCGCGGCATGGTCTGACAAACGCCCCCAATTCCCGCCGGCATGCACATCGCTGTGCAGCACGCTGAAGCCGCGCACATAAATGCGGTCGAGGCGAAACAGCGGGAGGCTGGCCGGGTAGCTGCGCGCCGGCCTCCCACCGTGCAGGTGGAAGACATCCTGCATGCCCAGATCGCTCGCGATGGTCCGACCCATCTGGTTGCGCCAGTCGTTGAAATCTCCGGCGATAATCAGCGCTGCTTCAGGAGGAATGTTGTTGCGGACATATTCGACGAGGATGCGCCCCTGCTCGCGCCTGCCCTTGGCAAACAGGCCGAAATGCACGCACAGGCAGTACACGAGCTGCCCGTCAAGATCGATCTCGCAATGCAGCAGTCCGCGGCTTTCGAAGCGATGCGCGGAAACATCCATATTCAGCGATTTCACGATCTGGAAGCGGCTGAGGATCGCATTGCCGTGATGCCCCGCCTCGTATACGCAATTCTTGCCGTAGACGCAATGCGGCCAGACCTCTTCCGCAATGAACTCGTGCTGCGCGCTGTCCGGATAGTTGTGGTAACGCTCGGCATGACGCGCGTGCTCGCCCTGCACTTCCTGCAAAAACACGATGTCGGCATCCAGCTCGCGCAGGCGGTCGCGCAACTCGTGTACCACCACGCGGCGATTGAAATGGGAAAAGCCCTTGTGAATGTTGTAGGTGGCGATTTTCAGCGTAGTCATGGGCGCATTATCAATTCAAGTCGCAGGCACAGCAAGGCCGCGGCGGCAAAACTCTCATGCCGCAGACCGCAAAATGCATTGTGAATCAAAATCAGGCGTTGCCGATGCCGCGCGTCGGCAGATTGATCTGTTTCGCGAAGTCCAGCATGCGCCGGATCGGCAGCGCGGCGCGCCGGATGACCGCAGGATCGACGAAAATCTCGTTCTTGCCCGCACCCGCAAGGGGTAGGCCGGTGGGTACCCCGCCGCTACGCGGCGACCCTCCCGCTCTCTCCAGCACTTCGGCGAGGTTGATGAGGCCGTTCATCGCCATCCACGGGCAATGGCTGCAACTGGTGCAGGTCGCCCCGTGCCCGGCAGTCGGCGCTTCGAGGAACACCTTGTGCGGCGACAGGGTGCGCATCTTGTGCAGGATGCCGTTGTCGGTCGCGACGATGAATTCGTTTGCATCGAGCTGCTGCGATGCCTTGATGAGTTGTGTCGTGGAGCCGACCACATCCGCCAGCTTGACCACCGCGCGCGGCGCTTCGGGATGCACCAGCACCTTGGCTTGAGGGTGCTGCGCCTTCAGCTCGAGCAGTTCGCGCGCCTTGTATTCGTCGTGCACCACACACGAGCCCTGCCACAGCAGCATATCCGCGCCGGTCTGTTCCTGCACGTAGCTGCCGAGGTGCCGGTCCGGCGCCCAGAGGATTTTTTCGCCGCGTTCCTTGAGGTGCCTGACGATGGGCAACGCGATCGAACTGGTCACCATCCAGTCGGCACGCGCCTTCACCGCCGCGCTGGTGTTGGCGTATACCACCACGGTACGGTCGGGGTGTGCGTCGCAGAACGCGCTGAATTCGTCCGCCGGGCAGCCCAGATCGAGCGAGCATTCCGCCTCCAGGTCGGGCATCAGCACGCGCTTCTCCGGATTCAGTATCTTCGCGGTCTCGCCCATGAAGCGCACGCCGGCGACCACGATGGTTTTCGCCGGATGCTGGTGGCCAAAATTGGCCATGTCCAGCGAATCGGACACGATGCCGCCGGTCTCCTCCGCGAGGTCCTGCAGGTCGGGGTGCACGTAATAATGCGACACCAGCACGGCATCCTGCTCCTTGAGCATGCGCTTGATACGCGCGATCAGCTCGGCCTTTTCGCCCGGCTCAGGCTCGCGCGGCCGCTTCGCCCACGCCTGCATCGTGCTGCAGCCGGTCTGCGCGGCATCTGGATGTTCGTACGGGATATGGATCACGTTCTCGTTCATGGTGTCTTTCTGGCCGCGCGGCCGGGCAGTTCCAGGATCGCGGCGCGATTGCTCGGCGAAAAAACCTTCTCCGCCGCCTCCTGCCACGCCAGCCACTGGAAGTTCAGATGCTCGTGCGGCGTCAATTGGACAGGCAGGCGCCGCGGGAGTTGCAGGCCGAACACATGCTCGGTGTTGCGCGTGGCGCCAGGCGAATAACGATGGCGCCAGTGCGGGTAAATCTCATATTCGTTCTGCGCCTGCCAGTCACTCAGCACATATTGCTCCACCTCCAGCCCGGTCTCCTCGCGCACCTCGCGCAACGCCGTCTCGCGCAGCGCCTCACCCGGCTCGCAGCTGCCGGTGACCGACTGCCAGTAGCCCGGGTGATCGGCGCGCTCCAGCAGCAGCACTTCAAGTTCGGCGGTATAGACCACCACCAGCACCGAGACCGGCTGTTTGTAGCGCGCCATACCTCAGACGAAAAAGATCCAGAACGGCTTGTTGCGCTGCCGCCAGTACACCACCGTATCTGCAAGGATATCCTGCGCAATTTCGCGATCGTTGGCGGACAGGCCGAAGGTGTCGCTGACGTTGCGCAGCAGCAGCACGTGACCCGCCGCCCCGCCATGCCACGACAGGTCGCACAGCGCATCCGCCAGCGCATCCCAGTTCGCGCCGAATTCGGGCGGAAATGCGGCTGCTTGCGCCAGCGCATTGAGCAGATTCAGCTTGCCCTTGACTCCCCTGAGGTCGGCATCGAACAGCGCGAAGCCGGCCTCGCTGGCCGCGTTGCGCAACTCGTCCACGCTGCATCGCAGCGTATAGCTGCCTGCCGCAGCAGTATCGTTTAATTGTTGTGTCAGCGAATTCATGGCTATTCTCTGATGCGTTTGAAGGTTCGGTAATGGTCGGGGCTGTAATAACATTCGGGCAATGGCCCGCACACGATGCGCCGTGCACCGCGATTGCGCGCCCCGGGCGTTTTCACCGTATATTCGTAATAGTAGCCGCGCGGCTGCTTGGGCAGGATGCGTTCATAGTTCCTGAACACCACACCGTCGCGCTCATAGGCGAATGGCCCGCCACGTTTGATGGCCTGCAAGGTGTCGCGCGCCTCAGCGGGCAGCTCGGCCACCGCGATGAGCGGCAGGCTGGCCTGCCCTGCCGTATCTGCCGCCTGCACCTGCGGCAACCACAGCAACGCCGCCAGCAGCCAGAGGCGCAAGTGACGCGACATCGTCTAGCCCTTCGCGACTTCCACCGATGTCTGCACCTGCTTGCGCAGATGGATATGCAGTTCGCGCAACTGTTTTTCGTCCACCGCGCTCGGCGCGTGGGTCAGCAGGCATTGCGCGCGCTGCGTCTTGGGGAAGGCGATCACGTCGCGGATCGATTCGGCGCCGGTCATCATGGTGACGATACGGTCCAGCCCGAATGCCAGCCCACCGTGCGGCGGCGCGCCGTATTGCAGCGCGTCGAGCAGGAAGCCGAATTTGAGTTGCGCTTCCTCCGCGCCGATGTTGAGCGCGCGGAACACCTGCGACTGCACCACCTCGCGGTGGATACGCACCGAGCCGCCGCCAAGCTCCCAGCCGTTCAAGGCTAGGTCATAGGCCTTTGCCAGACAGCGCCCCGGATCGCTTTCCAGGAATTGCAGATGCTCGTCTTTGGGCGCAGTGAACGGATGATGGCAGGCCGTCCAGCGCTTTTCTTCCTCGTCGTACTCGAACATCGGGAAGTCCACCACCCACAGCGGCTCCCAGGCCTTGCCGTTGGTGTAACCCTTTTCATGGCCGATCTTGCTGCGCAATGCGCCGAGCGCGTCGTTGACAATCTTGGTCTTGTCGGCGCCGAAGAAGATCAGGTCGCCGTTCTGTGCGCCGGTGCGCTCGATGACGGCCTTCAGCGCCGCCTCGTGCAGGTTCTTCACGATCGGCGATTGCAGGCCGGTCTCGTTGAGCTGCGTGATGTCGTTGACCTTGATGTAGGCCAGTCCCTTTGCGCCGTAAATCTTCACGAACTCGGTGTAACCGTCGATCTCGCCGCGCGTGAGCGTAGCGCCTCCGGGAATGCGCAGCGCCGCGACGCGGCCGCCGCTGGTGGCCGGCCCGGAAAACACCTTGAAGGCGACATCCTGCACCGCATCAGTCACCTCGGTCAGCTCCAGCGTAATGCGCAGGTCCGGCTTATCCGAGCCAAAGCGCGCCATCGCCTCGGCATGGGTCATACGCGGGAAGGGATTGGGCAGGTCGACATCCAGCCCTTCCTTGAACACGGTGCGGATCAGCTCTTCCATCAGCGCGGTGATCTGCGTCTCGTTCAGGAACGAAGTCTCGATATCGACCTGGGTGAATTCCGGCTGGCGGTCGGCGCGCAAGTCTTCGTCGCGGAAGCACTTGGTAATCTGATAATAGCGGTCGAAGCCGGCCACCATCAGCATCTGCTTGAACAGCTGCGGCGACTGTGGCAGTGCGAAAAATTCGCCCGGATGCACGCGCGACGGCACGAGGTAGTCGCGCGCGCCCTCCGGCGTGGACTTGGTCAGCATCGGCGTTTCGATGTCGATGAAGCCGCGGCTGTCGAGGAAACGGCGGAACGCCATCGCCACCTTGTAGCGCAGCATCATGTTCTTCTGCATCTGCGGGCGGCGCAGGTCGATCACACGGTGTGTCAGACGTACGTTCTCGGAAAGATTTTCGTCATCGAGCTGGAACGGCGGCGTCACCGAGGTATTCAGCACCTCGATCTCGTGGCACAGGATTTCGATTTCGCCGCTGCCGATATTGGCATTGGTCGTGCCCTCCGGGCGGCGGCGCACCTTGCCGGTGACGCGCAGCACGAATTCGTTGCGCACCGATTCGGCGATCCCGAACATCTCCGGGCGGTCGGGGTCGCAGACAACCTGCGCCAGCCCTTCGCGGTCGCGCAGATCGATGAAGATCACCCCGCCGTGGTCGCGGCGGCGATGCGCCCAGCCGCACAGGCTGACGGTTTGGTCGAGTTGGTCGATGTTGAGCAGTCCGCAATAATGAGTTCGCATGGTTGTTTCTGGAAAGATCCGTTCTGAATTAAGGGTTATGGGTGATGGCACGGTGCTTTGCGGTTTCGGTATCCGCGACCACCCCCATCGAGACGATGGAGCGCAATGCCACGTCCACCGTCATCTCCAGCTCGATGGTGTCGGCCTTGCGCACGTAGAAATAAAAACCGTTCACCGGGCTGGGCGTGGTGGGTATGAACACTGCGACATATTCCTCGTCGAACTGCCCTGCCACCTCGCCCGGCACGCTGGTCTGAAACGCCAGTGACCAGGCCTGCGGGTGGGGGTAACGCACCAGCAGCACCTTGCGGAACGAGTTGCCGCTGCCGGACAGCAGGGTGTCGCTGACCTGCTTGACGCCCTTGTAGATGCTGCCGACGAACGGCACATGCAGCATCGCCTTTTCCGATGCTTCCCAGAGTCGCTGGCCGAACACGTTGCGCATCAGCAGTCCGGTCAGCACCACCACACCCAGCGTCAGGATGATGCCCAGACCGGGAATGTGGAAAGGCAGCAGATTGTCCGGACGCCAATGCTCAGGCAGCAGCAGCAGCGTCTGGTCCATCGTGCCGATGACCAGATTCAGCGCCCAGATGGTGATGCCGAGCGGCACCCAGACCAGCAGGCCGGTGATGAGGTATTTCTTCATCGGCTAATCAGCTTGCCGCCGCACAGGAACCGCCGCCGCAGCAAGGTGCGCTGGCGGGTTCAGCCTTGGTCGGGTTCTTGAAGTCGGTGGCGTAATAGCCGTTGCCCTTCAGCTGGAAACCGGCTGCGGTCAATTGTTTGGCAAAGGTTTCCTTGCCGCATTCCGGGCAAGTGGCGAGCGGCGCATCGCTCATTTTCTGCAGGACATCCTGTTGCAGGCCGCAACTGGAACAAGCGTAAGCATAAATAGGCACAATTTCCTCCTATCCGGGTAATTTCAAAGGGGCGCATTATACATTAGGGGCGGTGCTTGCCGCGAATCTTGAAATAACGTTTAATCCGCTCAACACAAAGAAATCCGAGGCGCCAGTCGAAGGAAGGATTGCCCGGCAATTCCAGAGTGCGCAACAAGATTACAACCTGTACCACAGAAGATCGGCTTCACATAAGTTGTTAATATATAAGGAGTCATTTCATGCTTCCCCGCAGCCTCCAAGCGAAATTCATCCTGCCCGTTTCAGCACTGGTCGTCGTCGTCACGCTTATCCTCGTCGCAGCCATTTCGATCGGCAACAGCCGCAGCATCGAGCAGTCTGCCCAGAGTGAAAGCCAGGAAAAGCTCTCCAACATAGCGCGGATTCTTGCCGTTACCGACGCTATCATGATGGAGCGCGTGAAGGGCTCGATGAAACTGCTCATCGAGCGCGGCGGCGCTATCGGCGTTCCGCGCCAGGGCAATCCGGTGGAAGTCGAAGGCAAAATGCCGCCCGACCTGATTTTTAGCAACCAGCCCCAGGCACACCACTTCGAACTGGTGGATGGCGTGACCTCCAGCCAGGGAGGCACCGCCACGTTATTTTCCAAGTCGGGCGAGGAATTCGTGCGGATCAGCACCAACGTGAAAAAAAGCGACGGCAAACGCGCCATCGGCACGATACTCGACCCCAACGGCAAGGCCATCAAGGCTATCCGTGCAGGCCAGGCTTTCTATGGCCAGGTAGACATCCTGGGCAACCCATTCCTCACCGGCTATGAACCCATACTCGACGCCCAGAAAAATACTGTCGGCATCTGGTACGTGGGCTACAAGATCGACATGCAGGCCTTGCAGCAATCCATCTCTAGGAGCCGCATCCTGAGCGGCGGCTTCATCGCGCTGCTGGACGACAAGGGCAAGGTGCGATTCCATTCCGAAAACGTCACCCCCGAAACAGTTCTGGGTGTTGCAAACGGCAACATCCAGGGATGGGAGATCAAACGGGAAACCTTCACCCCTTGGGGTTTCGGGATCGTATCGGCCTACCCCAGGGACGAAGTGAGCGGCGCGGTCAACAAGGCCATCTTCGTCGTCGTGGCGATAGGCGTGGTGCTGGGCGGCATTCTGGTGGGCTTGCTGTTCTGGCTGTCGCGTTCGCTGGTTATCAACCCGTTGAACGAGGCGGTTGCCGCCGCCGGAAAAATCGCCAATGGCGACCTGTCCAATCTGGTCAGCACCCGGCGCGAAGATGAAATTGGTGCATTGCTCAATGCGCTGGGTCACATGCAGGAATCCCTGCGCCAGATGATCGGCAACATCACCAGCAACGCGCGGCACATTTCCGAGCTATCCGATTCCCTTTCCACCACCTCCAACGATGTGGCGAGCCAGTCCGGACAGCAAAGCGAAGCGGCGGCTTCAGCGGCGGCGGCAGTTGAAGAACTGACCACCAGCATCGAGCACATGGCCGAGAATGCCCGCGATTCCTTTGCGCTGGCCCAGGAAGCCGGCGAAACCGCCAAACGAGGCGCCGGCATCGTAAGCCAGGCTTCGGCGGAAATGAGCAACATTGCCGAGAGCGTGAATCAATCCTCGCAGCGGATCCTTTCCTTGGGTGAACACTCCGCCAACATTTCCGCGATTGCCAGTGTTATCAAGGACATTGCCGACCAGACAAACCTGCTGGCGCTCAACGCCGCCATCGAAGCGGCGCGCGCCGGCGAGCAGGGGCGCGGATTTGCCGTGGTGGCCGACGAGGTCAGAAAACTCGCCGAACGCACCGCCAAATCCACCGATGAAATCACTGCCATGATCGGCGCCATCCAGTCCGAAACGAAGCACGCCGTGGAAACCATGCATCAAGGGCAGCAACGCGTCGATACCGGAGTGGCGATGGCCGGGGAGGCCGGCCTGGCCATGGGCGAAATCAGCAGCGGCTCGGAACGGGTGGTGGATGCGGTCAACAGCATTTCTGCCGCCCTCCAGCAGCAAAGCTCCTCCAGCGGCCTGATTGCATCCAACGTGGAAAAAATCGCCACCATGTCGGAACAAAATGCTCTTGCCATTCAGGATGTCGCCCAGGCATCCGCCCAGTTACGGGAATCCGCCAACTCACTGCAGGCTGCGGTGGCGCGGTTCAGGGTATAAATCCTCCAGGGCCTCGGCAAGTTAAAGCTTTCCGAGACCCTGGATCTTACAGCGCCGACAAAAACACGCTCTCGCGCAGTTTTTTCAACTGGTCGCGCAGCTCGGCGGCACGCTCGAATTCCAGGTTTTTCGCGGCTTGCAGCATTTCCTTCTCCAGCCGGGCGATTTCCTTCGACACATCCTTTTCGCTCATCGCCAGATATTTTGCCTGCTCCTGCGCAGCCTTGAGTTGGCTGCGCGCGGCTTCCGGCTCGTACATGCCCTCGATGATGTCCTTGATACGCTTCTGCACGCCCTGCGGCGTGATGCCATGCGCGAAGTTATAGGCCACCTGCCTGGTGCGGCGGCGCTCGGTCTCGTCGATCGCGCGGCGCATCGAATCGGTGATCCTGTCGGCATACAGCAGCGCCTTGCCGTTGAGGTGGCGCGCGGCGCGGCCGATGGTCTGGATCAGCGAGCGCTCTGAGCGCAGGAAGCCTTCCTTGTCGGCATCGAGGATCGCGACCAGCGACACCTCGGGGATGTCCAGCCCCTCGCGCAGCAGGTTAATGCCGACCAGCACGTCGAACATGCCGAGGCGCAGGTCGCGGATGATCTCGACGCGCTCCACGGTCTCGACGTCGGAATGCAGATAGCGCACCTTGATGCCGTGCTCGGAAAAATATTCGGTGAGCTGCTCCGCCATGCGCTTGGTCAGTGTGGTCACCAGCACGCGCTCGCCCTGCTCCACGCGCAGGTTCACCTCGGACATCAGGTCGTCCACCTGGTACGTCGCGGGGCGCACCTCGATCTGCGGATCGATCAACCCGGTCGGGCGCACCACCTGCTCCACCACCTGGCCGGCATGTTCGGCCTCATAGGTCGAAGGCGTGGCGGAGATGAAGATGCTCTGGCGCATCACCTTTTCGAATTCGTCGAAACGCAACGGGCGGTTGTCCATCGCGGAAGGCAGACGGAAGCCGTAGTTGACGAGATTCTCCTTGCGTGCGCGGTCGCCCTTGTACATGCCGCCGATCTGCGGGATCGTGACATGGCTCTCGTCGATGAACATCAGCGCATTGGGTGGCAGATAATCCAGCAGCGTCGGCGGCGGCTCGCCGGGCTTGCGCCCCGACAGGTGGCGCGAGTAGTTCTCGATGCCCTTGCAGAAGCCGATCTCGTTAAGCATCTCGATGTCGTGGCGGGTGCGCTGCTCGATGCGCTGTGCCTCAACCAGCTTGTTCTCGCGCTGATAGAACGCGATGCGCTCGGCCAGCTCGACCTTGATGGTCTCCAGCGCGGCCAGCACCGTGGCGCGCGGCGTGACGTAATGGCTGGAGGGATAAACAGTGTAGCGCGGCACCTTTTGCAGGATATGCCCGGTGAGCGGATCGAATAGCGACAGCGTTTCGACTTCGTCGTCGAACAGCGTCAGGCGCAACGCGTGCTCGCTGCTTTCTGCAGGGAAGATGTCGATAACGTCGCCGCGCACGCGGAACGTCCCGCGATGGAAATCCAGCTCGTTGCGCTGGTACTGCATCTCGACGAGGCGCTTGATCACGTCGCGCTGCGCCATTTTTTCGTTGTGGCGCAGGTGCAGGATCATGCCGTGGTAATCCACCGGATCGCCGATACCGTAGATCGCCGATACCGTCGCGACGATCACGGCATCCTCGCGCTCCAGCAGCGCCTTGGTCGCCGACAGGCGCATCTGCTCGATCTGCTCGTTGATGCTGGAATCCTTCTCGATGTATACGTCGCGCGACGGGACATAGGCCTCGGGCTGGTAGTAGTCGTAATAGGAGACGAAATACTCCACCGCATTCTCGGGAAAGAAATCGCGCAGCTCGGAATACAGCTGTGCCGCCAGCGTCTTGTTCGGCGCCATCACGATGGCCGGCCGCCCGGTACGTGCAATGACGTTGGCCATGGTGAACGTCTTGCCCGAGCCGGTCACGCCGAGCAGCGTCTGGAACGACAAGCCGTCCTCGACCCCCTCCACCAGCTGCGCGATGGCCGTGGGCTGGTCGCCTGCCGGTTCGAATGGCTGGTGCAGGCGGTAGAGGCTGTTGGGGAAGGTGATGACGTTCATGATGAGGCGCGTATTGTACGGGGAATGGGGCAATTGCCAAACGGGAAGCCATCGCGGAAAATGCTTCCACAGCAAGGGGCGAAAAACCGTTTCGATCATGACCCGGTTTCTAACCTTGGCTCTGGTTCTTTTCTGCCGGGCATTATCGGAGAGGTGATATAAATGAAAACATTAGTAAACGTTCTGGTGCTTGTGGCCGGGTTGTCAGTGTTACCGGCACCGGCCGCCTATGCCGCCGCGGTGGTGAAGTACGAACCCAAGACAAACACCACGATGAAGGAAGCCCTGCTTAATCTCAAGAATGAGCGCGTGACTCTCACGCTCGAATCGGGCCAGGAGATTGAAGGAAAGGTGACTATGGTTGGGGACTCCGTTGTGTATATCACGCAACTTGCCGGAAAAGTTTTTTTCGACGCTGTAGTGAACATAGACAAGATTAACGCTATCGTCTTCAGAAAAGAATACTGATCCAGCACGGATCAAACATCTCACATTATTTTTTCAACAGCGCATCAAAAGCCAGTGGGGACATCACCAACGGCTTGGTTTATTTGACTTCTCGATCTCCTCCGCCAGTTGCGCGATAGCCGTTGACTACCCGCCCGCTGGTTTAAACGGAGATACCTTTAGCTAAGGGGGACGATCATCTACCTGTTCCTGGCCGATCTAATTCTTGCCACCCATGCATTGTTCGCAGCATTTGTCGTTCTGGGGTTGGCTGCGGTTCTGCTCGGGAAGTATCGGCAGTGGGGCTGGGTCAAAAATTGGTGGTTCAGGCTAGCGCACCTTGTAGCTATCGGCATCGTAATTACGGAGTCATGGCTGGGCCTAGTATGTCCGCTCACCGAATGGGAGAGCCGTGCAAGAGAGGCGACGGGTGGTGAAGCCTACTCAAGCTCTTTCATCCAGTACTGGTTGCAAAGAGTGTTGTTCTATGACTTTCCCCCTTGGGTCTTTACGGTTGCCTATACAGCATTCGGAATGCTGGTGCTGGTTGCCTGGCTGCGCGTGCCACCAGAACATCCGCAAAAACAGAAATCCGGCTAGGCATCCCGTCTCATCATTTTGCAGAGAATGGATAGCGAAGATTACCTTTGACAGGCTTGCAAAACATGATATGGTTGCAAAAAAATGCCGTACGGCATGAACCGTACGGCACAAAGCCAGCTGTTGCTGGCATGCTTCACTTGGAGAGAGGAAGCAAACCTGTAGGGAGACGTACATCAAGCGGCCTTATTTCTGAAGCCCGCTTCTCAGGCATGATTTTCAGAATCCAACCATGCATAAAAATCACTTAACGATCATATGGCTAGCTAAAATTACGGCCGCCAGCCCGAAGCACCTCCCCCAATACCCGCACAGATTAAAAGGTTTTTACAAAAGAAGCCCTGATGTGCGTCAACTCATGGTCAATTAAGGATCGAAAGGCTGCCGATTCCTGAAAGCCGGCATGGCTTTCTGCTCTGGGGATCCGCCCGCTCATCAAGCCGTACCTCATTTTTTCCGCCTTTTAATCCATCCCCTCTTCCCTGCCGCATAGGTATAATTCGCTCCCTCGTTCAAACAGCAAGGACATATCTTGAAACTCTCGACTCGCGTACAGGCCATCAAGCCCTCACCAACTCTCGCCGTCACCGCCCGTGCGGCGAAGCTGAAAGCCGAAGGTAAGGACATCATCGGGCTGGGTGCGGGCGAACCGGATTTCGATACGCCGCAGCACATCAAGGATGCGGCTATCGATGCAATCAACAAGGGGCTTACCAAATACACCCCTGTGGGCGGCATCCCCTCGCTGAAACAGGCCATCATCGCGAAATTAAAGCGCGACAACGGGCTCGACTACGCCGCTAAGCAGATCCTGGTCTCGTGTGGTGGCAAGCAGAGCTTCTTCAACCTCGCGCTTGCCTACATCAACCCCGGCGACGAGGTCATCATCCCCGCACCGTACTGGGTGTCCTATCCCGACATCGTGATCATCGCCGAAGGCAAGCCGGTGATCGTTGAGGCAGGCATCGAACAGGGTTTCCGCATGACCGCCGCGCAACTCGAAGCCGCGATCACACCGAAAACAACGATGGTGGTCATCAACAGCCCGAGCAACCCGTCCGGCGCGGTGTACACCTTTGAGGAACTGAAGGCCTTGGGCGAGGTGCTGCGCAAGCATCCCAACATCCTCATCGCCACCGACGACATGTACGAGCATATCGCGCTGACCGATGCGAAGTTCGTCAACATCCTGAATGCCTGCCCCGACCTGTATCCGCGCACCATGGTGCTGAACGGTGTGTCCAAGGCCTATTCCATGACCGGCTGGCGCATCGGCTACGCGGCGGGGCCGGAGAACATCATCACCGCGATGGAGAACGTACAATCGCAGAGCACTTCCAACCCGACCTCTATCTCGCAGGTGGCGGCGGAAGCTGCATTGAACGGCGACCAGGGCTGCATCACGCCGATGCTCAAGGCATTCCGCGAGCGGCATATGTTCGTGGTAAATGAATTGAACAAGATAGCCGGCGTGCAGTGCCTCATGGCGGGCGGCGCGTTCTACGCCTTCCCGGACATGCGCGGGGCGATCACAAGGCTGCACCAGCGCGGCACGATCAAGGCCGCGACCGACATCGCGCTTTCCGAATATCTGCTGGAACAGGGTGGTGTCGCCGTGGTACCCGGCTCGGCCTTCGGCAGCGAAGGTTATGTGCGCCTCTCGTTCGCCACCTCGATGGACAATCTCATGAATGCGCTGGAGCGCATAGCGAAGGCGCTTTCCTGAGATTGCGGCTTCGACTACCTTCAGGTTGGTCGAAGCCAAAATCTCCTGTACTGGAGCGCCTCACCAAGGCATTAGGTTGATTTTCTGCAGGTGGATTGGAATTACCGTGCCATCTGCAATGACGGGCTGTCGGTAGTCCCGCCGACCTGCAGCGCAGCCGATCCCATCCCTGTGCGCATGGTCAAGTCGGCGACGATGCGCCCGGACATCTGCTGCTTGGCGATGTCCACTGTGCCCGTTGCATTCAACACCCCGGCATTCATCTTCAGCTGCCTGAAGTGGTAGTCCCCGTTGGCATAATACAAATTGCCGCTCAAGTCATCGAAATGGGTACGTCCGCCTGGGAGGTTTTCCTTGCTGCGCAGGCGGGCGGTCTCGACGATATCGACGCCGCTGATGACGCCTTTCCGGACGACGAAGGTGCCTTCCAGTGTCGCCGCTTCGGTGAGTTTGGACAGACCCGGCGACTGCATCTGGAAGCGCGCCGTACCGTCCATGTCGCCGCTCAGCAGCTTGTTCACGTTCTGCAGGGTGATGGTCTTGGCGGTCAGGCTGCCTTGGGCGCGCCAGCCGGAACGCCAGTCGATGCGCGCATCGCCGAGCAGCACCCCGCCCATGATGCGGCTGTCCATCTCGGTGATCACCAGGCTGTCAGCAGTCAGCTCTCCCTTCGCGCTCAAGTCGTCGAAAACCCAATTCGGCAGCAGCGGCAATGCACCGCGCACCGCGATCGATACCTGCATCTTGTTTTCCGGCACGGCATTCATGTCCAGCGCAAGCTTGTCTCCCTCGGCATGTAATTTCGCCTGGATGAACTTCCCGGCCTGATCGAAACGCAACTCTCCGCCGATGCCGGACAATTGCACGCCATCCGCTTCCAGCTTGCCTTGGTTCAGTGTAATACGTGCAACCGGATACTGGGTGTCGGCGGCGATTTTTTGCAGCCAGGCGGACACTTGCGGCAAGGCCGCACCGTTGACCTGCACCCCCTCCAGTTCGATCCCGGTAATCGGCTTGTTAGAGGAAAATAAGGCGGGCAACGCGAAATCGACCCGTGCCTGCTGTGCCTGGATCGGCCTGGTCTCGCCTATCGATACGTCCTTCAATTCCAGGCGCGGGGTAGGCAGCAGCCGTCCTGTCAATTGCCCGACATGCACCGGCTGCTGCAAGCTGGCAGTGAGCGCTTTTTCGATGCCGGTCGCGTAGTCTTTCATGGGCAGCAACGGCGGGGCGACAAACAGCGCGACCACCAGCGCCACGAACGACCCGGTGCCGATCTTGCCCCAAGGCAGCGGTTTGCGGTGCGCCCGTGGAGCCGGCACCTCCTTGGCGGAGCGCGGCGCCTCTTGCGGCTGGGCGGCGCGTTCTGCGCTGGCCTTGGCGGCGCGCTGCTCGGCCTCCGCCCATGCCTTGGCCTGTGTTTCCGCAAGCTTCGCCACCTCCTCAGCCGAAGGCATGCGTGCCTCTGCGGCAGGCTTGGCCGCGGCTTCGGTGGGCGGCGTTCCAGGCACACTCGCCGGAGGCAATGGCGCTGCCGACGGCTGTTCAGGTACGGCCTGTGCCGCCTCGACCGCTTTCCCTTCTTCCGGAAGCTTGTATTCAGGAAGTTTGAACTGGTCCTGCCCCCCCATCAGTGTGGCAGCCTCCCCCTGAGGTTCGGGCTCTTCATGGGCCACGGCGGGTGATCCAGGAGGAGTCACTGCCTCGGGCATGGCAAAGCTGAACGGCTCCAGCTTGATCGCCACAGCAGGCTCACTGGCTTGCGGCAATACGGCTTGCGCAACCGGTGCCGCAGCATCCACCAATTCATAGACGGTGTGCTCTCGCTCGTGTTTGTCTTTTTGCAGGCCGCGATACTGGAACAGATCGGCATATTCGTCGCTCAGTCGCGAAACGAAATCATAATAGGGGCGGGAAATGTATATCTGGTCGATGCCGGCGAAGCTCATCACGCGCTGCGCATCGTTGATGCCGTCGCCGACCATGTTGCTCCGGCCGTTCATGTCCTTGGCGATATTGACCGGGCCAAGATGAATGCCGATGCGTACATTCAGGTCGGGGAAATCCTTGTGCTGATTGGCCATCACCGTCTTGCGGAATTGCATCGCCACTTCCAGCGCATCCTCCGGATGCTGCAAGAAACCTATCGCCGCGCCGTCTCCGGTATCCAGAATGATGCGCTCACCTTCATCAAGCGTGTTCAGGCAATCGGAAACCAACTGGTTGAACTGTTTTTTGATCTGGATTTGCTTATTGACGGATTGCTTGGTGTAGCCGACCACATCGAAAAACAGCACGGTCACGCTGGTGGATCGCGCCGTCGCCGCTGCCACGGCCTTCGGCCTGGCTTCGGCTGCCGCTTTCTGCCTGGCGAGTTCCGCTTCTTCGCGTGCCTTGGCGGCCTCCTGTTCGGTCTTGAGGCGTGCCGCTTCGACCTCCTGCTGCGCCTTCAATCTGGCCGCCTCGGCTTCCTCCTGCACACGGCGCTCCGCCTCTTCCCTGGCTTTCGCCTCTGCCTCGGCTTTCGCCTTGGCTGCTTCAAGTTCGGCGCGCACTCGCGCAGCCTCCTGCTCCGCCTTCACCCGCACGGCTTCCGCTTCTTCTTTGGCGCGGCGTTCGGCTTCCTCACGCGCCCTAGCTTCGGCTGCCGCTTTCTGTTTGGCGAGTTCCGCTTCTTCTCGCGCCTTGGCCGCTTCCCGTTCCGCCTTGAGGCGCGCCGCTTCGGCTTCCTGCTGCGCCTTCAACCTGGCCGCCTCGGCTTCTTCCCGCACACGGCGCTCCGCCTCTTCCCTGGCTTTTGCCTCAGCAGCAGCCTTCGCCTTGGCCGCTTCAAGTTCGGCGCGCACTCGCGCGGCCTCTTGCTCCGCCTTTACCCGTGCGGCTTCCGCTTCTGCCCTGGCGCGGCGTTCGGCTTCTTCGCGCGCCCTAGCCTCGGCCAACGCCTTCTGTTTGGCGAGTTCCGCCTCCTCGCGCGCCTTGGCGGCTTCGCGTTCGGCACGGAGGCGGGCTTCTTCCGCCTCCTTTTGCGCCTTTAATTTCGCCGCTTCGATCTCCTGCCTGGCTTTAGCCTCAGCGCGTGCCCTGGCCTCCGCTTCGGCCTTGACCCGCGCGGCTTCAACCTCTTGCTTAGCCTTGGCTTCGGCCAGCGCACGCGCTTTGGCTTCAGCCTCTGCCTTGGCCTTGGCCGCCTCGAGTTCGGCGCGAGCCCGCGCCGCTTCCTGCTCGGCCTTCTGCCGCGCTGCGTCAGCTTCCTGTTGCGCCTTTAATTTTGCCTCTTCAGCCTTCTTCGCCTCGGCCGCCAGCGCTTCCGCAGAGGGCGCGCGAAATGCGGCGGTGAAGTCCAGTTCCTCGACGCCTTCATCCGCCGTTTTTTTAAGCGGAGTAGCCATCTTGAGCGGGGTAGCCATCTTGGGGGTGCCAACAGGCGCGACTTTTTTCTGAGGAAATTTATCCTGGATGAAACCGCCCTTCTCCAAGTCCTTGAACATCTCATCGAGGACGCTGCGCAGGCTGGGTGCAGCGCGTTTGCTGATTTCGCCGAAAGTTGCGGTTCCGTCCACCATCGACAAGGCGCGCCTCATATCCCCGACAAGGTACGCACTCCTATTGCGTACCTCATCTTCGCCCTTGGAGGTTCTGACAAAAGTAGTATTACTGTCCATGTCGCATTCTAACTGATGGCGCGCTTTATTTTTGGTTGTTAATTACTTCGTTGCGGGCGCGGTATTTTTGTTGCCGTTTTTATCGTCGTTCTTGCCAAATAGTTTGTTCAAAAATCCGCCGACCTTGATCCCCACCGCCGTCCCGAACCCCGGCCCGAGGATCGCCGTGCCCACCGCTGCCCCCGCCAAGGCCGATCCGCTCGGCCTGACTGCCGGTTTATCCAGCGTCCCCGAAACTGTCAGCGGCATACTGACCAGGCCAGCCGTTCCCTTCACATCCGCATCCAGCGCCCCTTTCAGCAGCAGCGAATGGCTGATGTCCAGTTTGCCCTCGGCATTCAGCGAGCCGGATGCAATTTTTAGTTTTTTGAAATGATAACCATTCGCATCCATGGTAAGCAAGCCGCTCAGATCATCGAAGCGGGTCACGCCCCCCTTGGCATAGGCCTTGCCGGGGTTGCTTGCCGCCTGCACCAGATCCACCTTGGTCAGCACGCCGTTGCGCAGGTGAAAATTCCCGGTCAGGCCGAGGTTTTGCGGGAACTGCTCCAACTCGTCCAGGCGCAGGGAAAGTTTTGCCGCGCCATCCATGCTGCCGGTAAACAGCAATTCATCGGTAAGGGCTTCCACCAGGGACTGCATCACAATCCTGCTCACGGCGATTTCAGCGGCCAGCAAGGCATTCTTGCGATCGATGCTCATCGTCCCCGCCAGCTTGCCTCCGTACAGCCTCGCCTCCAGCGCATTCAACTCCATACGTTCCGGCTGCACCACAATGCGCGTCTTGATCTGATCGAACACCAGTGGATTCCGCAATCCATCAGCAATATGCACCGTGGCATGGCTGACCAGCACTTCGCCGGAGAAACGAAGATTGCTTTTCAAGCCACTCAAGGTGTTTGCCTTGCTGCCAAGCGTTCCCTTTGCAGAGATCGCACCGGTCAATTCGACCGGCTTACCCAGCAAGGCCACCACCTGCTCCAGTTGCGCATCTGCCCGGCCCAGTGTCGCCTGCACCTGCCAGCCATCCGAAAAGTCAATTTTGCCAGAGCCGACCACACGAATGCCGTGCGATGCCACGGAAAAATCCCGCACCACAAAATCCCGCTCGCCCAGCATACCCACCACCTGCAATTCGTCCATTTGCATCGGCGGAAATTGCGGGGATTGCGGCAAGGTCCAATCCCGCGCCTGCATCACCACACCAAAGTATCGATCGGGCTGCGGCACCAGGATGGCCGTCACCTTTTTCCCGTCTATCGAAAACGACGCGAGTTTCAATTGGCCAGTATCCGCAAATTCCAGCTTGCCCTCGACCGGCCCCAGCGCCATCCCCGGAGTTATCAGGCTCATTCCGGACAACTCCAGTTCGCGCACCGGCACGCTCTGCGCGATAACAGGAGTGCTGGTAAACAAATCCAGTAGTTTGCGCACCTGCGCAAGATGCGCTGTGCCATCCTTCAGGGTGATGTGCTCCACCACGACCTTACCCGCGAGCAAGCTGGGCAAATCCAGCCCCACAACAACCGACTGGGCGGCAACCCCTTGCTCTCCACCCACCTGTACATCCTGCAACTCAAGATGCGGCAAAGGCAGTGCGGTGATGCGGAGATGCCGGACACTGACTGGCTCGCGCAACTGCCCGCCCAGAACCTGCTCAATCTCGGGCACATAGGCATCCAGCGGGGTCAGGTAAATCGCCACCATTGCCAGCATCAGCAAGGCAAGCACACCAACTAACAGACGCTTCAACCACTTCATGAGAAGCCAAATTTGAGGTTGACCGGACAAGGCAAAATCTCTATCATGCGCACCTCTTCATTCCCTGATAGCTCAGTCGGTAGAGCGACGGACTGTTAATCCGCAGGTCCCTGGTTCGAGTCCAGGTCGGGGAGCCAGAATTTTTAGCATATAGATTCAATCGCTTAGGCCATCCTTTCAGGGTGGCTTTTTGCTTTTCGAGGTAACTTACGAGTGATTGATATTCAGATAGTCCGCAGGTCAGCATTAGAAAGTCCGTGGGTCGCATAACAAAACTGGAGGCACCGCAATTATGAATGAAATCCTACAGTATCTGAAAAAGAATGGTGAGCAACTCGACACTGAGATTGCAGTTGCTACAGGTAACTCGCTTGCCAGCGTTCGCCGCCACCTGTCGGAGCTCACCTCCAAAAACGAGGTCGTAGCGTGTTACACGATCAGGTATGTGAAGGGCAAGAAAGTCGAAGGGATGGCTTGTCGTGTAGCTGGATATACCCCTCCTGCAGCACCGGGCAGGAAATCAAAGGCTCAGCAGGCGGCTAGTTAGAAACTCATTTGGCAACTATTGGGCCACTCTTCGGGGTGGCCTTTTTGTTTTTCTGGGGGATAGTTATAGTGATCGGTATTCAGATGACGCTGTGGTTGCCGGAAAGCCAGGCTAACTACACTCCCCTGAAGAATCACTGGTGAAATGTCAGCAAACGACCCGAAGCGGAAGTCATGTTGGGCGACTCGGCCGTCTGCTCCTCGGCCGAAGCGGTCGTTTTGACGGTTGGGATTTTCTGGCGGTTTTTGCCTTCAACTAGTCACTAGGTAATCCGGGAGTATTCGTGCTCCTACTGGAAAGTGTGTAGTTTCGCTCTCATCAGTACATCGCCTAACCGTATTTCGCTATAGCTACGGATTTTTACGCAGCCACTAGCTGTCACTCCAAGGCGGGCATTGCTGGTATCGACAAGCCACCATGGAAACTTAGGTTTGCTTCCTGCGAAGTTCGGAGGCAAATCTTGCAGACGCTCCATCACAAGATACTTGCCGGTGCGGGAGCATTCCAGTGTGCCAAAGAATTGGTATTCGTCGGCATTCATGTCCGATAACGCCCAATGGACCAAGAACTCAATCCTGTTTGATCTATGAGATAAAGTGCAGACTTTGATCACATAATCTGCATGTCCCTTAACTTTGTGAACACTGCGCCCATTATCAGTACCGATTCGTTCGCCAAGAAGGGCGGTGTAGTCCTGATCAAACCCGTTCGGAAAAAGTCTTGCTTGAGGTTGTTCATCGAATCGTATATTCCATCCTGCTAAGACATCATCCAACCTCAACATCCCGTAATCGCGAACCTTCACTTCGCCCAACGTTGTCCGTCCGAAGGCTGAGGGTTTCCTATCGTTAAGCCAAGCCGGGTATTTAATACCACTCAACGAGCCACTAACGTCATCCAACCGTTCCATGATGAGATATTTTCCTGTGGCACTAATGGATTTGACCTCGCCGACTAGTTTTGCAGCAGGCTCTGGCCGCCCATGCAACGCGCTGCTGACCAAATACTCGCACCAATTGGCGAAAGTATTGTCGTCCTTGCTGATCTTCATAACAAGATTGGGAAAGCCATTTACATGATGGACAAAGCGATGCATCCCTTCGGCAAATACTTCTCCGCAAAAGTCTTCGAAGATGGAATCTTGGCTCTCGGGTACAGGGATCATGGTGTTCTTAGTAGTTGGTGATTTTTTGACTGTGCGAACTCAAGAGGTTTTTTCAAAGCATGCATGGCTAGAATTTTAAACACGGCGAGCTGATCCTTGAGCCATTTCGGCGGAACCAATCTCATGGCACCTCAGAATTTCCCATCCATATGACGTTGCTCTTGGTCACAATTGGCGGCGCAAGATCAGGCAACTGTGAGTAAATGTGGTCAACTGCCAACCTAAGTTGCTTGAGATAATTGTGACACGATAAGTTATCGACTTTCGTCATCACTTCAGAGGCTTGTGTATGCTGATCAATGTCGGTTTCGTGTTCTTTGGCATGCATAAAACCGTTGCGCAATGCCCGAAGTTCATCAAGGGAATCGTATGCAATTTGCCCAGCTACTAGCGGCGCATAAGCAGCACCCTTTCGACTGGCCAATGCAGAGGCGGCGTCGTTGATTTTACTAAGGGGCGTACGCTTATCATTGTGGCTTGGGTGCGCGGCTGTTTGAAGGTAAACCAATTTATTGGCTATCGCCTCAATACAGGCCGCGGCCGCCACTGCGCAGTAGATTCCGTGAGCGAATGCCTCATCTTTCCTGCCAGCTGCGCGGTGGGCCTTCATTGCATTAAATTCGACAAGGGCCTTCTCGTAGTGGAGTAAGGCAAATGACACTTCGATCTTCGGTTGCCCTCCTGAGTTATGGGTTGGGCGGTCGTACTTCGTTAAGATAGGGGCATCATAATCGACCGATTCCATATCTACAGAAATACGAGCATGAAACACCTCTGCGGCAGACAAGCTCAACACATTCTGCTCAAATGTTTCGTCCATCAACGCCGAGAGTGCCTCCAGATCCGGAAGTGAGGCCTTAGGTGCATTGAGGTATTCGTTGTTGTATCGATCCCTCAGATCAGACAACTTGGTAAGATCGAAGTGGGGGGAACTGGTCCGGCTTTGGCCTTGAACAGTGATTAATTCTCCAAACTGGTGTTGATAGACATCAGCCCCATTGATATAGATAAAATGCGTTCCTTCTGCACACCAAGGTGTGCTTCCTATAATCAATGGAGTGTTGAAATTCATCAATCCGTGCGCTTTAGAATTAGCCTTTCCGATAACAAAGGCTCGGCTATTATTGCCGAAGCCGGCATTCGTGCCGCCACCTCCCAACAGCCCCAACAAGCGAGATGCAACGTCTTCAGCGCGAAGGTTCTGCCACAACTGGCCACTGGAAAATACGGGAAAGTACGTGAGTGATGCTACTTTTTCCTGTAGACGTGTGAAATTGATTGCCAAGTAGGGCCATTCTGGGGCGACCGTCCAAACATCTCTATCGCGTTGTAGGATGTGTTCAATTTTCAGTTGCTCCAGGCTTGAGGCAAACTGGATAGAGGCCCCGTTAGTTGTTTTAAAAGTATCCATATTTGTTTCCAATGCTGATCAACGAAGGTCAATCATAGGATACTGAGGAAAATTTCGCATTCAGCCTGATGTCTACTTCTGGCACGAAGCCGTCTTTTGTTTCCTATAGCGGCACACCCGAAATCCGCTGCACATGTAATGAGGCCCTGCGCCTACCCGACTTTCCCCACAATTTCCGTGGATGCCCCTGTCGATACCCTGTGGACAACGCCTGATTTTCCAGCCGGATCAGGTCACTACCCTCACTGATTAAATTCCGCACGACTTATCCCTGTCTCGGGCTTTTTTATTTGTCAGAAAGGTTTGCGCCTTATAATTCCACCGCCCTAATCTTTCAGAACTGTCATGAAATATCGCGTCATACCTGTTACACCTTTTGAGCAGAACTGCACCTTACTGTGGTGCGAAAAAACCCGTCATGGTGCCGTAGTGGATCCCGGTGGGGATGTACCAAGGATATTGGCCGCAATAGCAGAGGAAGGGGTTACAGTCGATAAATTGCTAATCACGCATGGGCATATTGATCATGCCGGTGCTGCTGCCGAGCTGGCCAAGAAACTCAATGTGCAGATCGAAGGGCCACATGCCGATGATGCCTTCCTGCTCGATGAGCTGCCGAGGCAATCGCAACGCTATGGCTTTCCTTTGGCCGCACCCTTTACTCCAAGCCGCTGGTTGAAGGATGGCGACAGCATACAGATCGGCGAAGAAAAGCTAACGGTATTGCATACACCGGGACATACACCTGGCCATGTGGTGTTTTTTGCCCCCAATGTAAATCTGGCGCTTGTTGGGGATGTGCTGTTTCGTGGCTCGATAGGGCGCACCGATTTTCCGCGCGGCGATTTCAGCACACTGATTGCCTCTATTCGTGAGAAGCTGTTACCACTGGGAGATGATGTAGCTTTTATCTCCGGGCATGGCCCGATGTCCACATTCGGCAAGGAACGCCGCTCAAATCCGTTTTTAATCGACAATAATGGCTGACTGGCCACTCCTCATGGTGCATCGCCTCAGAAGCAGCCGTTCAGTGATCTTTGCCATTACCGCGTCTGCCCTGCTTCAGGCTTGCATCTACGTACCAGTTACGAAGGAAACTTACGACGCAGACTGCCGAATCGCTTCAAAGCATATGGAGCTTGAGCCGGTACAAATTGCAGCTATCAACCACTGCAGGCATGATGAGTGCGTTGCCATTCTTGCCGCTGCCTCAGCGACCGCAGCAGCCAGTGCAGTCATTTCGGGGAGTATCGTAGTCGCAGGAAATGTAGTCTACTGGTTTGAGAAACAGGGTCAGTGCAATATGGCGTTGAAATAACGGATCGTCCAGGTCGGGCAGATAGATAAGGGTTGCAGCAATGACAACCATCCTCAGCAAGCATCAAGGTTTCCATCCGGAATAATTTCTGCAGTTGCGTGATATGCCAGCCTGGTTGGATCAAAAAAAACGGCATCCAATTCTGCAATCAGATGCCGCGATAGTAGAGCATTCAGCAGTTATTGCACGATCGAATCAATCACGATATTCAAGCCCTTGGCACCCGGCTTGACCGTACCCGTCGATCCCTGCAGGTCGCCGGGCTGGGCGATCGGGTTGCCTGATTTGGAGACGCGCGCCACCACCACAACCTGGTCGAAGCCGGACAGTTTCGCCTGTGGTTGCATCGCCATGCTGTCGTCGAGCGTGAATTGCAGCGGCAGGTCTTTCACCTGCTTGCGCAAGACGGCAAGCAGCGTCTTTTGACCCTGTGCCTCGCGCGCAAAAATGAACACCACATCGTCCGGCGCGGCTTTGCCGGCTAATGCCGGGTTCAATGAAACCTTGCCGCTGATCGGTTTGGTCGACGTTTGTTCCGGGGCCTTGGCGGCAGGCAGCTTGGCCAGCTTTTCCTTACCGCCTTTTTGCAGCGCAAGGAATTGGCGCGCCTGCTGGATGCCGTTGTGGATCATTGGCAAATCGGGATTACCCTGCGGCAGCAGATCGGCCAGTTTCGTCCAGTACGTGATGGCCGCTGCATAGTCGCCGCGCTCCATCGCCGCCGAACCTGACAAGGCCAGCACCATGGTGTTGCTGCCGTCCAGTTCCAGTGCCCTGTTGAGGAACTTGGTCGGTTCGCCCAGCAGGGACTGGTTGTTAGTCATCGCATAAACATCGGCGTAACTCGCCCATATCTGCGCTTCGTCGGGCACCAGCTTGACCAGTTGCCCATAGGCGCGCACCGCATCGGGAAAGCGCTGTAACTCGCTGTAGGAACGCGCCAGCACCACCCAGCCATCAGGATTCTCCGGCCGTTGTGCCAGTTCTTTTTCCAGCTCCTGCAGCTTGGCTTCGGAGCGGATGATGCCGAAATCGCCTGCCATGGCGGTATCCTGCTGCGGCGACAGCGCCTTGGTGTTGCCGGTTGTAAGGTAGAGCGGCACGCTGACCAATGGCAGCAATATCGCCAGCACGATCGCCAGTATTTTGGCAGGATGGCGCGGCGGCCTGGATGGCTGTTCGGCAATCCTGACCTCTTCCAGCAGGCGCGCCTGCAACTCGCGCTTGCCCTGTTCGTAGGCATCCTGCGTCAGCATCCCGTCGCGCAAATCGGCTTCGAGCTCCGCCAGCTGGTCGCGCAGAATCTCCAGGTTGGCGGCATCGCGCCGCACCTCGCCAGCGGCATTATTGCCGCTACGCCACAGGGGCAACACCACGAACGGCAGCGCCACGATCAGCAACACTGCGCAGATTATCCAGAATAAGGTCATGCTTGCGGGCCTTTCGGTTGTTTCGGCGAGGCCGGCGTTTCGTTCAGTAATTCAGCGGCGCGCTGCGCGTCTTCCGCCGACAATTCGGCTTCCGGAATCTGGCTTTTGCGCTTGCGCAACTGGTAGATCAGCATGCCCGCACCGGCCAGCAACAGGATGAACGGGCCAAACCAGAGCACCAGCGTGGATTTTTTCATCGGCGGGTCGTACAGCACGAAGTCGCCGTAGCGGGAAACCAGATAATCGATTATCTCCTGGTCGCTCATGCCCTTCTGCATCTGCTCGCGCACCTCGCGGCGCAGATCCTCGGCGAGATCGGCATGCGAACTGGCCAGCGATTCGTTCTGGCAGACCAGGCAGCGCAAATTTTCCGCTAAACCGATCATGCGCTTTTCCAGCACCGGGTCGGCGGCCATGTCCTTCGCTTCACCGGCATGGGAAAGAGCCGGCAGCAGGCACATCAGCAATATCAACAGATACTTCATTTGGCTTGCAGCTCCTTGACCAGCGGAATGATTTTCTCTTTCAGGATTTCCGGCGTCACCGCGCCGATCTGCTTGTGCTGGATGACGCCCTGCTTGTCGATCACATAGGTTTCCGGTACGCCGTATACGCCGTAATCGATGCCCACGCGGCCTTCGGCGTCGGACACAACCAGGGTGTATGGGTTGCCGTGCTTGCGCAGCCAAGCCTCGCCGTCCTCGCGTTTATCCTTGTAGTCCATCCCGTAGATCGGCACGATGTTCTGGCGCGCCAAGTCCACGAACACCGGATGCTCGTTTTCGCAGGCCGTGCACCACGACGCCCAGACATTGAACAGCCACACCTTGCCCTTCATGTCCTGCGGCGAAAACTGTTTCGCCGGCTCATGCAACTGCGGCAACGTGAACGCGGGCGCCGCCCTGCCGACCAGCGGCGATGGTACTTCGCGCGGATTCAGCCCCAGCCCGACAAACATGAAAGCCGCTACAATCAGAAAAACTACCAACGGAAGTATGAAACGCATCATGATGATTTGCCCTCTGTCGCCAATTTGTCACCCGTGATGCTATCGTCTCCGGGCTTACGGTGCAGGCGGTAACGGCGGTCACTGATCGCCAGCACCCCACCCAAGGCCATCAACAGGCACCCCGCCCAGATCCAGTCGACAAACGGCTTGATATAGACGCGCACCGCCCACGCTCCCTTGCTGTCCGGGATCGGCTCGCCCAGGGACACGTACAGGTCGCCCAGAAAACCGGTGTCGATTGCCGCTTCGGTCATCGGCATGCCGGATACGTTGTACTGGCGTTTTTCCGGATACAGCTCGGTGACCAGCTTGCCGTTCTTGCTGACCGTCACCCGCCCTTTTGCCGTCACGTAATTGGGGCCTTCTGTTTCCGTGATGCCGTTGAAGCGGAATTCGTAGCCGCCCGCCTGCACCGTATCGCCAACATCCATGCGCACATCGCGCTCGGTTTCATAACCTTTCACCAGCGTTACGCCGATGATGAACACCGCCACGCCGAGGTGCGCAAACTGCATGCCGTAATAGCTCAGCGACTGGTTGCGCATGCGCTGTATGAAATTGCCGCGCCCGGCCAGGCGCTCACGCAGGCTCAGCAGCACCGAGGCGATGATCCAGAATGCCAGCAGCAGGCCCAGCGCGATCATGGCCGTCCATTTGCCCATCGTCAGCGGCAGCAGCAGCGCGATCAGCAACGCGCTGGCAAATGCCCAGCGCACGCGCTTGGCCAGTTCCGGTGCGGAGAATTTTTTCCAGCGCGCCAGCGGCCCCAGGCCCATCATCAGTACCATCGGCACCATCAGCGGCACGAATATCGCGTGGAAATACGGCGGACCTACCGAGAGCTTGCCCTGGCCGAGCGCATCCATGAACAGCGGATAGAGCGTGCCGATGAACACCGAGGCCGAGGCGACCGACAGCAGCACGTTGTTCGACAGTAGCAGCGATTCGCGCGACAGCAGATCGAACTTGCCGCCCAAACCGATCTTCGGTGCGCGCCACGCAAACAGCAGCAGCGACGCGCCGATCACGACCACCAAGAAAGACAGGATGAAGATGCCGCGCTTGGGGTCGGTGGCGAAGGCATGCACCGAGGTCAGCACGCCGGAACGCACCAGGAAGGTGCCCATCAGACTCAGGGAGAATGCCGCGATGGCGAGCAGCACCGTCCAGCTCTTGAATGCGTTGCGCTTCTCAGTCACCGCCAGCGAATGCATCAGCGCGGTGCCGACCAGCCACGGCATGAACGAGGCATTTTCCACCGGATCCCAGAACCACCAGCCGCCCCAGCCCAACTCGTAATAAGCCCACCAGCTGCCCAGCGCAATGCCGCCGGTCATGAATACCCATGCCACGGTCGTCCATGGGCGCGACCAGCGCGCCCAGGTGGCATCCAGTTTCCCGCCCAGCAAGGCGGCGATGGCGAATGCAAACGCCACCGAGTAGCCCACATAACCCATGTACAGCATCGGCGGGTGCAGCACCAGTCCGGGATCCTGCAACAGCGGATTCAGGTCGCGCCCATCAACCGCAGCAGGCAGCAGGCGATCGAACGGGTTCGAGGTGAGCAGCATGAACAGCAGGAAGCCCACCGCAACCAGCCCCATCACGCCAAGCACACGCGCCACCATCTCTTCCGGCAAGTGCCGGCTGTACACGGCAACGGCCAGCACCCATGCGGACAGGATGAACACCCATAGCAGCAGCGAGCCTTCATGCCCGCCCCACACGGCGGCGACGCGGTAGGCGACGGGAAGCTGGGAATTGGAATGCTGCGCGACATACAGCACGGAAAAATCGTTGACAACGAAGGCGTAAGTCAGGCAGGCAAAAGCGATAGAAATGAACACAAACTGGCCGTACGCAAGAGTACGCGCGGTGCCCATCAATACCACGTTGTCGCGTGCCGCGCCGATGATAGGCAGTACACCGAGGCACGCCACCAGAAACAAGGAAACAATTAACGCAAAATGACCAATCTCTGGAATCATGCTGAAGCTTTCAAAATTATTTGGCGGCAGTCGCCGCAGGTGCGCTTGCCGGAGTGGCCGCAACGGCGGAAGCGTTCGCGGTCTCGGCTTTCTTCAACGCATCGGCGGCCTCGGGCGGCATATAGTTCTCGTCATGCTTGGCGAGCACCTCGTCGGCATGCATCACGCCGTCGGCCCCTACCTTGCCTTGCGCGACCACGCCTTTGCCTTCCGTAAACAGATCCGGCAGGATGCCCTTGTATACGACCGGTATGCTTTTGTGCTTGTCGGTAATCACGAAATGCACCGTCAACCCGTCCGTCTGGCGCTTCACGCTGCCTTCCTCTACCAGGCCGCCGATACGGAAGCTGCGCCCATGCGGCGCCTCGTTGTTGAAAACCTGGGTTGGGGTGAAATACAGGCTGACGTTGTTTTGCAGCGCGTTCAGCACCAAGCCGACGACCAGGGCCAATGCGGCAACGGCAACCACGATAAATACAAATCTTTTCTGGCGCGGCTTCATCTCAGTTATTTTCTCCAGCTTCGTCTTCCGCCTCACGCATCAGGAGCACCTGCTGCAAGGTAATCTTTCTCTTGTGCCTGACCATCGCAATCTCAATCGCAAAGATGAGGAAGGCAACGGCGTACGAACCCAGCCAAACATAGGTGAGCGGATTTTCCCGCATCCAGATATCCAGGCCGCTCATGACCGCACCTCCGACACGTTATCGATGGAATCAGCAGATTGCAGTTGGAGGTGCGAGGCGGTCATTGGCTCCGGCATCACGCGCTGCGCGCATGAGCCTGCACCGCAACTGCGTTGTCCCGCCCCGGATGCTTCGCAACGCCGTGTCATGACCGCACCTCCGGCAATTCGTTGATCCAGGTAGTGTTGCGTTCGCGCTCCAGGATGATGCTGCGCACGCGCGCCAGCACCACCGCGATCGCATACAGCCAGCAGGCCGCCAGCACGGTGAACATGGCCTGCTGCATCGCGACATGCATGGAGGTGCCGCTGAATTTGATGCTCGCCCCCTGATGCAGGGTGTTCCACCACTTGACCGAGAAATAGATGATCGGCACGTTCACCGAGCCCACGATCGCCAGCAGGGCGCTGGCGCGATCGGCGCGGCGCGGATCGTCGATCGACGCGTGCAGCGCGATGAAACCCAGATAGAGGAATAGCAGGATGAGCTCGGAAGTCAGGCGCGCATCCCAGACCCACCATGCGCCCCACATCGGCTTGCCCCACAACGCGCCGGTCCACAGCGAGATGAAGGCGAACAGCGCGCCGGTAGGTGCGATGGCGGTAGCCATCATGGCCGAAAGGCGGGTATTGAAAACCAGCCCCAGCGCCGCATAGCCCGCCATGACCAGATAGAGGAACATGGACAGGATGGAAGCCGGCACATGAATGAAAATGATGCGGTAGAACTCGCCCTGCTGGGCATCGACCGGCGCCACCGCAAAGCCGATATACAACCCGATTGCAAGCAGAATTGCGGCGGAAAGCGCAAACCACGGAATCAGTTTACCGGCCAAACCATAAAAGGTTGTCGGTGCGGAATATTTAAACCAGTTTATTGCCAACTTAATTACTCCATCGAAATACGTAACGCCTGCGCCGTCACCCAGGGGGTGAATACCAGCGCCAACACCAGCAACGCGCCCAGCAATGACAGGTGCGACGCCGCGCTCAATCCGGTTGAAACCGCCTCGACCGCCCCAGTGCCGAAAATCAGTACTGGAATGCACAGCGGCAACACCAGCAGCGACAACAGCACACCGCCGCCGCGCAACCCCAGCGTCAGCGCTGCGCCGATCGCACCTATCATGCTCAACACCGGCGTCCCCAACAGCAGGCCGATAACCAATACACCCAGCGCCTGCGCCGGCATGTCGAACTGCAAGCCCAGCACCGGCGCCATCAGCACCAGCGGCAGACCGGACACCATCCAGTGCGCGGCCATCTTGCCCAGCACCAGCATGGACAAGGACTGCGGGGCGAGCATCATCTGCTCCAGCGTGCCGTCCAGATAGTCCGCCGAGAACAAGCGCCCCAGCGACAACATCGAGGACAGCAGCGCTGCCACCCACAACACGCCCGCGGCCATCTTGCGCAGCATGTCCATCTCAGGCCCGACGCCCAGCGGAAACAGGCTGACCACCATCACGAAGAAAATCAGCGTGGTGAGCACATCCGCGCGGCGGCGCATCGCGAGCACCAGATCGCGCCGGATCACCAGCGCCAGCAGTCCGGACAGCGAGGATTTCTTCATGCCGCTGCAACCATCATGACAACGACAGGCCGTGCATTTCCACTCCCGCCACCTGCAGCGGCTGATGCGTGGTGAAAATCACCATTCCCTGCCGCGCCAGATGCTCCGCAACCAGTTCCTGAATCAACGCCACGGCTCCGACATCCAGTGCGGTCAAAGGTTCATCCAGTATCCACAGCCGGGCATCACTGACCAGCAAGCGCGCCAATGCCACGCGCCGCCGCTGGCCTTGTGAGAGCACCTTGGTCGGCAGCCTCTCGCGGCCGCGCAGCCCCATGCGGCGCAACGCGGACAGCGCCTCTTTTTCATCCAGCTCAATCCCGGAAAGCCCGGCGGAGATGCGCAGGTTCTCCAGTGCGCTCAGTTCATCTTTGATCGCATTCAAATGCCCGAGATACAGTACCTCGGCATAATAATCCTCGTCCAGATCGCAGGTGTTTTTGCCGCCCCAGGTGATCGCCCCCTCGTCCGGCATCAAAAAGCCGCACAGCGTGCGTAGCAGGCTGGTCTTGCCGCTACCGTTCGCGCCCTGCACTTGCATGATCTGGCCGGGGTGCAACGCAAAGCTCAATCCGGAAAACAATCGATGATCGCCGCGGCTGCACGCAAGATTGCTGACTTCCAGCATGGATGGAAACCTGAAATTAATACTATGGGATTATATACGATTGAGCGATGGGAATGCGCGCACACGCACCCTAAAATTAAGGCAAAACTCTCCTGCCACCACCTTGCTCTTGTCAGGAAAGGTTCAAGAGCGCGGCGATGGCAAAGGTGCGAGGCCTGCCAGCCAGCGGATCAGCGCGGAATAAACATGGCGGCATCTTCAAATGTTCCGGCTTCGGCATCCAGATGGCAGGCAGCGCAATTGGCTTTGCTTTTCACCTTGGGTGAATGCCACACGGATTCCGCAACACCCTGGTGTTTTTTGACCCAGTATGGCGTCTCCGTAACACGCAATGGAACATCCCCGGCCTTGATGGATTGGTTGATTTTATAGGCGGCCTCCCGGCTGCTGTTCTCGGCGGCGTTATTCACTAGAAATGCGAGCAGGACTTCGCTCGTGGCATTATCCAGTGCCAGGTCCGTCCCGAAATGTTTCTCCTGCTCGGCCATCATTTTCTGCCAGGAGCGCGCGGGCAAAAGGCTTGGGTGAAAGGCCAAGTGGCAGCTGCCGCACTCTTCGCGCCACTTTTGATCATCCGCCAGCTTTGGCCCGGCAAAAGCGACTCTCGGCAATCCGTGGTCCCCATCCTCATATCCGATAAGCCCTTCAACGGGCTCATGCAGCGCATAGGAAAACCACCACCCTCCGAAGGTCACGGTGGCCACCAATAACAGAATACCAACCCTGCGATACGGTCTGGATACGGGCGTCCCTTCCGGCGCCTCCTTCATTCCCGTGACCATCGAGCGCGGCAGGTTTTCCCTGTGCAGCCAGCTCTCCATCGCCACCCCCGCCAGATGTCCGAATACCAGAAGCAACATCAGGTTGGCGGCAATATCATGGCCTGCCTTGAATATCCCGGCTGTCGCGATATCCACCACATCGACAACCGCTCCGTGATGCTCTTCCCCGCCTTGCGTGAACAGGCCGGTAATCGTCACCACCAGTGCCAGGGCAATCAACAGATAAACCGCCTGACTCCCTGCCGGATTATGCCCGATATGGCGCGCACCGCCGCCTGATATAACCTGGCGCAGGTAAGACAAACCGGCTATCGGACCATACAAAAATGAAGTGAAGCGGGCGTAATGTCCGCCCACCATCCCCCAGATCAGGCGAAACCCGATCAACCCGAGTATCAGATAACCGAAGAAGGTGTGGACGGAAAGCCATTGGTCGTTTTCACTGGTAAGCCACGCGGCAGCAAAGCTTATGGCAAAAAGCCAGTGAAAAAGCCGGGTCGGCACATCCCAAACCAAAACACGCCGACTCAAGATAACCCCTTGCAGCTTGAGCATACTTATCGTTGTTTTATGCCGAAATGACTGCGCTCCATCTGCAGATGGCAAGCCGCACAATTGGCGCGGCTCTTTACTTCCGGGTCTTCCCATGCACGTGCGGGAATTTTTCGCACCCCGTGCCTGCGCTTGAACCAATCGGTTTCTGTGATGCGCAAGGGTGTTGTACCTTCAGTCCAATGGTTGTTGGAATTGTTCGCCAGGAAAGCGCTGATCTCTGCGTTTATTTGCTCGGGCACAGTCGCATCGGCGCCAAAGTGCTTATCCAGGCTGCCCATGATTTTGCGCCAGGATTCGGTTGGCAACAGCCCTGGTTCGAAAGCAATGTGACATGAGCCGCATTCGGTTTTCCAGTTGTCGTTGGCCTGCACGGTTGCGGCCAGGTTGCCGCGCTTTTCCCCAAATCTCCCATGTAACGCACCATCTTGCTCATCTTCGGCCTGCGCGGCAGGCATCATTCCAATCATGATCAATGCAGCAACGGCAAGCCGCCGAAAAAGTTCCGGATAGTAATTCAACATGGCAATATCCTTACTAACGGAGGGTAAGCAGGTAGGTGAGCACGTCGCCCTTTTCCTGCGCCGTACATTCACGGCCAAGCACATCGTTGCAATTGCGCTTGAACCATTTTTCCACCTTGCTTGGGTCGGAAAAACGTTCCGCATTGGCCGATGGCGCAAGCGGCTTGACGAGTTTTCCTGTTTTCGCATGCTTTCCCTGTGCTGCGGGGTTTTCGGTGTGACAGGAAGCACAGCTCCATTCACCGCCATGCGTTGTCTTGAAAAATGCTTCTCCACGTGCAGCCGAGAATCCCTTGAAACCCGACATGCCTTCTCCCGCATCCTGCCGAATAGCAGACAGAATCTCATCCGGAGTTTGAGCGAAAACCGGTGACGCAGCCAATCCGGCAACGGCCATGAACACCAGGCCCAATATATGAAATCCTCGAAACACTTTTGATCTCCTTCAATCAAACTACGCAATTACAAAACAACAGACCAATCTTCCTGCCTAATCTCTCCAGAAATTTCACACTACCTATATGGCGGCATTATGGCTTGGCATTCATTCGAATATTCAAGGAGAATTGTTTCAAAATGTTGTCGCATGGATTCTCGTGAATGAATAATTCGACAAAGGCGTCATAGACGGCAGGGCGACAACGAAAGGGCACGTCATCCATCAAGGCAGGATATGTTGTGGCGCCCGTCAAATGAATCAAACACCAATACAGAACCGGCGGCATCGCTGAAGCTCACAGCCGGAATTGAACAACTCGACTGTTGCCTGTTTATTTTTTTGCCGGCACCACGCTATCCACAAATATGATGGTGTCGAACGTGCGGTTCAGTGACTTGCTGAAGAACTTGTTCATTACCACACCGTCCGAATATTCGACGCTGGTGCCCTTGGTGATATTGTTTTTATAGGCGGCAAGCCATACTGGTTCCTTGTCGCCGGTTACCTGCAGGTAGGTGTACATGGGTGAGTCGATCACCTCCAGCACTTTTCCCTTGTGGGTAAGCGGGATAGACGGTGTAGCGGTGACCGCCATGTGCCCGGCAGGCAGTGAAGGAGCCGGTTTTGTGGCGGGTGTGGCTGCGGACTTGGCTGTATCGGTGTTTTGCTGATCGGTTGCCGCAACGGCAGTGCCGGCGATTGTAGCCAGCGTCAGCAGCGCAAAAACGGTTTTCATCATGATTTCCTTAAGTGAACAAATGGCATTCGCGTTCCAGAGAATGAAAAAAATGGGGCAGCCAGGTTCTGGCCACCCCATAACTCTCTGGGAGAATTACAGCTTGAAATCTAACATGACGCCCACCGCGTGGGAGCGATAGTTCTGCGGCCCCATATCGAAAACAAACCCGTCGGTCACACCGGCAGCAGTCAAACTCGCAGCAGGAGAAGCCTGGATGGTAGTGTAGTGCCAGTCGGTAATCCTGCCCTCCTCAAAGTGATAGAGCAATTTGATCGACAAGTCCTTAGTCTGGGGGATCAGCAGCTTCAGATCCAGGGTGTTCTGGTCAAAGTTCATGTCTGGCATGCCAAACCCGGTGAGGGGACCGGCTTGCAAAGCTGCAGTCGGCCCATAGGTATAGCCGGTTGTCGTGACTCCCCTGGTATGGGTGAAATCCGCCTGCAGTTTGGTCTTGCCAAAGTCGTACAACATGCTCAAGCCAAGAATATCGTTTCGGTCCTTGGTGTTGATGTCGAACCTGGCCAGCCTGTTGTATGGCAACGCGCAACCGCCGGGATTATTCAAATCCGTACAGGTGAGAGCCCAACCAGCCGGGTTAGGTGCAACAGCGAGTGTGCCGGCAGCAATACCGGCTGTGGCACTTGCCATGTTGTAGTTGCCCGTCTGATAGGTATAGAAGGCAGAAGCCGACAACTCTGTCGAAGGCTGGTAAGTCAGATCCAAGTTAAGCGTATCCTGATTTCTTTTGCTGGTACCCAGAAGGGCATCCGGAAATTTGCCGCGCTTCACCTGCATGGACGCCCCTGCATCCAGCTCCGGCGTCACGAGATAGTTAAAGCGGGCGTTGAGGATGCCCTGATCCCGGTCTGCCACATCCATCCTGCGCGTCTCGTACAAGGCTGTAGTCTGATAGGCGGCCGCCGGCAATACAACGGCCACAGGAAGGGCGGGATACAAGGCACCGCTCATCTGCGTGGTACGGAACTGTGTGGTGGTGTATTGGGAGCCGCGGCGCGTATCGTACTCATAAGATACGCGCAGGGTTCCTTTCTCATACCCGCTGTTGACGAAGCCCAGTTTGAGCTTGTCTTCCCAGGTCTTGTCCCGCTCACGGAAACTGCGCTTCACGTCTTCCCTTTCCAGTGCGGCATTCAGGCTAGAGTATTTATCGAGCTTATAGTCTGCCGAGATACCGTAATTGGTTTGCCTGGAATCGTAGGGCGTGTTCTGGATATAGATGGCGGTAGACGGTGCGGCGATGTTGGGCTGGAAAAGGCTGACTGCCGCACCATCGTTGAGAATACGTCCCCATACGCCATTGCACCCCAATGCATTGATTCCCCCGGGCGTAATCCCGGCAGCAGGGCTGTTGTCCGCATAGATGGCATTCGGGTTACATGCCAGATAATGCGTACTGTTCTGGGTCGCGTAATGGCGCAGCTTGGCCTTCACGTCCAAATCATCCTGCGGCTTGAGCGCCAAGCCCAGGTCAATCAGCTGGTTGTTGATTTTCGCGCCCGCTGTTAACTGGCTGAGCGCTCCGGTGGTATTCCAGGCCCCGGCCGCCGTGTTGGTTACGTTCATGGCGGCAATTCCAGGTATGGCATTCACGCTAGGCGGAATCAGCGCGTCGTTCTGCCGGTTGGTGCCCACCGAAACCGTGGCGGTGAAACGGCCTTTCATCCAGTCGGGAAGCTGGCGCTCATATTCGGCAGTGGCATTATAGGCCTCGTTGTCCGGAACCAGGTCGAAACGTCCCTGCGTCAAGGCTCGAGCAGCCACACCGTCCGCAGCTACAGCAAAATTCCCGAACGGAATCTGTATCGTTTCGGTGCCGATATGGTTGCGGAAAATGGAAGCCGAGAGGCTCAGATTGAGGCTGTTGAGGCCATCGGCGTACTGGATGCCCGCCAAAAGATCATGAGTGTTGTAATCGATCGATTCAGGCGCCTCAATGAACGGCGTGGCCTGCCCACCGCCGCCACCGATCCCCGCCACCATGCCGAATGGCCGCGAGCCCACGCGATGTTCATTGGTGTAGCTGGCATAGACCTTGGACTCGTCGCTCACATTCATGTCGAGGCGCGCTCCACCCTTTTTGCGCACGATGCTCAGTTCAGTACCTGCGTTGGCATTTGCGACAGCAATGACGCTGGCTGCATCCGCCGGGGTTATCCCCGGTGCAACTGCACCGGCGCCTGTACCCCCCGCCACCAGGCCTGGCTTCAGGGTGAGAGTACCTGTCCCGACGCCGTTAAAGATGTTGCGGTAAGAGGTGGTGAAAACATGCGGTGTCTCGTTGTAAAACGCTTTGACTTTCCAGTCGTTGTAGCGGCCGAAGGACATACCATAGTACTGATCGCTGTTTGTGACCCCGCCGCCGCTCAGGCTCAAGAAGCTGGCAGAGTCAGCCTGCTCCGCCTCCACGCCGAAGTTGTTGATATACAGGCTGTTGGCGGGGTCTTTGTACATCCTGAAGAGGGCATTCTTCTTGTTGTTGTCGCCGCCCATGATGCCGATTTCCAGATTTTTTGTGGAAGTCCACCCTGACGAGTTCTTCTCACCCTCCTCAGACAATGCGTAAGGAGTGCCATACAACTGACCGGTCGGGGTGTGTCTCCCATACGAAGAATTCGCCTCCAGCGATACCGGGCCGGCAGGATAGCCGGGGTTGCCGGCATTACCGAGCACGGTGTCTACCCCCACGCCCGAATCGGCAAGGGCGGGAACGGATGCCATCTGGGCAAACGCCGCTCCTATGCAGACAGTGAAAAGCTTCAAGCGAGGACTGATACTCATGGAAAATCTCCTATTACGTTTTGTTTCGACCTGACCGGAAAATGCTATGCGTTTCATGTTGTCGTCTCCTCGTCAGATCAACGCTGGAAGCGCGCGCCGGATGGATGGTTGCTGCCGTGTATCTGCGAGTGGCAGCTCTGGCAGGAACGCCCCAAGGCACGGTTACTGTTTTGACCGCCGCCAATAGCTATGCCAGGCACGGTATCCTGGTTATTGATAAAGTTGAACTGGTGGCCGCTCTGGTGGCATTGCTGGCACAGGAAGGGGCGAGCCACATTGAGCAGCTTGTCCTGATTCGAACCGTGCGCCGCATGACAAGTCAGGCAGCTTTCCTTCGCCGGTGCATGCTCCCAAAGGAAGGGACCGCGCTTTTCGGCATGGCAGGTGTAACAGATGTCATTGACGCTTTTCGCCTTGAGCAACGGCTTGGTCACCGAACCGTGCGGATTGTGGCAATCCACGCAACTCATCTTGCCCTCGGGAACCGGCATGTGCGAACGCCTCCTGAATTCGGATTGCTGTTGCTTGTGACAGGATTGGCAGGTCTCGGTAATGCTGGCTTTCTTCAGCAGGCCGCCAGGAGAGAATTTGGCCATCGGGTTGTGACAATCGCTGCAGCTAAGCTTGTTGGTATCGTGAGTCGAACCGGACCAATACAGGCGGTTCCCGCCCTTATGACAGGACAGGCAGGTGCTCGTCTGTTTCTCGGCCGGGGTTCCCCATTCCCGGGAGAAACCGATGATGGCGCTCTTGTCGGTAGGATTCTCGGCATGAATGGAACCCGGCCCGTGGCAGGCTTCGCACACCTGCTTTTCCATCTGGTTCCGCGGATTTTCGCGGAATACCTTGGCATGCAGGGTGTGCCCGAAAACATTGCTCTGAACATCATGACAGGTGGCACAGACTTTTTCGCCAACATAGCCGGCGGCATTTTGCGCCGCAGCGGCAGGTTCAGCGGCCAGTGCCATCCGGCCGGCAGACAAGCCTAGCAACAACATGACAAACCCCACCAGCGCTGCACCCCTACCCAAGAATCGCTCCCAAATCATTTTCTACTCCCCTGGAATAAAACAAAAAAACTAAATAAAAACCCAACCGGAAAACTGGAACACGCACCAATCCGCCCAAGAAAACATGGGGATAAAGATCACTGTCGGAGATATAAACCAGGTTTACAGACTCCCCTTACAGCAACCCCAAGCTCTTGATCGGCCTATACGGGTTACAAGCTGTTACAAAATGCAATCAAACAGAAACAAAATCCATTTAGTTAACGCAATCTTCGTGCCAAGATAGCGGCCAAATGGCAAACTCATTTAATCAATGAGTTGCTGAGGGTATGGAGAGGGAAAAAACAGGAAGGTAATTTCAGGCTGTCATGAAAACATAACAACTGTCATGCATCCATGACAAGCCCGAGTCGTTTCAGGTAGGGATAGAGATTTTGGCGCGCCATTCCAGAAAGGCGTGCGGCTTCGGACACATTTCGGCCGGCAGCCTCAAACAGGCGTGAAAAATATTCGCACTCGAATTCCTCGCGTGCATCGCGGAAGGTCGATAACGGACGTGGGGTACCGTCCGCCGCGGCCACCGCTGCACCGAGAGTGCCCAGGTCGCTCGCTGCGATCAGGCCCGAAGACTTTATTGCCACGACACGCTCGATGATGTGCTGCAGTTCACGCACATTGCCTGACCATGTCGCCGTTTCGAGGCGTTCCATTGCCTCAGGCGTGAAAGGGCCGACTTGCCTGCCAAACTTGCGGTTGAAGTGGCTGAGAAAATACTGCGCCAGCGGCATCACATCCTCCACCCGCTTACGTAGCGGCGGAATATGCAACGCCACCACCTTGAGGCGGTAGTAGAGATCGCTGCGGAATCGGCCGGCGGCCACCTCGTCCTCCAGCGACTTGTTGGTCGCACAGATCAGCCGGAAATCGCTGCAGCGCTGCGCCGTGGCGCCCAGCCTGGTAAACTTGCCCTCCTGCAGCACACGCAACAGACTGGATTGCAGCTTGGCGCTCATATCGACAATCTCATCAAGAAACAGCGTGCCGCCATCGGACTTTTCAAAATAACCCGCCGTGGATTTTGCCGCCCCGGTAAACGCCCCCTTTTCATAACCGAACAACGTGCTTTCAAGCAGTTGTTCGGAAAGCGCACCACAATTGACTTCCAGCATGGGGCTGTCCGATCTGGAGCTGGAGCGATGAATAAGCTGGGCAATCAGTTCCTTGCCGGTACCGCTCTCCCCCTCGATCAGCACCGTTGTGTCCAGCGGCGCCACTTGGCGCACTTGGGCGAGCAACCCCTCGATGGCCGCCGAGCGGCCGATAATCACCGGCGCAGCTCCTTGTGCATCCAGGCTCTCGCGCAGCTCGGCAATCTCGCGATAGGCGCGATCCAGTTCGAGGGAGCGGGCAATGACGGCATCCAACTCCTCGATATTCTCAAAGGGTTTTGTCAGGTAGTCGAACAGGCCTTCCCGCACAGCACGCACTGCGTCGCGTACCTCGGCATACCCTGTGATCAGGATCGCCACCTGATGCGGCCGTTCGCGTCTCATTTCGGCAAAAAGATCCAACCCGTTGCCGTCCGGCAAGCGCTGGTCGAGGAGGATGAGGTTGAAATCGGTTTGGAGGAAGACTCTGCGTGCTTCGGCCGCATTTGCCGCCATCTTCAGATCGACCGGCTGCGCGCGCAGCAGCCCCTCAACCAGCCGCTGCGTAAAAGGGTCATCGTCAACCAGCAGTATTTTTGCCTTCATTCTTCAATATCCTTCTGAGGCTCCGCCGCGATGGTCGTTTGCGCCGGCAGCCAGATAATGAAGCTGGCACCGCCCTCAAAATTGTTTTCCGCATATAACCGCCCGCCATGCTGGGACACGATATGCTGTGCCACCGACAGCCCCAGTCCGATGCCGTTCTTGCGCGTCGTGTAAAACGGTGTGAACAGATGTTTCATGGCATCGGGTGACAATCCCGAACCATGGTCAGTGACTGTAATCGCCCAGCCGTCCACTCCCTCGTACGGTTTGGCCGAAATGCTGATCCAGATCGGCCCGAGCGGATCGGACTGGACGGCGTTGCTGATCAGATTGAACAAGGCGTGACGCAGCAGTACAGGATCGACCTGCAGCACCACCTCCCTGTCTGATGCGACCAATCCCACGGATGGTCCACCCTCCACGCTTTGCGAGAAGAAGTTGATGGTATCGTTCATCAACCAGTTCATCTCCGTCGGTTGCGGCTCGGAGCGCGCGAGCTGGTTGAAGCGCAGCATGCGCTGCACGAAGTTGCGGCAATGCTCGCCGGCTTTGCGGATATCACCCAGGAGTTCGCGGGTGCGTTCCGGCTTGTCGATCTCGCGCTCAGCCAACTGCGCCAGGTTGACGACTCCCACCAGCGGATTGTTGATCTGGTGTGCGATTTCGCTGACCATGCGTCCCATGGCCGAGAGCTTCTCCATCTGCACGATGCGCTCATGCTCGGTGCTTAGTTGGCGGAACTGTGTTTCCGCATCACGCTGGCGGCGATAGACCGAGCGAAACAGATGAAACAGTGCGAAGAACAGTATCGTTCCACCGATGGCAATAACCAGCCACAGCAACAACACACCATGCCGCAGGGTACTGATCAGGTCGTCTGCCGAGCGGTACACCTCCACCAGGCCCTTGATTTCCCCTCCGGGAGCCCCCGTTTTTTTAATCGTGATCGGCACAAAGAACTCGATCAACCTGGTGTGCGGCAGGGGATGCTTTAGATGTGACGGGGGATTGTATGGGTCGAAGATGCCACTGGGAATTCCTCCCCACATCTGAGCGAGGCGTTCCCTGGTTCTCGGTTTTTCTTGGCCGACCATTTCCTTCACATCCGACCAGATGACGGTGGTATCGGCGTTGTATAACTTGATGCGTATCACGCCCGGAATGTTTTTCAACAGCAAGAAACTCTGCTCGAAGTGTAGTTGCGACGAGGTGCTCTTGTAATTGTCAAAATCCTCGGCCCTCAATTCCTCCCGTGCAAGAAAGAGCACCATTTCGCGAACAATTACCGATTCATGCTGAATGAGCTCGTCCTCGAAGAATCTTGACTGTGTATAGCCAGTCGCTGCAACCATGACCACAATCAGTACCAGGCTGACCAGTGTGAAAGTGCGCGGTGGTGTGCTTTTAACCCAACGTCTATTCCAAATTTTCATCGACATCCTAACCACCGGCTACAGCCATCAACCAACCCGTTTGTCTTAACCGTTGTTGCCATGTTAATTCCATTCCGGTTAACCCGATAAATATATCTCCGCAAAGCAGGAGAGCGTCTTGCGCCCGCACTCCGTCGAACGAACACATTCGCTTTGGCAATATCGCCTATTCATAGCAGCCCTGTCAATCAATAGTGCCGCCCCTTTCCAGCATGTGTGTGAACCTGAAATTGAACAGCGTTGGAATATATATGTTGGCTCCTCGAAAAACCTGCCGCACAACTCGATTCCACCGCCATATGAAGTTCTTTCCAAACATCCCTGCGAATACCAGGGCCACCGTCGCTCTCTACTCTCATGTCAATTAAGGTAAACTCGGCAGCTGTAAATCAGGATTCTCATGGAATGAAAAGCACCAGATTGGCTCCGGCAAAGGGTTTGGCCGGAAGCCAAATCGAGCTATCATTAGTAGAATAATAACTGTTCGTTAAGCGGAAGGCAGGTTTTATGAGTTCACGAGTGTCGTTGAGGGAAATTCCGAAGAAAAATATCTTTCGGAAGGGTGATGTTTTCGTGCTTTTTGGCGAGCTGTTTGGCCGGGGCTATGCCAACGGCCTGATCGACGAGGCCCGCAGGACGGGCATGACGATCGTCGGCATCACCGTCGGCCGCCGCGACGAAAACAACGCCTTGCGCCCGCTGACCGACGAGGAACTCTCCCAGGCCGAGGCCAATCTCGGAGGACGCATCATCAATGTTCCCCTGATGGCAGGGTTCGATCTGGACGCACCCACCGGCGAACCGACACCGACGGATCTGCTTGGCAACATGACCCTGAAAAGCTGGCAGGACGACAAACTCGATTGGCAGCATATCGAGAAATGCCGCGAAGCCGGTGTGCGGCGTTTCAAGAATTCGCTGGCACAAGTGATGTCCGAACTGGATGGCATGATTCCGGACGGCAGCAATGTCTTCTTCGCCCATACCATGGCCGGCGGCATCCCCAAGGTGAAGGTCTTCCTAGCCATCGCGAACCGGATATACAAAGGCCAGGGCGAACGCTTCATGTCTTCGCGAGCATTGCTTGACAGCGATCTTGGCAAGCTGATCCTGATGAATTTCGACGAGGTCACCGCCAACACATTCCAGCACCTGATCGAGGGCAGCGCCGCAATACGGGCTCGAGTGGAAAAGGCCGGGGGGCAGGTGCGCTATACGGCCTATGGTTACCACGGCACCGAGGTCCTTATCAATGGCGGTTACGAATGGCAGACCTACACCAACTACACCCAGGGTTACGCCAAGATGCGTCTCGAGCGCGCCGCCGAATCCGCTTGGGCCGCCGGCATCAAGGCGACGGTATACAACTGCCCCGAGATACGCACCAATTCTTCCGATATCTTCGTCGGCGTCGAGCTCTCCCTGTTCCCCCTGCTGAAGGCGTTGAAGCGGGAAAATGGCGGCGCCTGGGCTGAATCGCAATGGCAGGTTTGCAGTGCTCTGTTGCAGGAAGGCTCCACGCTGGAAGGGCTATTGCAGAAGATCAACGACTACAACGCAAGCGAGGTAATGAAAGGCTTTCGCAATTTCGAGGCCTGGCCGATGGACAACAGCCGGGAACTGGCCGACCTGATGATAGGCACGTCGGATGAAATCACCCAGATGCACAAAGACCGCAAGGCGCTGGTGACCGATTTTCTGAGCGCCCTGGTGCTGGAAGGAACCGGGCCGTTGATGTTTTACGAAACCTCGGATCCCGCTGCCCCGGTTATCTGGCTGAATCACGACATCATCGCAAAGCAACTCATTGAAAGACACTGCAAGTAAATTTGGCGCAACTCGAGCTTGCCGCCAAATAAAAACGCCACCCAAGGGTGGCGTTTTTATTGGGTCATGCCTTACGCGCTTGTTTAATTCCCCGGCGCCTTTTCCGGCAAAGTCACTTTGATGGTTGCCTGCTGCTTGGCGTCGGCCAGATAAGCCTTGAACATCTCCTCGCCGGCCAGTTGGCGCAATCTTTGCGCATAGCCGGCCAGTTTTGCATCGTCAGGCTTACCGCCTTCCTTGACAGCCTCTATGCGCACCAGCAGATAGCCGTTTTGCGGCGTTTCCGCCCCGGCATACCGCGGCAGCTTGACTGCATCCGCCTGGAATATCTTGCGTACCAACTCCTTGTCCAGCGAACCATGTTGCGCACGGCTGATGGATTGGGGGGGAGTCCAGCTCAGCGCAGGCTTATCGCCGTGCTGCAATTGCTCCAGCAGCGTTTTGCCCTGTTTGACAGCCAGCTCCATTGCCTGTTGGCGCAGTAATTTCTGGCGGATCATTTCCTGCACCTCGTCCAGCGCACGTGCAGCGGCCGGCTTGTATTCCAGAACCCGTGCGGCAACCAGCGTGTTGGGGGCCACCTCGATCGCCGCGGTATTGCGTTTGTTTTTCACGGTTTCATCGGTGAAGATTGCCTGCAGCATTTTTGTCGTCCAAGGCTCGCCTGCGGCAGCCCCCTTGACCAGCCACCCGCTCTGCTCCATCTTCGCACCGACCAATTCAGCCGCCGGCTTCAGGGTATCGCTCTGTTCATAGACGGTATTGCTGAATTTTTCCGCCAGTTCGGCAAACAGGTCGGCAGCTTTTTGCTGGCGTAGTTTATTGATGACACCTTCGCGCACCTCCTCGAATGGTGCAATTTTTGCGGGTTTAACCGCGAGCAGCTTGATGATGTGATAGCCAAAATCAGATTTCACCACCCCGCTGATTTCCCCTTGTTTGAGCGCAAAGGCGGCATCGTCGAACGGCTTGACCATCATGCCTCGGCCAAAGAATCCGAGACTCCCGCCATTCGCTGCGGAACCAGGATCCTGCGAGTTCTGCTTGGCCAGCTCGGCAAATCCCTCGGGGGTTTTTCTGGCCTGTTGCAGCAACTGTTCGGCCTTTGCCTTGGCTGCTTCCTGCTCGGCCTGCGGCGCGGCTGCGGCTACCGCAATCAGGATATGCGCCGCCTGGCGCTCCTCCGGCGTACCGAAATCGCCCTGATGTTCGTCGTAATACTTGCGCGCATCTTCCGTTTTCACTTCGGCTTTTGGCAGCAAATTCGCCACTGAAAGCTTCACATATTCGACTCTGGCCTGCTCCTGAACCTGGAATTCTTTCTGGTTTTGCTCGTAATATTTTTTCAGCGCGGCCTCATCCACTTTCGCCTGCGCCAGATAGGGCTGGAATGATACGGGCGATATGCTCACCACGCGCTGCTGTTCCATCAGGCGGATAACGTTATCCGCCACACTGTTAGAAACAAATCCATTCTGCAGGTAGGCATCGCGCAACTGCTGGCCGAGCAGCTCACCGCGCAGGCGCGCCTCGAACATCAACGGCGACATATTCTGGTTTGCCAGCGCAGCCTCGTAACGCTTCTTGTCAAACTTGCCGTTATCCTGGAACGCTTCGATACTTTGAATAACCTGCGCCATCTGCTCGTCGCTGACTGCCAGGCCGACAGCCTTGGCGCGCTCAATCAGCAGGCGCTGCGCAACCAGGTTGTCTATCACCGCATGCCTCATTTCAGGATTGTCCAGCATTGCGGCATCAAAATTTGCGCCCAGCATCTGGCGCAAACGGTCCTGTTGCTGGCGCAGTGAATTTTCAAACTCCTGCTGGGTAATCTTTGCATCGTTCACCGTGGCGACTACTTCCGCCGTATTCCCGGATTGCCTGTACGAGTCCATTCCCCAGAATGCAAACGGCAAGATGATGAGCGCCAGAACTATCTGCACCAACCGCTTTTTTTCATGGACAAAATCAAACATAGTGGCAGCACCAAGCTATTGATTTAAAAGAAACAGATGTGAAAAAGGCGAACTTTCGTTCGCCTTGATTTGGCGGAGTGGACGGGACTCGAACCCGCGACCCCCGGCGTGACAGGCCGGTATTCTAACCAACTGAACTACCACTCCAATAAACTTGCTTGTTGGTGGGTACTGACGGGATCGAACCGCCGACATTCGCCTTGTAAGGGCGACGCTCTACCAGCTGAGCTAAGCACCCAACAAAGTCGACTAGTTTACAGCATCCTTCAGACCTTTGCCAGCTGTAAATTTTGGAACCTTGGCTGCCTTGATCTTGATCGTCTCGCCGGTGCGAGGATTGCGACCAGTACGTGCAGCACGCTTGCCAACTTTGAAGGTGCCGAAACCGACCAGGCTTACCGTATCGCCTTTTTTCAATGCCTTTTTAATCGAATCTACGGCTGCATCCAGCGCACGGCCGGCAGCTGCCTTGGAAATATCAGCGGATTTTGCAATTGCATCAACCAGATCAGATTTATTCACGTAAGCCCCCTTAATTATTGAGTGGTTAAAAACAGGATGAAGTCCTGCAACGGCTTTATATCAAGGCTTCGCAGCTTTGGTCAAGCGATTGCGAAAATTTTTTTCATCTTGCACCACGACCGACTAGCTGCTATCAATTTTTCTAGTGCTTGGTTACCAGCGTCGCTTCCTGAGTGCCGCCGGCTGCCGGCAATCCAGCAGGTGCGGTGGTTTCAGGCGATTCCGGCAGAGGCTCCGGGGTGCGCTCCAGAGCCAGTTCCAGCACTTGGTCTATCCATTTAACCGGGTGGATATCCAGCCGGTTTTTGATATTGTCTGGAATTTCTGCAAGGTCCTTAGTATTTTCTTCCGGAATCAAAACTATCTTGATCCCCCCGCGCTGAGCCGCCAGCAGCTTCTCCTTCAGGCCGCCGATCGGCAACACTTCACCGCGTAGGGTAATTTCACCGGTCATCGCCACATCGGCGCGTACCGGTATCCCGGTCAACGCCGAGACGATGGATGTGCATATACCAATCCCCGCGCTCGGGCCATCCTTGGGGGTTGCCCCTTCGGGCAAGTGGATATGCAGATCCGACTTCTGGTAAAACTCTTCATTTATGCCCAGCCGCTTGGCACGACCGCGCACCACACTGATGGCGGCCTGGATGGATTCCTGCATCACTTCGCCAAGCTTGCCGGTGGTAGTGGTCTTGCCCTTTCCCGGCAACACGGCGGTTTCGATGGTGAGTAACTCACCGCCTACTTCCGTCCATGCCAAACCGGTGACCTGACCGACCTGGTTGTTCTTTTCGGCTATCCCGTATGAATAGCGACGTACGCCGAGGTATTTATCGAGGTTGCGCGCATTGACCACGATTTTCTTATCGCGCTCTTTCAGCGAAAGCGACTTCACCACCTTGCGGCAAATCTTGGAAATTTCCCGTTCCAGGCTGCGCACTCCCGCCTCGCGCACGTAATAGCGCACGATGTCGCGCAACGCACTCTCGGAGATGTTGATTTCCTCAGGTTTCAGGCCGCTGTTCTTGATCGCCTTGGGTACCAGGTAGCGCGTGGCGATATTGATCTTCTCATCTTCCATATAGCTGGAAACATGAATAATCTCCATGCGATCCAGCAACGGTTCAGGAATGTTCAGGGTATTCGCGGTCGCCACGAACATCACGTCGGAAAGGTCATATTCCACCTCGACGTAGTGGTCGACAAACGTGCTGTTTTGCTCCGGATCGAGCACCTCCAGCAGCGCGGAAGATGGATCGCCGCGCATATCCATACCCATCTTATCTACTTCGTCGAGCAGGAATAAGGGGTTTTTCACCGCGACCTTGCTCATGTTCTGCAGTATCTTGCCCGGCATAGAACCGATATAGGTACGGCGGTGGCCGCGAATCTCGGATTCATCGCGCACCCCACCCAGCGACATGCGCACAAATTTGCGGTTGGTGGCACGCGCGATGGACTGCCCCAGCGAGGTCTTGCCCACGCCAGGAGGACCGACCAGGCAGAGTATCGGGCCTTTCAATTTGTTCACCCGCTGCTGCACGGCGAGATATTCGAGGATGCGTTCCTTGACCTTATCCAGACCGTAATGGTCTTCTTCCAGCACCACTTCGGCCTTTTTCAGGTCGGCGCTGATCTTGGTTTTTTTCTTCCACGGCAGACCGACCAGCACATCGATGTAGTTGCGCACAACGGTCGCCTCGGCTGACATCGGCGACATCAGGCGCAGCTTCTTAAGTTCCGCTTCAGCCTTGCTACGCGCCTCTTTGGGCATATGTGCAGCCTTGATTTTCTTTTCCAGTTCATCGAGGTCGGTGCCCTCCTCACCCTCTCCCAACTCCTTCTGGATCGCCTTGACCTGCTCGTTCAGGTAATACTCGCGCTGGCTCTTTTCCATCTGGCGCTTCACGCGGCCGCGGATGCGCTTCTCGACCTGCAGGATATCGATCTCGGCCTCCAGCAGGCCGAGCAGGTGCTCCAGCCGCTGGCGCACGCCAAAGACCTCCAGCACCTCCTGCTTTTGCTCCAGCTTGAGCGGCAGATGGGCGGCGATCGTGTCGGCCAGGCGCCCGGCATCATCGATACCGGCCAGCGAAGTCAAGATTTCCGGCGGGATTTTCTTGTTGAGTTTCACATACTGGTCGAATTGCGCAATCAAGGCGCGGCGCATGGCCTCGGACTCGCTGTCCGTTCCATCTTCGGCAGGAACGATTTCCACCTCGGCGTCGAAATGGCTGTCAGCATCGAATACGCGCAGCACATTGACGCGCTGCGTGCCTTCCACGAGCACCTTCACCGTGCCGTCAGGCAATTTGAGCATTTGCAAGATGTTCGCCATGCTGCCGACGGCATACAAGTCTTCCTTGGAGGGATCATCCTTGGCCGCCGATTTCTGCGCGACCAGTACGATACCCTTGCCTGCCTCCATGGCCGTTTCCAGCGCCTTGATGGATTTGGCGCGCCCGACGAACAGCGGGATGACCATATGCGGAAACACCACGACATCGCGCAATGGCAGCAGCGGGTGCAGGTTGGCTGTTACGACGTTTGAAGTATCTTGTTCTGACATGGCGGTAACCTATTCGTTGACTGTGAGGTTAGATGGGGGTGGTTCTGAAAAATTCAACCACCCCGGAACAAGGCATCAAAACAAGCGTTTAGGGCTTAATCAGGCTGCCTTGGGCGTATCCGCATAGATGATGATGGGTTTGATTTCCCCCGCCAGGCCTGTTTCGTCCAACACCACTTTGCTGACGTTTTCCGTCGATGGCAGATCGAACATGATGTCCAGCAAGGCGGTCTCGAGGATCGAGCGCAACCCGCGCGCACCGGTTTTGCGCGCCAAGGCCTTGCGCGCGATGTTCAGCAGCACCCCCTCGCGGAATTCCAGCTCCACGCCTTCCATCGCAAACAGCTTCTGGTATTGCTTGGTCAGCGCATTCTTCGGCTCGGTAAGGATTTGCACCAGTGCGGCCTCATCCAGCTCCTCCAGCGTCGCCACGACCGGCAGGCGCCCGACAAACTCCGGGATCAGGCCGAACTTGATCAGGTCTTCCGGCTCAACATCGCGCAGGGTCTCGCCGGTCTTGCGCTCGTCCTTGCTGCTGATGGTCGCGCCAAAGCCGATGCTGGCCTTGGCGGAGCGGTTGCGGATGACCTTCTCCAGCCCATCAAACGCGCCGCCGCAGATGAACAGGATGTTGGTGGTATCCACCTGCAGGAATTCCGTATTCGGGTGCTTGCGCCCGCCCTGCGGCGGAATCGACGCCTTGGTGCCTTCGATCAGTTTCAACAGGGCCTGCTGTACGCCCTCACCGGAAACGTCACGCGTGATCGAGGGGTTGTCCGATTTGCGCGAAATCTTGTCGATCTCGTCCACGTACACGATGCCGCGCTGCGCTTTTTCCACGTCGTAATCGCAGGCCTGCAATAGCTTCTGAATGATGTTCTCGACGTCTTCGCCGACATAGCCCGCCTCGGTCAGCGTGGTGGCATCTGCCATCACGAACGGCACATCCAGCAGGCGTGCCAGCGTCTGCGCCAGCAGTGTCTTGCCGGAACCGGTCGGGCCGATCAGCAGGATGTTGCTCTTGGCCAGTTCCACGCCGTCCTTGTCATCGCTCTTGAGGCGCTTGTAGTGGTTGTACACCGCAACCGACAGAATCCGCTTGGCCCGCTCCTGCCCGATCACGTATTCATCGAGCGTCGCATGGATTGCCTTGGGCACGGGCAGATCCGCCTTGCCATCCTTGCCTGTCTTGTCCTGGTCATTCTGGATTTCCTCGCGCATGATGTCGTTGCACAGCGCGATGCATTCGTCGCACACAAACACCGACGGGCCCGCAATCAGCTTGCGCACCTCATGCTGGCTCTTGCCGCAGAATGAGCAGTAAAGCAACTTGTCACCCGATTTTTTATCGCCAGCCATCGCTGTTACCTCTGTATCGTGTTATCGGCAATTCAATAAAATCTTAAACGCGCTTTTCCAGTACCTGGTCCGCCAGGCCGTATTTCACCGCATCCGGCGCGCTCAGGAAATTATCGCGATCCGTGTCGCGCTCGATGGTCTCGACCGGTTGGCCGGTATGCTGCGCAAGCAATTGATTGAGCTTCTGCTTCAGGTACAGAATCTCGCGCGCGTGGATTTCGATATCCGACGCCTGGCCGCGGAAGCCACCCAGCGGCTGATGGATCATCACACGCGAATTGGGCAGGCAGAAGCGCTTGCCTTTCTCGCCCGCCGCGAGCAGAAACGCACCCATGCTGGCCGCCTGGCCGATGCACAGCGTGCTGACATTCGGCTTGATGAACTGCATGGTGTCGTAAATCGCCATGCCGGCAGTCACGGACCCCCCCGGCGAATTGATGTAGAAATGGATATCCTTGTCCGGGTTTTCCGATTCCAGGAACAGCATCTGCGCCACGATCAGGTTCGCCGTGTGGTCGTTGACCTCGCCGACCAGGAACACCACACGCTCCTTGAGCAGGCGCGAATAGATGTCATACGCCCGCTCGCCGCGCCCGCTGGTCTCTACGACCATCGGGATCAAACCGATATTCTGTGGCTCCACATAATGCATCGCGTCATTTCTCCATCAATTCGTTAAAGGGAATGGCCTTGTCCGTCGCCTTTGCCTGCCCCATCGTCCATCCTACGATGTTTTCTTCCAGCACCAGATTCTCGATCTCCTGCAACTGAGAGGGATTTGCGTAAAACCAGCGCACCACCTCTTCAGAGTCGTCAAAGCTTTGCGCGTAATCCTCTACCAGAGCGCGCACCTGCTCGGGTTTTGCTCTCAGGTCATGTTTCTGCGTCAGATCGGCCATAATCAGGCCGAGCCTGACGCGCCTTTCTGCACGTTCGAAAAACAATTCCGGCGGCAATGCCATGTCCTTCATCTTCATGCCGCGCGATTCCATTTCCTGGGCGGTTTGCTGCATCAGGCTCCGTGCCTCCCATTCCACTAGCGCCTTGGGCACATCGAACTTCGCCGCCTTCAGCAAAGCGTCCATCGCCGTTTCCTTGTTGCGCAGCTTCAGGCGACGCGCCACTTCACGCTGCAGGTTGGTGCGCACCTCGCTCTCCAGCTTGCTGACATCGCCACCCTCGATGCCGACGTCTTCGGCAAACTTGGCGTCCGCTTCCGGCAGCTTGGGCGCCTCGACCTTGTGCAACGTAACGGTGAAAGTCACCTGTTTGCCCGCCACATCCTTGCCGTGATAATCGGCCGGAAAAGTCATGTCGAAAGATTTGGTCTCACCGGCCTTCATGCCGGTGATGGCCGATTCGAACTCCGGCAGCATGCGCCCCACCCCCAGTTGGAAAGGGTAATCCCTGGCTTCGCCGCCCTGGAAGACCTCGCCGCCCAGCTTGCCGGTAAAATCGATGCGCACCTGATCATCGGCTTGTGCGGCGCGATCCACCGGCTCGAAGGTGGCACGCTGCTTGCGCAGCGTCAGGATGGTGTTGTCCACGTCGGCCTGCGACAATTCGCAAACCACGCGCTCCAGCGCCTCACCCGACAGATCGCCCATCGCCACTTCCGGGTACACCTCGAAAGTTGCGCTGTATTCAACCTGATCGGCACTCAGATCGTTGGTCTTGATCTCGAATTGCGGATACCCAGCCACCCTCAGGTTATTGAGTTGTGCAGCCTCGTCGAATGAACGCTGCAGCGCCTCGCCCAGGGCTTCCTGATGCGCCTGCGCGCCGTAATGCTGCTCCAGTATCTTTGCCGGGATTTTGCCCGGACGGAACCCGGCAATCTTTGCGGTACGGCCGATCTTTTTCAGCCGGGCAGCAACCTCACCGCGGATGACTTGTTGAGGAATGGCTGCGTTAAGACGGCGTTCTAACGCGCTCACAGTTTCTACGCTGGACATGCTTGAGTTCCTTGAGTTGAAGTTAAATTAGTTGCTGGTGCGAAAGGAGAGACTCGAACTCTCACGCCGTGAGGCGCTGGAACCTAAATCCAGTGCGTCTACCAATTCCGCCACTTTCGCGCTGTTTATTCCAGCCTGCCGGGCGGATTATAGCATCAGGAGTTCATTTTATCCCCACCACCGTGCGCCCGCGCAGCCTGCCTTGCAGCATCAGCGGAAACACTTGCGGCAGCTCGGCGAAGGGCACGCTATGCGCCACCTGCGCCAACAATTTCGGGCGCAGGTCAGATGCCAGGCGCCGCCAGATTTCGCGGCGCAGCGGCATCGCGGTGGCGGCGGAATCGATGCCGATCAGGCGCACACCGCGCAGGATGAAGGGTATCACCGTGGTGTGCAGCTCGATGCCGCCCGCGTTGCCGAAGCTCGCAATCACGCCGTCCTGCTGCATGGTGCGCGTGAGCCACGCCAGCGTCTCGCCGCCCACCGCGTCCAGCGCACCCGCCCACTGCGCCTTTTCCAGCGGGCGCGTGCCCATCACCAGTTCCTTGCGCGGCAGGATTTCCGCCACGCCGAGCGATTTCAGGTATTCGTGTTCGGCTTCCTTCCCGGTCAACGCGACTACATGGTAGCCAAGCTGCGCGAGCATCTGGATCGCGAGGCTCGCTACCCCGCCGGTCGCCCCGGTCACGATCACCTTGCCGCTCTCGGGGCGCAACTCGTTCTGCTCCAGTCGATGGATGGACAGCGCGGCGGCGAAGCCCGCCGTGCCGATCGCCATCGCATCGAATAGCGTCAGCCCCTGCGGCAACTGCGCCTCCGACACGTTACTGGTGGAACTACTAGCCATTCGACTAGGCGAGCCAACTACGCTCGCCAAGTCGCTGGTTATGGCGAAGCCGGCCGCTTGCGGGAGGAGGTGCGATGCTGTTGCTCCCGCACCCGTCGGCTCCGCCGCACCGTGTCGCAACAGCACCACCCAGTCCGCCGGCACCCGCGCGTACTCGGCAAATCCGCCGTCGTGATCCACACCCATGCCATAACCGGTGACCAACACCTCGTCGCCGGGCTTGTAGCGCGCATCCGACGAGCTTGCCACCACGCCCGCCGCATCCACTCCGCCGACACAGGGGAAGCGGCGCACCACCCTGCCCGCGCCGGTCGCCGCGAGCGCGTCCTTGTAGTTCACGCTGGAGTAGTGCACGCGAATCACCACCTCGCCGGGATCGAGATCGTCCAGCGCGAGCTCGACGAAACGGCCGGCAGATTTGCCGTTGTCTTCGAAAATCCGGTAGGCGCGAAAGAGGCTCATCACAAGTCCAGCAACACCCGTCCCGGATATTCCAGGGCTTCCTTGATGGCGACGAGGAACTGCACCGCCTCGCGCCCGTCGATGATGCGGTGGTCGTAGGACAGCGCGAGGTAGTTCATCGGGCGGATCACCACCTGGCCGTTCTCGGCCACCGGGCGATCCTTGGTGGCGTGGATGCCGAGAATGGCGGATTGCGGCGGGTTGATGATCGGAGTGGAGAGCATCGAACCGAACACGCCGCCGTTGGTGATGGAGAATGTGCCGCCGGCGAGCTCTTCCATCGTGAGCTTGCCGCTCCTGGCGCGTTCCGCAAAATCGGCGACCTGCTTTTCGATGGCTGCGAAGGAAAGCTTGTCCGCATCGCGAATGACCGGCACGACCAGGCCGCGCTCGCTGCCAATGGCCATGCCGATGTCAAAATAGCCGTGGTAGACGATGTCGTTGCCGTCCACAGAGGCGTTGACAATCGGGAACCTCTGCAAGGCCTGCACCGCCGCCCAGATGAAGAACGAGGAGAAGCCCAGCTTCACGCCGTGCTTTTTCTCGAATGCCTCCTTGTACTTGTTGCGCAACTCGATCACCGGCTGCATGTTCACCTCGTTGAAGGTGGTCAGAATCGCGGCATTCTGCTGCGATTGCAGCAGGCGCTCGGCGATGCGCTGGCGGATGCGCGTCATCGGGACGCGCCGCTCGGTGCGCTCGCCGGAAGAGATGGCTGTGCTCACTCCCTCTCCGCCCCCTCCCTCCCCCGCGGGGGGGGAGGGGGTCTGTTTCGGCGGCTGCACGACGCCCAGCACATCCTCCTTGGTGACGCGCCCGCCGCGGCCGCTGCCCTGCACTGCGGCAACATCGACTTCGTGCTCATGCGCGAGCTTGCGCACCGAGGGCGGCGCGGCAACTGGCCTGGCCCCCTCTCCTATCGAGGGATAGCCAGCGACTTGGCCGCTGTTTTGTAGCGGCCTAGTCGAATGGCTAGTTGTTCCATCAGAGGGAGTTGCCGCCACCTCCGTATCCAGCATGGCGATCACTTCGCCGCTCGCCACCTTTTCGCCACCGCCTTTCACGATCTTGCTCAACACACCGTTGGCGGGAGCGGGCAACTCCAGCACCACCTTGTCGGTCTCGATATCGATCAGGTTTTCGCCCTCCTGCACCGCCTCGCCCACCTGTTTATGCCAGGCCAGCAGCGTCGCCTCGGTGACTGATTCGGAAAGCTGCGGCACTTTGATTTCAATGCTCATGAGTGACTCCCGGGGATGATCTTGATGTCGAGGTCGAGGCGGAAGGCGGCGGCGATCACCGCCTTCTGCTGCTCCTGGTGTACCGCGAGATAGCCCGCGGCGGGCGCGGCGGACGAGGCGCGTAGCGCGTAGTCGAGGCGCATGCCGGGGCGCAGATGGCGCAGCAAATAATGCTGGATGCGGTGCCACGCGCCCTGGTTGCCCGGCTCCTCCTGACACCACACCAGTTCGGTCGCGTTCGGGTACGCCTCGACCTGCGCCACGAAGTCGTCGTGCGGGAATGGATAGAGCTGCTCGATGCGGATGATCGCCATATCCTGGATGCCCCTGGCGCGCCGCGCCGCGAGCAGTTCGTAATACACCTTGCCGCTGCATGCAATGATGCGCCGCACCCTGCCGGCCTCCAGCGCATCGACTTCGGCGATCACCGGCTGGAATTTTCCCTGTGCCAATTCCGCAAGCGGCGAAGCCGCATCCTTACTGCGCAGCAGGCTCTTGGGTGTGAACACGATCAAGGGCTTCCTCATCGGGCGCAGCATCTGGCGACGCAACAGATGGAACATCTGTGCCGGATTGGAGGGAATGCACACCTGGATGTTGTAGTCAGCGCACAGCTGCAAATAGCGTTCGATGCGCCCCGAAGAATGCTCCGCGCCCTGCCCCTCGTAGCCGTGCGGCAGCAGCAGCACCAGCCCGCAGAGCCGCCCCCACTTCACCTCGCCGGAGGCGATGAATTGGTCGATCACCACCTGCGCGCCGTTCGCGAAGTCGCCGAACTGCGCCTCCCACAGCACCAGCGTGTCGGGTTCGGCCGTGGCATAGCCGTACTCGAAGCCGAGCACCGCCTCCTCAGAGAGCAGCGAGTCGATCGCGATGAAATCCGCCTGTCCCGGCGCGAGATTTTGCAGCGGCGTGTAGGCGCCCTCGTGGCGCTCGCGGCGGTTCTGGTCGTGCCAGGTGGCGTGGCGGTGGAAGAAGGTGCCGCGCTGGCTGTCCTGACCGGAGAGCCGCACCGGGTAACCCTCGGTGAGCAGGGTGGCATAGGCGATGGTCTCCGCCATGCCCCAGTCCAGCGGCAGGTCTCCCTTCGCCATCGCGATGCGGTCCTCGACGACTTTCTGCACGCGCGAATGCAGCATGAAATTCTGCGGCACGCCGGTCAACGGCACGGCCAGCTGCCGCAGGCGCTCCAGCGGCACGGCGGTGTCCACCGGGACATTCCAGGGGATATCGCGCTGGAATTTCTTCCAGTCGGCCGCGATCTTGCTGTCGTGTTTTTCCAGCGCCGGCAGGATCGAACTGTCCCCAGCCTCCAGCGCCTTGCGGTAGGCGGCAATCATCGCGTCCGCCTCGCCCGGTGCGATCGCGCCCTCTTCCTCCAGCCGCCGTGCATACAGCGCGCGCATGCCGGGATGCTGGCGGATCAGGCGGTACATGTAGGGCTGCGTGACCAGCGGCTCGTCCTGCTCGTTGTGCCCCAGCTTGCGGAAGCACACCAGGTCGATCACCACGTCCTTGCGGAACTGCATGCGATAGTCCAGCGCGACCTCGGAGACCAGCAGCACCGCCTCGGGATCGTCCGCGTTCACGTGGAAGATCGGCGCATCGACCATCTTCGCCGCATCGCTGCAATACGCGCCGGAGCGCACGTCGCGCAGGTCGGAGGCGGTGAAGCCGATCTGGTTGTTGACGACGACATGCACCGTGCCGCCGGTGCGGTAGCCGCGCGTCTGCGACATGCTCAGCGTCTCCATCACCACGCCCTGCCCGGCAAACGACGCATCGCCATGCAAGAGAATCGGGATCGCCTTCGAGCCATCCAGGTCCTTGCGGCGATGCTGGCGTGCGCGCACCGAGCCTTCCACCACCGGATCGATGATTTCGAGATGGGACGGATTGAACGCCAGCGCAATATGCAGTTCGCCGCCCGGTGTCGCGATGTCGGCGGAAAATCCCTGATGGTATTTCACGTCGCCGGAGGTCAGATGTTCGGTGTGAATGCCCTCAAATTCGGCAAACAGCATCTGCGGCTGCTTGCCGAGGATATTCACCAGCACGTTCAGCCGCCCGCGGTGCGCCATGCCGATCACCGCCTCCTGCACTCCCTGTGCACCGCAGCGTTGCAGCAAGTGGTCGAGCAGCGGGATCAGCGGCTCTCCGCCTTCCAGCGAGAAGCGCTTCTGGCCGACGTATTTGGTGTGCAGGTAGCGCTCCAGTGTCTCGGCGGCGGTCAGCCGCTCCAGGATGCGGTGGCGCTGCGCGGCGGCGTAATTGGCCTGTCCGTGCACGCCCTCCAGGCGCTCCTGAATCCAGCACTTCTCCTCCATGTCGCCGATGTACATGTATTCCGCGCCGATGCTGCCGCAATAGGTCTGGCGCAGCAGATCGAGGATTTCGCGCAGGCTCATGCGCACGGCCCCGAAGTCGATGGCGACCTCCATATCGGCCGCCTCCAGGCCGTAATGCGCCGGATCGAGCTCGGCGATCACCGGCTTGATGCGGCGATCCAGCGGATCAAAGTTGGCGGCACGCATGCCGAGGGAACGATAGGCGTCGATGAGCTGTAACGCGCGGGACTGCCTACACTCCAGGCCGGCAACCGGCGAAGGCGCATGAACGGCGGGTGTTTCCGGCAGAATCGTAAAGGCGCGCCGGATGGGGCCGTGCGCCACGTCGCGCGCACCATTTGCCGAGGGCGGCAGCGAGTCGAACCAGGCGCGCCAGGCATCCGGCACGGCGCCGGGGGCGGCGAGGTATTGCTCGTACAGTTCCTCGATGAAGGGCGCATTCGCGCCGGACAGCGCCGAGCTGTCGTGCATGGCCTGCATGTAATTTTCCGGTACGGCCATAAGATCGCCCTCTGGTCCAACCGTAAAACGGCAGATCGAGGTTGGCCGATAAAACCGCCAACCCTGCCCGTAACGCCTACCGCTTGTCTATCGGCACGTAATCGCGCCGTGTCGCTCCGGTGTATAACTGCCGCGGCCGGCCGATCTTGTGGTCGGCGTCCGCGATCATCTCGTTCCATTGCGAAATCCAACCCACGGTACGCGCCACCGCGAAGATCACCGTGAACATGTTGACCGGGATGCCCAGCGCGCGCAACACGATACCGGAGTAGAAGTCCACGTTCGGATACAGCTTGTGATCAATGAAATACGGGTCGCTCAATGCGACGCGCTCCAGTTCCATCGCCAGCTCGAACAGCTTGTGGTTCTCCAGCTTGAGCTCCTTCAGCACTTCGTAGCAGGTCTTGCGCATCACTGCGGCGCGCGGATCCATGTTCTTGTACACGCGGTGGCCGAAACCCATCAGGCGGTATTTCTTGTCCTTCACGCCCTGCACATATTCCTTCACGCGCGAGATGTCGCCGACCTCTTCCAGCATCTTCAGCGCGGCCTCGTTCGCGCCGCCGTGCGCCGGCCCCCACAGCGCGGCGATGCCGGAAGCGATACAGGCGAACGGGTTCGCCATGCTGGAGCCGGCCAGGCGCACCGTCGAAGTGGAGGCGTTCTGCTCGTGGTCGGCGTGCAGGATCAGAATGCGGTCCAGCGCGCGCACCAGCACCGGGTTCGGCTCGTAATCTTCAGCCGGGGTGGCAAACATCATATACATGAGGTTTTCCGCGTAGCTGAACTTGTTCTTCGGATACATGAACGGCGCGCCGGTATAGTACTTGTGCGCCATCGCCGCGAGGGTCGGCACTTTCGCGAGCATGCGCATCGCGGATATCTCGCGGTGCTGCGGATTACTGATGTCGAGCGAGTCATGGTAGAACGCCGATAGCGCGCCCACCACCCCGACCATCACCGCCATCGGATGCGCGTCGCGGCGGAAACCGGAATAGAAACGTGCGATCTGCTCGTGCACCATGGTGTGGTGCGTCACGGTATCCTTGAATCCGGCGGACTGCGCGGCATCCGGCAACTCGCCGTTTAACAGCAGGTAGCACACCTCGAGGAAATCGGATTGCTCGGCCAGTTGCTCGATGGGATAGCCGCGGTAATAGAGCAGCCCGGCATCACCATCGATGAAGGTGATCTTCGAAGCGCAACTGGCCGTGACAAAGAAAGCCGGGTCGTAGGTGAACATCCCGAGCTTGGCTAGGTTGCGGATATCCAGCACGTTCTGCCCCAGCGTGCCGGAAAGAATCGGCAGCTCGATGCTGCGCCCGTCGTCCAGAGTCAGTGTTGCGATGCGTTTGCCTTCCATTATTTTTCTCCCAAGTCTGTGCGATCAGGCAGTCCTGATCTTGTCCAGCAATGCCTGCTGCTCGCCGAATGCCGCTGCCGTCCGGCCCGCAACCATGTCCCAGAGCGGGTTGTCGGGCATGTCCAGCAGCGCCTCGAACGCCCGCCGCTCCGCCTCGCCAAGCTGTGCGTAGTGCGCCTCGACGAAGCGCCCCAGCACAATGTCCAGTTCCAGCAGTCCGCGCCGGCAGCGCCAGCGCACGCGCTCCAGGTCCTTCATACGATGCGCCTCACCATCATGTCCTTGATGTTGCCGATCGCCTCGGTCGGGTTCAATCCCTTCGGGCACACATCCACGCAGTTCATAATCGTGTGGCAGCGGAACAGCCGATACGGATCTTCCAGGTCGTCGAGACGCTCGGCGGTCGCATGATCGCGCGTATCGGCGAGGAAACGGTAGGCCTGCAGCAAGCCTGCCGGGCCGACGAACTTGTCCGGGTTCCACCAGAACGACGGGCACGCGGTCGAGCAGCAGGCGCAGAGGATGCACTCGTACAAGCCATTCAGGTGCGCGCGCTGCGTGGGCGACTGCAGCCGCTCAGTTTCCGGCGGCGGGTCGTTGTTGATCAGGTAGGGCTTGATCGAATGGTACTGCTTGAAGAACTGCGTCATGTCCACGATCAGGTCGCGGATCACCGGCAGACCAGGCAGCGGGCGCAGCTCCACCGGCTCCTTCAGCGACGCGAGCGGCGTGATGCACGCCAGCCCGTTGCGCCCGTTGATGTTCATCGCATCCGATCCGCACACCCCCTCGCGGCAGGACTTGCGCACCGACAGGCTGTCGTCCTGTTCCTTCAGCAGCAGGATAGCGTCGAGCAGCATCTTGTCACCCGGCTCGATGTCGAGGTCGTAGTCCTGCATGTACGGCCCTGCATCCACATCAGGGTTGTAGCGGTAGATACGGAATTTCATTGCTTCATTCCCTAGCTATTGACGTGAAACAAACGGCTTGTATTGCATGGTTTGCATTCAAGAAAAAATTTATTACTTTTCTTATGGGGTATTTCAACCGAGCCACAACTTGAGCATACAGACTTCAACGGGCTGTTCTTGTTGCAGTCGTTGCAGTGGAAATAGTAGTTACGCCCAAAAAGTATCGAGACATTCTCACTTGAGCAATGACTGCACACACCGCCGATCAGTCTTTCATTGACATGTGGAGCGAGGGCCGCTGTTGTTTCAACTACCGCATCTGGCAAGCCACTCGTTTTATTCTCATGTGCATTTTTTTGAGCCTCCACCTGCAATGCGGCAATAGACGAAACCATATGAGACGTCATGCGAGAGGCAGATTGAACCATAGCCGTTTGCATTCCGGTCACTAGCTTTTCAATAGCTTTTACCCTACCCGCAAAAGCCTCTTGATATTTTGGTGGGTAATTCTCTTCCACTCGCAAATGTAGCGGTTTGTGAGCTGCGCAAAGAAAATCAGCTATCTTGGCAAGATGCTCTGTACCCATTGGTGAAGGGGCGTCATGCATTTCCGCGAATTCGGCGATTCGTTTTTCGATGCGTTCGGCCACTTGATCCGCCTTGCAGACCTCCGGCAAATTTCCCGAGGTTGGCCACAAAATAACGCCGCTATCAGAGATTGCCACCTGCACGTCAAAAGCGTAGCGATCAAAAACTCCTTTGGGTTTGACGGCAAGATTCAAATAGTCGCGCATAAATCTCAATTGCAGCTTTGCCTGAATAATTGGCGAGGCCATGCCAGTAGAATCTTTCCCATACCAACGTATCCATTGGCCATCATCCTTGATTTGCACCTTACCTGCGACGCTCTTGCTTTCCACCACAACGATGCCATAACGATGCAGCACCAGGTGATCCATCTGAGCAGCGTCGCCGGCATGCTCAAGACGAATGCCGTTAAGTACAAACACATCAGGACTGGGTGCAAAAAAACGTTTCAGATAAAACGCCATTTGCTCTTCGGCTTTTTGTCCAGCAGCAGCATATTTATCTTCTGCCACAAACGGATCTAATTCCTTTTTAATCATCTTCTATATCCAAATGAATTAGTACACTCGCGCCTTGAGCGGGAACGATTCCACCGTCAATGGTTTCAAGCGCACCGGTTTGTAGGCGAGGCGCTGGCCTTCGCTGAAGTACAGGCTGTGCTTCAGCCAGTTCTGATCGTCACGCTGCGGGAAGTCGTCGCGCGCATGGGCGCCGCGGCTCTCGGTGCGCGCCGCGGCGGCGATCATGGTCGCCTGTGCGACCTCGATCAGGTTGTCGAGCTCCAGCGCCTCGATGCGCGCGGTGTTGAACACCTTGCTCTTGTCGTGGATTCCGGTGTGCGCGGCGCGCTCGGCGACCTGCCTGATCTGCTCCACGCCCTCGGCCAAGAGTTCCGGGAAGCGGAACACGCCGCAATGCTTCTGCATGGTCTTGCGCATCGCATCGCCGACATCGTGAACCCGCTCGCCGTCCTTCTGGTTTTCCAGCCGCGCGAGGCGCACCAGGGAATAGTCGGCGGAGCCGGCCGGCAGCAGCTTGGGGTGTGGATGGCTCTGCAAGTCCTCGATGATCTGCCGCGCCGCCTCACGCCCGAACACCAGCAGGTCGAGCAGCGAATTGCAGCCCAGCCGGTTCGCGCCGTGCACCGACACGCAGGCGCATTCGCCCGCCGCATACAGGCCGTGCACCACCTCCTCCGGCCCATGGTGATAGGGGGCGACGACCTGCCCGTGATAGTTGGTGGGGATGCCGCCCATCATGTAATGCGCGGTCGGCACGACGGGGATTGGTGCCTTCGCCGGATCGACATGCGCGAACTTCAGCGCGATGTCGCGGATGCCGGGCAGGCGCTGCTTGATCACGTCGTCGCCGATGTGGTCCACCTTGAGCAGGATATGGTTGCCGTGCGGGCCGCAGCCGCGCCCTTCCTTGATCTCGGTGGCGATCGCGCGCGACACCACGTCGCGGCTCGCGAGGTCCTTCGCGGTCGGCGCGTATCTCGGCATGAAGCGCTCGCCGTCCTTGTTCACCAGATAGCCGCCCTCGCCGCGCACCCCTTCGGAAATCAGCACCCCCGCGCCGTACACGCCGGTGGGATGGAACTGAAAGAACTCCATGTCCTCGAGCGGAATGCCCGCGCGCGCCGCCATGCCAAGCCCGTCGCCGGTGTTGATGTAGGCGTTGGTGCTGGACTGGAAGATGCGCCCCGCCCCGCCGGTGGCGAGCAAGGTGGCGCGTGCCTGAAAGATCATCGTCTCGCCGGTCTCGATCTCCATTGCGGTCACGCCGAGCACGTCGCCGTCCGCGTCGCGGATCAGGTCGAGCGCCATCCACTCGATGAAGAAATGCGTGTTGGCCTTCACGTTCTGCTGATAGAGCGTGTGCAGCAAGGCATGGCCTGTGCGGTCGGCCGCCGCGCAGGCACGTTGCACCGGCGTCTTGCCATAGTCCTGCATGTGCCCGCCGAACGGGCGCTGGTAGATCTTGCCCGAATCGAGCCGATCGAATGGCATGCCGAAGTGTTCCAGCTCGTACACCACTTCCGGTGCGGCTCGGCACATGAACTCGATGGCGTCCTGGTCGCCGAGATAATCCGATCCCTTCACCGTATCGTACATATGCCAGTGCCAGCTGTCCTTGCTGACGTTGCCCAGCGACGCGGCGATGCCGCCCTGCGCCGCGACGGTATGCGAGCGCGTCGGGAACACCTTGGACAGCACCGCCACCTTGAGTCCGGCATGCGCCAGATGCAGCGCCGCGCGCATCCCCGAGCCGCCAGCCCCGACCACCACCACGTCGAAAGTCCGTTTCGCAACCGCCATCACATCTCCCAAAGAATCTGCACCGCCCAGATCACGTAAAGAATCAGCACCAGTATCACCAGCACATGGATCGCCAGTCGCACCCCGGCCGGCTTCACGTAATCCATCACGATGTCGCGCACGCCGACCCACGCGTGGTAGAACACGCTCAGCAGGAACAGCAGGGTGAAGCTGCGCATCGGCTGGCTGGAGAACAGCGCCGTCCAGGTGTCGTAATCCACATAGGGCTGCAGCAGCAGGTAGCCGGCCAGTGCCACGCTGTACACCGCCATCAGCGCTGCCGTGACGCGTTGGACCAGCCAGTCGCGCAACCCGTAATGCGCGCCCGTCACCACACGGTTCACCATAGCTTCGCTCCGAGTAGAACAGTCAGCAGCAGACTCGCCGCCAGCACCACCTTGCTGCTTGCGCGCGCCTGCGCCAGTTGCACACCGTAACCCAGGTCGATCGCCAGATAGCGCAGCCCGGCGCAGAAATGATGCAGGAGCGCCCACAGCAGGCCAAGCAGCATGAGTTTTGCCAGCGGATGCGCCAGCATGTCCATAAGCCGGGTGTAAGTCTCGATGGAAAGCAGGCTGTATTGCAGCATCAGCAACAGCAGCGGCAGCGCGAGAAACAGCAATAAACCGCTGATGCGGTGGAGAATGGAGACGAAACCGGGGAGCGGCAGCTTGATGAGGTGCAAGGCGAGATGCTTCGGGCGTTGTTTGTTCATATTAGTCCCTGCCTGAGGCAATACCGATTTGCGTAATGCTACACCTTTTTCCGTGGCGCGAGAAAATCAAAACAATTATGATTCGGTTTTATTTGCTCTGGCTATTTGCTCATAGGAAAGAAACATGAAAGCACCCATCCGCGTCACCATCACCGGAGCAGCCGGCCAGATCGGCTATGCCACCCTGTTCCGCATCGCCAACGGCGACATGCTGGGGCACGAGCAGCCGGTCATCCTGCAATTGCTCGACCTGCCGCAGGCGCAGACGATGCTGCAGGGCGTGATGATGGAACTGGAGGACTGCGCCTTTCCGCTGCTGCAGCAGGTCATCATCACCGACGACCCCAAGGTCGCATTCCGGGACACCGAGATCGCCCTGCTGATCGGCGCACGGCCGCGCGGCAAAGGCATGGAACGCAAGGACCTCATCGAGGCCAACGGTGCGATCTTCTCCGAGCAGGGCAAGCTGCTCAACGAATATGCGACGCGCCACGTCAAGGTGCTGGTGGTGGGCAATCCCGCCAACACCAACGCGCTGATCGCGATGAAAAACGCCCCCGATCTCGACCCGCGCAATTTCACCTCGATGATGCGCCTCGACCACAACCGCGCCGTCGCGCAAGTCGCGCAGAAGCTGTTCCAGCCAATCCACGACATCAAGAAGATGATCGTCTGGGGCAACCACTCCGGCACGCAATACCCCGATCTCGACCATGCCGAAATTCGCGGCAAGCTGGTGCGTGAAATGCTGCCTGACCTGGGCTGGGTGGAAAAAGAATTCATCCCCACGGTGCAGAAGCGCGGCGCCGCGGTCATCGAGGCGCGCGGCCTGTCCAGCGCGGCAAGCGCCGCGAATGCCGCCATCTCGCATATCCACGACTGGATGCTCAGCGCGCACCATAACAACTGGGTGTCCATGGGCGTGCCGTCCGACGGCAGCTACGGAATTCCAGAAGGCGTGATTTACGGCTTTCCGGTGAGATGCAAACAGGGCGAATACCAGATCGTTCAGGATCTGCCGCTCAGCGAACAGGAACGCGAGCGCATGCAGGACAGCTACCGCGAACTGGTCGAAGAACGCGAGCACGTAAAACACCTGCTGGGATAAGGGTTTCGGCCACAAAAAAATTTCCGGGCGGATGCAACCGAACCGGGGCATCCGCTGTCTGACCTCCCCGAAGCGCAGCAAAGCACCCAACGATTGCGTGGAATGCGTATGCATTCGCTACGCCCTGTCCTCTGACGGGACATCATTTTTAACGGATCAAGCAACAAGGAAATCAGGAAAATGGCACTATCGATCACCGACGACTGCATCAACTGCGGCCTCTGCGAGCCGGAATGCCCGGTAGGGGCAATCTCCGAGGGCGACTACGTCTATGAAATCGACCCGAACAAATGCAACGAATGTGTGGGCTACTTCGACCAGCCGCGCTGCGTCGCCATAGGCCCGATAGATTGCTTCCTGGATGCCAACGGCAACCCGTACCGCCTGCTGCACCCGTAACAGCCCTTTCAACCGACCCGATACGCCGCATTTGTGGCCAGACATGGAGATGCCCGGCCACCGGTTTTTGCATAAATCAGCAAAAGCCTTTATTGACAATAATCCCTCAAAGTGGTCTGATGACCCTACAGAGAGCCTGTGTTTTCCCATCCTGATTTAGTCTTTGCACCGTCTTGATCCTGTCTTTAGTTCGACCCTGGTTTAGTAATGTCACCCGTTACCTAAATGAAGGAGGCAGAGAAAATGCAAGTCACACGAAGGCAATTCTTCAAGATATGCGCTGGCGGATTGGGCATGTCCGGCGTGGCGCTTCTGGGTTTCTCGCCAAACGAGGCACTCGCAGAGGTGCGCCAGTTCAAGCTGACGCGCACCACCGAGACCCGCAACACCTGCCCCTATTGTTCGGTGAGCTGCGGCCTGATCATGCACAGCATGGGGGACCGGTCGAAAAATGCCGCTTCCGAGATCATCCACATCGAGGGCGATCCCGATCATCCGGTGAACCGCGGAACGCTGTGCCCCAAGGGCGCGGCGCTAGTCGACTTCATCCACAGCCCGAACCGCCTCAAGTACCCCGAGTATCGCGCCGCCGGCTCGAACGAATGGAAGCGCATCTCCTGGGACGAGGCGTTCACCAGGGTCGCGCGGCTGCTCAAGGACGACCGCGACAAGAACTTCGTCGCGAAAAATACCGACGGCGCCACAGTCAACCGCTGGGTCAGCACCGGCTTCCTCGCGGCATCGGCGGCGAGCAGCGAAACCGGCTACATCACCCACAAACTTGTAAGGAGCCTCGGGGCTCTCGCGTTCGATAACCAGGCGCGTGTCTGACACGGACCTACGGTGGCAAGTCTTGCCCCTACGTTCGGCCGCGGCGCGATGACCAATCACTGGGTCGACATCAAGAACGCGAATGTGGTGATGGTGATGGGCGGCAACGCCGCCGAGGCGCACCCCTGCGGCTTCAAATGGGTGACCGAGGCCAAGGCGCACAACCAGGCCAAGTTCATCGTCGTCGATCCGCGCTTCACGCGCTCGGCATCGGTGGCGGACTACTACGCCCCGCTCCGCACCGGCACGGATATCGCTTTTCTGGGCGGGGTAATCAACTACCTGCTGGCCCGGGACAAAATCCAACACGAGTACGTTAAGGCGTATACCGACGCGAGCTTCATCGTGCGCGAGGATTACAAACACGAGGAGGGATTGTTCTCGGGCTACAACCCCGCAAAGCGCAGCTACGACAAGGCAAGCTGGATGTACGAGATGGGGCCGGATGGCTACGCCAAGGTCGATCCTGCACTCCAACATCCGCGCTGCGTGTTCAATCTGCTCAAGCAGCACTATTCCCGCTACACGCCGGAAGTCGTGAGCAACATCTGCGGCACGCCGAAGGACCAGTTCCTCAAGGTGTGCGAGATGATCGCCACGACGGCGGTGCCGGACCGCACGCTGACCATTCTCTATGCCCTGGGCTGGACCCAGCATTCCACGGGCTCGCAGATGATACGTACCGCGGCCATGCTGCAACTGCTGCTCGGCAACATCGGCATGGCCGGCGGCGGGGTGAACGCGCTGCGCGGCCACTCCAACATCCAGGGGCAGACCGACCTCGGGCTGCTGTCGAACCTGCTGCCGGGCTACCTGACCCTGCCGGGCGAAAAGGAGACCGACTACCAAGCGTACATCGACAAGCGTACCCTCAAACCCCTGCGGCCGGGGCAGATGTCCTACTGGCAGAACTACCCCAAGTTCCACGTCAGCCTGATGAAGTCCTGGTGGGGCGACGCGGCCACGAAGGAAAACAACTGGTGCTTCGACTGGCTGCCGAAACTCGACAAGGTGTATGACGTGTTGCAGGTGTTCGAGCTGATGGGCCAAGGCAAGATGAACGGTTATGTCTGCCAGGGCTTCAATCCGGTCGCCTCCTTCCCGAACAAGGCCAAGATCAGCGGCGCCCTCGCCAGGCTCAAGTTCCTGGTGGTGATCGATCCGCTGGCGACCGATACCTCCGAGTTCTGGAAGAACTTCGGCGAGTTCAACGACGTGGATGCGTCGAAGATACAGACCGAAGTGATCCGGCTGCCCTCCACCTGCTTCGCCGAGGAAGATGGCTCGCTGGTCAACTCGGGCAGGTGGCTGCAGTGGCACTGGAAGGGTGCCGAGCCTCCCGGCGAAGCGAAGGCCGACCCGGAGATCATCGCCGGCATCTACCTCAAGCTGCGCGAGCTGTACAAGAAGGAAGGCGGCCCCTTCCCCGATGCGCTCCTCGGTCTCACTTGGCCCTACAAGATTCCCCACGCCCCCTCCCCCGATGAGCTGGCCAGGGAATACAACGGCAAGGTGCTGGCCGACCTCACCGATCCCAAGGACCCGACCAAGGTGATCCTCAAGGCGGGCCAGCAGCTGGACGGCTTCGCCCAACTCAAGGACGACGGCAGCACCGCCTGCGGCTGCTGGATCTACTCCGGTGCCTGGACCGAGAAAGGCAACATGATGGCGCGGCGCGACAACTCGGACCCGAGCGGTCTGGGCAACACCCTCAACTGGGCGTTCGCCTGGCCGGCCAACCGGCGCATTCTCTACAACCGCGCTTCCGCCGACCCCGCGGGCAAGCCATGGGATGCGAAGCGCAAGCTGATCGGCTGGGACGGCGCCAAATGGGGCGGAACCGATATCCCGGACTTCAAGGCCGACGTGCCTCCGGGCGACCCCATGAACCCCTTCATCATGAACCCGGAAGGCGTGGCGCGCCTGTTCGCCGTGGACAAGATGGCGGAAGGCCCCTTCCCCGAGCATTACGAGCCTTTCGAGACGCCCCTTGACACCAACCCGCTTCATCCCAAGGTGGTGAGCAACCCGGCGGCGCGCGTGTTCAAGGCCGATATGGAGGGCTTCGGCAAATCCAGGGAATTCCCCTATGCGGGCACCACCTACCGCCTCACCGAGCACTTCCACTTCTGGACCAAGCACACCAAACTGTCGTCTATCCTCCAGCCCGAGCAGTTCGTGGAGATCGGCGAGGAGCTCGCGAAGGAGAAGGGCATCAAGGCAGGCGACCGGGTGAAGGTTACCTCCAGCCGCGGCTACATCAAGGCGGTAGCGGTGGTGACCAAGCGCATCAAGCCGCTGCAAGCCAACGGCAAGACAGTCCACCACGTGGGCATTCCGATCCACTGGGGCTTCAAGGGCGTGGCCAAAAACGGCTACATCGCCAACACCCTGACCCCCTTCGTGGGTGACGCAAATACCCAGACGCCGGAGTTCAAGTCGTTCCTGGTCAACATCGAGAAGGCATAGGAGGCGATCATGACACTTCAATCCCTTGATATCCGGCGTCGTTCCGCCACCACCACCCCGCCGCCCGGCCAGCGCAAGACGCTGGAAGTGGCGAAGCTGATCGACGTCTCCAAATGCATCGGCTGCAAGGCCTGCCAGGTGGCCTGCATGGAATGGAACGACACACGCGACGCGATCGGGACCAACACGGGGGTTTACGACAATCCGCGCGACCTCACCGAAAGTTCGTGGACGGTGATGCGCTATACCGAACTGGAAACTGACCGTGGACTGGAATGGCTGATCCGCAAGGACGGCTGCATGCACTGTTCCCATCCGGGTTGCCTCAAATCCTGCCCCGCGCCGGGCGCCATCGTGCAGTACAGCAACGGCATCGTCGATTTCCACGAGGAATACTGCATCGGCTGCGGCTACTGCATCACCGGCTGCCCGTTCAATATCCCGCGCATCTCCAAAAAGGACGGCAAGGCATACAAGTGCACGCTGTGCTCCGACCGCGTGGCGGTAGGGCTGGAGCCGGCCTGCGTCAAGACCTGCCCCACCGGCGCGATCGTGTTCGGCAGCAAGGAGGACATGCTCCAGCACGCCGAGGAGCGCATCGTCGATCTCAAATCGCGCGGCTACGGGAATGCCGGGCTGTACGACCCGCAGGGAGTTGGTGGCACGCATGTGATGTACGTGCTGCAGCACGCCGACCATCCGCAGCTCTACAATGGGCTGCCCAAGGACCCGCACATCAGCCCGCTGGTCAGCCTGTGGAAGGGCTTCGCCAAACCGCTGACCTCCTTGGCGATCGGGCTCGTCGCCATCGGCAGCATCTTCCACTACGTGACGAAAGGGCCGAACGAGGTTTCCGAAGACACCGAGAAGGAGCTCGAGCCATGAAACACGATCCCGACGATGTGGTCCGCTATACTGCCGCCGAGCGCCTCAACCACTGGATGGTGGCAATAACCTTCATCCTGCTGGCGCTATCGGGCCTGGCTTTCTTCCACCCCATGTTCTATCCGCTGATCCAGCTTTTCGGCGGCGGCACCTGGACGCGCATCCTGCACCCCTTCATCGGGGTATTGATGGCGCTCTCGTTCACCTCCATGTACTTCCGCTTCTGGAAGCTGAACATCGTGACGCCCGCCGACCGTGAATGGCTGCGCCATGCCCGCGAACTGGCGGAGGGCAACGAGCAGAACATGCCGAAGGTCGGCAAGTACAACGGCGGCCAGAAAGTGCTGTTCTGGCTGCTGGTGGGCAGCATGGCGATACTGCTCGTGTCCGGCTTCGTCATGTGGCGAGCCTATTTCTCGGCGCTGTTCCCGATCGGCCTTATCCGCCTTTCCTCGCTCGCGCACGCGGCGGTCGCGGCGCTCATGATCATCCTGATCATCGGGCACACCTATCTCGCCATCTGGACCAAGGGTTCCATCCGCGCCATGACCCGTGGCACCGTCAGCCGCGCCTGGGCAAAACAGCACCATGCGCTCTGGTATCAGGAAACGACAAGGAGCGAAAAATAATGAGCTCGACGATACTGCAACCGGGAGAAATCGAAACGCCGGCAGGCAAGATTCCCTTTCTGCACCTGCCGGAACGCCAGAGCGTTTTCCGGCAACGTGCGCAGCGCCTCAGGAGCCTCGCGGCAAATCACCCGATGGCGGACTTCCTTTTTTTCATGGCGCATCTCGCGGATGCGCAGCAGGCGGCGCTGGAGACCTTCCCCGACGTTCCCCTGCCCGACGCGGAAGCGCTGCATCTGTGCCGCGAGCACGGCATGCCGCCCCTGGCCGCGATGGGATGGCAGCGCGATCCCGCGTGGCGGACAATGCTGCAGGGGATGATGCTCTGCCTGGCTCCACACGCCAATGCTACGGTGGGAAAAACGATCCTCAGGCTGCAGGGGATGCCGGCTCACGAACTGGAAGCACTCGCCGGAAGGATACTCCGTGTGGAATGCGCCGATGCCGACCTTGCACCGGCACCCCTCGTGGCGTCCGCCCTGCAGGTCTACTGGGCTCACATGGCGACCTCCCTCGGCGAAGGCGCTTTTGCCCGCGGCGACATCGCCAACCTCTGCCCGGTCTGCGCCTCGGCCCCGGTGGCGAGCACGGTGCAAAACGGCGGAGCCGAACACGGGCTGCGCTACCTGCAGTGTTCGCTTTGCAGCGTGGAGTGGCACATGGTGCGCGTCAAATGCAGCAACTGCGAGGCGACCAGCGGCATCTCCTATTACGGCATCGAAGGCTCCGAGGCCCCGGTCAGGGCGGAAGCCTGCGAAGAGTGCGGCTCCTACCTGAAAATCCTGTACATGGAAAAAGACCCGCATGTCGAAGCGGTAGCGGACGACCTTGCCACCCTCGCGCTGGACGTGATGATGAACGGGAACGGCCTGCCGCGCAGCGGGCCGAACCTCCTGCTGGTCTCCGCCTGCGACATCGGGGACCATGACGCGATGTCCCGCCGGTATTCCGCATGAGCGCCCGCGCTGCTGCAACCGAATCCAGCCTGCTTTCCATTCCCTCGGTGGACCGCGTGCTCAACCTGCCCGCGGTGCGCGCGCTCGCGGAGGAGTTCGGCCGCAACGCGGCGCTGGCCGCAACGCGCACCACGCTGTCGCAGATGCGCGACAAGGCGGCGCAAGGCGGCATCCTGCCGGGCGACGCATTCGCCGAACCGCACCTCGCCGCAGCCCTGCGCGCCTGGCTGGAGGCGGCCTCGCGGCCTGCATTGCGCGCGGTCTTCAACCTCACCGGCACCGTGCTGCACACCAACCTCGGACGCGCCCTGCTGCCCGAAGAGGCAATCAGCGCCGTGGCGCAGGCGATGGCCTGGCCCTGCAACCTGGAATACGACGTCAAGGGCGGCGCGCGCGGCGACCGCGACAGCCTCGTCGAGCCGCTGCTGTGCGAGCTCACCGGAGCCGAGGCCGCGACGGTGGTCAACAACAACGCCGCCGCGGTGTTCCTCGCGCTCAACACCCTGGGCCGGAGCAAGGAGGTCATCGTCTCGCGCGGCGAACTGGTGGAAATCGGCGGCGCCTTCCGCGTGCCGGACATCATGAGCCGCTCCGGCGCGAAGCTTAAGGAAATCGGCACCACCAACCGCACCCACCTCAGTGACTTCGCGGCCGCCATCTCGCCGAAGACCGGCATGCTGCTCAAGGTGCACACCAGCAACTACGCCATCGTCGGCTTCACCGCTGCCGTGCCGGAACCGGAGCTCGCGCAGCTTGCGCATGCGCATGATCTGCCGTTCATGATCGACCTCGGCAGCGGCACGCTGGTCGACCTCGCGCGCTGGGGACTGCCCGCCGAACCCACGCCGCAGAAATCGCTGGCTGCGGGCGTCGATCTCGTCACCTTCAGCGGCGACAAGCTCCTCGGCGGCCCGCAGGCGGGCGTCATCGTCGGACGGCGCGACCTGATCGCGAGGATCAAGAAGAACCCGCTGAAGCGCGCGCTGCGCCTCGACAAGATGACGCTCGCGGCGCTCGAAGCCATCCTGCGGCTGTATCGCGACCCCGACCGCTTGGCCGAGCGCCTCCCCACCCTCCGCCTGCTGACGCGGCCGACGGACGACATCAAGGCCGTTGCCGCGCGGGTGCTGCAGCCGCTGCAGAACACGCTTGCGCAAGACTACAGCGTTTCGCATTACGCCTGCTCCAGCCAGATCGGCAGCGGCTCGCTGCCGGTGGAGCGCCTGCCCAGCCATGGCCTCGCCATACGCTCCGCTAGGAAAGGGCGCGGCGAAGGTTCGGCGCTGGAAAAACTCGCCACCGCCTTCCGCGCCCTGCCCGCCCCGGTGATCGGGCGCATCGAGGATGGCGCGCTGGTATTGGACCTGCGCTGCCTGGAGGATGAAGCCGGCTTCGTCGCGCAACTGGAAAAACTCAGCTTTAAGGCCAGAGGCCAGGGATGATTTTCGCTGCGTAGTTTTTCTTCCAAAAATTTCTCCGCATGATTACATGATCGTCGGCACCGCAGGCCACATCGACCACGGCAAGACCTCGCTCGTGAAAGCACTCACCGGCGTGGACACCGACCGCCTCAAGGAAGAGAAGGCGCGCGGCATCACCCTCGATCTCGGCTACGCCTACTCGCCCCTGCCCGAGGGCGGCGTGCTCGGGTTCATCGACGTGCCGGGCCACGAGAAGCTGGTGCACAACATGCTCGCGGGAGCGACCGGCATCGACTTCATGCTGCTGGCGGTGGCCGCCGACGACGGCCCCATGCCGCAGACCCGCGAGCACCTGCAGATCCTCAGCTTGCTTGGCCTCACGCGCGGTGCGGTGGCGCTGACCAAGATCGATCGCGTGACGAAACAGCGCCTCGATGAAGCCTATGCCGAAACGGCATCGCTGCTGAAGGGAACTCCGCTGGAGGACAGCCCGATCTTCCCGCTCTCCACGGTGAGCGGCGAAGGGGTGGAGCTGCTGCGCAATTACCTCGCGGAGGCCGCAGCCGCCCTGCCGCCCCGCCCTCCTGCGGGAAATTTCCGGCTGGCGGTGGATCGCTGTTTCACTCTCGCCGGCACCGGCACCGTGGTCACGGGCACGGTGTTTTCGGGGGCGGTGCGGGTGGGCGACCATCTGTTGCTGTCGCCGTCCGGCATCGAAGTGCGGGTGCGCAGCATCCACGCGCAAAACCGCCCGGCGGAAACCGGGCTGACGGGCCAGCGCTGCGCACTCAATCTCGCGGGAACGGATTTCGACAAAAGCGGCGTGCGCCGCGGCGACTGGCTTCTGGCCGAAGCCGCGCATGCGCCGACGCAGCGCCTCGACGTGCGGCTGCGGTTGCTGCCGGGCGCGGAACGCGCGCTGCGCCACTGGTCGCCGGTGCATTTCCATCTCGGCTCGGCCGATGTCCCGGTGCGGGTGGTGCTGCTGGAGCACGAGCTGCTCGAACCCGGAGCCAGCGGCCTCGCGCAGGTCGTGCTCGATCGTCCGATTGGTGCTCTGCGCGGCGACCGCTTCATCATCCGCGACCAGTCCGCGACCCGCACCGTCGGCGGCGGCATGGTGCTCGACCTCTTCCCGCCGGCACACAAGCGCCGCACGCCGGAACGCCTCGCCATGCTTGCCGCACTCGAACAGCCCTCCGCGCACGCAGCCTTGCGAGGCATGCTCGACGCCGCGCCCAACGGCATCGATCTCAGGCGCTTCATCATCTCCGCGAACCTCAGCCCGGCGGAAGCCGACGCGCTGCGCCGCGCTGTGCCGCTGACTGAGGTCAACGGCACCGCCTTCCCCGTACATGCCTGGAACGAGTTGCGGCAGACTGTGCTGGATTGCCTCGCAGATATGCACCGGCTGTCTCCCGACCTTCTCGGACCGGATGCGGGCAAGCTGCGCACGCTGGCAGCGCCGCATCTGCCGCATGCCGTCTTCGGCAGCCTGCTCCGGGAGTTGCGCGATGAGGGGCGCATCGTCCAGAGCGGCCCCTGGCTGCACCTGCCGGAGCATCGCATCGCGCTTTCCGCCACCGACCAGAAGCTCTGGCAGAGGCTCGCGCCGCTGCTGCTGGAGCAGCCCTTCCAGCCGCCCCGGGTGCGCGACCTGGCGCATGCCCTGCAGATGGGCGAGGCGCACGTCCGGCTGCTGTTGCAGCAGGTGGCAACGCTGGGGGAAGTTTACCGCGTGGCCCACGACCACTACTTCATGGCGCAGTCGGTCGGGCAGCTTGCCGCCATCGTGCGCGAAATCGCGGCGAAGCAAGCAGACGGCAAGGTCACCGCGGCCCTGTTCCGCGACCGCATCGGCACGGGACGCAAGCTCGCCATCCAGATCCTGGAGTTTTTCGACGCCAGCGCAGTGACCCGGCGCGCGGGCGACGCACATCACCTGCGCTGAGGCGTTTGGGATATCCTACGCGCTGCCAGTCAATTGTCCTGATCGAAAATCTGATTGCTGGAAGAGATACGTTCCCCGGTGGGGCGGCCAGACTTCAAATCTGGCAAGGGCCGTCAGTCGGTTCTTGGTGGGTTCGACTCCCACTCTTTTCCGCCAGAAATTTCAGCCTGCGAGATAGTTCCCTCCGTCATACCGGCGAAGGCCGGTATCCAGTGGCGCGCAATGCGCGCCAGTCAAAATAAAAGCTCGCTTCCCTTCGACAAGCTGATGGAACTACTAGCCATTCGACTAAGCCCGCAAGCGGGCAAGTCGCTGGTTATCAGGGCGAACGGGCTTCAAAGACCTCTGGTGGAGATCAATGAGCTCAGGCTTTAACCGCCTTGCCGATCTTCACGCGCCATTCCGCCGGGCCGGTCTCGTGCACCGAGGTGCCCTGACTGTCCACCGCCACCGTGACCGGCATGTCCTGCACGGTGAATTCGTAGATGGCTTCCATGCCGAGGTCGGCGAAGGCCAGCACCTTCGAAGCCTTGATCGCCTTGGATACTAGGTAGGCCGCGCCGCCGACCGCCATCAGGTACACGGCCTTGTTGCGCTTGATGGCTTCGATGGCCTCCGGGCCGCGCTCGGACTTGCCGACCATGCCGATCAGGCCGGTCTTTTCCAGCATCATGCCGGTGAACTTGTCCATGCGCGTCGCGGTGGTGGGGCCGGCGGGGCCGACCACCTCGTCGCGCACCGGATCAACCGGACCGACGTAATAGATGAAGCGGTTGGTGAAATCCACCGGCAGCTTCTCGCCCTTCGCCAGCATGTCGGCAATGCGCTTGTGCGCGGCGTCGCGCCCCGTGAGCAGCTTGCCGGAGAGCAGCAGCGTCTCGCCGGGTTTCCAGCTCGCCAGTTCCTCGCGCGTGACGGTATCGAGGTTGACGCGTCGCGACTCAGCGGAGGCATGCCATTCGATCTTCGGCCAGTCGTCCAGCGAGGGAGGCACAAGCTCAGCCGGGCCGCTGCCGTCGAGGGTAAAGTGGACGTGGCGCGTCGCGGCGCAGTTGGGAATCATCGCGACCGGCAGGCTCGCGGCATGGGTCGGGTAGTCCATGATCTTCACGTCCACCACGGTGGTGAGGCCGCCCAGCCCCTGCGCGCCGATGCCCAGCGCGTTGATCTTCTCGAACAGTTCCAGGCGCAGTTCCTCGATGCGATTTTTCGCGCCGCGCGCCTGCAGCTCCTGGATGTCCACCGGCTCCATCAATGCTTCCTTGGCGAGCAGCATGGCCTTCTCCGCCGTGCCGCCGATGCCGATGCCCAGTATCCCGGGCGGGCACCAGCCCGCGCCCATCTCGGGCAGGGTCTCCAGCACCCAGTCCACGATGCTATCCGAAGGATTGAGCGCGGCGAACGCGGATTTATTCTCCGAACCGCCGCCTTTCGCGGCGAGGGTTATTTCCACCTTGTCACCGGGGACGATCTCGAAATGGATCACCGCGGGCGTGTTGTCTTTCGTGTTCTTGCGCGCACCGGCCGGGTCGGCGAGCACCGAGGCACGCAGCGTGTTGTCGGGGTTCAGGTAGGCGCGGCGCACGCCCTCGTTGACCATGTCGGCGACACTCATCTTCGCATCATCCCAGCGCACGTTCATGCCCACCTTGACGAAGGCCGTCACGATGCCGGTGTCCTGGCAGATCGGCCGGTGCCCCTGCGCGCTCATGCGCGAGTTGGTGAGGATCTGCGCGATCGCGTCGCGCGCCGCGGGCGACTGCTCGCGCTCGTAAGCCTTGCCCAGCGCCTGGATGTAGTCGAGCGGATGGTAGTAGGAGATGTATTGCAGTGCGTCGGCGACGCTGGAGATGATATCTTCTTGGCGGATGGTAGTCATTTCGGGTTTCGGAAGTTAAGCATGCGGATTTCAGGGCGCGATTCTAGCGGAATACCCCGTTCGGTTAAACCCGCACCACGCATGAATCCCGATCCCGCGCTAAAATAGCTCCCGAGGCAGCCGCCGAACTTGCAGAGCCATCATGACCGAAGAACGTCTGGAAAACATCGAAGCAAAAATCACCTATCAGGAAGACCTAGTCGAAGAGCTGAACAAAACGGTCTATCAGCAGCAAAAAAAGCTGGAACGGCTAGAAGCGATTTGCCAATCGCTCGCAGGGCAACTCAAATCGCTGACTGAAGCAAGGAATGAGGGAATGCCCGCGAACGAAAGGCCGCCGCATTATTAGCGCACCGCCTATGTCATCAAGAATTCCTGTTGAAAATAGCGACCCGCCATGCTGAACAAATTAAGTGATTTTCTCTCTGCGACCATTGCCCCCGCCGACACCGGGAGCCGCCCCGAACACACCCTGCAACTGGCAACCGCCGTGCTGCTGATCGAAGTCATGCAGTCGGATGCCGACAGCACCGGCGAAGAGCAGGCGGCAATACTCAATATCCTCAAACAGAGATTTTATTTGTCGGATGCGGAAGTGGCGCAACTCTCCGACCTCGGACACCGCAAGTCAAAAGCTGCCAACGATCTTCAGCAGTTTACGTCCCTCATCAACCGGGAACTGGAGCTGTCCGAAAAGGTTTGCATCATCGAATACATGTGGCAAGTCGCCTATGCCGACGGGAAAATCAGCGCACATGAAAACCATCTGATGCGCAGGATCGTCGATCTCCTCCACATCCCGCATGGCGACAACATAGCCGCCAAGATGCGCGCCAAACCTGCCGGGCTGTAAAACACAAGGAAATTACTGGATTGAGCGAGTCAGGGAACGGGTGTATAAAAAATCGAAGTCGCAGTAAATTTGCAAACACGGGGGGCTCCAAATACATTAGCCCCGAACACTAGCAGCAACCTCCCCTGAAAACCATATGCCGAAATATCCAGGCATAGGCGGGAAGCCGCCTTTCCCATAAGGCTTGACAGCAGAACGTTCGTTCTTTTATAGTGCCAGTACGTTCGTTCTGTACAGGTGTCCCCATGACCGATTTCGATTCCCCCTCGCCCGAGTCCAACCCCAGGGACGCGGAGTATCTCGCCCGGCTGCAGGACTATTACGCCGACTGGAAGAGCATCCCCTCCTACGCTTCGCTGTGCGAGGTGTTCGGCATCGCCTCCAAATCCTGGGTCAAGGCGATTCTGGACCGGCTCGGCAAGGCCGGTTTTATCGAGCGCACGCCGGACGGGGTCTGGGTGCCGACACGCCAGTTCTTCGCGCGGCCGCTCGCCGAGTCTTCGGTGCAGGCCGGCATGCCGGTGTCGGTTACGGCAACGCAGGGGGACTATTACGTCATCGACGAGTTGCTGATCGACAAGCCCTCAACGACGACGCTGATCCCGGTGAAGGGCGATTCGATGATCGACGCCGGCATCCATGATGGAGACATCGCCGTCGTCGAGAAGCGCCTGACCGCCAACCTCGGCGACATCGTGGTGGCCATCGTGGACAACGAGTTCACGCTCAAGACCCTGGACAAGGAGCGCGGCCAGTTCGTGCTGCGCCCAGCCAATCCCGCCTTTCCGGTGATCCGCCCGCACGGCTCGCTGGAAATCTTCGGCGTGCTGACCGGCCTGATCCGCAAATACCGGTAAATAATCATGCAACAGACCCTACCCGGCCTTGGCCGCCGCACCCCGCCTTCCGCCCTGCTCTCCCTGACACACCCGAACCGGGAGCTTTTCCACCGGCATCACGCCCTGCTGCGCAAGGCGGTTCCGGCGGGCATCCCCTCGCCCGCCGACGACCAAGTGAAGCAGCACCTGAGCCTCGACGAGCATCTCGTGGAGCACAAGGAATCGACCTTCTTCATGCGGGTCGGCGGCGATTCGATGCGCGGCCTCGGCATCTTCGACGGTGACCTGCTGGTGGTGGACCGCTCCGTGCTCGCCGCCCACGGCTGCGTAGTGATCGCAGTGGTGGACGGCGAATTCACCGTGAAGCAGTTGCTGCACACGCCGGAAGGCAAGATGCTGCGCGCGGCACACCCGGACTACCCCGACATGATGATCGGACCGGGGCAGGATTTCGCCGTCTGGGGCGTGGTGACCTGGAACGTGCATAGGCACAATTCGTAGGCCATGCAGCGCCATCGCGCTGCAACTTCGCAGCACGAAAAAACTCAAGAAACACCGCAGCCTGCCGATAACAAGGCTGTTCAAGGCTTTATAAACTTATAAAAATGGCAAAGGACATCACCGATTACCGAACCCATGATTTCATCAAGGCCGAACCGAACGTAGTATGCGGACAGGTACTGATGGATCGCCAGCGGCATGTCGCCATCGTGGCGAAGAAGATGCCCTCCTCCTTCCACCTCATCTGCGTCAATTCCGGAACGCTGAAGGTCAGGAAGTACACGCCGCAGCAACTCACCGACGAGTGGATGGACGCGGAATATCCTTACGAGAAGGCATTAGCCCATCTGCTGAACATGGGCCAAAAGCACGGCGCTACCGAAACCGCCCGATCCCTGCTGGATGAATTGGTTAGAAACGGGAAAGAGCCAATGCAGGGCAGGCTGTTCTGGTAAGCGGCAACAATCCAGTCGCTGAAAAGAAAAATCGCCTAGCGAGTCAACGCTAGGCGATTTGTTAATTTGGCGCGCCCGAAGAGATTCGAACTCCTGACCCCTTGGTTCGTAGCCTGTGACATCAGGCGGCATGGCTAATTTAATCAAATAGTTGTTCATGCTACCACTTCTTTAAGCGCCTATAAATGTCTATGAGTGCGGTAAAAGTCGTGCAACACTTAAGTAGCCGGCAGTCGATTAATCCAACACAAAGTTGTATGGGCTGAAGCACTTGGTAGTGCTGCCTAAATTTGTAGTAGTCGCGATCTGACCTAGCAGGCTCGATGTCCGATAGTCGGCCATTACTTGCCGTTCAACCCTCCCCCGCTTGAACGGCTGCAGTAGCGCACAAAGCTGCCTGCGCAGTCTCTACAAAACCCGGGGCGATTCACTGTTTGCCGACGTAAAACATTCGTGCTACGCTATTCAACATGTTCCGTTTCGGCGGACTGGGCCATCTGCGGCCTCGGTTATGAGCGACCCAAAACGCAGGATGCTGAGTGGCACCATCGATACGAGTGCCCCCAAAACAGCATCGAATCATTTGTTTTACGTTGGCCAGTACAGATCTTTTTCAGTCATGTGCATTTGGCCGGTTAAACGCTCAGACGGCACGCACACCTACGACTTGAAGAGGCTTTTTATGCGCCACAAAATCGACATCGATTACACTAAACAAGCGGCAGACCATCTGCGCGAAGAAAGCAAGCGCCTTGGCGCAAGCTCAGAAATCAAATCTGGTCACGCTCACATGCTCGTAGCCGCAGCATTCGGCTACAACACGCGCAAGGCGATGCAGGATGACCCCAAGGGTCCATATTTTCACGACCAGAGGCTTAGCAGTGAAGCCGGAGACGTTGAGAAGATCAAGGAAGTTATCGGGCACATGAATGGGGCACCGGTTCAACCCGAACAGGCTCCGTTGATCGCCGGCATCATCCAAGATGGTCTGACGCCTGCATGCATCGAATGCGGCACCCACAGCTCTCATAGCGAACCGCTTGGCCTTGTTGAACCTGGTGATGATTCGGAATGGGTTTGCCCAAGTTGCGCAAGGGACGAATACCAGTACGGACGTTGCCGCTGCTGTGGTGATGACAAGCTCTTCCGCTTGGAGGACTTGGACGACAAAGGGCTTTGCAAAGAGCACGAGGGTGAATTCGATTACAGCCAGGAAGAATTGGACGACATGGAGAGTTTTATCGAAAACGTCCAAAAAGACGGCTGACCAGATAAGTTCTGAGTGATTTCTTTTTTGACAGGCCCCTTCTTGGGGCTTGTTTTTTGGCTGTTCAACTCACGTAATCCCCACTTACAATCGACGGCTATTCAATGTGGATGGACGAAGCAGCCTTTCTGCTAAGCCAATATCTGCTGTTCTGCTTGTGATGGGGATTAAGAGTGGAAGCATTTCGCGCATTTGTGACCGGACCATATCAAACGGCCAAGATCGATTTTGAAAATAAGAGTTGGCACACCGATGCGGGCATCAAGGATGTGCCTGGCTGGTATTTCGTGACGACGAACGCTCCGGTGTCCGTGCTGGCTGCCCAGACGCTTTGGGATACCACCTACATCCAGAAGCAAAACAAGAAGAAGGCTTCGGTCAAGAATTACAATCTTGCGGTGCGAGCTGGCCGACACACAGACGATCTGGCGCGGTTCTGGAATACGACGATTGTCTATTCCGGGATGGCATCAAGCCTGAGAAACCGTGCCAGGGAACACACGTTTGGTGATCCCGGCACAGGTGGCCTAGCTCTCTATCGCTATCCTGCGCTGGCCGACTACAACTGGACTTTCAGCTTCCTGCGCCTCGATGCCCACTTCGAACATTGCGACGACACGGCCACCATTTTGAAGCTGGGTGAGCAGATGTGGCGATCTGCCAACGGCTGGCCGCTGCTTTGCGCTGAATGACCTGAATAGCTACTGAACCTCAGAATTGGCTTAGCAATGAAAAAAACTAAATCAACACCACTCCCGCTCTCCTTTGCCGACTACGGACGGCTGAACCGTATTCTGGTTACCGTCCTAAACAGCGTGGATGCTCATACCGCCAACGGGTGCGTGTTTTTCACGATGGTTGGTAGCTATATCCTCGACAAGGCATTCGGGCTTAAAACTCAACCCGTCTGCGGTTCTGCCTTCTTCCATGTCGATGATGCAACTGACTTTGTGATGGCTTTTACGGACATGGAGACTTTCGAAAAGGGAGAAGTCGCCAGCCACAACGAAGCCTTTCATGCTTGGATCGAATGCAATGGCGTTGTGATTGACCTCATGGCACCGATCTTCCGGGAGAACCTTCTGAAGAAAATCCCGGACTCGAAACTGCGCCTGCCACGGAAAATGTTCCAGAGGCCCAAATCAGAAATGGCCAATTCCCCATTCGAACTGGTACGAGAAGGCGACTTCTATCTGCAAGTGAATCCGGCACTGACCAATGAGTTGATCAAGTTGTTCATGAGCCGAGCTGAAAATGGTGACCTGGCAGATGTCTGCCGACAGTGGTTCAAGCCGACCCCAAAGGCAATTCTTTCTGAGCTTGGCCTGGCAAGTAACGACGGAACACAGAGGGTGATGAAGCTGGAAAAACTGGAACTCGTCGGCAAATGGTGATCAATCGTCGAACGACGATCTATGCCAGTCATCGTGATCATGAAGGAGACTTGTCGAGTCGTTAAGCATTTCGTTGTCGAATCCGTATGGGTTAGCTGCTACATCAAGCCCGGGCGGGTCCGAAGTTTTGTGTAAACCGGACGTGTTCGACTCATCCCCGGCAGACCGCTTTGGCCGACTATCGGACATCGCCTGCCAGATCAGGTCGCGACTACCACACCTAATTAAATTGTAGATATCCGCCATTCCTTCAACCCTCTAAGGTGGGGAGAAATTGGCGCTTACGAACTCAGAAAGGATTGAACTCCTGACCCCTTGGTTGAGCACCAAATCTATACTGGGAATATTTTGGGCCACGGATTCAACACATTGAAAACATGTGAGGATAGAGTTAGTGCCGATGAGTGTTTATAGGTGCGAAATCGTGCAAAAGTCGTGCAGAAAGAAAAACGGGCTAAGCCATTTCTGACCTAACCCATTGATTTTATGGCGCGCCCGAAGAGATTCGAACTCCTGACCCCTTGGTTCGTAGCCAAGTACTCTATCCAGCTGAGCTACGGGCGCGTAATGCTAGTTGCCTGGCGGAGAGGGAGGGATTCGAACCCTCGATACAAGTTTAAGCTCGTATGCGCCCTTAGCAGGGGCGTGCCTTCGACCTCTCGGCCACCTCTCCGAAGGCCGCGCATAGTAATGTATCCGACCCGAAAGGTCAAACGATTACGCGCGTATTACGCATCTTCCTGATCGAGATCGAAGGCTTTGTGCAGCACGCGCACGGCCAACTCCAGATACTTCTCGTCGATGACCACGGAAATCTTGATTTCGGAGGTGGAAATCATCTGGATGTTGATGCCCTCTTCCGCCAAAGTACGGAACATTTTGCTGGCAATGCCGACATGCGAACGCATCCCGACGCCAACCACCGAGACCTTGGCGGCCTTGTTGTCGCCGACCACGTCGCGTGCGCCGATGTGCGGTTGCACCTTGCCTTTCAGGATGTCCATCGCCTTGACGAATTCGTTGCGATGCACGGTGAAAGAGAAGTCGGTCGTGCCGTCCACGCCGACGTTCTGGATGATCATATCCACGTCGATATTGGCGTCGGAGACTGGCCCCAAAATCTGGTAGGCGATGCCGGGCTTGTCGGGCACGCCCAACACGGTGATCTTGGCTTCGTCGCGGTTGAACGCGATTCCGGAGATGATGGCTTGTTCCATTTTGTCGTCTTCCTCAAAAGTAATCAGCGTGCCTTCGCCCGGCTCATCCAGAAACGAAGACAGCACGCGCAGCTTGACCTTGTATTTCCCGGCGAATTCCACCGAGCGGATTTGCAGCACCTTGGAGCCGAGGCTCGCCATCTCCAGCATCTCCTCGAAGGTGATGCTCTTCAGGCGACGTGCCTCGGGCACCACACGCGGGTCGGTGGTGTAAACGCCGTCTACGTCGGTGTAAATCTGGCATTCGTCAGCGCGCAGCGCTGCGGCAACCGCTACGCCGGTGGTATCCGATCCGCCGCGTCCCAGCGTGGTGATGTTGCCGTGCTCATCCTCACCCTGAAAGCCGGCCACGACCACCACGCAGTCGTTGGCGAGATCGGCGCGGATGTTCTGCTCGTCGATACTCACGATGCGCGCCTTGGTGAAAGCACTGTCGGTGAGGATCCTGACCTGTGCGCCAGTGTAGCTCTTCGCCTTCAGGCCGATGTCCTTAAGCGCCATCGCCAGCAGGCCGATGGTGACCTGCTCGCCGGTGGAAATAACCACATCCAGCTCGCGCGGATCAGGGTGTTTCTGGATTTCATGGGCCAGCGCAACGAGACGGTTGGTTTCGCCGCTCATCGCGGAGACCACCACCACGACCTGATGCCCCTGCGCCTTGAACTTCGCGACGCGGCGCGCCACGTTTTTGATGCGCTCGGGGCTGCCGACCGATGTGCCGCCGTACTTCTGAACTATCAATGCCACGATATTTATGTCCGACTTGAAAAATGGACGCAATTCTAACGCACCTGCCCGAAAAAAACGAGGCGGCAAACGGCCAGTTTGCTACACTCGCACCAATTTTTCAGGATTCCACGCAGCAGCCCCATGCCCAAAATCACCCCGCGCAGCATCCCCCCCTCAGCCCTGCAGCGCCTGCTCGACAGCGGCTATACGCCGGCCCTGGCCAGGATTTTTGCAGCGCGCGGCATCGCGGATAGCGGACAACTGGACACCTCGCTTGCGGGCCTGCTGCCGTTCGACAGCCTGAAGGGTGCGCGCGAAATGGCGCGCTTGCTGGCCGATGCCATTGCGGCACACAAGAAAATCCTGGTCATCGCCGACTACGATGCCGACGGCGCAACCGCCTGCGCGGTGGCGGTGCGCGGCCTGCGCGGCTTCGGCGCGCAGGTTGATTTCATCGTGCCGAACCGCTTCGAATACGGCTATGGCCTGACGCCCGAGATCGTCCACCTCGCTGTGCAGCTGCCGCTTCGATACGGCACCGACAAACCATCCGATAGCGGAGAAACGGCAAAGCAGTTACTCCCGCAATCGGCTGGCTGCGCCATAACCAGCGACTTGGCGAGCGTAGTTGGCTCGCCTAGTCGAATGGCTAGCAGTTCCACCAGTAACGTGTTGCAACTGCCCCCGGACATCCTGCTCACGGTGGACAACGGCATCGCCAGCGTCGAGGGCGTCGCCGAGGCCAACCGCCTCGGAATGCAGGTGTTTGTGACCGACCACCACCTGCCCGGCGATACGCTGCCCGATGCGGCGTGCATCGTCAATCCGAACCAGCTCGGCTGCGCCTTCCCGAGCAAGCACCTCGCGGGCGTCGGCGTGATGTTCTACGTGCTGCTGGCGTTGCGTGCCGAGCTGCGAACCAGAGGGCTGATAACCGAGGAGCAGGGACGGAAACTCCTCGAGTTGCTCGATCTGGTCGCGCTGGGCACCGTCGCCGACGTAGTGAAGCTGGACCGGAACAATCACATCCTCGTGCAGCAAGGCCTGCGCCGCATCTGCGCCGGACGCGCCTGTGCCGGCATTAACGCCCTGTTGCAGGTAGCCGGGAAGCGCGCAGAAAAAATCTCCAGCCAAGACCTGGGCTTCACCGTCGGGCCGCGCCTGAATGCGGCGGGAAGGCTGGACGACATGAGCCTGGGCATCGCCTGCCTGCTGGCCGATGACGATGCCGCCGCGATGCAGATTGCCGCAAGGCTGGACGCCCTCAACCGCGAACGGCGCAGCATCGAGGCCGACATGCAGGACAGCGCGCTGGTGGCGCTGGAGCAAGTCGATGTCAGCGGCAACTTCAGCCTCGCGCTGTTCGACGAAGCCTGGCATCAGGGCGTGATCGGCATCCTCGCGTCGCGCCTCAAGGACCGGTTCCACCGCCCCGTGATCGCCTTCGCGCGTGCCAATGATGGCGAACTGAAAGGCTCGGGGCGCTCCATTGCAGGGCTGCATCTGCGCGATGCACTCGATCTCGTCAGCAAGCGCCACCCTTCGCTCATCAGGAAATTTGGCGGGCATGCGGCCGCCGCGGGCCTGAGCATCGCCGAAACAGATTTTGCAAATTTTGCCGCCGCCTTCGAGCAGGTCGCCGCCGAACTGCTCGATGAAAGCGACCTCGCGCAACGCATCGAGACCGACGGTGCGCTGGAGCATGCCGAGATGAGCCTCGACGTGGCGCGCCTACTGGACGAACAGGTATGGGGCCAGGGCTTCCCCGCCCCGCAGTTCAACGACGACTTCGCCGTGCAAAACCAGCGCGTGGTCGGCGAAAGACATCTGAAGTTGCACCTGAAGAAGGAAGGAAAAACAATCGAGGCGATACTGTTCGGGCACAACGAGCCGTTGCCCGAACAAATCCATGCCGTATACAGCCTGAGCGTCAATGAATACAATGGTTCGCAGAGCCTGCAACTCATCATCCGCCACTGGCACGCAAGGGAGTGAAGCAATGGAAACCGGCTTTCTGCAGGGCAATGGCATCGAAGCCTTGCCGCAGTTCCTCACCAGCCTCGCCATTGGCCTGCTGATCGGGCTGGAGCGCGAACGCAACCCCTCGACCAAGGCCGGGCTGCGCACCTTCGCGCTGGTCGCCGTGTTCGGCACCATGGCCGCGCTGCTCTCCACGAAACTCGCTTCGCCCTGGCTGCTGATTGCCGGTCTAATTGCCGTGGCCGGAACAATCGTCGCCGCCTACCTCAACAGCCCCCGCGAGGAAAGCGATCCCGGCACCACCACCATCATCGCGCTCGTGCTGTGTTACGGGCTGGGCGCAATGGTCTGGTACGGGCTCGCAAAGCTCGCCGTAATGCTGGCGATCGGCATCACCGCCCTGCTCTACTTCAAGCCCGAACTGCGCGGCCTGTCACAGAAACTCACGCGCCGCGACCTGGTTGCAGTGCTGCAATTCTCCGTACTGACTTTTATTGTGCTGCCGATTCTGCCCAACCAGAATTACGGCCCCTATGATGCCTTCAACCCGCATCAGGCCTGGCTGATGGTAGTACTGATCTCCGGCATCAGCTTGGCCGGCTATGCCGCGCTGCACATGGTAGGAACCCGCTATGGCGCGCCGCTGCTGGGCTTCCTCGGCGGCTTGGTTTCCAGCACCGCCACCACGATGATCTACGCAAAGCACGGCAAGAGCAACCAGGCCATGCTGAACCTCGCCGCATCGGTGATCGTGATTGCCGGCATGGTAGTGCTGCTGCGCCTCATGGTGGTCAGCGCCGCGGTCGCCTATGGCGCGCTGCCCGGCCTGCTGCCGGTGCTGGCAGGTGGCCTGCTGTTCGGTTTGCTGGTCGCGCTGTACAACTGGCGCAAGCTGGGCAAGGCCGCCGAACTCTATGTGCCGGAGACCACCAACCCGGCCGAACTGCATGCCGCAATCGGCTTCGGCCTGCTGTATGTCGCCGTGCTGCTCGGCTCGGCGTGGATGACAGACATCGCGGGCAGCCAGGGTTTGTATGCCGTGGCGCTGGCATCTGGGCTGACCGACGTGGATGCCATCACCCTGTCCAGCCTGCGCCTCTTCAACCTCGGCCAATTGAGCGAGCAGCAGACCGTCACGGCGATCGCGCTCGCCGTCCTGGCCAATCTCGCCTTCAAGTTCGGCATGGTGTTTTTCATCGGCGGCCGGGCGCTCGCCAAACAGGTCGCCACCGGCTTCAGCGCAATCGCCTGCGGGGTAATAGCGGGTTTGTTTGCGCTATAATCGCGCCCTTTCTGATTCCGTCCACACTGACTGCCTCTAGAAATTCGTTTCTCGGGATAGCAGGCCGGACACGGTGATGCGAAGCATTTGGTGCGGGTAGGCCTGCTGCTCCGCGCTCCCGCACCGGGAGGCTGCGCCACACCGTGTCGCGCGGGCACCGCAAGGAGCCGCACAGCGAATGACGAGGCATATCGGATTGATAGACGAGAAATGAGCGAGCACGCGACGCCGCGATTCGCCCGATAAACGGATTTATAGAGGTAGTCCATGGAAGCCGAACAACTCAACGCCCTTTCCAACCAGCTGCAGGACTTAAGTCTGCGTAGCGCCGAACTGCGGAGGTATCTTTGACTTCGATACCAAGCAGGAACGTTTAGTCGAAGTCTCGCAGCTCTCCGAAGACCCCGCCATCTGGAACGACGCGAAGCGCGCGCAGGAACTGGGACGCGAGCGCAAGATGCTGGAAGGCGTAGTGCTCGGCCTGACGGAAATCCAGCAGAATCTTTCCGACGCCGCCGAGCTGTTCGAGATGGCGAAGGCGGAAAACGACGAGGGCAGCCTCCAGAGCATCGCCGCCGACGTGGAGGACGTGCAGAAGCGCGTCGAGGCGCTCGAATTCCGCCGCATGTTCTCCAACCCGGCCGACCCGAACAACTGCTTCATTGACATCCAGGCCGGCGCCGGCGGCACCGAGGCCTGCGACTGGGCATCCATGCTGCTGCGCATGTATCTGCGCTATTGTGAGCGCAAGGGGTTCCAGGTCGAAGTGCTGGAAGAAACGGCGGGCGACGTCGCCGGCATCCGCAGCGCCTCGCTGAAAGTCGAAGGGGAATACGCCTACGGCCACCTGCGCACTGAAACCGGCGTACACCGCCTGGTGCGCAAATCGCCGTTCGACTCCTCAGGCGGCCGTCATACCTCGTTCGCCAGCCTGTTCGTCTATCCCGAAGTGGACGACTCCATCGAGGTCGAAATCAATCCCGCCGACCTGCGCGTGGACACCTTCCGCGCATCCGGTGCCGGCGGCCAGCACATCAACAAAACCGATTCGGCGATCCGCATCACCCACATCCCGACTGGCATCGTGGTGCAGTGCCAGAACGATCGCTCGCAGCACAAGAACCGCGCCGAAGCCATGTCCATGCTGAAATCGCGCCTGTACGAAGCTGAATTGCGCAAACGCCAGGCCGAACAGCAGAAACTGGAGGAAACCAAATCCGACGTCGGCTGGGGTCACCAGATCCGCAGCTACGTGCTGGACAACTCCCGCATCAAGGATCTTCGCACCAACGTAGAAATCTCCAACACGCAGAAGGTGCTCGACGGCGACCTCGACCCCTTCATCGAAGCCAGCCTGAAACAAGGCGTTTAATAAAAAGAGAACTATCATGACCGAACAGACCGCACAATCTCAGGACACCAACCAGATCATCGCGGAACGCCGCGCCAAGCTGAATGCGATCCGCGAGCAGGGCGTCGCCTTCCCGAACGACTTCGAGCGCAAGCATCTCGCGGGCGATCTGCATGCCGAGTATGGCGAGAAGACGCACGACGAACTGGAGGCCGCGCAGGTTCACGTCGCGGTGGCCGGGCGCATGATGCTGAAGCGCGTGATGGGCAAGGCCAGTTTCGCGACCATTCAGGACATGAGCGGGCGCATCCAGCTATTCGTCAGCAACGGCGACACTGGCGAGGAGGCTCACAGCACCTTCAAGCACCACGACCTCGGCGACATCCTCGGCGCGGTCGGCGTGCTGTTCAAGACAAAGACCGGCGAGCTTTCCGTGCGCGTTACGCAAATACGCCTGCTGACCAAGGCGCTGCGTCCGCTGCCGGAGAAGTTCCACGGCCTGTCCGATCAGGAGCAGAAATACCGCCAGCGCTATCTCGACCTGATCACCAACGAGGACGCGCGCAAGGTGTTCATGACGCGCACCCGGATCATCCAGGCAATCCGCGAATTTTTCATCCGCCACGGTTATCTGGAAGTGGAGACGCCAATGATGCACCCGATCCCCGGCGGCGCGTCGGCCAAGCCGTTCGAGACGCACCACAACGCGCTGGACATGAAGATGTATTTGCGCATCGCGCCGGAACTCTACCTCAAGCGTCTGGTGGTGGGCGGCTTCGAGAAGGTGTTCGAGGTCAACCGCAACTTCCGCAACGAGGGGCTGTCCACGCGGCACAACCCGGAATTCACCATGCTGGAATTCTACGAGGCGTACCGCGATTACAAATACCTGATGGATTTCAGCGAGAGCCTGTTCCGCGAAGTGGCGCAGAAAGTGCTGGGCACAACGCTCATCACCTACCAGGGCAAACCACTCGACCTGGACAAGCCGTTCCACCGCCTGACCATGGTGCAGGCGATCCAGAAATACCATCCGCAATTCACCGGCGCGCAACTCAACGACCGCGAGTTCGTCGTCAGCGAGCTGCAGGACCTCAAGGCGAAGTACAAGCCGGAGGACGGCCTCGGCGGGCTGCAACTGTCGCTGTTCGAGGAGCTTGCCGAGCCGCACCTGTTCGAACCGACCTTCATCGTCGATTATCCCGTCGAGGTATCGCCGCTGGCGCGCAGCAGCGATACGCGCCCCGGCATCACCGAGCGCTTCGAACTGTTCATGGTCGGCCGCGAGATCGCCAACGGTTTCTCCGAACTGAACGACGCCGAAGACCAGGCCGCGCGCTTCGACGCGCAGGTCGCGGCGAAGGAAGCCGGCGACGAAGAGGCAATGTACAAGGACAACGACTATGTGCGCGCGCTGGAATACGGCCTGCCCCCGACCGCCGGCCAGGGCATCGGCATCGACCGCCTGGTGATGCTGCTCACCGACAGCGCGAGCATCCGCGACGTGATCCTGTTCCCGCACATGCGGCCGGAGTAACGCAGTCGCGCATGGCCGGACCAGCCCACATCGACCTGCAAATCACCGGCATGCACTGCGCGTCCTGCTCGGCGCGCCTCGAAAAAGTCCTGAACCAGTTGCCGGAAGTGGCGGCCACGGTGAACATCGCCACCGAAAAGGCGCATATCGACTACAACCCGCAGCAGACCGACCTTGCCGCCCTGATCAAGGCCGTGCAGGGTGCCGGCTTCGATGCTGCTCCGTTGCGCGACTTCGCCGCCGAAAAGCAGGCGCGCCTTGTCGCCTACCGCCGCGAGCAGGTGCAATTCGCCATCGCGGTGCTGCTCTCCCTGCCGCTGCTCATGGAAATGCTGCTGATGTTCTTCGGCGTCCACCTCATGATGCCTGGGTGGCTGCAATGGCTGCTTGCCACGCCGGTGCAATTCTGGAGCGGGCGGCGCTTCTACTCCGGCGCATGGAGCAGCCTGAAGAGTGGCGGCAGCAACATGGACGTACTGGTCGCACTCGGCACGAGTGCGGCCTACTTCCTCAGTTGCGCGGTGCTGCTCTTCAATTTCGACCAGCCGCTCTACTTCGAGGCGAGCGCCGTACTCATCACGCTGATCCTGCTCGGCAAGCTGCTCGAGGCGTGCGCCAAGGGCAAGGCCTCGGGCGCGCTGGAGGCACTGGTCAACCTGCAGCCGAAAATGGCGCATGTCGAGCGCGACGGCGTCATACAGGAACTGGCAGTCGAACGCATGCAGGCGGGCGATATGTTCCTGGTGCGCCCCGGCGAGAGCGTGCCGGTCGACGGCATGGTGCTGGAAGGCTCATCCAGCATGGACGAGGCCATGCTCACCGGAGAAAGCCTGCCGCAGGGCAAGCAGGCCGGCGACAAGGTCTATGCCGCGACGCTCAACCAGCACGGCCTGCTCAAATGCCGCGCGCTGGCAGTTGGCTCGCATACCCAGCTCGCCGCGATCATCCGCCTCGTGGAGCAGGCACAAGGCTCGAAGGCCGCGATCCAGAAGCTCGCCGACCAAATTTCCGCCGTGTTCGTGCCGGTTGTGCTGGCCATCGCACTGCTGACGCTGGCCGCCTGGTGGCTGCTCGGCGGCAGCTTTACCACCGCGCTGATCAACGCGGTGTCCGTGCTCGTGATCGCCTGCCCCTGTGCGCTCGGATTGGCGACACCCACCGCCATCGTCGTCGCCACCGGGCGCGCCGCGCAAGCGGGCATCCTGGTCAAGGATGCCGCTGCGCTGGAGCGCGCCCACCGGCTTTCGGTGCTGGTGGTGGACAAGACCGGCACGCTGACCGAAGGAAAACCGGGCGTAACCGACCTGCTGCCCGCACCGGGAATCTCGCCGGACGAACTGCTGCAGACCGCGGCGCGGCTGGCGCAAGGCTCCACGCATCCGCTGTCGCATGCCCTGCTCGATTGCTCACGCGAGCGGCAGATCGTCCCGGCGCAGGCCGCCGGCATCCGGGAAGTCCCCGGCCACGGCCTGCATGCAGACATTGACGGGAGACGCTACCTGCTTGGCTCCCCGGCCTTCGCCATGCGCGAAGGAGTCACAATCGACGAACAACAGATTCTCGCCCTTCAGCAACAGGGCAAGACGGTGATCGCGCTCGCGTACGACGGGAAGTTGCTGGGCTATATCGCTCTCGCCGACCAGTTGCGCCCCGGCAGCCACGCCGCGGTGGCACAGCTCGCCGCAATGGGCGTCCGTGTGGTGATGCTGAGCGGCGACAACCGCGCCACCGCACAGGCCATCGCGGCACAGGCGGGCATTTCGGAATTCCACGCCGAGGTGCTGCCACAGGATAAGGCCGCGCAGGTGCAATCGCTCAAGACTGACGGGCAACTGGTCGGTATGGCCGGCGACGGCATCAACGACGCACCTGCGCTGGCCGCCGCGGATGTGAGCTTCGCGATGCGCAGCGGCAGCGACATCGCCATCGAGGCGGCGGACCTCACCCTGATGCGCAACGACCTCGCGAGCGTGGCGGACGCGATCTCGCTGTCGCGCGCCACGTTGAAGAAAATCCGCCAGAACCTGTTTTTCGCCTTTGCCTACAACGTGCTGGGCATTCCACTCGCCATGCTCGGCATGCTCAATCCGGTGATCGCCGGCGCGGCGATGGCGATGAGCTCGGTGTCGGTGATCAGCAACGCGCTGCTGCTGAAGCGCTGGCAGCGGCAGGCATAAAATGGAGTTATTCGGCTTCTCTGCAGAAGCGCAGGCGGTTAGGACCGTTCCTGCTGGAGTAAAACACTAGTGAATATGGCCACCTTCATCGTGCACATGCCCATGCGCCAGCTCCTCTGAGGTAGCCGGGCGCACGCCGGTCACGGTGCAATTGAAGGACAGCGTCTTGCCGGCCAGCGGATGGTTGCCGTCCACCGTCACTTCGTCGTCGGTCACATCCACCACGGTGTAGAGCAGATAATCCTCATCTTCGGAATTATCGGGGCCGCCCTCGAACTGCATGCCAACCTTGACATCCTCGGGAAATGCATTGCGCGCCTCCACCTCGACCAGCTCGTGGTCATATTCGCCGAAAGCATCGTCGGGCTGCAGGGTCACGTTGCATTGGTCGCCGACATCCTTGCCGTGCAAGGCCTCTTCGACCAGTGGAAAAATACCGTCATAGCCGCCATGCAGATAGCTGACCGGATCCTCGACCTTTTCCAGCAGTTCGCCCGTGGAGTCGAACAATTCGTAGCGCAGCGAAACAACGGTATCTTTGGCAATTTTCATTTCAGTTCCTTTATCAGTTTAAAGACTTCCTGCGCGTGTCCATGTGCATGAACGCCATACATCACATGGCGCAACATGCCCTGCTTGTCAATCACAAAAGTGGATCGTTGGACGGCATGCTTTTTGTGCCCGTCCACTTCCTTTTCAACCATCACGCCATAGCGCTTGCAGACACGCGCCTCGGGGTCGGAGAGCAGCAGTACCGACAGCCCGTATTTGTCGCGAAACGACGCATGGCTCAGGCAATCATCGCGGCTGATGCCGACCACGAGGGTATCCAGCTTGACGAAATCGTCATCGAGTTCGCTGAACTCGTTGGCTTCCATGGAACAGCCCGGTGTATTGTCCTTGGGGTAAAAATACAGCACGACATTTTTTTTGCCCCGCTGCGAGGTAAGCACAAAAGTTTCCATGTCCGCATCCGGCAATTCGAAATGCGGTGCTTCCATTCCGGTAGTGAGATGAACAGTCTGCATAGATGTTTCCCCCTATGCGGCATTTTAAACACATTTCGGCTGCATTATAAAAATTTTTGTGCCGCCATATCCGGCATGGGACAACTATAATCCTACCCATTAAAAATTGTGCTGCATGCCCGATCGGATGAAATGCTTTACCGGCGATACTTGGGCAGCTAATATTTTCCCCCTCTGGATTTCAGGAGCAAATCATGAGTGACGGCACGCTGCAACACACCAGACTGGACGGCATCGTGGACTACACTGCCGCACTGGATACGCTGTGCAAGCTGGCGCGCCGCGATCTGTGTCTGTTTGACAAGAACTTCGACGGCCTGGGATTCAACACCGAAGTGCGTTACGAGACGCTGCGCAGTTTCCTGCTCGCAAGCCCCGCCAACCGGCTGTTCGTGCTGGTGCACGATACCCGCTACCTGTCCACCCTGTGTCCACGCATGATGATGCTGCTGCACCGGTTCGGCAGCAGCATGTTCATCCATCAAACGCCTGACAGGCTTCATCAGGTCACCGAATCCTTTTCGGTTGCGGATGACGCCCATTATGTGCGCCGTTTCCACTTCGACGACCCGCGCGGCATCCTGGCGCAGCACGACCCGGAAAATGCGCGCATCCTGAAATCCCGTTTCATGGAAATGTGGGGGGCTTCACACCCGGCAGCAGCCACTTCAAGGCTCGGGCTGTAAAAAATAGTTGCCGCCCCCCCTTGTTTTCCTGTATGCAAGAGCTAGAATACGCCGCCTTCGATTTGGGGGTATTCCCGTTTCGATTTCGGGAGCTTCAAAATCAGGTAAAAAATTTTGTGCTTTTTAACTTCAATCTCCCAAGGAAATTAATAATGAAACTCTCTGCTCTCGTTGCTGCTCTGCTGGCTCTTGCCTTGACCGCTTGTGGTGGAAAACCTGCTGAAGCTCCTGCTGCCGCACCGGCTCCTGCCGCTGCTCCCGCACCGGCTCCTGCTGCTGAAGCCGCTTCCGCACCTGCTGCAGCTGCAGCTCCCGCTGCTGAAGCTGCTCCGGCTGCTGCTGCCGCTCCTGCTGCAGCAGCACCTGCAGCAGCACCTGCACCTGCTGCTGCACCTGCTGCAAAGCACTAAGCATCGCGCTTCTCAAGCAGTACAAAAAGCCGGCGCAAGCCGGCTTTTTTATTTTCCTCACCCTGCTCAGATAATTTCGCGCCAGCCGAACCCCTCTTCCTGCGTCGCCACTTCCACCCAGCTCGCTTCGCAGTTCAACGCGCCACTCAACGCCTGCACCGCGAGCCCTGCAGTGTTGTTTTTGCGGCTCAGGTGCGCGGCAACCAGATGCTGCAGACGGCTCGCATCCAGCCGGCCCAGAATACCGGCAGCATCCCGGTTGTTCAGATGTCCGAAGCGCCCGCCCACGCGCTGCTTGAGACTGTATGGATAATCGCCGTCCCTCAGCATGCCGCTGTCATGATTGCATTCCAGCACCAGCGCATGGCAACCACTCAGGGTCTGTTCGATATATGCCGTGCTGCAGCCGGCATCGGTCAGTACGCCAAGCCGCCGTGCGCCATCGCTGAAAACAAACTGTACCGGCTCGACTGCATCGTGCGGAACCGGGTAGGGGGTAATTTGGATCTCACCGATTGCAAATGCTTGGTGGGGATCGATTTCATGGAGACAGGTAATATCGGAAAAATCTACTGCCTGGCTGCGCAAGGTGCCGTGGGTAAGCCAGACCGGCAGGTTGAATTTTCGCGCCAGCCGTGCCACACCGCCAATGTGGTCGCCATGCTCATGCGTGACGGCAATGCCGCTCAGTTGATCAGCGGATACTCCCAGCCGCGCCAGCCGCGAAACCGTGTCCTGCAAGCCGAAGCCGCAGTCCATCAGCACCAGCGTCCGGCCGGCAGCAACCAGCAGTGCATTGCCTTCGCTGCCGCTGCCCAGAGAGGCGAACTTCATGAAGCAGGCTGCCGGCAACTACTGATTGATATTCTTGTAAATCGCCTCAACCATCTGCTTGGCCGCATCATCGCTCGCGCCGTCCTGATCGGTAACGGACACTTCGCATGCCGCACCGCCATCCTTGACGTTCACGCGATAACGCGTATTGTTGTTTTCGCCGCTCTTCCAGAACTGCAGCTTATCCAGCCAGTCGCGCTCCACCTTGGCCGGGCGCAGGAAGTAGATGCCCCTGGCACGATCCTTGTCTTCCACCGCCAGCCCGGCGCGCTCGATAGCCAGCCCTGCCCTGCGCCAAGAGCGGTCGAACGTATCGTTAACCACGATAATCTTGCTGCCGTCGAAAATCTCCTCCAGGCTGGCCGATCCTGCCGGTCCGGAGGCATTGATCGTCGTTTTGCTGCTTGTTGCCGTCACGCTGGCTGCCCTGGTTTCGCTCGCTGACGCTTCCTTGGTATCGCCGGCTTGGGCTGCACCACCCTTGCGGTACTGGGAATAAGTCGCCACCCCTTCATCTTCGCCCTGCGGCACCTTGAAGCGTTCATCGCTAGGGGGCGTAGTCAGGTCAGGCGGCACTTCGAGCGCCGGAACCTGGCCAGCCTCGGTACCGTAATCGACACGCTTGCCGCCCAGGCCAAGCGACTTGCAACCCGCCAGCGAAACCAGCGCCACACAGAAAATCCCGATCTGCCAAACTTTCATTGTTTCTCTCCTGCTATACAGCCAATTAATTGAGTGCGCCGGCCTGGCGCATCGCCACCTCGACCGCCCCGTGCGCAGATTGCGACAGGGGCGTGAGCGGCAGGCGCAACGCATTTTTCATCTTGCCCATGCGCGCCACCGCCCACTTCACCGGGATCGGATTAGCCTCGACGAACAAGTTGCGGTGCAAGCCGAGCAAGCGGAAATTGATTTCGCGCGCCCTCGCAACCTCGCCGTTCAGGGCCGCCGCACACATCTCGTGCATCAGCCCCGGCGCGATGTTCGCCGTCACCGAAATCGTGCCGTGCGCGCCGAGCAGCATCAAGGCCAGCGTGCTGGCGTCGTCGCCGCTGTATACCGCAAAGCCTTCCGGCGCGCGCTGCAGCAGGTCGCTGCCGCGCTCGATGTTGCCGGTCGCGTCCTTGATGCCGACGATATTGGAAATCTGCGCCAGGCGCAGCACGGTGTCGTTGCTCATGTCCGCCACAGTGCGTCCCGGCACGTTGTACAGGATGTGCGGCATATCCACCGCCTCGGCGATGGTCCTGAAGTGCTGGTACAGACCTTCCTGGGTCGGCTTGTTGTAATAGGGCACCACCGTCAGCGACGCCTCCGCGCCGGCCTTTTTCGCGAACGCCGCCAGCTCGATCGCCTCCCGGGTCGAGTTCGCCCCGGTTCCGGCGATGACTGGAATGCGCCCGGCCGCGTGCTTCACCGCCTCGGCGATCAGCAGCTCATGTTCCGCCACGTCCACGGTGGGCGATTCGCCGGTGGTACCGACCACCACGATGCCGTCCGTCCCCTGCGCGATGTGAAAATCAATCAATGCCCGGAATGCCACCAAGTCGAGGCTGCCGTCCTCGTGCATCGGCGTGACGATTGCAACGATACTGCCCTTGATCATTTTTCCTGCCACCAAAATAAAGTGCTGCATTCTACCGCAATACGGCAACGCGCCAAAGGGCGGCGCGACAAAAGATGCGCCCCTGTGGAATAATGGCGCCACTGTTGAATTTACCCTTTGCCATGCCTTCGACCACCCTGGCCACCCTGCACCCCGGCGAGTCCGCGACCATCGTCGCGATCCACGCCGAAGAAGCCCTGCATCAGCGCCTGCTCGCGCTGGGCTTCCGCAGCGGCAACCAGATCGAGCTGATCCGCAAGGCCAGCTTCTCCGGCCCCCTGCAGGTGCGCATCGGCACCACCGACATCCTGCTGCGGCGCAGCGAGGCCGCCAAGATCACGGTGTGCAAGGTATGAAGCGCGTCGCGTTGCTCGGCATGCCCAACACCGGCAAGTCCACCCTATTCAACCGCCTGACCGGGGGCGCGGCGCGCGTCGGCAACTGGCCGGGCATCACCGTCGAACTGCTCAGCGGCAAGATCCTGCTGGGCAGCGACATGGTGGAAGTCATCGACCTGCCCGGCATCTACGACCTGCACGGCTTCTCGGACGACGAGCAGGTGGTGCGCCACTTCCTGCACGACAACGTGCCGGATCTCGCGCTGGTCATCCTCAACGCCACGCAGATCGAGCGCCAGATGAGCCTGCTGCTGCAGCTCAAGCAGCTCAACATGAACATGGTGGTGCTGCTCAACATGGCGGACGAAGCCAAAAAATACGGCATCACCATCGACGGCCGAAAAATGTCCGATCTGCTGGGCGTGCCAGTGTTCCTGCTCAGCGGCAAATACGGCAACGGCTACCCGGAAGCCCTGCAGGCGATCACCAAGGCGCTGCGCTATCCCACGCCCGGCATGGCCGAACAACTGCGCAGCAAGCTCGAGCAGGACGTGCATATCGAAGCGGAAATGGCGCGCGTGCTCAAGCATGCCGTACAAATCCCGGCGCAACTGCCGGAAAACCTCACCGAGAAACTCGACCGCGTGATGCTGCACCCGTGGCTGGGGCTGCCGATCTTCTTCGCCATCATGTACCTGCTGTTTCAGGGTATCTTCCTGCTCGGACAGCCGCTGCAAAACGGCGTCGCCGCGCTGTTCACCTGGCTGCGCGAGGCCGCGCTCGCACCGCTGCTGGGCGGGCTGCCGCAAGCCGTGCAAGGGCTGCTGCTCGATGGCATCTACAACGGCGTCGCCACCGTCGCCGCCTTCGTGCCGGTCATCGTGCTGTTCTTCCTGTTCATGGCGATGGTGGAAGACAGCGGCTACCTGTCGCGCGCCGCATTCCTGATGGATGCGCTGATGGCGCGCCTCGGGCTGGACGGGCGCGGCTTCGTCATGCTGCTGATGGGCTTCGGCTGCAACGTGCCCGCGCTGATGGGCACCCGCGTGATGCGCTCGCGCGCGATGCGCCTGCTCACCATGCTGGTGATTCCGTTCTCGCTGTGCTCGGCGCGCCTGCAGGTGTTCGCGTTCATCACCGCCGCGCTGTTCTCACCCAGGAACGCGCCGATCGTCTTGTTCAGCTTGTACCTGTTCAGCTTCGTCGCCGCGATCCTCACCGCACTGCTGTTCAAGAGCAAGTTCCAGAGCAGCGAACCGTTCGTGCTGGAACTGCCACCGTACCGATTCCCCACTGCCTACCAGATCGTCATGCGCGGCTGGCTGGAAATCCAGCACTTCCTGCGCCGCGCCACCAAGTTCATCATCGCCGGCGTCGTGCTGATCTGGCTGCTAACCCACCTGCCGCCGTCCGCCGCGCCCGCCAGCAGCGACACGCTGGCCGGCATGATCGGCGGCTTCCTGCAACCTATCTTCGCACCGATCGGCATCAACGAACAGCTCACCATCGCGCTGCTCTTCGGCTTCGTCGCCAAGGAAATCGTCATCGGTGCGCTCGCGGTGATCTACGGCCTGAGCGGCACAGCGCTGAGCAACGTGCTGGGGCAGCAACTGGACTGGGTGCAGGCCTACAGCTTCATGCTGTTCACCCTGATCTACATGCCGTGCATCTCGGCCATCGCCACGCTGCGCAGCGAATCCAAGAACATGGGCTTCACCCTGTTCTCCATCGGCTGGTCGCTGGCCCTCGCCTGGCTGGCAAGCTTCGCGTTCTACCAGGGTGCGCGGGCGCTGGGGTACTAAGCAGCATTTCAATGCTGCAATGGCAGACGCTGACAACCGCAACAATGCGTCACTATTAGTGGTATAGTCCGCCGCCATGCGTACTTGCCTTCTGTTTCTTCTTACTATCGTGCTCTCGCTGAATGCCGCCTATGCAGCATCAGTAGGCATTTGTGATGCTTTGGAACAGAAGCAGGGGCATGCTTCACATATCGGACACCATAACCACGAACATGGCGATGACCACGACACACCGCCGCCCGGTGCAGATGATGCAGGCAAGACGCACAACCACGACCATGCACACCCTAGCTTCTCCTCCATTCTGCCGGGTATCGTTAGCGTAATGCCGCTGTCAGGATACAGCCTCCGGTTTACAACTCCAGCCGGTACTTTCGTCTCGGCACCACCACATCTCATCGAGCACCCACCCAGAGCAACTCTCGCCTGATCCGGCGAGGTTCTTCCAGTATCGTTTTTTCGCAATCAGCGACACTAGGCCTCGCCAAATTCAAACGTAGTTGCGTCTGGAGAATCCGATGCTTAGATTGTTATTGCCGCTGGGAATGGCGGCACTGTATTCCATCCCCGTTATTGCACAAACAACCATCGCCACGGCACCTGTTGATTCCATTAAGGCTGACACCTTGTCGGAGCCAGCAAGAAATACCAAAGTCTGGACGCTTGAATCGGCAACCCGTCGCGTGCTGGAAGTGGCGCCGGAGCGCCGGCAGTCCGACGCCGCAGTAGATATGCGCCAGGAGGAATTGACCCAGGCGGGAGCTTGGCCAAATCCAAGCATCGACCTGCGTGCTGATAACAGAATCGGGCAATTGAGCGGACAAGGAGGAACAGGTCTCGCACAGTTGGCACTCTCCCAGCCGCTTCCGTTCCGGCGAATTTCACGTCAACGTGCCGCAGCCGAGTCAGGCCTTTCGGCAGCGCGAGCTAACCGCCAGGCCCAGTCTCTGTTGCTGGAACATGAAGCGGCCAACGTCTTTCATGCGGTGCAGTTTGCCGCAGCGAAACGCCAACTAGCCAAAGAGCGCCTGGAATTTACCAATAATTTCGCAGCAGGCCAGATAACAGCCTATGGAGATCGCCTGAAACGCTATCTGTCGCCGCTTGAACTGGGGCGGCTCGCAATCATGCGCGAGGATGCCCGTCAGGGAGCCATCCTGGCCGAGCGCGACTATGAGAATGCCCGCATCGGGTTCAAGAATCTGCTTGGCCTTGCGGACGGAGCCGCTGCCGAGACCACTCTGCTGACTCTTCCAGCTCGTCCAGCTTCGTTCGAAGCCTTCGCTCATGAACTCGATCGCCATCCCGCCATCGAGGCGGCGCGCCATGAGACGGAGGCAGCGAGGGAGGGAATCGAAGTGGCCGAATCGCAGCGTTATCCGGATCCCGTATTGAAACTGTTCCGTGACCGGGATTTCAACAACGGCGCAACGATCAACGTAACGGGAATAGGCGTCGGCATGGAGATTCCGATCCTGAACCGGAATCGCGCTTTGGAAGGCAAGGCCAGGGCCGAGGCCGAGGCAAGCCGTGCGCGTTACGAGGCGCTGGTTCGGGACGCCAGGACGCGTCTGGAGCAGGCATACGCGCAACTGCTCCGCCTGCAGAACCAGACCGAGCAGGTGAACGCGAACCTGATTGAACCCGCACGCAAAATCTTTGAACTTACGCGCCGCAGTTTTGCCGCAGGCGAGTCCAACGTCCTTGCGCTGGTGGACGCGAACAACGCCTACTTCGATGCCCGTGCCCGTTATCAGGAGTTGTTGCAGGCATGCGCGCTGGCCTCGGTCGATCTGCGGCTTGCTGCCGGATTGTCCATCGTCGGCGGGCAGGAGGTTCAGCCATGATCGCCGCGCTCATCCGATTCGCGCTGATCCAGCGCCTGATGATGCTGATCATCGCCGTCGCGGTGGTTGCCGGCGGCCTGTGGGCGTTCCGCACGCTGCCCATCGACGCCTTCCCCGACATTTCGCCGCCGCAAGTACAGGTGCTCGTCAAGGCGCCGGGTCTTGCGCCGACCGAGGTTGAATCGCGCATTGCCTTCCCGATCGAGATGGAGATGCAGGGCATCCCGCGCCTGAAACTCCTACGTTCGACCACCAAGTACGCAATATCCAACATCGTCATCGATTTCGAGGACGGCACCGACATCTATTGGGCGCGCCAGCAGGTCGCGGAGCGCCTGAACCAGGCCAAGGGCGCGCTGCCCCAGGACGCCGAAGTGGTGCTCGCGCCGATAGCCACCCCCTTGAGCGACATCTACATGTACCGCGTCAGGGGCGAAGGCTATTCGAGCAGCGAACTGCGCAGCATCCAGGACTGGGTGATCCGCCCACAGCTGCGCGCCGTGGACGGAGTGGCCGACGTGAACTCGATGGGCGGCCTGGTGCGCGCCTTCGAGGTGCGCCCAGACCCGGGCAAACTCGCCGCTCAGGGTTTGGCCATCGACGATCTGGAGCGCGCTATCGGGCGCAACAACCGCAATGCCGGCGGCGACCGCGTCAACCGCGAGGACAAGATGCTGCTGGTGCGCACTGTCGGGCAGCTCAGGGATGCAGACGACATCCGCCGCATCACCGTGGTGACGCGCGGCGGCGTGCCGTTGCGCATCGGCGATGTCGCACAGGTCGCGGAGGGATCGCTGGTGCGTTACGGCGGTGTCACGGCGGACAGCGAAGGCGAGATCGTAACCGGCCTCGCGCTGCTGCGCGTCGGCGCCAACAGCCGCACCGTGGCAGAGGCCGTCAAGCAGGAACTCGCACGCCTTACGCCCACGCTCCCGAAGGGCGTCACCATCGAACCATACTATGACCGCACCGACCTCATCAACGCTGCCGTGCTCACGGTGGAGAAGGCGCTCGGCGAGGCGGTAATACTGGTGATCCTGGTGCTGATCGTGCTGCTCGGCAATCTGCGTGCGGCGCTCACCGTGGCGCTGATCCTGCCTTTGACGGTGCTGTCCACCTTCATCCTGATGAACCTGTTCGGCGTCAGCGCCAACCTGATGTCGCTCGGAGGGCTTGCCATCGCCATCGGCATCCTGGTGGATGCTGCCGTGGTGGTGGTGGAGAACATCCACGCCCAACTCGCGCATGCACCCAAGGGGGTGAGCCGCTTGCATCTGGTCTATCGCGCCGCGGCCGAGGTTTCCACCCCGGTGCTGTCCGGCATCCTGATCATCGTCATCGTGTTCCTGCCGCTGTTCTCGCTTACCGGACTTGAAGGCCGCATGTTCGGACCGCTGGCGCTGACCATCGTGTTCGCGCTGATGGGGTCGTTACTGCTGTCGCTCAGCGTAATCCCGGTGCTGGCGAGTTTCCTCATGCGCTCCGGCGCGCATGGCGAAGATCGCATGCTGGCGGCGATCAAGCGCGTGTACCTGCCGGTGATGCGCTGGGCGCTTGAATATCGCAAGTCCGCCGTGCTCGGGGCGATTTTGCTGCTCGTAGCGGCTGGGTCGTTGTTCCCCCTTATCGGCAAGGAGTTCATGCCGGCGATGGACGAGGGAAAAACGGTGGTGAACCTGGAAAAATCCTCGGACATATCGCTCGAGGCTTCGCTCGCGCTGGACAAGCCGATCCAGAAGGCGATCCTGGAAATTCCCGAGGTCACCGGCATGATCTGCCGTAGCGGGGCCGACGAATTGCGGCTCGACCCGATGGGTTTCTACCAGACCGACTGCTTCCTGCAGACCAAGCCGCGCGAGGATTGGGGCTACGGGCTCGAAGCCTTCCAGGAGAAGCTGCGCGAGAAACTCGAACCCTTCGAGGCGCTGGGCGTCGAGGCGGGTTTCAGCCAGCCGATCGACATGCGCGTCTCCGAAATGCTGTCCGGGGTACGTGCCGATGTCGCCATCAAGCTCTTCGGCGAAGATTTCGCCGTGCTTGAGGAATTGTCCGGCAAGATCGAGGCAATCGTCCAGCGCACCCGAGGCGCGAGCGACATATTCCGTGCGCGCCTTTCCGGGCAAGGTTACCTCACGGTCGCCATCGACTCGGCAAAACTCGCACGTTACGGTCTCAACAACGAGGATGTGAACGCCGTGGTCGAATCCGCGGTCGGCGGCAAGGTGGTGACCGAGATCATCGAAGGTAGCCGTCGCTTCGGCGTGCTGGTGCGCTACCCGGAAGCCGCGCGCGCCTCGTCCGCAGCAATCAAGGAACTCCTCATCAAGACCGCGGGTGGCGCGCTGGTGCCGCTCGGAGAAGTCGCCAAGGTGAGCGAAGTTGACGGCCCGGTGCTGATCCAGCGCGAATCGGCGCGGCGGCTGGTCGCCGTGCGCACCAACGTCGAGGGGCGCGATGTCGTAGGCTTCGTCGAGGAACTGAAGGCCGCCATCGAACGTGAGGTAAAACTGCCCGAAGGCTACCACATCGACTACGGCGGTCAGTTCGAGAACCAGCAGCGCGCGGCGCAACGCCTGGCGGTGGTCGTGCCGGTATCGATTGCGCTGATTTTCTTCATGCTGTTTTCGACCTTCCGGTCAGTTCGCCAAGCGGGTTTGATTATCCTGAATATCCCGTTCGCCCTGATCGGCGGGGTGGTGAGTCTCTACCTCTCCGGGCTTTATCTATCGGTGCCGGCATCGGTGGGCTTCATCACGCTGTTTGGCGTGGCGGTGCTCAACGGTGTAGTGATGGTGGCCTATATCAATCAGTTGCGCGAAACTGGACGCACGGTGCTGCAAGCGGTGCAGGAAGGTGCGGAGCGCCGACTGCGGCCGGTGCTGATGACGGCGCTCATTGCCAGCCTCGGCCTCGTGCCGATGCTGCTCGCCACCGGCCCCGGCTCCGAGCTACAGCGGCCACTGGCCGTGGTGGTGATCGGCGGGCTATTCACCTCCACGCTGCTTACGCTGGTGCTGTTGCCCACACTCTACGCCTGGATCGAGACACGTGCCGAGCTGCGCATCAGGAATCCCCAAAGGAGCCCCCTATGAAAAATCTTACGTTGATCGTGCATGCCGATATTCAGCGTGCGCTTGCGGATACGCTGCACAGCCTTGAGCAGGTAACCGGATTTACCTTCATCCAGGTCGAGGGGCACAGCCCTCAGGATGAATATGACCCGGCGCTTTCCGCGCGCGACCGCGTGATCGGCTATACGCCGTACGTTCGTGTGGACATTCTGCTCAAGGACGAGGATGTGGACGATGTCTTGCAGGCGTTGCGAGCCGCCGACTGCGGTCTGACCGGGCGCGGCATCTATCAGGTGACTACGGTTGAAAAACAGGGGGCGTTATGAATCAGATGAACTTGCGGCATGAGGAAATCACCGGCTGTGTTGCTTTTCGAGCGCTTGATATAAATCAAGCAGCTTCAACTTTTTAATGAAAGGAATTACCATGAGCAAATATTACTTGAGCATACTGGCAATCTTGATGTTTACAGGTTGCGCCAGCCCAACTCACCCGTTGGACAAACAAGGCAGTGCACCGTTTGTTGGTGGCGAATTGGTGCATGATCGTGGGGAAGGCAATCTCCTTGTGCTGGAAGCGCCGGATCGCCGTTATGAGGCTCGCGGCTTTGCCGTCGATCGACAGACCAATCTGGCGGAACTGCGCAAGCGCTACTATGGCGTCAATCCGAAGCACTGGGATCGAATCTTTTCCGGTCTCGATACCGAACATGTGGTTTACTCCATTGAGACGATTGCCAGATCCGCAGATGGACATGAAGTCTCGTGCCGCTTGGTATGGAAATTCAACACCAAGCCAGCGGGAGTGTGTGCCGATCAGGCCGGGGGCTCGTTCCCGGTTCGATTTAGGTAACGTTTAAGGGTAGGTTGTCTTGTCAGCCAAGTCGTGCATTTTTGGGAAGGAATTGTGCGACTTTGGCTAGAGGATGTTGTTCTGTGTAGTGGCTAGCTTTCAACAGACGGACAGTGTCGCTGTGATAATAAAAAAGGGGGGGGGAATGATTCTTCAATATGTTTTTACCTTGGCTATAGCCATTGGTTGCATCGGTTCTGTTGTGGCCGCAGAAGAGAAGGGGCCAGACTGGAATACGGAGACGCTTACCGGTGATTGGGGGGGCGTGCGCTCCAACCTTTATAACAAAGGAATTGAGCTAGGCTTTACCCACAAGAGCGATGTTCTTTCCAATCTATCCGGCGGGATCAAGCGGGGCACGGTATGGATGGGCAACACAGAAGCCAGGGTCAAGATGGACCTGGAAAAGCTGTTGGGATGGAAATCCACTACTGCTTACGTCCAATATCACAGCCAACTCGGTAGCAAATTTAACCGGGATTATGTCGATAGTTTCGTTATCGTGGACAACATCGAGGCGAATAACACGGCACAGTTTTTTCAGGCCTGGATTCAAAAGGGTTTCTATGATGAAAGCCTGTCCGTACTGTTCGGCCTGTATGCGATAGATTCCGAGTTCTACGTCAACGATACCTCCGCTGTGTTTACCCAGACCCCTTATGGCATGGCGAATGATTTGGGGCAGTCTGGCATGAATGCTCCGCCTATCTTCCCTGTGGGAGCATTGGCGCTCCGTTTAAAATACACCTCGCAGGATAAAGGCTTCTACGCTCAATACGCGCTGACGGATGGAGTGCCGGGCGACCCCAACAACCCGCGCGGCACGCATATCCAGTTGAACAAGGGCGATGGGACGCTTTCCATTGTAGAACTTGGGCTCACGCCGCAACCTGCCCCGTCGGAAGAAGGCGAGTATTTCAACAAGACGGCTATTGGCTATTGGCGCTACTCCTCTCGTTTTAGCGACCTTGACCCTCTCAACCCCATACTTCATCCAAGTCAAGGAGCTTATTTCCTGGCGGAGCGCACGCTGATGAACGAAAAGGATCATCCGGAACAAGGATTGGCAGGCTTTGTGCGTTACGGTGTCGCCAGCAAGGACATTCATCAGTCGGACTGGACCGGCAGCATAGGTCTGCGTTATCACGGCCTGATTGCCGGACGCGACGACGACATCGCAGCCATTGGCGTTACCGTCAGTCATGCCAGCCCAACATTTCAACGGCTGAATAACAGCCTGAGCAGCGAAACAAGCACCGAAGCGACCTACCGTATACAGGTTAATCCTTGGCTTGCGGTTCAGCCAACGGTGCAATATGTCCTCCATCCGAATATGAATCCCGCGCGGCAGAACGTATGGATCGCAGGGGCTCGTGTGGAAATCAATTTCTAATCGAATAGCTAAAGGGAATAGGCAATGGCAAATTGCTGCAACGACAAGGCCTGTGGGATTGAAGCGCCTCACGTTGCGTTGGGCAACCGGGGCAATCAAGAACTTCCCTGATTAGCCCGGCTCCTTGTTCAGCATCGCCTTCAGCCGCGCCAGCTTGTCCATGCCCTCGCCCTTGCTGACGGTCGGCGCGGCTTCCTTGTGGCCTCCCGCATAGACCAGCTCCCCTTGCGGCATCTCCTCCAGGAAGCGGCTCGGCTCGCAGGCCGCCCAGTCCTTGCCGCGCTTGCGGCGGTTGCAGTAGCTGATCTGCAGGCTGCGCTCCGCGCGCGTGATGCCGACATACATCAGGCGGCGCTCCTCCTCGATCTGTTTCTCGTCGCTGTCGCGAAACGGCAGGATGTCCTCCTCCGCGCCAACGATGAACACATGCGGGAACTCCAGCCCCTTGGCGGCGTGCAGCGTGGAGAGCGTCACCGCATCCGGCTCCTCATCCTTGCCCTCCAGCATGTTGATCAGCGCGATGGTCTGCACCATGTCGATCAGCGACTTTTCGTCGGCCTCGGCCCTGCGCTTGAGCCAGCCGATGAATTCCTGCACGTTCTCCCATCGGGTCTGCGCCTGGCGTGGCTCGTGGCTGTCGTACAGCCAGGCCTCGTAGTCGATCGCGCGCAGCAGCTCGTCGAGCAGTTCGCCGCACGGGTCCTTGTCGGCGCGCTCCTGGAGGCGGTTGATGAAGTTGCAGAAAATCAGCAGGTCTTCGTGCTGGCGCGGCGGCAGTTGCTGCTCCATCTCGACCTCGAAAGCCGCCTCGAACAGGCTGACCTGGCGCGCCCCGGCGTGTGCCCCGAGCTTTTCCAGCGTGGTGTTGCCGATGCCGCGCTTCGGCGTGGTGATCGCGCGGATAAAGGCGGGATCGTCGTCCGGATTGGCGATCAGCCGCAAATACGAAGTGATGTCCTTGATCTCGGCGCGCTCGAAGAACGACTGGCCGCCGCTCACCGTATAAGGCGCGTGCTGCGCGCGCAGTTGCTCCTCGAAGGCGCGTGACAGGTGGTTGCTGCGGTACAGGATCGCGTAGTCGGCAAAGCGCGTGCGGTGCTCGAACTTGTGCGCCATCAGCTTCATCACCACGCTCTCGGCCTCATGCTCGTCGTCGCGCGCCGCGTAGACGCGCACCGGATCGCCGATGCCGTGATCGCTCCACAGGTTCTTCTCGAACACCTTGGTGTTGTGGTTGATGAGGTGGTTCGCCACCTTGAGGATGCGCTGCGAGGAGCGGTAGTTCTGCTCCAGCTTGATGACGCGCAGCTTCGCGTAGTCGTTGCGCAGGTTGTGCAGGTTCTCGATGCTCGCGCCGCGCCACGCGTAGATCGCCTGGTCGTCGTCGCCCACCGCGGTGAACGCGGCGCGGTGCCCCGCCAGCAGCCGGGTCAACTGGTACTGGCAATCGTTGGTGTCCTGGTATTCGTCGATCAGCAGGTAGTGCAGCCGGTTCTGCCAGCGGAACAGCGCCTCGGGGTGCTCCTTGAACAGCACCACCGGCAAATGGATCAGGTCGTCGAAATCCACCGCCTGATAGGCGCGCAGCGTCTCCTGGTAGCGCGCATAAATCCGCGCATGGATCCTGGCTTCGTCGTTCTCCGCGACCTGCGCGGCCTGCTGCGGCGCGATGAAGGCCGACTTCCAGTTGGAAATCTGTGTCTGGATGTCGCGGATTTCCTGCTTGTCGCCGGAATTGGCCAGCTCGCCGATGATCTTCCAGGTATCGCCGGAATCGAAGATCGAGAACTGCGGCTTGTAGCCCAGCAGCGCAGCCTCCTTGCGCAGGATGTTCATGCCCAGCGAGTGGAAGGTGCTCACCACCAGCCCCCTCGCATCCTTGCCCTGCAGCAGCGCGCCGACGCGCTCGCGCATCTCGCTGGCCGCCTTGTTGGTAAAGGTGATCGCGGCGATGTTGCGCGGCGCATAGCCGCACTGCTGCACCAGATGGACGATCTTCTGGGTGATGACGCGCGTCTTGCCGCTGCCCGCGCCGGCCAGCACCAGCAAGGGGCCGTCGAGATAGGTCACCGCTTCGCGCTGCGCGGGATTGAGCTTGTCCAACATTTCAGGGAGTTAACGGGTGAATGAGTGTTTCTGGAAGGGGCGCATGATACCAAAGCATCCCTGCCGGGGCGATGACGTCCGCGCTATTATAGATAGAGTTCCTGACTTCCAACCCCAACTGGTGGAGGCAAGCTTGGTGTCAGCGCGCCCTCAGGTGGTTAACGTCACGACTCCCCGAAATGCGATCAATTTCTTACACCTGTACCGATATTCCGCTGCCTCTTGCAACTCTTGTCGCCCGGCTCGCACTCGGCCAGTTCGCGGAATTTTTCCTGGCAGTGCCGATCAGCGAGTCCTCGGGTTTGGGGCCGGTTGACTGCACCTGTCAAATACTGTTGCTGCCTCTGGTTTGGCAGGCGCACTGGCCGACGACGCCATGATCTGCCATGGCCATATCCATCGCCTTATTGCAGGCCTCATCACGCACTGGGAGCCGTAGCCATGGAAGTGTAGATTGCGCCGCCGCCCACAGCCGCTTTTGGCAGCTTGCACAGATAGCCGCCATGGTCACCGTGAAGCCGTTGTCATTTGCGAATCCGGTTCAGTTGCACCCGGGCCGGACATCCGTCACTTCTATCCGAACTTGATCCAGCGCACATGCAGGCTTGGGTTCGATCTTGGAGTTGTCCATTCCCCATCCGATAAAGTTGGTTAAAACACCGTTACTGGTAACCCGGCTGCCCGGACAGCTCGCCTGGTAGTACACGTCAATACAAAAAAGCACCTTCTTTATCTTTGGCATTGACCCGGTGGCGCGATAAGAAGGGTCAAATTCTTGTACGACCCGGAGGCGTATACCCTGCTTCATCGCGGCCAAATAGGCCTCTTTCGCCTGCTGTTCCGCTGCCTGCTCCGCCTGCTTTTTGGCCAGGCGATCCGCTTCCTCGCGCTGGCGCTGCTTTTCCCGCTCACTGGCGCGCTCCTGCTGCGCCTGCTCGTCCCTGCGGCGCTGTTCCTCGCGCTGCTGCGCCTCGCGTTCTTGGCGCTGGCGTTCGGCGGCACGCTCCGCCTCCGCACGGCTCTGGTTTTCGCGGTCGCGCACATCCGCCTGCGCCAGTTTCTCGCGCGACTGCCGCGCCTCCTCGTTTCTCCGGGCTTCCCCCCGCTGTTCCGCCTCTCGCTCCTTCCGTTCCGCATTGGCGTGTTTTTGCGCAGCGGCCCGTTCGGCTTGCGCGCGATTGATTTCCCTCACAGACGCGAGTGCCTGACGGTTCATTCTGTCAATGGATTCGAAATTTTTGTTGATTCCATCCATCATGGCCGCGTAAGTCTCGGCGCTGGAATTCCCGGCATACTCCCGCTCCTCCCGTTGTCCCTCCCGTTCCTCTGCCTCCCTCCGTGCCTGCCGTTCGCGTTCTTCCATGGCCTCCGCCAGCTGGCGTGCTTCCTCTTCGCGCCTGCGTGCTTGCTCGGCGCGCTGCCGCTGCTCCTCGGCGATGCGTGCCTTCTCTCCCACGACACCCTGGCGCGCCGCCGCCAGGATCTTCTTGTCTTTCCCGCCGTTCGCCACCTTGGCCGCCTTGGCGAGCTCCTTTTCGCTGCACGAAAAATCGCGCGCGCGGGTGCAATCGTTGGCGCGGTCGATGGCCGCCTGGAAATCCTGCTTGTCCATCTGGTCGAGTTGCTCGGCCATGTCGAATAAATTTTCCTGGGTTTTTGCCTGCACCGGCGCGCAGGCAAGAACTGCGGCAGCCAGGATTGCCGCGAACGGCAAGGAGTCGCGTAACGGGATAATTTTCATGGTGATCCTTTAACAAAATTATTCGTGGGGGCTTCGCCCCCGTTCCCCAAAATAAAAACCTGATCTCCGTTGCCGCGTTCACCGCAAATTTCACAAGGTGTAAAGGGGTAATGCCGAAGGGGTAAGCTCCTTACGCTATCGCTACGGCAGCGTCCTGGCCAGACGAAATCCGAAGTGGCTGTTCCGGATCGTCGGGCCGTACTCGTAACGGTATGTCGCGCGCATGTTCTCCGGACTGTTGCTGTCCCAGGAACCGCCGCGAAGCAAGCGCTCCTCGCAATTTGTCCCGTTGCAATTGCTTAGCCATTCCAACACATTGCCGCTCATGTCGTACAGGCCGTAGCCGTTCGCCTGCTTCTGGCCTACCGGATGGGTCTTGCCGCCGCTGTTGCCTCCGTACCACGCCACCGCGCCGATGCTGCTGCCGCCGCAGTATTCGCTCCGGCTGCCGCCGTAGCAGGCGTATTCCCATTCGGCTTCGGTGGGCAGGCGGTATTGTTTGCCGGTTTTCTGGCTCAGCCTGGTGAGGTATTCCTGTATGTCGTTCCAGCTCACTCTTTCCACCGGGCAGGTGCCGCAGCCTTTGAACATGAGTTCCGGCGGATCCTCACCCATCACCGCTTTCCATTGCCCCTGGGTGACTTCGGTTTTGCCCATCGCGTAGTTTTTGCCGGGGATGGCGACCATGCCCGCTTCGATACTCATAAGTGCCAGGCGCATTTTTTCTTCTTCACGACGCTTGCCCGCCGCGTTAAGCTCCAGCGGACCTAACTGCACCTCGACTTTTTTCACCACGCCGTCGCCCATGTAAATTTCCCGCTCGAACAGGCGGGGCTCGTGCTCCGCATCCCCCCTCTTCTGCACGCGCAGTTTCAGCTTGCCTTCCGGCACCTTCATGTCCAGCGGGCATTCGCCCTTGAGCTTGCCGTTGACATACACCTCCGCGCCCTCGGCATCTCCGTCGCAGACGATGCGCAGCGCCGCCGAACCGGCGGCACTTGCGGCTGTAGATATCAACAAGGCAAAAGTAAACAATGATGTTGAAACAACATTCGCAAGCGGTGTATTTGGCATTTACTTAGTCTCCTTATTTTTCAGTTGGGCCGTTCCGAAACTACCGGATGAGCGAGTATTCCAGGAAGGCGCGCATGATACCAAAGCCCCTTTGCCGAGACGATGTTGATGTCCGCGCTAAATTATTCACGCCCCCTGCCGATATGCTTACCAAAGGGCGGCGCAATGTGCAAAGCCAGCAGAAACAGGAGGTTTATCATGGGCACAGTCAGCATGGACATGAGCAGCTACGAGATCGAACGCGACGATGCGTCCGGTTACGGTGAAGAGGTGTTGTGCGCCGGGTGGGTTCCGGCCCTGGCGCTGCATCAGCCTCGCGAAGAACATCAGTCGATGCCCGCCGATCTGGCGGCGATAGATGTGGAAGCCTTCCTGCGCAAGATGTACACCTGCCAGCGCTGATTTATTACGACTTCTCCTCATCTTTCTCAAAGAGGGTACGGACAGCGGCGCTGAATATGCTGCGCCTGCCCCTTTCTCCATTTCAACGGCAATCTGCGGTAAAACCGCATTTGGCATTCATCCGCCTCCATCGGCAAAAAGCCGCAAGTTCAGCCGAGCCGTGCACTTTGCCCCCCCGCAAACAAACATCGGCATATCTCCCGTGAAACGGTGTTGCATTTTTTGCAGCCCCCATTAAGATAGCAATCAATTACTAACTTAATGGGTGCATTATGCTTAGTCAGAAGATTCGATTGTGGGGGCTGGGAGGTGGAGGAACCTTGATCTTTGCCTGGGTCGTAATGACCCAAGGGCCGCTGGCGCCGGTCAAGGTCACGGTGGACAAGGTTCGGGCTGGAAACATTTCCAGCGGTGTATTCGGCGTCGGAACTTTAAAGGCCAGATACAACTACAACCTGGCGCCGACTGTGACAGGCCGGGTAAAAAGCGTGCTGGCCGACCAGGGTGACCAGGTTCTTGCGGGGCAGGTGCTGGTTGAGATGGATCCTGTCGATCTGGGGGAAAAACTGGCTGGCAGCCAGCGTGTCATCGAAAAAGCAGCCAATTCAATCCTGGCATTGGAAGCAATGCAGAGCGAAGCGCAGAGCCGGCTGAATACGCTCTCTTCGACGTTCATACGTTATCAGGAATTGCGCACGCGCGGCTTTGTCAGCCAGGAGATGTTCGAAGCGAAGCAGCATGAGAAAAATGTCGCCGCCGCAGCCTTGTCAGCGGCGACTGCCAATCTGGCCGCGGCGCGTGAGGAATATGCCAAAGCTCAAGCCGATTTGCGCGGAATCGGAAAATTGCATGCACAGACCAGATTATCCAGCCCGGTCAACGGCGTGATCGTAGCCAGGCTGGTCGAGCCAGGCAGCACCATAGCCGGCGGCCAGGTTGCGCTTCAGGTCATTGATCCGTCCAGCCTGTGGGTAGAAACGCGCATCGCACAAAAGCAGGCCGGCCAGGTACGCATCGGGCAGGAAGCAGAGATTGTGCTTCGTTCGCAACCCCAATCGCCAATCACTGGCAAGGTGGCGCGCGTGGACATGGTCAGCGATACGGTGACCGAGGAGCGGATCGTCAATGTGTCCTTCAACACCGACCGTCCCGGCGCCAGTATCGGTGAATACGCGGAGGTCACCATCAAGCTGCCCGAGCTGGATAACGCTCGCACTATTCCAAGCGCGGCGGTGAAACGCATCGATAAGCAGGATGGTGTCTGGGTTCTGCAAAACAAGGAAGTGAAGTTCAGGCCGATCAGGATCGGAGCCTCGACCATGGATGGGCGCACGCAAATACTGGATGGCCTCGGAGATGACGACGCGGTCATCGTATACAGCCAGCAACCGCTGCGCCCGGGACTGAATGTGAAAGTCGTGCCCGAACTGGTTCGGGGGTAGGCCGTGATCAACCTCGCGAGCCGGGACATTCTGCATAGCCGGGGGAAATTCGTTTTCACCGGCCTGGGGCTGGGCTTGCTGATCGGAGTGACGCTGACCATGGCGGGAGTCTACCGCGGCATGGTGGACGATGCGCAGGTGCTGATCGAAAACGCGGGCGCCGACCTGTGGGTCGTGCAACGGGATACATTGGGCCCCTATGCCGAACCGTCCAGCGTGCGCGATGACGTGGCCAACGACCTGCTGGGCCTGCCGGGTATACGCGAAGCAGGCAACGTGACCTACCTGACCATGCAGATCCGGCACAACCGCAGGGATATCCGCGTGATGCTGGTGGGATATGAAACTGGCAAGCCGGGCGAACCCGCCTATCTTATTGCAGGCCGCCCGATCGCCCGATCGCACTACGAGGCGCTGGCCGACATCAAGACCGGCTTTGCCGTGGGTGACCGCATCATCATCCGGCGCCACGAGTACACCATTGTCGGCCTCACGCGCCGCATGGTCTCTTCCAGCGGTGATCCGATGGTGTTCATCCCTCTCAAGGACGCGCAGGAAGTGCAGTTCCTCAAGGATAACGATGCCTTGCTCAATGAGCGCGCCCGCACTGCCGCCAACCCTGCCTTCAACCGCCCCGGCGTGTCCGGCCTGCTGGATGCGATACAGGCCAGCCAGACATCCAGCCACTTCGTGAATGCGGTTCTGGTGCGGACAGTTCCGGGCATGGAAGAGGATGTCGCTGGGCAAATCGAACGCTGGAAACACCTGCAAGCCTATACCAGGAGCCAGATGGACGAGATACTGGTGGCACGCCTGATCGCCACCTCGTCCCGGCAGATCTTCATGTTCCTGGTGATACTGGCCATCGTCAGCGCGGCCATCGTCGCCTTCATCATTTACACCATGACCATGAACAAGGTGCGCGAGATCGCCGTGCTCAAGCTGATCGGCGCAACCAACCACACGATCAGCGGGATGATCCTGCAACAGGCATTAGGGCTTGGCGTCATCGGTTTCATTGTCGGCAAGCTGTCGGCGACACTGTGGGCACCCTTGTTCCCCAAATATGTTTTGCTATTGTCAGGCGATGCCGTCAGGGGCTTGATACTGGTCATGCTGATGTGTGCCGTCGCCAGCACATTCGCCATTCGCGCCGCATTGCGCATCGATCCGGCGACGGCGATCGGGGGTTAAGCCATGAGCGAGCCGGCCATCCACATCAAAAACCTGAAAAAGCGCTACGGCGAGGGCGAGACGGCAGTGGATGCGCTCATGGGCGTGGACATGACCATCTGGCCGGGCGAAGTGGTAGGCTTGGTCGGCCCGAGCGGCTCCGGCAAGAGCACGCTGCTCAAGTGTCTGGGTGCGGTGATCGAGCCTACCGCAGGGCAAATGACGCTGGGCGGGCAAATGATCTTTGACGAACGATGGAAGATCGATGACTTGCGCACGCTCAGGCGGGATCGCATCGGTTTTGTGTTCCAGGCGCCCTATCTGATCCCGTTCCTGGATGTCACCGACAACGTTGCGCTGCTGCCGATGCTGGCCGGCGCCTCGAATGCCGATGCGCGCAGCCGCGCACAGGAGCTGCTCGATGCGCTGGATGTCGGTCATCGCGCCAAGGCCGGGGTTTCGCAACTGTCAGGCGGTGAGCAGCAGCGCGTTTCCATCGCGCGTGCATTGGCCAACCGCCCCCCTGTCATCCTCGCCGATGAACCCACCGCGCCGCTGGATAGCGAGCGCGCGCTGAACGTGGTTCGCATCCTGAACCGGATGGCGGAGCAATACCAGACAGCTATCATCGTCGTCACGCACGATGAAAAGATCATCCCCACCTTCAAGCGCATCTATCACATCCGCGATGGGCGCACCTATGAGGAAACCGGCGAAGGCAGGCATGTTTGAAAGCATTTTTGAAGGAGAGCTATTTTGAATCAGGGAACAACAAAGCGGCGCTTGAGCACCGAAGAGAGGCAAAGCGAGATCATCCGCGTGGCAGTCGAACTGGCGGCCGAAAAAGGGGCGGACAGCGTTACGACGCAGGACATGGCAGATGCGATGCAACTCACCCAGGGGGCGATCTTCCGGCACTTTGCAACCAAGGATGACATCTGGGTCGCCGTGATGCAGTGGATACGCGACCGCCTGATGAAGGTGCTGGACAAGGCCGCGGCCGATGCCTCCGACCCGCTGGAGGCCATCGAACGCATGTTCTTCGCGCATATCGCATTCATCGGCAAGCATCCGGCCATTCCACGCCTGCTGTTCTCCGAACTGCTGCACAAAAAAAACAGCAAACTGCGGCAACTCATCCAGGAAATCATTTCAGGCTACGAGGCCAAGGTCGCGGGGCTGCTGGAATCCGCAAAATCGCAATCCCTGGCGTCAGACGATCTCGACAGCAAGAGCGCTGCCGTACTCTATATCGGCATGATCCAGGGGCTGGTCATGCAGGCATCGATCTTCGGCGGGAAACGCGCCCTTCAGCAAGAAGCCGAAAAGGCCTTCCCGATCTTTCTTCATGGCATCAAAAAACGTAAATAGCACAATTAAAACCAACCATACGAAAGGGAGCTGCAAATGAAAAAATCATCACTGCTGATAATCGCAACCATGTTCCTCACATTCACAACCCCTGTCGCACAAGCCGCGGAGCCTCTCGAGTTGCAAAAAATCATGAAAGACCTGGGCAAGCACATGCAGGCGGTCACCGATGGCATTTCCCGTGAAGATTGGGATACGGTAGCCAGGACGGCTCCATTGATTGCGGATCACCCTCAACCATCGTTGACCGAGAAAATGCGCATCATGGCCTTCATGGGCTCCGATATGCCGAAGTTCAAGGCATTCGACGGTAACACGCATGATGCCGCCGCAGAGATGGGCCGGCTGGCGCAGGAAAAAAACGGACAGAAGGTCATCGATTCGTTTCATAAGCTGCAATCGGCTTGTCTGGGCTGCCACCAGACATTCCGTACACCCTTCGTGGAACACTTCTATGGCAAACCGACAAACTGATCGGGAGCTAGATTCGCAGAGCGGTCAGCATGTGCAAGACGCGCCTATGTATTTACCCTGACCGGCAAGCCAAGCTTTTCGATGCGTGCCGCAAATGCCTGCAGGCTCTCTACGGGCAGCGCGGACAGGCGCGGCGCTTCCGGCTGCGTGGAAGGCCGCGCCAGGCCATAGAGCAGCACGCCCTGCGGCCTGTGGCCTTCGCGCAGCAGCGCTTCGATGAATTCCAGATAATCCTCTTCGTCCTGCTTGCCGGGCGGCTTGCTGTCAAGCGCGAACCAGCAGGTCTGCAGCCAGGTCGGACACAGCGCGATGGCAGCGATGAGGTTGTCGCGCACCCTGTCCATGCCGGTGGCGGTGTCGTTGATGAGCCTCATTCCCGCCTCGCTCGCGCGGTCCAGCTTGAACCACACTTCGCCGTTGAGCCGTGCTATCGCGCGCACCCCCTGCTGCACTTCGCCGCGGTGCAGCAGGCTGCCGTTGGTGATGAGCACGGTCTTCACTTCTTCCGGCAGTCCGGCCTCGCGGCGCACGCGGCCGATGAGTTCGACGACCTCGGCGAATTCGGCCGCGCTGGTCGGCTCGCCGTTGCCAGATAGCGCGATGTCGTTGATGCGCCGCATGCCTTCCGGAACGCGGCTTTGCATGAAGTCGCCCTGCAGCAGCTCATTTAGAAAATCGCGCAGCTCCTTTTCCAGCAGGGCCAGATCTACCGGCGGCGCGGCGCCGCGCGTCAGGTCGGGAACCTGACAGTAGATGCAGCGCCAGTTGCAGGCGTTGTTGGGGTTGAGGTTGATGCCGACCGAGACGCCACCCGCGCGGCGCGACACCACCGGGTAGACGTAGCGCAACTCTGCGCTGCCTCGGTCGTGATCGGTAACGCTGAGGTTTGTTGCGTTCAAGAAGGCCTCTGAAAATTGCACTTCGACAGGCTCAGTGCGAACGGCTCTACCGCATGCAGTGTATTACCCGTTCGTGCTGAGCTTGCCGAAGCATGGACGGAGGTGCTCAGGACTTCCCGAGCGACAGATACTTCGCCGGATCCACCGGCTTGCCGAAGCGCCGCACCTCGAAATGCAGCTTGACCTGGTCGGCGTCGGTGTTGCCCATCTCGGCGATCTTCTGCCCGCGCGTGACGGTCTGCCCTTCCTTCACCAGCACCTGGTCGTTGTGCGCGTAGGCGCTGAGGTAGGTCTTGTTGTGCTTGATGATGACCAGCTTGCCGTAGCCGCGCAGCCCGCTGCCGGCGTACACCACCTTGCCCGGCGCGCTCGCGGTGACCGGCTGTCCGAGCTTGCCCGCGATGTCGATGCCCTTGCGGTTGGCCGCTTCGGAAAACTCGCCGATCACTTTGCCCTGGGCGGGCATACTCCATTCCAGCGCCTCGTCCGCGCCATTATCGGCATCGCCATCCGGCCTGGCTTCCGGTTTCGTTTCCGGTTTGGGTTTGACTTCTGGCTTGGAGGCGGCCTCGGGCTTGGCCTCCTGAATCTTCTCGATCTGCGCCACCGCTTTGTCGCTGTAGGCGTACTTCGCAAGCCGGGGCTGTTCCTTCACCGGCGGCTCTATCGGCTTGATCTCAACCGGAGCGGCGGGGCGAATGGCCGCACTGCGGAACAGGCGGATCTGCTGGCCGATCTGGATCACGCTGGGGTCCTGGATGCCGTTCAACTCGGCGAGTTCTCGGTAATCGAGCCCGTGATTGAAGGCGATGCTGTAGAGCGTGTCACCCTTCTGCACGACATAGGCCTCGGGGCGCCAATCCTTTTCACGCGGGGCTTTTTTGCGCACTTCCTCGGCCTTGGCAACGCTCTTTTTGGGCGCTTCGCCGCGCTCGACAACCGGCGCGCGTTGTCCGCTCGAAGCGCAGCCAGCCAGAATGGAAGCCGCCACCAACAACATATAAAATTGCTTCGATTTCATTGCTTCCCCATCAATAGCGGTACGAATTTCACCGGCTCCAGTTTGGCCTCGCGGAATCCGCCGGCCTCGCGTTCGACCAGGTACAGCTGCTGCTCCTGCATCCCGACCGGCAGCGCCATTCTACCACCCACCGCGAGCTGCTCACGCAGCGCGGCGGACAGCGCGGGTGCGGCGCAGGCCATGATGATGCCGTCGAACGGGGCCAGTTCCGGCAGGCCGGCGGTCCCATCAGCGTGGCGCACGCTGATGTTGCGCAGTTTCAGGTCGCGCAGCTGTTTCCGGGCGCGCTCGTAGAGCGGCTGGATGCGCTCCACGGTATAGACCTCCTTCGCCACCTGCGCCAGCACCGCCGCCTGGTAGCCGCAGCCGGTGCCGATCTCCAGCACGCGGCCCAGCGGCTTGCCGGCGCGCAGCACCTCGATCATGCGCGCTACGATGTAGGGGCGGGAAATGGTCTGGTTGAAATTGATCGGCAGCGACACGTCGTCGTAGGCGCGGCTCGCCAAGGCCTCATCGACGAACAGGTGGCGCGGCACCTCGAACATCGCCGCGAGTACCGCCTCGTCCCGGATGCCCTGCTCACGCAGCCGCTCGACCATGCGCGCACGCGTGCGCTGCGAGGTCATGCCGATGCCGCTGAGCCGCGTACTCATTGTCCGACCCAGCCGCGCACCGCATCGAGCTGGTTGTATTGGGTAAGGTCGATCTGCAGCGGGGTAAGCGAAACGCGCTGCCGCGCGAGCACATGGAAATCCGTGCCCTCTCCCGCGTCCTGCGCCTTGCCTGCCGCGCCTATCCAGTACACGGTCTCGCCGTGCGGGTTGCTGGCCTTCACCACCGGCTCGGCCTTGTGGCGCTTGCCGAGGCGCGTTACCTCGATGCCCTGCAAACTATCGTGCGGCACATCCGGCACGTTCACGTTGAGCAGCCAGGGATGGCTGTGCGTCTGCCCGGCAAAGCGCTGCACCAGGTCGCTCGCGACCCGCGCGGCCGTCTCGTAATGGGCAAACTCCTTGCCCACCAGCGAAACCGCGATGGAGGGGATGCCGAGCAGGAATCCTTCGGTCGCCGCCGCGACCGTGCCGGAATAGATGGTGTCGTCGCCCATGTTGGCTCCGGCATTGATGCCGGACACCACCATGTCCGGCTGCCGGTCCAGCATGCCAGTGACGGCGAGATGCACGCAGTCGGTCGGGGTGCCGTTGACGTAATAAAAGCCATTCGCGGCGCGGCTCAATCTGAGCGGACGATCCAGGGTCAGGGAATTGGAAGCACCCGAGCGGTCCCGCTCCGGCGCAACCACCACGATATCGGCGACCCGCGCCAGATGCTCGGCCAGGCAGGCCAGGCCGGGCGCGAAATAGCCGTCGTCATTGCTGATCAGGATAAACATCGGTGGATGGGAAATCGGGTCATAAAAACATGGAATAGAGCGGACGGTAACAACGTCAACGCAAGGCGCCACATGATAGCCGTTTCATTGTGGTTTCGCCATAAATTCACGGATGTACAGCGCCCGATCGAGCGCAGCCCGTGGGGTGCCCTGAAGCGGGTGTGCGTATTTTTTCGCTGGCAATCCATTGTCGATGCCGATGAGCTGGCGCCTCCCGGAAATTCATCCTTAAGTTTTCCTTAAGATTCGATTTATATGCTGCATTTCGGGATTCGCCCTATCGAGTAAGAGAGAAACGAGCATGGCCTGCAATATCGACTTATCCCCCACTTCCGCCTTCAAAATCAAGGAAGGGTACCTGAACCGCCGGGTGTTTAACCTCAGGAATAGCATCTATAAGTGGCTTAGGCGCAGGTCCTTACCGTTATTTTTCCGCGGAGGAGATGTCATTTCAATGACATCGATTGCCAACGGCGTCTATGAACCGCATATAAAGTCCCTCATCGATTACCTGGCAGGAAAAGGATATTCGGATTTCCTGATAGACATAGGCGCCAATATTGGCCTGACATCATGCCAGTCCGGGAGGAATTTCAGGGAAATCCACATGTTCGAACCCAATCCCGACTGTGTAAACATACTCAAGGTCAATTCAAAAATTGCCCTGGGCGGATGCAGGTACCACATACATGAATATGGGCTGGGTAATGCCAACGAATCCCTGAAGCTATATGTTCCGCGAAACAACTGGGGAGGCGCTTTCATTAAGCACCCATCCAACAGCTATTCGGACGGCCTGCTGGCAGGCAAGGATGGCTATTCGTCTTTCGACCCGGAAAACTATGATCTTGCGGATATAGAAGTCAGGGCGGCCGATGAAAGTCTGGAAAAACCTGCGGATTCAACCCGTCGATGCAACAAGTTGGTTAAATCGTTCAGCCGGTGTTTCGTAGTTTAGCGTCTTCCTTGGACGTTCATTTAGCTTCCTCGCCACGCCATTTAGCTGTGCTTGCGTGTATCCGGAGATGTCCATCCCTTTTGGGAAGTACTGTCTCAACAATCCATTGGTATTTTCATTCGTCCCGCGCTGCCAAGGATTCTGAGGGTCACAGAAATAGACCTTGATGTCGGTCGCCAAGGTAAAGCGCTTGTGGTCCGCCATCTCCTTACCTCGATCCCACGTCAGCGATTTGTAAAGTTCCTGCGGCAGCTTGTGAGCATGTTTGATCAATGCATTTATGACGGTCTCGGTATCTTTTCCTGCCACCTTCACCAACATCACATAGCGTGTCTGGCGCTCAACAAGTGTCGCAATCTGGCTACTTAAAGTCCCACACAGCAGGTCGCCCTCCCAGTGGCCTGGCACTGCCCGGTCTTCTGCCGTGGCCGGACGCTCGCTAATCGATACCGCATCGGTGATTCGGCCATGATTATCCGTCTTCTGCGTATGATGCCGCGAACGGCGCATGACTCGCGTGCGCCGCAGGTGGGCCAGAAGTTCCTTCTTCAATGCGCCTCTGGCCTGGATGTAGAGGCTGCGATAGATGGTCTCGTGTGACACCTGATAGTCCTCGTCATCTGGATAGGTGCATTTTAGCCATCCGGCAATCTGCTCCGGTGACCATGCCATTTTCAGTTTGCCTGCCACGATATGTGCCATCGCGCGGTTCTTCACCAGTTTACAAGGTTGGGGGCGATGCGCACGCTCCCAGGCAGCCTGGTCGGCCTGGCTTGCGCGATAGCTCTTTCGATCACCGTTACGTTCGATCTCTCGACTAATTGTCGAAGCGGCACGGCCAAGCTTCTTGGCGATAGAGCGGATTGAATCCCCTGCAACGACTGATCGAGAGATTTCTTCACGTTCAGACAAGGTTAGTGCCAGTCTCGAACGACGTCGAGGAATCGGCCGAATGCCGCCGGCCTCAGACAAAATTCGCTCGATTGATGAATGGTATCGATCAAACAGCTGCGCGATCTGCTGAAGGGAATCGCCTTTCTGCCAGCGATCCCACATCAGCGCCTTCTGGGATTCAGTGTAATGAATGCGAGGTCTTTGTTTCATCTGCAACACTCCTTTCGCTTTCGCAAAGTTTAGTGTGTTGCATCGACGGGTTGAATCCGCACTTTTCTCCGGTCTTTCGAGCCAGCAACTGTCGTGCGGCGTAGTGAAGATCGATGTTGAAGGTTTCGAGTTACCCATATTGAAAAGCATAGTCGATACCCTCCCCTCAAATTTCAAATTAATCGTGATTTTTGAAAATTGGGGACATTCGATCAATGTCGAATGCCTTAAGAGGGCCCATCAGAACATCTGCCTGAAATATCTCGAAAAGAAGAAAGTTCTGCATCCCTGGCTGCCCAAGTGGCTGAATTCGCTGTTCTTGTTTTTCATCGGCGGCTACGACATCGTGCTGTCAACGACCGATGAAGTTTCAAGAGTCGGCGACTATGTCCTGGAGATCGGTAATTAGACCGGTTTCGCTGTAGCCGCTTTGCCGCATTTCCCGTTTTTTTCGCGAGCGAATCGAATCCGCTTCAGATATCCAGCGCCCTTACGCGGCGGCTGGCGATGCTGTCGGCGTCGCCCTCCTCCTCGCTTGCCGCCATGCGGCAGTTGACGGTGGCCCACTGGCGCAGGGTTTCGATGTCGCGAGCGCGGGAGCGCGACAGGGGGATGATCTGCCGCGCCGAGTTGAGCAGGTGTTCGGTCTTCAGCGTCTGCTCGGGGGAGGAATAGGCTTCATAGAGCGCGTCGATCACAACCTCCTCCAGCTCTGCGCCGCTGAAGCCTTCACTGGCATGCACCACGGCGGGAATGTCGTAGTCGCTCGGCGTGCGCTGGCGGCGCGCGAGGTGAATCATCAGGATTTCGGCGCGCGCGCGCGGCGTCGGCAGGTCGACGAAAAAGATTTCGTCCAGGCGCCCCTTGCGCAGCAACTCGGGCGGCAACTGGTCGATGTTGTTGGCGGTCGCCACGACGAACACCGGATGGCTCTTTTCTTCCATCCAGGTGAGCAGCGTGCCGAACACTCGCGTCGCCACACCGCTGTCGCCGCTGCCGCCGATACCGGCGAGCCCCTTCTCCATCTCGTCGATCCACAGCACGCAGGGCGCGACGTTTTCGGCCACCGCCAGCGCCTTGCGCATGCGCTCTTCCGACTCGCCGACCAAGCCGGCGAACACGCGCCCCAGATCGAACTTGAGCAGCGGCTTCTGCCATTCCGCTGCCACCGCTTTCGCGCACAGACTCTTGCCGCAGCCCGGCACGCCCACCAGCATCACGCCGCGCGGATTGGGCAGGCCGAAGTCGCGCGCCTTCTGCGAGAAGCCCTCGTTGCGCTGACCGAGCCAGCGCTTGAGCTGGCCGAGGCCGCCGATGCCGTTGAAATCTTCCACCGCCGCGGTGTATTCGAGGATGCCCGACTTGCGGATGATCTGTTCCTTCTCGTCGAGGATGGACTTCACGTCCCGGCCGGTGAGGCCGTGCCTGGAGACGACCGACTTGTAGAGCGCGTTCTCCGCCTCGGAGCGGGTCAGGCCCTGGCAGGCCTTGACGATGGCGTCGACGGCATCCTCGTCGAGATCCACGGTCACCGTCGGGTTCGCGCGCGCCTGCGTCACCGCCTGTGCCACCACCTGCCGGTATTCGCTCTCGGTCGGCAGCGGCAAGTCCACCACCGTCACATCCTTCTGCAGCTCGGGCGGAATCTGCATCATCGGCGACAGCCACAGCAGGGTGCGCGGCGAACCCTTCAGCACCGGCACCAGGTCGCGCAACTGGCGGATCAGCAACGCAGCGCCGGGCGAAGTGTCTTTCAGGTAGGGATGGAAATCCTTGAACAGGAACACCGCCTCCTCTTCGCATTCGGCGACGAAGGCCAGCGCTTTCTCCGGCGTGCGCGTGTCCTCCTTGCTCGCCGGGCGATCCTTTGCATCGACCAGGCCGCGCGAGATCGACCAGACGAACAGCTTGCGCGCGCGCTTGGCCATCTCTCCCTGACGCAGCATCTCGTCGATCAACTCGCGCGCCCGGTCTTCCTCGCTGGAGACGATGGTGACGATGGGATAGCCGGCGCGGATGTAGATGCCGAGATCGTTGACGAATGACTGGGTCATAATTTTTCCCGCGTCTTCACGCCCTCGCGCGCAGCCACCGCGAGAGGATCGTGTTCATGAAATTCGGCGGTGAATTCGCGCTGCCGCACCGTACCCAGCGCCTCTTCGACGGCGCGCGTGAAGGCCAGACAGTTATCACCCTCCCCGCCCTCGACGCGGATCGTGGTAGCGCCGTCGCGGCCGATGCGGACGATCATTTTTTTTGCAGTCATGCCGATGCTCCTTGATCCTGCAGTGCGTTTCTCACGAGGCGCAGCCCCAGATAGTAACCGCGGAAGCCGGGGTGATAGCCGTATCGGTCGGCAGCGCGGAACTTGACCGAAGAGAGGTACCACCAGCAGCCGCCGCGATAAACGCGCGTCTGCCCTTCGCCCGGCCCGCGCGGATCGCGCTTCGGCAAATTCTGGTAATACTTCCAGTCATACCAGTCGGCGCACCACTCCCATACGTTGCCGCTCTGGTTGTACGTGCCGTACCCGCTCGCGCCTGCCGGGTAGCCGTGCACCCGGCAGGTTTCCTCTTCCCCGCGGTTGCCGGCGTAACGGCATTTCTCCGGGTCCCACTCGTTTCCCCAAGGATACACCAGCCCCAGCGGCCCGCGTGCCGCTTTCTCCCACTGCGCCTCGCTCGCCAGTTCGCAGCCCGCCCAGGCCGCATACGCCGCGCTGTCCTCCCAGCTCACACCGACGACCGGGTGGTCGGCCTTCTCCGCCGCAAACTGCCCTTTCCTCCACACCCGCGTTCCATAATCCATCTTGCCCGGCGCCCGATGCCCAGTCTCCTCGACGAACTTCAGGTACTGCGCATTGGTCACCGCATACACCCCGATCCAGTAGCCGGACAACTCCACCCGGTGCGCGAGGCAGTTCTCGCCGACCCCGTCGCCCATCGTGAATTCGCCCGCCGGCACATATACCATCACGCTGCCATCCTTCGCGTTGACCGCGATGCGGTTGTGCAGCGCTTCGTGCCTCCACCGTTGCAGTAACGTCGTCATCTCAATAGCGCTCGCTGACCACCAGCTCGATCTCGCCGTTGGGCAGCACCTTTTCCTGTTCGATGATCAGCCCCTGCTCCAGCACCTGCTGCTTCACCGTCAGGTGCGCATAGGTGCGGTTGAGCGCCTGCATGAAAGTCTCCTGGCGGATATTGGTGTTGAACTCCACCCCCCACCAGTCGGCGCATACCGCGAAGCTTCCGTCTTCCTGGCGCTGGATGCCGATGTCGTAGCGGCTGCCGGTGTCGATCACCACCTGGGCGCGCTCGGTATTGCCCTGGTAGCCGCGTATCGTCACTTCCTCGCCGGCCTGGAAATCGAATTGCAGCTGCCGCAGGCTCTCCTCGAGCAGCGCCCGGTCGCGGATTACGGTCTGCACCTGGGTGAAATGGGACATGGTCAGGTTCTCCTTAACATCGAGCGTAACGATTCAGCAGGCCATGGCGCCGGGGCGTTCGCGCACCTGTGCCGGACGGGCGTTCTCCTCCGCCCAGGCGTGCAACCGGGCGATATCGGCGGCGCGCGATTTCGCGAGCGGCACGGCGGCCTCCAGCGCGGCACGGATATCCGCTTCCGCGAGCGGCCGGGCTCCATCGTCGAAGGCGCGATACAGGCCGTCCACCACCGCCGCCTCGATCTCCGCGCCCGAATAGCCTTTGGCGGCCTCGGCCAGCACGGCGACGTCGAAACTTTGCGGGTCGCGCCCGCGCCTTGCAAGATGCAAATTGAAGATGCTCGCACGCTCACGTTGGCTCGGCAGGTCGACGAAAAATATCTCGTCGAAACGCCCCTTGCGGGTGAATTCCGGCGGCAGGTGCTGGATGTCGTTGGCCGTGGCGGCGACGAACACCGGCGCGGTGCGGTCTTCCAGCCAGGTGAGGAAGGTGCCGAACAGACGCCGCGCCACGCCGTTGTCGCGCACGTTGCCGAGGCCGCTGAAGGCTTTCTCCAGCTCGTCGATCCACAGCACGCAGGGGCTCACCGCCTCGGCGGTGGATAGCGCGCGCCGCAGCCGGTCTTCCGATTCGCCGAGCAGCGAGCCGTACACCTTGCCGAGGTCGAGGCGCAGCAGCGGCACTTCCCAATCGGCCGCGAGCGCCTTCGCGGTGAGGCTCTTGCCGCAGCCGGGTACGCCCGCGAGTACCACGCCGCGTGGCGGGCGCAGACCGAAGCGCAGGCCCTCGGGATCGAATGCCTGGCGCCGCCGCGCAAACCAGTTCTTGAGCGGCTCCAGCCCGCCGACGTCGGCGAAGCTCACGCGCGGGCGGCAGAATTCCAGCACGCCGTCCTTGCGCACCGTCTGCTCCTTTTCGTCCAGCACGCCCTCGGCGCAGCCGGCATCGAGCGCGCCGCGCTGCGCGATGCCGCGGCGCAGCACGCGCTCCGCCTCGCGCCGCGTGAGCCCGAGTAGCGCGCGCGCGAGCGTGTCCCTGATTTTTCCGTCGGGCGCCGGCTGACCTTCCTGCGCGGCAACCTCGTCCGCGAGCCGCTCCATCTCCGCCAGGTCGGGCGGCGGGTAGTAGAACAGGGTCGCGTCCGCGCCCAGCTCTTCCGGCACCTCCGCCGATGCCCCGACGAACACCAGGCTCTTGCGCATGTGCTTGACCGTCCATACCGCATCGCGGATCAGGCGCACGATCACCGGCGTGAAGTGCCGCTGCATGTCGAGGAAAACGTAGATCGCCTCGGCGGGGCCGTGGAACACGTGCTCCAGCGCCTCCACCGGATCGCCGGCAGTCTGCGGCGCGACCTCCTTGCCCTCGCGGTCGCACAGGCCGCGCGTCGCGCTCCACACGTAGAGGCTGATGTCCTTCTTCGCCGCCATCGCCTCGCGCACGCGCAGCAGCGAGGCCAGCGCGCGCTCTTCCTCATGGGTCTGCAGCCAGAGCAGCGGAAAATGGGCGCGCAGATGGACCTCGATGCGGCCTTCGACATCGTTCGCCATCGCGGCGTGGCGCGCTACGGTGCGCAGGTCGGCGACGAATTCCGCCGCGCTCTTGTAGCGCTGCTCCGGGTCTTTCTCCAGCGCCTTGGCAATCACGCGCGGCAACCGTACATCGAACGCGCCGGTTTCCAGCGGCGACAGGTCGGGCTGGTCGTAGAGGATGCGCTGCTTCAGGGCTTCTTCGTCCGGCGCATTAAAAGGCAGCTTGCCGGTCAGCGCCTCGAAGACGATCACCGCCAGCCCCCACAGATCGGCGCTGCAACCCGCGCCGTCCCCGAACTGTTCGGGCGCGAGATAGGCCGTTGCCGTCCGTGCGGATTTGGAATGCTTCATCAACCGGGTCAGGCCGAAGCCGAGGATTTTCACCGCGCCGTCCGGCTGCACGACGATGCAGGAAGGCCGGATGTCGCGGTGTACCGTCAGCCCCTGATGGGCGTAGTCGAGAGCGGCACCGGCCTGCGCCGCGATGCCGATCGTCTCGGCGAGCGGCAGCGGGCCGCGCCGCTCGAGCATGCGGTCGAGGGACTCTCCCTGCACCAGCTCCGCCACGGCGAACAAACAGCCGTCCGCCTCGCCGATGCCAAACGCCGTGGCGATGCCGGGATGCTGCAGCGTGCGAACCGCGCGCAGCTCATGTTCGAGCAGCGCGCGCGCCTCCTCATCCTGCGCATGGGGGATGCACACTGCCACGCGCTGCGGCCAGCCGTTTCCCTGCGGCGCAAGGTTGCCGGCGGCATATACAGTCTTGAACCCATCCCGCTGCAGCGGCGCCTGATCGAGGGCAAAATCGCCCACGCGCTTTTGCGGCGTATCGGTCGAAGTGGCTGGACTCATGCAGTCATGCCTTTCTGTATGTGGTCGCGGTTATGAGTGATGCGAAAATTGTTACTACAGCAAACCTCTGAATCCGGCATCCCCCCGAGCAATTTAGCACATGTGCAATCCGGCGCCATATGGGTAATTTAACGCATTGACCGTTGGCCGGGAAAGACATAGATTGCGGCTAGCCTGTGCTGTACGGCGTACCCAGGCGGACGGTAATGGACGTATGATGCGCCCGAAATGAATATCCGATATTGAAGGGAGCCGCGTCATGGACGAAAGCACAATGGAAAAATCAACAAACGGCAGCGAGGCAAACCACCGCCCGCCTTTCACCGCTATCGACTGGATAATCGCGGCGTTCAGCATCGCCTTGATGGTCTTCATCCTCCTGAACCTCCCTGTTTTTTAGCCTCCCGACATGCAGTCCATCGAGCCTGACCGTCGCCCCGGGGTAGGCTTGGCGCTGGGCAGCGGCTCGGCGCGCGGACTCGCGCACCTGGGCGTGATCCGCGCCATCGAGGACGCCGGCATCGAGGTCGGATTCATCGCGGGCACCAGCATGGGGGCGCTCATCGGGGCGATCCACGCGGCCGGCAAGCTGGACGAACTGGAAGCCGCCTTCCTCGGCTTCGACTGGAAAAAAACCGCCTCCTTCTTCGACGTCGTCCTGCCCAAGTCCGGCCTGCTCGACGGCGCGAGAATCAGCGAACTGGTGCGCGCGCATATCCATGCCGACAGCATCGAGGCGCTGCCGCTTCCTTTCGCCGCCGTGGCGACGGACATCGTCAGCGGCGAGGAAGTCGTCATCAGGAGCGGCGACGTGATCGAGGCGGTGCGTGCGAGCATCTCGGTGCCCGGCATCTTCACGCCGGTGCGCAGCAACGGGCATATCCTCGTGGACGGCGGCATCACCAACCCGGTGCCGGTGAGCGCGGCCCGCGCCATGGGCGCCGGCATCGTGATCGCGGTCGACCTCAACCACGAGATCGTCGCCGGAAAAAACCTGAAACCGCTGCTGAACGGGGAAAAGGCGGACACCGCACCCGGCATGTTCTCGCGCTGGGTGGGCGATTACCGCCTGTCGATGAAGGACATCCGGCAGAAGCTCCTCGCGGGGGACAATCCCGTCTCGGCGCAATTCAGGCAGTGGGCTTCCCAGGAGCCGCTGCCGAGCATCTTCGAGGTGCTGCTGGCCTCGATCAACATCATGGAAACGCGCATCACCCGGACGCGCCTCAGCCTGGACCGGCCGGATGTCATCATCCAGCCGCCGCTCGGGCATATCCGCTTCCTGGAATTCGACCGCGCCGAGGAGATCATCGCGATCGGCTACGAGCACACGCGGCGGCAACTGGCGGCGCTGCCGCCCGAGATGATCGAAAAAATATCCTCTCCCTCGTAATGCCGCGGTAGTGAACGCGGCTCAATCCGTGTAATCTCCGCATCAGGATTTTCCACCGAGCCTGAAACACATGGTTTCCGTCCAGCACGACTTTCCCCCTCTCGCGGGCGAGGACAGCGCAGACATCCAGGCCTGGCTGGCCGCGCTGCCTCCCGCTTATCCGCCCGCCGAGATTGCGCTGATCCGCAAGGCGTGCGAATTCGCCGCGCCGCTCTACCACGGGCAGACCGAAGTCACCGGCACGCCGCTTTTGCGGCACGCGTTCGGCTCGGCGGCCATCCTGATCGGCATGCGCCTCGACCACGAAACCATCGCGGCCGCCGTGCTGCACGCCGTGCCGGATTACCTCGATGAATGGGCCGAGGCGCTGACCGGGCTTTTTGGCCGCAGCGTGACGGCGCTGGTCGAGGGCATCTCGCGCGTGGAGCGCATCCGCCTGTTCAGCGAGATACGCGGCGCGCAGGACAAGGACGAGGCCGCGCGGCAGATCGAGAGCCTGCGCAAGATGCTGCTGGCGATGGTGGAAGACATCCGCGTCGTGCTCATCAAGCTCGCCGAGCGCACCCAGACCCTGCGCAACCTGTCCGGCGCAAGACCGGAGCAGCAGGAACAGATCGCGCGCGAGACGCAGAGCATCTTCGCCCCGCTCGCGAACCGGCTCGGCGTGTGGCAGCTCAAGTGGGAACTGGAAGACCTGTCGCTGCGCCACCTGGAGCCGACGCTCTACAAGAAGGTGGCGAGGCTGCTCGACGAGCGCCGCGTAGACCGGGAGCGCTACATCGCGGAGGTGATCGCGCGGCTCAAACAAAAGCTGGATGCGGCCGGCATCGCGGCCGAGGTGACCGGCCGCCCCAAGCACATCCACAGCATCATCAACAAGATGAAGCGCAAGCGTGTCGAGTTCGGCGAGCTCTACGACGTGCGCGCTGTGCGCATTTTGGTAAGCGATGTTCAGAATTGCTACGCGGCACTCTCGGTGGTGCACGAGCTCTGGCCGCCCATCGCCAGCGAGTTCGACGACTACATCGCGAACCCCAAGGGCAACGGCTACCGCTCGCTACACACCGCCGTGACCGGCCCGAAAGGCCTTGCCGTGGAAGTGCAGATCCGTACCCACGAGATGCATCACGACTCGGAACTCGGCGTCGCCGCGCACTGGCGCTACAAGGAAAACAAAAAGTCCGAAACCGGATTCGATGACAAACTCGCCTGGCTGCGCCAGATTCTCGCGTGGAAGGCGGAGCTGGCCGACAGCGGCAACCTGCAGGAGCAGTTCAGGAACGAATTGCTGCAGGACCGCGTGTACGTATTCACGCCGCAGGGCAAGGTGCTGGACTTGCCGAGGGGCGCGACCCCGGTGGATTTCGCCTACACCCTGCACACCGATCTCGGCCACCGCACGCGCGGCGCCAAGGTGGACGGCAACATCGTGCCGCTCAAATACCCATTGCAGAACGGGCAGCGCGTGGAAATCCTCACCGCAAAACAGGGCGCGCCGAGCCGCGACTGGCTCAGCCCGCGGCTCGGCTACATCAGGAGCGCGCGCGTGCGCGCCAAGGTGCGGCACTGGTTCAAGACGCAAAACCTCGACGACAGCATCGCGCAGGGAAGAACGTTGCTCGAGCGCGAACTGCAGCGCCTCGGCGTGAGTTCCGTCAACCAGGAGAAAATCGCGCAGCGCCTGCACTTCCACAAACTGGAAGAACTGCTCGCCGCCCTCGGACGCGGCGAGATCACTCCGCACCGCGTCAGCCTTGCCGTCCAGCAGGAGGTTCCCGCGAAGCCGGCAGCCGCTCCGCAACCCGTTTCCCGCAAGCCCGCCATGCGGCGCAACTCCGCAACGGGCGTGCTGATCGAAGGAGTGGACAACCTGATGATCAAGCTGGCCAGGTGCTGCAAGCCGGAGAAGCCTGCGGCCATCACCGGCTACGTCACGCGCGACCGCGGCATCACCATCCACCGGCAGGATTGCGCCTTCATGCAGCGCGTGCCGGAAGACAAGCGCGACCGGATGCTCGGCGCGGTCTGGGCGAGAGAGTAGGAAAAATCCGATCGCCAATTCGCCAAAAGAACTAGTCCGTATTACCCGAAAGAACTAGGCCGAAATATATAGGCATTCAGGCATATATGAATTTCCGGAGAGGATGGATATAGTGCGCGCCTTTTTTACAGCGGCCTTTAACGGACAATGGAAAAAATCATATGGTGGAAAAGCAGGCGCCCGGCTGGCTTTGCCTGGTCGAAGCAGTTGAGTATTGGAAACGCAATACTGGACTCGGAGCATCGAAACCTGATAAGCAAGATCAATAACATCCTGCGCATGATCGAAGCGGGGAATGCCGCCGAACTGCCTGGTGCGTTTGAACTGCTCGAAACCTGGCTGGTGACTCATTTTGAAAATGAGAGAATCTTTGCGCTCTCCATCGGCCTTGATTTCGGCCGCCACGACCTCGCGCATCGGCGTTTGCTGGACGAGCTTCAATACCTGCGGGACGAACTGGCAGCAAACAACTGGACCATGCCCGGCAACAAGATCAGGACGCTCTATCAATTTCTGCGCGATTGGCTGGTCGGGCATATCACCGAGGATGACATGCAGATGAAGCCGGCTTTTGGGAACTGCCAGTATGAATATATCCCGTCGTACAAAAACTCCCTGGCCATGGGCAATTAAGCGGCAAGCTTTCCGAAGCCTCGCATCCCGCCCCAAAACGCGCCCCCGCGTAACAGGTGAAGCCTCATAATGGGCAGAGGAGGCTTGCCCGGCAGGCTATGCGAGGCGCTCTCCGGTGCATCGACGAACAAGGATGGCAAGCGTGAAATCCGGAAGAAACGACCCCTGCCCCTGCGGCAGCGGAAAAAAATACAAGAAGTGCTGTTCCGACAAACTCGAAGCAGGCGCGGCATTTCCGCCTCCGCGGCCACCGGCTCATTTCGCTGCGCCAGAAGTGCCTGCCGCACAAGGGACGCCCGGCCATCGGGAAATCGGCGCCCTGGTGTCGCTCTTCAACCAGCAGCGCTACATGGAAGCCGAGCATCTAGCGCGCTCGGTGACGGATAATTTTCCGCGCTACGGTTTCGGCTGGAAGGTATTGGGCGCGGCAGCCAATCAGTTGGGTCGAAGCGCGGACGCGCTGGCCTCCCTGCAGAAAGCGGCGGCACTGCTGCCGGACGACGAAGAGGTGCACTACAACCTCGGCAGCACGCTGCATAACCTGGGGCGGCTGGACGAAGCCGCCGCAAGCTACCGCCGCACGCTGGCGATCAGGCCGAATTACGTCGAAGCGCATAACAATCTCGGCAACACCCTCAAGGACATGGGGCAGCTCGATGAGGCCGCCGCGAGCTACCGGCGTGCGCTGCAGATCAGGCCGGGTTACGCCGAGGCGCACTGCAACCTCGGCAACACCCTCAGCGAACTGGGACAGCCCATCGATGCCGAAGCCAGCCTGCGCCTGGCGCTGCAGATCAGGCCGGATTTCGTCGAAGCGCTCAACAGCCTCGCCCTGCTGCTCAATGCGCAGGGCGATCCGGCAACGGCCCTGAACGTCGTGTACCACTCCCTGCAATACAGAGAAACGCCGGAAGCCAGAAACATCTTCGTCGCCTGCGCGAAACACCTGCACTTCACGCAGGACGACAGCGGCGTCCGCGCGGCGATGGTGCGCGCCCTGACCGAACCCTGGGGGCGGCCGAGCGAACTGGCGCAGGCCGGCTTCGGCCTCGTCAGGCTCAACCCGGACATCGGGGAATGCGTGGCGCGCGCAGCCAATGCCTGGCCTCAACGGCTCGCGGCGCAGGAGCTATTCGGCCCCTCCCCTCTCCCCAACCCTCTCCCGATGCCCTCTCCTCAATCCTCTCCCGCAAGCGGGAGAGGAGGCGAACGAAAAGAGCAATCTTCAATCCCTGCGGGCGAGGGGGCAAACGAATCGCTACGCGGGCCTTATGTTGACGGCCTTGCCGCGCTCGCCAACGATGCGCTGCTCATCGCCCTGCTCGATGCGATGCCCGTCTGCGATATCGAAACGGAACGCTTCCTGACCCTCGCGCGCCATGCCCTGCTCGAAGCCTCCATGGCGGGCGACGAAACCGGTGCCGCCTTGAGTTTCTGCAGCGTGCTGGCGCGCCAATGCTTCATCAACGAATACGTGTTTTCGTTCACCGATGGAGAAATCGGCAAGGCGGGAGAATTGCGCGACTCGCTGGCCGCGGCGCTGCAAGCGGGTGCGCAAATACCTCCGCTGTGGCTTGCTGCGGTCGCGGCCTATTTTCCGCTCGGCTCCCTTCCGCTCGCCGGGCGGCTGCTTGAAAAACAATGGCCCGAGGAAGTCGCGGCCATCCTGAAACAACAGGTGCAAGAACCGGCGGAAGAGCGGGAACTGCGTGCCGCCATACCGCGGCTGACCGCCATCGAGGACGAGGTGTCGCTGCTCGTGCAGAACCAGTACGAGGAGAACCTCTACCCGCGCTGGATCAGGCCCGATCCTGTGGTGAAGGCAAAAGACATCTCCGCCTATCTATCGCAAAAGTTTCCGCTGGCTTCCTTCAAGCGCCCCGGCAAAAGCGACAGCATCGACGTGCTCGTCGCGGGCTGCGGCACCGGCCAGCATTCCATCGCCACGGTGCAGCGCATCGAAGGCGCGCAGGTGCTGGCCATCGACCTCAGCCTGAGCAGCCTCGCCTACGCGAAACGCAAGACGCAGGAGCTCGGCCTGACCTCGGTCGAATACGCGCAGGCCGACCTGCTGAGGCTCGGCTCGCTCGGGCGCAGCTTCGACGTGATCGAATCGGTCGGCGTGCTGCACCACCTCGCCGACCCGTATGCCGGATGGCAGGCGCTGCTCTCCCTCTTGCGCCCCGGCGGCTTCATGGAGCTCGGCCTCTACAGCGCGACGGCGCGGCGGAACATCACAGGCATATGGGACTTCATCGCCGAGCGCGGCTACGGCTCCTCGCCCGAAGAAATCCGGCGCTTCCGCCAGGACCTGATCGATGCGGGCAACCATGCGGAGTTCGGCGCGGCGCTGAACTCGGCGGATTTCTTCAGCACCAGCACCTGCCGCGACCTGCTGTTCCACGTGCACGAACACGGCATGACGCTGGCGGGCATCGAGGAATTCCTGCGAAAAAACAAGCTGACCTTCCTCGGCTTCGAAATCGGCGCCGAGGTGCTGCACGCCTACCGGCAGCGTGTCCCCGAAGACCGCGCCGCCACCGATCTTGCGCAGTGGCAGGTTTTCGAGAACGAGAATCCCGATACCTTCGGGAGCATGTACCACTTCTGGGTGCAGAAGAATGAGTGAGGTTTACAAATTGAAGAGCGCGGAATGAAATCAGGGGAATCAAAAAATTCCGCCACTCCGGCGCAGGCCGGAATCCAGCAAGACAAAAATGCATTTTGTTTTAAACCCACTGGATTCCGGCCTGCGCCGGAATGACGGCGCGGGTGTCACACAACTAGCCGCTGCCGGCACACGCATGTATAGTTCGGCGAGCCAGTTGAATAACAATCAGGAGATAAAATGCAAAGTCAGTTGATCAGGGTCAAGACGATAACGGGAGCACCGATTTACATCAGCCTCTGCGCCGATGAAGACCAGAAAATCTTCGTCCTCATGAACATCACCGCGTTCACCGTCGGCACCTATTTCGAAAGCGCGGAAAAAGCGCTGAAGGAATGCATCGACGTCATCAACAAGGTCCTCGAATACCGGAGCAAGGGCGACAAGATCGAGGCGCTCCATTCGGATCACGGAGGCGCATTCCTCAGCAACGAGGAGATGGCGAGCATCCTGAGCCAGCCGCCCGCCGAGACTTCCCGGAAACACTGAAGAGAACAAACCACCCGCTACTCGAAGGTGCCTTTCCCGGGATTTTTTAGGGCGTCTACTTTATGTTAGCCATCATCAATGTTGTCACCTGCATATGGGATTGATGCCGCGTCGCTACTCTTGGGAATTGGCACTTCAGCGCTCGCCAGTTGGCTTGCGTACTTCATAGCCAAGAGACGCAGAGCATTTGCCCAAGAGGAAGAATCGATGTCACAGAAGGACCGACTAAAAATACTGAACGAAGCACTAACCGTATGCTCTCTGGGCCATATCGCGTTTGATAAGCCCGGCTCAAGACAGACTTTTGGCTTTGGGCCAGAAGCTCTGAACATTGTCGGCGATGACAACAGAAGAACGTTTGACCAAACGATCAATAAGCTTATGGAAACAGGTGTCTCTGGCACCTTGTCAAAAGCAAAGTTTACACAACTGCTAGTGCCAACCTTACAGATCAAGAAGAAGGCGGCTATTGACTTTACGAAAGGAGATTGCGATGTATTCTGGAAAAGCATAGAGGCAATTCCAATCGTAGAGCATCGCGTACTTCGAGAGGTGTTTGGCGCATCTTTCTCCAATAGCACGGACCCGCTGAACATATCGTGCTTTACGATCTACGATTGGCATCGCCACAAATCGCTGATTACAGGGCCACATGTAACTAATGATTCTTGGGTATGGAACGAATCTAAGCATGGCCTGCTGGCTGAATGTAAGGTTCAGGCCCGAGACGAACAGAAGGCCCTGGAACTTGCAGACATTCTCTTTGCCAAGCTGGAATCGACCATACGTTTCATGATTGGCCACCGAACGGAGCGCTTTGAATTCGGCATCCTCAACTATGCTGGCTCACGCCTTTCTCAGCACTACCTGTTCAATGACAATCACATTACTGCGGGCAATTCTCGCAAAGGCTCGATAGAGGCCATCCCCCTTGACGATGAGTATTTTTCTAAGCCAAGCCAAGAGTTTGCACGGTTGCTCGGTCTCTTAGCCTCTCAGTGCAACAGTCTTGAGAGGCGAATACTTCGCAGCGTTGAATGGACTGCACAGGCCCTCATTGACCCAAATCCGGCTAGCGCATTCATCAAGGCAGCTACTTCCCTCGAAGTCCTCTTTAGCGCGACCGAAAAAGGTGTAATTACTCCATCAATCATGGCGCAGATATCTGAAAGTTGCGCTCATATCCTGGGAAGCACGCCTGAGTCGTGTGTGCATATTGAGGCTACTGTTAAGCGACTCTACGGGATTCGATCCGCAGTCGTTCATTCCGGTAAAGATAGCGTTCCCGAAGAAGACCTCGCCACATTCATACACATTGCTCGATCTGTCGCAATTGAGCTCTTAGCCAACAGTAGCTACTTGGCTATTGAGAGCATCGAAAAGCTACATGAAACGCTAAGAATCAAGAAATACCAAGCGCCATGACGATGGCTAACCTCTCGGTCAACACGGACCTCGCGCAACAAGCAACTAAAAGGGGCAGCCTCGCATTATTTTACAACCCGAAGCCGTGGATTGAATTAAGCGAGGCAGCTACCTAGAAGCTGCCTTAAAAATTCGCGAGGAGGGATGGATGCAAGGCGCACGGAGCGCAGCAACCGGAATGTACACAAGTACATGAGGATTGCGAGCACCGCGCAACGCCGCAGACGCCCTCCGCAGCAATTTTGAAGGCAGCTTCAGGCAGGCTCCCCGCAGATCACCCTGTTCCGTCCCTCATGCTTGGCCTGGTAGAGCGCCTTGTCCGCGGCGGCAACCATGCGGTCGGCGAGCTGGTGGTTCCCTGCGGCAGGGTCCGCGGCGGGCAGCATGGAGATTCCGATCGAGATGGTGAGGTTGATCGACTGCCCGGATTGCGCGTAGATGTTTTCTTCTGCGATGCAGCGGCGTATCCGTTCCGCGATCTGGCTGGCATGGTACATATCGGTCTGCGGCAGCAGCACGACGAATTCCTCGCCGCCATAGCGCGCGATCGTGTCGCCCACGCGCAACTGCGACTGGATGAAGCTGGCCACGCCCACCAGCACCTCGTCGCCCGTCTGGTGGCCGTAGGTGTCGTTGATGCTCTTGAACCTGTCGATGTCGAGAAACATGCAGGCCAGCGGATGCTTGTGCCGGCGGGCCTGGCTGATTTCGATCTGGCAGCGGTGCTCGAAGTAGCGGCGGTTCTGCACGCCGGTCAGCGCGTCGGTCAGCCCCATCCGCTTCAGGCGCTCCTGCGAGAGGGCGTTCTCCAGGCAGATCGCGACGATTTCGGCCAACCGTTCGAGGAAGTCCGTCCCGCAGCCGGCGCTATAACGCTCCGGGTTGGCGCTGCCGAGATGCAGGCTGCCGATCAGTTCGCCGTGCCGCATGAGCGGCATGAGCGCGACCGATGCGACCGCCTTCGCGGGAGCCTTGAAGAGGGGCTGGTGGTGCCTGGCGTCGAAGGCGCCCAGATACGGACTGCGTTTCCCGCCGTACAGGGCTTCGAGCGCGGCGGGCGACTTGAGCAGCGTGAGGCCGTTGCGTGCCTCTTCGTTGCCGGCCCCGCTTTCGAGAATCCGGCTGGCCTCGTGCTCCCGATCGACCAGCGCCAGCGTGACGAACTCCACGCCGAACGCCAGCCTGTACTCGGAGAGCAGGAGGTGAATCAGTTCCGGGAGGGAATCGGCGCCGATCAACTGGCGCTGGAGCTGGTCGAAGCGGCGCATCTTGCTTTCGTTCTGCCGTGCCTCGTGCAGCAGCGCTTCGAGCTGCTGGCGGAGTAAATGATTCTCGGACTGGAGATGATTATTCATTTCCTGCGTTATCGGCTACCCAATCCGGTTCTTTAGGAGCTGCTTTCCGAAGTGGCCCCTTGTTTTGTGACGTTCCCCCTTCGATACCTCAGGGCGAACGTGATTTATATTCATGCCGAATCAATAGCCGCCAATCGTCAGTTGAATAACCATCCATGGCTAACTAGCGACTAGCGTCTAACGACTGTTTTCACCAGATCACGTCAGGCAATTTCAGCCTTTCCACGGGCTTGTCGCCGAGCAGGTGCTCCTCGATGATGGCGTTCACGTCTTCCGGTTTTACGCCACCGTACATCACGCCTTCCGGATAGACCAGCACGCTGGGGCCGGTGCCGCAGGTGCCGAGGCAACTGGTGCCGGCTACCGCATAGCGCCCCCACAACTGTCTCTTTTCAAACTGCTGCATGAACTCCTGCAACACGGCCCCGCTGCCTTTCGCCGCGCATGAACCGCGCGGATGATCCTCCGGGCGGGATTGCGTGCAGATGAATACGTGTTTTTTTGGCTTGCCCATTCCTGTCTCCTGGTTAATCTATTATTGGTTCCGGTTTCATCCATGCCGGAGGGGCCGCCATTGTAAGGGAGGAATCCCTGTTCTTGACAAGCGCGCTGCATTTTTCCGCCCTACAGGTCCATCTTGCGTTCCACCCTGCGCGGCTCGCCGGGGGCGCGATTGTCGTCCAGCTTCTCGATATTGACCTCCTCGGTTTTCGCGCTGCGCGATGCGTTGCGCGCCTGGCCGAAGATGACCAGCTTGCGCAGTTCCTCGATATGCTCGCGGTGCGATTTGGCGAGCGGCACCATGGTGGCGGCGGCAGCGAGCAGATCGGCGGTCTCGACCTCGCGCCCGCCGTCGATGAAGGCCGGGAACTGCGCGGCGTTGACCACCGCCTCCAGTTCCGCCCCGACGAAGCCCTCGGTTGCTTTCGCGACGTGCGACAGGTCGAACTTGTTGCGGATGTCGGTGATGCGGTTCTGCCGGAGCAGCACCTCCAGGATTTCTTCGCGCTCGGTGAGGGTGGGCAGGTCGAGAAAGAACACTTCGTCGAAACGTCCCTTGCGCAAAAACTCGGTCGGCAGGTGCCGGATGTTGTTGGCGGTCGCGAATACCGACACCGGAGCCTGCTTCTCCTGCATCCAGGTCAGGAAGGTGGCGAGCACGCGTGCGGCGGTGCCGCTGTCTCCTATCGAGCCGGCAAAGGCCTTCTCGATCTCGTCCACCCACAGCACGCAAGGCGCGATCACCTCGGCGATCTCCATCGCTTCGCGCATGTTCTTTTCCGACGCGCCCAGCAGGCCGCCGAACACCGCGCCCATATCGAGGCGCAGCAGCGGCTGCGCCCACATGCCCGCCGCGACCTTGGCGGTCAGGCTCTTGCCGGTGCCGGGAATGCCGATCAGCGCGACGCCGCGCGGCTTCGACAGGCCATAGTTGCGCGCCTCTTCGGAGAAAGCCATGCGGCGCAATTCCAGCCAGTCCTTGAGTTCGTCCAGGCCGCCGATGCGGTCGGCGTTCTCCACATAGGGATAGAGTTCCAGCATGCCGCTCTCGCGGATGATCGCGCACTTCTCCTCGGTGATGAGGTCGGCGCAGCGCTCGTCCAGACGTGCGCCGGAACGGCCCCGGCTCGCCGTCACCACGGCCTTGCGGAACACGCGCTCGGCCTGGGTGCTGGTCAGTCCGAGCGCGGCCTCCACCAGCTTGATGCGCAGCGACGGCTCGACCTGTTCAAGCGCGCCGCTCGCGCCGGCGGTGCGCTCCAGCAGCGCGTCCATCTCCTCGGCGTTGGGCTTGGCGAGCTCCAGCACCGGCACGTCGTGCTTGAGCTCCAGCGGCAGGCAGTATTCAGGTGTGATGATGACGATGTTCTTGCGTGGCTGAATTTCCGGCAGTTGCGCCGCGAGGTTGCGCAGGCTGCGCAGCGCGCCGCGCTTGGCTTCCCATATCTGGTGGAAATCCTTGAGCACGAAGGTCGCGCTGCCCCTGTAGTCGCGGATCATGCGCAGGATGGTGTCGGCCGTGGCCTCGCGCTTGTCGTCAAACGGCTCTTTCGCGCGCCTGAGGCAGACGAACTGGTCGCCGATGTCCCAGGTATAGAGCCCCTCGCCCTCGGGCCAGCCGGGACGTCCGGACAGCTCCATGAGTTCGCGCAGCACCCGCCCCTCTTCGCTGGTGACCACGTTGACCACCGCGATGCGCGCGTCGAAATGCAGTTTCAGTTCGTCTTGAAAGGACATGTGCGGCTCCTGGTTATCGTGTAATTCCAACTCCGTCTAGTGGCGTCTCTGGAATCATTAAAACTTGTCATGGCTCCCGTAGGTCGGGCTTGAGCCCGACATGTCGGCCTGAAGGCCGACCTACAACATCTACATCAACCGGGAATCCCGTCACCGACACGCTGCCATCTACGCCGATACGGAATTCGCTGCGGCGCGGCCCTAACTCTACGCCGCGGTAGCGTTCGGTCAAGTACAGCAGTTCCTGGTTGCTGCTCGCAAGCAGCGGGTGGTGCTGCGGCAGGTCGCGCCGGTAGGGGCCCGCCGCGAGCAGGTCGGCGGCGGCAAGCAGCCGCCGCACGCCGGGGTTGCGGCTTGTGCGCAGGGTCGCGGCCTCGTAGCCGGTGAAGACCATCACTCCCTTGCCGACGGCGCGCACCGCCTCCGCCACCTCGGCCAGCGCCGCGGCCTGCGCGAAGGGCTCGCCACCCGAAAAGCTCACGCCCTCGGTATCCGCTTGTGCCAGCAGCAGCGCGACCGCCTCGTCCACCGTAGATTCGTAACCGCCCGCGAAAGGCTGGAAGTCCGGGTTGAAGCAGCCTTCGCAGCGTAGCGCGCAGCCATGCACCCACAGCACCGAGCGCAGGCCGGGGCCGTTGGCGCGCGAGTGCGGCAGGAATGCGGCGAGCCTGAGGGTGGATGGTTTGCTCATTACAAGAAACTCACTTCACCACGAAGGACACAGAGATCACGAAGATTTCTCAGGGAATTGCTTGATATTGGAAGATTACCCATAAGGTGAAACCAATTTTGTAGATAGCCCATTGTTCTTCTTCGTGGCCTTCGTGTTCTTCGTGGTTCAAATATGGAATTCATCGTCGCTTAGAGTTTCACGAACGGCATGTTCTTCACCGGCAGCTCCATCTTCTCGCCGCTGGACAGCTGCACATACGAACGGCTGTCCGGGTGCAGGTCCTTCAGCGACAGCGTGAGGCGCTTGTTGGCATCGATGCCGAAGCCCGCGACGAAGCGCTTCTCGCCGAGGGTGCAGGGCGGGTCGGCGTGGATGAATTCCGAGTCGCCGGGATTCATCTGGCGCAGCGCGATGTCTTCGCGGCGCAGCACCTGCACCGGCCTGAGGCTGCCGCCTTCGATCTCGTAAACCGTTTCCGGGCGCACCATCACGGAACGCTCGGTCACCACGAGGCCGAGCCTGGTCGCCCCCTCGCAGGCGGCATTGATGAATTTGTTGCTCACCGTGCCCTCGGTCGGATAGGCGGTTCCCTTCGGCACCACCGGCACCAGCACGTAATCCTTCGCTTCGCGGTCCCAGCTGCGCAGGCAGTAGTCATGCACCAGCTTCTGGTTGAGGTCTTCGCCGGCATAGCGGCACGCGCCGCGCGCAACGGCCTCGAACGGGGATTCGCAATGCACCGGACAGCCGCCGAACTGCTCGCGCACGCGCTGCGCGATGCCCAGCAGCAGGCTGGAGCCTCCGGCGAGGAAGACTGCGCGCACCTGCGATTTTTCCGTGCCGTATTTCCTCGCAGTTTCCAGCGCGCGATCCAGCGTGCGCACCACCAGCCCATAAAGGCTCACACCCCGCAATTCGGGACGCGGCCGTTCAAGCAACTCGCGCAATTCAGTGACGGTAAAGGCGTGGCCGATGAGGCGGCCGGTGATGTCGTTGAACTGCTCGATCTCGACGCGCTCTTCGCCGCCCGAGAGGCGTATCTTGGCATCTTCCACCGCATGCAGCAGGGCGACGCCGACGTCCGCCAGATCATCTTCGGTAAGCTGTTTGGCCTCCTGCATCCGGCGCAGCAGCCACTGGTCCACCAGCGCACCGCCGATCTCCTCCCCGGCGCGCCCGAGCACGTCGCACAATTGCGTCTCCCCCGCGCCCATGTCGCGCGTCTTCACCACCGACACGTCCAGCGTGCCGCCGCCGAAATCGAACACCACGTAGACCTGGCCTTCGCGCACGTGCTCGCCGTAACCGAGGATGCAGGCGGTGGCTTCGTCGAGCATGCGCACCGTGCCGTGATAGCTCTTCAGCACGGCGTCCTGCAGCCAGTCGGCATACTTGTCGTAGGCCTCCACCGGCAGCGTGACCACGAGGTCTTCGCCGGCGTGGTTTGCGGCGGACATCAGGATCTGGCCGATCAGGTCCTCGCCGGCCTGGCGCGGGGTGATGAGGTCGCCGTGGATGCGGCGTGCGCGGTTGTTGTCGCGCAGGATGTCGAGCTTGAACTTACTGAAGGTGCCGCGATGGCTCGCAAGCCCGGCGTTTTCCACCTCGGCGCCGGTGCGTAGCGTATGGCTTTCGCCGTAGTGCGCGAGCGACGGGATTACGGCCGATTCCTGCACAGAGTTCTCTCCCGGCAGCCGGTAGCGGTAGGTCTTGGTCAGCCCGTCCAGGCGCAGGGTTTCGGCGCGGCGCGTGGCTGGGTTCCAGCGTACCAGCACGGTGTTGCAGGTGCCGAAATCCAGCGCCAGCGTCATCTTGTTTCCTCGCCTGCGCGGCTGGCCATGGCTTTGAGCAGCACGTTCTCGCCCATGCGGTAGCCGACGAAGCGCACCCTGATCCTGTCACCGTCATCGACCTCGGCGCCGCCGATGCGCTGATGCCAGCGCGCATCGAAGGCGGCCTCTTCGCCCACCGCACCGATGCGCGCGAGCCCCTCCTCGGCCAGCACCTTTTCCAGCATGCCGAACAGCCTGAACACGTCTTTGAGACGCGGCGCACGCTCCCCGCCCGCCAGCGATTCCATAGTCGTAAGCTGAGCCAGCAGCGGTGCGAGGCGCCGCGCCAGCGCATCGAATCCGGCGCTCGCCGCGCTGTCGCGCTCGCGTATGCCCTGCTCGCGCAGCCGCTCGTATTCTTCGCGCAGCGCGGCGATCTCGCCGTCCTTCTGACGCAGATCGAGCTCCAGCGACGCGACGCGGTTGCGCATATCTTCCGGGGCGCTTCCCGCCAACGCGCCCAACGCGGCGCGGAGGCGGGACATGAAATTATTTGGTTGCGCTGTCATGATCGGATTCCCATTGTTCCTTTCGATAGACCGCCAACAAGAAGTTCAGACATCTTGAAAATTCTTCTCAGAATACTTCATCGGGAGCATCCTCGACTTCGATGGCGTGGTGATCGGTAGCCTCGGCGCCCGTATCCACCGTAATGCCGGCGCCGACAAAAACTTCCTGGAATGCGCACAGGATTTCCAGCAATCCGAGGTTGCGCACATCCAGCTTACCGGCCGCGAGCAGCGCGGTGTGGCGTGCATACTCCTCGGGCGTGCCGCCCACCGGCGCATTGAGCAGCGCAGCATCACAGGCAAATGCCGAGGCCCAGAATACGTGATCCTCGCCGGGCTGTGCGCAGAATGCCAGATCGACGAGCCGCGCGATCAGCCGCTCGGGCCAATGCGCACTCGCTGCCGCAGCGGCGATTCGCGACGCATCGGCGATGCCACGCTTGTAGCCGAGATAGAGGCCACGCGCCTTGACGAAGGGATCGTCGGCCTCGAGGTCGCTGCGCAGCTGGGCATCGTCGGGCTCCTGCACGCGCCACCCGTCGAAGATATCCAACATACCGGGGGGAAGCGCAGGGCCGCTCTCCGCCTTTATTCCTTTCAGGCGCCGGTAGGCGGCTACTGCGCGGTCGACGGCGGCACGCTGGCTGACGCCGCCGGGGCGTGCGGCAATGTCTGACCAGCGTTCGCAGAGATCGAGAACCTGCATCAGTCTGAGGGAGCGGCAGGACTCGAAGAGGCCGTCTTCGTCGGCAACCAGCCTGAGGTTATCGACGCTGCGGGTCGCGTCGGCACCGCTGCCGGCCAGTGCTTCGCGGTAGGCGGCCTTGATGCGGCGGTCGTGGCTCGCGGCGACCGCGCGTGCGAGCCGTTCGCGCAGCGGCTCGGGCGCCATCGCATAGGACTGGATCAGCAAATGGCCGCTCTCGTCGTGCAGCGCTGCATAGCGCTGCAGCCTGCCCGCCACCAGCGCATGCAGCGCTTCCAGCACGGGGTTGCCGGGCTGTCTTTCCTGCTCGGTGATGAGTTGTTCCAGATCACCCGATTGGGAACGCACCCACGCGGCGTAGATGGCGTCGTTGATTTCCTCATCCGTCACCGTCAGGCTGCGTGCGAAGAGGGTGACCGCTTGCAGAATTTCCGGGGCTGCATCTTGATGTGCCGCAGCGAGAATGTCGCGCGTTGTTCTGGCCTGCGCCGCACAACTCGGCGGCCAGCCCAGATGCGCGAGAATGGCCGCGACTCGCACGGTGGGTGCCTGCGCCCAGTGCCCCCACAAAGCCAACACCTTGCCGGTGTCGTGTTCGGCTGTAAGCTGCCGCAGAACGGCGTCGATCCGCGCGGCATCGGGATGATTGCTGTCGAGCGCCTGGGCCAGCGCAATTGCCGCGGCCGGCGTGCCGGGCTGCCTTCCCTGCTCGACGATGAGTTGTCCCAGCTCAACCGATCGCGAACGCACCCATGCGCCGCAGAGGACATCATTGATTTGATCCTCCGCCAGCGGCAGGCTGCGCGCGAAAACCGCCACTGCTCTCAGTATTTCCGGGGCTGCGTCTTGATGCGCTGCAGCGAGGATGTCGCGTACTGTTTCTGCCTGCACGCCCCTATCCGATGGCCAGCCCAGATGCACGAGAATGGATGCGACCGGCGCATTCGGCACCTGCGCCCAAAGCTCCCACAGAGCCCGCACCTTGGCAGTGTCACGCTCGGCTGAAAGTTGCCGCAGGGCGGCGTCGATCCGCGCGGTATCGGGATGCCCCCGGATCAGCGCTTCGGCAAGAACAACTGCCGATGCCGGGTCGGATGACGCCGTCAATTCGCGGATGGCAGACAGCCTGCGAAACCTGCCCAGCAGGAAGGTGCCGTCGTGGAGCTTGCGCCTCTCTTCTTCGAGCGTCATATGCATCGCATTGTGCGTTCGTTATGTTCCCCGTTCCCTCACCTGCCCGGCATTTTAAAGGCACAGATGCGCATGATGCCACTGTACTTTCTTGATGCGCAAGGTTTTAAGCGCACGCTGCGACCAATATCATTTCTGGTGGGTGAATGACCGATTTCGGGCGCTTGCCCCATGAAAAATTCAGCAGCAGACGAGCGGGGAATGACTGTTCATGCGACAAGGCAGGAGCCGAACGGCGCCGATGTTGCCAACAAACAGAGAAGGGAAGGAAAAGCGGGAAAAGCTGCGCCGATCAAAACTGTCGCAATTCAAATTGCGCACACATCGCGTAATGCGCTTGATTTTATTACTGGTCGGGGCGAGAGGATTTGAACCTCCGCGGCGATAGGTCATGATAACCCATGACCAATGAAGCCACCAATAGCAATGCAGCTGGTTGAGCATGATTCATCATAATTCGGCTATTGACCGCCACAAAAACGCCACAAATTCGACGTTGTAGCGCGCAGCTCATTCCGTTTAACCATTGGTAATATCAACAGCCAAGAACTATGGCCCTGAACTTGATCAATCAGTGACAGATCACAAATACCCGTTGATGACCGCAGTTTATTGCGATGTGAAGAACCCAGCTGTATCCACCATCGCGTATGTATCCAACTCACAATACTTGAGCAGATTGTGAGCTTTAACGCCCCGCTCGGACGGATCAGTCTCAAGATTAATGTTGCCCATACAAATAAAAACGACACTAACTTTATTGTTGTTATTCATAATAATATGTTTCGATAAGCCAGAAAAATTGAAGCAATTTTAGTGTATTTCACACCTTATAAAATCAATATGTTGCAATTTAGTTTTGGGGAAACCTTCGAGTCAACTGAATATCGATACGAGGGTTTTGGAAGTGCAAATTTTGGATAACTGCACTTCCACGAACAGAGGCATTAAACGTCCTGCAGAATAGCTGAGCTTGGCTATGAGCCAGGAATAACGCGCCCGACACCGGCGAGGCGAGGTACTTCTGGTATGCCGTAATAAGCGTGCGGCAGTCCGTTAACAACCCAGCCTCTCCAGCCCCTCCTTGAGCCCCGTGAACGTGTGCATCTGCTGGCCGTTGCCCGCTCCCATCTGGGAAATGCCCTGGCGGCCTCCGGAGCCGGAGAGGCCGAGCCTGGAACCAGCGCCTGGGTCGGCATAGATGCCTTCATCGCCGCCGGATTGCTCGAGGTGTTTCTTGAGCCGTTCATTCATCCGCTCCCATTCCGAGCTGATGTCACCCGAGACACCCTTGGCAACGTTCCGCTTAACCTGCCAGTCGATCTGCCCTCCCCAGGAGCCATGCCGATCCAGGGTGCCGAAGGAAGAATATTGCTCGCTTACGCTTTCCTCATCGAACCAGGAGCGGATCAGTTCGTCCGTGCGGCGGGTGCCGGAATCCCCGGCATCCTGCTGCGGGGTATCGTCCTTGTGTTTTTTCGCATCGGAGGAGTGGTCTTGCTGCTCCTGCTCGTTCGGGTGCGCTGCGGAAGCCGTCGGATAATTTTTACCGGCTTTCGCGCCCGGACGGCCCGGTGCGGCGCCGGCGCCGTCGTTGCGGTTATGGTCGTGGCCGGCCGGTGGGGCGTCTTGGCCGTTGCCCAATCCTTCGTTGCCGTGGTTGACCGAGATGCGGAAGACATCCGAGGCGGAGAGGCTGCCGGCCGTGCTGCCGCTGGCGGCCACCTTGTCGGTGGCGGTCACGCGGACATCCACGAAGCCGGTTTCCTTCGGGGTCTCGCCCGAGAAGGTGCGGGTGGCGGCATCGAAGTTCAGCCAATCCGGCAATGCCGAGCCGTCGGCCAGCGTCGCGGCATAATCGAGCGTGTCGCCCTGATCGATGTCGGTGAAGCTTCCGTCCGGCACCTGCCAGGAGAAGTCTTTGTGGAACGTGAAATTCTGGTCGGCCAGCGGTGCGACCAGGATGGGCGCGTCGTTCGCCCCGTTCAGGAAGATATCCAGCACCGAGGATGCGCCGGTGATGCCGTCCGTCGCGGTGTAGCCGAAATGCTCGACGACCTGCGCGTCGCGCCCCAGCGACTGCACCGCCATGGAGGCATTGTCCACGGCATAGCTGTAACCGCCGTCCGCCGCAAGGGTCAGGGTGCCGTAGCTGCCTGCCCTGGTTCCGGCATCGGCCACGCTCAGGACGGTGCCCCGATCGACATCGCTGTCGTTGGCGAGCACATTGCCGGTTGCCACGATGCTCAGGTCTTCCTGGACGGTGGCCGTATCGGCAACGGCGACCGGTGCGTCGTTGACGCCCGCGATGGTCATGCTGACCTGCGCGGTGCTGGTCGCTCCTGCCGTGTCGGTGATGGTGTAGTTGAAGGTGTCGGTGACGGTCTCGCCCTGGGCCAGCGACTGGTAACGGTCGCCGATGTCGAACACCAGGTTGCCCGCCGCATCCATGCTGACCGCATTGCCGAGGGCGGTGATGCTGTCGAATCCGGCGATGGACAGCGTATCGCCCACATCCGGGTCGGTGTCGTTGGACAGCAGGCTCGCCGCCGTAAGCGTAGTTTGCGGCGTGTCTTCATCCATCGTCGCGCCGTCGCCGTTGGCCTGCGGGCCGTCGTTGACGCCGGTGATGGCGACGTTCACGGTGGCGGTGGAAGTTGCCCCCGCGCTGTCGGTCATGGTGTAGCCGAAGCTGTCCATGACGGTCTGGCCCGCCATCAAGCTGTTGAACTGGCCGCCGTGGTCGTACACGATTTGGCCGTTCACCAACGACACGTTCGAGCCCAGCGCGGAGACTGCGTCCACGCCGACGAGCGCCTTGGTGTCGCCGATGTCCGCGTCGGTGTCGTTCGCCAGCAAGACGCCGGGCTGGATCGCAAGCAGGCTGTCCTCATCGATGGCGGCCGCATCGTTCTGCGCCACCGGCGCGTCGTTGGTGCCGGTGATGGTGACGGTGAGCGTGGCCGGGGTGGCCGCGATGCCGTCGGTCGCCTGGTAGGCGAAGGTCTCGGTGACGGTCTGCCCGGCCAGGAGTCCCTGCACGGCGGCACTGGCGTTGTCCAGCGCATAGACATAGCTGCCGTCGGCGTTCAGCACCAAGCTGCCGTAGTTGCCTTGTAGTGTGCCTGCATTGGCGACGCTCAACACGGTGCCTTGATCGATGTCGGTGTCGTTGGCAAGCACGTTGCCCGTCGCGGTGAGAGCGGAATCTTCCTGCACGGCGGCGGCATCGTCGGCCGTGACCGGGCCGTCGTTCACGCCGGTGATGGTGACGTTTACTATGCTGCTTGCGGTCACACCCTTGCTATCGCTGATCGTGTAGACAAAGCTATCGGTTGCAGTTTGCCCTTGCGCCAGTGACTGGAACAGCGTGCCGATGTCGTATTGCACCTGGCCGTTCACCAGCGCCACGGCTGCGCCGACAGCGGAGGTTCCTACGGAAATCACGGAAATGACATCGTTGGTATTCGGATCGGTGTCGTTGGCCAGCAAGGCCGCCACCGGCACATTCATTACGCCGCCATCCTCATACACGGTGAACGCGTCCGGGTTGGCAACCGGCGGGCGGTTCAGCAGCCCCTCGATGCCGGCATGATCGAGGAAGGAGCCGTCGCCGAATTCGATACGACTTACCCCTTCGCCTTGCGCGAACCAGTTGTTCAGCGTGATGAAGTCGGTAGTGCCGAGCACATTAATGACCATATTATCGCCATCGCGCACGCCTTCCAGATTGGCCTCGGTCAGACCGCCGCCGATGTAGAGCGTATCGCTGCCCAGTGCGTCCACGATAGTGTCCGCACCATCGCCGGAATTAAACACATAGCGGTCATTGCCCGCACCGCCCATCAGGGTGTCGTTACCCGCACCACCGATTAGCGTATCCGCGCCAGCGCCGCCATCGAGCAGATTCGCACCACTGTTCCCGGTGAGAGCGTTGTCGAGTGCATTGCCGCTGGCGTTGATATTCATGGCACCAGTCAGCACGAGGTTCTCGACATTGTCCGAGAGGGTATAGCTCACGCCGGACTGAACAGTGTCGATTCCCGCATTGGCCGCTTCCACCACCATGTCACCCACATTGTCCACCACGTAGGTATCGTTCCCCATCCCGCCCGCCATCGTGTCAGCCCCGATGCCTCCATCCAGGGTGTCGTTGCCTTCCATGCCCGCAAGCGTATTGTTTCCGCTATTGCCCGCGATGAAGTTATCCAGCGCGTTGCCCGTGCCGTTGAGGCCGGCAGTCCCCGTGAGAAGCAGGTTCTCGATATTGGCGCTCAGCGTGTAATTCGCACTGGCCAGAACCGTATCGAGTCCTTCATTCGCTGCCTCCACGACAACATCGGCTGTGTTATCCACCACGTAAACATCATCGCCCATCCCGCCTGCCATGGTGTCTGAGCCGGCACCGCCGTCGATCAGATTGTTGCCTGCATTGCCGGCAATCGTATTGTCGAGTGCATTGCCTGTAGCGCTGAGCGCCTCCACGCCGGTCAAAGTGAGGTTTTCGATGTTATTGCCAAGGGTATAACTGATGCTGGACTCGACCGTGTCGATGCCCGCATTCAGCGCTTCGGTCACCACGTCGCCGATGTTGTCCACGACGTAGGTGTCGTTGCCCAAGCCGCCAGCCATTGTGTCCACGCCCAAGCCGCCGTCCAGCGTGTCGTTGCCCGCGTTGCCGGTCAGGGTGTCGTTGCCTTCCAGGCCGGAGAGGACGTTGTTGCCGGTGTTGCCGGTGATGACGTTGTCCAGTGCGTTGCCCGTGCCGTCGATTGCCGCCGTGCCGGTCAGGATCAGGTTCTCGACGTTGCCGGTCAGGGTGTAGCTGATGCCGGATTCGACCGTGTCGATGCCCGCATTGGCGTTTTCGACCACTGTGTCGCCTGCGTTGTCCACCACGTAGGTGTCGTTGCCCAGGCCGCCCATCATCGTGTCGGCACCCAGGCCGCCGTCGATGCGGTTGTTGCCGCTGTTGCCGACGATGAGGTTGTCCAGCACGTTACCCGTGCCGTTGATCGCGGCCGTGCCCGTCAGAGTCAGGTTCTCGACGTTGTTGGTCAGGGTGTAGCTGATGGAGGACTGGACGTTGTCGATGCCTTCGCCAATATTCTCGGTGACGAGGTCGCCCGCGTTGTCTACCACATAGGTGTCGTCGCCTGCTCCGCCCGCCATGCTGTCCGCGCCTGCGCCGCCGTCCAGCACGTTCGCGGCCGTATTGCCGGTGATCGTGTTGTTGAGCGCATTGCCCGTGCCGTTGATGGCATCCGCACCGGTCAGGGCGAGGTTCTCGACGTCTGCTCCCAGGGCATAGGAGATGGAGGACTGCACCGTGTCCGTCCCGGAATTCAGCGCTTCCGTTACCACGTCGCCTGCGTTGTCCACCACGTAGGTGTCGTTGCCTGCTCCGCCCGCCATGCTGTCCGCGCCAATCCCGCCGTCCAATGTGTCGTTGCCCGCATTGCCGATGAGGGTGTCGTTGCCGTCCAGGCCGGAGAGGATGTTGTTGCCGGTGTTGCCGGTGATGACGTTGTCCAGCGCATTGCCCGTGCCGTCGATCGCGGCCGTGCCGGTCAGGGTCAGGTTCTCGACGTTGTTGGTCAGGGTGTAGCTGATACTCGACTGGACGGTGTCGATGCCTTCGTTGAGATTCTCCGTCACCACGTCGCCTGCATTGTCCACGATGTAGGTGTCGTCACCCGCTCCACCCGCCATGCTGTCTGCGCCTGCGCCGCCATCCAGCAGGTCGTTGCCGTCGCCGCCGATCAGGGTGTCGTCGCCAGCGCCCGCATAGAGGGTGTCCGCGCCCAAGCCACCGTCCAGCACGTTCGCCGCCGTGTTGCCGGTGATGATGTTGCTGAGCGTGTTGCCCGTGCCGTCGATGGCATTCGCGCCGGTCAGCGTGAGATTCTCGACGTTGTCGGTCAGGGTGTAGGTGATGCTCGACTGCACGAGGTCGGTGCCCGCGTTCAGTGCTTCCGTCACCACGTCGCCTGCATTGTCCACCACGTAGGTGTCGTTGCCCGCTCCACCAGACATCGCGTCCGCGCCAAGGCCGCCGTCCAGTATGTCATTGCCGTCGCCACCGATCAAGGTGTCGTCGCCAGCGCCGGCATAGATGGAGTCCGCACCCGCGCCGCCATCCAGCACGTTCGCCGCCACGTTGCCGACGATGAGGTTGTTGAGCGCGTTGCCCGTGCCGTCGATGATGTCCGCACCAGTCAGGGTGAGGTTCTCGACATTGTCGGTCAGGGTGTATGAGATGCTGGATTCAGCGGTATCGATGCCGGCGTTGATTGCTTCGATGACCAAATCGCCAGCGTTGTCCACAACATAGGTATCGTTGCCTGCACCACCGCTCATGCTGTCTGCACCCGAGCCGCCGTTCAGCACGTTTGCTGCTGCATTGCCGGCGATCACGTTATCCAGCGCGTTGCCCGTGCCGTTGATCGCCGCCGTGCCTGTCAGGGTGAGGTTCTCGACGTTGCCGGTGAGGGCATAACTGACGCTCGACTGGACGCTGTCGATGCCTTCATCAATGTTCTCGGTGACGAGGTCGCCTGCGTTGTCCACCACATAGGTATCGTCGCCCACTCCGCCCAGCATGGCGTCCGCACCCGTACCGCCGTCCAGCAGGTCGTTGCCCGCGTTGCCGGTCAGCGTGTCATTACCCGCCAAACCGTACATTCCGTTATTGCCGCTGTTGCCGATGAGAATGTTATCCAGTGCGTTGCCGGTGACATCGATATCCGCACTGCCCGTCAAAGTGAGGTTTTCGATGTTATTGCCAAGGGTATAACTGATGCTGGACTCGACCGTGTCGATGCCCGCATTCAGCGCTTCGGTCACCACGTCGCCGATGTTGTCCACGACGTAGGTGTCGTTGCCCAAGCCGCCAGCCATTGTGTCCACGCCCAAGCCGCCGTCCAGCGTGTCGTTGCCCGCGTTGCCGGTCAGGGTGTCGTTGCCTTCCAGGCCGGAGAGGACGTTGTTGCCGGTGTTGCCGGTGATGACGTTGTCCAGTGCGTTGCCCGTGCCGTCGATTGCCGCCGTGCCGGTCAGGATCAGGTTCTCGACGTTGCCGGTCAGGGTGTAGCTGATGCCGGATTCGACCGTGTCGATGCCCGCATTGGCGTTTTCGACCACTGTGTCGCCTGCGTTGTCCACCACGTAGGTGTCGTTGCCCAGGCCGCCCATCATCGTGTCGGCACCCAGGCCGCCGTCGATGCGGTTGTTGCCGCTGTTGCCGACGATGAGGTTGTCCAGCACGTTACCCGTGCCGTTGATCGCGGCCGTGCCCGTCAGAGTCAGGTTCTCGACGTTGTTGGTCAGGGTGTAGCTGATGGAGGACTGGACGTTGTCGATGCCTTCGCCAATATTCTCGGTGACGAGGTCGCCCGCGTTGTCTACCACATAGGTGTCGTCGCCTGCTCCGCCCGCCATGCTGTCCGCGCCTGCGCCGCCGTCCAGCACGTTCGCGGCCGTATTGCCGGTGATCGTGTTGTTGAGCGCATTGCCCGTGCCGTTGATGGCATCCGCACCGGTCAGGGCGAGGTTCTCGACGTCTGCTCCCAGGGCATAGGAGATGGAGGACTGCACCGTGTCCGTCCCGGAATTCAGCGCTTCCGTTACCACGTCGCCTGCGTTGTCCACCACGTAGGTGTCGTTGCCTGCTCCGCCCGCCATGCTGTCCGCGCCAATCCCGCCGTCCAATGTGTCGTTGCCCGCATTGCCGATGAGGGTGTCGTTGCCGTCCAGGCCGGAGAGGATGTTGTTGCCGGTGTTGCCGGTGATGACGTTGTCCAGCGCATTGCCCGTGCCGTCGATCGCGGCCGTGCCGGTCAGGGTCAGGTTCTCGACGTTGTTGGTCAGGGTGTAGCTGATACTCGACTGGACGGTGTCGATGCCTTCGTTGAGATTCTCCGTCACCACGTCGCCTGCATTGTCCACGATGTAGGTGTCGTCACCCGCTCCACCCGCCATGCTGTCTGCGCCTGCGCCGCCATCCAGCAGGTCGTTGCCGTCGCCGCCGATCAGGGTGTCGTCGCCAGCGCCCGCATAGAGGGTGTCCGCGCCCAAGCCACCGTCCAGCACGTTCGCCGCCGTGTTGCCGGTGATGATGTTGCTGAGCGTGTTGCCCGTGCCGTCGATGGCATTCGCGCCGGTCAGCGTGAGATTCTCGACGTTGTCGGTCAGGGTGTAGGTGATGCTCGACTGCACGAGGTCGGTGCCCGCGTTCAGTGCTTCCGTCACCACGTCGCCTGCATTGTCCACCACGTAGGTGTCGTTGCCCGCTCCGCCAGACATCGCGTCCGCGCCAATCCCGCCGTCCAGTGTGTCGTTGCCCGCATTGCCGATGAGGGTATCGTTGCCGTCCAGGCCGGAGAGGGCGTTGTTGCCGGCGTTGCCGGTGATGACGTTGTCCAGGGCGTTGCCCGTTCCGTTGATCGCGGCCGTGCCGGTCAGGGTGAGGTTCTCGACGTTGTTGATCAGGGTGTAGCTGATGGAGGACTGGACGTTGTCGATGCCTTCGTTGAGGTTCTCGGTGACAATGTCTCCTGCGTTATCGACGATGTAGGTATCGTCGCCCGCTCCACCCAGCATGCTGTCCGCACCGGTATTGCCGTCCAGTACGTTATTGCCGCTGTTGCCAATGATGACGTTGTTGAGCGCGTTGCCGGTGCCGTTAATATTGGCCGCACTGGTTAGCGTCAAATTCTCCACGTTGGAAGTCAGCGCATAGCTGACCGAGGAATAAACCAGATCGGTGCCGGCATTGACGGCTTCCGTTACGATGTCGCCTGCGTTGTCCACGATGTAGGTATCGTTGCCCGCTCCGCCTGCCATGCTGTCGGTGCCCGCGCCGCCGTCGATGACGTTCGCGCCGCTGTTACCGGTGATGGCGTTGTTCAGCGCGTTGCCCGTGCCGTCGATGTTGGCCGTGCCGGTGAGGGTGAGGTTTTCGATGTTGTCGGACAGCGTGTAGGTCGCCGAGGCGTAGACGCTGTCGGTGCCTTCGTTGAGGTTTTCCGCAATGGCATCGGCCGTGCTGTCCACGTAGTAGGTGTCGTTGCCCACTCCCCCCGCCATCGTATCCACACCTGCGCCGCCGTCCAGAACGTCGTTGCCCGCATTACCCTGCAGCAGGTCGTTTCCGGCTTCGCCGTACAGCGCATCGTTGCCGTCGCCGCCGATCAGGGTGTCGTCGCCCGCTCCCGCATAGAGGGTGTCCGCACCCAGGCCGCCGTCCAGCACGTTCGCCGCCGCGTTGCCGGTGATGATGTTGTTGAGCGCGTTGCCCGTGCCGTCGATGGCATTCGTGCCGGTCAGGGTCAGGTTCTCGACGTTGTCGGTCAGGGTGTAGGTGATGCTCGACTGGGCAAGGTCGGTGCCCGAGTTTAGTGCTTCCGTTACCACGTCGCCCGCATTGTCCACCACGTAGGTGTCGTTGCCCGCTCCACCAGACATCACGTCCGCGCCAAGACCACCGTCCAGTGTGTCGTTGCCCGCATTGCCGATGAGGGTGTCGTTGCCCTCCAGGCCGGAGAGGATATTGTTGCCGGTGTTGCCGGTAATCACGTTGTCGAGCGCGTTGCCCGTTCCGTTGATCGATGCCGCACCCGTCAAGGTCAGGTTCTCGACGTTGTTGGTCAGCGTGTAGCTGATGGAGGACTGGACGTTGTCGATGCCTTCGTTGAGGTTCTCGGTGACGAGGTCACCCGCGTTATCGACGATGTAGGTGTCGTCGCCCACCCCGCCCAGCATGGTATCGGCGCCTGCACCGCCATTCAGGGTGTCGTTGCCTTCCAGGCCGGTCAGTACGTTCGCACCGCTGTTACCGAGGATGATGTTGTCGAGGACGTTACCCATGCCGTTGATCGCGGCCGTGCCGATCAGGGTGAGATTTTCGGTGTTGTCCGTGAGCGTGTAGGTAATGGACGACTGCACGAGATCCGTGCCCTCGGCAAGATTTTCCACGACGAGATCGCCGACGTTGTCCACGATATAGGTGTCATCGTTCAAGCCGCCCTGCATGGTGTCCGCGCCCGCTCCGCCGTCCAGAACGTCGTTGCCCGCATTGCCCTGCAGCAGGTCGTTTCCGGCTTCGCCGTACAGCGCATCGTTGCCGTCTCCGCCGATCAGGGTGTCGTCGCCCATATCCGCATAGAGTGTATCCGCACCCAGGCCGCCGTCGAGCACGTTCGCCGCCGCGTTGCCCCTGATGAGGTTGTTGAGCGCGTTGCCCGTGCCGTCGATGGTATTCGTGCCCGTGAGGGTCAGGTTCTCGACGTTGTCGGTCAGGGTGTAGGTGATGCTCGACTGGGCAAGGTCGGTGCCCGAGTTCAGTGCTTCGCTCACCACGTCGCCCGCATTGTCCACCACGTAGGTGTCGTTGCCCGCTCCGCCCGTCATCGCGTCCGCACCAATCCCGCCGTCCAGCAGGTCGTTGCCCGCATTTCCGGTGAGGGTGTCGTTGCCGTCCAGGCCGGAGAGGGCGTTGTTGCCTGTGTTGCCGGTGATGACGTTGTCCAGGGCGTTGCCCGCGCCGTTGATCGATGCCGCACCCGTCAAGGTCAGGTTCTCGACGTTGCCGGTCAGGGTGTAACTGATGGAGGACTGGACGTTGTCGATGCCTTCACCGAGGTTCTCGGTGACGAGGTCGCCCGCGTTGTCCACGATATAGGTGTCGTCGCCCGCATTGCCCGCCATGCTGTCCGCACCCGTGCCGCCGTCGAGCAGGTCATTGCCGGCATTTCCGGTCAGGGTGTCGTTGCCCGCGAGTCCGTACAGGCCGTTGTTGCCGGTGTTGCCGATCAGGATGTTGTTCAGTTCGTTGCCGGTCGCGTTGATATTATCCGTGCCGGTGAGAGTGAGGTTTTCGACATTGGATGCCAGGGTGTAGCTCACCGAGGAGAGCACGGTGTCGATGCCAGCATTGAGCGCCTCGACTGTCATGTCGCCTGCGTTGTCCACGATGTAGGTATCGTTGCCCGCGCCACCCGCCATGGTGTCGGCGCCCGCGCCGCCGTCGATGACATTCGCGCCGCCGTTGCCGGTGATGGCGTTGTTCAGCGCGTTGCCCGTGCCGTCGATGTTGGCCGTACCGGTAAGAGTGAGGTTTTCGATGTTGTCGGAAAGTGTGTAGGTCGCCGAGGCGTAGACGCTGTCCGTGCCTTCGTTGAGGTTTTCCGCAATGGCATCGGCGGTGTTGTCCACGTAGTAGATATCGCTGCCTGTTCCACCCGCCATGCTGTCCACACCCGCTCCGCCGTCCAGAACGTCGTTGCCGCCGTTGCCGGTCAGGACGTTTGCCCCGCCATTGCCGGTGATCACGTTGTCCAGCGTGTTGCCTGCGCCGCTGATGTCCGCCGCGCCCGTCAGGGTCAGGTTCTCGATGTTGCCGGACAATGCGTAATCCGCCGAAGCGAACACGCTGTCCGTGCCTTGCCCCGCGTTTTCAACGATTGCGTCCGCGCTGTTGTCCGCGTAGTAGGTGTCGTTGCCCAGTCCGCCCATCATCGTATCGACGCCCGCGCCGCCATCGATGATGTTGGCGCCGCTGTTGCCCGTGATCGTGTTGTCGAGTGCATTGCCGGTGCCGTCGATCGATGCCGCACCCGTCAGGGTCAGATTCTCGACGTTGTCGGTCAGGGTGTAGCTGATGGAGGACTGGACGTCGTCGATGCCTTCGCTGAGATTCTCGGTAACGAGGTCGCCCGCGTTGTCCACGACATAAGTGTCGCTGCCCGCGCCGCCCGACATCGCATCCGCGCCTGCGCCGCCGTCCAGCAGATCGTTACCCGCGCCGCCAACGAGCGTATCGTTGCCTTCCAGGCCGCTCAGGGTATTGCCGCTGTCGTTCGCGGTAATGACGTTGTCCAGCGTGTTGCCCGTGCCGCTGATGGCGTCGGCGCCGGTCAGTGTGAGATTGTCGAGGTTGTCCGCCAGCGTCCAGCTCAGGCTGCTCCTGACTGTGTCCACGCCCTCGCCCGCTGCCTCGGTGGTGACGTCGCCCGTGTTGTCCACGATATAGGTGTCATTGCCCGAGCCGCCCGCCATCGCATCCGCACCTGCGCCGCCATCCAGAAGGTCATTGCCCGCATCGCCTGCCAAAGTGTCGTTGCCCGCCATGCCATACAGGGCGTTGTCTCCGGCGTTGCCGGTGATGACGTTATCCTGCGCATTGCCCGTGGCATTGAGGTTGCCCGCCCCGGTGAGCGTGAGGTTTTCCACGTTGTCGGAAAGCGCATAATCCGCCGAGGCGAACACGCTATCCGTGCCCGCGCCCGCATTCTCGGCCACCGCATCGGCCGAGTTGTCCACGATATAGGTATCGTTGCCCGCCCCGCCCGCCATGGCATCCACGCCAGCGCCGCCGTCCAGCGTGTTGTCGCCGCTGGTGCCGGTAATGCTGTTGTCCAGCGCATTGCCGGTGCCGTTGATCGCGGCCGTGCCGGTCAGAATAAGGTTCTCGACATTATCGCTCAGCGCGTAGCTGACGCCGGCCTTGACGGTGTCCACGCCCTCACCCGCATTTTCGACGACCACGTCGCCCGTGTTGTCGGCGATATAGGTGTCGTCGCCCGCCCCGCCCAGCATCGTATCCGCGCCTTTGCCGCCATTAAGCGTGTCGTTGCCTTCCAGTCCGCTCAACGTATTGGCGGCATCGTTGCCGGTGATGACGTTGTCGAGCACGTTGCCCGTGCCGTCGATGGCCGCGGTTCCCGTCAGGGTGAGGTTCTCGACGTTATCGGTCAGCGTATAGGTGATGGAAGATTTGGCGAGATCGATGCCTTCGGCAGCATTCTCGATCACTGCATCGCCGCTGTTGTCCACCACGTAGGTGTCATTGCCCGTGCCGCCCAGCATGGTGTCCGCGCCCGCGCCGCCATCCAGCGTGTCGTTGCCTTCCAGCGCGGTGAGCGTGTTGTCCGCCGCGTTGCCGGTGATGACGTTGTCCAGCACGTTGCCCGTGCCGTCGATGGCTGTGGCACCGGTCAGGGTGAGGTTGTCGAGGTTGTCCGCCAGCGTCCAGGTCAGGCCGCTCCTGACGGTGTCGATGCCTTCGCCCGCCGCTTCAATCGTGGCGTCAAGCAGGCTGTCCACTACATAGGTGTCGTTGCCGGTTCCGCCGATCAGCGTATCCGCGCCAACCCCGCCGTCCAGCGTGTCGTTGCCCGCCAGTCCCGTCAGGGTGTTGTTGTTGCTGTTGCCGGTGATGACGTTGTCGAGTTCGTTGCCCGTGCCGGTCATGGCAGAACCCAGCCCCGTGCCTTCGGCGAGGTTGAGGTTCTCGACGTTCGCGCCGAGTGTATAGTCGAACGGCGCGATGACGGTGTCCGTGCCCTGCCCCCAGGACTCCGTGACGGTGTCGCCGATATTATCGAGGAGGTAGGTGTCGTTGCCGTAGCCGCCCGCCATCGCGTCCGCGCCGATGCCGCCGTCCAGGATGTTGTTGCCGCCATTGCCGGTGATGACGTTGTTCAGTTCGTTGCCGGTGCCGGTGACCGCGCTGCCGGTGAGGGTGAGGTTTTCGACATTGCCGCCCAGGGTGTAGTCGATGCCGGACTGCACGGTGTCGGTGCCTTCGCCTGCGTTTTCCGTGACGGCATCGCCCGCATTGTCCACCACATAGATGTCGTTGCCGGTGCCGCCGATCAGCGTATCCGCACCGCCTCTGCCATCCAGCGTGTCGTTGCCTTCCAGCCCGGTGAGCGTGTTATTGGCATCGTTGCCGGTGATGACGTTGTCGAGCACGTTGCCGGTGCCGTCGATGGTGGCTGCCCCGGTGAGGGTGAGGTTCTCGGCGTTATCGGTGAGCGTGTAGATGATGGAGGACTTGACGGTGTCGATGCCCTCGGCCGCATTCTCGACGACGAGATCACCTGCATTGTCCACGATGTAGGTGTCGTCGTCCGTGCCGCCCAGCATGGTGTCCGCGCCTATGCCGCCATTGAGCCAGTCGTTGCCCGCATTACCGGTCAGGGTGTTGTCGTTGCTGTTGCCGTTGATGACATTGTTGAGTTCGTTGCCGGTCGCGTTCAGTGCCGTGCCTTCGGCGAGGGTGAGGTTTTCGACATTCGCGCCGAGGGTGTAGTCGAACGGGGCGATGACGGTGTCCGTGCCCTGTCCGCTGTTCTCCGTAACGGTGTCGCCGAGGTTATCCAGGACATAGGTGTCGTTGCCGGTGCCGCCCAGCAGGGTGTCCGCACCTGCGCCGCCGTCCAGCGTGTCGTTGCCCGCGTTGCCGGTCAGGGTGTCGTTGCCGTCCATGCCATAAAGCGCGTTGTCGGCGTTGTTGCCGGTGATGAGGTTGTCCTGCGCGTTGCCGGTGCCCGCGATTGCGCCGCTGCCGACGAGGGTGAGGTTTTCTACATTGTCGGCAAGCGTGTAGCTGGCGCTGCTTTCCACCACGTCCACGCCGTTGGTCAACGGCGAGCCGGTGAGCGGGTCGGCGGTTTCGACGACGACATCGTTTGCATTGTCCACCGAGTAGGTGTCGCCGCCCGCGCCGCCGCTCATGGCGTCCGCACCCGCGCCGCCCAGCAGCCAGTCGTTGCCGTCGCCCCCGGTGATCGTGTCGTTGCCCGCACCGCCCGCGAGTATCTGGTTGATCGGGATGCCGCCCGGTGCGGTGGCCAGCGCGTTGAGCGTGTCGGCATCGATGCTGCCGAGTTGCAGGGTGGTGAGGTCGTAACTGCGCCCGTCGGCGAAGGTGACGGTGTCGAGTTTGTTCTTGTCCGAGGCAAACCAGTGCGCAACGGTGACGCTGTCGCGGCCGTTGATGTGGCGGAACACCAGCGCGTCGCCTTCCTGCGCGATGCTGATGTCGCCCGGGGTGATGGGGAGTTGGCCGGAGCTTGCCGATGCGCCGAAGTGCAGGGTGTCGATCCCGGTATCGCCGAAGGTTTCGAGTATGGTGTCGTGGCCGTCCCCGGCATTGAAGACGTAGGTGTCGTTGCCCGCGCCACCATGCAACAGGTCGTTGCCGGTTCCGCCGATGAGGGTGTCGTTGCCATTGCCGCCCAGCAGCATGTCGTTGCCTGCACCGCCGGAAAGAACATCATCGCCAATTTGACCGGCGACGATGTCATTGGCGCTGCCGCCGTCTACCGTGCCCGTGGCGTTGGTGTGGATGCCGCCGTTGTAGCCGAAGTCGGCGAGGGTGGTGGCGACGGCGGGGTCGGTTGCGTCGGTGGCTGCCCAATCGGTGAGCAGCGCGAGACCATCCCAGCCTGCGCCTTCCAGGGTGGCGCCCATCAGGCGGCGCAGGTCGAGCAGGTCGCCGATGGCTGTGTTGGCATTGCCGGTGTGGGCAGTCGTCAAACGTGTGTCGAGCGCGGTAAAGTCGAGACTGAAACTCCCGCCCGCATCCAGCGTCAGGCCGATATCGTCGAGGTAAGGCTTCAGGCGAGTCTGCACCACGAGCGCGTCGTACACCGATTCCTTGAGTGCGCTGTAAGCCTGGTCCAGCAGCGTAAGCTGGGTGAAATTCATAAAGATGCTGATATGGCTGCCGGTGATGCTCATGCCGGTGACGCCGCCTTGGGCGTTGGTGGTTTCCCACGGCATCTTGTAGAAGCTGCGTCCGTTGAACTGCTCGAGTGCATTGAGCCGTGCCTGATGCACCGCATCGAGGTTGGTGCTGATGGTGTAGCCGTGCGCGGCGGCTTGGGTTTGCATGTCTTCGAAGCCGGAGGTAGCGCCCCAGTCGGCGATCAGGGTATCGAGCAATGCGCGCTGTTCGTTGCGCGTGGTGGCGACAGAAAACTGACCAAGCGAATTGGCGAGGCTGGCGCCTTCAGTTGTCAGAATGCTGGCAGCCTGACGCAGGTCACGCACCACGCCCGAGCCGTGCATATCCGGAAGAGCTTGAGCTTCGGTGGTGAGCGGGATGGCGTCGGCAAAAGTGCGGTGGAAGGTGTCCACGGCGAGGTTGATGTCGGCCATGCCTGCCGTCACACCCGCCGTGCCCGTGGTGCCGTCGGTGCGGGTGTAGCTGCCGGTGTCGGCGATCTGGTTGCCATTCGATAGCAACTGGCTGTGATTGATGCTGGCGACGTTGAAGCTTTCGATGCCCAACTCGGCGAGGGTCTTGAGTTCGCCTGCTTGCGAAACTCCGTCCTGATTCAGGTCTTGCCACACGCGCAGATTGGAAAAATTCGCATCGGCAGAATTCACGACGCCGTCGGCATTGGTGTCTTGTGCAGCGAGCGCTTCGAATCCATCAGCGGCTTTACCAATCACAGCGCCGGTTGCATCAACCAGCGGCGTGGCATCGCCGAACAATTCCGTGCCGTCGTTGATAACGCCGTCACCGTTGCGATCCAGCACTAGAAAACCATCGTTGGGCGCTACCCAGCCCACACTGGTTTGCACGCCCTCGCCGGTGAGGTCGAAGTAGACGGGGTTGACGGCGTTGATGGGGACGGTTTCGAGGCCGTTGCCGTTCAAGTCCAGGGTCAAAGGATCGCGGCGAGGGACGAAGCGTTGGGCGGCGGAAAACAAATCGGCTATTTGATGGGCGACAACTTCGCCGCCGATGCCTCCTGCAATACCTGCCAATAAAGTGAGCCCGCCCGCAATGATCGCGCCCGCCGGGCCTGCGGCATAGAGCGGCAGCAATGCGCTACCCACGAGCTGGGCAGCCGCAAGGCCGCCAGCCAGTCCGCCCGCAAAATCCAGCAGGCCGTTCTTGATGATTTGTTCGGCCCCGGCGGTATCGCCGTTGGCATAGGCGGCGTTGGCATCAAATGCAATCAAGCCCAGTGCGAGGGCATCGCCAATGATGCCAAGCTTGTCGAGGTATTTTGCCGCTGCTGCGGTTTTGGCAGCATCGCCTGCGGCTTCGGCAAGGGTATGGCGTTCTTGTCCGTATTGTTGATAATGCTCATTTGCTAATTGAGCGTTAACTATTGTTTCGCGAGTCTGAGGCATCGATGGAGGATTACCCACCATGTCGGCAGGTAAATCGGCACCGCCAGTCAATCCGACTTTATTGAAGTAATCAGTCGTGCCTACGCCAAGCAGATTTTTGCCTGTTGCATCCGTCGCAATGGATAACGCGCGAGCTTGTTCTGCCGAGGCAGTATTGACTGCATCAAACACAACACGATTCGTGTAGTCGATATGCTCCGGCGTGATCGTGCTGGCGGAGTTCAACACATCAGCTCTCATCCGCACCAAATCTTCGCGAGGGATGCCGTTGATGGTAGGAGCATTGCTATTTAATGCTGCATCAATTTCGGTTTGTGCGAAGACACCGTCTATTGAGGCATTGGGGGTGAAGGTAAGAATATCGCCAGTCGCTGAACTGGCAAGATTGCGCGAGGCATCGTCCCAAAACGATGCGCTGCTGACGCGCGTGGTATTGGTCGCGTCGTAACCACCGTAGATTAAGTTGTAGGTTTGGTCAACACCACCAACAGCACTCTTAAGTGCTTCTGTGAAGTCCATATGACTTAATAAAGCATAAACTGGCGTATCCGCAATCGTCACGACTTGTTTCAATCCATTTCTCAGCGTGGCATTGCTGGTTGCCATCGCCACATCGGAGGCGTATTGACCACCTACTTTTCCGCTAAACAGCAGCAGCCTAGCATCCGGTGCCGCATTGACAGGAATGGCAGAGGTTTCATTCACCAGCCGCCTCAGGCCATCCACGCCTGTGTAGCCAGCCGTCCCAATCTTGCTCAGTGCTTGTTCTAAAGTCAGTCCCATGGTCGGCTCCCCGCTTTATTTGAATTCGACGTTGAAAGAAAGAATGTTCCACCGTACTTTCATGTTCGGCTGGGCGATGGTTCCTCCATCTGCAAATGGATTGAAATATTCATATTCCTGTAATGCTTCTTTTATGAGTTCCTTGATTTCTTCGCGGCGACTTTCAAGTGCTTGCGGGATACGCAGGTTAGAAATTTCTTTAACTTTGTTTAATCCAGTTACGTTGTCTCCTGCCCCCTTTCCGACTACGTTAAACAATATGATCTGCCCATCTACAACCAAAGCGGCATAAGGCAAACGACCATCATCGAGGTATCTCCCCCCCCCCCCTAAACCAATCAGGTAAACATTCCGCTTGCGATCAATCGTCCAGAAATTGGAAATCAGGCTGAATGGATGCACGTGGCTATCAATCGCACTGATAGATTGATAATTGACGAGCGCATTCACTTTTTGCTTGTCTTGTTCCGGTATCGCTTCATTCACGAATGCCATGATGGTGTTCTCCTGTTGAAATTGTTCGAATCGGTTGCCGTTGAATTTCGCTGCTTGTACTGATTTAGTCATCATGCCGCAATCCTCCAGTAAGTATCGTTTGCCGATGCCGCCACATTCGTTTCAAATATCCAGTCGTTGCCCGCGTTGACGCAAAGCGTGTCGTTGTTATCCAGACCGGCTGTGACTAAATGTAGTCAACTCAAATTGCCTTTTCTGAAACTCGTTCATTCCAAACCTCGCTTAAGAACTGGCCAGTTCAATTCGCTCCCGTTATCACAGATAGCCATTCCAGATTCAGGGCGCAACCCTACCCGCGTCGCGGCTTAATAACCATATGCCGAAATGTCTATATATTTCGGCCTAGCACTAGGCCGCCAACGGCATTGGATCGTTCGCCGCTTCAATCGTGACATCGGACAGGCTGTCCACGATATAGGTATCGTTGCCCGCCCCGCCCGCCATGGCATCCACGCCAGCGCCGCCGTCCAGCGTGTTGTCGCCGCTGGTGCCGGTAATGCTGTTGTCCAGCGCATTGCCGGTGCCGTTGATCGCGGCCGTGCCGGTCAGAATAAGGTTCTCGACATTATCGCTCAGCGCGTAGCTGACGCCGGTGTCCCGTCCGCGTGTCCGCAGTTCGTTTCCTTGAGTCAATTTCTCCATTTTTTCGCGTCTCCTATCGGTTTTTACTGCTCTAATTCGCTTCGCCAATCTGTTTTTCGTTCGTTATGTTTATCGCCACATCATTCATCTTCCCATTTCACGCTTTTAGCGCGTGACATCGCGGACAGTATGGTTTGCTTCCCCGCTTCGATTTCTGTTTGCCGCGTGTTCCATTCACGCCCGCTAATACCTCAGGTAGTAGCCCGACAGCAGCCCATCCCATGCCTCGAACCAGTGCTCTTTTTTTGGCAGTTGTTTGTGTGGATCAGTGCCGCTCCACGCTTCTGCCGGTGTTCTGCCATCGAGGTTCTGGTGCGGTCTGACGTGGTTGTACCAGTAGCGAAAGATGCCAAGGTCGATATTGAGTTGTTCGATGCCCGTTACGATCCATTGGTCGAGAACTTGTTTCAACGTACCGAACAGACGCTCGACCCTGCCGTTTTGCCACGGGCAGCCGGGTATGGTTCTTTGATGGCGGATACCGAGTCGTTCGAGCCCGAGACGGAATTGTCTTGAAGTAAAAATAGCTTCGTTGTCGGTGCGGATGATCCTCGGTTTGCCGTAGGCGCGGATGACCCGGACGATGCTGGCGATCAGGGTGCGCGAGGTCTTGTCATGCAGCGCCTGCATGTGAAGTAACGCCCTGCTGCCGTGGTCGATGATCCCAAACAGGGAGTGCAGCTTGCCATGGGCATCCGTCTTGCCGGTGAGGTCGATGGCCCAGATGAGGTTGCGTGCCACGGGCTTTGGTTTGGCATGCTTGAGCTTGCGGCGCAGAATCTGGATCTCGTAGTCGTGACGCTGCAGTACGTAGTGGACATAGGTTTTGCCTACGCTGACTTGGCGGGAAGCGGCAAAGCGGCGATTGCAGATGTCGGCGATGGTGCGGCATCCGGCTTGCGGCATGAGCGCCTTGAGGCGGAGGATTTCGGTCTTGAGCCATTCGGGTTTGCGGGGCGAATGGCGGTGTTTGTCCGCATCAATCCCTTGCGGGAGTTTATGGCCATGGCGAGGATACACAGGCGCGCGGAACCAGCGCAACAGGCACTCGGCACAGAGCTGCAACAGTTCGATTATCGTCAACAATATCAGCATTTCAAATAACTCAAATTAGCCACACTGATCGTGCGCCATCTTCCGTTCATGGTTCGACATAACCAACGACCTGGCTGGCGTCTTTTGGCAGCCTAGTCGGATGGCTAGTAGTTCCACCAGGCCTGTCCTGAGCCACGCCGAAGAAGGGCTCACCACGAACGGAGGGATATTCAGCGCTTCCTTATTCTGGACAGGCATCTTTAATTCCTGCTTTCGACTGTATATCCGTAGCAACCGAGCGTAATTTTTCCGCTACGACCCTCAGACTGTTCATTTGCACCCTGGCGGCTTCAACCTTCTCCGCATCGACCGGCTGCCCGTCGGACAGGACCGAATTCGTCACCCGCTCTATGGCGTCGGCAAACCGGTCCAGTGCGTTCGCCCGAGCGAGATAGTTTTCAGTCTTGGCCGTCACCGATTCCCATATGGAATGACTGAAGTCGTCCACCTGTTTCAACAGTTCATCTACAAAAACCTCCCCGCCAGCCAAGCCACGCAACAAAGAAACCGGCTCTTCGTCATGCTTTTTCATTTCGCTTCTCCTGTCAGGAAATCAAAGTTCTCTTGATCGTTGCGCTCACCGCTCCCTCCCCGCTTCCTGGAACGCCCCCAGCACCGGCGAAAGCAGGTATTCGAGGATGGTCCGAGTGCCGAGGTGTATCTCCGCCGTAACCTGCATGCCGGGGCTAAGGCTGTGGCGCACGCCGTCGGCGATGAGGTGCTGGGCCTTGAGGTCGATCAAGGCGCGATAGGCGAACGGGAGGTTGCTGCCGGCCTTGTTGCCGGGCTGCTGTTGCGGGTTGTTGTCGCTGGCGTCGGCGGAGAGGTGCGCGACCTCACCCTCGACCATGCCGTACTTCTGGAACTGGTAGGCGGCGAACTTGATCTTGACCGGTTCGCCGGTGTGGATGAAGCCGACGTCCTGGTTGCCGACCCAGACTTCGGCGCGCAGGATTTCGTCGTTGGGGACGAGGGTCATCAGGATGGTGCCGGGGCTGATGACGGTGCCGGGGGTGTGGGTGGCGAGGTCCTTGACGATGCCGTCGTGCGGCGCCCTGAGTTCGTGGAGGCCGTGGCGGTATTGCTGCTTGGCGAGTTCGCCCTTGGCCTTGTCGAGCTTGTCTTCGATGTCGGCGCGTTCGTTCTGCAGGTTGCGCCGGTAGTCGGCGGTGATCTGGGCGAGCCTGCGGGAGGATTGGTCGAGGCTGGCCTGGGCGCTCTGGATGAGGTATTCCTGCGACTTGAGGTCCTGTTCCTTTTCGATGCGTTCGCGCGCCTTGTCGTTGGCCATGATGCGGCTGACGAAGCCGTCCTTGACGAGCTTCTCGTAGGCCTCGTCCTGCTGGCGGTAGTGCGGCAGGGTCTTGAGCAGCTTGGTGCGAACTTCCTCGGCGGCGGCGAGGTCGCTCTGCGCCTTGGCGTGCAGGCTGCGTTCCTGGGCGAGTGCAGTCTCGTAGGCGAGGCGGTTGGCCTGGTGCTGGGCGCGCGCCTGGCTGTAGAGGTCGGCGGGGTCCCCGGCTTGTTTGGCGAAGGGGCGGCCTGAAAGCTCGGTGTCGATGCGGCGCAGGGTGAGGCGTTTGCTCTGCGCATCCGTATTCAGCGTGGCGACATCGGTTCCGGAGAGGGTAGTGTCCATGCGCATGAGCACCTGTCCGGCTTTGACCCGCTGCCCCTCTTCGACGAGGATGTCGCGGATGACGCCCTGTTCGGAGGGCTGGACGATCTTGAGGTAGCTCTGCGGGATGAGCTTGCCCTCGGCGCTGGCGACGACATCGAGCTTGCCGAGGGCGGACCAGATGAACAGGAGCCCCAGCAGGGTGAGCAGGATATACAGCAGGGTACGCGCAAACGGCGCGGGCGGTTGCGCCTGGATGCGCAGCAGGCCGGGGGAGAAGTCGAGGGGATCGACGCCCGTGAGTTGTTTTTTCCAGCGCTTGGCGCGCATTTATTGCTCCCCGGAGGATTTCAGTTGGATCAATCCGGGCTCGATCCGGGGAGAGGCTACGAAAGATATATCGGGAGAAAATACGTCTGACATGCCGCTTACCGCACCGCGATAAGGGAGATGTACTTTTGCAACTGACCTCACCAACATGACGCCCCTCTCTCCACAAACAAAGGAGCTGCCGAAAACTACCATTGGCAGCCCCGCCATCATAGGTTTTACCCCTTAGACCGGAAACTTTGCGTCCCTGCCTTTCGGCAGGTTTGCCTTTTTCATTGGTGCCCCGGAAAAATCCGGTGGCAAGGAAACTGAACAAGTACGTTTGCCCTGAGCCTGTCGAAGGGCGGGCTTTACGGCTTGCGGATTTCATTCCATGCTCCGTTCATGGTTCGACAAGCTCACTACGAACGGAGGACTTATTCACGCTTCCCTAATTATTTTTGTTTGGGCGTAACGTTAATCCGCGGACAGGCATAAAACAATATGCCGAAATGCATATATATTTCGGCCTAGTCATTTGGGACAATCCGGCGATTTCGTGCCTAATGGCTCACCGCCGCAGCTGTCCCCGCCTCAGGTTTGCCGAACTCGATCACTTCGTCCACCTGCAGCGCCTTGGGCAACTGGTGGGTGATGAACAGCATGGTGACCTTGCCCTTGAGCTTGTTGATGGTGCCGGCGAAGTGTTCGGCGGTCTGCATATCGAGGTTGCTCACCGATTCGTCGAAGATCAACACGCGCGGGCGCTTGAGCAGGGCGCGCGCAATGGCGATGCGCTGGCGCTGCCCGCCCGAGAGGCCGATGCCGTTCTCGCCCACCGGGGTCTGGTAGCCTTGCGGGAGCTGCTCGATGACCGCATGTATCTCGGCCATCTTGCAGGCGTGGACGATCTCCTCGAAGCCGGCGTGCGGATTGGCCAGTTGCAGGTTGTCGTAGAGCGTGCCGGAAAAGAGGCGCGTCTCCTGCGGGACGACGCCGAAGTTGGCGCGCAGTTCGTTCGCGGCGAGGTGGCGGATGTCGTAGCCGTCGAGCAGCACGCTGCCGTCGGTCGGCCAGTAGAACCCCTGCAGCATCTTGGCCAGCGTGCTCTTGCCGCAGCCGGACGGCCCCATCAGCACGGTGAGCTTGCCCGCGGGCAGGGTGAGGTTGAGATTGCGGTACAGGTAGGGATGCTTGTCGCTGTAGCGGAAGCTGACCTCCCTGAGCTCGACCTTGCCCCCTGCCCCGCCGCGCGCACGCGCGGGAACGAGGGCATGCGGTTCGGCGGGGGCGTCCATCAGGTCGCCGAGGCGCTTGACGGCGATGTCGGCCTGCTGGAATTCCTGCCACAGCCCGGCCAGGCGCAGCATCGGCTGGCTCATGCGTCCCGCGAACATCTGGAATGCGACCAGCATGCCGATGGTGAAGCCTTCGTTCCGCATCACGAGCAGCGCGCCGACCACGAGGATGGACAGGGTCATGATCTGTTCGAG
>JAHQXD010000001.1:251313-262409 GCA_019449655.1 Ferrigenium straubiae | reverse complement strand
TCCTCTTCGAGGTCGGCCGCGGTCTGCGCGGTGTCGCGCGCGACCAGCAGGATGTCGTTGCGGAAGTGTTGCGTGAACTCGGCGAGCGGAACGGTCTCGGGCTGCTCGGCTCCTGCGCGGAAGAACAGCACGCGCTCTTCGTCGGCCTTGACGAGCAGCGCGGGGGTTGCAAGCTTGGGCGGCGGAGCCTCCTGTCCTTCTTCCGGATGCGGGACAGCAGCCTCAGTTTCGGTTGCCGGAGCTTCCCCCTGCGTATCTGCTTCGTCTTCACGCAGGAAGGCGACCACGGGGAACGGCATGCGCTCCAGCGTGGCGATGCCCTCTTCATCCAGCACCGTCTCGCCGACCTTGAAGTCCAGTGCCTGCAAGGCGGCGATCAGCGAGGTGCGCGAATACGGCGGCGGAAATTGCTGGCGGATGAGCTGCGGATCGAACGGAAGACGGAATACGCGCGACAGGCTGCCGATCAGCCATAACATGTCCTGCCCGGTGTAGTGCATCTCCTGCCCTTTCAAAAAATCTATCGGTCAAGCATGAGCCTGACATCATGCAAATAATACGGTGTACTTGTTTTCGCAACCACAAACGGTGCGATTCTGAAGCAAGCGCTCCCACCTGACCATAGACCGAAATGCATAGATAATTCGGTCTATGCTGTTATTTAAAGTGAAGATATGCCCCCATTGCCATGTATTTTGCGGCTAACGAAATCAACTATCAGCACGACTACCGGCTAGCGCCAGTGCCCGCACCAGCCGTTGGTCATCCCTGGCGCGTATATGAAACCGGCCTTCCAGCCATCTGAGTATCTCTTCGTCTTGTATGCGCATTTTCTTTAATCCTTCCAGAAGCCCTTGAACCGGTCCGGTGATAGCTGGGTATAACGGACGGTGTGCTGGATGTTCTTGTGCCCCAGATAATGCTGGATGGCGCGTGTGTCCTGCCCGCCCTGTGCCAGCTTGTATCCACAAGCATGGCGCAGCATGTGCGGGTGAACGCTGAATGGCAATTTAGCTTCTTTCCCTGCCCGGCCGACGATCTTGCGGATAGCATCGTCGGTAAGCGGCGCCTTGCGCTCGCTGTTGAACACGTAAGGCATCATGGGATAGTCGCGCTGCAGGCGACGCAGTGCGCGTAGCTCTGGGCCACGTAAGGGATGGACGCTGGGATTACCCTGCTTGAGGCGATTGATGTGTATCAGACCTTGCTTGAGATCGACCTGCTCCCAGCGCAGATTGACCAGTTCGGTGACACGCAAGCCATGACGATATGACAGCAGGATTAAAGTCGCATCACGGTGGCCGTGCCGCCCTACTCTACCGGCCGCATTGATGATCTTTTCGACCTCCTGTTCGGTTAGATATTCACGGCTACGGTAGTCCGCATTCTTGCGGCGCAACGGAACTTTCCGATTTACGGTGTTTGGCGTGTTGCGGATTGGAAACCGCAAGACTGCATTGCTATTTAGCTGCATTGAGTGAACTCTCCGTATAAGGGGCTTTTTACGGAAAGTTTCGAAGTCCTTCCGTAATCAGCAGTTCACTCAATTTACCTAGATTGGAAAGTTTTCAAAGCGATTTTTAATCATCGTGGGAGGTAATCCCATAGAAGTGCCCGTTGATCTTTTTCACTGTCGCCTCGCTATGTGCCGTTTTTACAAATTAGCAAGAACCAGAGTCCCACTCAAACTGCCCATTGAATGGATTCATTTTCTGTTTCGCATGGAAGTGCACCTCACGTCCATCGTCGTAAGTCCGATAACAGTCACCATTCATGCAGTTGGTGTTGCAGCTTACAACGCCGGGTTGTTTAGCAGGTCGAACGGGATAGGGCCCACTGCTTTTAGATGTCTTGATTGGAGCCACCGATGGAGAAGAGCTTGCCTTATCTTTAGCGGATGTTTTCTTTTTGACCTTATTCAACACGTCCATCGCAATTTTGGTGCGCCTATCGGCCTCTTGTGTAATAGCTACATCCAACGCTTCGAGGAACTTGCCATGCTGGCTGATTTTTCTCGACAGGTCTTGTGCCTTGATGATTTCAGCTTCGCTCATTGACTCGGACAGCTTATCTCGATTAGCGGCAGCCTTGTTGGTGGATGAGAAATCTGTCGCTGCTGATATGTTAAATAGGGCATATGCTATAGAATTAACTTTGAATATATATTCATACATCACTCCAAGATTGTTCATCGCATCCGCATCACCTTGATTAGCGGACAGACGATACCACTTCACAGCTTCTTGATTATCTTGCAATACCCCATTGCCCTTCGCATATTGAAGCCCCATATAAAATTGCGCCGCAGAATCACCTTGGTCGGCAGCAAGGCGATGCCATTTAGCCGCTTCCGCATAGTCCAGAGCCACACCTCGCCCGATGTAGTACAAATAACCTAAACTTCTCTGAGCAGATGCATCACCTTGATTGGCGGCAGCCGTGAAAAGCTTTGCCACCACAGCATAGTCTTGCGTCACACCTTGTCCATTATTGTATAGCCGCGCAAGATTTCTTTGAGCTGTTGCATTACCTTGATCCGCAGACTTTCTATACCATCGAGCGGCCTCAGCGTAGTCCTGTGGCACACCCTGACCGTATTCATATTTTGCCCCCAGATTATTTTGAGCCAATGCATAGCCTTGCTCGGCCGCTTTGGAATACCACTTCACTGCCTCCGCAAAATCTTGAGCCTTCCCCAATTTGTCATACATGGCACCGATTTCATGCTGAGCCTCCTTCTGCCCTTGGCTCGCTGATTTTTGAAACCATTTTGCTGCTTCCGTAGCGTTCTTTGACACCCCCTGCCCTGCTCTATACATGAGTCCTAACATGTATTGAGCAGACGGTTCACCTTGGTTCGAGGCTTTGCTGCACATAGCAAACGCTTCTGCATCATCATGCGGCACACCTTTTCCAATAGAGTACATTGCACACAACCAGCGTTGGGCAGTAGCGCTCCCCTTCTCAGCGGATATATGAAACCATTTTGCTGCTTCAGCAAAATCCTGCAACACACCTTTTCCGAAGTAATACATTCCCCCAAGGTTATTTAGCGCTGCTGCATTACCTTGATCTGCCGATTTTCTATACCACTTCACCGCTTCAGCGTAGTCTTGTGCCAAACCTTGACCATTTTGATATAGCAATCCAATCCCGTTCTGCGCATCTGCATTCCCTTGATCCGCTAACGCTTTCCACTCTTTATATGCGTTCGCATAATCATTTGCTTTATAGGCTGCATATCCCTCATCCCACCCAGCTAATGCTGAGACTGAAAATACCAACCCCAAAAATAGTGCTGCGATTCTCTGCATAATTTTTTCCCCTTGTTATTTGATTCAGGAGCTACTGGCATCCAATGTTGATTGGTGCGTATTCAACATTTAGTACCGATACGCAACAAATAATATCATTCTTCATTGATTGTCGAAGCACAACAATATTTGTCGGCACATCTGGAGCGGCAAATATGGCAGCGACAAAGAAGAATCAGGGCAGCAAGCTGGGCGTGATACTGGGCGCGAACATCTCCGAGCGCCGCAAAAAGCTGGGCTGGACGCAGGCGGAACTGGCTGAGCGCATCGGTGTGGATACGGAAACGGTCTCGCGCTTCGAACGCGGCAGCAACCTGCCATCCCTCCAGCGATTGGAGAAACTGGCCGATTCACTCAATATCCCGCTCTATCGTTTGGTCGCGGCCTCCTCTCCCAGAGCTGATGATCAGTCGCACATCCTCAATGAGTGGATCTCCGAATTAACACCAAAGGATCGGGAATTTGCCCTGAGCACGCTCAAGCAGTTGTGCGTGCATCTGGCCACAGCCAAACGCGCGCCTAAGGTGTAGTTTTATAGAAGCACCCTTTCCTCCCCTTCACAGATCACTCTTTTTTTTCCTCGCCTTTGCCTGTAACGGACTTAGTGCGCAGCCTGCGCACCGTTTTTGCAAATAGTGCTTCGGGAATTTTTCGACCTAGGTAGATTTGCTCCACTCACTAGAGAAAGGAGCAAAAAATGCACTACCGGAAACATTCCCCATCAACCTCCCCGGCATCCCCTGATGTTGTCCCCACGCACCGTTATCGCTTCGATGCCCTGGACAGGATCGCAGCAGGCAACCCCCTGTGTTTATCACCTACCAGCTGTGCTGAAGCTAGGGGCGATGATGAATCTTCTAAAAACATACACCTTGACCACCGAACGGCCGGATACATTCCTGGTTTACTGGACCAACAGCATCATCCGCCCAAAGGGGGTTCTGCGTGTTCAAGTCCTGCCGCAGATCGTCATCGGTACATGAGGTATCGCGCCGGAGCCTGTGGGCGGGTGCCATGAACAGTAACCACGGCAAGCAGGAAGCTCGTTATTTCCTCAACCTGAAGCACAAACTGATCCTGGTCGTGACAGATAACCAGAGCGGAGGGAAACGAGTGGTCACCACCTACCCTGCTACCCGGCATTTCCATCCCATGCCGAAGGCGGCTTGAGCAAGACCATGGAAGAGCAAATGATTACTCAAAAAAGAATGCAGAAATATATCGCCTGGGGGCGCAAAGCAATTGGGTACTCGATGCTTTTGCTGCTGATCAGGCCGCGCGCGCTGACGGCGCAGGATGATGCTGAAATGGCTAAACTCAAAGCCCTGCTGCGCAAATACAACGAGTTGATGGCGCAGTACGAGCAAACCAAAGCAGTTGCTGTCGCTGCCAATGATGAAACTTTCCTGGGAGACATGCATGACCATTGAACACGACAAAGCAACCCTGCTTGCCGCACTCAGAAAACCCGTGCTCATTCAGCAGCAGCTGGACAAGATCATTTCCCGGGCATCTCGTACGGCAAGCCCCCTACCCCCACCGCCGCACAAAATCCCGTTATGGCGGCTTTATAAAGAGTCGACAGCATTCTTGGCTGACGGTATGGCAGTCTGGCCGGCTTTGGGAATAGCCACTCATCTGGATTATCTCCAGGGTTGGATGCACCAGTTATGGATGGCGCTATGATGAGCCACGATCAGCGACTGCATTTACGCTATGCCCATACCGACCGCACTCGGATATTGAAGGATGTTCGCAAAAAGCGGACTTCAGAATTGGCCTGCGATCAGATTTATTTCGTTGGATTCCGCATCAAGGGTGAGGGAGATGGCCGCTATCACCATGCTTTGATCCTCGCGGATGACCATGACAGCTTTCTGGACGGAATCGCCGGGGAATTCAATGCCATTCTGGGCCAGCCATCGGTGGCTTCCGTGAAGGATATTGCTTTGGTATTCGTGCGAAACCTGATGATCCTTGATCCCGAACTGGCGGTCTCTGCCGAGTCGCAAAACATCACAAGCGATATCCAGGAAGAACTGATCCGGAGAAATGATGGCCAGTATCGGTGCACGGGATGGTTGGCGAAGAACGTATTTGCCTGGTCAAGGTTCAAGCCGGCGATGCACTGTTGGCCATGGACAGTGCACGCCGGTCAGTCATGGCAAAGTATCAGAAGGAATGCTTCCCTTGGAGGTGTGCCAGCCACATCCGGAACGGCAGAGTGCTGTGCCTTGTTTGATGCCACAGCGGAGAGGATCAAGCCCTTGCTCAGCTGCGAATCCACCGACAGCGCGTATCTGCACTAAGATTCATTTTGTGTCGACGCGCTCGCGCAGTTCCTTGCCGGGTTTGAAGTGAGGGGCATACTTGGCCGGCACCATGACGGTCACACCGGTCTTGGGGTTACGCCCTTTGCGCGGCGGACGATAATTAATGCCGAAGCTGCCAAAACCGCGCACTTCGACCCGCCCGCCCCTGGAGAGAGTTTTGGACATTTCATCGAGGACGAGCCGAACGGCAAGGTCGATGTCTTTAGTAGTGAGCGCCGGATACAGCAAGGCCAGATGATCGATGAGTTCTGCGCGTATCATGTAACCGCAGCCGATTGCTCGGCCTTGAATTTGCAATTGGAACAGGCTATTAAATTGGAAGATTATACCGGAAGGATTGCATATCCATCAAAACTCTCGCTGTATCAAGCAGTCTATTCACCGCGACATTGGCACGCTAATTCGCTAGCGGCAGACTTGTGGAACCGTAATTTCCTGAGCGGACATGACGAACTCACACAATCGACCCAAAGCGGAAGTTCTGGCTGTGTGCTCAGACCGTCTACTCTTCGGTGCGGCCATTTTCAACAAATAAGGGGAATGTCGACTTTACACATTTTTCCAGACAACCTCATTCATCGAGACTAGGCCGAAATATCTAGATATTTCGGCCTATGTATTCAGGCATGGCAGTGTGCTTAAATGCGCTCGGAGTCTGCGCCCCCATTTCCGTAATGTAACAAAGAGACGCAGGAATTTAGAAGTGAAAATATTTATAACGATAGACCTGAAAGTGTGAAATGGAAAAGTCCACAGTTGCAGCAGCTATAATTGCGCTTCTTGGCGGTTTGCTTGGTGTGTTTGTGGGGCAGAAGATGAGCGCCACGACAGAATCTGACAAATTGATTCGCGAAAAGCTAGATCAGGCATATGTGAATACGCTGGCCCTCCCGTCCCTCGCGCTTGACCTACACTCAGCCGTCCTCGACCCCATATCCGACGCAAATTTCCTTTACACAGCAGGGCGCTACGAGACAGCTCGTACCAAGTATCGTGAAGGCATAGCGCGCGTTGTCGCCGTCAGCGACCTCTATGAACCCAGACTCGATGCTTCCACACAGAAAGTGGCGGATTGCGCGAACAGGTTTAGCTCCGCAGCGGGAGATCAATTTCTTTTGAGGGCAGAACTTGGCGGCAAAGTCATTGTTCATCCCCCGTCCTATATCAATCCCAGCTCACCGCTGGTATTGCCAGAATCAATCAATATGACGGTGGCTTTGCGGCTGGAGTGCGAGAAAGCGACCAATGAACTAAAGAAGTCAGTCGCCTCCGCAATGGAATTACATCTGTGATAGTACAACCAATATCTGCCGGCCAACCCAGCGGTGCAGGGGACGCTACGCGATAAAAGCCGCGCAGCGCCTCTGACCTTGAACGGTTAGCGTTTTCGCAAAGGAGTAATGAGTCTAGAAGATAGGTTGACCGGTTGGATTGGTCCTTCAAGTGACACAGAGCAAGACAAACAAGATCGGACAGAGCGAATGATCCGAGATGCCATTAGCTCTCACGCTCCTTTTAATAATTGCTCTCTAAAAATATATGCGAAAGGAATTGGTAAGCTGAAAAGCTTTCAAAATAATGGAAAGAAGGGGAATAAATTGGAGCGTATTAAAACAAATACTGTATTGATGCTTTTCATTGCGTTGACTTTACCAGCGTGTTCTACGCCAACTGCAAAATACTATTCCGATAATGCATATCTTATGAAAATTAGGGGGCGGTCTGATTTATCACTTGTTGACCAAAAAAAAACGCCTTTGAGTGAGATGGGGACTTATGGGAAGCCTCTTTTAACAGTCCCATCATCATTTATTCATGGAGAAGATTTAACTATTCAAAATACAGACAGTACTCAGACGTTGAGGCTTCAGGGGCTATATGATTATTGGCATTCATTCAGGGCATCAAACGATCCAACTGCAAAATCTCTTGGGGGCGAAGATCATCAAAATGAGACGAAGCCTATTCCGCTAGGTGATGCTTGGGAGAATGCCTATAAAAAAGCTGAAGAAATACACAAAACTTTATCGGCAAACAAAACCTTAGTTGCAAATGATGAAGGGTATGACCTAATCGAATTTGAACCTAATGTGTATATTGAAATGACTGAGGATGTTAATAGAAGTAAACCACCAAGTGACGTATGGGGGTATGAGAAGGATGAGAACGGGAATCCAATTCCAGATTGGTATTTTACAAATAAATATTCACAACTGAACCAAGCAAGGGAAGTTCTCTCAAGTAAGAAGATTGCCGATAAAGATCGAGTGCTGATTGCCCATCTTGATACTGGATTTAGTTCTAAAGATGCCTTGCTGTTAATGAATCCGACAGAGACTGCAAGATCAACTTACAAGTTGGAATACCGTCCTCCGTATGTGCAGGATTGGAAATATGGAGAATTTAAAATTGAGGATTCCCAAAATTTCTTTCAAAAAAAATGTTCTGAAAATTTTGAGGTTCCACCTTTAAACCAAGAGCATGGAGAGTGTCCTGGTCATGGTGTAAAGACTTTATCGGTACTATCAGGTGGCGAGTATAAGTTTGATATTAATGGGAAGACATATATTGTCGGTGCAAACCCATATGCCAATGTAGTGGGGTATCGAATAAAGGATGGTCCGATACATTTTCGTACAACTGAAATGGTTGAGGCGATTAATAGCGCAATTCAAAGGAATGTAGATGTTATCAGCATGAGTGCGGGTGGATTTCCAAGTGGAGCCCAGAGAGATGCTGTAAACCTTGCTTATGATAAGGGTGTTGCGATTTTTGCAGCTACTGGTGATTACTTTAAGGTTCCATTCTTATCAATATTTGGGTTTGGTCAGACCCCATCGATGGTTGGATATCCGGCACGTTATAACCGAGTAATGGCAGTTGCTGGAACGACATATGGTTATAAAAGCTATGGGGATGATCCTTATAGCGAGTGGGTTGGAATTTTTAAAAACGGGCTGAACTGGGATAAATGGGCTGACTGGATGTTGCGAGGAAACTATGGTCCTAAATCGATTATGTCTGGTGGTAAAGCTGTATCAGCGTATGCGCCAAATGTTATGAGTTCACAGCCGTCGCTAGCTAATGGCCTATATACCTCAGTTTCTTTAGCTGGAGCGGGGACATCTCATTCAACTCCACAGGTCGCTGGTGCAGCTTCAATTTGGTTGCAATTGCAACGAGAAAGAATCGTAAGTTTGGGAAAATGGAGGGATAGTTGGGAAAAAGCTGAGGCCGTATATCAGGCCGTTTCGGTCTGTAGTGCTGCTAAAACAAGGCCTGTTGGAATGAGTGATAGTGATTTTGTTAATTACTTTGGGTCTGGGCATCTTAAGGCATTCGATGCACTAAGCTATCAGTTTCCCACTACTCCAAATACATTGCATAAGCGGGCGGAGTCGAGAATTGGACACACGTGGATGATTGACTTATTTATGACCATGAGGAAAGGGGATGTGTTTGATCCATCATGGGAACGTATTCGGAGCTCTATGATGGCTTTAGAGGCCGTCCAGTTTGCAACAATTGACAAAGGCCTTGCCAAAGCAAAAGCCGCATTGGATCAATGTCTATTGGCAGCCGCGACTAAAGACTCCGATTATCAATGCAAGGAGAAAGCTGTTGATTTTCTGGATGCTCTTGAGGCATATCCGGAATTATCCTTGACCTTGCGGAAAGCGGTTGCTCAAGCTTTATCTAAGATTGATCTACGGATATTTGATAATCAAATTAGACTTATTCGTGATGCTCTTGATGAAACGAACCCAGATTCCTGCAAATTGAATAAAGCTGGAGCATGAATTGTTCAATGGCTAATTTGTGCAGGTTACGGCTGACTCCAGTGAATTGCGCACAGTGTGCCCAGCAGTGGAGGCTGGCGTAACCCACCTATACGAGGGTATCCCGAATTTTGTGTAAACGGGATTTCCCTTTCCTTTACGTGAATGCAGTCCAGATAGACGATGGGATACAGCGCATCCAGCGGGCGGGACTGCAATGCCTTCACCTCATTGGCCACGGCATCGGTCACCGAGGAGATCAGCGTCGGTGACACCTCCGTGCCATACATTTCTTCCTGGTGCAGGCCGGTGAAAACGTTGAATGCCTGGTATTGATTGGAGGGTGTCCCGAATTTTGTGTAAACGGGGTTTCTCTACTGTTGCGGCATCCGATCCTCGAACTGGATAGTAAACCGGTTTAGCGCAGCCTTCCAATCCCTGATGGGCATCGTCCATTTCTTGCTGATGTTATTCAGCGCCAGGTAGAACAGTTTCAGTAATGCCTCGTCGCTTGGGAATGAGCCCCGGTTCTTGGTGATCTTGCGCAGGCTCATGTTCACCGACTCGATCGCATTAGTGGTGTAGATCACTCGCCTGATCTCCGGCGGGTAGTCAAAGAACGGGATGATACGCGCCCAGTTGCGCCGCCATGACTGGATGATCGGCGGGTACGCCTCACCCCATTTTTCCTCGAGTTCGGCCAGCCGCAGCCCGGCATCCTCGACGGTGGCGGCGCTATAGATGGCGCGCAAGCCGGTTACGACCTCTTCACGCAACTTCCACGAGACATAGTTCAGGCTGTAGCGCACCAGATGCACGATGCATAACTGCACGTCGGTCTTGGGGAATACGGCCTCGATGGCTTCCGGGAATCCCTTCAAGCCATCGACACAGGCTATGAAGATGTCCTGCACGCCACGGTTCTTCAGTTCGGTCATCACCTGCAACCAGAACTTGGCGCCTTCGGTCTGGGCGATCCAGATGCCCAGCAGCTCCTTCTCGCCGGTCATGTTGATGCCCAACGCCAGGTAGACCGCCTTGGCGCGGACGGTGCCGGCATCCCTTACCTTTACGTGAATGCAGTCCAGATAGACGATGGGATACAGCGCATCCAGCGGGCGGGATTGCCATGTCTTCACCTCGTCGGTCACGGCATCGGTCACCGAGGAGGTCAGCGTCGGCGACACCTCCGTGCCATACATTTCTTCCAGGTGGGACTGGATCTCGCGCACGGTCATGCCACGGGCGTAGAGCGACAGAATCTTGTCGTCAAATCCAGTCCAGCGGGTCTGGTGCTTGGGGATGAGTTGCGGCTCGAAGCTGCCGTGGCGATCGCGAGGAATCTCGATGGGGAGCTCGCCGAATTCACCCTTGAGTGTCTTTTTGCTTTTGCCGTTGCGGGTGTTGCCCGCAGGATTGGTGACGGCTTCATTCTTGCCGTAACCAAGATGCGCTTCCATCTCGGCATTCAGCGCACGTTCGACCAATGCCTTGGTGAGCTGCTTGAGCAGGCCGTGCTCGCCTATCAGGTCTTCCGGTTTCTTGTAGTCAGCCAGCAGGCTGTCGATCAGTTCTTGCGGTAGTGCTTTCGCTACGGTCATGTCCTCTCCTTGCAAAGTGGCGGCAGTTTCCTGCCAAATGACCGTTTACACAAAAATTCTTACACCCTC
>JAHQXD010000001.1:247633-251303 GCA_019449655.1 Ferrigenium straubiae | reverse complement strand
AAGTGGCGGCAGTTTCCTGCCAAATGACCGTTTACACAAAAATTCTTACACCCTCGACCGCTTGCCTTCGAATCTATCGTAGCTCCACGCCTTAACTTTGGCTGTGCCCTTATATGTGTCCTTATATTAGGAAAGCCGACTTCATTCGGTCGCTTTCGACAGCCGATAATCCCAACCCCTTGGCTACTTCTGTCCATCCAGATACGGCATTGACGACTTCCTCTAGGATGTCTAATGCCTCGTTCTCTTTCAGGCGGTAGAACTCGGCGGTGGACAGGGCTACCTCGATGTCTGGCTCGGGGCTGGTATCATCCAGCGCGAGTGCGTGGAATTCCTTGTTCAGATTCGGATTCATGTCGAACGCATCCGAGAGTCGCCATCCGTCTGTAACCCGGATAAATCCATGGTTGCGTAGGTGATCGTCCCGATTGCTGACTAGCACGTTAAAAAGAACACGCCGAAATAGCTGCGCTAGGTCGGTTTGAATAGAGCCTCTTGCGCCTTGGTTGCTGATGAACTCGGCCATCTCTAAGTAGCTACCAAATTCGCCGTCCTTTTTCTCAAGCAGTGTCATGGCTGACGCATACATTCGCCGAGAGGTCTCTGTTCGGTCGAATCGCTTTACACAAAAGGTGTGATACTTGGATGCAAGCTGGATTGCATGTGAGGGAGGTACCCGGATTTTTGCCTTTTCAGCTAGACGATGTATCACGAGTTCCCAAGCGCCAACGTCGTAAATATCGTCTTTCGCTGGAAATTTCGCGATCCAGAGGCTGCTATCACTCTCTTCGAAATTAGCTTTCGGTCGGGCGCCGCCAAGGGAAGAACCTGGGGCAATCAGCAAGGAAAGCCACTTCTCATACTCGGGAAGTTCCTCAACCCCTTCTTCTTCCAAACGGTCACAGATCAATGCTAACTCGTTAAGATCGGTCACAGAAGGGGTTGGTAGTTCGCTGTTATCCAGGAATGGACCATCTGGGCGGCGAAAGCGCAGGGCGCCTTGTCGAGTGTGGTCATTTACCCCGAGTAGAAAATCCATTTCCTGAAGCGTTCTGCGGGGGCGCCCCTCTTTTTTGGCTTGGATGGCTTCGCGTCGTTCCATGAGTACGCGGCCCCAGCGGTCAGGAGCCGAGTCCAGAAAGACCCCAAAGGAAAATGAGTCTCCGACAGGGTGTTGCTCCCCAGCGTATAACTCCAGTCTGGGATCCAGCATAAAAAGTTGTTGGGCAATCCATTCTGCGGTGTATTCGAAGGATGGTGGTAGAGCGGTGCGAAACTTGTCACGATATAGCGTGCCGACGGAGCCGGAATAATCAAGTTCCTTGGCTTCGAGAAAGACTTCGAAGGCGTCTCGCGCAGGATTATTTTTCGCCATTGGCATTCCCTTTGCGCCGCCCCTTCAGTAACTGGGAAAGGACTTCCCGGTTTCGTTCTCTTGGGTTTTCGTGCTCTAGCGTAGCCGTTCTTGCAAGACGAAGCCGCGTAGCGGCCTCTATGGCAGCAGTGCCCATTTGGGCATTTCTACGAGGAGGCAACGCCCGATCTTGCAGTTTGCGGCCAATAACATCATCCCTAGCCACTTGATCGATATCTTGGTCCAAGCCTAATACCCGCAATGCTTTCATATAAGTACCAATGGCGATATTGGGATCCCCCTTTTCCAAACGGTTCAACGTATCTCGGGATACGCCAAGCCGCTCGGAAAAAAGCACGGTTGTCAATTCCCGGCGTAGCCGGGCATCTCGTAGCCGCTCGCCAAGGGCAGTCAGTTGCTTCGTGATAGACGGAAAAGGGGAATGAAAAGATCTAGCCATGTCCGTTACTTTATGCAAATTTTGAGTATTTGTCAAAAGTATCGGCCATTTATCTATTCTTGCTTGGACTGCAATCCGATCAGTCAAAGATAGATAAATGTCCGATACTAAGGACAACAAATGAGAATTTGCATAATTTATCGGACGCCATCAATTGCCAAGATGTCCGCAACGGCCGATTAGGTGACTTGGCTGGTTCTCGGCCCAGACGGACTTGTGGTTTGGTCGCCAGCGCTTCTGCTCCTCGCATAGCAGGCGAACGTGTCTAGTAACTCGATGGGGGGCACTAGGCTGAAATATCTAGATATTTCAGTCTATGTATTCCAACATAGCAATGTGATTCAATGCGCTTTCGCGAAGTTACCCAAGAAGACCGGTGACATAAAACGGATTGTTGTTCAGTTTCTTGCGGGCTCGGCTGGAAAAGGTAATTACCTACAAAACTCGGAACGTACCATACCAATGAAATTTCACCCAAACTATCCCAATGATAATAATAAAGGACAACGCGAGATATGGCGTGCGTTAAAGAAGAGGGTGTAAGAATTTTTGTGTAAACGGTCATTTGGCAGGAAACTGCCGCCACTTTGCAAGGAGAGGACATGACCGTAGCGAAAGCACTACCGCAAGAACTGATCGACAGCCTGCTGGCTGACTACAAGAAACCGGAAGACCTGATAGGCGAGCACGGCCTGCTCAAGCAGCTCACCAAGGCATTGGTCGAACGTGCGCTGAATGCCGAGATGGAAGCGCATCTTGGTTACGGCAAGAATGAAGCCGTCACCAATCCTGCGGGCAACACCCGCAACGGCAAAAGCAAAAAGACACTCAAGGGTGAATTCGGCGAGCTCCCCATCGAGATTCCTCGCGATCGCCACGGCAGCTTCGAGCCGCAACTCATCCCCAAGCACCAGACCCGCTGGACTGGATTTGACGACAAGATTCTGTCGCTCTACGCCCGTGGCATGACCGTGCGCGAGATCCAGTCCCACCTGGAAGAAATGTATGGCACGGAGGTGTCGCCGACGCTGACCTCCTCGGTGACCGATGCCGTGACCGACGAGGTGAAGACATGGCAATCCCGCCCGCTGGATGCGCTGTATCCCATCGTCTATCTGGACTGCATTCACGTAAAGGTAAGGGATGCCGGCACCGTCCGCGCCAAGGCGGTCTACCTGGCGTTGGGCATCAACATGACCGGCGAGAAGGAGCTGCTGGGCATCTGGATCGCCCAGACCGAAGGCGCCAAGTTCTGGTTGCAGGTGATGACCGAACTGAAGAACCGTGGCGTGCAGGACATCTTCATAGCCTGTGTCGATGGCTTGAAGGGATTCCCGGAAGCCATCGAGGCCGTATTCCCCAAGACCGACGTGCAGTTATGCATCGTGCATCTGGTGCGCTACAGCCTGAACTATGTCTCGTGGAAGTTGCGTGAAGAGGTCGTAACCGGCTTGCGCGCCATCTATAGCGCCGCCACCGTCGAGGATGCCGGGCTGCGGCTGGCCGAACTCGAGGAAAAATGGGGTGAGGCGTACCCGCCGATCATCCAGTCATGGCGGCGCAACTGGGCGCGTATCATCCCGTTCTTTGACTACCCGCCGGAGATCAGGCGAGTGATCTACACCACTAATGCGATCGAGTCGGTGAACATGAGCCTGCGCAAGATCACCAAGAACCGGGGCTCATTCCCAAGCGACGAGGCATTACTGAAACTGTTCTACCTGGCGCTGAATAACATCAGCAAGAAATGGACGATGCCCATCAGGGATTGGAAGGCTGCGCTAAACCGGTTTACTATCCAGTTCGAGGATCGGATGCCGCAACAGTAGAGAAACCCCGTTTACACAAAATTCGGG
>JAHQXD010000001.1:0-247623 GCA_019449655.1 Ferrigenium straubiae | reverse complement strand
GTTCGAGGATCGGATGCCGCAACAGTAGAGAAACCCCGTTTACACAAAATTCGGGACACCCTCTCCTCTGATCACACTCCCAAAGCTCGCCCAAGAGACAGGCTATTCCGAGGACGCTTTGCGATCCAAGATCGCGCGCGGGGATTTCGCGGAAGGAATTCATTTCATCAAGGCACCCGATGGGCGCATACATTTCTTAACTGAGGCATATCTACAATGGGTGGGATCAAGCAGCACGGGAAGGGAATCCAAATCACTTTCTACTGGAACGGTAAGCGGTACAGGCCGACCCTCAGGATCGAGCCGACAGCGACCAATCTGAAGTATGCAAACCGTTTGAAAGGGGAAATTGAAGTAGGGAGGTGGGGGAAATCGGATAGTGAAAAAACCAGAAAACACCCCACGAAGCCACGTAAATACTAGATAAAACGGGAAATACCAAAATTCTTGATTCCCGGACAGTTGCGGTATAAATATACGGGATTTTCTGGAAGAATATAAGGGAAATTATCAGGGGAGGTAGGGTATTTACCCCACTTCAAATTCGATTTAATAGGTTATCGAACGCGATTTAATATCACCCTGAGGTAGTCTTCAACAACTTCACCGGCCAGCCTTTGGTCAGAGTCAGGAAAACCAACAAGCTGACGCTGGGGAAGGCCGGGATGCCTTACCCTCTTCCGATACATACCACCGAATTTGAGTGCCTTCGCCTTCCGTGGGCTGATGGTGTACGGATTGGTGCCTGAATTGTGCCACGCAGCCCTCAACGATTCGGTTGCACCGTCAAATCCTAGCCGCAATGTTTCACCATCCACCTGATAATTGAAGCTTTGCAGCATGCGGCCGGATTTCTGCAACGGCCCGCCTTTGCGAGGTTCTTTCAAGGTCAGCGGGGAAAGCTCCTTCCATTTCGAGCCGTCTGGATCAAGGCCAGCATTGTGCCGGTCACGATTTACCCGCAGTAGCGATTCACCAATGCTTCCAAGCAGATCGTGAGGCTGCTCGATTGCCTGTCTGGCGGCGGCCAAGGCGCGCTCAAGATGCCCTACTTGAAATTCAAAGGAAAATTCCATATCATGACTCCCGTGGTTTGGTCAGACTGCGCTTCGGCGCTACTGCACAGTATCCAGACCTCAGACGCGGCCCCTAAAAAGGCCGCGTTTACTTTTTGTATACCAGCCGACCAATGCGCTGTTTGTCGAAGTACGCCGCGCGCGCCGCCTCGGTTTTCTGCGTTCCCATGAAGGCGGTCGCGCCCGTCCAGCCGGTTCTTCCCCACTCGAACACCGCCACGCCGTATTCGTTCGTTCCATCCAACTCGAAGGCGCGCAGGTAGCGGCGCTTGAGCCGCCATTTTCCCTTGTCAACGGTGTCCTGCACCCATACCCACCAGATTTCATCCGGCTCGATCAGCGTCATGGCCAGCAGGTTCACGTATTCCAGGCGATGCGTCTTCTCCGCCTTCGACAGCCATTTGAACTCACCCGAGCCGTCCTGGAACAGGGCTTTTGTGATCGCCAGCGTGCTTCCAGCGGCATCGGTAAAGGCCGCGCCTTGTTCCATGCTCGCGCCGAATACGTCGAGGAAATCTGCAACCGCAACCTCCGGCGCGGTTTCTGCCGGGAGCAAGACGGTATTCGGTACGCTCGTCGGTTTCGGTACCGCTGGCGGTTTGAACGTTGTCGGCCACGGGCGGCCGCGCTCCTTCAGCACGGCGTCGTATCCCTGCAACGGCGGGACGGTGTGCGGCTCCAGCCACGCCTTTCCGGGGTTGTAGGCAAAGCCTGGATCGATGCCTTTCGGAACGCGAACCGTGCGTGGGTTGCTGCCGTTCTTGCCGACAACGCGCTCTTCCCATTCAATCGGCGGCGCGGTATCTGGCCCGGATTTTCCGGACTTTTCCCATAGCTTCTGCGCTTCGGTAGATGTAAGAGAGTCGATTCCGCACTTACATCCCCAACCGTTCTGAGGCTCGTGGGTATCAAACCACGGATCGTCGGATGGCAGGATCAGGCCATCCCATGCCTTGTGTTCGAGGCGCGGATGCTCGATGCTGTGATGTCTATATCGCGCATATGGCCGGAACTCTTTGAGGGCTATCCGTTGTTTATATCGCCCAGCGTTGTAAGCCTGCGTGATATTGGTGTCGTAGATGATCTTACTGCGCCAGCTGGGCGCACCGTTGTGCGCCAAGCCGTGCTTGGCCACGATCTCGTCGAAGCGGGTGCGGAATTCGTCGTAGCCGCCGCCTTCCCACTTGGCTTTCTGGATCGCGTTGTAGAAGTCCTCAACCAGCGCATCGTGCGCAGCGCCTGCCACCACGAAGGCGTGGCTGTGCTGCTCCTGCCAGATGTCCGTCCAGCCTGAGGACGGCAGCTTGATCTTGTTGCGATAGAACTCAATCGCCTGGTCGAATTGAAATTTAGACATGCACGAACACCCCGCGATCGCTGAGTTTCTGTAATGCCCTGGCGCATTCTTCGCCAAATGCCAATAGGACTGTACCCGCGCCACATCTGGATTTCTTATGTTGATTTTCTCGCCCAGGAACGAATTCAATCCTTCCTGCCACAAATAGCATGGCGGTAGATTGCTTCATGGCCTCTTGGCACCAACTGGCATCGGTGCGGCTAAATACCAATGCTATGCCATTGCCGTGTTGAATCAATCTGCGTATCCACATACCAGTATCAGGTCCATAAGGTGGATTTATCCAGATCCTTCCGAACCATGGTTTTTTCAGTCCGTTATCAAAGATCGTGTATTTAACAGTGGCCGGTACCGCTGTTTCCATATCGTGAGGGCTTGCTGGGTCAAGATCAAACGTCAAGCCGAGTTCATCAAAAACCCAAGCGGGCGTGTACCACTCAACGCTTTTGTGTTTTGATATTTCCCGGTGTTCTCCGAACATGCCGCTCATTATTCGGCCCCAACATCGTTCCGCCCAGCCAAATCCGCCGCCGCCATGCCCAGCGCCACATCATCCGCCCACTGCGGGTTGTTCGCGGTCAGCGCCTCCATCCCGGCCAGCGCATCGTCGAAGCTGCCTGCTTCGGCCACGATGGCGCTGATCTGCTGGATAAGCTCCTGTTCGTGTGGGGCGCACAGGGCGGCGAGCTGTGCGCCGTAGGCGCTGGTGATGTCAACGCCTGCATCGACGCGGCGCTGCGCAGCGAGCACAGCCAGGCGCGTCAGAGCAGCATCGGCCGGGCTTGGTTCTGGCTTGTTGCCCGAGGAAACGAGCAGCTTCGCATCCTTCTTCGCGCGCGGTATCTGCATAATCTTGTGGGCATAGTCCACGTCGATTTCCATACCCATTTCTGCGGCCTTGCTAAGCACATCGCCCATTTTCGCCTGATCAACGGTTTCCTCGGTCTGGTAGCCGAATTTCGGCACGCGGTCGGGCGCGAACATGCCGTTGATGAGCGCGATAGGCCTCACCAGTTGATTGTTCCATGTCGGCTCGATCTGGCGCACGTCATGCAGCATGATTTCGCGCCGTACCTTGTCATGCACCTTTCCGAGGGCGTTGGTCGAAGTCTTTCCATCGGCCTGGCTGGTCAGCGTCCCGCCCAGGATCGCCATCGACTGCTTGCGTTCCCAATAGGCCGTGGCATTCAGGAAGTCGTCAACCTTGCCCGCTTGCGCCTGGATGAAATCGATGGTCATTGTGTTAGGCACTACGCCCGCGCCGTCGCTGCCTATGGCGCGCACTGCGCGCAGCAGTTGATCGCGTGACTCTTTACCGATCCCGGCCGGATATTTACCCAGGCGCAGCGGCAGCCCGTACACCTCAAGGAAGCGTTGCATGTCGCGGATGTCGTATGCCTTGTAGGCATACGTCCACGCCAGCACGCGGAACAGCGCCGCCTGCTCGATATATCCGCTCTTTGCGCGGTGTTCGTGCACAATCCAGCCGCCCTCACGCAACGGTTCCGGCATACCGTCCCGCAGGTACATCAGCTTGCCGGTCTTGCTGTCCACCTGGAACATGCGCTGGGGAATGAAATTTAGCGCCTTTGGATACCAAAGGCTGCCCGTCTGCCAATCGATCTCAAGCGGGGAGATGCCCTTGCCGATGGCGTCGGTCAGGTCGTATTGCGCATCCTCGAACTTTGGGATGCCCTTGAGCATGTCAGTCAGTTCGGCGGTGCGGTCGATCTCGGACTGGTCTGCGTCATCCTTCGGCGTCAACTGCCAGCCGAGGCCGGTCACTGCGCGGCGGCGCTTGGATAGCTCCGAGAAGATATGCGGGTCTTGCTCCTCGACCAACTCATACAGCGCCGCCTGTTCGGTGATGTAGCCCTGATCTGCCTGCGCGAACGCGCCGGCCAGGCGAGACGGGTCAAGCGTCTGCACCGAGTTGTAATTGAGCGCGTTGCCGCTCGCCGATCTAGGCCCGGCCTGCAACTCGGTGTCTGGCTTCACGATCTTGTTCACCAAGGGAATCTTGCCTGCAAGCGCTGCCAGTCTGGTTTTAATCATCATCGTCCCAATCGTCCTCGTTGTTGCCGCTACTGCGGCGGCTGTAGCTGCGGCGGTCGCTCTTGGAACGCGCCGCCGACGTGTATTCCCATTCCCCGGCAAACTGCGTTGCGATCCTGTGCAGCATTTCCAGCGCGTCAGGGCCGTCGTCATGGTCTGCCTCGGGGTAGAACTTGAGCTGCTCGATCAGCGTGGTCTGGCTGCGGTGCAAGCGAATCAAGCCGTTCGCAACGTGAGGCTGCAATGACATGATCGCCAAATTCTTGTCGCGCCCTGTCGGCCCCGGCATGGCCGGGAAAGCGATTCCACGCTGGCCAGCACGCTTGATAAGTTCGGTGTACAGGAATTCCTGGAACGCAATGGCCTCGACAGACCACGACAGGCACCCGTATTCGGCCTGCAGGTCGATGGCTCGCGCAATTATCAGGTCGGGCACGCGGCGGCACACGTCCGCCTCCACTACATCAAGCACCATCGTCTTGCGGTTAAGCCCGCCGACCAGGATCGCGGACGGGTCGCGCGCCTTGTTGCTCTTGCCAAGGGACGGGTCGATAGCCCCGAAGAAAATCCAGTCATTCCTCCGGTCAACCCAGAACTGAACATTCTTGAAAGGCGCGGTATCGTCGTTCCCGGCCTCGTTCTGCTGCTCCTGGTTGAACGCATCGTGATCGGTCGCGCGCATGCACATCAGGCGGTACAGCGGGCGCACCTCGGGCCATGACACCACGGCACCGGCGTCCATCGCCGCCTTGTTCGCCTGATAGAAGGCCAGCGCCTCGGCCTCTGCGGCCTCGCGTGCGCCGTCATCGTCTCCGCCGCCGGTATAGATGCCTTCCCACTTGTCCCACAAGTCCATGCGGTCGGGCCACTGCATGATGGATTTGAAGATGCGCCGCCGCCAGCCAGGCTTGCGAGAAACGCGGTTGATCGCGGCGTCGTAGTGCAGGCTGGTTCCGTCCCAGAACACGTCCATCCCGCCAGCCGGGCCAGCAAGTCCGAGCACGGCGGAGAGGACGAACTTTTCGTCCTTGTCGCGCTGCGCCTTCTGGCGCACGTTTTCATCGTTTTCCAGATCGTCAAGGAACACCAGGTCGGGACGGTGAGGCCCGTGCTTCATGCCGCGCAGCTTCTTTCCGGTACCGCCAATGCGAATCTTGATATTGTTGGCCGTGATGGCCGTAGTGGCTTGCCACACGCGCCCGCGCCCGGTCGCATCCGGGAAGTCCATCGCCAAACGCGGGTTGGTATCCAGCTCGGCCTTGATGGATTCCAGCATTTCGGCGGCCTGCTCTTCCGTGTTCATCACGATCACGATCATGTGCTTGCGCGCCTTGGCAGGCAGACCCAGCTCCGCGATGAACTGCGCCCGGCAGATGCACCACAAGGTGCCTAGCTGCGTCTCGTAGGTGGACTTTGCCTCGCCGCGCGGCGCTTCGTGCACCTCGCGGCCGTCGGTAGGGCCGTCGATCACCTCAGGCAGGCGCTTGAAAACGAACTGCTGAAACTTCGAGAAATGCGGCGTCGGGACGTAGTGCGGGAAGTAGGTCTCGCAGAAATACTTGTAGTCCACGATGGCGCGCATGCGCCGGGCAAGGCTGGCGTCCGGGTCGGTCAGAAACGCCCCGCACTCCAGCTCAATCTGGTTGCGGATGTCCTCGCCCAGCTTCGCCAGCTCGATCTCGAACTCGCGCCAGTTGCGGATTTCCTTGATGTCGAGATCGTTAGCCATACCTCTTGCCCAGGATCGCGCCCACGTCTTCAAAGTGCGGTTGAAGCGCCTTCAAAGCAGCCGGGTCTTTCATGCGCAGATGGTCGGCGATGGTCTTGAGGGTATCCAGCGCCACCGACAGCCCGGAGAATTCCGGGTTGATGCGCGCGAACGCCTTGCTGAACTTGGCGTAGGCGTCGGCCAGTTGGGCGAGCAGTTGTGCTTTTTGAGCGGCCGGTATCTTGGCCTGTTCAAGCTCGCGCGTGGTGGTGATCACCTGGCGTGCGAAGTCCTCGACGAGCTGCTGGTTGAGTTCGTCCACGCCCTGTGCGCTGATGCGGTAGGCCGCGCGTGCGGTGTCCCAATCGTCGCCTTTTTCCTTGGCCTGCGCCTTCCATTCGCGCGCGGTGTCGTAGCTGACGCCGCAGGCGATGGCAGCGCCCTTGAGCGGCATGCCCTCGATGTAGAGCTGGCGCACCTTGTCGCGCGTGTCTTGAGTATGGGCCATGCTATTTGGTGGTGTGCTTGATGAGTTCGACCACGGCCGTCACCAGAGCGCCGCCCACACCGCCGCCCAGGGCGCTCATTTTGGCGACCTTCTCGATGATCTTCTTGTCCTCGGCTTCGAGGTTGGTGACGCGGCCACCGAGGCCGTCGATGCGCTGGTTGATCGTTTCGCTGAGGTCGGTGATGCGCTGGCCGACGTTTGCCTCGACGTTTTCGATGCGCTGGCCGAGGCTGTCCTCAATGCGATCCATACGGTCGCTCTGCGCCTCCTCGGCCCGGCGGATGTCAGACCTGATGTCCTCGATACGAGCCGTCAGCCCCTGCTGCATCGCATGCACCGCACCGGTGAGCTGGCCGAGGCTGTGCATCACCTGGGCGTTGTTTACTTCGTTGTTGTTATCGCCCATTGCAATCCCTTCGATACGTTTTAACGACCTCCTGGCACCGGCCAAGCTGCTTGACTACCTCGTCGGCGTCGGAGGCGAGTCCGACAAGAAATTCAGAAGCCTCGACAGAAAGTTCGGCTCGCGCTCCACCATCACGTCCGCCGGTGGCGGGGGCAGCTTCGGGGGCTGAATCTCCACAGGCTGCGCTGGTGGCGGCAACGGGGACGCGCAACCGGAAAGCGCCGCCACGCAGGCCAGCAATAACGCGATCTTTTTCATATTTGACATGCTTCAAGTCCTCCTGGTATTTGAACGAGATAACGGCGATGGCGTCGGCTGCGTCCTGCTCCTGCTGCCGGTATTTTTCTTCGAGCGCCTTGATGTTGGCATTGGCCGCCGCCAGTTCGGCGTTCTCGCGCTTGAGCCACACCGCGCGCTCCGCCTGCTCGCCCAAGCCGAACTGATGCTGGCCGTAGGCGTAGGCAAGCGCCACCGCCAGCAGCAGCGCAGCCGCCACGAATGCGGACTTGATCGAGGGCGTCATTCCGCTTTACCTCCGGGGCCGAAGGCAAGAGGCGCGGCGGTGATCACGCGCAGTACGGCGTTGAATACGGTGAGCATCACCGCAAACCACGCGTACACATTGCCCGGCAAATAGGGCTGCAAGAGCGTGAACTGCGCCTCAAGCGCGATCAGCGCGGCGGCGATCAGGTTCAGCCACAGGGTCTTTGATTGCCACCAGGGCTTGGGCTGTGCGGGCGTATTGGTGCTGGTCATGCGACGGCTCCGGGTTCGGGGTTGTAAAGGCGGTTGGCGAGCGGCAGGAGGCCTTGTTTCAGCCATTCGGCCACGTCGAAGTTGGGGCAGGTCTTGTCTTTATTCAGGTCGCGGTGCGCGGTCACGCGGGCCTGCGGATACTGCTTCTGCAAGCCTTCGACCAGTTGTTTCAGGGCGTTCCACTGCTCAATGGTGAATTGATCGCGCCCGATCATGCAGATGCCGAGGCTGGCGGCGTTGTATCCGCGACAGTGCGCGCCAACCTCTCCCTGATGGCGGCCGGTCGCCACCGCGCCGCGCGCGTAGACAACGAAGTGATAGCCGATGCTGGTTAGCTCCGGGTTGAACCGCGCGCGCCATTCAGGGTGACGCTTGAAGCCGCGCTCGCGGTGCCAGTTGTCGATCTCCTGCACGGGCGTGGTGAAGCCTTTCTCGCCGGGCTTGCCGGTGAAAAGCGTCCTGCCGTTCGGCGAATCGGAACAGTGGATGATGATAGTGTCGATATTGCGCGCCATGCCGCAAACCCTCGGTCGATTGATGGCCGAAGGTTACGCGGGCGCGAGAGGGGTGATTAGGCGGGAAACATTTCCCGAGTGAAGTATTGAAGAAGAGAGTGGTGGAATGTGCGCCTCAACACAGGAGGCACATCATGGACTGGTCAAATCAACTTCAAAACCAGCACGAAAAGGCGTTCAATGCAGCCAGCGCGATACCGGTGCACCAGGCTGAGGAAATCCGTCAGCAGATCGAGGTTTTACAGGGTAAGGGAGTTTCATCCCGTGCAGCATGTAGATCATTGCGGTGCCTGGTCGCGCGAATTCAGGAGGGCGCATGATGGAAATCATCGCAGCATTTATTCTGGGATTGGCTACAGGGGTTTGGGCGGCGTATCAGCTCAGGCCAATTAAAGCAGGACGCAGCGGGGACCAATCTTGCGACATTTGCCGCGAGACCGCAGCAGCGGAAATTCGACGGCAAATACCCTGCCTCGGAGCTGACGGGTGTGAATACTATCGCCCCGTCCATCCGTTGCCAGAATCTCGCAAGCAGTAAGCACACGAACGCCCTCTGCGCTGCGCTCGAAATACCAGCGGACCAATGGGACGCCGAGCGCAAGGCCAGTGGTGAATGCGCCAAGATAAAGCAGAGCTTGAATCATTGCTGGGTAGATTCTTTCATTTCCCGTACCCAGGCATACGCAGGTGATTCTTACACTGCTCCGCAGTTTCATTTGAATATGCGGAAATCTGTTTTTTCAGGTTCATTTCAGCATCGCTTACCGGCCCGTTCAGCGGGTATGCCGTTTTCCAGGCTGAGAATACGGCAGCAACGAACACTTTGCACACCTGAATATCTGCGGCGCTAAATAAATTATTCCCGGCATCCGCCCAGCGAATTAAATAATCACCGTCGTCCTTGTATTGCTTCTGCGCCTTGATGATTTGCTTTGCCGAATCACTTATTCCGTAAGGGGTTCGTTCAATCGCAGCTTGAGCGGTAGCGCTGTACTTCACCATGAAGTCGATAGCGACATCCGCGCTCGGCTTGTTCCCCGTTGCAACAAATGTCGGCGGTTCCGGTCGATCATTAGCCTTTAATGATCCATAAGCCTGAGCGATCCAGCTAAACACCGCAAACAAAGTTGACATGGCGAGAAAGAAAACAGCAATCTGTTTCCAGCGTGGCCAATGGCCAATACCGAGCGGGTCTTTGTTGTCTGTGGTCATTTCGGATACCTTCCCTAGTTATGGCGGCAGCAGCTTGTAACTGTTGCCTTTCTTGATGCGCTTGATGTGGCCGAGTTCATTGGCGAAGTAAAGCACGTAGCGCATCTGTTCCTTGATGTGGTCTGGCTGCCCCTTGTAAATTTGGCTCTGCAGCATGCCGGGGTTGGCCTGCACCAAGGGGATCACCCTTGCCATCACCTCTTGGTAGAGTGGGTCTTCCCTGGCAAAGTCGGTCATTAAACGCGTGAAGCTTTTCCGCTGCGCATCGGTGACAGAATCGCCGACCATGCCATAAGCGATTTTCTGCAATTGCTGGCGCGCCCAGTCATAGTCACCGCGCGCCCAAGCGGTTTCTATGTCAGCGCAGAGATCATGATGCTGATCGCTGTAGCTACGCCCGGTGGCGTAGGTTATACCGACATCCTTATTCCGTCTTACAGCAGCGTTTCCGGATGCTTTTCGTTGTTCCTTCTCGTGGTGTTTTTTCAGGAAGTATTCCCGCTGCGCCTGCCGTTCGCGCTCTTGAATGATTCGGAGGTTTTGGGCGTGGAACTCTTCGGCTTCGCTCGCCTTTCTGGCGGATTGTTCCGCTGCAGATTCTGCTGGAATGGATTCTTTCTGCGTCTTCTTCCAGTTTTTGTAGGCAAAAATGGCAGCCGGAATTCCGATCACGATGGCGAAGAAGAGCTTGCCACCGACCTGCTCGTACAACCAGACGAAGGGATAGATGACGACAAGAATGATCCCGGCGAAAACTGCGCCGATACCCCCCGCGACATTTGGCCCCTTGCTCATTTCTTACCTGGTCGCGAGGCGGGTAGCTGTAACTCTAACGTACCTGACCACAGTAGGCCGATTTGCAGGTATCGCTTGCGGTCTGCTGCATTCATCATCTGGTAGCACTGCAATACGCTAGCTTCGTCAGTGCTGGCAGTCTCCATTCTTACGCTTGAGCCTGTAACGATTAAGTCAGGGTCTAGGCCAAGTTCTGGCCTTTGGTGAGCCAAGGCGAATACCTCCTTTATCGGGAAGCTTCCGCGTTTTTTTCGCTCCGAAAAAGCAGACTTCGTCAAACCCAATAATGACGCGATTCCCTGATCTTCCAATATGCCAGTTGCCTTTTTTAGTCGTAGCAACTGCTCATCAAATCCACTCATATATCGCCTCAAATAAATGTTGACACAGTCCATATTTATGGACTGCAGTTCAGTTGTATTCAATACTCAACCATAGGAGGTCCGATTATGACACCGCAACTCGCCAAAGAGAAATTGGCACAACAGGGCATCACCGCGCTTGAGTTCTCCAAACAAAACGGTCTGAACTACAAGACGCTTCTGGCCGTGCTTAACGGCACCAACAAAGGTCGTTACGGCGAAGCCCACCGCGCTGCCGTGGCGCTCGGTCTCAAGAAAGCGGCCTAAAGATGAACGTCCTCCCTCCCTACGTGTTTAAAGGGCGCGCAGCAAAGATGATTGCGGTTCGTGTGCGAATTAAAAAGCCTGCCGCCGATGCACCGGGTATCCATTTTTATCCATTAAGTTTTTTCCGATGCGAGCATTTTTGGACGAGGGACTGGAAAGTCGTGCGTATACAAAAAGGCTTTGTGGATCGCCTTAAGCGGGAATCAATTCTTGAAGTAGAGGAAGTGCACTAAAGATCAACGGGAGCCAGAGCGTCAGAGCAGCAAGACAGCCAGAACGCCAGCGCTTCCACCAGACGGGAGAGAACATGAAGAAAGTTGATGGAAATTCAAAATCACCGGACGTTCGGTTGTTTGAACTGACAGAGCTGGATGTTGAGGCCGCGCAATCGCTGGGAATCGTGCTTGCCGGGACGGCAGATGATTGCATCAGCCGTGCGATTTCTGCACAAAACTCCGCTTTGAGGCTGGCGCTGGAAGCCGGATACCTGTTGCTCAAAGCGAGGGCAGACATTCCGCACGGAGAATTCATCAAGCATGTCGAAGCGCGCGGCCTTGCGCAACAGCGCGCGTCTGAATTGATGCGCATGGCGCGCTTCTACACCGCCACGCCGCCGGAACGGCGCGCGCAGTTGGTCGGGATGAGCAAGTCGAAGCTGATGCTGCTCGCCGATGCGGATCAAGAGGTCATCGAGGACATCCTGGACGATCCCGAGGGCGAGCTGGAGTCCTTGAGCGTTCGCGGCCTGCGTCAGCGCATAACCGAGCTGGGGCACGCGAAGAACAACGAAGCCATCCGGGCCAACAACGCAGAAAGGAAGGCCGCAGACCTGCTCAAGAAAAACCGTATCACCCAGTTCACCCCATTCACCGAGGAAGTGCGTGCCGAGGTGATGGCGCTCCAGCGCGAGGCCGAGCTGCCGATTGATGGACTGCTTGCGTTGTTCGAGCGCGCGGCGCTCGGCTACGACGGCTCGGTCGAGGCGCGGCTGCGCGTTGAGCATATCTGGATTGCCGCCAATGCCGTGCTGGCGCGGGCGGCAGATGCAGTTGCCTTATTGAAAGAGCAAGCCCCCGATGCGCTGCCGGACAGGCTGCAAAGCCAGCATTACCTCACGCCGGAGGAAGCCGCCGAATGGCGTCGTATCGGGCAGGAAATTCAAAGCTCATTTGAAGGCCGTAAGGTTGTCCGGCAACAAGAGCGCGCCGCCGAGCAGCCGCGCAAGCCTGGCCGTCCACCAAAGGCCAAGCCGAAAGGCGGTGAAGCATGAACGGCCACCCTGATGTTGAGTGCGATCTGTGGATCATCCGCGAGTGGCAGGCCAAAGAGTCGCTTCGCTCCGGGAATGTACTCGCCTGCAACGCGTTGCTCGAAGAAGAGCTGGCCGATGAACAGGCTGGCTATGAGCTACCTGAAAACTATTCCGCAGGGCCGCGCCTGCATGTGTTCGGTAGCGATGACTGCGAGGTGTGGCTTGGTTGCTTGAATGGTCATTGGATTTCACCGGAGGCCGTTTGTCGGCTAATTACCCTCCTGATTGGCGATCTGAATATGGCAGAAGCGGTCGGCATGGATGGGGCCTATGTGGTTGCGCTCGATGGGCGCAGCGTGTCAGACGTATATCACAGCGTGGTGCGCCATGGCGCTGCCTAAGCCGCATATGGTTACCCCTATCCAGGGTGGTGCTCCCGTCGTACTGCCAACCGCAAAGGTGCTGGCGCTGCGCCAGCGCGACCCGTGGAAGGAATCCACCGAGACGGCCAGGCAACGCGCGATACACCGTGAAACGGTGGTGCTTTACGTGCGCGGGCTGACAGAAAGCGGCGTCTCGCAAAACAACGCCGTCGCAAACCTGCTGCTCTGCGCCGCCGATGGGAGCCTGCCAGGGCATTACGCCAGAGCCCTGTGCGAAACAGCCGTGGGCAGCCGCAAATACCCAAGCGACAAGGCCATCAAGGAATGGTGCAAAGCCTACCGCGAGGGCGGTATCACGGCCCTCTTGCCGGATCACAAGGGCCGCGTGGTCGAGGCCGCCGGATGGTGGGGGCCAGCCCTGGAGTACTTCAACCAACCCGGCAAGCCGGACATGTCCGCCGTATATCGCCGCCTCACCGAAGTGGACGGCTTTGCCGTGACCTACGACCAAATCCGAAACTACCTGACAGGAGTCCCCGCCATGATTGGAAGAAACAGCCCGGCCCGCATCGGCAAGAACCTCTACCGCCTCACCGAGAAAGCCTTCATCAGGCGCAGCACCGAGAACGCCCTGCCCGGCGACGTGTACGTGGCCGACGGCTACCGCGCCGACGTGTACCTTGCGCACCCGCTCACTGGCGACATCTGGCGGCCCGAGCTGACCGTGGCGATAGATATGCGCAGCCGCTACTGCGTGGGCTGGCGCGCAGACGAACACGAAGGCACCTATGCCGTGCAGAACATGTGGGCCGAGTGCTTCGCGCGCCACAGCCACGTGCCGCCGTTCATCTACGTGGACAACGGCAGCGGCCACAAGAACAAGCTGATGAGCGACGAACTCACCGGATTCTATTCCCGCGCCGGCGTGCAGCAGATCATCCATGCCATACCCGGCAACCCGCACGGCAAGGGCTGGGTTGAGCGCTTCTTCCGCATCGTCCGCGACGACTTTCTCAAGCTCTGGATGCCGCAGTTCTACTGCGGGCCGGACATGGCCAAGGAGGCGCTCGACCACACCGCGCGCGAAATCAAGGCGGGCCGCTTGATACCGCCATCACTGGCCGAATTCGCGGCGGCGTTCAACGCCTGGCTGGAGCGCTATCACGCCCGCCCCCACCCCGAGGACAAGGATGTGACGCGCGCTCAGGTGTGGGCGGGGCTCATACCGATCCCGCCGCATGCCAGCGTGCTGGAACTCAAGCGCCGTGCCGTAACGCTCAAGGTGCGGCGCGCCCAAATAAAGCACCAGAAGCGCATCTACATGCACCCGGAATTGCACGCCTTCAACGGCCAACCGTTGCTGCTCGAATACGACCTGATGAACAACAGCATCGCGGTTGTCAGAACCATTGATGGCAGATGGATTTGTGATGCGCATCTGGTCAACGCCATAGACGCTATCGAGCCGACGCGCATGGAAGAGGCCAAGAAAAACCGTGCCGAAGACGCCATCAAGCGCTTGGAGAAGAAGATCACCGAGCAGAAGGCCCGCGCCGGCCGCGTGTTCGACGCCGAGGCCGTGGCCGTCGGCGCAATGCAAGCACTGCCGGGAGAAGTAAGCCGGATCGAAGTTGAAGACGAAGAAACACTGTTGCTTGACCTAACCCTTGATAACGAGGAGACCCTGTAATGACCGAAAAGACCTACCCGCAGCACTACACGCAAGCCGACATCGCCGCAATCGAACGCATCCTGAAGTGGATGGAGGATCGCAACTACAAGCAGGCCGCGCTGGCCAGGCTGTCGCGCGTGGCCGCAAGCACGCTCAACCAGATACTGAACGGCGTGTACATCACCAGCCCGAGCAAGCAGCTCGCCGCGCTCGAATCGGCGATGCGCCATGCCGACGAAGCCAGCACCGACTCAATCGCGCCGGTGGAAACCAGCGTGTTCAAGCTCGCGCAGACCAGTTGCGCGATGGCGCGGCGCTACCGCAACTTCGCCGTGCTCACCGGCTTCGTGGGCACCGGCAAGACCTTCGGCATCAAGCGCTATGCAGCCACGCACAGCAACACCCACCTGATCGAGGCCACGCCTACCATGACGCGCGCCAGCATGGTCAAGCAGCTCGCGCGCGTGGTGGCCGGATACGACGGCAAGGGCAGCATAGACGACAGGTTCCGCATCGTGGTGGATGCGCTGCGCAACACCGACAGCCTGCTGATCGTGGACGAGGCCGAGACCCTCACCCCGGCTCAACTGCACACCCTGCGGCGGCTGCGCGACCTTGCCAACGTCGGCATCCTGCTGTGCGGCACGGAGCGCCTGCACAGCATCATCAAGCCGGAGCACGGCCAGTTCGACCAGATACGCAGCCGTGCCGGGTTCTGGCCCGAGACGGTGCGCCACATCACCCAAGAGGACGCAGCCGCCCTGGTGCAGTCCGGCTTCGGCACCGAGGACGTGCCGGATGACGTAGTGCAGCGGCTCTACCAGTACTGCCAAGGCAGCGCCCGCATGCTGGTGGAGGGGCTGATCGCGGGAATCAAGGAATTCCGCAAGAACCGCCCGCTGGACGTGAAGCTGGTAGACGCCGTGGCCAAGCAGGCGCTGTGCCTGCAATCGTTGGCGTAGGGGGCGAGATGACAGCCGATCACGCATCGCGCATCAAGGCGCAACAGCAACAGGACGCCGAACTCGCGGCCATCAAGGAACTGGAAGAACGCACCGCGCCGCTGTTATGGGCGGTCTATGGGGCGGTGCTGGTTGTCGGGTTGATCTTCGCCATCGGAAACGCCGCCGGGTTTGTGGAGGGCTACGAGCGGCGGATCGACCAACTGGCGCAGGAGAACGCCGCGCTCAAGGCCGATGTCGCGCAGTTTGTCGATTGTCTTAACGGGGGCCGGTTCGATGTGGACGGCCGTGAATTGACCTGCAAGATCAGGAAGGGAAAACCATCATGAATATGGCAGTAATGAAAGCAATGCAAGCCGAACCCATCGCCCGGTTCAACCAGGCACCGCGCCGCGTCTACAACGCGGAGTTGCGCCGCCAGATCGCCGCCAAGGTGCAACAGTGCACGCGCTGGCTGCGCATAAGCGGGTACGAGGTGGTTGAGGTAGCCGGTGGCCTGCGGCAGCCGCGCGTCGTCATCAAGCATAGCCCGCTGTGCAACCGCCTCGAAGGCGCGGCGGAGGCCTACGAGCGCACGCCGCGCGGGGGGCGCCGCTACCGCTATGTGGTGCGATTCGATTGCATGGTTGAGTGGGAAAAAAGCGAGGCGAACCATGCAGGCCAATAAATTCGAGGTGGCAAAAAAACTCGCTGGCGCGGCCTTCGTGCTGGACAACACACGGTGTGAATGGCCGGACGAGGATCAGGCAGCATTGCTGCACCTGGTTGTGCTGATGCACAACACAGCAGAAAGACTGGTCTGTTTCCGCAAGGATGAAATGCACCGGATGATCGCTGGAGCGGCGCTATGAGCCTCGTTATCAACTTGCAGCAGTACGAAGCGCTCACCGGCCTGCGCAAAAAGATTGCAGCCGCCATCAGCGACAACAACGCCGAGGAAATGCACCGCGCCATCGGCATGGTGCATGGCTACCTGATCGGCCTGTTCACGGCAGGTGAGATCGACATCAACGATGTCAACTCGCTGGAGGCGGAGACGATGGCTAACGTCGATTTCCTGCTCAACGTCCGGAAGGTCTGCAATGGCCGATGACCTGAAAACCGCCATCCGCGCCGCCCTGGCCGGGTCGAGCAGCCAGAAGCCGGTGGACGTGTCCGCGCTCTACAAGCTCGGCAGCGTCGCCAGCGTGCAGGCCGCGCTGCTGGAAATGTACCGCAGCCGCGAGCGCGAGGTTAATTGCTGCCTGACCGTCAAGAAGCGCAAGGAAACCAGCGTGTGGTGGCTGGTGGGCAGGGTGCCCGCGCCGCACAGCTACGGCAGGACGGGCAGGAGCGTATCGGCATGAACGGGGCGGCGCATGGACAAGGAAGCCTTCGAGGAACGAGCCGCGATCCTGGAATTCGACGCCGGAATGCCGCGCGCAATGGCGGAAGCGCGGGCGCGGCAACCCGTAGCGTGCGCTGTGCGCACGGCACGATCCGCGCCGCCGCCGTTGCCGCAGGAAGACAGGCAAACGCCGGGATACATGGAGTTCCGCGACAAGTGGCATAGCAGGACAAGAAAACTTTTTTAACGACCAAAGGAGAGCACGATGAGCACCACCCAAACCATACCAGCAGGCTACCGCAAGGACGCAAGGGGCTGCCTGATCCCCGAGACCATGATCAAGCCGGTCGATCTCAAGCGCGACGAACTAGTGCGCGTGATCGCCGATCAGGCCAAGGCGGTGCAGGAAATCCTGCGCGAATTCAAAGTGAATGTGATGCACAACATCAATGCATTCGTGGACTACTCCGCCAAGGAATACAACGTCGCGATGGGCGGCAAGAAAGGCAACCTCACGCTGTACAGCTTCGACGGCGCATTCAAGGTGCAGGTCGCCATCGCCGAGCACATGGTGTTCGACGAGCGCCTGCAGGCGGCCAAACACCTGATCGACGAATGCATCACCGAATGGGCGAAGGGCAGCCGCGACGAAATCAAGGTGCTGGTGCAGGACGCCTTCCAGACCGACAAGGAAGGCAAGATCAACACCGGCCGCGTGCTCGGCCTGCGCCGCCTCGACATCCGCGACGAGAAGTGGCAGAAGGCCATGCTCGCCATCGGCGAAAGCCTCCAGGTGGTCGGCAGCAAGGAATACGTGCGCTTCTACGAGCGCATCGAGGGAACGGACGAATACCGCCCGATCTCGCTTGATGTGGCGGCGGTGTGAGATGAATCGTAAAGAGTACTTGCTGACCTGCCTTGCTGAAGAGTGTGCGGAGGTTGCACAGGCGTGCTCCAAAGCGCTGCGCTTCGGTCTCGATGACAAGAGGCCGAATCACACGCTTACAAACGCCCAATACATTTCGGCCGAGATAAACGACGTGATTGCGCTGGTTAAGATGCTGGAAGAGGAAGGCTTGCTTCCAAGACAGAACAGCTTCCGTGAAATCGAGGCAAAAAAAGCCAAGATGGAACACTTCATGGAATACGCCAAACAGCGTGGGACTTTGACTGTATGAGCGCCCTCTTCATTTTCACCGCCACCTTCGCCGTGGTGCCGTTCCTCGGGCTGCAAAGCCTCAACGTGAACGGCGGACACAAGACGGCGGCGGTGCTGACTAGCTTCGGCATCGGTGCCGCCAACCTGTTCATCCTCAAGATCATGCCCGGCCCCACCGGCTGGCTGGACGTTGCCGCCTACCTTACCGGCGGGCCGCTGGGCATCCTGGCCAGCATGCACTTGCACCCGTGGATGGTGCGCATGTTCAAAAAACAGGGCCACGGCTAAAGGGCGCGCCGTGGTTCGCATCACCCGCCCATGTTTCACATTGACCATCTACCCAAAGGAGCAAGGAATGACTAAGCAAGAACTGATTGACGCAATCGCAGCAGGCACCGACCAGAGCAAGAAAAACATCGACCAGGTGTTGAACCATCTCGGTTTGGCGGTAATGCATGAGCTGAAGAACGGCGGCGAAGTGACCCTGCCCGGCCTCGGCAAGCTGCACGTCGAGCACAAGGAAGCGCGCAAGGGGCGCAACCCTTCCACCAGGGCCGAGATCGACATCCCGGCCAAGAACGTGCCCAAGTTCAGTGCTGCTAAGGCGCTCAAGGATGCGGTGAACAGCTAAACCATCGCCTGCAGCCCGTTATAGATAGAGGGCTGCGGGAGGCGGTTTAACGCATAGCTACGGAGAATGACATGCAGAAAGAACACCCAGCAGAGAAGGTTGTAATTGCGTTCGACGAAATGCGCGAATTATGTGGTGACTACCACGGCATCAAAGAAGACCACGACAGTCTCCAGTGTACTCATCAAGACGCTGACGACAGAAATGGCAACTGGTGCGCTATGGATACATGCCCATTACTGCGCGAAAAGGCGCGCGAATATAACTTGGGATGGGACTGGTGATGACCAAACTGATCAAACACTACCGCCAGCTCGTCGGCATCGCCAAGGGTTGGGCAATGGCGAATCTGCCGGGCTGGAGCGACGATAGCCACCGCGATCTGCTGCAGCGCCACGGTGCGGTCGAGATCGAGGGGCGCATATCCGCCAGCAGCATGAACGTGCCGCAGCTCGGCGCTGTGCTGGAAGACTACGAGCGCCGGGGCTGGCCGCGCAACAAGCGCGTGTTCAACCCCGCTTCGACAGGCTCAGGGCGAACGGAAAAACGTTCGGTGCCGCCGCGCATCGCCTTCGTGGTGCGCCTGTGGGGAAAGCTCGGCAAGGCGGGCAAGGTGCAGCACGCCGACCGGCGTGCGCTGCTGGCCTTCTGCGCGCGCCAGGTGGGGCATGACGTGCCCGATCTGGACAGCCTCTCGGTGGACGAGTGCCAGAGGATCACCGAGGCCATGAAGGGCTGGCTGGGGCGCTGATGAATACCAACTGGCCCGCCGTCGATCCCGAGCTGCTGCGCTCGCTGCCGCCCGTGCTGGCGGCGGTGGTGCGGGCGCTCGGCTTTGGCCGGGCAAAGGCTTTCCTGGTGGCCCAGGGCGGCGTGAATGTCAACATCCCGAAGTTTCGCTGCAGCTCGCTCGGCCTGGAGCCGGACGAGCTGGAAAGGCTGCGCGAAACGCTCGAACCGCACATGGACGCAGCCGGGCGCGTGTGGATGCCGAAGCCTGACAAGCTGTTTCAGATCGTGCGCAATGCGCACATCCGCACCACGAAGTACAATGCCAGCATCAATGCCCAGGCGCGTGAAAACAACCTTTCAAGCCGCCAGATACTCAACATTCGGCGCGAGGAAGATGATGGTTGTCAGGGTGCGCTGTTCTAGGAGACTTCGAATGAGCAACGGAAACGGATTTACGGAATGGCTGCTGATCGGCGGCCCTTGGAACGGAAAGAAACTGCGCATCAAGGCAGGCAAGTCAGTAATCCTGGAAGCTGACGGGAAAAAATATCTCTACGAAGGGCGAGAGTTTTTCCTGGCTGGAAAATATTATCGCATAGGCGTCACTGAGGAGATTCCAGATCGGGAAATCTTGAATCTGATCTTTGAGACTGGATTGGAGCCTGTGCGTATCATCGCAACCCCCATTTAAAAACCGCACAGACCCATTTAAAAAACCCGAGCACCACACCGCCCGACCCATCACCCCACCCGCAGGGGTGAGCCGCTCAAATCGCGTTTAAACGCGTTTCGCAAAAACCGCCTTCAGGCGGGAAACATTTCCCGCCTAATTTCAAATCCCGCCGCGCGCGAAGATGCGTTCCATCACAGGAGCGCACATGCCGCAAACCAAACAACCGCAGCACAACCTTTCATTCGCCGCTCTTACTTACGAGCTCGTTACCGGCGCGGACGGTATTACCACCGAGGCGCACCTGTTGCCGCCCGGCCCGTTCCGCTCGACTGACGTTCGTCCGGTGGGGTGCGCCGCCTGGCAACTTGACGCGCAGATCGCGGCGCGCGTGATCGCGCTGGCATCGGCAAGGAAGACCGACACGCTGATCGACTACGAGCACCAGTCCCTGCGCTCCAGGGACAACGGCAAAAAAGCGCCTGCCGCCGGATGGGTGCCCAATACATTCGAGTGGCGAGAAGGCAAGGGTCTCTATGCCGTCGGCATTTCCTGGACTGACGACGCCAGGGCCGAGATCGTCGCGAAGAAATATCGCTACATCAGTACGGTCTTTTTTTACGACGCAGAAACCGGCGAGGTGCTGGAGATCGTTTCCATCGCCCTGACCAACACTCCGGCCCTGGACGGGCTGGACGCGCTGGCCGATCTGGCGCGCAAGTTTTCGACCGCCGGGGGTCTGCCGCCCGGAAACCAAAACAGAGGAGATGTTGATATGCCCGACGAAAAGCAAGTGGCGGCGCTCACCGCCGAGCGCGACAAAGCAACCGCACAGGTGGCGGCGCTGACCGCCGAGAAGGAAACCCTGAACAAACAAGTGGCCGACCTGACCAGCAAGAACACCGAGCTGACCGGCAAGGTTGCCGGTTTTGAGCAGGAAAAGGCCTCCGCCGCGCTCGCCGCCGACAAGGCCAAGCACGCGGAGCTGCTCAAGGCGGCGCTGGCCGACGGCCGCATTCCTCCCGCGCTGAAAGGCTGGGCGGAAAAGAAGAGCCTCGCCGATCTGACCGAATACCTGGAATCCGTCAACCCGCTCGCGATGCTGAACAAGCAGGTCGGAGACGGTAAGCCTGGCGACGGCAGCCACGGCTTGAGCCGGGTCGAGCTGGCGGCTTGCGCGAAGGCTGGATTGACGCCGGAAGCGTTTGCGAAGGCAAAAAAAGGCATGTAACCGTAACTTAATAGAGAGGAAAACAACATGGGAGCACTGATCAATCTTACCCAATCACAGCTCGACGCAATCAATACAGCGTTGGTCGCCAGGTTTAACAATGGTCTTACGCAAGGAAAACCAGACTGGAAGAAGCTCGCTATGCAGATACCCAGCGACAGCGATTCCAATACGTATGCATGGCTGTCACAGTTCCCCGCTTTCCGCGAGTGGGTCGGTGCGCGCCTGCACAAGCTGTTTAGCGAAACTGCTTATCAGGTCAAAAATCGCAAGTTCGAGAACACGGTCGATATTCCCGTGGAAAAACTCGAAGATGATAAGTGGGGGATGTACGCCGGTCTCGCGGAAATGCACGGTATCTCAGTCACTGATTTGCATAACGAGTTGGTGTTTTCCAAGGTTGCGGCCGGATTTTCCGAAGTTTGCTACGACGGCCAGTTCTACTTCGACACCGACCACCCTGTTTACCCTAACGAGGATGGCACCGGTGTTCCAACGACCGTCAGCAACATGCAGGCCGGTGTAGGCGAGCCATGGATTCTGTTGTGTACAGACCGTGCCCCAAAGCCACTCTATCTGCAGGAGCGCTCCCCAGCGCAGTTCTGGATCAAACCGAACGCCCTGACCAGTGACTATGTTTTCGACAACGACGCTGTTCCCGTTGGCGGACGATGGCGCGGCGAGGCCGTATTCGGCTTCTGGCAGTTGGCGTTCGGCTCCAAGGCTGCTGCGACCGTCGAGAACTTTGAGGCGGCGTTCAAGGCAATGGAAACGGTGAATCGCGATGGCGAGAAACCGATTGGTGCCACCCCGAACTTGCTGGTTTGCGGCCCGAACAATCGTTCCGCATTTGAGCAGATTCTGAAGACACAAAAGAATGCGGCCGGTGCAGACAACATCAACTACAACAAGGTCGAACTGTTCGTCACGCCCTGGGTGCGTGCCTAAGTAACACCTGAGAGAGCGTAGCACGCTACCCCGGAGGCGATGGCCTCCGGGTTGTGTAAGAGAAACCAACAAACCAGGAGAAAGACTATGGCAACAATCATGTATGTGCGCGTGCACCCCAAGAGCGGTCAGACGAAGTTCTTCCGCTGTGGCATTGGCTTCACCAAGGAATGGCAGAAGGTGGAAGTCGATGCGGCCACCGAAAAGCGCCTCAAGGAAGAGCAGATGCTGGAAGTATCGGAGACCGAGCCGGAAGGCTATTCCGCAGGCCAGCAGGATGCCGGCCAGGGCAATGCGCCCGTCGTTCCGACCGATCCGGCCGAGCGCATCGCGGCGATCAAGGACGCCATCGGCAAGCTGGACAAGGCCGATGCCGCGCTGTGGACGAACAGCGGTATGCCAAAGGTTCCCGCCATCTCGGCGGTGATCGGCTGGGAAATTACCGCCGCCGAGCGTGATGCGGCCTGGGCTGAAATTCAGGACGGGCAGTAGTCCTTCGACAAGCTCAGAACGAACGGATAAGAGGCATCCATGACTACGCGCTGCGCGCCCCCTCACCCTAACCCTCTCCCGCTTGCGGGAGAGGGGACAACCGTGAAAGGCGTCCTATGACCTTTGCCACCCGCGCCGATCTGCTGGCACGCAGCAACGCTCGCCGACTTGCTCAACTGGCGGTTCCCGCCGATGTTGACATGCCGCCGGACGATGCGCTGCGGGTCGCGGTTGCGGGCGGCGATCTCAGCGGATACACCGTGGCGCAGCAGGCATCTCTGACGCTGGCGCTGGACGCCATCGACAAGGCGCTGGGCGACGCCGAGGAGCTGGTGATTTCCTACGGCATCCCGGCGGGTACGCAGACGCCGTTGCTGGCCAGGCTGACCTCGACGATTGCGCTCTACTTCCTGCAGGGCGCGGAGCGCATGACCGACGACGTGAGCAAGGCATACGACGGCGCGATAGCTACGCTCAAGGCGCACGCTCGCGGTGAACTCAATCTGGTGCCGGTTGCCCCTGCCGTTCCGCCGCTGCCGGCCGATCAGGTGTTGATGGAAAGCGCGCCGCGCCGGTATGGCGGCCAACAGCCTGCGGGAGATTGGTGATGATCTCGCTGAAGCCGTTGATCGCGCTGTTGAAGGCGAAGCCGGATTGGTTTGACGGGCAGTGGTTCCGTGATGTTTCCGGGGCGGCAGACTATGCCAGCCTCAATCCTGATGCACTCCCGCTGCCGGCCGCATGGATTGTGCGTTCTTCGGAAAGCGCAAAGAGCGCCGGAGAGCGCGCGGTACGCCTGAAGCTGTCTTTCGATGTAGTGATCGCCATAAGCAACGAGCGCATCCATGCGCACATGGATGCAGATGAAACGCTGTTGCAATACCGCAAGGCCGTTGAGGCGCTGCTGCTCGGCTGGGAGATCGAGGCAGACGTGCGCCCCGTCCAGTTCGAGGGCGGCCGCGTTATCGAGTATGCGAAGCGCGACATTTTCTGGGCTGACAAATACAGCTTCGAAGCCCTCATCACCAACTATTTACCCGACCCCGTCGCCTATGGCGGCTTAACCAACACAGGAGGTAGCACCCTATGATCTCGTTCAAATACATCCCGGAGGCGCTGCGCTATCCGGGCGCATACATCGAAGTTGACGGCTCGCAGGCCGGGCTGGGCGGCGATATTCCGGCCGTGCTGCTGGTCGGCCATAAGCTGGCGACCGGCACCGCCCCGGCGGGCGAGATCGTGCGCCTGGCTGGCCCGGAAGACGCTAAGGAAAAGGCCGGTGATGGTTCGATGTTGCACCAAATGGCAAAGCGCTATCGACCCATCGATAAGGTACTTGATATCTACATGCTGCCCTATGCGGACAACGTGGCCGGTGTGCAGGCATCCGCTCCCATTACCGTGACCGGTGTGCCGTCCTCCAACGGCGTGCTGGCGCTGTACATTGCAGGCAAGGTGGTTAATGTAGCCATCACCGCCAACCAGACGGTTGACCAGGTTGCCACCGCGATTTCTGACGCGATCACGGCGGCCGGTACCGATATCCCGGTGACGGCTGCAGCCGTTGCGGCCGTGGTCACGCTCACCGCGCGCCACAAGGGCACCTGCGGCAACAATATCGACATCCGTTTGGCGCTTTACGGTGAGCCGATCCCGGCCGGACTGGCCCTGACCACCACCGCCATGTCCGGCGGCGCGGGAGATCCCGTTCCTGGCGACCTGACTGCCATCCTCGGGCCGCGCTGGTATCGCTACATCGCCCTGGGCATCAACGATGCTGCCACGCTCGCCGCCTGGGATGCGGAAAGCAAGCTGCACTATCTTCCGCCGATCCAGGCAGGCTTCCGCTGCTTCACGTCCCATCGCGGCGACTACGCGGCAGCGGCGGCATTCGGCGAGACCAAGAATTACGAGCACATCGCCGACCTCAGCCTGGAGCTGAACCCGACCAGCACCTGGGAAGCGGCGGCCATCGTCTGCGCCGCCGCAGCGCCGCGCCTCTACAACAACCCGGTCGAGTCGCTGGAAGGCATCTCATTGCCCGGCATGATCGGCGTGAGCTACCACGATTGGACGAACGCCAACAGCCTGCTGTTCAAGGGTATGTCGGTGATGCAGGTCGGCAAGGACGGTTCGTGCAGCATCAAGCGCCTGATCTCGATGTACCAGTTCAGACCGGACGGTAGCGCCGACGATGCGTTCCTGGACATCAACACCGCCGAAGTGATGGAGCGCATCCGCTACGAGCAGCGCATCGGCGCGATCAAGCGCTTCACCGGCACGGCAGCGGCCAAAAGCAACGAAGGCTATCGCCCCGGCCTGCGCATCACCACGGTGGACGATGTGCGCGCCTACCTGCTGAGCCTGTACAAGAACACGCTGATGCAGGAATTCGGTTGGGTGCAGGAATACGGCTACTACAAGGATCACCTGGTAGTCGAGCAGCACCCGACCAACCCGAGCCGCTTCAACTTCAAGGATGAGCCGGTGCTGTTGTCGCCGTACTACATCCTGGCGGGCGTCGGACAGTTCCGCAAGGCGGTCTAACCTCTTCCCCCTCTCCCGCTTGCGGGAGAGGGATGGGGAGAGGGTCATTAAACTTGATTTGAAAGGAATTCAAACATGGCTCAATTGAACAACATCCGCACCGTGTCGGTGCCTTCCATCGGCAAGCTGCCGCTGGCCGAAAAGCCGGGCACCTTCACGCCCAGCGGCACGAAACGCGACCACAAGCCGGGCCGCTTGCCGGAAGACGGCGGTTACACCGAATCCGGCGTCGGCGCGAAGCTGGAACTGAACCTCAACCTGCAAGGTGGCATCGACGCGCAGACCTTGAACAACATCAAGGACGAGGACGTGACGGTGCGCCTGGCCGACGGCAGCGTGCATCTGTTGAGCCGCGCTTTCGTCACCGAGCCGGTGGGCGTGAGTGATGGCGAAAGCAAGCTGACCATCATGTCCAACACTTCCGAAAAGATCGCGTAGGTGCGGCATGGCGAAGCTCAAACTCAAGCACCCGCTGACCTTCGGTAAAACGACCGTCGAAGAGCTGACGTTCCGCGATTATCCCATCGCGTCGGACTATCTCAGCTTCGACCGGCGCGGCGGCGTGGCGCAACGCATCGCGCTGATCGCCAGCCTGACCGGAACCGACGAACAGGTGGTCGAGCACCTGCATGGTTCCGACTATCGCAGGGCCGAGGCGATGGCCGACAAGATGATGGCGGACGACGAGGCCGAAGCGCTGACCGACGAAGAACTGTTCCCGAAGCCGAAAACGCCGGAACAGGAGGCGGCGGAAAAAAAGTCACAAGAATCGTGACGGCTGCGTCGCTGGTGATGAACGTCCTGCACCAGCCCGAACCCATCGTCATGTCCTGGCCGCTGCCCAAGCTGTTCATGTACGCCGGGATCGCCGCCTCGATGTCAGGACGGAAATTTGACTAACCATGTATGGAGACAACTATGAGCAAAGACGAACAAGCCATCGAAGCAGAAATTCAAGCCAAGGGACTCAACGCCCCGCGTCTCTCGCCTGAGCGGATTGACGCAGTGATCGTGGAAGAGGACTACCACGTCTTCCCCGGAACGACGCTGACGGTGTGCTGCCTCAAGTTGCGCAACGGCTTCACCGTGACCGGCGAGAGTGCGGCGGCCAGCCCGGAGAACTTTGACGCCGAAATCGGCCGGAAGATCGCCAGAAGCAACGCCCGCGACAAGATTTGGGCGCTCGAAGGCTACGCCCTCCGCGAACGTCTGTCCGAGAAAGAGTAAGGCCCATCATACGGGCGGGAAACATTTCCCGCCTGACCGCGCCACCCGCGCGCGCGTAAGCTCCGGTGTAAATCCATCGGAGCTTTTTTCATGTCAGAACCAGCCGTCCGCGCCGAGCTTCAAATCACCTTAAAAGACGGCTCTACAGCCGGTTTGAAAGCTATCGCCGCCGAGGCGGAAAAGACGGCGAAGAAAATCTCGTCCGCCTCCGAAGAGGCGGCCAAGAAATCGACCTCAGAAACCGAGAAATCAACCTCTCGCCAGCGCTCAAGCTACGAACGCCTGTCCCATGCGCGCGAAGTGCTGGGCGTCCGCTCCGAGCGCTCCATCCAGCGCGAAATCCAGCAGACCGAAGCCGCCTACAAGCGCCTTGAATCTTCCGGCACGGTGTCTTCCGAGGCACTGGCCCGCGCCGCCGAAAAGACCCGCGAGAAGATCACCAGGCTGACCAACGAAATGGGCAAGCTGACCGCCGAGCAGAAGCGCGCTGCGCAGGAAGCGGAGAAGTTCGAGAAGATCAACACGCGCATCCGCACCGGCATCGCCGTCGGCGCGGGTGTCGCCGCCGCCGGTTACACCCTGTCCGGCCCGGCCAGGGCGGCGATGTCGTTCGATGAGCGCCTGGCCAGCATGTCGAATACCGCTTATGCCGAGCGTGACGCCGCCGGGCGCGTAATCGGCATGCGGGAGCTGGAAGCTGTCATCAACAAGGCCGTGCGGCCCGGCATCGGCGGCGGAACGCGCGAGCAGGCGGCCGAGGCGCTGGATGCGATGATCGCCAAGAACACGCTGGGCTATCAGCGCTCGATTGAGTTCCTGCCGACGGTGATGAAGACCGCCAGCGGGGCCAGCGCAGACCCGACGCAGATCGCCAACCTGGCAAGCGTCCTGGTCGGCCAAAAAGTGGTGTCGAACGACGCCGAGCTGAAGACCGCGCTGAACATGGTCACCGCAGCCGGGCAGGCCGGAGGATTCGAGATCAAGGATATGGCGCGCTGGCTTTCCCAGCAGATGCCGCTGGCGGGCAAGGCTGGCCTGATGGGGTTGGACGGCCTGCAGAAAGTGCTGGCCATGAATCAGGCCGCCGTGCTGACCGCAGGCACCACCGACGAGGCCGGAAACAACGTCAAGAACCTGCTCGCGAAGCTGGCCTCACGGGATACCGCCACCGACTTCGAGAAGGCCGGACGCGGCGACCTGACCGCGTACATGATGAACCAGCGCCTGAAGGGCGTCGACGCCGTCAGCGCCTGGCAGAACATCATCGACAGCGAGGCCGAGAAAGACCCGCGCCTGCAAGCCGCCATCGCCAAGCTTAACCAGACCAAGGACAAGGGCGAACAGGCGCGGATACTCGAATCCATCAAGGCGCTGTCCGAGGGCGGCGTGATCGGCAAGTATTTCCAGGACATGCAGGCCGTCGGCGCGCTGATGGGGCTGCGCAACAAGGACGTGGTCGGCAACGTGGAAGCGGCGATCTCGCGCAACCGCAAGGAATTCGGCGTGAACGACGTTAACTACGAGGTGATGAGCGGCACCTCTTCGTTCCAGGTGCGTGCGGCATCGCAAGCGAAGGAGGCCGCCCAGAAGAGCGCGATGGACGGCCTTACCCCGGCCATCGGACGCGCGGCCGAGATGTTCACCGACATCGCCAACAAGCACCCGGTATTGATCGGCGCGACGACGCTGGCCACCGCCGCACTCGGCGCGCTGGCCACCGCCGCCGGTTTATCTTCGATGGCGCTGGGCGGCAAGGGCAACGCCATTGCCAGAACCGCCGCGAAGTACATGCCGACCGTCGGCAAGACCGCCCGCGCGGGTGGAATCGGTGTCGGCGCGCTGGTGGGAGGCTATGCCCTGGACAAAGCCTTCGGCGAAGAATCGGCGATCTCGCGCTACGGTTCCAGCATGCTCAACGGTGCCGCCATCGGCGCAACCGTCGGCAGCTTTGTCCCGGTGCTGGGCACCGGGATCGGCGCAGCGGTCGGCGGCGGGATTGGTGCGCTCTACGAGGGCATCAAGGATGCCTTGAAGCCTGCCGAGCAAAAGCCGGTGGACGTGGATGCCAAGCTGACGGTAGGCCTCGCCCCCGGCCTGGTGTTGCAGAGCCAGTCGGTGCAGACATCCGGTCAGGGTAACGTGCAGATGAACACCGGCAGCCTGTGGAGTACTCCGTGAGCTGGCGCGAGCGCCTGGTGCGCGCCGAGCTGCGCGGTTTCGAGTTCCTGACCGACAGCCACGATACCAAGGGCGGCCGCCGCTTGGTGGTGCACGAATATCCGGGCGGCGATGTTCCGGCAGTGGAAGACCTCGGCGAAAAGGCCGGTGAATGGAACCTGAACGCTTATTTCATCGGCCCCGATTACGACCTGGAGCGCAATGGTTTTCTGGGAATCCTGAATCAGCCTGGCGCGACATGGTTGATGCACCCGTGGCTCGGCCGGATATGGGTGCGCGTGCGCGACTGGTCGGCCCACGAAAGCAACCGGGACGGCGGCATGTGCACGGTCTCCGTCCACTTCGTGCCGGGCGGGTCAAGCATTCAGCCAATATCGGATAGGGTCGATATTGCAATCGACCGGGTCATCAAGTTCAAGCAGGTCGTTCAGGACAAATTCGCGCTTGAGCCGATGTCTGCCGCCTCGATGACCAGCATGATCGCTTCGGTGCAGGGCCAGCTCGACCGCGTGCGCAGCCTGATCTCGCTGGCGACCTTACCGCTGACCCTCGCTAACCAGGCGCGCGGTGTGATCGACGGCATCAAGGGCGACGCGGCGGCGCTGATGGCTGTTCCGGCTCAGTACGCGGCGGCCATGCGGTCTTTTTCCAACCTGCTCGGCTCGGGCGATGCGGCGGGCAACTCGGCTTCCTCGACTGGCTATTCGTCCTCCGGCGTCTCGGACACGGCTTTGCCGCAGGTGGTGGATAGCCTGGTGTCGATGACAAAGCTGCCCGCGCCGGTGCCGGGCGGTGCGGGCGACTCACCGGCCTTGCGCGTAAACCTGCGGCGTGAGGACGATTGCCGCCGCCGCCTGATGCTGGCCGGTGCGGCGCAGGCCGCGCTGGCCGACTATCGCTCGGCAGAAGACCGGGACGCTGCGCTGGCCAGCGTGCTGCAGGCGATGGACAGGATGCTGCCGGACATGTCCGACGAGGTGTTCGAGGCGGCGCTCGATTGCCGCGCGACGCTGATCGATGCGCTGCTCGCGCAAGACCTCGAACCCGCCCAGGTACGCGACATCGTATCCCCGCTCCCGGCTACGGTGCTGGCGCACCGGATGGAAGTGGACGAGGCGGTGTTCCTGGTGCGCAACAAGGTGCGTCACCCGCTGTTCGTGAGGGGGCGCGTCCGTGGCTAACCTGGTGGAAATCCAGTTCGACGGCAAGCGCTACGGCTTCTGGAAGAACGTGCGCATTCGCGGCTCGGTGGACGAATTGTGCCAGGCAGTGCAGCTCGGCGTGACCCTGCCGGGTTCCGGAGATTCGCTCGGGCTGAATGCAAACACCGTGGTGCGGGTGCTGATCGACGGCGAACTGGTGGCGACCACCCGCACCGGGAAGATTCGCCGCAAGGTCGGAGCGGAAGAGCACGCCATCCGCTTCGAGGCACGTTCGCTGGCGCGCGAGCTGGTCGATTGCCAGTACTCGAAGACGCTGTCGGGCCTCAAGCTGGGCGAGATCGTGAAGCGCCTTTGCGGCCTGTTCAAAGTGCCTGTGAAGATCGAGGCCGACACCGCCGTGGTGCCGGAATTCTCGATGCAGTGCGAGACTCCGGCCAATGCCCTCATCAACGCGGCGCGCACGGCCAATGTGCTGCTCTACCCGACGCCTGACGGCGGCCTGGTGCTGGCCGCGCCGTCGAACGATGCGCCGGTGGCCACGCTGGTGTACGGCGTGCACATAAAAAGCTACGAGATCGTGGACGACTACGACATGCGGTTCTCGGAGTACGTGGTCAAGAGCTTCGACTACGAGGGCGGCGCGGCGCTGAAAGGCGCGGTCAAGGATGACGGCATCGGCTTTTTTCGCCCGATGCACATCGTGTCCGACCGCCACGGCCACAGCACGGGCAGTTGCACCCGGCGCGCGGAACTGGAGCGCAGCCGCAGGCTGGCGCGGGCGCATGCGATCCAGTTGGAGGTGTACGGCTGGCGGCATGAATCCGGCCTCTGGCCGCTCAACAAGCAGGTGCGCGTGGTGATCCCGCAGGAGGGCATCGACGGCGTGTTCCTGATCGGCGACCGCGAGTTCATCCAGGACGACAAGTCGGGCACGGTGGCCATGCTGCAGGTGATGCACCGCAACGCGTTCCTGGGCGAGCCGCCGAACAAGAAAACCAAGCGCAGCGCGGGAGCAAGGAAATGATCCGGCAGATGTGGAGCCGCCTGCAACTGATCGTCGCCCAGGGTGTGGGGGTGATGACCACCCGCGACAAGGTCCAGGTGACGGTGCTCGATGGCGACGACGTGCCGCAGAACGTGCGCCGCGTCGAGCCTTACGGATTCAGCTACCGCCCGCCGCGCAAGGGCTTTCAGGCGTACATGGTGTTTCCGGCCGGAGACCGCTCGCACGGCCTGTGCCTGATCATCGGCGACAAGCGCTACCAGATGGACTTGCAGGAGGGCGAGACGGCGCTGCATGACGACGAGGGCAACCATGTCCACATCAAGCGCGGCGGCGTGATCGAGGTCAAGGCGGCGACCAAGGTGATTGCGCAAACGCCGCTATTCGAGACCAGCGGAGACGCGAAGATCGGCGGCAAGCTGACGGTGCTGGGCGGCGCGGACATCACCGGCGCGATGAAGAACAACGGCAAGAACGTCGGCGACACGCACACCCACGCTGAGACCGGCGCAAACACTTTAGGGGTGAACTGATGCTGAAACTGGTGCAGATCGACAACGGTGTATTTGACCTGGCATTCGACGATCCGGCGCTGGCCGACGAGGACGCGGCCGTGGCGACGCTGGTCTACGCGGTGCTGTTCTCCGATTCGGAGGCTCCGCCAGAGCGCGTTTCCGACCGCTACGAGCGGCGCGGCTGGTGGGCAGACCCGGAGGCGGGAAGCGGCCTGTGGCATGTGCGCCGCCAGCCGCTTGGCAGCGCGGCTCGGCGCGAGACGCTGGCGATGATCGAAAACGCATTGACCAGCCACGGGCTGGCCGGTGTTCAGGTGACCGAGCAGGCCGATTCGGCGGGAAACGTTTCCAGCGTATTGCTCCAGGTAACGGGGCGGCACAATGGCCGTAACTTCACCGTGAAAGTGCCGTTGTGAAAAATTTATTTTTACGTTCGTCCCCTCGCCCGCTTGCGGGAGAGGGTTAGGGAGAGGGTTTCGTGATCCCGTATAACCGCCCCGCCTATCTTGCGCTGCTGACGCGCGTCGAAAGCGATCTGGCCGCGCTGCCTGCGGTGCTGCGTCTCCAGCTCTCCGCGATGTGGGCGCGCACGGTCAACGGCATGCACGGGCACCTAGACTGGATCAGCCTGCAAAATTCCCCGCTGACCTGCGAACTGGAGCGGCTCTACGATTGGGCCGCCCTCTACGAGGTAGATCGCCTGACGGCAAGCAAGGCCGAGGGCGCGGCGCTGGCCAGCGGCGTGGCCGGTACGCAGTTGCTGGCCGACACCTTGCTGCGCGGGTTGAACGGCCTGGATTACGTTGTGCTGTCCGCCGTGGCGCTGGGTGCGGGCGATACCGCCGTGTCCATCCGCTGCACCACGGCGGGCAGCGCCGGGAACCTTGTCTCCGGACAGACATTGACGCTGGTTGACCCGGTGCCTGGCTGCGGCAGCACGCTGACCGTCGGCGCGGGCGGCATCACCGGCGGTGCGGAAGACGAGGCGGTGAACTCATGGCGCGCCCGCGTGGTCGAGGAATGGGCGACGGTGGTATCGAGCGGAGCGCGCTCCGGCAGGCCGGACGATTATCGTTTCTGGGCGCGCAGCGCCCACCAGTCCGTGACCGGCGCGCTGGTGCAACTGCACACCCTGGGCATGGGCACGGTGCTGGTGCGCCCGGTCTGCAACGGGCTGGCCGACCGCCTGCCGACGCAGGCCGTGCTCGATGCCGTTGCGGTCAAGTTCGCGGCCATTGCGCCCGCAAACGCGGACTGGAGCGTTGCCGCGCCGTCGGTGCACCCAGTCACGCTGACCATCCACCTGCTGCCCGCCGTAGATACCGCCGAGAACCGTGCGGCAATCCAGGCGACACTCAATAACCTCGTGCTGACCAAGGGCGGCACCAGCGACGAATCCCTGCAACTGCTCTGGGCCGAGGTGGATGCGGTGATCGCCGTCATCACCACGCAGTACGCGCTCGACGAGTCCGGCAGCATCACCTGGCTGGCATACGAAGTTCCGGTGCTGCAGCCGGTGAACTGGATATAGCCATGAAGCTGCCTATTTATACCGCCTCAAATTATGCCGCCGCCCAGGGCGCGCTGCTGCAGCCAGGCGCGGCCTTCAAATGGCCGCAAGGCGGCTTCGGCGACACGCTGTTGAAGGGGATGGGCGCGGAGCTGGAACGCATCGGGGAAGGCGCGCAGGCCGCGCTCGACGCGGCCATTGATGCGCATAGGCCGAAGTACACAAACTGGCACATCGACGAATACCGCCGCGTGGCCAATGAGGCGATTGCAGGCGTGGCCGAGACCATGCCGCGCAAGCCGTTTACGGCAGGAAGCAAGGCCGGACAGCGGCTCTGAAGCCATGCGGCACCTGGACTGAATTTCCCGGTGCCGCTGGTGCAAGTCGATCACCTGCTCGGCCCATTCCGGGCTGGCAGCAAGGCTGGGCAGCAACTATGGGGGACGCGCAGCCGCTATGTGCTGCGCGTGCGCTACTACCGCTCGGTGGTAAACCCCAGGCCGCTGTGGGACGCGCTCAATGCATTCAAACAGGCGCACGTGCGCCTGTGGTTCGAAGACATCACAGGAACAGGAGGAAGCTATGCATAAAATTGATGGGGCCGGACACGTCAATCACACTTTCGTGAACGAAGACCCGGCGACGAACAGGCCGGGGACGGAGGTCACGCCGGAATGGCTGAATGCCCTCCAGGAGGAAAATACCAACGTTATCGAGTTAGCGCAGATCGCGCTGAACAAGGGTGACAACACCCAGCTCAAACAGGCACTGTTAGCGCTGTTCCCCTTGAAGGAAGGCTCCGCCGGGGTGCTGCGAACTTTGACTCCGGCCGGAGGTGCGCGCGTGCGCGAGCTGGGCGACATCCCCAACGCCGCCACGGTCGGAGGCATCGAGTACGGCATTGCCTACAACTGCAACATCGACCCAGTCACCGGCGTGTGGGCCGGACGCGACGTGGCGGACATCTGCTGGCTGGAAAAATGGACGGACGTCGGCGGCGTGAAGGAATTCTGGTACGCGCCGAATGCGGCGGATGGGGCGGCACCGGCCTGGGCGCTGGCCGGGAAGATCGACCTGGTGAACGGCATTCCGCAGTTCGACACCAGCAAGCGACTGGCAACGATGGAAGCCTTGCAGCGGGCGCTCGGCAATATGCAAGGCAGCGTAGACATTAATGCTGCCACCGTGCTGACGAGTGCAGATGTCGGTAAGGCATGCCTGTGCTACGGCGGTGCCGGTTTTACTGTCACCATTCCTGACTCGTCTACTTGCCCTCCTGGCTCGGTGATCGAGATCGAGTCATATCTAACAGCTGGAAACGTAGTAACGATCAATCGTTCCGGAGCGAATTTGTTTTACGGTAATTCGTCCGGAATCACATCATTTACGCTCAATCCAGGAGATAGCGTCAGACTGATGAACAGCGCATCTGGTAACCGATGGATCCTCACTGGAGGATCCGCGCAGTTGGAGTACTCGGGCGGACGAATCGGAGTGAACCAGTCCTGGCAGAACGTAAGTGCGAGCCGTGTAATGGGGACTGCTTACATAAACACCACCGGAAAGACTATGGCCGTATCTGTCTTGGCAATTATTACATCGAGTGGCAATACGCTGCAGGGAATAGTTAATGGAGTTGCGGTTGTAAATTCATGCGCAACGCCTGCCGGCACTAATTCTGGGCTGATGGTATTGGTTCCGCCTGGTGCAACCTACTCAATAGGTAATGCTGGCGGTGGTGCAGGTGCTCATAATTGGTATGAACTTCGTTAAATAAGGATTAAGCATGCGCTACTTTCAAAATCCGACTGATGCAAACAAAATATATGGCTACGACAGCACTGATCCGTCACAGGAAGAACTGCTGCAAGCTGCTATTGATGCTGACTGGCTTGAAGTTACAGGGAGCTGGCCTCCACCGCCTACCACCGAGCAGGTCATTGCTGGCTTCACCATCGATATTCAGAAGCGGCTGGACGACTTTGCCAAGACGCGCGGCTACGATGGCATCCTGTCGGCCTGCACCTACGCGACCAGCTTGGTGCCGACATTCAAGGCGGAGGGGCAGTATTGCGTCGAGGCGCGCGACAATACTTGGGCAGTGGCATACGCAATCATGAATGCCGTGCAATCCGGACAGCGCCCCATGCCTACGAAGGCCGAAGTGATTGCAGAACTGCCAAACCTGATATGGCCAGCATGATGTACTCGCGCTGGTAAAAAAAGACGGTGCGACCGTTGCAGGTGCTGGAACACCAGTAACGGCCACCTTCCGCAGAATGAGCCTGCGTTTGGCCTCGGCACCGTGCTGTGCACACAGCGGTTCGAGGCTATCACGCGGATTAGTTAAGTGGAAACCATACGATGCGGTAAATGCAGCAAGCTGCTGGCCAAGGCCAGCTACTCGAAACTAGAAATCAAGTGCCCCCGCTGCGGGACGCTTAACCAGTTGAGGGCCGAGAGCCCCAAACCAGAACGCCATGGAGCGTCAATCCGAAAGGAAACGCTCCATGACAAGCAAGGAACAGCAGCTCTTTAACAATTCGAACCACGTTCAATTGGCCGGTGCCGATCTGTACCGGGGCGACTGCCTAGCAATTATTCCAAACCTGCCCGGCCAGTTTGACGCCATCGTGACCGATCCGCCGTATTCGAGCGGTGGCCAGTCCAAGTGAGACCGGGCGCGCGGCACCGGCTCGAAGTACCTGAACGGTTCGAGTAAGTACCCGGACTTTCTGGGCGACACCAAGGATCAGCGCTCCTATCTGCACTGGTCTGCCCTCTGGATGGCCTTGTGCTACGACAAGCTGGCCGACGGTGGCCTGATGATCGCATTTACCGACTGGCGGCAGCTCCCGGTAACGACCGATGCGATCCAGGCGGCCGGATTCACCTGGCGCGGGGTTGGCGTATGGGACAAGACCGGTAGCGCGCGTCCCTACAAGGGCGGCTTTCGCGCCCAAACGGAGTTCTTCTGCTGGGGCAGCAAGGGGGCGTTGAATGGTGACAAATACTCCCCAGGCCTGTTCCGCGTCCCTCCGTTGGCAGGCGGCAAGTATCACCAGGTCGGGAAGCCGCTCCCCTTGATGGAGGAACTGGTCAGCGCCTGCGGCCAGCGCATCCTCGACCCGTTCATGGGTTCCGGCACCACCGGCCTTGCCGCCCTCGGTCAAGGCAAGGAATTCACCGGCATCGAGGTGTGCGAGTATTACTACCAGGTGGCCGTAGATCGTCTGAAGGGTGGTTAAGTGGAAAATAAACCGCCTGTGAAGGCGGTTTATTTGTATCCTGAAATCAAGCGATTTATGCTTTAATTCCCGTCCTGAAATCAAACGCTATCTGTCCGAAAATCAAAGCCGCTTTACTATTGAGCGTGCAATTTCGCTAGGAATGTACACGCAGGAACAATTCGTGGCGCACTTCCCTACCTCAAGGGTAGCCAAGGGCGCTCCTATCCCATCGCAAATACCTACATTCCAGGATATGTCCAAGCGCTGGTTAGCGGCATCCAGCCACCTGTCTTCTGGCACCTTGAAAAAATACACCCAAGCACTTGAATTCTGGCTAGAGAGGCTCTGCGCAGAGCAGATCGACAACATCACCTATTCCACCATAGCTGCACTTGCAAATGCTCAAGGCTGGAAAGCAAAAAATCGAAACAATATGCTTATTCCATTGCGCGGTGTCATGGAAATGGCCTACCTCGATGGGATTATCGAAAATAATCCCGCGGGCCGGATCAAGAATGCCAAGGTTCAGAAGGAGCCTCCGGATCCTCTTGAAGCGGAAGAGGTTGATAGCATCGTCAAATACCTACGCTGGAAGTATGACGACCAAGTCGCCAACCTGATTGAATTTTCTATCTTTACCGGCATGCGCCCAAGTGAGGTCATATCCCTGCAGTGGAAAGACATAGACCACCGGCGTGGCCTCGCCAGGGTCGAGCGTGCCCGAACGTTTGGAGAAGAACATGAAACGAAGACATTCAAGGTTCGCGATGTCGAGCTTAATGCTCGTGCCAAGGCTGCACTTTCACATCAAAAGGCACATACTTTTAAAAAAGGTGGTTATGTGTTCGAGAACCCGGTAACTGGAGAGCCATATACCGAGGAGCGGCCGATTCGTCGTGCCTACTGGAATCCCACGCTTAACGCGCTTGGTATCAGACAGCGCACCTTCTATCAGACACGCCACACCTATGCCACCTTGAATCTCATGGCCGGCGCCAATCCAATGTGGGTAGCGCGGCAGCTAGGTCATGTGAATATGAATATGGTTCTCACCGTCTATTCCAAGTGGATAGATGGTGCAGACAAGAGCAAGGAACGCGGGAAAATTGACGCGACGTTCTGTGGCACCGCCACAAATACGCCACAAAAAAATGAAAATATTACGTAACTTACTGATTTAACTGGTCGGGGCGAGAGGATTTGAACCTCCGACCACTTGCACCCCATGCAAGTACGCTACCAGGCTGCGCTACGCCCCGAGGGCGCGGATTATAGCAGAGCGGGATGAATCATGAAGCGTTTTTACGCGTTCAACAGCGCAAGAATCTCGCGAATCTCGTGGCGCAATGCGGCGACGTTCATTCCGGCCGCAGGCTCAGCAACCTGCGGTTGAACCTCACCGGGATGATCCAGGCGGTTGCGTGCGCCGCTGATGGTGAAACCCTGCTCGTACAGCAGCTCGCGGATGCGCCGGATCAGCAGCACTTCATGGTGCTGGTAGTAGCGACGGTTGCCGCTGCGCTTGACCGGTTTGAGCTGGGTGAATTCCTGTTCCCAGTAGCGCAGCACATGCGCCTTGACCCCGCACAATTCGCTGACTTCACCGATGGTGAAGTAGCGCTTGGCGGGAATTGGCGGGAGTTCGGAACTAGGTTTGTGGTTTTCCATGATAGGACTTTTCCACCATGGTCTTCAGTTTCTGGCTGGGGTGGAACGTCACCACGCGCCGCGCGGTAATCGGAATTTCCTCGCCGGTTTTGGGGTTGCGTCCGGGGCGCTGCGGTTTGTCACGCAACTGGAAGTTGCCGAAGCCGGACAGCTTGACGCTCTCGCCCTTCTCCAGTTGTGCGCGGATTTCTTCGAAGAATGCCTCCACCATGTCCTTGGCTTCGCGTTTGTTGAGCCCTACTTTTTCGAACAGCAAATCGGCCAGTTCGGCCTTGGTTAACGTCGTTGTCATTTCTCTCCCTTACATACGCAGCTGCGCGCCGTGCCGTTGCATCACATCCACCAGCAGCGCGACGCTCTGTTCGATTTCCGAATCTGTCAGCGTCTTTTGAGTATCTTGTAATAACACACGGAATGCAAGGCTTTTTTTGCCTTGCTCCACGCCCTTGCCGCGATACACGTCGAACAGCGCAATTTCCTGGACATAGGGCGCGTTAGCCTGCTGCATGGCGTCCAGCAAGGTCTGCACGGCAACCGCCTCGTCCGTCAGCACCGCCAGATCGCGCCGTACCGGCAGGAATTTGGCGATTTCGCTCATGCGCGGCACATTGGCTTGTGTCAGCGCACCGAGTTCGACTTCGAACCATACGGCGGGCTGCGCCATGTCGTATTGCTGCTGCCATTGCGGGTGCAGCTCGCCGATCCAGCCGATCGCCTCATCACCGCAATAAATCTGCGCGGAGCGCCCCGGATGCAGGGCCGGGTGGACTGCCGCAACGAAGCGCAAGGCTTGGGGCGCGAACAGCGCCTCGACATCCGCCTTCACGTCGTAGAAATCTACCGGTTTCGCGGCTGCACTCCATTGTTCGGGATGCGTGGTGCCGTAGGCAATGGCCGACAAGCGCAGGCTCTGCACGTACTCGTCATTCCGTTTGGCAAAGCACGCGCCAGTCTCGAACAGGCGCACCCTCCCCTGCTTGCGGTTCAGGTTGTAGCGCAATGCGCCGATCAGGCCGACGATCAGGCTGCTGCGCATCACCGCCATGTTGCTCGCAATCGGATTTTGCAGCGCGACTGGATCGGCATTGCCGCACAGCTCGCGTTCGGCCTGCTCTTCGACAAACGCGTAACTGACGATTTCCTGGTAGTCGCGCGAGACGAGTATCTGCTGGATGCGCGCCAGCGGACGCTGCGACTCGCTGTAGGGCAGCATGGACAGCGCGGCCTGCGGCGCCAGCGCGGGAATGTTGTCGTAGCCGTGCACACGCGCGAGTTCTTCGATCAGGTCGGCCTCGATGGAGAGGTCGAAACGGAAGCTCGGCGGGGTCACGCGATAATCGTCGTCTGATGAAGGCCTCGCAGAGGCGGCGATCGCCCCCTCTCCCGCTTGCGGGAGAGGGTTGGGGAGAGGGCCGTTTGTCGTGAACTCGAATTGCAGGCGCTTCAGCAGGGTGGCGATCTCTGCGTTGTCCAGTTCAATGCCGAGCACGCGCGAGACGCGCGAACGGCGCAGCGCAATCGGCATGCGCTTCGGCAGTTCCCCGCGCACTTCGCCGACAGGCCCGGCGCTACCGCCGCAGATTTCCAGCAACAGTTGCGTGGCGCGCTCCATGGCCTGGCGCGTCGCCGCGAAATCCACGCCGCGCTCGAAGCGGAACGAGGAATCGGTCGCCAGCCCGAAGCGGCGCGCCCTGCCGGCGATCGTGTCGGGATGGAAAAAGGCGCTTTCGAGGAATACATCCTGCGTCGCAGTTTCCACGCCGCTGCCCTGCCCGCCCATGATGCCCGCCAGCGCCAAGGCTCGCACCTCGTCGGCAATGACCAGTACTTCCGCGTCGAGCCTCACGGTCTGTTCGTTGAGCAGGGTCAGTTCCTCGCCGTCGCGCGCGCGGCGCACCGTGATGCCGCCGGAAAGCTTCGCGAGATCGAAGGCGTGCATGGGCTGGCCCATCTCCAGCATCACGTAGTTGGTGATGTCCACCACCGCGCTGATGCCGCGCAAGCCGCTGCGCTCCAGGCGGCGCAGCATCCAGGTCGGCGTCGACGCGGCGGCATTCACGCCACGCACGATGCGGCCGCAATACAGCGGGCAGGCCTGAGCATCGAGCACCTTGACCGGCAATTGCTCGGACAACACGACCGGCTGAGCCTTAATTCCCAGTTGCTTGAGCGGGCTGCCGGTCAGCGCCGCAACTTCGCGCGCGATGCCGGCCATGCCGGAGCAGTCGCTGCGGTTCGGCGTGAGCTTGAGCGTGAACAGCTTGTCGTCCAGTTCCAGGTATTCGCGCAGCGTCTTGCCCACCGGCGCATCGCCGGGCAACAGCCACAGCCCATTGCTTTCCTCGGCCAGGCCGAGTTCCTTCGCGGAACACAGCATGCCGAACGATTCGACGTTGCGCACCTTGGCCTGCTTGATGTTGAAATCGCCTGGCAGGGTCGCGCCGATGCGCGCGCACGGCACCTTTACGCCAACCGCGACATTCGCCGCACCGCACACGATGGTCAGCGGCTGCGCCTCGCCGACGTTCACCTGGCACACGTTCAGGCGATCCGCATTGGGATGCTTGACCACTTCCAGCACTTCGGCGACCACCACGTTGTTGAACGCAGGCGCAACGGCTTCCAGCGCCTCGACTTCCAGCCCGGCCATGGTCAGCAGATGCGCCAGCTCATCGCTGGACAGCGCCGGATTGACCCAGGTTCTCAACCAGTTTTCGGAAAATTTCATCGCTATATGCTCAGTTGAATTGCTTGAGAAAGCGCAGGTCGCTCTCGTAGAACAGGCGCAGGTCGTTCACGCCGTAGCGCAGCATCGCCAGGCGTTCCACGCCGAGGCCGAATGCGAAGCCGAGATATTTTTCGCTGTCGATATTGACGTGCTTCAGCACGTTGGGGTGCACCATGCCGCAGCCACCGATTTCCAGCCAGCCGCCGTTCCAGCTCATATCCATTTCAGCCGATGGCTCGGTGAACGGAAAAAACGAAGGGCGGAAGCGCACCCGCAAATCGTCGCGCTCGAAGAAGCGCTGCAGGAAATCCTGCACCACGCCCTTGAGATTGGCGAAGTTGATCTCATCATCAACCCACAGGCCCTCGACCTGATGGAACATCGGCGAATGGGTGGCGTCGGAATCAACGCGGTAGACGCGTCCGGAAGAAATGATCTTCAGCGGAGGCTGATGCGCTTCCATGTAACGCACCTGCACCGGCGAGGTGTGGGTGCGCAGCACATGCTGCGGATCAATGTAGAAGGTATCATGCATCGCGCGCGCCGGATGGTTTTCCGGGATATTCAGCGCGGTGAAGTTGTAGAAATCGCGCTCGATTTCCGGGCCGGACGCAGTGGCGAAGCCCAGCGAGTGAAACAGCTGCTCGATGCGTTCCAGCGTGCGCGTCACCGGATGCAAACCGCCCGTGTCCAGGCCGCGCCCGGGCAAGGTCACGTCCAGCGCTTCCGCCGCCAGCTTCTGCTCCAGTTTGTTTTGCTGCAACGCATCGCGACGCTGCTGCAGAGCGGCTTCGATACTTTGCTTGACCTGGTTGATACGTGCGCCTGCGGCAGGGCGCTCTTCCGCCGACAGCTTGCCCAAGCCTTTGAGCAAGGCAGTCAGGCTACCCTCCTTGCCCAGGTATTTTGCCTTGACCTGCTCCAGTTCGGTTTCATCACCGATTGCGGCGAACTGCTGCAGGGCCTGATCGAGAATTTGTTGAAGCTCTTGCATCTATAACACCACTACCCAAAGGGAATGCCACAAACAAAAAAGGAGGCTTACCGCCTCCTTTGTTTTTCAAGCTTGCGCTTAAACGCCGAGGCTGGCTTTGGCTTGCGCCACGAATTGCGCAAACGCCGGCTTGTCGAACACGGCGATGTCCGACAGCACCTTGCGGTCGACCTGGATGTCGGCCTTCTTCAGCCCGTTCATGAACACGCTGTAGGTCAGGCCCATCTCGCGTGCTGCCGCATTGATACGCGCGATCCACAGGGTGCGGAACTGGCGTTTCTTCTGGCGGCGGTCACGGTAGGCATATTGCCCGGCCTTCATCACCGCCTGTTTGGCGATACGGTAGACGTTCTTGCGGCGACCGCGATATCCCTTGGCTTGCGCCAATACTTTCTTGTGGCTGGCGCGCGCGACTACTCCACGTTTTACTCTTGGCATGATCTACTCCTTATGCGTAAGGCAACATGGCGCGAACCGATGCTGTGTTGGTTGAGTGGACTTCGGCAGTGCCACGCAGCTGACGCTTATTCTTGGTGGTTTTCTTGGTCAGGATGTGGCGCTTGAACGCTTGTGAGCGTTTGACGCTGCCACCGGCGCGGATCTTGAACCGCTTGGCCGCCCCGCTTTTGGTTTTCATCTTGGGCATGGTTGCTCCTTAAATTATGATGCCAGGTGTTTTCCGGTGGAAAAGCTTGATAACCCATACACCACTTTTTGTCGGGGAACTATTTGTTACATCACCTCGACCATCCCCTTGCTGTCGAGACAACTGAATTCGTCTACTTCTTCTTGGCCTTGGGCGACAACACCATCACCATCTGCCGGCCTTCCATCTTGGGAAACTGCTCGACCACACTATGCTCTTCCAGATCATCCCGGACGCGCTGAATCAAACGCATACCGATTTCCTGGTGGGCCATTTCACGACCACGAAAGCGTAGTGTAATTTTGGTCTTGTTACCGTCTTCCAGAAACTTGACCAGATTGCGCAATTTGATGTTGTAGTCGCCCTCGTCCGTACCCGGGCGAAACTTGATCTCCTTGATCTGGACCTGTTTTTGCTTAAGCTTGGCCTCGTGCTGCTTCTTGCTTTCGGCATACTTGAATTTGCCGATATCCATGATGCGACACACCGGCGGCTCCGCCAATGGCGATATCTCCACCAAATCCAGCTCTGCTTCATCCGCCAGACGCAACGCCTCCGCGATGGTCACGATCCCGAGGGGCTCTTTTTCGACACCAATGAGCCGCACCTGCGGTGCGGTAATCATCTCGTTGGTGCGCTGCGTTTTTTCTTGTGCTATCGCAATATCTCCAATTGGACAATACTAAGCCGTGCTTCCCGCTTTTGCCTCGGTCTTTAAGCGCTGAAGCAATGCTTCCAGCGTCATCTGTCCGAGATCCTCACCACTGCGGGCGCGCACGGCCACCAGTTTTCCAGCCACTTCCTTATCGCCGACAACCAGCTGATAAGGCAATTTCTGCAAGCTATGCTCGCGTATTTTATAGGTAATCTTCTCGTTGCGCAAATCCAGTTGCACGCGCAGTCCGGCTTCGCGCAACACTTGAGCCACTTGCAGCACATATTCCTCCTGCGCCTGCGAGATATTCATCAGCACCGCCTGCACCGGCGCCAGCCACAGCGGGAACGCCCCGGCATGGTGCTCGATCAGGATGCCGATAAAGCGCTCCATCGAACCGAGGATCGCGCGGTGCAGCATCACCGGCGGCTTGCGGCTGTTGTCCTCGTCGACAAACTCCGCGTCCAGCCGCACCGGCAGGTTGAAATCCAGCTGGATCGTGCCGCACTGCCACAGGCGGCCGAGGCTGTCCTTCAGCGTGAATTCGACCTTGGGGCCATAGAACGCACCCTCGCCGGGCTGCACTTCATACTCCAGTCCGTTCTGCTGCAGCGCCGACGCGAGGCCGGCCTCGGCCCTGTCCCAGGTCTCGTCGGAGCCGACGCGTTTCTCCGGGCGGGTGGACAGCTTGACCAGCACCTCGTTGAAGCCGAAATCGCGGTATACCTCGTTGAGCATCACGATGAAGTTCGACACCTCGGACTGCACCTGGTCTTCGGTGCAGAAAATATGCGCATCGTCCTGAGTGAAGCCGCGCACGCGCATCAGGCCGTGCAGCGAACCGGAAGTCTCGTTGCGGTGACAGGAGCCGAATTCTGCGAGGCGCAGCGGCAGGTCGCGGTAGCTGTGCAACCCGTGGTTGAAAATCTGCACATGCCCCGGGCAGTTCATCGGCTTCACCGCATAATCGCGGTTCTCCGAGCAGGTGGTGAACATGTTGTCGCGGTAGTTTTCCCAGTGGCCGGATTTCTCCCACAGGGTACGATCCATGATGGTCGGCGTGCGCACTTCCTGATAGCCGTGCTCACGGAACTTGCGGCGCATGTATTGCTCGACTTCCTGCCACAGCGTCCAGCCCTTGGGATGCCAGAACACCATGCCGGGCGATGAATCCTGCATGTGAAACAGTTCGAGTTGCTTGCCGAGCTTGCGGTGGTCGCGCTTCTCGGCTTCCTCGATCTGGTGCAAGTAGGCGTCCAGCTCTTCCTTCTTTGCCCAAGCCGTGCCGTAGATGCGCTGCAACATCTCGTTTTTCGAGTCGCCGCGCCAGTAGGCGCCCGCGAGCTTCATCAGCTTGAAGGCCTTCAGCTTGCCGGTGGATGGCACATGCGGGCCGCGGCACAGGTCGGTGAATTCGCCCTCGCTGTACAGCGACACGTCCTGGTCTGCCGGGATCGACGCTATGATCTCGGCCTTGTACTGCTCGCCGATATGCTTGAAGTACGCCACCGCCTCGTCGCGCGGCAGCACGCGGCGCGCCACGGGCAAATCCAGTTTGGCGATCTCGCCCATGCGCTTCTCGATGGCCGCCAAGTCTTCCGGCGTAAACGGGCGCTTGTAGGAAAAATCGTAATAGAAGCCGTTCTCGATGACCGGCCCGATGGTCACCTGCGTATCGGGAAACAGCTCCTTCACCGCATGCGCCAGCAGGTGCGCGGTGGAATGACGGATGATCTCCACGCCGTCCGCATCCTTGTCGGTGACGATCGCGAGCGCGGCATCCTGCTCAATCAGATGCGAGGTATCCACCACCTTGCCATCCACCTTGCCCGCGAGTGCGGCACGCGCCAGACCCGCGCCGATGCTGGACGCAACGTCGGCGACGGTGACGGGTTGCGCAAAACTGCGCTGCGAACCGTCCGGCAAGGTGATGACTGGCATATCGGTTCCCGGAAATACAAAGTGCGGCAACGCCGCACTCGAAATGTTGGTAGGCACGATTGGACTCGAACCAACGACCCCTACCATGTCAAGGTAGTGCTCTAACCAGCTGAGCTACGCGCCTAATGGGGTCGCATTGTATCCGAAAGCGTTGCAGGCTACAAACGGAAATCGCGCGCAACCATGAAGGCGGATTGCCACGGGAAGCTACAAAGGATGCATTGCCTTAAATTGCCCGCAACCTGAATGGCCGCACTTCGAACTTAACGCAATTTAGTTGACGCACGTCAGGGTTTTCCGGCCCAAACCCGATTTAAGCTGCAAGCGGGAAAAAAATTTACAACCCGCGGCATCACGCCATTTATTTCAATCTTGGAGAACAACATGACACACAGCACTACCCTCGGCGGCAACCCCGTACAACTGAACGGCAACTTCCCCAAAACAGGACAAGCCGCGCCGGCCTTCTCGCTGGTGAACAAGGATTTGCAGGACATCACCCTGGCCAGCTTCGGCAACAAGCGCAAGGTGCTGAACATCGTGCCGAGCCTGGACACGCCGACCTGCCAGGCTTCCGCACGCCGCTTCAACCAGGCCGCGAGCATGCAGAACAATGTTGTGGTGATCAACATCTCCGCCGACCTGCCGTTCGCCATGTCGCGCTTCTGCTCCAGCGAAGGGCTGGACAACGTGGTCAACCTGTCCGTGATGCGCGGCCGGGAGTTTTTGCGCAACTACGGCGTGGCGATCGCGAGCGGCGTGCTGGCCGGGCTGGCGGCCCGTGCGGTAATCGTGCTGGACGAAAGCAACGTGGTGCGTTACACCGAACTGGTCGGCGAGATCAAGAATGAGCCGAATTACGACGCGGCACTGGCAGCACTGTTGGTCTGTTGAGTAAGGCTGGCTTCCGGCGGCTCAATAGCCGCCGGAAGCCAGGTTGTCGAAGCGCGTGTATTCGCCGCGGAACGCGAGTTCCACCTTACCGATCGGGCCGTTACGCTGCTTGCCGATGATGATCTCGGCCTTGCCCTTGTCGGGGGAATCGCTGTTGTAGACTTCGTCGCGATAGATGAAGAGGATCAGGTCGGCATCCTGTTCGATAGCGCCCGATTCGCGCAGATCGGACATCACCGGGCGTTTGTTGGGGCGCTGCTCCAGGCTGCGGTTCAACTGCGACAGCGCGATCACCGGCACATGCAATTCCTTCGCCAGCGACTTCAGGGAACGGGAAATTTCCGAGATTTCCGTGGCGCGATTCTCGCTCGCCTTGTTGCCGGGCGAACTCATCAGTTGCAGGTAGTCCAGTACGATCAGGCCCAGCCCGTTGTTCTGGCGGTGCAGGCGGCGCGCCCGCGCGCGCACTTCGAGGGCTGACAGCGCGGCGCTTTCGTCGATGTAAACCGGCGCGTCGTTGAGCCTGCCGAGCGCATGGGTCAGCCGCCCCCAGTCGTCGTCCTGCAGGCGGCCCGTGCGCAGGTCATGCTGGTTGAGCTTGCCGACCGAACCGAGCATACGCATCGCCAGTTGCGATGCGCCCATTTCCATACTGAAGATCGCCACCGGCAGCTTGCCGTCCAGCGCGACGTTCTCGGCGATATTGATGGAGAAGGCGGTCTTGCCCATACTCGGGCGCCCCGCCACGATGATCAAATCGCCCGGCTGCAAGCCAGATGTCATGCGATCCAGATCGGTGAAACCGGTGGCCGTACCGGTTACGTCGCTCTGGTTGTCGCGCCCGTAGAGCGTCTCGATGCGCTCCACCACCTGGGTCAGCAACGGCGGCATGGACATGAACCCCTGCTTGCCGCGCGACCCCGCCTCGGCAATCTCGAACACCTTGCTTTCCGCCTCGTCGAGCAGTTGCGCGGCGTCGCGTCCGGCCGGGCTGTAGGCGCTGCTGGAAATATCGGTGCCGACCTCCACCAGCTTGCGCATGATGGAACGCTCGCGCACGATCTCGCCGTAGCGGCGGATGTTGGCTGCCGACGGCACGTTCTGCGCCAGGCTGCCCAGGTACGGCAGGCCGCCGACCTTGTCCAGCTCACCGGCGATCTCCAGCGCCTCGGCGACGGTAATCACGTCCACCGGCTTGGCCATCTCGCTCAGGCGTACGATCTGGCGGTAGATCAGGCGGTGCTCGTGACGATAGAAATCGTCGTCGGTCATCAGGTCGGCAATCTTGTCCAGCGCGCTCGCCTCGAGCAGCAGGCCACCCAGCACCGACTGCTCGGCTTCCACGGAATGCGGCGGCAGTTTGATCTGGTCGAGTTGTGCGTCGGCAGCGGAGAAATTGTTCATTTGGCAGATTGCGCCCGAGGTGTAAGCGGAAGATATTTTACTCTGATGGAAACAAAAAAGGACTGTCGCCAGTCCTTTTCCGTATCGCCTTGATGCAAAGGCGGATTACTGTTCGCCGAGCACCGAGACGGTGATGTCAACGACCACATCGGTGTGCAGCGCAATGCTGACCGGATGGTCGCCGATGGTCTTGAGATGGCCGGTGGGCATGCGCACCTGCGCCTTCTCGATCTCGAAGCCCTGTGCAGCCAGTACCACCACGATGTCGGCATTGGTGACCGAACCGAACAGCTTGCCGTCCACGCCGGCCTTTTGCACGATCTGCACCGTCAGGCCGGCGAGCTTTTCACCGCGCGCCTGCGCTTCCGCCAGCCTGGCCTTCTCGGCCGCCTCGATCTCGGCGCGGCGCGTTTCGAACTCGGCCATGTTGGCTGCGGTCGCGCGCTTGGCCTTGCCTTGGGGGATCAGAAAATTGCGGGCAAAGCCGTTCCTGACCTTGACCACATCGCCCAGTTGGCCGACGTTGGTCACTTTTTCCATCAAAATTACTTGCATGACTTCGCTCCTTAGTGCAGATCGGTGTAGGGCAGCAAGGCCAGGAAGCGCGCGCGCTTCACGGCAGTGCTCAGTTGGCGCTGATAGCGAGTCTTGGTGCCAGTGATGCGCGCCGGGATCAGCTTGCCGTTTTCGGAGATGAATTCCTTGAGGATATTCACGTCCTTGTAGTCCACCTCGGCGATTTTCTCGACCGTGAAGCGGCAAAACTTGCGGCGTTTGAACAGATTGTTGCGGGAAGAACGCTTGTTCTTGTCATCCTTCTTCTTGTCTATACGAGCCATGATATTTCCTTATTCCAAAATTATGTCATTGATATGCAAAACCAGTTGCCGGCTGCGGATGCTTTGCTGCGCCAGGAAGCCACGTACCTTCACGGTCTGCCCTACTGCGAACTTCGCGGCCTTTTCGGCCACTCCGGCAAACGCCAGCGCATTCACTTCGCACCGCACCTGCCGCATTCCATCCGCTTCGGGCTGTTGCGAGCTGTGGCTCAATGTCAGCGCCACTCTCGCCACCCCGGCCGGGGTATACCGCATGCTTTCCAGCGCGATCAGCTCACCGCTGATGACAACCTGGTTACGCGCCAAGCCTACGCTGCCGCGCCTTCTTCAGCCTGCGGCGCAGCGGCGCCTTCGACCGGCACGGAACGGGATTTCTCTTCCTTCATCATCGCAGACGGCTCGGTGACGGCAGCCTTGGTCTTGACGGTCAGGTGGCGCAGCACCGCGTCGTTGAAGCGGAAGGCATGCTCCAACTCATCCAGGGTTTCCTGGTTGCATTCGATGTTCATCAGCACGTAGTGTGCCTTGTGGATTTTCTGGATCGGGTAAGCCAGTTGGCGGCGGCCCCAGTCTTCCAGGCGGTGAATCTGGCCGCTCTTGGAAGTGACCAGCGTGCGGTAGCGTTCGATCATCGCGGGCACCTGCTCGCTCTGATCGGGATGCACGATAAATACGATTTCGTAATGACGCATTACATCTCCTTATGGTTAAAGCCCCCCGCCATGCGTAACGGTGGAGCAAGGTATGCGAAGCTGCCTATCAGCCTCACAAGGGCGCGCATTATAGCGGAATAGGCTTATGCGTCAAGGATTTTGGGGATTTATGGCATACCGGAACGAGGTGATGCTACATGCGTTGCCGCACCGCCTCGAACAGACAGATCGCCGTAGCCGCCGCGGCGTTCAGCGACTCGACCCTACCGGGCATCGGGATGGCAATGGTCTGCGTGGCGAGTCTCAGCAAGCCGCCAGACAGCCCTGCCCCTTCGTTGCCGACCAGGAACGCCACCTTGCCGCGCAAATCGCAGTCATACAGGCTGTGCGTGGCCTGCAGACTGGCCGCCAGCAGCGCACCACGGAATGCCTTGGCCACCTCCGGCAAATCCTGCCGCTCATGGATATCCAGCGCAAAATGCCCGCCCATCGCGGCGCGCAGCACCTTCGGCGACCATGCATCGGCGCAGCCTTTGGAGAGAAACACCGCATCGCAGCCCGCTGCCGCCGCCGAGCGCAGCATCGAGCCGAGATTGCCGGGATCCTGGATATCCTCCAGCATCAATGCAAGGCGGCTGTCGGCCGCCGTTCCCGCCGGATGCGGCAGATCGATCACGGTGAGGATGCCGGTCGGCGTTTTCAGTTCGCTGAGTTCCGCGAACAGCCTGTCGTCCAGCTGCGTCACCGGTATGCCTGCAGCGCGTTCGAGCAACGCCGCTATTTCCGCATCGTGCAACGCGGCCGCATTCAGCAGAATGTGCTGCGGCTGTTTCCCGGCATCCAGATACGCCGCCAGCAGATGCGCGCCGTCCAGCAGGGTCTGCCCGGCCTTGCCGCGTTGCCGCGCCGAACCGGCAAGCCTGGAGAGTTCCTTGAAAAAGGGATTGTCGCGGGACTGGATCGTTTTCATGCTGCGTCAATATCCGATCAACCATCGGAGATGGACGGAGCATAACATAACCGCATTGCGCGCCGCCCAAGCGGCAGCCAAAGAAGGCAGCGCTAGTCTTCCGCCAGTAAATCCAGTTTCTTCGCCAGCCACTTGGTGGTGGTGGCCTGGATCAGAATGGTCACGAGGATGGCGATGAAGGTCACCGAGGCGATGATCTGCGCGCCGGGCGCTTTCATACCGACCAGCATGCCGGCCAGCGCACCGGGGATCACGCCGGTCTCGCGGGTCCAGCACATGAACAGCATCTCCCTGAGGCTCCACTTGGCGCGGCGATCCGGCAGGGTACACAGGAACACCGTCGCCGGACGCGCGACCAGCATAAACACCGCCACCACCGCTCCGCCTGCAAGCAGGTACTGGTTCATCAGGCCGAAATCCACCTGCGCGCCGAGCAGGATGAAGATAAACATGCGCATGATCAGCGCGGTGGTCATGATGAAATCCTCGAGGATGGCCTCGTCATGCTTGACGCGCTCGAAACCGAAGGATTCCTGGTTGCCGAGCATGATGCCGAACACGAACACCGCCATGAAGCCGCTGGCATGCATGCCGTCCGCACCCATGTAGGCGCCGATCACCGCCATCAGGGTGACCACCGGCGCATATTCGGCGAGGAAACCGAATTTTTCATGCGCGATAAAGAAGGCCGCCATGTAACCCAGCATTCCGCCGATCATGATGCCCAGCAGCGATTGCTTGAGCAGGTCGATGAGCGCATCGCCCGCCGAGAATTCGCCCGCACCCATCGCAATACCCAATATCGTAAAAGTGAGGATGGCGCCCATCGCGTCGTTGAAGGCAGACTCGCTCATCACCGTCTGCGCGACGCGCTCCCTGATCCTGACCTGCTTGAACACCGGCACCAGCGTCGCCGGATCTGTGGAAGCGAGCACGGCACCGAGCAGCAGCGCGACGATGACGGGAACACCGAGGAAATAATAGGCCGCTGCGCCGGTGATGGCGCCAGTGATCAGCACGCCGACGGTAGCGATCACCACGATGGTGATCCATACCTCCTTCAGCACCTTGAGGCGGATCGTCGCGCCGCCGTCGAACAGGATGTAGCTGGCGCCGAAGATCAGGATCAATTGATTGATCGCGGAATCGGCCTTGATGTCCACCAGCCCCAAGACGCTGGGGCCGAGCAGCATACCTACCAGCAGGAACACCACCACGTCGGGCACCCGAACCAATCGGGCCAGCAGGCCGGAGAAGGTTCCCACGGCGAGGACGATGCCGAACACCAGCAGGACATGCTTGGCCAATTCAAGTGAGGCTGAGGTTTCCATTATGATCTTTCAATGCAAGCGCCAGAAGAACAGGCGCGCTTATCCCGGCGCAATCCCATCGGCTTTTCGATGGTTTATCCCATCGGGGCATTAGCGTCCCGGGTGCCTGGGCAGTATAATGGCGCAGAAATAAAATTTCTGCCCCGTCCGCGTGCCCGCCGTTCGTTTCCTTGAGTCGATTTTTCCATTTTTTCGCATCTCCTGTCGGTTTTTACTGCTCTAATTCGCCTCGCCAATCTGTCTTTCGTTCGTTATATTTATCGCTGCATCATTCATCTTCCCATTTCGCGCTTTTAGCGCGTGACATCGCGTTTGCCGCAGGCGCAGATGGCTTGGCCAATGCTGGCGATCAGGGTACGCGAGGTCTTGTCATGCAGGGCCTGCAAGTGAAGTAACGCCCTGCTGCCGTGGTCGATGATCCCCAACAGGGAGTGCAGCTTGCCATGTGCATCGGTCTTGCCGGTGAGGTCGATGGCCCAGATGAGGTTGCGTGCCACGAGCTTCGGTTTGGCATGCTTGAGCTTGCGGCGCAGGATCTGAATCTCGTAGTTGTGACGTTACAGGATGTAGTGGACACAGTTTTTTTCCACGCTGATCCGGCGGAAAGCGGCAAAGCGGCGATTGCAGGTGTCGGCGATGGTGCGGCATCCGGCTTGCAGCATGCGCGCCTTGAGGCGAGGATTTCGGTCTTGAGACCTTCGGGTTTGCGGGGCGAATGGCGATGTTTGCCCGCATCGACCGGTACGGGAACTTATGGCTGCAGCGATGATGCGCAGGAACGTGAAACCTGCAACAGGCGCTCGGCACAGAGCTGCAACAGTTCGATTATCGTCAACAATATCAGCATTTTAAATGACTCGAATTAGTCACGCTGATCGTGCGCCATCTTCCGTTCATGGTTCCATATGCCTATCCTGAGCAATGCCGAAGGGCTCGCCACGAACGGAGGGATTATTCAGCGCTTCCTTATTCTGGACAGACATCTTTAATTTCTGCTTTCGACTCAGTAGTGTCCGGTCAGAGTCTGGCTATTTGATCGCCGCACATCCAAAAAAGTAAGCTACGGTCACTCTGCTTCGCCGACATCATCGAAGCAGTCATGACGCCAGCCGCACTCCTTCTTGTCGCAGTAATTGCTGTTGGATGTGGCATAGCAAGGAGTCTGCCCATTGTTGACCTGTATCTGCCGAATAATTTCGGCCTGCAAGCTGAATGATTTGATTTCTACTGGCTTTGCGATGGTTTCGGTGTTCATCGGCGGCTCCTTGGTTAGATTTCGTGGCGAGAAATCTACCACCGTAACCGGAAGATACCTATATGCCGAAATGCCTATATATTCCGGCCTATTGACTGGAGGGGTGAACTAGGTCTGTGCAGGAAACTTATGTTTGTGAAGGGGCCGGATCGCCCGGCCTGGTCATTTGCAGTAGGTATTGATGTCCTGCTGGGCTTTTTCGATGCGCTGGCGGCGCTGGTTGTCGTCCAGGTAGGAGCGTTCGCCTTTGGCGTCGATCTCGACCAGGCGCATCCCCTCCTGCAGGACGCGCAGGTTCTGTTGGGCGGCGGCACAGTTGACTTTCTCTGCGTCTACCCTGGCCTGCTCCTTGGCAGCCTTGTCGGCGGCTTCCTTCTTCGCCTGCTGTGCCTTTTTCATTTCCGCCTCGCGTTCCGCGATGGTCTTGGGCCCGGCGGGCGCGCTCGTGGCAGCCACGCCGCTTGTGCTCACGGGGGCCTCAGCCGCCGAAGGAAGGCGCAATTTCTCCACCTTCACGTTGGGAGGCGGAGGCTCGTCGGAATAATGCACCTTACCGTTTGCGTCCACCCATTTGCTGAGCCCGGCAAAAGCGTTTGCACTGGCCAGCACCAGCAGAGTCAGCAGAATTTTTTTCATCGCGATCGCCCTCGTGGTTCAGGAGTCATTTCAGCAGGCCTCATCCCCTGCGCCGTTTGCGTCTAAGTCTAGCACAGGGGATTGCGGCCGCACAGGAAGCACGGTCTGCCCGCAATGGACATGGATTGGTGCGATTGATAAACTTGCGGCTCCGGCATCCTGCCGGGCATCGATACACCGACCGGAACCAGACCCCTTGGAAATGCAGCTTCGCTTCCCGTGCCGTCGAGCGGCCTGCCTTCTCCGCACGACGGAACGCGGCTGATGGACATCCTGACCCACGGCCTGCTGGGCGGAACTCTCGCCCAATCGTACAGCAGGAAAGAAGAGACGCGCGCCGCGACGGCGACGGGCTTCCTTGCCGCACTGGTCGCGGATGCCGACGCGCTGATCCGCTCCGACGCCGACCCGCTGCTGGTGCTGGAATACCACCGCCAATTCACCCACTCGCTGGTTTTCATTCCCGCCGGCGCCCTGCTGGTTGCGCTGCTGCTCTGGCCCGCGTTTAAGGCACTCCGGCGTCCGATCGGCTTCCGCCGCATCTACCTTTACGCCCTGCTGGGCTGCGCGACGAGCGGCCTGCTCGATGCCTGCACCAGCTACGGCACGCACCTGCTGTGGCCGTTCACCGGGGAGCGCATCGCCTGGAGCATCGTGCCGATCTTCGACCCGCTGTTTTCGCTAGTTCTCGGCGCGGCGCTGCTGCTCGGTCTGCGCTCGCGCAAGACGATGGCGGCGCGCGCCGGCCTCTTGTTGGCAGCGGTCTACCTCTCCCTCGGCTGGTTCCAGCACCAGCGCGCCGAAGGCGCAATGCGCGCGACCATCGCACAGCGCGGGCATGAGGCCGCAAAACTCACCGTCAAGCCGACCATGGGCAATCTGCTGCTGTGGCGCTCGATCTACCGCTCCGGTGGAATCTACTACGTCGATGCGGTGCGGGTGGGCGGAACCGCAAAGGTTTATCCGGGCAATACCGCGCGCGCCTTCGACCTGTCGCGCGACCTGCCGGGGCTTGCTCCGGGTTCGGTGCTCTACCGCGACATCGGGCGCTTCGATTTCTTCTCCGACGGCTACCTCGCCCTGCATCCCGAAGATCCGGGCCTGCTCGGCGACGTGCGCTACGCGATGCTGCCCACCAGCACACGTCCGCTGTGGGGCATCCGCCTGGACATGCGGCAGCCGGAAGCCCATGCGCCGTTCGAGGCCTCGCGGCAGATGTCGCGCGAGGAGATCGACCGCTTCATCGATATGCTGAGGGGGAAAGATTGAACAAGGCCAGAACCGTGGAACGCCGCGACTACAGCCACGAGGTGCGCAAGCACCGCTTCCTCTGGGTGCGGGTGGTCTTCGCCGCACTGGGCACGCTGTTCCTGCTGGTCGGCATCATCGGCATCGTCACGCCCATCCTGCCGACCACGCCCTTCCTGCTGCTCGCCACCGCGTGCTACGCACGCTCGTCGCACCGCTTCTACAACTGGCTGATGAACCAGCCGGCCCTGGGCCCGCTGATCGTCGAATGGCGCACCTACCGCAGCATTCCGTGGCGGATCAAGCTGGTGGCGGTGACCACGATGACCCTGACCTTCGGCAGTTCGATAGTTTTCTTCATCAAGGACGGCTGGCTGCAGCTGGCGCTGGCCTTTTTCGGCCTGACGATGGTGGCCTGGCTCTACCGCATCCCGTCGCGCGACCGCCCAAAGCCCTGACTACTTGTGGGCGTCGCTCTCGACGGTTGGCTTGTGCTTCGCCAGCCATTCCCTCGCGAGGGATTTCGCCTTTTCGATCTGCTCGGGGCTCATCCTGGCTTCAATCCCTTCCATGTTGTAGCGGGCGGCCTCAAAACCTGCTGTCACGGCCAGGTTGTACCACATATGCGCCTCCACCGGATCGGGCTTTACCGTTGTGCCCAGCCCTTGTTCGTAAACCTCGCCGAGAACATATTGCGCCTCGGAAAACCCCTGCTCCGCTGCCTTGCGAAACAGCGACACGGCCTCCCTGTCGTCCTGCTTGACCCCGGTTCCATTCTTGTACATCACACCGAGCGCAATCTGTGCCGGCGCGCTGCCCTGTTCGGCCGCCTTGCGGTACCAGAATGCGGCCTTCGCGTGATCCTGCGGGATGCCTCGCACACCGCCGTACATGCCCCCGAGGAGCAGTTGCGCCTTCATATCGCCCTGCTCCGCAAGGGGTGTGAGTTCCTTCATTGCAACGGTGAAGCTGCCTCTCCTGTAGGCGGCGACCCCTTCCTTGAGACCGGCCTGCGCGGCGGTGCTGCCCGCGAGGAAGACGATAGCCAGGACGAGCCCGAGCGATTTTTTCTTGATTGACTTGTTCATGATTTACCTTGATTGCAGAGAGAAAATAACTGGGAAAATTATACGGCATGCCGCAAAACAGCGGCCGGAAATGCAGGGCTATTTCGACTCCATCACCCACATCCCGGCCCAGTCGTCGGGTGGCGGATTGGCCTTGAGGTGCCCGGCGCGCTCGATGTAGAGCTTGCTCGGCTTGTCGTTGGGGTTGAGCGCCGCGGCCTCCTTGAACAGCTTGATGGCCTGATCCCAGCGGCGGGCGCGATAGGCGGCCAGCCCGTCCTTGAACAGCTCCAGCACCTCGGCAATATTGGGGAAGGTCTCCTCGGTGTGGTAGGCGAGAATTTCGTAGATCGACACTGGCTCGGTCTTGCCCTTGACCACCACCAGGTCGATCTCCCTCTTGCGGTAGGTGCCCTGCAGCTTGCGCACCGTGAATTCGCTGATGAGGATTTTCGTGCCGTATTGCTTGCACGCCGACTCCAGGCGCGAGGCGAGATTGACGCCGTCGCCGATGATGGTGAAATCCATGCGCTTCTTCGAGCCGATGTTGCCGGACACCACGCTGTCGGTATTCAGGCCGACGCCGATATTGACCGGCAGCCTCCCCTCGCCGATGCGCTGATGGTTCCATTTTTCCAGTGTCTTGATCATGGCGACCGCGGCGCGCACCGCGCGGTCGGCATCGTCCTCATGGTTCTCCGGGATGCCGAACGCGGCCATGATCGCGTCGCCGATGAACTTGTCCAGCATGCCTTCCTCGTGCTGGATGCAATCCACCATCAGCGTAAAGTATTCGTTGAGCAACGCCACAGTCCCCTGCGCGCCGAGTTGCTCGGTCAGCGTGGTGAAGCCGCGGATGTCGGAGAACAGCACCGTGCATTCGACGTTCTTGCCGCCCAGCACCTCAGCGCCCGCGGCGACCAGCCGGTCGGCGATGCCGGGATCCATGTAGCGCGACATGGTGGACTTGATGCGTTTCTCGCTGCTGATATCCTCGATCACGAACATCGAGCCGATATGCTTCTGGACGGCGTCGAGCAGCGGCTGCACGGTAAGGTTGACCGACAGCGTCTCGCCCGCCGCCTGCAGCGGCGCGTCCATGGTGGTCTGCTGCTGCCCGCCCTCGGCCACCTGCCTGAGCTTCTCCAGCACCCAGGCATTATCGCCCGCGAAGAACTCCGCCGCCGGCTTGTGCAGCACTTCTTCGGGGCGCGCCTTGAGGATGCGCAGGCCGGCCGCATTGCAGGTGGCGATGCGCTCATTCTCGTCCAGCGTGATCAGCCCGTTCGACATGGACTCCAGCATGGATTCGTTGTAGTTCTTCATCGACTGCACGTCGGCGAACAGCTTGGCGTTTTCCAGCGCGATGGAAATCTGCGCAGTGAAGGCGCGCAGCCGCGACTCGTCATCGCTCGTGAATGGCCCGCCGCGCCGGTTCAGCACCTGGGTCACGCCGATGGTCTTGCCGTTCTTGTTAACGATGGGCACGCACAGGATGGAGCGCGTGAAGAAGCCAGTCTTCTTGTCGAAGGCCGGATTGAAACGCAGGTCGGCGTAGGCATAGGGAATGTTGATGGACTTGCCCGAGGTGAACACAGCGCCCGCGATACCGAGATGGTTGGGCAGGCGGATCTGCATCGACTCCAGCCCCTGGCCGACTTCCGACCATAGCTCGCCGGTCTTTTCGTCGTTGAGGAACAGCGTCGAGCGCTCGGCATTGAGCATGCGCGTCGCCTCGCCCATCACGCGCTGCAGCAGCGAGCTGAGCTTGATGTCGGCGGTGACTTCGGAAACGATGTCGATAAACTCCATTTCCTGCTTGTGGCGTGCCTTCATGCGCTCGATAAACTGTGCGCTCTGCAGCGCGAGCGTCCCCTGGCTGGTCATCGCCTGGAGCAGATGCAAATCATGCTGGGTAAATTTGCCTTTGAGCTTATTGAGAGTCTGCGCGACACCGATGACTTCGCCTTTCAGCGTCTTGATCGGCACGCACAGAATGTTCTGCGTGACAAAGCCGGTCTGCTCGTCTATGGAACGGTTGAAACGCGAATCCGAATAGGCGTCATGAATGATCAGCGGCTCGCCGCTGGTGAACACGAAACCAGCAATCCCGCTGGTGTTGAGCATGCGGATCTCACGCTTGATGTTACCCTGTACGGCGCGCGAATAGAGTTCGTTGGTGGCCGGATCGTTGAGGAACAGCGAGCCGCGCGCGGCGTTGAGGTGGGTGGTGGTCATTTCCACCAGAGCGTTGAGCACCTCGTCGAGGGTGTCGAACTCCGCCATCCGGTGCGAGACAGCAAGCAGCAATTCGGCCGTGTGCAGGCGGCGGCGCTGCTGCGCGTCGCTGTCGGCGGCAGATTTCTTTTTTCTGGTTTTGGCGGTCGGCTGGTCCATTTTTGCTGGTTCGAGTTTCAGGCTGCGGCTTTGGCGGACAACGCCTCGACCTGCTCGCGCAAGGTGCGGATTGTGCCATGCAACTGGGCGATTTCGGCATTCGCCGTGCTGACCGCCTTTTCGATGCCGCTTTCCTTGTCGATGCGCGCAATTTCAAGGCTATCGCGCAGTGCTGCGACAGTCGCCTTCAATTGCTGGATGTCGTTGTGGCTGGCGGCAACGGCCTGCTGCACCGCCCTTTCGCGTTCCGCCCGCGCCTCCTCCAGTTCCTCGCGCAATGTGACCACGGTAGCTTCAAGCTGTGTGGCCTCGGCCTTGGCGTCCACGGCAGCTTTGCGCAGCCGCGCATCCGACTCCGCTTGGGCATTCTCCAGTTCCTGGCGCAGGGCCAGCACCGTGCGCTTGAAATCGCGCAACTCCGCCTGTGCCTGGATCAGTTCGTCGTTCTGTTGCGCCATCCCGGATTCCGCCGTGTTATTAGTACCGCTGCCCATCGCCGGCGCATTCTACCATCGGCGACCGGCTTTTGCGGATAGCGTGCCCTGCAAACGGCAGACAGAAAAAAGGCCAGCTGGGGGCTGGCCTTTCGCTACCCGCAAAGCGGTATCGATTAAGCGCGCTTCTTGAACTCGTTGGTGCGGGTGTCGATTTCGATCTTGTCGCCGATCTCGATGAAGGCCGCGACGGGCAGTTCGTAACCGGTGTTGATCTTGGCGGGCTTCATCACCTTGCCGGAAGTGTCGCCGCGCACGGCGGGCTCGGTGTAGATCACTTCGCGCACGATGGTGTTGGGCAGTTCGACGGAGATCGCCTTCTCGTTGTAGAACACCACTTCGCAAGGCATGCCGTCTTCGACGTAGTTGATCGCGTCGCCCATGCATTCCGCCTCAATCTCGTACTGGTTGTATTCGCCGTCCATGAACACGTACATCGGGTCGGCGAAGTAGGAATAGGTGCACTCCTTGCGGTCCAGGATGATCTGGTCGAACTTGTCGTCGGCGCTGTACACGGTTTCTTTTGGCGCCTCGGTCAGCAGATTCTTCATCTTCATCTTGACCACCGAGCCGTTGCGGCCGGAACGGCTGTATTCTGCCTTCAGCACAACCATCGGGTCGTTGCCGATCATCACAACATTACCTGCGCGGAGTTCCTGTGCTGTCTTCATGTTTACTGCCCCTCAATTTTGAAGGCGCGCATTCTACCGGTTTCCCGGAAAAAATCCAGTAGATTCAACGCCAGATTGTTTTCTGCCAATTCCAGCGCCCAGCCCTGGGCGCGCTGCCGCAGCATAGACTGGTGCTCACGAAAATCGTTCCATGCCTGGCCGACCGGAATGGGCAATGCTCCACCGCTGTTCCACGCCTCCCACAGCCCGCGCAGCGCCGCTTCCGCTTCCGGCGGCAACCCGGCGCAATACCGCGCCATGAATGCGCTCAGCTTCTGCATATGCACACCGTCGTGCTGCGGGTAGATATGCCAGACGAAGGGCCTGGCCGCCCACTGCGCCCGCACGCAGGAATCCTCGCCGCGCACGAAGTTGATGTCGCACGCCCAGAGCAACTCATCGTAACGCTCCTGCTCGACGAACGGCAGCACGCGCACTTGCAGCTTGCCGCGTGAGTAGCCGGCCCTCTCCCCTAACCCCTCTCCCGCAAGCGGGCGAGGGGAATCCGGATCGCCGAAGTATTGTCCCACCTGCGGCAGGATGCGCCCCTCCGGCACGAGGCACAGCACCGGCTGCTCGCCGCCCGCCCAGGCGTCGAGCAGCCCCACCAGCGCATCGTTCTCGTAGCCGAACAGCGAGACCTTCAATGTCTCTTCACCCGGCACTTCCATGCCGAACGACGCCCAGAACGCCCGCTGCCGTACGGCATCGTTCCGGAACGCATCGCGCTGCGCGAAGAGGTCGCGCTCCAGCAGTAGCCCGCCAGTTTTTGGAGTAAACCCCGGGAAGAAGAAGTACCGGGTCAGCGGCAGGCTGGGCTGCGGCGAAGGCAGCTTGTGGTGCGTCCCTACCCATTCTTCCGCGCTCAGGTATTCGAGATTGATCCACACCGGCTTGGGCTCCCGCGCCGCCATCGCCTCGAGGTAGCCCTGCGGCAGTTTGCAGGCGAACGCCTCGACCACCAGTTCGGCGGGCTGAATCGCCTCCTCTTCCCCGTTCGCCCTGAGGTATCGAAGGGTGAACGGCCTGTCCGCCCCCTGCCAGCGCCGCACCTCCACACCCCGGCAATGCTGGACATCCCGTGCCGCGTCCGCCTCCGGGCACAGCTTCACCAGGCTGTCCAGATCGTCCACCCACAGCCTCACGGTCAGCCCATGCTCCTGCGCCAGCTGCCGCGCCAGCCGCCAGCACACGCCGATGTCGCCGTAGTTGTCGATGACATTGCAGAAGATGTCACAGCGGTTTGGTATGTCGTTGATCATAGAAGAAATAGGCGGCAGACTGGATAACCCTTATCATATTGTCCCACAATGGACAAAACTAATTCGTGCCCGTCTGGTCTTATGGCGCAACTGGTCACCAAGCCAGAGATAAACAAAGGAATAAGCCACGTGAATATCTCGCCCGTTTCTGTCTTGCTTATGAAATCCCAGGTGTTGAGTTCGCTGACAAGCTCGGCGTCTAATGCCAAGGGCAACGACTCATGGGCGGCCATGTTCTCGCTTCTGACTTCAAAAAGCGGCGCCCAGCCTACCCAATTATCCTCAGACCCGCTATCCCTGCTCATCCAGAGCAGCAATGTAAACCAAAGCAGCAGCACAAAAGGCATCTCCCCCACTGGCCGCAATATGGCGCTAGCCGATCCTGAATCGGCCTACACGATGATGACAGTCATCAACAAAAAAGATGTTTACTACAAGGCCCAGTTCTCGGAACTGAGCCAGATGAAATCAGCTATCTCCCGGATGCAGGATGCAGGTCTGAGCCTGGGCAGCATTGTGTCATCCGACGGCAATGACAGCATAAAGTCCCGGTTGCAGGCCTTTGTGGGGCAGTACAACAACTGGATTCAGAGGTTTGCTCCCGACTTGCAGGAAGGCGGTTTGTTATCCGATACCCGGGCAGCCCAAGTGTCTCAATACGAGTTGGAGCAAAGCGTTAGCTACCGTTTCTTCGGGATCGAGAAGGGCGTGCACGGCCTGGGCGATCTGGGCATCGCTATTGCCCCCGGTTCCCGGTTGGCCTCCCTGGACACCACCAAACTGGACTCGCTACTGGCAACCAACAAACAGGGTGTCGTGGATGCGGTACAGGAATTCGGCACAAATTTTGCCAAGTCGGCAAGCTTGCTCAATTCGGACGGCAATTTTGTCTTGAGCCGGCTCGACAACCTGAATCGCGCCATTCATTACATCGCCGACAACAAGGACTCATTGCAGAAGGAGTTCGGCACCGGCGACGCAGCCAAGCCTGCGGGGCAGATCGCCCAGGCGCTGGCCGCATATAACCAGACGTACGGCGTTTAGAACCTGTTTCAGGGCAAAATCAGTCAAATCACTTTCGCAAGCACTGTTTTCACTCCGTCCGCAACGCCTCCACCGGGTCTAGCCTCGCCGCGCGCCTCGCCGGCATCACGCCGGCCGCGAGGCCAATAGTCGCCGCACTGAGTTCGGCGACCACCGCGAATTCCCACGGCGTGTGCACCGGCAGCGCAGGAAATAGCTGGTGCAACGCCTGCGCGATGCCGACTCCGAGCACCAACCCGGTGAGTCCACCCAGCGCGGAGAGCAGCATCGCCTCGCCGAGGAACAGCGCCAGCACCTGCCGTTCGCGCGCACCCAGCGCGCGCAGCAGGCCGATCTCCGAGGTGCGCTCGGTGACGGCCATGGTCATGATGGTCAGGATGCCGACTCCACCGACCAGCAACGAGATGCCGCCCAGTGCGCCGACCGCGAAGGTGATCACATCCAGCACCGAGCCGAGCACTTCGAGCGCCTTTTCCTGCGGAACCAGCGTGTAGTCTTCACTGCCGTGCCGCGCCGTGAGAATGCCGCGGATGCCCGCCTCGACCTGTTCAAGCTCGGCGCTGGGGCGGTAGGTGACGTGGATTTCCATCAGGCCGGAACGGTTGAACAGCTCCATCGCGCGCGCGGCGGGAATGTAGACGGTGTCGTCCAGGTCGAAGCCGAGCACCTGACCTTTCGGCTCCATCACGCCGATCACGCGGTAGCGCTGCCCGCCCACGCGCAGGTAGCTGCCGAGCGGGTTCTGCCCGGCAAACAGTTCCTGCCTGATCTTGGCGCCAAGCACGACGAAGGCGCGCGCCTGCTCGGGGTCGTCGCGGGGCAGGAAACTGCCGGTCTGCACGTACATGCGCAGCGCCTGCGGCATCTCGGGGCCGACGCCGGACACGATGGTGCGGCGCGTCTTGCCGTCGGCGCGCACCTCGGCGTTGCCCGTCACGCTGGGGCTGATGTATTCGACATAAGGCAGGCGGCGCAGCGCCTCGGCATCGTCCAGCGTGAGCGGCCTGACCGAGCCGAGCATGCCGACGCTCGCGCCGTGAGTCTGCTTCTTGCCCGGCTGGATGCCGATCAGGTTGGTGCCGAACTGGCTGAACTCGGAGAGCACAAACTGGTGCAGCCCCTCGCCGATAGAGGTCAGCAGGATCACCGCCGCAATGCCGACCGCGATGCCCAGGCCGGTGAGAAAGCTGCGCACGCGGTAGGCGAGGAAGCTGGATGAGGTGAGGCGGATCAGGTCGGGAAATAACATTTCTCGGGCACCTCAGCTCCGCGCCAGCGCCATCACCGGATCGAGCCGCGCCGCGCGCCGTGCGGGCCATACGCTGAACAGGATGCCGGTGCCTGTTGCCGTACCAAACGCCGCGAGCACCGCCCACCAGGGGGCTGCCACCGGCAGCGCCGGGTAGATTTGCGCGATCACCCGTGTGCCGATCTCGCCGAGCACCAGCCCCGCCACGCTGCCGATGCCGGAGAGCAGGATCGCCTCAGCGAAGAACAGGTTCCTGATCTGGCTCGCCGGCGCGCCCAGCGCCTTGAGCAGGCCGATTTCCCGGACGCGCTGCGAGACGGCGATGAGCATCACGTTCATGATGAGGATGCCGGCCACCGCCAGGCTGATCGCGGCGATGCCCGCGACCGCGAGCGTCAGCGCGCGCAGGATGCGGTCGAAGGTGGCGAGCACGGCGTCCTGCGTGATGACCGTCACGTCGCGCTCGCCGTGCCGCTGCGCCAGGATCTCCTCGGCGTCCCGCTTGGCGCGCTCGATGGAATCGCGGCTTTTCGCCTCCACGAGGATGCGGAACAGGCCGACGGTATTGAACAGGATGTGCGCCGAGGCGACCGGCACGATGACGATCTCGTCGGTGTTGAAGCCCATCGATTCGCCCTGCGCCGCGAGCACGCCGATCACGCGGAAGCGCCGGTCCCCGAGCCGCACCCAGGCGCCGATGGCATTCTGCTGACCGAACAGCTCGCGCTTGAGCTTGGCGCCGAGCACGCACACCGATTCGCTGGAATACACATCCCCGGCGGGAAGAAACTGCCCCTGCCCCATGTTCATGTGGCGCACCTCCAGCAGGTCGGCCGTCGAGCCCAGCACGGCCACTTCGCGGTTGAGCGCATCCCGCGAAATCTGCGATGCACCCACCGTCAGCGGCGCGATGCGCCCGATGGCGCGGCTGCGCAGCAGGGCCTGCGCGTCGTCCAGCGTGATCTCGCGCGGAATCTGCCCGAGCAGCATGCCCGGCCCGAATCCCGTCGTCTCGGTGCGGCCGGGAAACACGATCAGCAGATTGGTGCCCAGCGAGGAAAACTGGCCGACGACATAGCGGCGCGCCCCTTCGCCGAGGCCGGTGAGCACCACCACCGCCGCCACGCCGATGGACATCGCAAACATCATCAGCAGGGTGCGGGCACGGCTGCCGCGCAGGCTGCCCGAGGCAAACTGCACGACATCGACGAACCTCATGCGCCCGCCGGCCGGCCGGTCTCGCCGGTGATCCGCCCGTCCACCATGCGCACCTGGCGTGCCGCGCGCCCGCCGATGACCGGGTCATGGGTCACGAGGATCAGCGCGACCCCCTGCCCGACCAGTTGCTCGAGCAGGTTCATCACCTCCTTTCCGGTGGCCTGGTCGAGGTTGCCGGTCGGCTCGTCGGCCAACAGCACGGCGGGGTGCATGCTGGTGGCGCGTGCGATCGCGACGCGCTGGCGCTGCCCGCCGGAAAGCTGGTCGGGCCGATGGTCGGCGCGGTCCGCGAGGCCGTAGTTTTCCAGCAGCTGCGCGACGCGCGCCTTGCGTTCGGCGGGAGAAACCCCCGCCAGCATCAGCGGCAGCTCGATGTTCATCGCGGCGGTGAGGCGCGGCACCAGATGGAACGACTGGAACACGAAGCCGACTTTTTCGCTGCGCACCTTGGCCTGCTGCCGGTCATCCAGGTCGGTGACGTCCCCGCCGTCCAGCCGGTAAGTGCCCGAGGTCGGGCGGTCGAGCAGGCCGATCAGGTTGAGCAGCGTGGATTTTCCGGAGCCGGATGGCCCCATGATCGAGACGTAATCGCCCGCCGCGATCTCGAGATCGATGTCGCGCAGCGCGGCAACCTGCTGGTCGCCGACGGTGAAGATACGGCTGATCTGGCTAAGCGCTATCATTCAAACACCACTCCGGTTGGAATTCACGGGTGGGATGCAAGCAACTGCCTGCACCCTGCTTCGCGAATCAGAAAAGAAGTATCTTGAACCCTATCGATATCAAGACGATTCCGCCGAAAATTTCCGCCTTGTTTTCGAGCCAGGTGCCGCTCTTCCTGCCGATCAGAACGCCGGCCCAGCTGAAGGCGAAAGTCGTTGTTCCGATGATGAGGCAGGCAACATAAGGGTTTACCTCCAGCAGCGTCAGGCTGAATCCGGCCGCCATCGCATCGATGCTGGTAGCGATGGCCAGCACCAGCATCATCTTGCTGGTGACGTCGGAGATGTCCTCTTCGATGCCTTCGCTGAGGCCTTCGTAAACCATTTTCGCGCCGATCAGCACCAGCAGCCCGAAAGCGATCCAGTGGGCATAGGCGTCTATCCAGCCCAAGATACCCTTGCCGCCCAGATATCCGATGAAGGGCATAAGAGCCTGGAAAACGCCGAAGTAGAAGCCGGCTTTCAGCGCCAGGCCGGGCGTGTCTTTCTTGGCGCCCAAGCCGATGGAGACAGCAAAGGCGTCCATGCTGAGCGCCACCGCCAAAATAATCACTTCTATCATTTTGCGGTCTTCGCAGCCTCCGGCTGCACGCGCACGCCGGCCTTCACCCCGGCCGCATCGAGCGACATCACCACGCGGTCGCCCTCGTTCAGGCCGGAGGTAATCTCGGTGTATTCCCAGTTGGCCAGACCGGTCTCGACCTTGCGCTCTTCGAGGACGCCATCCGGCCGGTAGAACAGCACGCGCTTGCCTTCCAGCAGGGTCTGCGTGGGGATGCGCAGCACCTTTTCATGGGAGGCATGCACGATCTCGACGTCGGCGCTGTAGCCGATCAGCAGGTTCTCCTGAGTAGGCGGTTCAACAAACTCAACTTCCACCTCCACGGTGCGCGCCTGCTTCTCCAGCTCCAGCACATAGGGAGCGATGCGTTTGACCTTACCGGCGAAGGACTTGCCCTTGATCGCATCCAGCACGATGCGGCCTGGCTGACCCACCTTGATGCTGGCCGCGTCCACCTCGTCGATCGGTGCGCTGACGAACATGCAGCTGTCGTCGATCAGGTCGATCGCGGGCGGAGTCGGGATACCGGGCGGCGAAGGCGTGGTGTATTCACCCAGTTCGCCGCTGATGTCGGCCACGACACCGCCGAACGGCGCGCGCAGCACCATGCGCCGCAAACCGGCCTGCGCCACGTTGATGCGCGAACGCGCCTGTTCGATCTCGCTGCGCGCCGCCGTGCAGGAAGCCCGTTTGGCTTTTGCGTCCGCCTCGGCGCGCTCCAGTCCTTCCGGCGAGATGAAGCCGCGCTCGCGCAACTGTCGCGCGCGCACAGCCTCCTTGCTGCTCATCTCCGCGATGGTGCATATCTCATCGACACGCGTGTTCGCCGTATTAAGCTGCTGCTCCGCGAGCCGCGCCTGCGCCTGCAGGTCGTCGTTCCACAGCTCCAGCAATATCTGGTCGGCCTTGACCCGGTCGCCCTTCTTCACCAGCAGGTGCGCGATCTGCCCGCCCACCGGCGGCGCCAGCTTGGCGCGGCGGCAGGCCTTGACTGTCCCCGCACGGGTGTTGCTCACCGTCGCCTCCACCGTGCCGCGTTCAGCCTTGGTCAGTTGCACGCGAACCGGCTCGGGGCGCGTGAAATACCAAGTCGCCGCCGCCAGCAATAGCAGCACCGCGAGATAAGGGAGGTATTTCAGGAGGCGATTTTGTTCACGTTGCCGAGACAATGTCATGCGATTTCCCCAAGTGCTGGGTCAGCCATGCTGACAGAATGTTGGGCTTGCATTGGCCCCGGATTGGATGGTGCTGGAGAGAGGAATCGAACCTCCGACCTACGCGTTACGAGTGCGTTGCTCTACCAACTGAGCTACTCCAGCAGAAACGGGGGCGATTATAGAGGACGCGCTGCGACAAGGGAACATTTAGAGCGTTGGCGCTCCTCATTATTGCAGCGCGCTTATTACTGCAACGCACGGGGCAGCGGGAATATGACGTTCTCGCGGATGCCTTTCAGTTCGGTGACGCTCTCCGCACCCAATTCGCGCAGGCGCGCGACCACGCCCTGCACCAGTAACTCGGGAGCGGATGCGCCGGCGCTGATACCGACGCGCGTCTTGCCGGCGAACCATTCCGGCTGCAATCCGCCGGCATCGTCCACCAGATAGGCCGGCACGCCGACCTTGGCCGCGACTTCGCGCAGCCGGTTGGAATTGGAACTGTTCGGCGACCCCACCACGATCACCACGTCGCATTGTCTGACCAGCAGCTTGACCGCATCCTGGCGATTTTGCGTGGCATAGCAGATGTCGTCCTTCCTCGGCCCGGTGATATTGGGAAAGCGCGCCTTGAGCGCGGCGACGATGCCGCTGGCATCATCCACCGACAGAGTGGTCTGTGTGACAAAGGCGAGATTATTTTCGTCGTTTACCTTGAGGCCGGCGACCTGTTCGGGCGATTCGACGAGGTAGATCCCGCCGTCGCACTGCCCCATCGTGCCTTCCACTTCCGGATGCCCCGCATGGCCGATCATGATGATTTCCTTGCCCTGGCCGCGCAGCCGCGATACCTCGACATGCACCTTGGTCACCAGCGGGCAGGTCGCATCGAACACCGTCAGGCCGCGTGCCTCGGCCTCGCGGCGCACCGATTGCGGCACGCCGTGCGCGCTGAAAACCAGGATGCTGCCGGGCGGCACTTCGGCCAGGTCTTCGATGAATATTGCGCCCCGCTGGCGCAAGCCGTCCACCACGAATTTGTTGTGTACCACCTCGTGGCGCACGTAAACCGGCGCGCCGTGCAATGCCAGCGCACGCTCGACGATGGTGATGGCGCGGTCCACACCGGCGCAGAAACCGCGCGGATTAGCCAGCAGCAGATCCATGCTTGCGCTCCTTGAGGCTGTCCAGGATCAATAAAAACGCGCCGCAGGTAATCGCTGAATCGGCGACGTTGAAGGCCGGGAAGTAATATTCGTCCCAGTGGAAATGCAGGAAGTCCACCACATGGCCGTAGGCGATGCGGTCGATCAGGTTGCCCAGCGCGCCGCCGAGGATCAGGCTCAGCGCCAGCGCGAACAGCGTCTGCGCGCCGTGCCTGCGCAGCAGCCAGACGATCCATACCGAGGCGACAACGGCGATCCCGGCGAACAGCCAGCGCTGCATCCCGCCCGCATCGCTGAGGAAGCTGAATGCCGCGCCGGTGTTGTGTGCCAGCACCAAGTCGAACACGCCGAGCACAGGAAGGCTCTCGCCCAGGACAAAGTGGCTGGTGATCCACGCCTTGCTCGACTGGTCGAGCACGATCACCAGAAAACTCAAGCCCAGCCAGCGATTAAGCATAGCGCCGCGCCTCGCCGCCGCCGAACAGGTTGCTCACACACCGGCCGCAAATGGTCGGGTGATCGGCATCGCCGCCCACGTCTTCGCGGTAATGCCAGCAGCGCTCGCACTTGTCGTGCAGGCTCGCGGAGACATCGATGTGCTGGTCGGCTTCCGTCGCGACGCGATGCACCGTGGCACGCGAGGTGATGAACACGAAGCGCAGGTCGTCGCCGAGGCGCGCCAGCACGTCGTAGTCCTGTCCCGCCGCATACACGTCCACTTCGGCGGCCAGCGCCGAGCCGATCAGTCCGACGGTACGCGCCTCTTCCAGTTGCTTGTTCACCCTGGCGCGCCATGCGGTGATAGCCTGCCAATCGGCAAGACTCACCGCTTCCCGCGACTTGGCCGGAAGCGCGTGCCACTCGCCAGTGAACACACTTTCGTCCTCCCTGCCGCACAGCACCGCCCAAGCTTCCTCGGCGGTAAAACTCAGGATCGGCGCCATCAAGCGCACCAGGCTGTGAGTGAGGTGGTACAGCGCGTTCTGCGCGGAGCGGCGCGCCGCGGAATTTTCCCCGGCGGTGTACAGGCGGTCTTTCAGGATGTCGAGATAGAAACCGCCCAGGTCTTCGGAACAGAAGGTCTGCAATTTTTGTGCGATCAGGTGGAATTCATAGCGTGCGTAATCTGCGACCACCTCGTCCTGCAAACGTTCCACCAGCGCCAGCGCATAGCGGTCGATCTCCAGCCACTGCTCCACCGGCAAGGCATGCCGCTGCGGGTCGAAGTCCGAGATATTGGCGAGCAGGAAGCGCAGGGTGTTGCGGATGCGTCGGTAGCTCTCCACCACGCGCTTGAGGATTTCGTCGGAGATGGTCAACTCGCCGGAGTAGTCGGTCAGGGCCGCCCACAGGCGCAGGATGTCCGCGCCGAGCGTATCGAGCACCTTTTGCGGCGCGATCACGTTGCCCTTGGACTTGGACATCTTGTGACCCTGCCCGTCCACGACGAAGCCGTGTGTGAGCAAGGCCTTGAACGGCGCGCGGCCGTCGATCGCGCAGCCGGTCAGCAGGCTGGACTGGAACCAGCCGCGGTGCTGGTCGGAGCCTTCGAGGTACAGGTCTGCCAGATAACCATCCGGGGCCGAGCGCAGTTCCGTGCGGCGCCGCAGCACCGCCGCATGCGTCGTGCCCGAATCGAACCATACGTCCAACGTGTCGGTGAGCTTGCGGTAGTGCACCGCGTCTTCGCCGAGCAGGTCCACCGAGTTCAGGTCGAACCATGCCTCGATGCCGTCCTGCTCGACGCGCTTGGCGACTTGCTCCAGCAATTCCGGGGTGCGCGGGTGGAGCTGCATCGTCTCCCTGTGCACGAAAAACGGCATCGGCACGCCCCAGTTGCGCTGGCGCGATACGCACCAGTCGGGGCGGTTGCGGATCATCGCCTCAAGACGCGCGCGCCCCCAGGCGGGAAAGAATTCGGTACGTTCGACCGCGCGGTTCGCGAGGTCGCGCAGCGTCTGGCCGTCGTGGCTCGCGTGGGAGCGGCCTTCCCGGATCAGCCTCTCGGCATCCGCCGCGATCGGGTAGGCGGCGTTATCCATGCCGATGAACCACTGCGGCGTGGAGCGGAAAATGATCGGCGTCTTGTGCCGCCAGCAATGCGGATAGCTGTGCTGCACTTTCTCCATATGCAGCAGATGGCCGCTGGCCTGCAACGCGCTCAGCACGATGTCGTTCGCCTTCCACACGAACACCCCCGCCAACGGCGTATCGCCGGCAGGCGGCGTGGTAGAGATGAACTTGCCGTCGTCGCCTACCGGATTGTCGGTCGGCAAATGGTATTTCTGGCCGACGAAGTAGTCGTCCAGGCCGTGCGCGGGCGCGGTGTGCACCAGACCGGTGCCCGCTTCCAGCGTGACATGTTCGCCGCAGATGATAGGTACGATGCGGTCGTAGAACGGGTGCCACAACGGCAGCAATTCCAGCATCGCACCCTTGCAGCGCCCGGCTGTTTCGCCACTCAGCTGATAGCGCTGCAGACAGCTTTCCATCAACTCCGCAACCAGCAGCAGATAACCCCTGCCGGTCTTGATCAGGCAGTACTCATGCTCGGGATGCACGCTCACCGCCTGGTTGGCGGGCAGCGTCCACGGCGTGGTGGTCCAGATCACCGCATAGACTTTCGCATCGACCGGCAACGACACGCCGAACGCCTTCTCCAGCGCAACCCTGTCCTTGACCTCGAAGCCCACATCGATCGCGGGCGAGGTCTTGTCCTCGTATTCCACCTCGGCCTCGGCCAAGGCCGACTGGCAATCCAGACACCAGTTCACCGGCTTGCGCCCCTGGTAGAGGTAGCCGCGCTCGTAGATGCTGCCGAGCGCGCGCATGATGTCGGCCTCGGTCTGGTAGTCCATCGTCAGGTAGGGGTGCTCCCAGTCGCCCAGCACGCCGAGGCGGATGAAATCCTTCTTCTGCCGCTCGATCTGCTCCCTGGCATATTCGCGGCACAGCACGCGGAACTGCGCGGGCGGGATCGCCTTGCCGTATTTCTTCTCCACCTGCAACTCGATCGGCAGGCCGTGGCAGTCCCAGCCCGGCACGTAAGGGGCGTCGAAACCCGCGAGTGTCTTGCTCTTGACGATGATGTCCTTGAGGATCTTGTTCACCGCATGGCCGATGTGGATGTCGCCGTTCGCATAGGGCGGGCCGTCGTGCAGGATGAACTTCGGCTTGCCCTGTCTGGCCGCACGGATTTTTTGGTAGCGCTGCTGCGCCTGCCAGTTTGCGACCATCTGCGGCTCGCGCTTGGCGAGGTCGCCGCGCATCGGGAAAGGAGTATCGGGAAGATTGAGCGTGTCTTTGTAATCGGTCATTTCGGGTAGTCAATCATTTCGTTTAAACCATTGCTTTGCGTTCTGCACATCCAGCGCGATCTGCCGCGTCAGCGTTTCCACATCGGGATATTTTTCCTCGTTGCGCAGCTTGTGCAGGAAATCCAGGCGCATGTGCCGGTTGTAAATCTGCTGCGCAAATTCGAAGAGGTGCACTTCCAGCACCGGCCTGCCGCCCTGATGCACCGTCGGGCGCACGCCGAGGCTCGCCACGCCCTGCAGCACGCCCATGCCCTCGGCATGCGCCTGCACCACGAAGATGCCGGACAGCGGCGGGCGGTTGTGCTTCAGCTGGATGTTGGCAGTCGGGAAACCGATCCGCCTGCCCAGGCCGTCGCCATGCTCGACGCGCCCGCTGATGCTGTAGGGGCGTCCCAGGTAGGACTGCGCCTTGCGCATGTCGCCCTCCGCGAGCGCCGCGCGCACCGCCGTGCTGGAGATGCGCACGCCGTTGTGCAGCACGCTGCGCACAGCCTGCACCTCGAAGCCGTGCTGCATGCCGATTTTTTCCATCAGCGCGAAATCGCCGGCGCGCCCGCTGCCAAAGCGGAAATCGTCGCCGATCAGCACGAATTTGGCCGACAGTTTTTCATGCAGCGCATGAATGAAATCCGCTGCGCTCATCTGCGAAAAACGCGCATTGAAGCGGCACACATGCACGCGGTCGATGCCCATCGCGTCGAACAGTTCCAGCTTCTCGCGCAGATTGGTCAGCCGCGCCGGCGCCTGCTGCGGGGCAAAAAACTCGCGCGGATGCGGCTCGAAGATCACCACCGCCACCGGCAGGCCGCGCGCCTGCGCCGCAGCGCGCAGTTCGCTCAGCAACGCCTGATGGCCCAGATGCACCCCGTCGAAATTGCCGATGGTGAGCGCGACAGGCTGGGTGTCGTGGGAATGGAGTCCGCGAAAAATCAACATGGGCGCGGATTATACCCGACGGGTACCGGGTTACGCCCAGTGTCTTACAGAAGGATTTCTTCGCCCTCCCGGGCCAGACGGCATTCCAAACCGCCACTTTCCCCGGAAAGATTGGCCAGCGCCTTTGCAAATTCCCGTTCCAGCGCCTCGTCACTGCGGGTGGGCTCGTGGTGGGTGCAGTACACGATTTTTGCGCCGGCTCTTTTCGCCATCGCGATACAGGAATCGAAAGTGCCGTGCCCCCAGCCCCTCTTCGACGGGTATTCCCCGGTCGTGTAGGACGAATCGACAATCAGCACATCCACGCCGCGCATCGCCTCGATGATGGACTTTTCCTTGTCCTCGATCAGCGCCTGGTATTCCTCGTAGCCCTCGTCCTCGGGGGCATAGATGTTGTAGGGAGGTTCGTAATCGCCGGTAAAGAACACCGATTTACCGTTGCAGTCGATGCGGTAGCCGAAGTTGATGACCGGGTGGTTGAGCAGCGTCGGCGTGATCGTGGCCGAGCCGATCCGTACGCTCTGCTCCGGCATCAGGGTCTCATATTCGATGCTGGCCTTCATTTCGGCCTTGCGCACCGGGAAAAAGCTGTACTGCAACTGCACGTCCATGACCTGCTCGATGCCGCACCCTGAAACGGGATCGAATGCGCCATGCAGGCGCAGAGTGTTGCCGGGAATGAAGACCGGGATGAAGAACGGCAGGCCCTGGATATGATCCCAGTGGGTATGGGTGATGAAGACGTTCGCGGTAACCGGCATTTCCCTGAGCAGCGTTTGCGACAGCGCAAAAATCCCGGTGCCGGCGTCGAGGATGATCAGCTCGTTATCGTCGGTGCGGATTTCGATGCAGGTGGTGTTGCCGCCGTACTTGGCGGTATGGGGTCCGGGCGACGGGATCGAGCCGCGCACGCCCCAGAATCTGATTTTCATGCGTCGACTCCGACCTGGGAAAACAATTGTGCTTCCTCGGCCATTTTCGACAGGTCGCCGAGGGAAGCGATGACTGCATCGAGATCGCCGCCGAAATAGTTGCGGGCTGCCGGTGGCAGCGCCTCGACGCAGGGATCGCCGCTATCGCCGAAGGACATCTTGTTGCTGATCTGGTTGGCGGTATAGACGCTGGCCCACATCCCGCTTTCTGCACCTTCCGTGGAATGGTGGTTGCGGATGCAATCGACCAAGGCCGGATGGAATTGCCACTTCTCCGCCAGCATCGAACCCACGACGCTGTGGTCTACGCCGATAACCTGGCTTTCCGCCACATGCAGCGGTATGTTCTCGCTATGGCTCTTCTGCATCGCCTGACTGAACTCGTCGGCCATAAACTGTGCGAACACTACCTTGCCGAAATCATGCAACAACCCCGCAATATAGCAATCCATCGGGTCGGTGCCCTTCAGCTTGCCGCCCAGTGATTTTGCGATGCCGGCAGTGGTCAGGGAGTGCAGCAGATAGCGCTGCATATCGAAACCGGCGTCATTGTACTTGGGCAGAATGCCGACCGAGGCGATGCCGAGCGCGAGATTCTTGATGGTATTGAAGCCGAGGAAAGCCACCGAGTGGTTGACCGAGGTAATCTTGCTGGGCAGGCTGTAATAGGCCGAGTTGAGCACCCTGAGGATCTTGACCGTCATCACTGGGTCTTTTTCGATCACCTGCACCAGATGCTTGGGCTCGCAGTCCAGGTTCCTCGTCAGTTCCAGGATTTTCTGCACGCTCTTGGGAAAGGCAGGCATTTTTTCCACGGCCAGGGTGAGTTTTTTTGCCAGTTCCGGCGAAATCTGGTTCATGTCGTCGAATAAATTGATATGTAAGAGCCTATTTCAGCAGGTTCATACCCAACGTGGGGGCATGAAACCTGCTGAAATAGGCTCTTAAGCATAGCATGACTTGCTATGCCGTTCCGCCCACCGTCAACCCGTCGATCTTCACCGTAGGCTGCCCCACGCCGACCGGCACGCTCTGGCCTTCCTTACCGCAGGTACCAACGCCGGGATCGAGCGCCATGTCGTTGCCGATCATCGAGATGCGTGTGAGCACGTCGGGGCCGTTGCCGATCAGCGTCGCGCCTTTCACCGGCCGGGTGATCTTGCCGTCCTCGATCAGGTAGGCCTCGGCGGTGGAGAACACGAACTTGCCGCTGGTGATATCCACCTGTCCGCCGCCGAAATTCACCGCATACAGGCCGTGCTGCACCGAGGCGAGGATTTCCTGCGGGTCCTTGTCGCCGTTGAGCATGTAGGTGTTGGTCATGCGCGGCATCGGCAGGTGCGCATAGGATTCGCGGCGCGCATTGCCGGTCACCGGCACGCCCATCAGCCGCGCATTCAGCGTGTCCTGCAAATAGCCCTTGAGGATGCCGTTCTCGATCAGCGTGGTGCATTGCGCGGGGTTGCCCTCGTCGTCCATCTGCAGCGAGCCGCGCCGCCTTGCCAGCGTGCCGTCGTCCACCACGGTCACGCCCGGTGCCGCGACGCGTTCGCCGACGCGGCCGGAAAACGCCGAGCTGCCCTTGCGGTTGAAGTCGCCCTCCAGCCCGTGGCCGATCGCCTCGTGCAATAAAATTCCCGGCCAGCCGTTGCCCAGCACCACGGTCATGTTGCCCGCCGGGGCGGGCGCGGCATCGAGGTTGGTCACCGCCTGGTGCACCGCCAGCGCGGCATATTTGCGCAGCATCGCATCGTCGAAATAAGCGTAATCGAAGCGCCCGCCGCCGCCCGCCGAGCCCTGCTCGCGCTTGCCGTTTTCTTCGACAATGACCTGCAGCGACAGGCGCACCAGCGGGCGGATATCGGCATTCATCAGGCCGTCGCTGCGCGCCACCATCACCACTTCGTATTCGCCGGCCAGCCCGGCCATCACCTGCACCACGCGCGGATCGAGCGCACGCGCGTAGCCCTCGAGGCGCTCGAGCAACGCGACCTTGTCGGCATCCTTGAGGCTGGCGATGGGATCGTGCGGCAGGTAAATCTCGCGCCGCGAGCCGTGATACAGCGTCGGCACCGCCTGCTCGCCGCCCTGCCTCGCGATCGCGCGCGTGGCCTGTGCCGCGCTTTCCAGCGCGTTCAGACTGATGTCATCGGAATAGGCGAAGGCGGTCTTCTCGCCGCTCACCGCGCGCACCCCGACGCCCTGATCGATGTTGAAGCTGCCGGACTTGACGATACCTTCTTCCAGCGCCCAGCTCTCGGCGCGGCTGTACTGGAAATACAGGTCGGCGTAATCGAGGCGGTGCGCCATCATGCTGGCGAACACCTGCTCGATGTGGCGCGTCTCGATGGAATGCGCCGCGAGGAGCGATTGCTGCGCCGTGACGAACAGCGTATCGAAGGGCTGATCTTGCTGCTGGCTATTCATCATTGCCTAGAATAAAACGCGGTGCGTCAATGCCGGCAGGCTGGCGCGCAGGCTGGCCTGGTAGGGCGGGTTTACTTCGGCGATCACTACGCCGGAGCCGCGCGGCAGCCGGTCCAGCACGCTGCCCCACGGGCCGACGATCATGCTGTTGCCGTGCGTCTCGCGCCCGCTGACGTGATAGCCGCCTTGCGCGGCGGCGATCACATACGCCAGGTTTTCCACGGCACGCGCACGCACCAGCACTTCCCAGTGCATCTTGCCGGTGGTCTCGGTGAATGCGGAAGGCAGGACGATGATATCCACGTCCTGCATCGCGCGGAACAGCTCGGGAAAGCGCAGGTCGTAGCACACCGCGAGGCCGATGCGGCCGAACGGGCTGTCCACCACCACCACCTGACTGCCCGGCTCGATGGTCCTGGCTTCGTCGTAGCGCTCGTTGCCCAGCTCCAGATTGAACAGATGGATCTTGTCGTAGCGTGCCACCTGCTCGCCCTGCTCGTCGAACACCAGGCAGCTGTTCAGCACCTTGTCCGGCGCATTGGCCGCGAGCGGGATCGAGCCGCCCACCAGCCATATCCTGTGCTGACGCGCGGTTTCACTGAGGAACGACTGGATCGGCCCCCGCCCCGGCTGCTCGCGCGCTACAACCTTGTCCTGCTCGGACATGCCCATGATGGCGAAGAATTCCGGCAGCACCACCAGGCGAGCGCCCTGCTCGGCAGCGTTGGCGATGAGGCGGCGCGCCTCGTTCAGGTTGCCCGTGACGTTCGGGCCGGAAGCCATCTGGATGGCGGCTACCTTGAATGCGTTGGTTTGCGCGCGCTGTACGGGGTTTGCCTGCTGCATGAAAATTATTTCCTATTTGTTTTGATTGCTTGCCTTGACCGGCGTTTTGCCAGCCTTGACTACCTTCGGATCGCTCCAAGTACCGCTGACATTGTATTCAAACGACGCCAACTTATCGAGCGGTTCGCCCAATACTTTATTGATGAGCAGCGAACTGATACCCGCCACCGGCCCGGCGGCAAAGGCGCCGAGCAGAGATACGCTGTCGCCCAGCGTAGGCAATATCTGCACGCGCAGATCCTGGGTTTCGCTGTTCAAATCGACGCGGCCCTTCATGGTCACCTTGGCGGACGAACCATCGAGATGCAAATCCTGCGTATCGATCACGCCGTTTTCGATGGCCGCGTTGCCGTTGATGTTGTCGAACTGGAAGCCGTCGCTGAACACGTCGGTGAAATCCAGCGTGATACGCTTGGGCAACGCCTGCAGGCTGAGGATACCGAGCAATTTGCCGATGCCCGGATCCATCTTGAGGAACTGCCCCTTGCTGGTATCCAGCTTGAGCGTGCCGTCCAGCGTGGCATAGTTGAATTCGCCGGGGTTGCCGTCCCATGACAGGTTCACCGCCAGCTTCCCGCTGCCGCCCTTGACGGTGCCAGGATAACCGGAGCGCGCCAGGACTTTCCCCGCATCGCTGATCTGCAGCAGCAGGTTGACCTGGGTCTGTGCGCCGCCCGCCTGGCCGCCGCGCCAAACCCCGTCGCCGGTCAGGCTGCCGTCCGGGTTGGCGATGTTCAGGCGCCGCATCCGCCAATCGTTGCCCTCGGGATGCCCTACCAGTTCCAGCCGCCCGATCTGCTTGTCTTTCATCTGGAAATTCTCGACAGAAACCTGCAGCGCGGGCAGGCTGCCGGGTGATGCCGGCGTAACCCGAACCGCCTGAACGGAAGCAGGAGCGGTAGCAGTACCGCCATTGCCGCTCCACAGCAGGTTCTGCAAGCGCGCCGTCAATTTGCCTTCTCCGCGCGGCTGCCACTCCACCTCGCCATTCAGCGCACTGCCGGACAGCCGCGCGAACAAGCCGTCGCCGCGCTTGTCGGCATTGATGCGCAGATCGTCGATGTGCATGCCGAACCCGCTTACCCTGCCGATCGTGAGATCTGCACCGGCAATCGGCAGGCCATTCTCCGCGCCGCCCGCCGCGCCAAGCAGATCGCCCCAGCCTTGCAGGGACAGCTCCGGCAGGCTGCCGGTCAGCGATACACCACTCCTGCCGCGCGTGGAGTCGATGGCCCCGAGTTGCTCCAGCAGCCTCCTTGTGCCCGACCGCCGGCTCCTGCTGGCGGAAATGTTTTCCTCGCCGAAATTGACGATGCCGCGCCTGATGACCATCGCACCGTTTTCATCGCGCCGCGCCAACCGCGCACTGAGCAGCTTGCCCAACTGGGCAGTGATGACATCCTGCCCCTCGGTGACATTCCTCTTCTCCACGCGCAACGGCATTGCTTCCTGCGCCTCCTTGGCAAAGGGCTGCGGCAGTGTGGAGCCCAGCCCCTGCAGGCTGGAGTTGATGGTCAGCTGCGTGGATTTTTTCACCACCGTGATATCGGCATCCCATGCCGCGCCGCCGGACAGGTGGTTCAGCAGCGGATGCGGATTGATCCGGCGCAATGCATCGAGGTTGCTGCGCCCTTTTACGGCGGCATGCACCACGCCGCCCTGTTCTGTTTTCACGTCGATATTGGCGGCCCCGCCGAGTATCTCCGCCGACACGCCGCTGGCCTGCATGCCCGACTCGGTGAACGCCAGCTCGCCGCGCGTCTTGCGCAGCAGCGGTACTCCATTTCCCAGGTCGATGTCGTTATCCTGTACGCGAAAAGCGCCGGATACCTTCACCGGCTTGTCGCCTTGCAGAGGGATATGCACCGACAGATCCAGATGCCCGTTGCCGCTGGCGCTCATGCCGTCGGTGAATCCGTCTATATAGCCGCGCACCGGGCTTTGCTGGATGAATCTCAGAAAGGTATTGCTCGCCCCCGTCGCGCTGCCCTTGATCTCCAGCGGCAGGTCGTCGCTCTGCAAGTCCGTGATGGCGACCGTGAGGTTCTGCAATCGGGCGTCCAGGATGGTCGCAGATGGCGCCGTCACTTCCATCCGGTTGCCGCGTATCCAGAATTCGCCCGAGATGTTTTCGATGCGCGGCCAGCCCTTGTCGAATTCCAGCACGACATCCCGCGCATGTCCGCCGACTTCGAGCAGCGCATCCTGCTCTCCGCCTTTCAGGGGGAAGTCGCTCAAATTGCCCTTGACGCGCACGCGGAAGTCCTCGGTATGCCCGGCCAGCATCGCGCCGCTCAGCCAGTCGTTGCCCTCCTTGTCCAGCGCGACCAGCGGGGTGTAGCGCGCGGCACGCCTCACGTCGCCGCGCGTCAGGCTGACCGTCAGGTCCAGCACACCCAGCGTACCGGCCCTGGTCTGGTAGCTCCCATAAAGATTGCCCGCCAGGTCGTCGTTGGCAACGGCGACATTATCGACCTTGACCAGCAATTCCCCGCGCTTGCGCTGCCAGCCGGCCTGTCCGGTCAGCGTGGCGAAAAGCAGCGGTTCGCGCATCGCCCCCGGCGCATCCACAACCAGATGGCGCGAATCGATATGCAGACGGCCGCTTGCATCACTGCCGTCCACCTCCACCGACAGACCGGAAAAGCCCGGCAGCGAACCAACCTGGCGCAGCGCAAGATTTTCAAACTGCCCCTTGATTCCGTAGCTCGGGATTTTGTAGCTACCCGGCTTTTCGAGCACGCTCTGCCATTGTGCATTCAGGTTGGACACCGTTCCCCTTGGCGCATAGGCGTCCAGTTTGGCGCGCAGATCGGCTTCCAGCGGGAGGAAATTGGCCAGGCCGGCGAGACTTTCCAGCTGCAGCAGGCTGGCGCGTATTTCGTTGGCGGTGGATCGTCCATCGCCGGCCTTTGCGGTGCGAAAATAGAAGTCCGTCGGCTGCAGCTCGACACCATTTCTCAAGCGTAGCGCCAGATGCCGGGTGGAAACCTCCATGCCGCCCACTGTTTCTTTCCATGCGGCGCGGCCGCGCAAATCGAGCAGCCGCATTTCCGGCACATCTTCGGCCAGCTTGGTCACCACATCGTGCAGGCCCAGGTCGGCGGTGATCCCCGTTACCTTGCCGCCTTCGACATCCAGCCAGCCGCGCAGCGCACCGCGGCCACGGCTGAATTCTCCGGGCAAATCCAGCCAGGGCCGCCAGGCCGTCACATCGGTGTAATCGAGCCGTGTATAAACCTGGCCGTGCCAGGCGCCCAGGTCATCGAAACTCGCCCCGTAAAAATCGCCGCGCACATCCAGCGGCGTTGCCAGATCGGCCGGCGGCACGGCGCGCAGGGCGAAGAGGTGGTGGCTGAACAGGTTCTCGATACGCAGATTGACGCGTTGCAGCACCAGCGGCGGCGCACCGCGCTGCTCGTCCATCCAGACGATGAGCGCATCGCGCGCCACCATGTGTGACTGGCGCAGCAGCCAGTCGGATAAATCGTTATTGCCGCCCTGTTTGGAGAGCGCCACGCCGCCGATGAAAATCTGCCCCTGCACATCGCGGCGGATCCGCAGTTCCGGCCTGTCGATTTCCAGGCTGGCCAGCCGCAACTCGAAGGCGAACAGCGACATCCACGACACGCTGCCGTCGATGCGCGGCAGCACCAGCGCGGGTTGCCGCTGCTCGTTCAGGATATGCACGTCGGTAAAACTCAGGCGCGGCCGGAAGCCCATCCAGTCGCCCTCGATCCTGCCGATGGCGACCGGATTGCCGATCGCACCTGCCAGCGAAGCGACAATCCGCTCGTGATGCTGCTCGACATTCGGCAATATCCAGTAACGCAACAGGATGATCGCCAGCGCGGTCAGCACGGCCAGCACCGCCGACGCGACAATGGCAAGCCGCGTCAGCCAGTTCAGGCTGTGCCACAGCAGGCGGATGGGAAGAGAGTTCAACATAAGTTCAGTTGCCAGCTGTTAGCCGTTAGTTACTAGTTGGTGGTTACAGATGGGTTTAACTAGCCACTAGCATCTAATGACCAGCGACTGCTTTTGACTTAACTAAACGACTTAACGACTAGCGACTAACGACTAATCATTGGACAATGCACATTCTAACTTGAAGCCCTACCCATGAATACCGCAAACTTGCCGCCCTTCGATAACCTGCTGAAAAAGGCGCTGCATTGCAGCCGCTATGCCATGCATGTTCTGGAAGCAGACCATTCGCTGCAGGATTGGTTGCAGAAAAACTACACCACGCCATGCAACCGTGCAGAAATGCAAGCTTTGTTGCAGCAGTATGGCCTCAGCCCCGACAACGAAGCCGGCCTGGCACGCGCCGTGCGCAGGCTGCGCAAGCAGGTGATGGTCAAACTGATCCTGCGCGACCTCAACGGGCTGTGCGATCTCAATGAGGTAATGCAGGCCATGACCGCACTCGCGGAAGTGAGCATCCAGCAGGCGCAGGCCTGCCTGATGCAATCCTTGCAGGCGCAATACGGCACGCCGCTCGGCGAAACCGGTGCCGCGCCGCAGCCCCTGCTGGTCATCGGCATGGGCAAGCTGGGCGGTGGCGAACTGAATGTTTCATCCGACATCGACCTGATTTTCGTCTATCCGGAAGACGGCGAAACGGACGGGCCGCGCAAGCTGGGCAACCACGAATTCTTCACCCGACTCGGGCGCCGCCTGATCAGCCTGATCAACGAACCGACCGGCGACGGCTACGTGTTCCGCGTGGACATGCGGCTGCGCCCCTACGGCGACAGCGGCCCGCTGGTGATGAGCTTCGCCGCGCTCGAGGAATACCTCGTCAGCCAGGGGCGCGAATGGGAACGCTACGCCTGGATCAAGGCGCGCGTGATCTCCCCCGCCGATTGCGCGCAGACCGCCGAGCTCATGCAGCTCGCGCAGCCCTTCGTGTTCCGCAAATACCTCGACTTCGGCGCGATCGATTCGATGCGCAAGCTGCACGCGCAGATCCGCCAGGAAGTGCAGCGCCGCGAGCGGCTCAACAACATCAAGCTCGGCCCGGGCGGCATACGCGAGATCGAGTTCACTGCGCAAGTGTTCCAGCTGATCCGCGGCGGGCGCGATGCCGAGTTGCGCATCCGCCCCACACAGGCGGCGCTGCAATTGCTCGCAAAGAACGGCCAGTTGCCCGATGCCGTCGTCGCCGAGCTGGATGCGGCCTATGTGTTCCTGCGCAACCTCGAGCATCGCCTGCAATACCTGGACGACCAGCAGACCCAGGAGCTGCCCGAGAAACCCGAAGACCAGGCCATCATCGCCGAGGCGATGGGCTACGCGGATTACGCCGCGCTGCTCGCCGACCTCGACCGCCATCGCGCGTTGGTCAACCAGCAATTCGAACTGATTTTCGGCGAGTCGCAGGAAGAACAGGACGAGGGGCAATTCTGGCATGAAGGGGTCAGTACCGAAGAGTTGCAGGCTCACCTCGAAGGCCTCGGTTACCGCGCCGCGAGCGACAGCGCGCAGCGCCTCCTGCAGCTGCAAGCCGGCAACCGCTATCGGCAATTGCCCGACCTCAGCCGGCAGCGGCTGGACAAGCTGATCCCGCAATTCATCGCCCTGTGCGCGCAGCAAGCCAACCCGGACGAAACGCTGTCCAGGCTGCTCGCCCTGCTGGAAGGCATCAGCCGCCGCGCCTCCTACCTCGCCTTCCTCGCCGAGTATCCGCAGGCCATGCAGCGCCTGGCCAAAATGGTTTCCGCCAGCAGCTGGGCGGGCGAATACATGACCCAGCACCCGGCGCTGCTCGACGAACTGCTGGATGCGCGCGAGATGTACCAGCCGCCGCAGTGGGAGCAGATCGACTGCGACTTGCAGCGCCGCCTCGACGACTGCGTCGGCGATGCCGAGCGGCAGCTCGACATGCTGCGCCTCGTCCAGCAGGAACAGACCTTCCAGTTGCTGGCGATGGACCTGCAGGGCCTGCTGCCGCTGGAAAAGCTCAGCGACCACCTCTCCGACCTCGCCGATCTGATGCTGCGCCATGTGCTGAGGCTGAGCTGGGCGACCGCGCGCAAGCAGCATCGCGACGAGCCGAAATTCGCCGTCATCGCATACGGCAAGCTGGGCGGCAAGGAGCTGAGCTACGCCTCCGACCTCGATCTGATCTTTCTCTACGACGACCACCACCCGGATGCGCAGGAAAACTACGCGCGGCTCGGGCAGCGCATCAACACCATGCTGAGCAGCTACACCTCATCCGGCCGCCTCTACGAAACCGACCTGCGCCTGCGCCCGAACGGCGCGAGCGGCCTGCTGGTCAGCACGGTCGAGGCATTCACCGAATACCAGCAACAGCAGGCCTGGATATGGGAGCACCAGGCCCTGACGCGCGCACGTTTCTGCGCCGGAGACACGGAAATCGGCGCCGCCTTCGAGGACATCCGCAAGCGGGTGCTCTGCCAGCCGCGCGACCTCGCCGTCTTGCGCGGGGAAATCCTGGCGATGCGCCGGAAGATGCTCGACGGCCACCCCAACGACACCGGGCTGTTCGACATCAAGCATGACCGTGGCGGCATGGTGGACATCGAGTTCATGGTGCAATACCTCGTGCTCGCCTACGCCCGCCAGTACCCGCAACTGACCGGCAACATCGGCAACCTTGCGCTGCTCAAGCTCGCTGGCGAACTCGGGCTGATCCCTGTCGAGCTTGCCGAACAGAACCGCACGCTGTATCGCGCATTGCGCCAGACGCAGCACCGCATCCGGCTTAACAGCCAGTTGCCGTGCCGCGTATCGCATGAGGAAATCGACACCCGGGCGAGCGAGAAACTGTGGGGGGAATTGTTCGGGGTGGATTAGCGCTTGGCGAGGGTCAGAAGCGCCACTCGTTGGCCATTTTTGGCAGTACCCCGGCAATCTGCTATTCTCGCCGCATGAAAGTAAGCGAAATTCTGGCGAAACTAAATGCGGATGGCTGGTATCTCGCGGCAACACGCGGCAGTCACCGGCAGTTCAAACATCCCGCCAAGAGTGGACGTGTCACCGTACCCGGGAAACCAAGTGATGATCTTGCGCCCGGCACGTTGAATAGCATCCTCAAACAGGCTCAATTAAAGGACTAATCTCATGCGCTACGCAATCGTTGTAGAGAAGGTAGGAAACAATTATTCGGCTTATGTACCGGACTTGCCTGGGTGTGTCGCCACCGGGGCAACCGTCGAAGAGACCGAACGCGAAATTCGCGAGGCAATTACCTTCCATATCGGAGGCCTCATCGAAGATGGTTTGCCAGTCCCCGCTCCGGCAAGCATCGTCGAGTACCTTGAAATCGCTGCCTGACCCCGAGCTCGAAGGGGCGAAATTGTTCGGGGGTGGATTAGCGTTCGGCGAGGTGATAATCATGCGAGACCCATACGACAGTTGTTATTAGGCTATGCGGCAGAAGCGCCGCACAATTCATAGTCAGCCTTCTTCAAGGAAGCTCACATGCGCTTAATGGTTCCATGTATGCAATGCCTACATGAGCTCGGGAAGCCAAGCAACGAGTTTACACGTGTAGAGTTCCGAGATGATGGTCGGTATGAATTTGAGTGTTCGGTTGGCCACAGGACGATGACTATCCTTCAGCAACAGAAATTCGAAGTGTTATTCGAGATTGGTGCCTATGCAATTCTTGACAGCTACTACCGGGAGGCTGTTTCATCCTTTTCCACTAGCCTTGAACGGTTCTACGAGTTTGCGGTACGAGTCTTTCTTGAGAGCGCCTCGAAGTCCGACACACTATTTCAGAACTGCTGGAAGAAAGTCGCGAGCCAATCTGAGAGACAGCTAGGAGCATTCATCTTCTTGTGGTCACACCACTTCAATGAACCACCTGAACTCCTATCCAATTCTCAAATTTCTTTCCGCAATGATGTGGTTCACAAGGGCAAGATCCCAACCCGAGATGAAGCCACCAAGTATGGCGACTCCGTACTTAATATTCTTCGTCCTAAACTTTCAGCTCTGCAACGCAGATTCCCCGAAGAGGTCCAAAGGGTCACTTTGTATCACCTCCGTGACTGCCGCTCAGAATCGGATCACGGGCGAACAGTATCAACAATGGGTATCTCGACAATCGTAAACCTCGCTTCTGGCGACATCACCCATCAGAAGAAAGTGCTCAATGAGTATTTAGTCCATCTCACAAAGTGGAAGCAAGTGGCTAGTGGTGCCTAGTACTAGCTGTTGCTTCGAGGGAAACAGAGAAGCTGACGTTGAAGCTGTAGAAAAACACCTCACTGCGCATCACCCCAGCCTATCCAGAATCGCCGGTTTCCAGCCGAACAGGTGCATGGGCGCATGCCCGCGGACAGAATGCTCGCCCAGATCAACCAGCTCGGTAGATCCCTTCACCGCACCGGCCACTGCCGACGAGCAGACGACCGGGTAGCCCAGCGTCTTGGTCATGCCCTCCAGCCGCGAGGCGGCGTTTACCGTGTCGCCGATGGCGGTGTATTCGTGGCGCGCCTCGGAGCCGATATAGCCGAGGATGACATCGCCGGCGTGGATGCCGATGCCGATGGCGATCGGCTCGACGCCCTGACCTGTCAGCGACTGGTTGTAGCGATGCAGGCGCAGAAGCATCTCCTGGGCGGCTTCCAGCGCCTTTCTTTCGGGGTGTTCGATGGACTGCGGCGCGCCGAAGAAAGCCATCAGCCCGTCGCCGATGAACTTGTCCACCACGCCGCCATGCTTGTGTATCGCCTCGGTCATTTGCGCGAAGTAGCCGTTCAGCAGCTCGATGATGGCCTCCGGCGTCGTCTGCTCGGAGCGCGCGGTAAATCCCCGGATGTCGGCAAACAGCACGCACACGCGCCGGCGTTTCCCCGCGCCGAGCTGGACGTTGCCCGCCAGTATTTCATTCATGACCACCGGGCTGACATGGCCGCCGAACGCCTGCTTCAGGAAGCGCTTCTCCCGGTACTGCCGCATCGAGTCGAACGCGGCACGGCCCGTGAATGCGATCCAGGCCATGCCGATGGCATCCACCGGCGGAAGAAACTGCCCCTGCCACAGGCGCAGGGTGCTGATCGCCAGCACGGCGAGGCTGAACGCGAAGAGCGCGGCCACCTTCGGCCACGCGCTTCTGCCCCACCAGAAGGCCGCCGGCAGCAGCGCCAATAACAGCAGCATGCTGGGATGGACGGTTGCGACGGGGCCGCGGTTCAGCATGGAGCGCAGCGCCTGGGCGTGGATCAGGACGCCGGGCAGGCGCCGGTTCTCCGGCTCCCATCCGGCAAGCGGAACCGGCAGTTGCATGCGGTCGCTGAACGGCAGGATCACCCCGAGCAGGACGGGCCTGCCCTGGAAGACGCGCGCCAGTTGCTCGGTGTCGCCCTGCTCATACCAATTCAGCACCTGGGTAAACGGAATGTACTGGATCGCCGCCCCCAGGGAATAGTCGATCATGCCGCTCCATGCATGCCTGGCTCCGAGTTTTGCGGACATCGCTTCGGATAGCGTCATGCCGCGCGAGCGGTTGGCGCACTCCGCACCGTCCAGCCGCCGCGGCACGCCGTCCCGGTCGAGGCAGACCAGCGGGAACGCCATGGCATCCACCCCGGCCACCGCGACGAACGGCGGAAAGATGGGGCGGACATTTCCCTGGTCGTCGAGCGACTGGCTGAGAACCACCGGGACCGTTCCGCGCATGGCGATCAATCCCTGCATCAGCGCCTGATCGTAGCCGGGAGCGAGGAACTGATAGGAACGGTCGGGCAGCACGATGTCCATGCCGACCACCGAAGGCCGCGCGCCGGCCATGGCCTGGAAGAATTTGCCCAGATGCGGGTGCCACAGCGCAAACGGTTCGCGAAACTGTTTGAATGTCGCCTCGTCGATGCCGACCACCACGACGTCGTTGGCGAGTGGCTGCGGATGCTCGCGCAATAGGGTGAACTGGCGATCCAGCACGAAAAGCTCCAGCGGGCTCCACGCCCGGTTCAGGTGCAGCGCCAGACCCAGCGCCAGCACGATCAGGAAGCCGATGGGATGGGAGTAACGGCGCAATTTATCCGGCAGGCTCATGGCGCCTTTTTCTCTAGCGCCGAACGGATCGCGCGCTCCCGGCCGCGGTACGATTCCGCCTCTACGCGCCGCCCCAGCATGTCTTGCGTATCTGCCAGCAGATGCAGGTCTGCGGCGATCTTCTTCGGCAGGCCGAGCTGCTTGTCCAGCAACAGCGCGTTCTCGAGCAGGGGCATGGCTTCTGCCGCGGCGCCCAGGTGCAGCCGCATTTCGCCGAGCAATCTTTTTGCGTTTGCCAGTTCGACAGGCTGTTGCGTTTTATCGGCGATGTCCGCGGCGCGGCTCGCCAGATCGGCGCTTGCCTGGGTCTGTCCGAGCGCGAAAGCGGCGCGTGCCTGAAGATTGGTGATTGCCGCTTCCAGCGCGCAAGCGGCAGCCTTGCAAAGGGCCTGCGCCTGTTGCGCCGACTCGGCTGCCTTGCCGGGCTGCTTCGACAGCAGCGCCACTTGGGCGGAGCGCGCCGCAGCATCGGCCCTCGCATCGGCCGCAAACAAATGATCCCTGTTGTCCAGGATGAGTTGCAGCTTCGCCCCTGCCCGGTCGTATTCGCCGCGCTCGAGATGCAGCTGTGCGAGGCTCAGCAGGTTCGCCGCGATGCCGCTTCCATTCTCGATACCGGTGTTGAGCTGCAGGGCCTTTTCATAATACCGGCCGGATTGCTCCATGTTCCCGTTGAGATAAGCCCTCTCGCCCTGGGATGCCCACTCCAGCGCCTGCTTGTGCCGGGCGCTCCGGGTATCCGGCGCCGATGCACATCCGGATAGAACGATGAGCAGCGCCAGCCGGCAAAAATCAGGGATTGTTCGGGACATGGCTATCCAGAGGCAAGGAACGTTCTTCCTGGGGCGGCAGCAGATTGCGCACCGGCCAGCTGCCCTTGACGGCATTCACCACGTCATGGGTATCCTGCAGCGTTTCGCGCCCCTCGCTGACTGCCGGGGGCAAGTCCTCCGCCAGCTTGCCGGTGATTGCGTGCACGTCGGCGGTTGCTCCCTCGACATGACGCAGGCTGGTATCCATGCGTCCGATCAGGCGCGGCAGTTCGGTGTTCAGCGTGGCCAGCGCGTTCGACGCATTGGTGATGGCCGACTGGATCTGCTGCTTGTTGCGCCGCGTCGTGTCGCTCACGTCTTCCCCGGCATCCGCGAGCGCGGTGCTGGCGCGCTTCAATTCCCGGACGGTTTTCTTCAGGTCGCCGTCGGGGTTGTCGACGTAAGCCGTGATATTTTTCACGTCCGCCAGGATGGGCTGCAACTGGTTGGCCAGCCTGCCGATCTCCTCGCCGATATCGCGCGCGCGCTCGAAGCCGATCACCGCGTTGTTTTCCACGACAGGTGCATTTTCCGAACCGGACAATATCTCGATCACGCTCTCGCCGATCAGGTCTTCCTTGGCCCAGCGCGCCCTCGCGTCCTTATGGATCAGGTGCACATATTCGTCGCTCACCCGCAGCACCATGCTCACCCGCCCGTCCGCATCCATCACCAGCTTGCCCAGCGTGCCGACCTTGAACCCGTTGAGCTTGACCGCCATGCCCGGCACCATGCCCTTCGCGCTGTCCGCGAAGAAATGCAATTGAGTGGTGCGCTGGAACAGGCCCTTCTGCACCGACATGAAGATTATTGCGGCCATCGCGATCAACACCGCCCCGGCGACGAACCATCTCACCCTGCGCTCGCGCGCCCGGGATTCGGCATTTCCGGGTTCCGCAAACTGCTCCAGGCCGGTTTTCATGCGGCGCGCTCCGTATCGTTCAATGCCTCTTCCTGAGCGCGATACAACAAAACCCGGAACGGAAAGCGCAGGCGGAACACTTCCGGCCACCGCGCAGCCTTCTCCTTCTCTGCTGCCGTAAGGCCGTCGAATACATCATCCAGCACCAGCACCCCCGGCTCCAGCAACAACGCCCGCACGAATCCCGCCAGCCGTCTCTCGTACAGGGACAAGGCGTCCGGGTAACTGCCCATCAAGCGCGGCAGGTTCGCCTCGTCTTCGCCGCACAGCACGAATAGCAGTGCGGCATCCTCCGCGGCATGCTCGACATCCCGCGCGCGGTATTCCAGCGGCAGGATCAGGTTTTTCCACACGCTCAAGTGGCTCATCAGTCCGCCGTCGCGATCGACCCGCACCGTCGCCGGAAAGGCGGACAGAGCGAGCATATCGGCTTCAGTGCTGCTCCCGATGCGATAGTGGCCACCCGCCTGAAAAACCGGCGGGGCTCTTTTCTGACTTTCTACTCGCAACGTTTCCATTTTTCCCAAAGAAATTTTGCCTTGTTGAGTTTTACCCAAGTTGAAAGCAATGTCCAAAACAGGTGCGACAATAAGCGAAATTCACCACTCCTGCCTACGATGGCTTCGCAGGCTGGCCTATCTCTTCTCCATCACCACCCTTAGTTGGGCCAGCGCCCGCTGCAGCTGTATATCCTTGGCAGGATCTGCCGCATCCGATGATGGCATGGGCACCAGAACATTGGGTTCAATTCCTTGCCCGTCGATAATCCGGCCGCTCGGCGTCCGGTAAACCGCCGTGCTCAATTTGACAGCAGCCCCTCCAGAGAGGGCAATAATCGCCTGGATCGATCCCTTGCCGAAAGTCCGGTTGCCGACGACGATTGCGCGGTTTGAGTCCTGGAGCGCCCCAGCGAGGATTTCAGCGCCTGCGGCACTGCCTTCGTTCACCAGAACCACCATCGGAATATCGACATACCTCTTTTTCCCGCTGGCTGTCAGGCGCATTTGGCTTCCGGGGGATCTGCCTTCCGTGGTAACAACAAGCCGCCCATCATCCAAAAATTTACCCGCGACCTCAACCACGGCATTGAGCAGGCCGCCTGAATTGTTTCGGAGATCGAGGATGATTCCTCGCAGGGCAATCACTCCCAAAGAGCCGCCCTGCCATTTATCAAGCACCGCCTGCAACGCATCCGGAGTGCCCTGCTGGAATTGGCGAATTGATATATAGCTGATTCCCGGTTCGATGTCGCGGCTGCGCACTGACTGGAGGCGGATGATCTCACGCGTGATCACGAAGTCTCGCGGCGAGGTCCAGCCTTCGCGCATCACACTCAACGTAACCTGTGTCGCCGGGAATCCGCGCATTTGCCTGACCACGTCTGCAAGCTTGGTGCCCTTGGTATCGGCGCCATTGATTGCGACAATGCGGTCGCGCGTTTGTATTCCTGCCCGCTCCGCCGGGGCACCCTCGATAGGGGTCACCACCGTCAGCTCGTCTTCCTTGATTCCAACCTCAATACCAATACCACCAAAAGTCCCGCTGGAAGCTGTCTTAAGCTCCTGGAACTGCTCCGAATTGAGAAAATCCGAATGCGGGTCAAGATTCGCAAGGCCCGCACCGAGCATTGCCTCTTCCAGTTTTGTCTGGTCGAGGCCGGGCACAATCTCGCGTGCCAGACTCGCGCTGAAAATAATCTCTTTCTGCAAATCCCCCAAAGTTTTTGGAGAGGCAAGCACCACTCTGGTTGGGGCATTATTAGGCGCTACATAAGCAAGTGCCGCTCCATCATTGGTCTGCGAGATGCTGACCGTACCGCTCGGTACAGTCTTCTCGATCCCGTGCAGGGCACCAAGCAGGAATCGCCCCAGATCGGGTTGGGTGACGTAATTTTTATCGACGCTCGCAACGACTTCAGACAGCAATGCGGCGCCCATACCGGGCATAGAAGGCTCTATGGCGATGGCCACGGTTGTTTTGCTTCCGGGAGACACTTCGATAGTCTGTTCCCAAATCCGGCTGTCCTTGCGCGCGAGGACGCGATGGCGGCCGCTATCGAGGTTGGATACAAGCATTTCGCCGCTGGCGCGTGTTTCCCCAATCTTGTTGTCATCCACCCACACTTCGGTTCCGGCCGCCCTCGATACGACACCAACGCTACCGGGTGCTCCACCAGCAACGCTACCTTGCTGCCCTGTTTCCTGCTCGCGACCGAGCGGTGCTTCAATCTTGTGCATGGCAAGCTGCGCCGCCCCCCCTGCGTCGCATCCGGCGAAGCAGAAATCGCCCTCGATACTGCCTTCCATCCATGGTTCCTGACGGCCTTGCGAGGCGTTCTTGACTTCGGTGACGACGCGCTTGAGAGCAAGTTCGATCTGCAGGGGGCTGTCCATTTGTTTGAGCAGTTTGCTGGTGTACAGGCCATTGCGCCCGTCGCCATCCGCCGCCACGCTTCCCGGACGGGTGGCATAGGAAATCAATGTACCGGAAGGCGCACTGATGCGCGCTAGGCCGTCTCCGGCAGCCGAGCGGAAGCTGCGCGAATAAGGGTTGTTGCGGCAGGCATCCAGAAACACCAGATTGAGGCGGGTCTTGGCAGTATCCAGAACGTCCATGATCTGTCGCACGGAAAGGCTCTGGTTGGGCACATCCTCCTCGGCGCCAATCTCGGCATCCACGGCGGGCAGGTAATTTTCCCCCTTGATCTGGAGTCCATGCCCGGCATAGAACACGAGAGCTACCGCACCCGGAGCAAGTCTTGACCGGAATTCGCTCAGCATGCGGCCGATTTGTCTGGTTTGCAGGTTGTTCCGCTCGATCACCGTGAACCCCTGCTTGCGCAATTTTGCCGCGACATCCTTGGCATCGTTGACCGGATTGCGCAGCGCCCCGCTGCGATAGGCGCTGTTGCCGATCACCAGCGCAATGCGCTGCTCGCTTGCTGCGACATTTACCTGCTTGACGGAAAGGTTGCGGCCCTTCTCCGTGGCCAATGCCGTGTAACTCATCGACAACAGTACTGTGAGCAGCAGCGCAGGGGTGCCAAACAACTTATTCATGCCGCTTTCCATATGGCTATTCCACTTCCTCCACCGTTGTCAGCGCCGCGCCGTAGGCATCCGAACAGACCCGGTTGACCGCGAGGGTGCGCTGTTTCGGCGTGGCGCATTCATCCCGCAAGGCGGGTGTGGGCGAGTCAGTCACCAGCTGGATGCCGCGCTTGCCGCTGCTGGTGGCCTCCACCACGGAGAACGGCCCGGCATTCGCCACCGGAAGCCTGGCCAGATCGCGCGGCGCATCGGCGACAATGACAAGGATGTGGTCTTTCCCGCGCGGACCCTGGGTGGTGACTTCCCATGTGGTGCGTGGCAGTTGCAGAAGCTGGCCCGCCTGGATGAAATTATTGTTGTCCAGCTTGTTCGGGAAAAGAAGATCGAAGGTCTTGCCGTCGGAGCCCGCCATCAGCAGGTACAGATACCCCGCATGGCTGGAGCGGATGCTGAAGCTCAACTTATCCTTGCCGATTTTGAGCTTGCTCCGGGCCAGCATGACTTCCACCGTCCGGAGATCGTCGCGTCCGTTGAAAATATCCCGGAAGGTCGCTGGGGGAACCAATTCAACCGCGGGGGTTTGCGTGACAGGCTGCGGGGCCGGTTGTGCCTGGACAGCTTGCTCCTGATGGGCCGGCACTGGAGGAGCCGGTGCCAAGACCGGGGCTGGAACTGGAACTGGAACTGGAACTGGAACTGGAACTGGAACTGGAACTGGAACTGGAGCTGGAACTGGGGCTGGAACTGGGGCTGGGGCCGCCGTTACCACGGGCTCGCCCGGGCTATCGGCCGCCAGCGTCATCACCAAATTTGAATTGCCGGTCACGTTGATGTGGTGCGGCAGGAAGCCCGCCACATCTCTCAACTGGGCGTCGATTTTTTCCTGTGCGCAACTGCGGATTTCCTCGACGGTCAGCCCGCCGCTCCCATCCCTGTCCACCGCCCCGCCGGACATGCAGGCCAGCCACGCCTGGGTGGCGACCCCGCCCTTGCCCGGCTGATCCAGGGAGATTTCGTTGTCTTTCGCCGCGGCAATATAAACATAGTTATTGCTCCCGCTCCCCACGGTGCGCGCAGCCAGGCCAAGGTTGCGGGTGATGATGTTCACCGGCTTCTCGCAGGTTTCCTCCCCCCCTTTGCTCCAGAACTTCGGCGCGAACGCTCCATTATTCATACCGCGCACCGTTGCCCCGCCCGAATGGCAGGAATCGAACATGGCGATGATTTTTTGCGCCCGCTTGGCAAGCTGTTTGAGGCGCGCCTCCATTTCCGCATCGGTCAGGCCATACCCGTTCGCGGCCACCAGAGACTCGGCGCACCGTTCTTCCGGATCGTTGACCCGTTGCCTGCTCCCATGGCCGGAGTAATAAATGAACACCTTATCGCCCACGGCAACGCGCTTGTCCAGTTCGTCGAAAGCCTGCTGCATCCCTTTCAGGGTCAATTGCTCGTCATGGAACTGCAAGATATTCTCGTCCTTGACACCCAGCAGATGCGCTATCGAGCGGGCGCTTTCGCGGTCGTACATGACGCCTTTCAGGCTGGGGATCCCGGCCTGGTAATCACCTATCGTCATGATCAGCGCATGGATTTCCGCGCGCGCCGCGCCGGACGCAATCGACCCCAAAACCATCAAAAAGCCGAGCCACCAATTTTTCATATCGATCTTCCAGTTTCCAGATAATTCAACCCGGCGTCAGCGTCTAAATCGCATTCCCGGTGAGCTGGAACGCCGCCCAGTAATAAGGATGGGCATACTTCTTCCGGGTATCCAGCTGGGCCTGACGCAGCGCTTCGCGTTTATCCCCACCCTTGAGATTATCGTAGAACCTCGTCATCAGATACGAAGTCGCCTGGTCGTCCACTTGCCACAGGCTGGCGACGATGGTCGACGTGCCTGCATAGAGGAAGCCGCGCGTCAGCCCCACCACGTCGTCGCCGTTGGCGATCTTGCCCAGCCCCGTCTCGCAGGCGCTGAGGGTAACCAGGTCGGCATCCAGCTTGAGTGAGTAGAGCTTGTCCACGGTCAGCATGCCATCGTTCTGCGCATCCCTGGACAACAGCAGGGCGGATTTGAGCGGAGCATCGGCATTGAATTCCCCGTGGGTGGCGAAGTGCAGGTAACGGAATTCGCTGCCGTATTGTCGGAAGGCGGCCTCATTCGCAGCCTTGCGCAGCAGCACCTTGGATTGCGGGCGGTTCTTGGTGACGGCAATGGCTTCGGCCTGGGCGTAGGCAAGGTCAAACTTGGGGTTGCCGAGGTCGGGATTGCCGAAGGCGAGAATGTCGCCCGGCTTGGCCACCGGTTTGGCGCGCAGGTATTTGAGGACGCTCGCGCTGGGCAGCATCCGCAGGCTGTAGCGTTCGATCAGATAGCCTCGTCCATCGTGCAGGGCATTGAACGGCAGGTAATGCAGCGGGCCATGCGCAACAACGATGAGTTTTTCGGCATCGATTTGGGCGGTGACGGGGCGTACCAGCTGGTCGTAGAGGCGCTTGGACAGTTCGAGGTAGCCCCTGGAGTTGGCGCTTTCGAGTTGTTTGCGGTACTGGCGGACGTTATCCAGCAGGCCGCTGCCGTCGAGCCGGACGGCGCTCAGCCCCTTGGCGGTAAGGACGAAGGCGATGAGGTCGGGCGCATTGTAGTAATACTCGACCAGCACTTCGTCCGGCGGGATCAACGCCTGGATTTCCGCGGTCGCCAGGGAGGAAACGTTGACCAGCGAGGCCAGCTCGGGCGATTCGCTGCCCAGTTGCTGCCGCGCGCTGACGACCAGGCTGCGGGTCTGGGGTTTTTCCGCGGCGCCGCCCTGCGTCATCGCCTCCGCTTCGGCAGTGTTGGCCATCGCCAGCAGGTTCTTAACCTTGTCGGGATCGCCGCTCGCCACGGCAAAGTCCTGCTTCGCGGCGAGCATGTCCACCAAGGCGCGCGATTTGGAACGCTCGACATATTCGAAGGCCGCGTCATATTGCCGGTCGGCGAAGAGCGCGGCGACCAGTTGCCGGTACACCGCCTGCTTGTCGCCGACGAAACCGATCTTGCTGGTCTCGGTGTTGATGGTGGAACGCTGCTGTTCGATCACGTCCACCGCCTGGCGGTAATAACCGACCGCGCCCTTCAGGTCGCCTTCCTTCTCCGCGATGCGGCCACGGTCATACAGGATCAGCCAGTAGATGTCGCCGTTGTCGCGAATTTTCGATTTCTTCAGCAGGTCGTCGTAACCCACCTTGGCCTCCTTGATCTTGCCCACTTCGAACTGGCACTTGTAGCGCAGGAAATCGGCGGGCAATGTCTGGAATTCCCACATGCTCTCACCCGCCTTCGAACCCGCCACCATATCGGCAACACCCCGCGCAAACAAATCAAACGCACCCTCCTGGATTTCCATGAAATGCAGGGCGCGCTGGTAGTCGCCCAGGGACACATAGGTCTTGGCCAGCCAGACATGCTTGTCGATGGCCAGGAGGCCGTAAGGATAGGAGGTGCTGATCGCTTCCATTTGTTTGGCGTACGCAAGGGCTTTCTCCCGTTCGCCGCTCAATGCATGCGCCAGCATCAACGGCCCGAGCGTATTGATCTCATGCCACTTCTCCTGATTCCAGTCCTTGGGCTTGGCCGCGATTCCCCTCTTGGCATCCTCGATCGCCTTGCCGTATTCCCCGATGTCCATATAGGCCTCGGCACGCATGATATAAAGCATTGGCGTCACATCCTGCTCCAGGCTCACACCCGACATTCCCGACCCCATCTTCGCCAGCCCCATCATGAACGGGCTGTCCTTCTCCATCTGCTCGATGTCGGTCATGTTGGTGTCGCCGTTCTTTACGTTGATCTCCATCTGGTCGAGACAGGGAAACAGCTTGTTGTACTTTTTCAGCTTCACATAAGCAGCACACAGCGGGAACAGCTTGACCGTCTTGCTCTTGGTTATGTCCGGAACATCCTCGAGGGCATGCTTCTCGAGGTCTCCGTAGCGCGCCGCCGTCATCGCCCCGCCTTTTTTCCCCAACAGATCCGAGGCGCAACCGGACAGGAACAATGCTGCCAGCAGAACAAAACCAACCTTGAATTTTTGCAACATGATTAGCTCCCTGAAATCTACCCAATTTTTTCCATTCATTTACTGCGAATTGCCGGTCAACTGAAACGCCGCCCAATAATACGGGTGAGCATACTTGTCCCGCGCGTAAATCTGCGCTTGCCTTAACGCCTCGCGCTTGTCCATGCTCTTCAGCCCTTCATAGAATTGGCGCATCAACTCGGAAGTGGCGCGGTCGTCCACCTGCCACAGGCTCGCGACGATCGTCGAAGCGCCTGCGAACAGGAAGCCGCGCGTAAGTCCCACCACGTCGTCGCCGTTGGCAACTTTACCAAGCCCGGTTTCGCAGGCCGAGAGCGTCGCCAGATCGATATCGAGGCGCATCGAATACAACTTGCCCACCGTCAGCAAGCCATCGCTGGAGGCATCTTTCGCGAGTATCAAGGCCGAATTGAGCGGCGCATCGGCATTGAATTCGCCGTGGGTGGCGAAATGCAGATAGTTGAAGCCTGCCGCATTCTCGCGCAGGGCCGCCTCGGTAGCATCCTTGCGCAACACGGCGTGCGACTTGGGTACTGTCTGGATGATCGCCTTCGCCTCTTCTTCGGCAAACTTCAGGTCGTATTTCGGGTCACCCAGATCGGGGTTGCCAAAGGCGAGGATGCCGCCGGGTTTGCGACTCTGCTCGCCGCGCAGGTATTTCACCACGCTTGCGCTGGGCAGCAGGCGGAATGCGTACTTGTCGAGCAAAAACCGGCTGCCGTCATGCAATGCCGCAAACGGCACGTAATGCAGCGCACCCTGAGGAACGATAATCAGCTTCGAACGCCCGGCCAGCAGCGGCTCGATCGGCTTAATGAGTTGGCTGTAGAGCTGTTGCGCGATGGGCAAGTATGCATTCGATTTCGGCGCGGCAATCACATCTCGCAGCGCCTTGACCTCTGCATCAAGGCCCACGGTATCGGTTCGCAGTACCTGCAATCCCTGCCGCGAGAGCAGAAAGATAAATAGCGAGCTGTCGTCGTAATAGTATTCGACCAGCGTTTCATCCGCAGGGATACGCGCCTGGATTTCCTCAATGGGCGTCGAAGATACCGATACCAGCGAGGCCACTTCCGGCGCGGTTTCGGTGATCGCTTTTTTCACCGCCGACACCGCGAGGCTGCGCTGTCCGGAAGCGGGTACGGATGATGCAGCCTGCGAATCCGTCCCGGCTGGCGCACCGCCCTGCGCCGGCCCATCCATTTCGGTCTGCTCGGCTTTGGCCAGCAGTTCGCTGACTTTGGCCGCATCGCCTTCATGCACCGCAAAATCATTCTTCGAGGCCAGCATGTCGACCAGCGCACGGGACTTGGAGCGCTCAAGGTAGTCGAATGCCTCGGCGAACTGCTGGTTCTTAATCAGGGTGGCAATCAGCCTTTTGTATACATCCTGTTTGTCGCCGACGAAACCGATCTTGCTTGCCTCGGTGTTGAGCGTGGCACGCTGCTGCTCGATGACATCCACGGCCTGACGGTAGAAACCGATCGCGCTTTTCAAATCACCTTCGCTCTCTGCGATTCTGCCGCGCTGAAAAAGCGCCACGCGATAGAGCGCACTGTTGTCCTTGATCTGCGAGAAACCCAGCAGTTCGTCATAGATCGACTTCGCTTGGCTGGCTTTCCCTGTTTCCATCAGCGCCATCGCTTCCATGAACTTGAACGGGATCTCCACATAGCCCATCATGCCCAGACTCAGGACTTTCCCGATCCCCACCCAGGCGCCTGCCCCGTCCTGAATGTTTGCCAGCGCACGTTCATATCTTCCCAGGGCAATATTGGCTCTGGCCAATGCGGCGCTTTTACGCGGTGAGACTATGCCGCGCCCCCGAATGCCAATGTCATATGACTCAAGTATTTTCTCGTATTTCGCCGCCTGCTCCTTGTCACCGTCCAAGGCTTTCGCCAGAACCATCTTTTCAAGAGCATCCAGTGCATGCATCGACTTTTCATTGGCCAAAAAGCTGTTCGAGAAATTTTCCGTGCCTTTATAGGCCAGCTCGGCGTATTGAAAAGCTTCCTGGTATCTCCCCAGTTCCAGGCTGGCTTCCGCGCGCATGTTGTACAAGGCGGGCGTGCCATCCGTCTCGCCTATCCAGTTGGGGTAAACGATAGCCTTGTCTCCCTTCTGGATGCGCGCCTCCATCCGATCCAAACATGCGGATAGCTTGCTGAACACCCTCAAGTTCAGATAGGAGCTGCAAAGATTGTACAAGGCCGCCGTGGTTTCGCCTCTTTCCTTTATCTGCGACTCCTCGTGAGCGGCCAGATCCCCATATCTGGCTCCGGCACCAGCCATTGTGCGGTGCATGGAAAACTCCGACGCACATCCGGAAAGAATAAATATCGTGAAAAAAGCGAGACAGATTTTCAATTTTTTTTGCGCCACCATAATCCCTAATGAATTGACCGCAATCTATTTCCAGCGCTCCTGCATGTTACCGGTTTGGCGGCATGCCGCACAAAAACGACATGCATGCCTACTGCCGGTGCTGCAGCGCGACCGATTCCGCAATGGCCGCATATTTCCCCGGAGCGACCTCCTGCAGCAAACCCGTACCCTGGGCATTTTCCTGGCGGTGCACCCTGGTCTGTGCGGCGGCTTCGCCCTGCGCGCGCGGGTCGCGCAGGCTGATGACCAGTTTCTCCTCGCCGGCAACCTCGTCGAACTGGAAGAAACTGTCCGGCTCCAGCGGCAAAATCACCGGGGTCCCACTCCTGAACCTGACCACCTGCTCCGCACTGGACGGATAAAGGCGCTTGCGCTCGCCTTGCGGGTCGATATTGTCGAGCGTGAGTTCACCCTCGAAGGTAGCACCAATGCGGATACGGAATTTCTCCCCCGATACGAAACCGGCACTGACCGGCCTCACGGCAAGCGTCTGCCCGTCGGGCTGCAAAACCAGCAGCGCGAGATGGGCGCCCTGGTAATTCTCCCTGCCGCCGTCGACAGTCAGGGGGCTGCCGGGCGCTTTATCGGTAACCCTGGATGCTATGAACACAATGCCTTTGGGTGCGGGCACCAGCGTTGCGGCTCCCGGCGCGGTGACCGCAGCATCGCGCGGCAGCATTAATGGCTGCGCCTTCCCCTGGAACATTTTTTCCGCAGTCCACTGGAAGAAAATCTCGAATGCCTTCGACGCGGCGAACTTGAGCAGGATGCCCCAGATAAATTTGGGCTGGGGCGCCTCGGCGCCGGACGATTCGGTCGTATCCTTGCCTGGCGGCGCATCTTGGGCGACCAAGACAGATGGCAACAAAAATAATGCCAACATGCACGCCGCCATAGGGCGTCGCCACGCCGATGAAGAAAATTGGATCATGCTTGGAAACTCCTTTGTCGTTATATCAGTTTTGCAATTTCATATTTCGCAAGCTGGTTTAAACACCAATGCAAAACGGTTTTTCGTAGGGTGGGCAAGGTTTTGTTGCCCACGCGTCGCGTTGTTGTTTCACATTCATTCCGCATGGGCACAACAACGTGCCCACCCTACCGGGCTCACCCGCAAGGAGTGGGCCGTGGTTGTAAAGCCGGCAAACCGGCAACAACCGCGCTCACGGAAGCGTCCTGGCTAAACGGAAACCGAAGCCGTTATCCCGCTTCAACGGTACGTAGCTGACCCAGAACGCCGCGCGCACGTTCTGCGGAGCGTCGAACCACGAGCCACCGCGAAGCGCGCGCCCGTAATCCGTTCTGCTGCCATCGTACCAGTTCTCCATCCATTGCCAAGCGTTGCCGCTCATGTCGTATAGCCCGTAGCCGTTCGCCTGTTTCTGGCCTACGGGATGGGTTTGTTTGTTGCTGTTGCCGTCGTACCACGCCACGGCTTCGATATTGTTGCCGCCGCAGTATTCGCTCTGGCTGCCACCGTAGCAGGCGTATTCCCATTCCGTCTCGGTAGGCAGGCGGTATTGCCTGCCCGTCTTTCTGGATAGCCACTGCGCATAGGCCTGCGCATCGTGCCAGTTCACGCAGGTCACCGGGTGACTGTCGTCCTGGGTGAAGCCCGGGTTACGCCAGTTGTTTCCGCTTCGGTTATCCCAGCTTAAACCAGTCGATGCATAACAGGAGTTGCCCGCATCGTAGCCGGTCGCGTTCACGAACTCGGCAAACTCTTTCCGCGTGACGTGGTATTTGCCCAGCTCGTAGTTCTTGCCGGGGATGGCGACCATGGCCGGGCCTTTGGCTTCTTCTTCCTTGATGGCCTCGAGTTTGTCGCCCGCCGCCGCGAGGTATCTTCCCGACGGGTATCTATTGAGGTAGGCTTCCACCGCTTTTCTGTCGTTGCCGCTCTCGGCTTTTTTCCACAGCTCGGCTTCTTCTTTCGCGGCGAGGTCGTTCTTGAGCTTTTCCTGTCGCGCCCTGGCCAGCCCGACGTATCTGCCGCCGGGGTAGCCCTTGAGGTAGCGGGCGTAGCTTTCTTCGCTGTTTTCCTGTTGCGCCGCGTCCCAGGCTTGCTCGGCTTGTTGTTCGGCTGCGGCCTGTGCGTCGCCCTGGATCTTTTTGATGCGGCTCTTGGCCAGGGCCGCGTATTTTCCCTTGGGGTATTGGTCGAGGTAAGCCTGGTAGTCCTCGCGGCTCGTGCCCTTCTGCGCTTCATTCCACAGCGCCGTTTCGCCGTCTTCACGGCCCGTGGCAATCTGGGCGGGGGCCGGCTGCTGCACCTGTTTCTTGAGGGCGGCAAGTTTCACCTTGGCCTGGGCGACATAACGCCCCTTGGGATAGCCAGCAAGGTAGGCGTTGACCGCCTCCACGGTGTTGGCTTCTTCCGCCGCGCTCCAGGTGTCGTCTTCGATCTTTTCCTTGCTTTTGATCCGCGCCGCTTGCGCTGGCACTGGAACGAGGCTGTCCACCTGGACGCCGTCGTCGGGCTTGAAGTAGAACGCTCCCGTCATGGAGGAGCTGTCCCACGGCATCTGGGCGTCGCCGCTCCGGGTCGCCACGCTGGCTCTGACTTTCCTCATCAGCATCCCCAGTTCCAGCCCCGGCTCGTTTATCTGCTTGAGCAGTTCCTGGGTGAACAGGCCATTCCTGCCGTCGCCGTCCGCCGCCGTCTTGCCGGGTGAGGTGGCGTAGGCGATGAAGCTGCCCTTGGGGGCGTCCATCTGCGCCAAGCCGCCGCCCATTTTGCGAAAACTGCGCTCGAAGGGGTTATTGCGGCAGGCGTCGAGGATGACGATGCTCATCGTGCTCGCGGCGAGTTGGTCCATCACGGTGTCCATGTCCACGGTCACCGCCCGCACTTCCGCTTCACTGTTGATCTGGGCGTCAACTGGGACAAGGTAGTTCTTGCCCTTCACTTGCAGGCCGTGGCCCGCGTAGAAGAACAGCGCCGCCGTGTCCGTGGACAGCTTTTGCCCGAAGCTTGCAATGGCGAGATTCATTTCCCGCTGCGTCGCGTTTGTCACTTCTATCACTTCGAAGCCGAGCTTGTTCAGGGTATCCGATATGTCCTTTGCGTCGTTCAGGGGGTTCTTCAGTGCCGTGATGCCCTGGTAGGCGGCGTTGCCGATGACCAGCGCCACGCGCCTTTGTTCGCCCGCGCTCTTGGCGACGGCGAGGTTGCGCTGCGCGGCGTGGGCATGGCTCACGACGAGCGCCAGCGCCAGCGCCAGCAGAATAATGGTTGAAATCCTCACTTTGCTCTCCTGTCATTCAATCTCATCACAGGGCAGGCAAGCAGTTTTACGTTTACCCACGCGTTTCATTTTTCGTTCCGCGTGGACACAAAAACGTGCCCACGCTGCATTTCTATTTCTTATTGGCAAAAAACGCGGTCACTCCGCTATCCGATCATTGCAGAAAGCAGCACGGCTCCCACATCCAGCACCCCCAACGCCAGCAGGCTGCGCGTCAACGCCTCGCTCCCGGCCTGCGAGAGGCACTTGGCATCGCGTTCCACCACCAAACCATAGTAGCAGGACACCAGCGCCACCACCCCGCCGAACAGGCTGCATTTCAGGACGGCGATGAACATGCTCAACGGGTTCACGACTTCGAAAAAACGCGCCAGTTGCGGCAGGAATGAAAAATCGCGCAAGAACGAGGCGATCAACATCCCGCCCAACAGGGCGCAGGCCATGAAATAAATCCCCAGCAGGGCGCTCACGAAGAGCAAGGAGACGACGCGCGGAACGACGAGATAATCCACAACGGGAATATCGATCGCGGCCAGATGCTCCAATTCGCCGCGAAAGCGCATCAGCGCCAGATCCGCCCCCATGTTTGGCGCGACCCGTGCGGCTATGAGAAACCCGACAGCCAGCGCCCCTGCCTCGCCGAACAGTGTCCAGCCCAGCAGCTTGACCGGAACCTCTCCGGCCGCCCCCACCATCCCGACCGACTGTTCGATAATGACGGTGCCGGAGAGAATGCCTATTGCCCCGACCAGGCCGAGCGACCGGATGCCTGCCGATTCGAGCTGGTTCAACAGTTCTTCGCGTACCGGAGGAAGCCTGAAGAGTGGCCAGCGGGTAAGGCTGTAGACCAGCGCCTGATAAAGCCATTTGATCAGGCTCGTATTTGGTTTAATCCCGGCCGGCATGGCGGCGGTCCTCAGCGGGTTGAATGTTCTTTTGCCACCGCGTCATCCGGGCGTTCTTTTGCCAGTTCTTTCCAGATGCGCCTTGCATCGTATTTGTAGCCCTTTTCTTCCAGAAAAACTGCGTACAAAACACGATCGGAAAACGAAGCCCCGGCTTGCGGCCTTTGCGCCCGAATGGCCTTGGCGGCGGCGCTGCCGGCCACGCTGAAACTCCCCCGTGCCGTCAATACCTCGCCGTTCTCCAGGGTCGCCCTGATTTCCCACTCGTAGGCGCCGCCCGCCTTCAACAAACCGGCGGAAGGCGTCCAGGAATTGTCGGCCAGGGACACGTGGTGCAGGAGCCGTTTGCGGCCGTCGTAAAGGCTCAGTTGATAACCATCGGCCGGGCGCGGGCCGTCCCAGCTGAAAGCAAGATCGTCCCCGATCAGACGGGTGTCCACGGGGTCGCCGAGGCGCAGCCCCGGCCGCACCGCACGCATTTCATAGGCGGCCTGCGCAACGCTCTCGCGCTGGGCGACCGTAAATTTTTTCGCGGCAGAAGTTTTTTCCAGCGAGACCGGCTGCGCTTCGGCCTTGCCCTCATGCGCCAATATCCGTCCCGCTTCCACCGTCAGCTTTGCCGGCCCGGTAAAGCGGTACTCAACCGGCTTGGCAAACAGCGTTATCGAAAGGCGGGCGTGATCATCGAGTTGAATTACCGTGCCCGGCTCAAGATAGGCCAGCAGCGGGATTTTTTTATTTTTTCCGCCTGAAACGGCGAACACCCCGCCGCTCGCATCCGTCACCATCGCCACCGGCTCCGCCAAAGCCATACCTGCCGACAACAGCCCCGCCAGCAATATGCCGGAAATCATTCTAAGTTTCATCTTGCCCCCTCATGTATCTTGCGCATATTCATCCGACTGAAACCTTGCTTCATCTCATGATTGTTCAGGCGCGTCGATTTCCGGCGCAGCAGCCGGCGACAGCGCGCTGCCCCGGTGCGGAGCATCGCCCAGGCGCGCGGTGAGGCGATACATGATCACTTCGCCCTTGCCCTTGACGTGGATCGTGACGGGAGGCTCGAAGGCATACTCATGCCGGATGCGGTTGTAGGTTGTCCGGTCCACCTGGATCACTCCCGGCGTCGCCTCATCGGTCAGGCGGCTGGCGATGTTCACCGTGTCGCCCCACATGTCATAGATAAAGCGCTTGGTGCCGATCACCCCGGCGACCACCGGGCCGGTGGCGATGCCGGTGTGGATGCCCAGCTTGAACCTGGAAAGCTCGGGATGGCCGGCCACAAACCGGCGCATCTCCAGCGCCATGTCCGCAATGTCGCAGGTGTAGTCCGTCCTGTCGTGATTCAGCCCGCCGACCGCCATGTAGGCGTCGCCTATCGTCTTGATTTTCTCCACGCCGTATTTCTCGCTCAACTCGTCGAAGCCGGAGAAAATGGTGTTGAGCAAGGTGACCATCTGCTCGGGGGGCAGCGACTCGGTCAGTTGTGTGAAATTCACCAGGTCGGCGAACATCACCGTTACGTCCGCATGACCGTCCGCGATCAAGCCCGGATGATTTTTCAGGCGCTGCGCAATGCTGCCGGGCAATATATTGAGCAGCACGCGCTCGGATTTTTTCTGCTCTTCGGCCAGCAACTGGTGCTGCCGGTCAAGCTGCTCCCTGATCTTGTCCATCTCTACAACAAAGTAGCGCACCAGGAAATAGATGATGGACGACATCGCGGCAAAATTGAGTGCGAAGAACACGCCGATGGTTTTCATCGGCAATCCGCCTTCGGTACCCGTACCGAGGAAATAATCGAATAAACCGGAGACGGCCGTCATCACGACATACGCAACAAACCAGGGGATGGACTCGCGCCAGCCCGACACGACCAGCGCGCCGATCGGGGCAAGCAGCGCCCACAGCATCACGCCGCTCGATGTCACCGAACTGCCGATACTCCACTGCATGACGAACGGCGCGAACAGGAACAGACTCAACTGCACGAAGCGGAACGGCGCAAACCGCCGGGTCTTGAAATAGTAGATCAGCGAAGCCACGGAAATGAGCTGGTATCCCAGCGGCACGTTCGCCGAGAAATGCAGCCCCATCATCCAGTAGATCGCCAGCCATAGCACCACCGCCAGGTTCATGAAGGCGCAGGCGAAAATCAGCAGGCTCTTGCGCAATTTTTCTTCTTGCGTATCCGTAGTTCCTGCGGTGATTTCAGGCAGATCGATCATTGGTGCGGTTCCCTTCGGATAGGGATTATCGAGATGTTGTCCAACCAACGCGGCCATCATACCCGAATTAGCGTCCGGAAAATAAGGCCTGCCGGCCGGAGCGGATATTTACCGTGCTCCCTTCATAAACCTCGCGGAAAACGCTAGAATCCTCGCTTTGCAACCGACCCATCAAAGGAATTCCATTATGTCGATGTCCGACCGCGACGGTTTTATCTGGTATGACGGCAAGCTCGTCCCCTGGCGCGATGCCACCACCCATGTGCTGACCCACACGCTGCATTACGGCATGGGCGTGTTCGAGGGCGTGCGCGCCTACAAGGCCGAGAAAGGCACGGCCATTTTCCGTCTCCAGGAGCACACCGACCGGCTGTTCAATTCGGCGCATATCTTCCAGATGAAGATGCCCTGGGACAAAGAGACCGTCATGGAAGCGCACCGTGAAGTGGTGCGCGTCAACAAGCTGGAATCCTGCTACATCCGCCCGATCGCGTTTTACGGCTCGGAAGCGATGGGCATCGCCGCGAAGACGCTGTCCACCCATGTCGCAATCGCCGCCTGGCCGTGGGGCGCATATCTCGGCGCCGAAGGCATGCAAAAAGGCATCCGCGTCAAGACCTCCAGCTTCACCCGCCACCACGTCAACGTGAACATGTGCCGCGCCAAGTCGGTGACGACCTACGCCAACTCGATCCTGGCGCACCAGGAAGCCGCCAACGACAACTACGACGAAGCCCTGCTGCTGGACGTGGACGGCTACGTCGCGGAGGGTTCCGGCGAGAACATCTTCATCGTCAAGAAGGGCAAGCTGTACACGCCCGACCTGACCTCCTGCCTGGAAGGCATCACGCGCGGCTCGATCTTCACCCTGGCCCGGGAAATGGGCATCGAGGTGGTCGAGAAGCGCATCACGCGCGACGAGATCTATTGCGCCGAAGAAGCCTTCTTCACCGGCACCGCTGCCGAGGTGACGCCGATCCGTGAACTCGATCACCGCACCATCGGCGGCGGTTCGCGCGGCCCGGTCACCACCCGGCTGCAGCAGGCGTTCTTCGACTGCGTCGCGGGCAAGCATCCGCAGCACACCGATTGGTTGTCCTACGTCTGAGGGAGGAAATCGTGAGCAATAAAGACATCACCCAGCGCTACATCGAAGTGACCGCGCACGACCTGCCGCTGACCTGCCCGATGCCGAACATGAGCCTGTGGAACGCCCACCCGAAAGTGGCGATCCCCCTCAACAACGGCGGCGAGGCGCGTTGCCCGTATTGCGGCACGCTGTACAAGTTCAAGGGTGAGCTGCCCAAGGGGCATCACTGAAAACCTGTTGTGCGATTCGATAGCGGCGTTGCGCGGTGCTCGAAATCCTCATGTACCTCAAGTACATTCCGGTTTCTGCGCTGACCAGCGACTTGGCTGGCGTTTCCTGCCAGCCTAGTCAAATGGCCATGCAAGGCCCGTGCGCCTTGCTCTCGAACCGCTCGCGACGGTTTTGAGTTATTCCAACCATGAGCAATCTGGCGTAATGCAGAAAATTCTGGTTATCGCACCGAGCTGGGTAGGCGACTGCATGCTGATGCAGCCGATGCTGATGCGCCTCGGGCAACGCCATCCCGGCTGTCTGATCGACGTGTTCGCCCCGCCGTGGACGGAGAAGCTGCTGCGCCAGATGCCCGAGGTGCACGACGTCATCATCAACCCGTTCCCACACGGCGCACTGAACCTGGCTGCACGCCACCGGGTCGGCAAACAACTGCGTGCCGCGCGCTACGACCAAGCCATCGTACTGCCCAACTCATGGAAATCCGCGCTCGTTCCGTTCTTCGCGCGTATCCCGTTGCGCACCGGTTTTGTCGGCGAGTCGCGCTATATCCTGCTCAACGATGCGCGCAGGCTCGACAAGCATAAACTGCCGCTGATGGTGGAGCGCTTCGCGCAGCTCGCCGAGGATACGCGGGGCGAAATCCCGCGCCCGCTGGCGAATCCGAAACTGACGGTCTCCGAGGCGCAGCGCGACGCCGCACAGCAAAAGCTGAACCTGACGCTGGACCGGCCCGTCGCGGCCTTCTGTCCCGGCGCCGAGTACGGCCCGGCCAAGCGCTGGCCGGCCGCCTACTACGCGAACATCGCGCAGCGCCTGGGGCAACACGGCTATGCGATCTGGCTGATCGGCTCGCCCAAGGACAGGCATGCCGCCGAAGAAATCAACCAGCTCGCCGAAGGCCAGTGCATCAACCTGTGCGGCCGCACCGATCTGGGTGATGCCATCGCGCTGCTGTCATGCGCGCGCCTGGTCATCAGCAACGACTCGGGCCTGATGCACCTGGCCGCCGCGCTGGATCGGCCGATGATCGCGCTGTTCGGCTCCAGCAGCCCCCAGTTCACCCCGCCGCTGTCCGCCAAGGCGCAGGTCGTGAAGCTCGACATCGAGTGCAGCCCGTGCTTCAAGCGCGAATGCCCGTTCGGGCATTTCCACTGCATGACGAAACTGACCCCGGACATGGTCTGGGACAGACTAACCCATATCATTCAAAATCAAGGCGAATCATGTTGATGAATTTACCCAAGGAAATCTTCAAGGCCTATGACATCCGCGGCATCGTCGGCAAGGCGCTGACCGCCGAAGTGGTGGAGGCCATCGGCCATGCACTCGGTTCGGAAGCCGTGGTGCGCGGGCAGCGCGCGATCGCGATCGGGCGCGACGGCAGGCTGTCCGGCCCGGAACTGGTCGCCGCCCTGGCACGCGGCATCCGCAAAAGCGGCATCAACGTGATCGATGTGGGACTCGTCGCAACACCGATGGTGTATTTCGCCGCCTACCAGTTGCAGACCCACTGCGCGGTGATGCTCACCGGCAGCCACAACCCGCCGGATTACAACGGCCTGAAAATGGTGCTGGCCGGCGAGACGCTGTCCGGTGAGACAATCCAGAAGCTGCGCCAGCGCATCGAGCAGAACGATCTGGTGCACGGCGCCGGCAGCTATACGCAACAGGACATAAGTGCGGATTACCTCGCGCGCATCGTCTCCGACATCAAACTGTCCAGGCCGATGAACATCACCGTGGACTGCGGCAACGGCGTGGCCGGCGCTTACGTCGCGGAGCTGTACCGCAAGCTCGGCTGCAAGGTGGAGGAAATGTACTGCGAGGTGGATGGAAACTTCCCCAACCACCACCCCGATCCGTCCGACCCGCACAACCTCGAAGACCTGATCGCTGCGCTGCGCACCAACGACAGCGAGCTGGGCCTGGCATTCGACGGCGACGGCGACCGGCTCGGCGTGGTCACCAGGGACGGCAGGATCATCTACCCCGATCGCCAGCTGATGCTGTTCGCCGCCGACGTGCTCTCCCGCAACCCCGGCGCGGAGATCATCTTCGACGTGAAATCCACGCGCAATCTCTTTTCCTGGATACGCGAGCGTGGCGGAAAGCCCACGCTATGGAAAACCGGGCATTCGCTGGTCAAGGCCAAGATGAAGGAAACCGGCGCGCTGCTCGCCGGCGAAATGAGCGGCCACATGTTCTTCAAGGAACGCTGGTATGGCTTCGACGACGGGCTATACAGCGGCGCGCGCCTGTTGGAGATATTGAGCAAGGCCGCCGACCCGAGCGCCGTGCTGAACGCACTGCCGGATGCGGTTTGTACGCCGGAGCTGCACATCCACACCGCCGAAGGCGAAAACCACGCGCTGCTCGCGCAACTGCAGCGCACCGCGAGATTTGCCGATGCGAAGGAGATCATCACACTGGACGGATTGCGCGTGGAATATGCCGACGGCTTCGGGCTGGCGCGCCCCAGCAACACCACGCCGGTGATCGTGCTGCGCTTCGAGGCGGACAACGAAGATGCGCTGCGGCGCATCCAGGACGATTTTCGCGAGATGTTCCGGCAGGCCGCACCTCATCTGCAGCTGCCGTTCTAGAAGGCGGGGTTTACCAGAAGAGCTAGAGTTGTGCTACCGGGTGTAAATCAGGAACGGCCTTTTGCGCCCTGCCCCGAAGCAAAGGCAAGTTCGCGCTGGCGCGGCTGCATCCAGTAGGCCATCTGCTCGCGGAAAAACCCGCTGAACTGTTCAAGATCGGCAGGCTTGGCCACGAAACTGTTTGCCCCGGCCCGGTAGCTCATCTGCACGTCTGCCTGCGTGTATTCCACCGAAAACGCCACGATCGGGATGTCGCGGGTGGCGGCATGCAGGCGCAGCTTGCGCAACACCCCCAGCCCGTCCAGCTTCGGCAGGTTCAGGTCCATCAGGATGATATGCGGCATCTGCTCCTTGTTCGCGACGCTCTCGTTCAGCCAGTCCAGCACGGCATCTCCGCCCGCCACCACGGTCAGGCTGATTTCGGGGCAGCGCTCGGCAGCGGCACGGCGCGCCAAGTCTGTCGCCACCGAATCGTCCTCGACCAGCAATACGCTATAACGGCCTGTTTTCAACTGTATCGTTCCTTATAAACGTGCCTTGACCCAATCTGTAACGGAAGCTAGTGCAGCAGCCAGATGCTCGGGTTGCGTGCCGCCGGCCATCGCCATGTCCGGTGCCGCTGCGACACGGTGGCGGCGCAGCCGCTTTGGTGCGGTCGCAGCGAGCAAGGCCGGACTCACCAAACTCATAACTTTGCCTTCAGCCAGACTGAAACCGAAGCCAGTGCCGCAGCCAGATTCTCCGGTTGCGTGCCGCCTGCCATCGCCATGTCCGGCCTCCCCCCGCCTTTGCCGCCGACCTGCTGCGCAACCATGTTCACCAGTTCTCCAGCCTTGATTTTCGCGGTCAGGCCGGAAGTCACACCGGCAGCCAGGCTAATCTTATCACCGTCCACCGCCGCCAGCACGATGGCGGCATTCCCGAGCTTATCCTTGAGCTTGTCCATGGTCTCGCGCAGGGCCGTTGCATCCGCGCCTTCCAGTCTGGCCGCGAGCACCTTCACACCACCGATGTCCTGCGCCTGATTGACCAACTCGTCGCCCTGCGCGGAGGCGAGTTTCGACTTCAAGGCGGCGAGCTCCTTCTCCAGTGACTTCACGCTATCGAGAATCTGCGCGACGCGCGCTGCTGCTTCCTGCGGCTGTGCCTTCACGGCGGCGGCGACCTGCTGCAACTGCGCCTCCTGCTGCTGCACCAGCGCCAGCGCGCCCTCGCCGGTCACCGCCTCGACGCGCCGCACACCCGCCGCCACGCCGCTCTCCGCGACGATCTTGAACAGGCCGATGTCTCCGGTGCGAGCGACATGCGTACCACCGCACAGCTCGCGGCTGGAGCCGATGTCCAGCACGCGCACCTCGTCGCCGTACTTCTCCCCGAACAGCATCATCGCGCCGGTCTTCTGCGCGTCCTCGATCGGCATCACGCGCGCCCGGCATTCGGCATTGGCCAGAATTTCCGAGTTCACGATGGCTTCCACCCTGCGGATTTCCGCATCGCTCAGCGGCTGCGTGTGCGCAAAGTCGAAGCGTGTCTTGTCGGGATCGACCTGCGAACCCTTCTGCTGCACGTGTGCACCCAGCACCTCGCGCAGCGCCTTGTGCATCAAATGCGTCGCCGAGTGGTTGCGCATCGTGCGGTAGCGCGCCGCAGCATCCACTCTGGCGGTCACGCTGTTGCCGACGGTCAGCTTGCCGGTCGTCACCGTCCCGTGGTGGCCGAACACCGTCGCCTGGATCTTCTGCGTGTCCTCGACGGCGAAGATACCGTGCACGCTGCGCAGCTCGCCGCGGTCGCCGACCTGGCCGCCGGATTCGGCATAGAACGGCGTATCGTCCAGCACCACCACGCCAAGATCGCCCTCGACGAGTTCATTCACCTCGACGCCGTCCTTGTACAGCGCGAGGATGTTGCCCTTGTGCTCCAGCGTGTCGTAGCCGCGGAAAATTGTCGCCGGGCCTGAGTATTCGAGGTTCGCCGCCATCTTGAACTTGCCCGCCGCACGCGCCTGTTCCTTCTGCCGCGCCATGGCGGAGTTGAAACCCGCTTCATCTACCTTTACACCATGTTCGCGACATACATCCTGAGTTAGGTCGAGCGGGAAGCCATAGGTATCGTGCAGCTTGAACGCAAGATCGCCATTCAAAATCTTTGCGGGAGCATTAGAGATTAATCTTCCTTGAGAATCAGCAGCAGATTGAAGATGCTTCAATACGTCACTAGCGCTAGCACCGGATTTCAATATGCCATCAAGATTCAGCGTATTCCGAGTTGTCTCAAGCTCAATCTGCGACAACGCAGCCTCAAGGATGGCCATGCCGTGCTCGATGGTCGTGAAGAAGCGCTCCTCCTCTTGCTTCAGCACCTCCATCACGCGCACCTGAGCGGCGGTGAGATCGGGATAGGCCGCACCCATCTGCTCGACCAGGTCCGGCACGATCTTGTAGAAAAACGCTTCACGTGCGCCGAGCTTGTAGCCGTGGCGGATCGCGCGGCGGATGATGCGGCGCAGCACGTAGCCGCGCCCCTCGTTACCGGGAATCACGCCGTCGGCGATCAGGAAGGAGCAGGCGCGGATATGGTCGGCCAGCACCCTGAGTGAGGGCGAATCCATGTCCGCGTCCGAGGTCTCGCGCGCCGCCGCCTTGATGAGGTGACGGAACAGGTCGATCTCGTAGTTGGAGTGCACATGCTGCAACACCGCCGAGATGCGCTCCAGCCCCATGCCGGTATCCACCGAGGGCTTGGGCAGCGGGTGCATCACGCCGTGCTCGTCGCGGTTGAACTGCATGAACACGTTGTTCCAGATTTCGATGTAGCGGTCGCCGTCTTCTTCCGGCGTGCCGGGCAGGCCGCCGCGGATATGCGCGCCGTGGTCGTAGAAAATCTCGGTGCAGGGGCCGCAGGGGCCGGTGTCGCCCATCATCCAGAAGTTGTCCGAGGCGTAGCGCGCGCCCTTATTGTCGCCGATGCGGATCACGCGTGAGGCTTCGAGGCCGATCTCCTTGGTCCAGATGTCGTAGGCCTCGTCGTCCTCGGCATACACGGTGACATAGAGTTTTTCCTTGGGCAGCCTGAACACCTCGGTCAGCAGTTCCCAGGCGTACCCGATCGCGTCGCGCTTGAAGTAGTCGCCGAAGCTGAAGTTGCCGAGCATCTCAAAGAAGGTGTGGTGGCGCGCGGTGTAGCCGACGTTCTCCAGGTCGTTGTGCTTGCCGCCGGCGCGCACGCACTTCTGGCTCGATGCGGCGCGCGTGTAGGGGCGCTTGTCGAAGCCGAGGAACACGTCCTTGAACTGGTTCATCCCCGCGTTGGTGAACAACAGCGTCGGGTCGTCGTGCGGCACGAGCGAACTGGAGGGAACGACGGTATGGCCCTTGGAGGCGAAGTAGTCCAGGAATTTCTGGCGGATTTCACTGCTTTTCATTGTGCACCGGATATGGCGTTATTCATCGGAAGACCGCTCCACGAGCGGAATCAGGCGCGAATCATACCATTTGACGGGCTTGAGCGGCAGGTCGGAGACAGAGAGCAGACTCGATTCAGACTGAGCCGTCTTCGGGGTTGTCGGCTTGCAGTATTTTGAAGATCGCATCCATGGAGAATCCGCGCGATTGCAGGAAGCGCACCTGCCGGGCTTTTTCCCTGGCGTCCTGCGGCAGTGCGCCGAACTTCTTCTGCCACACGTTGCGCGCCGCATCCAGTTCGGTTTCCTTCAGGCCCGGCAACGCCTCGCCGATCAGATCTTCCGCAATGCCTTTCTGGCGCAGCTCCTGCGCGATGCGTTGCATGCCGAAGCGGCTGCGTTTGGCATGCAGCAGTTGCGTCGCTGCACGGGCATCGGACAGCCAGCCGCGTGAAGTCAGGTCGTCCAGCAGCGCGTCGAGGTCTTCACCTTCTTGCACATGGGGCAGCAACTTGCCGCGCAGTTCGGCGCGGCTGTATTCGCGGCGCGCGAGGTATTGCAGGGTGCGCGCGCGCAGGCTCAACTCAGGCTTTTTCCTCACCCGGGTGCCCAGCCAAAAGTTTCTCGGAAGCCTTGGAAGCTGATTTTGCGCCGGCCTTCTCGGCCTTCACCGGCTTTTCGACGCCCTCCAGCAGCGCCACGCCGAATGCCTCGCGCACCCGGTTCTCGATCTCGAAGGCGACTTCCGGATGTTCGCGCAGATACTCGCGCGCGTTGTCCTTGCCCTGCCCGATCTTCTCGCCCTTGTAGGCGTACCAGGCGCCGGACTTGTCGACCAGCTTCTGCTGCACGCCCAGCTCGATGATCTCGCCCTCGCGCGAGATGCCCTCGCCGTACAGGATGTCGAACATCGCCTCGCGGAACGGCGGCGCGACCTTGTTCTTGACCACCTTGACGCGCGTCTCGTTGCCGATCACCTCGTCGCCCTTCTTGATACTGCCGATGCGGCGAATGTCGAGGCGCACCGAAGCATAGAACTTGAGCGCGTTGCCGCCGGTGGTGGTTTCCGGGTTGCCGAACATCACGCCGATCTTCATGCGAATTTGATTAATGAAAATCACCAGGGTGTTGGAGCGCTTGATGTTGGCGGTCAGCTTGCGCAGCGCCTGCGACATCAGGCGTGCATGCAGGCCCATCTGCGCATCGCCCATCTCGCCTTCGATTTCCGCCTTGGGTGTCAGCGCGGCGACCGAGTCGATCACCACCACGTCCACCGAGGAGGAACGCACCAGCATGTCGGCGATTTCCAGCGCCTGTTCGCCGTTGTCCGGCTGCGAAATCAGCAGGTCTTCCACCTTCACGCCGAGTTTCTGCGCGTACTGCGGATCGAGCGCATGCTCCGCGTCGATGAACGCCGCCGTGCCGCCGAGCTTCTGCATCTCCGCGATGACCTGCAGGGTTAGCGTGGTCTTGCCGGAAGATTCCGGCCCGTAGATTTCCACCACCCTGCCGCGCGGCAGGCCGCCCACACCGAGCGCGATGTCCAGCCCCAGCGAACCGGTCGAAACCACCTGGATGTCCTTTGCCACGTCGTGCTCGCCGAGGCGCATGATCGAGCCCTTGCCGAACTGTTTTTCGATCTGGCTCAGTGCCGCCGCGAGCGCTTTGCTCTTGTTGTCATCCATCACGATCTCCCCTTTTGAAATTGGTGCCGGATTGTGGCACATCAATTTTGATTTGTACAGAACGTTCGTTCTTTATATTAATTCAGGCGATTTTCGTGCGCCGCCCGAGCAGGTCGAGCACGCCCTGCAACGCGATATGCACGGACTGCGCGCGCACTTCGGCACGGCTGCCGTTGAGTTGGCGGCGCTGCGCGTGGGTCACGCCGTTTTTGAGACCCCACGCGAACCACACCGTGCCGACCGGTTTGTCCGGCGTGCCGCCGCCCGGCCCGGCGATGCCGCTCACCGCCACGGCCACCTGCGCCGCGCTGTGGGCCAGCGCGCCCGCCACCATCTCGCGCACCGCCGCCTCGGACACCGCGCCATGCTGAGTGAGCGTTGCCTCGCTCACGCCCAGCATCTGCTGCTTGGCCAGGTTGGAATAGGTGATGAAGCCGCGCTCGAACCATGCCGAACTGCCCGCCACGTCGGTGATGGCCTGCGCCACGCCGCCGCCGGTACAGGATTCCGCCGTCACCAGCTTCAGGCCGTGTGCCTTCAGCGCCCCGCCGACTTGTGCGGCAAGGACATCCATTACAGGCCGCGCGCCAGATCGTTCTGTATATCGACCACCGCCTCCAGCCCCACAGCGATGCGGATCAGGCCGTCCGTGATGCCCGCTGCTGCACGCGCCTCGGGCGCGATGCGCCCGTGGGTGGTGCTCGCCGGATGGGTGATGGTGGTCTTGGTGTCGCCGAGGTTGGCAGTGATCGAGACCATGCGCGTATTGTCGATCACGCGCCAGGCCGCCCCTTTCCCGCCCTTCACCTCGAACGACACGATGCCGCCGCCGCTCTTCTGCTGGCGCATGGCCAGCTCATGCTGCGGATGCGATGGCAGACCCGGATAGAAAACGCGCGCCACGTTGGGCTGCGCCTCCAGCCAGCGCGCCAGTTCCAGCGAGTTGGCGCTGTGCGCGTCCATGCGGATTTTCAGCGTCTCCATGCCTTTCAGGAATATCCAGGCATTGAACGCGCTCATCGTCGGCCCGGCGGTGCGCAGGAAGCCGTACACGCCCTCCATGTTCTTTTTGCTGCCCAGCACCGCGCCGCCCAGCACGCGCCCTTGCCCATCGATGTACTTGGTCGCAGAGTGGATCACGATGTCCGCGCCGAGGTCGAACGGGCGCTGCAGGATCGGCGTGCAGAAGCAGTTGTCCACCGCGAGCAGCGCGCCGCAACCCTTCGCCACCGCAGCGATCGTGGCGATGTCGGAAATCTCGGTGAGCGGGTTGGACGGCGTCTCCAGGAAGAACAGTCGGGTGTTCGGGCGCACTGCCGCAGCCCACTCGGACGGGTCGGTCGCGGAGACGTAAGTCGTCTCCACGCCGAATTTCCTGATGACGTTGTTGAACAGATTGATGGTCGCACCGAAGATGCTGCGCGAGGCGACGATGTGGTCGCCGCTCTTGAGCAGCCCCATCACGCACGCCAGGATCGCCGACATGCCCGAGGCCGTGGCGACACACTGCTCCGCGCCTTCCAAGGCGGCGAGACGCTCCTCGAACATCGTCACGGTCGGATTGGTGAAGCGCGAATAGATGTTGCCAGGCTCCGCGTCGCTGAAACGAGCGGCGGCCTGCGCGGCACTCTCGAAGGTGAAGCTGGAAGTCAGGAACAGCGCCTCGCTGTTCTCGCCGAATTGGCTTTGCACCGCTCCGGCGCGCACCGCCAGAGTTTCCGGTTGGTATTTTTGTTCGCTCATCTCACTCTCAATATTTCTGGTTTATGTTCTCTGAAAAAACCATAAAAATTCGCGAGGAGGGATGGATGCAAGGCGCACGGAACGCAGAAACCGGAATGTACTTAAAGTACATGAGGATTTCGAGTACCGCGCAACGCCGCATAACCAGCCACTTGGCTGCTGTATTTTTGCAGCCTAGTGGAATGGCTAGTAGTCCCATCAGACGCCCTCCGCAGCAATTTTTTACATCGACGATGCGCTCATCACCAGATCCAGTTCCATCTGATCGTCGTCCATCGGTCTGTCGGCTTTCCCGTCGCCGCGCCGCGCTTCCACCATGTCCAAGTACTGCGGCGTGATATCGCCGGTGATGTAATTTCCGTCGAAACACGATGCGTCGAAGTTCGTGATGCCCGGGTTGAGCTTGCGCACCGCCGCCTTGAGGTCTTTGAGGTCCTGGTAAATCAGGCGGTCGGCGCTGATCTCGCGGCAGATTTGCTCGTCGTTGCGCCCGGTGGCGATCAGTTCCGCGCGGCTCGGCATGTCGATGCCGTACACGTTCGGGAAACAGACCGGCGGTGCAGCCGAGGCGAAATACACCTTCAGCGCGCCGGCATCGCGCGCCATCTGCACGATCTCGCGGCTGGTGGTGCCGCGCACGATGGAGTCGTCCACCAGCAGCACGTTCTTGCCCTTGAATTCCAGGCCAATGGCATTCAGCTTCTGGCGCACCGATTTCTTGCGCATCGCCTGGCCGGGCATGATGAAGGTGCGGCCGATGTAGCGGTTCTTCACGAAGCCTTCGCGAAACGGGAGGCCGAGGCGGTTTGCGAGTTGCAACGCACTGGGGCGGCTGGAATCGGGGATCGGGATAACCACGTCGATGTCCACTCCGTCCCATTCGCGCTTGAGCTTGTCGGCAAGGTATTCGCCCATGATAAGGCGCGTCTCATAGACCGACACGCCGTCGATCACCGAATCGGGGCGCGCAAGGTAGACATACTCGAAGATACACGGGTTCAGGCTGGGGCTTTCGCTACATTGGCGGCTGTGCATGTTGCCGTCGAAGTCGACGAATATCGCCTCGCCGGGCGCAACATCTCGCAGAAACTTGAAGCCCAGCGTATCCAGCGCAACGCTCTCCGAGGCGATCAGGTATTCAGGCCCATGCTCGGCCTCGTGCAAGCCCACCACCAGCGGGCGGATGCCGTGGCTATCGCGGAACGCCAGCAGGCCGTAGCCTGCGATCATCGCGACCACGGCATAGGCACCGCGGCAGCGCCGGTGCACACCGGAGACCGCGGCAAAAATGGTCGGCACATCCAGACGCAGCCCTTTGGACTTGGCCTGCAACTCGTGCGCCAGCACATTCAGCAACACTTCCGAATCGGAGTTGGTGTTGACGTGGCGCAGGTCTTCTGCGAACAGTTGCCGCTTGAGTTCCTCGGTGTTGGTCAGGTTACCGTTGTGCCCGAGCACGATGCCGAACGGCGAATTCACGTAGAACGGCTGCGCCTCGTTGTGGTCCACCGCGGAACCGGCGGTGGGATAGCGCACATGCCCGATGCCCGCATTGCCGGTCAGCGCGCGCATGTTGCGCGTGCGGAACACGTCGCGCACCAGCCCGTTGCCCTTGTGCAGATGGAAGGTGCGCCCGTCCAGCGTGGCGATGCCGGCGGCATCCTGGCCGCGATGCTGCAAGACCTGCAGGCCGTCATACAGCAACTGGTTGGCCGGTGTTTGCGAGACTACTCCGAGTATGCCGCACATGATTCACTACCCCAAAAATTAACTACCCAGAAACCAAACTAACTGCGGGCACCGTAACGGATGCGCCGCGCGATGCTGTCCGGCAACCATGCCTTGGTCAGCAAGGCAACATTTTCCGCCGCCCGGCTCGTCTGCGCGCCGCGCCAGAACGGCTGCTCCGGAATGGCCGTCAGTCCGGCCAACCACACCAGCGCGAGGATCACCAGCACGCCGCGCAACACGCCGAACAGCGCGCCCAGCGACCTGTCCAGCCAGCCCAGCCCGACCGCCTTCACCAGCCTGGAGAGCAGCCAAGCCAGCACACCCCACACGATCAGGGCGGCAATGAATACTGCAGCATAGCCCAGTGCGAGCCGCACCGTCTCCTGCGTTCCCGGCATCAACGGCGCGACGCTGCCGCCATACAGCTTGCCCAGCACGAACGCGACTGGCCAGCCCGCCAGCGACAGCACTTCGTAAACCATGCCGCGCCACACACCGATCAACAGCGAAACCAGCATGACCGCGATTACAGCAAAATCAAATCCGGTCATTTGGCGCTGGTCACCACCGGATGCAGCCCGTGTTTTTCCAGCAACAGGCGCACCTTCTCGGCCTTGTCGCGCTCCGCATACGGCCCGACGCGCACTCGGGTCTTGTCGCCGGCCTTTTCGGTATAAGCCCTGAAACCCAGCTTCTTCAGCCGATCCGCTTCCAGTTTTGCGGTATTGGGGTTGGCGTAGGCACCGACCTGCGCGACGAAGCTTTCGCCGCTCGGTTTGGCCGCACTCTTCGCTCCCGCCGCTTCCGGCTGTTTATTGGCGGCTTGTATCTTGCCCTGCGCTTCAACCTTGGGGTTGCCTGCGGCAGCTGCCGCAGCCACCGGTTTGGCCTGTGCCACGGCGGAAGCCGCAACTGCCGAAGCGGCAGCCGGCGCAGCCTCGACTGCAGAGACGGCCAGCGGCGCAGCCTGCGCCACCTCGGAAGCCGCCGCGCCCGGCACGAATTCGCCGACCTTGTCGGGCGCCGGGATGCGCAACTCGATGTCCTGCCCGGTGGACTTGGGCTCGCTGTCCAGCACCATCGGCAGGATCACCACCACCGCGAGCGTAAGCGCAACCGCCCCGATCAGGCGGCGGCGCGCCTTGCGCCTGAGGTCCAGTTCGTCGTCTGTCGGTTGTTTTGCCATGCCTGGTAAACCTTTGGAAAAATCCTAAAACTTCAGTCCTTTTGCTGCCATGACTTCCGCCACGGTGTAGAACGAACCGAAGGCGGCAATTCTATCATCTTCACCCGCCTCGTTATAGGCATGGCGCAACGCCTCTTCGACGCTATCGAAGGTCTGTATCGCACCGCGCACACCGGCACTTTGCAGCACTTGCGCCAGTTCCGCGGCAGTCGCGCCGCGCGGCGCATTGATGCCCGCGACCAGCCAGGTGTCGATATATGGATCGAGCGCCGCCGCCACCCCCGCCATGTCCTTGTCCTTCAGCATCGCGAACACCGCAAAGGTCTTCGCGGGCGGCATGCTGGCGAGATTCTGCGCCAGCGAACGCGCCGCATGCGGGTTGTGCGCCACGTCGAGGATCAGCTTCGGCCGGCCCGGTATGACCTGGAAACGCCCCGCAAGTTGCACCTCGACCAGCCCGCGCCGCACCGCCTCCATGCTCACCGGCAATTTATCCTTGAGCGCATCCAGCGCCGCGAGCGCCGCGCTCGCGTTGTTGAGTTGGAACGCGCCGCGCAACGCGGGATAGGACAGCGCGTTGCGCGCGCCGATTTTGCTGCAATAGTCCCACTGCCCCTGATGCGGCGAAAAGCCGAACTCGCCGCCGATGCACCACAGTTCCGCGCCGATCTGCTGCGCATGGTTGCGGATCGCCTGCGGCACATCGCTGTCCGCACAGATCGCCACGTGGTCTTTGCGGAATATCCCCGCCTTCTCGAACGCAATTTCCTCACGCGTCTCGCCGAGGTAATCGACGTGATCGATGTCCACGCTGGTGACCACCGCGCAGTCGCTGTCGAACGCATTCACCGCATCCAGCCGGCCGCCCAGCCCGACTTCGAGGATCGCGACCTCCACCTTGTGCTCGACGAAACACAGCATCGCCGCCAGCGTGCCGAACTCGAAATAGGTCAGTGGGGTTTCGCACCGCGCCTGCTCGACCTTCTCGAACGAAGCGCACAGCTCCGCGTCGCCCGCCGATTGCTTGCCGATGCGCACGCGCTCGTTGTAATGCAGCAGGTGCGGCGAGGTGTAGCAGCCGACGCGGTATCCGGCGGCATGCAGGATGGCCTCCAGCATCGCGCACACCGAACCCTTGCCGTTGGTGCCGCCGACCGTGATGATGGAAAAATCGGGATCGAGATTGAGGCGCTGCTTGACCTGCGCCACGCGCTCCATGCCGAGTGCGATGGTCTTGGGGTGCAGGGATTCGAGGTAGGTCAGCCAGCCGGCTAGTGTATTAGGCATCAGATTTTGTAGGGTGCATAAGCGCAGCGCATGCATCAGTATCGTTGAAACATCCGGCGCAATGCCCGTTGGTTATTGCGCCCTACGCTTGCTACTCTGGTTGCCGGCAATCGCTTGGTGAATTTCAGAAGCTGCCAGAAAAATTCGCGAGGAGGGATGGATGCAAGGCGCACGGAACGCAGCAACCGGAATGTACATAAAGTACATGAGGATTGCGAGTACCGCGCAACGCCGCAGACGCCCTCCGCAGCAATTTTAATGGCAGCTTCTAAGCCGCCTCGATCTCCGCGACCGCCGACTGCTTGGTCAGCAGTGTGATCAGCGTCGCAAGCTGGTCGCGCATCTCGCGCCGATCCACGATCATGTCGATCGCGCCGTGCTCGAGCAGAAATTCCGCACGCTGGAAGCCTTCCGGCAGGGTCTCGCGTACTGTCTGCTGGATCACGCGCGCGCCGGCGAAGCCGATCAGCGCGCCGGGTTCGGCGATCACCACGTCGCCGACGAAGGCGAAGCTCGCGGACACGCCGCCCATGGTCGGGTCGGTCAGCACCGGAATGAACGGCAGTTGCGCCTGGCTGAGTTGGGTGAGCGCAGCGCAGGTCTTGGCCATCTGCATCAGCGACAGCAGGCCTTCCTGCATGCGCGCGCCGCCGCTCGCGGAGAAGCAGATGAACGGGCATTGCTGCTCCAGCGCGACCTGCACGCCGCGCACGAAGCGCTCGCCCACCACCGAGCCCATCGAGCCGCCCATGAACTCGAACTCGAATGCGGCGGCGACCACCGGCACCGCATGGATGCTGCCCTGCATCACCACCAGCGCATCCTCCTCGTCGGTGCTCTTCCTGGCGGCGACGAGGCGCTCCGAATACTTGCGGCTGTCCTTGAACTTGAGCGTGTCGACCGGCAGCACTTCCGCGCCGATCTCGAAGCGGCCCTCACCGTCGAGCAGCAAGTCCAAGCGGGTGCGCGCCGAAATGCGGTGGTGGTGGTTGCACTTCGGACAGACGCTCTGATTCTTCTCCAGGTCGGAGTGGTACAGCACCGCCTGGCAGTTCGGGCATTTGTGCCACAGGCCTTCCGGGACGCTCTTCTTGTCCTCGCTCTCGCGGCGCTTGATCTTAGGCGGCAATAATTTCTGGAACCAACTCATAGTATTTCCCTTTTCACCTGGCGTACTCGACAGCACACAGTTTTTCACTTCCCTCTCCCGGCCTTCGGCCACCCTCTCCCGCTTGCGGGAGAGGGGTTGGGGGAGAGGGCTTCAGGCCTGATCGACGGCCTGTCTCAATTCCCTGACCAGCTTGCCCACATTGGCAACGACGTTCTGCCCGTTTGAATTTTCAATTTCCTGCACGATGCGGCTGCCGACCACCACGCCGTCGCTCAGCTTCGCCACCGCCAGCGCGGTCGCGGCATCGCGGATGCCGAAGCCTATGCCGATGGGCAGGTCGATATGCCTGCGCAACTGCGGGATCTTCTGCTCGATGGCGGCCAGGTCGAGGTGCCCTGCACCGGTCACGCCCTTGAGCGACACGTAATACACATAGCCACGCGCCTGCTTCGCGACGAGCGCGACGCGCGCATCGCTGCTGGTCGGTGCGAGCAGGAAAATCGGATCGATACCGTGCCGGGTCAGGTGCGCGAACGCCTCCTGGCTCTCCTCCGGCGGGAAATCCACGGTCAGCGCACCGTCCACGCCCGCCTCGGCGCAACGTCTGGCAAAAGTTCCCCAGCCCATCGCCTCGATCGGGTTGCCGTAGCCCATCAGCACGACGGGCGTGGTCGCATTGCTGCGGCGGAATTCGGCGACCATGTCCAGCACGTGGTGCAGCCCGACGTGGTGCCTGAGCGCGCGCTCGGAGGCGCGCTGGATGGTCGGCCCGTCCGCCATCGGGTCGGAGAACGGCACGCCGAGTTCGATCACGTCCACTCCCGCCTCCACCAGCGCGTGCATCAGCTGCACCGTGAGCGCCGGATTGGGATCGCCCGCCGTGAAGAACGGAATCAGCGCCTTGCGCTTCTTCTGTTTGAGATTCTCGAAAACTGTCTGGATACGGCTCATTACTCATCTTTCCGTGGAAATTTCATTTCACGCATACATCAAGCGCCCGCGCGGTTCTGGAATCTGGCGCCCCAACTCCTGCGCCACTTCGACCCAAGCTGCCATCGCCTCCTGCGCATGATGCAGCGCCTCGTCCTGCGTATCCCCATGCGCCATGCAGCCTGGCAATTCCGGCACTTCCGCGATGAACGCGGCATCCTCTGTGCTCCAGTAAAGAATGATTTCATAACGGTACATGGTTACTCTCCAATCAACTGGTATTTCACGATAATGTGCCTCACCTGCCTGACCTGATAGAGCTTGGCCTTATTGCCCGCGGGCTGGATATTGATGATTTCCTCAACCCCCTCTTTGCTGAACAAGTGGTGGCTGCCCTTGATGCGTTTTTCAAACCCCATGCCCTCCAGCAAAAAGACCAAATCATCGAATGCGATATTCTGGTCGCTGCCCACTTTTAAAACCTGCCATAGAATCTTTTCCAGCTTCCCCATCGCTAAAGTGTGATCCCCTTCAAGCGCGCCACTGTGTTGATGTCCTTGTCGCCGCGCCCGGAAATATTCACCAACATCACCTTATCCTTGCCCATAGCCGGCGCGATCTTGATTGCGTGCGCGAGCGCATGGCTGGATTCCAACGCGGGGATGATGCCCTCGAAGTGGCACAGGTCATGGAAGGCGCGCAGCGCCTCGTCGTCGTCGATCGCGACATATTCGGCGCGCCCGCTATCCTTGAGCCAAGCGTGCTCGGGGCCGACGCCGGGATAATCCAGCCCGGCCGAGATGGAATGGGTCTCGATGATCTGGCCGTCCGCATCCTGCACCAGATAGGTCTTGTTGCCGTGCAGCACGCCGACCGGGCTGTTCGCGGTCAGGGGTGCGGCATGCTCGCCGCTCGCGATGCCATGCCCGCCGGCTTCCACGCCGATCAGTTTCACGCCGGGCATGTCGATGTAGTGGTAGAACACGCCCATCGCGTTGGAGCCGCCGCCGACGCAGGCGATCACCGCATCCGGCTGGCGGCACGCCAGCTCGGGCATCTGCGTCACGCATTCCCGGCTGACGACGGCGTTGAAATCGCGCACCATCATCGGGTACGGGTGCGGCCCGGCCACGGTGCCGATGATGTAGAAGGTGTTCTCGATGTTGGTCACCCAGTCGCGCATCGCCTCGTTGAGCGCATCCTTAAGCGTCTTCGAGCCGCTCTCCACCGGCACGACGGTCGCGCCGAGCAGCTTCATGCGGAATACGTTCGGCGACTGGCGTTGCACGTCCTCTGCGCCCATGTACACCACGCACTCCATGCCGTAGCGCGCCGCGACGGTTGCCGTAGCGACGCCGTGCTGCCCCGCGCCGGTCTCGGCAATCACGCGCTTCTTGCCCATGCGTTTCGCGAGCAGCGCCTGGCCGATGGTGTTGTTCACCTTGTGCGCGCCGGTGTGGTTGAGGTCTTCGCGCTTGAGATAGATTTGCGCGCCGCCGAGGTGCGCCGACAGGTGCTTCGCGTGATAGATCGGGCTGGGGCGGCCCACATAGTGCTTGAGGTCGGCATTCAGTTCGGCGATGAATTCCGGGTCGTTGCGGTATTTCTCGTAGGCCTCTTTCAGTTCTTCCAGCGCGCCCATCAGGGTCTCGGCGACATAAATGCCGCCGTAGGGGCCGAAGTGGCCGGTGTTATCGGGATAGTTGTAAGTCAATCTGCTTAACCTCGTTAATGAATGCGGCGACCTTCGCCGCATCCTTGATTCCTTTGCTCGCCTCCACGCCGCTGGACACGTCCACCGCGTAGGGTCGTACCAGACGGATGGCTTCCGCCACATTGTCGGGATGCAGGCCGCCGGCCAGGATCACCGGCAGCGGCACGGCTTGCGGGATCACCGCCCAGTCGAGCGCCACCCCGGTGCCGCCGTGTGCGCCTTCCACAAAGGCGTCCAGCAATAAACCCTGCGCCATCCGGTAATGCGCCGCGCATTGTATCAAATCCACGTCGTGCCTCACCCGGATCGCCTTGATCCAGGAGCGTCCGAAGCGCGCGCAGAATTCCGGTTCTTCTTCGCCGTGGAACTGCAGCGTGTCCAGCGGCACCTGGCGCAACACTTCACGCATCGCGTCTTCGGCAGGGTTCACGAACAGCCCCACCAGCGTCACGAACGGCGGCAGCACAGCCGCTACCCGTGCAGCCTGCTGGATGCTCACATGACGCGGGCTTTTTTCGTGGAACACCAGCCCGATCGCATCCGCACCGCTCTGCGCGGCGGCCAGCGCATCTTCAGGGCGGGTGATGCCGCATATCTTGACGCGCGTCACAGCAGCTCTCCCAACATTGTTTCGTTTTCCATTTGCGGCAGCCCCCACTTCGCCTCATATTGTATGCGGCGCAAGTATAAGCCATCCGGCGCGAAGGTCGGTGCGGCCATGGTGCGGCTGCGGCCTTCGAGGATTTCCTTCATCCAGTCTGGCGGATGCTTGCCTTTACCGACATAAATCAAACAGCCAACGATGTTGCGCACCATGTGGTGCAGGAAGGCGCCGGCGCTCAGATCGAAGACCAGCATCTCGCCTTGCCGGTAGATGTCCATCTGGCGCAGATGTTTGACCGGAGATTTGGCCTGGCATTCGGACGAGCGGAACGCGCTGAAGTCGTGCTCGCCCAGCAGGTATTCTGCGGCGGCCTGCATCGCCGCGATATCCAGCGGCAGGTGGAACCAGCCCGCCTTGCCGGCATGGAGGGCGCTGCGTACCGGGCGGTTGATCAGCAGGTAGCGATAACTGCGCCCGTGCGCGGAGAAGCGCGCATGAAACTCATCCGGCACCGGATGCGCCCAGCGCACCGCGACGCTCTCCGGCAGCACGGCATTCGTGCCGCGCACCCAGGCGGGAAGCGGACGCTCAACCTGGGTATCGAAATGCACCACCTGCTCCAGCGCATGCACACCGGTGTCCGTACGCCCCGCTGCTATGATTGAAATCGGCTCGCCCGCAATCTGGCTCAACGCGCGCTGCAGCGTGTCCTGCACGGTGCTCTCCTCCGCTTGGCTCTGCCAGCCGCAATAAGGGCGACCATCGTATTCGACACCTAAAGCAACCCTCATCGCAGCGCCCCCCACAACAGCAGCAGCGCGAAGCCCAGCAGCAGCGCATCGCCGATGCCGAAGCGGTGCAGCGGCAGCTCCATGTGCCGGTCGGCCTCGCCGTGCGGCTCGAACAAACCGTTCAGGGTTTCCTGCCAGCCGCCCTTGCTGCGCAGCATCGCGACCTCGGCGTAATGCAGGGTCAACGCGAGCCGCACCGCGAGCCGTTCGCGCGACAACCCGATCAGGCGCAAGGGCGCGAACAGGGTGTAGAGCCCTGCTATCAAATGCTGGCGGTGCAGGCGATCCAGCAGGATCGCCAGCGCGGCCAAAGCGGCCAGCAGGCGGACCAGTTGCAGCGTACCGTCAACCAACCCTTCGCGGGTCGGGCCGAACACACCGAGAGATTCCGGCAACGCCTGGCCCGGCGTGCTCCAGGCGTAGATCAGCAGCAGCGACAGCATGATCCAGCGGGTGCGGCGTACCAGTTGCACGAATTTATGCCGGGAAACGGCGAATGCGCCCAGCAGCACCAGACCGGCGGCTACCAGCAAGGTGCCGGACGCCAGCACCTGCATGGCGGCAACCAGCAGGCACCAGGTCAGGATTTGTGCGGCGGGATGGAATCTCATTCCTGAAATAGTGCTTGAGCCACGAAGGACACGGAGATCACGAATGCTCCCTTAGGATTGCGCACTGTTGGCCGCGTACCGCAGGGTTACCGGAATTTTCGGTGCAACCCGGTGTTCTTCTTCGTGGTGAAATGTTTTTCATATTCAACGGTTGCCCCAAAAGAAAACGGCAGCCCGGTAGCGGGCTGCCGTCGTCACGATGCCGTGATCAACCGATCTGGTCGAGCATGGACTGCGCTGCCTCACGCTGCCCCTCATCGCCCTCACGCAGAACCTCTTCGAGGATTTCCCGCGCGCCGGTCATGTCGCCCATTTCCTGATAGGCCTTGGCCAGATCGAGTTTGGTGGCAACCTCATGCCAATGCTCGTCCTTGCCTTCTGCAGCCGATTCGCCCAGCGTCCCGATGTCTTCCAGGTTCAGGCTGATGCCGGCAAAATCGGTTGCGGCGGGTTGCGCCGCGGGGGCAGGCTTCTCGGCTGGCGCCTCGATCGGGAAGTCCAGCGTGAATTCCATGCCGCCTTCGTCGGCCGCAGCGGCCTTGGCCGGCTCGGCCTCCGGCTGCGCCGCAGGCATCGAAGGATGGGTGGCGGTGACGTCGAAAACCAGGTCGTCCAGATTGGGCAGTGCGGCTTCCGTCTCTGCGCCAGCCGCAGGCATCGACGGGCTGGTCGAGGTGATGTCGAAATCCATCTCGGTCGGTGCGCTCATCGACGGGCTGGTGGAAGTCACATCGAAGTCCATCGCCTCGGATGCAGCAGCCAGCGAAGGACTGGTGGAAGTAATGTCGAAATCCATGGCTTCCGCCTGGGCCACTGCCTTCTCTTCGGTGGACAGTGTCGCTGTCTTCTCCGTGCCGCCCAGATCGAAATCCACTTCGGGAGCCGCCGTCCCGCCCAGATCGATATCTGGCATGGCGCTAAGCACCGTCGTTTGCATGGTTGCGCTGCCGTCATCCTCGATGGTTCCGGCACCGCCGTACATCGGATTGTTCGGCTCGAGCTTGCGCCCCATGGCCGCAGCCTGTTGCCAGGCCTCTTCATCGCCGGAATCCTTCAGCTGGCGTGCAATGGTCGAGAAGGAATTCACATCTTTGCGGTTTGCGTAGATGCCCAGCAGCTTGAGATGGATCTGGTGATTGTTCGGCGTGTTCTGCATTGCTTCCTTGAGGATTTCCTCCGCCTGCACATCGCGGCCGAAATTCAGGAACAGATCCGCTTCGCTGATCGGGTCCACCTCCTCCGAGGTGACAGCCGCCGCTGCGGCATGCTCCCCTGTGGTGCTGGTGAAATCGCCAGTCTCGGGAGAAGGCGCGGCCGGCGGGGTCAGGTGGCCGGTTATCGCACCGGCATCTTTGCTCGTCCCGCCTGGTGCAGCAGCCTGCCTGCGGCGGTTCAATATGAAGCCCAAGCCGCCAAGGCCAAGCAGAATCGCCGCGCCGCCGGCGAGATAAAGCGGATTGCCCAGAATCTCATCCGTCAGCGAGGGTTGCGGCACCACCACCGGCTGGGGCTTGGGTTTGGGCTTGGCAACAGGCGCCGGCTTGACTTCGCTGGCAGCAGCAACCGCGGAGGCAGTTGGGACTGCGGATGCGGCGGCGACTGCGGAAGCGGCAACCTGGGGAGCCACAGCCGAAGGTTGCGCCGCCAGCGCCGCGGCCTCGGATTTCAGTTGCGCGAGGCGTTGCATATCCTTGAGGTTCTTTTCCAGCAAGGCGGTGCGTGCCTGCTCTTCCTTCAGCGCCTTACCCTTTGCGATCACATCTTCCTGCTCGGCATTCTTCTTTTCCTGGGCAGTCATTTGCTTGCCTCCCGCAGCGGCGGCAGCCTTGTCTCCGGGAGCCTCACCCTTGGACAGTTTCAGCACTTCCTTGGCGGACTCCTTGGCAACCGGCGCCTTGTCGGCAACCGAACTAGCGATCTTGCCGGTGGCAACCTGCTGGGCTTCCTGAGGCTGGGCGGCGGCCGGAGCGGCAGCGGCCAGTTTTTGCCGGTAGGCATTCCAGTCGGCCGTCTGGGCGCGGATTTCCTTGGCTGCATCGGATTGCGCCACGCTCATCAGTTCGTTCTGGTCGGGCAAGCGCAGGATCTTGCCGGCCTTGATGCGGTTCATGTTCTTGCCGTCGAATTGGTCGGCATTGGCGCGGTACAGCGCGACCAGCATGCGCTCCAGACTGACTTCGGCCGGTTTGTTCTGCACCGCGACCTTGTGCAGCGTGTCGCCCTGCTTGACGGTAATATCGCCGGTCGCGACGACTGCCGGTTTCTGCTGCGGCGCGGCCTTAAGAACCTTTTCGTCCATCGGCGCGGTAGCGCGCATCGGCCTGGTTTCCTTCTCAACCGGGGCTGCGGGGGCCGGAGCCGGGACCGCAACTGCGGGAGCGGCTTGCTCAACCGGCTTGGCGGCAGCTTCCAGCGGCGCGGCCTGCACTGCCGGGGCGACAGCTTGCACTTCCGCAGGCTTGGGCTGTTCCGCGACGTAATCCGGCGGGTCGAGCAGGAAGGTGTATTCGCGCAACAGCTTGCCGGAGGCCCAGGTCAATTCGACCAGCAGGCTCACGAAGGGATCGTTGATCGGCTGCGCGCTGCTCACCCTGATATACGACTCGCCGTTCGCGCGGCTCTCGATCTGAAATTTGAATTTGTTGCCGAAAGGATATTCCAGCCCGGCACCCCGGTAGACGTCGGGTGATGCGAGGCGGGCAACCAGGCTGGCCTTGTCGGCCTTGCCGACCGCTACCAGTTCGACCTCGGCCTTCAGCGGCTGCCCCAGAGCGGATGCCACACTGATCCCGCCCATGCCGACGGCGGAAACATATGTGGACAGCATCAAACCAGCAAGAACCCCGAGCAGTTTCAGTAGTGACTTACGCACGCTATCACCTTATGGTTATTCGTTGAACAAGTAAAATAACATCATGGAGTTATAAGCACAAGCTCATAATGTTTTTTGCATGATGTCCTAATTGAGGTATTTTGCGATCAAAATCTCCGCAATCTGTACGCTGTTCAACGCCGCTCCCTTGCGCACATTGTCGCTTACCACCCACAGATTCAAGCCCAGCGGGCACGAAATATCCTCGCGGATGCGCCCGACGTAGGACGCGTCGTTGCCGGCCGCCTCGATCGGGGTCGGGTAACCGCCCGGTTCGCGCTTGTCCATGACGATCACGCCCGGCGCCTTTTCCAGCAGGGCGCGCGCCTCGGCGGCGGTGATCTTCTTTTTGGTCTCGATGTGCACCGCCTCGGAGTGCCCGTAGAACACCGGCACGCGCACCGCGGTCGCGTTCACCATGATGGTGTCGTCCTCCATGATCTTCTGGGTCTCCCACACCATCTTCATCTCTTCCTTGGTGTAGCCGTTTTCCATGAACACGTCGATCTGCGGCAGCACGTTGAAGGCGATGCGCTTCGGATAGACCTCGACCGCCACGTCCTGCTGGTTGAACAGCGCACGGGTCTGGCTGGCCAACTCCTCGATCGCCTCCTTGCCGGTGCCGGAGACCGCCTGGTAGGTCGCCACGTTGATGCGCGCGATGCCCACCGCGTCCTTGATCGGCTTGAGCGCGACCAGCATCTGGATGGTCGAACAGTTCGGGTTGGCGATGATGCCGCGGTTCTTGTATTGCGCAATGGCGTGCGGGTTCACTTCCGGCACCACCAGCGGAATATCGCGGTCGTAGCGGAAGTGCGCGGTGTTATCGATCACCACGCAGCCGGCGGCTGCGGCGAGCGGCGCATATTTTTCCGACACGCTGCCGCCCGCCGAGAACAGGCCGATCTGCGCCTTGGAGAAGTCGAAGCCTTCGACGTCGATGACGTCGAGCTCCTTGCCGTTGAAGCGCACCTTGGAACCCGCCGAACGGCTGGAAGCCAGCGGATAGAGATTGCGCACCGGAAACTTGCGCTGTTCCAGGATGGCCAGCATCGCCTCGCCCACCGCGCCGGTCGCGCCCAATATGCATACGTCGTATTGCTTGCTCATTTTTGTCTCTCTAGAAATTGAAACAACCTTCACCACGAAGAGCACGAAGGATTAACGATGGTCGACCCCATCAATCCGGATCACGCTTTACGATACGCATCAATCATGAATCCATCCCGGCCTGCGGACAGGCCAGGATTCTTCTTCATGAACTTCGTGGTTAAAAAATTACGTTACGACAACGCCGCAACCACCGCGTCGCCCATCGCCGCGCAGCCGATTTTTTGCATGCCGGCCTCGGCGATGTCGCCGGTGCGCAGCCCCTGCTGCAGCGTCTTGCGCACCGCGCCTTCGATGCGCTGCGCGATGTCTTCGCGCGCAAAAGTGTAGCGCATCATCATCGCCACCGACAGGATGGTCGCCAGCGGATTGGCGATATCCTTGCCCGCGATGTCCGGCGCCGAACCGTGGCATGGCTCATAGAGACCCTTGTTCTTCGCGTCCAGCGAGGCGGACGGCAGCATGCCGATCGAGCCGGTCAGCATCGAGGCCTCGTCGGAGAGGATGTCGCCGAAGATGTTGCCGGTCAGGATCACGTCGAACTGCTTGGGCGCGCGCACCAGCTGCATCGCTGCGTTGTCCACGTACATGTGCGACAGCGCGACCTCGGGGTATTCCTTCGCCACCTCGATGACGATCTCGCGCCAGAACATGCTGGTGTCGAGCACATTGGCCTTGTCCACCGAACACATCTTCTTATTTCGCTTCATCGCGATCTGGAAGCCGACATGCGCCACACGGCGGACTTCCGACTCGCTGTAGAGCATGGTGTCGAAGCCCTGCTGCTCGCCGTTGTCCAGCGTGCGGATGCCGCGCGGCTGGCCAAAGTAGATGTCGCCGGTGAGTTCGCGCAGGATCATGATGTCCAGCCCGGCGACCACTTCCGGCTTCAGGGTCGATGCATTGGCGAGCTCGGGGTATACCAGAGCGGGGCGCAGATTGGCGAACAGCCCTAGTCCCTTGCGGATGCGCAGCAGCCCCTGCTCCGGGCGCAGCGGGCGCGGCAGGTTGTCGTACTGGTAGCCGCCCACCGCGCCGAGCAGCACCGCGTCGGCTTCGTTTGCCAGCTTCTCGGTCGCGGGCGGATACGGATCGCCCGCCGCGTCGTAGCCCGCACCGCCGAGGTGCGCGTATTCCATCTCGATCTTCAGGCCGTCGCCACGCAACGCCTCCAGCACCTTCACCGCCTGCGCGACGATCTCCGGTCCGATCCCGTCACCGGGCAACACTGCAATTTTCATATTTCCTCTCAAATAATCCGTGAAAGGTGAAACGTGAAAGGTGATGTCCACCCGGCGCTACGCGCCACCCCCTGCCGGGAGGGTTACGTTTCACATTTCACTTTTCACATTTCACAAAAAAGCCACGGCTGCGCCGCACGATGCTTCGCCTCGAACGCCTTGATTTCGTCTACATGCTGCAAGGTCAGGCCGATGTCGTCCAGGCCGTTCAGCAGGCAATGCTTGCGGTGGGCGTCCACCTCGAAACCGTACACCTTGCCGTCCGGCGTCGTGATGCTCTGCCGTTCCAGGTCGATCTTCAACTTGTAGCCAGGCGCCGCTTCCACCGCCTTGAACAGACCGTCCACGATCTGCGCGTCGAGCCTGATCGGCAGCATGCCGTTCTTGAAGCAATTGTTGAAGAAGATGTCGGCGAAACTCGGCGCGATGATGGCATGGAAACCGTAGTCTTCCAGCGCCCAGGGCGCGTGCTCGCGCGAGCTGCCGCAGCCGAAATTTTCGCGCGCCAGCAGGATTTGTGCGCCTTGGTAGCGCGGCTGGTTCAGCACGAAATCGGGGTTCAACGGGCGCTTGCTGTTGTCCATGCCAGGTTCGCCATGATCCAGGTAGCGCCATTCGTCGAACGCATTCGGTCCGAAACCGGAGCGCTTGATCGACTTCAGGAATTGTTTGGGGATGATCGCGTCGGTATCGACGTTGGCGCGATCCAGCGGCGCGACCAGTCCATCAAGCAGGGTAAATTTACGCATTATTTGTTCGCCGCCTTTTCCAGCTTCGCTCCACCCTTCTGGATATCCTTGCCCAGGCCTTCCATGGTATTGCAGCCAACCAGCATCAGCGCTGCCAGAAACAATGCAACCACTCTCATCGCCATCTCCTCACTCAAGAATACTTACATCGACAAAATGACCGGCAATCGCCGCCGCCGCGGCCATCTCCGGGCTTACCAGATGAGTGCGCCCGCCCTGCCCCTGGCGCCCCTCGAAGTTGCGGTTGGAAGTCGAGGCACAGCGCTCGCCCGGCTCCAGCCGGTCGTCGTTCATCGCCAGACACATCGAGCAGCCCGGATCGCGCCACTCGAAGCCTGCCTCGGTGAATATCTTGTCCAGTCCCTCTTTTTCGGCCTGTGCCTTCACCAGGCCGGAGCCCGGCACCACCATCGCCAGCTTCACATTCGGTGCAACCTTTTTGCCCCTGGCTACCGCCGCCGCGGCGCGCAAATCCTCGATGCGCCCGTTGGTGCAGGAGCCGATGAACATCTTGTCGATCGCGATCTCGGTGACCGGCGTGTTCGCCTTCAGCCCCATGTAGTCCAGTGCACGCTGCCAGTCGTGGCGCTTCGTTTCATTCGGCGCGGAAGCTGGATCGGGCACGCGCCCGTCGATGGCCACCACCATCTCCGGCGAGGTGCCCCAGGTCACTTGCGGGCGGATACTCGCGGCATCCAGCTCCACCACCGCGTCGAACTGCGCGCCCGCGTCGGAATGCAGTGTGCGCCAGTAGGCCACCGCCTGGTCCCATGCCGCGCCCTGCGGCGCGAACGGCCGCCCCTTGATGTAATCGATGGTCGTGTCGTCCACCGCGATCATGCCGGCGCGCGCACCCGCCTCGATCGCCATGTTGCACAGCGTCATGCGCCCTTCCATCGAAAGATTGCGGATCGCACCACCGGCGAACTCGATCGCATAGCCGGTGCCACCCGCCGTGCCGATCTTGCCGACCACCGCCAGCGCGATGTCCTTCGCAGTCACACCACGGCCCAGCGTACCCTCCACCTTCACCAGCATGGCCTTCGATTTCTTCGCGACCAGGCACTGCGTCGCCATCACGTGCTCGACCTCGCTGGTGCCGATGCCATGCGCGAGCGCCGCGAACGCGCCGTGCGTGCTGGTATGCGAATCACCGCACACCACCGTCATGCCCGGCAGGGTCGCGCCCTGCTCCGGGCCGATCACGTGCACGATGCCCTGGCGGATGTCGTTCATCCCGAATTCGGTCACGCCAAACTCGGCGCAGTTCGCGTCCAGCGTCTCCACCTGGAGGCGCGAGATCGGGTCGGCGATGCCCGCCGCGCGGTTGGTGGTCGGCACGTTGTGATCCGGCACCGCCAGCATGGATGCGGTGCGCCACGGCTTGCGGTGCGCAAGCTTCAAACCCTCGAATGCCTGCGGACTGGTCACCTCGTGCACCAGTTGGCGGTCGATATAAATCAGCGCGGTGCCGTCGGCTTCCTGCCGCACCACGTGTGAATCCCATAGTTTGTCGTATAAAGTTTTGCTCATTGCTGTTCCCGTTTGAGCCTGTGATTATGCCACAGCCGCTTAGTTCTCCGCCACGTTGCGCAGCTTCCACCACATCAGCAGCATGCCGCCCAAGGCCATGGCCGCACTGAAGGAATACAACACGCTAGGGCCGTAGTGCTGCCAGATCGGGCCGCTCGCGAGCCCGCCCAGCATGCCGCCCGCGCCGTAGGTCACGCTGCCGAACAGCGCCTGCCCCTTGGACTGGTGCCGCCCGCGGAAGAACTCGTGCACCAGCCCGACCGAGGCGGCGTGGTAGGCGCCGAAGGTCGCGGCATGCAGCGCCTGGGCGATGAGGATGAGCAACAGCAAATCGACCGCCCAGCCGATCAGCATGAAGCGCAACACCGCCGCCGCGAGGCTGAACAGCAGGATGCGCATGAAACCGTAGCGCCGCGTCAGCCAGGGCATCAGGAAAAATACGCCGATCTCGCAGATCACGCCGAGCGCCCACAGCCCGCCCACCGCGCTCTTGGCGTAGCCGTGCTCGACGAGGTAGATCGAGAAGAAGGTGTAGTACGGCCCGTGCGCGACGGACATCAGGAAGCACGCGCCGAACAGCGCCAGCACGCGCGGCTGCAGCACGATGTTGCGGATCGACTGGCTGTCGGTGTGGTGCGCGAGCACTTCGGTGGGCGGAATCTGGCGCGCGAAGAGCAGGATGCCCAGCTCGCAGACCACCCCTGCCCACAGCAGCCACGCGATGGCGATGTAGTCGAAGGCATAGCCCAGCCCCACCACCGAGACGATGAAGCCGATCGAGCCCCAGGAGCGGATGCGCCCGTAATGGGCGGTGTTCTTGCCGAGCCAGGTCAGCGTGGTCGCCTCCACCAGCGGCATCGACGCGCTCCAGAAGAAGCTCATCAGCCCCAGCACCAGCAGCATGCCCCAGAAGCTGGTGGTGGCGAACACCCCGAGATAGAACACCGCGCTGAGCGATGCCGCCGCGACCACCACTTCCCTGCGCTTGCCCGAGCGGTCGGCCAGCCAGCCCCATACGTTTGGCGCGATCATGCGCATCACCGGCTGCACCGACATCAGGATGGCGATCTCGATGGCGTCGAAGTGGATCGATTTGAGATACAGGCTCCAGTAGGGCGCGAACATCCCCACGAAGGCGTAGTAGAAGAAATAAAAGCCGGCGATGCGCCAGTGGTAGTTCCTGGTGGTGTGCATGGTTTCGAGGTATCCGAACGGCATGCATTATCCCATGCCGCAAAAATAATTTTGCCGCCGCCCTTGAAAACGCCAGCTTCACCCCAACTTCCTGCGAGTCGCAAACAGGAGAGGCCAATGGAACAGCAGGAAAATACCCCGAAAATCGAACAACAGCAGGCCGCCCCGGCCGCGGAGTCCGCCGCGGCAAACGCACCTGAGATCATGCCCAGCCTGGAGGAGATGCTCAAGGAGGCCGAGCGCAAGGCGCAGGAGCATTACGACGCATGGATGTACGCCAAGGCCGAGGGCGAGAATATCCGCCGCCGCGCGGCCGATGACGTCATCAAGGCGCAGAAATTCGCCGTGGAGCGCTTTTCCAATGAAATGCTCGCGGTGAAAGACAGCCTCGAAGCGGGACTGGCGGTCACAACGCAGAACGTGGAAAGCTTCAAGAGCGGCATGGAACTGACCCTGAAACAGCTTTCCAGCGTGTTTGAGAAGTTCAACATCGCCGAGATCAACCCGGTCGGCGAGAAACTCGACCCGCACAAGCACCAGGCGATCGGCATGGTGGAGAGCGACCTGCCGACCAACACCGTGGTCAGCGTGATGCAGAAAGGCTACGCGCTGAACGAGCGGGTGCTGCGCCCGGCGCTGGTGATGGTTTCGAAAGGCAAGGAATAAACCTGGGAAGGGTTAAGGGGGAAGTGAGAAGGGCAAACCCGGCTCATTTAATCCGGAGAGGCGTTTTCACCCTTCCCCCTTCCCCAACAAAGCTCTTGAAATAACCGCCCCCGCCCCCATCTCAGGCGGCAAGGCAGCATCCGACTCACGCATTCAACTGAAAGGAAAGCATCATGGGAAAAATCATCGGTATTGACCTCGGCACGACCAACTCCTGCGTGGCGATCATGGAAAACGGCAAGCCCAAGGTGATCGAAAACGCCGAGGGCGCGCGCACCACGCCTTCGATCATCGCCTACATGGAAGACGGCGAAGTGCTGGTCGGCGCGGCAGCCAAGCGCCAGGCCGTGACCAACCCGAAGAACACGCTGTACGGCGTGAAGCGCCTGATCGGTCGCCGCTTCGAAGAAAAGATGGTACAGAAGGACATCGGCATGGTTCCCTACAACATCGTCAAGGCCAAGAACGGCGATGCATGGATCAAGGTGCGCGACAAGGAAATTTCCGCACCGGAAATTTCTGCGCAAGTGCTGGCGAAGATGAAGAAAACCGCCGAGGATTACCTGGGCGAGCCGGTCACCGAAGCGGTCATCACCGTGCCGGCCTATTTCAACGACAGCCAGCGCCAGGCCACCAAGGATGCCGGGCGCATCGCCGGGCTGGAAGTGAAGCGCATCATCAACGAGCCGACCGCGGCCGCGCTGGCCTTCGGCCTGGACAAGCAGGAAGGCGACCGCAAGATCGCGGTGTATGACTTGGGCGGCGGCACGTTCGACATCTCCATCATCGATATCGCCGAGATCGAAGGCGAGCACCAGTTCGAGGTGATGTCCACCAACGGCGACACCTTCCTCGGCGGCGAAGACTTCGACATGCGCGTGATCGAGTTTCTGGTGGAAGAATTCAAGAAGGAAAGCGGTATCGACCTGAAGAAGGACATGCTCGCGCTGCAACGCCTGAAGGACGCGGCGGAAAAGGCCAAGATCGAGCTGTCTTCCGCACAGCAGACCGAGGTGAACCTGCCTTACATCACGGCGGATGCGAGCGGCCCGAAACACCTGGCCGTGAAGATCACCCGTGCCAAGCTGGAAAGTCTGGTCGATGACCTGATCGCGCGCACCATCGAGCCATGCAGGATCGCGATGAAGGATGCGGGCGTATCCAATTCCGACATCGCCGACGTGATCCTGGTCGGCGGCCAGACACGTATGCCGATGGTTCAGGAGAAAGTGAAGGAATTTTTCGGCAGAGATCCGCGCAAGGACGTGAACCCGGACGAAGCCGTTGCGGTCGGTGCGGCGATCCAGGGCGGCGTGCTGCAAGGCGAGGTCAAAGACGTGCTGCTGCTGGACGTGACCCCGCTGAGCCTGGGTATCGAGACCATGGGCGGCGTGATGACCAAGCTGATCAAGAAGAACACCACGATCCCGACCAAGGCATCCCAGGTGTTCTCCACCGCCGACGACAACCAGAACGCAGTGACCATCCACGTGCTGCAAGGTGAACGCGAGATAGTTTCCGGCAACAAGAGCCTCGGGCAGTTCAACCTGTCCGACATCCCGCCCGCGCCGCGCGGCATGCCGCAGATCGAAGTGACTTTCGACATCGACGCGAACGGTATCCTGCACGTATCGGCGAAAGACAAGGCGACCGGCAAGGAGAACAAGATCAAGATCCAGGCCAGCTCCGGCTTGAGTGAAGCTGAGATCGAACGCATGGTGCAGGATGCCGAAGCGCATGCCGAAGACGATCGCAAGGCGCTGGAACTGGTGACCGCACGCAATCAGCTCGACGCGCTGATCCACTCCACGAACAAGTCGATGAAGGAATACGGTGAGCAACTGACCGCAGATGAAAAATCAGCCATCGAAGCTGCCGTGAAGGAAGCCGAGGAAGTGGTGAAAGGCGACGACAAGGAAGCCATCGAAGCCAGGACCGAAGCGCTCGCGACCGCTGCACAGAAGCTCGGCGAGAAGATGTACGCCGCCGAACAGGCCAAGGCGCAGGGCGCGGAAGGCTGCGGAACCTGCGGCCCCGGCGAAACCTGCTCCGACCCGAAGAAGGACGAAGGCGACGTGGTGGATGCGGAATATACCGAGGTGAAGGACAAGAAGTAGCGGCGAGAAGGGATAAGAGAGAAGGGGAAGGGTGTGAAGCGCGGGCACCGCAACTTGAAGGCTTGGCAGCAAGCCATGGAGTTGGTGACCGCGATTTACACTACAACCTCTTCTTTCCCCGCGCAGGAAAAATTTGGATTATCCAGCCAGCTGCAATGTGCAGCTGTTTCTGTTCCGGCTAACATCGCAGAAGGATTTGCCCGCAATGGAACAAAGGAGTTACTGCACTTTTCAAGCATCTCCGCTGGCTCGTTATCCGAATTGGATACATTGATCGAACTTGCCGCAAGATTGGGTTACCTGAATAACGCAGAGGAGTTGAACGGAAAAGTGGATGAAGTCTCGGGATTGTTGATGGGGTTGCCGGCATCGATCAAGCGCCGTGCCACCTCGTAACCCTTCCCCCTTCCCCCTTCTCCCTTCCCATATTGAATGAGCAAAAAAGACTACTACGAAGTCCTCGGCGTCAACCGCGACGCTTCGGACGAAGAAATCAAGAAGGCTTATCGCAAGCTGGCGATGAAGCACCACCCCGACCGCAACCCTGACAACCCGAAGGCGGAGGAGCACTTCAAGGAAGCCAAGGAAGCCTACGAGACGCTCTCCGACGGGCAGAAGCGCGCGGCCTACGACCAGTACGGCCATGCGGCGTTCGAGGCGGGCGGCATGGGCGGCGGCGCGGGCGGCGCGGCGGGCTTCGACTTTTCCGATATCTTCGGCGATATCTTCGGCGGCGGACGCGGAGGCGGCGGGCGCAGCAATGTGCACCGCGGCGCCGACCTGCGCTACAACATGGAAATCACGCTGGAACAGGCCGCACGCGGTACCGAGACGCAGATACGCGTGCCGACCATGGCGGAATGCGAGACCTGCAAGGGCAGCGGCGCCAAGCCCGGCACCAGTCCGACCACCTGCAGCACCTGCGGCGGAATGGGCCAGGTGCGCATGCAGCAGGGCTTCTTCTCCATCCAGCAAACCTGCCCGCGCTGCCACGGCAGCGGCAAGATCGTCACCTCGCCGTGCAAGGACTGCAGCGGCAACGGGCGCATCAAACAGCACAAGACGCTGTCGGTGAAAATTCCGGCGGGCGTGGATAACGACGACCGTATCCGCCTGTCCGGCGAGGGCGAGCACGGCGTGAACGGCGGGCCGCCCGGTGACTTGTACGTGGTGATCCACATCAAGCCACACGCGGTGTTCCAGCGCGACCACAACGACCTGCATTGCGAAATGCCGATCAGCTTCAGCACCGCCGCGCTGGGTGGCGAAATCGAAATCCCCACACTGGACGGCGCGGCGCGCATCAAAATCCCGCCCGAAACGCAAAGCGGCAAGCAATTCCGCCTGCGCGGCAAGGGCATCAAGGGCGTGCGAAGCTCGACCTACGGAGACCTGCACTGCCACGTCATCGTGGAAACGCCGGTGAACCTGACCGAACGGCAGAAGGAACTGCTGCGCGAGTTTGAAGCGATCAACGCAACCGACAGCGGGCACCACAACCCGCGCGCAAAATCCTGGATGGACAAAGTAAAAGACTTCTTTGGCCAATAGGCCAAGAAGTTTTTTACTTTGCGGCGTAGGCTAACTTGCGCAGCAAGTTAAGCTGCCCAACGGGCAGCGGCCGGAACCACAAAGTGAAGGATTTCTTAGGCCAGTAGACCGGGAAGTCCTTGACCTTGCGGCGCATGCTAACATGAGCGCAGCGAATGTTAAGGGCGCAAGCCCGGCCGAAACCACAAGGTGATATAGCAAAATTCCGTTCGGGCTGAGCCTGTCGAAGCCCATCCCGAACTTCTGTGATAGCCCATTCACCCTTCGACAGGCTCAGGGCGAACGGGCTTTAAATTTCATCTAGCTGTCAAACAGGGCTCAGGCCCCAGTAAAGGAGGCAACCATGCAAATCAAAACCCTCGGCCATGTGGTGCTCAAGGTGCGCAGCCTGGAACGTTCGGTTGCCTTCTACCGCGATCTCCTCGGCATGAAGGAAGTCGCGCGTTTACGGGACACGATGGTGTTTTTCTCACTAGGGCAAAGCCACCACGATCTCGCGCTGCTGCAAGTCGGCACACAGGCCGAATTGCCCGGCCCGCACAGCCTCGGCCTGTACCACGTCGCCTTCAAGGTCGGCGATACGCTCGAAGAATTGCGTGAGTGCAAGGCACATCTGGAGCGGCATGGCGTCGCCATCCGCGGCAGCAGCGACCATGGCGTAAGCCAGTCTCTTTACATCGAGGATCCGGACGGCATCGAGATCGAGTTGTACGTGGATGCCGATCCCGCGCTGTGGCGCGACAATCCGGCCGCGGTAATGACCATCCGGCCGCTGAAGCTAGACTGAAGCGTGCGCCGGCGCAGCCCCGGCCATCCCGGACAGCAACTCGTTGAGCGCCTTGAACGTTACCGGTTTGACTAGGAAATGATCGCAGCCGGACGCCCGCGCCTGCGCCCTGATTGCACTGTCGGCATAGCCGGTCACCGCCACCAGGCACAAGCTGTACCCCTCCGGCAGTTGCCGCAACCGTTGCGCGGTCTCGAAACCGTCCATCCCCTTGAGACCGATATCCAGCAGCACGACCTGCGGCCGGAATTCCGGAACCTGTTCCAGCGCCACCTGCCCGCTTTCGGCGATGCGCACCTCATGCCCTTCCATCTCCAGTAGCACGGCGGTGCTGTCGGCCACGGCAGGATCGTCTTCCACCAGCAGCACCCGCATGCCGACAGCAAAGCCGTGCCGGCTTGCAGGCTCGGGCACATGAAGCGGTGCAGACATGACTCTGGCCGGCAGCCGGACGGTGAAGGTCGAACCCTGACCGGGTCCCGCGCTGTACACCTCCACTCGTCCGCCGTGCATTCCAACCAGGCGCTGCACCAGCGTGAGGCCGATACCCAGCCCGCCCTGGGCGCGGTCCAGCTTGCGCTCGTCCTGCTGGAACATGTCGAACACACGGGGCTGCAGTTCCGCCCTGATGCCCATGCCGCTGTCGCGCACGCTGATCTCGATTTCCGGCCCGGCCATGCGCGCGGCAAACTCGATCCGGCCGCCATCCGGGGTGTATTTGATGGCATTGTCCAGCAGGTTGAACAGCACCTGTGACAGGCGCACCGGGTCGCCATCCATCTGCACTGCCTCCTCGGGCAGCCGCACCGTCAACTCATGCCCATTGCTCTCGGCAAGGGGGCGGGCGGCCTGCATGACCTGCTCGGCCAGCGCGGCAAACTCGATGGTTTCCCACTTGAGCAGAATCTTGCCGCGGGCAATGCGCGAGACGTCCAGCAGATCGTCCACCAGGCGGGCGAGGTGTGCCACCTGCCTCTCGATGGTTTCCTGCGCCCATTTGATCCTCGGCTCCGCCAGTTCCAGCCGGCCAATGACATGGGCGGCGTTGCGGATCGGTGCGAGCGGGTTGCGCAGTTCGTGGGCCAGCATGGCGAGGAATTCGTCCTTGTGCCGGTCTGCATCAACCAGCGCCTGCTCGACCCGCTTGCGTTCGGTGACATCGCGACTCGAAGCATAAATGAAGTTCTGCCCTTCCAGCCTCACCCCGGATGAGCTGATTTCGACATCGAACAGCGTGCCGTCCTTGCGGTAGTACTGTGTCTCGAAAATGGCGCCACAGCCGACGATATCCCTGAATCGCGCCCTGAACTCCTCGACCGATAACGGCCTCTCCCAGTCGGCCACGTTGAGGCTGCCTATTTCCTCCTGTGTGTAGCCCAGCATGCGGCAGAAGGCGTCGTTAGCCGCCATGATGTTGCCCTGCATGTCCATCACGTGGATGCCATCCATGGAGGTCTGCATCAGCGCCTGGTTGCGCAGCAGCAGCGTCTCGGTTTCCCGCTGGGCCCGCTTCCGTTCGGTAATGTCGCGGCTCAGGGCAAAAAAGAAATCCTGCCCGTCCATCTCCACGTGGGAGGCGCTGATCTCGACATTGATCAGCGTGCCGTCCTTGCGGCAGTGCAACGTCTCGAATACGGCGCTCTGGCCGACAATCTCCTTGAAGCGCGCCAGCAGTTCCTCGGCCGTCCACTGCGCATCCCAGTCGGCCACATTGAGGCCGGCAGCTTCTTCCTGGCTGTAACCCAGCATGCGGCAGAAGGCGTCGTTGGCCTCCACGATATTGCCCTGGCCGTCCATCACATGGATGCCATCCGCGGAGTTTTGCATCAATATCCGGTTGCGGTGCAGCAGCCTTTCCGTTTCCTGCATCAGCCTCCGGTTCTGCTCGCGCTGCGCATGCGACGCCATGACCCGCTCGATCACCCCGGGCAACAGCCGCAAGTATTGCCCCGCGGTGTCCTTCACGAGGTAATCGGAAGCGCCGAGCTTCATCACCTCGACGGCCACCGATTCGCTGCCCTCCCCGGTCAGCATGATGAGGGGGGCGGGCGGGCCGGAACATCCGGCAAGCACCTTGACCAGGCTGAGTCCGTCGAGATCGGGCAGGTTGTAATCCAGCAGGATCACGTCCGGCCTGTGGTCGGCCATGCATATGAATCCATCCTTCGCCGATGACGCCATCACGAAGCGGCAGTCAACATCCTTGAGCGCGCGCCGGTAGAGGCGCCGATCGTCTTCGCTGTCGTCGATGACGAGGATGGTTGCGGTCATTTGTTCTTGGGCAGGATGGAGACGTTGAACCAGAAATCGGTGAGACGCGCGACCGACTGGATGAACCCGACCAGATCCACGGGTTTCTGCACATAGGAATTCGCGCCCGCGGCATAGCATTGCTCGATGTCCTGCTCGGCATTGGAGGTGGTCAGGACGATGACGGGGATCTTCTGCAGATCCGGGTCGGCCTTGATCATGCCCAGCACTTCCCTGCCGTCTGTACCCGGCAGGTTCAGGTCAAGCAGGATGATGCTCGGCCGGGGCGCCTTGCCGTTGCCGGAGAATTCCCCGCGCCGGAGCAGGTAGTCCATCGCCTGGTCGCCGTTGGTGCAGCGCCGCACAGGATTGACCAGGTTGGCCTTCTTGAAGGCGCGCACCGTAGCCAGATAATCGTCGTCGCTGTCCTCGACGATCAGGATGTATTGAGATTTCATTCCAGCCATTATGCATCCTCGCTCAAAGTAAAATAAAACGTGGTGCCTTCCCCGGGGGTGGAATCCAGCCAGATGCGACCGCCGTGAAGCTCGATGATTTTCTTGGTGATTGTAAGGCCGGCTCCGGTCCCGCCGCCATACTTGTTTTGCTCGTGCAGCCGCTTGAAGATCCGGAACACGGTTTCCTGATGATGGGGCTGGATACCGATGCCATTGTCGCGCACGTAAAAAACCGGGACGGGGCCGCTCCGGTCGCAGCCGACCTCTATCCATTTCAATGGCTTGTCGTTGTATTTTGCCGCGTTGGAAATCAGGTTCTGGAACACCTCACCGATGCGGGTGGCATCACCCTTGACAACGCCCAGCCTGCCATTGCGGCGCAACTCGATCCCCATTCCTCCATGCGAATCAGAGCTCCAAAAACGGCTCAAGTCTTCCGCCACGGCGTCGACCACCGCATCGACATCGACCGGAACCCTGGCAAGCTCCGTGCTGCCCAGACGAGAATAGGCCAGCAGGCGGTCGATCAGGGCGGATAGGCGCTCGGCCAGCCGCTGGATGCTGCTGATGTATTGCCCCGCTTCCCCATCCAGCCGGTCGCCGTAGTCTTCCTTGAGGAAGCTGGTGTAGTTGTGGATGCCGCGCAGCGGCTCCTTGAGATCGTGCGCGGCGATGTAGGTGAATTCATCCAGTGCCTTGTTGGTAGCCTGCAGCAACGCTATGGACTCCGCTATCTGCGCTTCGGCCTGCTTGCGCTCGGTGATGTCCTGATTGACGACAACTGCGCCGCTGATGCTCCCATCGCTCCTGCGCAGCGGCAGGGCGGAGTTGAGAATGGTCTTATGCGTGCCGTCGAGGCACTCGATCTCGATTTCCTCCTCGATGGAAGTTTCGCCCTTTGCGATAGCGCGCGCCTGCGCCCATTCATGGGGTTCTATCGGTTGATTATTGCCCAGCCACCAGCCCTTGCGTTCCCCGAACTGCCCGGCTCCCAAGTCGTGTGCCCCACCCCAGATTTTTCGTCCGGCAGTGTTTTCGAAGATGATTATCCCTTCTGCGTTAATGATCCAGACCCCCACCGGCAGAAGTTTCATGACCGAGGTCAGCAGCTCTTCGTTCTCCCGCAAGGCCGCTTCGATCAGTTCACGCTCGATGATCTCCTCCTGCAACTGCTCGTTGCTTACATTCAGCTCACGGGTGCGCTCCTCGACACGGTCTTCCAGCGTGCGGTACAGCGACTGCAGGTTTCCGGCCATGTGATTGAAGGCGCGCCCCAGCACGCCGATCTCGCCCAGACCGGACTCGGCGACGCGCCTGTCCAGATCGCCCCGCGCCACCGCATCGGCAGTCTGCGCAAAACCCTTGAGCGGCACGACCAGCCGCCGCCCGAAATACAGCGCGATAACACCGGCCAGCAGCACCAGCGCGAGCAGGATCTGCAGCAGGATCTGCCGCTGGCGGTAAATGGGCGCAAAAGCCTCGTCGGCATCCATCTTGACCACCATCCCCCAGCGCAACTCCGGCACGTAGCGCCAGGCGGCGACCACCTGCCGGCTGCTGTAGTCGGTTTCTATCCCGCCGCCATGCCGCCCGAGCAGGGCATTACGCATCGGGATGTTTGCCGTCTTCATGTCTATCCTGCGCTTCATGGCCGCCTCCGGGTCATGCCGGAGCGGCGCGACGAACAGGGCTTCGTCGGGGCCCGTCAGTCTGGCGAGCAGCGTCTCCCCGGTCGCGCCCAGCCCGCTGGCGTCCATCGCCACGCGGTAGACGTTCTCGGTGCTGAGCTGGAAAGCGATCACGCCGTGGAATGCGCCGTTGTAGATAATGGGGGCGGAAATAAATGCCGCCGGAGCGCCGGAAGGGGTGTAAGTCTCGAAGCCGGAGAAGTTGCTCTCGAAGGTCAGGCTGGATTCGCGGAACGCCCTGGCCAGCTGCGAATCGCGGTGTGACCCGTGGAGCAGGTTGGTGGCGAAGTCCGCCTCGTGCTTGTCGCTGTAGATGATCTCGCCCTGCGGCGTGATCAGGAGGATGTCGTAAAACAGTGCGCTCTCATCGATATACGGAGAAAAGCGCCCGCGGAACTGCCGGTCCGCCTTGAGATACTCCGGAGAGTCCGGCCCGTGTTGCGCGTAGGCGCGCGACAGGGTGCCCATGGCCTGCTCCATCAGGGTGCTGCGCGCCAGCATCTGGGCGTTCTGGGCGCGCTCGGCGAGATAGACCTTGATCTCCATGGTCTTCTTGTCCACCAGGCGCGACATGCGCGCCTGCGTCTCGGTGCGCAGCGCGGTCTCGTTCTGCTGCAGGCTCAGGTAACCGAACAGCAGCAGCGGCAGGAGTGCTACGGCGATGAACCACAGCACCAGGTGATGGGTAAGCGAGGTGAATCTCATGGCGCGCTTCCCATCAGGCTTTTCTGTTCCGCGAGCCATTCCTGGCGGCTGCGGTAGAACGGGAACGGCGCCGGGTGCACGGCGTCTTCGGATTGCCAGACGATGTCGAATTGCCCATCCGGGCGCGCTTTGCCGATGCGCACGGTCTTCCACAGGTGCCCGGTGTTGAAGTCCACCGCGACGATGCCTTCGGGGGCGGACATGCTCTGTTGCGCGAGGACGTTTTTCACCGGAGCCAGGTCCGTCGTGCCGGCGCTACGCACGCTGTCCGCCCACAGCATCGCGCCGATGTAGGAGGCTTCCATCGGGTCGTCGAGCACGCGCCCCTTGCCGAAACGCTGCCTGAAGCGCGCGATGAAGGCCTTGTTTTCTGCGCTGTCCACGCCCTGGAAGTAGTTCCAGGCGGCGTAGTGCCCCGCGATCAGTCCGGGTTCCATCGCCGCGAGTTCAACTTCGGCGATGCTGGTGGAGAAGACGGGGATTTTTTCCGCGTCGATGCCGGCCTCCTTGAGGGCGCGGAAGAAGTACCGGTTGCTGTCGCCGTTGAGGGTGTTGAGGATGAAGTCGGGACGCCTTGCGGCAATTTCGTTCACCGCGGCCGCCATGTCGCTCGCACCCAGCGGTTGGTAGCGTTCGCCCGTCAGTTGTCCGCCTTGGGCGAGCAGGACGTCCTTGACCATGCGGTTGACGGTGCGCGGGAAGACGTAGTCCGAGCCGATGAGGTAGTAGCGCTTGCCGTATTGCCGCAGCGCCCAGAGCGCCATCGGGATGATTTGCTGGTTAGGCACGGCGCCGGTGTAGACGATGTCGGGGGATTGTTCGAGACCTTCGTACTGCAGGGGGTAGAACAGGAGGTGGTGATGCTTTTCGACGACGGGTTTGACGGCCTTGCGGCAGTTCGATGTCCAGCAGCCGAACAGGGCCTGCACCTTGTCCTGCGCGATGAGTTTTTCGGCCTGCTCCGCGCAATAGGCATCGTCCGAGCGGCAGTCGGCGACGATCATCTCGACCGGCCGTCCGTTGAGTCCACCGGTCTGGTTGGCTTCTTCGACGGCGAGCCGGATGGCGTCAACCAGGGGGGCTTCGCTCGCCGCCATGGTGCCGGTCAGCGAGTGCGGCACACCGATCTTGATGGGGGGTTTGGCGCGTCCGTACTGGTCGTACAGCAGCAGGCCGGCCAGCAGGACGGCGGCCAGCAGGATGATGGCCGGCAGTTTGGATCTTTTGCTAAGCAGGTTTTGCATAAACGATCCCGGCCCGCCTTGAATATGCCCGATTGGAAATTATATGGGACTTTCCGGAATCAGTGCATGCCGAACGTCTCACGCAGGAATGACGTGGCTTGCCGCCATGAATCGCGGTCGGCGGCGGCATCGTAGGCCAGCGGCAGGTTGAATTTCCGCCCCAGTTCATCCGCATCGGGGTTGGTGAAACTATGCTTTACGCCGGGATAGGTGACCACGCGGAAGTCCGCCCCCGCGCTTTCCATCTCCTTCCTGAAGGCGGCGACCGCATCCGCGGGGATCATCGGGTCGGCCTCGCCGGTGAAGGAAATGATGCGCGCCCTGACCTTGCCGGGCTGCGCGGGACTGTCGGTGCCGAGCGAACCGTGGAAACTCGCCACGCCTCTCAGGTTCACCCCGGCACGCGCCATATTGAGCACCACGCCGCCGCCGAAACAGTAGCCGATCGCCGCGATCCGTTCGGGATCGACGGTTTTCTGTTTGCGCAGCAAGCGCATGCCCGCTTCGAAGCGCGCCTTGGCGAGCGGCATGTTCTTCGCCACCTCCGTCGCAAACTTGCCCGCGTCGTCCGGATGGTTGGCCTGTTTGCCGCCGCCGTACATGTCCACCGCCAGCGCGGTGTAGCCCAGCCCGGCCAGCATGTCAGCGCGCTTGCGCGCATAGGCGTTGTGTCCCCACCACTCGTGCACCACCAGCACCGCGGGACGCTTGCCCTTCACGGCATCGTCCCAGGCGAGATAGCCCTTGAGAACCGTGCCGTCCGCGCGATAGCTCACCTCCTTGCCCTGCACCGCGGCCTGCGCCGCGGGAACAACGGTCAGGCAAAACAGCGAAACCAGCATCATGATTTGCTTCATGGCATCCTCCCTGTTGTAGACAATCGATCAAAAAAGCACTTCACCACGAAGGTCACGAAGATTCCTGCGGCGCAACATTTCCCGGTGACTTTCGTTCTTCTTCGTGCTCTTCGTGTCCTTCGTGGTTCAAAGCCTTTGCAAGATCAAAAAACGAACTCTTGCCCCTGCTGCAACTGCTGCGGCCGGAATGCGCCGCAGGTGGCCATGACTTCCGCCATGGTGCTCTCTTCCCTACCCGGTTCCATGTGAGAGATGAACAGTTGCACCGGGCGCTGCAGGCGCGCTAGGCCGCGCGCGAGGAGTCCGGCGGTGAAGTGCCCGGACTTCGCGGCGGCGGTTTGGATGGCATCGAGGAAGGTCGTTTCGACCATCAGGTAGTGCAGGTTTTCGATGCGGTTCAGCGCCGCCCAGAATTCCTCGCAATCGGTGGTGTCGCCGCTGTAGACGAAGCTCGCGGCGCCGCTGTCCACGCAATACCCCACGGCCGGCACCGCATGGCGCGCGGGCAGCGTCGTGATGCGCCGCCCGCCGAGCTGCAGCGTGGTGCCGACCGTCAGCGGAAAGAAGCGGATGTAGGGATGGTCCGCGCTCGGCAAGACGGTGTAGTCCGGCCACAGTTCGCCGTTGAGCATGTGCTGCCTCAGTGCGGTAATGGTCTGCGGCAGGGCATGGACGTTCAGCGGACGCTGGCGCAGAAAGGCGGCGGCATCCGCGAGCAGCGGCAGGAAGCCGCTGTGGTCGAGGTGCGCGTGGGTGAGGAAGACATGTTCGAGGAGCGCCATACGCTCCAGCGTGAGGTCGCCCGCGCCGCTGCCCGCATCGATCAGGATGTCGTCGTCGAGCAGCAGCGAGACGGTGCGCCGCACCCCGCCGATCCCGCCACAACAGCCCAGCACAGTCAGGCGCATCGCAGCCTCCCTGAAAACCGGATTATCGATACCGGCGGCAACGCCGGCATTATTGATCGGCACGAATAGAAATTACATTCCGTTCGACCTGAGCCTGTCGAAGGCCATGCAGCCATTCATGTTTCGACGAGCTCAACACGAACGGCTTCATGCTCTATTCGTGCGGCACAGTTAAGCAATCACTACAGGGCCGATAGGCCGATGGCCAACCGGACGTTAAACGATTCCGGACTCGACCTTGCTGCGCACATAGAAGATGTTGAGGCTCTGCGAGTGCACCCGCTGCAACATCTGTTCGGCGAGCTTGTCGTCCACGATGAACTCAACCTGCACCGCCAGTTCCCCGGCCAGCTCGAAGAAAGTCTCCTCGCGCAGTCTGCCGTGCCGTCCGAACCCGGCGATGGCGCGGAATGCCGAGCCGCCGAGGATGCCGAGTTCCCTGGCCTCTTCCAGCAGCCACTCATAGAGAGGCTCGCCGGAATGGAGCTGTTTTTCGGTGACATAGAAAGTAAGCTGATTCATCGTCGTTCTCCTAATTTTGAAGCCACTTGAAAGTCTGTATACCCAGCACCGTCATCAGCAGCGAACCGCCGAGATGCGCCGCGATGATGGCCGTGCCCCACGCATACTGCCCGCGCAGCAGCAGGGTGACGGTCTCCGCCGAAAAGGTGGAAAAAGTGGTCAGCCCGCCGAGGAAACCGGTGATGACGAGCAGCCGCCATTCCGGCGACAGCGTCGGGTGCTGGACGAAGAAGGCGATCGCGAGCCCGATCAGGTAGCCGCCGATGAGGTTGGCCGCGAGTGTGCCGAGCGGCAGCTCCGGCAGCGCCGGGTTGAACCACAGCCCCAGGCCCCAGCGCAGCCATGCGCCGACGGCCGCGCCGATCCCCACCGAGAGAAATGCGTAGAGCGCCATGTTCCGCTTATTGTTTCCAGGCCTTGTCGAACGCGGCTTGCGCCTTGTCGTGCTGCTTCCTGCTTTCGAGGTAGCGTTTTTCCGACTGCGTGGCCTTCTTGCGCTCCGCCTCCAGTTGGCCCTTCAGCCGCGCCACTTCCTTCTCGATCGCCGCGAGGCGCTTCGCATCCGCATCGCGCTCCGCCTCGGCGGCCTTCATCTCGTCCTGCGCGAGCCGCAGCGCGGTCTGCGCGGTGGACACGTCCCTCGCCAGCGCCGTAGCCGAGAGGCCGGACAGGAGAAGCGCGAATGCGCCAGTCAACAGCAGTTTGTTGCGAAACATGACTACTCCTTCAAAGAGGTATGTTGCAAACCCCAGAAGCCGTTTTAAAAATCCGCGGGGGAGGAGATTCTACTCCACCACGCGCACTACTGCGAAGCCGCCGCCCGGTGTGCGGAAGTTGGTGGTCTGTCCCTGGTAGAGGCGCGCCACGACGAGCTGCACCCGCCTATCGTAAACGTAGCAGCGCACATCGCACTTGAGCGGCTGCGGCTCCGCCCCCTCGACGCAGACCATGCGCTCGCCGGGTGCTGCCATGCGCTGCGCGACGTAGCCGCCCCGCATGATCTCCTCGAACACCCGCTTGGTGAGCTTCGCGCCGCTGTAGCTGCCCTTGCTGCCGTAGCCCGCGGCGGGCTTGAAGAACCAATGCTTGCGCTCCTGCCACCAACGGTCATGGTCCGCCGCCTGCACCAGCCGGGTCTGCGGCACGCCCGCCAGCAGCGTGGCGATGTCGGCCTCGCTCGCGCCGAGCGCGCGCAGGCCTTCCGCACCGGTCAGCCGCGCCAGCTTGCGCTTGTCGGCGTAGCGCGCATAGTGCGCGGGGCCGGGCGTCACGACTGCGCCACCCTCCAGATACGCCTGCCGCAGCGCGGGATATTTCTGCAGGGAAAAATCCGTCAGGCGGTTGTACACCAGGTCGATCTTCTGCTCGCCAAGATAGAGTTCATTCCCGCGCAGTTGCAGCGCGGACGGGTCGGCGATGCAGGCCATGATCCCGGCGCGCCCGAACATCTTCTGCGCGAGCAGGAATTCGGGATACAGGTACTGCGCCTCCGGCTGCTCGTCCACGATGGCGACAGCCTGCAGCGGCACACCGCTGCGCGCCAGCCGCCACTCGTTGCGGAACATCGCGAGGAACACATCATTCAGAGAAACATCCGTTTGCCCTGAGATATCGAAGGGTGAACTCTCATGCTTCGATACGCTTGGCGTACCCTGTGCTGAGTCTGGCGAAGCATCAGCATGAACGGGAAGTATTGCCTCGCGCTGGCTGTCGAGCAGCAGCGCATTCAGGAGCCCGCCGCCCGCGTTGCTGTTGATCTCGATGAGATGCGCGCCGTCGCTGTTGAGGTGGAAGTCGTAGCCGTAGAACACGCCAAGTGCAGAATCCGGCGCGGAGCTTTGCTCCCACCCCGGCAGCCTCACCACCCGCTCCACCGCCTCGATCACTGCGCGCATCTGCCGCATCTGCGCAGCCGTGACGAACACCGCCACATCGGCGAACAGGTGCGGGCAGCGCTCCGTCACCAGGTCATACCACGCCTCGCCTTCGCCCTGCATCGCGCGCCGTAGCGCGGCTCGGTCCAGCGTGGCAGCATGACAATCCGCGTTAAGCCGTTCCGCCTCGCTCATCGTCCACCCAACAGTTTCTGCTTGAGGTCGGCCTGTGCCGGCTTGTCGCCGAGCCAGACTTTCAGCAACGCGCCGTAGAACTGCGCACCGCCGACTATACCCTTCGGGACGCCGTTCACGCTGACCTGCGTGCCGCTGCCCGGCAGATAGTCCAGCGTCACGACATCGCCTTTCTCGATTTCATCGATCGCGCGAAAGATCGCCGCGAATTCCTTGAGCGGCCTCTCCAATGCGCTCAATTCAGCGGGGGTGTGATTGGCAGCAATGGCATTGTTCAGCGCGCTGAACAGGTGATCGGCGCTGATGCCGATCAAAAGGTGCAGCGCCATGCGCTTTTCGCCGCCGTCAGCCTGCACCGCCGCCCAACTGACGCTTTTCCCCGGCAGGTAAAGCGCCGCGATGTACAGGTCGAGAAAGAACCTGCTGCGCACCCCGGCACCATTAAGTTGCAGATCGCGGCTGCCGAGATGCACGCTGTCCGGCAGTTTCACGCCGTCCACCTCGGCGGCTCGCGCGTACGCGCACAGGCAGAGCAACAACATGCCCAGCCATAATTTTCGCATCAGGATTTTTCCTTGAATCATTACAGGAATGCTAAAGCGCCTCGAAAATACCCGCCGCGCCCATGCCGGTGCCGATGCACATCGTCACCATGCCGTACTTCTGCTTGCGGCGGCGCAGGCCGTGCAGCAGCGTCGCGGTGCGGATCGCACCGGTCGCACCCAAAGGATGGCCGAGTGCGATCGCGCCGCCGAGCGGGTTGACGATAGCCGGGTCGAGGCCGACATCGCCGATCACCGCGAGCGACTGCGCGGCGAAGGCCTCGTTGAGCTCGATCCAGCCCAGGTCGGAAAGCTTCAGGCCGGTCTGCTGCAGGACGCGCGGGATCGCCTCCTTCGGCCCGATGCCCATGATCTCCGGCGGCACGCCCGCGACGCTGAAGCCGAGAAACTTGCCGATGGGCGTAAGGTTGAAGCGCTTCAACGCGGCCTCGGAGCACAGCAGCACTGCCGCCGCGCCGTCCGACATCTGCGAGCTGTTGCCCGCGGTGACCGAGCCCTTTTGCGCGAATACTGGCCTGAGTTTCGCGAGCGCCTCGAGCGAAGTGTCGGCGCGCGGCCCCTCGTCGTGCATCGCGAGGCGGCGCTGCTCCGTCGCCTCGCGCTCGATCAAATCCGGCCGGTGCTCGACGATCTCGAAAGGCGCGATCTCGTCCGCGAACTCGCCGTTCGCGATTCCCGCGAGCGCACGCCGGTGGCTCTCGCAGGCGAACGCATCCTGCGCCTCGCGCGACACCTTCCATTGCGCGGCCACCTTTTCCGCCGTCAGCCCCATGCCGTAGGCGATGCCGACATGTTCGTCCGCGAAGATCGCCGGATTGAACGCGACCTTGTTGCCCATCATCGGCACCATGCTCATGCTCTCTGCGCCCCCCGCGATCATCACGTCGGCTTCGCCCAAACGAATCCGATCCGCCGCGAGCGCCACCGCCTGCAGGCCGGAAGAGCAGAAGCGGTTCACCGTCATGCCCGGCACGCCGTTCGGCAGCCCCGCGAGCAGCAGCGCGATGCGCGCCACGTTCATGCCCTGCTCCGCCTCCGGCATCGCGCAGCCGACGATGACATCACCAATAACAGCCGGATCGAGCGAAGGCGCCTGCGCCAGCACGCCCTTCAGCGCATGCACCAGCAGATCGTCGGGCCGCGTGTTGCGGAACATCCCGCGCGGCGCCTTGCCGACCGGCGTGCGCGTCGCGGCAACGATGTAGGCTTCCTGGATTTGTTTGGTCATGATGTCTCCTCCACCGATTAACGTTTCGCAGCCGCGCGATAAACCGCATTGCGCTCCCGCTTGCCGACCGCGACCACGATCACCAGCAACACGGTATCCCGCACCTCATACACCAGCCGGTATCCCACGCTGCGCAGTTTGATTTTATATCGGTCTTTATGGCCTGCAAGCCTCGCCGAGGGAGCACGCGGATGCTGCAAGCGCTCGGCCAGTTTCTTCTTGAATTGTTCGCGGACTGTCGTATCCAGCTTGCGCCACTCCAGCAGCGCATCGGGATGAAAACTCAGCTCATAGCTCATCGAGCTTGACCCGCACCGGACGCTTGCCGTCCTTCAAGCGCGCATCGGCAATTGCGTTCAACTCCAGGTCTTCCAGCTTATCCATCAGTGCCTCATAAGCTTTCGCAGGAACGCAATAGAAAGTCGGCTCATTGCGGTTCAAAATCGCCACCGGAAAGCCTTCCCCGGCCGCAACCGTCGCCATCGGGTTCTTTTTCAACTCGGAAACACTCGCCGTCGTTTCCGCAAGGATTACATGTGCCATTTGGTTCTCCCTCCATTTAACGGAGCCAAGAATAGCACCCGGAACAGGTCTCGGCAATGGTCTCGCATTATGGAGTTAGCGAAAAGCGAAGCTGGCCCCTTTTAATCCTGATGCCGGCCATTTTTTGCTTCTAATCTGCCCACTTTGCACGCAAGTATAAAACCTTCTGATTTGACCCTGGGGCTTGCCGTTCTTCAGTCACAAATATTTCTGACTTGGCTTTGACGAGATCAGAAAGTTTCTTATAGCCATACAACCTAGGGTCAAAATCAGGTTGTAGCTTTGTAAGGTAACTCCCGAATGTTCCAAGATTTGCCCAACCAGAGTCGTCAGTTGATTGCTCAAGGGCTGTAAGAACAAATGTTCTGGGGAACTCCTGCTTTGGTTCTACGACCTCCGTAGATGTTTGAGGTTTAACTGGCTTTTGTTCGCTCCCAGCTTTCGATGGTTGGGCGGGTGGCTCAACTGCAGCACTTGTGCGAAGAACCTCAGTAAACACAAACTTGTGGCAAGCATTACGGAACGCTTCTGGTGTTTTCTTTTCACCAAAACCAAAAACAGTGAGACCTTCCTCACGTAATCGCATTGCAAGGCCGGTGAAATCGCTGTCGCTAGTAATCAGGCAGAAGCCGTCAAATTTTCGTGTGTACAACAAATCCATCGCATCAATAATCAGCGTACTGTCAGTAGCATTTTTTCCGGTCGTATATGCAAACTGTTGAACTGGCTTAATAGCATAACGCTGCAACACCTTTTTCCACGATGAACTACTTGAAGCAGTGAAATCACCGTATATGCGCTTTACGGTTGCCTCCCCGAATCTTGCAATTTCCGCCAAAAGGCCATCAATAACAGTAGCTTGAGCATTGTCAGCATCAATTAAAACAGCTAAACGAAGGGTTGACTCTTCTGACTCAGTTTTTGCGGCTAAGCGAGGGGATACCATGGTGACTCCAGTTTCATGAATACAAATAACGCCCTAATTCCTTAGTGGTTTCCCGTTCTTCAGCATGTGCTCGATCCTTGCCTGCGTCTTGTCGGTGGCAATGAGTTCCATAAAGTGCTTGCGCTCCAGGTCGAGCAGCCACTGCTCGTCCACGAGGCTGCCCGCATCCACATCGCCGCCGCACATGGTCTCGGCGATGCGGCAACCGATGTCGTAGTCGTGCTCGGAGATAAAGCCGCCTTCGAGCAGGTTGACCATCGCGGCCTTGAGGGTGGCGATACCGGTGCGGCCGGCAACCGGTATCTGGCGGACTTGCAGCGGCGGGCGATACGCGGTGGCGTTCAGCGCCCTGGCTTCTTCCTTCGCGACATGCAGCAACTCGAAGCGGTTCATCACGATGCGGTCGGACTGCCGCAGGTAACCCATCTCTCGCGCGAGCTCGGCGCTCTTGGCGACTTCGCCCGTAGCGATGTTCTGGAAGTAGCGCTTGAGGTGCGGAAAGATGCCGGCGCGGCCTTCGATGGCGAGGCGCTGAGCCTCCTGCGCGGCGCGCAGCGCCATCTCCTTGCAGCCGCCGCCCGCAGGCAGCAGGCCGACGCCGACCTCGACGAGGCCGATGTAGCTCTCCAGCGTCGTGACGATTTTTGAGCAGTGCATGGAAAATTCGCAGCCGCCGCCGAGCGCGAGGCCGTCCACCGCGGCGATGGTCGGCACCTGCGCGTACCTCAGGCGCTGCGAGACCTGCTGGAATTTCGCGACCACGTCCGCGACGCGCGGCACGTGCCCCGTGGCGGCGTTGAGCACATCGCCCAGCCCGCCGCCGCCCGCGACGGTGTATTTGACGCGCGTCGCCGCGCCCTTGAGTTTGTCGAGCAGGCCGCCCTCTTCTGCGCCTTCCTGCATGCCCTGCATCGCCTGCAACAGGTTCGCGCCCGCCGAGAATGGCGGCTCGGCCTGCCAGAGGATCAGCGCGCTGAAATGTTCCTCGGCCTCGTCCACCGCGCGCAGGATGCCGTCGAGCACCTCGTTGCTGACGGTGTGCATCTTGGTCCTGAAGCTGAGGATGGCGATGCCGTCGCCCATGTGCCACATGCGGATGTCGCCGTTCTCGAACACGGTCTCGCCGTAGTGCGCGATCTCGCCGAGCAGGCGGTCGGGGAAGAGTTGGCGCTTATATACGGGGAGTTGGGAGCGGGGTTGGTAAGTTCCTGATGACGTAGGGTGGATAAGCGGAGCGCATCCACCTTTATCCGCAGAGGGTGAGGCTCCGGTGGATGCGCTGTGGCTTATCCACCCTACATTTGGAGAAAATGAACCCTGCGCAGTGTGTACGCCGCTGCGGTTCGGCTCGCTCGCCCAGCCGGGCAGCGGAACTTCGGACATCGCCTTGCCTGCGGCGATGTCGGCGGCGATCCAGCCTGCGACCTGCTGCCAGCCCGCCGCCTGCCAGATTTCGAACGGGCCGCTGTCCCAGCCGAAGCCCCAGCGCACGGCGAGGTCGAGGTCGCGCGCGTTGCTGGCGATGCTTTCGAGTTGCAGCGCGCAGTAGTGGAACACGTCGCGGAACGTCGCCCAGAGGAACTGCGCCTGCGGGTGCGAGCTGCCGTGCAGCCCGGCGAGTTTCTTCGCCCAGTCGCGCTCGCGCAGGATGTCTTTCACGGCGTCGTCGATCTTGCTCTCGGAGAGGCGGTAGGCCCCGTCGTGCAGGTCGAGCACGTGGATGTCCCTGCCGATCTTCTGGTAGATGCCGCGCTTGGTCTTCTGCCCGAGCGCGCCCTGGTCGACCAGTTGCCCCAGCCAGCCGGGGAGCTCGAAGTGCCTGTGCCACGGATCGTCGGTCAGGTTCTCGCGCATGGTGTTGACCACATGCGCGAACACGTCCAGGCCGACCACGTCCAGCGTGCGGAAGGTCGCGCTCTTGGGGCGGCCGAGGTAGCGGCCGGTGAGCGCGTCTACGGTGTCGAAGCCGAGGTTGAACGCCGCCGCATGGTGCCGGGTCGCGAGCATCGAGAACACGCCGATGCGGTTGGCGATGAAGTTGGGCGTGTCCTTGGCGCGCACCACGCCCTTGCCGAGCGTGGAGACGAGGAAGGTCTCGAGCCGGTCGAGCAGCGGCGCCTCGGTCTGCGCGCAGGGGATCAACTCGACGAGATGCATGTAGCGCGGCGGGTTGAAAAAGTGGACGCCGCAGAAGCGGTGGCGCAGGTGCTCAGGGAAGGCCTCGGCGAGCCGGTTGATCGACAGGCCGGAGGTGTTGCTCGCGAAGATCGCGCGTTCGCCGAGATGCGGCACAACTTTTTTGTAGAGATCGGATTTCCAGTCCATACGCTCGGCGATGGCCTCGATCACGAGGTCGCACTCGCGCAGCTTGTCGAGATGCTGTTCATAGTTCGTGGGCTGGATGAAGGAAATCTTCGCCGGACTCGCCGCGGGCGCGGGATCAAGCTTGCGGAGATTATCGAGCGCCTTGTTGACGATGCCGCCCGGGTCGCCTTCCTTCGCGGGGAGATCGAACAGCAGCGTCTCGACGTTGGCGTTGACCAAGTGTGCGGCAATCTGCGCACCCATCACGCCGGCTCCCAGCACCGCAACCTTGCGTACCCGAAAATTCTCGCTCATAACGGCCTCTTGTTTGTTGTTCTCATGTTCCGCGCGGGGAACGATCAATTTCGTAGGGTGGGCAGGGTTCATCTGCCCACGCAGTGCTGATTCACGCGTGGGCACAAAAACGTGCCCACCCTACGCCGGCACGACGCGCGGCCGGCGGTTCTCGTCCACCGCGACATAGGTCAGCGTCGCCTCGGTCACCTTCACGCAGGTCGGCTGCTCGGGGTCGCGCTGCGCGTACACCTCGACGCTCACGGTGAGCGAGGTGCGCCCGACCTTGGTAATGCTCGCGTAGAAGCTCACCACGTCGCCCATGAACAGCGGCTGCTTGAAGATGAAGGAATTCACCGCGACGGTCACCACCCTGCCCCGCGCGCGGTGCAGTGCGGGGATGCTGCCCGCGATGTCAACCTGCCCCATGATCCAGCCGCCGAACACGTCGCCGGTGTAGTTGCAGTCGGAAGGCATCGCGACCATGCGCAGGGTGGGCTCGCGCTGGGGCAACGTCGTGGTTTGCGGCTGATTTTCCATATCAACGCCTCTCATAGAGTTGTTTGATTTGCCCGGCGAATTGCTGCGCGATCTCGGCACGCTTGATCTTCAGGGTCGGCGTCAGCAGGCCGTTATCGATGCTCCACGGTTCGCGCAACAGCAGCACGCGGTTCACCTTGGCATAACCCGGAAAGCCGCGCAAGTTGCGCGCGACGCGTCTCAGTATCCTGGCCTCTACGTTGCTGTCGGTCAATGACTCCGGCATGTCGCCACGGATACCGACCTCCTTCGTGAAATGCTGCCAAGCCTCTTCATTGAGCACCGCCAGCACGACGAGGTAGGGATGCGCCTCGCCGAACACCATCACCTGGTCGAACAGCGGGTCGTGCAGCAGCGCGATCTCCATGTCGCTCGGCGGGATCTTCTCGCCGTTCGACATGACGATGATGTCCTTGATGCGTCCGGTGATGTAGATGTGGCCGATGGCGGAGATATGCGCGACGTCGCCGGTGTTCAGCCAGCCGTCCGCGTCTATCATGGCGCGCGTCGCCTCGGGATTGTTCCAGTAGCCGAGCATCACGTTCGGCCCCTTCACCAGCAGCGCGCCCTGCTCGCCGAGCCTCACCTGCACGTCGCGGATCGGCTGGCCGACGCTGTCGGGGTAGTTGTTCTCCGGACGGTTGCCGCTGATCACTGGGCTGGTCTCGGTCAGTCCGTAGCCCTGCACCACCGGCAGCCCAAGGCCGACGAACACCCGCGAGATTTCGGGGGCGAGTGCCGCACCACCGCTGACCGCCACGCGCAACCTGCCGCCGAGGCGATCCAGCACTTTTTGTGCGACCAGTTTTTGCAGCAGCGGCCAGAGCAGGAAGGACGGCTTCCACGGCCCGCGCCCCTGCTCGCGCTCGAAGCGAGCCCAGCCGGTTTCCACCGCCAGGTGGAACAGCTTGCGCCTGAGCGACGAACCCTCATCGAGGCTGGCGCGGATCGCGGCATACATGCGCTCGTAGATGCGCGGCACGGAAATCAGGATGGTGGGACGGATGATCTGCAGGTCTTCGGCCAGTTGCGGGATGGAGCGCGCGAACGCGACCGTGGCGCCGGTCATCACCGGCAGGTAATAGCCCAGCGTGCGCTCGAAGGTGTGCGACAGCGGCAGGAAGGAGAGGAACAGGTCGTCGCGGTGCACCGCGAAAGTGTCCAGGCAGGCGTGCGCGTTGCTCAGCATGTTGGCATGGCTCAGCATCACGCCCTTGGGCTTGCCGGTGGTGCCGGAGGTGTAGATGATACTGGCCAAATCGTCTGAACAAGTCCCGCGCAGCGGATCGTTTGCCCCCTCGCCCGCCTGCGGGAGATAACCAGCGACTTGCCCGCTTGCGGGCTTAGTCGAATGGCTAGTTGTTTCATCAGGGTTGGGGAGAGGGCTCGGTGCCGCCGGTGGCAAGAATTCCTGTGCAGACTTCAGGCGCGGCGCGGCACCGTTGCGCATCGCGTCGATGCTCACGAAGCACTTCACGCCGCCAAGCCGCTCGCGCACCGTGCGCAGCGCCTGCCACTGCTCTTCGTTCTCGAACAGCAGCACCTTCACGTCGGCATCGTTGACGATGTAGGCGATGTTGTCCGGCCGGTCCACGGTATAGAGCGGCACGACCACCAGCCCCAGCGACATCGCAGCCTGGTCGAACATCATCCAGTAAGGACAGTTGCGCAGCATGATCGCGACGCGGTCGCCGCGCTGCAAGCCGAGGCCGGCCAGCGCCGCCTGCCAGCGCGCGATTTCGGCGAGCATCTCGCGCCAGGTCAAATCACGCCACTCGTTGCACTCGAAGTGACGATAGGCGACCCGCTCCGGCGAGCGGCGCACGCGCTCCAGGAACAGCCCGTGCAGCGTGCCCGCTTGTTCCGGCGTGATGACATCGGTTTGTGGCGCCTCAATGTTGCCCATTTATCCTCTCACGCTAAAAAAACACTTCACCACGAAGAACACGAAGGGCACGAAGCTTTCTGCGAATCGCATTCCGATGCCCCTGTCTTATCTTCGCGTTCTTCGTGGTAGCTGCTGTTTCAGGATTTGCTTCCCGCCGGCAACTCCTCCGGCGCGAAATCGTCCACCATGATGACCTTGCGGCGCAGCGCGTAGTCGCGTTCGAGTTGCAGCGCCTGTTCCGGCGTGATGATGCCCTGCGCGCGCGCCTCGGCGATGCGCGGCAGCTCCTGCAGTTCCTTCAGTTTGCCGGCCTTGAATACCTTGTCCAGTTCGGCCTGCAGCGGCTCGCAGGCGAGCGTGCTCGCGAGCGCCGCTTCCAGCGCGCCCACCGCGTCCTGATTGTCACTCGGTAAATACATCCCCGCAGTGAGGCGGTCGCGTGTCGCGCCGGGCTGCATCAGCAGCGTGGCAACCTCGTGGCCGAGATGGTCGGAAGGCGGCGACAACTGCCTGCCCGCCGGAAAGATCAGCGCGCTCAGCAGCCAGCGTGCCGCGGCATTCGGAAAATTGCGGATCACGCCGTCGAGCGCCTGCTGGGCCTTGTACAGCGCGTCCCGCATCGCCCAGTGCAGCAACGGCAGGTCTTCGGCTGGGTGGCCGTCGTCCTCGAAGCGCTTTAGTGCCGCCGAGCACAGGTAGAGCATGCTCAGCACGTCGCCGAGGCGCGCGGAAATTTTTTCGCGCCGCTTCAGCGAACCGCCCAGCACCGCCATCGCCATGTCCGCGCTCAGGGCGAAGGCTGCGGAGAAGCGCGTCAGCTGCTGGTAGTAGCGGTCGGTATCCTCCAGCGCCGAGACGGGGGCGGGAATGCCGCGCCCGTTGGTCAGGCCGAACACGAAGCTGCGCGCCGCGTTGCTCAGGGTGAAGCTAATGTGGCCGAACAGGGCTTCGTCGAACTGGTGCAGGGCAAGCTTGCGGTTCGGTTCGCGCGCCGCGGCAACCTCCTTCAGCACGTAGGGATGAGAACGGATCGCGCCCTGGCCGAAGATAATCATGCTGCGCGTCAGGATGTTCGCGCCTTCCACGGTGATGGTGACCGGCGCCAGCTCGTAGCTGCGCCCCAGGTAGTTGTCCGGACCGAGACAGATGCCCTTGCCGCCGTGCACGTCCATCGCGTCGTTGATGGCGGCGCGCCCGGCCTCGGTGGCGTGGTATTTGACGATGGCAGAGATCACCGACGGCTTCTCGCCCAGGTCCACCGCCAGGGCGGTGAAGCGGCGCGCCGAGTCGATCAGGTAGGTAGATGCGCCGATGCGCGCCAGCGGCTCCTCGATGCCTTCGAATTTGCCGATCGGCATGTGAAATTGCTTGCGCACCCGGCTGTATGCGCCGCTGGTGCGCGCCGCGAGCTTCATGCCGCCGGTGCTGCTCGCGGGCAGCGAGATCGAGCGCCCCGCCGCGAGGCATTCCATGAGCATGCGCCAGCCCTGCCCGATGCGCGGCATGCCACCGATGACGTAGTTCATCGGGATAAACACGTCCTTGCCCTGCGTAGGGCCGTTCAGGAAGGCGGAGTTCAGCGGGAAGTGGCGGCGGCCGGTCTGCACGCCCGGCGTATCGGTCGGGATCAGCGCGAGGGTGATGCCGCGCTCGGCGTCTCCGCCCAGGATGCGACCCGGGTCGTACAGCTTGAACGCCAAGCCGAGCAGCGTCGCCACCGGCGCGAGGGTGATGTAGCGCTTCTCCCAGTTGAGGCGGATGCCCAGCACGCCTTGTTTTCCTCCGAATTCGCCGAAGCAAACCTCGCCGTAATCTGGAATCGCGCCGGCATCCGATCCAGCGAAGGGGCCGGTCAACGCAAAGCACGGCACTTCCAGACCGTACGCGAGGCGGTGCAGGTATTTTTCCTTCTGCTCTTCGGTGCCGTAGTTCAACAGCAATTCGGCAGGGCCGAGCGAATTCGGCACCATCACCGTCACCGCCGCCGTACCGCTGCGCGATGCGATCTTGCTCACTACCGCCGAATGCGCCTGCGCGGAAAACTCCAGGCCGCCGTAGCGCTTCGGGATGATCATGCCGAAGAAGCCCTTGGCCTTGATGAACTGCCAGACTTCGGGCGGCAAGTCGGCGCGCCGGTGCGTGATGTCCCAGTCGTCCAGCATCGCGCACAGTTGTTCGGCTTCGTTATCGAGGAAGGCCTGCTCCGCGTCGCTCAGCCCGCATTTGGGGAAGGCCAGTAACTTGTTCCAGTCGGGGTGCCCACTGAACAGGTCGCCATCCCACCACACCGTGCCGGCATCGATCGCCTCCTGCTCGGTCGCGGAAATTTGCGGCAGGGTCTTGCGGAAGATTTTAAGGATGGCGCCACTGATAATGTTGCGGCGCAGCGAGGAAATGCCAAACAGGACGATGAACAGGAACAGCGCGATGTACACCGCCTGCAGCGCGGCATCCGAAACGCGCGACTGGATCGCCACCACCGGCACGATCACCATCATCGCCAGCACCCAGCTGGTGATGGAGGCGCGAAAAAAGGCCAGCATCAAGATTACGACCAGCACTGCCACCAGCATCAGTATTGCCACTACCCGCTCCCATTACTAATCGTTATTATGCGCCTGCCCTGGCCGCAAAGCCGGATGCCTCAACTGCGCGAGGCCGCCATTATTACCCGGTTGCCGCCGTCCGCCTTGGCCCGCCGGAGCGCTTCATCGGCGACAGCCAGCGCCGCATCCAGCGCCTCACCGGGCTGCACCACGGCAATGCCGAGCGAGACCGCGACATGCTCTGCATGAATCGGCTGGGTAGCGTCGGCGGCACCCTTGCCGAAACGCAGCACAGGGGTTGTAACAGCTTCGTGCAGGCGCCCGGCCATTTTCATCGCGCCGTCGGGCGCTTTTTCCGGCAGCAACACGGCAAACCTGTCGCCGCCCAGGTAGGCCAGCAAGTCCTGCGGCCTGAGGTTTGCCGCCAATATCCGCGCCACACCCTTCAGGACGCCATCGCCCGCAAGATTGCCGTGCTTGTTATTGAATGCCTCGAAACTGTCGATGTCCGCCAGCAACAGGAAGAGCGGAACCCCGCTGCGCTCGCAACGCTGTTCCATGCGTGAGAATGCATCGTCCATCCAGTTCCGGTTGTGCAATCCCGTCAGCGTGTCGATGTGGGTGGCCACCTCGAATTCGAGGCTGCCCTCGGTGGCCGTCACCTGCAGCAGGTTGTCGTTGCGGATGCGGCCAGCCAGGATGGCCAGCAAGTTGCGCGCGATGGTGTGCGATTTGTCCACCATGGCCCAGACCGACTCATGCGGCACCACCAGCAGGCGCGTATCCTGCGCCGCCATGACCAGCGCCGCCGAACTCCCTCCATCGACCAACGACAACTCGCCGACGCATTCTCCCGGCCCCAGCACGGCATGCACCGGCAGGCCCCGGCCGTGCAGGTAGACGCGCAGTTCGCCCTCCAGCACGAGGTAGAGCGCAGTGTTTTTCTGGCCGACTTCCAGCAGCGTCGCGCCGCTTTTCAGGGAAAGGGGCTGGCACTCTCTCAGGGTGTGCTCGACGCTCTCCAGGCTGATATCGCGGAACAACTTGTTCCGTTCCAGCAGCGCGCGATCGGAAATGGTTATCGTCACAGTCTTCACCTTTGCGTAATGACCCAAGTATACACAAAGGCCATTGAAATTTGCGGGGAAGCGACCCCTAACGCATACGCTCGACCGCCTGCTCGACGCGCTCCACCGCAATGATCTCCATCCCGGCGATCTTCTGCTTCGGCGCGTTCGCCTTGGGGATGATCGCCTGCGTGAAGCCGAGCTTGGCGGCTTCGCGCAGACGCTCCTGGCCGCGCTGCACCGGACGCACTTCGCCGGCCAGCCCGACTTCGCCGAACACCACCAGCTTCTCCGGCAGTGGCTTGTTGCGCAGGCTGGAGACCATCGCGAGGATCACCGCGAGGTCGGCGCCCGGCTCGGTGATCTTCACGCCGCCGACCGCGTTGATGAACACGTCCTGGTCGAAGCAGGCGATGCCCGCGTGGCGGTGCAGCACCGCGAGCAGCATCGCGAGGCGGTTCTGCTCCAGCCCGAGCGACAGCCGCCGTACGTTCGGCGAATGCGCCTCGTCGAGCAGCGCCTGGATTTCCACGAGCAGCGGGCGCGTGCCTTCCTGCGTGACCATCACGCACGATCCGGCAACCTGTTCGCCGTGCTGCGACAGGAACAGCGCGGAGGGGTTGCTCACCTCGCGCAGGCCCTTCTCGGTCATCGCGAACACGCCGAGCTCGTTCACCGCGCCGAAGCGGTTCTTGAACGCGCGGATCAGGCGGAAGCTGGAGTGCGTGTCGCCCTCGAAGTACAGCACGGTGTCGACGATATGCTCCAGCACGCGCGGCCCGGCGAGCGCGCCTTCCTTGGTGACATGGCCGACCAGGATCATCGTGATGCCGCTGCTCTTGGCGATGCGCGTGAGCTGGGCGGCGCATTCGCGCACCTGCGCCACCGAACCGGGCGCGGAGGTGAGCTGCTCGGAATACATGGTCTGGATCGAGTCGATCACCACGATGTCGGGCTTGTCGGCAGCGATGGTCGCCTGGATTTTTTCGAGCTGGATTTCCGGCAGCAAACGCAGGCCGCGCGCATCGAGAGATAACCGCTTCGCGCGCAGTGCGATCTGCTGCGCCGATTCCTCGCCGCTGACGTACAGGGTGTTCTGCTGGCTGGAGAGGTGTGCAAGCACCTGCAGCAGCAAGGTGGACTTGCCGATGCCCGGATCGCCGCCAATCAGCACCACCGCGCCTTCCACCAGCCCGCCGCCGAGCACGCGGTCGAATTCCTCGATGCCGGTCGGCGTGCGCGACACTTCCGTCGCCTCGACTTCGGAGAGCCTCTGCACCTGGCCGCTCGCCGCGAGCGCGCTGAAGCGGTTGCCGCCCTTCGCAGCCGGCTCGGCCACCGACTCGGTCAGCGTGTTCCATGCCATGCAGTGCGGGCACTGCCCCTGCCACTTCGGCGTCTGCCCGCCGCACTCGGTACAGGAATAAATCGTTTTCGCTTTCGCCATGCTGTCTCCAATAATGCCCGCACAATAGCGCACAACAAAATCGCGGCGCAAGCCGGATCAGGACTCTTCTCTACGGTGAATTGCTAATTGAAATATCCGGCCAGGCGTCTAAGCTGACGAACCCCGCTCCCTGCAGCATGGCGCTGTTTCTGCTGGCCTGCCGGGGCACCCCGCCAGGCCAGCCTCAATGGCCTGATCAGCAACCAGATAAGGAGCTTATCCCATGAACAAGATTTGCATTGAAATGCCCACGGTCAAAAAATGCATGGCAAGCGAGTGCGCCTATAACGTCGACAGAAACTGCCATGCGCGCGCCATTACCATCGGCGACGCCACCCGTCCCGGCTGCGATACCTTTCTGAAGGGATCGACCCACATCAGGAAAGCCCAGCAGGTCGCCGGCATCGGTGCGTGCAAGACCTCCAGTTGCAAGTTTAACGACGACCTCGAATGCATGGCGGACAACGTCCAGGTCGGGATGATCCAGAGCGAGGCCAATTGCATGACTTTCACCATGCGCTGAACCGGTGGCGGCGGGAGAGCCGCCGCCTTCAGGCAGGACTCAGAGATCCCATTCGACGTTCAGCGTGGCAAAGTTGAAGATCGCTCCCGGCCCGGCAGGGGAGCGGAATTCCGACCCGCGCCGGTGAATAAGCAGGCTCAGGCGCAAACCATCCTGCTGCCCGCCGTCGTTGTATTTCCACTCCGCCACGCCGCCGAAAGTGAGTTGGGGAACGATGCGCTTGCTGCTCAAATGGGAGGCATGCGGCTCCCCGCGCAGCAGGCTACCGTCGATGAAGGCATTGTGGGCGACGCCCTTCATGTCCAGCCGCGCGAGTAAATACAGCGCGTCGTCGGGCGCCCTGAACTGGCCGATGGACGGGCTCTCGATCACATTGGGCGCCGCATCCGTCAGCCGGCCGCCGAAACGGAACGTAGCGCCGCCGTTCACGTAATCGAACAGGGTTCCCGCCGCGCCGCCGTAGTGCCAGGAAAAATCCAGGTGCGAGTTGATGCTGTCCGGGTACTTCCAGACACGTTTGATGCGCGTATAACTGAACTGCATACCGGGCTCGGTCTTGATCTGGTTGCCCCAGCCGGCCGGCATGGTCGAATTGCTGAGCGCATGCACCACCCGCTGCACCTGCTCGGCGCCCGAAAGGGGGCCGGTTACGCCAACGTCCAGTTCCAGCGTCTCCAGTTCGTCCCTGTTTTGCCCTTCCGGGCGCCGGCTGTCATGCGGCTGCCTCTGCACCACGATGCCGCCGTACAGCCAGCCGCCCCAGAAACGGTCCATCAGCTGCGGCGCGGTGGTGGTAAGATTTTTCGGGGTGAACATCAACTGCCCGAAGACATGCCCCGTCTGGATGGCGTAACCGGGATTCCCATCCGGCTGTACATCGCGCAATTCCCCTATCCAGTCATGCAGAAAGCCGAGCCAATAATCCGGGATGCAATCCCGCTTGTCGCTGCCATAGAACTTGAAACCATTCGTGTACCACTTGTCCGAACGGCCGAACAGCTTCCCCGTGAGCACGTCGTTTTCCCACAGGAGATGCTTGCCCTTTTCCGTTTCACAACGGTTTCCGGTTTGCGGTACGGGTTCCGCCCATCCCGCACTGCAACCCGCCCACAACAAAACCAGCAAACTGCAACTTCTTCTCCAGAATCGCATGACTTCTCCCCTGGCAGCCGCCTCTCTGCGGAGGCTTTGCCGCACGCCCGTTAAAAATAGTAGTCGAATACCCCCTGTAAAAATTCCTCTATGCTGTTCCGAAAATCGCCGCTCCACCGGCGACCCCACTATAATGTTGCCCATGCCGGAAAACCATATATCCATCGGCCTAGATATTTCGGCCTATATGCCTGCCCACACTGCATTTACCGTAGCGTTGGATGACGCTGCCGCCGAGATCAATTACTGAAGCAGCCTCGCAACTATAGAGACGGCATGACTACTCCCATCGAAATCCGCGAAGAAGCCGGTGTGCGCACGCTGCACTTCGGCTCCGAATGGATACAGGGCGCGATGCGCATCGCGCGGCCGTGGAACCTCGAACTGGAATACACGCGTGAGATGATGGCCGCGCTGCTATTGCGCGATGCGCCGCGCAGGGTGCTGCTGATCGGTCTCGGCGCGGCTTCGCTGACCAAGTTTCTGTACCGCCACTACCCGCTCGCGCATCTCACCGTGGTGGAGATCGAGCACGCTGTGGTCGCAGCGGCGCGGCAGTTCTTCAAGCTGCCGGAAGACCCGAAGCGGCTCAACATCGTGATCGGCGACGGCGTGGAATACATGCTCGGCAGCAGCAAAAAATTCGACCTGATCCTGGTGGACGGCTTCGACCAGCATGCGCGCGCAGGGGCGCTGGAGACCCTGCCGTTCTACCAGGCGTGCCGCAGCCGCCTGAGCAACGACGGGGTGATGGCGGTAAACCTGCTGACGCATGGCCGCAGCTTCAAGCGGGCCTGCGCTCAAATCGCGGAAGCGTTCGAGGATCGCGCGCTGCTGTTTCCCTCATGCGAGAGCGGCAACGTGGTGGCGCTGGCAGCGGCCGGCCACACTATCGAATTGTCTTTCGACGACCTGAAGGAAAGTGCGCAGGCATTGAAGGAGCAGACCGGCTTGAACCTGCTGCCGACGCTGGCGCGGCTCGCGCAGGCCAAGACCTGCCTGAACAACCGGCTGATGCTATAAATCCAGAAACAAAAAGGGCGGGAAAAACCCGCCCTTCGCATCCGTTCCGTACGGATCACTTCCTGCGCAGCGACATCCGCTCCATCAGGCCGTCTTTCGTGATGAACTGGTGCTTGATCGCGCCCAGTATGTGTACCGCCACCAGCACGATCAGCACTGTCACCAGTACCTCATGCACGGTATGGGGGGCTACACCGGTAAATTTTTTGGGAAGCAGGGTTGCATCGCCGGCCAGCAAGGCCTTGCCCACATCGCTCGTCACAATGGTCATAAATCCGCTCACCGGCAACAGGATGAGCAGGAGATAAAGTGCGTGATGAACGCCCTTGGCCACCTTATCCATCAGGGTCTGGCCCGCCGGGGGCGGTGTGCCGTCCTTGCTGCGGAAAGCCAGGCGCAATATCGTCAGCAGCAACACCGTTCCGCCGACCAGCGCGTGCACAATGTATCCGGCAATCGTCGCGCCCTGTTCATGCCTTGCCTCGTCCAGTTCATCGCCAAGGAACCAGGCGGCGATCACCAACGCCAGGGTCAGCCAATGGACGATTACCATGCGCTTGCTGTATTGCGTCATAACTATCTCCTGAATTGATGGAAGCGGCGGAACAGCGCACATTCCGGATGGGATGTGCTGCAAAAAACAAGCGCGCAATTTACCCGAAATGCGCTTGCCGTGCAGCTGTTTTTTGCCATTCTTCCCGCCTTCGCCGACGGGCTGGATTGCAAGGCGCGGCACAAAGGATCACTAACGCCTCGTGGAGGCTTCTTCGTGAGGCCTTTTTGAAATGGCACGTGCTACGGGAGCGTTCTGGCGACGCGGAAGCCGTCGTCGAAGTCGCGGGCGCCGGTATTGTCGCTGTAGCGGAAGGTGGAGCTCACGCCGCGCGGATCGTAGAACCACGATCCGCCGCGCATCATGTGCCTGTCGCAGGTGAGGTAACAGTCCTCAATCCACTCGCAGGCGTTGCCGTTCATGTCATGCAGACCGAAAGCGTTCGCCCGGAAGCTGCCGACCGGCGCGGGCTGCTTGCCGTCCCACTGGCTGCCGCAGCCGTCGCAGTTTGCGTTGCCGCTGCCTATGGCATCGCCCCACGGGTAGGCCGTGGTCGTCCCGGCCCGTGCCGCATATTCCCATTCGACTTCCGTCAACAGGCGATAGTCATGGCCGGTTTTTTGCGACAGCCATCGCACATATTGTTTGGCATCACTCCAGCCGATATCTATCGCCGGTTGCCGCCCGCGTCCCCATCCATGATCGTCCGGCCGGTATCCGGCGCATCCGCCATCCGCTACACAGGCATCCCACTCCGCGAAGGTCACTTCGTATTTGCCCACCGCAAAGGCCCGGTCGATGGATTGCGCCTGCTGCAAACCGGGCATGCCCATCATGAAGCGCCCCGGCGGAACCAATACCATCTCGGGACAATCCCGGCAGTCCCTGAAGGACTTGCCGTTGCCGGGCTCCACGCCTTGCTCCTTGAATGCCCGCAAGACGGATGCCAGACGGCTACCGGGCTGTTTCGCCTCCGTTTCCTGCCGTTGTTCCACTGCCGGCAATCGGGTCGTCAGCCTGGCTTCCACTTTCTTTTTTTCATCATCGCCCAGCTGGAGTTCCTGCTCGAATACCCGCTCCTGGCCGGTGTCCGCCTCTTTCGCCACCCGCAATTTCAACGTGCCGGGCTTGACCTTCAATTCAATCGGGCAATATCCCACTAACTCGCCGTTGAGAGTCACCCTGGCATCCTGGTCCTCCCCGTAGCAGGCCACTTGCAGCTCGGACATGGCATATGCGGACAGCGGTGCGGCAATTATGGGAATGAGCATCAAATAACGGCAAATCGACATGTTCATTTGAATGGCCTCGCGCGCGTTGATGGATACGCAAAATCAAAGTGGGTTTGCTGCTTTGGCTTCTCCCTTGGCCTTGATTTTTGCGGCCTGTGCTTCCGCTTCCTGCCTTGCCTTTTCTTCTGCTGACTGTTGTTTTCCGGTTTCTGCCGCCTTGACTTCACCCGGAGTCATGAGGAATTTTTCGTCTTCTTTTGCCTTTTGTTCTTTTCCGGCTTCTTCCTTCGCACGCGCTGCTTCAACAGCCGCCCTGGCTTCCTCAACCGCGCGTGCATCAAGCTCCGCCTTCCGAATGTTGTTTGCGAGAGGCGCTTCCGGCGGGCAATTCTCCGCCCCATCCGAAGCGGTGCCAAGCAACTCTGGCAAATCCGCAGTCTCCAGATGCACAATCCCCAGGGCGTTGGCCAGCCGCCCCATGCCTGCGAGGGTGCGCGCATGGGCAATGGCCAGATCGTACTCGGCATTGATGTAGCTGCGCTTGGCCTGGTAAAGCTCGTTTTCGGTGTCCAGCAAATCCAGCAAGGTGCGCTGGCCGATGTCGAACTGCTTCTGATAGGCGGTGCGCGCTTTCTCGATCGACAACTGGTGCTGATCCAGATAGTTGAGCTGCTCCTGCAGTTTCGATATGTCGTTGTAGGCAATTGCCAGATTCATGCGGATGTCGCGGCATGCCTTGTCGCGCAGGTCCCGGGCGGCATTCATCCGCTCGGCGTACTGGCTCGACCGCGCGCTATCCGACCCGCCGTTGAACAGGTTCCAGTTCAGCGTAACCTTGGCTGTGGCGTTGCTCGTAGGGCCATCAATCCCGCCGAGATTTTTGCCGTGATTCTGGGAAACGCTCAAATTTACCGTCGGCTGATATTTTGCCCAGCGCCCGTACAGGTCGTAGCGCGCGGAACGCACATTCTCCACCGCGGCCAGAATGGCGGGATGATAATCGACCGCAACGGAAAGGATGGCATCGGCGGCATTCGGCAGTATCTGCCTGGCAAGCTTGGCCTGCGAAAGCGATTTGCGCATGTTCACGGGCGGAAGCTCCCCGACCACCCGCTGGAAACGGGCGTTCGCGTCATGGACATTGGCGTTGTCCAGCACCAAGTTGGACTCGCTCAAGGCAAGACGGCCTGATGCCTGCTCCAGATCGACCCGCCGCCCCACACCGGCCACCACCTTCAGCTTGATCTGTTCGTAGGCGGTGCGATGCCTGACGTAATTGTCTTCGGTCAGTTCGAAAAGCTTGCGCTGCCGCGACACATCATAAAACACCCGTACCGCTTCGAGCGCAGCATTTTCCGAGGCATCCAGCAGCTCGTAGTAGCGCGTCAGCTGCGCATTGTTCAGGCGGCGGACTTCGTTGCGCGTGGCAAATCCGTCGTACAGCATCTGCGTCAGCGTAAACGTGACCGTTTTGGTGTTTACCGTGTAGTTCGCATTGTTGAGTATCTGGGACTGGCCGTGCTCACGCCCGCTGTCGACCGCCATATCGAAACGGGGGAAATAACCGCCCCGCGCCGCGGTAGTTTCGCTGACGGCCGCCTGGAAATTGTGCCAGCGCGACAGCACATCGGGGTTTTGCAGCAAGGCCTTCTGGGCGAATTCCACCAGCATGTCGCTGCGTGCTGCTTTCGTCTGCGCCGCCTTGGCTTCGGCTGCCGCCTGCGCATCCGCCTGAGCCTTTCGTTCCGCCTTCAGGCGCGCGGCATTCCGGGCAAAATCCTCCTCGATTTCCTTTTGCGTCTTCGGCTTCGCAGCTTTGGTTTCCGCTGCCGCTTGCGCTTCCTGCGCAACCCCGGTTTTCGCTTCAGCGGCGGTTTCCTGCTGCGCCGCTGCAGTGCCCATCCCTCCCCCCGCGAGGAACACCCATGCCGAATAGAGCGTTATTGCCTTACGCGTCGTCCGATGCCTTGCCACAACCTCTTCCCCCCTGAATATCCCGCCAATATTTTTTTTATATGCGCCGAGGTACCTGCGCAGCATTCCCAGAGTTCTTGTTCTTATATTTTTCCTGCAATCAACGCTTGACTGAATTAAGGCGATGACTCTATACGCAAAATACTGTCTCAGTAAAGCGTTTTGATTTAGAATTTTCCGCAATTTGCCTTTCGGCGAGGACGGTATCCGGCAAACCTGCACAACGGCCGCGAATCGAGGCTACAGAACCCGATAAATCCCGCATAATGATTGTGCATTTCGGCAGATACCGATTTATGAGCAAACCCACCGCTTGGAAGCCGCACCAGAATTTGAAATCGCATTCAATAACTTACCGTATGTTAATGCTGTTCGCCGCCTCGATGATGCTGTTTTCGCTGGCGCGCGCGGCTGGTTTCGATGCGGACAGGCTCTTGAAATCCATCACCCAGCGTTTCGGGGCGCCGGCGACGCAAAAATTCCGCGACTGGCAAAAACTGGTGGCGGACACGGAAAAAATTGCCGACCCCGACCAGCAGATCCAGAAAGTAAACGAGTTCTGGAACCGGCGCATGCAGTTCATGGAAGACAAGGATGCCTGGGAGCAAAGCGATTACTGGGCGACCCCGATGGAATCGCTGGGGCACGGAAAGGGAGACTGCGAGGACTACGCCATCGCCAAGTATTTTACGCTGCTCTCCGCCGGCATGGACGTGTCGCAACTGCGGCTGATCTACGTCAAGGCCAGAATGGGCGGAACCGCCAGCAACATCACACAGGCCCACATGGTGCTGGCCTACTACAGCGACCCGGATGCCGAGCCGCAGATTCTCGACAACCTGCTCAGCGACATCCGCCCCGCATCACGCCGCCAGGACTTGTCGCCGGTATTCAGCTTCAACGGCCAGGGAATATGGGCAGGAGTCTCTGCCAGCGGCTCCGCCAGTTCGACCAGCACCAAGCGCCTCTCGCGCTGGGAAGAACTTCTGGCGCGCGCTCGCGCGGAAGGTTTTGAATAAACATAAACAGAAGATAACGAGGTAATCATGTCATTATTCCGGCAACTCATGTTGGCAGTCGCGCTCTCCACCCTCCTCGCGTTCATGGGAAGCGCAGTCGTCAGCCTGCTTTCCTCGCGGCATTACCTCGAGCAACAACTCATCCTCAAGAACGAGGACAACGCCAGCGCGCTTGCGCTGCTCATCACCCAGCAGAGCAAAGACCCGGTAAACATCGAGCTCTATGTCGCGGCATTATTCGATAGCGGGCATTACGAGCTGATCCAGATTGTTGATCCGAAGGGCAAGCCCATCGTCGAGCGCAAGTCTCCGCCGGACACCGGCGATGCACCCGCGTGGTTTACCCGCCTGTTTCCGATCAAGCCCACGCCCGGCCATGCGCAGATCAGCGACGGCTGGAAGCAGTACGGAACCATCGAGCTGCGCAGCCAGAGCAAGTTCGCCTACGGAGAGCTGTGGAAAGGCGCTACCAGCATGGCCGGCTGGCTGTTGCTGGCCGGCGCGATCAGCGGCTGGGTAGCCGCACTCATCCTAAAGCGCCTGCGCGAGCCGCTGGGACGGGTGGTCGATCAGGCGCGCGCAATATGCGAGCGGCGCTTCGGCACGATCGAAGAGCCGAAAGTGCCGGAACTCAAGCAACTCGCCTTCGCAATGAACACCATGGTGGGCCGGCTGAAAACCATGTTCGAGGAAGAAGCGGCGCGGCTCGAAGCGGTTCGCCGCGAGGTCAACTACGACTCGGTCTCGGGCTTTGCCAACCGCATGTTTTTCTTTTCCCAGTTTTCCGAGCTGCTGAAATCCGACGAGCAAGCCAATACGGGCAGCCTGCTCCTGCTGCGCATCGTCGACCTGGGTGGGATCAACCAGCGCCTCGGTCGCCTGGATGCAGACCGTTTCCTGAAGGCATTCGCAAAGAGCATAGAAGCCTCGGTGGCTGCGCATCCCGGCCACCTTGTCGGCCGCCTGAACGGTGCCGATTTCGCCGTGGCGCTGCCCGGACTCGAAGATGCGGAGGCGCTGGCGAACGAGTTGTTCGAGCGCATCGCCAGAGACACCTCGCACCTTTCCGATGGCAAGCCTGTCGTGCGCATCGGCTTCAGCGACTACCAGCAGGGCAAGGAACCCGGGCAACTGATGGGCATGCTCGACGGCGCGCTGGCCGAGGCGGAGGCCTCCGGCGACAACAAGCCGCGCCGTGCCCAAGCATCCAGCGGCTCACAGCAGCGCACCACCGCCGCCCAGTGGGCCGAGCAACTGGGACAGGCCATCGGGAACGGCTGGTTGCGCCTGGTGGGCCTGCCTGTCGTCGGCTTTGGCGGGACAAAACTGCTGCATCAGGAGTGCCCCCTGCGCATGCGCTTCCTCGAAGAAGGCGAATGGCATACCGCCGGCAAATTCCTCCCCATGGCAACCCGTTTGCAGATGACCGCGGAGCTGGATCTCGCCGCAACGCACCTCGCGTTGAACCAGCTCGCGGCAGAGCCCGGCTCGCCCGATCTCGCGGTCAACCTTTCGGGCGAATCGCTGCAATCAGAAGCCTTCCGCAAGAAGATGCGCGAATTGATGCAGGGGAATGCCACGCTTTGCCGCCGCCTGTGGCTGGAAGTTTCGGAGGCCAGCGCCTTCGCCAATCTCGAAGCCTTCCGTGCGTTCCGCAAGGACCTCGCGGAATTCGGCTGCCGCATCGGCATCGAGCACTTCGGGCGCGAATTCAGCCGGATCGGCACGCTGCATGACCTCGGCCTGCATTACCTGAAGGTGGACGGCAGCTTCATCAACGGCATCGACACCCAATCCGGCAACCAGGCCTTTCTCGAAGGGCTCTGCCAGATTGCCCACAACATCGGCCTGCTGGTGATTGCGGAAGGCGTCAAGCGGCCGGAGGAGCTGGCCACGCTGCCCAGGCTAGGCTTCGACGGCGCAACGGGTCCGGCTATTCCACGCGAGTAATCCGGAACCCGCAAAACAAAAACGGGACAATGAATATCCCGTTTTTTATTCAGCCACAGAGGCGCGATTCAGCAGATGGGGATTATGCGCAATCCAGGCTAGATCGGACATACCAGGGGAGCTGACTCTTTCCCATTTTCACCCGGATTCCCCGTAGTCTCCCCGGCTCCATGGTTTTCTCCATCCGAACCGCCCCTGACCTTGTCGATGAAAATCTTGGCGGGGACATCCACTCTCACGCCGCGCTCTTCCGGAACCATAACCGGAGGAGTGCTGAGGCTTCCCACGAAACCGAATTGCCCGGCATTCAGCAATTGGCTTCCCGCTGCGTTTCTGACGATGATCGTCCCTTCCAGCACGTCAAGATGGGTTCCATCCTCGAGCGGTTTGCCGTCGGCAGGCGGGGGAATATCGGTACAGTCCCCCTTGCAGAACAGCACGCCGAACTTGGTGCCGCGTATGCCCACCGTCGCCGTCTGCGTTTTGACGCCGTAGCTGTCGGGATCGCCACGCTTGCCGATCAATCCGCTGATGGCGCGCAAGCCTCCCTTGAGCAAGTTGAACTTGGCAGCATCTTTCCCCGGCTCCTGCTCGTCGTGATGATATTCCTCGATCTTGAACTGCGAGACCGGGCGCAGGCTGATCTGCCCGCCGTCGGAAAACTTGACGCGCGCATAACTGTCCTTGCCGGTGAACAAAGTATCGCCCGCGAGCACCTTGGCCCAGACCGCCAGCGGCCGAAGCACGCCATCCACCCCCTTGGCCGATAAAGCGCCTTCCACGTTCATGACCACGCCAATCCCGTCAGTAGCGGCAAGAGCGCCGGCCGCCACGCCGAAACACAGCCACATGAAACATGCCATCTGGCCAAATCTGCGGATTGCCTGTTTCATTCATCTATCCTCAGTAGAAAAACGCAATTGCACAAAAAACCAAGCCCTCACCGTTTGTCACCATATTACTCAGCAATCAGAAATCATGGCTACAGCAAATATGCCGTTTTTTGTAGGAGCGGGCTTACCCGCGAACACAAACTATCGCAGGCAAGCCCGCTCCCACAAGGTCGTGCCCCCGCTGCACACCATGAAAGGGTAGCTTACGGTGTAGCCATACTTACTGACTTCTGTGTGGTACTTAAAGCAAAAATAGGGACGTTACCGTCCCCATTTTAAGCCACCCTAATACATCTTAAGACAGAAGGGTAGTATTACCGTTCTGCAACATGGCTTGCAACTGGGCCAGTTGCTCGGTCACAGCACCAACATCCGGCTCGGCAGTTAATGTATCCGTCGCATCCGGATTGCTTGCCGCGACAGTTACTGCGGAAGCCGGGGAAGCCACATTCACCAGCAGATCAACGGTTTCCGGCGAAAGAACATCATTGATATTCAACCCGCTGCCACCGTGCTGCTGCAGGGCGCTCACTGCAGCCAACAAGTCTTGCGTCGCGGTGCCGACTGCGACATGAGCCTCATCCTGCGCGAGATCGACCAAGCTATCTTTAGCAACGGCGTCCTGCGCAGCAGCTATTGCCGTACCCGCTGCGGTATACAGGTCACTTGCGGTCTCGGTATCGGCAGCCAGTTTCGCTTGATCCGCAACCAGTGCATCCTGCGCTGCCTGCAAGCTGCTTGCCGCAGCTTCGGCTGCAGCTTTAGCGTCTGCCGCCGCTTGCTCAAGCGACTCGTATGCCGCTGCCGCACCCTGCGCAGCAGCCACCGCCGTATCGGCTGTGGCATGCAACCCATTCGCAGTCTGCATATCGGCAGCAAGCTTATCCTGATCGGCAGCCAATGTGTTTTGCGCTGCCTGCAAGCTGCTTGCCGCAGCTTCGACAGCAGCCTCGGCTTTTGCCTCTGCCTGCTCAATCGACTCATACGCTACTACCGCCTTGGCAGCAGCATCTGCAGCCTTATCCGCAGCAACATGAGCACTGTCGGCAGCAGTCTGGGCGTCCGCGACAGCTTTCTGCAAGGCAGCCACATCGCCATCGTCTACATCATGGTCATCCTTACCGTTTTTATCGTTTTTATCGTTGTTGTCGTTCTTGCTGCGGTTGTCATGGTCATCGCGATTATCACGGTTATCGCGCTTATCGTCATCATCATGGTCAGACTCAAGTGCAGCATTCAAGGCCGCTTGCGCTTTAGCAAGCTTGGCATCTGCAGCAGCAGCGACTGCAGCAGCATCCGCAGCAGCCCTTGCAGTACTTTCCACCTCGTCTTCAGCCGCATTTTTCTGTGCTTCTATTGCTTCAGCAACAGCGGCAGCTTGGTTGTATGCCGCGGTGAAGGTTCTAACTGCAGCCTGATCTGCACTTACTGCCTTCTGATCGGCTGCCACAGCGGCATCGGCCTTGGCAGCTGCGGTTACAGCCGCATCAGCAGCGGCATCCGTACTATTCACCAATCCTGCAGCCGCATCTTTCTGCCCCTCTAATGCATCGACTGCGACTACGGCAGCATCATATGCAGTGGCAAGTTTCTCAACTGCAGCTTGATCAGCGATCGCAGTCTTCTGATCCGCGGCAACCACAGCATCGGCCGCCAAGGCTGCCTCTGTGGCAGCGTTTGCAGCCGCAACAGCGCTAACTGCTTGTGCATCAGCTATCGCATCCGCACGATCCGCATCGGCAGCGGCTGCCACCGTATCAGCAACATGCTGGGCGGCGCTTTCGACATCGGCAACATCTCCGGCGATAACGGCAGCTTGGGCGGCAGCCTGGGCAGCGGCGTCTGCAGCAACTGCGGTGTTAGCTACCGCAACGGCGGTGTTGGCGGCAGCAGCCTGTGCGGCAGCTTGTGCGGCAGCAGCATCGGCTGCGGCATGGTTTCCGGCAGTCAGATCGATTGCGGCCTGTACTGCAGCGGTCGAAGCAGCGGTCGCAGCAGCGGCAGCAGCGGCAGCGGCAGCCTGGGCTGCGGCAGCTTGTGCGCCTGTATCAGCGGCAGCAGCAGCCTGGGCTGCGGCAGCAGCGGCAGTTGCGGCGTCCGCAGCGACCGCCGCGTTGGCGACCGCAACGGCGGTGTTGGCGGCGGCAACCTGTGCGGCAGCTTGCGCGGCAGCGGCTGCGGCTGCGGCATTGTTTCCGGCAGCCAGATCGGCAGCGGCTTGTGCTGCTGTTGTGGAAGCGGCAGTCGCTGCAGTTGCGGCAGCGGCAGCGGCAGCCTGTGCAGCAGCGGCCTGAGCGCCAACATCAGCGGCAGCGGCGGCTTGCGCAGTAGTCGCAGCGGCAGCGGCAGCGTCTGCAGCGACCGCGGCGTTGACAACCGCAACGGCGGTGTTAGCTGCTACAGTGGCCGCAGCCGCTTGGGTAGCGGCTGCGACAGCAGCTTGAGCCGCGGCAGCGGCGGCGGCTTGCGCAGCAACAGCAGAGGCATAGTTTGTCGTTTGAGCGGCAGTCGTGGCGGCGGACTGAGCCGCAGCAGCATCGGCTGCCGCTTGAGCGGCGGCGGCGCTGGCAGCAACAGCTTGGGCGGCGGCTTGGGCAGCAGCGGCAGCAACCGCTTGAGAAGTGGGGTTAGCCGCAGCGGCTTGGGCAGTGGCATCGGCAGCAACTTGTGCAGCAGCGGCATCGGTGGCGGCCTGAGCGGCTGCTTGGGCAGCAGCGCCGGCAGCAGCCTGCGCACCGACAACCGTAGCAGTGGTATCAACGATGACTTGATCGACAGGAGTACCGCCAGTCGTGCTCGTATTACCAGCACCGTCGGTCGCAGTAACTGTGACGGTGTAATTGCCTGTGGTTGCAGGCAGCGGCGCCGTAAACCCGCCAGTAGTCTGATCCACAGTAGTGTTCGAGGTCGTTGTGCTGCCTGTCACCATATCAGTAAAGGTGACTTGAACCTGATCGACGGTGCCGCCTGCGTCCGTCGCAGTACCGGTGACAGGCGCGTTGACTCCGGCGGGTGCGTCAAGCGTAATGGTTGGTGCCGTAGTATCGGCTGGGGCTTGTGCATCAGCCGGTTGGGTAGCGGTCGGAGTCGGAGCTTTGGCATCGGCCGTGGATTGTGCTTCGGCAGCAGCCTGAGCGGCAGCCAGCACATCAGCTTGGGCGGCAATCTGATTAGCAATTTGGGTAACGACCGGATCGATAACCGGCGCAGGTGCAGAGCTTGGGCTGGAATCCATGGTAAACGCCGGAGCCGGCGCAACCGTTTCAACGGCGCTCGTCAGCATCACAAAACTGGTGCCGCCATCGGAACTGTTGGAGTTGCTGCCAGCATCCAGGCCGGCAGCCGTCTCCTGGAGGAGCTTATCCAGGCTATTGCCATTGTTGATTGCGCTGACGACGCTGTCGATTTCGGCGCTGCTGGACAGGATGGCATTGTCCAGGGCATTCAGGGCATCGGTGGACAGGAATTCGTCGTTAAGGGTGACGGTCTGCAGCCCCTCGATCAGTTTCAGGCTGCCATCGGTCAATAGCAGTTCAACGTTCGCGCCGTCGGCCGTTTTGACGACCTCTCCCGCTTCAACCATGTCGCCTTCGTGGATCTCGCGCACCTCGCACTTGGCGTTGGTGGCGGTGACTTTCCCTTGAACATTGGTTGCTTTAGCGACAGCAGCGACTTCGGCCATGACGATCTCCCTGAAAAAATTATCGAGTAGGTATTAGAGTTTGTAACTGCGCGGCAATTTAACAGGATAAGCAAGAGAATCCATTGTACTGAAGTACAATGCGCCGAACCGCGCCCACAGCGATGGCGGCTTGGGAAATCAGCTTTTGACTATGCCGTTGACCAGCAGGGTGAGATGCATGCGGTCGCGCAGCTTCAGCTTGTCGAAGACCGAACCAAGACGCGCCTTAACGGTGCGTTCCGTGATATCGAGTTGACTGGCGATCTCCTTGTTGCCGAGGCCGCTTGCTGCGGCGCGGGCCACTTCGATCTCGCGCTCGGTCAGGCCGGACGCCCAGGCGGAAAGCTCGGGCGGGATGAATTTCGCGGCTGCGGCATGCGCTATCCCCGCCAGCAGCCGCTGCAGCAGCGATTGCCCGACCCACAAGCCCCCGTTCCGCACCGTATCGGCAACCAGCCGGAGCACCGCCGGGGCGGCATGCCCGTTGCAATACCCCACCACGCCGGCACCCAGGGCGGCCAGCCCCTGTTGATCTGCAGGCACATCGGAAATGGCGACGACCGGCAATTTGCCCACGGCGGAGCGGCACTCGGTGAGCAACTTTACGACATCGCCCTCTTCCGGCAACAGCACCCACACAACATCGGCATCAGAGCCCGCCGGAACCCTGTCGCGCAGCGAGGCGCCCGGAAATGCTTCCTGCCAGTTGGCCCTGAGTTTGGCGACCGGCGCAATGAAAAGATGCCGGGGTTGTTCCATTGATCTTACCTCTCCGATAGCGCACGGCTCTTGGCACGCAAAACAGGTTTCAAAAGGTAGCTCAACACGGACTTCTCGCCCGTCAGGATGTCCACTTCCGCCACCATGCCCGGCATGATGGGCATGCCTTCCCCGAGGCTGGATTTGTTGGTGCGGACTTTCACGGTATAGAAGGCATTGCCCTTCTCGTCCAGCACGGTGTCCGCGCCGATATTTTCCAGCGTCCCTTCCAGGCCGCCGTAAACGACGAAGTCGTACGCGGAGAACTTGACCGTGGCCTTGAGCCCCGGACGAAGGAATGCGATATCCTTGGGCTGCACCCGCGCTTCCAGCAGCAGATTGTCCTCCAGCGGGACGATCTCGATCACATCCTTGCCCGGCTGGACAACCCCGCCAACGGTATTGACCATGAGGCGCTTGACCGTGCCCTTGACCGGCGAGCGGATCACGGAGCGTGCCACCTTGTCGGAAAGGCCGACGCTGCCTTCGCTCAGGCTGTTGAGCTTGGCCAGCGTTTCGTTCATTTCCTTGCGCGCCTCGTTGCGGAACGCCAGTTCGACTTCCTGCACCTTGCGCGTGGATTCCGCAATCGCCGCTGACACACGGGCAATCTGCGCAGAAGCCATGTCGCGCTCGCCGCGGAAACGCGACACGTCGCGCTCGAGGCGCAATATCTCGACATCCGAAACGGCGCCGCTGGCCAACAACGGTTTGGTCGCCGCCAGCTCCTTGGCCGTCAGGTCATAGGCGTTGGACGCCTGCACCTGTTTGGCCCTGAGCTCCACCAACTCCTGCTGGCGTTGCGCCAGTTGCTGCCTGGCAATCGACACCGTGGCATCCAGTTCCGATTTCCTTGCTTCGTAGAGACGGCGCTCCTCTTCCGCGGTAGTGGGGTCTTCCTTGACGGCTTCTTCGGGCGGGACGAACGGACTTCCCTCGGCGAGTGCCCGCAGCCTTGCCGCCTTGGCCAGCATAGAAAGATACTGGGCGCGGCTCTCCTTCACCGAGGAAAGGAAGCGGGTCTGGTCGATGCGGATCAACTCCTGATCCTTTTGCACCACATTTCCCTCGCGCACCAGCAACTCCGAGACGATACCGCCATCCAGGCTTTGCAGCACCTGTATCTGACTGTAGGGAATCACCTTGCCTTCGCCGCGCGTGACCTCATCGACATGAGCAAAGCTCGCCCACACCAGGAAGATGCCGGTGATCCAGAGCAGCGCCCGCAACAGCGCCCGGGCGCGGATGGGTTCCTGCCTCAGGATGGCATAATCGGCCTCGGCGACAAAATCCTGGAGCTTCGAGTCGTCAAATTTTTCGCCGCCCCGGTTGATCAGCCAATCGAATAGCGGCTGGAGTTGCCGCCGCGGCTCTTCGAGCCGCTTCTTGATGCGCTCGGCAGTCGCATTCAGCCAGGGGAGTGACTCGACGACACGCTGCGCGGTGGGGTTCAGCCGGGAGAGCTGCGTCCCGATGCGCCGGGTAGCCGCGCTCCACCAGCAGCGCAGCCTGGCGAGGCGTTGCGCGGCCACATCCCAGAGCAGCCGCTTTTCTTTCGGCACCGGAACATCGGCCTCTGGCTTAACTGCACCTTCCGCTTGAGCCTGCATGACCGGTTCGCTGTTCGCACTCATCTCTTCGGCCCTGGCCTCCTGCCCGGCTTCCGGTTTCGCCGTATCGGTGTTCCGGCTGGTCGTCATGACGCTCTCCCCACCTGCCCTGACTTCAAGGCATCGAGCACTTCGGCCTTGGGTCCGTCGGCCACGACGCAGCCCTCGTCGATCACGATGATGCGCTCCGCCAGGTCGATCAGGCTGGAGCGGTGCGTAGCGATGAGCAGTGTTTTCCCGGGACTGAAACGCTTGGCAAAACGCCCCAGGCGGGTCTTGAATTCGCTTTCCGTGGTGTAGTCCATGGCGCTGGTCGGCTCGTCCAGCAGCAGGATGGGCGGTTCCATCAGGAAGGCGCGCGCGATGGCGACGCACTGGCGCTGCCCGCCGGACAGCGATTCGCCGCGCTCGCCGATATGCATGTCGAAGCCGCGCGGATGCTTGTTGACGAAATCCCTCAACCCCGCCAGTTCCGCGGCCGCGATGATGGCAGAGTCGTCCGCATAGGGCGCCCCATAGGCGATGTTCTCGCGCAGGGTGCCGTAGAAGAGCACCGCATCCTGGCTCACACAGCCGACATTGCGCCGCAGGTCGGCGGGATCAAGCTGGCGCAGATCGATGCCATCGACCAGCACCGAACCTTCCTGCGGCTCATACAGCCCGAGGACCAGTTTCTGCAAGGTGGATTTGCCGGAGCCCACCCGCCCGAGCACTACGACGGATTCGCCGGGATTGATCTTGAACGAAACATTTTTCAGGATCGGGTCGGCGTTGGGATATGCGAAGGTGACGTTGCGGAACTCGATGCTGCCGCGTATCTCGGGGCGGTGCACGAAGGTCGATTCGGGCGGGCGCTCGATGGGTTTTTCCATCAGCTTGTTCAGCGATTCGAGCGCGGTCTTCGCGCCCTGGTACTGGATCAGCAGACTGGCGAGCTGTCCCAGCGGGGCCATCGCGCGCCCGGTCAGCATGGTGCAGGCGATCAGGCCGCCCATGCTCAGGTAGCCGGCGTTGATGAGGTAAACGCCGGCAATCAGCACGGCGACGCCCGTCAGTTGCTGGACGGTCTGCACGCTGTTCGTCGCCGACAGCGAGAGCATGCGCAACTGGTTGCTGGTTTTTGCAAGGAATGCCGCCGTCTTCTCCCAGGAGGCCTGCACATGGCTTTCCGCGCCGAGACCCTTGATCGTCTCCATCGCGGTGAGGCTCTCGACCAGCGTGGCATTGCGCAGCGAAGCAGCGCGATAGGTAGTCTCGGAAAGCTCGTGCATCTTCTGCTGGATGGCGTAGATGTAGACGAACACGACAACAAAACCCAGGATCGGAATGAACACCAGCGGCCAGGCTATCCACGCGATGACCAGGTAGAACAGCAGCGCAAAGGGAATGTCGATCAGGGTCGAAACCGTTGCCGACGCGATGAAGTCGCGCACCGTTTCAAAGGATTTCATCGTGGCGGCGAACGCGCCGACCGACGCAGGCTTGGCTGCCATCTTGAGCCCCAGCACGCGCTCCATCAGCACCGAGGAAAGCTGGATATCGATGCGCGCCGAGGCCAGGTCGACGAAATGTCCGCGCATCATCCGCAGCAGCAGGTCCAGCCCCAGCAGCGCCAGGATGCCCACGGCCAGCACCCACAGGGTGTCCACCGCATGGTTCGGTACCACGCGGTCATAAACGTTCATGGAGAAGAGTGGAATCGCCAGCGCGAAGACGTTGATCAGAAAGGCGGCGGTCAGCACATCGCGGTACACCTGCCACTGCTCCAGCATGACTCCCCAGAACCAGTGGCGCTTGGCGAGCTTCGCGACCTCGGGGGTGCGGCTATCGAATTTGACGCGCGGCTGAAGGAAGATGGCGATGCCCAGGTAGCGCGCCGCCAGTTCCTCATACGGCAGGTCGAACGCCGTCTGCCCGGATTCCGGGAACAGCACCTGCGCCCGCCCGTTCTGTTCGTCCCATCCCAGCAACACGCAGGACTCATCCCCTTTCAGCAGGAGGATGGCCGGCAACTGGACGGCGTCTATCTTGAACAGTTCGCGGCGGACGATTTTGCAGTTGAGCCCCGCGCGATTCGCCGCGCGCGCAACCAAGGAAGGCGTCAGGCGTCCGTTCTGGAGAGGCAGCCCCGCGGAAAGTGCCGCGCGCGTACTGGGCCGGCCATGGATGCGTGCGACATCCAGCAGGCTGTCCAGCAACGGGTCATGCAGCAGCAGATCCTCCCTTAGCCCCAGGTTAGTCCCGGTATTGCCCGGAACATCGCTACCCGGTGGAACTTTATTCTTATCACTCATCCTGTCTGGGCAACAACTTCATCAAATGTCATCGGAATCGGGCGTTTAGGTTACACCATCGCGCAATTATTGAATAGGATGCTGGATCAATGCCAGCCGGCACGGAGTATCTGAATGTTTCGTGTGCCAGATGACTGTTTGAGGAATTATTGACTTTAACCGTGGGAGGGGTAAAACAACACTGTATCCACCCTGGGTTTCACCGCAAAACCACTCTTCCAGCCCGGACGGAAATCAGCCTGCATGAAAGTGCGGGCAGCCGCTTCGGCAAAAATGGCGGACAAATCGGAGTTCACCAACCGGATTAATCGCTCTGGATATACCAAAATACCCGGTAACGTTGGCCCGTCGGGTTTATTTCCACCTTGCTGCCCTGTAGCGCGGATGAATTGGCTTCCGTGGTATCCACCCCGCCGATGATGAATGGCAGCTTGGTACCATCGACATCCACCACACCGGCTACCGGAGAGGGCGGCATGCCGCCGCCAAGAAAATATGCGGAGCGCGTACTTCCGGACGCCGGGTTGCCGGTGGTGAAATCGATGGCATAGCCCTTGGCGATACCCAAGTTTGCAAAACAGGAAGACCCGGCTGTCGGTGTAGGGGTATTGGTTCCGAAAAAAGTAACGCCGGCAACGGTCAACGGCTTGTTAACCGACTGTTCGCAGGAACCCAGGTTAAATCGCCAGCCGTAGGTGCTGATGCCAGCCTCATTGATTGGCGGCGTCGTGACGATAGTTACATCGGTCAGCTGAACCGGCGTGATTGGACTCGCCGGATAGGCGTTCGGGCGATCCTTGATCATGTAGACCTGGTTGGTCACGAAGGTGCCGGCAACGGGGAAAGCCTTATCCGCCTCAAAATTGTTGCAGGCATAGCTGCTGACCAAGGGGTGCTCGCGATCCCCGGAACCGATCAGCACGGCGTTGTATCCAGTGTAAGGAACCACGTTCGGCCCATTGATGAACTTGCGGGCGTGATTGGTCTCGCTCAGTTGCGCGATCTCGATGGCTGCGTAATTGGCATTGCTGCTCCATCCCGCCGCGACGAACGAAGCATCGCTGCTGCTTGCGGTGAGCGTCGTTCCATTGAAAGTGCCGACGTTGATGCGGTAGATGTCGCCATTGATGTCCGAGACATAGACATGGGTCACAAAGCCGCTGTTATTGTTCAGCAGCGAAAGATCCCCGGGAACGCTGGCGCTGACCGGAAAGGTGTGGATGATGACGCCGGTATCCGCATCCACGAACCAGACCTGGGCGCCCTTGCGCGCACCGGCACAAGGCGTCGCGCTGTCGTTGTCTTCGCATGAGTCGTAACCGCCGCCAAAAATCAGCACCGGCTTTGGTTTGTTTTGAAGCGCTGTGACGGCATAGCCTGCAGGGAAATTGTACCCATCGAGATAAGCAATCGTCGGCTTGGACCAGGTCTGCCCGATGCCGGACCAGCCGGTTGAGCAACTGGTGTCATTTGCCGTGTCATTGGTAAAGCAGCCTTTGCGCCATTTGAGCGTGGGAGCCATCGGCGTGCTGACATCGAAAGCATAGATAGCGCGGCCGCCGCGGCGCATGCCGGTGTACAGCCACACTGAACCGGATTGTTGATAAATCCCGATCGAGCCATCGAAGAAATAATCCTTGCGAGCCGTGCCGGCCGGGCGTGCCGAGACGGGATCGGCCGGAAAACTGATCAGCGACGTGGTGATCCCGTTATCCCTGAGGCGATGAAAGCGGCTGTATGTTTCAGGGGCGATAAACCCCCACAATTCGGTGCCGTCCGTGTCGAGCTGGTTACCCCTGACGGCATGGAAGGCGCCGTCGTCGGCGCCGTAGAACGCGACCACCCCGGTGCTTCCGCCGTAGTCCACCACCGCCGGTTGGGAATGCACCACCCCGCCATGCGCGGAGGGACGCATTTCATTGGTAATCGGATTCAGGCTCGCATCGAGATTGCCGTTCTCATTATCGACATCCTTGCCCCTGATCCAATTGACCAGGTTATCGCGTTCGGCAGCAACCGGTATGTTCAGATTAGCTGCGGTGATGGCCGCATTGGACACATCGAAGCTGGTCAGGGCAGAGCAACTGGTCGCACTGGAGCCATCGCAGGTCAGCAGTTTGCGGCATTGCGCCGTTTCCGGTGTCTGACCTGCGCCGCAGACGTTGTAGTTTTGCGAACTGGAAGTCAGGGTGCCGCTGCTCGACTTGACCCCGCGCAGGTGTTGGGCCGCCCCGCCCTTTTCCACCACCTCACCGTCCGGCAGATCCGAGAAAATAGAACTCGAGCCCGCGGTCGGAAAGGCCGAGGTGATAGCCGTGCAATCGCCGATCGCCTGCGAGCCAGGATAGTCCCAGTAGGCGCCGGAGTCGGTACTCCAGAAACTTGCGGCACAGGGGGTAACGAAGCCGGTGGTAGAGCTGATCGCCTCGTTGCCGCTCTTGTCGGCCAGGCGCAGCACCCCATTGAATATCTTGAACTCGTATTGTTTCAGGTTGCCCGCCCAGCGCGGCGTAGCCGTGCCCTCCGGCCGGAACATACCCATGAACACCTGGTTCAGGTAAGTGCCCTGCGTGTTGACGCTGACCGGCAGGCTGGAAGAGGCAAAAACGCTGTTGACCGCCTGGATTTCCGAGACAATCTTGCGCAATGCGGTCTTGATCGCGTTGGCATTGGTTGCCGAGAAGTATTTGCCGCCGCCTGCCCTGGCCATGCTCATCAGCAGCGCGGTCTGGTTTTCATTCTGCTGATCCTTGTAAACATCGATCGCGAAGGTGGTCACATTCTGCTGACCCGGCGCGGAACTCACATCGGTCCGGTTCAGGAAGCGCGCCCATTCGTCCGCGTAGCGGGCGCGGCTGGTCGGCAGCGAAAAGGTGCCGGTGGGCGTAGCCGCGGTGACGGTCGTCGTGTCGGTGCTCCATATCTTGTGGCCGTAAGTCGTAACGGCGCCACTGACAGTGCCTCTCCGCTGGTACATCAGGCCGGGACGATTATAGGTGGTTGCGGTGATTCTCCATTTTTTACCGGCGCTTCCACAGTTATCGACCGAGGTGCAACTGAAACCGCTATAGGACGGGTAGTGGCTATCGCCATAGTTGGTGCAGGAGGTTGCATTGGACAGATTGTCGCCGATGCAGCTGGTTTCCGACACGACAGTCCGGTTGGCCGCGGTGGTCGCCTCCGCTATCGTGCAGCTGGTCGCCGAGACCACGCAGGAGTAGCTGTCGTAACCCGTGTAGCTTCCAGGCAGGCTATTGAGGCACGCGGTGCTGGTGGCAAAGCACGCCTGTCCGCCCAAGTCTGAAGTGGCAGGTGAACCACCGGGGCAAGTTTCGTTCAGGGTGCAGGAAAAATTGCTGTAGCCGGGGAACAGGGTGGCCAGATGTGCATCGTCTGCGCTGCAAGCTGCCGTGCTTGCGGCGGCATCTGCGCCGGTGTAGGTACCGCACGCCGTGACACCCCGCTCGGTGGTCGCGGTGGAAGTCGTGGTGGTAACGGCAAGGTTGTTCAGCGGCAGTTGCGTGGTATCGCCGCCCACCCCGCTCAACAGGGTGGCGGCGGCGTCCTGCGCCGGGAAGCCGTTGCCGATGAAGATGACATAATTTTTGGCGCAGCTTCCCTCGCTGGTGATGGGAGGGTTATACAGTGTCTGCGTCGTATCCCCCGCAGGGGTAAACGCATACAGATCTGCAGAGGAGTTGGGGCCTGCATGGCGTTGGGGGCCAAAATGGGTGGTATCGACCGGTGCACCCGCCACTGCCGGGTCGGCGGTAGCATATTGCGGACTGGTATAACCGCCGAAATACTTGAAGACTTCGAACATGGCCGCACTGTAGTTGGCATTGTTCGTTTTTTCTCTAGGCGTATTGAAATTTTTGAAGATGCAGTTCGGTGTGCCGTTCAGGCTGTTTGCGCCATCCGTACAACCGGATGGGTAACCGATCAGTTCGGCGAAGGCAGACTTGTTGGTCTGACTCATCTGACGTACTTTGAAGCGGACATATCCACCGTCCACATTAGAGGTCAGCATCATCAGTCCGATGTTCACCTTGTCGTTCAGCTCAGAGGTAATAGTGCGTATGGCATCCAGTTCCGCCTCGCCCTGATACATGCCGGGAAAATGCTGAGCGTTATCCGCCCAGTTCGCGCTGTTGTCGATGACGATCAGAATATTGGGATTGGCCGCACCCGAAGTGGACTCTGGCCTGGCGTAAATATCGATGTCTTCCGCCCGGCTGGTGGCCGCAGGAAGTATCATGCCCAGCAGGGCAACGGCGAACAGGATTTTATTGAATTTATTCATGACAGCCTCCAATCAAATCAAACGCCACATTGAGCCAAAGCAGTATTCAGGCCGGCGATCGTTCTGATACCCTGATGGATGGTGGCTGTTGCACCGGAACCATGCAGGTCGGTCACCACCGCGGTGATATCCCAGACTGTCCAATAACAAACCGCGCCTATCGAGCCGAAACATATCGCAGGGACATTGGTATCCGTGGTGGCGACAGGGATATACGAAACGCATCTGGGAGCGGGGTTGAACGTAACCGCGTAATCATTAGTGCCATCCCGGTTGATATCGATGTTTTGCGGCGATGGTACAACCGTCTGAAAGTTGCTGTTGCTGACAACGGTCTCTATCGCCCGTTGCCCAGCAGCGTTGGCTTCTTCGCGGAATTGCGCATTACCGACCACCTGAATGCTGGTGGTGGTGGCATTCATTGCGGAAAGCGCAATCAGGGTCAGCAGCACCAGCATGACGAGCGCCACCAATAAGGTACTGCCGTGTTGTTTACTGATCATGGTGATTCTCTCCGGCTCGCCGGGTTAACCAGGCGAACCACCTGGGTATAGGCATGGCGTTTGTAATTGCGATCGCCGCCTGCGGGGGTGTAGCTTCCGGCCAGACCGAGGGAATAGGTTTTGGCATCGGTGTAACTCGCCGTCGTCTCGGTATTCCTGGCGATGATGTTAAGTTTTACCGAGACGATATTCGACCAGCATGTAACATCCGCACAGGTCTGGGCATAGCTGTCGGCCACGCCATCGTTATTGGTGTCCTGACCATACTCAACCTGGAGGTACTCGATACCCTCAACCAGGGGCGTGGTAACAAATGCGCCCGTACCAGCCGGATCAAGCTCCCTGCGCTTCAGGGTAGGAATTCCGTCGGAGCCATTGTTATTGGGCGAAACGAAATAGGTCTGCACGATAAATCGCCGCACATTGGCAAAAGGTGCGTTGTTGGCTGCGGTGCAATTGCGCTGGCTCAGGTTGAAACTGGCTGCAGCGTTGGCAATGATGAATGGCGTACCAACCTCATATTGGCAATTCGACACTTGAATGTAGTGAATGCCATCCGTTGCAGAACCCTGTGCAATCGGGTCGGAGGTGTCCGCGCGGCGCAACACCAGGATGTCGCTGCCGGCTTTAAGCGATGCGGAAGTCAGGCCGCAAGGCGGGCTTGCGATGGCCGAGCTGGCCGTAGCGGCGTTATAGCCCCCTACATGCAGGCGAATTGCACCTGCCATGTCCGCCGGTGTGGTTGAGCAGGGATCGGTAATGCTGGCTGGCAGGGCAGTTGAGGATGGGTCAAGCTCCCCATAAAAACCGGCTACCCGGAGATTTTCTGACAACACATCCAAAGCGTAACGCCCGTTGTCGATCATGCGATTCGATTTATCCAGTTCGCTGCGCGTCTTGCTCTGGTTGCTGAACAAAGTAGCCATGGACGAAAGAATGAGCAGGCCGATGGTGATGGAAATCATCAACTCGACCAGCGACAGGCCGCGTTGGGTTTGCCGGTTTGCGAGAGCACATGTGCGGATGGAGTAGTTCATGGCGCCAAGTCCGCAATCGCAACCGGCAGCGTAACCACTCGGCGCTTCGCCTCATCGCCATACTGACCGCTCCCGCAATCTACAGCGGGGGTTGCAGTGCTGTTGAACCCCTGCCAGGCAACGGCAACCAGATATTCCCCGGCAACGCCGCTTGCCGGTACCGTGACTTGATAAACACAACCGCGCGCACCTATCATCGCTCCGACATTGGCGCCGCCCTGCGTTTCCGCCGCGCCCAGCAGCGCATTGTGCCATTCGCACAGGTCAAGACTGCTACCGGTAAAACCGGAACAGTCCTGCACGGCAGAACCATTAAATCCTGTTCCGCGCGGTGCGGGAGTCACACCACTCGCATTGGTAATGTAAGCGGTGGCGTTATGACGGTTGGCGCTGATCCGGTCACCCATATCCTTCAGCAGGATCAGCGCCTGCGAGCGCTGATAGGCTTCCATCTGTGCAGTCACGGCGCGGCCCTGCAATCCGGCCAGCCCCAGCAATCCAACCATCAGGATCAGGATGGTGACCAGCACCTCGATCAAACTGAAACCGGCGTTTCTGAAAGCGCTCATGAGCAGGCTCCCTTGAGGGTGCGCGGCATCCCGCTCAGTTCGATCTTGATGCAGCGGCGAATGTCCGGATTCGCAGGCGTAACATCCATTTGAAAGGACACCGACGCGCTTGCCCGGCCGGTCCTTGCGTAAACCACGCTGGCGGGTGTGCCGGCCGCGACTACGGATACCCCTTTCAGCGCTCCCTGCGATTTGATGGTTTCTCCAGATGATGCTATCGCCCAACCCTTCCCCCAATCGTTAACATCGATCGGCGTCACCGTGACATTGCCATTGCGCTTGATGGCCTCGCTTCTTGCCAGGCTGAGGCTGGAGAACAATTCGAAGCTCGCATTTTTCACCTGCTGGTTCTGGGTCAGCGATTGGAAGCTGGGTACGGCAACAGCCGCCAGAATGCCCAGTACCGCCACGACCACCAGAAGCTCGGTGAGGGTGAAGCCGGATTCGGCCGAGTGCATTTTTTTCATGTTTACCACTTGCCGCTGGGACCTTTGGTGCCGTCGCTGGTCAAGGTCAATGCGCCATCAGCCGTCTGCTGGCTGCTGGTCGGGGTGGCGGTGATAGTAAAGGACGGCGGCGTTGCTGCCGGTGCAGAGATTGCAATGGTGTAGTGCTTGCCAACATCGCCCGGTACGGTCATGCCCAAGGCAGAAAAACCGCTGTTGTCAGCCACACTCACGTAACTGCGAGCGTCGAGCAAATATTGCTTCTCGCGGCTCGCTGCATCCACCATGAAAGCCTGTGCAGCCGCCCGATTGCTTTTGACGACATAATTCTGGTAGCTGGGGAAAGCCACTGCGGCAAGAATGCCGACAATCACGACGGCGATCATCAATTCGATCAGGCTGAAACCTTTTTGTATTTTCATTGCGTTCTCCTTTGGGCATGCATGGCAGGAGTCGCTCCAGATGCGCACATGGAATCCGGATTGAGCCAAGCGAGCGACGCAGGGCTGCCGGTTTCTGTGCCGGTCCGGAAATTGCTCGCACTACCGGGACGATGCAGGCAGCACGCCTATGTTGCAGGGGTTGGGAGAAAGCCGAAATACTGAAAAACCCGCATTTTCCGGCTGAAAACACCTTAACGGAAAACCAGATTCATCGCTCAAACTATCAGGTAAAGATGCGAGTGTGGATACTCAGGAGTTGAATTATCTGCCGAAACTCGTGTTTCACAGATAACGATGGCCCAATGTTACAGGGCTGAAGAACGCCGCTCCAGCTCTTCCCAGCGCTCCAATGCCGCCGCGATTTCCACCTCGATTTCCTCATTGCGCGCCTGCAACTGCTTGGCGCGTTTAGGATCGCTGCTGAAGATGCTGCCGTCGGCGAAATGCGCGGCGATGTCGCTCTGCTCGCGCTCCAGGGCCTCGATGCGTTTCGGCAACTCTTCCAGTTCGCGCGCCTCCTTGAAGCCGAGCTTGCTGGCAGGTTTGGCTTTCTCAACCTTGACCTCTGCGGCGCGCGGCGGCGTGGCGGCGGGTTTGACGGCCGCCACACCCGCCTGATATTTCTTCACGCGCACCCAGTCCTCGTAGCCGCCGGCGTATTCGATCAGCTTGCCATCGCCCTCGAAGGCGATCACCTGCGTCACCACGTTGTCGAGAAACGCGCGGTCGTGGCTGACCAGGAACAGCGTGCCCTCGTAACTGGAAAGCAACTCTTCAAGAAGCTCCAGCGTCTCGATGTCGAGGTCGTTGGTCGGCTCGTCGAGCACCAGCACGTTGGCGGGCTGGGTGAACAGCCGCGCCAGCAGCAGGCGGTTGCGCTCGCCGCCTGAGCAGCTTTTGACCGGCGAACGCGCACGTTCCGGCGCGAACAGGAAATCGCCGAGATAGCTGATGACGTGCTTCTTCTGTCCGCCGATCTCGACAAAATCAGAACCCTGGCTGATGGTATCGGCGAGCGTCGCTTCGTCATTCAGTTGTTCGCGCAACTGGTCGAAATACGCCACCGCAATCTTGGTGCCGAGCTTCACCTGCCCGCTGTCCGGCTGCAACTCGCCGAGGATGATCTTGAGCAGCGTGCTCTTTCCCGCACCGTTCGGACCGAGCAGGCCGATCTTGTCGCCGCGCTGAATGCGGCAGGAGAAATCGTCGATAATTTTGCGCGCGCCATACGACTTGCTGACATTGACGAGTTCCGCGACCAGCTTGCCGGAGCGCTCGCCGGCATCCACGCTCATCTCGACCTTGCCGAGTTTCTCGCGCCGCGCCGCACGCTCGCGGCGCAACTGTTCGAGACGCAGCACACGGCCTTCGTTGCGCGTGCGGCGCGCCTTGACGCCCTGGCGTATCCACACTTCTTCCTGCGCCAGCACTTTGTCGAACTTGGCATTCACCACCGCCTCGTCCGCCAGCATGCGCTCCTTGATCGCCTGATAGGCGGAGAAGTTGCCGGGGAAACCCGCCAGCTTGCCGCGATCCAGCTCGATGATGCGCGTCGCGACGTTGTCGAGAAAACGGCGGTCGTGCGTGACGAACAGCACCGCACCGCCGAAATTGTTCAGCAGGCCTTCGAGCCATTCGATCGACGCGAAATCCAGATGGTTGGTCGGCTCGTCGAGGATCAGCACGTCCGGCTCGGCCACCAGCGCCTGCGCCAGTGCCACGCGTTTGCGCTGCCCACCAGATAGTTCACCGACGCGCTTGTCGGCCTCCAGGTCGAGCTTTGCAATGGTGGTCTCGATGCGCGCCTGGATCGACCAGCCGTCTTGTGCTTCCAGTTGGGTCTGCAGGTGCTGCATCTGTTCCAGCAGTTTATCCACGTCCGCATCCGGCTCGGATATCTGATGCGACACATGGTGGTAATCGTGCAGCAGCTTCTGGATGCCGCCCAGCCCCTGCGCCACCGCATCGAACACCGTGTCATCCGCCCCCAGCACCGGCTCCTGGCTGACATAGCAGATACGCGCAGTCGGTGCGCACCACACCAGCCCGTCATCCAGATTCGCTTGGCCGGCCAGCACTCGCATCAGGCTCGACTTGCCGCCGCCGTTGCGCCCGATCAGGCCGACGCGTTCGCCCTCGTCAAGCTGGAAATCGGCGTGGTCGAGCAGCGCGACGTGCCCGAATGCAAGGCAGGCCTTGTCTAATGTGATGATTGGCATAAGTGAAAACTACTTGTTGAAGTATCTTGATTGATTGAAAAAAAACCGACCGAAAACCATTTGATGAAAATCACGCCGGATCGTTGAAACGCCAGAAGCGCAACAACAGCGCGCACAGCAACGCCAACGCCCCGGCAAAGAGAAATGCGGCACCGGCGTTCCAGTAATGCCATATCGTGCCGAACAACAGCCCGGCGGGAATGGCGCTCAGGCCGACGGCGAGATGATACCAGCCGAACGCCGTGCCGCGCTCGCGTTCGTCGGCATACAGGCTGATCAACGCGCGTTCCGAGCCTTCACCCATGCCGGCCAGCAAGCCATACAGCAGGGTGCAGGCCCATAGCGCGCTGCCCTGTTCGACCAGGCTGAGCGCCACAAAACCTGCGGCGTAGCCTGACCAGCTAATCATGGTCAGGCGGCGCCTGCCGAACTCATCCGCCATGCGCCCGCCGAGCAGCGAGGCAGCGGATTTGACGAGGTTCAGCGCCGCCCACAGCAGCAGCAACTGCACCACGCTCATACCCAACTCGTTGCCGCGCAGCAGGATGAAACTTTCCGAGACGCGCGCGAAGGTGAACAGCACCAGCACCCACAGATAGCGGCGCATGTTGGGTGACAGCACGGCCCACGCCAGCGGCGCCTGCGGCTTCTGCTGCGGCACTTCCGGGCGCGGCGTTTCGTGTACGCCGAACACCAGCACCAGCAACACAAGCACGCCTGGCACGGCCGACCACAGGATCACCTCACTCACCGACCAGTGCAGCCAGCTCAACGCGGCAACGGCGAGCAGTGTACCGCCCAGCGCCCCGGCGTTGTCCATTGCGCGGTGGAAACCGTAGGCGAAACCATGGATATCGGAATGCGCGCTATCCGCGAGCAACGCGTCGCGCGGCGCATTGCGCAGGCCCTTGCCGGCGCGATCCAAGCTGCGCAGCAGCAGCAACGCGCCCCAACTCGACACCAGCGCGAGCAGCGGCCGCACCAGGTTGGACAAGCCATAGCCGAACACCATCAACTGCTTGCGCCGCCCCTGCCCGGTATCCGAATAGCGCCCCGCCCACAGCTTGAGGAAGCTCGCCGCCGCATCCGCCGCCCCCTCCACCAGCCCGAGGATTACCGGCCCCGCCCCAAGCACGGTGGCGATCAGGATCGGGATGAACGGCGTCACCATTTCCGAAGCCAGGTCATTCAGGAAACTGACCAGGCCGAGCGCGATGACGGTACCGGGCAATTTGCGTTTTTCCATGGCATGCCCCCGATCGGGTTCTGATTAAGCGGCGTTTAGGCTAGAATGCGCACCCTGCATCCGCAGCCAGCCTGTCCTCGTAGTTAAATGGATATAACCGGCCCCTCCTAAGGGTCAATTACAGGTTCGATTCCTGTCGAGGACGCCAAAAAGCTGCACTTCTCCATCCATTCACGCCCATCGAACCAGCATAAACCCTGGCTTTCACACTGCATAACCGTTTCACGCCGTCTTTTCCCGTCTATTGCAATTTACCAGACGGTTGATAGAAACCCAAGCGCATGCGCCGGAAAATCCCCGAGCGATTGCGGGGCAAAATAATCGGGTGCGAAATGCAAAGGGATCATGCACTGACGTAGCAATGGCGAGGATGGGCCATGGCTTCATAGTTGACACAAAAAAAAAGGGGCAGTTGCCTGCCCCTAGGGGAAAACTAGGCATTGCGCCTAGCAGAGAGAAGTCGTACTACCGTGCCACATAGACCTAAAAAACCAACTTTCAGCTTCTGAAACATCGTTAAGTCGTGCGCAATTTAACCAACCTCGGGACGTAATGCCATAGCCATTCATCTGATCCAACACACCCGGAATGAAAGGTGCGGGAACGCGGATGAGCGGTTGAAATCAGGGGATGAACGGTTGGCCAGATGGGGGTGATTTCCGGCCAATTGTCGGTGAGTGCAATGTTTGCGGTCAGTGAAGCCTCAAAACTGCATCAGGCGCAGCAAAGTGCCGCCCCGTTATGCGGGGAGGTGCCTGCAGTATGAAAACATGCCCCTCGGATTGGCGCTTTGCGGATTGCGCTGCGCTAGTAATAGCCTGGTGCGTTTCAAATCACCCGCTCGTTTCCGCCATCGATCGGAAGCTGCGCGCCGGTTATTTTTGAGAACAGGGGGCCGCACATTTCCGCGATCAGCTCCGCCACGTCCTTGCTGGTGACTTCCTCGTGCAGCACGTTATTGCGCTTGTAGTCGTCCACGCTCATGCCGTAATGCGCGGCGCGCTGCGCCAGCACTTCCGGCGTCCAGATGCCGGTGTCGAACACCGCGTTGGGGTGCACGACGTTGACCCGGATGCCGTCCGCGCCCCACTCCAGTGCGGCGACGCGCGCTGCCTGGGTCAGCGCCGCCTTGGACGCTGAATAGGCTACAGCGCCCGGCCCCGGCGCAGGAACGTTCTTTGAGCCGTTCACCACCACGCGGCCATGCCTCGGCGCCGCCTTCAGCAAGGGATGCACCTCGCGCATGATGGACAGGTTGGAGTCAAGGTTGACCGCCATGACCTTGCGCCATTCCTCGTCGGACAGTGCCGCGATCTTCCTGCCGCCGGGAAAAACGCCAGCGTTCAGCACCAGCATATCGAGCCCGCCGTAATGGCGCAGGGCCTGTTCGATGACGTGCCGGATATCCGGCAAGGAGGTCAGGTCCGCAGTGATGCCGAGGTAGTCCGCGCGATTGCCGAATGAAGCCTCGATTGCCGGATTGATGTCCACGCCTACCACCGCCGCACCGCGGTTCAGGAATGATTGCACGCAGGCCCTGCCGATGCCGGATGCAGCGCCGGTCACCAGCGCGACTTCGCCCGCGAACGCCTTCGGCGCACCGGCCTTCTTCAGCTTGGCCTGCTCCAGGTCCCAGTATTCCATGCTGAACAGCGGAGCCTCGCCGAGCGCGCGGTAGCCGCCGAGCTTTTCGGCGCGCAGGATGATGTCCTGCGTGTGCAGGTAAATATCCTCGACGATCTGCGCGTCGCGCGCCGAACGGCCCGCGCTGACGAGCCCGAACTCCGCATCGAGAATCACGCGCGGCGCAGGGTCGAGCATCGTCAGCGGAGCCTTGGCCGATGCGGAATTTTTCTCGAAATAATTCCTGTACGCCTGAGCGTAAGCCTCGACATCGCGGCCGAGCAGCGGCAGGCGCTTGGTGCGGATGATGTGGTCAGGGGTCGCGGGGCCGCGCTGCGAGATTTCCGCGATGCTGGAATGACGCGCAAAGGCCAGCGCGGCGCTGCTGGAATTACTGCGCAACAGCATCGGGAAGCCGGCGGCGGCGGAAACCTTCTTGCGCAACTCTGGCAAGCCGGACCAGTCGACAGTCGGCTCGATGCCGGTTGATGGCACCAGTGACGCATGCTTCTGCAGGTAGCCCTCGGCACGGCCGACCAGGTCGATCATGCGATCATAGGCCTGCTTCGCAGTGTCGCCAAAGCTGAAGATGCCGTGGTTCATCAGCACCATGCCGATGGTGCGCGGAGTCGCCTGCTTCGGGAACACTTCGGCGCACAGCTTTGCGAGGTAGAAGCCGGGCATCACGTAGGGCAGCACGATGACCTCGTCGCCGAACAGCTCGCGAATGCGCGCCTCGCCGTCGGGCGTGTTGGTGATCGTCACGATTGCATCAGCGTGCGTGTGATCGACGAAGCGGTGCGGGATCAGCGCATGCAGGATCGCCTCGACCGAGGGCGCAGGCGCGGCCGGGTCGAGCGAGGCGAGCTTGAGCTCGCGCGCCATGTCGATGTCCGAGAGCTTTTCGAGGCGCGACAGCTTGAGCATCGCGTCAAGGCGCACCGCGACGAAGTCTTTTGCTTCTATCGTCGCGAGGTCGGAGCCACTGCCCTTGACGAACAGCGTTTCAATATCCTCACCGAAGATGTCCCTGCTGACACCCTTGACCGAGGTATTGCCGCCGCCGTGCAGCACCAGGTTCGTGTTCGCACCGAGCAGGCGCGACGAATAGACTCGCTCCGCGAGGATGTCCTTGTGCTTGCCTGCTTCCGTATCGTTCCAGAGATTTTCCATTGCTGTTCCCGTTTCTATAAAACTCATTCAGGAGTATCCGTCAGGTGCAACGCCACACAGCTTCCCCGAAACCGTTCGCCCTGAGCCTGTCGAAGGGTCGAACGGTTGCGCACTGGGACCGTTCATGCTTCGACAGGCTCAGCACGAACGGCCTGATGAATAATCGAGTTTATGTTGCCAGCACCCGCATCGCCTCGGCATCGGCCTTGACCACGCCGTGCTCGGTGATGAGCCCGGTCACCAGCCGTGCCGGGGTCACGTCGAAGCCGTAGTTGGCGGCGCGTGAACCCTTGGGGGTGACCTGCACGCTGCGCACCTGCCCGTCGCCGCACAGCCCGGCAATATGCGTCACCTCTTCCTCCGCACGCTCCTCGATGGGGATTTCCTTCACGCCGTCCTGCAGCGTCCAGTCGATCGTCGGCGTCGGCAGCGCGACGTAGAACGGCACGCCGTTGTCATGCGCGGCCAGCGCCTTGAGGTAGGTGCCGATCTTGTTGCAGACGTCGCCGCGCGCGGTGACGCGGTCGCAGCCGACGATGGCCATATCCACCATGCCGTGCTGCATCAAATGCCCGCCGGTATTGTCTGCGATCACGGTATGCGGCACGCCGTGCTGGCCGAGTTCCCAGGCGGTAAGGCTCGCGCCCTGGTTGCGCGGGCGCGTCTCGTCCACCCACACATGCAGCGGAATGCCCGCGTCGAACGCGGTGTAGATCGGCGCGAGTGCCGTACCCCAGTCCACCGTCGCGAGCCAGCCGGCGTTGCAGTGCGTGAGGATATTGACCGTGCTGCCCTTGCGTTGATGAATCGCGCGGATGATCGCGCTGCCGTGCTGGCCGACGGCCGCGTTGATCGCCACGTCCTCCTCGGCGATGCGCGCCGCTTCCCGCCATGCTGCTTCCGCACGCTCCGATTCGGGCAGCGGTGCGAGAAAGGCGCGCATCCGCTCCACGCCCCAGCGCAGGTTCACCGCAGTGGGGCGCGCCGCGAGCAGTACGCCGCAGCTCGCCGCGAGCGCGGCATCCGAGGCATGATCCTTCATCGACAGCGCCACCCCATAGGCCGCCGTCACGCCGATCAGCGGCGCACCGCGCACCTGCATGTCGCGGATCGCGCGCTCGGCGTCGCGCATGGTGTTCAGGCGCAGCGTGACGAATTCATGCGGCAGCCGCGTCTGGTCGATGATCTCCACCGTGTTGTCTGCGGAGGGCCAGATAGTGCGAAAGGGTTTGCCGTTAACTTTCATAATTTGTAGGGTGGGCAACTTGTTGCCCACCGATTTGTTTAATAGCCGCGTGGGCACACTGTGCCCACCCTACATTCAATCACCTTCAAATTCGCAGAGCGCAAACACCTTGTGCCCGAGCTTCTCCAGCCGCTTCCTCCCACCCACATCCGGCAGGTCGATCACAAAGCAGCATTCCACCACCGTCCCACCCATGTCCTGGATCAGCCCGGCGGCGGCTTCCGCCGTGCCGCCGGTGGCGATAAGGTCGTCCACCAGCAACACCCGGTCGCCCTTCTGGATCGCGTCGGTATGAATCTCGATGCGGTCGCTGCCGTATTCGAGCTGGTAGTCGCGCCCGACCGTCTCGGCGGGGAGCTTGCCTTTCTTGCGCACCGGCACAAAGCCGAGGCCAAGCTCATAGGCAACCGGCGTGCCGACGATGAAGCCGCGCGATTCGATGCCGGCGATCTTGTCGATCTTCACGTCCTTGTAGCGGCTGACGATCTCCTGGATCGTGGCGCGCAGGCCGACCGGGTCCTTGAGCAGGGTGGTGATGTCGCGGAACATGATCCCCTTGTGGGGGTAATGCGGGATGGTACGGATTCTGGATTTGATGGGCATACAGTTTCCTTATAACGTTTAACAAAGCCGTTGTTCGCATTAGCTGTAGGAGCGCAATTTATTGCGCGATGAGCTTGCACCCTTTCGCGCAATAAATTGCGCTCCTACAAAACCACTTTCTATTTCAGCACCCGCCCGGCCACGGCGGACAGCTTCTCCACCATCGCCGGGTCGCGCGCTTCCGGCGCGGTGATGATGGCGTATTGCAGCGCGCTGCGGCAGCCGCATTCCGAACCTTTTTCGTCGCCATGCACATGCGGCGCGACGCGCTTGACCAGGGCGCGCGCCTTGTCGGCGTTTTCCAGCAGCACCTTCACGATTGCATCAACCGTCACATGGTCATGGTCGGGATGCCAGCAGTCGTAGTCGGTCACCATCGCCACCGTCGCGTAGCAGATCTCGGCTTCGCGCGCGAGCTTGGCTTCCGGCATGTTGGTCATGCCGATCACGTCGCAGCCCCATGAGCGGTACAGTTCCGACTCGGCGAGGCTGGAGAACTGCATGCCTTCCATCACCATGTAGGTGCCGCCGCGCACCACCGGAATGTCGGCCTGTTGCGCCGCCGCATGCAGATGGTCGCCCAGGCGCCCGCACACCGGGCGCGCCATCGAGACATGCGCAACCAGGCCGCTGCCGAAGAAGCTCTTTTCCCGCGCGAAGGTGCGGTCAATGAACTGGTCCACGATGACGAACGTGCCCGGCGCGAGATCTTCGCGCAGCGAGCCCACCGCGCTCACCGAAATGATGTCGGTCACGCCGAGGCGCTTGAGCGCATCGATATTGGCGCGGAAGTTGATTGCCGAAGGCGGCAGGCGATGCCCGCGCCCGTGGCGCGGCAGGAAGGCAATGGACTGCCCCGCCAACTCGCCGATGAGAATTTCGTCCGAGGGTTCGCCGAACGAGGATTCCGCTTTCACCCAGCGGGTGTTCTCCAGCCCCTCGATGTTGTAAACGCCGCTGCCGCCGATAATTCCCAACATATACCTTTCCTCCGTTATCTCAAATCACAACCGGCACACGCGCGGTCAGCGCGCACATCAACTCATAGCTGGCGGTTCCCGCCGCGCGCGCCACTTCTTCGATCGGCATGCCTTCGCCCCACAGGGTGACGGCGCTGCCGACGCCAGCTTGCGGCAGCCTGCTCAAATCCACGTAAAGCATATCCATCGAGACGCGCCCCAGGGTCTGCACTGCCTGCCCGCCCACGAGCACCGGCGTCCCGTTCGGCGCATGGCGCGGATAGCCGTCAGCGTAGCCGCAGGCGACGATTCCGATGCGCATGGCATGTTCGGCACGGAACAGCGCGCCGTAGCCGATCTCGTCGCCGGCGCGCAGCTCCTGCACGGCAATGAGGCGGCTGCTCAGGGTCATCGCCGGCTGCAGGCCGAGTTGCCGCGCACCGGTCTCAATGAAAGGCGATGCGCCGTACAGCATGAGGCCGGGGCGCACCCACTCGCCATGTGTTTCGGGATAGCGCAGCAGCGCGGCGGAATTCGCGAGTGAGCGCGGCATGCGATATTGCGCGGCAAAACCGTTGAACAAGGCAAGCGGCTCCGCGATGCCGCGCGCCTCGTCGGCGTTGGCGAAATGCGTCATCAGGGTGATCTCGCGCACGGCGCGATGGCGGCGCAGTTGCTCCATCGCCTGCACCGCCTGCTGCGGCGTAAAGCCGAGGCGGTTCATGCCGGTGTTGACCTTGAACCAGACATCCAGCTTCCCGCTTTGCGGATAGGCGTCGAGCAGGGCGACCTGCCAGGCGCTGTGGATCACGCAGGCCAGATCGTAGCGGGCGACGATGGCCATATCTCCGGCGTCGAAAGCGCCTTCCAGCAGCAGGATCGTCTGGCGGAAACCCGCCTCGCGCAACTGCACCGCATCCCGGATGTCCAGCAGCGCGAAACCTTCCGCCGCGGACAGGGTTTCGGCCACCCTGCTCAAGCCATGCCCGTAGCCGTCCGCCTTGATCACCGCCATGATGCGCGCGGACGGCGCGGCGCGGCGCACCACGCGGAGATTGTTCTCCAGCGCGCTCTGGTCGATACGGGCTTGTATGGGGCGTGGCACGGAAATTACTTATCGCAAGGGTTTTGCAGGTGCTAATGATAGCAGGGGCCATGCTTTCGTGATATAAAACGGCCTGCCCAAAATGACCCGGTTGTAATGAATCTCGGTTTTTACATCATCCTCGCGGCGCAATTCCTGTCCGCGCTCGCCGACAATGCCCTGCTGTTTGCCGCGATTGCCCTGCTCAAGGACTTAAGCTCGCCAGCCTGGCATACACCGATATTGCAGCAGAGCTTCATCGTCTCCTACATCGTGCTGGCGCCCTTTGTCGGCGCGTTCGCCGACTCGCTGCCCAAGGGACGCGTAATGTTCATCAGCAACATCATCAAGCTGGCCGGCTGCCTCCTCATGCTGGCCGGCATCCACCCGCTGATCGCCTATTGCCTGGTCGGCCTCGGAGCGGCGGCCTACTCGCCCGCGAAATACGGCATCCTCACCGAATATCTCCCACCCGACCAGCTGGTCAAGGCGAACAGCTGGATGGAAGGGTTGACTGTTGCCGCCATCGTGCTCGGCGCGGTGGTGGGCGGGGTGCTCATCAGCCCGAAAATTATCGGCCCGCTGCTGCAAAGCTGGGACATTCCGCTGGTCGGCAGCATCGGGGAACTGGCCGTCGCCGTCATCGTGCTGATCTACGTCGCCGCCGCGATCTTCAACCTCTACATCCCGCGCGTGGCCATCGACCACAAGCCGCTCAGCCGCAGCCCCGCTTTCCTCGCCAGGGATTTCTGGCACTGCTTCAAGCTGCTGTGGAAAGACCCGCTCGGCCAGGTATCGCTGGCGGTCACCACGCTGTTCTGGGGCGCTGGCGCCACCTTGCGCCTGCTGGTGCTGGCCTGGGCGGCCGTCGCGCTGCATTACGACATCGGCAAGGCCGCCCAGCTCACCGCCTGGGTGGCCATCGGCATCGCCATCGGCTCGGTGCTCGCGGCGAAATTCGTCAGGCTGGAGCATGCGGTCAAGGTGCTGCCAGTCGGCATCGCGATGGGGGTCGTGGTGCTGATGATGATCCCGGTGACAAATAGCATGCTGGCGATCCTGCTGCTGATCGCGATCGGCGCGATGGGCGGCTATTTCGTCGTGCCGATGAACGCGCTGCTGCAGCATCGCGGCCACCTGCTGATGGGCGCGGGACGCTCGATCGCGGTGCAGAACTTCAACGAGAACCTCAGCATCTTCGCGATGCTGGGGCTATACGCCGTGATGCAGAAACTGGATTTCAGCATCTACTTCATCATCCTGGTCTTCGGCCTGCTGCTGTCCGGCATCATGGCTGCACTGTACCGGCGCCACGGGCACGACCAGGACAAGGGGCAGAGATAAGAGCCAAAAACGACCCTTCACCACGAAAAACACAAAGGTCACGAAAAATTTCCATATGAAATAACCTTCTGTTCCTCTTCGCGATCTTCGTACGCTTCGTGGTTCAATCCCCCCGCAACTTTCCGAGCAGCGCTTCAAACTCCCCGACCGGCAGCGGCTTGCCGAACAGATACCCCTGATACGTCATGCAGCCATTCTGCTTGAGGAAGCCCAATTGCGCCTCGGTCTCCACCCCTTCGGCGATCACGCCCATGCGGAAGTTCTGCGCCATGTCGATGATGGTTTGCACCATCACTGCATCGTTCGGATCGGTTGCAAGGTCGCGCACGAAGCTCTGGTCGATCTTGAGCTGATCGAGCGGCAGCTTCTTCAGGTAGGACAGCGACGAATAGCCGGTGCCAAAATCGTCCAGGGACAGCTGGACGCCGAGTGCTTTCAATGCGTGCATCTTGGTCACCACGTCGGTGACATCGTTCAGCACCACGCTCTCGGTCAACTCCAGCTTGAGGCGAGACGGATCAATGTGATGGGTATGCAGCGCTGTTGCAATCTTGTCCACAAAATTGTGCAGGCGGAACTGTTGCGCACTGACGTTGATGGCCACTGTCAAATGGCGCATCCGCTCATTTTCACCCCATTGCGCAAGCTGCCGGCAGGCGGTATCGAGCACCCAATGCCCGATATCCAGGATCAGCGAACTCTCCTCGGCGACGGGGATGAATTGCACGGGTGAAACCATGCCGCGCCTGGGATGCTCCCAGCGCACCAGCGCCTCCGCACCCAGCGGATGATGCTCGCTGTCCACCTGTATCTGGTAAAACAGGCGCAATTCCCCGTTGGGTACGGCGCGGCGCAAGTCTGCCTCCAGTGCGGCGTGCAACTCTACCGCGTGCTGCATCGCGGGATCGAAGAAACGTACCGTATTCCGTCCCGCCTCCTTGGCCTGGTACATCGCCAGATCGGCATGCTTGAGCAGGGTATCCACCGATTGCTCGCTGCCCCGATACAGGCACACACCGATACTCGGCGAACTGTGATGCTCGTGCCCCTTGATCTGATAGGGTACCGACAGCGCCGCGCGTATCTTCTCGGCGATCAGCGCAACTTTCTGCGAAGCATCCTGCGCGTTCGTGCCGATCTCCTCGATCAACACCACGAACTCATCACCGCCCAGCCGCGCCACGGTATCCACTTCGCGCACGCAGAACTGGATGCGTTCGGCCACCTCGACCAGCATCAGGTCGCCATGGTCGTGCCCCAGCGTATCGTTGAGCACCTTGAATTTGTCCATATCGAGAAACAGCACCGCGCCGTAATGATGGCTGCGCGCCGACACCGAAAGCGCCAGGTGGAAGCGGTCCAGCAGCAGGCGCCGGTTGGGCAGCTTGGTCAGCGCGTCATAAAACGCGAGGTTGCGGATTTCCTCCTCGGCCTCCTTGCGCGCCGTGATGTCGCTGAAGATGGCGACATACTCGGTCGTCTCGCCCCGTTCGTTCTTGATGGCGGTGATGGTCAGCCACTTCGGGTAAACCTGCCCGTTTTTGCGCCTGTCCCACATCTCACCAGTCCACGAACCGGTTTCCAGCAATTGTTGCCACATCTCCGCATAAAAGGCCTTGTCCTGGCGGCCCGAGCTGAGGATGCGCGGATTCTTGCCCAGCACCTCTTCTGCGCTGTAGCCGGTCGTTTCCTCGAAGGCACGATTGACGCGGACGATATTCGCATTCGCATCGGTGATCAGGATGGCCTCGTGCGTCTCGAAGGTCGCCGCGGCAATGCGCAGCGCCTCCTCGGCCTTCTTGCGCTTGGTGATGTCGTGGCAGAAAACGAACAATTGCTGCGATTCGGCCATGTAAGTGGCGGACACCTCGATATCGATCTCGTGCCCGTCCTTGTGGTGATGGCACGTTTCGAACCGTTCGTAGCCCTGCGCCATGATTTTTGCGATATGCGCCCGGACTTCTTCCGCCGATTGTTCCTTGGCTTCCAGCTTGCTGATGTTCATGTTCACCAGCTCATCGACCGTATAACCCGATATCTTTGCGTAAGCCTCGTTGGCCTCCTGCAGATTTCCCCTCATATCGGTCATCCAGAACCCGTCTATTGCGGTATCAATCACCAGCTTGTGCCGCTTCAGCACCTCTTCGTACCGTTTGCGCCCGGTGATGTCGCGGCTTGAGGCATAGATGAATTCCTGCCCCTCCAGCGCAACGCCGGAAGCACTGATCTCGACGTTGATCAACACGCCATCCTTGCGGCGATGCAGGGTCTCGAACCTGGAGCTCCCGCCGATAAGCCCCCTGAATCTTACCCGCAACTCCCCGATCGGCCATTGCGCATCCCAATCGGCCACATTGAGGCCGGCCACCTCGTCCTGGGTATAACCCAGCATGCGGCAAAAGGCATCGTTGGCTGCCAGCAGGTTGCCTTGCGTATCCATTATATGAATGCCGTCCATGGAGGTCGTCATCAATGCCTGGTTGCGCCGCAGCAGCGATTCGGTCAACTGCTGCGCCTGCTCCAGTTCCATGGTGCGCTTTTTTACCCGCTCTTCAAGGTTCTCCGACAGGTCGCGCAGGCGCGCTTCGTTTTCGCGGGAGGCCTCCAGCAAGGTGCGGAAGCCGAAGGCCATTTCGTTGAAACTGTCGCCCACCTGACCAAGCTCGTCGCGCGTATCGATGCTGACCCGTTCATGCAGGCTGCCGTCTGCAAAAGCGTGAGCCGAACGGGCCAGCGACCGGATGTTGACGATGATGGCGCGGCTGATGCCCACCGAGAAATAGGCTGCCACCAGGAACAGCAGGAAGGCGGTGCCAACGCTGAAACGCACCGTGCTTTCCGCCCGTTCGATACGCTCCCGGATAAGGGTCTCGGCCATTGGCAGCAGCTTTTCATATAACTGCGAATAACTCCTGTCGATGGCCACCGTGGACATTCCGGAAAAAGCATCGGGTTGTGTGGCAAAACGTCCGGAAAGGATGTCCGACGTCACCAGGCCGGCAACCTGCCGTGCCGAATCGGCGATGTCCCTGGATGCTGTGGAGATTACGTCCTGAAGTGCCGGGTTGTGTCGGCCGGTCTTGTCAAGATTGGCCTTGAGCAGCGATATCGCGTCATCAAGCTTGGCAATCAGGATGCTCATCTCGATCTTCTGCTGCTCGCTAGCCTGTTTCTTTGCCAGCACTCCGGTGCCGTATGCGCGCAACCGCCCAAGGTGCTCAAGCGCATGCGGCAGTTTGTTGACGATGGTATCGATAAGATAGAACGTGCTGAGTTCCGGATCCAGGGTCAGCGCATATTCATCGGCAACCATCCCCTCGAATGACTGTATCCGGGCGATCAGGCGGGTATGCGCGGCAAAATTTTCAGCCGCTGTCCAGCTGAGTCCCTCCTTGCGCAGGCGCTCCCAGTCCGCCTTGATATGCTGCAAATCTTCGCCCGGGTTCATGCCGGAGAAGACCTGCCCCGACATTTCATTCAGCGCTTCGACCACTTGCCTTTCCGCGCCGGCACGGCTGTCCCGCATGCTTCCGTCGCCGCCGAGGAGCCCCGCTGAAAGCCCGCGGTGTTGCTGGAGAACATGTACCGTCCGGGGAAACAGCTCGATCAGCTTGAGGCCCTTCAGTTCACGTTGCCCAAAGCTGATGTCCTGCTCAAGCTTGGCAAACAGGCTGTATACCACCACTGCAATCGCAACCAGCGACATCAGCCCCAGCAGTACGAATTTCCTGGCGACATCTAGGCGGTTCATCAGGGTTACAGCAGGGGAAAAGAACGCCTGCAATATTTTCTTGCTGCTTCTGTTGTCCGTCATCACCAGACCTTTATAAAGTATGTGGTATCACACAGCCACATAGCGCTTCGTAATTCTCCCACACACTGCAGCCTAGTAAAGTTCAGGCCAGAAAACCATGACACACCTCAGCCTGGATTGCATGATGAGGTGCGACCCTCCCGTACCGTAAGGCTACGCCTCACCGTGTCGCGTCCGCGCCTCCGTCAGTGACTGCACAGCCGAAAAGCCGTGGTGGAGGCGCGTTGCGGATGCTCCCGCACCGGAAGGCTACGCCTCACCGTGTCGCGTCCGCACGGCAAATTGTAAATCTTCCCATGCCTTGGCCTTCTCCATCGGACTGCGCAAGAGGTAGGCGGGATGGTATGTGACGACCAAGGGCATGCCGTTGAAGTCGTGCAATGTACCGCGCAGCGAACCCAGTGCTGCCTCGCGCCCCAGCAGGGCGGTGGCGGCGGTCTTGCCCAGCGCAACAATAAGTTTGGGTTTTATCAGTTCGATCTGGCGCTTGAGATACGGCAGGCAGGCCGCGACCTCGTCCGCCTCCGGCGCGCGGTTGCCGGGCGGGCGGCACTTGACGATATTCGCGATGTACACGTTCTTGCCGCGCCTAAGCCCGATAGCCAGCAGCATGTTGTCGAGCAGCTTGCCCGCCTGTCCTACGAAGGGCTCGCCCTGCGCATCCTCGTCCGCGCCAGGCCCTTCTCCGACGAACAGCCACTCGGCCTGTTCGTCGCCCACGCCGAACACCGTTTGCGTGCAGCCGACGCGCAGCTTGCAGGCGGTGCAGTCGCGCACCATCGCCTTCAACTGCGGCCAGTCGAGTTCGCCGATATGTTGCTCGCGACCCCGCTCGCCATTTTCTGTTGCGGCGGATGCCGCACGTGGCGGTTCGGCAACAACCGGCGGCACAACCGGAACAGCAGCGGGAGCGGCAACCGTTGTGACGAGCACAGGCTCACCGCGCCGCTGCCACAGCGGATACAGGTTCAATTCGCGCAACACCGCCTCGTTCCTATCCATTGAACTCCCTCGTCAACTCGCACGCCATCATCAGCGCATCCTCGCTGCCGTTCGCGTTTTGGTAATAGCCGCGTCGCACGCCGATTTCGTCGAAGCCCGCGCTGCGATACAGGGCGATCGCGGCGGCATTGGAGGGGCGCACTTCGAGAAACACGCGGCGCATGTTCCTTGCCCTTGCCATATCCAGCATCTCCGACAACATCGCGCGCCCCAGTCCCTTGCGCTGCTGCGCTGCCGCCACGCCGATAGTCAGCAACTCCGCCTCATCCATCGCCGGCATCAGGATCGCGTAACCGCGTATCCCGCCTTCTTCCGTTTCATCCACGCGGCACAGATAGCCGCTGTCCAGCGCATCGACAAAATTGCCGCGCGTCCACGGAAAGCGCTGCACCGCCTGTTCGACGGCGAGCACTGCGTCCACATCGTCCTGCGTCATCACGCGCAACATCATGCTGAACGGGGCCCTTCGCGCTCAGAGGTCTTCAGCGCGACCTTGTCGCGCAGATACAGCGGCAAGGCCTCCGCCGCATCCACCCCGCGCCCCTGCGCAAACTGCGCCGCGCCGAGCACGGCGATCGCGGCGGCCTGCGGCACGGCGGTGCCGTCTATGTCCTGTAACTGCCCGGCATAGCGCCTGCTCAATGCCTCGCCATACATGGCGAAACCGCTGCCCGCGCCAAACCAGCCATTGCCCGGCAGCGGTGTAGCCTCGTCCGGTTTGCACAACTGCGGTTCGCTCACCGCTGCCCATGCATCGTCGCGCTTCTCATACGCGGCGTGATAAATCTCGCCCATGCGCGCATCCAGCACCGCGATCACGCGCGGCTGGCCGGAAGCCTCGGCCAGCGCCTGCAGGGTGCACACACCGGCCACCGGCAGGTTTGCACCGAACGCCAAGCCCTGCGCCGCACCGCAGGCGATGCGCACCCCGGTGAACGACCCCGGCCCCATGCCGAACGCGATGCCGTCCATATCCTGAATCCTGAAGCCCGCATCCTGAAGCAGCGCACCCAGCATCGCGATCAGCATTTCGGAGTGCTTCTGCACGGCCAGATCGCAGCGCTCCATAATCACGCCGTCCTGCCACAGCGCGACCGAGCAGTATTCGGTGGAAGTCTCTACCGCGAGAACGCGCATCAGTCGGCCAGCAGCAACACTACAGCCTGCGCCGCGATGCCCTCGGCGCGCCCGGTGAACCCAAGCTGTTCGGTAGTGGTCGCCTTCACATTGACTGCGCTCTTCTCCACGCGCAGGTCGGCGGCGATATGCACCACCATCTGCGGGATATGCGGCGCCATCTTCGGCGCCTGCGCGATGATGGTCGCATCGACGTTGCCGACACGCCAGCCCTGCTCGCGCACCCGATGCAGGGCCTCGCGCAGCAGGATGCGGCTGTCGATGTCCTTGTACTTCGCTTCGGTATCGGAAAAATGTTTACCGATGTCGCCCAGCGCCGCCGCGCCGAGCAGCGCATCGCTGATCGCGTGCAGCAGTACGTCAGCATCGGAATGGCCGAGCAGCCCCCGCTCATACGGAATTTCCACCCCGCCGATGATGAGCTTGCGTTCCGCCACCAGCTGGTGGACGTCGAAACCCTGTCCGATTCTCATGTTCGATTTCCTTGTTGATTCAGCAGCAACTCGGCCAGGAGCAAGTCCTGTGGATAAGTCACCTTGAAGTTGCTCGATTCGCTCAGCACCAGCTTCGGCTGCAAGCCCAGAGCCTCGACCGCCGACGCCTCGTCGGTGACCGTCTTGCATTGCTGCAACGCCTGCGCCAGCAGCCCGACGCGAAACATCTGCGGCGTCTGCGCCTGCCACAATCCGGTGCGTTCTTCGGTGCGCGCGATGCGCCCTTTGCTATCGGCGCGCTTCAGCGTATCCGCCACCGGTACGGCAAGGATGCCGCCCACCTCGTCGTTGCGCAATTCGGCAATCAGCCTGGCCAAGTGCACCTGCGTCAGACAGGGGCGCGCCGCGTCGTGCACCAGCACCCAGTCGTCCGGCTCCAGCTCGGAAGCCAGCAGGCCATTCGACACGCTCTCGGCGCGCGTCTCCCCCCCGCAATACAGCGGCTGCAGCTTGTCGCCGAAGCGCGACCAGTCGTAGGTATGGAACAGCGTGTCGCCGGGCGCCAGCACCACGAACACCGTGGAAATCTCGGGGCTGGCGCACAGCGTATTCAGCGCATGAAAAATCAGCGGCTGCCCGGCCAGCGGCAGGTATTGCTTGGGCAACTCATGCCCCATGCGTGCGCCGAAACCGGCGGCGGGAACAAGGGCGAAAAAATCCGGCATGCCTAAGCGATCAGAAAGCTGAAATCCCTGTCACTCGAGACATCAGGCAGCCGCAGCCAGCGCCTGGCGGATGTCATCGAGAATATCGTCGATATGCTCGATGCCGATGGACAGTCTCACCATGTCTTCCGACACGCCCGCTTTGGCCATCTCCTCGGTATTCAACTGGCGGTGCGTCGTCGATGCGGGATGGCAGGCCAGCGACTTGGCATCGCCGATATTGACCAAGCGCAGGATCATCTGTAATGCATCGATGAACTTCGCGCCGGCCGCCTGCCCGCCCTTGATGCCGAAGGTCAGGATGCCGGAAGCCTTGCCCTGCGTAATTTTCTGGCAAACCGGGTAGAACCTGCTGTCAGGCAGCGCTGCGTAATTGACCCATTCGACCTGCGGGTGGTTCTTCAGGAATTGCGCCACTGCCAGCGTATTTTCGCAATGCCGTTCCATGCGCAAACCCAGGGTTTCCAGCCCCTGCAACAACAGGAAGGCGCTCAGCGGCGCCAACGCAGACCCGGTGTTGCGTAGCGGAACGACGCGGCAGCGGCCGATATAGGCGGCCGCGCCCAATGCCTCGGTATAAACCACGCCGTGATAGGAGGGGTCGGGCTCGTTCAGCATCGGGAAACGCGCCTTGTTGGCAACCCAGTCGAACTTGCCGGAGTCGACGATGATGCCGCCGATGGTGGTGCCGTGCCCGCCGATATATTTCGTCAAGGAGTGGATCACGATGTCCGCGCCATGCTCGAACGGCTTGCACAGGCAAGGCGTCGCCACCGTGTTGTCGACGATCAGCGGTACGCCGTGGCGGTGCGCAATCTCCGCAAGTTTTTCCAGATCGACCACGTTGCCGAGCGGATTGCCGATGGATTCGCAATAGACGGCGCGCGTTTTGCCATCGATAAGCTTCTCCAGGCCGGTATAGTCGTCGTGCGATGCCATGCGCACCGTGATGCCCTGCTGCGGAAAAGTATGCGCGAAAAGGTTGTAGGTGCCGCCGTAAAGCTGGCTGGTGCTGACGATGTTGTCCCCGGCGCGGGTGATGCACTGGATCGCGTAAGTGACGGCAGCCATGCCCGAGGCAACCGCCAGCGCAGCGATGCCGCCCTCTATCGCCGCCATCCGCTCTTCGAGGACTGCGGTCGTCGGGTTCATGATGCGCGTGTAAATATTTCCGGCGACCTGCAGGTTGAACAGGTCGGCGCCGTGCTGCGTATTGTCGAAAGTGTAGGAAGTGGTCTGGTAAATCGGAACCGCCGAAGCTTTCGTAGTAGCTTCCGATTTGTAGCCGTGATGCAAAGCGAGTGATTCGAGTTTCATTGCCTATCCCCTTAATGATTTGGTTGTCTATTGCCCCGTTATCCACTATGAGGCAAGCATGTCCGGCACGCCTGAACCGGGTTGGATGCAAGTTTTTAAATGATAGCATGGGGCATAGCCAAAACACATTCTCCAGAGGCTTCCCTTATAATGCGCGCCTTTCCGGAGGTAATCCTGCCGATGCTGTTCCAGTCCTCCCATCCCCGCCCCCGCTACACCCAACTGTACGGTTCGTCCGATGCACTGGCGCTGGCGCAACATGCCGCACGGCACTCGCCATTGGCGGTGATCGTCGCGAATGCGCTGGAGGCGCAGCGCCTGCTGGAGGAAATCCCGTTCTTCGCCCCAAGCCTGCGCGTACACCTGCTACCGGACTGGGAAACGCTTCCTTACGACCACTTCTCGCCGCACCAGGACCTTGTCTCGGAGCGGCTCGCGACGCTGCACCATATCCGCAGCAATGCCTGCGACGTGGTGATCGTGCCGCTCACCACCGCGCTGTACCCGCTGCCGCCGGTCGAGCACCTCGCCGCCTATACCTTCCTTCTCAAGCGCGGTGAGCGCATGGATGTGGCGCAACTGCGCGAACAGCTCACCTTCGCCGGCTACAACCATGTGCAGCAGGTGCTCACCCCCGGCGAATACTGCGTGCGCGGCGGTATCATCGACCTGTTTCCGATGGGCAGCACGCTGCCTTACCGCATCGACCTGTTCGACGACGAGATCGAGACCCTAGCCACCTTCGACGTGGACACGCAGCGCACCCTGTACCCCGTGCCGGAAATCCGCCTGCTGCCCGCGCGCGAATTCCCGCTCGACGAAAAGGGTCAGGCGACCTTCCGCCAGAATTTCCGCGAACGTTTCGAGGGTGACCCGTCCAGGTCGCGCATCTACAAGGATGTGAGCAAGGGCATCGCACCTTCAGGCATCGAGTATTACCTGCCGCTATTCTTCGATCAGACTGCGACACTGTTCGACTACCTGCCCAAGACCGCCACGCTGTGCCTGCATCACGATGTGGATGCCGCAATTCAGCAATTCACTCAGGATGCGGCCTCGCGCTACAACCTGCTCAGGGGCGACCCGCAGCACCCGCTGCTGGAGCCGAAGGAGCTGTTCCTGGATGCAGAGCGGTTTTTCATCCACGCGAAAGAGTTTGAGAGACTGGATGTCGTCACCGGTGGAGGCGGCGCGACCCTTACCCCCTGCCCCACCGCCGCGATTCCGTCCATCGCCGTGGACCGGCGCGCCGAAATCCCCGTGCAGGCGTTCCAGAGCTTCCTGCAGTCATATCCGGGGCGTGTGCTGCTGCTCGCCGACAGCCTTGGGCGGCGCGAAATCGTCGCGGGCTACCTGAGGGAATATGGCCTCGCGCCCGCCACATGCGAAGACTATGCGGCCTTCCTCGCCGGCCGCGAGAAGTTCATGCTGTGCGTCGGCCCGTTGCAGAACGGCTTCCTCCTGAGCGATGAAAATATCGCACTGTTGACCGAGACCGAACTGTATGCCTCCCAGCCCAGGAACCGCGCCGCGCGCGCCGCGAAGAAGAGCAACGTCGAGGGCATGCTGCGCGACCTGTCCGAGCTCAAGCCGTGCGATCCGGTGGTACACGAACAGCACGGCATCGCGCGCTACCGCGGACTGGTCAACCTCGATCTCGGCGAAGGCGAGAACGAGTTCCTGCTGCTGGAATATGCGGGCGAGGACAAGCTCTACGTACCGGTCGCGCAACTGCACGTCATCAGCCGCTACAGCGGCGGCGCGCCGGAAGCGGCACCCTTGCACAAGCTGGGCACGACGGCATGGGACAAGGCCAAGCGCCGCGCGATGCAGCAGGTGCGCGATACCGCTGCCGAACTGCTCAACCTGTACGCACAGCGCGCCCTGCGCAAGGGGCATGCCTTCAACCTGAACTACCACGATTACGAGGCGTTCGCGGCGGGCTTCGGTTTCGAGGAAACCGCCGACCAGGCCGCCGCGATCGAGGCGGTGCTGGTCGACCTCAAGTGCGGCAAGCCGATGGACCGGCTGATCTGCGGCGACGTCGGCTTCGGCAAGACCGAAGTCGCGCTCCGGGCCGCGTTCGTCGCCGTGATGGATGGCAAGCAGGTCGCGGTGCTGGTGCCGACGACGCTGCTCGCCGAGCAGCACTTCCAGAACTTCAGTACCCGCTTCGCCGACTTCCCGGTGAAGATCGCCGAACTTTCCCGTTTCAGGTCTGCGAAGGAAACGACGCAGGCACTGAAGGATCTCGCCGAAGGCAGCCTGGACATCGTCATCGGCACGCACAAGCTGATCCAGAAGGACGTAAAGTTCCACAACCTCGGCCTGGTCATCATCGACGAAGAGCACCGCTTCGGCGTGCAGCAGAAGGAACGGCTCAAGGCGCTGCGCGCCGAAGTGGATGTTTTAACTCTAACCGCGACGCCGATTCCGCGCACGCTGGCGATGTCGCTCGAAGGCCTGCGTGACTTTTCGGTGATTGCCACCGCGCCGCAGCGGCGGCTATCGATCAAGACCTTCGTCAGCAACTATAGCCAGGGCGTAATCCGCGAGGCGGTTTTGCGCGAACTCAAGCGCGGTGGGCAGGTGTATTTCCTGCACAACGAGGTCGACACCATTGCCAACATGCAGGAGAAACTGGAGGCGCTGCTGCCCGAGGCGCGCATCCGCGTGGCGCACGGCCAGATGGGCGAGCGCGAACTGGAAGCGGCGATGCGCGATTTCACCCACCAGCGCTTCAACGTGCTGCTGTGTTCCACCATCATCGAGACCGGCATCGACGTGCCGACCGCGAACACGATCCTCATCAATCGCGCCGACCGCTTCGGCCTCGCCCAGTTGCATCAGTTGCGCGGCCGCGTCGGGCGCTCGCACCACCAGGCCTATGCCTACCTGCTGGTGGACAGCAAGGAAGGCCTCACCGCGCAGGCGAAAAAACGCCTCGAAGCGATCCAGTCGATGGAACAGCTCGGCAGCGGCTTCTACCTCGCGATGCACGACCTGGAGATTCGCGGTGCGGGCGAAGTGCTCGGCGAATCGCAGAGCGGCGAGATGCAGGAGATCGGCTTCAGTCTCTACAACGACATGCTCTCCGCCGCAATCACCTCACTCAGGCAGGGCAAGGAACCGGACATGGCGCACCCGCTGGGTGTGACCACCGAGATCAACCTGCACACGCCAGCGCTCCTGCCCGACGACTACTGCGGCGACATCCACCAGCGGCTGGTGATCTACAAGCGTCTCGCCAACTGCGCCACGCTGGAGGAACTGGAAGATATGCAGCAGGAACTCATCGACCGCTTCGGCCTGCTGCCCGAACCGACGCAGGCACTGTTTGACTGCCACCGCCTGCGCATCCTCGCCAAGCCGCTCGGCATCAGCAAGGTGGATGCCTCATCCGAGGCCATCGTCATCCAGTTTATCCCGAACCCGCCCATCGACCCGCTGAAGATCATCACCCTGATCCAGGGCAAACGTCATATCAAGATGTCGGGACAGGACAGGCTACGCATCGAGCTGAAATACGGCGACCTGCATCAACGCGTGCTGGCGATCAAGAATTTCTTTGCCGAATTGCGTTAGGGCCGGTGCCGAAATGGCTCCAACTCATTGAATAATTACCTGTAATCTGCATAAATACTCAGTACAACCTGGTTCGTCCGCAACCGCGCAGTCGCGGCTGATGTGCATCTTCAGGAAATTATTAGCTATTTATACAATCCCCTACCGTTCGTCCGGATAATCCAACCGTTCATACGCGGGATCATGGGTTATTCGGGACAATATTTACCGGCCATCCAAATGACCCAGCCATTCGTCTTGTATGAATTGATTCTTCCGGTGCCATTCAATAGCCTGCACTCACTTGGCAAACTTGCCGAAAGGTAAGAGTGCAAAGTCGCCGGGCTCTGGGGCTATGGCAATGGTGCTGCGACATGAATGATAGTTGTGTGCACAAATTGCGTACCCTCACGGTGTTTAGGTATATGGGAAGGAGAACAGCATGTCTGACTTCATTTCTTGCTTTAGATTTATTCGAGTGGCCATGCTTCGCATGTGCTCCGGGGTGATATTCGTTGGATTGGTCGTTGTGGCACATAAAGCCCAGTCCGAGGAAGACTTCTTTGCGCGCGACCTGGACATATTAACAATCCAGCCGATATTCTCCGGCACTGAATTGATGCCTCCGAACCTGATCAAAACGGACAGCGTTTTTTCCCATTCGGACAATATTGCGCCCGTTGAATCAGGGGTAAGCAACACCTTACGGTTGGGCCTTGTCGCCGAAACCAAAGCGAAGACTGCTTGGTCAGCAAACGCACAATGGCAAATTGCTCCCGGCAGTAACCGCGCTTCGTTGTCGCCTATCCTGCGCTTCGAATCGAAAGACGGGCAGATCGATATCAAGCCGCGGCGCCACTCGATTTGGGTTGTATGGCGTAAATCGTTTTATTGATTGCAGTGAATGGCTTGTGGCTTGCTGCGGCCCGTACAGGGCGGAACACTGTGGTTCCGCCCTGTATCCGCTAAATTTCTAATCGTTCACTTCCACTTGGGTAGAGGCCGAGCCGCGCAGGCCGATGCGGAACGATTCCAGTTCTTTGGACAATTCCTTGAAATCCGCAGAAGACGCCCAGAACAGCCTGATCCGCTGACGGTCGCGCTCGACGCGACCGCGCAGGCGCGGCTCGCGCTCCCTGGTCAGCCGCTGCGTCGTCCACATTCCGCCCATGCGGTGGTAGCAGTCATTCTCGCGGCAGCCGGTGATGAATACGCCATCGGCCTGATGCTCATGCAGCGCATATTCGATGAAGGATGGCGGCAGCATGGCCGTGCACGGCAGGCTCATGACGGCAATACCTTCGCCGCGCAATTTTTCGATGTCCGCCGCGTTGTCGCAGCCGAACACGATTACCCGCGCACCGCCCTTCAGTTTCGCCAAGTCGGCGGTCATCGCGGCGCGCAGCCCGGCCATCGGCATGGAGGGCATTTCGATTCCACTCACATAGCCGGCATCACTCCTGAAGGGAGTCGAGGAAGGACAGGCACCGGCGCAGATACCACAACTGACGCAGCGATCCGGGATGACCACGGCCTCTTCCTGGAAATGCAGGCTGTCGGTGCGCGGTTGCGTCACCACCGCCTCGTAGGGGCAGTCGGCAACACAGCGCCGGCAGCCGTTGCAATTCTTGAGGCTCACCTCGGCAATCGGGATCTGTTTGTTCCGGGTCGGCAGCCACGGCAGGATACTGATCAGCAGGGTGATGCCGACAGTCAGTGCCCATACCTGGCCAGCCGACCATCTGTCCAGCAGCGGGAAAATGAACATGTAGAACCAGTCGATGCCGATATCGCGCGGCTCAACCCCCATATCCGCCAGCCCCTGGCTCAGCGCCGGTTTGAGCAACGACAGAACCAGCATCGCCAGCAGCACCCCGAGCGCAAGCCCGCGCCTCGGGTTAACCACGGGGTAGCTGATGCGCATGATATGCACCCAGAGCAGGAACAGGATGATCAGCGGGATGGTTACATGGGAGAACGATATCAGCGAGAAAAACCGGTCATTAAGGACTTCCCGGGAGACGAAACTCTGCGACAGCGGCTCGCTGAAAATCGGCAGCCAGTCGAACCATTCCATGGCAGCCACGGTGGAATATTGGGCCAGCTTATCCCAGACCATCCAGTAGCCATTGACGCCGGCGGCAAAGATCAGCCAGATCAGCGGCACCCCCGTGAACCACGCAAACCAGCGCGCTCCGCGATAACGCCCCAAAATATATTCGCGCAACAAGTGCAGCAGCATCACCACCAGCAGTGCATCGGAAGCATAGCGGTGCAGGCTGCGCATGATGCCGCCGAGATACGGTTGTTCGAGTGTGAGGGACTCAACCGATTTGAAAGCATCTTCCACGCCGGTATCGTAGAAGATGTAGATATAGGCGCCACTGACGGCCACAACCCAGAAAAAATAGAACCCCAGCGCACCCAGATAGTAGAAAGGGTTAAGATCGTTGCCGAAAGCCTTATTCAGGATGCCTTCGAACCGGAGCAGCATCCTGCGTGCAACAGACTCGGTGTGCCTGGGAGTAGTCAAGGAAACCCTTGCATCAATACCAGCAATACAGCCGGAAACCGGTTAAATTCATCTGCCCAAAGCATGGCAGCATAATATAATGAGCGGGTCGCAAAATACTAATGGGGAATTAACTTGGAAGTTATTTATTACACTGTTGTAGCCGCATTTCTTTACTTCGCGTCCGACTGGATACTGGATCGCATCGAGGTTTCGCGCGGAGAGCGTTTCAAGAATCGCAGCGTCATCTTCTTTTGCATCATCCTGACGCTGGCATTTATCACGTTCAACTTCATGAAGTACCTCATAATTACCTCCGAGGTAGCGCCAAAGTAACAGGCTAAACGCCTACTTCAACTGATTCATATCCGCGCTCTGCCTGAAAACAGCAGGCAAGGCGCGGATTGAACAGCATTGCAGTCCTTACGCCGGCCGGCGCATGGCCTTGAAGACCACAACCAGGAACATGATTCCGCCGATCACGGCGACCAATCCGCCCAAGCCCATCAGTCCCATACCCGCCGTCTGCGCAAAACCATGCAGGCCTTGTGCAGCACCGGCGACTTTGCGCTGTACTCCGTATCCGCCCGACCACAACAGCCCGATGATGTGGAGCAGTTGGCCCGTGCCGTAGATGTAGGACATCAACGTGGCCCACTTCAAATCCGGTGTGCGGTAGCCGAGGCGCGGCAGCAGGTGTATGGCCAGTCCCATGAAGGCCAGGCTGATTGCCCCGCCGGTTCCGTGATAGTGTGCGGTGATGATGGTGTTGCTGTCCCCGATCATCAGGCTTATCCCGCCACCGATGGCAAACAGGATGACGGACGAGAGCAGCGCGGCGCGTTGCGGCTTGGTCGCCGGATCGCTTCCTGCCGCGCCGATGCCGTATAGCACCGCCAAACCGAGCGGCACGGGGGCAAAAGCACCGCCAATTTTCATCAACTGGGTGAACTGCTCCATGTAGCCGCCCATGTCACCGGCAAAAGACAGGTAAATAACGGGAACGTAGAATACTGGCAGCAGCCCCAGCACGAGAAAGCCCGACGCCAACCTCGAGGTCAGCGGAATTTTCGCGCCGCAGGCATCCGCCAGCCACAGCCAGCCGGCCAGCATCAACAGTGAATAGGTGAATTGCAGCACATGGCCGCCACCCCAGAACAGCATGTCATAGTACTGTGTGCTTTCGAAAATTCCCCGCGGAATGATGTTGTAGGACCAGCCGAAAGCAATCAGGGCAACCAATGTGGAGATGGAGGCGGCATAAAAACCGAGGCGTATCGAGCCTTCGCCGCCCTGCCACATGCCGGCAGGCGGCACCGCCACCAAGCTGCGCAATACCAGCACAGCCACGCCGACGGCAAAAATAATCAATCCCGTAAAGAAGAAGGTGCTTTCAATGACCGGCACGTAATTGCTCATCAGCGGCTTGCCGACCGCGATGAAGGGAGACAGGACGATCACCGCAGCGCCCACGGTAGCCAGCACCAGCGCCAGCCAGCCTGCGCCGATGAATCTGGACGATGAATTCAGGCTCCACAGCACACCGGCGAATGCCATGAACCAGAGCAACACCGATAAATCCACATGCACCACCAGCGCGGTATGGAAAAAATCGACCCAGGGAAAAATATCCTGGACATAGGGGGTACGCGAAAGCACCAGTAGAATGGCAAACAGCCCTGCGCCTACCAGCGATGCGATGCCGAGCTTCAGCCAGCCTGCAGCCAGCTTGCGGCTGACCTCCGACGGCATGGTGAGGGAAAACCCGCTCCCGTGTTTTTCTTCTCCGCCTGCGTTCATTCCTTGCCCGGCACCTGCTTGCTGATTTGCTGAATTCATTCCTTACCCTCTGGCTGCACTTTTGTTTCTGGTTGCACTTTTACTGCTAAGTTTTTGTTCCTGAAAATAAACCCGCCGGTCGCCGCCTTGAAATCGATCACCAGGATACGCCCTGGCGCAAGGTCAACTGTTTCATTGCTCACATAGTTGAAATCATCCCCAGGGTGATCCTTCAGGCGTGCCGTCAACGTATGAACGCCCGCCTTCACCGGAATGCGCCGGTAAATGTTTGCATTACTGCTGTGTGCCATCCCGGTCGGCCTCAACGTTTCATGATAGAGCCGTTTTCCATCCATTTCCAGTTCAACGACCACATCGGATCGCCCGCGCGGGCACACCTTGGTGCCTCCCTTACGCTGGTATTCAGGCAATTTGGCCAGCTCCTCCGCAGAACGCTCGCGACATTCTCCCACATGCTGGCCTGCATGTCTGAAGCTTAATTTGATCAATGTCTCATCAGGCGGCAAATGAGTGTATGTCGGAAAAGTAGAAAAATAGCCGATCACACCCATAAACAGGGCATAAAAAATCCCTTGGCCGATATATTGCATTGGCTTAGCCATGTGTCACCCCCTCGGAGGATACTGATGCTTCCGCAGCCGGAGCCTTGTAGCAGGCAACCGTAAATGCGTCAGAAAAATACTGATCTTCAGGTAGCCCCTTGGCCATGAACGGCGCACGGCCTGCCTCAACCATCCCGGATGAACCGCAGGCATAAACCTGATAGCCGTCCAGTTGCGGGTAATCCTGCAGGATGGCCTCGTGAACCAAGCCGGTTCGGCCCTGCCAGCCATCTTCCGGTTTCGGTTCGGATATGACCGGGATGAACTTGAAATTGTTATGCTCCCGCTGCCATTTTTCCGGCAGATCCGAATACAGGTCGGCCGGTGTTCTGGCCCCCCAGTACAGCGTCATGGGGCGATTCAGCCCGATCTTGAAGGCATGTTCCACCATGCCCTTGACGGAGCCGAAACCGCAACCTCCCGACATGAAGATGATGGGTTTGTCGACTTCCTCGCGCAGGAAGAAAGTGCCCAGCGGGCCTTCCGCCTGCAGCACATCGCCCACTTTCATTTTATTGAACACATGCGTGGTGAATTTGCCGCCCTCCACCAGGCGGATGTGCAGTTGCAGGTGGTCCGATTCATGCGGGGCATTGGCGATGGAATAGCTGCGCTTGCTGCCATCCTCCAGATGCACGGCGATATATTGGCCGGCGATAAAATTCATTTGTTCGCCGCCTTCGGGGCGCAACTCGATCAGCATGACTTCCGGCGCTGCCCGCTCCATTTTTTCCACGCGGAACTTCATGGTCTTGACCGGAAATTTCCCCAGTTCATCGACTTCCGTGCATTCTATTGCCAAATCCGACAGCGGCTTGGCGCAGCAGAATAGGGCCTTGCCCTCCGCTTTCTCCGCATCGGTGAGCACACCCTTCTGGTAGGTGCCGTAATCGACCGTTCCCTTGAGGATATTGCCCTTACAAACCCCGCAGGCGCCGTCGCGGCACACATAGGGCAGGTTCAACCCCTGGCGCAGTGCAGCCTCAAGGACAGTCTCGCCCGGTTTAGCCATCACTGTATGGCCGGCGGGAGCAGTAATGATTTCGTATTCACCCTTGCCGCGTCGCCCTCCGAGGAACGGCAGCAATAATAAAAGTCCGGAAACACCTCCCACCAATATCCAGACTTGGCTCGGGTTCCATGAATAGAGCAACGGATAGCTCCAGAAGTAGAACCAGTCCAGATTCAGAACCATAGGCGCAGAGTCCAAGTCTGCATGCCCTTGGCTCAAAGCCGGATGAATCAAGGAAAGTACGACCATGGACAGGATCAACCAAATCGTGATTGCCTTGGGCGGAGAGGTCTTGGCCTGCGGTACGCGCTGCGTGTGCACCCAGATGATCGCAAAAGCCCCCAGCGGGATGCCAAGGTGAATAAACGAAAGCAGGGAGAAGAAGCGATCATTCACGCTGCCCTGCTCCAGGAAATTGCGCACCAGCGGAGCGCTGAATATCGGCAACGCATCCAGCCATTCCGCGGTTCCCACGGCCGCAAACTGGGCCAGCTTATCCCAAGGCAACCAATAGCCATTTATGCCCGCTATATAGATCAGCCACAACACCAGGATGCCCGTATACCAGGAAAACCACCGGAAGCCGCGGTAGCGGTCGAAGGCGAAATTACGCAGCAGGTGCAGGACGCCGAACACGATCATCCCGTCGGAAGCGTAACGATGCAGGCTGCGCATGATGCCGCCCAGGTACCATTGCTTATTGGTTAGCTGCTCCACCGAATCGAAAGCGTCGTTCACGCCGGTGTCGTAAAAAGCGTAGATGTAAAAACCGCTGACCACGATGATCCAGAACATCAGATAGGTGATCGCGCCCAGGTAATAGAATGGGTTCAAGGCTGGCCCAAAAATGCCATTGAAGGCGCTCTCCAGGCGCAAGAAAATGCCCTGGCCGATGCGGTGTACGAGTTTAATCATCGGTAACTCCTGAAAAAAACATTTTCAAACAAATACAAAGAACGCGCCTGAGCAAAAAAACGTTATTCTGGCGTAAATCAATCATGGCGCGGGTAATTACGTTTCGGGCTGCGGCGATATTCGTACACGAGCCACCATCCAATAAGCAGCGACATGATGATCCCCGCCCCCATCGCATAAAAATAGTTGTAGCTCACTTCATACTTCCCCGATTTTTCGTCGTAGACCGTACAAAAGAGCTTCACTTTACTCGAAAATCCGGCCAGTCCAGGCTGTGCCGTTTTTATTTTGTAAATCATATCCTTAAGCGGCTCTAGCAGCGTCTTGTTCTCGAACTCATCACCGTAGATTTGACTGTAGACCTTACCCCGTCCATCGACAAAGGTGGTCTGCGTTATATGATTAAAACCACCCTCCTCGGTAGGGTAGTAACTGAATCCCAAATCCTTGCTCAGTTTTTTGATCGTTTCCGGGTCGGCACTGACAAAATCCCATTTAGGCAGATCCACCCCCATCCGCTTGGCAAAATCGTCCATCGCTTCAGGCGTATCGTTCTCAGTATCGAAACCCACTGTCAACACACCGAAACTGTCCACTCCCAGCGCTTCTTGAGATAATTTGAGCGCAGTCAAGCTGCGCGTGGTAGTCGCGCAGATAATCGGACAATGGGTATAGATCAAGCTGATGACCAGCGGCTTGCCACGGTAATCCGCCAAACGCACGGTACGTCCGCTGCGATCCAGCAAAGTGTAATCGCCAAGCTGGTTGCCTATTGCAGCCTGGCTTATTCGCAGGGCTTCTTTTTCACTAAAAACCTGTGCATCTGCCACTTCCGGCTGCGCCTGCGATTTCGCCGTCGATACATTGGCCTTATATAGCTTCATGCCGCTGATATCGCGACCCTGCGCCAAGGATGGCAGTGTCACCGACAAGAGAATCGCACAGCTTAGCGTTAACGAAGAGAGGTGCATACCTTAGGCCTTAATACTTGTATAGGGATCGACTGAACAATACCCGACTATTTTAATATGCTATATCGAAAACGCAAGATAAATTATATTTTTCTAATATACTTTTTTAGGGGATAAAAAAACCCGTCTGCGGCAAACCTTAGACGGGTTTTTCTCCTAACAATGAAAATCAGGCGCCGAAATTCACTTCCAGCATCAACGCTATCATCAACACGCTAAACTGCACCAACGAGGCAACAAAGTTGGCCATAGCCGCCTCTTTGGTTGGATTGCGCACCAATTGCACACTTTTAACTATGAAATAAATTCCACCCACCAAGGCACCGGTCAGATATACCCAGCCCAAACCGTAAAACATCGGCAAGAGCGAGACGGCAACCAGAAGGATGGTATGCCCAAAAATAATGCGTGCTGCCTTTTTGTCACCCTTTACCACCGGCAGCATAGGCACCCCTGCAGCGGCGTATTGGTCGCGAATGACGATTGCCAGGCTCCAGAAATGCGGAGGCGTCCACAGGAATAGCACCAAGGCCAGCAGTCCGGGAAGCGGGCCAAACGAAGGATCAACCGCCGCCGCACCTGCAAGCACCGAGAAACTCCCCGCCAACCCGCCAAATACGATATTCAACCAGGTACGGCGTTTCAACCAAGCTGTATAAACTATGGCATAAGTAAACGCGCCGAGGAAAATATTCAGCGCCGTCATCGCGTTAAATGCAAAGGCAGCGGAGGCTACAGAAACTGCAAGCATCGAGCCGATGACCACCAGCCACTTGCGGCTATGCTGAAAGTAGCCGTTCAAGAATGGACGATTTTTGGTTCGCGTCATTTTTGCATCGATATCGCGCTCGAAGTATTGATTGAAAGCGCCTGCAGCCGCAGAGGCCATCATGACCGTCAGCGACAAGATAAAAACTTGCCAGCTGGTCAACGCCTGCCCTGGGGTGATTGCCATGCCGCCCAAAGCCGCCAACGTAATTACCACGCCAATGCGCAATTTGAAAAGATTAATACACTGCCTGACCATCATCATCTTAACGACCGTTCCTTCCTCTCTCCGCTGCTTTGGAGAAGGTATTAGTTGATCTTCCAATCTGTTGAAACCTCTAACCTAAACCGCGCATTGTGCACTTGGCAATTGCTTTTCTGGTTTAGGTTAGAGGTTTCCCTCTAACCTGAATATTCACTACCTTGGAGGGGTGCCAAAGGCACCCTCCCCGTCATCTCATTTCTTTAAGACATGCCCCACACAGTGGACAGGTACTTGAAGTTAATGAAGTAGTACAGCACGATCGTCACGAAAAGAATCATGGCGAGTATGAAGGTGCCGGGCGCTTCCATACCCCACATACCAACGTGATGCTTTCCGGTCCTTTCGGCCACAACGTCAGCATCTTCAACCTTAGGCCATGGAGCGGAACCTTCAGGAATCTTCTCGCCCGCAAAGATGGAGGCCAGAACAACCAGAATGAACATAACCGCACCGACCGCCATGACTATACCGAAGATTTCGCCCAAGTCCATCAGACCCTTGGCGATTTCAGGGTATTCATAAGCCAGTGGCTGACCTGCAAAGGTGATATCCGCATGACGGCGCTGCACACCCAAGGTACCTGCCCCCATCAGGGCGATGGAGAAAACTCCAGAGCCGATGGCGAAAACATAGGGTTGCAACTTTGCCATTCCAGCCAGAGCGATCTTGCGCTGGAATACCACCGGGATCAGCCAGTAGGTGACCGCCATGAATGCCAAGGTAGTACCGGACACCAGCGTGCCATGGAAATGGCCCGGCAGGTAAACGGTGTTGTGGATAACCATGTTGATCTGCTCCACGCTCATCACCACGCCGGTGATACCGCCGATAAAACCGAAGCCCACCAGCGACAGGAACATGCCGGAGAAAATCGGATTACCCCAAGGAGCCTTACGCAGCCAGGTAAACAGACCGGTATCGAGACCTTTCCTGCGCTGCGCAACTTCAATGGCACCAGGAACGGTCAAGCCGTGGATCATACTAGCCAGCACAGCCAGATAAATCATGTAGCTGGTATTGAATATCTTCCAGGCGGAAGTCAGACCCGGGTCAGACAGCAGATGGTGCGCGGAACCCAGTTGCAGGAACAGGATATACAGCAGGAACGCACCACGGCTTACCTTCTCGGACATTGGCTTGGCACCAAACACCAGCGATGCAATGAGGTACCAGATGGAGATATGGGTAACCACGTTGATTTGCTGCGAAGAGTGGCCGAAACCCCACCAGATAACCCGATACATCATCGGATCAATGTGGCTGATCAGCCCGACCGACCAGAGGAAAGTCGGGATCAGAATCAAGGCGCCGGAAACGATGGTGAACACTGCAATCACCGTAGCTGTCACACCGCCAAACACCACCAGCGGAAGCGACCCCTGATAAGTATTCTCCCTCTTGGCAACCACCAGCGTACCGAGGAACACGAAACAGCCAATCAGTGCACCCACGGCAAACAGGATCAACCCCAGATAGAAATGCGGCTCAGCCTGAAGCGGCGGATAGGAAGTCATCATCACGCTAGACTTGCCACCCAGCACTGCCACGGCAACCAGGGCTGCACCTACAAGCATGAGCCAGAACTGCGCCCACGCCCACTTCGGTCCCGCAATCCGGTTACCCAGAACATGCGCGCCAAGGAAATACAACACTGCCATTTCAAAGAAAATGATCCACACCGCCAAGCTCACCAAGCCGTGAGCCGTCAGCGCCATGTAGAACAATTCCGGGCTGAGCAGTTGCACGCTCGGCATACGGGTAAGCGCCACTCCGAGACCAAACAGACCGCCAACCAGCAAAAACACCACAGACGCAAACGCGTTCCATTTGACCAGCGTATTGGCCGTCCGGTGAATCTTGAGACCCGACACCGGATCAATGCGAAAATCAGACATTGTCGTCGCCATTATTCTTTACTCCTTTACGTAAATTCTGCCCAGCATCGTGTGATGCCCCATGGCATCAACGCCGCCACAGTATTCGCCACAAGCTATGGCAAAAGTACCGGTTTTGTTGGGTGTCATGGTAGTAACCTGCTCATAGCCAGGATAGACTTGGAAGTTGATGTTCTCAGGCTGCAACGAGAAACCGTGCCCCACATCAAGCGACGAAATATGTATGCGATACTTCTGCCCTTTTTGCAGCTCAAGGATGGGGCGATACTGCCAAGACATGGCGGCCAGATAAACATCGCTGCCGGGTGGCGGTGCCACGACATCTTCACCAGTAGCCTCATCCTTGCGGACAGTGTACTTTGCCTGCATATCGGCAACCTTCTTGGAAAACACCTCAGGGGTCGTCTTGTAAGTTTCGTTGCTCATGTTTTGCGGCCCCATAAAGTGCCAGCCGGTCATCCAGACAAACATGAATACACACCATGCAAATGCAAGAACAATCCACCATATTTCGGTGCGTTCGATTGGCTCACGCCACCAATCAGGGTTTGTTGGGGGGGTATAAGACGTTCCCATAATTCCTCTCTCCTTGTTAATTAATCAAACGTGGCACTTTTATGGGGCCGTCGGTATATTGATAATGTCATACAAACCCCACCCCGTATAAAGCACCAGAGGCACCAAGTTGGCCAACAACAACATAAGCCACTGGTTATCCAGGATTTTTTGCATGAAATGAGGGCTTGCACCACTTGAAGTTAGTCCTGACATCTTTTACTCCTCCCTTGACAATTGATGGCTGACGCCATTGATAGTTGACACAAAAACAACCCAAATAAACTCGTTTTTTTCTTTACCTACTCGGCCTCCATTCAAGCCGCCACTTGCGAGGCAACCAGAATATCCTAGATTTAAAGAGGCTTTAGCGACCGAGCAACATGAAAAGACCAATACCAAAGTAAGCCACAGCGCTGACGGCTATCAGTACGGTCAACATCAGCATTTTGTTTTGCAGCACTTGCCGCGTGAAAGGAACTGGCGCGCTCCCAGCGTTGGATGATTCCATTGGATACCTCCCTCCCGTTATATTTACGTCATATTTCACGCGATTGTTCTGCGACAATTTGACGCGCCCTCAAATTCTGTCCCAAGCAACCAGATGTGTCAAGCATAAATAGCAAGTATTTTTATCAAGTATTTTTTACGATCCGATTTCAAATACTCCAGCACACATCAACCAAGCTAAAATCAACTAAAATCCAGTTAGTTACCTTCCCGTTACAATGAATAATTCAACACCATGCATCGTTAAAGGCTCATAAAAATCCAGGCTCTTACCATGCATTTTCCCAAGCCTTCCACAGCGTCAAAAAGTCCAATGACGACGAAGCACGTTCCGGCAAAATAATGCAAATATTTTCTGCTGACGCAGTTCGACGGGGAGCTGCCCACCAGCACGCCGATTCCGGGAGCGGCGATCCATGCCAGCGACGTCCAGAATAAATTACTTCAACCCCAGCACGTCCTGCATGTCGTAGAGGCCTGCCGGATGGGACTTCAAATACTTTGCAGCGCGTAACGCACCCAGTGCAAAGGTAGCGCGGCTGCTGGCCTTGTGGGTAATTTCGATGCGCTCGCCGGTACCGGCGTAGAGCACGGTATGGTCGCCGACGATATCGCCGCCGCGCACCGTGGCAAAGCCGATGGTGGAAGGGTCGCGTTCGCCGGTCACGCCTTCGCGTCCATACACGGCACATTGCGCCAAGTCGCGCCCCAGGGTGCGTGCAATGACCTCACCCATGCCCAGCGCGGTGCCGGACGGCGCATCCACCTTGTGGCGGTGGTGCGCCTCGATGATCTCGATGTCGTAGCCCTGACTCAAGACGCGCGATGCGGTCTCCAGAAGCTTGAACACCAGGTTCACGCCGACACTCATGTTGGGTGCGAGCACGATGCCGACATCCTGCGCCGCGCTACCCAACTGCGCCTTCTGCTGCGCATTCAGACCGGTCGTGCCGATTACCATGCTTACACCCAACCGGCGGCAGATATCGAGGTGATGCAGCGTGCCTTCGGGGCGGGTGAAATCAATCAGCACATCCGCACCTTGCAGGGCGGCTTCCGCATCCGCGCTGATTCTTACACCGCAGGCCGCACCGGACAGTTCGCCGGCGTCTTTGCCGAGCAGCGCGCTGCCGCTATGCTCAAGCGCGGCGTGCAGCAACAAATCGTCAGACTGCGCCACTCCTTCCAGCAAGGCGCGCCCCATGCGTCCACCGCTACCGGCGATGGCAATCCTGATTTTGCTCATATCGAATCCCTTATTTGGCAACCCGCTCGGAAATGATCCGCCACGTATCGCCGACCTTCTCCAGTTGCAATGTCTTATGCGTACTGTCGCGGTATTGATCGGAGCGATAGTTCTGGGTAAACGAAACCGTCGCGCGGCTGTCACCCTGCATGCTGACGCTGATTTCGCTCAGTTCAACTTCGATTGCCCTAGGTTTGCTGATGCGCTCCCGGCGCTGTTTCTCCCATGCCTCGCGGCTCACCCCCTCCGGCTTGTAATCCGGCGTATATGCAACCAAGTAGTCGCGCACATTCTTGGCGGACCAAGCCGCAGCCCAGGCTTGTACGCTTTTCAGCACATCGGCGGCAGGATCGGCCTTGGCAACGGGCTGCGGTGACGGGACTGCGGGAGCTTCCGCAACGGCGGGGGCTGCAACCGGCGGCGCACTCGCTGATGTCGCCTGCTCTGACTGGCGACCATCGTCTATGCGCACCAGCCTGTCGCCTTCAAAATAAAGCGTCAGCCGCTGCTTTTCGACCACTTCACCGTGCTGCTCCAAACTATATATATAGTCCCAGCGATTGCCGTGGAAGGCATCGCTGACCATCGGCGTACCCATAACGTAACGCACCTGCGATTTCGACATGCCGAGCTTGAGTTTCTCGCGCATCTCCGGCGTAATGTAGTTCCCCTGGCGAATGTCCATCTTGTACGGCGACAACACCGGCGAAGAAAGATAGCCGCAGGAAGCCAGCAGCGTGGAAAGTAAAACCAGTTTGATCCGCATGATAGTCTCAGTCAGTTACAGAATTTAAAGCCGCCGCATGATACCTCAAGCGGACGCACCCAACATCTCCGCCGCATGTTTGCGCGTCGTATCGGTGATTTTCACGCCACCCAGCATGCGCGCAATTTCCTCGACACGCCGTTCGCCGTCCAGTACGGCAATGCGGCTCAGCGTGACGCCGTTTTCCACCGCCTTGCTCACCTGCCACTGGTGATCGGCGGCGGCGGCAACCTGTGGCAGGTGCGTCACGCACAACACCTGCCCATCCTTGCCCAACTTCTTGAGCAACTGCCCGACGATTTCCGCAACGCGTCCACCGATGCCGCTGTCCACTTCGTCGAAGATCAGCGTCGGCACGCTGGCGACTTGGCTCGCGGCAACCTGGATCGCCAGGCCGATGCGCGACAGTTCACCGCCCGAGGCAACCTTGGCTAGGCTGCGCAGCGGCACGCCGGGATTGGCGGCGACCTGGAACTCCACCGTCTCCAGGCCGTGAGCATTCCCGTCGGCCAGCGGCAGCAGCGCCACCGCGAAGCTGCCGCCCTGCATCGCCAACGCCTGCATTGCCGCGGTGATCTCGCGCGCCAGCCTGTCGGCGGCTTTCTTGCGTGCCGACGTCAATTTCTGCGCAGCCGCCAGATAGCTTTGTTGGGCAGCATTTTCCTGCTGCTCAAGAGCGGCCAGATCGGCATCGCCGCCCAGTTCTTCGAGGCGCGTCACGATGCGCTGCAGCACCTCCCCCAGTTGCTCCGGCGCGGTACGGTGTTTGCGCGCGGCATCCATCACTCTGCGGATGCGCTGCTCCAGTTCGTGCAGGCGCTGCGGATCGGCATCCAGGCGCTGCTGGTAATGGCGCAGCGCATACACCGCCTCCTGCAACTCGGCCTGCGCGCTTTCCAGCATGCGCAGCGTTTCACCCAGGCTGGCATCGTGCGTCATGCCGTCGCGCAGACGCGCCGCCAGCACGTTGAGTTGTTCGAGGCAGGCGTTGTCCGCCTCACTCAGCGTTTCGATGCCGAAGGCGGCAGTCTCCAGCAGGCTCGCGGCATGGGCAAGGCGCGCGTAGTCCGCCTGCAATTCCTGCCACTCCCCAAGGTTGAAACCCAGCCCTTCCAGCTCGTCGCGCTGAAAGCGCAGCAGCTCGCGCTCGGCTGCCACCGCCTCTGCATTCTCGCTGAGGCCGATGCGGCGGCGGCGCAACGCCTGCCAGTCGCGGTACAGGGCTGCAGCCTTCCCGGCATCGACTGCCACGCCGGCATACCCGTCCAGCAGCATGCGCTGCGCATCGGAGCGCAGCAGCGATTGATGTGCATGCTGGCCGTGGATATCCAGCAATTGCTCGCCCACCTCGCGCATCTGCTGCAGCGTGGCAGCGCGCCCATTGATGAAACCGCGCGAGCGCCCCCCGGCATCCAGCACGCGGCGCAGCAGGCACACGCCTTCATCGCCGTCCAGTTCCTGTTCGCGCAACCAGGCTTGCAGATGCGGCAGCGCGGCAATATCGAATTCGGCGGCGATCTCGGCACGCTCGCAGCCGTTGCGTACCATGGCCGCATCGCCGCGTTCGCCGAGCGCCAGCGACAATGCGTCGATCAGGATGGATTTACCCGCACCGGTCTCGCCGGTCAGCGCGGTGAAACCGGAAGAGAAATCCAGTTCAAGCGAGGGAACGATAACGAAATCGCGAATGCCCAGAAATTTCAGCATTTATCTGGTCAACTTCAGCATTTAGAGGGTCTGGTTCCAGAGCAGCTTCTCGCGCAGCGTGTGATAGTAGCTGTGCCCCACCGGATGCAGCAGGCAGGCTGGCTGAGGGTGGCGCGTGACGATGATCTTGTCGTGCAGTTCCAAATCGTAGTTGGTGTGGCTGTCGAAACGCACGCGGATATCGCCGGTGCGGTGCATCAGGATTTCCAGCACCGATGAGCCTTTCACCACGATGGGACGGTTGCTCAGCGTATGCGGGCATACCGGCACCAACTCCAGCACATCCAGGCTGGGGTGCAGGATCGGGCCACCCGCGGACATCGCATAGGCGGTCGAACCGGTGGGTGTCGCCACGATGAGGCCGTCGGCGCGCTGGTTGTAGAGGTACTCGCCGTCGATGCGCACCTCGAACTCGACCATACTGCTGACATGGTTGCGGTGTACTGCCACTTCGTTGAAAGCAAGTCCGCTGAACACCTCGACCTCGCCGCGCAGCACGCTTGCCGACAGCAGCAGGCGCTGCTCGGTGACGAACTTGCCCTCCAGCATCGCTGCCATGGTGTCCTGCATATTCTCCAGCGTGAGGTCGGTGAGAAAGCCCAGCCTGCCCTGATTCACCCCGACCAGCGGCACTTGGTACGGCGACAGGGTGCGCGCGATGTTCAGCATGGTGCCGTCGCCGCCGATCACGATGGCCAAGTCCATCGCATGGGCCATCTCGTTCAGGTTCATCGCCGGATAAGGGCTGGTTTCGATCTGTTCGGCGGTCAAACTGTCCACCACCACATTCAGCCCTCTGGAAGACAAAAATGCAGCCAGACGCAACAATGGCCCAGCGATTTCCGGGGCCTTGTGTTTGCCGATCAGCGCGACGTTCTGGAAGGGGAATTTCATGGGCGCGATTAAACCATATCGCCCCTGCAATGACAAAGCGATTACCCTCCCTACCTCATGAAGGATTACTACATATACCGGCCCATTCCTATGATGCAAATGGCCTATTCCGCGCTTCCCCCGGCAGAGTGGGCCCTCAAGCCTCTTTCACCCGGAACCACGCCGCATACAGCGCGGGCAGGAAGAGGCAGGTAAGCAGCGTGGCGATGACCAGTCCGCCCATGATGGACACGGCCATCGGCCCCCAGAACACCTGGCGGGTCAGCGGAATCATCGCGAGGATCGCGGCGGCGGCGGTCAGCGAGATCGGACGGAAGCGGCGCACGGTGGAGCCGACGATCGCCTCCCATTGCGTCTTGCCCGCCTCCTCGTCCTGGCGGATTTGATCTACCAGAATCACCGAGTTGCGCATGATCATCCCGGCCAGCGCGATGAAGCCGAGGTTGGCGACGAAGCCGAACGGCACCTGGAACACCAGCAGCGCGAGCGTGACGCCGATCAGGCCGAGCGGCGCGGTGAGCAGCACGATGGCGGTGCGGCTGATGCTTTGCAGCTGGATCATCAACAGCGTAATCACACCGACCAGCATCAGCGGCATGACCGCCTTGATCGCGGTCTCGCCCTTGGCGGATTCCTCGATACTGCCGCCCATCTCGATGCGGTAGCCGATCGGCAGCGTGGCGCGCAGTTCGTCGAGCTGCTTGTCCAACTCCACCGACACGGTGGCGGGCTGGGTCTTGTCGGCCATGTCGCCGAGTACTGTCATCGTCGGCAGGCGGTTGCGCCGCCAGATCAGCCCCTCCTCCAGCACCGGCACCAGTTTTGCGACCTGCGCGAGCGGTACATGGCGGCCCTCGGGCAGCGGGATGTCGAGCTCGGGCAGCCGGTCCAGCGAACGCACCTCACGATCGGCAGTACCGCGCCACACGATGTCGATCAGCTGGTCGCCCTCGCGGTACTGCGCAAGCGCCACGCCGTTCAGCCAGCCCTGCAACGCCTGCGCAATCTCCTTGCTGGAGGTGCCGAGGCGGCGCGCCTTGTCCTGATCCACCTCGACGCGCATCGCCTTCACCTTGTCGTACCAGTCGAAGCTCACGTCCTGCAGGTGCGCGTTGGCGCGCATCAAGTCGGCGACCTTGTCGGCGATCGTCCGCACCTGTTCGACGTCCTCGCCCATCACGCGAAACTGCACGGGGTAGCCGATCGGCGGGCCGTTCTCGAGGCGCGACACGCGCGCGTGGATATGCGAGAAGCCGCCTTCCGCCGAGTCGAACAGCTCCGTCAGCCGGTGCTTGAGCTCCTCGCGCTCCTTCAGCCCCTTAGTGAGGATCACGATCTGCGAGTAGTTGTCGCTGAACAGGCGCACGTCGAGCGACAGGATGAAGCGTGGCGCGCCGTTGCCGATGTAGGAGGAAAAGGAGGCCGCCGCCGGGTCGCTCGCCAATATCCGCTCGATGCGCCTGGTCTCGGCCTCGGTCGCCCTGAGCGATGCGCCCTGCGGCAGCCAGACATCGACGATCAGCTCGAGGCGGCTCGCAGCCGGGAAGAACTGCTTCTCCACGAATTTGCCGAACGCGGCGATGGAGAGCAGAAAGATCAGCACCGTCGCGCCGATCACCTTCCAGCGGTTGCGCAGACACCAGGTAACGAGTGCGCGGAAGCGGCGGTAGAACGGCGTGTCGTAGATGTCCGCGCCGTGGCGCTGCGCCTTCGCCACGAGCTTCTTCGGGTCGAGCAGCCGATAGCCGAGGTAGGGCGTGAACACCACGGCGACGATCCACGAGGTGAGCAGCGCGATGGTCACGACCTGGAAGATCGAGATGGTGTATTCGGCCGCGGCCGATTTGGAAAAACCCACCGGGGTGAACGCGGCGGCGGTGATCAAGGTACCGGTGAGCATCGGGAAAGCGGTCGAGGTGTAGGCGAAAGTCGCGGCCTTGAAGCGGTCCCAGCCCTGCTCCATCTTCACCACCATCATCTCCGCCGCGATGATCGCATCGTCCACCAGCAGGCCGAGCGCGATTACCAGCGCGCCGAGCGAAATGCGCTGCAGACCGATGCCGAACGTCTTCATGAGGAAGAAGGTGATCGCGAGCACCAGCGGGATGGAGAGCGCCACCACCGTGCCGGTGCGCCAGCCGAGGCTCAGGAAGGACACCGCGAGCACGATCAGGATCGCCTCGGCCAGCGAGTTCTCGAACAGGTGGATGGAGCCCCTCACCACCTCCGGCTGGTTCGCGACCACATGCACGTCTACGCCCGCGGGAAGATCTGACGAGATTTTTGCCATCGCCTGCTGCAGGTTCTCGCCGAGGCGGATCACGTCGCCGCCCTTGTCCATCACGACACCGAGGCCGATGGCGGGCTGCCCGCCGACGCGCATCTGCGGATTGGGCGGATCGGCAAGGCCGCGCGACACCTTTGCGATGTCGCCCAGCCGGAAGTGCCGCCCGTTCACCAGCAGGTCGGCGTTGCGCACCCGCTCCACGCTGTCGAAGCCGCCCGACACATGCAACAACACCTTATCGGTCGCGGTATCGACGAAACCGGAAGGGTTCACCATATTCTGCTTCTGCAAAGCCTCGCCGATCTGGCCGGGCGTGATGCCGAGGTTCGCGAGGCGCTGCGGCGCGATTTCGAGGTGGATTTTTTCCTCCTGCACGCCGAACAGCTCGACGCGCCGCACGTCCGGCACGCGCTTCAGCTCCAGCGCGATGCGGTCCGCGTAGCGGCGCAAAGCCGCGAGGTCGAACCCGTCCCCGGTCAGCGCGAAGATGTTGATCTGCACGTCGCCGAACTCATCGTTGGGGTACGGCCCCTGCACGCCTTCCGGCAGGGTGTGGCGGATATCGTCCAGTTTCTTGCGCACCTGCCGCCAGGCCTCCGGCACCTCGGGCTTGGGCGTGTAATCCTTGAGCACCACGAAGACCATCGAATCGCCCGGCTTGGAGGCGGAGCGCAGCACGTCCACCCAGGGCGTTTCCTGCAGCTTCTTCTCGATGCGCTCGGTGACCTCCCGTTCGACCTCCTGCGCCGTCGCACCGGGCCACAGGGTGCGCACCACCATGACCTTGAAGGTGAAGTCCGGGTCTTCGGCGCGCCCGAGATTGAGGTAAGAGAGCACCCCCGCGCCCGTCAGCACGACGATCAGGAACAACACCATCTGCCGGTGCGCCAGCGCCCAGGCGGAGAGATTGGGTCCCTTCATTGCGCGCCGCTGCTCTCGATGATGCGGATTTTCTCTCCCGCCGCGAGCCGATGCACCCCGTTGCCGACGATGCGCTCACCCGCTTTAAGGCCGCTCGTGACGACTGCGCCGTCGTCGCGGTATTCGGCGATTTGCACCGGACGCAGGCTGATGGTGCGGTCGGCCGCGACGATCCACACCGCCGCCTCCTTGCCCTGCTGGAAAATCGCGCCCAGCGGAATCAGCAGGCCGTCGCTCTTTTTACCAGCGGAGAAGCTCACCCGCGCCGTCATGCCCAGCGCAACATCCGGGCCGGGCTGGCTCAGGGTCACGCGCGCCGCATAAGTGCGGCTGGCCGGATCGGCCGCTGGTGCCAACTCGCGCAGGCGTCCGGCCAGCGGCGCTGCACCTGAGGTCAACAGGGTGACTTCGGCGGGTGCGCCGATTTTGAGATCGGCCAGTTGCGACTCGGGCACCGCAATCGCCACCTCGCGCTCGCCATCCGGCGCGAGGCGCAGCACCGGCTGCCCGGCGGCGACCACCTGCCCGGCCTCGGCAAGGGTGGCCGCAACCACACCCGCCCGGTCGGCGCGCAGCGTGGTGTAATCGGACTGGTTGCGCGCCAGCCCGGCCTGGGCGGCGGCGGCCTCGAATGCGGCCTCCTTCGCATCCAGCGCCGCCTGGCTCACGAAGCCCTTGCCGCGCAGCTCGCGAAAGCGCTTCGCATCATTCTCGGCCATGCGGTGTTGCGCCTCGGCCGCACCAAGCTGCAGCCCGGCATCGCCGGGATCGAGGCGCATCAGCGCCTGCCCGGCCTTGACCCGTGCACCCGCATCCACCAGCCGTTCGATGATCTTTCCGCCGACGCGAAAACCCGGCTGCGTTTCATGGCGTGCGCGTATCTCGCCGCTGTAGGTGTTGCCGACATCGGTCGCGGCAGAACCCGCCACCAGGGTCAGCGCGGGCCGTTCAATCCTGGCTGCTGGAGCTGGTTCCTTGCTACAGCCGACGTAGAGGGGCAAGAGGAGTAGAAACAGGATACTGCGCTTCATGTTATTAACTTCTGGCAATACGGAAAAGGACAGGCAATGTAGGGGGAGGGCCGAAGACTGTCAACACTGCCATACTTGGCATGCAACCGTCCATGAAACGGCACGGCGGTTCCGGGGTGACGCAATAATATAGGCAATAAGCAATGCTTATCATCTTTATAAAAATAATTGACTATCTCTTATATAACCACCTGCCTATAGTCGCAACCTATTTACGATTACAAACGATTACAAAATTCGCTGCGGCAGCTCAGCCAAAAAGCTTGAACTTCACTACAATACCGCGGTCTTTGACGAGCAACCGATTTTTTGCCGGAACGACCTTTTTTCAGAACATTCTGCCGGGATAACTACCATGACCTCATCGCCCTTTCACACCGGCGAGCTTGACGCACAGCAACGCTGGGGCAACCCGGAATTGTGGACCGAAGAGCGCATCCAGCAGCTCATCTGGGACCGCATCCCGGAGCAGTTCCACGCCCGGATCGAGGCAGCGCCGTTCTTCTTTCTCGCTACCAGTTCCCCCGACGGGCGCTGCGACTGCTCGTTCAAGGGCGGCGGCCCCGGCCTGGTCAGGGTACTGGAGCCGAACCGCCTGGCCTTCCCCCATTTCGAGGCGCGCGTCAAAGGCAACGGCGCCTACATGAGCCTTGGCAACATCCTGCTCAACCCCTATGTCAGCATGCTGTTCATCGATTTCGCCGACGGCGCGCGCCTGCGCGTGAACGGCAAGGCGTCCATCCACGAGAACGCGGAGATGATGGAACACTTTCCGCAGGCGGAATGCGTCGTCGTCGTGGACATCGAAAAGGTTATGCCGAGCTGCCCCGCATATATCCCGCGCCTGGTTCCCGCCGAACTTTCCCCCGGTACCGTTAAATGAGTTCCTACCGCATCGCCGCCAACGTCGAGTGGACCAGCAAATGCAATGCGCTTTGCCCGATGTGCCCGAGAGACCTGATCGAGAACCCCATGCTCATGACCGAGCCAACCTGGAGGCAGGTGCTGGAGCGCCTGATGCCGCAGGACGTGTTCCGCGTGGTCATCGCGGGCTACGGCGAACCCACCACGCACACCAAATTTTTCGAGTTCGTGGACGACATGCGCGGCCACCCGATCCGCTTCGACATGGTGAGCAACGGCCACCAGCTCGACGCCGAACGCATCCGCCATCTGGACGGTGCAATCGACCTGCTGCTGATTTCCTTTTCCAGCATAGACCCCAAGGTATACGATCGCGTGCACGTCAACCTCGACCAGGCGCGCGTGATGGAAAACATCAGGACGGCGCAGCAACTCTTCAAGCACACGCAGCTGGCTATCAGCCTCACGCCCATGCCGGAATGCCTGCCCTCCCTGCCGGACACCATCGCCTGGCTGCGCGCGCAGGGCGTGGAAACCCTGACCATGTCGCCCACCCTGTACAACCGCGGCGGCACCCTGAAAGAGCATGAACTGGCCACCGAGAAGCTGCGGCAACTGATCGATCAGCACCATTTGCGCTCCCAGGAATTCGACTTCGTCCCCGGCGTACGGGATGTCATCCAGCAGTGGCGCAGCAACAGCTTCAAATGCATACCGCGCAACATCGACGTCTTCATTGCATCGAGCGGCGATTACCTGTACTGCTACAACGACGTCAGCCACAAACACCCTATCGGGAACGTTGCAAACATGAGTATCCGCGAAGTGCTGGCCAGGCGCGAGGGCATGGGAGCCATCCCGGAACTGTGCAACGGCTGCAACATGCTCAACCGCTACGACGCAAAGGAACTGGTAAAAGCGGGAATTTCCTATGCGCGCGCAAAACTGAAAGCAGCCTGATCCGGCACGACGCCATGACTTTGAACTTTTTTTATTCCAGGCAGCCTGAAGCCGTGTGTTTACACCGATTTGCTGTTTCGCAACTGGTAAAATAACGCGCTATCCATTTAGTATGGGCAACCAGCCAGCCTCACAAAATCGATGAATACCGTCATTTCCAACCCCGCCATCGGCCTGGCTGAACGCCCGTTCGACGTGCATTTTTCCCAACCCGGCGATAGCGACCGCGCCGAGGTCGAGCAATTCATCGGCGAAATTTTCTGCGAGGCGTACGGCGCAAAAATCCGGCGCTTCAAGCCCTGTTTGATGAGCCTGCGCGACCAGGACAACAAACTGGTTGCAGCCTGCGGGTTCCGTAGCGCCGCGCTCGGGCCGCTGTTCCTGGAAACTTACCTGGATCACCCCATCGAGGTGGTGCTCGCGGAGCGCACCGGCTCCCCGGTCGAGCGCAACGACATAGTCGAAGTGGGCAACCTGTCGGTCATCGAACCCGGTGTGGCACGCTACCTGATTACCGCCATCATCGACCGCCTGCATGCTACTTCCAAGCAGTGGGCGGTGTTCACCGCTGTTCCGGTGGTACGCAACGCGTTCATCAAGCTGGGGCTGAACCCGGTCCTGCTCGGCGATCCCGACAAGAGCCGGCTCCCTGTAAAAGAGCAGGCGGAATGGGGCAGCTATTACGAGCAGAAGCCGCAGATCATGGCGCTGCAGCGCATCGAGCGGCGCAGCAAGCTCCGGCCTGACGGCGGCTCCGCACCCAAACCAATCGACCTCTGCTGCAAGACCTGCACCTGACCCCGAGGAAAACATGAGCCTGTCCGTCATCGACGCCGTCAGCCGATGGAGCAAGGAATGTCCCGATTCCCCTGCCCTGCTCGGCAAACAACAGGCGCTCTGCTACCGGGAGCTCGCCGCCGCGATCGAACGATTCGGTGCGCAACTGCGCGCGGCCCCCGCCGGGACGATAGCGCTGGCGCTCGACAACTCGCCGCTCTGGGCCGTGCTCGACCTGGCCTGTTTGCACGCCGGCAAGCCGATCGTCCCGCTGCCGTTCTTCTTCTCGGCGGAACAGGTCGCCCACAGCATCCGCGACGCAGGCATCGATTGCATCCTCACCGACCAGCCGGAGCAATACCGCAAGCTGCTCGAGGCCGCAGGCATCGAAACCGGCGCGGTATTCACGCATGAGCTGAACGGCCAGACCTTCAGCGACATCCGCCTGCACAACATCGCCGCGAAAGCATTGCCCGCGGGCACGGTCAAGGTCACCTACACCTCCGGCACCACCGGCCACCCCAAGGGTGTATGTCTGGGTACCGACGCGCTGCAGCAGGTCGCCTCTTCCCTGCTGGCCGCGACGCGCGGCGATGCGGCCGACCTGCATGTCAGCGTGCTGCCGCTGTCCACCCTGCTGGAGAACCTCGCCGGCGTATATGTGCCGCTGCTGGCCGGTGCAAGCTGCCAATTGCTGCCGCTCGCCGAAGTGGGCCTGAGCGGCTCGACCGGGCTGGACGTAAAAAAAATGCTCGCCGCGCTCATCCAGTGCAAGGCGACGACCACCATCCTGACCCCGCAACTGCTGCACGCCATGATCGCCGCCATCGAGGCGGGGCATCCCGCGCCGCAACGGTTGCGCTTCGTCGCGGTGGGCGGCGCCCCCGTCGCGCCGCGCCTGCTGCAGCGCGCGGATAAACTCGGCCTGCCGGTGTTCGAGGGCTACGGCCTGTCCGAATGCGCCTCGGTGGTCGCGCTCAACACCGAAGCGGAACGCCGCATCGGCAGCGTCGGCAAGCCGCTGCCGCACGCGCGGGTGAAGTTCGCCAAGGACGGCGAGATCCTGGTGGCGGGGGCGACCCTGCTCGGCTACACCGGCGATGCGCCGCTGCAACCGGATGAATTCTGGCCGACCGGCGACACCGGCCACCTCGACGAGGAGGGCTTCCTCCACCTCACCGGGCGCAAGAAAAACATCTTCATCACCTCGTTCGGGCGCAACGTGTCGCCGGAATGGGTGGAACGCGAACTGACCTTGCACCCGGCCATCGCGCAGGCGGCGGTGTTCGGCGAGGCGCGCCCATGGAACATCGCGGTGATCGTGCCGCGCGGCGCGACGCCCGAGGCGCTTGCCGCCGTGAACCAGGCCATCGACGAGGCGAACCGCGTGCTGCCCGACTATGCGCGGGTCAAACACTGGCTTCCCGCACAGGCCCCATTTCTGCCGCAGAACGGGCAACTCACCGCGAACGGCCGCCTCAAGCGCGCGGCGATCTGGCAGCTTTATCAAACATCCATCGAGCAACTGTACAGGGAAAAATCAGATGACGGTCTATGAGCAACTGCTTGCCGCCACCGAGGCGGAGCGCAACGAACTGCAGGGCCTGCCCATCATTCGCGCCGGCGCGTCCGGCCAGGTCAGCCTCGCCGCCTACATCGCATTCCTGACCGAGGCCTACCACCACGTCAAGCACACTACCCCGCTGCTGATGGCCTGCGGCGCGCGCCTGCCGGAAAGATACGAATGGCTGCGGACCGCGGTGGCCGAATACATCGAGGAAGAAGTCGGCCACCAGGAATGGATACTGAACGACATCAAGGCCTGCGGCGGCGACGCCGAAGCGGTGCGCAACGGCAAGCCGTGCATTGCCACCGAGCTGATGGTGGCCTACGCCTACGACACCATCACGCGCGTCAATCCGGTCGGCTTCTTCGGCATGGTGCTGGTGCTGGAAGGAACCAGCGTCGCGCTGGCGACCCATGCCGGACAAGCCTTGCAGCAAAGCCTCGGACTCGGCAAGAACGCGTTCTCCTACCTGAATTCGCACGGCTCGCTGGACGTCGGCCATGTCGGCTTCTACGAGTCGCTGATCGACCGCATCACTGACCCCGCCGATCAGGCCTGCCTGATCCATTGCGCGAAAATGTTCTACAAGCTCTACGGCGACATCTTCCGCGATCTGGGCGATCGCTTCATTCCAACAACGGGAGGAACTGCATGAATCTGTCTGGCAAACGCATCATCCTGACCGGCGCGGCCGGCGGCATCGGCTACCGCCTCGCGCTGCTGCTCGCCGCGAAGGGCGCGAAGCTCGCGCTGGTCGAACGCAACGCGCCACGCGTTGAGGAAATCTGCGCCGAGATCAACAAGAACGGAGGCTCGGCCACAGCCGTCGCGCTCGACCTGTCCGCCGAGGGCGCACCGCAGCAGGCGGTGGACGCCGCGCTGCAGGCGATGGGCGGCGTGGACCTGCTCATCAACAACGCGGGCATCATGGACTTCACGCTGTTCGAGCGCCACGACCCGAAACGCATCGAGCAGATGATAGGCGTCAACGTCATCGCGCCGATGCTGCTGGTGCGCGCCGTGCTGCCGCACCTGCTGAAGCAGGACAGCGGGCGCATCGTGAACATCGGCTCGGCCTTCGGCTCGATCGGCTTCCCGCACTTCGCGACCTACTGCGCAAGCAAATTCGCGATGCGCGGCTTCTCCGAGGCGCTGCGCCGCGAGCTGGTCGACAGCCAGGTCGGCGTCACCTACGTCTCGCCGCGCGCCACCAAGACGCCGCTCAACGACGACGTCACAACCAGGATGCTGGCCGAGACCAAGACGAACATGGACGAGCCCGACTATGTCGCCGCCCAGATCGTGCTGGCGATCGAACAGGAGCGCAAGGAACATTTCATCGGCCAGCCGGAGTCCTTCTTCGCGCGGCTGAACGGCATGTTCCCGCGCCTGGTCGACAACGGCCTGCTGAAGAACACGCGCATCGCGCGCAAGTACGCCCAGTCCATCGGTAAGTAATCCCATCAACAAGCAACATTCACACAAGGAGGAGTTATGAAGAAGTACACCTGGCTGATCGCCCTGCTGTTCGCTGCCACCAGCGCATTCGCCGAAACCGCGCCGCTCGACGCCGCCATCCAGAAATTGCAGCACGACTGGGCAACCGCCTTTTACAAGACACCCGAAAAAGAAAAGGAAGCCGCGTTCGAGAAGCTCGTCAAGGAAGCACACGAAGTAAGCGCCGCCAACCCCGGCCGCGCCGAGCCGCTGATCTGGGAAGGCATCATCACCAGCACCCTGGCCAAGTACCAGAGCATCTTCTCGGCCGGCGGCACCGCCAAGGCCGCGCGCGACCTGTTGCTGGCTGCGGAAAAGATCGACGCCAACGCCCTGAACGGTTCCGCGCTGACCTCGCTCGGCAGCCTGTACTACAAGGTGCCGCGCTTCGGCTCTTTCGGCGACCACGACAAGGCGCGCGATTACCTCGAGCGTGCGCTCAAGGTCAACCCGGACGGCATCGACCCGAACTTCTTCATGGGTGAACTCATGGTCGAGCGCAACGAAAATGCCAAGGCGCTCGAATACTTCAAGAAGGCACTGAACGCCCCGGCGCGCCCCGGCCGCGAGGATGCGGACACCGGTCGCAAGGCGGAAATCCAGGATGCCATCAAGAAGATCGAGAAGAAGCACTAACTCGCATTCGACTCGGAACACCGGCCCCACCGCGATGGTGGGGCTTTTTTTGGATGGTGCTCAGCCGGCAAACATCACTCCACGGGCAGCCCTTCCGCTTTCATGGCGGCGACCACCGCGGGACGCGCGGCGACGCGATTGAAATATTCCCTTAACGCAGGCCAGGGCGACAAATCTATTCCGGTGAAAAACGTCCATCTGAGCATGGTGAACAAATACGCGTCGGCGACGGAAAACGTATCGCCCAGCAGGTAACTCCTTCCTTCGAGCGCGGATGCGGCGTAACCCAACCTCTTGTTGAGCCTTGCCTTGATGGCATTCCTAGTTTCCTCCGGTACCGCCGGATTGAACAGCATGCCGAAGCTCTTGTGAATTTCAGTCGAGATGTAATTGAGCCACTCCTGGAGCCTGTAGCGCTCCAGGGTCCCGGCCGCAGGCGCAAGGTTTTTCGCGGGCGCGAGATCGGCAAGGTATTGCACGATGGCAGGCCCCTCGGTCAGCAGCTCGCCGCTATTCATCACCAAAGCGGGAACATAGCTCTTGGGATTGATGGCCTCGTAGTCGGTGCCGGTATCGGTTCTTTTGGTCTTGAGATTTACCTTTTCTGCCTCGAAAGGGATTCCCGCCTCACGCAGGACGATATGCGGAGAAAGGGAGCAGGCACCCGGACTGTAGTAGAGCTTGATCATTCGCCTATCCTCTGCATTGACGTCACAGCGGCAACTTAGCAAGGATTCGGCCCTGCCTCAATAAATCAAACCCTGTAGGTAAAGACACTTATGTTTCAAACGCGGCCCGATCGTCAGAATGGCGTCCCCTGAATAAATAGCGGCCTATCAAACAAAGCCATGGCGGAAACCATCGATTCGAGAACAAGCGCGCATGACTCGCGGTTGGGCGATAAACGGGAGCTTGCCCTCCTGAGCCTCATCAAGGAAGGCGATTTCGATGCCCGGCAGAAGATGATCGCGCACAACCTGCGCCTCGCGCTCAACAGCACCCGGCGCTATGCCAACATAAGGCTTTTCGACCTGCTCAAGGCCGGCAACCTGGGGCTGGCGTACGCGCTGGAAAATTTCGAACGCGAAGGCCATGGGCGTTTTTCGGCCTACGCCGACCAGTGCATCCGCCAGAGTATCGAATACGCCATCCAGAATTGGGACGGTTGCGGCCCGGCGTGGCTCGAAAAACCGGACCATGACCGGTACCGTATCGTCGCGAACGACGATACAAATCCGTCGTCGGTGCATTTGATCCGTGATCCCGGTCTCCCTGCCCATGACCAAATTAACTGATTACGCCGACGCAGCCGCGACGGAATATTTGCGGGAGACGGGAAAAACCGAACTGGAGCCGCACTGGCTGGCCGAGTTTTTCCAGGACTGCGGCGTGCTGGATGAATACCCCCGCCAGGACCTGGTCGCTTTCCACGCCATGGTGCAAAAAGAGCTGATCAGAAGAGCCGAACGCACCGAAAAGCAAGCACGCCTGCGACTGGACAAGATCGCGCGCACCGCGAAGCCCCCGCACAAGCCGTAATTCCTCCAGGCAAGCCCGTCCGTATAAAAAATTTCAGGCAGTTGCGGCTGCCCTGCTGCCTGGAAGCGTATTTCATGGCATGACATTCTGGTTTGTGCCGGTAGCGGTCGTGCAGGCAGCTGTCGTCGAGTGGCCGATTCTCGACCCAGCCGGTCGCGCCAGTGATAAAAAGCCGTCGTGTTAGGCGCGGATTTTTGCGTCGTAACCCGACTTTGGGTACCGTCGGGTTACGCGATGAAACCGCTAATCCGACCTACGAGTTTTTCAGCGCCCCGACACCACGCAGCGATTGCGCCCGGCTTCCTTGGCCTCGTAGAGCGCGCCGTCGGCATCCTTCAGCATCGTCTCGTAATCCGGGTGGCCGTTGTAGGTGGCGATGCCGACGCTGGTGGTGACCTGGGTCGTCTGCCCATCGCCGACGCGCAGCGGCTCCGCGGCGAACTTCTGGCGTATGCTCTCCGCAACCTGCAGGGCCTGCTCCCTGCCGACTTCGACCAGCACCACGAGCATCTCCTCGCCGCCGTAGCGGAACACGAAGTCCCCGGCGCGCACGCTGCCGGTGACGAGGTCGGCGGCCTGCTGCAGCACCAGATCCCCCGCCGCGTGCCCGTAGGTGTCGTTGATCTTCTTGAAGCGGTCTAGGTCGAGCAGCAGCACCGCAAACGGCACGCTGCTGCGCCGCGCCAGCGCCATCTCCCGCGTCAGCACGGCGGGCAGGAAGCGGCGGTTCAACAGGCGCGTCAGCGCATCGCGGCCGCTTTCCACCTCGATGAAACGGTCGAACAGGCCGCCCAGCATGAACTTGATCTCGGCGATCCCCGCCTCGATCTCCTTCATCAGCGCGCCCCCATCGCCGGGATTTTTGCGCGACTCGATCAACTTGGGGAACAGCGATTTTTCCACGTCCTCGATGCGCCGGCGGATCTGTTCCAGCTCCGGCGCGGACTCGAAGATGATTGCAGCCTTGTGCTGCAGCCACATGCCGAATTCGGAGTGCTTGATGTCCGGCAACTCCGCCGCGCTGCCCTCGGCGAGCAGCTTGAGCAGGATCTGCTGCGCCCACTCCAGGATCGCCGCGCGCTGCCGCTCGCGCTCGGCCAGCATGTTCTGCCCCAGGGCGAACATGCGGTAGGCCTCGTCGGTGCGCGTCTGCTTTTCCATGTCGATCACGTAATAGTCCGTCATCGCATCCAGCGCCAGCTCGATCGTTTCCGCGACGAAGTTGCTCGCCTTCACCAGTTCGCCGCGCCCCAGGGTGGATTCCACCAGATGGCCGTGGATCGCATGCTTCAGCATGCGCGCACCGCGCATCACCAGCGCGATGGGCACCTGGATGCGCGCATGCACCTCGCCGATGTGGCATTGATGCTTGTAGATCGCCTCCGGATATTGCTGTTCGTCGGAAAACAGCTCACACAGCCAGCGTTGCATCGAAGCGTGCAGGCGCTGGTTGACGAGGTCGTTATCTAGGAACGTCCTGGCTTCCTCGTCGTCCAGCATGTTCCGGTAGAACAGATCGGCCAGCCCGGCGGCTTGCTGCCGCACGATTTCTCCGACCAGTCTGCGCAGCGCGACGGGAGTCTCTTCGGAGAGCCTTTGCCAGTCGGCGGCAAACTCCCTGCTTTGCTTCAGTTTGATCATGATTGCCTGCCCAGAAATATCTCAGGTTATTGTACCGGCAAACCCTCGCCCGGGCTTTAGCCGGCCAGCAGATTCAACATGCCGTCCAGCCCGACGAAATTCAGCGCATAGCTGGCCTGTTCGCGCACCACCGGCTTGGCGTGATAGGCGACGCTGATGCCGGCGCGCGCCATCATCTTCAGGTCGTTCGCGCCGTCGCCCATCGCGATGACCTGCTCCGGCCGGAGCTCAAGTTCCTCGCGGGTTTTCACCAGCCAGTCGGCCTTGGCCTGCGCATCGAAGATCTTGCCCAGCACCCTGCCGGTCAGTTTTCCATTCTCGATTTCCAGCGTGTTGGCATAGGCAAAATCGAGACCGAGACGCGCCTTGAGGCGCTCGGTAAAAAACACGAAGCCGCCGGACACCAGCAGCGTCCGGATGCCGTGCTCCTTCAATTTGGCCAGCATGATTTCCGCGCCGGGCGAGAGCCTGAGGCGCTCGTCGTACACGCGCTGCAGGGCGTGCTCGTCCAGCCCTTCGAGCAAGGCGACGCGGCGGCGCAGGCTCTCGGCGAAATCGATCTCCCCGCGCATCGCCGCCTCGGTGATCGCCGCGACCTGCGGCTTGAGCCCGTGCATGCCGGCGATCTCGTCGATGCACTCGATGGTGATCAGCGTGGAGTCCATGTCCATCACCAGCAGCCCGAAATCGCCCAGCGAGCGGCCGCGCGGCACGAAACCGTAATCCAGCTGGTGCTCGAAACAGTAGTGCGCAATCTCCGGATGCGACTGCGCTTCGGTCAGGCGGCAGACATGCCCGGCGACCTGCTCGCGCTGTCTGGCCTGTGACAGTTTGGACAAGTGATCCAGATGGATGGCGGCTATGGGGTGGATAGCCTGGACGATGAGGTTCATGGTTCGGTGATGTAAAAAGCGGTGCGGTTTTGCAGCGGCGATTATCCGTCATTTCGGCCGGATTTTCCCGCCCATCAAAAGACTAAAGGGTGCAGGCGCGGTAAACTGTCGGAAGTTAACCATGAACCGAGGAAAGCCCCCCGTGAAAACTCTTGCCAGCTGTCTTGCCCTTACCGCCGCCCTGCTGTTCGCCTCCGTTGCCGAAGCGCAGCAAACCGTCAACGGCTGCCTGATCAAACGCCGGACCACCTGCCCCGGCGCCAACCTCGCCGGTACTGACCTGACCAAATCCAATTTATCCAGCGCCGACCTGTCGGGCGCCAACCTCGCAGGCGCCAACCTGAGCTTCGACAAGATCGCCGACGCAAACCTGAGCAGGGCCAACCTGTCCGGCGCCAACCTCACCGGAACCGTCCTGACCGGGACTTATTTGAACAACGCGAATCTGTCGCGCGCCGTCCTGGACAAGGCTGACCTGTCGCAAGCCACCCTGACGGACGCCAACCTCAGGGAAGCAAGCCTTGCGGGCGCAAACCTGTCCATGGTCAACCTCAAGGGGGCCGACCTCACCGGCGCCAACGCCAGAGGCGCGGTGTTTGCGATGACGAGCCTGGTCAATGCCAACCTCACCCGCGCCGATCTCACCGAGGCAACGCTGATCGGTACCAACCTGGGCAGCACCATCCTGGAAGGTGCGAAATTCTGCAGAACCACCATGCCGGACCGTAGCGTCAACAACAGCGGCTGCGCGAAGTAAAGGCGCCGGCAGGCCTGCGGGAGCGGCAGGCACTGGCCGACCCGCACCGGAGCCCTATCCCTGGGCGTCACGCTCCAGCAGGCGCGCCAGTTCGCTGGCCTCCATCGGCTCGCCGTAAAAATAACCCTGGACTTCATCGCAGCCGTTGAGCTTCAGGAAGTCGGCCTGCATCTGGGTTTCCACGCCTTCGGCGATCACCTTCAGCTTCAGGCTGCGCCCCATCCCGATGATCGCCATGACGATGCCGTCGTCGTTGATGCACCCCTTGCAATCCCTCACAAACGACCTGTCGATTTTCAACTTGTCGATGGGGAAGCGCTTCAGGTAGCTGAGCGACGAATACCCCGTGCCGAAATCGTCGATCGCGATCTGGATGCCCATTGCACGCAATTCGTCGAGGATGGCGATGACCATCTCCTCGGCGTGCATCGCGATATTTTCCGTAATCTCCAGTTCCAGGCATCCGGGATTCAGCCCGGTCTCCTTCAGCGCATCCCCGACAACACCGGCAAGCCCCGGCTGCCGGAACTGCATCGCCGAGAGGTTGACGGCAACGCGGATGGGCGGCAGCCCCGCATCCTGCCATCGCCTGTTCTGGGCGCATGCCGTGCGCAACACCCATTCGCCGACGGCGACGATCAGGCCGGTCTCCTCCAGCAGGTGAACGAACTCGGCGGGCGGGACCATGCCCAGTTCCGGATGCCGCCAGCGGATCAGCGCCTCCGCCCCGACAATCCGGCCGCTGAACAGGTCGAACTGGGGCTGGTAGTGGAGCACGAACTGTTCTTTTTCCAGCGCGTGGTAAAGGGCGGTCTCCATGGTCAGGCATCCTTTTCCGCGGGTGCCCATTTCCGGCCTGTATGCCTGGTAGCTGCTGCCTCCATCCGCCTTTGCGCTGTAGAGCGCGGACTCCGCATTCCTGAACAGCTCGTCCCACTTCCTGCCGTCCCTCGGGTAGAAGCTCACTCCCACGCTTGCCTTGACGAACAGTTCCTGCCCGTCGACCCGGAACACTCCGTCCATGCATTGGTGGATCGCGGCCGCGAGTTCCGAGGCCTGCGCCTCACCGTCCAGATACGGCACGACGGCGACAAACCTGTCGGCGCCGAGCCGCGCGATGAAATCGTCTTCTCCGAACGCCATGCGCAGGCGCCCGGCCGAGTCGAGAAGCACCTTGTCGCCGGCTATCACGCCCAGCGTATTGATGATCTTCCGGAAACGGTTGAGGTCGATCAGGAAAACGGCGAACGGATTGCCTGCCGGGTGCAGCGTCATCGACCTGAGGTGCCTGAACAGGTGCTCGCAGTTCGGCAACCCGGTCAAACCGTCGAAATGCGATGCACGGTAGAAATCTTCCTGTATCTCCTGCAGCTCGGCCTGCATCGCCGCCTGAAGGAGTTCCCGCTCGACGGCCGGCGCCAGCCGCGACAGGTTGTCCTTGTGAATGAAATCCCTCGCGCCATGGCGCATCACCTCCGCCGCCACCTCATCCGTCATCAGCCCGGAAACGATGATGAAAGGCGTATCCCTGAATGTTTTCCGCACGATGCGCAGGGCCGACATCGAGTCCAGCGCGGGCAGGTTATGGTCGCAGATCACGACATCCCAGGGTTTTAGCTCCAGCACGGCCCTGAGCCTCTCCTCGGTATCGACGCGTTGATGCTCGACCGTGAATCCGCCCCCGGTCAGTTCGTTGCGGATCAGCTCGAAGTCGTCTTCGGAATCCTCTATCGCCAGAACACGCAGCATTTTCTCCATCGCACTCACACTTGCCTCCCTGCTATCGGTTCAACCCTGCAATCGCCCCGGCGATTGCGCCGAGCGGCAGGGTCTTGATGACCGCGCCCCGCTTGGCCGCTTCCTTGGGCATGCCGTACACCACGCATGTCTGTTCGTCCTGCGCGATCGTCAGCGCGCCCTCGTTGCGCATTTCGAGCAGCCCCGCCGCGCCGTCGTCGCCCATGCCGGTCATGATGATGCCCAGCGCATTCTTGCCCGCGCACTTGGCCACCGAGCGGAACAGCACATCCACCGAGGGGCGGTGGCGGCTCACCGGCGGCCCGTCCACGATATCGACGTGGTACTGCGCCCCGTTGCGCTTCAGCAGCATGTGCCTGCCGCCCGGCGCGATCAGCGCCCGCCCCGGCAGCACCCGGTCTCCGCTCCTGGCCTCGCGCACCTCGATCCGGCACAGCTCGTTGAGCCGCGCCGCGAATGCGCCGGTGAATTTTTCCGGCATGTGCTGCACGATGACGATGCCTGGGCATACCTGCGGCAGCGCGGTGAGTACCGCCTCCAGCGCCTGGGTGCCGCCGGTGGAGGTGCCGATCGCCACCACGCGCTCGGTGGTTTCCGCCATGGCGTGCGTCGCGGCGGAAAGGATCGCATCGGCGGATAGTTTGGGCGGCGGAGCAATTCCCGCCGCCGGCGCGGATGGCACCAGCTTGCGCGGGTTGGCATGCGCCGCAGCCTTGATCGTGCTGACCAGGTCGTCCGAGGAATTTTCCAGGAACTTCTTCAATCCCACCTTGGGCTTGGTGACGATGCTGAATGCGCCCGCCTCCAGCGCCTGCATGGTGGTTGCAGCGCCCTTCTCTGTCAGCGTGGAGCAGATCACCACCGGCGTCGGGCGCTCGGCCATGATCTTTTTCAGGAAGGTGATACCGTCCATGCGCGGCATCTCCACGTCCAGCACGATCACATCCGGCCAGCGTGCGCGCATCTTCTCCATGGCGAATACCGGGTCGGAAGCCGCACCGATGAGCTCGATGCCCGGCTCCTCCGCAAGCGCGGCGGACAGCACCTGGCGCACCACGGCGGAATCGTCGACGATCAAAACCTTTATTGCGAACATAACATTCCATTCTTGTTAGCGCCGCTTGCCGGAGGCTGATGGCGCACCCAGACATGGCCGCTCCAGATGTCGAAAAATATGTTGCGGTGCCCGGCCCCGCCCAGGTGTTCGGCACAGGACGAAAAACCATGCCGTTTCACCAGGATCCGCGCCATCTCGACGTTCTTCGCGCCTACGTGGTCGTCCCTGACCGCCTGATGCGCGGAAAACATGTGCCCGCCGCCGAACAGCTTGACCTGGTACTCGCCGGGCCGGGTAGCGGCCTTGCCTATTTCGCGCAGCATCAGCTCCATCGCCTCGTCGGCATAGCGCCCATCCAGCGCACTGCGTTTCCCGGCAGGGTGCCTGGGCAACATGTAGTGGCACATCCCCCCCAGCAGCAGATCGGGATGCCACATCGTGATCGCGACGCAGGAGCCAAGCAGCGTGCGGATGCGCGTATCGCGTTCGCCGAAATAAATTTCGCCCGGCTGCAGGAATATCTCGATGACATGCGCCGGTTTCTTCATCAGCCCGGTTTCCGGTACACCGAGGGCACGACCATCTGCATGGTATCCGTCACGCCGTTCAGGCTCTCGGAATGCCCCACGAGGAAATACCCGCCGGGGCGCAGCAGCGGCAGCAGCCGCGACACCACCTGGCGCTTGGTTTCCTGGTCGAAATAGATCATCACGTTGCGCAGGAATATCGCGTCGAACTCGCCCAGCTTGCCCGGCGTATCGGTCAGGTTGTGCTGCATGAACCGCACCCGATCGCGCAAAGACTGCTCGACCAGCAGCGTGCCGTCATACTCGCCGACTCCCTTGAGGCAATAGCGGTTCAAATAGGCTTTGGGAATTTCCGGCACGCGCGCAATCGGAAACAGCCCGCTGCGCGCCTTTTCCAGGACGCGCGCGCTGATGTCCGAGGCCACCACTTCCCAGGGTTCGCTGCCCAGCAGTTCGTCCAGCAGCATCGCGATGCTGTAGGGCTCCTCCCCGCTGGAACAGGCAGCGCTCCAGATGCGCAGCCCCTTCCCGGCCTTGCGCGCCGGAACGATGCGCTGGCGCAGGAAATCGAAATGCTTCGGCTCGCGGAAGAAATGCGTCTCGTTGGTCGTCAGCGAATCCACCGCAACCTGCAGTTCGGCCTTGCCATGCGCCGAGGTGATGAGGCGGAAGTAGTCGCCGTAACTCACGAGATTGTGATGCTTCAGCCGCTTCGCCAGCCGGCTGGAGACCAGTTGCCTCTTGGCAGGGGACATGCTGATGCCCGCAATGCGGTAGATCAGGTCGCGAAACTGCGCAAACTCCTGGTCGTGCAGCGCAACATTGGCATCCAGTGGATTTCCGCCATGCCCGTGCGCCGGTTTTAGATGTCCTGCCGTTTTGTGCATTCTTCCTCCTGTTCGTATCGGTACGCCGGTCAGCCCGCGTTCCCCCCGCGCATGTCGATCAGCCGCCTCGCCTCGTCGCTGAGCGACCTGACCCTCAAGTCCAGCAGGATGTCTCCCGCAGCAAACACCACCTCGCCTACCTCGGCCTGCAGGCCCGCCACGGCGGGCGGCTGCTGGTCGTTCGGCGGAGGAACGATGACCTGCAGATCGCACGCCATCCCGGCCGGCAAGGCATGTTCTCCGCGCAGCACCGCGCGGCTCGCGGAAACCTCCACCGCCCTGGTGGAGAACCGCCTGCCATCGCCCGATTCGACAAGTACCCGCCAATAACGCATTTCACAAAAACCGGTAAGGATGTGCCGGGAAATGCAGTTTTTCTATCCGCCGGACCGGGACCCGGCCTGCATCCCCGGCTTCACGCGGCCACCTTGAAGAACGTCATCAGGTTCTGCAGCTGCATCGCCTGGCCGCTCATCTCCTCCGCCGTCGCCGCCAGCTCCTCGCTGCTCGATGCGTTCTGCTGGGTGATCTGGTTGAGTTGCTCCATCGCGGTGTTGACCTGGCCGACTCCCGCCGATTGTTCTTCCGACGCCGCGGCAATCTCCTGCACCAGATCGGATGTCTTGCTGATCGCCGGGACGATTTCATTCAGTAGCTTGCCTGCGCTTTCGGCCTTCTCTACGCTGCCGCTGG
>JAHQXD010000005.1 GCA_019449655.1 Ferrigenium straubiae | reverse complement strand
GCGACGCAAGAAAAAGTGACTAGCTGCCGGGCTACCCCCGGCGGTTTTGATTTTAATGGAAAGGGTGAGATTTCTACCCTCTCCCTAACCCTCTCCCTGCAAGGGAGAGGGAATACAAACTGGCATCCTTCGATACTTCAGTGCGAACGGCCTGATTTGAAAGACTACATTGAACACGCAAACCGAAATCACAAAAATCATCGAAGTCTCCGCTGCCGTCCTGCAACGCCCCGACGGTTCCTTCCTCCTCGCCCAGCGCCCTCCCGGCAAAATCTGGGCCGGCTACTGGGAATTCCCCGGCGGCAAGATCGAACCCGGCGAGACGCCATACCATGCACTGGTGCGCGAACTGCATGAGGAACTGGGCATCGAGGTCGAGGCCGCTTATCCGTGGATCACCCGCGTGTTCGCCTATCCGCATGCGACGGTGCGGCTGAATTTCTTCCGCGTGACGGAGTGGCGCGGCGAGTTGCATCCGCATGAGGGGCAGCAGTTTGTATGGCAGCCTTCTACCCTTCGATACGTCAGGGCGAACGAAAAAAATTCCGCAACCGTTTCTCCCATGCTGCCTGCCAACGCACCCGTCCTACGCGCGCTGGAGTTACCCCCCCTGTATGCCATCAGCAACGCCGCCGAACTGGGTACGGAGGAATTCCTGCGGCGGCTGGAGCACGCGTTGCAGAACGGCTTGCACCTGTTGCAGTTACGCGAGAAGAACCTGTCCCGCGATGAGTTGCGCGAACTGGCACGGCGTGTGATGGCGTTAACTCATGCGCATGGCGCGAGACTGCTGCTCAATGCCGATATTGAAATGGCACAGGAGATCGGTGCGGACGGCGTACAACTGACGGCCACGCAACTCGTGGAACTGAAGGAACGCCCTGCGGTGGACTGGTGCGGGGCCTCCTGCCACAACGCGGAGGAGCTGCGCCGCGCGGAGGACTTGGGCTGCGATTTTGTGCTGCTCTCCCCGGTACTGCCGACCCTGTCCCATCCCGGCGCGCCGCACCTCGGCTGGGAGAACTTTGCTGCCATCACGGCGGGCTCGTCCATTCCGGTGTATGCGCTGGGCGGCCTGAAGTGTGGCGACATGCAGGCCGCGTGGCGGCATGGCGCGCACGGCATCGCCCTGCTGCGTCAGGCCTGGTGATCAGGCGGGGGAAGTTCCTCTTCGCGCTGTTCGACGCGATATTCTTCTTTCGCCCATTTGCCGAGGTCGATCAGCTTGCAGCGTTCGCTGCAGAACGGGCGGTAGCGGTTGCTGGTATCCCACTCCATTTCCCTGCCGCACTGCGGGCAGGCCACGATCGGCGGTGCTTTTTCCGGCATTACGAGGAGAGGCTGCAGAAGGTCAGATCGAACGGCACATCCTGTTCGAACAGGGTGGATTTTGCGGCGTAGTTGGCGACGATGAAGCGGATGTTGATGGCGTATTTGTTGGCGCCGACTTCGGGGATGCACGCCAGGTCGCTGCTCAGGCTGACGCGCAGCATCTGTGCGACGCGCCCGCCCTGCATCTGCTGGAAAGTGCCCTGATGCGCGGTGAAGTGGAATATCTTGCCGTTTTCGCGCAATAGGCGCAGCACGATTTTCAACCCAACGTACAAGGGCATAAGCGGCGCCAGCCACGCCCGCAGGAGCTCTCGGCGTGATTCGGCATCCCGTTCCTGCCAGTAGTGATAGGAAGGCAGGTCGAATTCGCAGGTACCGCCCGGCATGACGGCACGCTGCTTGATGCCCATCAGCCACTCGTTCTCGCGCAGGTGCTGGCCAATCTTGCCGGTCATGGCGAGGATGTCCGTGGAGGCGCCGTCGATCTCCGTAAGGATGGCGTCCAGCGCATCTTCGGAAATCGCGGGATTGTTGTGCAGCGAAGCAAGGGCGCGTTTCTGGCGCTCCAACTCCTGCAGCAGTTCGGATTTCAGATCGGCGCGGCAGGCGACTTCGAGGATTTCAAACAGGGTGAGCAATGCGGCATGGTGGTCCATGCCATGTGAGTATTCGATGAAGTGCGTCGCACGTGCGAACAAGTCCTCAAGGCGCAGCAGGGTGCGCACTTTTTCGTTGAGAGGAAACTCGTAGTCGATCACGGCGGCAAAAGCGGGTTAACTTAATTGCGAACGATATATGGGTTTTCCTTGTATCGTCAATCGCTGTTTTGCATTTTTGCGTAGTATTCATGCAGGACGGCGACCTGTCCGGCCAGGCTGTCCAGCCCGGCATCGTTGCGGATGACATCGTCGGCCAGCTGCAGGCGGTCGGCGCGTGGGGTTTGCCGGACGATGATGGCGCGCACTTCCGCTTCGGTCAGGCGGCTGCGTCCGACGACGCGTGCGACCTGGGTATCCTCGTCGCAATCCACCACCAGCACGCGCTGCACCAGTTGCCGGAAGTTGCGGCTCTCGGGCAGCAGCGGCACCACGGCGAGGATGTAGGGTTTGTCCTGCAGCTGCCGTAACTGCGCCTTGGTCTGTTCGAAGATCATGGGGTGCAGGATCTGTTCTAGCCGCTGCCTGGCGGCGGCATCCGAAAAAATCAGCCCGCGCATCTTGGCGCGGTCCAGGGCGCCGTCTCCCGTGAGGTAATCGTCGCCGAAGGCGGCGCGGATCGCCGCGATGGCTGCACCGCCGGCTTGCGTCAGGTGGTGGGCGATGACGTCCGTATCGATGATACCCGCACCATACTCCGCGAACAGTGCGGCAACGGTAGTCTTGCCGCTGCCGATCCCGCCGGTGAGTCCGATAATCAGCCTGTCCCGATAACCAGCGACTTGGCTGTCGTTCTTTGACAGCTTAGTCGAATGGCTAGTTGTTCCATCAGCCGGTCGAAGGCTCATGGAGCGGCGAGCAGTTGCAGATAGCTCTGCGTCAGCGTTTGCCCCCAGAACAGCGCGATCAGCCCGCCGCCTGTCAGATAGGGGCCGAAGGGAATGGGAACGTTGCGGCCATGCTTGGCCGCAACCATCAGGGCAATGCCGACCACCGCCCCCACCAGCGAGGAAAGCAGGATGATGAGCGGCAGCATCTGCCAGCCCAGCCAGGCGCCGAGGGCGGCGAGCAGTTTGAAGTCGCCGTAGCCCATGCCTTCCTTGCCAGTGGTGAGCTTGAACAGCCAGTACACGCACCACAGCGCGAGATAGCCGAATACCGCGCCCAGTATCGCGCTGTGCAAATCGGTAAAGACACTGGCCAGATTGAATACCAGGCCTGCCCAGAGCAGCGGCAGGGTGATGTCGTCCGGCAGCAATTGCGTGTCGAGATCAATCGCCGTGAGCGCCAGCAATGCCCAGATGAGCAGCAGCGCGCCTGCGGCCGCCCAGCCGAAGCCGAAGTGCCATGCCGCATAGGCGCACAGCAGGCCGCTGACCGCCTCGATGACGGGATAGCGCGGCGAGATGGCCGCGCCGCAGCCCTTGCACTTGCCGCGCAGCAGCAGGTAACTGACGACCGGGATGTTTTCCCATGCGCCGATGGAGCGGTTGCAGTGCGGGCAGGCGGAGCGCGGGACAAGAAGATTGTAGTCGGGTGAGGTAGACGGCTCCTCACCGCGCAGTTCGGCGCATTGCTGCCGCCAGCCAAGCTCCAGCATTTTTGGCAGGCGATGGATGACCACGTTCAGGAAACTGCCAACCATCAACCCCAGAATACCGGAGAGCAAAATGAAAACCAGCGGGGAGGTTTGCAACAGAGACAGCATCGAATCACCTTGCGTACACAAAAAAGGCGCGGACATCGCCGCGCCTGTCCATAGCCGGATTGTTTACCCGACCGCTTGACCCATCTTGAAGATCGGCAGATACATCGCAACCACCATGCCGCCGATCAGCGTACCGAGCACCACCATGATGACCGGTTCCATGAGACTGGACAGAGCCTCTACCGCGTCGTCCACTTCGGCCTCGTAAAAATCGGCCACCTTGCTCAGCATCGCATCCAGCGAGCCGGCTTCCTCGCCGATCGACACCATCTGCAGCACCATGCTCGGGAACACTTCGGTGTTCTGCATGGCCACGGTCAGGCTGTTACCGGTGGTGACCTCGCGCTGGATATATTTCGTGGCGTCGAAATACACCGCATTGCCCGCCGCGCCCGCCACCGAATCGAAGGCTTCGACCAGGGGCACGCCGGCCGCGAACATGGTGGAGAGCGTGCGGCTCCAGCGTGCGATGCTGGCCTTGCGGATCAACTCGCCGAAAATAGGCAGCTTCAGCATCATCCGATCCATGGCGTCTTGCATTTTTTTGCTGCGTTTCCAGAAGTAGAAAAAAGCGTAGAAGCCGCCGCCAATGCCACCAAAGATCGCCCACCACCATGTCACGAAGAAATCCGAGATACTCATGACCACCAACGTCGGTGCCGGCAAATCGGCGCCAAAGCTGGAAAACAGTTCCTTGAACGCGGGAATCACGAAGATCATGATCACGGCGGTGATAACGAAGGCAATGACGATGATGGAAACCGGATAGAACAGCGCGGATTTGATCTTGCTCTTGATGGCCTGGATCTTTTCCTTGTAGGTCGCCAGCCGGTCCAGCAGGGTGTCCAGAATACCCGCCGCCTCGCCCGCACCGATGAGGTTGCAATACAGTTCGTCAAAATACAGCGGATATTTCTTGAAGGCCTGCTGCAGGCTGCTGCCGGTTTCCACGTCGGTCTTGATATCGAACAGCAGCTTCGCCACGGAAGGGTTGCTATGCCCCTTGCCGACGATGTCGAATGCCTGCAGCAGCGGCACGCCGGATTTCATCATGGTGGCAAGCTGGCGGGTGAACAGCGAGATGTCCTTCTCCGTGACCCTCTGGGTGCTGGCGCGCAGCTTTTTCACCTTCGAGACATTGATGCCCTGGCGGCGCAAATGGGCAGATACAGTGGCCTCGCCGGGCGCGCGCATCTCGCCCTTGACCAGCTTGCCGTTCTTATCCTTGCCTTCCCATACATAGGAATATTCTTTTGCCTTTCCTGCCTTCGGTGCTACAGCCATAGCGACTCCCTTGGGTCATCCCCTAACGTTGGCGGGCATGATGCCGAGCTTTGCGTCTATTGTAAAGCAGCCGGGGCGATTTACGGAGCAGGCCTACTGCCTGTCCGCCTGCACCGGGAAAATGCGCACTACCTTCACGATACGGTCCTGCGTCTGGATGATCTCGATCGGATAGCCCGCGATCTTCAGGCTGACGCCGGCCTCGGGGATATCCTCAAGATGCTCGAGGATCAGGCCGTTCAGCGTTTTCGCGCTGTCCAGCGGCAGATGCAGCCCCAGCTTGCGGTTCAATTCGCGCAGGCTGCTGCTGCCCTCCAGCAGGAAGCTGCCGTCCTCCTGGCGCAGGAACTTGCCGCTTTGTGCGGGGGATTGGGTGGTGAATTCGCCGACGATTTCCTCGAGGATATTTTCCAGCGTCACCAGGCCGAGCAGTTCGCCGTATTCGTCCACCACCAGCCCGAGCCGCGCATGGCGCTCCTGGAACTGCTGCAACTGCTTGAGCAGCGGCGTATCGGAGGGGATGAAATAGGGTTCATTGAGAATTTCGCGCAGTTGCGCCACATCCAGCGCCGCTTCCTGCAACAGGGCCGGCACACGCTTGAGGTGCAGGATACCGATGATGTTGCTGGGCGTATCGGCATAGACCGGCAGCAGGGTGTGGTGGCAGGTGATGATCTGCTGGCGCAAGTCTTCCGCGCCGGCATTGATGTCCAGCGCCTCGATCTGGTTGCGCGGCACCATCACGTCGTTCACAGTGATGCGCTCCAGGTCGACCAGGTTCAGCAACATCTTCTGGTGCTTGCGTGGCAGAAAATGCCCGGCCTCCAGCACCAACCCGCGCAATTCCTCCAGCGTTATTTTTTGCTTGCTCTGATCTGTTTCTATCTTGATGCGCAACATCCACAGTATGCCCTTTACCAGGGCGGTTGCCACCGAAACGACCGGATGGAACAGGGTGATGAGCGGCGCAAGCAGGTAGCTGGAAGGCAGGGCGATACGTTCCGGATGGCTGGCAGCAATGACTTTCGGCATGATCTCGCTGAATACCAGCAGCACGAAGGTGATAGCCAGCGTTCCCAGCAGCAGGGTCAGTTCGTCGGCGCCGAACAGCCGCATGATGACCACATTGGTCACCGCCGCCGCAGCCACGTTCAAGAGAGTATTGCCGAACAGGATGGAACCGAGCAGCTTGTCCACCTTGGCGAGCAGGCGGGAGGTCAGCTTCGCGCTCTTGTTTCCCTTGCGCACCAGGTTGTTCAGGCGATAGCGGTTGATCGCCATCATCGAGGTTTCCGCAGCGGAAAACCAGGCGCCGAAGATTATCAGCAACAACAACGCGCCGAGCAGCGCGTCTAGGGAAATGTCATCCAAGGTGAAGTTTCAGCGGTATTTGATGGCAGGAATAGTGTGCGAGAGGCTAACGGGTGTCAAGCGGCGCAAGGATTAAGAATTGCTTTTCTCGTTTGTCTCCTCTCCCGCTGGCGGGAGAGGATTGAGGTGAGGGTGACGTGTGCTGTAACGCATCAGCACGATCCCGGCGACCACCATCGGCAGGCTCAGCCACTGACCCATGCTCATGCCGAGCGACAGCAGGCCGAGAAAATCATCCGGCTCGCGCGTGAATTCGGCGATGAAACGGAAACTGCCATAGCCGATGAGAAACAGGCCGGATACCGTGCCGGTGGGGCGCGGCTTGCGCGCATACAGCCAGAGCAAGGCGAACAGCAGCAAACCTTCCAGCGCGAACTCGTAAAGCTGCGAAGGATGGCGCGGCAGATTGTCCACTCTGGGGAAAACCATCGCCCAGGGCACATCGGCGGGACGCCCCCAGAGCTCGCCGTTGATGAAGTTGCCGAGCCGCCCGAAGGCCAGGCCCGGCGGCACCAGCGGGGCGATGAAGTCGGTCAGTTGCAGCCAGCGCAGATTGTGCTTGCGTGCGAACCATGCCATCGCAATCAGCACGCCGAGAAAGCCGCCGTGGAACGACATGCCGCCCTGCCACACCGCGAGGATTTCCAGCGGGTGGGCAAGGTAATACGAGGCCTTGTAGAACAGCACATAGCCCAGCCGTCCGCCGAGGATCACGCCGAGCACGCCGTAGAACAGCAGATCGTCGAGCAGTTTGGCATTGATCTGCGGATGATTCAGCATCGCGATGCGCTTGCGCCCCAGCCAGAGGAAGGTCATGAACCCGGCGAGGTACATCAGCCCGTACCAGTGGATGGCGAGTGGGCCGAGTTGTACGGCGACGGGATCGAACTGCGGATGAACGAGCATGGTCGAATCGGGTAAAATTAACGGCCCAATTATACGTGCGCTTTAACTACAACAAGGAAACAACATGCCCGCTTACCGTTCACGCACCTCCACCCACGGCCGCAACATGGCCGGCGCGCGCGCCCTGTGGCGCGCCACCGGCATGACCGAAGGCGACTTCGGCAAGCCGATCATCGCCATCGCCAACTCGTTCACCCAGTTCGTGCCGGGCCATGTGCACCTCAAGGACATGGGGCAACTGGTGGCGCGCGAGATCGAGAAGGCGGGCGGCATCGCCAAGGAATTCAACACCATCGCGGTGGATGACGGCATTGCGATGGGGCACGCCGGGATGCTGTATTCTCTGCCGAGCCGCGAGCTGATCGCCGATTCGGTGGAATATATGGTCAACGCGCACTGCGCCGATGCGCTGGTGTGCATCTCCAACTGCGACAAGATCACGCCGGGCATGCTGATGGCCGCGATGCGCCTGAACATCCCGGTGGTGTTCGTCTCGGGCGGACCGATGGAGGCGGGCAAGGTCAGCTGGCAGGGCAAGGTCATCGGGCTGGACCTGGTCGATGCGATGGTCGCCGCGGCAGACGACAGGGTCAGCGCGGCGGAATGCGAGGCCATTGAGCGCTCGGCCTGCCCGACCTGCGGCTCCTGCTCCGGCATGTTCACCGCGAATTCGATGAACTGCCTGGCCGAGGCGCTGGGCCTCGCGCTGCCCGGCAACGGCACAATGGTCGCGACGCACGCCGAGCGCAAGGAGCTGTTTTTGCGCGCCGGACGCCTGATCGTCGAATTGTGCCGGCGCTACTACGATGAAGACGATGCGGCGGTGCTGCCGCGCTCCATCGCGACCTTCGAGGCGTTCGAGAACGCGATGACGCTGGATATCGCCATGGGCGGCTCGACCAACACCGTGCTGCACCTTCTGGCGATCGCGCGCGAGGCCGAGGTGAACTTCACCATGCGCGACATGGATCGTCTGTCGCGCCATGTGCCGACCCTGTGCAAGGTCGCGCCCTCCTCCGAATACCATATGGAAGACGTGCACCGCGCCGGCGGCATCCCGGCGATCCTCGGCGAGCTGGATCGCGCCGGCCTGCTGCACGCCGGTACCGGGACGATCCACAGCCCGACCCTGCGCGATGCGCTCAGGCACTGGGACATCGTGCAGACCACGGCCGAACCGGTAAAGAAATTTTTCCGCGCCGCGCCCGGCGGGATCGTCACCACCCTCGCCTTCTCGCAGTCCATGCTCTACCCGGAACTCGACGCCGACCGCGCCGGCGGCTGCATCCGCGACAAGGCGCATGCCTATTCGCAGGACGGCGGACTGGCGGTGCTGCACGGCAACATCGCGCTGGACGGCTGCATCGTGAAGACCGCCGGCGTCGACGAAAGCATCCTGAAATTCACCGGGCGTGCGCGAGTATTCGAAAGCCAGGACGACGCGGTGGCGAGTATCCTCGCCAACAAGATCGTGGCGGGCGACGTGGTGGTGATCCGCTACGAAGGTCCGAAGGGCGGGCCAGGGATGCAGGAAATGCTCTACCCAACCAGCTACCTGAAGTCGAAGGAACTGGGTACGGTATGCGCGCTGCTCACCGACGGGCGCTTCTCCGGCGGCACCTCGGGCCTCTCCATCGGCCATGTTTCGCCCGAGGCCGCGCGCGGCGGCGCGATCGGTCTCGTGGAGGAAGGGGACACCATCGAGATCGACATTCCTCAGCGCAGCATCCAGCTGGCAATTTCCGATGCGGAGATGCAGCGCCGCCACGCCGCGATGGAGGCGAAAGGCGGCAAGGCCTGGCAGCCCGTCAGCCGTGAACGCCACGTATCTGCGGCACTGCGCGCCTACGCCGCCATGACCACTTCGGCCGACAAAGGCGCGGTACGCGATGTAACGCAGGTGGAAAAATGAAGCGTGTGGCGGCTGACGCTGCTACCGGGTCGCATCTCCACTTGCGTGGAGCCTCTGCTCCGCCGTCCGCAGGTCAACGCCTTATGACCACTTCGGCCGACAAGGGCGCGGTGCGCGACGTGTCGCAGGTCGAAGGGAAATAGCCGTGACCGCATCGCAGTCGTTGAATACGCAATTCGGCATTCCCGGACAACTGAGTTTCCGTGACGACGCCAGCGGGCTGGTCATCGCCGAAATCGGCAACCCACAGGCAACCGCCTCGCTGTGCCTGCAGGGTGCGCACCTGATGACCTGGCAGCCCCGGAGCCAGGCCGCGCCGGTGATCTGGCTGTCGCGCGACGCCAGGCTGGCGCCCGGCAAGTCGATCCGCGGCGGCGTCCCGGTCTGCTGGCCGTGGTTCGGCGTGCATGCCGACCCCGGTTTCCCCGCGCACGGCTACGCGCGCACCGTGCCCTGGCAAGTGATCGAATCCGGCACTGAGCCGGATGGCGCGACGCGCCTGACGCTACGCCTGATCGAGAGCGAAAAAACCCGGGCACAGTGGCCGCACGCGGCGCGGCTCGAACTGACCGTCAGCGTCGGCGAGACACTCCGCATGGAGCTGTCCACCGAAAACACAGGGGAGTCGGATTTCGTGATCGGCGAAGCGTTGCATGCCTATTTCCGCATCGGCGACATCGGCGCAGCGCGCGTGACCGGACTGGCCGGCGGCGATTACTGGGACAAGGTGGGCGGCTCGACGCTCAAAAAACAAGATGGCATAATCCGGTTCGAGGGAGAGACCGACCGCGTGTACATCAACACTGCCGCGGGGTGCGCGATCGAGGACGACCGGCTGAAGCGGCGCATCCTTATCGCCAAATCCGGCAGCCTTTCCACCGTAGTGTGGACCCCGTGGACAGCCAAGGCCGAAAGGATGGGCGACTTGGGGCAGCCGGACGGCTGGCGCGAGATGCTGTGCGTGGAATCGGCCAATGCCATCGACAATGTGGTGCATGTCGCGGCGGGAACCGGGCATACCCTGATCGTCGAATACCGCGCCGAATCGTTGTAGATATTTTTTAATTGTTTGATCAGAAAATCTGGACAGGGAAAATCATGCGTATTCGAAATATCTTGCTGGCATCGCTGTTGATTGTACTGTACGGTTGCCAGCCGGAAGTACCCAAGGAACATGCCGCCAAGTCTGACCAATGGCTGCTGGCGGACAAGACCGGTTGCTTCATGTGCCATAAAACCGGCAAGAATCTGCTTGGCCCGGCATGGGAGAATGTATCCGAGCGCTATAGAAACAACCCGGATGCCGAGGCCCACCTGATGAACAAGATCCTGAACGGCGGTGCTGGCGCGTGGAGCAGCCGCGACATGCCCGCCTACGATGAAAGCCTGCTTACCACGCCAAATCGCAAGATTCTGGTCAAATACATCCTGTCGCTGAGATAAGGCGGAGCGTATACAACTCCGAGAAGCCGTTCAGCCCGAACGGCGAGCGGACCAAGATAAGCGGGCATGGCGCTCGCCATGCCCGCCAAGCACTACGGTAGCGTCCTCGCGAGGCGGAAGCCGATGGTGCCGAAACGGTAATCGGATTCGCTTCCGCCGCGCTTGGCCGCGGTCTGGGCGTAGCTCCAGCCGCCGCCACGGGGCACGCGCAACAGGCTGTCTCCTTGCCACGCGCTGCCGTCCGCGGGGGCATCCTTGTAGCTGTCGTGGTAGACGTCCTCCACCCATTCCCACACGTTGCCGCTCATGTCGTACAGCCCCCAGGCATTCGGCTGCCTGGTTGCGACCGGGTTGGTCGCCTTGCCGCTGTTGCCCGCCGGTTTCGCCAGCCCGCCATACCAGCCAACGCTGTCCAGATTGTCGCCGCCGCAGTATTGCTGCTGCGCGCCCGCACGGCAGGCGTACTCCCACTCCGCTTCACTAGGCAGGCGGTATTTTTTCCCGGTCTTGGCGTTGAACTTCTCGAGGAAGGTCTGGATATCGTCCCAGCTCACCTGCTCCACCGGGCAATTGTCGCCGCAGGTGGCGAACTTGCTGGGGTTGTTGCCCATGATGGCCTTCCACAGGCCTTGCGTGACTTCGGTCTTGCCTATCGCAAAGGCATAGCCGATGGTGACGCGGTGCACGGGCTTTTCGTTATCGTCTCCGCTATTCGACCCCATGTCGAAGCTCCCCGCCGGGATCGCCACCATCTCGGGGCAATCGGCGCAGTCCTTGAAAACCTTGCCAGCCGGCATGCTGGCGCCGCCTTTTTCTTTCGCAGCCGGCTTGCGCTCGTCTTTCGCGTGAGCCTGAAGCGAGATGAATGCCAGTACCATCAAGATAATTCTAAACACCTTCACTTTATTCTCCTGTGAGTCAATATTGCAGCTTCGCAGCATCGTTAGGTTGGATTGGATTCCTCGACAAGCCTGATGTAACCGTTTCGGTTCCGTATCGCCATTACGCCCGTTGAGCTGGTTTTTTATTTTCCGGCCTGATTGCGAAATTTTACTACAGCCGGCGGCCTCATCGAAATAGCCTCATGCACTTCAACATGAAGGCGGATGCAGAACACCCGGGAACTACAGGTCGGAATCCGCCATGCGTTTCTTGAAGGCAGTCCACAAATCCCGCAAAAAACAATAGCTGTAATAGATGGCAAAACCAAGAAACGCTCCCAGCATGAGCGTCCAATACCACATTTCAAGAATATTGTTGATCATTCGTCCTGCCCCCCGGGGTGAGTGAGCGCAATTGTAACGCAGGGACTGAATCTGAACGGATATTGCATTTCAACATCCTTCCGCCCCTCCGCTGCTTTGCTGCTGACTATCGAGTGCGCGCCCATTTTTTTAGATTCCCATCCAAACGCAGTATACCCATCGCTCATAAGGAGTATGCGGCCGCCTCGTCCGGCTTCCCCGTTTCCCCGTACTTGTTGCGCTCGACGGCTGGCCAATGCCGCGCTCCCAGGATGCGGTTCGCCACGGCATGGCCGCAGGCAAGGCGGTCGCGCACCGACACCCCGCCCCGGTAGTTGGCCTCGAGGTGCAGGCCGGGAAGATGCTGCAGGCGCGCCGCGATCGCCCGCATGCGTGCCTGGTAGGCGCCGTGATACAGCGGCAGCGCCTCGCGGTGCCGGTCGATGCGCACCATCTCCGGGTCGGCTTTCAGGCCGATCAGCGGGCGCAGCGTTCCGAACGCCTCGTCCGCTATGCGTGCATCGTCCAGGTCAACCACCCGAGGGGCGCGCGCACCGCCGAGATAGGAAGTCAGCAGGACTTTTCCCGGCGGCGCGCGGTCCGGAAACAGCGCGCTCATCCACAGGTTGCCCGTGAGGGTGGCGCTTTCCCGCTTCGGCGCCAGGAATCCGCTGCCGTCCAGCGCATGCCCCACCGCATCGCGCGCCAGCCCCATGTGCACCACCGTTACGCTGGCGTAGCCGATGCCGCGCAGCAATTCCGCCAGCTCGTCATCCAGCGTATCAACCAGCGCCGCCGCCGCAGGCGCCGAGGTTGCCACGATCACCTGGCTTGCGGATACGGTGCGCTGCCCATAGGGGGTCGCCGCCACGGCCTGCCAGCCGTCCCGCTCGCGCACCAGTTCTTCCGCAGCATGGCCGGTGCGCAGATCGATTCCGGGCGTCCTGGCCAACGTTTCCGCGAGCGTGCCCATACCGCCGCGAAAGGAAAAGGCTTCGGTGGTGCTGGCCGCGCGCTTGCGCAATATGCGGTTGACCAGCACCCCGGCAGCTATGCTGCCATAGCGTTGTTCCAGCGCAACCAGGCGCGGCAGGACGGCAGCGGCGCTGGCCTGATCCGCATCCGCCGCCAGCATGCCGGCGATGAAAGGCTCCATGGCCTTTTCCAGCACCTCGCGTCCCAGCCGGCGGGTGATGAACTCGCTGACCGGCTCATCGGCTCGCCCGCCGGAGAATACAAAAGGTTCGGCGAGCAGGCGCAGCTTGCCGCGCAGGCTCCACAGGGGCGAAGCCACCATCGCACCGAGCCGCATCGGCAGTGCTTGCAGACACCCTCCATGCAGCAGGTAACGGCGCGCCTCGGCGGCAGGCAAGCGGGTAGTCTTCGCCGTTTCCAGCCCCGCCTCGCGCACCAGTTCCGCAACCTCGGGGCGAAAATTCAACACCATGGACGCGGCGCGTTCGGTGAGATAACCGTCCTGCCTCGTGCTCGCAATCTTGCCGCCCGGCCGTTCGCCGGCCTCCCAGACTTCGACGGACATGCCTGCGCGCGCCAGCCACCAAGCCGAGGCGAGCCCCGAGATGCCACCGCCGATAATCAGTACGTCAATCTTGTCCATTCCGCTTGTTTGCCTTGAGCTGCGCCTTCATATCTTCGAGCAAGTCATGACCCAGCAAGTCGCCCGGGTTTTCGCGCGCCGCAACGAAGCTGCGGATGGTATCAAAACGCTTGTCGGCTTCGGGATTTTCCTTGAGGCGCGGCACGCGCTCGCGCGCGATCGCGTAGGCATCGAAGCTCAGCTCCTGCATCCCGAAGCCCTTCATGCGCTGTACCGCGCGCATCATCGCGTGGTTGCGAAAGCGCGTCAGGTCACCGGAGGTGATGCGCGCCAAGCCTTCCTTGCGCGCATTGAATTCGGCGGCCTTCTTGATGCCCGCGCGGATGAAGTCCGGCGCGGACAGCACGCGCGCCAGCGCGTCCTCATCCCATTCCACGCCGCCGGTCAGCCGGGCGATGGCAGCCTCGACATCGGCTTGCTCTACTGTTGTTGCATGCCTCTTGTCAGCAATTTGTTCTGCCGCGCTTTCCAGCGCGGGCGCGACGAACATGCGCACCTGAGGTTTTTTTTCAGCGAGAAACTCCGTCAGCAATCGATCCGCTTCAACAGCCCACCGCAAGCTGCGACCGGATTGTTGTTCAGATTCCAGCCGGTCCAGGAGCTTGACGTTGACTTCCAGTCTGCCCTCGGAACGCGCGACCTCCTCGGCGATCGCACACACCCCTTGCTGCAGGAAGGCGGGCATGGCGGCGAGACGCGCTCTTGCCTCTTCGCTCCACGACAGCGTATCGCCCTGCCTGATGCTTTCCACCTGAATATTCGGCCGCGGCGGCCCGTTGCTGCCGAAGCGTCTGGCGGCCAGGGTGGCAAGATGTTCTTCGGTCACCATCCGCAAACCCAGTTCGGCCACATGGCTTTCGGCGCGGTTCCTGACCATCTTGCGCAAAAAGGAAGGGGCGCGCGCGAGGCGCTTCTCCGCCTCTTCGCTCCAGGCAAGTTTTTTCGGCTGTTCAATCAGCGGCTCGATGACCGCAGCCCCATCGGGCACATGGACGCACCAGGGATCGGTGTCCATCATGCCGCCGCCCAGCGCGAGCGGCCGCGCGCGGCAGCCGCCGCACAGCTTCCTGAATTCGCAACTGCCGCACTTCCCCTGCAGCATGGGATTGCGCAGCGACCGGAAGGTGGGCGACTGATTCCAGATGTCCCAGAATTTTGTGTCGCGGATGTTGCCTTCTTCGGTCGGGATATAGGGACAGGCCGTCACTCCGCCTTCCGGCGTGATGCGGCAGTAATGGATGCCCGCGAGGCAACCGCCGCCCTCGTAGCCCGCTGCGCGGGTGAGCGTCGAAGCGGGGTCGCGCTGGTAGGCGATGCGCTTGTAATGCGGTGCGCAGCGCGCGCGGATCAGCAGGTCGCGGCTCTGCTCCTGCGCCGCCACGAGCTGGTTGAGCACCCTTTCATAGGTGATGGGGCTGATGTCCGACATGGACTCGCCGCGCCCGGTACACACCAGGAAAAACACGTTCAGCACGCGCGCTCCGGCTGCGCGCGCAAAAGCTATCATCGACGGGACTTCGTCGGCATTGGCTTCGGTGACCGAGAAGTGAATCTGGAAGGGCAGGCCGTGGCGCTTGCAGGCTTCGATGCCCGCCATGGTTTTTTCCCACGCGCCGGGCAATCCGCGGAAGGCATCGTGCCTTTCGGGATCGAGGGAATCGACGCTGATGCCGACACCCAATGCGCCGGCTGCCTTCAGCGACTGCACGCGTTTTTCGGTGAGCGCCACACCGTTCGTTCCCACCACCATCGCAAGGCCGTGCCCGGCGCCGTGGGCCACCAACTCCTCCAGATCGCCGCGCAGCAGCGGCTCGCCGCCGGTGAGCACGACCATGGTCTCGGTGCTGCGTCCCGCAACCTCGTCCAGCAGGCCGCGCACCTCGTCGGTGGTGAGTTCGTTTGCACCGCCATGCTGCATCGTTTCCGCATCCATGTAGCAATGGGCGCAGGCGAGGTTGCAGCGCTGGGTCAGGTTGATGGCGAGCAGGAATAAATCGTTTGTGGTACCGGGCGCATCCATTATCGGGAACCTATAAAATCCAAATCGCAGGCATCCGCACAAAGCCTGCCTGCTGCTTCATTTCAGACAGCTAAACAATAAACCTTCACTCGCGACATGATATAGCGAATCGTGATCGGTTCCTTGTATCGGAACCTTAAAGAGCTGCTGCGTAGTCTACGGCAGGGCAGCAAAGCTGACGATTTCTTTCAGCAGTTCATCTTCCTGGTAAGGCTTGCCGAGGTAGGCGTTCGCGCCCAGTTGCAGCGCGTAGTCGCGGTGCTTGTCCGCCGCGCGCGAGGTGATCATGATGATGGGCAGATGTTGCGTTCTGGCATCGCGGCGCAGGTGCTTGGTCAGTTCGAAGCCGTCCATGCGCGGCATTTCGATGTCCAGCAGCATCACGGCCGGTAGTGTCCCGCCGAGCTGCTCCAGCGCATCCATGCCATCCTTGGCCGTGGCGACCCGGTAGCCGGCGCGCATCAGCAGCCTCGTCGTGACCTTGCGCACGGTCAGCGAGTCGTCCACCACCATCACCAGCGGTTGTGCCGGCGGCTCTTCCGGCGCAGCCTTGACGGGGGCCGCAACGCGCTGTGCCAGTTGCGCCGGATTCAGGATCAGCGCCACCGCACCGCTGCCCAGCACGGTCGCGCCGGCGATGACCGGCAATTGCGCCAGTTGCGGGCCGGTGTTCTTTACCACCGCTTCCTGGTTGCCCAGCAGCCCGTCCACATGCAGGGCGATGCGCTGCTCGCCGCTATGCAACAGCACCAGCGGATTGTGCCTCTGCTCTTCCGGTTCGCACCCGCTATCGCCGAGCAGGTGCGGCAGGTAGTGCAGCGGGTAAAGGTGTCCCTGCCACTCGACCTGGCGGTCGCGGTAAAACTGCGCCAGCTCCGCCGGTTTAACCTGGCGCGCCTGCTCCACCATATTGGAGGGAATCGCATAAGTCTCCTTGCCGGAACGCACCAGCAGCACATGCGTGACCGCCAGCGTGAGCGGCAGATGGATGGTAAAGCGCGTGCCCAGCCCTTGCTGCGAACTCACCTCGATGCGCCCGCCCAGCGCGGCGATTTCGCTATGCACCACATCCAGGCCGATGCCCCGCCCCGCCACTTCCGTCACTTCGGTTGCGGTGGAGATGCCCGAGATGAAAACCAGTTGCGCAAGCCGCCCGTCGCCGGCCGCCTCGTCCGGTCTGAGCAGCCCTTTGGCGAGCGCCTTTTCGCGCAATGCGACAAGATCCAGCCCCGCACCGTCGTCGCTGAACTCGAACACCAGCTCGTTGCCTGCGTGGCGCAAGCCCAGGCGAATTTCGCCGATGGGATTCTTGCCGCGCTGCACGCGCACCGCTTCGCTTTCGATGCCGTGTGCCAGCGCATTGCGCAGCAGGTGTTCGAAGGATGCCGTCATTCTCTCCAGCATGCTGCGGTCCAGCTCCAGCTCCGTGCCAAGCAGTTCGAGGTTGGCGCGCTTGTTCAACTCTTTCGCCGCCTGCCGCACGACGCGGTACAGCCGCTCGGCAATGCTGGCAAACGACACCATGCGCACGTTCATCAGGTTCTGCTGCAGCTCACGGCTCTGGCGCCCCTGGGCGGCCAGCGCGGCTGCCGTCACCTCAAAATTCTTCAGCAGCGATTGCTGCACGGTCTGCACGTCATGCACGCTCTCGTTCATGAAACGCGTCAATTCCTGCAGGCGGGTAAAGCGGTCGAATTCCAGCGGGTCGAACCGTTCCGCGCTGCCTGGCGTCAATGAGGCGCGCGCCTGCATCCGGCTTTCCGCCTGCATCTCGATTTCGCGCAATTGCTTGCGCAGGCGTACCACGCTGCCGGTCAGCTCCAGCAATCCCTCCTTAAAGGCGCGCATCTCGGTTTCGATGCGCGAACGCGCCATGCTGATTTCACCTGCCTCGCTGGCCAGCCGTTTGACAAGGTCGGCGTGCACGCGCAACATCCCGCCGCCTTCCGGCACACGCTGTTCCCTCCTGCGCTCGACACCCGTGTATTCGGCCACGCGTGGCTCGGCGCCGGCCGCACCGCCACGCAGTTTTTCGATCTGGCTGGCGATGTGGTCGAGGCCGCTTTCCAGCACATCCAGGAGCTCCGGCTGTGCGGCCGCCCGGGCGGCGGACAATACCTGCTCTTCCATTTCGTGCGCGATGCCGCCAGTGCGCATCGCACCCGCCATGCGTGCGCTGCCCTTGAGGGTGTGCAGCAGTTGCAGCAGCAGTTGCGGCTGTCGTTCGTCGCCCGGCTGGTCGCGCCAGGCGCGCAGCCCGGCGCCTATCTGCGGGCACAACTCGTCCGCCTCTTCCAGGAAGACCGGCAGCATTTGTGCATCGATATCGTCGCGGGCCTGCGGCTTTCCCGCAGCGACGGGCATGGCCGGAGAAGACTGAAGAGGAATGAGCGTCGCTGCCTTGTCCACCGGCGCGGAGGGCGGGACGGCTTCTTTCTCGGGAGTTGCCACAGGCTCACCCCCTGGAGGCTGTTCTGCCGCCTCCCCTGGCTCGATGCCGTTCTCGATCTGCTGCGCGGTTGCTGCCAGGTCGCCCGCCTCGACGCTTACCCCGCCCTGGCTGTTGAGCGCATCTACCCAGCCGGTGAATCGCCGTTCCGCCCCGGCGATGAAGTCCAGCAATCCGGGGGTGGGCGGCCGGTTGTCCTGCAGCCACTTGTTCAGTGCGCGCTCAACGTTCCATGCGACTTCGCCGAGGTCAGTCAGGCCGACCATACGCCCGCTGCCCTTGAGGGTGTGGAAGCCGCGCCGGATATTCACCAGGAACTCGCGGCTGAGGTGCAGCCGGCAGGCTTCCAGGTTATTGCGCAGGGTGTGCAGCACTTCCTGCGCCTCTTCCAGGAACACCTCGAGCAATTCCTGGTCCTCGCCCGCCGGGTACGGCATCTCGATGCCGCGCGGCTCGGGCGCAACGGCTGCCGCCGCAGGGGGCTGCCGCAGCTTCACCATCCAGCCCCATGCCGTTTGCAATGAGGAAGCATCGCCGGCCTCGCCCCGCGCCAGATGACGCAGGTATTTTTGCAGCGCGTTTATTGCGCCAGACAGGGCATGGTCATCCGCCGGTTCCGGGACATCGTCGCTCTGCGCGAAACGGCGGATGCAACCCTGGATGGCGACCAGCAACTGCTCCGCCTGTTCCAGGGACACGATGTGCAGGCCGCCCCGGATCTGGCCGCACAGGCGCAGCAGCTCGCCCAGCTCATTGCGCTTGGCCGGGTCGGTGAAAAAGGCTCTCAAGCCCTGCTCGACATACTGGAGGTTCGCCAGCATTTCGTTGAACAGGTGGATCTTTACGTCGCCCTGTTGCTGCAGGCAATGCAGATGCACCAGTTCGGCCAGTTGCTGTGCATCCTCGGGCTGCTGCGTCAATGCCGCCTGCATGCGCTCCGACAAGATGCGCGCTTCCTTGAGGAATCCGCTATTCAGCTTGCCGTAATGCCGGATGCCGCTGCCCAGCAGCAGCAAGGCCATCGCCATGTCGAGGGCGATGAGCCGCAGGTTCTCCGGCTCGCCCGCCTGTTGCGCCAGCGCGCATGCCTGCTGCGCCAGGTATTGCAGGGCGTTGCGGCCGAGCCTGTCGGCCTGCGCCGCGAGCTGCCCGGCATGCTGGGCGAATTTTTCGCAGGCCATGCGATTGCCCTGTACGCACCACTCCAGGCTTTTCTCGGCGGCCTGCAGGCGATCGCGCATCGCCGCGAGAATCTGCGCCGCTTCGTTGGGCGGCAGGGCGGCAGGCAAGGGCAGGTAAAATTCCAGTGCATAGGCCTGCCGGATTTCCTCCGCCGGATCGCTTGCGGCGCTGCTGCTCCCGATCAGGTAGAGCATCTCGTTCAGGATAGTCTGCGCCTCGCCGGCGTGCCCCTCGGCAGCCGCACGCATCTGCTGGTCTATGCGCCCCAGCAGATGGCTGGTATTCGGCCACGCGGGCATTCCGTCCAGCCGCAAACATTCGAGCAGCCCGCCGGCGACCCACCAGAATGCGCGGCTGCCGTCCGGCGGCATACAGCGCATCGCGCCTTCCAGCGCCTCTTGCATCGCCTGCAACGCCACGGGCGCAGCGTCCTTGCGCAGCCAGTGCAGCAGCCCCTGCTGGTAGCGGCTGCGCAGCGCCCTCAGCCGCTGCGGGGCATCGTCCTCCGGAGGCATGTCCAGTATCCGTTGCGGTAACTGCACGTCCAGGTTGGGATGGAACAAGTCCAACTCGAACGAGACTTCCAGGCCGCGCAACTGCTGCAGCGCCTGGTATTCGGGAAACAGCCGTAGTGCGGCATCATCCGCGCCGTTGGCCAGCGCATCGAGGTGGTGGGCGAGGCCGGCCAGCGCCTGCTGCAGCACACCGCGGTGCAGGTCTGAGAACATGCCCGGCTGGGATGACAGTTCGTCCAGTACGGTTTTCAGTTCGGTGCAGAATGCGGCCGTGCCGTAGAGGCGTGCGTCCCTCAGGGCGTCGAGCAAACGGTGCAGCCCGCCGCGCGCCGCATCCAGCGCAGCCACGTTGTCGGGCGCGGCCAGGTATTGTTCCAGGGGCGCACCGATTCCGGACAGTGCATTGTCCAGTGTATCGCGGCCGGGTTGGGTGGCGTCGGCCATCGGTCAACCTACAGCTTGAAGCCCGACACCGAACCCTTCAGGTCGGCGGACAGGTTGGTGAGCTGCGCGACCGAGTTGGCCGTGAGGCGCGTGCCGTCGGTGGCCTGCTGGGTGATCTGCAGGATGTTGTGCATCGCGTGCGCCACCTTGCCGGCCATGTCGCTCTGCATCTGGGTGGAGGAAGAGATGCCGTCGATCAGCGCCGCGAGCTCCCTCGATACCTGCTCGATCTCCTTCAGCGATTGCCCGGCCACGTCGGAGAGCTTCGCGCCTTCCACCACGCCCAGTGTGCTCTTTTCCATCGCCGCGATGGCGTCCTGCGTATCGCCCTGGATAGTCTTCACCAGCGCGCCGATCTGCTTGGTCGCCTCGGCGGAGCGTTCCGCGAGGCGCTGCACCTCCTCGGCGACCACCGAGAAACCTCTCCCCGCCTCGCCCGCGGAGACTGCCTGGATCGCCGCGTTCAGCGCCAGCACGTTGGTCAGCTCGGTGAGGTCGGAGATCAGGTCGACGATCTCGCCGATCTCCTGCGAGCTTTCGCCGAGGCGCTTGATGCGCTTGGAGGTGTCCTGGATCTGTTCACGGATGCCGTCCATGCCGGCGATGCTGTTGCGCACCGCCAGCCCGCCGCGCTCGGTGGCCGTCAGCGTGCGCTGCCCGACCTCAGTCGCCCTGGCGGCGCTGCTGTCCACCTCGCGGATCGAGGCCGCCATCGATTGCACCGACTCGCCGGCCTTGCGGATTTCTCCCGCCTGTTTCTGTGCCGCTTCCAGCAAGCCTTTGGAAATCTGCTCGGCCTGGTGCGTCGCGTGCCCCATCTGGTCGGTTGCCACCATGATGCGCGCCACCAGCTTGCGCAGTTCCTCGGTGGTGTAATTCACCGCGCCGGCGATCGCGCCGGTGACGCCTTCCGACACCGTGGCGCGCACCGTCAGGTTGCCTTCCGCGAGTTCGCTCAATTCTTTCATGAGACGCTGGATCGCCTCCTGGTTGCGCCGGTTGGAATTTTCAGCCTCCTCGGCGCGCTGGCGCGAATCGTTCAGGTAAATTTTCGCCAGGATCAGCAGTTGCAGCAGCACCAGCGCCCCGGCCAGCACCGTGACCGGGCCGGCAAGGCGCGCGGCCACACCCGACTGGTACGCGTCGATCAGCCGCTGGCTTTTCGCCAGCACCAGGTCGATGTTGCTTGAAATCGATTTGGCCGCGCTCTTCGCCTTCACCAGGCTGCTCGCCTGCTCGTTCAAAATCTTGATGTTGCCGCGGTAGGGTTCGAACAGGATGGCCAGCCGCTGCACCGCCGGGTCCGCCGCCGGCAGCGCGGCGAGGCTTTCCTCGGCGGCGGTGGCCTCGCTGCCCAGCGCAGCCAGTTGCCCGGGGGATACATCGGCCACCAGGGCCCGTGCGGCATCCTTGGCGATCCGTTCCACGGACAGGGCGAAGCGGATCGCCGGTTTTTTCTGTGCGTCGGCGGCGGAATCGATCAGCCCCTGGGTCAGGCTGCGAAGCTCGGCGCTCGTAGCCTCGATCCCGGCAACGGTGGCGCTCAGCGTCATCAGGCCGAGGCGGCCTTCCTCCAGCGCCTGCACGTCCGCGAGAGTCTTGTTCGCGGTCGCCATCAGTTCATCCAGCACTGCACGCGCCGCGCCGCCGGTGGCCGGCAGGCTGCCGTCTCCCTTGTCCAGCAGACGCAGGATACCGGCGAAGTTTTCCTTGCTCTGGGCCAGCGCCTGCAATGCGGGGGCATCGCCCAGCGCGCTCAGCTGCGCATCCTTGGCGAGGCGCTGCGACAGCAGCAGCAGCTTGCCGGATTGCGTCAGGTAGCGCGCGGTATAGTCCGCCTCTCGGCTGTTGAGATAGGCTGCCGCGGCAGCCACGGCGAGGAACATCACCAGCGAAGCACCCAGCAATCTTATTTTCCGTGTAGCCGGGAGGCGCTCCGCTGACGGCGATAGCGGCTTGCCTCCGGTTCCCCGTTCCGCTTCAGTGTCTTTTTTACCGCGCAGCCTGAATGCCATGTCGCTTCCCTTTATCCGCTCGCTAGGCGCCGATCTGCAAAAACTCCGGTTGCCCGAGCAAGCCCACTATATCCAGCTTGTTCCAGGTATTTCCCTGCTCGTCGCGGTATCGGACTTGCCCGCCGGCCTCGCTTCGCTCCCAGGCGCGGGCGTTGCGCAGCCCCAGCACACGCTCCACCAGCAAGGCCGCATTGAATTCGTGTCGTTCGGCAACCAGCAGCACGCGGTTGGCCGCCTCACCGGATGCCTTGCCTTGTTGCCGATAGGCGGCCAGGTCGGTCACGCCGTACAGCACGCCGCGCAAGTTGATCATGCCGAGGAACCAAGGCTTGGCGAGCGGGGCCGCCGTCAGCGGCGGCAGCGGCGCTATCCCGCCGAGGTCATGCATGTCGACCACCCAGTTCTGCCCCGCGATTTGCACGCCCAGCGTGGAGATTTGATCGCCGGTGCGGCCCTTGGCCTGCATGCGATCGATCAGGTCCTGCTGGAATTCGCGCAGATTGATACGCCTGGACATGGATAGCTCTATGGGGCATCGCCATCGCGCGGCTCTTCCGGCTGGCGCGTATGGGTTGCGACGGCTTCCACTAGGCTCTTTTTGGTGAAGGGCTTGATGAGGTATTGCTTCGAGCCGACCAGTTTCGCACGCGCGCGGTCGAACAGCGCATCCTTGCTGGTCAGCATGACCACGGGGATATTTCCGAAGTCGGGGTGATTCCTGATCAGGGCACAGGTCTGGTAGCCGTCGAGGCGCGGCATGATCACGTCCACGAAAATCAGGTCGGGCCGGTGTTCGACAACCTTGGACAGGCCGTCGAAGCCGTCTTCTGACAGCACGACCTGGCAGCCGGCCTGCGACAGGAAAATTTCGCCGCTGCGCCGGATGGTGTTGCTGTCGTCGATCAGCACCACTTTCTTTCCCGACAATGGCAGATTCTCGACCAACTTTGCCTCCCTGTTCGATGTCCGGCGCCTGTGTGGTTTTTCTGAGCAGCTTGCGGTATCAATGCTAACCCGGGAACTGCTCAGCGCAACCGCAGAATTGAGGGGTAAACCCTAACCTATTCGGGCTCAATTACCGCCGCCAGAAATACGGCGTAAACAGGATCAGCACGGTGAAGATTTCCAGGCGCCCGACCAGCATGCCGAAGGTGCACACCCAGGTTTGGAAATCGGTCAAGCCGGCATAGTTGCTGCCTGGTCCGACCGCACCCAGCCCAGGGCCGAAATTATTGACGCAGGCCAGTACCGCCGAGAATGCGGTAATGAAATCCAGGCCGCTGATCAGCAGTACGAAGGTCAGCGTCGCGATGGTCATGAAATACAGGAAGATGAAACCCAGTACGGCGAACACGATGTTGTTCGGCACCACATGACCGCCGATCTTCATCGGGTTGATGGCCGCCGGGTGCAGCAGCTTGAGGAACTCCCGCCCGGCCTGCTTCACCAGCACCAGTGTGCGGATCATCTTGATGCCGCCGCCGGTGGAGCCTGAGCTGGCCGCGATACATCCGATGAACATCATCCACAGCGGCGCGAAGATCGGCCATAGACCATAATCGACGCTGGTGAACCCGGAGCTGGCACCGATCGAAACGACATTAAAACTAGCATGGCGCAAAGCCGTCGGGAAATCGGAATACACATTCTGCCACCACAAAAACACGGCAATACCGAGACAGCTCACCAGGATCAGGCCCACTGCGGCACGCCCTTCGGCATCACCGAGATAAACGGATAACGACTTGCTGCGCCAAACCAGAAAATGCGTGGCGAAGTTGATCACCGCGAACAGCATGAACACGATCATCACGAACTCGATCAGCGGTGAATCGAAGTAGCCGATGCTGGCATCATGTGTGGAAGAACCGCCCAGACCCATGGTGGCAAAGCCATGACAGACCGCATCCAGCCAGTTCATCCCGGCCAATTTCAGAGCGCCAATACAGAACAATGTAATAACGACATACACCACCCACAGGTTGCGCGCTGTATCGGCGATGCGCGGCGCGAGCGCGGCGTCTTTCATCGGCCCCGGCATTTCGGCCTTGAACAACTGGCGACCACCGATACCAAGCAACGGCAGCACTGCCACCGCCAGCACGATGACGCCCAGCCCTCCCAGCCAGTTTAGTTCGTGCCGCCAAATGTTGATCGCCGGCGAGAGGTTATCCAGCCCGGTCAGCACGGTCGCGCCGGTGGTGGTCAAGCCGGACATGGTTTCGAAATAGGCGTCAGTCAACGATAGCCCGGGTATTGCCAGGAGCAGGGGAATCGTGGCGAACAGCGGCATCGCCGTCCACATCGTCACCACCAGCAGGTAGCCATGGCGGATGGACAGCTCGCCCCTGTAGCGGCGCGTCAGCACCCACATCAAAAAGCCTGCTCCTGCAGTCCACACCATCGCCAGCAGGAAATCCAGCAGCATGGTGTTGTCTGCATAGATCAGCGAAGTGGCCACTGGTATGACATAGGCAATGCTGAACATCACCAGCAACAGGCCAAGCGCGTGGATAACGGTCAGCGTGCGTTGCATCAGAAGAACCCTATGCTGACCTGAAACAGTTTCTCGACTTTTTTCACAGTGCGCTTATCGATGACGAACACGATGACATGGTCTTCCGCCTCGATGCGCGTGTCATGGTGTCCCATGATGACCTCGTCGCCGCGCACGATCGCGCCTATGGTCGCGCCCTTGGGCAGGTCGACCTCGCAGATGCGCCGTCCGACCACTTTGGAGGACTGGCGGTCGCCGTGCGCCACCACTTCCAGCGCCTCGGCCGCGCCGCGCCGCAACGAATGCACTACCGCGACATCGCCCTGCCGCACGTAGGCAAGCAGCGAGCCGATGGTGACATTAGCCGGGGACAGGGCGATATCGATCTTGCCGCCCTGTACCAGGCCGACATAGGCGCTGCGGTTGATCAGTGCAATCACCTTGCGCGCACCACCCTGCTTGGCGAGCAGCGCAGACATGATGTTGTTCTCATCGTCATTGGTCAGCGCGCAGAACACATCAACCTCGCCGACATGCTCCTGTTGCATCAGCTTTTCGTCCGTGCCGTCGCCGTTGAGCACCAGCGTGCTCTTCAGTTCGCTAGCCAGCTTCTCGCAGGATTTCTTGTTGTATTCGATCAGTTTGACCTGGTAGTCGCGCTCCAGCGCCTTGGCCAGGCGGCGGCCAATGTTGCCGCCGCCGACGATCATCACACGCTTGGTAGGCTTGTCCATGCGGCGCATCTCGCTGAGTACGCTGCGGATGTTGTCGGTCGCGGCGATAAAGAAAATTTCGTCACCGTCCTCGACTACGGTACTGCCCTCGGGAATGATCGGCCCGTCCTTGCGGAAGATCGCCGCGACGCGGGTCTCGACCTGTGGCATGTGGCTGCGCAAAAAATTCAGCGGTTTGCCCACCAGCGGCCCGCCCTCGAAGGCGCGCACTGCGACCAGCGACGCCTTGCCGTCGGCGAATTCCAGTACCTGCAACGCCTCGGGAAATTCAATCAGCTTGGTGATGTACTCGGTGAGTATCTGTTCCGGACAGATCGAATAATCCACGCAGAAATTACTCGCACTGAACACTTCCTGCCGCTCCAGATAATTTGTCGCGCGGATCCGCGCGATGCGCGTCGGCGTGTTGTAGAGGCTGGCCGCGAGCTTGCAGGCCACCAGATTGACCTCATCGCTTTGCGTGACCGCGAGCAGCATATCGGTGTCGGCGATGCCTGCCTGCTCCAGGATTGAGGGATGCGCCGCATTGCCGGTCAGGGTGCGCAGATCCAGCCGGTCCTGCAGCTGGCGTAGCTTGTCGCCGTCGGAATCCACGACGGTGATGTCGTTCGCCTCGCTCACCAGGCTTTCCGCTACCGTGGAGCCGACCTGCCCCGCGCCCAGTATCAGTATTTTCACGTCCCCTCCCGATTCATCGCTGCGCGCGTATCCACTTCTTCCATTCGTCGAACAGTTTCTTGTCGCCGGCCGCAATCACCGAGCGCTGCCAGACATCGCCCAACGCGAAATCGTCGTCCTCGATGCAACTGGCATGACCGCCCGCTTCCAGCAAGACCAGCAGGCCGGCGGCATAATCCCAGAGTTTCTGGCCGCCATGCAAATACACGTCGTAGCGCCCGGCGGCGGTGTAGCACCAGTCCAGCGCGCTTGCGCCGAAGTTGCGTTGCGAGGAATAGGGTGGGTGGGAGGCGAGCTGCGTGACCAGTTTTGCGCCCAGGCGCTTCAGGTCGACGTTGGCCAGGGCATGCTGCAGCGATTTCGCCGCTTCGCGCTTCATCAGCAATTCGCCGTTCAGGAACGCGCCCTTGCCCGATTCGGCGGCGAACATCTCGTCCGCGACCGGGTCGTACACCACGCCCAGCTGGCTCTTGCCCTTGCGCAGCAGCGCGACGGACACCGCGAAATAGGGCAGGCCGCGCACGAAATTGGAGGTCCCGTCGATCGGGTCGATGCACCAGAGGCCATCATGGCCGGCTTGCCATAGCGCATGCTGCTCGCTCGCGGGCATTTCCTCGCCCAGCACCGGCACGTTGAGAATGGCCTGCAACTTCCGCGTCAGGGCGGCCTGCGCGGCGGTGTCCGCCTCGGTGCACAGACTGCCGTCGCTCTTGCGCTGGTGCGCCACCTTGAGATAGCGCGGCATGATCTCCTCGGCCGCGACCAGTTTGACGGCCGCGACCACCGCCTTGAGCATCGCGCCCATGCTGCGCGTGGAAGCCCGCGTCATGCTTCACCTTTCCACTTGATGGAGCAGCCCATACTGGCGATCTGTTCGCGCGGCCCCTGGCCGGTCCGGGCGACCTGCAGCATCGCGTCGAACAGGTCGCGCGGCGCATCCGGCGCGGCTTCCTTGCGCGACGCATCGAGCCGCCCGCGGTATTGCAGCTCCAGCTTGGCGTTGAAGCCGAAGAAATCCGGGGTGCACACTGCGCCGTAATCCTTCGCGACCCGCTGGGTCTCGTCCCAAACATAGGGAAAAGGATAACCGTACTGGGCTGCCACCCGCTTCATGTTGTCGAAGGAGTCTTCCTCGTAGTCGGCGGGGTCGTTGGACATGATCGCGATGCTGTTGATGCCGTGCTGCTGCAGTTCGCGCGCGTCGCGCACGATGCGGTCGCGGATGGATTTCACATAGGGGCAGTGGTTGCAGATAAACATCACCAGCAGGCCGTTCGCACCGCGCGCACCTTGCAGCGTGTAACGCTTGCCGTCCACGCCCGGCAGGTCAAAATCGGGGGCTTTCCAGCCGAAATCGCACAACGGTGGTTGCAGGCTGACCATTTGATATCCCTGACAAGATTTTGCGCGGCATTATATCATCGCGCCCAAGCCATTATTCATCCGCAAGCTGACCATGCCGCGCTTCTACTGCCCTCCGCCCCTGCCCTCCGGCGGTTCGTTCGACCTGCCGCCCGAGGCGGCGCATCACGCCGCGCGCGTGCTGCGGCTGCGCGAGGGGGATCGCGTGGAAATGTTCGACGGCATCGGCAATGCGTGCCACGGCGTCGTCGCCGCGATCGAAGGCAGGCGCGTGGCCGTGGATCACATCAGTGCGACGGATGCTGACCGCGAATCGCCGTTGCGGGTCATGCTCGCGCAGGCCATGACCAGCAGCGAAAAAATGGACTGGGTGATCCAGAAGGTCACCGAACTGGGCGTCGCGGAAATCCAGCCGCTAGCCACCGAACGCAGCGTGGCGCGGCTGTCCGCCGAACGCGCCGCCAAGCGACTCGAACACTGGCAGCAGGTCGCCATCTCCGCCTGCGAACAATGCGGGCGCAACCTGCTGCCCGAAATCCATGCGCCGCTGGACATCATGGTCTGGCTGCAACAAATGAAGGAAGCGCCCGGCACGAAGCTCATCCTGCTGCCGCAGGGTGCAACCTCCCTGCATAACCAGCCCAGACCTCAGGGCGGGGTCACGCTGCTGATCGGCGCGGAGGGGGGCTTCGCCGAGGCGGAAAGCGAAGCCGCACTGCGCTGCGGCTTCACGCCGATCCGTTTGGGCGTGCGCGTGCTGCGCACCGAGACCGCGGCGATCGCCGGGCTGGCCGCGCTGCAAACGCTGTGGGGTGATTTTTGTGAAACGTGAAATGTGAGAGCAGTTTTTTCGTTTCACGTTTCACCTTTCACTTTTCACGTACTTCAAACAAGGAGACCATCATGCCTTACGTCAACATCCGCATCGCGGGTACGCTGACCCGCGAGCAGAAGGCGAAAATCGCCGCCGAGATCACCGACACGCTGGAGCGCATCGCGCTCAAGCCGAAATCCTATACCTACATCGCCTTCGACGAACTGCCCGACGAGAACTGGGCCATCGCCGGGCAGTTGCTAGACGAGGAATAGCGCGGCATGATGCACGTATTGCACTAGGGAGCCTTAAATGCCGATTACCACTTCCCCCGCCGACTTCGTCGCCTGGTTCCGTTCCGTCGCGCCTTACATCAACGCCTTTCGCGGCAAGACCTTCGTCATCGCCTTCGGCGGCGAGGTGGTCGCGGACGGCAAGTTCGTCGAGCTGACGCACGACTTCAACCTGCTCGCCGCGCTCGGCATCCGGCTGGTGCTGGTGCACGGCGCACGCCCGCAGATCGAGCAGCACCTCGCAAAGAACAATCTCGGTGACACCTATTACCAGGGTATCCGCATGACCGACGCGGAGACCCTGCAGTGCGTGAAGGAAGCAGTCGGCCGGGTGCGCGTCGAGATCGAGGCGCTGCTGTCGATGGGGCTGGCGAATTCGCCGATGGCCAACGCCGACATCCGCGTGGCGGGCGGCAACTTCATCACCGCCCAGCCCATCGGCGTAGTCGAAGGCGTGGACCTGATGCACACCGGCAGCGTGCGCAAAGTGGACGTTGCGGCCCTGAACGACCGCATGGATTTCGGCGAGGTGGTGCTGCTCTCGCCGCTCGGCTACTCGCCCACCGGCGAGGTGTTCAACGTCACGCTGGAAGACATCGCCACCGCAACCGCCATCGCGCTGGATGCCGACAAGCTGATGTTCCTGATGGACACGGACGGCGTGCATGACAAGAAGGGTAAGCTGCTCAAGGAGCTCACCATCGCCGAGGCCCAGGCCGTGCTATCCGGCAAGCGCAAGCTGCCCGAAGACGTGGGCATGTTCCTGCCCTGCGCGATACGCGCCTGCGAGGCCGGCGTGGCGCGCACTCACCTCGTCAGCCGCCACACCGACGGCGCGGTGCTGCAGGAGCTGTTCAGCGACGAAGGTATCGGCACGATGGTCGTGGAAAGCACGCTCAACACCCTGCGCGCCGCCACTATCGAGGATGTCGGCGGCATCCTGCATTTGCTGCGCCCGCTGGAGGCCGCGGGGGTGCTGGTGCGGCGCAACCGCGAACTGCTGGAACGCGAAATCGCGCGCTTCGTGGTGCTGGAACATGACCGTCGCATCGTCGGCTGCGCCGCGCTCTATCCCTTCCCCGACGAGGCCGCCGCCGAGCTGGCCTGCCTCGCGGTGGACACGCAATATCGCGATCGCGGCTATGGTCAGGCCATCCTCGACCACATGATCAGCCTCGCGCAGATGCAGAGGCTGAAGGAATTGTTCGTGCTCACCACGCGCACCGCGCACTGGTTCATCGAGCGCGGCTTCGTTGAAGCCGACGTCTCGGCGCTGCCCGCGCAGAAAAAGTCGCTGTACAACTACCAGCGCAAATCCAAGGTGTTTGTGCGGAAGATTTGAACCGGAAAGCGGCGGACTCAGAGGAGGCGGGTTAGGCTGCCTTACCCGGGCTGATGCCGTTCTGCGCAAGAACGGCAATCACCTGCTGCACGCAATCGGGCAGGCTGTTCTCCGAGGTATTCACCACCAGCTCCGGCGCGTCCGGCGCTTCGTAAGGCGACGATATTCCGGTGAACTGCGCGATCTCGCCCGCGCGCGCCTTACGGTACAGCCCTTTTACGTCGCGCTGCTCGCACACCTCGACCGGGCATTGACAGTGGACCTCGATGAACTCCCCCGGCCGCACCATGGTGCGCACCCGGTCGCGGTCTTCGCGGAACGGGGAAATGAATGCCGTCAGCACGATCACGCCCGCCTCCATGAAGAGTTTCGCGACCTCGCCGACGCGGCGGATGTTCTCCGCCCGGTCCGCCGCCGAGAATCCCAGGTCGGCGCACAGGCCGTGGCGCACGTTGTCGCCATCGAGCACGAATGTCCGGCATCCTGCCTGGTGCAGGTGCTCTTCCACGGCATGCGCCAGGGTCGACTTGCCCGCGCCGGACAGCCCGGTAAACCAGACGATGGCGCCGCGATGCCCGTTCTGCGCCTCGCGCCGCTCGCGCGTCACGGTTGCGTGGTGCCAAACTACATTGGTGGGAATTGAGGGTACTTGCCGGTCATTTGTGGTAAAACCGGGAGTCCCAGCATTGTTGCCCACAAGGTCGCCTTACACTGGACACATCTTTATTTTCCCAGTTCATTTACTTTCCTGAGAATGTCGCGCGCCTGTTTATTGCTCAACATGGTAGAGCTTTCTGGCGCGTAGCCATGTGGGCAGATCAGTTCGCCCTTGACCACGCCAAACAGCCTGCAGATGGCCGGGCGCACTTCATAGACGGAGCATTTCTTGGTGTTTGCGTCAAGCAACGGGCAGGTGTATATCCCCTGCTTCTGGTTGTTTTGCATCTGAAGCCGGACATCTTCCGCTGAGCGGCCGGAGGCCTGGATGCAGCGCATATATTCCAGCCGCGACAATTCAACCGGCCCGCAGCAGTCGTAGCATCCTTCCTTGCATTGAAAAGCGGGGATCGCGCTCAACAGCGCGTCTATTTTCGCCAATTTTGTAGATTCATCCATCTGATCTCTGACTCTAACAATAATATTTAAGTATCACGCAACCATTGTCTCACTGCAACAAAAAAACAGGGGAGACCGAAGTCTCCCCTGTTAGCCTATCGACAGTACTCTGAAAACAGCCCAGCTTCAGGCTGCTTCCTCGATTCCGTCAACTTAGAACGAAGCTTCCAGCATGAACATCAGGAGGCTGTCGCCGGAATTGCCCGCAACAGTCTTGTCCTTCGCACCACCCAAGTCATAAACGCTGCCGCTGTACTTGGTATAGCTCGCATGCAACGCAACGTTCTGTACCATGTCGTAGATGCCCTGGATCATGAAGGCCTTATCCTTGTTGAGCGCTGCCGCACCGGTATCGCCATCCAGGTACGAAGCACCGAGGTGCAGAACGTGGGGGATCACGCTGTAGTCGGCACCGATCTGAAAGGCCTTCTTGGCATTAGGATTGTTAACACCAGCGACGTTGTTATATGCATTGGTAGTCCCAGCACCACCAGGGGCGCGAGCATAGGACGCATACAGGCTGAAGTCCTTGCCACCCAGTTGGGTCTGGCCTTGGAAGTCCAGAGTAGAACCCTTACGGTCTACTGGCGTTGCTGCGACGCCCTGGTTGGTAGAACCCGACATGAAGCCCAAGCCGATATGCATATTCCAGTCAGCATAGTTCGGGGTGGCAGCCAAACGTACCCAGTTTGCCTTGAATTGCTTGGTGCCAGCACCGCCCAGAGAACCTGCTTGTGTGGGCGACCAACGAGTCCAGTTGATGTAGCCCATGTCATTCTTGGCCACAAATGCGAGACCGGTCGCAGCGCCGTTGTTCAGGCCGACGAAGTTGGCGGCGGCAATGCTGGAACGATCTTCAGACCAGCGCAGACCGCGAACCATACCCGAGCTGCTCAACTCATAGCCGTGTGCCGGGCCCAGTACATCAGTCCAGAACGGAACCACGCCCACCTTCGCACCACCCGCGTCGAACATGAACGGCATCTTGAAGCCTGTGGCGATACCGCCGTTACCAGCGGCGTTGTTACCCGCCAGGTTGCCTTCGATCACGAAGCCAATGTTTTCGGCAGCACGTCCGCCCAAGAACATGGACATTTCGTCCGGCATCTGCCATTGGCCACTGTTGGTAGTTGCGCCAGACATGGCCGCATTGGCAGCGGTATCAACACCATTGGTCTTCTGGTAACGAATCTTGAGCAATACGCTGGCGTTCAGGGTGTCAGGGATCGACAGGTGTTCGCCTTCGATCTTGCTTTGTGCGCCCATCATGGTATAGCCGGCGGACTTGAAAGCCATACCGAAGCTGTTCAGGACAGGGAAGTGCTGGAAGTGACAAGCGCTACAAGCCATGCCGGTTTGACGAGCAAACGACGGAATAGCGGACGCTTCCGGAGCAAACGCGGTTGCTGCCAACACGCCTGCCAGAGAGAGAGCGATTTTCTTCATTGTGTATTTCCTCTTGAAAAGAAAAAGTTGGTTTATGTGTACGACTCGAAGTGATGGCAAAACCCCCCTGCTACCACTGATGCGGACTGTATAGAGAGGTGGGAAGGGCTGTCAAAAGTTTGTAGGGGGGAGTGTGGTTTTTTTGCAACAAATCGATACCCCGAGATGATGTAAATTTCGCGTTATTATGGACATATACAGAAATAAAGACATAAGTCATGGATGCCACTACCTACACCAATGCCCGCAACAGCATTGCCAAGACCATGGATAAGGTGAACGAGAATCACGAGCCGATCACTATCACGCGCCAGAACGGCGCTCCTGCCGTGTTGATGTCATTGGAGGGTTTCAACGCATGGGAAGAAACCGCATACCTGCTGCGTAACCCGGCCAATGCCAAGCGCTTGAGCAGCGCGATTGCATCCATTGACAGCGGAAAGGTGAAAGAATGGTCCTTGCTCAAATGAAAATCCTTTGGGCGAACGAGGCGTAGGAAGACTATTTGTGGTGGCACAAAATGAACGATAAGGCTTTCCGGCGCATCAACCGGCTGATCGAAAATATTCAGAATGCCCCATTTGCCGGCCCCGGCAAGCCAGAACCTTTAAAGCATGAATTATCCGGGTACTGGTCGCGCCGTATTACCGATGAGCGCCGTCTGGTTTATAAGATCGACGATGGCCGGATCGTTGTCGCGCAATGCCGCTATCATTATTGAGAAGGCATGAATCCGTACACATTTCGAGAGGGTGTAAGAATTTTTGTGTAAACGGTCATTTGGCAGGAAACTGCCGCCACT
>JAHQXD010000004.1 GCA_019449655.1 Ferrigenium straubiae | reverse complement strand
CGGATGCCGCAACAGTAGAGAAACCCCGTTTACACAAAATTCGGGACACCCTCCATTTCGACAGGCTGGATTCATGGATAAAACTGACCGCATCAATAATTATGTAAACCTCGACAATGTATGTTACGCAAACGATTATCCCCTCCCAGCCTCGACATTGCGTCCTCACTCTGTCGATATCTCACCAGCGGGGGTTGCCTAAATCTGCGCAATGCTTCATTATCCAAACATAAGCCCCTGCATGGCAGGGACTACGCCCAGGCAGGCCGTCTTTGCACCATTGCACGGCCCTTGCTGAAATCTGGACGCGGCATTTGAAATCTCTTGGGAGGGAATAATAATGAAACGCAATCAGTCCGGCTTTACCCTGATCGAAATTGCCATCGTGCTGGTCATTATCGGCCTGCTACTCGGCGGCGTGCTGAAGGGGCAGGAGCTCATCAACAGCGCGAAGGTGAAAAACCTTTCCGCGGATTTCAAGAATATCCCTGTCTTCATCTACGGCTATCAGGACAAGTTCAAGGCCTTGCCGGGAGATGATGTCGCGGCCGCGACGCACCTCACCGGCGCGAGCAATGCAACGACACCGGCGGGCAGCATAGGCAATGGCGTAATCAACGGCATGTGGGATTCGGTCACGCTTACCGACGAGTCGATACTCTTCTGGCAGCATGTGCGCCTGGCCGGATTTGCTCCGGGCGAAACGGTACCCAATCTCACTACCTACCTGCCCACGAATGCGGTAGGCGGAAGAATCGGTATCACCAACGGAACGGCAGCCAATCTGCCCATCACCGGGTTGAGAGGCGCCTACATTATCTGCTCGGGCAGCATACTCGGGAAATTCGCCAAACAGATGGACACCACTCTGGATGACGGCAACACAGCCACCGGCTCGGTGATGGTCATGGCCGAACCGGCAGTGCACCCGGCCGCCGTTGTTCCCGCAGCCGCCATTGCAACCGGTTCCATCGACGATGCAACCAGCTACACGGTGTGCATGGGCGTCTGATTCAGATTAACCCGGCGTGACATTCAAGCCCGCTTCGGCGGGCTTTTTTATTGCCCCCGCGGCAGGTAGTATCTACCCTCTGTGCAGCCTTTCCTCCGCCTGCTGCAGCGCCTCCGGCAGCCCCAGCAGCACCAGCACGTCTCCCGCCTGCAACATCATTTCCTCGCTCGGTTGCGCACCGCGCACGCCGCGGCGGCGCACCGCATTCACATCAACGTTCAGAGCATCCAGGCCGACCTCGCGCAGCTTCTTGCCTGCGGCAGCGGAGTCTTCCTTGAGCAGCACGCTGAGGAAGCGCTGCTGCAGACGATCCGTCGCTTCACCAACCTCGTACTGGGGGCTGCGCAAATAGCCGCTGAACACCGCATAGCGGCGCGCACGGCTTTCCTGCACGCGGCGGATCACGCGATTGAGCGGCACGCCCGCCATCAACAACGCCTGCGAGGCGAGCATCACGCTGCCTTCCAGCACTTCGGCGACCACTTCCGCCGCGCCGGCCTCCTTCAACGCTTCCACATGGGTGTCGTCGGTGGTGCGCACCACCACCGGCAGATCGGGACGCAGCTCCTTGACATGGCGCAGGATCGCCAGCGCGGAATGCTTGTCCTTGTAGGAGACCACCAGCGCCTTGGCGCGCATCAGGCCCGCGGCCATCAGCACCTCGCGCTTGGCGGCGTCGCCGTACACCACGCTTTTCCTGGCGGCAGCGGCTTCGCGCACGCGGCGCGAATCAAGATCCAGCGCGATGAAGTTCAGCTTCTCATCTTCCAGGAAGCCGGCCAGCGTATGCCCGCTGCGCCCGTAGCCGCAGATGATGATGTGCCCGCTGCTGCCCATGCTCTGGATGGCGATCTGGTGCAACTGCATCGCACGGTTGGTCCATTCGGCCGCAGAGAAGCGCCGCGCGATCGCCTCGCCGTGCTGGATCAGGAAGGGCGCCGCCAGCATGGAGAGCAGCATCGCCGCGAGCGTGATCTGCATGGTGGTCTCATTGAGCAGGTGTGAGCCTTCCGCGAGCGTCAGCAGCACGAAACCGAATTCACCGGCCTGCGCGAGGCCGATCGCGCTGCGCAGCGCGACGCCCCAGTCCCCTTCGAAGGCGCGCGCCAGCAAGGTTACAACCAATGCCTTGAACAGGATCAGCGCCAGCAAGGCGAGCAGTACCCAGCCGAAATCCGCCAACACGCTGCCCAGGTTGAGCTTCATGCCGATGGTCACGAAGAACAGGCCGAGCAGCACGTCGCGGAACGGCTTGATGTCCTCTTCCACCTGGTAGCGGTACTCGGTTTCGGAGATCAGCATGCCCGCAACAAACGCACCCAGCGCTAGCGACAGACCCGCCAGCTCGGTGAAATAGGCCAGCCCCAGCGTGATGAGCAGCACGTTGAGCATGAAAAGCTCGGAGGATTTCTGTCGCGCCACGACGTGAAACCAGGAGCGCATGGCATACTGCCCGAACACCAGCAGCACCAGCAGCACCGCGATGGCCTTGAGCGTCGCGAAGGCCAGCATGGCGGCAAGATCGTCGGGCTTCGAAGCCAGTGCGGGAATGATGGTCAGCAGCGGCACGACGGCGAGATCCTGGAAGAGCAGCACGCCCATCATCTGCTGGCCGTAGGGCAGGTTCAGTTCGGCGCGTTCGACCAGCATCTTGCTGACGATCGCGGTGGAAGACATCGCCAGGATGCCGCCCAGGGCCAGCCCGGTGCGCCAGTCCAGCCCGAATATCTCGGCGAGCCCCATGACCAGCAGCATGGTCGCGACCACCTGCGCGCCGCCCAGACCGAACACCGTGTACTTCATCGCCTTGAGGCGCGCGAGGCTGAATTCCAGGCCGATGCTGAACATCAGGAACACCACGCCGAATTCGGCAAGATGCCGCGTGCCCTGTGCATCGGGTATCCACGCCAGCGCATGCGGGCCGATCAGGATGCCGACCACCAGATAGCCCAGCATCACCGGCAAGTGCAGGATGCGGCACAGCACCACCACCAGTACGGCGGTAGCGAGCAGGATGAGGACCAGCGAGAGCGTATTTTCCATCAGTGGTAGGTCATAAAAAGCGCGGCATCGTGCCGCTTAAAATCCAAAGTATCCGGTATAACCATCATGCTGAACGCATGAAGCCTGATAGACTGCACAGGCAAGCATTCCGTCGTTGCGTGCGCAATACCCCTCCGGGTGGCCGGGACTCAAACCCTGCCGCTCCGGGCACGCGGCATGGTGTGGATATACATATGTTTCGCGGGGAACCTGCATGAAGGATCGCCGGAACATGCAGTGCCGGAAATCCACTTCGGCGAGCCGCCTGCCATCCGGTGTTCAATCTGCGTCGCGCCATGAAAAGTTGTACGGATTATGCTGAGCGGGCGCACTGCTTGTCAATTTGGCGTTGCATAGCCATGGCAGTACGCAACAAAAAAGCCGGCCTGTGCCGGCTTTTGCGGATTGCCCTGCGAAGAGTTTTATTTCGCCAATCCCAGAATGAAACTCACCAATTCCTTTCTTTCGGCATCCTTGACCTGGGGATAACCCGGCATGGGCTGGTTGCCCCATACGCCGCTTCCACCCTTGATTATTTTGGCGTTCAACCTGGCGGCCGCACCGGGGTCGCCCTTGTACTTTTTGGAAACTTCCGCCCAGGCCGGGCCTATCACTTTTTTATCGATTGCATGACATATGACGCAGTTGTTCTTCTTGGCGAGTTCCGGCATCTCGGCCGCATGGATACTGCCTGCGACCATCAACCCTGCTGCGAGCACAATTACGATGACAGGTTTCATGTTTCCTCCGTTTATTGGTTAAAACGACTCAAACCTTGCGAAGGCAAAAATCCACCATCGCCACCTCTCCTGCAAACTTTGCCAGACACATGTACAGAAGCAAAAAAAGCCGGCTTGCGCCGGCTTTTTTTGAAGATTGCGCTAACAATCTTTCGACTGACTCAAGGCTGGCTTACTTTGCCAGACCCAGAACGAAGTCGACCAGCGCAGCACTGTCAGCTTCGCTGAGCTTCGGGCTGGCCGGCATCGGCATCGCACCCCATACGCCGCCGCCGCCCTTGATCATCTTGGGAACCAGCTTGGCCTTCGCGCCAGCGTCGCCCTTGTACTTCTTGGCAACTTCCGCCCAAGCCGGGCCAACCACCTTCTTGTCAATTGCATGACATGCGGTGCAGTTGTTCTTCTTGGCCAGTTCCGGCATATCGGCTGCCAGGGCGCTGCCTGCAACCATCAAGCCTGCTGCTGCAACCATGCTTACGATAATAGATTTCATGTTCTCTCCGTTTCGTGATTAAAAAATCTCAAACCATATGAAGGCGTCACCTTCGCTAACGATTCTAAACAACTCCGCCTGCTTTGCCAATCAGCTTTTTGGCGGCAAGGCCATAACGCATTGCCGCCCTGACGCGTTGACAGCTTATTTCAGGGACAGGATGTATTTTGCCAGTGTCCTGCGATCCGCCTCGCTGATTTGCGGGCTGGGCGGCATCATCATGGCGCCCCATACCCCGCTGCCGCCCTTGGCGATCTTGTCCACCAACCGGGCTTCCGCTCCCGTATCGCCGCGGTATTTGGCCGCGACATCCTTGAAGGCCGGGCCGACAATTTTCTTGTCGACCGAATGGCAGGCAAGGCAATTGCTCTTTTTGGCCAGCTGCATGAAATCCGCTTCGGATACTGCAGGCGCGGGTTTAGCCTCGGCAGCAACCGGCGCCGGTTCGGCCTTCGCAGCCGGTGCCGGGCTTGCCGGGGCTGGAGCGGACTGCATGGCTTTTTCTGCGGGAGCAGGCTGCATCGCCTGTGCCGGGGCGGTGGCGGCCGGTTGCACAGGTGGCGCGGCGGCTGGCTGCTCCATGGCAGGGGCGGGTGGAGCGGGAGGCTGTTCCACGGCCGGGGCGGCAGCCTTGGGCGCAGGCGCTTCAGGCTGACAGCCATAGAGCGGGACAAACAGGGATACAAGCAAGATACTTTTCATGCGCATGATTTTCTCCTTGGAGTTGGGATTTTCAGAAAACCTTCACGATCCGGCACAGTGTTTGCCGTAAAGGCTGCCCGATTACTGCTGCAACCTTAAGCGGCATTGTCAATGTATTTGCGGTTTCCCGCAAACTTTATTCCTCTGCAGGCTGCCGCCGTGCGCCGCGAACCGCGCCGACAGCAAATACGCCTGCGCCCAACAGGATGAGCAGGAGATACTCATAGGCGAGGATGCCGCCGCGCAGGGTCAACAGGCTGTCCAACACGCCGAGCACCATCAGGACGAAGCCCAGTATCCTGGTCTTCACGCCTCGATTGCTGAATTTAGTCTCTTCCATGCTATGACTGTCAGGCGGCAGGCTTGGCGCTGCGCGCCCACCAGAGCAGGCCGCCTGCGGCCAGCGCCATGACCAGCAGCGCCGCAATGAGCGGACGGTATCCGGTTGCGGGTTTCAGCAGCAGCCAGTACCAGGTGGTCATGGTGTGCTTGGCACCCTTCTCGCCGTTGCTGCCATCCCACGCGGCGAACGCGATGGGGATAAATTTGCCCTCGGCAAACTGGATGTCCTGCGCTGGTGTGGGCGTCGCAAGCGGACGCATCATCAGCACCTTCCAGGTTCCGTCGCCGTAGCTCGCCCTGCCCTTAAGTCCAACCTCGGCCGCATCGCGCCGCTCGATCTCTTTGAAGCCGCGGCTGTTGGCGAGATGGATGCTCTCCGCGGCGTCCTTCGTACCGCTCTTCCACTGCCAGATATTCACCGGGCGTGATGCATCGCCCATGCCGAAATAGGGCTTGGCCATTCCCTTCGTGACCGTGACGGGAAGTTGCACGGCGACGCCATCCTCGGCGATCGGCGGGTCGGCAAGCTTCTCTGCGGCTTCGTCGCCGGGGATGCTCCGGGTGCGGTCGTCCCACTCGAGCAGGATCGCGATGGCCTTGTCGTTGTATAGCGCGCGCACCGTGATCGTGTCGTTGGACGGCGTGAAGAAGCGCTCTTCCGCGATGAGCTGCGGCACCAGGTAGAAGGTGGCCGCTTCGGTTTTCTCCCAGCGCACGTCGTCCGTGGTCTCGGGCAGGTCGCCCTCGACCCGGTCCGCCTTGACGACGGTGTTTTCCGCGGCGACCTTCCTGCCGGTCTCCGCGAGCGACGCCACGTAGTTGGCGACATACCAGCGCTCCTCGGCGGTGAGGCTCTTCTTGCTCTTCGGGTCGGCGAAGGAGGGCATCTCGGTGCCCGCGATGCCGGTGGAGATGCGCGCGAAAATATCTTTCGGATCGCTGCCGCCGCGATAGGTCCAAGGCTTGGTCAGGTTGCGCGGCCAGGTGCGCTCGCCGGCCTCGCCCTTGAGGCGCTTGCTCGCGCTGCCCTTGCCGGACTTGCCGTGGCATTCCACGCAGCGGTCGCCTTCTTCAAACAATTTTTTGCCCTTCGCTATGCTTTCGGCGGAGCTTGCGACCTGCTTGCCGAAATCGACCTGTTTTTCCGGCGGCTTGTCGTAACCGGCGAAGGTCTTGAGGTAGGCCACGAGGTTCCACATGTCCCGTTCCTTCAGCACATCGCCCCAGCCCGGCATCGCGGTGCCCGGCATGCCGTCGCGGATCATGCGGAAGATGTCGTCGTCGTTGGGCACCATATCCTCGAAACTTGAGGACTTGATCTTGTAGTTACCCGAGGTGAAGTCGCGCGGCGGCGGGTTGAGCAGGTCCTTCGCCGCGCCCGCGCCGTCGCCTTCCGCGCCGTGGCACCAGCCGCAGCGCTTCTCGTAAATTTCCTTGCCCTTAGCGGCATCGCCGGGTTTCGCCGCCGCCGTACCTGCTGCAAGCAACGCGGTGCAGAAAACGAAGAGAGCTAACTTGCTCATTCCCATGCCCTCGGCTGCCTGCCGGTGTAGTCATACAGGAACAGAATGACTTCCCAGATCTCCTCCTCGGTCAGGAAGTTTTCCCAGACCGGCATCGACGAAATCCACGGCGCGGCCTCGGCGGGCAAACCCGGTCCGCCGGTGGCGATGCGCCAGAACAGGAAGGATTCCTGCAACTGCGCGATGGTGCCCACGTCGCGGAAGTTGATCGGCGTGGGGTTCAGCCCCGCCGCGTACGGCCCCTTGCCGTCCAGCTTGTCGCCGTGGCAGTACTGGCAGTTCCTGATATAGACCTCGCCGCCCGCCTTGACCAGTTCGCGGTACTTCGCGGAGTCTTCCTTCTGGTATCTGCGCAGGGGGTTTTGCAGCGTAGCGAGGTTGTAGCTCTTGCCGTATGCCTTGAACTTCGAGGGCGGCGCGGGATGAATGGTGCGCAACTCCACCGGTGCCTCGTAACCGGGCTGCAGGCCCGCATAGGTGTAGTAGCCCGCGAGCAGCGGCACGATCACGAACACGATGTTGCGCAGTCTTCTCTTCGACGGGTCCTCGACCAGCGCCCGGATCGGCGCGACTAGCTCATGCGCCCCCTCGTCGGTGAAAGTGAACGCCATGAGTGCGCCGGACACCACGAAGACCATGTACATGGTGAGCAGGCTGCGGGGAATCAGCTGCCCGAGCAGCACGTCGAAGAGCAGGATGAAGCCGAAATACACGCCGAATACCATGAGGGCGAACTGCAACAGGCGGGGGATGCGTCTCTTCGTCATGGTCACTTTAATTTCGCGAGGTAGTTGACCAACATCTCCAGCTCCTGCGCCTTCATCTGCTCGCCGTAGTTCCTGGGCATCATGCCCGGAGCGTATCCTTTGGGAACTACCGCGTCGGGGTCGAGGATTGCCTGCCGCAGGTATTCCTTATTCTTCGTCGCACCGATCTTCGCGAGGCTAGGCCCCAGCGTGCCGGCCTGCCCGGCGACAACATGGCAAGCGCCACAGGTATGTTTGGCGATGACCTCTTCGGCTGTCTTCGGCGCGGCGGATTCTTCCGGGTTCGCGGTGGGCATCGCGGGAATGGCTACCGTGACCTCGGCTCCACTCGATTCCTGGAGGTAGGCGATCACAGCCACAATCTCGGCATCGGAAAGGCCGATGCCGCCGCCGGAGACATCGGGCATCGGGCTTTCGCTGTCGTTGCTTCCCGCCTTGCCGAAGCCGGGAACCACGTAAGCCGACGGCTTCACCAACGACTCGTGTAGATACTCCTCGACGGTTTTTGCCGCGCCCTTGTAGGCGGGATTCTTCAGGTTTTCCGCCGCAATCGCGCCTATTTTGTCGAGCAGCGGCGCGCGACCCATCGCGTTGTGGCACAGGGTGCAGGTGCCCTTGCCATTGTAGATTTTGCCGCCCAGTGCCACGAACTGCTCCATGGTCATCGCGCCGAGTTCCAGCTTCTCCTCGACGGGCGGCAGCTCGGGCTTGATCTGCGGAATCCCGAAGTTCGAATACGCCGTGAATCCGCCGATCATGAGCAGGCTGAAGCCGGAAACCTTAAGGAAATTGGTCATGCCGGCTTCTTCCAATAACCCCTGACAGGAGCGCGCCGGCTGTTGATCGCGTTCAGCCAGAAGATGAACATGACCATCGCCATGAACAGGATCGTACCGAGCGAGACGATGTTGGCCGCATAGCCGAGGTCGGGGGTGAAGGCATCGGGCGAGTTGTCGCGGAACACGTTGGTCACATGCCAGTGCTGGCGGATCGCGGAGCGCACATAGCCCATCAGACCCATCAGCCAGGTGAAGGCTACGGCCAGCAGGAACAGCGCGTATTGCGAGCGTGCGGGCATGCGCCCCCAGTGCAGCGGTGCGACCTCTTTCGCGCCCTTGTACATGAACGCGTCGATGATCGTGCTCGCGACGATGATGATCAGCGTGGTCAGCACCTGCGGAATCGAGGCCGCTACCTTGTAGACGTTGTTGGTGAAGTAGCCGTAATAGACGCCGAGCAGCGTGATGTTGATCAGGCCTGCGGTGAACAGTGCGACCTGCATCGCGTTGCCTGCCGCCACCCAAGATACGGCCGGAATCTTGTTCGCTCGCCGGTAGAACATGAAGCTCAGGAAGGTGAACACGATCAGGAAATTCACCGCGGTGTTCTTCGCCGGCATGATGCCGAGCGCCCCGAGGTACTGGTGGTACGGCCCGCCGAGGCTCTTAAGCTCGACGTTGGTGAGCACCAGCGTGTGCGGCGTGAACCACACGAGGAAGGCCGCGACCAGCACGACGGCGATGTACTTGATCCTCGGGTTGTAGCGGTGCGCGCCCTCGCTGCGCCCCATGCCGCACCACAGGTAATAGTTGGCCGACAGGAACAGCGCGCCGATCAGCACCGCCTGGATGATGAAGATCCACGCGAACACGCCGCCCATCAGGGTGATGCCCATCTGCTGGCTGTAGGCGTACATCTCGGCCGTGAGGTAGTAGCCCGCGAAGGGCAGCGGCAGCAGCGCCGCAATGGCGATGAAGTTGGCGTTGTAGCCTATCCAGTCGTAATGGGCGCGCTCCTCCTTGCTCCTGGCGCTGAGAAACTTGAAGGCGGCATAGGCGCCGATGATCGAGCCGCCGTACGCCACGTTGGCGACCAGCCGGTGGATGTTGATCGGGTTCCACAGAAAATTGTGGATCGCGGCCCAGGTGTCACCGTTGAACACGCCCGCCGCATCCACGGCCGCCGGGCTCATCATGAAGGTTGTCCAGGCATTAGCGAGGAACATCAGCGTGCAGCCGGTCGCGTTGAGCAACAGCCCGAGCGTCAGATGCACCCATTTCCGGTTGCCCCCCTGCAGCCAGTGCCAGCCGTAATAGTAGATGTACAGGATCGCGCTCTCGGCAAAGAACAGCAGCGCGTAGACGAACATGCTGCCCTTGAAGATCGTCGCGAGATAGGCGAACAAATGGGGATAGAGGAGCACCAGCACGAAGGTCAGCAGACCGCCGAGCAGCGCGGTGATCGAATAGGCCGTGATGCTGACCTTCATGAACTCGAAGGCCATCTGATCGTAGCGCTCGTCGCGCGTTGCCATGCCGATGGCCTCGATGATGAAGACGAAGATCGGCACCGCCAGCACGAACGCGCCGAACCATAGGTGCAACTGCGCGACCAGCCACACCGTGACGCGGGAATTCACGCCCTTGAAGGCGGGGTAGTCCGATGCGGACAGTTTGGGTGCGGGCGGGTAAGTTGCCGCGTTTGGAGTGGCGGCAGTGTCAATCGCCGTCGAAGCCGTCGCCGACAGGGTCGCTGCCGCCTCGGCTGCGTTTGCCGCAGGCGAAGCAAAGGGGAGGATGAGCAGGGCGCAAACAACCCATAAAAATGCCCAGCCGATTATTCTTGTAGTTCGTGTTGGCAAGATATATTTTCTGTAAACGCGCGCAAGCCTCAAGGTCGGTATATCAGCGCCAGCCCCTGCAGCTTCATCAAAGAGAAATCCAGGGCAAGGAACACGACGCCGAAGACGACGAGTGCGGCAATGAACGGTAACAAGTGAGCCCTCATGCTCACGCCCGCAGGAACCATGCGAAAAAAACGATCACAGCGATCAGTACCGACGTAAACAAGGCCGGTCCTGCCCAAGGGTATTTGGTTGCTTCCCCTTCATGTGTGTGGCTTTCATTAACGTTCATGCCGCTGCCATTCCCTTAGATGGTTGCTGCTAATTGCGAAGCCACCGGGAAGGAAGCCTTCCTTCCCCCGGCGTTGTTTTACCGACTACAGGACGAAGTAATACAGGATCAGGGCAATAAAGGCGACGTTCATCAGCATCCCGGAAAAAATGACAATATCCGCGTAGTGTTTTTTGTCCGGATATTTCATTCCCGTACCCTATTTAGCCTTGCAGTCGCAAAGCTTGCGGATGTATTTCACCAGACCTTCCACTTCATCCGTGCTCAAAGTTGTGCCCCAGGGCGGCATCAATGCCGACTTGCTGATGGACGGGCCGCCGTCCTTGATGACTCCCCGGAGGTCGTCATCGGTGCGTTTCGCTATTTCCGTGGAGTCGGTCAGGTTGCGCGGGTCGGTCGCGAAATCCTTGGTGACGTTGATGCCCCTGCCTTTGCCGTCAACCCCATGACACTGGGCGCAGTAGAAGTCATATACCTGCTTCGAGTCTGCCGCCTGCGCCGTACTCACTGCACCCAACGCCAGGCAGAGCACTGCTGCGATTGCTGTTATTTTCGACACGAGTCTCTCCCTCTCTTCGTATTATTCCAAAGAAGCCACATACGATGCGATGCTTTCCAGATCTCTCTTGTTGAGCACGCTGCCGAAATCGGGCATGTCGCGAACCGGCTTGAATGCCTTGATGTTCGCCAGGTACGCGTAAACCCAGTCCGGGTTCAGCCGCTTGCTGGCTCCGGCCAGGCTGGGCCCGCTCTTGCCGCCGTGCATCTCGCCCTTCACCGGATACTCATGGCATCCGCCGCAAGGCGCTTTCTTGGCGAAGATGTTCTTGCCCTGCGCGGACTCGGCGGGTTTGATTACGCCAGCCTTGACCTCAGAAGATTTCAGGCCCATCAGGAAGTCCGTGACCGCCGCCGCATCGCTGGCCGACAGCTTGGGATGATCGGCCGGATTCCTGTCGGTAAGCGAGTTGTATTTCAGCGGGCGGATCGGTTTGGGATTCTGCAGCCATGCCGCAAGCCATGGCTTCTGGAATTTGCTGCCGGCATACCACAGCTCCGGCCCCTTCTTCGCCAATTGGTCGGCTATCGTCTTTTCCTTCGCCGGGCCGTCGGTGTAATGACAACCTGTGCAGCTCTTCTTGAAAATCGCGTCCCCACCAGCCGCGTAGCCCGGTGCTGCTGCAACCAGCAAAGCCGCGCCGATGGAGACGGTAACTGCCAGCAATCTCATGTCGCACTCCTTTCCATTTCCGTGAATTCAAAAAGTCAATCGATACGAACCGCCGCCATTTTATTTTATTTTATTTTATTTTCGCTCCAATTCACTTGAGGATTTCGGGTATTTTCTTGAGGATTTCGGGTATTTTGGGAGCCTCCAGGCCGACGGGGATGCCCCAAAGATACCCGCAAATCCATGCTGCACGGAATCGATAATATCTTTTCCAAGGATAATACTATCAGCGGATGCAAAGCGGGAATTGACGAATGGCGGCTGGCGGCCTCCATCGCTTGACCGGGCAACGCCGGATGGGTTCTACTACTGGAACTGTAGCAGGCGGCCCGGACAAATATCCGGCAGGGCTAACCGGTGCGGCAGGAAATCCCGGCCAGATAAACGGAGCCACTTCCAGATTTCAGGAGAAAGTTGTGAAGCAATACAGCAAACGCATGGTAATCGCCCATTGGCTGACTCTGCTACTGGTATTCGTGGCCTGGTATCTCGGGGATGGAGTGGCAAAGGCTCGGCATGCGGAAGGCGCGACTCTGGTCGCATACTTTTCGCATGCACTGATTGGCATCTCGGTGCTGTTCCTGACGATATTGCGCCTGACTTTCCGTAATGTGGACGGCACGCCACCGCTGGTGAGCCAGGCGCTGATGGATTGGCTGGCCAAGGGAGTCCATCACCTGCTCTATGCCCTGCTACTGCTGATGCCGGTAGTCGGCTTTATGACTTTTCTGACCAGCAGCGTGGGCCTGGCTTTGCTGTCTGGCGACACCATTCTGCTTCCCAAGGAATATACCGGTGCCGCCTTAATCCCTCGCACGACGCATGAGATATTGATGTATGGGCTGATCGTGGTGGTGGTAGTGCACATAGCGGGAGTAATCAAGCACCAGTTCATCATGAAAGATGGCATTATGGAGCGGATGTCGCTGCGCAGAAAAAAATGATTGGCACCGGGTGATTGAGTCTTGCATCCTCCTCCGGATTGCAGGGAAGCGCAGCGCCTGACAATATGCTTACGGCTTAAGTAAAAAGATGATTCGCATGAACCCCCAGGTTGCCCAGGCCGTTACCGAAGAATTACGCCCATCATCCGGCGCCTGCCCGCATCAACGCATCCTGGTCGCACTGGATTCCTCAGACCATGCCAACGCCGCGCTGCGCGTAGCGGCGGAACTGGCGGGATTGGCCAATGCCTCCGTGATCACCGGCTCCCATGTGTACGCCGCCAAGCTGCACGACATGCGCTTCCGCCAGATGGAAGGCGGCCTGCCCGAACAGTTCCGGCAGGAACATGAACTGGAACGCCAGCGCGATGTGCACGACGACCTGATCACCCGCGGTCTGGCTATCATCACCGACTCCTATCTCGACCAGGCCGCAACCCATTGCGATCAACTCGGCATCGACTTCAGGCGTTGCTCGCTGGAAGGAAAAAATTACCGCGCGCTCGCGCGGGAAACCAATTCCGGCGCTTATGACCTGCTCGTCATGGGCGCCCTGGGGCTCGGCGCCATCCAGGGCAGCCGCCTGGGGAGTGTATGCAAACGGGTGGTGCGGCGTTCAAACATCGATACCCTGGTTATCAAGGAACCCGGCCGTTCAATCAAGGAAGGCCCGATCGTCGTCGCGGTGGATGGCTCATCCAAGGCGTATGGAGGCTTGGTGACTGCGTTGACGTTGGCCAGACACTGGCAAGTGCCCGTCAATGTCATCGCCGCCTTCGATCCCTATTACCACTATGTCGCGTTCAATCGCATCGCCAGCGTGCTGTCCGAAGAGGCGGGCAAGGTCTTCAAGTTCAGGGAGCAGGAAAAACTGCACGAAGAGATCATCGATTCGGGATTGGCCAAGATATACGACGGCCACCTCGCGGTCTCGCGTTCGATGGCCAAAGATTTTGGCGTCGAAATAGAAACCGAACTGCTGGCCGGCAAGCCCCACGACGCCATCGAAAAATATGTCAGGAAGATCAAGCCCTCGCTGCTGATCGTTGGCAAACTGGGCATCCATGCCGACGACGAGCTCGACATCGGCGGCAACAGCGAGCACCTGCTGGAAAACATCGACTGCGCGATCCTGCTCGGCATGCGCGAGCATCAGCCGCAAATCGATGTCGTCTCCGGCGTCACCACCTCCTGGACCCATGAAGCCGAAGCCAGGATGGAGCACGTGCCCTCCTTCGTGCGCAACATGGCGCGCATGGCCATCCTGCGCTACGCGCAGGAACACGGCCACACCGTCATCACCCGGAAAATCGTGGATGAGGCAACCGCCCAGCTCATGCCGAACCGCGCGGAACAGGCCATGGAAGAAATCGTCGCCGCCTACGATGCCGGAGACCTGAAGCGCAAACCCAATGCGGAAGATGCCCTGCGCTGGTCAGAAGAAGCCGTCGCGCTGCTGCGCGGCATCGAAAACCTCGCTGTGCGCGGCAACCTCAGCATGCGCGCCGAGAAAAAAGCCCGCCAGGAAAAAAGCAACGGGGTGGAAGCCAGGCACTTGCAGCCGTTCCTTACCGACGAAGCGCCGGACGATGCGCAGCCCGCAACATTCTCAATCCACTGGCAGACCGCCGCGCTGGCACGCCTGATGCGCGTGCCCGAAGGCTTCATGCGCGAAAAATGCAAGCAGAGCATCGAGAATTTTGCGCGGCAGAATGGCTATACCGAAATCACCCTGGAGGTGGCGGAAAACGCCCTCAGGCTGGCCCGCAGCGAAATGGAAAAAACCATGCAGGAACAAAGCGCGCCAGATTCCAAACCGGCGCAGGGTGGATGCCCGTTCGGCCACGGCAAAAAAGCAAGGAACCCTCAAGGCCCGGGCCGATAGCGCAGACCGACTTTGGATTGGACAAGAAAGGCAAAAGCCAGGACATCCCGCCCGACCGTCCACTTCCGGCGCATTGCGAACGGCCGGCCAAGCCGCCCTGGATAACCATGTACCTGTTCCGGTTGAACAAGCCCCCGGGAAATGCTAGTCTTCCCGCCACAAATCATGGCACTTTCCGATTACATCCTCACCTTCGGCCAGCACCTGCTTGAGCAGCACGGCCAACGGATCCACAAGATTGCCCTCGACGCCGGTTTCACCTGCCCAAACCGGGACGGCGCCAAAGGCATCGGCGGCTGCACGTTCTGCAACAACAGCTCGTTCAGCCCCAACGGACCCGAACAGAAAACGCTGGAAACGCAGCTGGACAGCGGGCGGAGCGCCATCTCGAAGCGGACGCGCGCGAAGAAATACCTTGCCTATTTCCAGGCCTACACCAACACCTATGCCGACGTGGCGGAGCTGGATGTCATGTATCGCCAGGCCATGACCCAGCACGACATCATCGGCCTTTCGGTCGGGACGCGGCCGGATTGCGTGTCCGGCGCAGTGCTCGACCTGCTCGCCGGATACCGCGACGAAGGGCGCATCGTGTGGCTGGAGCTCGGCCTGCAGTCGGCTTTCGACGAGACCCTGCGCCGCGTCAACCGCGGCCACGGGCTGAAGGAATACCGCGAGGTGGCCATCGAGGCGCGGCGGCGCGGCATCCCCCTGTGCACTCACCTGATTCTCGGCCTGCCCGGAGAAGACGAGTCGCATTATCATGCCAGCCTCGACACCGTGCTGGACATTGGCGTGGACGGGCTGAAGCTGCACCCGCTGCATGTAGTGAAGCACACCGTGCTGGCAAATCAGTGGCGGCGCGGCGAATACCGGCCGCTGCAGCGCGAGGAATATATCCGGCATGCCTGCGACCTGATCGAGCGCACGCCGGAGCACATCGTGTTCCATCGCGTTACCGGCACCGCGCCGAAGGATATCCTGCTAGCGCCGGAGTGGTGCTCGCAGAAATGGAACGTGCTCAACGGCATCGAACTGGAACTGGCGCGGCGCGGCCGTCGCCAGGGGAGCCTGGCCGGAACGCCCTGGATTAGAGAGGAAATACTGGATGCAGCGTAAGATCGAACTAGTATGCCCGGCGGGCAGCCTGCCGGCGCTGAAAACGGCAATAGACAACGGCGCGGATTGCGTCTACATGGGGTTCCGCGACGACACCAACGCGCGCAACTTCACCGGCCTGAACTTCGGCGTCGACAACGCGAAGGAAGGCGTGCGCTATGCCCACGCCAAGGGCAGGAAGGTGCTACTGGCGCTGAATACCTACCCGCAGGCCGACGGCTGGCAGCGTTGGACATCGGCCATCGACCATGCCGCCGAGCTGGGCATGGATGCGGTAATCCTCGCCGATCCAGGGCTGATGCAGTATGCCGCGAAGACTCACCCCAACCTGCGCCTGCATCTTTCGGTGCAGGGCTCGGCGACCAACTACGAGGCGATCAATTTCTACCACGAGATGTTCGGCATCCAGCGCGCCGTGGTGCCGCGCGTGCTGGCGCTGGCGCAGGTCGAGCAGCTGATGGCCGGCACCCAGGTGGAGATCGAGCTGTTCGGTTTCGGCGGGCTATGCGTGATGGTGGAGGGGCGCTGCGCGCTGTCCTCCTACGCCACCGGCGATTCGCCCAACACGCGCGGCGTGTGCTCGCCGCCCAAGGCGGTGCGCTGGGAGGAAACGCCCAAGGGGCTGGAATCGCGTCTGAACGGCATCCTCATCGACCGCTACGATGCCGGCGAGAACGCCGGCTACCCGACCCTGTGCAAGGGTCGCTTCGACGTGGAGGGCGAAACCTATTACGCCATTGAGGAGCCCACCAGCCTCAACACCCTGGAACTGCTGCCGGAACTGGTGCGCATGGGCATCGCCGCGATCAAGATCGAGGGGCGCCAGCGCAGCCCCGCCTACGTCGAGCAAGTCACCAAGGTGTGGCGTCAGGCCATTGACAACTGCCTGCGCGATGCCGGAGCGTTTGCCGTCAAACCGGCATGGCAGGCGGAGCTCGGCAAGGTGTCTGAAGGGCAGTCACAGACGCTCGGCGCGTACTATCGTCCCTGGAAATAAGATATGAAGCTAGCTCTCGGCCCCGTCCTCTACTATTGGGATCGCGACACCATGCTCGGGTTTTACGACGAGATGGCCAGCGCGCCCGTGGACATCATCTACCTCGGCGAAACCGTCTGTTCGCGCCGCCACCTGCTGCGCCTGCAGGATTATCTGGACATGGCGGAACGGCTCACCGCCGCCGGCAAGGAAGTGGTGCTCTCGACGCAGACGCTGATCGAGTCCGAAAACGACCTCAAGACGCTGCGCAAGATCGCCGAAAACGAAAATTTCCGCGTCGAGGCCAACGACATGGGTGCGGTGCGCCTTCTGGCGAACAAGATGCCGTTCGTGGCAGGCCCGTTCCTGAACATCTACAATCCGCAGACCCTCGACATGCTCACCGGACTGGGTGCAACACGCTGGGTGATGCCACTGGAAATGTCGCGCGAGGCGCTGGTCTCGATCAACAACAACCGTCAGACGAAGCTGGAAACCGAGGTATTCGCCTACGGCCGCCTGCCGCTGGCCTTTTCGGCACGCTGCTTCACCGCGCGCCACCACAACCTGCAGAAGGACGACTGCCAGTTCAAGTGCCTCGATTACGAGGACGGCCTCGCCCTGAAGACCCGCGAGGGCCAGCCCTTCCTGAACCTGAACGGCATCCAGACCCAGTCGGCGCTGGTGCATAACCTGATCGGCGAACTCGATTCCCTGCAGGGCGCAGGGGTAGATGTGGTGCGGGTCAGCCCGCAGGCGCACCATAGCGGCAAGATACTCGGCCTGTTCCGTGAAAGCATGGAGCAGCGCCTGACGCCCGAACAGGCCTTGGCACAGATCAAGGACCTGATGCCGGCCGCGTCCTGCAACGGCTACTGGCACGGCAAACCCGGCCTCGATTTCATCCGCGACTAGAGTGAGGTGATCGCATGAAGCCCTTCCTGATTCCGCAACCTGTCGGCAACCTGATCTCGCTGCTGCCGCGCTACCCCCACTCGCTGATTTTTGCGCGCGCCATCAACCTGGCGCTGGGCGACAGGCTGCACGACGAGACCTGGCAGCCCCTGCACGGAAAACAGGTCTGCATCCGCGTCAAAGATGCCGGCCTGACCTTCCACTTCACCCTCGGCGCACAGGGGCTGCTCGCGCGGCACGCGGTCTCCCGCCCCGACCTGTCCATCAGCGCCAGCGCGCAGGATTTTTTCCTGCTCGCGCTGCGCAAAGAAGACCCGGACACGCTGTTCTTCAGCCGCCGGCTGGTCATGGAGGGAGATACCGAAATGGGGTTGCTGGTGAAGAACACGCTGGATGCGATGGAGCTACCGCCGCTGGATTTGGGCGCCCTGCTGCCGGTGCGCCTGCTCAACAAACTCCGTACGCGCCTGCTGGCGTAATTCAATTATTCGTCTATTCGGTTATCAGAAAAAAGGGCGCGATAAATCGCGCCCTTTTTCTGCCACTGTAAAAACCCGGTTCAGTTTTCCAGATAGTCCACCAGGATGCCGCTGGTCAGGCGCAGGCGCTGGCTGATCAGTTGCGCGATCTTGAACAGCAGTTGCGCCGAAAGCGCGGGCTTGTCGCGCATGATCTGCATGAAGTTTTCCTGGGTCAGCACGGCCAGTACCGACGGCGCAACGACCACCGCCGTTGCTGAGCGCGGCTCGCCGTCCACGATGGTCATTTCGCCCAAGCTACGGCCGGGAAGGATCGTGGTAACGGTCTTGTCCACGCGCCGGTTGTCTTCCTTGTGAACCTCGAGCTTGCCTTCGAGCACGACGCACATGAAGTCCCCCTTGTCGCCCTCGCGGAAAAGTACTGCGCCTGGGGCGGCGCGATATATCTGTAGATACTCAGACAACGCCTTGATTTGCGCCCACTCGAGATCCTTGAACATCTGCACGTTCTCGAGCATGGCCGCAATCCGATCCGAAGACGTCGTTCCCGACTGGGGATGCTGGCGCCGGTCTGGAGTCGCGCCTGCGGCTTGCTGGCGGCGCTCCGGAAACAGCTTGCCGGGCTCCAGCATCTCAAGCGACGCCAGGGATGATTTTGCGCTATCCAATGCCACGATTCGCCGTTCCGTTTTCCATCAGGTGTTCTGCACCACCACTTTCGGGAACACGGCGCTGCGGTTCTGCGCCATGTCCGCGATCTTGACCGCGATGCGGCGCGCGATCTGCTTGTATACCTTCGCGACCTGGCCGTCGGGATCGGCGACCACCGTCGGTTTGCCGGAATCGGTCTGTTCGCGGATGCGGATGTCCAGCGGCAGGCCGCCGAGAAACTCGACGTTGTAATCGGCGCACATCTTCTCGCCGCCGCCCGATCCGAAAATATGCTCCTCATGCCCGCACTTGGAACAGATGTGCGTGCTCATGTTTTCCACGATGCCGAGGATCTTGATGCCGACCTTCTCGAACATCTTGAGTCCCTTGCGCGCATCCATCAGCGCGATGTCCTGCGGCGTGGTCACGATCACCGCGCCGGTGACCGGCACCTGTTGCGCCAGCGAGAGCTGGATGTCGCCGGTGCCGGGTGGCAGATCGACAACCAGGTAATCCAAGTCGTCCCAGCGCGTCTGGCGCAGCAGCTGTTCCAGCGCCTGCACGACCATCGGGCCGCGCCAGATCATCGGCGTGTCGTCGCCGCCGATGAGGAAGCCGATGGACATCGCCTGCAGGCCGTGATTGATCATCGGCTCCATGAAGTGGCTGCCGTCCGTATTGGGCTGGCCGGAAATACCCAGCATGGTCGGTTGCGAAGGCCCGTAGATGTCGGCGTCCAGCATGCCGACGCGCGCGCCCTCGGCGGCCAGCGCCAGCGCGATATTGACCGCGGTGGTGGACTTGCCCACCCCGCCCTTGCCGCTCGCCACCGCGATGATGTTGCGCACGCCGTCCACCAGCTTCGCGCCGTGCGGCACCGCGTGCTGCACCACCTTGCTGGTCACGTTGGCGCTGACGCTACTGCCCGGCAATGCCGCCTTGAGATGCGCTTCGATCATGGCGCGTATCTCGTCCAGCACGCTCTTCGCGGGGTAGCCGAGCGCGATATCCACCGACACGTTGTTGCCGTCGATCTTGACGCTCTTCAGGGATTTGCCGCTGGCGAAATCCTTCTGGGTATTCGGGTCGATCAGATTCTTCAGTGCGCCTTGCACATCAGCTTCGCTAAAACTCATCATTTACTCCTGAAATCATTTGAAAAACTGAAAACCGGTGCCAATCTGCCCGGCTATTCTAACTCAATGGCTGCAGCCGCCACTCCCGCAACCGCCTTTCTGGGGCTCCGGCTCGCTGCCGGGCTCGCGGCTTCCGCCCGCAGCAGCCAATTTCTCCAGATACTCCTGCCACAACTCGGCCTGATGCTTGCCCAGATTGTAGAGATAATCCCAGGTGTAAAGGCCGGAGTCGTGACCATCGTCGAAGACGATCTTCATCGCATAATTGCCGACCGGCAAAACCTCAAGCACCTTCACATCCCTCTTGCCGACCTGCAGGGTCTCCTGGCCGACGCCATGCCCCCTCACCTCGGCCGACGGCGAGTGCACCCGCAGAAACTCGTAGGGCATTTGAAAGCATGCGCCATCGTCAAATGCGATCTCGAGCGCGCGGGATTGCTGATGTAATTTAATTTCCGTAGGGTGTCCTGACATGATTCCAAATTCCGTTGGTAGTGAAAAACCGCGCCGCACAGCAGGCGCCAATCAACCTGAATAGCAATTTTGCGACGGGAAAATATTAAGTTGCGATGGTGCTGCGATGACTCATACAACCAAGCAAAAACACAGGCAAGTCACTATACGCAACTCGCGCGGGAGCATCAAGACCGGATGTCCCTGATTGGGACGATGTTATTGGCCGTTATCGCCCATCTTTTCGCGGTGAACCGCCCGGCAAGGTTAACCGCAGCCGCGTTTTAGTTCGGTGCGAGGTGCGCAGGGTGATAAAATCGCGCTCCAAAATTTTCCGAAGTCAGGTTTTTAATGCTTTCCACCGCAAACATCACCATGCAATTTGGCGCCAAGCCGCTTTTTGAAAACGTCTCCGTGAAGTTCGGCGACGGCAACCGCTACGGCCTGATCGGCGCGAACGGCTGCGGCAAGTCCACCTTCATGAAGATCCTCGGCGGCGACCTGGAGCCGTCTTCCGGCAACGTGATGCTGGACAAGAACGAGCGCCTCGGCAAGCTGCGCCAGGACCAGTTCGCCTACGAAGATATGCGCGTGCTGGACGTGGTGATGATGGGTCATAGCGAGATGTGGGCGGCAATGAGCGAGCGCGACGCGATCTACGCCAACCCGGACGCCAGCGAGGAAGACTACATGCGCGCCGCCGACCTGGAGGCGACCTTTGCCGAATACGACGGCTACACCGCCGAGCCGCGCGCCGGTGAACTGCTGCTCGGCGTGGGCATCGCCATCGAGCTGCACAACGGCCCGATGCGCGAAGTCGCGCCCGGCTTCAAGCTGCGCGTGCTGCTGGCGCAGGCGCTGTTCTCCAACCCGGACATCCTGCTGCTCGATGAACCGACCAACAACCTCGACATCAACACCATCCGCTGGCTCGAAGACATCCTCAATGCGCGTAACTCGACGATGGTCATCATCTCGCACGACCGCCACTTCCTGAACAGCGTGTGCACCCACATGGCCGACCTCGACTACGGCAGGATCACCGTGTATCCGGGCAATTACGACGACTACATGTTCGCCTCGACGCAGGCGCGCGAACAGCAGTCCGCCGACAACGCCAAGGCCAAGGAAAAGATCGCCGAGCTGAGGGCCTTCGTCGCGCGCTTCTCGGCGAACGCCTCCAAGGCGCGCCAGGCCACCTCGCGCGCGCGTCAGATCGACAAGATCAAGGTCGAGGACATCAAGCCCTCCAGCCGCCAGTACCCGTTCATCCGCTACGAATACGACGAACGCGAGAAGCTGCACCGCACCGCGGTGGAGGTGCAGCAGATGGCCAAGGGCTTCGACCGCATGCTGTTTTCCAACGTGAATTTCCGCATCGATGCGGGCGAGAAGGTTGCCATCATCGGCCCGAACGGCATCGGCAAGACCACGCTGCTGCGCTGCCTGGCGGGAGACCTCGAACCCGATACCGGCACCATCAAGTGGGCGGACAAGGCCAAACTCGGCTACTACGCGCAGGACCACGCGCACGAGTTCGCCGAGGACAAGACCCTGACCGACTGGATGACCTACTGGCGCGGCCCGCACGATGACGACCAGGTGGTGCGCGGCACGCTCGGGCGCCTGCTGTTTTCCGGCGACGAAGTGAAGAAAAGCGTCAAGGTGCTGTCCGGCGGCGAGAAGGGGCGCATGCTGTTCGGCAAGCTGATGCTGCAGCGCCCCAACGTGCTGCTGATGGACGAGCCAACCAACCACATGGACATGGAATCCATCGAGTCGCTCAACACTGCACTGCTGGAATACAAGGGCACGCTGATCTTCGTCAGCCACGACCGCGAGTTCGTCTCCTCGCTCGCGACGCGCATCATCGAGATTTCCGCGAAGGGCGTGACCGACTACCATGGCACTTACGAAGAGTACCTGCGCGACCAGGGAATGGCACTTTAACCGATAGGAACCAACATGGCCGAACACCGCTATACGCTGACACTCTCCTGCCCGGACCGGGTCGGCATCGTCGCGGCGGTGAGCGGCTTTGTTGCGCAGCATGGCGGCTTCATCGTCGAGGCGAGCTACCATACCGATCAGGAGACGCAGCGGTTTTTCATGCGCCAGGAAATCCGCGCCGACTCGCTGCCGTTCGATGCGGCGGGATTGCGTACGCGCTTTGCCGCGCTGGCAGAACAATTCAGCATGGACTGGCAGGTCAGCGATTCCGCCGTAAAAAAACGCGTGGCGGTACTGGTCAGCAAACAGGATCATTGCCTCAACGACCTGCTGCACCGCTGGCGCAGCGGCGAGCTGGAAGTAGAGATTCCCTGCGTGATCTCCAACCATGAAGACCTGCGCGGCTTCGTCGAATGGCACGGTATCCCGTTCCATCATGTCGCCATGCAGGACAAGGCTGCGGCCTTTGCAGAAATTGCGCGCCAGTTCGATGAAACGCGCGGCGACGTGATGGTGCTGGCGCGCTTCATGCAGATCATGCCGCCGGATTTATGCGCCCGCTATGCCGGGCGCATCATCAACATCCACCACAGCTTCCTGCCCTCCTTCGCGGGCGCCAAGCCCTACCACCAGGCCTACCACCGCGGCGTGAAGCTGATCGGCGCGACCTGCCATTACGCGACCGCCGAACTGGATGCCGGCCCGATCATCGAGCAGGACACCACGCGCATCGACCACGGCGACACCGTGGAAGACATGGTGCGCTACGGCAAGGATATCGAAAAAACCGTGCTGGCGCGCGGCCTGCGCTATCACGTCGAGGATCGCGTGCTGGTGTGCGGCAACAAGACCATCGTGTTCCGTTGATTTCCTAAAGCGCGTCTGTGCCGGACTCGCCGGTGCGGATGCGGATCACCTGATCGAGGTCGGACACGAAAATTTTGCCGTCGCCGATCTTGCCGGTGTGCGCGGATTTTTCGATGGCTTCCAGCACCTGTTCCAGCAGGCCTGCTTGCACGGCGGTCTCCAGTTTTATTTTTGGCAGGAAATCCACCACGTATTCCGCGCCGCGATACAGCTCGGTATGGCCCTTTTGCCGCCCGAAGCCCTTGACCTCGGTGACGGTGATGCCCTGCACGCCGATCTCGGAAAGCGCCTCGCGCACTTCGTCGAGCTTGAACGGCTTGATGATGGCGACGACCATTTTCATGACTATCTCCTCTGCGAATCTAGAATGCGCGTGTCACCGACAATACGGCAACCCCCTTGCCCCAGTCACCGCCAAACGCGGGATAGGTGTAGAACGGACTGGCGTTGGTGTCGGTATAGGCCGCGGTCACCAAATAGCCGCTGAAATCCCTGGACACGCTCAGCTTGTAGTCGGTATAGGTCGGCGTGTTGGCGAAGGCTGCGGCGGCGGCATCCTTGTAGGTCTGTCTGCCCGCGTGCGCGCCGAAGGTGAAGCCAGTGCCCCCCAGGGGAACGCTGGCGTTAAGCTCAAAGTAGCTGGTGCCCACCGCACCCGGAACAGTCAGGAACTGCCCCAGTCCATAGGAGTACTTGGCGGCGACCCACTTGTAGCCGAGCGCGCCATAGACCTCTTCGGTATCGGCCTTGGCAAAACCGGCCGCGGCGGTGTAGCTACCAGGATAGTTATAACGGATGAAACCGACATCGTAAGTAAAGTCACCTGCAAAGCCGTTGCGGAAACCAAACCAGGTATCCAGTTCCAGGGTGACGCTGCCGGTCGCCACCGCGCCGCTGTCGGCGATCCAACTCACGTTCGAACCCCATACGCCCGCGTACAGGCCGCTGGCATGGGTATAGTCGATGCTGCCCTGCAGCGCCGGATTGTGGGAGGCCTGCGAAATGCCGCGAAAAATATAGTCGGTGGTGAAGCCGATGTTTGCGCTGAAGACATGCGGAGACGGTGGCGCATCCGCCATGGCCATGCCGGATGCCGCCGCCAGCAGCAAAAATAACAGTTTGTGCTTCATCACGTTTCCTTTTCTCGAGTCAAGAACGAGAGGAAAAATCTCCACGTCCCTTCCTCAGCAGGATGCGTGCCAAACTGAATTATGTTTGAATTACACTATGTTGCGGGCTAGGCAGCACCTGCCGGAGCGAGCCAATGCATGTTCCTGGTGCGTATCGGAAACACCCTCGCACCCATGAGGTGCGGCAAGCAAACGCTTAACTTGCTACACTTCGGGGCGCATCAACTACGGGAGAACAAACCATGCCTGATACAAAAATTTTTGACGACCTGTCCGCCAAGATCAGCGAACTGGTGAAGAACAGCCCCGCCAGGGACATCGAGAAGAATGCCCGCGCCATGCTCATGCAGGGCTTCGCCAAGCTGGATCTGGTGACGCGCGAAGAATTCGACGTCCAGGCACAGGTGCTGGCGCGCGCGCGCCAGCACCTCACCGCGCTGGAAGCGCGCGTCGCGGAACTGGAAGCGCAGCGCAACACCGCCGCAAAGTAATTTATGAGCGCCTCTGAAAACTCAGAGGTAACTTCATGAGCTTGGCTGTTCTCTACAGCCGCGCTTTATCCGGCATGGAGGCCGCGCTGGTCACCGTCGAGGTGCACCTCGCCAACGGCCTGCCAAGCTTCACCATCGTCGGGCTGCCTGAAACCGAGGTCAAGGAAAGCAAGGACCGCGTGCGCGCGGCCTTGCAGAACTGCCAGTTCGATTTTCCGGCGCGCCGCATCACCGTCAACCTCGCCCCCGCCGACCTGCCCAAGGAAAGCGGACGCTTCGATCTGCCCATTGCGCTCGGCATCCTCGCCGCGACCGGCCAGATTCCCTCCGACCGACTGAATGATTATGAATTTGCCGGAGAGCTCGCGCTGACCGGAGAGCTGCGCCCGATCCGCGGCGCGCTGGCGATGACCTATCGCGCCTCGAACAGCGGGCGCGCCTTTATCCTGCCGCAGGCCAATGCCGCCGAAGCCGCGCTGGTGGAGGAGGCAACCGTCTATCCGGCGCAATCGCTGCTACAGGTCGCCGCGCACCTCGCCGGACGCGAAGTCCTCGCGCCGTATGACAGCCCACCGCAGAGGGTCGCGCCGCATTACCCGGACATGCGCGAGGTGAAAGGCCAGGCGCAGGCCAAGCGCGCGCTGGAGATCGCCGCTGCCGGCGGGCACAGCGTGCTCATGGTCGGCCCGCCGGGTACCGGCAAGTCCATGCTGGCGGCGCGCTTCCCCGGCATCCTGCCGCAGATGTCCGAGGAAGAAGCTCTGCAGAGCGCGGCGCTGCAATCGCTCGACGGCAGCTTCGACGTGGCGAAGTGGAAGACCCGCCCCTACCGGTCGCCGCACCATACCGCGTCCGGCGTAGCGCTGGTCGGAGGCGGTGGCAACCCGCGCCCCGGCGAAATCTCAATGGCGTTGCACGGCGTGCTGTTCCTCGACGAGTTGCCGGAGTTCGAGCGCAGCGTGCTGGAAGTGCTGCGCGAGCCGCTGGAATCCGGGCGCATCACCATCTCGCGCGCCGCGCGGCGCGCTGATTTCCCCGCGCAGTTCCAGCTCATCGCGGCGATGAACCCGTGTCCCTGCGGCTACCTCGGGCACTACAACGGCAAATGCCGCTGCACGCCCGACCAGGTCTCACGCTACCGCAACAAGATTTCCGGGCCGCTGCTGGATCGCATCGACATCCAGATCGAAGTGCCCGCCGTTGCGCAGGACGATTTGCTCAACAAGGCGGACGGCGAAGTCAGCGCCGACTTGCAGGCGCGCGTGGAAATCGCAAGGCAACGCCAGCTCGCGCGCCAGGACAAGGCCAACGCGCAGCTTACGGTGACTGAGATCGACGAGTTATGCGCGCCGGATGAACAGGGCGCCGTGCTGCTGCAACAGGCCATCAGCCGCCTCAATCTCTCCGCGCGCGCCTACCACCGCGTGCTCAAGGTTGCGCGCAGCATCGCCGACCTGGAAGGGGTTGACGGGATTGAAACCAGACATATTGCCGAGGCGGTGCAGTACCGGCGGCTGAATCTCTAACTAGAACGGCGGCTCACTCGCCAGCGCCAATGGCTCGCCGCCCAGCGGATGGGCAAAACTCAACGCGCTGGCATGCAGCATCAGTCTCTCCGCCCCTTGACCGTACAGCGCATCGCCGAGGATGGGATGCCCGATGGCCGCGAGATGCACGCGCAACTGATGGGTGCGGCCGGTGACCGGCTCCAGCTCCACGCGGGTTGTGCACGTATCCCGCTCACCCTTCGATACCCCAGGGCGAACGTCCTCGCCATACCCCAGCACCCGATAGCGCGTGAGTGAGGGCTTGCCCAACTCATGATCCACCTTCTGCCGCGGGCGGTTCGGCCAATCGCCGGCCAGCGGCAGGTCGATCTCAGCGGATAGAGACTCCACCCTGCCCGCCACCACCGCCACGTAACGTTTTTGCACTTCGCGCTTGCTGAACAGATGCGACAGGCGGCGCTGCATCTCCGCGCCGCGCGCGAACAGCAGCAGGCCGGAGGTCGCCATGTCCAGGCGGTGCACGACCAGCGCGTCGGGAAACTCGGCCTGCACGCGGCTCGCGAGGCAATCCTGTTTGTCCGCGCCGCGCCCCGGCACCGCAAGCAGCCCGGCGGGTTTGTTCGCCACGATGAGGGATTCGTCCTGGTAGATCAGCGCGAGGCCGTGAGGGTGAGGGTGAGGGTGAGGGTGAGGGTGAGGGTGAACAGGTTTCAAGAAGGACAGCCGGTTGCCGGAAAGACCATCAGTCTTTTTCGGATGGCGCCTGGGGCGGGTGGTTTTCTTGCGGTTGCGGCTCGCCGCCGCCCCATCCCCCGGCGGGACGGTTCTTGCTCTGGTCCGCCCAGACGAAGCGGCCGAACAGCACGCAGCCTTTCATGCCCGGACTGCAGGGCAGGTCGTTCACCTTCTGGCATTTGCCTTCGTGTTCGTGCGGACATCCCCAGGAGCTCATGTGCTTTTCATTTCCCCGTCAAATTCTGACCTTGTGCGCCCAACTCTAGCACACTCGCCTAACGCATCCCGCCCGGCGCACGCCAGACGCCGGTGATCGGCCTCTCCTGCGCGCTCTCGCCCAGAGGGGGCAAGCCATACATCCCGGTGAGGGTGCGCAGCAGGGTGTAATGGTTGATGCGCTGCGCGGACCTGCCGGGCTTGACCATCGCGCCGGCGAAGATCGTCGCGATGCGGTTGTCCTCCGAGCCGTCGTCCTCATCCCAGGTCACGATCAGCAGGCTGTTGTGCGTCATCGCCCATTGCGCATAGGCCTCGATGTTCCGCGCCAGCCAGGCATCGCCCTGCGCGATGCTGCCGTCGTGCATGTCGTTGAGCTGGTTGGGCACCACCAGCGCCACGGCGGGCAACTGCGCAAAGTCCTGCGGAAACGCGTCGAACGGCTGGTTGAACGCCGCCAGTTCCTTCCAGTTCGCCAGCGGATTGTGCTTGCGCACATACGCGCCGTAGATGCAGCCCTCGAATCCCGCCTCCGGCATGGACTCCGAGTAGCTGACGAAGTTCAGTCCCTGCGCAATCAGGGCGCCGGCAAGATTCTCGCCGCCCAGTTCCAGCGGGCACGCATTGCTGCCGATGCCGCGCGTGGTGCCGGAAAACAGCGCGAGATAATTCGGCTGGCTGGGATGCGCAACGCCGCGCGACCGGGTGAACAGCACGCCACGTTTGGCGAGCGCATTGAGATAGGGCGCCTCGCGGTTGCCGATGATCTGCGAGAACGACCGGTTCTCTTCCACCACGATGACGATGTGATCGGGGCGCGGCAGCGCATCGGCGGCCAGCGCGCTTTGCGCCAGCAACATCAGGGCAAGAACGAAACGCATCAGGCTTTCTTCACAAACTCCGTCTTCAACTGCATCGCGCCGATGCCGTCGATCTTGCAGTCGATGTCATGGTCGCCGTCCACCAGGCGGATGTTCTTCACCTTGGTACCCACCTTGACGACGGAAGACGAGCCCTTGATCTTCAGGTCCTTGATCACCGTGACCGTGTCGCCGTCGGCCAGCACGTTGCCGAACGCATCCTTGTACACGCGCTGCTGCTCGCCGCCCTCGGCGGGCGCGTCTTTCGGCCACTCGTGCGCGCACTCGGGGCAGACGTAGTTGCCGCCGTCCTCGTAGGTGAATTCGGAACTGCATTTGGGACACTTGGGTAGACTGCTCACGACTAAACTCCAGTAATAAAAATTCGATGCGGGTGTACGCTAATGGTAATCGTCTTCGCGCTGATGGCGCACGGCGATGATCGTCACGGTTTCATTGTCCTCGATTTCGAACAGCGCGACATAGCCTGCGCCACCGAACGGAATCACCAGTTCGCGCAGCAAGGCATTCTCTGCAATGGCCTTGCGGCAGGTGAACGGGAATTGCTGCAACAACTCGATGCCTGCGGCGATGGTCTTGCGCGCGTGCTTCGCGGCCTGCAAGTCTTGTTCTGCGATGAAGACAAAGAGCCGTTTCAAATCCTCCTTGGCTTCCAGGGTGTAGCGAACCCTGTAGCTCACTTGCGCGCTTTCTTCCTCGCATCGGCAAGCACGCCATCCAGCTCCTGCAGCACTTCCTCAGAGGAAAAATAGACTCCGGATTTTTTTGCGGCATCGCGCGAAGCCAAGCCGCGCGCGATGAACTCCTGCTGCGCGCGGCGCAGCTCCACGTTGCGCCGCACCGCATCCTCGACAAACGCGGAAAGCGTCTCGCCCGGACGCAGCATCTCCTCGGCGGCCTGCCGGAGTTCGGGCTGCACACGCAGCGCGGGCATGGTGGCGGTTTTCATGGCTTGCCTCGTGTATTGCAAATGTGATGCACATCATCGCCGATGCGGGCGGGAGATGCAAGACGGATGGAGCGATAGGATGGATTGACGAAGGATACCCATCAAGAGAACGATGGATATCGCGTTGCCAACCCATCCTACGTGGGCTGCCAAAGCTCCATTCTTTACAGTTAAACGTAAAAGTAAGGGGCTACGTGCTTTTGCGCAGCCTCGCTTGACCGATGGGGGGCGCGCTCACGATTGCACCATGAACGCTTCATAGGCCCACACGATGCAGAGCGCAGCCAACACCAGCCAGATTGCGATGATGACTGTACCTGCAACCCGGCTCACGGGTTTACCATTCTGGATGGTTTCCTGTGCCCGCGCCCGGCACTCGGCTAAAACTGGATAGGGGATCAATTTGATAGCCAAAGAGATACCTATTGGTATCAGAATGAGATCGTCCAGATAGCCAAGAACCGGCACAAAGTCTGGGATCAGATCAATAGGGCTGAAGGCATAAGCGACGATGCCAGCAACGAGAAACTTTGCATACCACGGTGTTCGTGGATCACGTGCAGCAAGGTAAAGAGCAAAAGTCTCCGCCTTGAGATGACGCGCACGTTTTTTTAGTTCTGCGAGTAATGCCATATCAAAAACGAACTCATCACGCCGCAATCCGTTCCAGCGGGTGGATTTTTTTCAGCACATCGGCCAAAGCTTCTTTCGCCATTTCCGTGTCATAGCGCGTCTGGCCGCGCAACCAGTAGCCGTCAGACAGGCTGAAATACCGGCACAGGCGCAAGTCAGTATCGGCAGTAATCGAGCGCTTGCCATGCACGATTTCGTTGATACGGCGTGGCGGTACGCCGATTGCTTTGGCTAGAGCATACTGGCTCAAACCAAGCGGCTTCAAAAATTCTTCCAGCAAAATTTCGCCGGGATGTATGGGAGGTAATTCACGCATGTTTTTGACTCCTGAATAGTATCTTACGGTTAGTGGTAATCCACGATCTCGACATCAACTGCGCCACCGTTTTCGAAACGGAAACACACACGCCACTGATCGTTGATGCGGATACTCCACTGCCCCTTGCGATTCCCCTTGAGCGCCTCAAGACGATTATTGGGCGGAATGCGCAAGTCTTCGAGGCTGCCAATCATATGAAGTTGTTCCAGCTTCCGGCGCGCTACCCGTTCAATGTTGGCAAACCGGGGAGCACGCTCACGATTGAACAGTGCTTCAGTTTCGCGGCATCGAAAGGATTTAATCATGCGCACATATTAACGCGTCGCGTTAATATGTCAAGCCCGCGCGAAATATGACTTAGATGCTGACCTTAAAAATTCGCGAGGAGGGATAGATGCAAGGCGCACGGAGCTTTGCATGGCCATTCGACTAGGCTGACAAAATACGCCAGCCAAGTCGCTGGTCAACGCAGAAACCGGAATGTACTTAAGGTACATGAGGATTTCGAGTACCGCGCAACGCCGCATAACCAGCCACTTGGCTGCTGTATTTTGGCAGCCTAGTGGAATGGCTAGTAGTTCCATCAGACGCCCTCCGCAGCAATTTTTACAGCTTGTACCCCCGGTGCACCGCCACTACGCCGCCGGTCAGGTTGAAGTACTCGACGCGCTCCAGCCCGGCCTCCTCCATCATCTGCTTCAGCTCATCCTGCCCCGGGTGCATGCGGATGGATTCGGCGAGGTAGCGGTAACTGTCGGAATCGTTGGCGACGAGCTCGCCGATTTTGGGCAGCAGCTTGAACGAGTAGGCGTCGTAGATCGGTTCCAGCGGTTTGGCGATTTTGGAGAACTCCAGCACGATGACGCGCCCGCCCGGACGGATCACGCGGCACATCTCGCGCAGCGCGGCGTCCTTGTGCGTAACGTTGCGTAGGCCGAAGGCGATGTTGGCGCAGTCGAAGTAGTTGTCGGGAAACGGCAGGTGCTCCGCGTCGCACTGCGCGGTCGGCGTGGCGATGCCTTCGTCGAGCAGGCGGTCGCGACCGACGCGCAGCATCGCGTTGTTGATGTCGGTAAGCACGACCTGGCCGCTCGCGCCGACCTTCTTGAGGAACAGCCGCGACAGGTCCGCCGAGCCGCCCGCCACGTCGAGCACGCGCTGCCCCTCGCGCACGCCGCTGACGCCGACCGCGAAGCGCTTCCAGATGCGGTGCAGCCCGACCGACATCAGGTCGTTCATGATGTCGTATTTGCTCGCGACCGAGTCGAACACGCCCGCGACGCGTTTGGCCTTTTCTTCCTCGGCGACGGTTTCAAAACCAAAGTGGGTTTCAGCCATTTCCATACTCCTTAAATGCGTCGCTGAATTTCAGCGGGTCGTGCTCATAGCGAACGTATCTTGTTCAGCAGCGCGGTGGTGGAGCGCTCGTGCAGGAACGGGATGCTGTGCACCTTGCCGCCCCAGCCCTGCACCTCGCGCGCGCCGACGATGTTTTCGATCTGCCAGTCGCCGCCTTTCGCCAGTATGTCGGGGCGTGAGGCGAGGATCAGGTTCAGCGGCGTATCCTCGTCGAACGGCACCACCAGGCTGACCGATTCCAGCGCGGCGAGCACCGCCATGCGGTCGTCCTGCGGGTTGACCGGACGGTCGCCTCCCTTGCCGAGACGCTTCACCGAGGCGTCGCTGTTCACCCCCACGATCAACGCCGCGCCCAGCGCGCGCGCCTGCGCGAGGTAGGTCACATGGCCGCGGTGCAGCACGTCGAAGCAGCCGTTGGTGAACACCAGCGGGCGCGGTAGCATGACGGCGCGCTCGGCGAAGTGTTCCGGCCGACACAGCTTGTGTTCGAAGATGGGGGCCGTGTACATCTATGGCGCCTCGAAAAACCGTAGCGAGCAGTTTGAGTGCAAGGCGCACGGAACGGAGCGACGAGACATATCGAACAGATAGGCGAGGAAGCGAGTACCGCGCAACGCCGCAATCAAACTGCGCAGCAGGTTTTCCGAGGCGTCCATTTAATCGAGGTATTCGAACAGCCGTACCACGCGCTGCACACCGCCGGTGGTGCTGGCGATTTCGGTGGCTGCGTCGGCCTCGGCACGCTTGACGAGGCCCATCAGGAACACCGTGCCGTTTTCCGTGACCACCTTGACGTGTTCGGCGCTGAAGCGCTTGTCCTGCATGAAGCGCAGCTTCACGTCCGAGGTAACCACGCTGTCGCTGCTGCGCGAAGTCAGCGAACTCGGGCTGGCGACGACCAACTCATTGCTCACGTTGCGCACGTTCTCAACGCCGGCCACCAGCCTGCCGATCTCGGCCTTCACCACCTCGCTCGGCGCTTCGCCGCTGACCAGCACGTTGCGGTTGAAGCTCGTGACGTTGACGTGCACCTTGTCCTTGTACTGCTTGCCGATCTGGCTGGATGCCTTATTTTCAATCGCTTCGTCATCGATGTAGGCTCCGCTGGTGCGGCGATCCTGCACCATCATCACGCCGGTTCCGACACCGGCGGCGACCACCGGAAAACAGCCTTGCAGCGAACCGGCCGCAAGCGCGAGCAACAGCAGGGAAACGATACGCATGTCTATTCTCCTAACAGTAGATAATCGATCACGTCGCACAGGCAGTGCAGGGTGAGCAGGTGAACCTCCTGGATGCGCGCGGTGTTCTTCGCATTCACGCAGATCAGCACGTCGCCGTCGCGCAGGGCGCCGGCCATCTCGCCGCCGTCGCGCCCGGTCAGCGCGACCACGCGCATGCTGCGCTCATGCGCCGCGTGGATCGCCGCGACCACGTTCGGCGAGTTGCCGCTGGTGGAAATCGCCAGCAGGCTGTCGCGGGGCATGCCGAGCGCGCGCACCTGCTTGGAAAATATCTGGTTGAAATCGTAATCGTTGGCGATGGAAGTGAGCACCGAGCTGTCCGTGGTCAGCGCGACCGCCGCCAGCGGGAGGCGCTCCTTCTCGAAGCGGTTCACCAGCTCCGCCGCGAAGTGCTGCGCATCGGCCGCCGAGCCGCCGTTGCCGCAGCACAGGATCTTGCCGTCATTGGCGACGCAGTCGAAAAAAACCTGCGCGGCTTCCGCGATGGGCTTAGCCAGCTCTTCCTTGACCTTCAGCTTGAGTTCTGCGCTGTCCTTGAAATGCTTGATGATGCGCTTGCCTATATCCATTGTTATTGTCCCTGCGATGAGCGCGAATATTAACCGAATCAGGCCTCGAACGCATTCCTGAGCCATTCCACGCCGCCCTCGCCCATCAGCACGGCATCGAAGCGGCACGGCGGGATATGCGCGAGGGTGGCGAGATATTGCTGCGCGGTGCGGACGATGCGCTGTCGCTTGCGCGCGTCGATGCTGGCCGCCGCACCGCCAAAGCCGGCATTGCGCCGCAGGCGCACCTCGACGAACACCAGCGTCGTACCGTCTTGCATGATCAGGTCGATCTCGCCGAAGCGGCCGCGGTAGTTCTGCGCCACCGGCTTCAGCCCCTGCCCCTGCAGGTATTGCGCAGCCAATTGCTCGGCCTGCGCGCCGCAATCATTCATGGTTTTCCCAGCCGCGGCTCGGGAATGCCGGCGCGGCAGGTGCGGTCTGCAGATGGCGGGACTGCACCTGCCCCTGCGCGAAAACCGCGGGAACCGCCGTGCGCTGGAAGACATGGCTGTTGAGTTCGATGCGTCCGCTCACCCCGTCCAGCGGCAGGGTGGCGTCGACCTTGCCGGCCAGCAGCAACTGGATCAGGCGGAACGCATCGATGCCCAGCGCATAGAGCCGCTCGTTATCGGCGGAAAGCAACGAGATGGGGCGCGGATAGACCATCACCGCGGGATGGTCGGCCTGCAGCAGCCACGGCATGTCCACGAAGCGGATGCCGTGCAGGTCGTAATTGACCAGGTTTTCGCTGTTGCCGATAAAAATTTGCGAGGTGGCATAGATCGGCAACTTGTTCGGCAGATAGGGGCGGATCAGGCGCGCCTTTTCGGCATCGGCGGCGAGGAACACCACCGTGCCGGCCGCCTCGGCAATGTCGGCAAGCACCGCGGGATCGCCGTCGTATTCGATCTCACGCGAGATCGTGCCGCCCGAACGGTGCCATTCCTCCTCGAAGGCGAACTGCAGCCGCTTGGAAAGCTGCTCGCGCGTGGTGATGACGATGGCCCACTGCAGCCCCTCATGCATCGCCAGTTGCGCGGCCTGCCGCGCCTCGGCTTCCACCGCCATGCCGAAAAAATACAACTGCCCCACAGGCGCGGTTTCCGCCATGTTCAATGCCAGGGTCGGCACCGGAATCTCCTTTTCCGCCGCCAGCACGCCGACGCCGTTGCGCGTCAGCGGCCCCACCACGGCGCGTGCACCATCGGCGACTGCCTGGCGATACAGCGCGGCGATGTCCTTGCCCTCGTCGAAGCAGCCATACACCCGCACCGGCAGCTTCCCCGGCAGCTGCATTTCCAGATCGGCTGCGGCCTCGAAACCCTGCCGCACCGCGTCAGCGGCGGAACCGAAAGCTGCCGATTTCAGCGGCAACAGCAGCGCGATATGCGGTACGGGCTTCGCGTCGTCCGGAGGCGGCACTTCGCCGGCCGGCGCGCCCTCGGTGGCGCAGGCCATGCTGCTCACGTATAGTGCGAGCAGCGCCGACAGCCAGAGGAATGCACGTTGCATAGCGAATATCCGGAAAAATTGGAACCAGCATTATATGTAGTTGCCACCCCGATTGGAAACCTGCGTGACATCACGCTGCGCGCGCTGGACGTGCTGGCAGCGGCGGATGTCGTCGCCGCGGAGGACACGCGCAACACCGCGCACCTGCTCACGCAGCACGGCATCAACGCGAACCGGCTCATGGCAGTGCACCAGCACAACGAGAAGGGTGCAGCGGAGAAAATCGTCGCGCTGCTGCAGGCGGGGCAGAGCGTGGCCTTCGTCAGCGATGCGGGAACGCCCGCCGTCAGCGACCCCGGCGCGTTGCTGGTGCAGGCGGTGCGCGCAGCGGGCCTGCGCGTCATCCCGGTTCCCGGCGCGAATGCGGCGATCGCGGCGTTGTCGGCGGCAGGCCTGGCCGAGCCGCATTTCCTGTTCTATGGTTTCCTGCCCAGCAAGTCCGCCGCGCGCCGTACCGCGCTCGAATCCCTGCGCGACCAGGCCTGCACGCTGGCGTTCTACGAGGCCCCGCACCGCATCGTCGAATGCGTCGCCGATTTATGCGAAGTGCTGGGCGGGGAGCGGCAAGTCGTGCTGGCGCGCGAGATCACCAAACTGTTCGAGACGATCCATGCCTGCCCCTTACGCGATGCCGGGGCATGGCTGATGTCTGACAGCAACCAGCAGCGCGGCGAGTTCGTGGTGCTGGTTTCGGGTGCTGCGCCGCAACCCGGCTTGTCCGCCGAAGCAAGGCACACCCTGGAAATTCTGCTCGACGAGCTGCCGCTCAAGCAGGCGGTGCAGCTCGCCGCAAAGATCACTGCGGCGAGCCGCAACGAGCTGTATCAGCTCGCGCTGGAGATGAAACCTAGTTGACGATCTTCCAGGAGCCGTTCGGCTGGCGGCAGGCAGTTCCGTAGGCCTTCTCCTGCTTGCCGCTGACGGTGACTGTCGTCTGGTATTCGCGGCAGTTCTCGCCGTCGCTAGTCTTGAAGGTGCGGGTCGGCGTTGCAGAAACATCGGCGCCCGTATTCGGGTTGCGCCAAGTGCTGGCCTGATGGTCGCGGTTGTATTCCAGCGCGGACTGTGCCTTGCGCTCATCGTTCTCATCCATGTAGCGCCCCATCTCGCTGCCCACGAGCGCGCCGAGCAGCGTCCCGGCAATGATGGCGGCGGTGCGGCCTTCCCCGCCGCCGACATTGGAACCCAGCACGCCGCCCAGAGTGCCGCCTATGACCGCGCCGCTCTCCTGCTTGGTCTGGCAGGCGGCCAGCGTCACGGACAAGACGGAGAGAAAAAGCATGATCAGGATTCTTTTCATGATGGCACCCCTTATGTGGAATTCGGCGCTCCAATCATAGGGGGTCTCTTGTCGGCGTTATATGCGGGTAATTGCGTATTTTGGAGCCGGCAAGATGCTGAAAGCGGTGTCAGGCCCCAAGATATTCCAGCAGCGCCTGCGCGTTGTTGTGCCCGGCATCCTTCGCCGCGTAGACGAGTGTGGCGCTTCCCCTGCCGAGCGCGGCCCGCAATTCGGCGACAGTTTCAGGCTGCCGGTCGAGCTCGGCAAAGTAACGCCGCCGGAACTCCGGCCAGCGCTCGGGCTGGTGCGCATACCAGCGCCGCAGTTCCGTGGAAGGCGCGATGTCTTTCAGCCACAGATCTACGGCGGCCTTATCCCGGCTCAGGCCGCGCGGCCACAGCCGATCCACGAGAATGCGGATGCCATCGGCTTTTTCCGGCGCCTCATAGGCGCGCTTGATCTGCAGTTTCATGGCGGCAGGGCTGGTTCCCGAATGTTACGCAACCACCTTAACCCGGATCGCCGATGGAGAGCAATACACTGAAAAGCGTAAGCAGGAGCATCGAGAATAAGGTTGTATTTCAAACAAGCGTTTGATATTCTGCCCGGCTTGCAGCGCACCGTTTCATCGGAACGCCAGGGGGAAGGCAGCTGCTTTTCAGACAATTAAAACAGGATACCGAACATGGCAACTCCAACCAGGCCGATAGCTTACACCCTCCTTCTGACCGCCCTGCTGGCGGGCTGCGGCGGGAACGACAAGGGCGCGCCGCCCGGTGGACCGGGCGCAGGAATGCCGCCCCCCGAGGTGGACGTGATCACGGTCGCCGCGGGCAGCGCGACGCTCACGCAAGACCTGCCGGGGCGCTTGCAGGCGTACCGCACGGCGCAGGTGCGCGCGCGCGTCGAGGGCGTGATCGAGAAGCGGATGTTCCAGGAAGGCAGCGACGTGCAAGCGGGCGCGCCGCTGTTCCAGATCGACGCGCGCACCTATCGTGCGGCGGCCGAGGCGGCCCGCGCGGACCTCGCGATCGCGCGCCAGACCGTCGAGCGCTACCAGCCGCTGCTCGAAATCAAGGCGGTCAGCCAGCAGGAATACGACCTCGCGGCGGCCAAACACAAGCAGGCCGAAGCCGCGCTGATCCGCGCCGAGGAAGACCTGGAAAACGCCAGCGTTCCCGCCGCGATCTCCGGGCGCATCGGCCGCGCGCAGGTGACCGAGGGCGCGCTGGTCGGCAAGGGCGAGGCCACCCTGCTCGCGACCATCGAGCAGCTCGACCCGATCTACGTCAACTTCACCCAGCCCGGCGCGGATGTGCTGCGCCTGAAACAGGCTGTCAAGGCGGGCATGCTCAAACACGCCGAATCCGCCAGCGTGGAGATGTTGCTGGAAGACGGCAGCGCCTATCCGAAAGCCGGCAAGATCTTCTTCACCGACATGGCGGTCGACCCGAACACCGGCGCGGTCAGCCTGCGCGCCGAGTTCCCCAATCCGCAGCGCGAACTGCTGCCCGGCATGTTCGTGCGCCTGCGCTTCCCGCAGGCGCAGGCGGACAACGCCATCCGCGTGCCGCAGCGCGCCGTGCAGGCCAACCCGCAGGGGCAGTTCGTGATGATCGTAACCCCCGACGGCAAAGCAGCGCCGCTGCCGGTAAAAACCGGCGGCATGGCGGGCAGCGACTTCATCATCGCCGAGGGTCTGAAGGGCGGCGAGCAGGTCATCGTGAACGGCCTGCAGAAGGCGCGCCCGGGCACGCCGGTGAAAGCGGTACCGGCAAACGGTGCGCAGAAGAAAGCAGAAGACAAGGCAACGCCGCCTGCTGCAAACGGCAAGTCATAAGGGACACCCATGTTCTCCAGATTCTTCATTGACCGCCCGATCTTCGCCTGGGTCATCGCGATCCTCATCACCTTCTCGGGCATCCTCGCGCTGCGCGCCCTGCCGGTCTCGCAGTATCCGTCGGTGGCGCCGCCCACGCTGAACATTTCCGTCACCTACCCAGGCGCATCGGCGCAGGTGGTCGAACAGAGTGCGGTGCAACTCATCGAGCAGGAGATGAACGGCATCGAAAACCTGCTCTACATGGAGTCCAGCTCGCAGGTAAGCTCCGGGCAAGTGTCGCTGACCTTCCGCCCCGGCACCGACATCCAGTTCGCCTCGGTCGAGGCGCAGAACCGCATCAAGCGCGTGGAAGCGCGACTGCCGGACGACGTGCGGCGGCTCGGCGTGACCGTGACCCGCGCCGGGCGCAACTTCGTCATGGTGGTCGCACTGACCTCGCCGGATGGGCGCCTGAACGCCGTCGATCTCGGCAGCTACGCGAGCGCCAGCGTGCTGGAGCCGCTGCTGCGCGTGCCCGGTGTGGGCGAAGTGCTGCTGTTCGGCACCGAGTATTCGATGCGCATCTGGCTCAAACCCGACCGGCTGGAAGCCTATGCCATCTCCCCCGCCGATGTCGGCCGCGCGGTGCGCGCCCAGAACGCGCTGCTGCCGCTCGGCGAAGTGGGCCAATTGCCGGCAGCAGCGGGGCAGGAGGTCAACGCCGTGATCGGCAGCCGCGGGCGCCTCACCACGCCCGATGAATTCGGCGACATCGTCGTACGCGCCAATCCGGACGGTTCCGCCGTGCGGCTCAAGGACATCGCGCGCGTCGAACTGGGCGCGCAGGATTACAGCCGCTCCTCGCGCCTCAACGGCCAGCCCATCGCCGGCATGGCGATACGCATCACGCCGGGAGCGAATGCGCTGTCGACCACGCAGGGCGTGCGCGCCAAGATGCAGGAACTGTCGCGCTACTTCCCGCAGGGCGTGGACTGGACGGTACCCTACGACACCACACGCTTCATCGAACTCTCCATCCACGAAGTGGTGGTGACCCTGCTGGAGGCCGCGGCGCTGGTGGTGCTGGTGATGTTCGTGTTCCTCGGCAGCTGGCGCACCACGGTGGTTCCCGCCGTCGTCGTGCCGGTATCGCTCATGGGCGGGCTGCTCGGGCTGTACGCCTTCGGCTTCTCGATCAACGTGCTCACGCTGTTCGCGATGGTGCTCGCGATCGGCATCGTGGTGGACGATGCCATCGTGGTGGTGGAAAACGTCGAGCGCAACATGCGCACCAACCATCTCGACCCGCGCGCGGCAACCATACAGGCCATGAAGGAGATCACCGGCGCGATCATCGCCATCACGCTGGTGCTCATGGCGGTGTTCGTGCCGATGGCCTTCTTCGGCGGCTCCACCGGCGCGATCTACCGCCAGTTCGCCGTCACGCTGGTAGTGACCATGGCATTCTCCGCCCTGCTCGCGCTCTCGCTCACCCCGGCGCTGTGCGCGAGCCTGCTCAGGCACGACCCGGCAAGCGCAGAGCGCGGCTTCCACGGCCGTTTCAACCGCTTCTTCGGGCGCGTCACGGAACGCTATGCCGGCGGAGTCGATTACACCATGCGCCGGCTGCTGCGCTCCCTCGCGATCTACGTCGTGATCGTCATTGCTGCCGCCTGGACCTACGTGAAGCTGCCCGGCAGCTTCCTGCCGGAGGAAGACCAGGGCTACATCGTCACCGCCATCCAGCTGCCGCCCGCGGCGACGCGCGAGCGGTCGCAGGCCGTGCTGGAAGCGGTCGAGCAGTTCTACCTGAAGCAGCCGCAGGTGGACAAGGTGATCGGGGTGCTGGGCTTTTCCTTCTTCGGCAACGGCCAGAACATGGCGCTCTCCTTCATCAAGCTCAAGGACTGGGACGAGCGGCCGGGCAAGGAAAACTCGGCGCAGGCGCTGGTCAGGCGCGCCAACATGGAGTTCTTCCGCATGAAGCAGGCCATGCTGTTCGCGATCAACCCGCCGCCAATCCCGGAACTCGCCTCGGCCGGCGGCTTCGACTTCCGGCTGCAGGACCGCGGCGGGGTCGGGCGCGACAAGCTGCTCGATGCGCGCAACCAGGTGCTGGGCATGGCGATGGGCGACAAGCGCCTCGCCGCGGTGCGCCCCGAAGGCCAGGAACCCGCACCGCAGCTCTTCTTCGACATCGACCGCGACAAGGCGGAGACGCTGGGCATCAGTTCCACCGACCTCAACGACACCCTGCAATCGCTGCTCGGCGTGTCCTACATCAACGACTTCGTGCGCCAGGGGCGGGTGCTGCGCGTGCAGATGCAGGCCGAGGATACGACGCGCCGCAGCGAAGCCGACCTGTTGCGCACCTCGGTGCGCAACAGTGCGGGACGCATGGTGCGCCTCTCGGAGTTCGTCAGCACCAGATGGGTGGCGGGCTCGGCCAAGCTCGACCGCTACAACGGCCTCGCGGCGATGAAGATCTCCGGCGCGACCGCGCCGGGCGTGTCCAGCGGCGAGGCGCTCGCTGCGATGGAAGCCATCGCGCAGAAGCTGCCGCCGGGCATCGGCTTCGAGTGGTCGGGCATCTCGTCTGAGGAGAAAGTCTCCGGCCAGCAGGCGCCGCTGCTGTTCGGCGTATCGCTGCTGGTGGTGTTCCTGGTACTCGCCGCACTGTACGAGAGCTGGTCGATCCCGCTCGCGGTGATGCTCGCCGTGCCGCTCGGCGTATTCGGCGCGCTGGTCGCGGTGGAGTTGCGCGGCCTGCCCAACGACGTGTACTTCAAGGTCGGACTGATCGCCATCATCGGGCTGTCCGCGAAGAACGCCATCCTGATCGTCGAATTCGCGCGCCGTCTCGAAGACGAGGGACGTGAGCGCCTCGCGGCTGTGCTGGAAGCCTGTCGCCTGCGCCTGAGGCCGATCCTGATGACCTCCATCGCCTTCGTCGCCGGCGTATTCCCGCTGGCCATTTCCACCGGCGCGGGCGCCGAAAGCCGCCGCGCCATCGGCACCGGCGTCATCGGCGGCATGGTCGCCGCCACCGTGCTCGCCATCTTCCTGGTACCGGTGTTCTTCATGGCGGTGCGGCGCATCTTCCCGGGGCATGCACGCAAGCATGCCGAACATGAGGAGAACCGCCATGAGTAAGAAATTTGCAATTGCCGCCATCACGCTGGTGCTGGCCGGCTGCTCGATGACGCCCGACTACCAGCGCCCCGCCGCGCCGGTCGCCGCCGCGTGGCCAGGCAACGCCCAGCCGGGCGGCGCACGCCGCGTCGCGGACACCGACTGGCAGCGCTATTATCCCGACCCGCGCCTGCAAGGCCTGATCGCCGCCGCCTTGGAAAACAACCGCGACCTGCGCATCGCCACGGCTCGCATCGCGGAGGCGCGCGCGCTTTACGGCGTGCAGCAGGCCGACCGGCTGCCGAACTTCAGCGCCACCGCGGGACGCAACGCATCGCTGACCCCGGCGGGCGCGTCGGCGTTCAGCCCCAATGCGATCCACACGCAGCGCTACGACGTGGGCATCAGCCTGGTGTCGTTCGAACTGGATTTCTGGGGGCGGGTCGCAAGCCTGAGCGAGGCCGCCAAGGCCGGCTACCTCGCCACCGAGGCCGCACAGCGCGCCTTCCGCCTGTCGCTGATTGCCGACGTGGCGAATGCCTACCTGTCGCTGCTGGAACTGCGCGAACGCGCGCAGCTCGCCGCAATGACTGCCAGAACGCGTAGCGAAACCCGCGAGCTGACCCTGCGCCGCCGCGACGTGGGCGTGGCCGGCGACCTGGATTTCCTGCAGGCGGACGGCGCGTACCAAGCCGCCGTCGCCGAGCGCGCCAATCTGGAACGCCAGGAGGCCGCCGCTGCAAACCTGCTCGATACGCTGGTCGGTCAGCCGATGGCGCAGATGAAAGACCTGCCCGCTGCACGCGGCCTCGCCGAGCAGGGCATCACCCCCGACCTGATCGCCGGGCTGCCCGCCGAGGTGCTGCTGCAGCGCCCCGACGTGCTGGCCGCCGAGCAGCGGCTGATCGCCGCGAATGCCAACATCGGCGCGGCGCGCGCCGCCTTCCTGCCGCGCGTCACGCTGACCGGCAGCGTCGGCACCGCGAGCCGCACGCTCGCCGGGCTGTTCGAGCCGGGCAGCGGCGCGTGGAGCTTCCAGCCCGCCATCAGCATGCCGCTGTTCGACGCGGGGCGCACCTCCGCCAACGTGGATATCGCCGAGGCGCGCAAGGTCATCGCGGTCGCGGAGTACGAGAAGACCATCCAGCAGGCGTTCCGCGAGGTCGCCGATCTGCTCAATGCGCGTGAGAAGCTCGCCGAGCAGCTTGCCGCACAGCAGGCCAACGCCGCGGCGCAGAGCCGGAGGCTGAAGCTGGTCGAGGCGCGCTACGGAGTGGGCATCGCGAGCCACCTCGAAGTGCTGGACGCGCAGCGCGAAGCCTTCACCGCGCAACAGGGCACGCTGCAGGTGCAGCGCACGTTACTGTCGGCCGCCGCGCAACTCTACAAGGCGCTCGCGGGGCAGGGCGCGCCGCAGGAAGCAGGCAAATGACGGCCAGCATGTCCGCCAGCGAACAAACCCGCGCGCGACTGCTGGATGCGGCACGCGAGACGTTCTCCGAGCATGGCTTCCAGGGCGCGACGGTGCGCGAGATCTGCCGCCGCGCCGGGGCGAACGTCGCCGCGGTCAGCTACCACTTCGGCAGCAAGGACGACCTGCTCGCCGAGGCGCTGAACTTCGCGCAGCTCAGGTCGTTGCAGGCTGACAATCTCGATTCCGGCGCAAACCCCGAGGAACGCCTGCGCCTGTTCATCCGCGACTTCATGCTGCTGTTGCTGGACGAGAAGAACCCTTCCTCGCAATGCCGCATGATGGCGCGCGAACTGGCCGATCCCTCGCCTGCGCTGGACAAGATCGTGCGCGAGGCAATCGCGCCGCTGCATGAATTCCTCTACAGGCTGCTGCGCGAAATTGCCGAAAAAAATGCCGGGGAAGCCGAGTTGCGCCGCTGCGTGCACAGCATCTTCGGCCAATGCCTGTATTACCGCCACTCGCATCCGGTGCTGCAACGCCTGCACCCCAGGCTGCGCTACAGCCGCAAGGAAATCGAGGCGCTGGCCGGACACATCGCAGACTTTTCCCTCGCGGGCGTAGCGCATCTCTCGGGGAAAAGCGCGGATAGTGCTTGAGTTTACTCAAGCTCTCCAACGTGGAATGTGCTGCGCACCCTTACAGGTGCAACCGCGCGAAAGATGCCAAGCAGGCGCTGAACCAACAGGCGCAGCGGCTCATCGACTCGACCGGGTTTCCGCTTTCGCGGGAACGGCAAAGATCAAACCTTGAATTGCGCAACTATGTCGTTCAAGCTGCCCGCAATGCTGCGCAGGTCATTGGCATTTTCAGCCACTGCCTCACTTGCGTGTGCGGTTTGCTCAGACATTTGAGTAATCCCCTCCATCGAATTTGCTACCGCTTTTGCGGCCGCGTCCTGTTCTCTCACGGCTCGTCCAATCTCATTGATATGGCTGTTGATAACACCGGCCCCCGCTGCGAGGCTGGTAAGGATGGCATCTGCTTTCTGTGAAAGTTCGAGACAGGTGGCGACAAGCGCCACGTTTTCATCCATGGAAGTGCAAGTGTTGCCGATGTCTTGCTGTATCTCCGCAACCATCACCGAAATATCCTGTGTGGATTTTCCAGTCTGTTCAGCGAGCTTTCTGACTTCATCTGCGACCACGGCAAAGCCGCGACCTTGCTCCCCGGCCCTGGCCGCTTCGATTGCGGCGTTGAGCGCCAGCAGGTTCGTCTGATCCGCAATCCCCTTGATCGTTTCCACTATCCTGTTAATTTGTGAAGAACGCTCCGACAGGGACTGGACAAGCACTGCGGTTTGTCCGGTGTTCTGAGTCAGTCGCTCCATGCTCTGCTGGACTTCGCCAATCGCCGCAGACCCCTGCATGGCAGCATCGCGATTTTTCACCGAAATTTCGTCGCTGCTTCTTGCAGAATCTGCCACCGAGGTAATTGATACCGATAGCTGCTCGATTGCCGCAGCGATTGCCGTACTCTTTTCCGATTGCTGCGCTATCGAGTCACTGATGCTCCACGATCCCGAGGCAACGGCCTCGGCACTGGCTTTAACACTGCCACTGCTCTCCCTTACGGAGAGCAGCGCTGCCCGCATTTTCCGGAGGAGATCATGGAATGCCCTGGCGATGCGCCCGATTTCATCGAAGGATTTTACGCCGGTTGACATTGTAAAGTCCTTGTTCTGCGTGATGATGACCATGGCCGATTCAAGCGCCGACACCGGAGTGGCAATGGAGCGGATAATCCACAGGCTGAGCAGCACGCCAAGGCCGACCAGAATAATGATCAGGGTGATGATGAAATTTCGGGTAAAGGCGTAGGATTCCTTCTGCTCGAGAATCTCAATAGCCGTCTCTTTTGCCAGAAGCGTGGATAACTCATCTGCCGCGTCGAGCGCATCTTTAACCTTGGGATTCATCTCCTTCAACAGAATGAGCGTACCCTGCTCATAGTCGCCCTCCCCAACCGCCTTGACTACTTTCTGAAGGCCATTCGCAACAAGCTCCTCCCGTGCCGCTTTGAGTTTCCGGAATGATTTTTCCTCACCCTCAATAAAACCATGCTTTGCATATTTTTCGAATGCTTGATCGATTTTTTTCTTGTTCTCGGCGATTCTATCCAGATGAAACCCGATCTGATGATCGTGCAGGCTCGATGCCGCCATGGCCGGATTGTGCTGCAACACCAACAAGGCCTGGGCTCTGTCATCCTGGATAACAGTTCGAATATCTCCCATAATTTGTACGGGAGCAAGATGATCGGCAGCCAGTGCATCTGAAAAGTCGCTGCCTTTTTTCAGTGAAAGCAAGAGGCTCACACTGATGACAACAAGAGCGAAGAGAAAAACTCCCGCCAACAAAATCAGCTTCTGTTTAATTGATAGTTTCAAAACCACTCCCCCTAAAAAAACCAGGAGCACACGAGTACATAGCCCGTGGCCCGCTATATGAACTGCTGAAAGCGCTACCTGCAAATTCTAACCCAGGAAAATTTTATTTATGCTCCGCTAACATAAAAAATTTGGCACACCTGCATGGATTAACCTTTTGAGCTCCTGCCCTCGTGCAAACCGGCTATCCGGTTTGGGTCGAAATCGACTCATCGCAATCGCAAACCTCCTCTACAAAAGCGGATCCCCACGGCAACGAATCCAGAGCGTCGGATACCTTCGCCCCTCTCGATAAAAATACCTGAAACTGCTTATTCAAATATTTCGTCGATTTGGTTATCTTGAGCAGTAGCGTTTAGGCTCGCATGTTTCACCGGAAGCGCCGCTCTTGCCGTTTAATTACCTGAACATTCCGAACCATGCTTGCCATTTAATGAACCTTTACGAGGAGGCCATGATGAAATGCAATGTCGGCGGGATCGATCGTACGGGACGCATCGTTATCGGAGTAGTGCTGCTCGCTGTCGGATTGGCTGCTCCCATCGAAATGACCTGGCGCATAGTGGCGCTGGTTGTTGCGGCCATAGCGCTGGTAACCGCAATCGTGCGCTTCTGCCCTGCAAACGCAGCTTTCGGGATCAACACCTGTGAAGGCGAGGAGAAGAAGTAGGAACGAGCCAAAGACTCATGCTTGCTTGCAGCGTGCCAGAGGAAGACCAGCAAGTCGGAGGAAGCTGGGAACCCCCGTTAAATTGAAGAAGCGCCCTAGACCGGATTATCCTGATCGAAGAAGCGATGCTCCAGGCCGAAGCGCGCGGACAGGTGTTCGCCCAGCGCCTGGATGCCTAGCCGCTCGGTGGCGTGGTGTCCGGCGGCGATGTAGGCCACGCCGCTCTCCTGCGCGAGATGGAAGCTCTGCTCGGAAGCCTCGCCGCTGACGAAGACGTCCGCGTCCTGCGCGATGGCCGCCTCGAAGTAGCCCTGCCCCCCGCCGCTGCACCATGCCACCTTGCGGACGCTCACAGCATCGTCGCCGATGACCTGCGGGATGCGCTGCAGCGCCTGCCCGATCCGCGTGGCGAATTTTGCAAGCGTCTGCAGGGACGCCAGCTCGCCGATGTACGCGATACCCTGCTCGCCAAACCGGCCCTGTTCCACGATCCCGAGCAGCCTGCCGAGCCGTGCGTTGTTGCCCAGCTCCGGATGCGCATCAAGCGGCAGGTGGTAGGCCAGCAGGCTCACGTCGTTGCGCAGCAGCTGGGCGAGGCGGCGCTTTTTGATGCCTGTGATCGCGGCCTCCTCGCCGCGCCAGAAGTAGCCGTGGTGCACGAGGATCGCGTCCGCACCCCACGCGACCGCCGCATCCAGCACCTGCTGCGAGGCAGTCACGCCGGTGGCGATGCGCCGCACTTCCGCGCGCCCTTCCACCTGCAGACCGTTCGGGCAGTAGTCCTTGAACAGGGCGGTTTGCAGCAGGCTTGCGTTATAATCGCGCAATTCATTGAGCAGCATGACTTTCCTTCGACATGAAACAGGCGCGTCCATCATACCATGCGTAAATACTGGCTTTTCTTCACCCAGGCGGTCACCATCGTGCTGGCGCTGCTGTTCATCGTTCAGACGCTCAAGCCGGAGCTGCTGCCGAGCGCGGCGCGTAGCGGAGTGGTCACGCTGCTGGAAAGCGCGCCGCAGGCGACGGATGGCAAACCCACCGCGGGCGTGAGCGCCGCCGCGCAGAAGGCCATGCCCAGCGTCGTGAACATTTTCACCAGCACGGTCATCAAGACGCCGCTCCATCCCTTCATGGACGACCCGCGCTTCCGCTTCTTCTTCGGCGACCCGCGCGAGATGGAGCCGCAGAGCAGCTCCAGCCTGGGCTCCGGCGTGATCGTCAGCCCCGACGGCTACATCCTGACCAACCACCATGTCGTGGAAGCGGCCGACGAGATCGAGGTCGCGCTGGCGGACGGCCGCAAGACCAGGGCGCATGTGATCGGCTCGGACCCGGAGACCGACATCGCCGTCATCAAGGTCGAACTTCCCGGCAAGCTTCCCGCGATCACCTTCGGCCACCCGGAGCGCGCGCAGGTGGGCGACATCGTGGTCGCCATCGGTAACCCGTTCGGCGTGGGGCAGACCGTCACGATGGGCATCATCAGCGCACTCAAGCGCAACCATCTGGGACTGAGCACCTTCGAGAATTTCATCCAGACCGACGCCGCGATCAATCCCGGCAACTCGGGTGGAGCGCTGGTGGATGTGAACGGCAACCTGATCGGCATCAACAGCGCGATCTATTCGCCGAACGGCGGCTCGCTCGGCATCGGTTTCGCCATCCCCGCGAGCATCGCCAAGAAGACCATGGAGCAGATCATCCAGACCGGTTCCGTGACGCGCGGCTGGATCGGCGCGGGGGTGCAGGAACTGACTCCAGAGCTGGCCGAATCCTTCCGGCTCGGCAACACCAGGGGCGTGCTGATCACCGAAGTCATCCGCAACAGCCCGGCGGATCAGGCCGGCGTCAAGGCCGGCGATCTGCTGGTTGCGATAGACGATACCGCCATCGTCGACTGGAACACCATGCTGGAAACGGTGGCCAATCTGCCGCCCGGCAAGATGGTCACGGCCAGATTGATGCGCAACGGCGCGGCGATGAATCTGCCGGTGAAGATCGGCAAGCGGCCAAAACCCAGGCCACAGGAGGAGTGATGCCCGTCAGGGCTGGGCTTCTTCTGCCCTGCCCTTGCTGCCTACCCACGAGGCGACCACGATGCCCGCCTCGTAGAGCAGCCACAGCGGAATCGCCAGCATGAATTGCGACACCACGTCCGGCGGGGTGAAAATCGCGCCGACAATGAATGCGCCGACGATCACGTAGGAGCGGACTTCCCTGAGCTTCTCGACGCTGACCACTCCCATGCGTACCAGCAGCACGACCGCGACCGGCACCTGGAAGGTGACCCCGAATGCCACGAACATGCCGAGTACGAAGCTGAGGTATTTATCGATGTCGGTCATCACCGCCACGCCCTGCGGCGCCGCCCCGACCACGAAACCGAATATCACCGGAAACACCGCGAAGTAGGCGAACGCCATGCCGCAGAAGAACAGCAGCGTGCTGGCGACGATGAGCGGCACAACCAGGCGCCTCTCGTGCTCATACAGGCCGGGGGCGACGAAGCGCCACATCTGGTAGAGGATGTAAGGCAGCGCGATCAGCAAGGCGGCCATCATCGCAACCTTGAGCGGCACGAAGAACGGCGTGGTGACATCGGTGGCGATCATCTGCCCGCCCCTGGGCAGCTTCGCCAGCATCGGCTGCGCCAGCAGGGCGTAGAGGTCGGAAGCCCACGGAAACAGGCAGATGAACACCAGCAGCAGAACCACGGTGACGTTCAGCAGGCGCTTGCGCAATTCGATCAGGTGCGCGATGAAGCTTTCACTGGTGCCCATCAAACCGGCTTGCCTGGGGTGGTGGAGGATTGTGCGGCAGGAGGCTCAGTCTCATCGGACTCGTCGGTGGTTTTGCCCATCTGGGCATCCAGAACTTTCTGCTCGATCGCCATCCTGGCTTCCAGTGTGGCTTGCTCGATGGCGGTGATTTCCTTGCCGATGGTGCTGCGCAACTGTTTGGCTTCTTCGATCGCCATGTCGTTGGCGATGTCGCTCTTGACGCTGTGCACGTAACGCTGCATCCGCCCCCACAGGTGCCCCGCCGTGCGCGCCACTTTCGGCAGCCGCTCCGGCCCGATGACGAGGAGCGCCACCAGCAGGATGACCACCAGTTCGGAGAACGCGAAGTCAAACATTCGTGTTTGACTTGTCCTTTGCCTGCGTCTTCGACGTCACTTCGCCTTCGATGACCTTGCCGCCCTGCCCGTCCTGTTGCGCCTGCTTGGGCTCGTCATCGCGCACACCTTCCTTGAAATTCTTCACTGCGCCGCCCAGGTCGCTGCCGATGTTGCGCAGCTTCTTGGTGCCGAATATCAAGACGACGACCAGCAATACGATCAGCCAATGCCAAATGCTAAATCCACCCATCATGTTCTCCTCAAAAATTGACCGTCAGCTTTGCATAACCATTCGACCAAGGCAGCAAAAAACGCTGCCTTAGTCGCTGGTTAACTGCGCCGCACCATGGGCGGGATGCTGCCGCCGCCGATAATATGGATGTGCAGGTGAAACACTTCCTGCCCGCCGCCCTTGCCGGTGTTGATCACGGTGCGGAAACCGTTTTCCAGGCCCTGCTCCTTCGCCAGCCTCGGAGCCAGCACCAGCATCCTGCCCAGCAGGGCGGCGTGACCGTATTCGGCCTCCGCCAACGAAGCCAGGTGCAGCTTCGGAACCAGCATGAAATGCACCGGCGCGACCGGGTTGATGTCGTGAAACGCCAGCACCTCGTCGTCTTCGTACACCTTGCGGCAGGGAATCTCGCCGCGCGCTATCCTGCAAAAAATACAGTCGCTCATGCTCAGTCCTTCTTCCGGCTTTCCTTCTCGGCGATGCCAGACAGGCCCTCGCGGCGGGCCAGTTCGTTCAGCACATCGTCCGCGCTCAGGCCATGTTTGGCCAGCAGCACCATACAATGAAACCACAAATCGGCGGTTTCATACACCAAGTGGGTCCGGTCGCCCCCCTTGCTGGCCAGAATCATCTCAGTGGCCTCCTCGCCGATCTTCTTCAGGATGGCATCCTCGCCCTTGCTGAACAACCTGGCGACATAGGAACTCTCCGGCGACGCCTGCTTGCGCGCCTCCAGCGTTTCCGTCAGCCGCTGCAAAATATCCTGGTTCATGTTTTCCGTGCTCATTTCTTGTAAATCTCATCGGGAGATTTCAGCACCGCGTCTGTTTCCACCCACCGGCCTTTTTCCAGATGACTGAAGAAACAGCTCTCGCGCCCGGTATGACAGGCGATGCCGCCCTGTTGTTCAATCTGCAGCAGGATCGCGTCGCCGTCACAGTCCATACGGATATCCTTCACCCGCTGGACATGCCCGGATTCTTCGCCCTTGTGCCACAATTTTTTGCGCGAGCGCGACCAGTACACCGCCTCGCCCTTCTGCCAGGTCAGCTTCAATGCCTCGCGGTTCATCCACGCCACCATCAGCACCCGCCCGGTCGCCGCATCCTGCGCAATGGCCGCCACCAGCCCGTCTGCGGACCAGTTCACCTTGTTCAGCCACGCCTCGCTCATAACCGCACCTCCGACACGTTACTGGCGCAGCCAGCCGTTTGCGGGATAACCAGCCACTTGCCAGCTTGCTGGCTTAGTGGAATGGCTAGTAGTTCCATCAGGAGGTGCGATGCGGTTATTGGCTCCGGCATCACGCGCTGTGCGCATGAGCCTGCACCGCAACTGCGTTGTCCCGCACCCGTCGCTTTCGCGCACCGTGTCATAACCGCACCTCGATTCCCTGTTGCGCCATGAACTCCTTGGCCTGCTGCACGGTATATTCGCCGAAGTGGAAGATGCTCGCCGCGAGCACCGCGTCCGCCCCGCCGAGTTTCACGCCATCGGCCAGGTGCTGCAGGTTGCCCACGCCGCCGCTGGCGATCACCGGTATTTCCAGTGCGTCGGTCACCGCGCGCGTCAGCGCGAGATCGAAGCCGTTCTTCTGCCCATCCCGGTCCATGCTGGTCAGCAGAATTTCCCCCGCACCCAAGCCCTGCATTTTTTTCGCCCACTCCACGACATCCAGACCAGTGGCCTTGCGCCCACCGTGAGTAAACACTTCCCATCGATTAGCGCCCACCTGCTTGGCATCGATCGCCACCACGATGCACTGCGAACCATAGCGCCCCGCGGCATCCGCAACCAGTTGCGGATTGAGCACCGCGGAGGTGTTGATGCTGACCTTGTCCGCTCCGGCATTCAGCAGGTTGCGCACGTCGCCGACCTCGCGCACCCCGCCGCCAACGGTCAGGGGGATGAACACCTGCGAGGCGACGTCTTCGATGATGCGGAAGATGATGCCCCGGTCGTCCGAACTCGCGGTGATGTCGAGGAAAGTCAGCTCGTCCGCGCCCTGCTCGTCGTAGCGGCGCGCGATCTCCACCGGATCTCCGGCGTCGCGCAGTTCGACGAAGCTCACGCCCTTGACCACGCGCCCCGCCGTCACATCGAGACAGGGAATGATACGCTTCGCCAGCATGAATTACTGCTTCGCTCCGGTCAGTTCGTCGGCCAGCGCCTGCGCCGCGCGGAAATCCAGCGTACCTTCATAGATTGCGCGGCCGGTGATCGCGCCGGTGATACCCTCGGACTGCACCGCGCACAGGGCGCGCACATCGTCGAGGTTGGTGATGCCGCCGCTGGCGATCACCGGCACATGCAGCGGGCCGGCGAGCCCGACGGTGGCCGGGATATTCACGCCGGAGAGCATGCCATCGCGCCCGATGTCGGTGTAAATGATCGCTTCCACGCCGTAGCCCTCGAAGCGCTGCGCCAGGTCCGCCACGTCGTGCCCGGTGAGCTTCGACCAGCCGTCCACCGCCACCTTGCCGCCCTTGGCATCCAGCCCGACCATGATGTGGCCGGGAAAGGCGTCGCAGGCCTCGTGCAGGAAGCTCGGCACCTTGACCGCGGCCGTGCCGATGATGACGTAGCTCACGCCGATGTCGAGGTAACGCTCGATGGTTTCCAGGTCGCGGATGCCGCCGCCCAGTTGCACCGGCACGTCGCTGTCGCCCATCGCCTCGATGATGCTGCGCACCGCGGCCTCGTTCTTCGGCTTGCCGGCGAACGCGCCGTTCAGGTCCACCAGGTGTAAACGGCGCGCGCCCTGCTCCAGCCAGTGCCGCGCCATCGCGGCGGGATCTTCGGAAAACACCGTGGCGTCTTCCATCACGCCCTGTTTGAGGCGCACACAATGACCGTCTTTCAAATCAATCGCGGGAATAATCAGCATGGTTTCACTAATCAAACAAAAAAGTTAATCAAAAAACAACGACCGGTAATCTGCGGACGCAAGCCTTTACCCCGGCTGCCACTCCACGAAATTCTTCAACAACTGCAACCCGTCGCGCGCACTCTTTTCCGGGTGGAATTGCACCGCAAACAGGTTGTCCCGCGCCACCGCGCAGACAAATGGTTGCGGATAGTCACTGGCCGCCTGCACCAGTTCCGCATCCCTCGGGCATACATAATAGCTGTGCACGAAGTAGAAGCGCACATCCTGCGGGATGCCAGCCCACAGCGCATGGTCGCCGTGATGCACGCGGTTCCAGCCCATGTGCGGCACCTTGAGGCGGTTGCCCTGCGCATCCTTCAGGTCGGAAGCGAAGCGCACGACCTCGCCGTGCAGCACGCCCAGTCCCGCCACGTTGCCCTCGGTACTGTGCTCGAAGAGCATTTGCAGGCCGATGCAGATGCCGAGGAAAGGCTTGTCGCGCGCGGCCTGCAGCACGGCATCGCGCAGGCCGCGCGTATCCATCTCGCGCATGCAGTCCGGCATCGCGCCCTGGCCGGGGAACACCACGCGCCCGGCGTTTGCGATCACCTGCGCATCATCGGTCACGGCAATTCCGGCGCCGGGCGCCACCTTGCGCAGGGCCTGTTCGACCGAGCGCAGGTTGCCCATCCCGTAATCTACAACGGCGACATCTACCATTTCAACCTATAGCGTTCCCTTGGTGGAAGGCATCACGCCGGCCATGCGCGGATCGAACTCCAGCGCCATGCGCAGGGCGCGGCCGAAAGCCTTGAAGAGGGTCTCGGCCTGGTGGTGGGCATTGCTGCCCGCGAGGTTGTCGAGATGCAGCGTGACCAGCGCGTGATTGACGAAGCCCTGGAAGAACTCGTTGACCAGGTCCACCTCGAACTCGCCGATGCTGCCGCGCACGAAGTCGCAGTTGAACACCAGGCCGGGGCGGCCGGAGATGTCCACCACCGCGCGCGAAAGCGCCTCGTCCAGCGGTACGTAGGCATGGCCGTAGCGGCGCAGCCCCTTCTTGTCGCCGATTGCCTGGTTGAATGCCTGGCCGAGCGTGATGCCGATGTCTTCCACCGTGTGGTGCGCATCGATATGCAGATCGCCCTTGGCGAGGACCTCAATGTCCAGCAGCCCATGCCGTGCGATCTGGTCGAGCATGTGCTCGAGGAACGGCAAGCCGGTATCGAATTTGGCCTGGCCGCTGCCGTCCAGGTTCAGCTCGACGACGATCTGGGTTTCCAGGGTGTTGCGTGAAACTTTCGCGCTACGCATGATTTTCGCCTTGTGCGATTTGTTTAAGGGTGTCCTGCAATGCAACCATGAACTTCGCATTCTCCTCCGGTGTGCCGACCGTCACGCGCAGGCAGTCGTTCAGCATCGGGTGTCCGCCGTGCAGGTTTTTGATCAGCACGCTGCGCCGCTTCAGGCCGTCGAACACCTGCGCGGCGTTCGCCACACGGAACAGCAGGAAGTTCGCCTCGCTGGGATAAACCCGCACCTCGGCGATCCCGCCCAACTGCCGGTACAGCTCAGCGCGCGCCAGCTTGATCTGCTCCGCCTGCTGCAACAGCACCTCGTGATGCTCCAGTAATTTTTCGGCGACCAATTGCGGCAAAACGCCGACATTATACGGCAAGCGCAGTTTTTCCAGCTGTCCGAGCCATGCCGCATCGCCCGCCAGAAAGCCCAGGCGCAGCCCCGCCATGCCGAGCTTGGAGAAGGTGCGCATCACCAGCAGATTCGGATAGCGCGCGAGGCGCGGGATGAAGCTGTCGGCGGCAAAGGCATAGTAGGCCTCGTCCACCACCACCAGGCCGGGCGCCGCCTCGATGATCCGCGCCACGGCATCCGCCGGAAACAGGTTGCCGGTGGGATTGTTCGGGTAGGCGAGGAAGACCAGCGCGGGCCGTTCGCGCTCGATCGCATCGAGGATCGCCGGCAGGTCCAGCGAAAAATCCGCTGCCCGCAAGGGGACGCCCACATAACGCATCCCGGTGAAGGTTGCGATCATCTTGTACATCACGAACGACGGCTCCACGCCCAGCAGCGTTGCACCGGGCTTGTTCAGCGCCAGCGCCAGCAACTGGATCAGCTCGTCCGAACCGTTGCCGAGCAGCACCTCCATGCCGCCCGGCAAGCCGAGCAGGGCGCGGATTTTCTCCTTGAGTGAGGCAGCACCGGGATCGGGGTAGCGGTTGATGGCGGCGGAGGCGGTCGCATCGGCGATCTCACGGCACAGCTCGGGCGGCAAGGAATAGGGATTCTCCATCGCGTCCAGCTTGATATAGCCTGCGCTGTCCGGCACATGGTAAGCATGCAAATCAAGGATTTCGCGGCGCAGCAGGGCGCCGGCGAGAGAAGCAGCGGAGGGCATGAAATGAATCGCTCAATAAACGAGTGGCATCACGATGGCGCGCAGCTTATCACAAACTCCGGTGCAGATACGCATCGGGGCAGCCGTGATTATTGCCGCTCCTCATTCTGATGTAGTAAGCTGCCGTTACGTCGAGAACCCCGCTTAACCGAACGAAACAGATGCCTCCAAGCCCCCATAATCCACCGGCCAGCCCGTCCCCCGACAAACTGCAGGGCTTCATCGCCAATTTGCCGGGAATGGCCTGCCAGGTTGAATTGCAGGAAGACGGCTCCTTCACCTTCCCCTATGTCAGCGAAGGCTGTCAGGCGCTGTTCGGCTTCCCGCCGCATGAGCTGCAGAACGATGCCTCCAGTTTCCTGAGGCTCATCCATGCCGATGACACTCCCTCGCTGCTGGACTCCCTGAAAAAATCGGCGCAGACCCTGTGCTTCTGGAACTGGGAGGGACGCATAACCCTGCCGGACGGCGAGACCAAGTGGATCAGCCTGGGCGCCACGCCACAGAGCATGCCGAACGGCCTGCCGCGCTGGGAAGGCATCATCCTCGACACCACGCAGAGCAAGCTCGGCGAACTCGAAGTCAAGCGGGTGCAGCATCAGCTGCTGGAACTCTCCTCGCACATCCAGGATGCCAAGGAACAGGAACGGCTGCGCATCGCGCGCGAGGTGCACGACGAGATCGGCAGCCTGCTCACCGCGATGAAGATGGACCTGTCCTGGCTAATCCAGCGCCTCCCCAAGGACACCCCCAAACTCACCGAAAAGGCCAAGACCATAGAGGAACTGGTCAACCGCGCGATCAACTCGGCAAGCCATCTGGCGCACCGGCTGCGCCCCGGCTTCCTCGACTGTTTCGGCATCATCGCCGCGATCGAGATCGAGGCGCAGGAGTTCAGCAAACGCAGCGGCATCCCCTGCACCATCGTCAAATCGCAGGACAACATCGAACTGCCCGAGGCGTATTCGATCACCCTGTTCCGCATCTGCCAGGAGGCGCTGAACAACATCCTGAAGCACGCCCACGCCAAACATGTGCAGATCGAGATCGTCAAGGGCACCGACCATCTCGAGCTGATCCTCTCCGACGACGGGGTAGGATTCAGCGAGGCGGCGCGCAACAAGCCGCGCTCCTTCGGCCTGCGCGGCGTCCAGGAGCGCGTCGCGCACCTCGGCGGCACGGTCAAGATCGCCAGCACGCTGGGCGTGGGCACGCAGATCGCCATCTTCGTCCCGCTCATGGAAGAAACCCCGCAGCAGGCGCTTTTCGGGGATGCGTCGATATGATCAACATCCTCGTGGTGGACGATCACGCCCTGATCCGCAAAGGCCTGAAGATGCTGCTCGAAGAGGGCCCGGACTTCCACATCGCCGGCGAGGCGGAGACCGGACAGCAGGCCATCAGCATGGCGCGCAAGCAGCATTTCGACCTGATCCTGCTGGACATCTCCCTGTCGGACAAGCACGGCATCGACGTGCTCAAGCAGCTCAAGACCGAGCAGCCGGACGTCAAGATCATCGTGCTGAGCATGTACCCCGAAGAGCAATACGGCGTGCGCGCGCTCAAGGCGGGCGCGATGGGCTACATCAACAAGCAGAGCGCCCCGGAGAAACTGGTCGGCGCGATCCAGCAGGTCATCGGCGGCAAGAAATACATCAGCGCGCCGCTGGCCGAGCAGCTGCTGAGCAACCTGATCGGCGAGTCGCAGGAGGCGATGCACCAGAATCTCTCCAACCGCGAATACCAGACGCTCTGCCTGATGGCTTCCGGCAAGTCGCTCACCGAAATCTCCGAGATCATGGCGCTCAGCCCCAAGACGGTGAGCGTCTACCGCGCGCGCATGCTGGAGAAGATGGGCTTCAAGAACAACGCCGAGGCGGTCCACTACGCCATCGCGCACAACCTGGTGGAAGCCAAGAAGTGACAGGCCATGAATAAGCACAACCCCTCCGAACTTGCCCGCGAAACGCTGAAAACGCTCGCGGCGCGCAAGATGCAGCCGACGCCGGACAACTACGCGAAGATTTACGCCGAAATCGGCGGCATCCCCGCCGAAGAGGAGCGCGGCGCGGAAAAAGTCCTGCGCGGCATTGCCGACCGCCTCGCGCAAGCGCCCAAATCTGCGCCTACCGCCCTGGTATTGAACAAGGTGATCGGGGCCGAGGACTGGGACCAGTGCCTCAGGGAAATCGAAAAGCTCCTGCCCAAGCCGGGCGGAGAAACCACCCAGTCGTGGTCCGAGCTGATCCGCGATTTGCTGCGCCAACTGGAAACTCCCCATAAAGGCCTGACCCTCACGCGCAAGAAGGAAGGCCTGGAAACCGTGTTGAAGCGCTTTGCCGCAAACCCGGAAGTACTGTTCGACAAGCTGAACGGGCTGATGCGTTCCTGGGCGGAATCCCCGGTTGCGCCCGGCACCGAAGTTGAAGCCGAACCGTCTGCGGCGCTTGCCGCGAGCGGCATGACGCCGGTCGCACTCCCCGGTATCCCGGCCGCACCGCATATCCCCGGCGAGGAGGCGGGTATGCCCGCCCGGCTCGCGGAGTTGCTGGCACAGACGCTGGAAAGCTTTCTGGGCATGCTGCCGGAGTTGGCGCAGGAGGTGCGAGCCCTTGTCCAGCAGGCGCGCAACATCAGGACGCACGAGCAAGTCGCCGTCTTTGCCAAGCAACAGCGCCAATTCCTGATAAGGGTCGAGTTGCGCGCCGAGGACAAAGCCAAGGTGCACGAAGGCCTGATCCGCCTGCTGCGCCTACTCGTGGAAAACATCGGCGAAATGGTCGAGGACGAAGAATGGCTGCACGGGCAAATCGCCATCCTCCAGGAAATCATCGCGAAGCCCGTCGACCGGCGCGCCATTGCCGATGCCGAGCGCGGCCTGCGCGACGCCATCATCAAACAGGGCCTGCTCAAGCAGAGCCTCAGCGAGGCCAAATCCACGCTCAAGACCCTGATGGCCAACTTCATCGACCGGCTCGGCGAAATCACCGCGAGCACCGGCGACTACCACCAGAAGATCGATGGCTACAGCAAGAAGATCAGCAAATCCAACAACATCACCGAACTGAGCCACCTGCTGGAAGACATCATGCAGGACACGCGCGTCATCCAGGCCAGCGCGCTGCGCTCGCACGAAGAGCTGGTCGGCACCCGCAAGCAGGTCCAGGAAGCCGAGGGCAAAATCAGGCAGCTGGAACAGGAGCTCGCGCAGGTCAGCGAACTGGTGCACCAGGACCAGCTCACCGGCGCGCTCAACCGGCGCGGCTTCGACGATGCGTTCGACCGCGAAGCCACGCGCGCCGACCGCAGCCACACGCCCGTCTGCATCGCACTGCTCGACATCGACAACTTCAAGCGGCTCAACGACACCATGGGTCACCAGGCCGGCGACCAAGCGCTGGTCCACCTGAGCCATGTCGTCAAGGAGGCGCTACGCCCCAGCGATTCGGTGGCGCGCTACGGCGGCGAGGAATTCATCATCATGCTGCCCGGCATCGGCATCGAGGAGGCGGCTGCAACCGTCGAACGCCTGCAGCGTGAGCTGACCAAGAAATTCTTCATGCACGGAAATGAACGCGTCCTGATCACCTTCAGCGCGGGCGTGGCGCTGCGCGGCCCGCAGGAACCCCAGGATGACGTCATCGGGCGCGCCGACAAGGCCATGTACCAGGCCAAGCATACCGGCAAGAACCGCGTGGTTGTGGCGGAGTAAATACGGAAACCAGGTCCGCCCCGCAGATTACTCAGATTTAAAAACCCTTGCCGGTGATGGGTGCACGCTTATGGTTACCTGACCCCCGTCAATGATTCCCTGTTTAATCTTGCGTAATCTGTGCAATCTGCGGACAGCTGCCTTTTCCGGTTTTATTCGACCCCCGTCATTTTGATTACCCCTTGGGATGAACATGGATAACGCCCACAGCGCCGATCATTGTTTCCACTGCGGCCTGCCCATACCCGCCGGGGCGGATTACCGCACGCGGCTGGACGGCGCGGAGCGGCGCTTCTGCTGTTTCGGCTGCCAGTCGGTGTGCAGCGCCATCTTCGAGGCCGGGCTGCAGGGTTACTACCAGCGCACCCCGGAAGGCGTGCTGCTCGGCCCGCCGCCCGAACCGCCCAGGGACATCGAGATCTACGACTTCGACGAGGTGCAGCAGGAGTTCGCCACCTGCTCCGGCGACACGCGCGACATCCACCTGCTCGTCGAGGGCATCCACTGCGCCGCGTGCGTGTGGCTAATCGAGCGCGGTTTGCAGCGCGTGCCCGGCGTGCTGTCGGCCAACGTCAACCTCGCCGCCAGGCGGCTGCACCTGCGCTGGGACAACCGCCGCAGCAAGCTCTCCGACGTGCTGCGCGCGCTCGCCAGAATCGGCTATTCCGCCGTGCCCTACGACCCGGAAAGCGCCGAGGGCATCATCAAGAAGGCCAACCGCGCGATGCTCTACCGGCTGTTCTTCGCCGGCTTCGCGATGATGAACATGCTGTGGGTTTCGATTGCGCTATACAGCGGCGCGAGCCGCGACGAGTTCCGCGAATTCTTCCACTGGATCGGCCTGATCCTCGCCACGCCGACCCTGCTGTATGCGGGCTACCCCTTCTATCGCGGCGCCATCGGCGGGCTGCGCGGCGGCCGCCTGACCATGGACCTGCCGATCGCCATCGGCCTCTCCGTCACCTACGCCTACTCGCTGTATGTCACGGTCAGCGGGAGCAAGACCGGCGAGGTGTATTTCGACACCGTCACCAACCTGATTTTCGTGATCCTGGTTGGCCGCTACCTGGAAGGCATGTTCCGCCATCAGGCGATTTCCGCGACCAAGCGACTGATGGAGCTGCAGCCGCGCGTCGCGATCGTGATGCGCGAGGGCGAGGAGCAGATGACGCCGATCCGCGGCGTGAAGCCCGGCGACCGGGTGCTGATCAAGCCCGGCTACAAGGTGCCGGTGGACGGCGTCGTGATCGAGGGGCACAGTTCGGTGGACGAATCCATGCTGAGCGGCGAATCCACGCCGGTGAGCAAATCGATTGGCGCGCAGGTCTCCGCCGGCACGTTGAACACCAGCGGCGCGCTGCTCGTCGAAGTGCGCACCCTGCTGCAGGACACGACGCTGGCGAAGATCATCCGCCTGGTCGAAGAGGCGCAATCCTCCAAGGCGCCGATCCAGCGCCTCGCCGACACCATCGTGCCGTGGTTCGTGCTGGTCACGCTGGTGTGCGCGGCACTGACCTTCTTCATCTGGAATACCAGGGATTTCGAGGTCGCGCTGATGGCGGCCACCTCGGTGCTGATCATTACCTGCCCCTGCGCGCTGGGCATGGCGACGCCGATGTCAATCGCGGTGGCCTCGGGCCTCGGTGCCAAGCACGGCATCCTGATCAAGAACGGGCTGGTGCTGGAAACCCTGTCCAGGGTGAACCATTTCGTGTTCGACAAGACCGGCACGCTGACCGAAGGCAGGATGGGCGTCGCAGAGCTGCATATCGCGCCCGGCGTGGCTAAGGAAGAGGTGCTGCGCCATGCGGCCGCGGTGGAACGCCTGAGCGAACACAGCGTAGCCAAGGCCATCGTCGCCGAGGCAGAGGCACAGCAGTTGAGTTATCGCGACATCGCCACGGTGGGCTTTCAGGCCACGGCGGGACTCGGTGTGGAAGCAATAGTAAACGGGAAGGCAGTCTTGCTCGGCAGCGCCGAATGGCTGAAGCGGCAAGGCATAACACTCGATGAAAAGCTGCAGGCGCAGGCACACGAGCTGGAAGCGCAGGCGATGAGCTGCGTGCATGCTGCGATCGGCGGCGCGCACTTGGCCGTGTTCGCGCTCGCGGACAGGCTGCGCGGCGATGCGCAGCAACTGGTGAATGAGCTGCGCGCGGCAGGCATCGCCATGACCCTGCTCTCCGGCGACCGCCGGCCGGTCGCCGAGGCGATCGCGCGGCAACTGGGCGGCATGGAAGTCATCGCCGAAGTGTTGCCGCAGGACAAGGACAGCGTGATCCGGCAACTGCAGCAGAAGGGCGCGATAGTCGCGATGGTCGGCGACGGCATCAACGACGCGCCCGCACTGATCCGCGCCGATGTCGGCATCGCGCTCGGCTCAGGCACCGACGTGTCGGTGGAGAGCGCCGACATCGTGCTGATGCACAACGAGCTGGACAAGGTGCGCCTCGCCACCCTGCTGTCGCGCCGCACCCTGCGCACCATCCGGCAGAACATCGGACTGTCCTTTGTCTACAATGCGATCATGGTGCCGCTGGCGATGCTGGCGAAGGTCACGCCGCTGGTCGCGGCGATCACCATGCCGATCAGCTCGCTGGTGGTGATCGGCAACGCGGCGCGCATCCGCACCCTTTTCAGGAAATCTTAGGAGCTGTCATGGATGTAATTTACAGTCTGATCCCCGGCATGATGTTCTTCGGCCTGGTCTTCCTCGTCGTGCTGATCTGGGCGGTGAAGAAGGGGCAGTACGAAGACATGGAAGGCAGCGCCAACCGCATCCTGCACGATGACGATGAGGACATGATGGACCACCCCGCCGCCAACAAAAAGAGCGGGGCAAACAAGGAAAAGGCCGAACCGGAGTAGCCGGAACCGCCCGCCTGCCTCGACCGCGCCCGTCGGGCCGCTGGACGAGCGCCGTGCACACCGTGCATACTTTGCGCCTTGTCCGGCCACTCGGCCAAGAAGCAGATTCAAATAAACGGCAACGGAGGAGTGAGGTTTGCCATGACGACCGCTACGCCGCGCAGAAAGCGCACCGTGAAGACCGCCCATACCGATGTCGAAAAAATCGGCCGGGCCACCGCGCGCTTGCACCACCTGCTGAAAGAGCTCGGCCATACCCGCAGCCTGGAAAAATCGGCCTCCACCATGCCGGACGCGCGCGACCGCCTTTCCTTCATCGACCAATCCATGCATGAAGCATCGGAAAAAACCATCAGCGCGGTAGAAACTTCATTGCCGTTGACCGGTGCGACGCGCGCCATTTGCAGCGACCTCTCGAACCGGCTGGCAGGTGCGGTGTTTGAAGAAAATACGATGCTGATCGAGGAGGCGATTACCAGGCTTGGCGAGATTGCCGCCGCAGAAGAGGCCATCTACCGCAGCCTGCTGCACATCATGGAAGCGCAGGAATTCCGCGACGTGGCCGGGCAAATGGTCAACAAGATCGTGGGAGCCGCCGTCGAAGTCGAGAGCATTCTGCTCGACATCCTCAAGGAATACGCGCCTGACACCAGGGATTCGCTGATCAGAACGGAAGGCCTGACCGCCGGCCCCGCCCACAAGCCGGACGACAGCGTCAGGGGACAGGACGAAGTGGACGATTTGCTTTCCTCGCTGGGGCTCTGACCCGGCGCCACCTTGCGGCAATCCTGCTTAAGCCTCCAGACGGAAGCTGAAGCAGATGCCGGACGCCAACTCTAGTTGAGCACTTCGCCGCTGCCCAGCAAGGGTTGCAGCAGCCTGCCGAAGTCCCGGGGCGGAACGTATTGCAGCACGGGTTTTTCCTTGCCACTCAGCGCGATGTCCAGGCCGTGTTGAGGATACAGCCAGTGCACCGCACCGCTTTCCTTTTCCCGGATGCGCTGGTTCGGCTGGCCGAAACGCTTGAGGAAGATTTCCTCCTCCACGCGCACCGACGGCATGTAGGTCAGGCCGCCTATCGGCAGCACGCGCATTCTGGCCACATCCTCCGTCGCCGGCGTAATTTTTTTGCCGCCGCCGGTCCCACTGATGCGCAGGCCGCGCTCGTACATGGCCTGCAATTCCGCCTCGGGAACGGCGATGTCGATGACGATCCGGGATTTCAATCCCGCCAGGGTGACCTGCTCGAAGAACATTTCCGCAACCAGCCGCCCATCCGGCGACTTGAACAGGCTGGACTTGGCCTCTTCGCGGAAGCGCTGCTCCGCCTCGCCAGCGGTGCTGGCGCCCAGCGTCAGGCCGAAGACGCGCGTCGTATCCGGCATGGGATGTTCGATGTTCCACGGCAGGTCGCCCTGCCCGACCGGCTTGTCCGGCATGAAAAACGAACCGATCAGGATCAGCACAGAAAGTGTGCCGATGCCCCAGTATATTTTGCGTTCCATGGTCATTTTTTGGGGGCTCGAAATTGTTGATGCATTATCTTCCTCGTGAAGAGCCTCATAAATTAATCCGGGCAGCACCGCACCAAAGCGCGGCGTACTATGGTCAATTGCCGAACATCGCGCGCAGACCGGGCAGGTCGAGCAGCTCGACGGAGCGCGCCCGGACCTTGATCAGGCCGCTCTCCTGGAACTGGGAAAATGTGCGGCTGACGGTTTCCAGCTTCAATCCAAGATAGCTGCCGATTTCCTGGCGCGACATGCGCAACTGGAAGTGGGTAGGCGAATAGCCGCGCGCCGCATAACGCTGCGACAGGTTGAGCAGAAAGGCGGCAAGGCGCTCTTCGGCGCGCATCGAGCCGAGCAGCAGCATGATGCCCTGGTCGCGCACGATTTCGCGGCTCATGATCTTGTGCAGGTGGCGCTGCAGGCTGGGCAGCTTGCGGCTCAAGGCCTCCAGCTTGTTGAACGGCAGCTCGCACACCTCGCTGTTCTCCATCGCCACCGCATCGCAGGTGTGGTGATCGGTGCAGATCGCGTCCAGGCCAATGATTTCGCCAGCCATCTGGAAGCCCGTCACCTGCTCGCGGCCATCCTCGTGAAGTATCTGCGTCTTGAACGAACCGCTGCGTATGGCGTATAGCGACTGGAACTTGTCGCCGCTGCGATAAAGGTAACTGCCGCGCGCGTAGCCGCGCTTGATATTGCTGATATCGTCCATCTGCTGCATTTCGCCGACGCTCAGGTCGACAGGCAGGCAAAGCTCGCGCAGATTGCAGTTGGAGCACGCTGTTTTGAGGCGCGAAGCCGGTCGTTGCACGTTAATTGCCTTAAAAAATGGGAAACAGGGAACAAATCATGGAGAACATCCTCTCACCCATCCACCATTTGCATTGTAAATACCTCGTAGATTTTGACATATATTTGATATATATCAAACCAATCCGGGGCGACTAACTGGCATAATTCATGGCATTTTGTAGGGGTATTTTATGGATGAGCCAGTCAATCAACTGGTAGTGGATCTGGAGTTGATCCGCAGGCTGGACAAGAACGGCCCGCGCTACACTTCCTATCCGACTGCAGACCGCTTCATTGAAGCATTCAACGCCGAAAGTTACAAGCAGTGGGTGGCAAAACGCGAGATCGGCGGCATCGCCCGTCCGCTGTCGCTGTATATCCACATCCCGTTCTGCAACACGCTGTGCTTCTACTGCGCCTGCAACAAGGTCATCACCAAGGACCGCAGCCAGTCGGCCGAATACGTGCGCTACCTGACCAAGGAGATGGCGATGCAGGCGGAACTGCTCGGGCCGGGACAGGTCGTCGAGCAGCTGCACTTCGGCGGCGGCACGCCGACCTTCATGAGCGACGACGAAATACGCCAATTGATGGCGGCGATCCGCCAGCACTTCAAGCTGGTGGAAGACGGCGAATACTCCATCGAAATCGACCCGCGCAAGGTGAGCGATGAGACCATCGCACTGCTCGGCAAGGAAGGCTTCAACCGCATCAGCATCGGCGTGCAGGATTTCGATGCCGAGGTGCAGCGCGCGGTGAACCGCATCCAGAGCGAGGAAGAGACCTTGGGCATCATCCGCGCCGCGCGCGCCAACGGCTTCAAGTCGGTCAGCATCGACCTGATCTACGGCCTGCCCAAGCAGACGCTGGAGGGCTTCGGCGTGACGCTGGACAAGATCATCGCCGCCAATCCGGATCGCCTGTCGATCTACAACTACGCGCACATGCCGTCCATCTTCAAGCCGCAGCGGCGCATCAATGAAGAGGACTTACCGGCCCCGCAGGTCAAGCTGGACATCCTCAGCATGGCGGTGAACAAGCTGACCGGCGCGGGTTATGTGTATATCGGCATGGACCACTTCGCCAAGCCGGAAGACGAGCTTGCGGTGGCGCAACGCCAGGGGCGGCTGCACCGCAACTTCCAAGGCTATTCGACCCATTCAGACTGCGACCTCGTTGCGCTGGGCGTCAGCGCCATCGGGAAAATCGGCCCGACCTACAGCCAGAACTACCGCGAACTGGAAGACTATTACGACGCGCTGAACCGGAACGAGTTGCCCATCATGCGCGGCCTGGAGTTGAACGCCGACGACCTGGTGCGCCGCGCGATCATCCAGGCGCTGATGTGCCATTTCGAGATTTCCAAGGAATCGTTCAACATCGCCTACCTGATCGACTTCGACCAGTACTTCGCCACCGAAATGGAAGAGCTGCGCGAATACGAGCGTGAAGGCCTGCTGGCTATTTCCCCACAGTGGATCGAGGTGACCCCCAAGGGGCGCATGCTGATCCGCAACATCTGCATGGTGTTCGACAAGTACCTGCGCACGCGCACTGAGCATGCGCGCTACTCCAAGGTAATCTAGAAAAATTGCTGCGGAAGGCGTCTGCGGCGTTGCGCGGTACTCGCAATCCTCATGTACCTTCAGTACATTCCGGTTGCTGCGTTGACCAGCGACTTGGCTGGCGTTTTTTGCCAGCTTAGTCGGATGGCCATGCAAAGCCCGGGCGCCTTGCATCCATCCCTCCTCGCGAATTTTTAGGCAGCTTTTTAACAGAAATGCAGGTCGGGCTATAGAGCCCGACCTGCAATCTCTCCGCTATAATCCCTCCCGTCTTTCATCCCAATCTTTCAGCGGAGGGAATAACATGAACAAGATCCTCAAGTACGGTTTGCTGGGCACAGGCGCAGTGATCGGTATCGCCGTGGCAGGTGTGACATACGTGGCGGCAACCTTCGACCCGAACGATTACAAGGACCAGATCATCAAGGCGGTGAAGGACAGCAAGCAGCGCGACCTGCGCCTCGACGGCAAGATCACGCTGTCGTTTTTCCCCAGCATCGGCGCGAATATCGGCAAGGTATCGCTGTCCGAATTCAAGAGCGACCAGCAGTTCGCCGCGATCGATTCGGCGCATGTCTCGCTCGCGCTGCTGCCGCTGTTCTCCGGGCAGGCGGTGGTGGACGAAGTGGCGGTGAGCGGCCTGCAGGCCACGCTGGTCAAGCGCAAGGACGGCACGACCAACATCGACGACCTGCTCGGCGCCAAAGAGGAGAAAACGGGTGAGGAAAAACAGGCCGGGAAGAAAGCCGACGCCAAGCAGCCGGTCAAGTTCGACATCGCCGCGGTCTCCATCGAGAAGACCAGCCTGACCTACCGCGACGAAGGCAGCGGCGCACAGTACGCCATCAAGAACCTCAACCTGCACACCGGGCGCATCGCTAACGGCGTGCCGGGCAAGATCGACCTCGCCGCCTCGGTGCAGGCCAACCAGCCCAAGCTGGACATCACGACGCAGCTCAAGACCACGCTGACCTTCGATCTGGACAAGCAGCAATACCGCCTGGAAGGGCTGGACCTGCAGGCAGGCGGCGCGGCGCTGGACATCAGCAACCTCAAGCTGAAAGCCAGTGGCGATGCCAGTGCGGACCTGAAGACGCAGGAGTTCGGCACAAGGAAATTTGCGCTGCAGGCAACGGGCACCAAGGCGAAGGACAACTTCGAGGCGGCGCTCGACGCACCCGCCCTGAGCCTCACCAGGGACAAGTTTTCCGGCGACAAGCTGACGCTGAACGCCAAACTGGACGGTGTTTCCGGCAACATCGCCGCCGCGCTCTCGCTGCCCGGCGTGGAAGGCAACGCGCAATCCTTCAAGGTCGGCGCGCTGACGCTGGCTCTCGACGTGAAACAGCCCGAGCAGGCGTTCAAGGTGAAGCTTTCCTCGCCGCTGTCGGGCAACTTCGAGGCGAAGCAATTCAACCTGTCCAACCTGGTCGTGGCGATGAACGCCACGGGCGATAAGCTGCCGGGCAAATCGATCAGCAGCGAGATGAAGGGCAGCGTGCAGGTCGATGCGGCGAAGGAAACCGTGCAGGCCAACCTCGCCGGCGGCCTGCTGCAGAGCCAGGTCAAGGCCAGGGTCGGCGTGAACGGCTTCGCCGATCCGGCGATCCACTTCGACGTGGATGTCGACCAGTTCGATGCCGATCTGTACCTGCCGAAGAAGCCGGCGGGCGAGAGCAAGGCCTCCGCACCCAAAGCCAGCGAACCCGAGCAGCCCATCGACCTGTCCGCCCTGCGCAAGCTCAAGCTGGACGGCAGCTTGCGCATCGGCGCGCTCAAGGTGGCGAACGTGAAATCCAGCAACGTGCGCCTCGACGTCAAGGCGCGCAACGGCCAGGTGAACGTCGCGCCGCTGTCCGCCAACCTGTACCAGGGCAGCATGAAGGGCAGCCTGAGTGTGAACGCACAGGCCACGCCGAGCATCGCCATCAACCAGATGCTGAGCGGCGTGAATGTCGCTGCGCTGACCAAGGATGCGGCGGATTTCGACACCCTCGAAGGCAAGGGCAACATCGGCATGAACCTCACCATGCAGGGCGCCACCGTCGGTGCGATGAAGAAGGCGCTCAACGGCACGATGTCGCTCAATCTTGCCGACGGCGCGATCCGGGGCATCAACATCGCCAAGAAGCTGCGCGACGCACAAGGCATGCTGGGCAAGGGCGGCGCAAGCGCGCAAACCCAGTCCGCCAACAAGGACGAGAAGACCGACTTCAGCGAGCTCAAGGCGAGCTTCAAGGTAAACAACGGCGTCGCGCACAACGACGACCTGTCGCTGAAATCGCCGCTGCTGCGCCTATCCGGCAACGGCGACATCAACATCGGCAACGACAGCATCGACTATGTTGCCAAGGCCACGCTCGCGAAGACGCTGGAAGGCCAGGGCGGCAAGGATGCCGTCGGCGGTATCACCGTCCCGGTGCGTGTCAGCGGCCCCTTCACCAACCTGAAGTACACCCTGGATTTCGGCGCGATGGTCGGCGAGGCCGCCAAGGAAAAAGTAAAGACCAAACTGCAGGACCAGCTCAAGGAAGGCCTCAAGGGCCTGTTCAGATGATTCACAAAACCCGTTCGTGCTGAGGTATCGAAGCATGAACGGTATGCCCGTGGAACTTATCCGCTCGCCCTTCGATACCTCAAGGCGAACGGATGGCTGGTAGCTAATATGCCCTCTTTCGCCTCGCGCCTCGTTGCATGGCAGCACAAGCACGGCCGCCACGACCTGCCGTGGCAGAAACAGGGGGCATATTACGTGTGGCTCTCCGAGATCATGCTGCAGCAGACGCAGGTCGCCACCGTCATCCCCTATTACCTGCGCTTCATCGCCGCCTTCCCGACCGTCGCGGCCCTCGCCGCCGCGACCGAGGATGAAGTGTTGGCGCACTGGAGCGGCCTCGGCTACTACGCGAGGGGGCGCAACCTGCATCGTGCCGCACAACTCATCGTCGAAAAGTATCGTGGCGAATTCCCGCGCAAATTTGAAGATATCCTCGAACTCCCCGGCATCGGCCGCTCCACCGCCGCCGCGATCTGCGCGCTGACCTGGCACAAGCGCCGCGCGATCCTCGACGGCAACGTCAGGCGCGTGCTGGCGCGCTACTGCGGCATCGCAGGCTGGAGTGGAGACAGGAAAGTCGAAGCGCAACTCTGGCAACGAGCCGAGGCCCTGCTGCCGCAGCACGATATCGCCGCCTACACCCAGGCGCTCATGGACCTGGGCGCGACCGTCTGCACGCGCGGCAGGCCGAAGTGCGGCGAGTGTCCGGTGCAGGCCGGCTGCGTCGCGCTCAATACCGGCCGCGTCGGCGAACTGCCCACGCCGCGCCCGAAAAAGGCAGTGCCGGAAAAACGCGCCACCTTCCTGCTGCTGATGCACGGCAACGACATCCTGCTGGAGAAGCGCCCCGGCAGCGGCATCTGGGGCGGGCTGTGGTGTCCGCCGCAGTTCGACGACGAGGCAACGGCGAGGGACTGGTTCGTGCGCAGCGGGATGACCGCGAGTGAAGGAAAGCGGCTGGAGACCTTCACCCATACCTTCACGCACTTCAGGCTGCATATCACGCCGCTAGTGATCCGGCTCACGCACAAGCCGTTGCACGCCGCGCAACCGGGCAGTCTGTGGCTGGAGGTGGAAGAAGCGTTGCGGGCGGCTATCCCTATGCCGGTGCGTATGATATTGAATAAGGCCGTTCGTGGTGAGCATATCGAACCATGAACAGCCGGAAATTCAACATTGAATAAATAGGGCGCTACCCATAACAAAGGCAACACCAATCCTGTCCTTATTTTTAGCCAGGAACTCATCACCGGCCCGTTGCGGACCATCGCCATACGGCCAAATATAGTCGTCAATAATTATCCATCCGCCATCAACGACAAACCCGCTCCAGGAGGCAATATCGGCCTTGGCAGCGGCATAACTGTGATTGCCGTCAATATGCAGGATCGCAATATGGCCGCAATAGTTCGTTGTTCCAAATGATGCGGTGGTGGCACTCCGGTGTTCGCCGTAATGCTTCGCACCGTCTGTTGAGGGCATGCGCAGGTAATTGACGTGATTGACACTGTATGGAAGAAGATTCATTTCAAAAATGGTGAGCGCTTCTTCGACATTCAATTGTGCCGCCACGGTGTCAACCATACCCTGTGCGTCATGTTGCACCAGATGTTCGTTAGACCAGGGGTCAACGCATAGCAAATTCCCGATCTCATAACAATGCGCCAATCTGGCCAAAACAAAGGCTGACTTCCCCCACCAACTGCCTATTTCCACCACATCTCCGGGGGGGGTGTGGCAGAAAATCGCGCACAGGGCGGAAATCTTTTCGTCATCACACATTCCCGGAATCAGATTCGAGTGCCTAAATAACGAAGCAAGTTCGATTTCCGATATTGACGCTTTGACCGGGAAATTCGAAGCCAATGGAAGAGGTTTTTCCAGCAATGCCCGTGCCTGGTTGCGAGCTGCACGGTACCCGCTCAACTCCACATTTACCGGCGAGTCGTTCACCAGAGTCACATTTGGTGCAAGTTCTTTCAGGATGCGATTTAAATAATCCCAGACCACGGGATTGGGTGAAAAAATTCCGCCTATATCGAATTCCAGAATGGCTTGCTTGAGCGCGCCGCAGAATTCGGGCTGTGTGACATAGGGAAGATATAGCCATGCGGGATATTGTTCCCGTGAAACATCATAATCAAGCGACGAGGCGCCAATGACGGCCTGCCCATCGCGCAGGCATTTTTGCAGGTATTCGAGAGAACGCGGCATGCCACCCGGAAAAATCAAGATGTGTTTCCCTGCGCTACTCGTTTTCTGGCAATTATTCATTAAACAATCCCCTGTGCCTTCAATGCCATCCATTATTTCCAGTAATCCATGAATCCTTTTTTGAAAAAAAGCTGATCCGCTTCACTATGGTTATACTCTATCACCGCCTGCTGCACTAATTCGGCATTGTCTTTAAACCAGAACCACATCGTAGAGCCAAGATGGTAGACAGATGCCTTGAATCCGTATTTATCGAAGAGTATTTGCATGCTTCGATTGGTATAAAAAGCCACATGTACCGGCAGCAGATAGAACCATTCCGGATCCTGCGGAATATCTTCGCGGACCAGGGTGTGAACCGAGAGGGTTCCCGAATCGGAAACCAATGAAGCAATCTGGTCAAATGTCTCGATACTCAAAAGATGTTCAAGTACAGAGGTGCTGATGACGTTGTCATAACGATGGGAGATCAACTGATTTTCGGTCAGGTAATCGCCATTACCGGTATGCATGTATCGGTCAAATTTCAGGGTGGGCAGTCCGTTTTCCGAGAGCAGATCGGCGAGTTTGCCGTCACCGCAGGCATAATCCACCCAAGGCAGTTGATGCGGCAATACCTTTATTTGGGCGAGCCTGGATAGTATCTTGGCCTGTGCAGCCAGACGGGTTAGCCATTTGGGGTCGAGAGCCGCAAAATCTGTACCTTGATATGTTGAGTGCACGGCCTCATTCAGCTTTTCCCATTCAGAGGCGGGCATGTCCTTGTGTGTCTTGGAGATAACAAAACCACAGCCGCCGCATTTCCAGTATTCAACTTCATGGAGATTGAATTCTCCCCTGAAATCCTTGGAAAAATAATACGCCATGGATGCGTTGCAAATCATGCAGTTCATGCAATGCGCTCCCATCTCATGACGGTGGGCATGTTTTTCACGAGGTTTCCTGTTCTTGTTTCAAGGCGCGTTTCCTTGCCTTGGCCAACATGGACACATCGGGCTGAAATTGAGCAGGATTACCAAACACCAGCGAATCGGCAGGAATGTCCCTTGTTACAACTGCGCCGGCACTGATTCGGCACCGGTCGCCTATGGTTATTCCGGGCATGACTTTTGCGCCGGTGGAAATCAGGCACTCCCTCCCAACCGATACCCCACCGTTGACGCAGGCATAAGGCATGAGGGAGGAACGGTCACCAATGGAGCAATCGTGAGCAACAGCGCAAAAAGCGTTGATTAGAACATGTGAGCCCACATGTGCATCCCCCGCAACCAGTGAGAAAGGAGCAACAACCACTCCCGCGCCAAGCATGGCATGTCTGGAAATTATTGAAGATGGGTGAACAAAGGTTTCCCAAGTGAGAGATAAAGGCTGGAATTTATCAAGTATTTCTTGCTTATGCTCGGGGTATCCAATAGCAAAAATCGCGTTTTTGCATGAATAAGAATATCGTTGCGGGTGTACGACCTCATGCCCTAGAAGAGGTGCATTATCCTGTTCATCAAGTGCGCAAACAATATCATAGGAACCGTGTTCTTCAATATATCCCACAACTTCTTTGCCAAACCCTCTGGCGCCTACTATGACGATTTCTTTCTTTCGGCCCATTCTAATAGCCCCGTTTTATATTATGTCGAGAAGTTGAATCAGATAATAAGTCCGCCATCAAATTCAAAGATTCTGCCACTTGCCAACTCATTGCCGAGAAGAAAATGTATCGCCTCACCAATCTCCTCCGGTCGGGCAAATCGTTTGATCAGGCTCTTGCTGGCCAAGCTGTCTATTATGTGGCGCGGATACTGCTCTGCCATCGGGGTCAGTGTCAGTGCCGGACGAAATCCGCAGACCCTGATGCCGAAGGGGGCCGTTTCCCGCGCAAGAGATACGGTAAACGCCTCTACCCCGGCTTTGCTTGCAGCATAGGCACTTTGCCCTGGTGCCCCATTCGCGGCAGGAGAGCTGCATGTCACGACCACGCCATGGTGGCGTTTTCTAACCAGCCGGTCAACGAACTCGCGGGCGCAGAGAAAGGTGCCGGTAAGATTCACATCCATCGTTTTTCGCCATGACTGCTCCGGATAAGTGTGAATTCCGCCACGAGCTATGCCAAATACCGGTGCATCGAGAACAATTCCAGCAAGGCAGATCAAGGCATCCGGTGCCACGCAATACTCCATGATCGAGTCAAAAGCATTTTGAACGGCGCCGGAATCACTCACGTCTGCGATTATTTCCAAGTCGGGTCGCTCTTCTGGATTACAAGATCCAGAAGGCTTGATATCAACAGAGATAGTCCGCCATCCATTGTTCTTGAGGTTGGCAATGCAACCCTTTCCGAGGCCACCGCTTCCTCCGGTTATCACGGCATTTTTTACGTTCATCATTGGGGCGCATCCTTTGTCAGCACCATCGCCATGGCTCGCGGGAGAAACCTTCCTCCCGGAAGCCGGTTGCCGCTGTCGCACACAAGCCGTATAACTCGAAGGCCCACTTCCTCGGCCATCAGGATGGCCTCGCTCTCCTTGTGGAATTCATACACGTGATCCCGTTGCGGCGATTCCAGCGCAGTGCTGAAAAAAGCGAGTCCGCCGGGTTTCAGGTTTCTGCTGATTGAGGCAAACAGGGCGTGTGGAGTTTGCAGGTGTTCCGCAAGCATGGCGGCCATGATTCCGTGGTAGCCATGCGCCTCGTTCTGGTCGTCAAGCGTCAGCACATCCTTGACCGCAAAGCAGGCCCGATCCGCATGGCCTGATGCTCCGGCAAGCTTGCGGGCAATACCGATGGCCGTCGGGCTTATGTCATAGCCCGTCAGCGTGGCATCCTTTCGATGTTCTATGGCTGCCAGTCCCATGACGCCGTGGCCGCAGGCCAACTCAAGAATTGTCGGCGTCGCGGGAAGCTTGTCGAGGAATTCATCCCTGAACAGCCTGATATGGTTGGCCATGCTTTCCCAGAAAGCATAGATGAGGATTGCCGCCCACATGTATGGGGTCATGTAGGCGCTGTCTTCGTACACATGCTCAATGATGTCGGGAAGCGACTCGGGTGTGTACTTTCCTTCCTGCTCATATTTCCTCTGCGCCTGTGAAACGTGCATACAATATTGCGCATATCCCTTCACAGCATGTTCAAAAACTTCTTCTCCATAGGCTTCGCGAGCCCAGCGTGACAATGGGAAAAGGAGCCAGTCGCAAATATCCTGGTTATGTTCGTAAGCCTTATGGGCGCTGGGGTAAAACATTCTGGCCTTCTTTTCGAGTGCCTCCAGAAAGTCGTTTTTTTCGGCCATTAACATTCTCCTTGTTGTGCCAAATTGATCGAGGGCGCGTGGCGAACCTTCCTGATCATGGGAAGGATCAGATTGTTACCGTCCCATGGTGAATCAAATACGTGCATCGAGCCCAGGCGAACTATCCTGTCCACGCCCTGCCTTCCCGCCAGCTCGGCCAGCGCTGCTTCCAGTTGTGGGTTGGTCATGCCGAGCCCCAGTGTCTGCACATTGCCATCGAGAAGCGGGGCGATCATGCGCAAGTCCTCAACCGGAACTATATGCAGCGTTCTGCCCTGAACCGGTTCCGGAAATGAGGGTGAACCATGAACAAGGATGGTCCAGTCGGGTGTTTCCGGGAAGATGGCTCGATTGTTGACGTCATCAAGCAGGGTGGATGCCCTGGCGCGGACTATGGCCGACGTAAGCGATGCATCGATATCAAGGCGGGGGTGAGCACTGTTCTCTTCATTGAACGCCTTTGACATGGCATCAAGCAGGGGCGATAGATCATCATTGCGGTTTCGTTCCACAAACAATACCTGCGGTGAACTGCACGCCATCTGGTCAAACTGCCATACATCCCGCGCAAGACGCAGACACCATTTGGAGAGAGCTTCCGGTTCGGTCCAGGCGCCCCGGTCAAGAGCCGCGACTGAAACTCTCGGGCCGAATACCATGAATCGCGCCCAGTAGGGAAACGGCAGCGCGCGGATTGAAGTGACTGCCTCCTTGCCTCCCCAGATCATGGCTCCATCAGATGAACGGGCCATGGCTTCATGCAAATCCAGGCGGTCACGGTGGAAAGTAACAAAGCGGAATCTGCGCGCAATTTTTTCTCCTCCGTGCACCAGACGAAGCGATTCCAGCAGATATTGCACGGGCTCTACAAAGGATGGCGGAACCCTTACCAGCGAAACATTTCCCCCCAGCAAGGCACAGAGTCCTGAAAGCAGTGGCAGAATCTGCACGTTTGCGGCCGGCCAATGCCCTACGAGGCCAACCGGGAATGTCTTGAAACGGGTTTTGTTTTCTACAACCCAGCCTTCCTGCCACCGGTTTCCCAGCTCACGGTCAAGTATTGCCATCAGCGTACCTTTGCGCAGCCACATGCCAAGGAACACCGCCCCTGGCACAGCGGCGGCAGGAGGCTTCACAACCTCAGAAGACCAACTGTCACAGAGCCCGACCAGTTCATGCACCGATAAAGGTTCATCGGTCAAAATCTGCTTGAGCTCCCCCGCAATAACCGTTATCCGCTCAACGGTATCAACGGGTTCTATAACAAACATGTCCGGCAAAGATGCATTCATTCTTCAGGCGATCCTTTGTCTGTCAATATTTCCGCATCCTCGCACTTCGGCTTTGGATATGCGCCCCACAAAGCGGAATGCGCTTCCGGGGCGGCCGCAGGGACAGCCATCTTCAGCGATGAGCGTCGCCAGATCTTCCGTCAGCAGGAGGTGCCCCGGGAAGCTTGTCGGCAGGGCGCTGCAAACCTGAACAATGCCTGTTCCGCCAGTTATTACCGGCTTTAGCGTAAGCGGATCACGGATGACAACAGCTCCGAAGGCTGGAGCATGTTTGTTTCCTGCAATACAGTCGGGATAGATGATGCCAAGGTTCTCAACCATGCCGTAGTAATCAATGACCTTTTCTTTCTGGCAACCAAAGACCTGTGAAGCGGTTATGTTGAAAACTTCTTTGGTAACTGATTCCGCGATCAGCTTTTTCCACCCGCCGCTGTGGAGGATAACGGCTTGCTGCATCCCCAGGGTCTTTCCCTTTGCCGCCAAGGGCGTGATCAATTTTGTCCAGAGTATTGACGTGAAACCGTAGACGATGACCGGTTTATCGCCATGCTGTTCAATAAATTCCCCGAGAGCCTCGTCATCAATATCCAGGTTCCCGCCCTTAAGGCAATAGACGGTTTCAGTAGCAAAGGGCGATAGCGCGCGAATGGCTGCCCCCCTGGCTCCCAGGCTGGCAGCGTTTGCATTGGTTTCAGCGCTGTCAACAACCAGATAGGGGCGTCGGGCAGAACCTATAAAATCGCGAAGAATTGCGACCACTCCCTTGGTCATCCGCTTGGCGGTGGGCGCATCAATGGCAATCCTGCTGGGCTCCTGGCCTGTTGTCGCACTCGAAAGCAGCGTTCTTTGAATTTTATCGGAGGGAACGAGGGCCAACGGCGGGTTGCGCTTGAAAACCGAAACCGGGATATAGGGAAGCTCCTCGATGCTTTGCGCGTGCTCCACCTTGATGGGCCAATGGCGCACATAATTGGCATAAACTTCAGACTGGCTTGCCGCATGAATCACCTGTTCGCGCAACAGGGTAAAAACACGGGCTGCAGCTTCTGCGCTGCCAGGGCCATAGGGCGGCCCGGTCAGGATGGCATCTATTTTTTCATCAAGAGTGCTCATTGCTCTTCAAGCAACAGGTTTAATGCCGCACGGTCCAGTTTGCCGCGATCCGTAAGGGGCAGATGGTCGATGATGATTATCATTTCACATGTCCAGGCAGGGGGCAAAGAGGTCTTGATTCTGCTGGCCAGCTCTTCATGTGAAACCTCCTTATCGGGAACCACAAATACGGCGGGGGCTTCACCCGCCTCGTCATGGGGAATCACGCAGGCTGCCGCATCCCTTACCCCCTGCACACATAAAACCTTTTGCTCGATTTCACCCAGCGAGAGCCGCTTGCCCCTGACCTTCAGGAAATCCACGTTGCGCCCTTCAATCCAGACATACCCTTCTTCGTCCATTCTTCCCGAATCATTGGTGTTCAACCAACTGCCGTCGAATTTGGCGCGTGTCTCTTCAGGGTCATTCCAATACCCAAGGCATACGGAGGGGCCGCTGACCTGGATTGCACCGGATTGCCGTGCAGGCAGGCTTGCCCCGGAGTCATCAACAATTCTGAGCTTCAGGTTGTCAAGCGCTCTTCCAACGCTGCCCTTTTTATCAGAAAGCCTTTCAGGTTCCAGGCAAGTGATCCTTGCGGTAGCCTCGGTTTGACCGTACATGACGTAAAAAGGCACATCCGGCAAGCAGTCCCTGAACTGTTCTATGTGCCGCCACTCCAGGTGGCCGCCTGCCTGGATGGCCCTGCGCAAGCTCGGCATTGGTATGGTTGACAGGCTGGAGCGGGAAAGGAGTATCTTGTAAACGGACGGCACACCGGCAAAGGTAGTGCATCCATATTCGGCTATCGACCTCAATACTTTGTCCGGAAACATGAAGCGGTTGTCAAAAACAACGCTGCCGCCGCAATAAAGATGGCTGTGCAAAACGCTTGCTCCGAAACAGTACGAAATGGGAAGGATGAGCATTGCAGTTTCTCCGTCGCCGAGGCGCTGGCTTCGTACAATCGCTTCGGTGTTGGCGAGGAGATTTCCATGGCTGACCATGACAAACCGGGGCCTGCCGGTTGTGCCCGATGTCGGCATGAGAGCGGCCAGGTCGGCAGCGGCACGGGGCACCGGGTGAGCCAGGACAGTCCCTTCCGTTGCTTGATTTGCATGAATATAAAGCACTTCCGGGGGGATTTTCAGCTTCGGGCTGTCGTCGGTTTCCGACCAGACAGCCCTCGCCCCGGTCAAATCAATATAGGCTGATATATCTGTTGAAAGATTCGACGCATCAATGGGTACGGCAACCAGCCCGGCATAGATTGCTCCGAGATACGCCAGAGCGGATGCCGGCGAAAGCCGGCAGGTGATTATGATACGCTCACCCGGCTTGAGTCCAAGGGACACGAAAAAACCGGCGCTTCGTGCAATGAGAACTCCTGCGTCAGAATTGACCTCATTTGTTTTTACGTTCACAAGCCGCGATGAGCCGCCGCACCGGCTTGCAAGTTCTCCTGAAAAATTCATTGAATCCATGCGCTAAGTGATCTTGTTGCGCATCACCTCAATTATCGCAGCCACGTCTTCCATAGCCATCAATTCATCTATATCAAATGTGACGTTGAATGTTTTTTCAAGAGACAGGGTAAGTGTGGCATGCCCCAAAGAATCCCAGCCCGGAATATTTTCCGGTTTGGCATCAATGGTGACCAACGATGGATCGGTGCCAAATGCAACCTTGAAACTCTGCTGGATTTTTTCCATTAGTTCCTGCTCATTCATATGCAATATTCTCCTGATATTTCTTCGGACGGTTCATTTGCAACTGTAATAACAAAACGATTTGCCCACCTAACTTGCAATCAATCCAAGAATAAGATCAATCTGTTCATTTGATAAGCCCGGGTAAATCGGCAAACAGATTACTTGTTCCGCAACTTTCCTCGCCACTGGCAAATTCGCGTGTGCCGCCGAAGGCATCCCCCGGTACATCGGGAAATCGCTTATCAACGGGTAGAAATAGCGGCGCGCATAAATACCGGCGTCTTGCATTTTTTGATATAGCGCATCACGGCTGAGCGGATAGTCCGGCTGCACCAGAATCGGGAAGTAGGCATAGTTAGCTGTTTTTTCGCACCCAGCCAGCAAGCAATGGATGCCCTTGACGCCGGCCAAGGCCTCTCGGTAACGGCTATCAATGGCTTTGCGCTTCTGCAGGGCTTCATCAATGCCCTTGAGTTGCAGCAAGCCAAAGGCGGCATTAATTTCGCTCATCTTGCCGTTGATACCCGAAGCAACCACAGTAACCTCATCCACAAAGCCAAAGTTTTTCAGGTGGTCAATACGTTGTTTGGTTTTTGCATCGTGGCAGACGATGGCTCCGCCTTCAAAGGTGTTGAACACTTTTGTGGCGTGAAAGCTCAGCACCGACAGGTCGCCATGGTTAAGCACACTGCCGTCATGGCATTGCACACCGAAGGCGTGGGCAGCGTCGTAGATGATTTTCAGTCCATAGTTGTCGGCAATTTTTTGGATGCGATTCACATCACAGGGGTGGCCGTAGCAGTGCACCGGCATGATGGCAGTGGTTTGCGGGGTAATGGCGGCCTCGATCTTGTCAGGGTCGAGATTGAGAGTGATCGGATCGATGTCCACAAACACCGGTTTGATTCCGTTCCACAGCAGCGAATGGGCCGTTGCCACGAACGAATATGGCGTAGTGATGACTTCGCCAGTGATGCGCAAGGCTTGCAGGGCTGTGACCAGGGCGAGGGTACCGTTGGTGAACAGGGCAAGGTGCTTAACCCCCAGGTAGTCACACAATGTCTGCTCGAATTGCTGGTGAAACGGGCCGCTATTGGTCAGCCATTTGCTGTCCCAAATTTGCTGCAGATAGGGAATGAATTCATCCAGCGACGGCAACGAAGGCTGCGTGACATAAATTGGCGCGGCTTTTCGTGATTCCGTCATTTGCCGGCCTCCTGCGTCATACGGTCAGTATCTTGCAATGTCACTTCAAACGACTCCGGCGGCAAGCCGGCGCACCAGCGTTGCCACATGAGGCGCAAGGCACGTTCCACACCTGCGGCAACCAGCGCTGGCTGGCCCATCACCGACTTCGCAAAGCGTTCGCGCACCCCTGCCCGGATATCGGACAGCGCGGCAAGGTTGCGGGACCAGGACAAGCCCCTCTGCACGAAATCTGCCGCATCATGTGCAACGAACGCTTCCAGGCCAGCATGACTGAGAATTGTGGCTCCCGTCCGGCTTGCCACCGTGTTGCCCGTCATGGTTAGTGTCGGCACACCCATCCATAGCGCATGAAGGGTCGTGGTACCTCCGGTGTAAGGGAATGTATCCAGGCAGATGTCCACCTGATGATGCAATTCCAAATAATGCTCCATACCGCTGCGCGGATGGAAACTCAGGCGTTCGCGCGCGATGCCTTCCTGCGCAAACCATTCGATCAGCGTGCCGTATCCGCCATCCCGGGGCATCCCTCCCAGCAACATGCGTGAATCGGGCAAGGCACGCAGCAGTTGCGACCAGAGGGCAACGACCGGCCGGTTGAGTTTATTTGCCCGGTTGAAGCTGCCGAAGGTCACATGGCCGTTACTCAGGGCAGGCAGGGCGTTAACCGGCGGCGCATTTTCGAAGTGCAGGAAAGGTGCACTAGCCGGCATTTGTACGATTTTTTCCGTGAACTGGCTGTCGAATTGACCGGGTGGCAGAAAAAATCGATCCGCCAGATAGTAATCCATCGCGCTCAGCCCCGTGGTGCCGGGGTAGCCTATCCAGCTGGCCTGCACCGGCGCAGGCTTGCGGGCGAAGGCCAGCAGCCGATGTTCGGCGGTGTGCCCCGAAAGATCAATCAGGATGTCGATGCCGTCCGCACGGATTTTCTGTGCCAGCGCGTCATCCGACAGGCTGGCAATCGGGTGCCAGTGCGGCAGATACCCTCGCAGGCGCTGGGTGACGCCATCTTCGGCGATTTGGTTGTAATAGGCGTGCAGCGATAACTGCGGGTAGCCGGATAAATGAGCCAGCACCGGTTCGATAAAAAAAGCTACGGGATGGGTGCGCAGGTCGCCGGATACAAAGCCGACCTGCAAACAGCGCTCCGGGCTTCGCGAATGTGGATGCTGCGGCCAACTTGCGCGCAGGGGTGCTTCGAACTGTTCGGCAAAGCGGCGGTGTTCTGCAAACAACGCCTGCGCATCCACCGCTTCGCTTTGACTGAGGCAGTAAAGCAGGTTGCTGTGTGCCCTGGCGTAATCGGGTTTGACCGTCAGCGCCAGGCGGTAACTCGCCTCCGCTTCATCGAGCCGCCTGAGATCCAGCAGGGCATTGCCCAGGTTGTTGTACGCCTCGGCGTAATCGGGTTTGATCGCCAGCGCACGGCGGTAGCTCGCCTCCGCGTCGTCGGGCTGCCCGATGTCTCGCAGGATATTGCCCAGGTTGTTGTGTGCATCGGCATAATCGGACTTGATCTCCAGCGCACGGCGGTAGCTCGCCATCGCTTCATCAAGCCGCCCGATAGTTTGCAGGGCGTAGCCCAAGTTACCGTGCGCCTCGGCGTAATCGGGTTTGATCGCCAGCGCACGGTGGTAACTTGCCACCGCTTCATCGACCTGCCCGAGGTCGCGCAGGGCGGCACCCAGGTTGCGGTGCGCATCGGCGAAATCAGGCTTGATCGCCAGCGCACGGCGGTAACTCGCCACTGCATCCTCGAGCCGCCCGAGGTCTCGCAAAGCATTCCCCAAGTTGCTGTGCGCATCGGTGTAATCGGGTTTGATCGCCAGTGCACGGCGGTAACTTGCCACCGCACCCTCAAGCCGCCCGAGGTCTCGCAAGGCATTGCCCAGGTTGTTATGCGCCTCGGCAAAATCGGGTTCGATCGCCAGCGCCCGGCGGTAACTTGCCGCCGCCGCATCAAGCTGCCCGAGGTCCCGCAGGGCATTGCCCAGGTTATTGTGCGCATCGGCGAAATCGGGTTTGACCACCAGCGCCCGACGGTAGCTTGCCACTGCGCCATCGAACTGTCCGAGGCCTCGCAGGGCATTGCCCAGATTGCTGTGCGCATCTGCATCATCGGGCCGCAACTCTGCCGCTTTTTGCGAAGCCTGCAGGCTGTTTTTGCCTTGTGAATGAAGGGCAACCCCCAGCGCCTTCCAGACAAACCCGGAATCCGGATACTGCTCCACCAGTAAGCGTGCCCTGCTTTCCAACTCGGCATAACGCCCGGCATTAAACAGGGCAACCAGCTGCTTGCATTCATCCGGCGTGGGAGCCGTGTTCTTTACAAGAGATTCGGCTGAGTCTTTATCCTGGCAACATTTCTTGTATTTTTTCCCGCTGCCGCAAGGGCAGGGGTCATTCCTTCCCGGTTTCACGCTCACTATCCTTAAGATCGGTTTGGTCCTGAAGTTGGACACATACTAGCATGGATAATTCACTGAAATAATCATCAAGACCCCTGATGCATTGCCGGCGATACCGACGCAGAGCGAGTGTTTTCAAAAAGGTGGCCAGGCTACCCCCGGCGGTTTTACCTTACGCTCCCCACTTCTTTATCAGTGTCTGCGGCACGCCAAGATGATCAAGCACCCGCGCCACGACAAAATCCACCAAGTCCTGCATGCTCTGCGGGTGGTGGTAGAAGCCGGGATTGGGCGGCATGATGACGGCGCCGGCGTGCGACAGCTTGAGCATGTTCTCCAGATGGATCGCGGAGAACGGCATCTCGCGCGGCACGAGGATCAGGGTACGCCTCTCCTTGAGCATCACGTCGGCGGCGCGGGCGATGAGGTCGTCGCCGATGCCACCCGCGATCTTGCCGAGCGTGCCCATGGTGCAGGGGCAGACCACCATCGCGTCACCGGGATTGGAGCCGGAGGCCATCGGCGCGTACCAGTCCTGGATGCCGAACACCTTTAGCTCGCCGCTGAATTTCCCGTAGCGCTCCGCGAACATCTGCTCCGCCTCCTGCGGGCGGTTCGGCAACGTGATGTCCGTTTCCTGCTTGGCGACAATCTGCGCGGCCTGCGAGTACACCAGATGCACGCGCTGCCCGCTGGCGAGCAGGCATTCCAAGAGGCGCATGCCGTAGGGCAGGCCGGAGGCGCCGGTGAAGGCAAGAGTGATGATCTTCATGGCAGTCGTTCCATGTTTGGTTTGCCGTCATTATCCATGAAACGCGCCGCGATGAGGCCGTTCGCCGTGCCGAACACCAGCGCTGCGACGGCAAAGACCGGGATGAGGTAGGCGATGCCGGCATGCGGAATCAGCCAGACGTACACCACCAGCATCTGCCCGGCGATATGCGCGAAGGCGGCGTAGATGCTGTGGCTGACCGGGCCGAACCAGCGCACCGGCAGGTGCTGCGCGAAGGCCAGCACGAGCAGGCTGCATACCGCGCCGGACAGGCTGAGGAAAAAACCGGGAGCGAGGAAGCTGCCGAACAGCAGGCTGCCCGCGACGACGCGCAGCAGCGACACCCAGGCCGCCGCGCGCCAACCGTAGCGCGCCAACACGATCAGCGTAACGATGTTGGCCAGCCCCGGTTTCACGCCGGGCAGCGGCGAGGGGATGGCGTTCTCCAGCACCGTGAGGCCAAGCGCCACCGCCGCCATGCGCGCGATGTGGTGATCTTCCGCGGTGCTATCGAGCTTAATAGTTGAGGCTGTCATATTTCCTGGTGCTGCCGGTCAACTCAACGCTGACCTCGTTGGGCAGGCAGATGGCGATTTCACCGGGCTGTTGCAGCCAGCCCTGGCGCACGCAGTATTGCCTCGGACTCGGGTCGGAGCTGATGCGCGCGTGGCGCTTCTCGATGGTGATCACGCTGGTGCCTAGCGGGCCGGGGACCTCGATCTGCTGGTCGCGCGACAGCGGCACTTCGCGGAATATCTTCCCACCGCTGCGGATCACCGCCTTATCGGCAAGGCCGCCGCTCCACAGCGTGATGGCGAGCAGAACCACGCAGAGGCCGCCGAACAGCAGCGTCAGCCAGTCGCCGGCCTTCAGATACTGCAACATATTCTTTAACCCTAGGACGCCTTGAAAAACCGTAGCGAGCGGCTTGAGTGCAAGGCGCACGGAGCACAGCGACCGAGACATACCCGTGGGTAGACGAGGAAGCGAGCACCGCGCAACGCCGCAATCGAGTCGCGCAGTAGGTTTTTCAAGGTGTCCTCATGCGAGCTCACGGTGGCGCACCAGCACCTGTTGCTGCCGCTCGAAATGCCGCGCGAGCTTTTCGGCAAGATAGACCGAGCGATGCTGCCCGCCGGTGCAGCCGATGGCCACGGTGAGATAGCTGCGGTTGTCTGCGACGAAACACGGCAGCCAGCGTTCCACAAAATTGCGGATGTCGCCGAACATGTCCTGTGCGGCAGGAATATTTTCCAGGAATTCGATCACCGCCGCGTCGTTTCCGGTAAGCGGGCGCAACTCCGGGTTGTAGTAAGGGTTGGGCAGGCAGCGCGCATCGAATACCAGATCGGCATCCAGCGGGATGCCGTGCTTGTAGCCGAACGACTCGAACAGCAGCGTCAGGCGCGCGCGATCCACCTTGATGAACTGCTTGATCCAGGCACGCAGCGCATTTGCATTAAGTTCAGTGGTGTCGATGTGGTGGCCGATGTTGCTGATTTCGGCGAGCAGTTCGCGCTCCTGCCGCACGCATTCCGGCAGGGTACGCACGCCATCGTTGAGCGGATGCAGGCGGCGCGTCTCGGAAAAGCGCTTCACCAGCGTCTCGGTCTGCGCATCCAGAAACAGCACATGCACCGCCAGCTCCTTCTGCATGAGCTGCAGCAGCATGGCGGGAAGTATCTGCACGCTGTGTGCATTGCGTACATCCACGCTTACCGCGATATTCTGATAACCGGCCGGCATGAGCTGATCGACCAGGCTGGGGAGCAGCTCCGAGGGCAAGTTATCCACGCAATAGAAACCCGCATCCTCCAGCGTCTTGAGCGCGACGCTCTTGCCGGAACCGGACAGACCGCTGATCAGGAAGAGTTGCATGGGGTTCCCGCTAGTCGCCGAGCAGCAGCTGGTCGTGCCGCAGGATGAATTCCTGCATGCTGTCGATACCGCGCTGCTGCATGACGTAATTGCGCGCGGCGGCCTCCACCAGCACCGCAAGGTTGCGCCCTGCGACCACCGGGATGTTCACGGTGCTGACGTTCACGCCCAGTATCTCCTGATGCGTAGCGTTGAGCGGCAGGCGCTCCATTTGCGAGAGATCGCCGCCCTGCGGGCGATGCAGGTGCACGATCAGCTTCAGGCTCTTCTTGCGCCGCACCGCCGTCTCGCCGAACATGGTGCGGATATTCAGCACACCCAAACCACGCACCTCGAGAAAATCGCGCAACAACTCCGGGCAGCGTCCTTCCAGCGTATCCGGCGCGATGCGGTGCAATTCGACGATGTCGTCGGCGACCAGCCCGTTGCCGCGCGTGATCAACTCCAGGCCGAGCTCGCTCTTGCCGGCCGCGCTCTCGCCGGTGATCAGGACGCCGACCCCCAGCACATCGAGAAACACGCCGTGGCGCGTGGTGGATTCGGCCAACTCCTTGGCGATGTAGTGGCGGATCAGCCACATCAGGTGCGCGCTGGGCTTGGGAGAGCGGAACAGCGGGATATGCGAGCCGTTGGCAAAATCGATCAGCTCGGCCGGGATGTCATCGTCGCCCGCCACGATCAGGCAGACCGTGATGCTTTGTTCGATTTGCCGGAACGCGCCGGCGCGCTCATCAGCACCCTGGTTGCGCAGATAATCGAGTTCGGTCCGGCTGAACACCTGCACCCAGTTCGGGTGGACCAGGTTGAGATGGCCGATAAGTTCGCTGTTCGAGGCATTGACCCTGTCGCTGTCGATGATGCGGTCCGCGCCGTCCGTGCCGGCAACGCGGCTGAGCTGCAGCCGCTGCTGTTTGTCTTCGAACAGTTGCCGGACGTTGACCTGGCTCATGCCGTGCTTTTCCAGTCGCAGAACAGCTGATGGATGCCGGCCACATCTTCACAGGCTAACAGGCGGTTGCGGAACTGCGCACCGCTGAACATCTGCGCCAGCTCGCCGAGAATCTGCAGGTGCAGGTCGGTGGCGCGCTCCGGGACCAGCAGCACGAAAATCAGGCTCACCGGCTGGCCGTCCGGCGCATCGAACGGAATCGGGTGGGAGGTTTTGACGAACGCGGCAGTCGCCTCACGCAGTTTGGCGATGCGCCCATGCGGGATCGCCACGCCCTGCCCCAGGCCGGTCGATCCGAGCTTCTCGCGCGCGAACAGGCTGTCGAACACCTGGCTGCGCGCGATCTGCTGGTTGTTTTCAAACAGCAGGCCGACCCGCTCGAAGACGCGTTTTTTGCTGGTGGATTCGGCGTCCAGCAGGATATTGGCGGGCAGCAGGATTTTGCTGATCAGGTTCATTATCAACGTCGCATAAAAATGGGCGGCATTGCCGCCGCCCGTTGGTGATTATTCTGCTGCGTGATGCTTGCCGGAGTCGTCGTGGCGGCGTGCCGCCAGCTTTTCCTTATGCTTCATCACCTGGCGGTCCAGCTTGTCCACCAGCGCGTCTATCGCCGCATACAGGTTCTCGTCCTCGCATTCCACGAAGACATCCTTGCCGCTGATATGGATGGTGGCTTCGGCCTTCTGCTTCAGCTTTTCAACGGAAAGGATGATATTAACGTCGATCACATTGTCGAAATGGCGTTTGATCTTGCCGATTTTTCCGGTCGCATAGTCGCGGATGGCGGGTGTGATTTCCAGGTGGCGCCCGGTCAGGTGGAGGTTCATGTCTTGCTCCCTTATTTAGAGTGATTTACGGAGATTCACCGGGGGAATGTGCATTGCCTCCCGGTACTTTGCTATGGTACGCCGGGCGACTACGATGCCCTGCTGTGCCAAGATTTCTGACATGCGGCTGTCGGTAAGCGGTTTGCGGGTATCTTCCGCGCTGACCAGTTGCTTGATCAACTCGCGTATTGCGGTGGAAGAACAGGTGCCGCCGCTTTCCGTGGACAGGCCGCTGCCAAAGAAATGCTTGAATTCGTATATGCCACGCGGGGTCAGCATGAATTTTTGCGTGGTGCTGCGCGAGACCGTGGATTCATGCAGTTCCAGCGTTTCGGCGATTTCGCGCAACACCAGCGGGCGCATGCCGATCTCGCCATGTTCGAAAAAATTGCCCTGCCGTTCCACGATCGCCTGCGCGACCCGCAGGATGGTTTCGAAACGCTGCTGCAGGTTCTTGATCATCCATCTCGCTTCCTGCAGTTGCGTGGCAAGCCCCGCTGAACCTTTGTCGTCGCGCTGCTGCAGGATGTTGGCGTAAATCTGGTTCACGCGCAGTTTGGGCATGGCTTCCGCATTGAGCCGCGCACGCCATTTGTTCCCGCGCTTCTCGACGATCACATCGGGCACCACGTAGTCGGCAACACTCCGGTCGAACTCCGCGCCAGGCTTGGGGTTCAGTTCCACGATCAGATGCTGCGCGGTGCGCAGGTCATCGTCGGTGCAGCGCAGCAGTTTTTTGATCCTGGCAAAATCATGTGCGGCGAGCGCATCCAGGTGATGGCCCACCAGGCGGATCGCCAAATCGCGCTGCGGCGTGTCTTCGGGCAATGCCTTGAGCTGCAGGGCCAGGCACTCGCCCAGATTGCGCGCACCTAGGCCGGGCTGGTCGAGATGCTGCAGCTGCACCAGCGCGGTTTCCAGGTCGTCCAGGGTGATTTCGAGCTCTGCGGGCAGCAGCTCGGCAAGCTCGCCCAAGTCTTGCGCCAGATAGCCGTTCTCGTCCAGCGCATCGATCAGCATCCCGACCACCCTGCGGTCCCTGTCGTCCAGCGAGCTGGTGGTCAGCTGGTTATGCAGATGCTCGCGCAGGCTGGCCTCGCCGGCAGCCTGCTCGGGGTAGGTTTCATCCTCATCATCGGTGCTGTGTGCCGTGCCTCCAGCGGTATTCCAGTCCGCCTGCTCGTTGCCGAAATCGTCTGCGCCACGGTCGTCGGCTCTGCTCTGCTCGACCCTATCGTCTGCCGAACTCGCGCTGTCGCGCGTCTCCATGGGGGTATCGTCACGTGGAAAAACAGCCAACACGGGTTCTTCGGCCAATTCCAGCATGGGATTTTCGTCCAGCATTCTGGCGACTTCCTGATGAATGTCCTGCGTGGAGAGTTGCAGCAAGCGAATAGCCTGCTGCAACTGCGGTGTAAGCGTCAGCTGCTGGGATATCCGAAGTTGTAGCGCCGGTTTCATTGCCTGGTGTTTGTTCCGGGGTGCATTGCCATCAAAGCCGGAAATGCTCGCCCAGATAAACTTTCCTCACGCCCTCATTATAGATGATTTCATCCGGCTTGCCCTCCGCCATCACCGCTCCGGCATTGATGATGTAGGCGCGGTCGCAGATGCCCAGCGTCTCGCGCACGTTGTGGTCGGTGATCAGCACGCCGATATTGCGCTCCTTGAGAAAACGGATGATTTTCTGGATGTCCAGCACGGCGATGGGGTCCACGCCGGCGAACGGTTCGTCCAGCAGGATGAAGCGCGGGTCGGTCGCCAGCGCGCGCGCGATTTCCACACGCCGCCGCTCGCCACCGGACAGGCTGATGGCCGGATTGTCACGGATATGCGTGATATGCAGGTCTTCCAGCAACGATTCCAGGCGATTCTGCAGGTCGTCATCGGAAAGATCCTGCAATTCCAGCACTGCCTGGATATTCTGCGCCACGGTCATGCGGCGGAAGATCGAGGCTTCCTGCGGCAGATAGCCCAGCCCGAGGCGCGCGCGGCGGTGTATCGGCATGTGGGTGATGTTCTGCTCATCGATGAAAATCTCCCCGCCATCGGCGGCGACCAGCCCCACGATCATGTAGAACGAAGTCGTCTTGCCCGCGCCGTTCGGCCCGAGCAGGCCGACCACCTCGCCGCTCTTCAGCGACAGCGAAACATCATGCACCACGGTGCGCGAACCGTACTTTTTCTTGAGGCCAACCGCACGCAATTCACTCATCATGCAAATCCGGAAAATATTTCATGAACCCGCTCAATCTGCGGAAGGCAGGGATACACTAGGCCTGATCGGCAGCGCATCCGGCACGGAAGACGCGGCTGCGCCCTGTTTCGGCTTGGGTTGCAGGACGGCGCGCACCCGCTGCGGCGGCTCCTTTCCCGTGCCTGCGCCGCCGCTGCTCACCTGAAAAATCTCAGTCTTCTGGTTATAGGTGATGTGCTCGCCGCGCACCTCATCCAGGTTGCGCACCACGCGCGCCCGCACATAGAAGTCCACCGTCTCGGCGCGCGTGTCGTATTCGATGCGCTCGCCGTACCCCTCCACATACTCGTCCAGCCCCTCGCGTTTTTGCCGGAAACTGGCGGTATTTCCGTAGGCTGTGCCGTGCTTGAAGCCTTCCTGGTCCTGCACCACCACGATCTTGTCGCCGCGTATCAGCATCGTGCCCTGGGTCAACTTGACGTTGCCGATGAAAGTGCTGACCTGCTGCGCATCGTCCACCAGCACTTGGTCGGCCTCCAGATGCACCGGCTTGTCGCGGTCGGCGCGTTCCGCCAGGCAGGCAGGCGCCCAGAACAGCAGCAAGGCCGGCAGCAGCAGAATCGTCGGCAGCGGCTTATTTTTTGTTTGGCACATGTTCACTTCTTACCTGGGAGAGCAGTTTCAGGGTGCGCGCCTTGTTGTCCATTTCAAGGCCTATTGCATGTACGGTATTGTGCGCGTCCACAATAAGAACGGGACGGTCGGTGTCTGCCCAATCCCGGTCCGGGACGACGTGCAGATATTCGGTATGCAGCGTAAGCTCCTCACGTTGCGCACTTGCCTCGCGCAGCACTTCGACATCCTGGTGCAGGAATACCTCTTCGCCCCTGCTGGAGACGGTGCCCTGCCTGGCGATGATGTGTATCGGCGGCTGCTCGGCAGACAATGAAGTCAGGCGCGGCACTTCCAGCGTAGTGCTGTCGTCATCCGGGTAGTGCTGCAATTTTTTTGCAGCCATGATGAAGCGCGGCACTCCCTGCTCGTTCAGCCTGACAGCAGAAAAGTTTTCCATGATGGCATCCGGATCGTGACGCTTGCTGCTATCCGGCTTGTCCGGCTCCGGCCGTACCTGCTGGCTCAGCCAATAGGTCATTCCCAGCAGGCCGAGCAATGGCAGCAGCGACAGCCAGTAGCGGGCACGTGAAACAACGGTCATTTCAGGTAGGGGGCCAGTTGTGCGTTCAGTGTGCCTTGCGCCGACATGATCAATTCGCAGGCTTCGCGCACCGCACCGTGCCCTCCACGTAATTGGGTCACATAGGCGGAATGTTCGCGCACCAGCCGCGGGGATTCCGGCACGCTGATCGACAGCCCGACATGGCGCATCACCGTCAGGTCGACCACGTCGTCGCCCATATAGGCGGCGGCATCACGGGACAGCTTCAGCCTGTCGAGCAGCTCGACCATCGTTTCGCGTTTATTTTCCACGCCCTGAAAGACATGCTTGATGCCGAGGTTCTGCGCACGCGCCGCGACGCAGCGCGAAGTACGTCCGGTGATGATGGCGACTTCCACCCCGCTGGCGAGCAACATCTTCAGGCCGTGCCCGTCCTGGGAATTGAAGCGTTTGAATTCCTCGCCCGAATCGGACAGATACAACCCGCCATCGGTCATTATCCCATCCACATCGAAGGCCATCAGACGAATCAGTTTGGCGCGGCTCTGCAGCATATTCCCTCCCCTAAATAACTTTGGCGTGCAACAGGTCGTGCATGTTGAGCGCGCCGACCAGTTTGTTTTCTCCGCACACCACCAGCATCTGGTTGATGCTGTATTGCTCCATCATCTGCACCGCCTCGACGGCCAGCGCATCCGGGCCGATGCAGCGCGGATTGGCGGACATCACGCTGCGGACCGGCGTGGCATTGAAATCCAGCTTCTTCTCCAGCGTGCGGCGCAGATCGCCGTCGGTATAGATACCCAGCACGCGCTGCTCCGCATCCACGATGGCGGTCATGCCCACACCCTTCTTCGAGATTTCCAGGAGCGCATCGCTCAGCATCGCATGCTCACGCACCATGGGCACGCGCTCGCCGCTGCGCATGATGTCGCGCACGTGGGTGAGCAACCGCCGCCCCAGATTGCCGCCCGGATGCGAGCGCGCGAAATCTTCCTTGCCGAATCCCTTGGCGTCGAGCAGCGCCATCGCCAGCGCATCGCCGAGCGCCAGTGACGCCGTAGTGCTGGTGGTGGGAGCCAGGCCCATCGGGCAGGCCTCCTTATCCACATGCGCGTCGAGGTGCACGTTGGCAGCCTGCGCCAGGCTCGATTTCGGATTGCCGGTCATGCTGATGAGCTTGGCGCCCTGCCGCTTGATGACCGGCACGATGGTCATCAGCTCCTCACTCTCTCCGGAATAGGACAGCGCGATGATGACATCCTTGCTCGTGATCATGCCCAGGTCGCCGTGGCTGGCTTCGCCGGGATGCACGAAATAGGCCGGCGTGCCGGTGCTGGACATGGTCGCGGCAATCTTGCGCGCGACATGCCCGGATTTGCCCATGCCGCTGACAATGACGCGCCCCTCGCAGCGCAGAATTACCTCCAGCGCGTGCAGGAAGTCGTCATCGAGGCGTGCGGCGAGCGCCTGGACGGCGGCAGCTTCGATGTTCAGAACCTCGCGGGCGAGATCGAGTGCGCGCGGCGCGGCGGAAACATGCTTATTCATGCGGCGCATTATAACAGCGGGAGTTTTCCGGGTAACCGGCAAATATGGCCGAACCGAACGGAGCGGAAAATCAGCCTACAATCAACCGTCATGCGACCCCGGCAGAGCCTGCGTCTGCTTCAAAGCCTATTCTTCTGCGTTTTTTTTCAGCAGACACTGCATCTTTGTCACATAGTTTTGCAGCAAGGTGATGTAAGCGTTGTCGATATCCTTGAACTCGCATCCTATGTACCCGGCCGTTTTTTCATGTTTATGAGGTATCAGGCTTTTCACCGTTATCGTGACGCTGATCTTGCCCACTCCCGGCAAATCGATCTGGCAGTCTGAATAGGTCTGCCCAGGCACAAATTCGATATTGCCCTCCGCACAGGACAGCCTTAACCCGCCGCCGCTGATATCCGTGATGGGCATTTCGACCCGGCCTCGTATACCTGTCGGAATAACACAACGCAGGCGCTCGGAGGAGGGGACTGCAAGCCGGAAATGCTGGCGGCGCTGCAGGCGGTAGAGGTTGGCCGGGAATGGCAGATAAAAAGCGGGGTCGCCCTGATACGTCACCAGACGCGCTCCAGTGACAGCAAACTGTATCTTGACCCGATCAAGCGAGCTGACCAGGGTAATATTTTTGCTCTCCGCGATACGCCGGTTTCTGGATATATCGGTGCCCTGCTCCACCCACAATCCCTTGTCGCCAACGTTCAGCATTGAGGTCATGATGAAATCTGTGGTATCGCCGTAATAAAGGGCGGCGCGCGACTTCGCCTCCACAACGTTGCGCAACAGGGACTGAATTTGCCGTGCAGAGGTAATACAGCACTCCGCCTCCTGCTCTCCGGAGAGTCTTTCAATGTCCAGTGATATCTCTTTTCGCATGCTTGAAACCACTACTTGGCCGTTCTTGAACGCTGCACCATGGTCACGTAGCGCTGCAGCAGAACATTGGAAGCATTGTCGAGATTCTTGAACTCGCATCCCATGCGCTTGACGGTCTGTCCAATTTTTGGAGAGGCCGAAACCATGCTTTTCACTATTATCGTAGCGTCTATCTTGCCGACATCCGGCAGTTCGATCTGGCAGCCTGCATAAACCTGCCCCGGTACAAAATCGATGTCGTCACCAGTATAGGACAATTTCATCCCGCCGATGCTGATATCCGTGACGGGTACCTCAAGCTGCTTTACCGCAGGCGGCTTGCCGACTGGAATAATACAGCGCAAATATTCCGAGTTGGCAAGCATGAGCCGGTAATATTCGCGGTGCTGCAGACGATAGAGACTAGCCGGCAATGGCATGTAAAAAGCCGGGTAATCCTGATGCTTCGCTGCATGGATTTCGCCCACGGGAAATTGCATCTTGACCTGATCCAGCATGCTGACCAGGGTGACACTCCTGCTCTCGACAACGCGCCGGTTCTTCTGAGCATCCACGCCTTGCTCCACCCACAGCCCTTTTTCCCCGACTTTCAGCACAGTGGTCAGGATGAAATCATCTTTCGCACCACCGTAATAAAGCGCAGCCGGCATCACCTTTTCCGAGAGGCTGCGCAACAAGGAGCGGATTTGCAACTCCGAGGCAATGCGGAATTCCTTCTCCTGCTCTTCGGAGAGCTTCTCGGGGGTTAATGGGATATTTCCTTGCATTGGTAAGCTAGACTCAAAAACAGCGACTTAAGAGCATCTGCAACCAGTGGTCGGCATAGCCCAAGGGGGCGCATGATAACAAAATCCGGCATACATGGGTTACAACTTGGGCAGTATGCCCGGCGTTTCCGCATGCTCCAGCCGGTAGAGCCAAGCCAGCAACTCGGCTACGGCCAGATAAAGCTGCGGGGGGATCTCCTGGTCAAGTTCAACCTGCATCAGCAGCCCGACCAGGTCCTCGGACTCATGCACATAAATATCGTGCTGCCTGGCGCGCTCGATAATCGCCTGGGCGATCAGACCACGCCCCTTGGCGACTACTTTCGGCGCCCCGGCCTGATTCTTGCCGTAGGTCAGCGCGACGGCGACCTGCTGCGGGGTAAGGCTGCCCCGTTTCACGATTTTTCCACCACGGCGGCGGCCAGCGGGACGCCCGCGTCGGCAAGTGCATCCTTGAGCCTGGGCAGGGCGCGATCGAACAGATTGACGGTTGCAGGATCTGCCGCACGCAGCGTCATCCTTACCCCGCTGCCGGCGAATACCAGCCTTGCATGAACATCGCCCAGCATGGGCAATGCCAGTTCCATCTCGGTACTCCACTGGCGCTCATCCTGCTGCCGCGACTGCTGTTCCGGCTGCCCCTGAATTTCCCACTGCATCTGCTGCCCCGGCCAGACCTGCCCCATCCACACCAGATGATGTTGCTCCAGCGTGTGCAACTGCTGCTGCACCAGATGAACCAGTTCTTTGGCTATCGGCTGCGCGGCATCTCCGGCAGCCTTGGCCTGCGCCGGCATGTCAGCCTGCGCCATGGAAGTCTTCTCGACCGCAGCATGTTGATCGGCAGCTTTCCCGGGGAGAGGATACTGCACGTCAGACAACTGCACACCCTTCCCGGTCAGCCGGTTTTGCGGTTCCTCCAATAATTGATTGATGCTGCGCTCCCCCCGCACCCACTGCGCCTGGTGCGACTCATAGAACAGACCGCTCTTGCCGAGCGTCTCGCGCAACGCACCGGCCAACTGCTGGGTATCCGGCGCCTGCTGCCCGGACAGCCAGACCGCCTTGCTGCCGAGTTGCTGAACAACGGGCCTTTCGATAGGCCGCTCCGCAAGGTTGGAAAGCAGCCGCGCCGCCGAACCGATCTGTTCGGGAGTCGAGAGCGGATTGTTCGATGCAACCATACCGAAAGAGAGGCGCGGCTTCAACGAGACTACTTCGAGTTTGATCGTATCGCCGCTCTGAATATTGCCGGGTAAGCGCATCTGGAGGATCTGACCCGCGACCTGAACCTTGAACAAACCTTCGCTTATCTTGGCCTGGACGGAGCCCTGCACTTGCTGCCCCACCTCAAGATTGGTGACGGGTTTGGGAGTATCGGGAGTTGCAGTGATTAACGGTTTTCCAGAGCCGGAAAGACCTTGCAGTGCGCTAATCAGATTGGCTGGCAGCATCGTACAATCGCCTCATCAGGTTTCGAGCTTATGCACAGCGGTTCAATTCGGCGAAACCATGCGCAAGCTCCGGTAAACCGGCTCATGCATTGGTATAGGCGATGGCGGCTATACCCACCTGGACGTACTAAGTCCTGCTGCCGTATGCCTGTTGCAATCGCTGCTCCTGTCGATTGCTTTGCATGATGCGCTGCAACTGCCCCATCCATGCCGCAGTACGGCTGCGGATATCTGCATCATGCGCGAGGATTTTCTTGATGAGCCGCGCCTTGCGCTGCAGTGACGGCCCATCCAGCACGACGGACGCATCCGCTTCCTTCATTGCGTCGACATGCTGCCTGCACTGTTGCTCGAGGTCGATCAGCCGATCCCATTCGCCACGTACCGCCGCATCGCGCATCTGTGCGGTCAGTGTTGATAGCGACTCATAATTTGCGATGATTTGGCTGTTACTACCCATTTCCCTTACCCTCTTGCGTACGCCAGTTGGACCTTATTCGCGTTTATTGGCTGCACATCCACAACCGGTGAAACAGCAGCGGCAGCAGTTGCATTAGGACGTATGCTGTCCCATGCGCCCTTCAAATCGTTCAACAGGCGCGCCACTTCATCCAGGGCGGCAATGTCATTTTTCAGGTTGGCGGTAAGCAGGCGTGTGCACATATAGCCATACAGAGCCGACAGATTTTGTGCCAGCCCCCCCTCGACACTTTTGTCCAGACTGGCATTCAGGCCTTCATCAATGATGGCAATAGCCTTGGAAATCGCAGCGCCCTTGGCAGGGATATCCTTGCGAAGCATGCCGCTCTTGGCATTGGCGATCGCCAGCAGCGCGCCCTGATACAACATGGAAATCAGTTTATGCGGATCGGCAACAGTTACGCCGGATTCGACTTCAACTTTTGCGTAAGCCTTGATTGCACTGGCGGCATTCATGCTAATTCCCCCGGTTATAATTTGTTGAGTTGCTGCGTTAGGTAAGAACTGGTTTGGTTCATGCTGCTCAGCATGGAATCCAGCTTGGTAAATTGGGTACGGTAGCGCTTTTCGATGGCGTCCAGCCGAACGTTCAGCGCTTCGCGCTGCTTGCCAATGTCCTTGATGCTGATGTCGATCCCGGTCGTTCTGCCATCCAGCAGGCCACCACTCGCCAGGAACGTCGTCGCCAACTCGTTCAGGGTATAGGCATAGCCCTGCGAATAATTGACCGTGCCACGCGCGCCCGTTAGGCCACCGTTGATCCGTACTGTGAGTCCGGTCGAGTTGCCTGTGCTGGAAGTAAGAAATTGCCCAGACCCGGTTGCCGCTACCCCATCGATGGTGCCAGCCACATCCACCCCGCTGGTTGCGACGGGTGCGCCACCCAGCAGATTGCTTGCGCCAATACCCGATACCGCGAGGCTGGAGGCGGAACCGTAGCTATTTGAGGTGATAGTGAATACCCCGGCGTTTTGCGTCACAGCTACCGATATTCCTGCGCTAGACAGCGCACTGGCACCGTTGATCTTGGATTGCACTTCAGCGGCCAGTGCGGCTGCCGTGTATGTACCCGCAGCCAGCACTACCGATGCGCTGACGCCATTCACAGTAAAGTTCAGTGCATCGTCAACGCCGCTGGTAATGGTGAGCCCGGCCGCAGCATTGCCCGCGATATTTCCTTGCGTGGCGAGCGTTGTGACGTTCACGGCATAGCTGCCCGGTTTGGTTGCGGAAGAGGCGGAACTGTAACTGACCAGACTATCGGAGGCCTTGCCGACTGCCGCAAACAGGCTGGCGATGTCATTAAAATTGTTGCTGATGGCGGTGTCGAGTTTGCTAGCGTCCAGCGCCAGCGTACCGTCTTTCTGGAACGACACGCCAATTTGCGACAAAGTGGTGAGCGAACCGCCGGTATTGCTGACAGCCGTATTAAATACGGCGCGGATTTGTGACTGCATCGAGCGCACCGTGGAATCGCCCTGCAAAACCGCCCCTTTCTTGGTGGCTGCATTGTAGGCAGATACGTCGCCCAATATTTTATTCAAGTCGTTGTAGGCTTTTACGAAGCCCTCCAGGGAGGACTTGACCGTGGCGGTATCACGCTCGACGGTCAATTTCACGGGTGTGGCCGTGACTTTCTGCAAATTCAGCGTGACACCCTGGATGACGTCGGCTATGGTGTTGCTTGCCTTGCTCACGGACGCGCCGTCCACGATAAATTCGGCATTCTGCGCCGTCGCGTTCTCGGCAAGATTCTGTCCGGCGTTGTTGGCCGGATCATAAGCGAGCAAATTGCTCAAAGCCGCATCACCAGTCACGCCGATCTTGATGCTGCTCGTTTTGCCGATGCTGTCCGAAGTCAGCGTCAGCCGATAGGGGCTAGCACCGCCGTCATTGATAATGGTCGCGGTCACGCCGATTTTGGCGGCGTTGATGGCATCGCGTATACCCTGCAGGGAATTGTTTGCGGGGTCTATGGTAACCGTCTTGGTGCCGGTACCGTTAGAGGTAAAAGCTGCGCCGGTATATTTGCCGGTCGGGGCATCAAAAGCACCGCCCGTAATGGTGCCGAAATCAAACGTCAGGGTTCCGCTACCGATAGCCACTGTGCTGTCGGTTTGGCCGGTTGCCGCCAGTTTTTGCGATTGTGCCAGCTTGGTCACCGCATCGAGCGAGTAAACCCCCGCAACGGCCGTGGATGAGGCGGAAGCCGTAAAAATACCGGTATCCGACGAGGTAGCCTTCAGTGCCTGAAATTTCGCTATATTACTCAGGCCGGAAAGCGTACTTTGAAAGCTGGATAACGCCCCCTTGATGCTGCCATATGCCGAAAGCTTGGCTTGGTAGCTTGCTTCCTTGGCTTTGAGCAGGTTAAGCGGTCTTTGCTCAATGGTCATGAGCTGACTGACCAGACCACTCACGTCAAGGTATGACGATCCGACACCCGATGTTGTTGCCATGACGTTTCCTTCCCAGACCCTTTCAGGCCTTTTGCTTCAACAACAAACCCTGACTGACCTGGTCTATTGCGCGTGAAATTGCCAGCATTTCTTCCGTCGGAAATTGCCGGACCAAATCGCCGGTATCCGTATCCACGAGCTTGAATACCTGTTTTTTCGTATCTTGATCTACACTAAATTCAAGGCTCCTGTTCGCCTGCTTCAGGGTCTTGTTGATGCTGTCCACTGCGTTTTGCAATTGCTCGGCCGAGGTTTGCTGGTCAGCAGCCGGTTTAACGGCAGCCTGGGGCAACTCGAGTTGCGCACTGGGTTTGGCTTCGACGTTTGAAGGGGTAGCAACAACATTAGGCTCGCCATTACTGGCGAACCGCGCAGGTTGTGGAGTTTGAGCTATGTTTCCGGTATTTTGGATAAGCATTTTACTCTCCTTTGTTTAGAAATCCCGACCGGGTTACCGGCCGGGATTATTCTACCTTACCGTGCTTATTTCAACAGGCTCAAAACGTTGCTCTGCACCTGGTTGGCTTGCGACAGCATCGCGGTGCCAGCTTGTTGCAGGATCTGGTTACGCGTCATTTGAGCGGTTTCTGCGGCGTAATCGGTATCGGTGATACGGCTACGCGCAGCGCTCAGGTTCTCGGCGCCGTTTTGCAGGTTGCTGATGATGGCCTCGAAACGGGACTGGGTCGCACCAAAAGTCGCGCGAGTCGTGCTGATCGCGGCGATGTCGGTGTCCAGCTTGGTGATTTCGGCAGCCGCGGTGGTGGTGGTAGCACCCAGTGTCCCGGCATTGGTCTGCGTGGTGGCGGCAGCCGTAGCAACGGTGATGGTTTCACCGTTGTTCGCGCCAATCTGGAACTGCGCGCTCAATGCTCCGCTCAACAACGCGGTTCCGTTGAACTTGGTATCGGTGATGATACGCTTGTTCTCGGCAAACAGCTGCTTGAATTCAGAATCAATCGACGCGATATCGTTAGCCGAAGTGAAGTTGCTCGCCTGGATCGCCAGTTCGCGCATACGCTGCAGGTTGTTGCCGATGCTGGACAGCGCGCCTTCGGCAGTCTGAGCCAAGGAGATACCATCGGCGGCGTTGCGTGCTGCCTGGTTCAGGCCGCGGATTTGCGAAGTCATCTTCTCGGAAATCGCAAGACCTGCCGCGTCGTCCTTGGCGCTGTTCACGCGCAGACCGGAAGACAGGCGCTGCAGGGAGATTTGCATCGAGGTCTGCGAAGTGTTCAGGTTGCGCTGAGCATTCAAGGACGCGATGTTAGTATTAATAAAGGCTGGCATTTTGGTTCTCCATCAATAACGGAATTTTCTATCCTGCTTAAGGGTCCCGGCCAAGCTGCTGGCCGGGACTCCTAATCGTGTTTATTTCAACAGGCTCAAAACGTTGCTCTGCACCTGGTTGGCTTGCGACAGCATCGCGGTGCCAGCTTGTTGCAGGATCTGGTTACGCGTCATTTGAGCGGTTTCTGCGGCGTAATCGGTATCGGTGATACGGCTACGCGCAGCGCTCAGGTTCTCGGCGCCGTTTTGCAGGTTGCTGATGATGGCCTCGAAACGGGACTGGGTCGCACCAAAAGTCGCGCGAGTCGTGCTGATCGCGGCGATGTCGGTGTCCAGCTTGGTGATTTCGGCAGCCGCGGTGGTGGTGGTAGCACCCAGTGTCCCGGCATTGGTCTGCGTGGTGGCGGCAGCCGTAGCAACGGTGATGGTTTCACCGTTGTTCGCGCCAATCTGGAACTGCGCGCTCAATGCTCCGCTCAACAACGCGGTTCCGTTGAACTTGGTATCGGTGATGATACGCTTGTTCTCGGCAAACAGCTGCTTGAATTCAGAATCAATCGACGCGATATCGTTAGCCGAAGTGAAGTTGCTCGCCTGGATCGCCAGTTCGCGCATACGCTGCAGGTTGTTGCCGATGCTGGACAGCGCGCCTTCGGCAGTCTGAGCCAAGGAGATACCATCGGCGGCGTTGCGTGCTGCCTGGTTCAGGCCGCGGATTTGCGAAGTCATCTTCTCGGAAATCGCAAGACCTGCCGCGTCGTCCTTGGCGCTGTTCACGCGCAGACCGGAAGACAGGCGCTGCAGGGAGATTTGCATCGAGGTCTGCGAAGTGTTCAGGTTGCGCTGAGCATTCAAGGACGCGATGTTAGTATTAATAAAGGCTGGCATTTTGGTTCTCCTTAATAACTGAGTTTGTTATCCGGCTTGTGTCGCACACTTTGGCTGACTATTTATTGATACGTTATCAACCGCCGTTGAGTTAGTTATCGGAAGGAGCAGGGAAAACTTTAGGAAGATTTTAGAAATTCTTTGAGGTTGCAAGCCTTGCGCTGCCAAGCGGATTACCAATAGCCCTGCGCGCACAATTAAAAACATCAATAAAACAGCCGGTTAAATAGTTTTGCATCTGCCCCCGATTTACCATGAGGGTTGGGAAATAAGCCTTGGCCTGCGCCTCGTTACAAGGTAGCCGCAACCATGAATCGATCAGTATTGACCTCGAATACTTCCTCGCCACGCTTGATGCGGATGCGCAATTCCCAGTAGCCTTTGAGTGGAAAGTTGATGTAGCCCTGATAATTGCCCGGCGAGATTTCCCTGAAAATTGTTGTGAAGTCCCGGCCTGCATCAGACGCGCGGTAAGCCTTCACTTCCATCGCACCGCTGACCGGCGCCCCCGCACGGTCCGCCACGCCGATTTCATAGGCCGCTGGCGAATTCATCGCGACGGTGCCGGGCTGCTTGACGGTGGTTTGCCAGGCAAGCGCCCGGTGCGCCTCAAGGTTGCTCAGCGTGGCGGCGTCGGATTTGCGGTTTTTGACGCTGTATTCCCGGTCTACCAGCGCCGGGCGATTTTGCATGGACAGCCAGATGAACGCGCCATTCACCCCCAGTACCACGGCCATCAACCCCAACATCCCGAGAAACCACGGGTTGCGTAAACCCTTCTTGCTGTCCTGTGAAATCATGTTCTTGATTCCCTTCCTGAAATTATTTCCTGCGCCCCAAATCAACGCTTGGGCCATTGAATTTTGTCTTGTATTCGGCGCCGATGAGCGGATCTTCGATGCTCTGGATGCGGAACTCGATCGGCGTCACCTCCCTCTTGAGGTTCCGGCCGGGCGCCCTGACGAAAATGGTAAAGGAGGTGCTGCGGCCATGGCGTGCCAGCAGAGGCTGCTCGGCGCCGATGATCACCTGATCCCTGACACCACCCTCTGCCGTCACACCGATGCTGATATCCTTGTCGGTCTTGTTCAGGATCTTCAATTCGTATTTGTTCTGTATCGAGCCGTCACTCAGGTAAACGTACAGGGGTTGGCGTTCCGGGATCACCTTCAGCGTTAACGAACCCAGGTGGGTGAGGCCATAGACGATGCCGCCAAAGGCGATCATGATGATACCGATATATACCCAGGTGCGCGGGTGCTGGTACATCTTCTTGACGGGCTTGCCTTCCAGTTCGTCCAGCGAGGCGTAGCGTATCAGGCCGCGTGGCTTGCCTACCTTATCCATGATGGAATCACAGGCATCCAGGCACAGACCGCAGGTGATGCAGCCCAGTTGCTGGCCATCGCGGATATCCACGCCGGTCGGGCACACCTGCACGCACTGGAAGCAGTCGATGCAATCGCCCTGCGGCGCGCCCTCCTCGCCCGCCTTGCGGTGCAGCTTGCCGCGCGGCTCACCGCGGTTGTAATCGTAGGCCGGCAATATCGTCTGTGCATCGGTCATCACGCCCTGGATGCGCGCATAGGGGCACATCCACATGCAGACTTGCTCGCGCAACAGTCCGGCCAGAATGTAGGTGCCGAAGAAGAAGGTGATCAGCGTCACCCAGCCGACCAGAGGCAACTGGAAATGCACCAGCCTGCCCCAGTAATCGTAGGCATCCACGAACCAGATTGAAAAGCTGATTCCGGTGAGCAGGGAAATCAGCATCCAGATGAAGTGCTTGACGGACTTTTTCCCGATCTTTTCCAGGTTCCAGGGCGCGGCATCCAGTTTGCGCCGCGCCTGGGGGTTGCCCTCGATCTTGTCCTCCAGCCAGACGAACCAATCGGTCCAGGCAGTCTGGAAGCAGAAATAACCGCACCACACCCGCGATGCCACCGAGGTCACCGCAAACAAGACCATTGCCAGCAACAGCAGCAACAGCGACAGCATCCAGATATCCTGTGGCAATACCGTCAGATTGAAAAAACGGAACTGACGATGCTCAATGTCAAACAGAATGGCCTGCTTGCCGTTCCAGCGCAGATAGGGTACCAGGAAGAACAGCAGCCAGAGCGATTGGGTGTAATTTTTCAGGGTGCGAAAAAAACCTGGCATGCGTTTGGCATGTACCGTCTTGTCACCCTTGTTGACGTTCCAGTGCTCCAGCTCGCGGTAAATCCCCGTGACGGTGCCGGTCTCTTTCTGTCCTGTTTCCTTATCCACGCTCTCTCTCCCGGCTGGTTTGCACCAACTTTCAAAAATCCTGCCCCACTATTCCCGCACTGCTCATTATTACAAATCGGACTCGATAAATTTCCGCAGGTTCCCCAAGCCCATTGGCTCTATGCCGGGTATTGTTCCAGAACATCCGGTTCCGGAATGAAAAAAGAGGGGATTCGAACCCCTCCTTTTCCCGCACCGGTGCGGACTATTAACTCTTGCTGCCTTTGGTTGCATTCCTGTAAATCGTATAGAACAGCCATGCCACCACTCCAAAAGCCGCTGCTACGGCGATAATTACGCCCCAAAACACCATATCATGATTCATGTTAAAACTCCTCCTTCATGCAATATAACCAAAACCCATGCGAACGAAAAATTGCCGCTATCGCCCCTCATTGCATTCCCTGCAAACCTTGTAGAGCAGCCAAGTCGCAGCCGCAAATGCGACAACCATAACGACGACTACCCCCAAAGCGCTACTTCCTGATTCATCTTTAGATGCTCTCCTTCAGACAATGTCCGCGCAGGAGTTGCCCGCGCGGACAAGGGTGCTATTTTCCCTTGCTTGCATCCGGTGCCGCAGGGGCTGCAGGCGCGTCTGCCTGTCCACCTCCGAATTTGTACACATACACTGCCAGCTTCTTCATTTCGGCATCGGTCAGCTTGCCTGCCTCCTTGAACGATGGCATGACCGCCACGCGACCTTGCGGATTACCCGCATTCACGCCGTAGGTAATGGTGCGCTTGATACCCTCGAGCGATCCATCAAAACGCCATATCTTGTCGGTCAGACTGGGCGCTCCCATGGCCTGTGTACCCTTGCCGTCTGCGCCGTGACAGGCCGTGCAACCCTTTGCCGCAAACAACGGCGTGGAGGTTGGCTGGCCATTCGCGACCGCGTTGGCCAAGGCCTCGATTTCGGCAGCGGTAAGCATATCCTTGTGCGCCATCATCATGCCTTGGCGGCCACCGCTGATCGAAGCGTAGATGTCGTCGATCTTGCCGCCATACAGCCATTCATCGTCATTCAGGACGGGCGCGAACAGCCCTTCCTTGTCGTGCGTGCCAACGCCGTTCTGACCGTGACAGGCGGCGCAGTTGTCGCCGAACAGCACTTTGCCGGAACGGATGGTGTACTCGGCCAATTCGCTGTCCGCCAGAATGGCTGCCGGCGTCATGTCCTTCAGCCTGGCTTCGAATTTGCCGCGCACTGCCTCCACCTCACCCTTGTCTTCTTCCATTTCCTTGATGGCCGTCCAACCACCGAGCCCTTTGGTGAAAGTGTTCATCGTGGCGACAGGAATGGATGGGTAGTACAGGAAGTACACCACGCAAAATAACATGCTGGCTGCCAAGCCCAGCATCCACCATTTGGGAGGCTGGTTGGTGAGATCAGCCAGATCGTCGTCCCACACGTGTCCCGTTGTCTGCGCGCCTGATTCCTCGTGTTTTTCGCTCATTTCATTTCTCCTGCATTGATTTGATCTTCGTCATTCAGCACCATGCCGCGCTGCGACTCGAACTTGTCCTTGTTAGCCGGACGAAACACCATGACATATACATAGACCATGCCAATGGACACCGCTACGGTGAAGAACACGCCGAGCCAGTCATTGACAGTCATGGCTGCCGCATCCATGCCCAGATAACCCAGTAGATTAGTCACGGTAGTTCACGCCTTCGGTAAACTTGATGTGATTTCCCATGCCCTGCAGGTAGGCAATCACCGCATCCATCTCGGTTTTACCCTCGACACCGGCCGAACTCGCAATATCCATCTCGGTGTAATTGGCCGGGTAGAACGGCATCATATTCATGACTTCCATGGTTTTTTTCACCTTGGCCACATCCACTTTTTTGCCATCCAGGAAGGCATAGTTGGGCATGACGGATTCGGGCACCACTTCACGCGGATACATCAGGTGGCGGCGGTGCCATTCATCCGAATACTTGCCGCCGACGCGCGCCAGGTCCGGGCCGGTACGCTTGGAACCCCACTGGAAGGGATGGTCGTACATAGATTCGGAAGACACCGAGAATTGGCCGTAGCGATCCTTCTCGTCGCGGAACGGGCGAATCATCTGCGAATGGCACAGATAGCAGCCTTCGCGGATATATATCTCGCGCCCCGCCAGTTCAAGCGGCTTGTAGGGACGCACGCCATCGCCCGGCTTCCAGTCGTCCAGGGATTGGCCCGGCTTGCGCTGCCAGACGATGGGGGATATCTGCTTGCTGTCCACCTTGGTTTTGACATCGGGGGACAGGTGGGTCATGGTACGGTCCAGGTAGAACAGCGGGACGATTTCCACAATGCCGCCGAACACCAGAACAAATGCAACCACCACGAACATCAGGACCGTGCTGCGCTCGATCTTGTCCTGGAACTTGGTCGAATAGATTTTATCGCGATCAGACATTTCTCACTCCTTATGCTTGTGCGGGAACGGCTTGGGCGCTGCGTGCGGCGCTTGCCTTGCGCACCGTCATTACCACGTTGTACAGCATGATCCAGGCGCCCAGATGGAAGATCAGCCCGCCGATGGTGCGCATCGCGTAGTACGGATGCATTGCGGCTACAGATTCAACAAAGGTGTAGGTCAAAGTGCCGTATTCGTCGTAATCGCGCCACATCAGACCCTGCATGATGCCGGACACCCACATCGCCACGACGTAAATCACAGTGCCGATAGTAGATAACCAGAAGTGCACATTGACCAGGTTGTCGGAGTACATCTCGGTGTTCCACAGCTTCTTCACCAGATGGTAGATCGCGCCGATGGAAACCATCGCCACCCAGCCCAGCGCGCCGGAATGCACGTGACCGATGGTCCAGTCGGTGTAATGCGACAGGGCATTCACGGTCTTGATCGACATCACCGGCCCCTCGAAGGTGGACATCGCATAGAACGCCAATGCAACCACCAGGAAGCGCAGGATGTAATCGGTGCGCAGGCGATCCCAGGCGCCGGACAGCGTCATCATGCCGTTCATCGCACCGCCCCAGGACGGGATAATCATCGCCAGGGAAACTGCCGCGCCGAGCGAGCCGGTCCAATCTGGCAATGCGGTGTACTGCAGATGGTGTGCGCCCAGCCACACGTAGCCGAACATTAGCGACCAGAAGTGCAGCACGGACAGGCGATAGGAGAATACGGGGCGGTTGGCCTGCTTTGGCACGAAGTAGTACATGATGCCGAGGAAGCCGGCGGTCAGGTAGAAACCCACCGCATTATGACCCCACCACCACTGGATCATGGCGTCCTGCACGCCGGAGAAAATGGCGTAGGACTTGGTCAGGCTGACCGGGATGGCAAGACTGTTCACCACGTGCAGATAGGTGATCATCACGATCATGCCCATGAAGAACCAGTTGGACACGTAGATATGCGAAGTCTTGCGCTTCGCTATGGTCATGATGTAATTCAGCCCGAACGCCAGCCAGACGACGGCGATCAGGATGTCGATCGGCCATTCCAGTTCGGCGTACTCCTTACCCTGGGTGAGTCCCAGCGGCAGGGTGACAACCGCAAGCACGATGATCAGGTTCCAGCCCCAGAAGGTGAACCACCCCAAACCATTGCTCCACAGCTTGGTCGCACCAGTGCGCTGCACGATATAGTAGCCGGTAGCCATCAGCGTACAGCCGCCAAATGCGAAAATTACCGCATTGGTGTGCAGCGGGCGCAAACGCCCGAAGGATATCTCAGCGATGTCAAAATTCAAGAACGGCCACGCCAATTCCGCTGCGATCCAAACGCCGACCAGCGTACCCACCAAAAAGTAGATCACCGCCGCGATGGAAAACCACCTGACGACTCCCATGTCGTATTTCACTGGTGCTGCTTGAGTTGTCTCCACAATACCTCCCTGATGCTAGTTAAAAACAATGCATTTCTCCCACAATACAAAAGCGCGTTCCGGAACTGCGGCAATGTGCCGGACGCGCCCCGATAAACTACTCAAACGGCCTGGGGCGCGGCGTCTTGTCCGTAGACGGCGGCAGAATCGGCAGCTTGAAATCCGGCTGTTTGCCGGTAAGCGTCTTCAGGAAGGCAACTATCCGGCCGATCTCGTCCTTGCTGAAACTGCGGCCGAGCTGCAGCCTCCCCATCGTATCCACCGCCTCTTCCAGGGTCCAGGCAGCGCCATCGTGGAAGTAGGGGTAGGTCAATTCGACGTTGCGCAGGATCGGCACCTTGAAGTTCATGCGATCCGCGTCCTTGCCTGTGACCGCAATCCGCCCCTGCGCCTTGCTGGCTGTCTTGTAGTCGGCATGCAAACCCATTTTCTGGAACGATCCACCGCCCACGGCGGCGCCGTTATGGCAGGCAACGCAGCCCGTATCCTTGAACAGCTTGTAACCGGCCAGTTCGGTGCCGTTCAGCGCCTTCTTGTCACCCTTCAGCCATTTATCGAAACGGGAATCCGGCGTAACCAGGGTTTCTTCGAAAGCAGCAATGGCATCGGTCACCATACCGACCTTGATGTCGTCCGAGCCGAACACTCGTTTGAATTCGTCGCGGTACTGGGGAATGGAGCGCAGCACATCCACCGCCAGTTCGTGAGTGAAGGCCATCTCGCCGGGGTTGGCGATGGGGCCGCCCGCCTGCTCCTTCAGATCCTTCGCACGCCCATCCCAGAACTGCGCCAGGTTCATGCTCGAATTCAGCACGGTGGGCGCATTGATCGGGCCTTGCTGCCAGCGGTCGCCGATGGATGTCTGCAAATTGTCCGTCCCGCCCATGCTCAGGTTGTGGCAGGAATTGCAGGAAATAAAACCGGATTTGGATAGTCGCGGATCGAAGAAAAGCTTCTTACCCAATTCCATCTTCGCCACATTCTTGACGGTTACGCGATGGACAGGCTGGATAGGTTCGCTGGCGGCGGCCCAGGAGGCCGACGTAGAAACAACAATCAGTGCTGCTATCAAAGTGACAAGTTTCATGATCATTCCTTTCACAGGAGAAGAAACACAAGAACGGACTCAGCTTTGTGGTGCAACGACCAATTGCGGCATAGTGTAGTGCACATCCTCACAATAGGAAAGGCAATTCACCCCGCCAACCACCCAAAGAACCAAGTCCCGCTCGAACGCCCGCCTTCCGGCAGAACGCCAATATTCTTTTTCGATAACCCAACACAGGTTACCAATCTGAGCAAACCCGGCTTACCTGGCAAATATGCCGTTCGCAACTGAGCGGTGCCACAAGCGGCCAGTACCAGCGCATGAGATAAACAAGCTGCCACAGAGATATCACTGCAGTCATTCTCTGTTCAAATACCGTGAAAAACCCTGATGCACGTCAACCTTTCTATCTGGAACTGAAAGTGATGTTAATGTAGAAAGATTAAGGCCCGGCAAAATCCGCTTGAAGCGTCTATCGCCGGGTCCCTTATTTTTACTTTAAAACTTCCAGCCCAAACCGACACCGAACAGGATCGGATCTATCTTGAGCGTCGTCACATAAGCGCCTGCCGTTGTCTTCACGTCGGTCTTCATCCAAACCTTCTTCAGGTCAACGTTGAAGGACAGGTTTTTATTGATCGGCATGTCGAAGCCAACTTGCAGCGCACCGCCTGTGCTGCTCCTGTCGACGTCCAGGTTACCCAGGCTCACGCTCGAAAAACGCGTGTAATTCAGACCGGCTCCCACATAAGGACTGAAGGAACTGCCGGGCATGAAGTGATATTGCGCCAACAGGGTCGGCGGCAGTTCTCTCAACGTGCCAAGCGACGCGCCGTTCAGCGTCACAGTATGTTTTTGTGGATAGGTCAGTACCAGTTCAGCCGAAATGTTGCTGGTAAAGAAATAGCTGATGTCGACCTCGGGGATCGTCTCGTTGCTGACCGCCACGCCCGTGAGGGGGCTGGAGCTGCTTTGCGGTGCGACGTTGACTGCGCGCGCGCGCACCAGCCAGTCGCCTGCCTCTGCGAATACATTGGATGATGCAAACAACGCGCTTGCCGCTACGGCCATCAATACTCTTTTCTGCATGATTTTCTCCTGAAAGTTAATTACTAGGGCTCAAAAAATACCCACAAAGAATATGTGGGTTTGAGCGGAGGAACCATGACGCGCGTCAACCTTCCTGTTCGACACGCAGAAACAAGCGCTTTGTTGCCAAGGCAATTGGCTGTAACAGGTTTCAGTTATTCCAGGGCAGGTTATAAATCTGATTGGCGAAGTAGACGCAACATGGGGTTGCGCCTACTCCGCAACGAAACAATAGGGAATAAAGGCCTGCTGAACTAAGCTCTGGGTAGCGGAAAAATCAGCAGCAGGGCTGGGCGCGCAGCAGCGGGATAACCTGCGCGGTAGCGGTGTAAGGCTCACGCGCAATGCCACTCAGGCGTTCGAGATTATTCAACATGATATGCCGGCGTTCGATGGTAACCACACCTTCTTCCTGGAAACGGGTAAAAATACGGCTGACCGTTTCCTCGGCGATGCCCAGATAATTGCCGATGTCACCGCGCGACATGCTCAGATTGAACTGGGTGGGAGAATAGTTGCGCATGGCAAACCGCCGCGACAGCGACAGCAGGTAAGTCGCCAGCCGTTCTTCGGCATTCTTTTTACCGAGCAACAGCATCAACTCCTGGTTGTGCTTGATCTCCCTGCTCATCATCCTGAGCATTTGATAATGCACCGACGGGATTTGCCGCGCCAACTCCTCGAAGCAATCCACGGAAATCTCGCACACCGCAGTGGTTTCCAGCGCAATCGCTTCGCAGTTATAGCGCCTTTCGTCTATGGCGTTCAGCCCGAGCAGTTCACCCGGAACATGAAAGCCGGTGATCTGCAGGCGGCCGTCGTCGGTGGAAATGCAGGTCTTGACCGATCCGCTACGAATGGCATAAATGCGATTGAACGCCTCGCCAACGCGATACAGCACCTCTCCGCGCTTGATGATGTGCTTCTTCTTCACATAGCGGTCGAGCACCGACGTATCGGCGCTTTCGAGCCCCATGGATAAACCGATCCGGTAAAAGCCGCAGTTCTGGCAGGCTATCACGGGACAGCTCTGTTTTAGCTCAGCTTGAGGTGCCATCATTACTCCACTCAAATATAAAATATCCCGCACAACCCCGCTTGTTTGAGCGCAACAGCGCATAGGGGTTCCGGCGCAAGGCGCCTGATATCTGAAAAATATCCTTCAAAGGCGCTTTAACCGCATGACTTTGTGCAACTGCGGGCCTTTTCAACATCACGTTCAAAAGACCCTCCGTAACGCCGCAGCAGTTCAAGCATGGCGGAGGCTTTGTCCAGCGTCTCCTGGTACTCAGCCGCCTGGTCCGAGTCCGCCACAATGCCGCCGCCCGCCCAACAGTATATTAGTTTTTCATTATACACCAAGGTGCGGATGGCGATATTGCTGTCCATGTTGCCGTCAAAACCGGCATAGCCGATAGCGCCGCAATAGACACCGCGGCGGTCCGGCTCCAGTTGCTCGATGATCTGCATCGCGCGTAGCTTGGGCGCGCCGGTGACCGAGCCGCCCGGAAAACAGTCGCGCAGCACGTCCAGCGCGTCGCGCCCCGGAGCGAGCCGCCCCTCCACCGTGCTGACGAGGTGATGCACGTTGGCAAAGCTCTCCACCTCGAACAATTCCGGCACGCGCACCGAACCGGGCGCACAGCTCTTGCCCAGATCGTTGCGCAGCAGATCCACAATCATCAGGTTTTCCGCACGATCCTTGGGATGGTTGCGCAACTCTTCGGCAAGCCGGCGATCCTGCTGCGCGTCGCCGCTGCGGGGGCGGGTGCCCTTGATCGGCCTGGTCTTGACCTTGCCGCCTTGCACACTGACGAAACATTCCGGCGAGGCGCACAGAATCTGTGTCTGGGGCAGGTTCAGGAAGGCCGCATAGGGTGCGGGGCTCAGGCTGCGCAGCGCAAGATAGGCGCCGAAGGCATCGCCTGCGGCCTGCGCGCTGAAGCGCTGCGCGAGATTGATCTGGTAGCAGTCGCCCGCCTGCAGATACCCCTGCACCACCGCGAAGGCGGCCGCGTAGCCTTCCGGGGTGAAGTTTGAGGCTATATTTCCCCGCACGCGGAAAGTATCGGCAGGAAGCGCAGGAAGATTCTGCAAACGGAGCAGCAGCCGCGGCAGCAGCTCCGCCGTTTCGGCAAAGCGCCGGTGCGACACCAACTTTGCTGTATGCAGCCGGTGATCCAGCACAACCGCCCAGTCGTAGATGCCCACCGCCATGTCCGGCAACTGCCCGCGGGGCTGCGCGATGTCCGGCAAAGCCATCATGCGGCGCGCCAGATCGTAGCCCCAGTAGCCCAGCGCGCCGCCGGCGAAAGGCACTCCTTCAATCGGCGCGACCGGCTCGCCCAGGGCGTCGCGCAGCAAGGTAAACGGATCGCCCTCTTTCGAGCCCTGATCGAGCGTCAAGGTGCGCTGCGGCGCGGCGGTCAGGATGTCGTAGCGCGCCATCCCGCCGCTATCCAGCCACACCGCCCAAGGCAGGTCGGCCAGCGCGGCGTAATAGCGCGAAGCATCGGGCTGATAGGGTAGCGGGGTGCTGTAGAAACTCATTGCTCGATCATGGGTAGTGGCGGCATCAAACGCGCAGGGCAGGAAGCCCACACCGCCAAAGGTGGAATGATACCACCAGAGCCGCACCTCCTTTGCGCGGTGATCCCCTACCCCTTGGAAGCTACCTTAAAAATTCGCGAGGAGAGATGGATGCAAGACGCACGGAGCCTTGCATGGCCATTCGACTAAGCTGGCACAAAACGCCAGCCAAGTCGCTGGTCAACGCAGCAACCGGAATGTACTTAAAGTACATGAGGATTGCGAGTACCGCGCAACGCCGCATAACCAGCCACTTGGCTGCTGTATTTTGGCAGCCTAGTGGAATGGCTAGTAGTTCCATCAGACGCCCTCCGCAGCAATTTTTAAGGCAGCTTCTCAGGAAAACCAGCGCAGCACGGCGGCTGAGCTCAGCGCCAAAGCGCCCAGCCCGAACAGGACGATCCAGACCGGCCGGCTTGGCATCTCCGATGGATGGGCAAACAGCTGCCATGCCGCCAAGACAAAGCCGGATACTGCACACGCCATTTTCACGCCGAGCGCGGCCACAGCGATGCCATGAATGTCGGGAAACTCCCCGTAATGGTAAAAACTGATCGCGCCGAAGGTCGCGCCGCTTGCCGCCTGGGTCGCCCAGCCGATGAGCACGATCCAGATGAGGCGGTGCTGCACCGCCGCCTCGCGCCACGCAAGCGCACAGGCCGCGCCGCCTACCACCGCCACCGCCCCGAAGTTATGGACTATCTGGGTGGCGGAATAGGCAAGGTTCTGCCAGTCCATCGCTATTCCGCCGTGACCTCGATGCAGCGCTCCATGCCGGTCGGCGTGTGATTCTTGTCGACCAGCCTGGCGCAGATTCCATGCATCCCCGGCGTCAAGGGATCGAGGGTGTGGCTGCCCTTTTTCTGGCGCAGCAGACCCGCCATCTTGCCGTCCACGTAAAGATGGGCGTGATCCGCACCGCCTCCGAGGGTGACTTCGTAGGCGAGCTGGCTTGGCATTCCGGCCTTGATTTTGGAGCCGTCTGCGGGAGAGATGATGTCGATCTTTGCTTCGGCGGCTGCCGCCGGCAAGGCGGCAAGACTGGTGAGCATGAGGGCCAGCATGGACAGTTTGCGCATAGTTTTCTCCTTCGATGTATTGGAAAAGCACGACGGAAATTCAAGCCGGGATAGCTGCGGTTCAGGCATACAGCGTGCGAACTATCACCCTGCGGCAGGGCAAAATCTGTAGGTGAAACTACCTAGCTTTTCCGCACATGACCCCAGCCACATCTCAATCCGGTCAAGGATGGCAGCCAACATGATAAAATCCGCTCTCATTTTTTCAGGCTCCGCACCATGACCGGCAACACCCCTACGATCGAGCGGATCGAGCAGCTCCTGCAGCAACGCATTCTGGTTCTCGACGGCGCGATGGGCACGATGATCCAGCGCCACAAGCTCACCGAGGCGGACTACCGCGGCGAGCGCTTTGTGGACTGGCCGCGCGACCTCAAGGGCAACAACGATCTGCTGGTGCTGACCCGGCCCGAAGTCATCAAGGCGATCCATTGCGAATACCTCGCGGCGGGCGCGGACATCGTCGAGACCAACACCTTCGGCGCAAACGCGACCACGCTGCACGCCTACGGCATGGAATCGCTCAACTATGAGTTGAACGTCGCCGGCGCGAGGCTCGCGCGCGAGGCGTGCGACCAGTACGCCACGCCGGACAAGCCGCGCTTCGTCGCAGGCGTGCTCGGCCCGACCGACAAGACCTGCTCCATCTCGCCGGACGTGAACGATCCGGCGGCGCGCAACATCACCTTCGACCGGCTGGTAGCCGATTACTCCGAGGCGGCGCGCGGCCTTATCGACGGCGGCGCCGACCTGTTGCTGATCGAAACGATCTTCGACACCCTCAACGCGAAGGCCGCGATCTTCGCGGTGCAGACAGTCTTCGAGGAGCGCGGCTCCTCGCTGCCGATCATGATCTCCGGCACCATTACCGACGCATCGGGCCGCACGCTCTCTGGCCAGACCGTCGAGGCCTTCTACAACTCGCTGGCACACGCGAAGCCGCTCTCCATCGGCCTGAACTGCGCGCTCGGCGCTGAGGAGCTCCGCCAGTACGTCGAGGAAATGTCGCGCATCGCGAACTGCTTTGTTTCCGCGCACCCGAACGCCGGCCTGCCCAACCCGCTCGCGCCGAGCGGCTACGACGACACGCCGGAGAACATGGCCGGCCACATCGGGGAGTGGGCGCGGAGCGGCTTTCTCAACATCATCGGCGGCTGCTGCGGCACCTCGCCCGCCTTCATCAAGGCGATCGCCGAAACGGTCAGGGACATCGCGCCGCGCAGGATTCCCAGCATCCCGCGCGAGTGCCGCCTGTCCGGGCTGGAGCCGTTCAACATCGGCGACGCCTCGCTGTTCGTCAACGTCGGCGAACGCGCCAACGTCACCGGCTCGGCCAAGTTCAAGCGCCTGATCCTCGAAGGAAACTACGAAGAAGCCCTCGAAATCTGCCGGCAGCAGGTGGAGACCGGCGCGCAGGTGATCGACATCAACATGGACGAGGCGATGCTCGACGGCGAGGCTGCGATGGTGAAGTTCCTCAACCTCATCGCCTCCGAGCCGGACATCTCCAAAGTGCCGGTGATGATCGACTCCTCGCGCTGGAACATCATCGAGGCGGGGCTGAAGTGCGTGCAGGGCAAGCCCATCGTCAACTCGATCTCGCTCAAGGAAGGCGAGGAGAACTTCATCAGGTACGCCACGCTGGTGCGCCGCTACGGCGCGGCGGCGGTGGTGATGGCCTTCGACGAACGGGGCCAGGCCGACACGTTCAAACGCAAGACCGAAATCTGCAGGCGCAGCTATGACATCCTCGTGAACCAGGTCGGCTTCCCGCCCGAGGACATCGTCTTCGACCCGAACATCTTCGCGATCGCGACCGGCATCGAGGAGCACAACAACTACGCGGTGGACTTCATCGAGGCTACCGCGTGGATACGCAAAAATTTACCTTATGCAAAGGTCAGCGGCGGCGTATCGAACGTATCTTTCAGCTTCCGCGGCAACGAGCCGGTGCGCGAGGCGATCCACACCGTATTCCTCTACCACGCGATCAAGGCGGGTATGGGCATGGGCATCGTCAATGCCGGCCAGCTCGGCGTGTACGAGGAGATACCGAAAGAGCTGCGCGACGCGGTGGAGGACGTGGTGCTCAACCGCAGCCCCGACGCGGGCGAAAAACTGGTCACGCTGGCCGAGACGGTAAAGGGCGGCGGCAAGGCACAGATCGAAGACCTCGAATGGCGCAAGGGCACGGTGCAGGAGCGCCTGACCCACGCGCTGGTGCGCGGCATCACCACTTATGTCGTCGAAGACACCGAAGAGGCAAGACAGCAGGCTAAGTCGTCAGTCGAGGTGATCGAAGGCCCGCTGATGACCGGCATGAACGTGGTCGGCGACCTGTTCGGCGCGGGCAAGATGTTCCTGCCGCAGGTGGTGAAGTCGGCGCGCGTGATGAAGCAGGCGGTGGCGCACCTCGTGCCCTACATCGAGGCGGAAAAGGCGCGCTCCGGCAACAACAAGCCCAAGGGCAAGATCGTGATGGCGACGGTGAAGGGCGACGTGCACGACATCGGCAAGAACATCGTAACGGTCGTGCTGCAATGCAACAACTTCGAAGTTATCAACATGGGCGTGATGGTGCCCTGCCAGCAGATCCTCGACGCCGCGCGCGAGCACAACGCCGACGCGATCGGCCTGTCCGGCCTGATCACACCGTCGCTGGAGGAGATGGCGCATGTTGCGAAGGAGATGCAGCGCCAGGGCTTCACCATCCCGCTGCTGATAGGCGGCGCGACCACCTCGCGTGTGCACACCGCGGTGAAGATCGAGCCCCACTACCAGAATGGCCCCACCGTCTACATCGTGGATGCCTCGCGCGCGGTCGGCGTGTGCAGCAACCTGTTGAGCGAAACGCTGCGCGACGATTACGTCGCGGGCATCAAGGCCGACTACGCGGCGGCGCGCGAGCAGTTCGAGGGCCGCAAGGAAAAGGCCGTGTATGTGCCCTTGCCCGAAGCGCGCGCGCATGGTCTGAAAACGGACTGGAAGAACTACACCCCGCCCAAGCCGAAAATGCCCGGCGTGCACCGACTGGGAGACTACCCCATCGACATCCTCGTGGACTCCATCGACTGGACGCCATTCTTCCACGCCTGGGAGCTGTCCGGACGCTACCCGAAGATATTGCAGGACGAGGTTGTGGGCAGCGAAGCGCGCAAGCTGTTCGCCGACGCGCAGGCGATGCTGAAGAAGATCATCGCCGAAAAATGGCTCACCGCGAACGCGGTGTTCGGCCTCTTCCCGGCGAACAGCGTAAACGGCGACGATATCGAAATCTATTCTGACGAGAAACGAAAAAAGGTCCTGATGACCTGGCACAACCTGCGCCAGCAGACGAAGAAGCCGGACGCCATCCCTAACCTCTGCCTCGCCGATTTCGTCGCGCCGAAGGAAACCGAAGTCAAAGACTACATCGGCGCATTCGCCGTGACCGCGGGCATCGGCATCGAGAAGAAGCTCAAGGAGTTCGAGCGGGCGCACGACGACTACAGCGCCATCCTGCTGCAATCGCTCGCCGACCGCCTCGCCGAGGCCTTCGCCGAACACCTGCACCTGCGCATGCGCCGCGAATTCTGGGGCTATGCGGCGGACGAGAGCCTGGACAACGAGGCGCTGATCGCCGAGCAGTACCGCGGCATCCGCCCCGCCCCCGGCTACCCCGCCTGCCCCGACCACACCGAGAAGGGCGCGCTGTTCCAACTGCTGCAGGCGCCGCAGAATGCGGGCATCACGCTCACCGAAAGTTTTGCGATGCTGCCCACCGCCGCCGTGAGCGGCTTCTGCCTCTCGCACCCGCAGGCGCAATACTTCGCGACCGGCAAGGTGGACAGGGATCAGGTCGCGGACTACGCGCAGCGCAGGGGCTGGAGCGTAGAAGAGGCGGAGCGGTGGCTGGCGCCGGTGCTAGGTTACTAAATAATTGCATCCTTCAATAACAACAAGAAAACATGAAATGAAACACATCACTTTCTTACCGCTGGCCCTGCTGCTGACCGCCGGCCTTTTTTCAACCACGGCCCATTCCGAACCGGCCAACACACAGAAGGAAAAACGCATCATGACCGAACTCATCAAGACCGACACCAAACTGGGCGAAGGCGCCGAGGCCACCGCGGGCAAGCTCGTGCTGGTGCACTACACCGGCTGGCTGTACGACGAGGCCGCGCCCGGCCACAAGGGCAGGAAGTTCGACAGCTCGCACGACCGCGCGGAACCATTCGACTTCCCGCTCGGCGCGGGGCATGTCATCAAGGGCTGGGATCAGGGCGTGGAGGGCATGAAGGTCGGCGGGCAGCGCACGCTGGTCATCCCGGCGAACCTGGGCTACGGCGCGCGCGGTGCGGGCGGCGTGATTCCGCCGAATGCGACGCTGGTGTTCGATGTGGAGCTGCTGGCCGTGCGCTAAGCCGGCCCGCATACCCTGCAACAACCTTGTGATTCCGGAGAAACGTAACATGATGAAGCGCACCTTGTTTTTACCGCTGGCCCTGCTGCTGACTGCCGGCGCCTTTTCGATCACCGCCTGCTCCGAAAAGGCCGCAACAGAAAAGAAACCCGGCGTCGTGTCCGAACTGATCAAGACCGACACCAAGCTGGGCGAAGGCGCGGAAGCCGTCGCGGGACGCAACGTATCGGTGCACTACACCGGCTGGCTGTACGACGAAACGTTTCTCAACCACAAGGGTAAAAAATTCGACAGCTCGCACGACCGCGGCCAGCCCTTCGATTTCCCGCTCGGCGCGGGGCGCGTCATCAAGGGCTGGGACCAGGGTGTGGCAGGCATGAAGGTCGGCGGGCAGCGCACGCTGGTCATCCCTGCGCACCTCGGCTACGGGCCGATCGGCGCGGGCGACGCGATTCCGCCGAATACGGCGCTGGTGTTCGAGGTGGAGTTGCTGGGAGTAAACTGACCAGCATCGCCAGACTATCGCCATGTTCTACGTCGACCTCTTCTCCGCGCTGGATCACCACAAAGTGGATTACCTGCTGATCGGCGGGCTGGCCGTTTCGCTTCACGGCGTGGAGCGAGCCACGATGGATGTGGACATCACCGTGGCGATGCATCCGGCCAACTTGGCGGCGCTGATCGAGGCTGTGAAAGAACTTAACCTCGCACCTGTGCTTCCAGTTCCGCTGGAGTCGCTGGGCGACATCGAATTGCTGCGCGAATGGCATGCACAACGCAACCTCGAAGCCTTCGCGCTGCGCACGCCTGAATTGGCTGGGGTAACCATCGACGTGCTGCTGTTCCCGCCCGTCGACTTTGCGGGCATGGCGGCACGGGCGGTAGAGTTCGACGTGGCTGGAACGGCAATCAGGGTTGTTTCCATAGATGACCTGATTGCGTTGAAAAAAGCGGTTGGACGTCCGATCGATATTTCCGATGTCGAACATCTGCAACGGGTGAAGTCCGCATGAAACAGCCATTCAACCCCGGTGACCGCACCTATTACGTGAGCGACGAACGGCTGCGCGCATTCAAGTCGCTCACGCCGGAACAGCGGCTGCGCTGGGTGGAGGAACTCGCAAGATTCCTGCGGCTGGCCAAGGCGGGCAGAAAAAAACCTGCTGCATGAACCTGATCTCGCACCCGGTGCTGGTCACGGCGCTGATGCTCGCAGTGTCCAACCTGTTCATGACCTTCGCATGGTATGCGCACCTCAAGAACATGGCGAGCTCGCCGTGGTATGTGGCGGCGCTGGTGAGCTGGGGCATCGCGCTGTTTGAATACCTGATCCAGGTGCCGGCGAACCGCATCGGTTACACCGAGCTCAGTCTCGGGCAGTTGAAGATTTTGCAGGAAGTCGTCACGCTCTCGGTGTTCGTGCCGTTCGCAGTGCTGTACATGAACCAGCCGCTGAAGCTGGACTACCTGTGGGCGGCGCTGTGCCTGATGGGTGCGGTTTATTTTATCTTTCGGGCCTGAGCCATGAGCCAGCAACAACACATCCACATCCTCGGCATCTGCGGCACCTTCATGGGCGGCATCGCGGCCATCGCCCGGCAGGCAGGCTATCGCGTCACCGGCTGCGACGCCAACGTCTATCCGCCGATGAGCACGCAGCTCGAAGCGCAGGGCATCGCGCTGATCGAGGGTTTCGGCGTCGAGCAGCTCGACCTCCGGCCAGACATCTTCGTCATCGGCAACGTGGTGGCGCGCGGCAACCCGCTGATGGAGGAAATCCTCAACCGCAACCTGCCCTATACCTCCGGACCGCAATGGCTCGCGCAGAACATCCTGCACGACAAGTGGGTGCTGGGCGTCGCGGGCACACACGGCAAGACCACCACCAGCTCGATGCTCGCGTGGATACTCGAATACGCGGGCCTGAACCCCGGTTTTCTGGTCGGCGGTGTGCCGCAGAACTTCGGCATCTCGGCGCGGCTGACCGATTCGCCCTTCTTCGTCATTGAGGCGGACGAGTACGACACCGCCTTCTTCGACAAGCGCTCCAAGTTCGTGCACTACCACCCGCGCACCGCGATCCTCAACAACTTGGAATTCGACCACGCCGACATTTTCGCCGACCTCGCCGCGATCGAGACGCAGTTCCACCACCTCGTGCGTACCGTGCCCGGCAACGGCCTGATCGTGTGCAACGGTCGCGAGGAGTCGCTGGTGCGCATGCTCAAGCGCGGCTGCTGGACGCCGGTGGAGAAGTTCGGTGGCAACGAAGGCTGGAGCATAGACACAAATGACCGCGTGGCGCTGGATGGTGAAGTGCAAGGCACGCTGCAGTGGGACCTGCTCGGCGAGCACAACCGCATGAACGCGCTCGCCGCACTCGCCGCGGCACGCCATGCGGGCGTGCCGGTCGCGCAGGGGCTGGCTGCATTAAGTGAATTCAGGAACGTGAAGCGCCGCATGGAGGTACGCGGCACGGTCAACGGCATCACCGTGTACGACGACTTCGCGCACCATCCCACCGCGATAGACACCACCATCGCCGGGCTGCGCCGCAAGGTCGATGGAGCGCGCATCCTCGCCGTGCTGGAGCCACGCTCCAACACCATGAAACTCGGCGTGATGAAAGACGCGCTGCCCGACAGCCTCAAGGACGCCGACCTGGTGTTCTGCTACGGCGCGAACCTCGGCTGGGACGCCGCTACGTCACTTGCACCGCTGGGCGAAAAGGCGGTGGTGAAGGACAACCTCAACGAGTTGATCGAAGCCATCGCCGCCGCCGTGCGCTCAGGCGACCAGGTTCTGGTGATGAGCAACGGCGGTTTCGGCGGGATACACGAGAAGCTGCTGAAGCGCCTGGCAAGCTAGGACACGAAGCAGGCTTCTGCCGCCCAGCAGCACAGGCTTAGCGCTCTTTCAGCATCCACATCACATCCACAAAGGATGGCGCGCCCTTGCTGCCGACTGCCTCGATCAGCTTGCTGAGATAACCGCTGTTGTGCACCGACATGCGCGTGAAAGACTGGATAAGCTGGACTACCCGCGCATCGCTCAAGCCTTGGTAATGACTGGCCATCCCCACCAGGAACACCTGAATGATTGCGAGGTTGCACACCATCTCCCGGTACAGGTCGAGATAGCTGGCGCGCGTGAACGGGAACAGGCGGATAAGCACCCCGTTCACCAGATAGTTTTCCAGGATGTAACCCTTGTCGCGGAAATACGGCAGATAGTAAGTCTCGTAGGCATGCTGGTAGCGCGTCAGCAGTTCGGCATCACCGCCTGTGCCCTGCGCTTCACTGCCAAGCAGGCCGTCGGCAACAGCCAGTATGCATTCCCGGAAGCGTGGGCGATCCACGTTCAAAAATTCGGAGATGAGCCCGGTAGTGACGTGCAATTTGCGCGGCAAATCGGAATGTATCTGCTCGAATTGCGCCTCGATGGCTGGCGGGTCGGAAAACAGATCGACGAAAGCCGACAGTACCGGGATCATTTCGGCAGCGTTTTTGAAATGCGGGTTGCTGACCACGCCATCCACCTCATCCAGCAGGAAACCCAGCGTCATCACCCGCGCGCCCAGCGTCAATTCCCGGAATTGCAGGATGCCCAGAATCAGAGTGCGGAAATCGTTCAGGACGGCGATCTGCCCGGGGTCGACGGTGCCGTTTTGCGGCATACGGTAGGAGGTGAAATCGCGCTCGCCAAGATCGGCATCCGGCGCAGCCATTTCCAGGGTGATCGGCTCGGGGTGCAGCAACACCAGGCGCGCCGCTTCCGGGCAGGACACGCCGAGTGCATATTCGCGCTGTTCGCCGAATTGATTGTAATAGCGCGGAAATGAGGCGCAGGTATCCGACAGCGCTTCCGGCCCCAGTTCTTTTTGAATCATGCACAGCATATCGGGCATCAGGAACGAACAACGCCCATCTGCCCGCAGCTTCACACTGGCGTATTCCTGCTCGCTCTGGCTGGCCTTCTCGTTTTCCACCACGACACTGCGGAACATCGGCGCCAGCGTCTCATGCTCGCATTTCTGATAACGCTGCCAGGTCGTATGGTCGATGGTGACGCGCCAGCCACTGCAGCAGGTATCCTCGCAATCCGAACCGATACAGCGGAACTTCTGATAGTAGTCCGGCACCATTACCGGCTTCTTCGCGGCCATTTTTGCCCCGGATTTTGCGTGTGGTTTCGACTCCTGCTGCTTTGCCATTTCCCATCCTTCCACAGAGTAACTGCTACATCATTTCACAGGACGCCCGTGCTGGGCAAGCGCGCAATGCCCACAGGTTGCGAACCCCATCGAGGCGAATCACGTCCCTGCGGCTACTGATTCTCCAGCCCCAGTTCCTGAATCTTGCGCGTCAGGGTGTTGCGCCCGATGCCGAGCAGCGCGGCCGCCTCGATGCGGCGCCCTCCGGTGTGGCGCAGTGCCTGCAGGATCAGGGTGCGCTCGAACTCGGCGGCAAGCTTCTCCATGATCCGGCCTTCGCCGCGCTGCAAGGAGAGCTCCACCTGCTGCGCCAGTACGGCGCTCCAGTCGCCGCCGGGTGACACGGCCGCTGCGCCGCGCCACTCGGGCGGCAGGTCGGCGATCTCGATGCGCTGCGAGGGCGTCATTACGGCCAGCCAGTGGCACAGGTTCTCCAGCTGCCGCACGTTGCCGGGAAAGTCCTGCGCGGCGAGGAAGCGCAGCACTTCCTCGCTCAACAGCTTCTGCTCCACGCCCAGTTCGCGCGCGCTCTTCTGCAGGAAATGCTTCGCGAGCAGTGGGATGTCCTCGCGGCGTTCTCTTAATGGCGGCAGACGCAGCCGGATTACGTTGAGGCGATGAAACAGGTCTTCGCGGAACAGCCCCTGCCGCACACGCTCGTCGAGGTTCTGGTGCGTCGCGGCGATGATGCGCACGTTGGCCTTGACCGGCTGCTGCCCGCCGACGCGGTAGAAGTTGCCGTCCGACAACACGCGCAACAATCGGGTCTGCAGGTCGGCGGGCATGTCGCCGATTTCGTCGAGGAACAGCGTGCCGCCTTCGGCCTGCTCGAAGCGCCCCTGCCGCGCCGCCGCCGCGCCGGTAAATGCGCCGCGCTCGTGGCCGAACAGTTCAGATTCGAGCAGATCTTTGGGGATCGCCGCAGTGTTGATCGCGATGAACGGTTTGCCGGCGCGCGGACTGTGACGGTGCAGCGCGCGCGCCACCAGTTCCTTGCCGGTGCCGGATTCGCCGTTGATCAGCACGGTCGCATGCGATTGCGCAAGCTTGCCGATGGCGCGGAACACCTCCTGCATCGCAGGCGCCTGCCCGAGTATCTCGGCGGCTGCCTCCACTTCCTCTGCACCGCCCGTCTTGCGCTGGCTCTGCTCCATGGCGCGCCGAATCAGCTCGACCGCGTGATTGACGTCGAACGGTTTGGGCAGGTACTCGAACGCACCGCCCTGGAACGCGGAGACGGCGCTCTCCAGGTCGGAGTAGGCGGTCATGATGATGGCAGGTATGAGCGGGTAACGCTGCTGCAGCGCCTGCAAAAAATCCAGCCCGGAACTGCCGGGCATGCGGATATCGCTGACCACCGCTTGCGGAACACTGCCATCCAGCGCAAGCAGCGCCTCGTCGGCAGAGGCGAAACTCTTGAACTCGATGTTCTCGCGCGCCAGAGCTTTTTCCAGCACCCAGCGGATGGAGCGGTCGTCGTCGATGATCCAGACAGGCTGCATATCTATTTACCTTTACGGGAGAGGAAGCAGCACGGTAAAACAGGTGCGCCCCGGCTCGCTGTCGAATTCTATCGCGCCGTGGTGCTGGCTGACGTAGTCCTGCGCGAGCGTCAGCCCGAGGCCGTGGCCGTCGGCGCGCCCCGATACCAGCGGGTAGAAAATCTTGTCCTGCAGTTCCGGCGGGATGCCGGGGCCGTTGTCGATGATCTGCACCATCACCGCGAGGCGGTGGCGGCGCTTGACCAGCGTCACCTGCCGCGCGATGCGGGTGCGCAGAGTGATGTTGCCGCTGCCCTGCAGCGCCTGCGCGGCATTGCGCACGATGTTGAGCATCGCCTGGATGAGCTGCTCCTTGTCGCCGATCAGCGGCGGCAGGCTGACGTCGTAATCGCGCCGTATCTTCAGCCCCTCCGGCATCTCGGCGAGCACCACGCTGCGCACGCGCTCCAGCACTTCATGGATGTTGAGTGCGCTGTGGTGCGAGGCGTTCTGCGGGGAAAGCAGTTTCTCCACCAGCGAGCGCAGCCTGTCCGCCTCCTGCACGATGACCCGGGTGTATTCGCGCAGGGCCGGTTTTTCCAGTTCCTGCTCGAGCAGTTGCGCCGCGCCGCGAATGCCGCCGAGCGGATTCTTGATCTCGTGCGCGAGGTTGCGCAGCAGCAGGCGACTCGCCTGCGTCTGGTCGAGCATCTGCTCTTCGCGCGCCAACTTGAGCGGCCGGTCCATCGGGTGAAATTCCAGCAGCAGGTATTGCCCGTTATCGAGCTGCACCGGCGTCGCCGCACAGCGCAGATGCAGCCTGACATGCGCATGCGTACCCAGCGTCAGGTCGTGCTCGATGTAGCTGGCGTTGTCGCGGATCGCGTGCTGCATCGCATGGGTCAGCTGCCCGGCATCGGTGAATGCCTGCTGCACCGGATACCCGAGCAGATTCTTTCCGCTCACGTCGAACAGGTGTTCTGCGGCCGGGTTGAGATAGATGACGCACGCCTCGCCGTCCAGCAGGATGACGGCGGTCGCAAGGTGTTCCGGCATGAAGGATGACAGGTCAGGCATACATTCTTGCGCAGCAGAAAACATGCCAGGTGGGAGAACCTACTTGAGTTTTGACAGCTCGGTTTTGAGCGCCTCGACGTTGTTGCTGTGCAGATCGACCTGCTCCTGCAGCGTCTTGATTTTCTCTTCGTATTTCGCCACGTTGCGGTAAGTCTTGCCGTCCTGGCCGCGATAAACTTCCGGAGTCGATTCACCCTCTTTCAGGTTCTGCCGGGCTTCCCCGAGCAATTTTTCTTCCGCCTCCAGTTCATCCTGCAGAATCTTGCGGCGCACGTCATCGCGGCTCTTTTGCGTTGCGCCATCCACCCTGGGGAAGCCCTCGGGCGTGGCGGTGCGCGCCGGCGGCACCATGGTAGGCAGCGGCTCCAGGATGATCTTCTTGCCGCCCTTGATCGGCGCGCTGGAATAGGTGACATGGCCGTCGGCATCGACGGCCTTGTATATCTCCGCCTGCGCCAATGCGGGGCAGAGGCATATGATTGCAAGCAAGTATCCAGACTTCATTTTCATTCTCCTGCTGGGGGGCTCGGGCAAGTATAGGGCAAGCATCAGACTCCGACAAACATTGGCGGTTCAAAAGCAAAACGGGGCTTGCGCCCCGTTCTGCCATCCTGCAGCGTATCTTAGATGCTGTAATACATGTCGAACTCGACCGGATGGGTGGTCATGCGGATCTTGTTCACTTCTTCCATCTTCAGGGTGATGAAGGCATCGATGAAGTCGTTGGAGAACACGCCGCCGCGCGTCAGGAACTCGCGATCCTTGTCCAGATGTGCCAGCGCTTCGTCCAGCGAGGCGCATACGGTCGGGATCTTTGCGTCCTCTTCCGGCGGCAGGTCGTAGAGGTTCTTGTCGGCCGGGTCGCCGGGGTGAATCTTGTTCTGGATGCCGTCCAGCCCTGCCATCATCAGCGCAGCGAAGCACAGGTACGGGTTTGCGGTCGGATCCGGGAAGCGCGTCTCGATGCGGCGCGCTTTGTCGCTGGCCACATGCGGGATACGGATCGAAGCAGAACGGTTCTTCGCCGAGTAGGCCAGCTTGACCGGTGCCTCGTAGTGCGGCACGAGGCGCTTGTAAGAGTTGGTGCCGGGGTTGCAGATCGCATTCAGCGCCTTGGCGTGCTTGATGATGCCGCCGATGTAGTACAGCGCGGTCTCGGACAGGCCGGCATAACCGTTGCCCGCGAAGGTGTTCTTGCCATCCTTCCAGATCGACTGGTGCACATGCATGCCGGAGCCGTTGTCGCCGACGATCGGCTTGGGCATGAAGGTCGCGGTCTTGCCGTACTGGTGCGCGACGTTGTGCACCACATACTTCAGCGCCTGGGTCTGGTCGGCGCGGCGCACCAAAGTATTAAATTTTGTGCCGATCTCGCACTGACCGGCGGTCGCGACTTCGTGGTGGTGCACTTCGACTTCGATACCGATGTCTTCCAGCGCCAGGCACATCGCCGCGCGGATGTCGTTCAGGCTATCGACCGGGGGAACCGGGAAGTAGCCGCCCTTGACCATCGGGCGATGGCCGGTGTTGCCGCCGTCGAATTTCTCGCCGGTGGCCCAGGCCGCCTCTTCGGAGTTGATCTTGAGCGAGCAGCCGGACATGTCGACGGACCAGGTCACCGAGTCAAAGATGAAGAATTCGGGTTCCGGGCCGAAGAAGGCGGTGTCGCCAAGGCCACTGGACTTCAGGTAGGCTTCGGCGCGCTTCGCGATGGAGCGCGGGTCGCGGTCATAGCCCTTGCCGTCGGCCGGTTCCACCACGTCGCAGGTGATCACCAGGGTGTTTTCATCCATGAACGGGTCGAGATAGGCCGTCGCCGGGTCCGGCATCAGCAGCATGTCGGAAGCCTGGATGCCTTTCCAGCCGGCGATCGAAGAGCCGTCGAACGCGTGGCCGTCTTCGAACTTGTCCAGATCGACATACTTGGCCGGCACGCCCACGTGCTGCTCCTTGCCGCGCGTATCGGTAAAGCGGAAATCCACGAACTTGACGTCGTGGTCCTTGATCATCTTCAAAACATCATTTGCCGACATAGCCATAGCTTTCTCCCACAAGGATTACAGAAATAATTTTTGACAACCCGAATTCGTTACGCATGAAGCGTGCCAATCCCGTTCCTTTGGCGGACGGGCATTGTGCCACAAGCCATTCATGCGAAGCGCGAAATATTTGCACCAGAAACGGGCGGCGCAAGCTGTTTATGCACTAATTTCGTGCGCGATTCCGGAAGCGTCGGTTCCGGCCTATAGAGTGGTAAAGGAGTGTGATTTTTCATACGGCTTGCGCTAGTATGCGTGCAACGAGCATAGCACCCGCGCCCGATTCGTTAAACCACGTGAAGGAAAGAAGTCCCATGGGAAAAATCACCGCCATCCTGGAGGCCGCGCAGCAACGTGCCAGGGAAATGAACCTGCCCTACGAGGGCGCGCTTTACCCCGACGAGGCCCATGAGGTGCTGCAATCCGCGCCCGGCGCGAAGCTCGTGGACGTGCGCACCCGCGCCGAACTGGACTGGGTCGGGCGCATCCCCGGCGCGGCAGAGATCGAGTGGGTCACCTATCCCGGCATGAAGCCCAACCCGAATTTCGTCGCACAACTCGAACAGCAGGTGGACAAGGAGGCGCTCGTGCTGTTCATCTGCCGCAGCGGCATGCGCTCCAACGCCGCCGCGGCCGCCGCGACCAAGGCGGGCTACGGCGACTGCTACAACGTGCTGGAAGGCTTCGAGGGCGAGAAGGACGGGGACGAGCACCGCAACGCGCTGGGCGGGTGGCGGGTGGCCGGATTGCCTTGGGAGCAGAGCTAAAACCTGCTGCGCGGCTTGATTACGACGTTGCGCGGTCTTGGTTACGGCATCACGCGCTACGCACCTGAGCCTTCACCGCAACTTCGTTGTCGCTTCCTCGCCTACTCAAAAGGCATGTAGCACTTTGAGATTGGCAGCAGGCCACAGCAGAAAAAATTTGAACCTGCTTTTTTCAACCCTAAGTTAGGAATTACCATGACCCTCAATCCACTCTTCTTTTTCCGGGCCCTGCTGGCCGCCCTGTTGCTGCTAACCGGCCTTGCCTGTCAGGCCGAGACGCCCGCCGTCGGGACGATCGCCCCGACCGAGCTCACCCAGAGGCTGAAGGCGCCCAAGCCGCCGGTCATCCTCGATGTGCGCACGCGCGAGGAATATGCGGCAGGGCACGTCGACACTGCTGTGAACATTCCGTACGATGAACTGGAGCGCAGGCTGGGCGAGATACCGGGGAATAAATCCAGCGAGATCGTGGTGTACTGCCGCAGCGGGAAGCGTGCCGGAATCGCGGAGAAGATCCTCATCGATAAGGGTTACACGAACGTCAGGGATCTGGCCGGGCACTGGCAGGAGTGGAGCAAGCAGCCGAAGTAGCAGGCTATCCCAGCCGTTTTCAGCTTCGCATCAACTCTTCGATTTCCGCGACCGCCTTCGGTGCGGCCGCGGTCAGCACTTCGCAGCCCTGCGCATTGACCGCCACGTCGTCCTCGATGCGCACGCCGATGTTCCAGAGCGCCTGCGGCACGTCGTCGCCGGGGCGGATGTAGCAGCCCGGCTCGACGGTAAACACCATGCCGGGCTGCAGCACGCGCCATTCGTCGCCCACCTTGTAGTCGCCGACATCGTGCACGTCCATGCCCAGCCAGTGGCCGGTGCGGTGCATATAGAAGCGCTTGTAGCTCTCGCTCTCCAGCACCGCATCCACGCTGCCCTGGCACAGTTTTAGGTCAATGAAGCCTTGCGCGAGCACGCGTAGCGCGGCGTCGTGCGGCGCGTTCCATGGTTTACCGGGACGCGCGGCAGCAATCGCGGCGGCCTGCGCGGCGAGCACGAGCTCATAGACGTCCTTTTGCGCGGCACCGAATTGGCCGTTCACCGGAAAAGTGCGCGTAATGTCGGAGGCATAGCCGCCCAGTTCGCAGCCCGCGTCGATCAGCAGCAGGTCGCCGTCCCTGAGCATGGCGTCGTTGCCCACGTAATGCAGCACGCAGGCGTTCGCTCCGCCCGCGACGATGCTCGGATAGGCGGGATGGCGCGCGCCGTGGCGGCAGAATTCGTGCAGCAGTTCCGCCTCGATCTGGTATTCGAACTGGCCGGGGCGGGCGAAGCGCATCGCGCGCCGGTGCGCCTGTGTGGAAATTTCGGCGGCATGGCGCATGACGGCCAGCTCGTGTTCGTCCTTGAACAGCCGCATTTCGTTGAGCAGCGTGCGCAGGTCGTGGATTTCGTTCGGGGCGCGGATGCCGCTGCGCGCCTTGGTCTGCACCTCGCCGCGCAGCCTGAGGATGTGCTGGTCCCACGCGGCATCGCGCCCCACCGGATAGAACAGCGCGGGCTGATTGCCCATCAGTCCGGCGAGCTTTTCGTCCAGTTGCGCGATCGGGTGGGCCGCGTCGAAACCGTATTGCTCTTTCGCGGCATCGGGGCCGGTACGGTAGCCGTCCCAGACTTCGCGCTCCGGGTTTTTCTCACGGCAGAACAGGATGGATTGCGGCTCGTCTCCGGCGACCAGCACCAGCACCGCCTCCGGCTCGGCAAAGCCGCTCAGGTAATGGAAGCTGCTGTCGTAACGGTAGGCATAGTGGGTGCCACCGTTGCGCTCCGTTTCCGGCGCGGTGGGGATGATCGCGATGCCGCGCTGCATCTTTTCGATCAGACGGGCGCGCCGCGCCGCATGGATGGTTGGGTCAACAGTCATGGCGCATTGTGCGACGAACGATGCTTCCCTTGCAACGAGCAAAGCCGGCTGTCGAGTTCGGCGAGGCGCTGCGGTGTGCCGACATCCACCCACAGGCCGCAGTGGTGTTCGCCGCTGACGCGGCCTGCGGCGATCTGCTCGCGCAGCAGCGGTGCGAGCGGCGCGGCGCTGCCGCGCGGGAGGCAGCTGAACAGGGCGGGCTGGTAGACGCCGATGCCGCTGAAGGTAAGCTTCGTTGCCACCCCATCCCCCCCGCCTGCAGTGGAGGGGAGCGGAATGATGCGGCTCCCATTCAGGACGAAATCGCCATTGGGGTGATGGGGGGGGTTATCGACCAGCACCAGGTGCGCCATGTCGCCTCTGGCTTGCAGTGCGGCGGCACGTTCGCTCAGGTGCGAAAAGTCGTAGTCACACCAGATGTCGCTGTTGACCACGGCGAAGGGCTTGTCGCCGAGCAGCGGCAGGGCATAGGCGATGCCGCCCGCAGTCTCCAGTGCCTTGCCTTCGTCCGAATAGCAGATGCGGATGCCGAAGCGGCTGCCGTCGCCCAGCGCGGTCTCGATCTGCGCACCAAGGTGGGCGTGATTGATGACCAGGTCGGTGATGCCGGCATGCGCCAGCCTCTCGATATGCCAGACGATCAGCGGCTTGCCGCCGGCCTCCAGCAGCGGCTTGGGGGTGTGGTCGGTGAGCGGGCGCATGCGTTCGCCGCGTCCCGCCGCGAGCAGCATGGCGATCATGGTTTTACGCCTTTCACGTTCGCCCCCTCGCCCGCTGGCGGGAGAGGGTTGGGGAGAGGGAGATGCGTGGCATCGTCAAAAGGTGTACCCCTGCTGTTTGTTGTGCGGTTCCAGCTCGTCGAGCAGGTATAGCAGCGGCTTGAGGTCGATGTAGCGTTCGCAGGCGCGGCGCAGGTAGTCCATCACCAGCGGCATGTCTTTCAGGTAACCGTCCTTGCCGTCGCGGTGGTACAGGCGCGCGAAGATGCCCAGCACCTTGATGTGCCGCTGCACGCCCATCCATTCGTAGTCGCGGTAGAACTCGCCGAAATCCGCGCGCACCGGAAGCCCGGCCTTGCGCGCCGTTTCCCAGTAGCGGATCAGCCAGTCCATGATCTCCGCTTCTTCCCACTTGATATAGGCATCCTTGAACAGCGAGGCGAGGTCGTAGGTGATCGGGCCGTATACCGCATCCTGGAAATCGAGGATGCCGGGGTTAGGCTCGCTCACCATCAGGTTGCGCGAATGGTAATCGCGATGCACGTACACGCGCGGCTGCGCGAGGTTGTTGGCGAGGATGCGGCGGAAGCTCTCTTCCAGCGTGGCTCTCTGTTTGTCGCTGAGGGTGACATTGAGGTGACTGGCGACATACCAGTCCGGGAACAGGTTCAGCTCGCGGCGCAGCAGGGTTTCGTCGTAAGGGAGCAGCTCGTTTTCCTTCGAGGCGAGCTGGATTTTGATCAATGCGTCCGTGGCCGCGCCATACAGTTCGCGCGCCGTGCCGGCATCCAGCCCCTGCAGGTAGGTGGTGTTGCCGAGGTCGGAGAGCAGCAAAAAGCCCTGCTGCAGGTCCTGCGCATACACATGCGGCACATGCGCCCCGGCCTCCTCGAACAGCCCGGCAATATGCAGGAAGGGGCGGCAGTCCTCATGCTGCGGCGGTGCGTCCATGATGATTCGGGTTGTGCCGTCGGCAAATGAGGCGCGGAAATAGCGGCGGAAGCTGGCGTCGGCGGAGGCCGGGGCGAGGGTAAAGGTCTCGCCGGGAAGCAGGCCTTGCAGCCACACGGTAAGCTGTTGCTGGCGTTGCATATCGGGCTTTTCGATGTTAATGGTAAACTTGCGGAAGTTTACCACCTTACTATTGTCATGCGGTTTCGTCTCAAGCCTGTCGTCTTCACCTTGCTTTGCACATTTGCGCACCATGCCGACGCGAATGCGGAGCAGCTCCGGTTGCGCATGGACAAGACCTTCAAGGCAATGGCAGAGCCGGTGCAGGAGACGCCTGCCTTCGTGGAGGCTGATCATCTGACCGGCAAGAAGGAAAGCCAGATCGAGGCGACGGGCAATGCGATCCTGCGCAAGCGCGGACAGTCCATCCGGGCGGATCATTTATTGTATTTCCAGGATACGCAGGATCTCGACGCGCAGGGCTCGGTGGTGCTGGAGCAGGACGGCAGCACGATGAGCGGGCCGCATCTCAAGCTGAACCTGGACACCAACATCGGCACCATGAAGCAGCCGGTTTACTACCTCGCGGAGAATGACGGGCGCGGGTCGGCGGATATGATGCACATCCACGACAAGCTGCATTACACGCTGGATAACGCAATCTATACCACCTGCCCGGCCGACGACAAGGACTGGCTGCTGAAAATGCGCGGCTTGGAGATCGACCGCGACCGGCAGATCGGCACGGCCCATCATGCCTGGGTAGAATTCATGGGCCTGCCGATCCTGTATTCGCCGTGGATGGACTTTCCGCTCAATGACCAGCGCAAGTCGGGCTTCCTGTCGCCGATTTTAGGAAGCACCACCACCGGCGGCCGGGAACTGACCCTGCCCTATTACTGGAATATCGCGCCGAACCGGGATGCCACGATAGCGCCGCGCATCATGACCAAGCGCGGGGTGCTACTCAACAATGAATTCCGCTATCTGGAGCCGCGCTATAACGGCGAACTGCATGTGGACATGCTGCCCAGCGATGCGCTGGCAAAACGCAGCCGCAGCCATATTTCCCTTATGCATAACCAGACCCTTGCAGGCGGATTGAATGGCTACACCAACCTGCAAAGCGTCTCGGACGATGCGTATTTCCGCGATCTGGGGAACACGGTGAATGCCACTTCGCAGGTCAATCTCCTGCAGGAAGCGGGATTGAGCTATGGCGCCGGCTGGTGGAACGCAACCGCGCGCGTACAGCGCTACCAGACCCTGCAGGATCCGGCTGCGCCGATTGGCGCACCCTATAAACGACTGCCGCAGTTGACGCTCAATGCACAGCATAGCTACTCCGATGTCAACCTTGCTTTTACCAGTGAATTCGTGGATTTTGCCCACCCCACATCGCTGAATGCCCAGCGGCTGGTGCTCAACCCCAGCGTGAGTTATCCGCTGATCAACGATCCCGCATACTATGTCACTCCAAAAGTGGCGCTGCACAGCACTTATTACGCAATGGGCGCCAACAACACCGGTACTTTGCCCAACTCTTCGCGCACCCTGCCCCTCATGAGCCTGGACAGCGGAATCGCCTTCGAGCGTGACTGGAACCTGCTCGGCGGCGACTATGTGCATACGCTGGAACCGCGTGCCTTCTATGTCTATGTGCCGTACAGGAACCAGGACCGGCTGCCCAATTTCGATTCGGCACAGGCCAGTTTCGACTTTACCCAGATGTTCACCGAAAACCGCTTCTTCGGCAGCGACCGGGTAGGCGACGCGAATCACGTTACGCTGGCCCTGACCTCGCGTTTACTGGAGCAGGAAAACGGCATGGAACGATTGAGGGTGATGGTAGGCGAGCGTTTCAGCTTCAAAACACCCCAGGTGAATTTTGTCGCGCCCACGGCGACGACCAATAAATCCGACATCCTGCTTGCCGTTTCCGGGAGCGTAGCCAGGGCTTTGTCTTTTGACAGCGAACTCCAGTACGACCCCAACCTGGCGCACAGCCAGCGCTACAACATCGCCATGCGTTACCGGCCGGAAATTGGCAAGTCTCTCGATCTCGGCTACCGTTTCCAGCGCAATGCCCTGCGCCAGGCCGATCTTTCCGGTCAATGGCCGTTATCCAGCCACTGGCGTGCGATAGGGCGCTTGAATTACTCCATCCAGGATAACAAAACTTTGGAGTCGATCGCCGGGCTTGAGTATAATCAAAGCTGCTGGACGCTTCGATTTGTGGCACAACGTTTCACTGTCGCGGCACAGCAGGCTGTTACCGGCATTTTCCTGCAACTTGAGTTGACCGACCTGGTCGGTGTCGGCGTGGATCCCATAGATGTCTTGAAGCAGAACGTACCCAGCTATACCAAGTTAAACGCAAGACCCGCCGATAAACCCAGTTCAGTCTTGCGTTGAACAGGACAGAGGAATGATGATATCCAGAACGGCAGCTACCGCGCTGATTTGCTGCGCAACATTCAGTGCAATATACCCCGCTTGCGCCGCCGATACCGCAACGGCAAAGCCCGCTCAGGCGGCGCCCGCAATCACCGACTCGCATAAGCCCGACCCGCAACAACAGGTAGCGGTAATCGACTCGGTGGTTGCTGTGGTCAACGACGACGTGATCACCCGCCAGGAGCTGAATGACCGGCTGCAGGCAGTGGTGCGCCAGCTGCAAAAACAGGGGACGCCGCTACCCGCACCCGAAGTGCTGGAACGGCAGATGCTAGAACGCATGATCACCGACATGCTGCTGGTGCAATACGCCAAGGAAAGCGGCGTGCGCGTGGACGATACGCAACTGGATCTGGCAATCACGCGCATCGCGCAGCAGAACAACATCCCGTCGCTGGCCGAATTCCGCACCAGGCTGGAAGCGGACGGGGTAGACTTCAAAAAATTCCGCGAAGAGATACGTAACGAAATCATTTCCACGCGTTTGCGCGAGCGCGAGGTGGAAAGCAAGCTCATCATCAGCGACAGCGAGGTGGCCAGCTATCTCGCCAACAAAGCCAAAGCGGGCAGTGCGGAAGAGGAGCTTCATCTCGCGCATATCCTGGTGGTGATACCTGAACAGGCCAGTGCGGAAAAGATACAGGCAGCGCGCGACAAGGCGGAACAGGCGTTGAGTCAATTGAAGGGTGGCGCGGATTTTGCGCAGGTTGCGGCGGGCTATTCCGACGCCAAGGACGCGCTGAAAGGCGGCGATCTCGGGTGGAGGCCAAGCGACCGCCTGCCGCCGCTGTTCACCAGTGAACTGCAAAAACTGCAGCCCGGGCAGGTCACTGCGCTGCTGCGCAGTCCGAACGGTTTTCACATCCTCAAACTTGTTGAAAGGCGTAGCGGCAGCGCACCGGTGGTAATCACCCAAACTCATGCGCGGCACATCCTGATCAAGACCAGTGAGATCGTTTCCGAAAGCGAGGCCCGGAACCGGCTAATGGAAATCAAACGCCGCATCGAGAGCGGCGCGGATTTTGCCGAGCAGGCCAGGCGTTTTTCCCAGGACGGCAGCGCGCAGCAGGGCGGCGACCTGGATTGGCTGTCGCCGGGACAGACCGTGCCTGAATTCGAAGAGGCGATGAACAAGCTGCAGCCCGGCATGATAGGCATGGTGCAAACGCAATTCGGCTGGCACCTGATCCAGGTGCTGGAGCGTAGGAATACCGATGTTAGCGAACAACAGCAACGCCAGCAGGCGCGCTTGGCCATCGGCACCTTCAAATCCGAGGAACAATTTCAGGATTGGCTGCGCCAATTGCGTGACCGCGCATTTATCGAATACCACCTCGATGAAAACCAGTAAGCGGTGAATGTGGCATCCTCTCCGGCCCCGCTGGCAATCACCGCAGGCGAACCGGCGGGCATAGGTCCCGATTTATGCGTGCAGCTTGCCGCCGCACCGCCCGATGTCCCGTTGGTGGTGATTGCCGATAAAAACCTGTTGCAGCAACGCGCGGCGCAACTCGGCATCAGCTTGCAACTGCATGATTATGTTGCCGGCAAGGGTGTGGCAACGTCCTCTTCCCCCCTGCACCCATCCCTGCCGGTCATACACGTTCCACTCGCTGCGCCATGCAGGGCCGGCGTGCTGGATGCCGCCAACAGCGGCTATGTACTGGCGTTGCTGCGCTGCGCCGTGCATGGCTGCCAGGCGGGCGAATTTTCCGGCATGGTTACCGCACCGGTGCACAAGGGCATCATCAACGATGCCGGGGTAGCGTTCACTGGACATACCGAGTTCCTTGCCGAGCAGACCGGCACCAAACTGGTGGTGATGATGCTGGCCGGCGGTGGAATGCGGGTGGCGCTGGCCACCACCCACCTTCCCCTGAAAGACGTGCCTGCCGCAATCACCGCTCCGCTGCTGGAAAACGTGCTGCGCATCATCCGGCGCGATCTGCAATCCCGCTTCGGCATCGCGCAGCCGCGCATCCTGGTGGCCGGATTAAACCCGCATGCCGGTGAGGGCGGTTACCTGGGGTGCGAAGAAATCGAAATCATGATCCCGGTGCTGTACAGACTGCGCGCCGAGGGTTTCGATGTCAGCGCACCGTTGCCCGCCGACACCCTGTTTACGCCGCAGAAGCTGGCACAATGCGACTGCGTGCTCGCGATGTATCACGATCAGGGGCTGCCGGTGCTCAAGCATGCCAGCTTCGGGCAGGGCGTAAACGTCACGCTCGGCCTGCCGATCATCCGCACTTCGGTGGACCATGGCACTGCGCTCGATCTGGCGGGAACCGGCAGGGCCGACGTCGGCAGCCTGCTGGAGGCGATCAGGCTTGCTGCACTGATGGCGCGTAATCAGCAGGCGCACCGTGCATAAAGCCCTTCATTTTGGTTCCGGCATCACGCGCTGCGCGCATGAGCCTCCACCGAAACGTTTTTGGATTACTGAATGAATCACCAAGCCTTCCGTTTTGGTTCCGGCATCACACGCTGCGCGTATGAGCCTCCACCGAAACGTTTTTTGAGATCACGAAAATGAGCCATCAAGCCAAAAAACGTTTTGGCCAGAACTTTCTCGTCGATGAACGGATCATCACCGACATCATCACGGCGATCCGCCCCGAACCGGACGACAACATGGTCGAGATCGGCCCCGGCCTGGGCGCACTGACCCGCCCGCTGCTGAAGCGGTTGAATCGCCTGCACGTGGTGGAAATCGACCGCGACATCATTGCGCGGCTAGAGCATGACTACCCGCAAGGTAACCCTGCAGCGAAGTTGGCCATCCATGCCGGAGATGCGCTGGAATTCGATTTTGCGACGCTGCCCGCCCCCTTGCGTATCGTCGGCAATCTGCCCTACAACATTTCCTCGCCGCTGCTGTTCCACTTTGCCGAGTATGCAGGACGCATCCGCGACATGCACTTCATGTTGCAAAACGAGGTCGTCGAGCGCATGGTCGCAGCGCCGTCCACGCCGGAATACGGGCGGCTGTCGGTGATGCTGCAATACCGCTTCCGGATGGAGAAGCTGATCGATGTGCCGCCGCAGTCGTTCCGCCCGGCGCCCAAGGTGAATTCCGCCGTCGTGCGCATGATTCCGCTGCCCGCCGCCGAGATCGTGGTGTGCAATGAGAAACTCTTCGCCACCATCGTCAGCGCGGCATTTGGGCAGCGCCGCAAGACGCTGCGCAACACCCTGCGCGGTTACTTGAATGAGGCCGATTTCGAAATGCTCGGCATCAACGCCCAACTACGCGCGGAGAACCTGGCCGTTGCTGACTATGCAAAAGCGGCGAATTACTTGAAACCAAGAGGATGAGAATGGCGATTCAGTCAATGCCATACTGCTTCAGTTTCTTCCATAACGTAGTGCGTGACATACCGAGCTTCTCGGCGGCGGCGGCCTTGTTTCCCCCGGTTTCCTTTAGCGCAAGGATGAGAATCTCTTTCTCTTGCCCTGCCTGCTGCACCGGAGCCCGGTAATAGCGCTGCACCAGTGGTGTAACAACTCCCGGAGCGGTCACGGCTCGTATTTCGTCAACCTGGTGGGCGGCTTCCTGTATCTCCGGCGGCAGGTGGCGCGGCAGGATAGACGTCCCATCCACATGCACCATTGCATATTCCAGGGCATTGACCAACTCCCTGACATTGCCCGGCCAGCTATAGGCAGCCAACGCGTCGAGCGCTTCGTTGGAAAGCTGAATATCGCGCCCTGGATGGCGGGCAAGCATGTTGGTAAGCATGGTGCTGACCAGCAGCGGGATATCCTCGCGACGTTCGCGCAAGGCGGGAACATGCAGCGGAAGCACCCGTAACCTGTAATAAAGGTCGGCGCGAAATTCGCCGCTGTTGACCATGGCTGGCAGATCCCGGTGCGTTGCCGCAATAATCCTCACGTCCACCTTGCGCGTCTGGTTTTCGCCGAGCCGTTCGATTTCGCGTTCCTGCAGGACGCGCAGCAGCTTGACCTGGACACTCAGGGGAACCTCACCGATCTCGTCCAGCAGCAGCGTCCCGCCGTTTGCGGCCTCGAAGCGGCCCTCGCGGGCTGTGGCCGCACCGGTGAATGCACCACGCGCGTGGCCGAACAACTCGCCTTCCAGCAACTGCTCGGGAAATGCAGCGCAGTGCACCCGTATATATGGCCCCTTGGCGCGGCTCGAATTATCGTGCAACGCACGCGCAACCAACTCCTTGCCTGTGCCGCTCTCACCGGTAATGAGGATGCTGGCCTCGCTTGCCGCCGCCCGCAAGATCTGGCGGAACAGATCCCGCATCACCACGCTGTGCCCCACCAGGCCGCCCAGGCGCAGCCTGTCGCTGGCCGCTTCCTCCAGTTGCACCTCATGGGTGCGATCGCGCAGCACCACGGCGCAGTAGACCGACTGCCCGTCATAGGGCAGCAGCATCGCCCACATGCGCAAGGGGATCAGTATTCCATCCGGGCGCTGCACGACGAGGTCCTGAACCTTCTTCCCCTGTATCGCGTTTTTCATGAGGGTGCAATGCCCTCTCTTATCGCAGCTTCGCGCGCATTCCGTTCCCTGGAAAATGCTGGGACAGAGTTTGTCCAGGATATTGTCATGGTTTTGCCCCAGCATGCGGATGGCCGCCTCATTGATCTCCACGACACGCCGTTGCTGGTCGAGCAGAAGAATCCCCTCCTCCAGATTGTCGAGAAACTGCCTCAACCCCGGTAAATTAATCATGATGGTTCACCGCCTCTTAATGTGTTCACTATGAACGTAATGCTAACGTTATCTCTTAACGTTGTCAATCTACCCCCATAAGCACTTGCAAATACAATTCCTTTATTTTCAATAAACTACAATTCTGGCACGGTAAGTGCTTATAACAAGGCGTCCACCTGTGAACAGCGCTTTACCCCACAGGCGAAACCCCCGCCAGGATGGCAGGGAATTCAAGCAAGTTTACATACTAAGGAGCTTTGATCATGAAAACGCATATTTTGGCAGGTCTTATCCTTACTGGTGTTTTGGCCACTACAGCCGTGCAGGCTGCAACCCCGGTCGATGAAATTTACTCCGGCATGAGTGCTGCTGCGATACAGAAAGATCAGCAAGCAAACCTGGCTGCCGAGCGGCATTCAGTACGGACATGTGCTTGGCGTGAAGCGGAAGGCAATGCGGTTGTAGTCGATCAACTGCACGCCGCTTACCCCGGCAGTGAGGCCAACTTTGGTGAAAAAGATTACCTCGCCTCAGCCAACCAAAACTTTGTGTGCTAACAGGCTTTGCGCAGCCTGCCGCCCGCAGGCTGCGCAAGCTTTTTATCGGTTCTCCAAGTCTTAACCTCTCCCAAGCTGTTAAGATGTTCTGCCCCTGAATCGGAAGAGTCAGGGGCATTTTTTTGTGAATTTTACCGGGCACACGGTTATATAAGCCAACGCATATCAGCCACCCATTAGAAGTGTTCATGCTGGAGCCATTTAGCCATTACCCAGTCTCTATTCCTGCCAATAAAATACAAAACCAAATCCGGCACAACCAGAACTGAAATTACCAACCAAGGGGATAGAATGTTCGAACAATGGAAAAGAATAGCCGTAACCCTGTCCACCGCTGTGCTAGTGAGCTTGGGCTCAGGCGTAGCCTTTGCTGAAGGCCATCAGCATTCCCATGGCGCGGGAGAAACGGCACAGCTCACCCTCGATAACGGCAAGAAATTAACTACTGACAACAGCCTGCGTCAGGGCATGGGCCGCATTCGCGATGCGCTGGCAGCCGACCTCCCGGCCATCCACTCCGGCAAGGCCACTTCGGAGCAATACCGCGCCTTGGCCCGGAAGATGGACGACCAGATTGCGTTCATGGTGAAAAACTGCAAGCTGGAACCAAAAGTGGATGCCATGCTGCATCTCGTGCTGGCCGACATCATCGCCGGTGCAGATGCGATGAAAACACAGGGCGGCAGCGATGCATACAAGGGTGCCGCGAAGATTGCCCGTGCACTGGATAATTACGGCAAGTATTTCGACCATCCCGGCTGGCATGGACTGGAACATATCCACTGATTGCCAAAAAAATCGCAGGGGAGGTAGCATAGATGGGACTGGCATGGAAAAAGAAGCTGAGCGTCGGGAACGCGGTTATCGATTCCGAACACCGGAATCTGCTGGGAATAATCGACAATATCGAGTCCCTGATTAACACCGGGGACTGCCTCGCCCTGTCGCAGGTATTCGGGCAACTGGAACAGTGGCTATGCATTCATTTTGCAAATGAAAACCATATTGCCCGATCGGTCAATTATGACTTCACCCAGCATAAGCTGGCGCAACAAAATCTGCTAAAGGAAGCCCGCCGCTTGAAAGAGGGGATGGCCACCAAAGACGGCTTGTGGCCCGAAGACGAGATTAAACATTACTCCGCTTTTTTAAAGTACCAGCTGATTGAACATATCACCAAGGCAGATATGCGGATGAAGTCGGCGCTGCAGCATCTTCCCTACGACTTCCTGCCCGAAAGAGGTGTGCACAAATGTGAATGCGGCTGCAGCCTGTAGGCCGTTTCCCGCATGAACGAGCGGTATACCTGACCGCCCTACAGCTGCTCTTCACGCCGGCGCAGGGTGCGCCACACCCAGACGCCTGACAGCAACAGCGCTGCAGCCAGCAGCCACAGCGGCCAACGCGCAGGCTGGTTCCATGCGCGGCGTTGCCGGTCGCGCTGCGCGGCGTCCACGCGCCAGTACTTGAGCTTGTTGTTGGCCATTACGTTGGGCTTCACGTTATGCAGCCAGCCATGCTGCAGCACATAGCTCTTCGGGTGGAAGCCCCATAGCCACGGCGAGTCTTTGCGCAATATTTCCAGCATCCGGTCGATGATGAGCTGCCGCGCCGGGCTGTTTTCCATGTTCTTCATCTGCTCGAACAGCCGGTCGTATTCCGGATTATTGTAGTTCGCCGCATTCTCGCCGCCCTTGCCCACCTTGGCCTGCGCGCCATGCAGCAGAAACAGGAAATTCTCCGGATCGGGATAGTCGGCGTTCCAGCCGAAATAGAACATCTGCGTGTCGCCCTTGCGAACCTTGTCCTGGAAGCGGTTGTAGTCGGTACTGCGCACCACCAGTTGTACGCTGATCTTGTCGAACTGCTTGCGCAGCCAGTCGAGACGCGCCTTGTTGCCCACGCCGCTGGCGGTAGTATCCAGATTGATCACCAGCGGCTGGCGGGTCTGCGCATCCACGCCATCGGGATAACCCGCCTCGGCGAGCAATCGCCTGGCTTCCTCGACAGGTTTGCGCTTCGGTGCGCCGTCTATCCAGTCGTACACATAGCGGTTCAGCCCCGCCTCACCCTCGCGGTAACCGAAGATACCCAGCGGAATCGGCGACTGGGCGGCGATTCCGCGGCCGTTGGCGAAGATCGAAACGAACTCCTCGAAATCCACCGCGATCGCGATGGCCTGGCGCAGCTTGCGTGCCCTCTCCGAGCTGCCTCCCACCACCGGATCCAGCCAGTTGAAGCCGGTGTACATGGTGGAAGTTGCAACCGCCGTCGAGAGTTCGATCCCCTGCGTCTTCATTTCCTCAGTCACGGCGGCTTCACCGCCGACATTCACCTGCACCGCCTGATCGAAGCTATCCGAGCTGATGCCGGAAGCGTCGTAATAGCCCTGCAAGAACTTGTTCCAGTAGGGGATGGTTTCCTTTTCCAGGCTGAACACCACCTTGTCGATCAGCGGCAGCGGCCGACCCGCATCCGCGAGCAGCGGCGCATCGCCCGACTCGCCCTCGGCCGGATAGGTCTCGCTGCCGTAAGACGGGTTGTGGCTCAGGACCATGCGCTGGTTGGGATTGTTCTCGGACAGGTAATACGGCCCACTGCCCACCGGCCACCAGTCCAGCGTCAGGTTGCGCTCGCGCATTCCCGGTTGCGCATAGAAGCGCTCGGCCTCCTGCGGCATCGGTGCGAAAAACGGCATCGCCAGCCAGTAGGCGAACTGCGGGTACTTGCCATGCACCTCGATGCGATAGGTGTGCTCATCCACCACTTGCACGCCCGGCAAGGGATATTCGTTCAGGTCGAGAAACGCCGCGGGATTTTTCTGTGCTGCCTGCTGCAGCTTCACGGCAAAGTCTTTCAGGCCGACGATGTATTCGCCCATCACGCCGAGGATAGGTGTGTGCAGTTGCGGATGCGCGAGGCGCTTGATCTGGTAGGCGTAATCCGCCGCCGTGACGGCGCGCGTGCCGCGGTGCGGAAAATCGCCCAGCGTATGGATGCCGCGCATGTCGTCCGGCGTCAGGCGCATATACTCCGGCGCAAACGCCGGATGCGGCTGGTAGCGCATGTCGGGTTTGATGCGGATTTCATACACGCTGAAGGCGATCTTTTCCACGGGCGCGGAAGCCGGCAGCGGGCGGCGATTCTTGTCCAGGTAGCGCACGGTCGGCATCTCGCTCACAGCCAGCGGAACCAGTTCGTAGGGGCGCTTCAGGTAATGATATTGCAGCGGCGGGGCATAGATCTGCGCAAGGAATTCATACTCGTTCTCGCTGTATGCCTGTGCCGGATCGAGATGCTTGGGACGCTCGGTAAACGCGGTGTAGAGGATCGGCTTGCCATCGTCCGCCGCCGGATAGGGGTTGTTCCACAATCCGCCGCCACAGGCGGAAAGCAGCACGACCAACGGCAAGGCAAACCAGGCTCTCATGGCGAAAGTGTAGCGGAATCGCGCCAGTGCGTCATGATTGAGGAGCATGAAGGGTGGCGGCAATCTCTGATGCTATACTTACGCCCGCTTTGTTAACCGCACCCAAGAGGAATACATGAAACGGTTTTTGATGATATTGACGGTCGCTCTGACCAGCGTGAGCCTGTTTGCCGCGACGGCGGAAGCCAAACGTTTCGGCGGAGGCGGCAGTTTCGGCAAACAACGGACCATGGCTCCGCAACAGGCGCAGAAGGCTCCTGCCGCTGCACCCGCACCCGCTCCCGCTCAGGGTGCAACGCCTGCACAGGCAGCTCCCGCTCAACCGGCCGGCAACAAGTGGCTAGGGCCGCTGGCCGGGCTGGCAATCGGCGCCGGGCTGGGTGCGCTGCTTGCCAACATGGGGCTGGGTGAAGGCATGGGCACCATCCTGATGATCCTCCTCGGCGCAATGGCGGTGATGTTCCTGCTGGCAAAATTCCGCAAGCAACAACCTCAGCCTGCCATGCAATACGCCGGGGCTGGCGCACCCTACACCGCCCCGCAGCCGCTGTCCGGCGGCTCGACAAGCCCGGCGCCTGCGGCCACAACGGCCAATATCCCGGCAGATTTCCCGGTGGAAAGTTTCCTGCGCAGCGCGAAGACCACTTTCATCCGCCTGCAGGCCGCGAACGACCGCAAGGACCTGAACGATATCCGCGAATACACGACGCCGGAAATGTTCGCCGAAATCTCGATGCAGATGCAGGAGCGCGGCGATGCGCCACAGAAAACCGACGTGCTGTCGGTCAGCGGCGAACTGCTGGAGGTGGCGAACGAGGGCAATCTGGCGATCGCCAGCGTGCGCTTCACCGGGCAGCTGCGCGAAAACAGCGGCACGCCGGCAGACGTGAATGAAATCTGGCATGTGCAGAAGGATCTGAGCGATGACAAGTCGGTCTGGCTGCTGGCCGGTATTCAACAGACCGCCCTGCATTAAGCGGCCATGTTCCCCCACCCCTCTGCTGCGGCGCTGAACTATTTGCTCGCACAGAACGGCTGGGCGCTTGCCAGGCTTGCGCGCTTCGCAGGGAAGACGGCTCGCTTCGACATCGCACCGTTTTCCTTCGCCTGCACCATCCTGGCGGATGGAACGCTGCGCAGCACCGATACCTCAACCACTGCGGACGCCATCCTCGTCATCCCCCCCACCCTACTGCCGCGCCTCGCGCTTCACGACGAGCATGCCCAAGCTGAAATTCACACCGAAGGCGATGCCGCGCTGCTGACGGAAATCTTCTTCCTGTCGCACAATCTGCGCTGGGATACGGCGCATGACCTTGGCCGCATCACCGGCAATACTTCCGCAGAACGCATTATGCAGACTGTGCGGGGCGCCCGGCAACGGCTGCACGGCACATCGGAAAACTTCTCGAAATCGGCGGCGACATATTTCACCGAAGAACACCCGCTTCTGGCCAGCAGACAGCAAATCGACGCGTTCGTGCAACAAGTCGACACGCTGCGCGACGATGTGGCGCGCATGGAGCAACGCATCAGGCAACTGGCGGCAGCAAAGGATCATTGAATATGTTACGTTTTCTGCGGTTACTGAAAATCATCTTTGTCGTGCTGCGCTTCGGGCTGGATGAATTCCTGCTCGCGCCCGAGCAGGTGCGCTGGCTGCGCACACCGCTGAACCTCCTGCTGTTCATGCGCAACGTCTCCGAACCGCGCGCGGTCAGGCTGCGCCGCGCGCTGGAAAATCTCGGCCCGATCTTCGTCAAGTTCGGGCAGATGCTGTCTACCCGGCGCGACCTGCTGCCGGCCGACCTCGCCGACGAGCTTGCCAAGCTGCAGGACCAGGTGCCGCCGTTCCCCTCTGCGCAGGCGGTAGCCATGCTGGAAACGGCCTATGGTAAGCCGTTGCGCGAGGTGTTCCGCAGCTTCGAAGAAACACCGGTCGCCAGCGCCTCGGTGGCGCAGGTGCATTTCGGCGTGCTGCCGGACGGCCGCGATGTTGCGGTGAAGATCCTGCGCCCCAACATTACCGGCATCATTTCACACGATGTCGCGCTGCTGAAAGCGGCGGCGGACATGGTCGAGTGGTGGGCGGAAGGCCGCCGCCTCAAGCCGCGCGAGGTCATCGAGGAGTTCGAAAAGCATCTGGAAGACGAGCTTGATCTGATGCGCGAAGCTGCCAATGCCAGCCAGCTCAAGCGCAACTTCGCCAATTCGACGATGCTCATGGTGCCGGAGATGTACTGGGATTACTGCAGCCCGGAAATCATGGTGATGGAGCGCATGTACGGCTTCCCGGTCAGCCAAGTGGGCGCGCTGCGCGAAGCGGGTATCGACATTCCCAAGCTTGCCGAAAACGGCGTGGAGATTTTCTACACCCAGGTTTTCCGCGACGGCTTTTTCCACGCCGACATGCACCCGGGCAATGTCCAGGTGGCGGCAGACGGGCGCTACATCGCGCTGGATTTCGGCATCATGGGCACCCTCACGGACACCGACAAGCATTACCTGGCGCAGAACTTCATCGCCTTCTTCCGCCGCGACTACAAGCGCGTCGCCGAGGCGCACATCGAATCCGGCTGGGCGCCCGCCGACACCCGCGTGGACGAACTGGAATCGGCCATCCGCGCGGTGTGCGAACCGATCTTCGACAGGCCGCTGCGCGAAGTTTCGTTCGGCCGCGTGCTGCTGCGCCTGTTCCAGACTTCGCGCCGCTTCGGCATCGAAGTCCAGCCGCAACTGGTGCTGCTGCAGAAGACGCTACTCAACATCGAAGGCCTGGGCCTGCAGCTCGATCCCGAACTGGATTTATGGAAGACCGCCAAACCGTGGCTGGAACGCTGGATGAACGAGCAGATCGGCTGGCGCGGCTTCCTCAAGACGTTGCGCACCGAAGCACCGAACTACGCCACCCTGATGCCGCAACTGCCGCGGGTGCTGCACCGCCGTCTGACGAGCGACGGCTCAGCACAACACGCCGAGATGCTGCACAAGATACTGGCGCAGCAGAAGCGCAACAACACCCTGCTGACCCTGATCAGCCTGTTGCTGCTGGGCATTGTTGCATGGAGTATCATCGGCTCCTACGCAGCCTGAAGGCTACCGGCCTTCCCCACGACGAGGACGCGGCCATCCCTGCCGATGATCGGCCGGGATAGCCGTAATATCCGCACCGGCCTGCGATGAATTATTCAAGGAGGTGACTGAAATGAGAAACTCAGCGGCGTTTCCTTTCATGGCTTGCTGCCTCTTTCTGGCCTTCGCCTACCCTGCCATTGCACAAGCCGGGCACATCGACGCGCCCTCCCTGAATGAGCTCATCAAGCAGGAAGAAGAAGTCCGCATGGCGCGCAAAGCCATTGTCGACGCGGAGCGCGCCTACGGCGTCAATCACCTCAAGGTCGCCGAACAACTCGACAGGATGGCGCAGGTTTACGAAAAACAGCGCAAGTACGCCGCCGCCGAGCCTTTTTTCAGGCGCGCCCTGAAGATACGCGAGGCGAGCCTCGGCGAGAACGACCTCGCGGTGGCCGAGACGCTCAACAACCTCGGCGAACTGTACCTCGAGCAGGGAAAATATGCCGCTACAGAGCCGCTGTTCAAGCGCGCGCTGGTCATCGAGGCAAACGCCTATGGCACCGACAGCATCAAACTGATTGCACCGCTGTTCCGGCTCGCCGAATTGCAGGAATCCCAGCGCCAGTTCGCCATCGCTATCCAGCTGCACCAGCGCGCGCTCGCCATCCGCGAGAAGGAGCTGGGGGCTAACCATCGCGAACTGGACGGCTCGCTGATGCATCTGGCGCACCTGCATCAGGAGCTCGGCCAATATGCCGAGGCAGAAGCCCTGCTCAAGCGCGCCCTGGCGATCCGCGAGAAAACTTTTGGCGCGGACAGTAGCGCAGTGAAAATAGCCCTGTTCAACCTTGCGCTGGTTTACCAGGCGCAAGGCCGGGAAACCGATGCCGAACCGCTGCTCAAGCGCGCGCTGACCATCAGCGAGAAGGGCAACGGGAACGGCGACCAGCCCGGCGCCTTGGCACCGATCTTCTACCTCGCCAAGCTATATGAGGCGCAGCATCGCTATGCCGCCGCCGAAGACATGCACAAACGCGCGCTGAGCATCGCAGAAAAATTCTACGGGGTCGATCACCCGGAAGCCGCCAAGGTGCTGGACAATCTGGTCGGGCTGTACAAGATACAGGGCAAATATGCCGAGGCGTTACCTGTCGCGAAACGCGTGCTTTTCATAGAGGAAAAGGCTTACGGCCAGGGCCATGCCGAAGTTGCAAAAAGCCTGAACAACTTGGCCCTGATACAGATGGAGCTGGGGCAATACGCTGAGGCCGAGCAATCGCTGAATCGCGCCCTCGCGATCGAAGAGGCCGTCTATGGCGGCAACCATCCCAACGTGGCGGCCGTGCTCGACATCCTGTCCGACCTATACAAGAAGCAGAATAAAGCCGAGCTGGCCGCACAGGCCGAGGCGCGCGCCAAGCAGATCCGCCGCACCCAGCACTGACGCTCTGCGCCTAGCCTAGCAGAAGCTGTCTAAAATTCGCGAAGAGGAATGGATGCAAGGCGCACGGAGCTTTGCATGGCCATTCGACTAAGCTGGCAAAATACGCCAGCCAAGTCGCTGGTCAACGCAGAAGCCAGAATGTACTTAAAGTACATGAGGGTTTCGAGTACCGCGCAACGCCGCAGGCACCCTCTGCAGCAATTTTAAAGAGCTTCTCATACGAAGAAGCCGCTGTCCCACAGCTCCTGGGTCAACGCCCGGTAGTCCGCCGCGCCCGGGCTGTGCGGCGCGAAGTCGAATACATCCTTGCTGTGCATCGGGCTGGTTGCCAGCGCGACGGTTTCACCGATGCGCGTTTCGCACACCAGCGAGCCATAACGGTCCCTGAGCTTGTCGTAAATTTCGTAGGCCAGCTTGCGCCGTGAGTCGAAGCGCGTCACGACCACGCGCCTCTCGAATCTGCGGTTGAGCCTGCCCTCCAGCACGTTGAGCGCACTGTCCAGGCGATGCACCCCCTGCAGCGAAAGAAAATCAGCCGAAACCGGGATTAGCACCCGGTCGGTTGCGAGCAGCGCATTGAGCGTCAGCACGCCCAGCATCGGGCAGCAGTCGATCAGGATGGGCGCGCCGGTCAGCGCCAGATCCTCGCGCAAACCCTGACGCAACAGCGTTGCGGCCTTGGGGTCGCTGCCCAGTAGCGCATCGATCTTGGCGAGTTCCAGCGAAGCCGGAATGATTTGCCAACCGCCCGGGGTTTCCTGCAGCAGTTCGGAGAGCGTGGTCTTGTCCTTGAAGAACGCCGCCATGCCGGTGTTCGGCATTGCCTTCGCCGCCCCGCTGGCCAGGGTCAGATGCCCCTGCGGATCCATGTCCAGTGCGATGGGGCATTGCTGCGCGATATTCAGCGCAGCCGTCACGTTCAGACAGGTCGTGGTCTTACCCACGCCACCTTTTTGATTGAATACGGCGATTACCGCCATGCGCGAACTTCTCCTGAAATTGAAAGAGGGAGACATGGCCACTCAAATGTGGCGGCTTGGCCCTCCCCGCAGTTTGTGGCTTCGGCCGCCCCTCCAGGGCTTAACCTGCTATGCAGGTTAGCCTGCACCGCAAGCCAAGAAACCTCGCCACCGCAAACCGTAGTTATTCCACGGTGACGGATTTGGCGAGGTTTCTTGGCTTGTCCACATCCGTACCCTTTTGCAATGCGACGTAATATGCCAGCAGCTGCAGCGGGATGGTGTGCAGAATAGGGCTCAAATACCCTGCGTGTTCCGGCATTTGCATGATGTGGATGCCGTCCGCCGCATGGATATGCGTATCCGCATCGGCGAACACATACAACTCGCCGCCGCGCGCACGTACTTCCTGCAGGTTGGACTTCAGCTTTTCCAGCAGCGCGTCGTTCGGCGCAACCGAGATCACCGGCATGTCCTTGTCCACCAGCGCCAGCGGGCCGTGCTTCAGCTCTCCGGCAGGATAGGCCTCGGCGTGGATGTAGGAGATTTCCTTGAGCTTGAGCGCGCCTTCCAGTGCGATCGGGTAGTGCAGCCCGCGTCCGAGGAACAGCGCATGCTGCTTGCCGGAAAACTGCTCGGCGAGTTGGGCAATCTGCGGCTCCAGTTCCAGCACCTTCTGCACCGCGGCCGGCAGGTGGCGCAGTTCGTGCAGGTATTGCTGCTCCTGCTGCGCAGTCAGGCGGCCGCGCTGCTTGGCCAGCACCAGCGTGAGCAGGAACAGCGCGGCGAGTTGCGTGGTGAACGCCTTGGTCGAGGCTACGCCGATCTCAGGGCCGGCGCGCGTCAGCAGGCGCAGTTTGGACAGGCGCACCAGCGCGCTTTCCGGCACGTTGCAGATCGCGAGCGTATGGTTATGCCCCTGCGCCTTCGCATGATTCAGCGCGGCCTGGGTGTCGGCGGTCTCGCCGGACTGGGAGATCACCACCACGAGGGTCTTCGGGTTCGGCACGCTGGTGCGGTAGCGGTATTCGCTCGCGATTTCCACGCTGCAGCGGATGCCGGCGATTTCCTCCAGCCAGTAGCGCGCCACCATGCCGGCATGGTGGCTGGTGCCGCAGGCCAGGATCAGGATGCTGTCGATATCGGCGAAGGCCTCCGCCGCTTCCGCGCCGAAGATGCCGGGAATCAGCGACTGGCTGTTGCACACCGATTCCAGCGTATTCGCCAGCGCCTGCGGCTGTTCGTGGATTTCCTTCTGCATGTAATGGCGGTACTGGCCGAGCTCGACGCTCTCGTTGCTCAGTTCGCTGGTCTGCACGGCGCGCTCGACGCATCGGCCCTGCGCATCGAAAATCCGGTAGCCGCGCTGCTCCAGTTCGACCACGTCGCCTTCTTCGAGATACACCACCCGGCGCGTCACCGGCAGCAGCGCGGAGACATCCGAGGCGATGAAGTGCTCGCCCTCACCCACCCCGAGCAGCAGCGGGCTGCCGCGCCGCGCGCAGATGAGCTGGCCGGGGTTATCCACCGCGATCACGCCGATGGCGTAAGCGCCCACCAACTCGGCGAGCGAAGCCTGCGTTGCCGCCAGCAGTGAATTGCCGCGTGCGTAATGGCTGTGGATGAGGTGCGCGATGACCTCGGTATCGGTATCGGAGGTGAATTCGTAACCCGCCGCGGTCAGGCTGGCGCGCAACTCTTCATAGTTCTCGATGATGCCGTTGTGCACCACGGCGATATGATTCCGGCTGAGGTGCGGATGGGCATTGCGCTCGCTCGGCACGCCGTGCGTCGCCCAGCGCGTATGCGCGATGCCGGTCAGCCCCTGGGTCGCCGTACTCTTCGCGCTCAGCTCGGCAACCCGCCCGGTGCTGCGCACCCGCTCGAGCTGCCCGTCATGCACCACCACCAGTCCGGCGGAGTCATACCCGCGATATTCCAGGCGTTGCAGCCCTTCCAGCAAAATCGGCACAACGTTGCGTTGCGCCACTGCACCTACGATTCCGCACATGCTATTTTTTCTCTTTCGTTGGACGTTTCCATCCGTTGATGGTCGCTTGCTTGCTGCGCGACAGGGTGAGTTCACCCTGCGGCGCATCCTTGGTGATGGTGGAACCGGCGCCGATGGTCGCGCCCTTGCCTACTTTCACCGGCGCGACCAGTTGTGTGGCCGAGCCGATGAACACGTCGTCCTCGATAACGGTGCGATATTTGTTTGCGCCGTCGTAATTGCAGGTGATGGTGCCCGCGCCGACGTTCACGCGGCTGCCCACCGTGCTGTCGCCGATGTAGCTGAGATGGTTCGCCTTGCTGCCCTGCGCGATCTCGCTGTTCTTGACCTCGACGAAATTGCCGATATGCACCTCATCGTGCAGCCTCGTGCCGGGGCGCAGGCGCGCGTACGGGCCGATAACGCAGTTGGCGCCCACCTCGCTGCTGTCGATCAGGCTGTAGGGAGCAATGCTGGTGCCATCGGCGATACTGGCATTCCGGATAACGCTGTAAGCCCCCACGTGCACATTGCTGCCCAGGGTCACGTCGCCTTCGAAAATGCAGCCGACATCGATCCCGACATCGTGCCCGCAGAACAACCTGCCGCGCACGTCGATGCGCGCCGGATCGGCGAGCGTCACGCCGTGCGCCAGCAGGCGGTCCGCCTCGACCTGCTGCCAGGTGCGCTCCAGTGCGGCCAGTTGCGCCTTGCTGTTGATGCCGTGGATTTCCCATGCGTGGGCGGGCTGCACGGTATGCACCGCAACGCCCTGCCCCACCGCCATCGCGACGACGTCGGTCAGGTAATACTCGCCCTGCGCATTGTCGCTCTTCAAGTTGGCCAGCCACTCGCGCAGCTTGCCGGTCGGCGCAAGCAGGATGCCGGTGTTCACCTCCCTGATTTCGCGCTGCTCGGGCGTCGCGTCCTTTTCCTCGACGATGCAAAGCACATCGCCCTGCGCGTCGCGCACGATGCGCCCGTAGCCTGCCGGATTGTCCAGTTCGACCGTCAGCAGCACCAAGCCCTCGCCCGCCTGCCGCATCCGGTGCAGCGTGCTGGGCTGGATCAGCGGCACGTCCCCGTACACCACCAGCGTCCGGCTGTCATCGGCGAGATGTGGCATCGTCTGCTGTACGGCATGGCCAGTACCGAGCTGCGGCTCCTGGATGACGAATTTCGCATCGTACTGCCGCATCGCCTGCGGCACGGCATCCCCGCCATGCCCGTACACCACGCAGACCTGTTTTGGCTCGAGCGCCATGGCGCAATCCAGCACATGCTGGAGCAGCGGCCTGCCTGCCAGTGCGTGCAATACCTTGGGTTTTTCGGAATACATGCGCGTGCCTTTACCGGCAGCGAGGACCACGATGTTCAATGCGCTCATGTTCGGCCTTCTGGATATGCCGCAGTATAAACAAAAAGAAAGGTCGCAGCCATTGGCAGCCTTGGCATGTCGCCAAGGAATACTGGGTATACCGTATCTTGCATCAGGCAATTTTGCTATATAGTAATCACTGTCGGCATGAGTTTCATGCCAACTGCCATGCATTTGTTTGTCCCGGCAAACTGCGCCCGACCCGCTTCGAAGCTTAAAGCAATACGGGCAGTCATTACAGTTCCAGCCGGAATCGTCATCCGGGTAATAGCGCAATACTATTAAAAGGGACGAGCGGCCATGACTGACAATGTAGATCGCAGCAAGCGCAAGTTGTTGATCGCCGCCACGACCGCGGCAGGCGGAATTGCCGCAGCGGGAGCCGGCGCCCCATTCGTGCTGAGCCTGATGCCGAGTGAGCGCGCCAAGGCGGCCGGCGCCCCGGTTGAAGTGGACGTGAGCGGCATCGAGCCCGGCATGATGATCAGCGTCGAGTGGCAGGGCAAACCGGTGTGGATTGTGCGCCGCACCCCTGAAATGCTCGATCTGCTGGCCAGGCATGACGACAAACTGGTCGACCCGGATTCAACCGTCCCGCAGCAACCCGCATACTGCAAAAACCCCTACCGCTCCATCAAGCCCGAGTACCTTGTGGTGCTCGGTATCTGCACCCATCTGGGCTGCTCACCGACCTATCGCCCCGAGATTGCCCCGGTCGATCTGGGCAGGGACTGGGCGGGCGGCTGGTTCTGCCCCTGCCACGGCTCGCGCTTCGACCTGGCGGCACGCGTTTTCAAGGGCGTGCCCGCACCGACCAATTTGATCGTTCCGCCGCATAAATACCTCAGCGACGGGCGACTCCTCATCGGCGACGACAGCAAGGAGGCTGCATGACAGGCCTCCTGAAGAAACTGATCGGCTGGATCGACGACCGCTTTCCGCTCCTCTCGACCTACCGAGTGCATGTCTCGGAATACTATGCGCCGAAGAACTTCAATTTCTGGTATCTCTTCGGCTCGCTGGCGCTGCTGGTACTGGTGATCCAGATCGTGAGCGGTATCTTCCTAACCATGAGCTACAAGCCGGATGCGCTGTCTGCCTTTGCTTCCATCGAATACATCATGCGCGATGTGCAATGGGGCTGGCTGCTGCGCTACATCCATTCCACGGGCGCCTCGATGTTCTTCGTGGTGATTTACCTGCATATGTTCCGCGGCCTCATGTACGGCTCGTACCGCAAGCCGCGCGAATTGCTGTGGATCATCGGCGTAATCATTTACCTCCTGCTGATGGCCGAGGCGTTCATGGGCTATCTGCTGCCTTGGGGGCAGATGTCGTTCTGGGGCGCACAGGTTATCGTGAACCTCTTTTCCACCGTGCCCTTCGTCGGCCCGGACCTCGCGCTGCTGATTCGCGGCGATTACGTGGTTTCGGATGCCACGCTGAACCGCTTTTTCGCGCTGCACGTCATCGCGATCCCGCTGGTATTGCTGGGGATCGTGGTTGCACATCTCGTGGCGCTGCATGAAGTCGGCTCGAACAACCCGGACGGCATCGAAATCAAGAAACACAAAAATGCCAAAGGCAACCCGCTGGACAGCGTTGCCTTTCACCCTTATTACACGGTAAAAGACGGGGTCGGGGCGGTCGGCTTCCTGATCATCTTCTGCGCCATCATCTTCTTTGTTCCGGAAATGGGCGGCTACTTTCTGGAGACCAACAATTTCATCCCGGCCAATCCGATGAAGACGCCCGAGCACATCGCGCCGGTATGGTACTTCACCCCGTATTACGCCATCCTGCGCGCCATGCCGCCCCTGTTCGGTTCTCAATTTCCGGGCGTCATGGCGATGGGGGTGGCAACGGTGGTCTTCTTCTTCCTGCCCTGGCTGGATCGGGGCAAAGTCCGGTCGATCCGCTACCGCGGCCCGATTTTCAAGGCTTTCCTGGCAGCGTTCGTGGTCAGCTTCATCGGCCTCGGCTGGCTGGGGCTGATGCAGGCCACGCCACTGTATACCTGGATTTCCCGCGGGTTTGCCGCGGTGTACTTTGCCTTCTTCCTGCTGATGCCCTGGTACACCAGGATCGACAAGACCAGACCCGAGCCGGATCGCGTGACGTTTCCATAAAACGACAACGGAGACCCTCAACATGAAGGCCATCGGAAGATTATGGGTGCTGTGGTTGTTCTCGTTGCCGGCCATGGCCGGTGCAGCCGACATTCGCCTGGACAAGGCGCCGGTCGACCTGAAAGACCGGGTTTCGCTGCAACGCGGCGCAAAACTGTTCACCCTGTACTGCCTGAGCTGCCACAGCGCCTCCTACATGCGCTACAACCGGCTGAAAGATATCGGCATGAGTGAAGAGCAGATCAAGAAGGAGCTGCCCGAGGGCGCCAAGCTCGGCTCGACCATGCAGGCCTCCATGGACAAGGAAGCCGCCAGGCAAGTGTATGGCGTCACTCCTCCCGATCTCAGCGTAATTTCCCGCTCGCGGGGGCCGGACTGGATCTACACCTACTTGCGCAGCTTCTACGTGGATAGCAGCCGCCCAAGCGGCTGGAACAACCTGATCTTTCCGAATGTGGGGATGCCGAACATGCTGGCCGAACTGCAGGGCGAGCAGAGGCTGGTCGTCGAGAACCGCGAGGGGGGTGAAATCAGGAGGCTGGTGCTGGACAAACCCGGCTCGATGAAGCCTGCCGAATACGACGTGGCCATCGCCGATTTGACCAGTTACCTGGTATTCATGGGTGAACCCGTCAAGCTGGTGCGCTATAATCTCGGTTTTATCGTGCTGGGTTTCCTGTTCATCCTCTTCGCGCTGATTTACGCCTTGAAGAGAGAAATCTGGAAAGATATCCACTAAGTGCTTGAATTTCAGGGGCTGCTTGTGGTAGTTTCCCGGCTGTTTCGTTAAGTGCCATTATGGCGGGGCCGCTGGTCTCGCCTTTTGGCTTTTGTTTAACGGTTTTTTTCGATGGCAGGCTGTTTCTATGATGCGACTCTATTCGGGCACGACGTGCCCATATTCCCACCGTTGCCGGATCGTGCTGTACGAGAAGGGCATGGACTTTGAAGTGATCGACGTGGATCTGATGAACCGCGCCGAGGATATCGCGGCGATCAATCCGTATAATAAAGTGCCGGTTCTGGTCGAGCGCGACCTGATTCTGTATGAAGCCAACATCATCAACGAGTATATCGATGAACGCTTCCCGCACCCGCAACTGATGCCGCCGGATCCCGTCATGCGCGGCCGCGCCCGCTTGTTCCTGCACCGTTTCGAGCAGGAACTGTACAGCCAGGTGGACATCATAGAACAAGGCGGAAAAAACGCCGACAAGGCGCGTGCCGCAATTCGCGACAACCTGACCCAGCTTGCGCAGATACTTACCAAGCAGAAATTCCTGCTGGGTGACGAATTCTCCATGCTGGATGTGGCGATCGCTCCGTTGCTGTGGCGGCTCGACCGTTACGGCATCCAGATGGGCAAGGAAGCCGCGCCGCTGATGAAGTATGCCGAGCGGCTGTTTTCGCGCCAGGGCTTCATCGATGCGCTGACGCCCTCCGAAAGGGCGATGCGCAAGTGAGCGATTTGTCCACGCGCCCATACCTGATTCGTGCGATCTACGAATGGTGCGTGGATAGCGGCTTGACCCCCTATCTGGCGGTTCGCGTCGACGAGCGCACCGAGGTGCCGCAGGCTTTCGTCAAGGATGGCGAAATTGTGCTGAACCTCAGCGCGAGTGCGGTGCGCAACCTGGAAATGGGTAACGAGATAATTTCCTGCAACGGCCGTTTTGGCGGCGTGCCCTTCGATATCATGGTGCCTGTCGCAGCGGTCATCGGCATATTCGCCAAGGAAAACGGCCAAGGCTTGGTTTTCCAGGGCAACGACCCTGGAACACCGCCGCCGGCCGCAGCCGATACCGAGGACACGCCCAAGCCAAAACCTAAACCACACTTGAAGATAGTCAAATAGACTCTGCTTGGTGCAGGGTCGAATAAAAAAGCCACAGCAAGCTGCGGCTTTTTTATTTTTCGGATCAACCGTTAAACCGCGGCCAATGCCGCGTGCATTTTGCTCAGCGCCTTCTGCTCGATCTGGCGGATACGTTCGGCGGAAACATTGAACTCAGCCGCCAATTCGTGCAGGGTTGCAGCATCCCCTTCGCGCAACCAGCGCGCCTCGACGATACGGCGGCTGCGCTCATCCAGGGTGGACAGGGCATTCGCCAGACCGGACGTTTGCAGGCGCTCACGCTCAGCCGTTTCCAGAATATGTGACGGCTCGTGTTCCTCGCCATCGGCCAGATAGTGGATCGGCGCATAGCTTTCCTCGTCATCCCCACCAGCCGGTTCCAAGGCGACTTCATGGCCGGCGAAACGCGACTCCATCTCCGTCACATCGCGTTCGCTGACGTTGAGCTGCTGCGCAATTTCGCTGATTTGCTGCGGCTTGAGCGGCGCGAGACCCTGCTTCATGCTACGCAGATTGAAGAACAGCTTGCGCTGCGCCTTGGTGGTGGCAATTTTCACCAACCGCCAGTTACGTACGATGAACTCCTGGATTTCGGCACGTATCCAGTGCAGCGCAAACGACACCAGGCGCACCCTGCGCTCCGGGTCGTAGCGTTTCACCGCCTTCATCAGGCCAATATTGCCTTCCTGAATCAGGTCGGCCTGCGGCAACCCGTAGCCGGCATAGCCGCGCGCCACGCTGACCACCACGCGCAAGTGCGAAAGTACCAGATTGCGCGCGGCATCCAGATCATTCCCGTTCCTGAAGCGCGTCGCCAAGGCATACTCCTCCTCCTCGGACAACAGCGGAAAGCGGTTCACGGCTTGTATATAGCCTTCCAGACTGCCAACGGCGGACGGTACAGGCAAACTCATAATGGTATTCATGATGTTCCTCCTTCTTCAAATACTAGCACTCATAGGCCGAGAGTGCCAAGAGGAAAAGCTCCGGGATTTAAAGAGCCTCCCTCGGCAGGCCTGAGGCCCGGAGGAATCAGGCAAACAACTCCGCTTCGGCGAGCGGTTTACCTTGCGCATCCTTGGCGGAAACAGAAGGAGCAGCCTGAAATCGCCAATCGATCGCCAGCGCGGGATCGTCCCAGCGGATGCAGCGTTCGTGTTCCGGGCACCAGTAGTCCGTGGTCTTGTACAGAAATTCAGCCGTGTCCGAAAGCGCAACGAAGCCATGGGCAAAACCCTCCGGTATCCAGAGCATGCGCTTGTTGTCGGCGGACAGTTCCACCGCGACATGCCGCCCGAAAGTCGGCGAACCGCGGCGTATGTCCACCGCAACATCGAGCACCGTACCTTGCACCACGCGCACCAGTTTGCCTTGCGGGCGCTGTATCTGGTAGTGCAGGCCGCGCAGCACGTTTCTGGCCGAGCGCGAATGGTTGTCCTGCACAAAATCCGCATCGTGGCCCGTCAATTCGGCAAATTTGCGCCGATTGAAGCTTTCGTAGAAGAAGCCGCGTTCATCGCCAAATACCTGAGGTTCCATGATCAGCAGATCGGGAATGGTGGTCTGGATCGCTTTCATCCAGTTTAGCCCTTTTCTTTCAGCACCTGCATGAGGTAGCTGCCATAACCGCTCTTTAGCAACGGGGCGGCGAGCCTCTCTAGTTGCGCGGCGTCGATGAACCCCTGGCGGTAGGCAATCTCTTCCGGGCAGGCGATCTTCAGCCCCTGGCGATGCTCGATGGTCTGGATGAACTGGCTGGCTTCAAGCAGCGATTCATGTGTGCCGGTGTCCAGCCAGGCGTAGCCGCGCCCCATGATTTCGACGGACAGGCCGCCGCGTTCCAGGTAGATGCGGTTGACATCGGTGATTTCCAGTTCTCCGCGCGCGGAGGGCTTGAGGCCGGCAGCAATGTCCAGGATGCCGTTGTCGTAAAAATACAGGCCGGTGACCGCATAATTTGACTTGGGCTGCACCGGTTTTTCTTCCAGCGAAATCGCGCGTCCGTTGCCGTCAAATTTCACGACTCCGTAGCGCTGCGGGTCACGCACATGGTAGGCGAACACCGTTGCCCCGCTGTTTTGCTGCATTGCCCTTTTCAACTGCTCATGGAGCGCATGGCCGTAGAAGATGTTGTCGCCCAGCACCAGTGCGCAGGGATGATTGCCGATGAATTCCCGCCCGATGATGAAAGCCTGCGCCAGGCCTTCCGGTGCGGGTTGCACGGCATACTGCAGATTCAGCCCCCACGCGCTGCCGTCGCCCAGCAATTGCTCAAAGCGCGGCGTGTCCTGCGGCGTGGAGATAATCAAAATGTCGCGTATCCCGGCCATCATCAGGGTGGACAGCGGGTAGTAGATCATCGGCTTGTCGTAGATCGGCAGGAGTTGCTTGGACACCGCCAGGGTAACGGGATGCAGGCGCGTGCCGGAACCGCCTGCGAGAATGATGCCCTTGCGATTATTCATGGTTATTTTTCCAAAATTTCGGTAAGCATCCTGGTCACGCCATCCTGCCAATGCGGCATATTCAACCCGAAAGCCTGTTGCAGTTTATGGGTGTCCATGCGCGAGTTGTGCGGCCGCCTCGCCGGCGTAGGAAATGCGCTGGTGGGCACGGCCTGGATGGCATCCGGCGCGACCTTGAGCTGCATGCCTGCATGCCGTGCGTAGTCGATGACGAAGCTGGCGTAACCATGCCACGAGGTCTCACCTGCTGCAACCAGATGGTAGAGCCCGGCCAGTTCCAGCCGCTGCTGCGCGGCGCGGATTGCATGAGCGGTCACGTCGGCCAGCAGGTCCGCGCCGGTGGGCGCGCCGACCTGGTCGTCGATCACCTTGAGGCTGTCGCGCTCCTGCGCCAGTTTCAGCATGGTCCTGGCAAAGTTGCCGCCGCGCGCGCCATACACCCAGCTGGTGCGGAAAATCAGGTGCCGGCAGCCGGATTGCTGGATCAGTTGTTCGCCTTCGAGCTTGGTCGAACCGTAAACGCTGAGCGATGCGGGGGCGTCCGCCTCCCGCCAAGGGCGGTCGCCGCTGCCGTCGAACACATAATCGGTGGAATAATGGACCAGCCAGGCGTCGCCGCGCCTGGCCTCCTGCGCCAGCACGCCAGGCGCCTGCGCGTTGATGGCACGCACCAGCTCCGGCTCGCTCTCGGCCTTGTCCACCGCCGTATGGGCGGCAGCGTTGACGATCACGTCCGGCGCCACGGCGCGAATCGTGCGTGCAAGGCCGTCCGGATCGGTGAAGTCGCCGCACATCTCCCGGCTGTCTGCATCCAGCGCGATCAGCTCGCCCAGCGGCGCAAGGCTGCGCTGCAGTTCCCAGCCGACCTGTCCACCCTTTCCGAACAGGAGGATTTTCAATTGCCACGCCCCACGTAATTTTTTTCGACCCACTGCCGGTAGCTTCCGGACTGCACGTGGCTGACCCAGTCCGGGTTGTCGAGATACCACTGCACAGTCTTGCGGATGCCGGTCTCGAACGTCTCGGCAGGTTTCCAGCCCAGTTCACGCTCGATCTTGCGCGCGTCGATCGCGTAGCGGCGATCATGGCCGGGGCGGTCAGTGACGAAGGCGATCTGCTCGCGGTAGGACTTGCCGTCCGCGCGCGCGCGCAGTTCGTCGAGCAATGCACAGACGGTATGCACGATGTCGAGGTTGGCTTTCTCGTTCCAGCCGCCGATATTGTAGACCTCACCCACCTTGCCCTTTTCCAGCACACAGCGAATTGCCGCGCAGTGGTCCCTGACGTAGAGCCAGTCACGAATCTGCTGGCCGTCGCCGTACACCGGCAGCGGCTTGCCTGCGAGCGCATTGACGATCATCAGCGGGATGAGCTTCTCCGGAAAGTGATATGGGCCATAGTTGTTGGAACAATTGGTGGTGAGCACCGGCAGGCCGTAGGTATGGTGGTAAGCGCGCACCAGATGGTCGCTGGCGGCCTTGCTGGCCGAATAGGGACTGTTCGGCTCGTAGCGGTGCGTTTCGCTGAAGGCGGGATCGCCTTGGGCGAGCGAGCCGTACACTTCATCGGTGGAAACATGCAGGAAGCGGAAACCGGTCTTTTCCTCATCCGCCATGCCTGACCAGTAGGCACGCACCGCCTCGAGCAGGTGGAAGGTGCCGACGATGTTGGTCTGGATGAAATCTCCCGGTCCATGGATGGAGCGGTCCACATGGCTTTCCGCCGCGAAATTGACGACGGCGCGCGGGCGGTGTTGCGCCAGCAGCCCTGCCACCAACTCCGTGTCGCCGATGTCGCCGCGCACGAAAATGTGGCGCGGTTCGTCCCCAAGGGAGGCGAGATTTTCCAGGTTGCCCGCGTAGGTCAGCTTGTCCAGCCCGACGACGGCTTCGTCCTGCCGCGCAAACCAGTCCAGCACGAAGTTCGAGCCGATAAAGCCAGCGCTGCCGGTTACCAGAATCAAAATACCCCTCCTTGAGATCTGGTGAGTATGCACCAAAAGTGGCGCGATTATATTTGATGCGCCTGCCCATTCATATAGGCCACCCCATCCTCGCGCCCGAAAAACCGGCGGACGCATAAATGACAAGGCCGGCTTGCGCCGGCCCTTATCGTCCGCCCTGCCGCTAATCAGTGATGCTCGTGCCCGTGCGCCGCCTTGGCCGCCGTCGCAGGCATGCCGCTCAGCCTGGCGGGGTCGGTCTCGCCGTTAATGTTGATGACGTTGAGCCTGCCTGCGCCCTGTTTCATGTCGTCGGCAAAGTCGTACACCGCGCCCACCACCAGCAGCTCGCCGCTCTTCACTTTTTCTCCCCACTCCTTGAGCGCGGCGGCAACCTGGTTGTTGACGTTGGCTTTTACGCCATCGATGTTGGCGGAACCCTTGGCGATATTAATAGTGTCCAGTTCCTTCTTGATCGGCTCCTCAAGCGTGGAGTAGTCGCCGCCCGCTGCTGCAATCGCGCCACATTTGGAATGGCCGATAAAGATCAGCAGCGAGGAAGCCAGGTGGTTCACGCCGTACTGAACGGATCCTTTGGCGGTCGCGAGCTGGTTGCCGATGTTGCGGATCATGAACAGGTCGCCCTCGGGCGTCTTGTCGAGCATATTGGTGTGTACGCGCGAGTCGGAGCAGGTCACCACGGTGGCGCGTGGCTTCTGGCCCTTGGACAGTTCCTGGAAGAACGCCGCGCCCTTGGCGGCAGCATAGGCGTTCTGGTCGGCCTGGATTTCCTTGATGAAGGCTTGTGCCACGGCAGCATCACCGGCGTGGTGATCGCCGCTGGCATGGGCAAACATGGGCATGACAAATGCGGTGGCAGCCAGCAAGGCCGCGAGTTGCTTCTTGAACATACTTTTTTCTCCCCGAGACGGTTTTATATTGATCGGAATGCGTATGGAACGCCGGTGTGGTCTAACGGACCGGTGCCATTAAACGCGCGAACCCTACATCAGGATGACATCGTATTGTTCCTGGCCGTAAAGGGTCTCGACCTGCAGGGAAATCGGCTTGCCAATGAAGTCAGAAAGCATCGCCAGCGCCTGGGATTCCTCCTCCAGGAACAGGTCGATCACCTGCTGCGAGGCGAGAATGCGGTATTCGCGTGCGTTGAACTGGCGCGCCTCGCGCACGATTTCACGCAGGATCTCGTAGCACACGGTCTGCGCGGTCTTCACCTCCCCGCGTCCCTGGCAAGTCGGACAGGATTCGCACAGGACATGCGCCAGGCTCTCGCGGGTGCGCTTGCGCGTCATTTCCACCAGCCCCAGCGAGGAAAAACCGCTCACGCTGATGCGCGTATGGTCGCGCGCCAGCGCCTTCTTGAACTCCTCCAGCACCGCGTCGCGATGCTCCTCCGTGTCCATATCGATGAAATCGCAGATGATGATGCCGCCGAGGTTGCGCAGGCGCAGCTGCCGCGCGATGACCTGCGTGGCTTCCAGGTTGGTCTTGAAGATGGTGTCGTCGAAATTGCGCAGCCCGACAAAGCCGCCGGTATTCACGTCTATGGTGGTCAGCGCCTCGGTCTGGTCGATGATCAGGTAGCCGCCGGACTTGAGATCGACGCGCTTCGCCAGCGCGCGCTCGATTTCCTCCTCCACGCCGTACAGATCGAACAGCGGACGCGCGCCGGGATAGTGCTCCAGGCGATCCGTCGCGGCTGGGTTGTAGGCCTGCGCAAACTCCAGCATGCTCTGATAGGTGATGCGCGAATCCACCAGGATCCTGGTCGTGTCGTTGCCGACGAAATCGCGCAACACCCGCAGGCTGAGGTTGAGCTCCTGATACAGCAATTGCGGCGCGCTGGCGTTCTGCGCGGTGTTCTGCAGGTTATGCCAGAGCTTGTCGAGGTAGGTAATATCCGCCGGAAAATCCGGATCATCCGTCGCCTCCGTGACGGTGCGGATGATGTAGCCGCCCTGGTGTTCCGGCGGCAGCACGGCCTGCAGCCTAGCACGCAAGGCATCGCGCTGGGCTGCATTCTCGATGCGCTGCGACACGCCGATATGTGCCTCCTGCGGCAGATAAACCAGCAATCGCCCGGCGATGCTGATCTGCGTCGACAGCCGCGCGCCCTTGCTGCCGATGGGCTCTTTGATGACCTGCACCAGCAGGGCCTGGCCTTCGAAGAGGATTTTTTCGATCGGCTTGGGAATATCGCCGTTGTTGCTGTTTTCCCAGATGTCCGCCACATGCAGGAACGCCGAACGCTCCAGGCCGATGTCGACAAAGGCGGACTGCATGCCCGGCAACACGCGGCTGACCTTGCCGAGATAGACATTGCCGACGATGCCGCAACTGCTGCTGCGCTCGATATGCAGGTCCTGCACCACGCCAAGCTGCATCACCGCGACGCGGGTTTCCTGGGGGGTGACGTTGATCAGGATTTCTTCGCTCATGGTGTGGGATAGTCAAAGTGTTTCAATAATTGTACGGTTTCAAACAGCGGCAACCCCATCACGCCGGAATAGCTGCCGGCAATATGCTCGACGAACGCGCCGGCATATCCCTGGATGGCATAGCCGCCGGCCTTGTCCGTGTATTCGCGGGTGAGCAGGTAACGCTGGATGCGCTCCTCGTCGAGCGTTGCGAAACGCACCGTGGAAACGGAAAGTGCAGTCTCGACATGATCGCCGAGTGCGACCGCCACTGCGCTGAACACCTTGTGCTCGCAGCCGGAAAGCTGGCGCAGCATCTCGGCGGCATGTCCGGCGTTGTCCGGCTTGCCGAAAATCCTGTTATCCAACACGACGGTCGTATCGGCGGCCAACACCGGGAACGGCGGCAGGCTGCGCAGTTTCAGCGAGGCGTAGCCCGCTTCGGCCTTGGCACGGCAAACACGCTGCACGTATTCCTCCGGCGGCTCGCCGTCATGCGGCGTTTCATCCACATCCGGGTTGCGGTACGGGTCGGAACGCAACAGCAGCAGCTCGAAGTTGATGCCGATCTGCTTAAGCAATTCGCGACGGCGCGGGCTTTGCGAGGCCAGGTAGATGCGTGGTTGGATGATGGCCATAAGGCTTACTCAAGATAACCCAGGGTATTCACTCACGGTGATAGGGGTGATTGTGCAACAGACTATGCGCCCGATACAACTGCTCGGCAAGCAGCAGGCGCACGAAGGCATGCGGCAGGGTCAGCGCGGACAACGCCAGCAGTTGCTGCGCGGCCTGCTTGACCGACTCGTGCAGGCCGTCCGCACCGCCGATGATGAACGCCACGTCGCGCCCCTCGCGCATCCATTCCTGCATCTGCGCGGCGAGCTGCTTGGTGGTCGGTTGCGCGCCGCGCTCGTCCAGCGCGATGCGCAGGCTGCCCTGCGGTAGGGCGGCAAGAATGCGCTGCGCCTCCGCCTCCATGATCTGCGCGGTGTTCTTGCCGGTGCTGCGCGGCTCGGGCTTGATCTCCAGCAACTCGATCTTCGCTTCGCGCGGCATGCGCTTGGCATATTCGTTGAAGCCCGCCGTGATCCAGTCCGGCACCCGGTGCCCCACCGATACGATGAGCAGCTTCACGCTTTACTTCGGCGCCTTGGCCAGTTTCGGGCGCAACGCCTGCGCCTTGCTCCACAGTTCTTCGAGGTTGTAGTACTCGCGCACCGCGGGCTGCATGATGTGCACCAGCACCTCGCCGAGGTCGATCAGGATCCACTCGCCGCTGTCTTCGCCCTCGCGGCCGTACACCTGCGCACCCTGCTCCTTGAGCTTGACCACCACGTTGTCGGCAAGCGCCTTGGTCTGCCGTGTGGACTGGGCGCTGGCGATGACCATGCGCTCGAACATCGAGCTGAGCTTGCTGGTGTCGATCACGGTGATGTCGTTGGCCTTGATGTCTTCGAGCGCGGCAACGACGGCCTGGGTTTTTTTTTCGGTAGTCAGCATGGTTGGTATAGATGATGTTGATGAATGTAACCGGCCACCGCATCGGGCAGCAGATAGCGTATGGTACGGCCTTCCGCGACGCGGCGGCGGATGTCGGTGGCGGAGATTTCCAGCTTGGGAATGGCCAACTCGGCGATGCCGCCGCAAGGCTGTTGCGCCAGGACGTTTTCAGTGCACAGTCGCCGCTGGTAGTGCCGCTGCAATTCCGGCAAAGCGCCGTGAATGCGCTCCTCCAGCGTGAAGCCGGGCCGGTAGCCGACCACGATATGCGCCAGTTCGAACAGCTGCTCCCATTCGTGCCAGGTGTGCAGCTGCAGAAAGGCATCGCCGCCCATCAGCAGGCACAGCGGCTGCGCCGTCCCCAGTTCGGCGCGCAGTTCACGCAGCGTGTCCACCGTGTAGCACGGCGTGGTGCGATTGACTTCGCGCTCGTCCAGCACGAAAGCGGGCTGTCCGGTTATCGCCAGGCGTACCATCGCGCTGCGGTGCTGTGCGGACACTTGCGGCTTGCCGCGATGCGGCGGCGTACCGGCGGGAATGAAGCGGATTTCGCGGAAGTGCGCCAACTCCAGCATCTCCTCGGCGAGGCGGAGGTGCCCGAAATGAATCGGGTCAAACGTCCCGCCCAGGACGCCGATGGGGGCGACGCTCTTGTTGCTAGAAACCATAATCGGCCAAGGATAAACCTGGATTTGTAAGGGTGGAAATATGCGACTGGCCCGATTTTCCCATGCGCCTCCCTGGCGAACAACCTATTTCGTGCGGCTGCCGCTTATCCGCGATCATCCGCGGCCGATGAGTGCAGATTTTACAGCGCCAGGCGGCGGATATCCGCCAGCGTCTGCGACAGGCAGACGACGAAGCGCGCGGCGGCGGCGCCGTCGATCACGCGATGATCGTAGGACAGCGACAGCGGCAGCATCAGGCGTGGCACGAAACCGCCGTCCTTGTACACCGGTTTCATGCTGGAGCGCGACACGCCGAGGATAGCCACCTCCGGCGCGTTCACGATCGGCGTGAACGCCGTGCCACCGATGCCGCCGAGGCTGGAGATGGTGAAGCAGCCGCCCTGCATCTCGGCGGCGGAGAGCTTCTTGTCGCGCGCCCGCGCGCTGATCTCGCCGAGCTCACTGGCGAGTTGCACGATGCCCTTGCGGTCCACATCGCGCAGCACCGGCACCACCAGCCCTTCCGGCGTATCCACCGCCACGCCGATGTGGAAATACTTTTTCAGCACCAGGTTCTCTCCGCTCGCATCAAGCGAGGCGTTGAACTCGGGGTATTGCTGCAGTGCCTCCACCACGACCTTGAGGAAAAAGGCCAGCGGCGTGATCTTGACGCCCTGCTTGGCATATTCCTCGTTCAGCTGCTTGCGCCATACTTCCAACTCGGTGATGTCGGCCTCATCGAACTGCGTGACATGCGGAATGCTCACCCAGTTGCGATGCAAATAGGGGCCGGACAGTTTCCTGATGCGCGACAGCGGCCTGTTTTCGATTGCGCCGAAGGCGGCGAAATCCACCTCCGGCATGGGAAGAACCTGCAGACCGCCTGCGCCGCGCGGCTGCGCGAGCGCAGCCTTGACGAAGCCCTGTACGTCTTCCTGGGTGACGCGGCCCTTCTGCCCGCTGCCCTTCACCTGCGCCAAATCCACACCAAATTCGCGCGCGAAGCGGCGGATCGCGGGGCTGGCGTGCGCTTTTACCCCATCCCCACCCCGGCCCTCCACTTGAAGGGGAGGGTGCAAAGAAGGTGCGGCGGCTGGCTCGCCCCCCATCAAGGGGGGAGTTGGAGGGGGAATAAGGATAGTGCTCCCCAATGAATTTTTTGTAGGCAAAGAAGCATGATCTGCGCCAGGTAAAAGCGCTGCCGTATCGCCGCTTTCCAGCAGCAGAATCAGCGAGCCTTGCGATACCTTGTCGCCTGCCTTGATTTTTACCTCTTGCACTACGCCCGCGAACGGTGACGGCACGTCCATCGTCGCCTTGTCGGTCTCCAGGGTGATGATGCCCTCTTCCGCCTCGATCGTATCTCCCGCCTTAACCAGCACATCGATGACGCTCACATCCTTGAAGTTGCCGATGTCCGGCACGACCACCTCGATAATTTCTGTCATGTCGCCCCCTTATGCGGTGACCGGGTTGGGCCTGTCCGGATCGATCTGGTACAACTTGATCGCCCTGCTTACCTCACCTTTGCCGATTGCGCCCTCGTCGGCCAGCGCCTTGAGCGCCGCGACGGCGACATGGCCGCGATCCACCTCGAAGAAGCGGCGCAGCTTCTCGCGCGTATCCGAGCGGCCGAAACCGTCCGTGCCCAGCACGGTATAGTGTGCCGGCACGAAAGCGCGGATCTGATCGGCGTAGCTCTTGAGGTAATCGGTCGCGGCAATCACCGGACCGCTGCGCCCGGCGAAGCATAGCTCGACATAACTGACGCGCGGCTCGTCCTCGGGATGCAACCGGTTCCAGCGTTCGCGGTCCAGCCCATCGCGGCGCAGTTCGTTGAAGCTGGTCACGCTCCAGATGTCGGCAGCCACGCCGAAGTCCTTCTCCAGCAACTCCGCCGCCGCGATGACCTCGCGCAAAATCGCCCCGCTCCCCAGCAACTGCACCACCAGTTTTTTTCCCTCCCCCTTGTGCGAAGGGGTAACGGCGGAGCCGTTGGGTACCACTCGGCCTCCTCCTTGCGAGGGCTCCCTTTCCCCTTCCCTGAAGAGGTACATTCCCCTGACGATGCCCTCCTCCGCGCCCTCCGGCATCGCCGGATGCGCGTAGTTCTCGTTCATCACCGTGATGTAATAAAAGCGGTTCTCCTGCTCTACGTACATGCGGCGCAGGCCGTCGTGAAGAATTACCGCCAGTTCGTAGGCGAAGGCCGGGTCGTAGGCCACGCAGTTCGGGATGGTCGCCGCTGCCAGGTGGCTGTGCCCGTCCTGGTGCTGTAACCCCTCGCCGTTCAGCGTGGTGCGCCCCGCGGTACCGCCGAGCAGGAAGCCGCGCGCGCACATGTCGCCCGCCGCCCAAGCCAGGTCGCCGATGCGCTGGAAGCCGAACATCGAGTAATAGATGTAGAACGGAATCGTCGCTGCACTATGGTTTGCGTAAGAGGTCGCGGCTGCGATCCACGAGGACATCGCCCCCGCCTCGTTGATGCCCTCCTGCAGGATCTGGCCGTGCTCGTCCTCCTTGTAGAACATCAGCTGCTCGGCGTCCTGCGGTGTATAGAGCTGCCCAACCTGCGAGAAGATGCCGATCTGGCGGAACAGCCCCTCCATGCCGAAGGTGCGCGATTCGTCCGGCACGATCGGCACGACCAGCCTGCCGATGTTCGAATCCTTGATGAGGATGCCGAGCAGGCGCACAAACGCCATGGTGGTGGAAATCTCGCGCTCTTCGGTGCCCTTGAGCAGCACCTCGAACGCCTCCAGTCCCGGTATCTTCAGCGGCTCGCCGGCCGGATTGCGCGCAGGCACCGTGCCCAGTTCCTCGATGCGATTCCTGAGATATTTCATCTCCAGGCTGTCCTCGGGCGGGCGGCAGAAATCCAGGCTTTCCACCTGCGCATCGGTCAACGGGATGTTGAAGCGGTCGCGGAATTGGCGCAGCGAATCGATATCCATTTTCTTCTGCTGGTGAGTCGGGTTCTGCGCCTCGCCGGATGCGCCCATGCCGTAACCCTTCACCGTCTTGGCGAGGATCACTGTCGGCTGGCCGGTGTGTTTCGCCGCCTCCGCATAGGCCGCGTACACTTTATAGGGGTCGTGCCCGCCGCGGTTCAGCCGCCAGATTTCGTCATCGGACATGTCCGCGACCATCTCCAGCAACTCCGGATACTTGCCGAAGAAGTGCTGGCGCACGTAGGCGCCATCGCGCGCCTTGTAGGTCTGGTAGTCGCCGTCCACCGCCTCCTCCATGCGTTTTTGCAGCAGGCCGTTCTTGTCCTTGGTGAACAGCCGGTCCCAGTGCCGGCCCCACACCACCTTGATGACGTTCCAGCCCGCGCCGCGGAACACGCCCTCCAGTTCCTGGATGATCTTGCCGTTGCCGCGCACCGGGCCGTCGAGCCGCTGCAGGTTGCAGTTCACGACAAAGATCAGGTTGTCGAGCTTCTCGCGCCCCGCGAGCGAGATCGCGCCGAGCGATTCCGGTTCGTCGGTCTCGCCGTCGCCGAGGAAGGCCCATACCTTGCGGGCACTGGTCTGCGCGATGCCGCGATGCTCCAGGTAGCGCATGAAGCGTGCCTGGTAGATCGCCATCAGCGGCCCCAGCCCCATCGATACGGTGGAGAACTGCCAGAAGTCCGGCATCAGCCATGGGTGCGGATAGGACGATAGACCGCCGCCTTCCGACTCCTGGCGGAATTTGCGCATCCGCTCCTCATCGATGCGCCCCTCGAGGAAGGCGCGCGCATACATGCCCGGCGAGGAGTGGCCCTGGAAATACACCAGGTCGCCGCCGTGGGTCTCGGTCCTGCCGTGGAAGAAATGGTTGAAGCCCACGTCGTACAGCGTGGCCGCCGAGGCGAAGGTGGCGATATGCCCGCCCAGCCCAGAGAATTCGCGGTTTGCGTTCAGCACCAGCGCCGTCGCGTTCCAGCGCGTGAGCGCGCGGATATGGTGCTCCATCTCGTGGTCGCCAGCAGAACGCTGCTCCTGATCCGGCGGGATGGTGTTGCAATAGGGAGTGGTTGCGCTGAACGGCATGCCGGCGCCGGCCTTGCGAGCCTTGCCGGTCAGTTGTTCGAGCAGGAAATGTGCGCGTTCCGCACCCTCGTTTTCCAGCACCGACGCGAGTGCGTCCAGCCACTCCTGCGTTTCCTGTGGATCGGAATCGGGCGGGTCTTGATCGGGTAAAGATGACATCTTTCACCTCCGATATTGCCGCAACACCAGTTTTGAAATGCTACTTGATACGCCCTTGAGCCGCGCAGTCTATGGTTTCCCGCTCGGTGACGATCCATTCGACCTTGATGTCGGTCGCCTCCTGCGGGAGGGCATCGACGATCTGCAACGCAAATGCCGCAGCTACCAGTATAGGCCGTTGCGCCATGCCTGCAAGCAGCTTGTCGTAAAACCCGCCGCCGTAACCCAGCCGTGCGCCGTCGCGGGTGAAAGTCACCCCCGGCAGCAGCGCAAATTCTACCTCATCTGGATTGTTCAGCCGCTCGCAGCGCTCAACAACCGGCTCGCGTATCCCCCACAGACCAGGCGCAAGCTGGTTCTCAAGATCATCCACCCAGTACAGGTCGAGGTGGTTGGTGTGGCGGTTCACCTTGGGCAACGCGAGCCGCTTGCCTTCCGCCAGCGCACGCTCCACCCAGAGCGAGCTTTCGAATTCCGCGCCGAAGTTCATGTAGCCCAGCACCGCCCCGGCCTGCCGGTACTCCGGCAGCTGCAGCAGACGCTCGGTGATCGCCGCGCTGTGTGCAGCGCGGGTATCGGCGAGAAGCTGCTCACGTAGGGACAGCGTGCTCTTGCGGATGGCTTGCTTGAGCGAGCCGTGCACAGGTCACCCCAGGAACAAGCGGTACGCCGGGTTGCCGCTCTCGTCCCAGTAGCGGTAACCGAGAGTGTCGAGGAAAGTCCTGAGCGCCTTCTTGTCGTGGTGCGGCCCCTGCATGCCAACCAGCACGCGGCCGTAGTCCGCGCCGTGGTTGCGGTAGTGGAACAGGCTGATGTTCCAGTTGTGGCTCATGCTGTTGAGGAAGTTCATCAGCGCACCGGGGCGTTCCGGGAACTCGAAGCGGAACAGGATTTCATCCTTGACCTCCGGCGCATGCCCGCCAACCAGGTAACGCAGGTGCAGCTTGGCCATCTCGTTGTCGGACAGATCGAGCGTGGGCAGGTTGTTGCGCCGCAGCCTCTCCACCAGCTCGGCCGTCTCGGACTGGTCGCGCACCTGGATGCCGACGAACACATGTGCCACTTTCGGGTCGTCGTAGCGGTAGTTGAACTCGGTGATGTTGCGCTTACCGAGCAGCGCGCAGAATTTGCGGAAGCTGCCGGGCGTCTCGGGGATGGTGACGGCGAGGATCGCCTCGCGCTGCTCGCCGATTTCGGCGCGTTCCGCGACGAAGCGCAGGCGGTCGAAGTTCATGTTCGCACCGCAGGCGACGGCAACCAGCGTCTCATTCTTGAGCTTCTCGCGTGCGGCATATAGCTTCGCGCCGGCGATCGCCAGCGCGCCCGCCGGTTCGAGGATCGAGCGCGTATCCTCGAACACGTCCTTGATCGCGGCGCAGGTGGCGTCGGTATCCACCAGCACGACCTCATCCACCAGCTTGCGGCACAGGCGGAAGGTCTCCTGCCCGACCTGCTTCACCGCCACGCCGTCGGCGAACAGCCCGACATGCTCGAGCGTGACGCGCTTTTTGGTTTTCAGCGAACGGTACATCGCGTCGGAATCGGTGGGCTGCACGCCGATGATCCTGATCTCGGGGCGCAGTTCCTTGACATAGGCCGCCACGCCGGAGATCAATCCGCCACCGCCGATGGCGCAGAAGATCGCGTGAATCGGCCGGGTGTGCTGGCGCAGAATTTCCATCGCGATGGTGCCCTGCCCGGCGATCACGTCGGGGTCGTCGTAGGGATGCACGAAGGTCATGCCTTCCTGCTTTTCCAGTTCCAGCGCGTGCGCGCAGGCGTCGGAATACGAATCGCCGTGCAGCACCACCTTGGCGCCGCGGCCTTTCACCGCGTCGATCTTGATCTGCGGAGTGGTGGCTGGCATCACGATGACCGCCCTGCAGCCGAGTTTCTGCGCCGAAAGCGCCACGCCCTGCGCGTGATTGCCCGCCGAGGCGGCGATGACTCCTCGCTTCAGTTGTTCGGGCGTGAGCTGCGCCATCTTGTTGTATGCGCCGCGCAGCTTGAAGGAAAACACCGGCTGCATGTCCTCGCGCTTGAGCAGCAGCGTATTGCCGGTGCGCGCGGAAAGGTTGGGCGCGAATTCCAGCGGGGTTTCGACCGCCACGTCATAGACGCGTGCGTTGAGGATGCGTTTCAGATAGCCATTCATATGCCCTCTATAAATCCATTTTGCGGGCAAATCGCGGTGTCGCGTGCTCGCTCATTCCTCATCTATCCAACTGATATGCCTCGTCATTCGCTGTGCGGCTCATTACGCTTTATCCCGCAAAATGAATTTCCAGAGGACATAATTAACTTGCCAAAAAATGAAAGGCTCGCGCAGATTAGCATAAATAGGGCGTTTGGAGCCGGCATAGGGAAATTACCTATGCCTGATTATCTAGGTAATTCGGCATATATTTCCGCCGAATGAGCTGTGGTCTAATGCCGCGCTGCAGTTTTCCGAATGGTCAATCCTGCAAATGGCAACAAGGCACTTTTAACGAACGAAAGCGCAGGATCGAAATTGCACCGGATATTCAGCCCCAAAGTGGCCGCCCTCGCCGCGGCATCGTTAATGTTCGCGGCCGTGCTGGCAGCCTATAACCTCGAGCGCGAATATATCACCCAGGATGAACGGCTCCATGTCATGGAGCGTATCTCTGCAGTGCGCGCCAGACTGGAGGCCGCCGTCAACACGTCGATCGCCGCCTCGCGCGCCATGGCGGTAGTCTATGCGGCACACCCCGATTTGCCGCAACATGAATTCATAAGACTGGCGGAGCAGGCCAAGGCATCCAGCCCAGCCCTGCTCGATATCGCCCTGTTTCGCGGCAGCGTCGTCTGTTGCGTCTATCCGCCCGAAGGCAATGAAAGGCTCGTCGGGCAGGATTTCAGCAAGCTCCCCGCGCAATGGCCTGCCTACCGGAGAATGATTTCCACAGGGCAGCCGGTAATCGCCGGGCCTCTGAAGCTGCTGGAAGGCGGCGAAGGAGTGGTGGTGCGCATCCCGGTATACGGCGCAGACCAGGCTTCGGGAAACAGGCCTTTTATCGGCGCCATCGGCACACCCATCCTGCTCGACGGTTTGCTGCACGAGGCGGATTTGCCCGCCATCGAAAAAACCCTGCATGTCGCCATCCGCGGCCGCGACGGCGAGGGCAGCCGTGGCGAAGTTTTCTATGGCAGCGCCGGTGTGTTTGCCGCGCAACCGGTCGTGCAGCAAATCTCCCTGCCAGGCGGAAGCTGGGAAATCGCCGCCTACCCGCGCTCCGGCTGGAATGCCGGCACCTTGTCGCTCAACATCACGCTGCTTCTGGGCGGCTTGCTGTGCCTGCTGGCGGCTGTGCTGGCCTACATGCTGGTCAGGTACTTTCGGCGGCGCACCGAAAACGAACAGCGCTTGCATGAAAGCGCGGCCCAATTGAAACAGATGGGCACCGAACTGGCGCATCAGAACGCCGTGCTCGAGATGATCGTGCACCACGCCGAATTGCCGGGCATCCTGGAAATGCTGGCGCAACTGATTGAGGTGCATCACCCGGAAATGCTGTGTTCCATCCTGCTGTCGGATCAGGAGAGCGGGTGTTTGCGGCACGGAGCAGCGCCCAGTCTGCCGGACTTTTACAATCGGGCGGTCAACGGCATCGCCATCGGCGAAGGAATGGGTTCGTGCGGCACGGCGGCCTATCGCGGTGAACGCACCATCGTCGAGGACATCAGGACTCACCCTCACTGGGAGAATTACCGCGAACTGGCAGGCCGCGCGGGCTTGCAGTCCTGCTGGTCGCAGCCAGTCAAGGGCTACGACGGACGCATACTGGGTACGTTCGCCATTTATCACCGCCATCCCGCCACGCCGCAGCCGGGCGAAATCGCGATGATCGAGAACTATGCCGGGCTGGCCGCCCTAGCCATCGAACGCACGAGCATCGCTGAGGCCTTGCGCCTGCACGATGCAGCTCTCAATGCCGCCGCCAATGCGCTCATGATCACCGACCGGGAGGCACGCATCATCTGGGCAAATCAGGCATTCACCAGATTGACCGGCTACGAGTTCGACGAGGCAGCCGGATGCTATTGCGGCGAGCTTTTCAAATCGGAATGCCATGACCGGCAGTTTTATGCGGCGATGTGGCAGACCATCCTCTCCGGGCGGGTATGGCATGGCGAATTGATCAACCGGCACAAGGACGGCACGCTGTACCACGATGAAACAACCATCACGCCGGTGCGCGGCAAGAGCGGCGAAATCACCCATTTCGTGGCGTTGAAGCAGGACATCACGGCGCGCAAGATCAGCGAGGAACACCTGAAAAACCTGGCGTTTTACGATCCGCTCACGCAATTGCCGAACCGCCGCCTGCTGATCGACCGGCTGGGCCAGACTTTGGCATCCAGCCGGCGCAGCGGTCGCCACGGTGCGCTGATGTTCCTCGACCTCGACAACTTCAAGCCGCTCAACGATGCGCATGGCCACGATGTCGGAGACCTGCTGCTGATCGAAGCCTCGCAGCGCATTGCGGCTTGCGTGCGCGAGGAAGACACCGTGGCGCGTTTCGGCGGCGACGAATTCGTGGTGATGCTGAAGGAACTGTATGGCGACAGCGTGACCTCCGCCACACAGGCAAACGGGGTAGCTGAGAAGATTCGCGCTGCACTGGCACAGCCTTACCGACTGGAGCTGCTGCAGGAGGCAAACGGCGAGCTCGCCGTCGAGCACCGCTGCACTTCTAGCATCGGGATCGTGCTGTTCGCCGGCCATGAATACAGCCGCGAAGACATCCTCAAATGGGCCGACGTCGCGATGTACCAGGCCAAGATGGCTGGGCGCAACACCATCCGTTTCCATTATCCCGGCACTCCCTGATTCCAGCCGATTCTTCCTGTTTTGCCGCACCGTGCGGCCGGCAGAATCGCCTTGTCCGCCGCTATCGCATACAATTGCGCGGTCATCATTTCCGGCGTCGAACGATGTATCCGAAACTTGTCCTCGTTACCTGCGTGCTCGCTTTCTGCGCCGTGGTGCTGAGCGCCTATGCGCGCCTTTCCGATGCCGGCCTGGGCTGCGCCAACTGGCCGGCCTGCTATGAGGAAAACGCGCTCAAGGAAAGGCAGCCACCCAGAGCGGATGCGCCGCGCGGCCACACCTCGTGGCAGTGGAAGCTGCACAGCCAGGTGGTGCAACTGCTCGGCTTGCTGGCCATCGCGGTGTGCGGGCTGGCGTGGAAAAAACGCAAGGAACTGCGCCAATCGCCGCTGCTGCCGACCCTGCTGCTGGGGCTGATGGTGTTCCTCGCCGTCTTCGGCATCTGGGCGTTTTCCCATCTGCCGCGCCCGGTCATCGTGCTGGTGCATCTCGCGGGCGGCATTGCGATGCTGATGCTGCTGAGCTGGATCGCGCTGCGCCAGACGGTGCAGCCCGCCGCCATCGATGCGCGCGAGGCGCAGAAGTGGCGCATGCCTGGTTGGCTAGGCGTCGCCTTGCTGCTGGCAGAGGTCATGCTGGGTGGCTGGGTGAGTTCCAATTTTGCCGCGCTCGCCTGCAGCGGTTTCCCGCTCTGCAACGGCGCGCTGCTGCCGCCCATGGATTTTTCCTACGGCTTCGATTCCTCCGGCCTGCCGCTTTCTGCGGAAAGACTCACCGCAATCCACTGGATGCATCGAGCCGGGGCGCTGCTGCTTGTTGCCTACCTGGGCTGGCTGTCTTTTGGGGTCATGGCGGTGCGAGGCCTGCGCAACCTCGGCCGAATCATCCTCGGCTTGATCCTGCTTCAGTTCGCGCTCGGCGTTCTCAACGTGCTGCTCGGTCTGTCGCTGCCGGTCGCGGTGCTGCACAACGCGGTGGCGATGCTGCTGCTGGTCGCACTGGTAACGCTGGTTTTCCGGCTCCGGAAAACTATCAGGTAAAAGCCTTCAGCAACATCCGCGTCGCCAGCACCAGCAACAGCACGGCAAACCCGCGCCGCAGCGGCTGCAGCGGCAGCCGGTGGGTCGCCCTCGCGCCGAGCGGCGTGGTGAAGGCGCTACCGAAGATAAGCATGAACAGCGCGGGTAGATAGACGAAACCCAGCGTCCCGACAGGCAGCGTGTGCAGCATCAGACCGGTGGCGACATAGCCTGTCGTACCGCCGAGTGCAATGGGAAAGCCGAGTGCGGCCGAAGTGCCGATGGCCTGTTTGAAGGGAATGTTGTGCCACAACATATAAGGCACGCTCAGCGTTCCGCCGCCGATGGAGACCAGGCTGCTGATCGCGCCAATGAAGCTGCCGGCCAGCGTCAGGCCGGTGCGCTCGGGCAGTTGCCGGGCGGCCTTGGGCCTCAGGTCGAGCAGCATCTGTACGGCGGCGAAATACACGAACAGCGCAAAGAACAGCGACAGCCAGGATTGCGAGACAGCGCTGGCGAACAGCGCCCCGAGCAGCGTGCCGAGCAGCAGGCCCGGCGTCATGCCGCGCACGACAGCCATATTGACCGCACCATGCGCGTGGTGCGTATAGGCGCTGGTGGCAGCGGTGTAGAGAATCGCGGCCATCGAAGTGCCCAGTGCGAGGTGCATGCCTTGCTCGCCCCCCAGGTGCTGCGCCTCGAACAGCCAGCTCAGCACCGGCACCAGCACCAGCCCGCCGCCGATGCCGAGCAGGCCGGCGAAGAAGCCGACGAAGGCGCCGAGCAGGAGATAGGCGGCATACCACTCCATCAATTTGAATTCCGTACTTGAACCACGAAGCGCATGAAGGTCGCGAAGAAAAACCGGCAGACACTCTGGGAACATCGGCCTTGTTGCGGGTTCCTCGCCACATGCCCCGAAAAATCTTCGTGATCTTCGCGTCCTTCGTGGTGAAGGGTTTTTTTCATCATCGCTCGCGCACCAGATGCTTCAGGATGAAGTTCCACTCCGCCGGATCGAGCGGGGTGATGGACAGGCGGTTGCCGCGTTGCAGGGTGCGCATTCGCGCCAACTCAGGATGTCGGCGCAATTCGCCGAGCGGAATCAGCGGGATCTTGCGCGCCAGTTGCACGTCCACGTTGAACCAGCGCGGCTGCTCGGGTGTGGCCTTGAGATCGAAGAAGCGGCTCTTGCGATCGAACTGGGTCGCATCGGGATAGGCAGCACTGGTAATTTTGATGATGCCGGCGATGCCCGGCTCCTTGCAGTTGGAGTGGTAGAACAGCGCGCCGTCGCCGACCCGCATCTGGTCGCGCATGAAGTTGCGCGCCTGGTAGTTGCGCACGCCGTACCAGGCCACGGTCTGGTTAGTCATCGCCGCGAGATCGTCGATGCTGCAATCGGATGGCTCGGATTTCATCAGCCAGTAGCGCATGTTCCTCATCCGCAAAAAAAAGTGCGACCCCCTGAGGTCGCACCGGAATAAAGCCCCCCGCCTGTGCCGTTGACCCGGCATCTTGAACCCGGGTTCAAGAGGGCGGCTTCCCAGTTACATCAGGTGCATCCGCGAGGGACGCTCACAACAGTAACATCGAGGGTTGCAGCCTTAAGCAGAGCTTATCGGTTCAAAGAATTATGGGCCTGACGAACACCGCAGGGGACAACTCAGAACAGCGTATCCTGCTCGGCTAACGCCTTGTCAATCGCTGTTTCCATGTCGTTCATTCTACGCTTAACGTCGGCGAGGTCAATGCCGCGCCCGACCTTGACCGAGAGCAATTCGTGGGCGATGTTCAGGGCGGCCATGATGGCGATGCGCTCGATGCTGGCGATCTTGCCGGCATCGCGGATCTCGCGCATTTTTTTGTCGAGATAGGTGACCGCATCGAGCAGTTCGCCGCGCTCCTCTTCGGGACAGGCGACGCGCAACTCCCGGTCGAGAATCTTGATGTCCAACGTTTTGGTGGAGCCGCTCATGTCTGTTCTTCGGGGAGGGTGGCCAGCAGCCTTTCGAGGCGCGCCTTTGCGCTTTCCACCTTGTCGCTGCACAGCCTGTTGCTGCTGAGTGCATGCGCCAGCTCCTGGCGCAACTGGTGATTTTCCGCACGCAGCTTGCCGCTCACTTGTATCAGTTGCGCAAGCTTGCCTTCCAGTGCGGTCAATTCGTTTTCCATGCGTTGACTATAATTTGAAAAGTGCTGATAAGTCAAACGGTAAGCGGGAGTTCTGAAAGCGGTTTGTGATTTTTTGGCAGCGCATCCCGCCTGTGTTACAGTGCGCCCTGCTTTGAGGTTCCCGTCTGCTTGCAGACGGGTTAAACGGGAAACAGGTGAGGGAATACCCGATGCCTGTGCTGCCCCCGCAACGGTAAGCGAGTGCGGATTTGCCAGTATGCCACTGTGAGCAATCATGGGAAGGCGGCAGATCAAGACTTGCGAGCCCGGAGACCGGCCCCGGAGCAAAGGGAACAGGAGATGCTGCGGGCGGCCGCATCGGCACAAATTGAACGGCATCGCCGTCCCCATTCTGCTTTTTTGCCCGTGGTATTCCCTGAATTTTAATGTTCCAGCGGGGACGCTTGGAACTTATCCGGGAACCAACCATGAAACAGAAATTGATAACCGTCGCGCTGTCCGGTGCGATCTCTTTTCCTTTTGCCGCTTATGCCGAAACGCCCAGCTTGGGTGAGACAGTCGTGACGGCATCGCGTATGCCGCAGCCGCTGGATCAAACCATCGCGCACACTACCGTGCTGAATGAGCAGGATATCCGCAAGTCCGGTGCGCAGGATGTACCCACGCTGCTGCGCTCACTTGCGGGAGTCGAAGTGGCTCAGAGCGGCGGCTTAGGCAAACTGTCCGGCACCTTCATGCGCGGCACCAATTCGAGCCATGTGCTGGTGCTGCTGGACGGCGTGCGCATCAACTCCGCCACCAGCGGATTGACCGCGCTTGAGCACATCATGCTGGATAGCATCGAGCGCATCGAAGTAGTACGCGGCAATATCAGCAGCCTGTATGGTTCCGAAGCCATTGGCGGCGTGATCCAGTTGTTTACCAGGCGCGGTCGTGGCGCACCGGCCATTAATGCAAGCGTCGGCCTGGGCAACCAGAACACGCAGCGTCTGGCGGCAGGATTTTCGGGCGAAGTGAACGACACGTCGTTCAGCGTCAATGCCGGCAAGACCAAAACCGATGGCGTATCGGCCATCAATCCCCAGCTTGCCGCGAGGGCCAATCCCGACAGGGACGGCTATGACAACACGACGTTCAGCGCGCAGCTGCAGCATGCCTTCAATGCGGATCATCAGTTATCCGCCTCACTGTTCGACAGCAGCGGCAACAGCCAGACTGACAGCTCCTCTTTCCCGGCAGTACCCACAGATATCCATAGCAGCAAATCAAGCATCAGGAAACTTTCATTGGCGGCCGACAACCGCATCAGCGATACGTGGCAGAGCAGGTTGCAATTGGCGCAGGGAACGGATGATTCCCAGAGTTTCCTGAACGGCGCGCCGGATGTCGCGTCGGGTGCCCTGTTTAAAACGGCCAACCGGCAGATTGCCTGGCAGAACGATGTACGAGTAATGGATAAGCAGCATATCAATCTCGCCGCGGAACATCTGTCACAAGCGGTCACCTCCAGCACGGCATTTTCACGCACCCGGCGTAACGTGGGCAGCCTGATGGGAGGATATGTCGGGGAATACGGCAGGCAGCAGGTGCAATTCAATCTGCGCCATGACAACTACTCGGACTTCGGCATAGCCAATACCGGTTTGCTCGGCTACGGCCTGCAATTTACCGATACATGGCGATTCACCGCGAGTATCGGCAGCGCATTCAAGGCTCCTACCTTTAACGACCTGTTTTATCCGCTTACCTGGGGGTTTGCAGGAAACCCCAACCTGCGCCCAGAGCGCGCGCATAACAGGGAAGCGGGATTGCGTTATGCGGCAAACGGGCAGCGCCTCAATGTGGTTTATTTCGACAACCGGATTCGCGACCTGATCGCGGTAAACGGCACTTTCACCACCATGGAGAATATAGGCGAGGCTCGCATAGACGGTTTCGAGCTGGGTTATGCCGGCAAGTTTGACGGTACACATTTAACGGCCAATGCCACCTTGCAAAACCCGCGTGATGCCGCAACCGGGCAGATACTTCCGCGCCGTGCAAGGGAACACGCGAATTTTGCGTGCTCGCGCGAGTTGGGTGCCTGGAATGCGGGTGCGGAGCTGCATCACAGCGGTGCGCGCAAAAACAGCAATTTCGATAACTTCGTGTTGCCGGCCTATCAGTCGGTCAGCCTGACTGCAGCCTACAAGATAGACGCACATTTGAACCTGTCGGCGCGCGTGGACAATCTGTTCAACCGTGCCTACAGCGAGGCGTATAGCTTCAATACGCCGGGGCGCAGGCTGTTCGTGGGGCTGAGTTACCAGCAATAATTGCAGGTCGGGCAAGGGCTATCCCCTTGCCTGCCTACCCCGACTTTATGTTAAGGTAAGCGTGTTTTTGGCATTCAATAAATGAGGATTTTTTACAATGAAGCTGACCCGGAATAAGTCCATTGCATTGTTCGCGCTGCTGGTGCTGCTTATGGCGGCAACCCGTTCGCACCATTTCGATTCCCTGACGCACCTGCCCGATGCGTCGCTGGCGGCATTCCTGCTGGCCGGAATATATTTGCCGCTGGCGGCGTTCCCGGCCCTGCTGCTGGTTGCCGGCCTGGCGGATTATTCTGCGATCAATTATGCCGGCGTGAGCGACTGGTGCGTCTCGCCCGCCTACTGGTTCCTGATCCCCACTTACGCCGTCATGTGGTATGCGGGGCGTTTCTATGCGGCACGCCATAGCCAGTCCTGGCGCAGCCTGTCGCTGTTTACAGCGACAGCCCTGGTGGCAACCAGTATGGCCTTTGTGATTTCCAGCGGCAGCTTTTTCCTGTTCTCCGGACGGTTTGCCGAGATGAGCGCGCTGCAATATGCGGGCAGCGTGGCCAAGTATTACGGCCTCTACCTGACCGGCGCCTTCCTGTATCTGTCCATTGCCGCCTGCGTGCAAATCGCCGCTGCGAACCTGTCCGGGCGTTCTGCGCACGCCTGATTGCTGACGCCTGTCGCGAGCCGCCATGCACGCTAAGACCGTCATGGTGCAGGGTACGACCTCGGATGCCGGAAAGAGCACCCTGGCGGTAGCGCTGTGCCGCTGGCTGGCACGGCAGAATGTGCGGGTTGCACCTTTCAAGCCGCAGAACATGGCGTTGAACAGTGCGGTGACCAGTGACGGCGGCGAGATCGGCCGCGCTCAGGCGGTGCAGGCGCAAGCCGCGCGGGTCGAGCCGCACAGCGACATGAACCCGGTGCTGCTCAAGCCGAACAGCGATACCGGCGCGCAGGTCATTATCCAAGGGCATTCCATCGGCAACATGCACGCGGTGGATTATCACGCCTACAAGCAAACCGCCCGCGCGGCGGTATTCGCGTCGCACGCGCGCCTGAGCCGTCACTACCAAGCAGTGGTCGCAGAAGGCGCAGGCAGCCCCGCCGAAATCAATCTGCGCGCCGGCGACATCGCCAATATGGGGTTTGCCGAGGAAGCGGACTGCCCTGTCATCCTGGTCGCGGATATCGACCGCGGCGGGGTATTCGCGCATATCGTCGGCACGCTGGCGCTGCTTTCGGCAACCGAGCAGGCGCGCGTGGCGGGTTTCATCATCAACCGCTTCCGTGGCGATTTGTCGCTGCTGCAGGGCGGCCTGGACTGGCTGGAGCGCGAGACCGGCAAGCCGGTGATCGGTGTTATGCCGTATTTGCACGGCCTGCATCTGGAAGCCGAAGACGCCTTGCCACTACCAGCCCAGAGAGCAGGAACGAGCGCGGGAAAATTACGCATCACCGCACCGGTGCTGCCGCACATCAGCAACCACACCGACTTCGACCCCTTGCGTCTGCACCCGCAGGTGGAGTTCCGCTTCGTGGCGCTGGACGAGCCCATCCCGGCGGCGGACCTGATCATCCTGCCCGGCTCCAAGGCGGTGCGCACCGACCTCGCGTGGCTGCGCAGCCGCGGCTGGGCGGAGGCGATCCGGCGGCACTTGCGCTACGGCGGCAAGCTCATCGGCATCTGCGGCGGCCTGCAGATGCTGGGGGAGAATATCCACGACCCGCTCGGCCTGGAAGGCGAGGCAGGCAGCAGCGCGGGGCTGGGTTTGCTGGAGCTGGACACCACCCTCTCCGCCAACAAACAACTGCGCAACATGCGCGGGGTGCTGGAACTGGAAGCGGCACCGGTCGCCGGCTATGAGATACATGCCGGGATCTCCAGCGGCGCGGCGCTGGAGATCCCGGCGATGCGGCTCGAACATGGCACGGATGGGCAGGCATTGCCGGACGGCGCGATCTCCAAAGATGGGCAGATTCTTGCCACCTACCTGCATGGCTTGTTCGAATCGCCTGCGGCCACCGACGCACTGTTGCGCTGGGCCGGCTTGGGCGATCCCGCAACACCGGACTATCATGCGCGCCGCGAGGCCGAAATCGACCGCCTGACCGATGCGCTGGAGCAGCATCTGGATACGCCGATGCTGCGCCGTTTGTTCGAACTGGAGGAAACACCATGACGGAAGAAACTGAAGCGGCAGCGCAGGATCGCGACCGCACACGCAAACAGCGCCACAAGAAAATCGTGGATGCCAAAATCGCCGCTGCAACGCAGGAGCGCGGCGTCATCCTGGTACATACCGGCAACGGCAAAGGCAAAAGCAGCGCGGCGTTCGGCATGATCGCGCGTGCGCTGGGGCACGGCATGCACGCCGGCGTGGTGCAATTCATCAAGGGCAGCTTCTCCACCGGCGAAGAAACCTTCTTCCGGCGCTTTCCTGAAGTCGAATACCACGTGATGGGCGAGGGATACACTTGGGAAACGCAGGATCGCGAGCGCGATATCGCCAAGGCGCAGGCCGCCTGGCAGGTGGCGCACGACATGCTGCGCAATCCGAATCTGCAACTAGTGGTGCTGGATGAAATCAATATTGCACTGAAGCTGCACTATATTGAAATCGGGCAGGTGCTGGAGGCGTTGCGTAACCGCCCGGCAATGCAGCACGTGGTGCTGACCGGGCGCGGCGCGCCGGACGCGCTGATCGAGATCGCCGATACCGTCACCGAAATGCGCCCCGTCAAACACGCCTTCGATGCCGGGATACAGGCGCAGAGTGGCATCGAATTTTAGGGCGCTTCAGTAATACTTGCCAAAAACTGGCGCGCCATCATTAGGCTGCGGCCTTTTTCTGCTAAAGTGCGCGCCATGAATTTATCCAGCAGTCAGCTCTACCTGCGCCTTCTCGATTACGTCAAGCCGTACTGGCGCGCCTTCTCGGCCTCCATCCTCGGCATGGTGGTGGCGGCAGCCACCGAACCGCTGCTGCCGGCCCTGCTCAAACCCATGCTGGACGGCACCTTCGTGAACAAGGACGAGGCGGTCATCAGGCTCGCGCCGGTCATCATCATCGCGATCTTCCTCGTGCGCGGGCTGGCGACCTTCGTCTCGACCTATGCGATCAACTGGGTCGGCAACAAGGTGGTGATGGACCTGCGCGACGAGATGTTCGCCAAACTGCTCTCGCTGCCGACGCGCTACTATGACGACCACGCCACCGGCAACCTGATCTCCAAGCTGACCTTCGACGTGACGCAGGTCACGGCGGCGGCAACCACCGTGGTGACCATCGTCATCCGCGACTCCATCATCATCGCCGGCCTTCTGGGCTGGCTGTTCTACCTCAACTGGAAACTGACGCTGCTCACGCTGGTGATGGCGCCGGTCATCGCCTACATCATCAGCACCATCAGCGGCCGCCTGCGTACCTCCAGCCGCGACGCGCAGCGCGCGATGGGCGACATCACCCAGGTGATCGAGGAGAGCGTCACCGCGCACAAGGTGGTCAAGCTGTTCGGCGGCCAGCATTACGAGGGTGGGCGTTTCCACGAGCAGGCCAACTGGGTGCGCCGCCACAACATGAAGCAGGCCGCCGCCTCCGCGGCGAACGTACCCATCGTACAGATGGTCGCGGCCATCGCGCTCGCCGTGATTATCTATCTCGCCACGCTGCAGTCGAAGGCTGACGAAACCACGGTGGGCGGCTTCCTCTCCTTCATCGCCGCGATGCTGATGCTGACCGCGCCGCTCAAGCGCCTGGCCGGGGTGAGCGAATACCTGCAACGCGGGCTGGCGGCGGCGGAGAGCGTGTTCGAGCTGACCGACACCGAGAGCGAAACCGACAGCGGCACATTCGCGGTGGGGCGCGTGCGCGGCGAAGTGCAATTCGACCATGTGCAGTTCGCCTACGGCACGGACGGGCGGCTTGCGCTGCGGGATATCACGCTGCATATCCGCGCCGGGGAAAACGTCGCGCTGGTCGGCGCCTCCGGCAGCGGCAAGACCACGCTCGCCAACCTCGTGCCGCGCTTCTACACGCCGACCGGCGGACGCATCACGCTGGACGGCCACGACATCAACGGCCTGACGCTGGCCAGCCTGCGCGCCAACATCGCGCTGGTGAGCCAGGAAGTGGTGCTGTTCAACGACACGGTCGCGGCGAACATCGCCTACGGCCAGATGCGCGAGGTGAGCGAGGCGGAGATCGTCGCCGCCGCGACTGCCGCGCACGCGATGGAGTTCATCCGCGAGTGGCCGGAGGGGCTGGAAACGCTGGTCGGCGAGCGCGGCGTAAAGCTCTCCGGCGGCCAGCGCCAGCGCATCGCCATTGCGCGCGCCATTCTCAAGGACGCGCCCATCCTGATCCTCGACGAGGCGACCTCGGCGCTGGATTCCGAATCCGAGCGCCATGTGCAGGCCGCGCTGGAAACCCTGATGCAGGGTCGTACCACGCTGGTCATCGCGCACCGCCTGTCCACCATAGAGAAGGCCGACCGGATTGTCGTCTTGCAGAAGGGCGAGATCGCCGAGATCGGCACGCACCGCGAACTGCTGGACAGGGGCGGTGTGTACGCGCAACTGCACCGCATCCAGTTTGCCGTGGCCGGCAGCGCATAGCCTGCCCGCCCGGCGATTCTATTCGCCCATGCCCACCATCTTTGTGGCAGTGCATTTCATGACGCAGGTCATGGGACATCGATGCCGCCTGAAATAGAATCGGCCTTTTTTATCCATAAGTTGACGCAGCCGAGGCAAAGGCCTAAATTGTGCTGCCCAACATTACCCTCAGGAGATCACCATGGCCGTTCTCGTTGGCAAGCCCGCACCCGATTTCAGCGCCGTTGCCGTGATGGGCAACAATGAAATCAACGCAACCTTCAACCTGAAGAAACACACCGACGGCAAATATGCCGTGATTTTCTTCTATCCACTGGACTTCACCTTCGTCTGCCCGTCCGAACTGATCGCCTTCAACCATCGCCTGGATGAATTCAAGAAGCGCAACACCGAGGTGATCGGCGTGTCGATCGACTCGCAGTTCACCCATCTCGCCTGGAAGAACACGCCCGTCGAGAAGGGCGGCATCGGCCAGGTGCAGTATCCGCTGGTCGCCGACATCAAGCATGAAATCTGCAAGGCCTACGACGTGGAGTTCGATGCGGCCGGAGTGGCGTTCCGCGGCTCCTTCCTAATCGATCGCGCCGGCACCGTGCGCCACCAGGTGGTGAACGACCTGCCGCTGGGACGCAACATCGACGAGATGCTGCGCATGGTGGACGCGCTGCAATTCACCGAGGAGCATGGCGAGGTCTGTCCGGCCGGTTGGAACAAGGGCAAGGCGGGCATGAATGCCTCACCGGAAGGTGTGGCGAAATACTTGGCCAATCACGCCGGGGAACTGTAGCCCACCGTCACTTCGGGCGGAGAAGCGCAGATGCACCAGTTGCTGGTCGAGTTCGTCGAACTGGTCGCGCCCTGGATCGAGGCGATCGGCATCGCCGTGGTGCTGTGGGGCGCGATCGAGGGGCTGATCCGGCTCGTGCTATGCATCAAATCGGCGCTGGTGCGCGAGCCGCAAGCGGCGCCGATCAGCCACATCCGCAGCGCCATCGGCGAAAAGACCGCACTGGGGCTGGATTTCTTCCTCGCCGGCGACATCATCCAGACCATCGTGATCCCCAGCTGGGAATCGCTCGCCATGCTCGGCGGCATCGTGGTGATCCGCACCGTGATCGCCTTCTTCCTCAACAAGGACCTGCGCGAACTCCACGAAAAATAGCCGCCCCCGATTGTTCTTCGGCGCAAGGCTGCTAAAATCCGCCCCGTTGCAATTCCGAGCGGGTGTTTGTCATGCTGGTCTGGTTCGTCGTTCTCTATCTACTGGTGTCCGTCGGCATCGGCCTGTATGCCGCAACCCGCGTGCACAGCGCAAAGGACTTCGCCGTCGCCGGGCGCCACCTGCCGCTGCCCATCGTCACCGCGACGGTGTTCGCCACCTGGTTCGGCGCGGAGACCGTGCTGGGCATCTCCGCAACCTTCGTCAAGGAAGGCATGGGCGGCGTGGTTGCCGACCCATTCGGCGCGAGCCTGTGCCTGATCCTCGCCGGGCTGTTCTTCGCCAACAAGCTGTACCGCATGAACCTCCTGACCATCGGCGACTTCTACCGCGTGCGCTACAACAAGGTCGTCGAGCTGATCGCGGCGGTGTGCATCGTGATTTCCTACCTCGGCTGGGTATCGGCGCAGATCATGGCGCTGGGGCTGGTGTTCAACGTGATCAGCGGCGGCGCGGTGAGCCAGGAGGCGGGCATGATGATCGGCGCGGCCATCGTGCTGACTTACACCACCTTCGGCGGCATGTGGTCGGTGGCGCTGCTCGACTTCGTGCAGATGACGGTGATCATGGCCGGCATGCTATTCATCGCGTGGTTCGTGAGCGGCATGACCGGCGGCGTGGGCGCGGTGGTCGCGCACGCCGAGGCGGCGGGCAAGCTGGATTTCTTCCCGAAAGGCGACTACACGCACTGGGTGCCGTTCATCGGCGCGTGGCTGACCATGATGCTCGGCTCTATCCCGCAGCAGGACGTGTTCCAGCGCATCACCGCCGCAAAGGACGAGAAGACCGCGGTGCGCGGCTCGGTGCTCGGCGGCTCGCTGTATTTCCTGTTCGCCTTCGTACCGATGTTCCTCGCCTATTCCGCGACGCTGATCGATCCGAAATTATTCGGCGAGTTGCTGGAGCAGGATTCGCAGCTCGTGCTGCCGACGCTGATCCTCCAGCACACGCCGGTGTTCGCTCAGGTGATCTTCTTCGGCGCGCTGCTCTCGGCGATCATGAGTTGCTCGTCCGCAACTCTGCTCGCACCCTCGGTCGCATTCACCGAGAACATCCTCAAGCATTTCATCCTCAAGGACATGACCGACCGCCAGTTCCTGCGCGCGATGCGTATCACGCTGTGGGGCTTCGGCGCGGTGGTGCTGGCCGTAGCGCTGAATTCCGAGCTGTCAATCTTCAAGATGGTGGAGAACGCCTACAAGATCACCCTGGTCGCGGCCTTCGTACCGCTTGCCTTCGGACTCTACTGGAAGCGCGCCAGCACCCAGGGCGCGCTGCTGGCGATGCTGCTCGGGCTGTCGACCTGGGGATTATGCGAGGTGTTCGAGCCTTCCGAAATCTGGCCGCCGCAACTGGTCGGCCTGCTGATGAGCGTGGCCGGCATGCTGGCCGGCTCGCTGCTGCCGCAGGTCATAGGCCGCAAGCTGCCCGAGGAGCCGGAGCATGCGTACATGCACCACCGTGCGGCCAGCCAGACCGAACATGTGGCCGCGCCGCACCCTATTCACCACCACGACTGATTCGTGTCATACGCCTGTCATAAAATTTTCCTATCCTTGGCCGCAGTCGAGGCTGAAGGAATGCAATGAGTACAAAAATCCTGATTGTGGAGGACGAGCCGGCGATCCAGGAACTGCTGGTGTTCAACATGGAGCAGGCGGGTTTTCAGGCGCTGCGCGCCGAGGATGCGGACAGCGCATGGCGGCAGATACGGGGCAATGCGCCGGATCTGATCCTGCTGGACTGGATGCTGCCGAACACCAGCGGCGTGATCCTGGCGAAACAGCTGCGCAGCGACCCCGCTACCCACGACATCCCGATTATCATGCTGACCGCGCGCGGCGAAGAGCGCGACAAGGTGCTGGGGCTGGAGGCGGGTGCTGACGACTACATCACCAAGCCCTTTTCGCCGCGGGAGCTGATGGCGCGCATCCGCGCCGTGCTGCGCCGCCATGCTCCGCAGATGCCGGACGAGACGGTTGCGGCGGGCGGCCTGGAATTGTTGCCGGCCTCGCATCGCGTGACCGCAAAGGGTGCGGCAATCGAACTCGGCCCCACCGAGTTCCGCCTGCTGCATTTCTTCATGACCCACGCGGAGCGGGTATACAGCCGCACGCAATTGCTCGATCAGGTATGGGGCACGCAGGCCTTCGTCGAGGAACGCACGGTGGATGTGCATATCCGCCGCCTGCGCGCCGCCCTGGAACCGGCCGGCATGGATGGGCTGGTCCAGACGGTGCGCGGCAGCGGCTACCGCTTTTCGCTCAACTAGGAGAATTTCTTGCAGGGTTTCTGGCTACGTTTAAGCATCCCCCTCGTGCTCGTCGCGCTGATCGCGCTGCTGCTGTGGGCCGTGTTTTCGGCCATGCCGGCGCTGCTGTTCATGCTGCTGGTGCTACTGATCGTGATGGCGCGCCATGCGCGGCAGCTCTACAGGCTGGGGCGATGGCTGCAGGATGCGCGTAGCGAGACCATCCCCGAGGCGGGCGGCATCTGGGATGAGGTGTTCTCACAGCTGTACCGCATGGTCAAGCAGCATAACCAGACCCGTCAGGAACTGGCGGCCGAGCTGCAGCACATCGAGCAGGCCACGGCCGCCTTGCCGGAGGGGGTGGCGATCCTGAACGAGTCGAATCGCATCGAATGGTGCAACCCGCTGGCACAGCAGCATTTCGACCTCGACCCCGAGCACGACTTCATGCAGGACATCACCTATCTGGTGCGCCAGCCGGAGTTCGTCGAGTATCTCCATGAATCCAATTTCAGCGAGCCGCTGGTGATGCGCCCGGCGCGCCACGACGAGATGGTGCTGTCCATCAAGCTCATCCCCTACGGCATGAACAAGCGGCTGCTGATCAGCCGCGACATCACGCGGCTGGAGCGCATCGAGGCCATACGCCGCGATTTCGTCGCGAACGTCTCGCACGAATTGCGCACCCCGCTGACCGTGGTGAACGGCTTTGTCGAAAACCTGCAGGATATGCCCGACCTCAACCGCGAGGATGCGCGGCGCGCCCTGCATCTGATGGCCGAGCAGACGCGCCGCATGGAAAACCTGGTTGCCGACCTGCTTACCCTGTCGCACCTGGAAAACGACCAGAACCCGCTGAGCGAGGAGACGGTGGATATGGGCGTGCTGCTCGAAGAAATTCACCGGGAAGGCCAATTGCTGAGCAACGGCTCGCATGTGCTGCGCCTCGAAGCCGCGAGCGGAGTGAAACTGCTCGGCAACCGCGAGGAACTGCATAGTGCGTTCGGCAACCTGATCAGCAACGCGATCCGCTACACGCCCAAGGGCGGCGCTATCCTGCTGCGCTGGGCGGAGCGCGGCGGGCAGCCGGTGTTTTCGGTGCAGGACAGCGGCATCGGTATTGCCGCACAGCATATCCCGCGCCTGACCGAGCGCTTCTACCGGGTAGACCGCAGCCGCTCGCGCGAAACGGGCGGAACGGGACTGGGCCTGGCGATCGTCAAGCATATCGCGATGCGCCACCAGGCCAAGTTCGAAGTCATGAGCGAGGAAGGCAAGGGCAGCACCTTCGCGCTGGTGTTTCCGGTCAAGCGGGCGATGCACTGAAAATTCCGGCATGACTGAGCCGCAGCCGCCAATAAGCGGTCGGTGTTGAGCCTGCAGGGTGGTGTTGCTATACTGCCCGCGCGGCGCATTCGTGCCGGAATAATAATAGTGCGGCAATTCAGGAGGATGGAATGCAGAACATCGAACAAGCACGTTTCAACATGATCGAGCAGCAAATCCGCCCCTGCGAGGTGCTGGAGCTGCGGATACTGGAGTTGCTCAAGCATGTCCGCCGCGAACACTTCGTGCCCGCGGACAAAAAGGAACTGGCATTTGCCGACATGGAGATCCCGCTGGGCCATGGAGCCGCCATGTGGCAGCCCAAGCTCGAAGCGCGTACCGTGCAGGAATTGCACCTCACCCGCAATGACAGCTTGCTGGAGATAGGCACCGGCAGCGGCTACCTGACCGCGCTGCTGTCCGCGCTGGCGGGGCAGGTCACCTCGGTGGAAATCGTGCCGGAACTGAGCGCCATGGCCAAACAGAATCTGGCCGCCTACCACCGCAACAACGTCACCCTCGAAACGGGCGATGCGGCGCACGGCTGGAACAAGGGCACCTACGATGTCATCGTGCTGACCGGTTCGACGCCGGTATTGCCGGCAGCCTTCCAGAACAGCCTGAACGTCGGCGGGCGGCTGTTCGCCATCGTGGGAGACGCTCCCCTGATGGAGGCAAAGCTGATCACCCGCGCCGCGCCGGACGTATTCGAGACCGTCAACATCATGGAAACCTGCGTCGCGCCGTTGCGCAATGCCGAGCAGCCCAAGCGGTTCGTGTTCTGAAAATGAAGTTTCAGTGCAGGTAACCTTTTGGTTGGCCGGACCCGAGCCTCACATCGGGATTGCGCAAGGCGGCGGCAATCTGTAGTATTAGAAATATCTAATATATCGACTGCGCGAAAACCCAATGAAGCTGAAGCCATTACCACTACTTCTGGCAGCCCTGCTCGGCGCGAGTAGCGCGGCGCAGGCTGCCGACCTGCTGGAAACCTTCCGCGCCGCCCAGGCGAACGATCCGGTGTTTGCCGCCGCGCGTGCCGCCCAGCAGGCCGGCCAGGAAAAGCTGCCGCAGGGCCGCTCGCTGCTGCTGCCCAGCATCAGCCTCAATGCGAACAGCACGTTCAATGACCAGAATATCCAGTACAAGGGGGCGTTTCCATTCCCGGGCGGCACCACCCGCTACAATACCCACGGCTACGGCGTGAGCCTGACGCAGCCATTGTTCCGCCAGCAGAACTGGATGACCTACACCGAAGCCGAATTGCAGGTTGTACAGGCCGATGCCCAGTTCAGGATCGCCGAACAGGATTTGATCCTGCGCGTCGCACAGGCCTATTTCGACGTACTGATCGCACAGGACAGCGTGGAACTCGCCGAGGCGCAGAAGAAGGCCATCTCCGAGCAACTGGAGCAGGCCAAGCGCAACTTCGAGGTGGGCAGCGCCACCATCACCGACACCCACGAGGCGCAGGCGCGCTACGACCTGACCAGCGCACAGGAAATCGCCGCGCAGAACAACCTTGAAATCAAGAAACGTGCCTTGCAGCAACTGATCAACGCGATGCCGAAAGACCTCAAGCATCTCGGCAAGGGTTTCAAGCTGGAAAGCCCGCAGCCCGCCAACATGGAGAAGTGGGTGGATGAGGCGCAGTCGAACAGCCTGCAGCTGGCCATCACGAAAGCGGGTGCCGAGATCGCCGAGAAGGAAGTCGCGCGCAACCGCGGCGGTCATTACCCCACGCTGGACCTGGTGGCGAATTACTCCAACAACCAGTCCAATGGCGGCACCTTCGGCGTGGGCAGCGACACCACCAACAAGAGCGTCGGCGTGCAACTAAACATGCCATTATTCCAGGGGGGCGCCGTCAATTCCAGATGGCGCGAGGCCGAGGCCAATCGCGAGCGCGCCAGGCAAACCCTGGAAGACACCCGCCGCACCGTCGCGCTGCAGACCCGCCAGGCCTATCTCGGCGTGGTCAACGGCATCGCCCAGGTCAAGGCGCTGCAGCAGGCACTCACCTCCAGCGAAAGCGTCCTGGAAGCCAGCAAGCTCGGACAGGAAGTCGGCGTGCGCACCAACCTCGATGTGCTGAATGCACAGCAGCAACTGTACGCCACCCGCCGCGATCTGTACCAAGCCGAGTACAACTATCTCGTCAGCCGGTTGCGCCTGAAGGCGGCGGCGGGTTCGCTAAGCGAAGAAGATCTGGGTGGGGTCAATCAGGCGCTCTACTAACACATTGTTTGTTGAATTGCACTCAAAACTGACCCATCCAGGGCAGTAATATGCATCCAAATTT
>JAHQXD010000003.1:388576-507550 GCA_019449655.1 Ferrigenium straubiae | reverse complement strand
TTCTTTTTGGTTACTTTTTCTTGGCGACGCAAGAAAAAGTGACTAGCTGCCGGGCAACCCCCGGCGGTTTTGATGTTGATTATGGCCGTTCATGGTTCGATACCTCACCACGAACGGTTGGATGGAGCAATCTAACTGCGATAACTCGCGTTGATCTTCACATAATCGTAAGAAAAATCGCAAGTCCACAAAGTTGCCTTCGCCACCCCACGATTCAGCACCACGCGTATCGTGATATCGCTCTGCTTCATCACGCGCTGCCCATCCTCCTCGCGATAGCTCGCAGCCCGCCCGCCATGCTCGGCGACCAGCACGTCGTCGAGATACAGCCTGAGCACATCGACATCCAGGTCGGCAACACCCGCATAACCAATCGCGGCGAGGATGCGCCCGAGGTTGGGGTCGGAGGCGAAGAAGGCGGTCTTGACCAGCGGCGAACGGGCGATGGCGTAGCCGATCTGTTTGCATTCGGCTTCATCCCTGCCGCCCTCGACCTGTACGGTGATGAACTTGGTCGCGCCTTCGCCGTCACGCACGATGGCCTGCGCGAGGTAAATGGCGACCTCGGTGACGGCGGCCTGCAGCGCGGCGAATTCCGCGCTTTTTGCATCGCGGATTTCCGGCAGGGCCGCCCGGCCGGTAGCGATCAGCATCAGCGCGTCGTTGGTGGAGGTATCGCCGTCCACGGTGATGCAGTTGAACGAGCGGTTGGCGGCCTCGCTGACCATTTGCTGCAAGAGCGGCTGCGCGATGCCCGCGTCGGTGGCGATGTAGCCGAGCATGGTCGCCATGTTCGGGTGGATCATGCCGGAGCCCTTGGCGATGCCGGTGACGGTGATTTGCGCACCGCCGATCATTACCTGCTTCGAAATGGCCTTGGCGACGATGTCGGTGGTCATGATCGCGTGCGCGGCGTCATGCCAGTTGTCGGCGCGCATGTTCGTCACGCAGCCGGGCAGGCCGGCGGCGATCTTGCCTACCGGCAGCGGCTCCATGATGACGCCGGTAGAGAACGGCAATATCTGCGATGCCTTGCAGCCCAGCAGGCCGGCCAATGCGGCACAGGTGGTGCGCGCATCCTGCATGCCCTGTTCGCCGGTGCCGGCATTGGCGTTACCGGTGTTGACCACCAGCGCGCGGATGCCATCCGGTTGTGCGAGGTGTTCGCGCGCCACGGTTACCGGCGCGGCGCAAAAGCGGTTTTTGGTGAACACGCCCGCGACCCGCGCGCCCTCGTCTAGCTGAACCACCAGCAAGTCCTTGCGGTTTTCGCGCTTGATGTTCGCTTCGGTGACGCCCAGAAAAACGCCCGCAACGGGCAACAGTTGTGCCGCAGCGGGCGGTGTCAGATTGACCGGCATGGAAACTTCCTAATAACGGCCGTGGGTGCGGTAGATGTAGTTGCTGAGTTCGGTCGACTCGGTATTCATGCGCCGCACGATGCCGTGCATGTTCCGCGCCAAGCCGCGCATGACGCGGTATACGATCATGGGGTGGCTGTTGATCAGCGTTTCGAATTTGGAACGATCCAGACTCAACACCTTGGTGTCGCCGACGGCGCAGAGTGTTGCGCTGACCTGCGAGGCCGCGCCGCCCACGAAGGTGATCATGCCGGCCAGGTCGCCCGGCTTGAGGACGTGGATGGTGGATTTTCCTTCGGTGCTCTGAATTTTTACCTCGATATCGCCATGTGCCAGGATGTACAGGTTGTCCGGCTGTGGCTCACCTGGCTGAACGATGGTATCTCCGGATTTGTAATCGTGAACTTCGAACAGGCCCGAAAGAATATCCACCTCTGCATCGCTCAGCTCCTCGGTAATCGTCGAGGTGCGCAGCGTATCAATTACTAGTGACATGTTATCCCCCTTCCACGTTATTAATTTGATTTTATCTAACTCAATTTGCCATGGCACTGCTTGTATTTCTTGCCCGACCCGCATGGGCACGGATCGTTGCGCCCTACCTTCTGCCCACCGCGCACAAACGGTTTATGCTCTTCATCGGTTGACTGCCCATCGTCCGGTTGCGCCAGGGCCTCGTCATAACCGGCGTGATGATACTGCACATTTTCCGGCGCGGGGGGGGCTTCTACCGATTCGACGTCCTCCCCGCTGCGCACCTGCACGACCATCAATACCTGGGTCACTTCGCGCTTGACCGCATCCAGCATCATGGAAAACAGCTCGAAAGCCTCGCGTTTGTATTCCTGCTTGGGGTTTTTCTGCGCGTAGCCGCGCAAATGGATACCCTGGCGCAGGTGATCCAGCGCGGCGAGGTGCTCGCGCCAGTGCTGGTCCAGGCTCTGCAGCATGATGGCGCGCTCGTAGTGGTGCATGACTTCCGCGCCCACGGCATCAACCTTGGCCTGGTATTGCTGCTGCGCCTGTCCGGCGACGCGGGCGCGCAAGCCTGCTTCGTCCAGCTGCTTGTCTTCCTCCAGCCACTGCGCCAGCGGCAATTCCAGGCGGAATTCGGCCGCCAGCACCTTCTCCAGCGTGGGCACGTCCCATTGCTCTTCCATGCTGCCCGGCGAGATGTACTGGCTGATGGCGTCGTCCAGCACCCCCTCGCGCATCGCCTGGATGGTCTCGGAAATGTCCGCGCTCTCCAGCAGCTCGCTGCGCTGCTGGTAGATCACCTTGCGCTGGTCGTTGGCGACATCGTCGTACTCGAGGATCTGCTTGCGCATGTCGAAGTTGCGCGCCTCGACCTTGCGCTGCGCGTTCTCGATGGCGCGAGTCACCCAGCTGTGCTCGATGGCCTCGCCCTCGGGCAGCTTGAAGCGGTTCATGATCGCCGCGACGCGGTCGGAGGCGAAGATGCGCAGCAGCGGGTCTTCCAGCGACAGGTAGAAGCGGCTGGAGCCGGGGTCGCCCTGGCGGCCGGAGCGGCCGCGCAGCTGGTTGTCCACGCGGCGCGATTCGTGGCGCTCGGTGCCGATGATGTGCAGTCCGCCGCTGGCCAGCACCTGCTCGTGGACTTGCTGCCATTCGGATTTCAGTTGCGTGATGCGCTGTTCTTTCGTGGTCTCGTCCAGGCTTTCGTCGGCGCGCAGGTGTTCGACCTGCTTCTCGACGTTGCCGCCCAGCACGATATCGGTACCGCGGCCGGCCATGTTGGTGGCGATGGTGACCATCTTCGGCCGCCCGGCCTGCGCGACGATCTCCGCCTCGCGCGCATGCTGCTTGGCGTTCAGCACCTGGTGCGGCAGCTTTTCATTGTCCAGCAGGTGCGACAGCAGCTCGGAATTTTCGATCGAGGTCGTGCCCACCAGCACCGGCTGGCCGCGCTTGTAGCAATCCTTGATGTCATCGATCACCGCCTGGTGTTTCTCCTTTGCGGTGAGATACACCTTGTCCATCTGGTCCTTGCGGATGGTCGGGCGGTGCGGCGGAATGATCACGGTTTCCAGGCTGTAAATCTGCTGGAACTCGTAGGCCTCGGTATCGGCCGTGCCGGTCATGCCGGCCAGCTTGTGGTACATGCGGAAGTAGTTCTGGAAGGTGATCGAGGCCAGCGTCTGGTTTTCCTTCTGGATCGCCACGCCTTCCTTTGCCTCCACCGCCTGGTGCAGGCCGTCCGACCAGCGCCGACCGGCCATCAGGCGGCCGGTGAATTCGTCCACGATGATGACCTCGCCGTCCTGTACGACATATTGCTGGTCGCGGTGGTACAGGTTGTGCGCACGCAGCGCCGCATACAGGTGGTGGATCAGGGTGATGTTGGCGGGGTCGTACAGGCTGCCGCCGGGCGGCAGGAGGTCGGCCTGCGCCAGCAGTTCCTCGGCGCGCTCGTGGCCGGGTTCGGTGAGCAGTATCTGGTGGTTCTTCTCGTCCACGCTGAAGTCGCCGGGCCCGTTTTCATCGTCTGCAGCCTGCCGCTGCAGCTGCGGCGCGAGCTTGTCCATGCGCACGTAGATATCGACGTTGTCCTCGGCCTGGCCGGAGATGATCAGCGGGGTGCGCGCCTCGTCGATCAGGATCGAGTCGACCTCGTCCACGATGGCGTAGTTGAGCGGGCGCTGGAAGCGTTCCTCCGCATGCGTCGCCATGTTGTCGCGCAGGTAGTCGAAACCGAACTCGTTGTTGGTGCCGTAAGTGACGTCGGCGGCGTAGGCGGCCTGTTTCTGGTCGTGCGGCATCTGCGACAGGATCACGCCGACCGACAGGCCGAGGAAGCGGTACAGCTTTCCCATCCACTCGGCATCGCGGCTCGCGAGGTAATCGTTCACCGTCACGACATGTACGCCCTTGCCGGAAATCGCATTCAGGTAGACCGGCAGGGTGGCCATCAGGGTCTTGCCCTCGCCGGTGCGCATCTCGGCGATCTTGCCGTAATGCAGCACCATGCCGCCGATCAGCTGCACATCGTAATGGCGCATACCCAATGCGCGCACGCCGGCTTCGCGCACCACGGCGAATGCCTCCGGCAGTAGCGCGTCGAGCGTCTCGCCCTGCGCAAAACGCTGTCGGAAATCGTCGGTTTTCCGGCGCAACTCCTCGTCGCTCAATTTGGCAATATCGGCTTCCAGCTTGTTGATGGCCTGCACGGTAGCGCGGTATTGTTTGAGCAGGCGGTCATTGCGGCTGCCAAAGATGCTTTTCAGTACACCGGAAATCATGTTTTTCCAAACTTAATTAAAAAACTCAACTGCAATAAAAAGGGTGAGGCTCTCATCGCCTCACCCTCACCTTGGAGCCGCTTTCTGCTGGCTCACATCACCCTGTCAACTGGCGGCTTTCTGCAGGAAGCGCACGGGATTCTGGGCGGTGCCTTTATAGCGGACTTCGAAGTGCAAGTGATTGCCGGTGGAGCGCCCGGTGCTGCCGACCTCGGCGATTTTTTCGCCGCGCCGCACCACCTGGCCGACCTTCACCAGCAGCCGCGAGGCATGCGCGTAGCGCGTCACGATATCGTTGCCGTGATCGACTTCGACCATATTACCATATTGCGGATGTTGGTCGGCATAGGCGACTACGCCGCCTGCCGAGGCGCGGATGGGCGTTCCCGCCTGAACCATGAAATCGACGCCCTCATGCATGGCGTTCGCGCCGGTAAAGGGGTCGAGGCGCCAGCCGAAATTCGACGAATAAAACCCCTCGTTGATCGGTTGTATCGAAGGCAGCAGTCTGCGGCTCAATTGATTCTGCAGCAGCATGGTTTCCAGAGCTTGCAGCTTGTCGCTGCGGTCGTTGACCGCCAGGGTCAGTCTGTTCAACTGCTGCTCCAGGCTGTTCACCGACATTTCCTGGGGGGGCATGGCTATCAGCGGTCCGCCTTGCGCCGGCAGCTGGTCAAACTTGAATTCCTCGGGCTTCATGCCGGTCAGCTTGGCCAGGCGCGCGCCCAGCGCGTCCAGGCGCTGCACCTGCGCCTGCATCTGGCCGACCCGGGTCGCCATCGCATCCAGGCTGTTATGCACATAGGACTGCTGTTTTTGCTGTTCTTCGCTCTGCATTCTGGACAGCAGGGTGCGCACCCCATCGCTCAGCTCTTCCGGAGCGAAGCGCACCAGCGCATACTGCAACGAAAGCGCCGCAGCCCATACCATGCCGGACAGCACCAGCACCAGCGCCAGCACCTGCCAGCCGCCCAGCGTAACACTGCGGGGCTTTGCCAAGCGATCGGAAACTAGAATAATATTCATGCTCCCCCTCCTAACTTTTTATATGTATCGTAAACCCGTGGCGCAGCGATTCAAGTCATTATTGAGCGGCAATCAGGAATTACGGCCGCTGCTGTCCAAGGCACAGGCCTTGTCGGCACTGCATCGCCATTTCATGAGTGTTGCGCCACCCTATCTTGCGCAATCCAGCCAAGTATTGGGGCTGCAATCCGGCACGCTCAACGTTGCCGCTGCCAATGCCGCCGTTGCCGCGAAATTGCGCCAGCTTGCGCCGGAACTGGCCATTCTGTTGCAAAACAGGGGGTGTGAGGTTAGCGGAATCCGCGTCAAGGTGCAAGTTTCCTTCGATCGCAGCCCGCCCGCAGCCGCTCCGCGCAAGCTCGGCAAATCGGCCAGGGACGCGCTGGATAGGCTCAGTCAGACCCTGGACGGCTCGCAACTCGGACTGGCGCTGAAAAAGCTGGCCAACACCAAGGAGTAAGCGCCGCCTCATGCCGGGTTGGCAAGGCGCAGGATTTCCGGCAGAAAAACCTCCGTCACCAGCAGCGGGGCGTCGTGCAGATAAAACAGCGAGCGGCGCGCCCAAAGCCTGCCCGGCGGATTACCCAGCTCCGCGGCAGCGCGCCGAAACAGAGGATGTGCGCTGCGTAACACCTTGTAATGCAGCGGCCTGCGCTCCACCTGCGGGTGCGCGAACAGCAGCGCGCCCAGCGGCCGGTTGCCCAGGCCGCGCACGGCCGACCATGTGCCGCGCAGGTGCTGCCGGGCGCACGCGCTGTGCGCGAACACCACCGGCCGGCCGTCGGCGTACAGGAACACTTCACGCGAATACGCAAGATGCTGCGGGGCGACCCCGAGCAGGGCGGCCTCGTCCAGCGCAATGCGCGCCAGGCCGCTGCGCACGCCGCGCACCGCGAAGCGGGCGCAGCGCCGCTGGATGCGCTGCGTCAGCGATCCGCGGTCACGCAGCCAGGGCGCGAGGCCGGCTTCGCAGCCCAGCGCCGCGCCGTGCCAGAATTTATCGGGCATAAATTTGCTAGGCGTGAAGGTAGTCATGTTTGTTTGCCATCCAGCGCTGCAAGTGCCTCCGTGCAGCATCGGGAAAATCGCGCAGCAAGCCGTCGGCGGCCTGCCGCGCCTCATTCAGTAATTCTTCATCCGCATTGATGTCGGCGAAGCGCAGCATCGCCACGCCGCTCTGTCTTGCGCCGAGCAATTCGCCCGGGCCGCGCAATTGTAAATCCTGTTGGGCGATGGTGAAGCCGTCGTTGCTCTCAAAAATGATTTTCAGGCGCGCCCGCGCCAGCTCGGAAAGCGGCTGCTGGTACAGCAGGATGCACAGGCTGTGTTCCGCGCCGCGCCCCACGCGGCCGCGCAGCTGGTGCAGTTGCGCCAGCCCCATGCGCTCGGCATGGTCGATCACCATCAGGCTGGCGTTCGGCACGTCCACGCCGACCTCGATCACGGTGGTGGCGACCAGCAACTGCAGCTCACCCGCCTTGAACGCCGCCATCGCGCGCGCCTTTTCGGCATTGTCCAGCCTGCCGTGTACCAGTCCCACATTGAGCTCCGGAAAAGTGGTGCGCAGGGTTTCATACGTCTCGATTGCGGTTTGCAGCTGTAAAGCTTCCGATTCGTCGATCAGCGGGCACACCCAGTAGGCCTGTTTTCCTTCAAGACAGGCGGCGCGCACGCGCTCGAACACCTCGTCGCGGCGTTCGTCGCTGACGAGCTTGGTGATTACCGGGGTGCGCCCCGGCGGCAGCTCGTCGATCACCGACACGTCGAGGTCGGCGTAGTAGCTCATCGCCAGGGTGCGCGGAATGGGGGTGGCGCTCATCATGAGCTGGTGCGGCTCGTTGCCCTTGTTGCGCAGCGCGAGGCGCTGCTGCACGCCAAATTTGTGCTGTTCGTCCACGATCGCAAGGCCGAGTTTACGGAACTCGACCTGCTCCTGAAACAGCGCATGCGTGCCGATGGCGAGCGCCGTGTCGCCGCCGGCGATGCGTTCCGCCGCCGCAGCCTTGTCCTTTTTCTTCAGGCTGCCGGACAGCCACACCGGGCTGATGCCGAGCGGCTCCAGCCAGTCGCGCAGTTTGAAGTAATGCTGCTCGGCGAGGATCTCGGTCGGCGCCATGAACGCGGCCTGCCAGCCGTTCTCGATGGCCTGCAAGGCGGCGAGCGCCGCGACGATGGTCTTGCCGCTGCCGACATCGCCGAGCAGCAGGCGCTGCATCGGGTGCGGCTGCGCGAGGTCGCGGCCGATCTCGGCATGCACCTTCTGCTGTGCAGCGGTCAGCGCGAAGGGCAGGTTATTCAGCAACTGCGCGGTGAGGTGCTGTTTCGATGCGAGTGCCGGCGCGATGCGCTTGCCGCGCTCGCGGTGGTGCACGCGCATCGACAGCTGCTGCGCGAGCAGTTCGTCGAACTTGATGCGCCGCCATGCCGCATGGCTGCGCTGTTCCAGGCTGGCCGCCGAAATATCCGGCGGCGGGTTGTGCAGCAGTCTGACGCTGTCGGCGAAGGAGGCCAGCTTCATTTTTTGCAGCAGCGCATCCGGCAGGGTGTCGTCCAGCGGCAGCGTCTCCAGTGCGTTGCCGATCAGCTTGCGCAATATGGCCTGCGACAGCCCGGCGGTGGTCGGGTAGACCGGCGTGAGGCTCTGCTGCAGCGGCGTTTCGTCATTCACCGCGCGGCACTTGGGGTGCACCATCTCCGGCCCGTAGTAACCCATGCGCACCTCGCCGACGGCGCGGATCTGCTTGCCAACAGCCAATTGTTTCTGCTGGCTGGGATAGAAGTTGAGAAAGCGCAAATACAGTTCGCCGCCGTTATCCTGCAGACGGCAAACCAGGGTGCGGCGCGGACGGAAAACCACCTCGCTGTGCGCGACGGCACCCTGTACCTGTACAGTCATGCCGGGCTGCACCGCGGCAATCGGCGCGAGATGGGTCTCGTCCTCGTAACGCAGCGGCAGGTGCAGTAACAGATCGGTGCGGTGATGGATGCCGAGCCTGGCGAGTTTGGCCAGCGTGGCGGGTGAAATTTTTGTCGGCGAAACCAATGCGTCCTCTTCCTCCGCTATGCTCCACCCTCTCCCGTTTGCGGGGGAGGGGCAGGCGAGAGGGTTGCCCGGCGGGTCACGCTAGTCTTGCAAATACATCACCCCGTCCGCCTCGATCGAGGCACCGCGCGGCAGCGAGGAGACGCCCACGGCGGCGCGCGCCGGATAGGGCTGGTGAAAATAGGTCGCCATGATCTCGTTCACCCTCGCGAAGTTGCCGAGGTCGGTGAGGAAGATGTTGATCTTCACCACGTCGTCCATGCTGCCGCCTGCCGCGGTCGCAACCGCGCGCATATTCTGGAACACGCGGTGGATCTGCGCGTCGATCCCTTCGACCATCTGCATGGTGGCCGGATCGAGGCCGATCTGGCCGGCCAGGTAGACGGTGTGGTCGACACGCACGGCTTGCGAGTAAGTACCGATCGCGGCGGGTGCATCGGGGGTCTGGATGATTTTTTTGTTTGCCATGGTTTCCTCCTTCGATGATCAGGGTGAGATTATATCCGTTCAGGTGATGACGGTAGGGTGTTCGCGTCCGGTGCGTTCGCGCAGCCCGGAAATCTGCAGCGCGATGCCGATCAGTTCTGCGAGCGCCTCTTGCGCGTCGAGGCGGTGCCTGCCCGCATCCGGCTCATAGGCCTCCAGGTAGAGGCGCAGCGTCGCGCCCTCGGTGCCGGTGCCGGACAGGCGGAACACGATGCGCGAGCCGTCGGTGAAGACGATGCGCACCCCCTGGCCGAGGCTGACGCTGCCGTCCACCGGGTCGGTGTAGCTGAAGTCGTCGCAGAACAGCACCTTGTGGCGGCCGAGCTGCGCTCCCTGCCATTCCCCGAGACGGCTGTGCAGCAGCTGCATCACGCCGTTGGCTGCATCGACGGGGATGCCCTCGTAGTCGTGGCGCGAATAGAAGTTGCGCCCGAAGCGCGCCCAGTGCTCGCGTACGACAGTTTCCACGGATTGTCTGCGCGCGGCGAGAATGTTCAGCCAGAACAGCACCGCCCACAGCCCGTCCTTCTCGCGGATGTGATCCGAGCCGGTACCGAAGCTCTCTTCGCCGCACAGCGTCACCTTACCCGCATCCATCAGGTTGCCGAAAAACTTCCAGCCGGTCGGCGTTTCGTAGCAGGGAATGTCGAGCGCTTCGGCCACGCGGTCCGCCGCCGCGCTGGTCGGCATCGAGCGCGCGATGCCGACCAGCCCTTTCCGGTAGCCCGGCGTGAGATGCGCGTTGGCGGCGAGGATCGCGAGGCTGTCGGAGGGGGTGACGAAGAAACGCCTGCCGAGAATCATGTTGCGGTCGCCGTCGCCGTCCGAGGCCGCGCCGAAATCCGGCGCCTCATCGGCGTACAACGCCTCCACCAGTTCGTGCGCGTAGGTGAGGTTCGGGTCGGGGTGGCCGCCACCGAAGTCTTCCAAGGGCTCGGCATTCATCACGCTATCCGGCGGCGCGCCGAGCCGGTTGACGAAAATTTCGCGCGCATAAGGCCCGGTGACGGCATGCATCGCATCGAAGCGGATGCGGAATCCGCTCTTCAATAACGTACGGATCGCGGTGAAGTCGAACAGCGATTCCATCAGGTCGGCGTAATCACGAACCGGATCGATCACCGACACGGTCATGCTGCCGAGCCGGCTGTCGCCCAGCGCATCCAGCGCGACATCGGGTACATCGGCGATGCGGTATTGCGCAATTTTCCTGCTCGCGGAGAAGATCGCCTCGGTGATCTTCTCCGGCGCGGGGCCGCCGTTGGCGGTGTTGTACTTGATGCCGAAATCGCCGTCCGGCCCGCCGGGATTGTGGCTTGCGGACAGGATGATGCCGCCATGGGTCCGGTATTTGCGGATCACGCACGAGGCTGCGGGCGTGGAAAGGATGCCGCTTCGGCCGAGCAGCACGCGGCCGAAGCCGTTGGCCGCAGCCATTTTCAGGATGACCTGGATCGCCTCGCGGTTGTAGTAACGCCCGTCGCCGCCGAGCACGAGCGTGGCACCCGGCGGTGCGGCGACGGTGTCGAAAACGGACTGGACGAAGTTCTCCAGGTAGTGCGGCTGGCGGAAGGCTTGCACGCGCTTGCGCAGGCCTGAGGTGCCGGGCTTCTGGTCGGTGTAGGGCGTGGTGGAAACCGTGCGTGGCTGCATTGTCATTCCTCCCTTTTGTTTTCCGGCATATTACCACCGGCGCCGCGCGGTTTCCCCAAAGCGCCCGATTCCTGCAATAATCACGAACACAACGATAGTAAAGAGAGTATTCGGCATGATGACCCAGGATGATTTGAAACGCGCGGTCGCGCAGGCCGCCATCGAGTATGTGCCGGTCGACAGCATCGTCGGCGTAGGCACCGGTTCCACCGCCAATTTTTTCATCGACGAGCTGGCGAAGATCAAACACAGGATACGCGGCGCGGTTGCCAGTTCGGAAGCCTCGGCACAGCGCCTCAAGGGGCACGGCATCGAGGTGCTGTCGCTGAACGACGCGGGCGATCTGCCGGTGTACGTGGACGGTGCGGACGAAATCACCCGGCACCTGCACATGATCAAGGGCGGCGGCGGGGCGCTGACGCGCGAGAAGATCGTCGCGGCGGCCAGTAAAAAATTTATCTGCGTGTGCGACGCGAGCAAGCTGGTGGACGTGCTGGGCAAGTTCCCGCTGCCCGTCGAGGTGATCCCGATGGCGCGCAGCTCCGTGGCGCGCCAGCTCGTGAAGCTGGGCGGCCAGCCGAAACTGCGCGAGGGCTTCACCACCGACAACGGCAACGTCATTCTCGACGTTCACGGGCTGCAGATCATGAACCCGGTGGAGCTGGAATCGACGCTGGACCACATCGCGGGCGTGGTCACCAACGGTTTGTTCGCGCGCCGCGCCGCCGACGTGCTGCTGCTCGGCACCGCGGAAGGCGTGAAGACGGTAACGGCATAAGTATCTAGGCTGGGGGAGCGATGCGACTGTCATCTATCCTTCACATTCGCCGCGTACACTGCACAGTCAATTATTTCGAGGAATGACAGCATGGGCCATGGTTACCATATTTCCCGCCAGTTCGATGCAGAGCTCGAGGCCATCCGCGCCAACGTGCTGCAGATGGGCGGCCTGGTGGAAAGCCAGATCAAGAGCGCGGTGGAATCGCTGCTGGAGAGTAACGTTGCGTTGATGGCGCGCGTGATCGATGATGACCACCGCGTCAACGCGATGGAGGTGAAGATCGACGAGGCGTGCAGCCAGGTGATTGCGCGCCGCCAGCCGACGGCGGGCGACCTGCGCCTCGTGATGGCCGTGGTCAAGACCATCACCGACCTGGAGCGCATCGGCGACGAGGCCGAGAAGATCGCACGCATGGCCAAGCTGCTGTCGCAGAAAAACACGCCCAACCTGCCGCGCTACCACGAGATCAAGCATGCCGCCGAGCTGGCGCTGGACATGCTGCGCAAGTCGCTCGACGCCTTTGCGCGCCTCGACGTGGCGATGGCCGCGCAGGTGGTGCGCCTCGACGAGCAGGTGGACGAGGAGTTCCGCGCCATCATGCGCTACCTCATCACCTTCATGATGGAAGACCCGCGCACCATCTCCACCTCGCTGGAAATCCTGTTCGTCGCCAAGGCGATCGAGCGTATCGGCGACCACGCCAAGAACATGTCGGAGTACGTCATCTACATGGTCAAGGGGCGCGACGTGCGCCACGTGACCCTGGACGAGATCGACCGCGAAGTCCAGGAGTAGAGTGCAGCACCAGCCCATTCTCGCCGCCGTTGACTTAGGCTCCAACAGCTTCCGCCTGCAAGTCGCACGCGTCGAGGGCGACCAGCTCTACATGCTCGACGAGTTGCGCGAACCGGTGCGTCTCGCCGCCGGACTCACCGCCGACAAATACCTCGATGCCGAGGCGCAGCAGCGCGCGCTAACTACCCTGGGACGATTCGCTGAACGCCTGCGCGACCTGCCGCGCGAGGCGGTGCGCGCGGTGGGCACCAACTCGCTGCGTGTGGCGAGGAACGCCGCCGATTTCATCCCGCAGGCCGAGCATGTGCTGGGCTTCCCGATCGAGGTCATCGCCGGGCACGAGGAAGCGCGCCTGATCTACCTCGGCGTGGCGCACGAGCTGCCGCAGTCGGAAGGCAACCGGCTGGTGATCGACATCGGCGGCGGCTCCACCGAATTCATCGTCGGCAACGGCCTCACCCCACTCAAGCTGGAAAGCATGTACATGGGCTGCGTCAGCTACAGCCTGCGCTTTTTTCCCGGTGGAAAGATCACCAAGCAGAACCTCAAGAAGGCCGAGCTTGCCGCGCGCAACGAATTGCAGACCATCGCGGCGGATTTCAGGGGGCAGTGGCAAGAGGCGCTCGGTTCATCGGGCACGGCCAAGGCCATCAGCGAAATCCTGGAGCTGAACGGCTACAGCAAGAGCGGCATCACGCGGGGCGGCCTGGAAAAACTGCGCGCCGATCTCATCAAGGCCGGCGACGTGCAGAAGCTCGACCTGCAGGGCCTGCGCCCGGATCGCATACCCGTCCTGGGGGGCGGCTTCGCCATCATGTATGCCGCCTTCTGCGAGCTGGAAATCGAACAGATGCAGCCCGCGCTCGGCGCGCTACGCGAAGGCGTGCTGTACGACCTGCTGGGGCGCTTTCACGACAACGACATGCGCGAGGTCACGGTGCGGCAGTTCATGCAGCGCTACCGCATCGATGCGAGGCAGGCCGAGCGCGTGGCGCAACTGGCGCAGCTGTTTGCGCGGCAATTCCTCGGCGATGAAGCCAATGATGCCGCGCTGCTGATGCTCGGCTGGACGGCCAGGCTGCACGAGATCGGCGTCAGCGTCGCGCACAGCGGCTACCACAAGCATACCGCCTACATTCTCGCCAACGCCGACATGCCCGGCTTCTCGAAGAAGGAGCAGGCGCACCTGAGCCTGCTGGCGCTGGCGCAGCGCGGCAACCTGGACAAGCTGCAGGGACAGCTGAAAAACACCGAGGACTGCGTGCTGGCGATGAGCCTGCGCCTTGCCGTGCTGTTCTACCGCAACCGCAGCGACATCGGGTTGCCGGACCTGCGCGGGCGCTTCAGCGGCACCAAGTTCCACCTCTCGCTGGACGCCGATTGGCTGGTGCAGAACCCCCTCACCGAAACCGCACTGCACGAGGAAGTGAAGCAGTGGAAGGCCCTGCATGTGAGCCTGCAGATCGTGGAGGCATAGCGCGCGAGGGAACAAAGGTCGTTTGCCGCTGGGTTATGCGGCGATAGTGAAATATAATCCGCGAATATTTTATTGAAAGGCCATACGCCGTGAACATATCGAGTTACGAAGATTTGCTGAATGCCGCGAACACGCAACCTACGCCGCAGCGCATGCTGTTCGTGTTTGCCAAGGCCGAGTTGCCGGGCGAATCCACCCAGGACCAGCAGGAGCAATTCAAGGCGCGTAAAGGCGGCGCCCTGATGCCGGTAATGGTCGTGGATAAGCTGGCAAGTAACCGGGTAGATTTTGCGACCCTAGTCGAGGAATCCCGTCACACGGAAAAAGACTGGGACATCGCGTTCGTAGCCTGCATGTCCGCAAAATCCGCGGATGTGACGGAAAGCGTCGAAGCGGAAGAGCCGCTGAAGGAGATGGTCAAGTCCATCCAGGTCGGCAGCATCGGCAACTACCTCGCCTTCAACCGCGACGGGGAGATGGTGCGGCTGCGGGCTTCCTGACCGGCTATTCCCCGTAGCTGATGCGGTAGATCACTCCTGCCTTGTCGTCCGACACGAGCAGCGCGCCGTCGGGCATCACCTCTACGTCTACCGGCCTTCCCCACGCCGCCAGCCCGCTGAGCCAGCCTTCCGCGAACACTTCGTAGCTTGCCGCCTTGCCGTTTTCCCGCCGCACCAGCGTGATGCGGTAGCCTAGGGGCGGGATGCGGTTCCACGAGCCGTGCTCGGCGATGAAGATCTGCTTGCGGTAACTTTCCGGGAACATCCTGCCGGTGTAGAAGCGCATCCCCAGCGAGGCCACATGCGGCCCCAACTCCATCGCGGCGGGCGTGAATTCGCCGCAGGCGCGCTTGCCGCCGAAGTCCTTGTCGGCGACCGCCTTGCCGTGGCAGTACGGATAGCCGAAGTGCATGCCGGGACGCGGCGCATGGTTCAGTTCGTCCGGCGGCGCGTTGTTGCCCATCCAGTCGCGCCCGTTGTCGGTGAACCACAACTCGCCGGTATCGGGATCCCAGTCGAAGCCCACCGTGTTGCGCACGCCGCGCGCATACTGCTCCAGCGCCGTGCCGTCCGGCTTCATGCGGAAGATCGCGGCGTAGCGCGCCGGGTCGGGCTCGCAGATGTTGCACGGCGCGCCCACCGGCACGTAGAGCATCCCGTCGGGGCCGAAGCGGATGAATTTCCAGCCGTGGTGCGTGTCGTCCGGGAAGCTGTCGTTGACCACCGCCGGCCGGGGCGGAGTGTAGAGGCGCGACTCGATGTTATCGTAGCGCAGGATGCGGTTCACCTCCGCAACAAACAGCGCGCCGTCGCGGAACGCCACGCCGTTCGGCGTATCGAGCTTGTCGGCGAGAACGATGACCTCGTCGGCGTGCTTGCCGTGCCTGCGGTTGGGCAGCGCGTAAACCCTCGTGCCGCGCGTGCCGACAAACAGCGTGCCGCCCGGCCCCAGCGCCATCGAGCGCGCGCCGGGCACGTTGTCGGCATACAGGCTGATTTTGAAACCGGGCGGCAGCTTGATCTTGTCCAGCGGCAGTTCGAGGCCGAAAGCGTTCAGGCTGGCAGCCAGCAGCAGGGTGCAGACAACCGATTTTTTCACCATGTCAGCAGCCACCCAGCCGGCGAGCCGTGATCCGGCTCTGCAATTCGGTCGGCTGCCCCGCCGTGCCCGCCACGGTGACGATGCGGCCGTCCATGGCCGAGGCCGAGTAAGCAATCTCGCCCCTGGCCTGGATGCCGAGCGAGCCGGCGCACTCCATCCTGAAACGGAACACGTTGCCGCTGCTGCTCTTCTCGGTATACGTGCAATTCGTCGCACCCGGATTCGACACGCCGCCGAGAATGCGGGAAGGGTCTTGCGCGTCCAGCTCCGTCAGGCACTGCTGCATCGTGACGGGTTCGGGAGAGAAACCGGGAGCGGCGGCAATCCGGCTTTCCACGACCAGTTCCCACAGCCCCGGCTGGATGTCCGCGGCAAGGGTCGCAGTGCCCATGATCGCCAGCAGCATACCGGCAATGATCTGTCTGCCCCGGAGGTTCATGGCTTGTCGAACGGCAGCTTGATCGTCTCGCCGTCGATGGCGAACAGGCCGCGGCCGCGATGGTGCAGCGTGCGCGGGTCTTTCCGCGCCGGGTCGATCCACGCCTTGACCACCTCGAGTACGAAAAAATTGTATTTGTTCACCAAGCGGCTGTCGTATATCCGGCATTCGAGGTTGGCGTAGCACTCGGCGATCAGCGGCGCCTGCACCTTCGCGGCGGGCAGCGGCGTCAGGCCGAATTTTGCGAACTTGTCGATTTTGGCTCCGGTCACGCTGCCGACCTTCACCACCGTCTGCGCCAGGTCTGCGGTCGGGATACCGATCACGCATTCCTTAGTCTTCACCAGCGCGTCGAAGCTGTAGTTGTTGCCGCTGATCACGACGCCGATAAGCGGCGGCGTGAACTCCATCATCGTCAGCCACGACATGCTCATGACGTTGGCGCGCCCCTTGCGCGCGGTCGCGACCATCACCACCGGGCCCGGCTCGAGCAGCTTGTAGACATTGGCTAATGGAAACGTTTTTTTCGCCATTCCAGCCTCCGTTCTGCGGATGTTTGGGGAACGGTAGCACGCCACGCCGGGGCGGGCGATACATAGTATTGCTTAGTGCGGTACGGCCGATATGCCTGCACAATCCGCCCTATCGAACCGCCCGCAAGCTTTGTGCCTGGGAGCCACCATGAAACACATCCTTTTCTTCCTGTTGTCGTTCGCATCGGCCGTCGCATGCGCCGGGACGCAGGACGAGCTGAGCCGGTTCGAAGCCGAGCTGGGCGCCGTGCGCCAGGAACAGCAGTCCATGTACCAGGGCTACCAGATGACCCTGGAGCTGCGCCGCATGGAAGTGCAGGAAGGCGCGCCGCCCATGGGCCATCACCCCTACGGCACGGACATCAACACGCCCCCGCCGAACTACGACGATGTCGTGCGCGCACAGATGGAGCGCGAGCGGCGCATCCAGCGCTACACCGACGACCTGAAGAGCCTTTCGGTGAACTATCTGGAGCTGGAGAAAGAGCGCAAGGCGCTGCTGGAACGGATCAGAGAGTTGAAGCGGCAGCAGGGGGAGTAGCATGCGCGGGGTGTCAGCATGTAGGGTGCAATAAGCGCAGCGCATTGCACAGCATGAAAATTACACCCGGCGCAATGCCCGCTGGTTATTGCGCCCTACGTGGGCTACCCTTTGCGGGTTAGCTAGCTTATGCAGATTTATTGCTTGTGTAGCTCAACAGGGCCGAGAACAGTCGCCAACCAATAGCCGGTAGAGCAGACAAACTTGCCGGATTTCCAACCCTTTGGAACCTGAAAAATACCAATTTTTTTGCTTGTGAGTCCCGTAAATTGGACTGTAACTGGATGTTTGAGCATAGCCTCAAGCTGAGACTCTGAAGCTGGCTTGACCTCCACGGGTCGCCGCCACTTTCCGGATTGCTTCTCAAAAAGCACATAGCCGGGGCCACTCTTTTCGACGCGGATGAATTCAACGAGCTTTCCGTGGTTCATGATCGCATACGTTCCAACAAGTGTTGGTGAGGCGACCGCCGCACCGATGGGTATAAAGAAAAGGGCGAAAAAGGCGATCAAAATGGTGCGGAAGTTTTGGATCATGGTGATACCTCGGAAGTTTACTGTGATGGAGCCTAACGCGAAGGTAACCAACCTGCGTGATTTTCTGTGCATACCCATTTGCCGAAAATACTAGAGACAGTGCGAGTGCGGCTGTTCAATGAAAAAGGCTTCTCCGCACTTCATGCAGACCCATGACTTTTCCCACGCTTCACGACGCGAGTGATATTGCCTTAATCGTCTTTTTTCAACTGTCATTTTCCAAATAGTGATAAACACTAAAAACAATAAGGCAAAGGTGCCGACACCCCACCACCATGTACCTGCGAAGCGGCTAACTTTAACAGCGGCTATAGCAGAGACTATGCCGATGGCCCAAAGATATGCCCTATTAATCTCGGTGTCTAGCCAAGGGGGGCGACAACGGTAACTGAGTTCAGATTGATACTCACCATGCGTTGATGAGCCTTCCTCATACACGATGCGAAATGCTCTCGTGTGGTTAGAGTCGCAGTATGGGCATTCCATTGAAACCTCTAACGGAGTTGTCGAAAAAATATTTTCATCTGCGCATCGTGCCGTGAATCAAAATGAATATCAAGCAACCGTAGGATGTTGAGCAGCACGATACCCATCGCTGCAATTGTTGGGTATCGCTGCGCTCCATCGCAAACTTAGTGCGCCTCATCCCAGTTCCCGCCCACGCCCAACCCCACCTCCAGCGGCACATTGAGTTCGGCGACATGGCACATCAGGTCGCGCAGTTTCTCCTTCACGTGCGGCAGCTCGCTCTCCGGCACTTCGAGCACCAGTTCGTCGTGCACCTGCATGATGAGGCGCGTCTTTAGCTTTTCTGTTTCCAGCCAGTGCTGCACGGCGATCATCGCGAGCTTGATCAAATCCGCCGCGGTGCCCTGCATCGGCGCGTTGATCGCGGCGCGTTCGGCGGCCTGGCGCTTCATGCCGTTGCTCGCGTTGATCTCGGGCAGCCACAGGCGGCGGCCGAACACGGTCTCGACGTAGCCCTGCTGTTTGGCCTGCTCGCGGGTGCGTTGCATGTAATCGGCGACGCCGGGATAGCGCGCGAAGTAGCGGTCGATGTAGGCGGTTGCTGCGCCGCGCTCGATGCCGAGCTGCTTGGCGAGGCCGAAGGCGGACATGCCGTAGATCAGGCCGAAGTTGATGACCTTGGCGTAGCGGCGCTGTTCGCTGTCCACCTCATTGGGTGTGACCATGAAGATTTCGGCGGCGGTGGCGCGGTGGATGTCCTCGTTGTTGGCGAAGGCCTGCAGCAGCCCTGCGTCGCCGGAGAGGTGTGCCATGATGCGCAGCTCGATCTGCGAGTAGTCGGCGGAGACGATGCGCGAGCCCGTGGGTGCCACGAACGCCTCGCGGATGCGCCGGCCCTCGGCGGTACGGATTGGGATGTTTTGCAAGTTGGGATCGGATGAGGCGAGCCGCCCGGTGACCGCGACCGCCTGCGAGTAGCTGGTGTGCACGCGGCCGGTGGTGCGATCCACCATCTGCGGCAGCTTGTCGGTGTAGGTGGACTTGAGTTTCGCCATGCCGCGATAGTCGAGCAGGATTTTCGGCAGCGGATAGTCGAGCGCGAGCTCCTGCAGGACCTCTTCGTCGGTGGACGGGTCGCCGCTCGGCGTCTTCTTCTTTGCCGGCAGGCCGAGCTTGTCGAACAGGATTTCCCGGAGCTGCTTCGGCGAATTGAGGTTGAACGGCTGCCCGGCGGCATCAAATGCCTTCGCCTCCAGCGCGATGAGTTTCTCGCCCAGTTCGCGGCTCTGGATTCTCAGCAGATTGCAGTCGAGCAGCACGCCGTTGCGTTCCATCTTGTAGAGCACCTGCATGGTCGGCAGCTCGATGTCCCGGTACACATGCCGCAACCCGCTCTGCGCCTCGATCTGCGGTGCGAGTGCCCGGTGCAGTTGCAGCGTGATGTCGGCATCCTCGGCGGCGTAGCGCGTGGCGGTGTCGAGATCGACCTGGTCGAAACAGATCTGCTTCGCGCCCTTGCCGACCACGTCGGCATAGCCGATCGTGGCGAGGCCGAGGTGGCGTAGCGCGAGGTTGCCCAGTTCGTGCGGCCGGTGCGACTCCAGCACGTAGGATTGCAGCAGCGTGTCGTCGTGGATGCCCGCGAGCGCGATGCCGTGATTGGCGAAGATGTGCAGGTCGAACTTGAGGTTCTGCCCGAGCTTCCTGTGCCGCGCGCTCCCCAGCCAGGGCTTGAGTTTCTGCAGGGCGTGGTCGCGCCTGAGCTGGTCCGGCGCGCCGGGGTAGCGATGCGCGAGCGGCAGGTAGGCGGCGTGGTGCGGTTCGATGGAAAACGAGATGCCGACCAGTTGCGCGTCCATCACGTCGAGGCCGGTGGTCTCGGTATCCAGCGAGACCAGCTCGGCGGCAAGCAGCTTTTCGAGCCAGGCGTCGAGTTGCGCTTCGGTGAGGATGCATTCGTAGTGGCCTTCATTGGCAACAGCCGCTTCGTGCTCCCTCTCCCGCTCGCGGGAGAGGGTTGGGGAGAGGGCTGAAGGAGGAGTTGCAGTGTTGAATCGACTGCCCTCTCCCCCAGCCCCTCCCCCGCCTGCGGGGGAGGGGAGTGATAGTTCGCGCAGCCATGACTTGAAATCGAAGTGTTCATAAAGGCTGCGCAGTTGCTCCGTATCTGGGGCAGGCGGGGCCAGTTCGCTGTAGGCATACGGTAGCGCCACGTCGCATTTCACCGTGAGCAGCCGTCGCGCCTGCGGCAACCAGTCGAGTGCGCGGCGTAAATTCTCGCCGACCACGCCGCCGATCTCGCTGGTGTGCGCAATCAAATTATCCAGCGTGCCGTATTGAGCGAGCCATTTCGCCGCCGTCTTGGGGCCGACCTTCTCCACGCCCGGCACGTTGTCCACCGGATCGCCGGTGAGCGTCAGGTAGTCCACGATGCGCGTAGGTTCCACGCCGAACTTGGCGGAAACGCCAGCCACGTCCAGCGTCTCATTGCTCATGGTATTGACCAGCGTCACATGCTCATTGACCAGTTGCGCGAGGTCCTTGTCGCCGGTTGCGACGATGCAGCGCACCCCGTCCCGTTCGGCCTGCGAGGTGAGCGTGCCTATCACGTCGTCTGCCTCCACGCCTTCCAGCATCAGCAGGTTCCAACCGGAGGCGGCGATTGCCTCGTGCAGCGGCGCGATCTGGCGCGCGAGGTCGTCCGGCATCGGCGGGCGGTGCGCCTTGTAGTCGGGGTAAAGGTCGTTGCGGAAGGTTTTGCCTTTTGCGTCAAATACGCACAGGCTATAATCCGCCGGGAAATCATGGCGTAACTTGCGCAGCATGTTGAGCACGCCGTAGATCGCGCCGGTCGGAAAGCCCTCGTGGTTGCGCAAATCCGGCATCGCATGGAACGCGCGGTACAGGAAGGACGAGCCGTCCACGAGGAGCAAGGTTTTAGCGAAGCTCGCTTCGTTTGTTTTAGCGGAACTCATTTCATTCGTTTCAATTTTCTGCAAAAGGTCATTACATGAACATCCCGTCCAAGCTGCCCGTCTCCGCATTGCCGGAATTGTGGAATTCCAAGGAGGCGTGGCGTGTGTTCGGCATTATGTCAGAGTTCGTCTCCGCCACCGAACGCCTCAACCGCATCCATCCCGCGGTCAGCATCTTCGGCAGTGCGCGCACCAAGCCCAGCCAGCCCTATTACAAGCTCACCGAGGAGATCGCGCGGCTGCTCTCCGACGCCGGGTTTTCGGTGATCTCCGGCGGCGGCCCGGGCATCATGGAGGCTGCGAACAAGGGCGCTTACTACGGCAAATCGCCGAGCGTCGGCCTCAACATCCAGTTGCCGCACGAGCAGCACAGCAACGCCTACCAGAATATCAGCCAGACCTTCCAGCACTTCTTCGCGCGCAAGGTGATGTTCGTGAAATTTACCAGCGCCTACGTGGTGATGCCCGGCGGCTTCGGTACGCTCGACGAACTGATGGAAGCGCTGACGCTGGTGCAGACCGGCAAGACGCGCAAGATGCCGATCATCCTGGTCGGCAGCCACTTCTGGGGCGGCCTGATCGAATGGTTCAGGACCGCGCTGCTGGAGGAGAAGGTCATCAGCCCGGAAGACCTGAACCTGGTCCAGGTGATCGACGACCCTGAGACCGTGGTCAGCGCGATTTTCAAGCACTACGAGACGCGCGGCTTCGAGCCTTCGGAGGCAGAGCGCGAGCGCCAGCTTTATTTGTAATTGTCGCTGTCGGATTGAAACCCGACCTACCACTCATGCGGCACATCCAGAGTTTCCCGCCGATCGAAAGGGCGGACGCGCGCATCCTCATTCTCGGCAGCATGCCCGGCGAGGCTTCGCTCCGTGCGGGCCAGTACTACGCGCATCCGCAGAACCTGTTCTGGCGCATCATGGGTGAGCTGCTCGGCGTCGATCCTGCTTTGCCTTACGAACAAAGGGTCGAGGCGCTGAAGGCGGCCGGGATCGCGCTGTGGGATGTGCTCCACTCCTGCCGCCGCAAGGGCAGCCTGGACTCCGATATAGACAACGGCTCGCTCGCGCCGAACGATCTCGCGGCGTTCTTCCGCCGCCATTCCAAAATTACCCGTGTCTTTTTCAACGGCGCCAAGGCCGAGGAGTGCTATCGCAGGCATGTGCTGCCCGGCATCGAGGGTGTCTCCATCGAGTACCTGCGCCTGCCATCCACCAGCCCGGCGAATGCCTCCATTCCCTACGGCTGCAAACTCGATGCATGGCGAACGATAACGGCTGCCTGATTCGGTGCACATCGGCTAAAATACGCCCATTCCAATTCATCGAGGCTACCGCCATGCGTTACCTGACCTTTTTGCTGCTGGGCTGCTTCTCCCTGAGCGCCTACGCCCAGAAACCGGTACCCGACAACCTCGAACCGCTGCCTCCGCCGCCGCCGTTCGAGGCCGGGCCGGATGCCGCACCCGTAGGCGAGCCGGAAGTGACCATCACCAAGCAAACCGAGCAGACCGTCGAGGAATATCGCGCGGGCGGCAAGCTGTACATGATCAAGATCACGCCCAAGCACGGCGTGCCCTACTACCTGGTGGACGATCGCGGCGATGGCAAATTTGCGCGGCAGGAGGGCCTGGATTCCGGTCTGCGCGTGCCGCGCTGGATCATCCATAAGTTCTAGGCAATGGCCGTTTTCACCAGCGTTTCGGAGGCGGAGCTGACCGCCTGGCTGGGCGACTATTCCATCGGCCAGCTGCTGGAACTGCAGCCCATCGCCTCCGGCATCGAGAACACCAACTACTTCGTGACCACGAGCAACGGCCGCTTCGTGCTCACGCTGTTCGAGAAGCTCACCGCCGACGAGTTGCCGTTCTACCTGAACCTCATGGCACACCTCGCGCGCCACGGCATTCCCTGTCCCAGCCCGGTGGCGAACCGGCGCAACCAGTTTCTCGGTACGCTCAACGGCAAGCCTGCCTGCATTGTCAGCCGCCTCACCGGCAAGTCCACGACGGCACCCAATCCTGCGCAGTGCGCCGCGATCGGTGCGATGCTCGGCCAGATGCACATCGCCGGGCAGAGCTTCAGTCAGGTCATGCCCAACCCGCGCGGTGCGGCTTGGCGCACCGCGACCGCGCCGCAGGTGCAGCCGTTCCTCGATGCGGAGTTGGCCGCGCTGCTGGGCGGCGAGGTCGCGCTGCATGCGCAACACAACTGGGCGGCGCTGCCGCAGGGCGTGATCCACGCCGACCTGTTCCGCGACAACGTGCTGCTGGAGGAAAACCGCGTCGGCGGGCTGATCGATTTCTATTTCGCGTGCAGCGATGCGCTGCTGTACGATGTGGCGATCACCGTGAACGACTGGTGCATGAATGACGGCGGCATGCTGGACACCGCCCGTACACAGGATTTTTTGCGCGCCTACCATGCGGTACGTCCGCTGCTGGACAGCGAGCGCGCCGCCTGGCCGCTGATGCTGCGCGCCGCCGCCTTGCGCTTCTGGCTGTCGCGTCTCTACGATTTGTACCTGCCGCGCGGTGGCGAGCTGGTCAATGCGCACGACCCGCGCCACTTTGAGCGCATCCTGAAAAACCACACCGCAACGACATCGCCCGTCTGGCTATAGGGAGAACGATATGGAGCCGCAACATCTCGCAGCAGGACGGGGTTGGCAATGGATCAAGCAGGGCTATGTGCTGTTCATGAAGGCTCCGCTACTGTGGATCGTGCTGCTGATGATCTGCTTCATCGCGGCGGTCGGATTGTCCGCCGTGCCGGTGGTGGGCGAGCCGCTCGTCAGCCTGCTGGCGCCGGTGGTGCTGGCAGGCCTGATGGTCGGCTGCCGTGCGCTGGAGCACGGCGAAGAGCTGGAGCTGGCGCACCTGTTCAGCGGCTTCCGCCAGCACACCTCGCAGCTCGTCACACTGGGTGGCGTCGCGCTGGTCGGGCAATACCTGATTCTCGGCGTGATGATGATGGTCGGCGGCGCCGCGCTGGTCAGCATCCTGGCGAGCGGCCAGCCCGTGGAAAATCCGGAAATCATCAAGCAGGCCATCTCGGGCGCGAGCATCGCCATCCTGTTCGGCATCACGCTGTTCAGCGTGATGCTGATGGCCATGCAGTTTGCGCCGATGCTGGTTTACTTCAACAATGCCACCCCGGCGGAAGCGATGAAACTCAGCCTGCGCGCCTTCGTCGTCAACATCGGCGCGATGCTGGTGTACGGCATGGCAATCCTGCTGCTGGCTATCCTCGCGAGCATCCCGATGATGCTCGGCTGGCTGGTGCTGATGCCCATCATGTTCACCTCCGTCTACGCCTGCTACTGCGACATCTTTCCCGTTCCTGTGGAAAGCGCTCCCGCCGCGGAAGAAACCCCAAAGCCGGACGACGCAAGCTCCTAGCCTTGCAATACCCGGCTGCCACCGAGGCGGAAATCACCTTGGCGCAGGTGCCGCATAACCTGTTCGTCTCCGGCCTGTTCCGGTTCGATTTGCTGATGGCGCCGGCGGTGATCGTGCTGGACATCGGCATGGCCGGGCTGCTGATCCCGCTCGCCCTCAGGCGGGAAGTGCCGGACAAGCTGGCGGCGAGCTTCCCGCCGCCCGATTAACCCACAGCGGTCAGCTTTGCGTATTCCAGCGCCAGCCACTTGCTGCCGGCGTGCTTGAAGTTGACCTGCACGCGCGCATCCGCGCCGCCGCCCTCGACGCCGGTGATGGTTCCCTCGCCGAACTTCTGGTGGAACACGCGCTGGCCGATGCGCCAGGGTGAACTGTGCGCGGGCGATGCGCCGCCGCCGAAGGATGGGGCAGGGGTGGAAGCCGTAGCAGGCAGGTACGAATCGAAGCTCTTGCGCGCCGCAAACCGCGGCGTCAGCCAGTGCAACAACTCTTCGGGCAGCTCGCGCAGGAAGCTCGACGCCATGCCGTAATTCACCTGGCCGTGCAGCATGCGGCTCTGCGCGAAAGTGAGGTAGAGGCGGCGGCGCGCGCGCGTGATCGCCACGTACATCAGGCGGCGCTCCTCGTCCAGCCCGCCGTCCACGTTCTGGCTGTTCTGGTGCGGGAACAGCCCCTCCTCCAGCCCGGTGATGAACACGGTGTGGAACTCCAGGCCCTTCGCGGCATGCACCGTCATCAGATGCAGTGCATCATCCTGGTCGCCCGCCTGGTGCTCGCCCGCTTCCAGCGAGGCGTGGGTGAGGAAGGCTGTCAAGCTGTCGTCCTCGTTCTCGTGCACGAACAGCGTCGCGGCGTTGAGCAGTTCGTTGAGGTTCTCCAGCCGCTCCTCGGCCTCGCGCCTCTTCGCGGTGGAAGCCTTCTCGTTTTCGTAGTGCGCAATGAGGCCGCTGTGCTGCAGCACATGGTCGATGATCTCGGGCAGCGGCAGTTCGCGCGTCGCGCTGCGCAGCGACTCGATCAGCGCGACGAAGGCCGTGACCTTGCCGCCCGCCCTTGCAGCGGCGTCGAACAAGGTGGTGTTATTTTGCTTGGCCGCTTCCTGCAACTGCTCGATGCTGCGCGCGCCGATGCCGCGCGTCGGGAAGTTGACGATGCGCAGCAGCGCGTTGTCGTCGTCGCCGTTCTCCATCAGACGCAGGTAGGCCAGCGCGTGCTTGATCTCCTGCCGCTCGAAGAAGCGCAGCCCGCCGTACACACGGTATGACAGTCCGGCGGAGACCAGCGCGTGCTCCAGCACGCGCGACTGCGCATTGGAGCGGTACAGCAGCGCGATCTCCTTGAGGTTGATCCCCTCGGATTTCAGCTGGCGGATTTCGTCGACGATGAACCCCGCCTCGTCCACATCGGTCGCGGCCTCGTACACGCGCAGCTTCTCGCCGCCGCTCTCCGCCGTCCACAGGTTCTTGCCGAGGCGGTTGCGGTTGTGTTCGATCAGCGCGTTCGCCGCATCGAGGATGTTGGCATGCGAGCGGTAGTTCTGTTCCAGCTTGATGACGCTCTCGATATGGAAGTCGCGCAGCAGCTCCTGCATGTTGCCGACGTTTGCGCCGCGGAACGCATAGATGGACTGATCGTCGTCGCCCACCGCGAAGATTGAAGATTGCTCTTCACGTTCGCTTCCTCCACCGCTTGCGGGGGAGGATTGAGGAGAGGGTCTCCGATATTCACCGGCACCGGCCAGTAGCTTCAGCCAGCGGTATTGCAGCGGGTTGGTATCCTGAAACTCGTCCACCAGGATATGCCGGAAGCGCTGCTGGTAATGCTCGCGCAGTTGCGCGTTGCGCTGCAGCAGCTCGTAGCAGCGCAGCAGCAGCTCGGAAAAATCCACCACGCCCTCGCGCTGGCACTGCGCATCGTACTCGGCAAAGATTTCCACCTTGCGCCGCGTGTAGGGATCGTAGGCCTCGACTTCGGAGGCGCGCAGCCCCTGTTCCTTGCTGCCGCTGATGAAGTTCTGCAACTCGCGCGGCGGGTACTTTTCGTCGTCCACGTTCAGCGCCTTCATCACGCGCTTGATCGCGGAGAGCTGGTCGCCGGAATCGAGAATCTGGAAGGTCTGCGGCAGGTTCGCCTCGCGGTGATGCGCGCGCAGCATGCGGTTGCACAGGCCGTGGAAGGTGCCGATCCACATGCCGCGTGTGTTGATCGGCAGCATCGCCGACAGGCGCGTCACCATCTCCTTTGCCGCCTTGTTGGTGAAGGTCACCGCGAGGATGCCGTGCGGCGAAACCTGCCCGGTGCTGATGAGATAAGCGATGCGCGTGGTCAGCACGCGCGTCTTGCCGCTGCCCGCGCCTGCGAGGATCAGCGCGGACTGGTGCGGCAGGGTGACGGCGAGGCGTTGTTCGGGATTGAGGCCGGAAAGCAGGGAGGAATTCATGGGCGAATTATCCCACAGGACGGCGCTGCACCGCTTTGACGCATTAGCCGTTTAGGGAGATTTTACTGTGCGGCGGGACTGGCCGGCGCGACCCCGCTCGCTGCGGCAGGTGCAGGAGGGGCGCCGGCAGGGCGGTAGGGCGCGGTCTTCGGATAGCCGGCGATGTCGAGCTCACTGTGCCACTGCGTGGCGAGGAAGCCTTTCAGGAAGGTGCGGCCCACCGCGAGGGTGGGGGCGCTGTCGCTGCCGGAGAGCGCCTTGAATGCGTCGAGTTCTTCCTGGGTGACCAGTTTCTTCTCGGTGTACGGGATGCCGCGCTCGTTCAGCAGCCTGCGCGCCTGGTCGCAGTATTCCGTGCAGTTGTCCGCGACGTACAGGGTGACCGGGAAATCCTGCTGCGCGCGCCGCGTCGCATAGGGCAGGTCTGCGCCGGGAGTCCCGGCCGGGGAAAACTTTTTCTCTTCGATTTGCGCCGCGTCCGGCGGAGGCGCATCGCCGTAATGCACCTTGCCCTTTGCGTCCACCCAGCGGTACAGCTCGCCGGCCTGCGCCGGCATCCATGCCAGACAGCTTAACAACAAGACGATATGCTTCATTTCGCCTCCTCAGGAAGTTTCGAGCAGCCCATTATGCCGCAACAGCGCGTCGATGCTCGGCTCGCGGCCGCGGAACGCGCGGAACGAATCCATCGCGCCGCGGCTGCCGCCCACCGACAGGATCTCGCCGCGGAAGCGCGCGCCCACGTCGGGATTCAGCACGCCGTTCTCCTCGAACAGGCTGTAGGCATCGGCGGACAGCACTTCCGCCCACTTGTAGCTGTAGTAGCCCGCCGCGTAGCCGCCGGCGAAGATGTGCGAGAAGCTGTGCGGGAAGCGGTTGAACGCGGGCGGGATCAGCACCGCCACTTCGGCGCGCACCTCGTCGAGCAACCCAAGAATCGACTTTGCACCGCCCGCCTCGAAGCGGCTGTGCATCAGCATGTCGAACAGCGAAAACTCGATCTGGCGCAGGGTTTGCAGGCCGCTCTGGAAATTCTTCGCGGCGAGCATCTTGTCGAACAGCGCGCGCGGCAGCTTTTCGTTCGTCTCCGCATGGCGCGTCATGCCGTGCACGACCTCCCATTCCCAGCAGAAGTTTTCCATGAACTGGCTGGGCAGCTCCACCGCATCCCACTCCACGCCGTTGATGCCGGACACGGCGAGGTCTTCCACTTCGGTGAGCAGGTGGTGCAGGCCGTGGCCGAATTCGTGGAACAGGGTGATGACTTCGTCGTGCGTGAACAGGGCGGGTTTGCCGCCGACCGGCGCGGAGAAATTACAGTTGAGGTAGGCCACCGGCGTCTGGATGCCGGAGGCCAGGCGGCGGCGCGTGATCGCGTCGTCCATCCACGCACCGCCGCGCTTGCTGCTGCGCGCGTACAGGTCGAGGTAGAACTGCCCGAGCAGTTGTTCCCATGTGTCGCGGATGTCGAAGAAGCGCACGTCCTCATGCCACACCGGCGCTGCGGACTGTTCGATCTGCAGGCCGTACAGCGTCTCGACCAAGCGGAACATGCCCGCCAGCACCGCGTCCTCCGGGAAATACTGCTTCACTTCCTGTTCGGAGAAGGCGTAGCGTTTCTCGCGCAGCTTCTCGCTGGCGTAGCTCACGTCCCAGGATTGAAGTTCGGCCAGCCCCAGTTCGGTGCGCGCGAATTCGCGCAGCTCGGCCAGGTCCTTCTCGGCGAAGGGGCGCGCGCGCCGCGCCAGTTCGCGCATGAAATCGATCACCTGCTGCGGCGATTCCGCCATCTTGGTGGCCAGCGACACCTCGCCGTAATTGGCGAAGCCGAGCAGGCTCGCTTCCTCGCCGCGCAGTCTGATGAGCTCGTCCATCAGCGGCGTGTTGTCCCACTCCGGCTTGCCGAACTCGCTGGCGCGCGTCACGTAGGCGCGGTACATCGTCTCACGCAGAGCGCGGTTGGTGGCGAATTGCATCACCGCCAGGTAGGACGGCGCCTTCAGCGTGAACAGCCAGCCGGTTTTTCCCGCAGCCGCAGCCGCTTCCTGCGCCGTCTGCAGCGCGTCTTCCGGCAGGCCATCCAGTTCGTTGCGGTTTTCGATGACCAGCGTGTAGTCGTTGGTCGCATCGAGCAGGTTGTCGGAGAAGCGCGACGACAGCTCCGCGAGGCGTTCCTGGACTTTCAGGTAGCGCGCCTTCTGCTCCTCCGGCAGCTCCGCGCCGCCGAGGCGGAAATCGCGCAGCTCGTTCTCGACGATCTTCTTGCGTGCCGCGCTCAAACCGGCGAATTCCGGGCCGTTGCGCAGCGCCTTGAATTTCTCGAACAGCGCGAGGTTCTGCCCGAGCTCGGCGTAGTACTGGGTGATCTTCGGCAGCGCGGCGTTGTAAGCCTCGCGCAGCTCGGGAGAATTCATCACCGCATTCAGGTGCCCGACCTGCCCCCAGGCGCGCGACAGCCGTTCGTTGGCGTCCTCCATCGGCACGACGAAGCTCTGCCAGGTCGGCGTATCGTCGGCCAGCAGGCGCGCGATCAGCGCGCGGTTCTCCGCGAGCAACTGGTCGATCGCCGGCGCGACATGTTCGGGTTTGATCTCCGCGAAGCGCGGCAGACCGGAGAAGTCTAATAATGGGTCCATGGTTATGTGGGAATAAAAACTGCGGTGGGAAATCTGACCGCTGCATTTTACTACACCCGATATTTCGGCTCGTTACATGTGTGCTTTTTTGCTTCGCGTTCGCGGCACGCCGATCTTCGGGCACCAGACAGTTATCGGGCATATGTCACAACGTGGAGTTTTCGGCATGCAAATCTCGCGCCCCAGCGAAATCATGTTTACGTGTAGAGAGTGGCGCAGTTCCGGCGGTATTTTGGCTTGCAACCGATCCATGTCACGCGGGGCACAGTGTTTGTCTTTCTGCGTCGGCCTGACCCAGCCGAGCCGCCGGGCGATACGCCAGCAATGCGTGTCCACCGGAAACACCTGCCTATCGAGCGAATACATCATGACGCAGCGCGCGGTTTTCTTTCCCACCCCCGGCAGCGACAATAAAAATGCTTCGGCATCTTTGTCGCTCATCGCACGCAATGCCTTGAGGGACGGCTCGCCAAATTGTGCCACGATGATGTCGAGAAGATCGCGTATCGCCTTGGCCTTCTGGTTTGACAGGCCACCGCTGGCGATGGGCCGCGCGATATATTCGGCGGGGGCCTCGGCGATTTGCAGGTGGGTGGGGAAGGCTTCTTTCAGCGCACGGAAGGTGTTGCGATAACTTGCTTCGCCAGTTTTGGTGCTGCACATGATAAACAGCAATTCGTCCAGCGGGTCTTTGCGGTTATAGTGGTTGAAGTCGTGGTAGCGATACTTCAAAGTTGCGGCGACTTTCCTGACTGCCGCAGGATGTTTACGCACAGACACTTCAACCACCCCCTGCCCTGGTAAGCAGGCTCGCTTTGGCCACCGCCATCAACGCGTCGAGCGTGATCGTCTGCGGCTCGGCAGACTGGCGGTTTTGCAGCCGTACGGGCAACTCCTTATAGTCCCATTTGTAGCCCTCAAATCCCTCTGCCATTTCCACGTTATAAACCAGATAAAACGGCTTTGACGGTTCGCCCGGATAGCCTTCGGCTTTCAGCGCTTCGCGAGACAGCACACGAGGGCCTTCCCCGGAAAGCCGCATCAAGCCTTGGCTTGTAGCGCCCTTGTGGCTGTGCAGTAGCAGATACTGCGCGCCGGAAACATCCGGCTTCAGGCGTAGTGAACCACGCTCAGTGTCCATACGGAAGTTGTATAGTTTTTTGTCCAGAATCCACTTCAAATGTGCCTCATCCTTGTACCAGCCAACAAGCACGAAAGTTTCCGCCAGCGGAGCTGCACGCTGTTTGCCGCCAATATCTCTCTCCGGAAATTTACTTAACACCTCATAGCTTGCTACCGCTTCCTGCACCCGATAGGTGTGGTAACTCTGGCGTTCTCGCACGGTTGCGCGGTCGCATGTATGCGCGACAATCTCGCGAATAAACTTCTCGACCTCTTGCGCGCCATTTCCGGGCCTCATCGGGAACGCGCCGATTCCGGGGAGAACCTCGCGATAGCGCTCCCACGGTTTTGCCTCATCTCCCGGATAAAGAATATAAGCCCCCCGCGTGCGGCGGATGGCGTCATGGTAAGCATGCATTTTGAGCAAGTCTGCGCGCTTATACCGCCCCTCGCGCTGCTCTTGTTTTTCGGCGCTCAAATCCACATCGTCTTTGCCGAATAATTCCGCAATATTCTCGATGCGGTATTTCGCGTCGAAATGCACATGCACCATCAGCTCTTGCTCTTCGGCCTCATGCTCTTTGAAATCGGCGGGCCACAAACTCAGGGTGTAGTCGGGGCGCATGCGTTCTGTCCACGAGCCGGAAATGCGGTTGTCTGAATTTTGCGCAAAGCTGCGGTTGTAACTGAAGCACACCTTAAGCGGGCGCGCAGCACCAAGAAAAATGCCATCGAAAGCCATGTGTTCGCCGGATTTCAGCTTGAGGCCAAAGCCGTCGGGTGTTGGCCCAATTAGCATATCCGCTGCGGGTTTGTCCATCTTGAAAACTGCCGACACAATATCCAGCAGCTTGAAGAAAACCCAATATTCGTACAGCGTAGCAATATCGCGCTGCCCCGCGCCGTACACATCGTCGCCGCCGTGCCAAACCAGGCGCGCTGCCATATCAAATCTGAGCCACGCCTGATAAACCTCGCGGTAGCCCTCTTTGCGCTGCAACACCGTGCTGCCCAGCGGCAGCATGTCGGGCTCGGAAATATTGCGAAACACATCTGCCGCTAGGTTGGCCTCAAGCTGGTTTTCCAGCGCGGCAATTTCCTTGCGCAGCCGCGCATCGGCGGCGCTGCCGATCTCTTCCAGCTTGAGCAGCATTCTATTCAGGAAGCTGACGAAAGTTTGCAGCGCAAACTTGACGAAACGGTTCTCGGGCGTGTCTTCGCTCTGCACATTGCGGTATATCGAAATGCGCTCCGGCAGAGAGGCAATCACCTTCGATAATGGATGTGCAGCCGGCAAAGGCGAGCGGCGCGGCGCGCGGGCAAGCTGGCGCACTGCACGCGCATCCGGGCGAAAGCTGCGGCGGGTATCGCAGGCAATTTCTTCGGGTTCCCAGCTTTGGTGCGGGTGAGAGGTAATGCGATGCAAAGCATCGGCAAAAGAGCGAGAACCGAGCAGCGCGCGCAAGAAAGCAAAGCGCTGATTGATGGTTTGCGGCGACTGTCCCGGATCGGGGGCGATGCGCATGGCCGTTGCCGCGCGCGAGTCCATGAGCAAATCCACGCACTGCCCGGTGATGTCTTCCAGCATTTGCCGGTAGTCATCGCGGTAGCCCAGCTTGTGCGAGCGCACTTCAAGCGCGGCGCGGCCAATGATGGAGCCAGCCGCATCGCGCGCCAGCAGACCCAGCCGCCCGGTATTCAGGCCGGTGGCGATGCTTCCGCAGTGCGCCAGCCCCTGAATGCTGCTCGGCTCGATCATGCCCCTGCCGAATTCTTCTTCCAGCCGCAAGCTCTCTGCGGCGGCGCCGTAGAACGCATATTCGTAGCGCAGCCCCTCCACAATCTGCACGGGCTCTTCCCCCGCATCATTGGCCTCGGCTTCGGCAAGCCGAATCAGCGCGTCAGCCTTGCCTTCCGGCGCATACAGCGCCAGCCGCGCAACTGGAATTCCCCGGTCGCCAATAAACTCCAGTGATTCGCTAACTGGCTGCGAGGCCACTTAAGCCTCGGCAAAGCTGGTGAAGCCGTCTCTTTCCAGGCGTTTCTGCATGCGATCTATTTTTTCCAGACTGGCATTGCACTGGTGCGTTGTGCAAAAGGCTTCCAATGTATTCAGCACCGGCTCCAGTTTGCGCCTCGATCCGTGCAGCTTGGGCATGAGTTTTTGCAGCACTTGCGCGTCCAGTGCCTCATTAAACTGCCAGCCGTCGCCGGTCAATTTCTCGTGGTAGTAAGTGAAGCGCGTTATTTCATATGCGGTGCGAAAACCGAATTCCGCCCCTATTGGCGCGAGCGCGGCAAAAACTTCTGCCAGCCTTTCCTTGAGCGCCACCGCAGTTTCGCTCTTTAGCTGGACTTCCGCAGCAGCCTCCGCCACAAAGGCAGCGCCGAATTGCGCGCCCTGTCCGGCGAGCATATCCATGTTTATCGCGGATGGGTTGTCGAGGAACGCGGAAATGTCGCCTGCTGTCGCGCGGAATTCAATCACGTTGGCGCGATCCAGCACCTTGGGCGAAAACATGTAGGTGGTTTCATCCACATTGACCGTGCCGATAATAAATAGATTTTTCGGCAAGCGAATTTTGGATGGCACGGGCAATGGGTCTTTTTCAAAGGCCTCCAAATCATTCGCTGAAGAGTGCAGTGCAATCTCCTGCCGCGATTCGATGGCGGACAAGATGTCGGCGAAATAGCGCTCCACATGCGAAAGATTCATCTCGTCCAGAATCAGGAAATACGGACGATCTTTGTCGTCCCTTGCGCGCAAGATTACATCCAGCAATCCGTTCGAGGGCTTGCGGTAAATGTTGGACTGCAAGGCATCCTGATAGCCAACCACATTCTCATTGGTCGTCCAGTCCGCACCCACGGCGACAAGGCGGTACTGGGCCTCCGATTCGCTGAGCCATGCGGCAAAGGCATGAGCCAGTTTGGTTTTGCCGGAGCCAGAAAGGCCAGTTAAAATCAAAAAACGCTTAGCCCATAGTGATGCCGCAAAGCGGCCAACCATAATTTTTGATGCTTTGAGATTGCCAACGGCGGCACAAGAAACAAAGTCCGGCACCAACTTTTCGATTGGCTCATGCATGGGGACTATAGCGCTTGGTAAGAAACCAAATCGACCCCATGTATCAACCTCAACAACTTTGTCTGCGCCCACGAATTCAGATATGCCCGCAATAAGGCTTTTTAGCAACGTCTTTTCGTTAGGCCGACTGTGGGGGGAATATACAGAATAATAAAATTTATCAATCGCAACAGGCCCACCCAAATAATCCTGTACAGGGGACTCAATCTCAGATATTTTTTTATTATAAAAATATAATTTCTGATCGCTGGCCAAACATACTGATGTGTTGTTATTTCTCTCGCCGAAAAGCGGATCTTTCGCTTTAAACTTGGCCATCATCTCTTCAAGACGCGCTGCAACTCTCTCCTTCTCAGATTCAATAACCGCGCAAATATAGAGCTCCGCATTCGGAAGAGGACAAAGCCTAGATACTAAACAAAGTGGGCCTGACTGATCGGTGTAATTGTCCAGATTCGTAACTGCCAATACGATGCCACCGGGAACCATCCTGGCTATATTCGAGGTGCCGTAGCATGGAGATAAGTGCCTATAAGCCGGCAAAAAATTGCCGAGCGCCGTCTCGAAATTGCTTTGCCGAAGTTCTATTGTGCCCATATCTTAAATTTCCTTCATTAGGAGTTTTCAATGAGTGCTTTTTTTAGAGCCGACGCAATCGCGAAGGCCATCAACGGCGGAACAGCATTGCCAATTTGTTTTAGCGATGGATTCATCGTCCCTGGAAAAACAAATCCGTCGGGAAAAGATTGTAGCCGTGCGGCCTCTCTAAGCGAGATACATCTTGCCTGCTGACTATCAAAATGAATGTGTGAATATGAATCTTTGCCAAGATGTGCGGGCAAAGTCCTTGCAGGGTGATCGGGCCACATTTTCCTGAACTTATTAGGATACTTTGTAACGGGATAAGGTGGAACCGTCTGCTTGAAAATCTCGTTCCACTTTGCGCTCCCCTTCTTTAACTTTTTATTGTGCGTTTTTTCGTACGCATCAATCCGCTCCCTAAATATTTCCATCGCGGTCTGATGAGCTTCTGGATACATTCCACCCGTGGGCATTCTTTTGAATATTTCATAATCTCTTGGTGTGTAACGAATAACATGGCCTGAAAATCTGGCAGGGTCTGCCTCGAACCCCGGCCACTTCCGCATTTCCCTTGTGTATCTTTTTTTAGGGGGGGAAATGTATTCTCCTTGTGTTGAGGAATGTCGTGGAAGCCCTTTTCCTGTTCGGCCATCTAAGTGATCATACATTGGCGGAAGATCCGAAAACGCCTCTTGTACCGTTACGGCTTTTTTTGTTTTTGACTCAAAATCAAGATGGTCAACATAATGATCAAAAGGGGGTAGAACCTCTATTTTTCCCTTACCTGCACGCGAAGTTGAATATCCACTAGGCAAATCATATTCGCACTGAATAAGAGGGAAAAATGGAATTTTTCCGAGCTCCTTGTGGATGCCAATAATAATCGCCCGCTCCCGTAACTGCGGCACTCCAAACCAAGCCGCGTTCAATAAAGTGTAACGAACCTCATATCCTAGCTCCTCCGCAGTCACAGCAATTTCTTCAGCCACGTTTCTACCGACGAATTTTCCGATTTCACGGACATTTTCCATAACGAAAGCTAGGGGCTTTAATCTGGCCACATATTCGAGGAAATATTGATACATTGTTGCGCGCTCATCGTTTTGGTGCGCATATTTTTCTCCGCTAAGCTCCCAAAGCCTAGCTCTGCCTAGTCTTGAAAATGCCTGACAAGGCGGCCCCCCAATGACAACATCAATCACATCCTCCGGTGCTTCATTAGGCGCTCTTATATGCGCTATCGCCTCTACTGGGCTCGTTGTTTTAATGTCTTTGAATACTCGGTAGGTATCGGGGGCCGCAAGCGATGAAAAATTTACCGAATGGGTTCGCCTCGCCTCATCGTCAATTTCGACTGCTGCCACACATTTGAAACCTCCTCGGTGAAAACCTGCTGTCATCCCACCGCATCCAGAAAATAGATCAACAGAACGAAAATAACCACGCTCAATAGCCCGTTGCAACTTATTCTTCATATCACTCATTTACAATTTATGTCCCCACAAACGTATTTCGGATGGAATGAAATCCGGAATACCTTGCGCTCTGATTATTTGCTACAGTTTTTAGTACACCACAAGCGAATCAACGCCCCGGAGTCGAATCACTCCGGCTATCCAAGTTTCTTCAACTACCCCGGATGTTTCTTGACCAGCAACTGCAATGCCGCATCCATGCGGGTTTGCCAGCTTTCGCCGGAGCGGAAATAAGTCAGGACTTCCGGGCTGTAGCGCACGCTTACCTGTTCCTTGCGGGTTGCGCCACCTATGCTGCGTGCAACTCCTGCCGGATGGTTTGCCGCACGACTTCTGCCAGCGTTTGTCCGGCGGCGACCTGTTTCAGCGCATCATTGATAAGGGTTTGATAGCTTCCACCGGTCATTTCCGCGCGCGCCTTGAACACCGCGAGCACGTCATTGTCCACACGCATGGTGATGCGGGTCTTGCCGCCGGATTCCGTTTGCAGCTTGGCCAGGGCGGGAATGGCCGATACTGGTTTCGCGTTGGCGAAATTCGTGTTTTTGTGTTTTTTGTGCATCGTGTCAGAACTGCTTTTCATATTGCCTCCGTTGCGGTTGATTCGCTTTCCATGCCGAGATCAAGCGGATGCTTTCGCCACGCAGCGCCCATACCACAACCAGCACCCGGCCTTTTGCACCCATACCCAAAGTCACAAACCGTTGCTCGCGCTTTGCGTCAGTATCCTCTTTTGTGAGCGCATAGGGATCGAGCAACACTGCCGCAGCCTCGTCGAACGTTACCCCTTCATGGTTGATTGGGTTGGCTTCGGCTTTCTTTGGATCGAACTCGATCTTCATGTTACGCATTGTGCATACATTTGTGCATATCGTCAATCCGCCATAAAGGCGGTGGATACACGCCTCGGCGTTTTATCCACCCAACCAATACCCCGCTGCTTGCGGATGTGGTTTAGTTACGGACAAGCTCTCAATATATCGGAGTCGAATTGCTTCGACTATCCCAATTTCTTCAACCACTCCGGATGCTTCTTGACCAGCAACTGCAACGCCGCATCCATGCGGGTTTGCCAGCCTTCGCCGGAGCGGAAATAAGTCAGGACTTCCGGGCTGCAGCGCACGCTGACTTGTTCCTTGCGGGTTGCGCTGGCCGGGCGTCCGCGTTTCTTGCGGTAGGCCTCGACGCCTTTTTACATTTCTGCGCGGGTCAATGGGCGCTCGGCTTCGTCCTTGCCGTCCCAAACGTAATCGCCGCGGGGAGGCGCTTTCTTTACCGCCGCCAATATTGTTTTACGCTGTGTAGTCATTTTCGAGCCACTCATCACCGCACCAGCAATCCAGCCAATTCCTGATAAGCCGGAAATTTCCCATCAGCGCTGACCAGTTGTGCTTGATGCTCAACAGCTGCGGCAATGATGATGCGATCAACCGGGTCTTTGTGGTGATCTGGCAGCAAGACGGCACGCTCGGCAATTGCCCTTGATCCCGGGATAACCGCCACGCCGATTGCCTCAACTTGATTGAGCCAATCGGAGACAGGCAGCTTGAGAACAATCCGCCCATACTTCACCAGCCACGCCATCTCCCAGCAGGTCATGGCCGAGACAGCCATGAGAATCGGCTGTTTCGATAGCTTCTATCTGCTGTTGCCCAAGCTTGCCCGGTGTGCGATTGACCCACCAGTAGAGGGCATGATGAGTATCAAGGATGAGCATCAGGACAATACGTCCCAGTCGCTTTCCGGCGGGCCGCTGAGGATGTCGCCCTTTTTTTCGCCCATCCCCGCCAGTGCTGTCGGCGGCGAACGCCGCCCGGCTGGTTTGGCGGACTCCCACATTACGATGACGCGCGCATGCTCGGCGTGGTCGGGCAACGCTGCGTCCTGTATGACAAGGCGGTGATCGTTAATAGATACCGTCGTTTCAAGAGCCAACATGTGAAGCCTCCTTAGGGGCTGATTTGCTGCGGCGATTGTATACATCCTCTGGTGCGGCGTGCTGGATGAAATACTAACGGCGCTACCCCTGATAGACCACCTGTCCGTCCACCAGCGTGTAACGCACCCGGCCCTGCACTTCGAGGCCGGTGAACGGCGTATTCTTGCCCTGGCTCTTCAGTGCCGCGGGTTCGACCTTCCAGTACGCTTCGGGGTCGAACACACAGATGTCGGCGGCTGCGCCGGGGCTCAAGTGCCCCGCATCCAGCCCCAGTATCCGAGCGGGCTGCAGCGTGGCTCTCGCGAGCGCATCGGGCAGACCGAGCTTTTCCTGTTGCGCCCACTTCAGCACCAGCGGCAGCAGCAACTCCAGGCCGGTCGCGCCCGCTTCGGCCTCGGCGAACGGCAGTTGCTTGGCATCCTCGTCGACCGGCGCGTGATTGGAACAAATTGCATCGATGGTGCCGTCCAGCAGCCCGGCGCGCAGCGCGGCGCGGTCGCGCAGGCTGCGCAGCGGCGGAATCAGGTGGCAGTTCGAATCGAAGAAGCCGATGTCCGTTTCCGACAGGTGCACATGATTTTGCGATACGTCGCAGGTCACCGCCAGGCCTTCGCGCTTGGCGGCGCGCACCATCTCCACGCCCGCCGCGCTGGAGAGGCGGCAGACATGCAGCTTCGCACCGGTGTCGCGCGCCAGCGCCAGCATGGTCGAGAGTGCGATGGTCTCGGCGCATACCGGGATCGCGGGCAGGCCGCAGCGCGTCGCCACTTCGCCGTCGTGCGCAACGCCGTCCCTCGCGAGGAAACTGTCCTGCGGGCGCAGCCACACCGAAAAGCCGAAAGTCGCGGCGTACTGCATCGCGCGCAGCAGCACGCGCGTGTCGGTGAGTGGCGCATCGGCCTGGCTGAACGCGACGCAACCTGCGTCCGTGAGTTCCTCCATCTCGGTGAGCTCCTGCCCCTTGAGCGTGGTGGTCAGCGCGCCGACCGGATAGACGCGCGCCTGGTTCAGGTTCCTGGCGCGGTGCTTGAGCATCTCCACCAGGCCCGGCTCGTCGAGCGGCGGCTCGGTGTCCGGCGGGCAGGCGAGGCTGGTGATGCCGCCCGCTGCCGCCGCCGCCATCTCGGATTCGAGCGTGGCCCGGTATTCGTAGCCCGGCTCGCGCAGCCGCGCGGCCAGATCGATCAGGCCGGGGGTGACCACCAGGCCTGTGGCATCTATGACCTGGTCCGCTACGAACCCCGCCGGCGCATTGCCGATGGCGGCGATCCTGCCCTTTACGATGAACAGGTCCTGCCTTGCGTCGATGTTGTTCTTCGGGTCGATCAGCCGGCCGTTCTTGATTTGGATGTTCATTGTGTTTTCCCCGCCAACATGCTCATCACCGCCATGCGCACCGCGATGCCGAAGGTCACCTGCGACATGATCACCGAGCGCGGTCCGTCGGCGACGCTGGAGTCGATTTCGACGCCGCGGTTCATCGGGCCGGGGTGCATCACGATCGCATCCGGTCTGGCATGCGCCAATTTCTCCTCGGTGAGGCCGTAGTACTTGAAGTACTCCTGCGCGGAGGGCAGCAGCGCGCCCGCCATACGCTCGTGCTGCAGGCGCAGCATCAGCACCACGTCGACATCCTTCAGGCCCTGTGCCATGTCGTGATAGACCCGCACGCCGAGGTTCTCGATCATCGCCGGCAGCAGCGTCTTGGGCGCGATGACGCGTACTTCCGGCACGCCGAGCGTGGTCAGCGCGTGGATCTGCGAGCGCGCCACGCGCGAGTGCAGCACGTCGCCGACGATCGCGACGCGCAGGTTGTGGAATTCCTTCTTGTAGTGGCGGATGGTGAACATGTCGAGCAGCGCCTGCGTGGGGTGCGCGTGGCGCCCGTCGCCGGCGTTGACGACATGCACATGCGGCGCGACATGTTTGGCAATCAGGTGCGCCGCGCCGCTTTGCGCGTGGCGCACCACGAACATGTCGGCGTGCATCGCGCACAGGTTGTTCACGGTGTCGAGCAGGGTCTCGCCCTTGCTGGTGGAGGACGAGCCGATGTTGAGGTTGACCACGTCGGCGGAAAGGCGCTTGGCGGCGATCTCGAAGGTGGTGCGCGTGCGCGTGCTGTTCTCGAAGAACAGGTTGAACACCGCCTTGCCGTGCAGCAGGGGAACCTTCCTGATCTCGCCGCCGTCGGCGGCCTCGAGGAAAGTCGCGGCGCGGTCGAGGATGTCGCGCACGATCTTCGCCGGCAGGCCCTCGGTGGTCAGCAGGTGCTGGAGTTCGCCGTTCTTGTTCAGTTGTGGGTTTTTCATACGATCAGTCCCGCTGCGGGTTCATCAAAATACGCCTGCAATATCTGCTGCGCGGCATACTGGTCGATCAGGGGCTTCTGCTTTTTGCCGCGGACGCCCTGTTCGTTCAAAGCCGCGCTTGCGGAGAGCGAAGTATAACGCTCATCGACCAGAATCGCCGGCAAATTGAACCGCCCCTTGAGGCGGTTGGCGAAGCGGCGGGCGAGCGCGGTCAGTTCGTGCGGCGTGCCGTCGTCGTTGCTCGGCAGCCCCACCACCAGCGCGCAAGGCTGCCATTCGGCGAGCAGGGCCGCGATCATGGCGAAGCGCGCATCGGTCTTTTCCTCGTCGATGGTGGTCAGCGGATTGGCACTGCGCAGCAGGGTGTTGCCGACCGCGACGCCGATGCGCCGGGTGCCGAAATCGAATGCGAGGAGTGTGCCTTGGGCGATAAAAGCCGGTGTGCGTTCAGGCATGTCCGGCATTGTCGGCCAGCGAGGCGTAGTCCACGCCGAGCAGCGCCATCGCCGCGGGCAGGCGTTCTTCGGCCGGCAGGTTAAACAGGATATGTTCCGAGGCCGGCACGGTCAGCCAGGCGTTCTCGCCCATCTCATGCTCCAGCTGTCCCTGATCCCAGCCCGCGTAACCCAGGGTGACGAGCAGGTGGCGCGGTCCTTCGCCCTGGCCGACCGCTTCGAGGATGTCCCTGGAGGTGGTCAGTGCCAGGTTGTCGTTGATGCGCAGCGTGGACTGCCAGTCACCCGGCGTGTCGTGCAGCACGAAGCCGCGTTCGGTCTGCACCGGCCCGCCGAAATGCACCGGCATCTTCTGCAGGCCGGGCTGATGCAGCGGAATCTTGATCTGGTCGAACATCTCGCCGAGCGTGAGGCTGATCGGACGGTTCACCACGATGCCCAGCGCGCCGTTTTCGTTGTGTTCGCACACGTAGGTCAGCGTGCCGGCAAAAACGCCCTCCTGCATCGCGGGCATGGCGATGAGGAAGTGATGGGTGAGGTTGAAGTCGGACATGGCGGCATTGTAGCAATTATCCGCGACCCGATGCTATCGGCCATGCATGGCGGCAACACGCCCGACCCCATCCCGGAGTCGCGCAGCAGATTTATTCCGCTATGTATAATGCGCCGCATCGAATAATTCACAGAGCACTATGGTTCCCCATCTCACTACCGCCCTGACCGGGCCGCTGCTCGACCTGGAGCGGCGCTTCCTGGATGCCATGCCGACCATCGAGCACTGGTTCCGCGCGCAATGGCTGGAGCATGATGTACCGTTCTACGCTTCGGTGGACCTGCGCAACAGCGGCTTCAAGCTCGCACCGGTGGACACCAACCTGTTCCCGGCCGGCTTCAACAACCTCAATCCGGATTTCCTGCCGCTGTGCGTGCATGCGATGCAGAGCGCGGTCGAGAAAGTCTGCCCCGTGGCGCGCGGGGTACTGCTGATCCCGGAGAACCACACGCGCAACATGTTCTACCTGCAGAACGTTGCGCAACTGGTCGCCATCATCAGGCAGGCCGGGATGCACGTGCGCGTCGGCAGCCTGCTGCCCGAGATCACCGCACCCACGGCTATCCAGTTGCCCAACGGTTCGACGCTGACGCTGGAGCCACTGGTGCGGCGCGGCAACCGGCTCGGGCTGGCGGATTTCGACCCCTGCGTGGTGCTGCTCAACAACGACCTGTCGGGGGGCGTGCCGGCCATCCTGCAGAATCTCGAGCAGGCCGTCTTTCCGCCGCTCTCGGCGGGCTGGCAGACGCGGCGCAAGTCGCTGCACTTTGCCGCCTACGACCGTGTCGCGGGCGAGTTTGCCCAGCTGCTCGGCATCGACCCCTGGCTGATCAACCCCTACTTTGCGGTCTGCCACCAGGTCGATTTCCAGGAGCGCGCCGGTGAAACCTGTCTCGCCGCGCAGGTGGACACAGTCCTGCAGAAGATGCGCGCGAAGTACGCCGAATACGGCGTGAAGCACGATCCCTTCGTCATCGTCAAACCCGATGCGGGCACCTACGGCATGGGCATCATGACGGTGAAGGACGCGAGCGAGGTCACCGGCCTGAGCCGCCGCCAGCGCAACAAGATGGCCGTGATCAAGGAAGGCATGGAAGTCTCGGACGTGCTGGTGCAGGAAGGGGTGTATACCTTCGAGCATATCCACGAGGCGGTGGCCGAGCCGGTGGTCTACATGGTCGACCATTACGTGGTCGGCGGCTTCTATCGCGTGCACACCGAGCGCGGCACCGACGAGAACCTCAATGCGCCGGGGATGTCCTTCGAGCCGCTGGCCTTCGAGTCCTGCTGCACGCTGCCCAACCCGGACTGCGCGCCGGACGACACGCCCAACCGCTTCTATGCCTACGGCGTGGTGGCGCGGCTGGCGCTGCTCGCCGCATCGCTGGAAATCGGGCCGCCGGAAATCACCAGATGCACGGGCTGATCCGCCTTCTTGCAATCGTCGCCGTCCTGTTGCTTGCCGCCTGCGAAGGCAAGGAGCCGCTGCATCAGCAGCAGAGCTACGTGTTCGGCACACTGGTGGACGTCACCGTGTACGGCGAGGACGAGGCGCGCGCGCAGCAGGCGGCGAACGAGGTCATGCAGGAGTTTCAGCGACTGCACGACATGCTGCACGCGTGGCAGCCGAGCGAACTGAGCGAACTGAATGCGGCCTTTGCCAGGGGCGAGAGCAAGGCCGTATCGCCGGAGCTTGCCGCGATGCTGCAGGATGCCGCGCAGTTTGCGCAGCAGTCGCAGGGCCTGTTCAACCCCGCCATCGGCGGGCTGGTGCAGCTGTGGGGCTTCCATGCCGACGAGTTCAAGGCGGCGCTGCCCGACGAGAAGCAGCTTGCGCAGTGGGTGGCAGCCAATCCGCAGATGAGCGACATCGTCATCGAACAGGGCAGGGCGCACAGCCGCAACAAGGCGGTGCGGCTCGATCTCGGCGGCTACGCCAAGGGCTACGCGCTGGACCGCGCCGCCGAAATATTGCGCAAGCAGGGCATCCGCAACGCGCTGGTCAACATCGGTGGCAACGTGCTCGCACTCGGCCAGCACGGCAAGCGCCCGTGGCGCGTCGGCATCCAGCATCCGCGCAAGCCCGGCGCGCTGGCGACGCTGGAGCTGCGTGATGGCGAGGCTATCGGCACATCCGGCGACTACCAGCGCTACTTCATGCTGGGCGAAAAACGCTACTGCCACCTGATCGATCCGCGCAACGGCCGTCCCGCCGAGGGCGTGCAGGCGGCGACCGTGCTGACGCGCGGGCCGCGCGCCGGGGTGCTGTCCGATGCGGTTTCCAAGCCGCTGTTCATCGCCGGAGCCAATGGCTGGCGCGCTGCCGCGCAACGGATGAACGCGGACGAGGCGATGCTGGTGGATGAGCAGGGCAACATCCACCTCACAGCCGGTCTGCAGAAACGGCTAGAATTCGCCGACAAGGGCCTGCATGTGGAGGTGCTGCCGTGAACGATCCGGAAAAGGAGATCGTCGAGCACAAGGTGCGCCGCGCGGCCGGCATGAGCGCGCCTCGCACTGTATCCCGCAGCGAATGGCGCGTGACGAAACCTGCTGAAACAGGCTCGTATTGGATGGGGGTGATCTAGTGGTTGGAATTCTGGTGGTGGCGCACAACGCGCTGGGCGAGAGCCTGGTGGATTGCGTCGAACATGTGCTGGGCGAGGAGCCGAAAAACCTCAGGGTGCTGACGGTGCAGGCCGGCGACGATCCGCAGCTGAAGCTGGCCGAGGGGCAGGTGCTCATCAGGCAACTCGACACCGGCGGCGGGGTGCTGGTCCTGGCGGATATCTTCGGCGCCACGCCGAGCAACATCGCGCGGCGGCTGTGCCATGCCGAGCATGTGATGGGTGTGGCGGGCGTGAACCTGCCGATGCTGCTGCGCGTGGTGTGCAGTCCCGGCAAGACGTTGCCGGAACTCGCGAATATCGCCGTCGAGGGCGGTCGCGAATGCATCGTTCACATGAGCCGCGAGGATTAGCGATGCTGCAACAAGAAATTTCGATCGTAAACAAACTCGGCCTGCACGCACGCGCCTCGGCCAAGCTCACGCAGCTGGCTTCCAGTTTCAAGTGCGAGGTGATGCTGTCGCGCAACCAGCGCCGCGTGAACGCGAAGAGCATCATGGGCGTGATGATGCTGGCCGCCGCGAAGGGCGCGACCATAGGCATCGAGACCGACGGCGAGGACGAGGCCGATGCGATGCAGGCCATCGTGAACCTGATCAACGACAAATTCGGGGAAGGCGAATGAGCCTGACCGACGCTGCATATTCGCCAATACCGTTTGCCCTGAACTTGTCGAAGGGGGAATGGTATTTCGGGATATTTAAAATGGGCGCACATATGATGGGTAGTTCATGCTTCGACAGGCTCAGCACGAACGGAGGATTTCTGTGAGTTTCACGTTGCACGGCATCGCAGTCTCCAGCGGCATCGCCATCGGCCATGCGCACCTGGTCTCGCACACCTCGCTGGAGGTGGCGCACTACATCCTGCCCAAACCCTTCATCGGCGAGGAGATCGCGCGCTTCGATGCGGCGTTGCAGGCCACGCGCCAGGAGTTTGCGAGCCTGCGCAGCAACCGCCCCACCCATGCCGCCGCCGAGTTCGACGCCTTCCTCGAGCTGCACCAGATGATCCTGGATGACCCGCTGCTGAGCGCCGCGCCGCGCGACATGATCGCGAGCGAGCATTGCAACGCCGAATGGGCGCTCAAGGTGCAGGTGGAAACCCTGGTCGCGCAGTTCGACGAGTTCGAGGACGCCTACCTGCGCGAGCGGCAGACCGACGTGAAGCAGGTCGCCGAGCGGCTGCTCAAGCGGCTTGCCGGCCGCCCCGGACACCAGCCGCCGCCGGCGCGGCACGACGTCGAGACGATCCTGGTCGCGCACGACCTGAGCCCCGCCGACCTGATCCAGTTCAAGCCGCAGCAATATGCCGCCTTCGTCACCGATGTCGGCGGCGCGACCTCGCATACCGCGATCGTCGCGCGCGGCCTGAATACGCCATGCGTGGTCGGCCTGCATCATGCGCGCGAACTGGTGCGCGAAAACGACCTGCTGATCCTCGACGGCGAGCAGGGTGTGCTGATCGTCGCCCCGGACAAGTCCATCCTTGCCGAATACAAGCTGCGCCAGAGCGCGTGGGAGTTGGAGCGCAAGAAGCTCAAGCGGCTGCGCAGCGCGCGCGCCGATACGCTGGACGGTAGCCTCATCGAACTGCACGCCAACATCGAGAAGCCGGGGGACATCGCCGAGGTGAAGGAAAACGGCGCGACCGGCATCGGCCTGTTCCGCAGCGAGTTCCTGTTTCTCAACCGCGACGAACTGCCGGGCGAGGAGGAGCAGTTCGAGGCGTACCGCGCCGCCGCCGCGGGCATGGACGGCCAGCCCGTCACGATCCGCACCTTCGACCTCGGCGCGGACAAGCAACTCAAGGATGCGGAACGCGTCGCCAACAATCCCGCGTTGGGGCTGCGCGCGATCCGCCTGTGCCTGGCCGAGCCGCAGCTGTTCCGCACCCAGTTGCGCGCGCTGCTGCGCGCTACGCATTACGGCAACGTGAAAATCCTCGTACCGATGCTGTCCAGCGCGTCCGAACTCAACCAGACCCTGCAGTTCATCGACGCCACCAAAAAGGGCCTGGATGACGAAGGCATCCCCTACGACCGCGAGGTGAAAATCGGCGGCATGATCGAGATTCCCGCCGCTGCGCTGGCGCTGAACGTGTTCGCCAAGAAACTGGATTTCCTGTCCATCGGCACCAACGACCTGATCCAGTACCTGCTGGCCATCGACCGCACCGACGAGGATGTCGCGCACCTGTACGATCCGCTGCACCCCGCCGTGTTGAACCTGCTGGCGCATGTCATCGGCACCGCCAACAAGCTCGGCGTGCCGGTTTCGGTATGCGGCGAGATGGCCGGCGAACTGGCCTACACACGGCTGCTGCTGGGGCTGGGGCTGCGCCAGTTCTCGATGTTCCCGGCGCAGGTGCCGAGCGTCAAGCAGCGTGTGCTCACCACCAGCCTGCCGGAGATCGCCGTGCTGACGCAGAAGATCCTGCGCGCCGACGACCCGCTCAAGATACGCGAACTGCTGGATCGGCTCAATGCGTAGGACGGGGCGCATGGATTGGGTTATATTTAACCGAACCTATAACCACGACGGCCGCTGACTTTGTCCAACACCCATCCCGAAACGACCCTTTCCGCGCGCAACCTGACGCGCAGCTTCGGCAACCGGCAGGTCATACACGGCGTGTCGCTGGAATTGAGGCGCGGCGAGGTACTGGGCCTGCTCGGGCACAACGGCGCGGGCAAGAGCACCACGCTGCAGATGCTGACCGGCTGCCTGCTGCCAGACAGCGGCGCCATCGAAATCTGCGGCATCGACCTGCTGCGCCGTCCCATGCAGGCCAAGGCGCAGATCGGCTATTTGCCGGAGACCCCGCCGCTGTATCGCGAGCTCGGCGTGGACGATTACCTGATCTTCGCGGCGCGCCTGCGCGGCATGAAGCCGAATGACGCCGCCGAGGCGCTGGTCCAGGCCAGGCGGCGCTGCGGCCTGGAGGCAGTCGGCAAAAAGATCATCGGCACCCTGTCCAAGGGCTACCAGCAGCGCGTCGGCATCGCGCAGGCCATCATCCACCGTCCCGCCGTGATCGTGCTGGACGAGCCCACCGTCGGCCTCGACCCCGCGCAGATCCGCGACATCCGCGTCCTGATCCGCGAGCTGGGCAACAGCAGCAGCGTGATCCTCTCCACGCACCTGCTCGGCGAGGTGGAAAGCGTGTGCGACCGCGTGGAAATCATGCAGAACGGCAGGCTGATCTACGGCGACACCAGCGCGCGCATGCAGAAGTACGGAGGCGTCTCCGGCTTCACCGTCACCTTGCGTAACCCGCCGCCCCTGGGCGAGCTGGAAGCCATCGCGGGCGTCAGCGGCGTCGAGCGGCTCTCCGCCACGCAGTTCCGCGTGCTGCACGAGCCGGAGACCAACCCCGGCAGCGCGCTGCTCACCCTCGCCGAACAGCGGGGCTGGCAAGTCGAGCAGCTCACGCCGCTGCAGTCCACGCTGGAGGAGGTGTTCGTCAAGATCACCGACAGCGGAAAAAATGCTCCAGGAGGAAATGCATGATCCGCCTGCTCGCCCTGCGCGAACTGCGCAGCCTGTTCTCCATGCCTTCGACCTGGTTCGCGCTCGCCGCGCTGCAGTTCGTCTTCGCGTGGTTCTTCCTCGCGCGGCTCGATGCCTTCCTCGACATCCAGCCGCAGCTCGCGCAGCTCGCCAATCCGCCCAGCGTGACCATAACCATCGCCGCGCCGCTGTTCAACACCGCCGCGCTGCTGCTGATGATGCTGGCGCCGATGTTCACCATGCGCCTGATCGCCGAGGAGCGGCGCAACCAGACACTTGCGCTGCTGCTCTCCGCGCCGCTGTCCGGCCGCCAGATCGTGCTCGGCAAGTTCTTCGGCCTGCTGGCTTTCCTGACGCTGCTGACGGCCGGCGTGCCGCTGATGCTCTACACCCTGGCGCTCGGCACCGCGCTCGATCACGGCCTGATGCTCTCCAACCTGCTCGGCCTGCTGCTGCTCACCGCCAGCTACGTCGCGGTGGGGTTGTATGTCTCCGCACTCACCACCCAGCCGGTTATCGCCGCGATCGGCGCGCTGGCGGTGCTGGTCGGCTTGTGGCTGGCCGATATCGGCGCGGCGGCGGAAGACTCGCCCTGGCATTTCGTCTCGCCGCTGAATCACTTCCAGAATTTCAATGCCGGCCTGCTGGACAGCGGCGATGCCGCCTTCTTCGTGCTGTTCAGCGCGTTCTTCCTGCTGCTGGCGATGCGCCGCCTCCATAACAACCGCATCTACGGGTGAGCCATCGTGCGTAAATTCCTGACCCATCCGCTGTTGCGCAACCTGCTGTTCGTGCTGTTGCTGCTGGGTATTGCGTCCGGCCTGGGCTATCTCGCGACGTGCTACCACGTGCAGCGCGACGTTACGCACAACGCCGGCAACAGCCTGGAACCCGCCAGCGTGGAGGTGCTCGCGCAACTGAAAGGCCCGGTCAACGTCACGGTATACGCCACCGAGCAGGACGCGCGCCTCGGCGACATCCGCAAGATCATCCGCAACTACCTCGCGCTCTACCAGCGCTACAAGCCCGACATCGTTCTGGCGTTCATCGACCCGGAGAAGGAACCGGAGAAGACCCGCGCGGCGCGCGTCCAGCTCAACGGCGAGATGGTGGTCGAATACGCAGGGCGCAGCGAACACCTCACCCAGCTCAATGAGCAGATATTCACCAGCGCGCTCTTGCGCCTCGCGCACAAGCGCGACCAACTGGTGATGTATCTCGACGGGCATGGCGAGCGCAAGCTGGACGGCATCGCCAACCACGACCTCGGCAATCCCTTCGGCGCGAAACTCAAACAGAACGGCTTCCGCCTCAACAGCCTGAATCTCGCGCTGGCGCAGGAGGTGCCGAGCAATGTCGGCGTATTGGTCATCACCCAGCCGCAGCTCGATCTCATGCCAGGCGAAGTGGACAAGCTGCTGCGCTACGTCGAGCGCGGCGGCAACCTGCTCTGGCTGGTGGACGCCGAGCCGCTGCACGGGCTGGAGCGCCTCGCCGAGAAACTCGACCTGCTGCTGCCGCCCGGCATCGTGATCGACCCCTCCGCCGCCGGCATGAACGCCCCCGCCACCTGGTCGCTGGGCGCGGCCTATCCGCCGCATGCCATCACGCGCAATTTCAACCTGATCACCGCCTTCCCCTCGGCGCGCCCGCTGGCGTGGAACGAAAATCCGGAATGGCAGCACAGTGTGCTGGTGGAAGCCGCCGCGCGCGGCTGGGTGAGCCGTAGCGCGCCTAATGCTACGCCGCGCTTCGATAAGCGGCGCGATACCCCCGGTCCCGCCGTGATCGCGGTCGCGCTGCAGCGCAACATCAACGACCGCGAGCAGCGCATCGTGGTGGTCGGCAGCGGCGCGTTCCTCGCCAACAGCTTCGCCGGCAACGGCGGCAACGTGGACCTGGGCGTGAATATGGTGAACTGGCTGGTCAGCGAGGAGCACCTCATCACCCTGCAGCCGCGCGCCGCGAAGGACAGCAATTTGGCGCTCGGCAAGAAGCAGCTCGCCACCATCGGCCTCGGCTTCCTGGCGGGCCTGCCGCTGCTGCTTGCGCTGGCCGGCGCGGCGATGTGGTGGAAACGCCGTCGTGCCTGAACTCCCGGAAGTCGAGGTCACGCGGCGCGGCCTCGCGCCGCACCTCGAAGGCCAGCCCGTCCTGGATGTCGTTATCCGCCACACCGGCTTGCGCTGGCCGGTCCCGAAAAACCTGCCGAAGCTGTTGCGCGGACAAGCCATCCGCACGCTCGGGCGGCGCGGCAAATACCTGCTCGCCGGGTTCGATCGCGGTACGCTGATCCTGCACCTCGGCATGTCCGGCAGCCTACGCCTCCTGCCCGTCAAGACACCGGCCGGGAAACATGACCACTTCGATTTGGTGCTGGGCAACGGCATGCTGGTGCGCCTGCGCGATCCGCGCCGCTTCGGCGCGGTGCTTTGGCATGAAGGCGAGGTTAGCGCTCACCCGCTGCTCGCCGCGCTCGGGCCCGAGCCGCTGGAAAAGGGCTTCGATGCACGCTATCTCCACCAAGTTACGCGCAACAGGACTGCCGCGATCAAGCACGTCATCATGGACAGCCACGTGGTGGTCGGAGTGGGCAATATCTACGCCAACGAGGCCCTGTTTCGCGCCGGCATCAAACCGCAACTCGCCGCCGGGAAACTCAGCCTGCCGCGCTGCACGCGGCTGGTAAAGGAGATACGCGCCACGCTGACCGAGGCAATCGAAAAAGGCGGCAGCACCCTGCGCGATTTCATCAATAGCGACGGCAAGCCCGGTTACTTCCAGCAGCACTACTGGGTGTACGGCCGGGCAGGGGAGTCCTGCCGCAAGTGCGGCAAACCCATCAGGCAGATCAGGCAGGGGCAGCGCTCCAGTTTCTATTGTTCGCAGTGCCAGTGCTAGCTTGAAAATTGGCGCAAAACTTGCGGCGCGGATAAACTCGAACTGCTGTTGAAGGGTTGGCTTCAAAACGATACATGATAACCAGCCAGCCCGGCAAAAACTCGCGATCAGGGAGCGTTCATGCAAACCATCAGGAAGCTTGTCGACAACGTTGAAAAGGTCATCGTCGGTAAACGGCCGGTAATTGAGCTGGCGGTGATTTCGCTGCTCTGTCGTGGCCATGTGCTGCTGGAGGATGTGCCGGGCACCGGCAAAACCATGCTGGCGCGCGCCTTGGCCAAGTCCGTCGCCGTGGATATGAAGCGGTTGCAGTGCACCCCGGACTTGTTGCCCTCGGATATCACCGGAGTGCCGATCTATAACCAGAAAACCAGCGAATTCGAGTTTCGTGCCGGACCGGTTTTCACCCATATCTTGCTGGCCGACGAGATCAACCGCGCTACGCCGCGCGCGCAGTCCGCGCTACTGGAATGCATGGAAGAATTTCGTGTCAGCGTGGATGGCAGCACTTATGATTTGCCGCCGCTGTTCATGGTGCTGGCAACACAGAACCCCATCGACATGGCCGGTACGCATGTGCTGCCGGAAGCACAACTCGACCGCTTTTTCGTGCGCCTCAACGTGGGCTATCCGACGCTGGAGGAGGAGGTGCGCATCCTCGGTGCGCAGACGCTCGCTCATCCCATCGAGCAACTGCAAGCTGTTACTACCGAAGCCGAGATACTGGCGGTACGAGAGGCGGCGAAGCAGGTACATATCAATCCGAACGTCGCCGAATATATCGCCCGCATCACCGACGCTACGCGCCAGCATCCCGATCTGCGGTTGGGCGCCAGCCCGCGCGGAACGCTGGCTTTGGCGCGGGGCGTGCGCGGCTTGGCCTTTCTGCATGGGCGCGACTACGTAACTCCGAACATGGTCAAGCTCATGGCCGGACCGGTGCTGGAACATCGTCTCATCGTGCGCCCGCAGGCTGCCGCGCTGGGCAAAACGGCAAGCAACATCCTGAAGGAAGTGCTGGATCGGGTGCATCCTCCGGTGTAATCAAGGCGCGCCAGATTCGACATAAGCGATGAACTTCCCTCGTCCCGCCTGGAATCCACGTTACCTCAAGCCGTTGGTGCTGGCCGGCCTCACGCTGGTGGCTTATGCGGCGGCCATCAATCGCGGGCAGGCGCTGCCCTGGGCGATTGCGGCACTGTTGTTGGCGACGCTGATTACCGGGTTTGTCTGGCCGCGCTGGCTGGTGAAGCGGTTATCGGTAACGCGCAGCGGACCGGAGCGCGCCGAGGAAGGCGAGACCATCCTGTTTCATGTGACGGTACGCAATCACGGCTGGTTACCGCGTTTCATGGTGGAGGCGATGGATCGCCTGCCTTTTGTCGGCGCGGCACGGGGCGATGCGCCCGAGGAAAAAGTGCTGGGCGTTGTTGCCTACATCGGCGGCGATGCAACGCGCAGCTTCGATGTGCCGCTGCTGTGCGAGAAGCGCGGGTTTTACCGGCTCGGTCCGGTAGGGCTGGCTTCCAGCTTTCCGCTCGGGCTGATCGAGGCGCGCGAGCAAAAGAGCGGCGGTGTGCAGACGCTGACCATCTACCCCGATGTATTTCCCATCGTATCCCTGCCGCTGTCCGGCACGCCCAGCGAAATCCATCGCGGCGGATTTTTGCTGCCCGAGGGGGCTGGGGCGGCGGAATTTTCCGGCCTGCGCGAATACCGGCGCGGCGACAACCCACGCCACGTGCACTGGCCCACCACGGCGCGACTGAATGAACTGATGGTGAAGGAATTCGAGCCGCTGGCTTCGGCCTCGTTGTACATTGCACTGGATATGTCGGCGGGCGGCAATGCCGGCAAGGGCAAACATTCCAGTTTTGAATATGCCGTGCGCATCGCGGCTTCCATCGGCCGCTACGCATGCAGCAACGGCATGCCGGTCCGGCTGCACGGCGAGGGCGCACGACAGCTTGCCGTCGGCATCGGTTCCGGCGAGGCGCACTACCGCGATATGCTGGATGCGCTGGCGGTGGCCGCCGCCGATGGGGCAATTCCCTACGCAAAAGCGTTACAAAACGTTGCGATGAACTGCCGCCACGGGCAGACCGTCGTGGTTTTCCTCGCAGAACCGCAAGAGCGGGTTGCCGGAACCTTGCAGGCTGTTGCCCTGCTGCGCGCGCGCGGCGCTTACGTGCTGGCGATAGCGTTTGAACGCGAGACGTTTCTGGATAAGGAACCCGGCGCGTCGTCTCCGTGGGCTGGACTGCTCGACTTGGGCGTGGGCTACCTGACGCTGCGCAAGGGCGACGATCTGGTCAGGGTGTTCAATCCATGAGCCCTCCGCTGAATTATCTTCCGGCTTATCTCGGATTGTTTGCGGCGCAAGTGCTGGCGTTGACATGCAATGCCTTCCTCGACATCCAGTATGGAGGCTTCGCAACCGAGGTAATGCTGTGGTCGGTCGTGTTTGCCCTCACTCTGCACACCGGCTGGCGGCAGCACGGCGAAGCTACAGAGGCGGGGCGGCGGCGGATGCGCAATTGGCTGATATTCGGTGCGCTGATTTCCGTGGTCATCTTCATTCCGATGTGGGGATTCCCGCGCGCCGGGCTGTATATGCTGGCGATGCTGCAAGTCGCCTACAACTGTGTCACCACCACCCGGCGGCATCTCCATCTGGCTTTGCTCATCTCGGTGGTGATGGTGCTGTTCGCCGCCTCGCACTTCCGCGCCGACTGGGCCATGCTGTTCTATCTCGTGCCCTATGTAATCGCCGTGGTGTTCACTCTGGTCGCGGAGCAGATCAATCGCACCGCCAGCGAATTGCGCCAGCAGAGCCTGGGGCATCATGTCGTCGGCGCGCAAGGTGCAGCCATTGCTGCCGCAACACTGGTGATCCTTGCGCTATGCCTGGCACTCTATGCGCTCACTCCCCAGGCGACATGGCATTCCCTTTTCTGGAAGTGGGGCCAGGCCGGCAATGTCGCCACCGTCAAAGGCGAACCGCAAAATGGCTCCACAGGCGGGGCGCAGGCCGGGGGTGGCAGCGGAAGCGGCAATTCTTCCAGTACTGGAGGGCGCGGCACGGACTGGTTGTCGCCCGCTGAAATGCGCAAAGTGGCCGGGCACGCCGGCATGCCGGAATGGCAGCGCGCTGCGATCAATGACATGGCCGATGCGAGCGAGTGGTGCGCCATGGCCATGAAGCCGCTGATGCAGAGCCTGCAGGAGCTATGGCAATCGTTCAAGGAATGGCTGGACAAAAACCGCAACGCAATCGCGATGACTCTGCTCCTGCTCGGTTTCCTGGCACTGCTCTATGCGCTGTGGCGGCTGATGCGCGAAGCGAAAACGGGGATATGGCTGCTCACACGGCTGGACTATCTGCGCCTGGGCTTGGTGGGAATGCAGCAACACGATGCGGCGGTGGCGCGCCGTTATTACCTGGCAACGGAGCGGCTGTTCTCATTGCAGGATATGCAGCGCGAACCGCCGGTAAATACCACGGAATATCTTGCGCAGATCAGCCGTTTCCACCGTTCCATACGCGACGAACTGTCCGAAATCACCATCCTGTTCGAGGATGCGCGCTACGGACGGCGCCCTGTCACGGCAGAGCAGATGAGCCGTATGCGCGAGCTGTACCGTCAGGTGTATCGGCTGATCCAGGGGTAGCGCAGAATGCAAAAGACCCGCTTTCGCGGGAACTTTGTTCCGGCAAAATAAAACAGGCGGGGCGCATGATGCGCCCCGCCTGTCATCTGGGTGTTGCAGCGAGGGATTACTTCCCGGCCGTCAGTCTTTCGTACTTGGCCTGCAGTTGCTCCCTGGTTTCCGCATGATTCGGGTCCTTGGGGATGCAATCCACCGGGCAGACTTCCACGCATTGCGGCGTGTCGTAGTGGCCTACGCATTCGGTGCATTTGTCGGGGTCGATGACATAAATCTCATCACCCTGCGAAATTGCGTCGTTCGGGCATTCCGGCTCGCACACGTCGCAGTTGATACATTCATCGGTAATTATCAGTGCCATGCTTTTCTCCTAGTTAGATCAATTTAATATTTCTGCTGCAACCTTGCCGCCACCAAGGGCGAAACGAACTTGCTGACATCGCCGCCGAAGCGGGCCACCTCGCGCACCATGGTGGCCGAGATGAAGGTATATTGTTCCGCCGGAGTCAGGAACAGCGTTTCCATTTCGGGATAGAGATTGCGGTTCATCCCGGCCAATTGAAACTCGTATTCAAAATCCGACACCGCACGCAATCCGCGCAATACCACGCGCGCCTCATGCGCCCGGACGAAGTTTATCAGCAAACCGTCGAAGCCTTCCACGCGCACGTTGGCAAAGTCCGTGAAGGCCTCACGCGCCATTTCCACCCGTTCGTCCCGCGTGAACAATGTCTTTGTGCGGCTTTCCGCCACTGCCACGATGACTTCGCTGAACATGCCTGCGGCACGCCGCACCACGTCCTCATGCCCGCGCGTGATGGGATCGAAAGTTCCCGGATAAACCACCCTAATCATCTACAGTAAGCCCAGTAATTGATAATACACCTGCCCGGCCTTGCCTGACTTCACTGCCTGCCAAGGCGGTGCGGCATCAATCGCATCACCCGATTCGACATATACCCTGCCGTTTTGGTTCAAGTGTTGCGGCAGGATTTCCAGCAGCCTGGGCAGGCAACCGCTCTTAAACGGCGGGTCCAGGAAAATCACGTCGTACCGGTGCGCATCGCGAGCTGCGAATTCTAACCCATCTTGGCAATATGCGAAAACGTTGGCGCAGGCCAATTTTTCAATGTTGTCCCGCAGGGCGCGGAAGACTGCGGGGTTCTTTTCCACCATCACCACCCGTTCCGCGCCGCGTGAGGCGGCCTCGAACCCCAGCGCGCCGCTGCCGGCGAACAGATCCAGGCAGGTCCGCCCGTGGAGCGTCTGCCCCAGCCAGTTGAACAGCGTCTCGCGCACGCGATCCGGCGTGGGGCGCAGACCTTCGGCATCGGGAAAGCCGATGGTGCGGCTGCGCAGCTCGCCGCCGATGATGCGAACCTTGTTGCTTGCTGCTTTTTTTATTTTGTGGCCCCGTTTTTATCTGCGGACGCCGGGGGCGCGCCCACGATCACCGTCGCCATCGCCTGTGGGTCGATGTGGCGCCTGAACGCATCGCGGACCTGCGCGACCGTGACCTGTTCGACCCTGCGCGTGAAATCGTCCAGATAGGTCAGCGGCAGGTTGTAGAAGCCGATGATGCTAAGGTAATCGAGGATCTTGCGGTTGCTGTCGATGCGCAGCGGGAAGCCGCCGATGATGTTCTGCTTGGCGGCCAGCAGTTCCTTTTCCGTCGGCCCCTTGGCGATGAATTCGGCGAGCGTGTTGCGCACCAGCTGCAGCGCCCCATCGGCCTGTTCCTTCTTGGTCTGCAGGCCGAGCTGGAATGCGCCCGGCTGTTTCAGCGGCATGAAGTAGCTGTAGACGCTGTAGGCCAGGCCGCGCTTCTCGCGCACCTCGTCCATCAGGCGCGACACGAAGCCGCCGCCGCCGAGGATGTGGTTGCCGACATAGAGCGGGAAATAGTCCGGATCGTTGCGCGCCATGCCCGGCGCGCCGACCAGGATGTGGCTCTGGCTGGCGGGGTGGGCGATGCGCTGCTCGCTGGCGGGAATCCGCATCGCGACCTCGGGCAATGCGGCGGGCGCAGCACCCGCCGGCAGTTGCGCCGTCAGTTGTTGCGCAATCGCCTCGGCCTGCGCGCGCGAGATGTCGCCCATGATGGCCACTACCGCACCGCCGGTACGGTAATGCGCGGCGTAAAAGTCGCGCAGGTCCTGCACGGTGATCTTCTCCACGCCGGCGACGTCGCCGGAAACCGGCAGGGCGTAGGGGTGCGCGCCGAATACCGCCTTGTTGAAGGCCTTGTCGGCGATGCTCTCCGGCTTGGTCTCGGCCTCTTTCAGGGCGGCGATCAGCCGCGCCTTCTCGCGCAGCAGGATCGCCTCGGGGAACAGCGGACGCTGCAGCACGCGCGCCATGATGTCCAGAGCCTTGTCGCGCTGCGCCGCGTTGCTCAGGGTGCGCAGCGAGAGACTCGCGCGATCCTGGTCGAAGCTCCCGCCGAATTGCGCGCCGAGGTCCGCCATGCCGCGCGCGATGTCGTCCTCGCTCAGCCCTTCCGCGCCCAGGTCGAGCAGGTGATGGGTCAGGCCCGCGACGCCGGCCTTGTCCGCGGCATCGAAGCTGCTGCCCGCCGGCAGGCTCACCGCGACGTCCAGGATCGGGATGTCGTGGTTCTCGACGAACAGCACCTTCGCGCCGCTGGCGCTCTGCCAGTGCTGGATGCTGGGGGTGGCGAACGCAGTGGCCGCAACGCAGCACAGCGCCGCAACAAGAAGGGATTTAATGCGCATGGTTCGCTCCCTGAGGCTGGCGTTTCGGTTTGCCGGAGAGCGGCTGCGGGTCGAGCACCGCGACGGTCAGGCTGTCGTCCTGCAGGATTTCCTCGGCGGCTTGGCGCACCTGTTCGGCCGTCACCGCCTGGAGTTTCTCCAGCATCACCGGGATCGCGCGGTGGCCCAGCCCGATGCTCTCCATCTGGCCGATCTGCATCGCCTGGTAGAACAGCGAGTCGCGCTTGTACACCTCGCTCGCCACCACCTGCGCCTTGACGCGCTGTAACTCCTCCTCACTCACGCCGTCCTTGAGCAGCAGCACGATCTCCCGGCGCAACGCGGCCTCGACGTCATCCACCATCCGGCCCTCGCTGGGCGTGACTTCGAGGGTGAACAGGCTCGGGCCGCGCGAGGTGGCGTCGTAGCCCGCACCCGCCGCACTGGCGATCTGCTGCTCGCGCACCAGATGCTTGTTGAGGCGCGCCGATTCGTTGCCGTCCAGCACACCGGCCAGAATCTGCAAGGCGTAGGGCTTCCAGTCCTGGGCGGGGTCCTGCAGCGTGGGCGCGTGGTAGCTCATCACCAGCTGCGGCAGCTCGGCGGGAGCCTTCACCACCATGCGCTTGATGCCGACCTGTTTGGGTTCGATGAAGTTGCGCCGCGGCGGCATGGCGCGCTTCGGGATCGCGCCGTAGTGCTTCTGCGCCAGCGCAAACACCTCCTCGGCCTTGACGTCGCCGCCGATGACCAGCGTGGCGTTGCTCGGTGCGTACCAGCGGTCGTACCACGCCTTGGCGTCGCCCACCGTGAGCGATTCGAGGTCGCTCATCCAGCCGATGATCGGATGCCGGTAGGGATGCTGCTGGTAGATCGTCGCCATCATCTTTTCCTGCAGCAGCGCATGCGCCTCGTCGTCGGTGCGCAGGCGGCGCTCTTCCATGACCACCTTGATCTCCCTGGCGAACTCATCGGCGGTGAGGTTGAGGTTGCGCATCCGGTCGGCCTCCAGCTGCATCGCCAGGGGCAGCTTCGACTTGTGCAACTGCTGGAAGTAGGCGGTGTAGTCGTAGCTCGTGAAGGCGTTCTCGCGCCCTCCAGCCGCCGAGATGCGCCTGGAGAATTCGCCCGCCGGCACGGCATGGGTGCCCTTGAACATCAGGTGCTCCAGCACATGCGCGATGCCGGTCACGCCGGTGCGCTCGTCCATGCTGCCTGCCTTGTACCAGATTTGCTGCACCACCACGGGCGCACGGTGGTCTTCCTTGACGATGACTTTCAGCCCGTTCGCCAGCGTGCGTTCGAATACCTCCGCCTGTGCGGCAGGCTGCATGCCTCCCAGCAGCAGTGCGATGCAAAACAGATAAGCTCTCATGTGCCTAGCCCTAAAACATGTAATCGGCATAAAATGCGCGCGTATTATGCCCTATTTCCCCGTGTCCAAAATGCGTTCCCAATGTTCAGCTTCCTGAAAAAAAATCCGTCCGGTGCCCCCGAAGAAAAACCCGCCAACGCCACTTCGACAGGCTCAGGACAGGGCTGGATCGCGCGCCTGAAATCCGGGCTGGCGCGCACCGGCAACCAGTTGACCGGCCTGTTCGGCCGCGGCGGCAAGATCGACGACGACCTCTACGAGGAACTGGAGACCATCCTCATCACCGCCGACGTCGGCATGGACGCGACCAATGCGCTGCTCGCCGATCTGCGCTATTACGTCAAGGAGCATCGCCTGAGCGAGGCGGCCGAGCTCAGGGAGGCGCTCGCGCACTGCCTGCTCAAGCTGCTCAGGCCGCTCGCGCAACCGCTGCAGGCTGAAACCCATAAACCTTTCGTCATCATGATGTGCGGCGTGAACGGCGCGGGCAAGACCACCTCGATCGGCAAGCTCGCAAAATACCTGCAGGGCCAGGGGCTGTCGGTGCTGCTCGCGGCTGGCGACACCTTCCGCGCCGCGGCGCGCGAACAGTTGATGACCTGGGGCGAGCGCAACAACGTGACGGTCATCGCGCAGCAGAGCGGCGACGCCGCCGCGGTGATCTACGACGCGGTGCAATCCGCGCAGGCGCGCAAGATCGACGTGGTGCTGGCCGACACCGCCGGACGCCTCACCACGCAGGCGCACCTGATGGAAGAGATCAAGAAGGTCAAGCGCGTGATTGCCAAGGCACTGCCCGAGGCCCCGCACGAGGTGCTGCTGGTGCTCGACGCCAACACCGGCCAGAACGCGCTCTCGCAGGTCAAGGCCTTCGACGAGGCGCTCGGCGTGACCGGCCTGATCCTGACCAAGCTCGACGGCACCGCCAAGGGCGGCGTGATCGCCGCGATTGCGAGGGCGCACCCGATCCCGGTGCGCTTCATCGGCGTGGGCGAGGGGCTGGACGACCTCAGGCCGTTCGTTGTGGAGGATTTTGTCGAGGCGCTGCTGGGGCTGGACGAGCAGTAACGGGAAGACGAAGTCTGCCGAAACAGGCGGTCAAGCCACCAGCCGCCCGACTAGCTCCGACAGGTTCGAGTAAGTGATGAAGGCTTCAGGAAACCGTGGCCTGTCCCTGATTGTCTTGAAAACAATTCGAGCCTGAGCACCTTGTCGTTTTAATGTCTAAATTGCAGGCTTGTTGCGATCACATCACCGCTAGCAACAATGTCCGCGATATTTTGACATTTACCATGCACATGCAAGCAGGTGACTTGGTTGAATCTGATGGCCAATAAAATTGTTGCTAATACATGTGGTTTAGGTCCCATTGGAACAAAAGTTATATCCGCGGTTTTTAAGTACGGCGAAATAACTTCAGCCAATTTTGCAACAGTCAGCTCGATACTTGTTAGCGGAAGTTCAAGCGTCTCCCTTGCTACATCAATCAATTCCTTATTCTTGCTGCGCGCAATGGTGGGATAGCTTTCATTTAGGGATGGGGATGCAAAATATGCGAATATTTCATCTGGTTGCAATTTATCTAAAACGCAGAGGGGGGCGAGATTTTCAAAACCAAGGCCCATGACTGCTATAGATTTAGTAACAGTCCCTGACGACCCCTCACAACCTGGCAAAGGCAAAATGCTTTCGACAGAAATGGGAGCAAAGTCACCAGAATACTCCCCGGCTGAATAGACGAAGTCGACGACAACTTCAGACTGCAATTCACTGAACCTGAACCAATTGAGGATGGCGGCATACCACGAGCGGCTCATTGAAGAATAGTCTACAAGGACACGAGAGATCTTCGCCTTAGAATCGCGAATTTCCTGATTTAATAACCTATACACCTCCAATTCATTTGGGGAGGGCAGAATTGTTGGGGCTATCCCCCACTTTTGTTGGAAGTGCTTGTCGCTTTCAGCTCGCAACATGGCATCGCCAACAAATTCAAAACCAAATATTAGCTGCCTATTGATATTGGAATGATTGAGTTGAGAGGAAATAAATTGGCAGCGTGACTCATATCCACAAGCAAAGATTGCCAAGTCATATGTGTTGGCTTTGGCAGATTCAAATGTGATGTCGTTTATGGAGGTAAGCTTCATGATTTGGTATTCTGTAGCACTAGTATGTCAGCCTGCTGATTAATGCGTTTGATCGACACTGGTTTGCCTTTTCGCGGCAGAATTTTAAAGTTAGGAGCAAGTACGTAGGCTAGACGAAAGACACCAATTCGCTCAGGCATTTGATCGCCACTATTGGCATTAATATTTGGGTAGAGAAGCCCAAGACCTACGGCATTTTTGATCACGGTCCACTCATTGTCGGTGATTGGGACATCGATCGCTATGGATGAAACTTGGTCAGTACCAAGCAGGTTGTCATGTAAATCCCGTCGCATATAATTACCGGCAGCAGATAAGAACTTATACAAATCTGGGCCGTTTTGTGGCTCACTTTGTACTCGACTCAGTGTGCTGTTTGAAAAGGCAGTCAACAACATTGTTTGACGTTGTGGCTTAATCTGGTTAAGCGTTTCGCTCTTTCCTCGCTCAGAAATGAAAAGGTTAATAATGCGAATTAGTCTTCTTGGGTTTGCATCACTGCACCTTATTGCCATTCTAATGCCAGAGTAAACATCCAGCTCTGCGCGGCCACGCTTTTGTGCAACCGCCTCTCGAAGCAGGAGTGCACCGTGAATTTTTCTTGAAATTTGATCTTTGAAATCGGGTGTGCCGGCCAGACGACCTGCTCTCGCTTGTGTAGCCGAGTTGGCATGTTTTTTCATTAGGGCCATCATTTTTGAATCCGCAGACCAGTCACTGATTCTAGAATCAAGCAGTACGGAGGCGCCTAGTAATGCTTCAAAATCTTCCCACTTGTAATCTCCCGCCGATTGTTCTGCGCGCTTGTTAAAGAGCATTTTTGCGAAATACTCACCGCTGTCCTCACTCGGCAGAAATTCTATCGGGTCCTTGTCAATGTAGATGTATTCGAAATCGTGTCCAACGTTTAGACAAGCGTTCATGTTTGTTTCAAGTGTGTGATGGTAGTAGGGCATGGTTGTGATCTTGAAGACCAAGTTCCCGGGATGTGCTCGTAGGTGTGAGTTGAGGATTCTATGGTGATGAGGTTCAAGAAATTCAGCCTCGTCGAGACATAGCATCCATACGGAGTTTTCTGGAAAATCGAGAGCTCGTGATGCAAGCGTTATTGCCCTTCTTAGGGGGGAAAAAAGCTCAGATTCGAAATATGCACCGATCATTAATTCATTACTGGTCGCAATCCCCGTTATGCGCGCGCGTGTGATCTGAGCCTGTTTGCCGTGTTCAATGTCTTCCAGTAATTCATGTAATGCAAAAATCGTTTCGCATGAACCCTCTGGGTTGTCAGTCCATGTTTTATAAAGTGCTCTTGCCAAATCGCGCTCTGTGCGCGCACGGTCACCATGGTTTTTGATATAGGTGTCAAGGCAACTTTTTAGCGTCACTAATAATGCGGCGCAAGTGGATATATTTAGTCGCCATTGGAAAAATTTCTCGGCCTCTGCTTCAGTTTGCCATTGTTTGTTCTTCAATCCGCCAACCCATTCCAATCTTGTTGGGACGTAGATGCCAATGAACTCTTTTCGCTGAATGATTTCCTTTGCGCGCTTATCATCAAACTGAGAAAGGTGGTCGTGCGCTAGCATCCTCACAAGTTCAGTCTTGCCCGATCCGCGCGCACCAAGAACGATATGGTTTTTGGGGGACAGTAATCGCCAAAAAGATTTGGTTGGGACAAACGTGTTTACAACCTCAATAGAAGACAAGTTTCTAGCATTCTCAACTTCAAAGAGGTTTCGTTTTAGTATATCTTCCATGTTAGTTTGCCTTCCGTGGTAGAAGCAAAATTGCGTTATCGGGAATTTCGCCATGACATTCGACGCCAATTTCGGCGCTAATTTCTTTTAATAAAAGCATGACGCAATCAGGGTGTATGTAACCCAATTTGCTTTCCTGTGTCACGAGATCAAGCCAACGCACATAATCAGTTTTTTGGAAGAGTGTTTGGATTTTTTGGACTAAGTTCTTCTTTAGTATTGTTGGCGACGCGTATGTGCCGAACCCAAGTTGGTGCAAAATTCCGTCATGTTTTTGACTTGCCTTCCAGCCGTGTCCACTTAAGTATGCCCAGTTGCGCAAGAGACCGAAGATGCACTCTTCTTCATCGTCTCGCCCCTCGATTTCCAATAAATGGAATTGATTGCTTGCATGTTGGTTGTAGGTCAACTCAAGCTGATATGAAAAGCTACCAGCGCCTAAAATTACGAGCGGAAAACTAGAGTTTGTAATTTGTGTTTTGAAGTGAGGCATATGTTTATGGCCATGCAGCAGCAAATCGAACTTGAACTTTGTTAAAAGGTTAAGCAGATTTTCCGCATTTGTCATTACACTAAAGTCGGGTGTATCTGGAATGTGATCGCTGTATTGAATTGGATGGTGGTGAACTAGAAAAACTTTTAATTTTTGTTTTGCCAAGTCCATTGTTTGAAGTTGTGCGTCAAGCCATTGCAATGAAGATTCTGTGATTAGGCCATGATGTACCTTTGTGTTTCGATCATCGTGATTTGAAGAGTTGTAACCAACTAGAATCAAATCCTCAAAAGTCCAAACCCCCAAACAATTGTCAGACAACATGTGGTGTGGCGAGCGACGCATCGTGTGCTCAAAAAACCAATCTTCGTGCTGAAGTGGCGCATACATTTGCTTGGCATAAAAACCTGTTGTGTCGTTTTCCCCAGCTGGTTTTGCATCCCAATTTTTATCATGATTGCCGGGCACAAATAAAATCTTTTCTTCAGGCACGCCGAGAGCCGTACCAATCTGCAATATTACTTTTGATGCGAGCTTAAATTCATCTGGATGAGCTTTCCCTGTAATGTCTCCAGGAATTACTAAGTAGTTTGCTTGTATGTTTTTTGACTTAACAAATTCAAGGAATTTCAGAAGATATTTCTCGTCAATTCCATTTGTGTCGGCATGGGGGCTGAGATCTTTAGATCTTACGCCGTGCCCAATATGAAGATCACTAATGATCGCGATTTTAAGGTTGGTCATTTCTGAAGTTGGCAAGAGATTCACAGTCGAAATTTGAGACTAGGACTTCAGATGCTCTTCGCCTATGTTTTGCGAAGCCAGCAATGTTTCTTTGTACTTCAACAGTAGTGTTGTGCCAATCGCGGAAGTAAAGCTTGGCCTCTTGACTGTTTGCATAAGACAACAGGAATTTGGCGCCAATAGAATCAATTTGTATCAGAGTATCTCGCAGGCGTTCGAGATCGTTAAGGCCAAATGTTTGCGGGCCATATTGGCTGAAAATCCTTTCATTCTGGACGGCATAGGGTGGATCCAGATAAATAAAGTCATCGGCCTTCACTTCGTTTGCCAGTATAGAGGCAAAATCCCCGCACTTAATATCAACGTTCTTTAACATGTTCGCAGCCAAAACAAAAGCATCCCAAGTGGGAAGCCCCCCTGTCTTTGAGCTCGCATAAGGGACGTTGAACTCTCCTTTTAGATTTGTGCGGTAAAGGCCATTAAAACAATAACGATTTAAAAAAATGAAGCGTGCGGCGCGATCCGTTGAGGCGAGTGAGTTCGGATCAATCTTTCTAATGATGTAATAACTCTCGGCACCAACAGGGATGCTCAATAGTGAGGCATATACAGCCTCTGGTGTTTGACGAACCGCTTCAAACATGCCAACAAGTTCAGCGTTAATGTCTGATAGTAATGCACGTGTTGGTGAAATTGAGAAGAACACGCACGCAGAGCCCATAAATGGCTCGATATAACGATAATCGTTGCCTGGCCAGCATGAGGACAATAGGGGGGCAAGTTGTCTTTTGCTCCCGGCCCAACGAATGAATGGCTTTAGTTTCATGGAGACGTAGAAATTCTAGTTATGATGATCAGGAATTAAAGGGGCTAGGGTCGCAATAGTTTCTCAAACTGCCAATCAATTAAACGGGGTCAGCATCACATTAAATTCCCAACACAAGTATTTAGGGGATAGACCATGCTTTCCACACAGCATCGAATCAAAGTGATAGGGGGTCAGCATCGCCATTGCTCTCAATCATGCCGCCTAAGCGCTTTGTGCATGCAATTTGATCCCCAGCGCATTCGTCACTTTCAGGATAGTTGCAAAACTTGGGTTGCCCTCTCCCGATAGCGCCTTATACAAGCTTTCACGCCCCAGCCCGGTTTCCTTTGCCAGTTGGGTCATGCCCTTGGCGCGGGCGATGTTGCCGAGCGCCTTGGCGATGAAGGCGGCATCATCGCCTGCTTCTTCGAGACAGGCTTCGAGATAGAGCACCATGTCCTCATCGGTTTTCAGGTGTTCGGCGCTGTCCCATTTTTTCAGTTTGGTTTTTGTCATGATGGCCTCCTAAATTTGACGCGCGATTTCCAGCGCGGTCTTGATGTTTTTTGTCTGGGTGGATTTGTCTCCGCCCGCCAACAGGATGACGATTTCCATCCCCCGTTGCATGAAGTACACGCGATAGCCCGGCCCATGGTGGATGCGCATTTCCGAGACGCCTTCGCCCACGGGTTTGCAATCGCCGAAGTTGCCATCCTCGGCCCGGTCGATGCGTACCTGGATGCGGCGCGATGCCTGCTTGTCTTTCAGGTTTGCGAACCAGGTATCGAAGACCTCCGTGGTCAGGATGGACTTCATGAGGCAGTGTATTCTTTGGGATACGGTGCGTCAACCCGTATTGCTTGAGGAGGCATAAAGTGACTGGCGTCATGGCGACGCCCTGTTCGGTGAAGGCGTAAGGGGCATAACGGCGTCCGCCGCGTTCGGAGGGTGTTTCGTTTGAAGTCACAAATTGTGATTTCAAGTTTGAGGTGCCAAATTGGAACCTCAAAGCTGTGAATTCTTCAGCCGAAAGCTGGAACATAGCAATTAAATGGGGCAGCATCACAATAATTTCCCAACACAAGTATTTGGGGGATAGACCATGCTTTCCCCACAGCATTCGAATAATGCGGCGCAGTGTTTCAGCATTCCCATCAAAAAACAATATGCCGAACGGCCTATTTTCAATGGTGGCGCGGTGGGCAGCAGTTTCCCCGGTAAAGGCCTTCAGTCCACCCAATGTTCCACCGCCGGCACGCAAAATTGCTTTCTCCGCAGCGAGCGGCTAGCATCAGCAAAAGCGACGATCATGAAAAACAATCTTCCCCTCGATAATCCGCTCAAGACCATGCCGCAGCCTGACGAAGCGCAGCGCGGTTACGGTGTTACCCGTAAATGATCTCCTTCAACCAGGTCCACAAGCGTTATCCCGGCGGCTACGAGGCGCTGAAGGGCGTCTCGTTCGACATCGCCGAGGGCGAGATGGTGTTCCTCACCGGGCATTCCGGCGCGGGCAAGAGCACGCTGCTCAAGCTGATCGCGGCGATTGAGCGGCCCAATTCCGGCAGCGTGCTGGTGAACAACCAGAACGTCGGCGCGCTCAAGGGCGGCGCCTTGCCTTACCTGCGCCGCAACCTCGGCATCGTGTTCCAGGATCACAAGCTGTTGTTCGACCGCAGCGTGTTCGACAACGTGCTGCTGCCGCTGCAAATCTGCGGCTTCGACCACCGCGAGAGCGCCAAGCGGGTGCGCGCCGCGCTGGACAAGGTCGGCCTGCTCAGGCGCGAGAAGGCCAATCCCATCGCGCTCTCCGGCGGCGAGCAGCAGCGCCTGTGCATCGCGCGCGCCATCGTCAACCGCCCGGCCATCCTGCTGGCCGACGAGCCGACCGGCAACCTCGATGCGGATTACGCGCGCGAGATCATGGCGATCTTCAGTTCCTTCCACCAGGTCGGCGCGACCCTGCTCATCTCCACCCATGACGAGAGCGTGCTGCGGGACAGCGGCGTGCGCCGCCTCGCGCTGAAAGAGGGCGTGCTGCAATGACGCGCGCCTTCGCCCAGCGCCTCGGCGTACTGCGCGCCGTACTGCGCCGCATGTTCGCATCCCCGCTGGCCGGGTTCCTCAACATCCTGGTCATCGGCATCGCGCTCAGCCTGCCTGCCGGCCTGTATGCGCTGCTGCAGAATGCGCAGGGGCTGGTCGCACAGTTCTCCGGCACGCCGCAGATCAGCCTGTTCCTGGAGATGAATGCGAAGGCCGAAGACATCGACCGGCTGCACAAACAGCTGGTACAGCACTCAGCCGTCGCGGGCGTCGAATTCGTCCCGCGCGCGCAGGCGCTGGAGCAGCTCAAGCAGAGTACCGGCCTCGCCGACCTGATCGGCGGGCTGCAGCAGAACCCCCTGCCGGATGCCTTCGTCGTCCATCCCAAACCGGGCGATGCGCAATCGCTCGATGCGTTGCGCGGCGAACTCGCGAAGCTGCCGAAAATCGCCGAGGCGCAGCTCGATTCGGCCTGGGCCTACAAGCTCGAAGCTCTGCTCAAATTCGGACGCATGGGGGTGCTGATCCTCGCCAGCCTGCTCAGCCTCGCGCTGGTCGCCGTCACCTTCAATACCATCCGCCTGCAGATCCTCACGCAGCGCGACGAGATCGAGGTCGCCCGGCTGATCGGCGCGACCGACGGCTTCATCCGCCGCCCCTTTCTCTATTTCGGCGCGGCGCAGGGCCTGCTCGGCGGCATCATGGCCTGGCTCATCGTCACCCTCAGCCTGCTGCTGCTCAACGCGCAGCTCGGCGCGCTGTCGCAACTCTACGGCAGCTCGCTCACGCTTCGTCCGCTGTCCCCCGGCGACAGCCTGTCGCTGCTGCTGTTCTCGGTCTACCTCGGATGGCTCGGGGCGTGGCTGTCGGTGGCGCGGCACCTGTCGCAGATCGAACCGCGCTGAGAGAATGCCAGGGCATGGTCGAATGGCCGTCGTCTTCGAAGCGGATATTGATGAACGATATGCACAATTACTGTGTGGCAGTTTGGCTTATACTTATTCAAATACTTGCAATTTGAGACTAAAACGCTGGTTGATGGATTATTGCCATGGAATTACATGAACTCAGATTCGGAAAGATTATTTTGCTTTCCAGCAGCATTGCCGAAGTGATCATCGACGATGGCGTCGAGATGGACGAAGCGATGGTTAATGAATACCACGAATTTCTCATCGCGCACCTGCAGGCGCCATTTAATCTTTTAATCAACAAGATCAATTCCTATTCTTACGATTTTGTTGCGCAAATGAATTTGGCCACGATCGGACAAATCAAGGCCATGGCGGTCGTTGCTTACAATCGAATCACCGAACGCTCTACCGAGTCGTTGATTGCCACTCCACGAAAGGCAGAATGGAACATAAAGATATTCTCTAATCGTGAAGCGGCCATGCAATGGCTGGGATCCGAACATCAATGATTTTTCGACTATCCGGACTTCATCCGGTTTGTAGATGTATTGTTCGCTAAGCTGATAGCTTCATCATTTTTCAGGAGGAGCAACCATGTCGCTGCTATTTTCGAAAACCACTTTAGGCCAGTTCACGCTTGAAAATCGTCTGGTCATGTCGCCGATGACGCGCAGCCGCGCCATCGGCAATGTGCCGAACGAACTCATGGCGGAGTATTACGCGCAGCGCGCGAGCGCCGGCCTGATCGTCACCGAGGGCACGTCGCCCTCCCCAAACGGGCTGGGCTACGCGCGCATTCCCGGCATCTTTTCCGCGGCGCAGGTCGAAGGGTGGCGGCGCGTTGCCGATGCGGTGCACGCGCAGGGCGCAAAGCTGTTCGTGCAGCTCATGCACACCGGGCGCGTCAGCCATGAGCTCAACCTGCCTCCCGGCGCACGCGTACTCGCGCCTTCGGCCATCGCGGCCGCCGGGGAGATGTACACCGATGCGGAGGGGATGAAGCCGAACGCCATGCCGCAGGAGATGAGCGCGGCGGACATCAGGGACGCGATCGGGGAATTCGCGCAGGCCGCGAAGAACGCCGTGGCGGCGGGATGCGACGGCGTCGAGCTGCATGCGGCGAACGGCTACCTGCTCGAGCAGTTCATCCGCCCGAACTCTAATTTGCGCACGGACCGCTACGGCGGCCCGATCGAGAACCGCGCGCGCTTCGTGCTCGAGGCCGTCGAGGCGGCGATCGTCGCCATCGGCAAGGACAGGGTCGGCATCCGCCTGTCGCCGTTCGGCGTGTTCAACGACATGCCGCTGTACGACGCGATGGAGGCGGAGTACGCCTGGCTGGCGCAGCAGCTCAATGCGCGCGGGCTGGTCTACATCCACCTGGTCGATCATTCTTCCATGGGTGCGCCGCCGGTGCCCGATTCGATGAAGGCGGCGTTCCGCAGCGCGTTCAAGGGCGCGCTGATCCTTTCCGGCGGCTACGACGCCGAACGGGCCGAGAGCGACCTCGCGGCGGGCAAGTGCGACCTGGTTGCCGTGGGACGCCCGTTCCTCGCTAATCCTGACCTGGTCGAGCGGTGGAAAAACGGCACTGCGCTGAATGCCCCCGATCCCGGTACGTTCTATACACCCGGGGCCAAGGGCTACATCGATTATCCGGTGATGGGCTGAGCGAATAAAGTAGAAGCTGTTCGCGTTGAGCCCTTCGACTTCGCTCAGGAAAGCCCTATCGAAACATGAACGGCTTTACGGCCTTCGACAGGCTCAGGCCGAACGGAGCAGGAAACTCTATTTGTGCCTTGTGCGGATCAGTAGGCTATCGTGAAACTCACGCGCTCGTAATCGATGCCGCGTTCCACGCTGATGCCCATCTTGAGGTGCTCCTTCTCGCCGTTCAGATGCAGGACTTCCACCACGCGGTCCGGCTGGTACCAGTCGCGCGGGACGACCAGGCTGGGGGGGGTGCCGAGCCCCGCAACGGGGGGCAGCAAAAAGGCCGGGACGTATTTTTCCGGCACGGTCATGTTGATGCCGGTGGCGCGCATGCTGACCGCCTCGGGGGTGCCGGGCAGGTAGCGCACGCCGATCTGCAACTGCCCGGCGCGCGTGACGTTCGTCCACGCCGTGGCGCCCAGCAGGAAGGTTTCCGCATCGCCGGGGCGTACGGCAATGAGCTGGTTGTAGCTTAACCGCCCGCCGAAGGTGTCCTCGCGCGTCAGGCGCGCTCCCGAGATGCTTTCGTTCTCGAACTGCCAGGTCTCCAGCGGGAAGCCCATTTCCAGCAGCTCCTTGTTGTGCGCGTCCTGCAGCACCCGCCCGAAGGCCTCGATCTGGTGGCGTGCCACGCTGCCCAGCGTGCTCTCGCGCCCGGGCTGCCGGAACGGCTTGCCGGACAGGTGCGCGTAGATGCCTTCCGGCTTGTAGCAGAGCTGGGCGCGCTGCACGGCCGGGAGTCGCTCGCCCTGGCGCACACTGTGGTTCTCGCACCAGCACTGGTGCAGGAAGGTGAGGAACTCGATGCAGTCGCTTGCGCTGCAGTGTTCGCACAGGTTGACCTGCCGTGGGGTCTGGCCCTGCTGCAGCAGGATGGTCTTCACGCGCAGCAGTTTGGAGAGCGGCACCATCGGCAGGTAGCGCATCGATTCGCTGTGGGTGACCTGTGTAAGCGGCTGCAGGCCGCGCGTGCTGGCCAGGTCTATCGCGAGCGGCTGGGCGTCCCCCTTGCTGGCGGCATAGCTGCGTTCCACCGTCACCGTACCGCTCCATTGTGTGAGCCAGTTATCCAGCAACTGCAGCTGCGAGCGGGTCAGCTCCGCGGGGCGCGCGTAGCAGGCCAGCAGGGTCTTCACGTAGACGTTGCGGCAGCTGCTGCGCGGGTATTTTTCGTTCAGCGGATCGCCGACTTCGCCGGCCTGAAAATTCTGTTCCTCGGCGAAGGCATACAGCTCGTGCAGCTGGTTCCACAGCTTGGGATCGAATTCGTAGCCGGTGCGCAGGTGCTCGAAAATCTCCAGGCCGCTGTACATCAGACAGCGCTGGCACAGCAAGGCGCCGTGCTTCGCGAGCTGCTTGTCGCCGGCGATATAGTCCTGCAGGCAGCGCTGGTAGCCCAGCACCATGGCCTGCCAGAGCTGCACGATGGCGATGAACACCATCAGTTCGCTTTCGTTCAGCGGCAGCGGTTTGGCGATGAGTTTCTTGGCGTAGTCGCCCTGCACGTAGCCGACGGTCTCGCGCAGCAGCTCCAGCGTGTTGAGCCGTTCCTGGCCGCGCATCGGATAGCGGTTGAGCTCGTTGATCTGGCTGAACAGCAGGCTGTGCGCCAGTTGCAGGTTTGTCAGCTGCAGTTGCCCGAGCCATTTGGCGCAGCCGGCCGCATCCTTGAAAAGCGGATTGGCGCGGTCGTCGGTCGGTTCGAGCGGGAGTGTCAGCATGGTTATTCTTGGTTATAGGCCGATACTTTCCATGAGGCGCGTCCTGCCGTCAAGCGGCGTTCCCCGGAATGGGCAGCTCACAGCAGCACGCGTTCGATGCCTCCGTGATTGGCCTTGTCGACGTAACTCTCCAGCCAGTCCGGGCCGAGCAGGTGGCGCGCCATTTCGATGATGATGTATTCCGACGTGGTGCCGCTGTCGTTGTCGTAGCGCGACAGCCCCTGATGGCAGGCCGGACAGGAGGTGAGGATTTTCACCTCGCCGGCAAAACCGTCGGCGCGCAGCGCGGCGGCGCCCTTGCGCATTTCCTCTTCCTTGCGGAAGCGCACCTGGGTCGCGATCTGCGGCACCGATACGCCGAAGCTGCCGGCCTCGCCGCAACAGCGGTCGTTGAGCTTCACGTCGGTCCCCATCAACTCGCTGGCCACCTTGAGCGGCTGGTAGGTCTTCATCGGCGAGTGGCAGGGATCGTGGTACATGTACCGTGCGCCGGTGGGGGACTCCAGCTTCATGCCTTTCTCGAGCAAATACTCGTGGATGTCGAGCAGGCGGCAGCCGGGAAAGATTTTCTCGAACTGGTATTTCAGCAACTGGTCCATGCAGGTGCCGCACGACACGATCACCGTCTTGATGTCGAGGTAATTCAGCGTATTCGCCACGCGATGGAACAGCACGCGGTTGTCGGTGCTGATCTGATTGGCTTGGTCGGCCCTGCCTGCGGCGTTCTGCGGGTAGCCGCAGCACAGGTAGCCGGGCGGCAGCACGGTGATCGCGCCGAGCTCGTAGAGCATCGCCTGCGTCGCGAGCCCGACCTGGCCGAACAGCCGCTCCGAGCCGCAGCCGGGGAAGTAGAACACTGCCTCGGAATCCTCGCTCAGCTTGTGCGGGTTGCGGATGACCGGCACGATGCTGGGGTCCTCGATGTCGAGCAGCGCGCGCGAGGTCTTCTTGGGCAGGTTGCCCGGCATCGGCTTGTTGACGAAGTGGATCACCTTCGCGTGGCCGGACGGGAAAAGCAGCGGTGCACCGCCCACGGTGGCCGGCGGGTGTTTGAGCTGGCCGCCCAGCAGGCCCAGATGTTTGGCGATCTTGTGGCCGGCGCGCTGCGCCTTGTAGCCCAGCTCGATCATCGTCTTGCGCAGCAGCTTGATCGTGAGCGGGTCGGTGGCGGTGAGGAACATCATCGAGCCGGCAGTCACCGGGTTGAATTTCTTCTTGCCCTGCTTGCGCAGGAAGTTGCGCATCGCGACCGACACGTCGCCGAAATCGATGTCCACCGGGCAGGGATTCTTGCACTTGTGGCAGATCGTGCAGTGGTCGGCGACGTCGCCGAATTCGGCGAAGTGCTGGATGGAGACGCCGCGCCGCGTCTGTTCCTCGTACAGGAACGCCTCGATCAGCAGCGAGGTCGCGAGGATCTTGTTGCGCGGCGAATATAGCAGGTTGGCGCGCGGCACATGGGTGCTGCACACCGGTTTGCACTTGCCGCAGCGCAGGCAGTCCTTGAACGAGTCGGCGATCTCGCCGAGTTCGCTCTTTTCCAGGATCAGGCTTTCCAGCTCCATCAGGTTGAAGCTCGGTGTGTAGGCGCGCTCCAGGTTGCTGCCCTTGAGCAGCTTGCCGCGGTTGAAGCGTCCCTCCGGGTCGATGCGCTGCTTGTAGTCGGCGAAGGCGGCGATGTCCTGAGGATCGAGGTAGTCGAACTTGGTGATGCCGATGCCGTGCTCGCCGGAGATCACCCCGCCGAGGTCCTTCGCGAGGCGCATGATGCGGTCCACCGCAGCATAGGCCTGCTGCAGCATCTCGTAGTCGTCCGAATTCACCGGGATGTTGGTGTGCACGTTGCCGTCGCCGGCGTGCATGTGCAGTGCGACGAACACGCGGCTCTTCAGCACGTTGCCGTGGATGTTGCCGCACTGGTCGAGGATGGGCTGGTAGGTGGCACCGCTGAAAATGTGGCGCAGCGGCTCGCGCACCTCGCGCTTCCACGAGGCGCGCATCAGGTGGCGCTGCACCGCGTCGAACACGGTGGCCGCATCCTGCCGGTCCTCGGGCGCGTACATGCCTTCCCCGAGCGGCGCATCGAGGTTGTCGAGCAGCCATTGCCAGCGCGTGCGCACTTCGGCGAGCACCTGCTTTGCCGCCTGCGGGCGGTTGCCGAGCAGTTCGGCGCCGCCGAGTTGCGCGTCGTCCTGGTAGCGCAGCGGAAGTTCGCCCGCGAAGAATTCGTCCAGCGCATCGAGCAGCTTGAGCTTGTTCTTCAGCGACAGCTCGATGTTGATGCGCTCGATGCCGTCGCAGTAGTCGCCCATGCGCGGCAGCGGGATCACCACGTCCTCGTTGACCTTGAAGGCGTTGGTGTGCTTGGCGATCGCGGCGGTGCGCGCGCGGTCCAGCCAGAATTTCTTGCGCGCCTCGGCGGAGACCGCGACGAAACCTTCGCCGCTGCGCAGGTTGGCGAAGCGCACGATCTCCGATGCGGCGGAAGCCGCCGAGTCCGCATCGTCGCTGACCACGTCGGCGATCAGCACCATCTTCGGGCGGGTGCCGCGCCTGGCCTTGGTGGCGTAGCCCACCGCCTTGAGGTAGCGCTCGTCGAGGTGTTCCAGCCCCGCGAGCAGCGCCGTGGGGTGCGCGTCCATGTAGTTCTTGATTTCGACGATCGCGGGCACCGCCTCGCGCACCTGGCCGAAGAATTCCAGGCACACGGTGCGGGTATGCTCGTGGGCGCGGTGCAGGATGAAGCGCGCCGAGGTGATGATGCCGTCGCAGCCCTCCTTCTGGATGCCGGGCAGGCCGGAGAGGAACTTGTCGGTGACGTCCTTGCCGAGGCCGGCCTTGCGGAACGCGCTGCCGGGGATGTTGAGCATCTCCGGCGCGCCGTGCGGCGTCTTGCCGTCGATCTCGAAGCGGCTGATGCGGAAGGTCGCAGTTTCCGTGTCGTGGATCTTGCCGAGGTTGTGGTTGATGCGCTCGACCAGCATCCACAGGCCGTCCGGCGTGACCATGCGCCACGAGGCGAGGTTGTCCAGCGCGGTGCCCCACAGCACGGCCTTCTTTCCGCCCGCGTTCATCGACACGTTGCCGCCGATGCACGACGCGTCCGCCGAGGTCGGGTCGACCGCGAACACCAGCTTGTTGGCTTCCGCCGCCTCCATCACGCGCCGCGTTACCACGCCCGCGCCGCAGCGGATCGTGGCGTAGGGTTTGTCCACACCGGGCAGCACCAGATGTTCCACGGCGGAGTACGCGTCCAGCTTCTCGGTGTTGATCACCGCGGAGAACCTGTCCAGCGGCACCGCACCGCCGGTGTAGCCGGTGCCGCCGCCGCGCGGGATGATGGTCAGCTTGAGCTCGATGCAGGCGCGTACCAGCGGCGCGACCTCTTCCTCGGTGTCGGGGTGCAGCACCACGAACGGATATTCCACACGCCAGTCGGTCGCGTCGGTCACATGCGAGACGCGCGCCAGGCCGTCGAACTGGATGTTGTCGCGGCGCGTGATGCGTGTCAGCACCCGCAGCGCGCGCTTGCGCAGCTGTAGGGTCTGCTCGAATTCGGCGGCGAACTGGTCGACTGCCGCCGCGGCGAGTTCGAGCAGGCGCCTCACCTTCCGGTTGCGGTCGTCCTGGCCGGCGTCGCCCTCGGACTCGCGGCGGCGCGCCTCGATGGCGTTCAGGCGGTGGCGCAGCGCGCCGGTCAGCGCGTTGCGGCGCTTGCGGTTGGAGAGCAGGTCGTCCTGCAGGTACGGATTGCGCGTCAGCACCCAGATGTCGCCCAGCACCTCGTACAGCATCTGCGCCGAGCGCCCGGTGCGGCGTTCTTCGCGCAGCGTGTTGATGATGTCCCACGCCTCGGCGCCGAGCAGCCGCAGGACGATCTCGCGGTCGGAAAGCGAGGTGTAGTTGTAGGGTATTTCTCTCAAGCGTGCAGTCATGGTCTGCCCTGATTCGACAAGGCGCGCATTTTACCCGAATGCGGCTCGCCGCTCGACCCTGATGAGCATGCGGACAAAACAGGATGCGCAAAACATGAAAGGGAAGAGGATCGCTATTGGGGAAAGTTCCATCGGCGGCACGCCCGGCTGCTATAGAATGCCCGCCATATGAACCACCCACCCGACAACCCTGTTGCGCGCGTTTTTTTCGCCTTCTGGCCGACCGCCGCCGAGTCCGCGCAGCTTGCGGCCTGGCAGGCGCCGCTGAAGCGCCTGTGCGGCGGGCGCGCGATGCGCGGCGAGACGCTGCACAACACGCTGGCGTTCATCGGCGATGTCGAACTGTATGGGCTGGAAGTGCTGCAGCTCGCGGCGCAGGAGGCAGGCGGCGAGGGGTTCGAGCTGTGTTTCGATGCGGCGCGCTACTGGGGGCACAACCATATCGTGTACGCCGCGCCGCACCATGTGCCGCAGCAACTGCTACAACTGGCCGATGCGCTGGGGCGGCGCCTGGACGCGCATCGCTTCAAGTTCGACCAGCGCGAATATAAACCGCATGTCACGCTGCTGCGCAACGCGCACTGGAGCGATATGCCGCTGCCCGTGATGCAGCCGGCATGCTGGAGGATAGCGGATTTCGCACTGGTACAATCCGTGCAGCGGGGCGGGCTGACGGATTACCGGGTGCTGGCGCGTTTTCCTTTGAGTCCTTGTAGTGGATAATCGCCCCCATTGAAATTCAGTAACCGGAAGCAACCGCATGCTCAATATTTTCACGCTGGAAAACGGAAAGCTGGTCGGCATCCGGCCGGATGAGATCGCCGCGCGCAAGCCGGTCTGGGTGGATGCCATTGCACCCGGCGAAGAAGAGCGCGAATGGGTGACCAGGACCTTTTCGATCATCCTGCCGCAAGCCGAGCATTTGCGCGACATCGAGGCGAGCGCGCGCTTCTACGAGGAGGACGGAGAACTGCATGTGCGCTCGGACTTCCTGCTCGGCAAGGAAAGCGAGTCGCGTAGCGTCATCGTAGCTTTCGTGCTGTCGAACAACGTGCTGTTCAGCGTGCATGACGAAGACCCGCCGGTCTTCCAGCATTTCCGCCTGCGTTCGCGCGGGCAGACCGACCTGGTCGCGGGCAGCCTCGACGTGCTGGTCGACCTGTACGGCTCCGACGTGGAGTTCTCCGCCGACGCGCTGGAGGAGGCCTATGCCGATCTCGGCGAAATCAGCGACGCGGTGCTCTACAAGACGCTCAGCGACAAACAGGCCAGCGCGGTGCTGGCCAGCATCGCGCATGCGGAGCACCTCAACGGGCGCATCCGCCGCAACCTCATGGATACGCGCCGTGCGGTCTCGTTCCTGATGCGCAGCAAGCTGCTCTCTCCGGACATGATGGATGGGGCGCGCCAGATCATGCAGGACATCGATTCGCTGGACGGGCATACCGCCTTCCTGTTCGACAAGATCAACTTCCTGATGAACGCCACGGTCGGCTTCATCAACATCAACCAGAACAAGATCGTGCGCCTGTTCTCGGTGGTCTCGGTGGCGCTGCTGCCGCCCACCCTGATCGCCTCCATCTACGGCATGAATTTCAAGTCCATGCCGGAACTAAACTGGCCGAACGGCTATCTATTCGCCCTGTCGCTGATGGCGGTATCCGTCGCATTGCCGTTCTGGGTGTTCCACCGCAAGGGCTGGCTGAGATAGGCGGTGCTGCCTGCCGTTCGCGGCCACCATACGAATAACTTTAGCTCGGTTTCATTATGAAAAAAACGAACCATTCCGCCCGCCGGGGCGGCTTCCTGCTGCTGTGCCTGCTGCTTGCGCCGGCGGTACAGGCCGGCGAGGAGGCCTTTGCGCTGTGCGCGAAGCAATATGCGGGCAGCAACGCCGAGCGCCTGAAGTGCTACGACAATGCGCAGGCCGCCGCTTCCATGGCGGAACTGCCGTTGCTTGAAGACGAAGAGGGAGCGCCGCCGCCAGCCGTTGCCACACCTGCATCGCCCCCGCCCCCGGAACGCTCCTACCTGACCAAGGCCTGGAACCTGGATGACAGAACCAATCGCGATGAGAGCAAATTAGGCCGCCTGACACCACATCGGCAAAGCTACCTGCTGGTGCGCACGACCGGCAAGATCAACAGGCAGCCTACCTCGCCCGCTCCGGGCCACAGCACGCCTGCACCCTTCGATTTCGATGCGCTGGAGACCAAATTCCAGTTGAGCTTCAAGGCGGACATCGGCAGCCAGCGAGACATCAATTTCCTGGGGCTGAAGACGCTGCGCCTGTGGGGCGCCTACACGCAGCAGTCCAACTGGCAGATGTTCAACACGCGCAATTCCTCGCTGTTCCGCGAGACCAATTACGAGCCGGAACTCATCGCGACCCTGGGCACGGGCAAGGATTCGGGACTGAAGCTCGTCAACCTCGGGCTGTCGCACCAGTCGAACGGGCAGCATTTGCCGGAGTCGCGCAGCTGGAACCGCCTCTACCTGCAGGGCGGCTGGGAATGGGGCAACACTTCGGTGATGGCGCGCGGCTGGTGGCGTATCCCGGAGAATGCCCTCAAGGACGAGAACCCGGACATCACCGATTACGTCGGCCGCGCCGACCTGGTGGCGCGCTGGGAGCCCGCAGACAAGTCGCAGGCCGTGGCCCTGCTGCTGCGCAACAATCTCCGCTTCGGAAGTAACCGCGGCTTCATGCAACTCGATTGGTCGATGCCGGTGCCGCTGGGGAACTCCGCGCGGCTGCATACCCAGCTGACTTCAGGCTTCGGCGAGAGCCTCATCGACTACAACCATCGCCAGACGACGATGGGTGTTGGCTTTTCGTTCCGCGAGTGGTAGTCAGGCCGCCGATGCTTGATGGGCGAATAGCCTCGAATCAATCGCCAGATTGTGTCACGAGCCGCTCGATGCACCAGGCCGCTGCGGCGAACCCCATCGGCGCGGTGACCGTCACTGCCGAGCCGTAGCCCGCGCAGCTCAGGTTGCCCGCGGTGCAGATCCCGCTCTTCCGGGACGGCTCCTCCAGGTACACGCAGGCCACGCCGAACTTGCCGTTTTTGCGCGGCAGAATTTTGAATTCCTTGCGCAGCAGGTTGCGGATGCGCGAAAGCAGCGCGTCGTGGGTGACCAGCCCCAGGTCGGCCTGACGCAAATTGAGGGGATTGCTCTTCCCGCCTGCCGCGCCGCACACGACCAGCGGAATCTTCTTGAAGCGCGCGTGGGCGATCAGCGCGGCCTTCACCTTCACCTGGTCGCAGGCGTCGATTACGGCGTCGAACGCGCCTTCTGGAATCAACTCGCGGAGATTTCCCTCGGTGAGGAAATCATCGACGGCATTCACCTTGCAGGCGGGATTGATATCGCGGATGCGCGCTTCGAGGACCGTCACCTTCGCCGCGCCGAGCGTGCTCTCCAGCGCCTGGATCTGCCGGTTCATGTTGGAGGCGGCGACATGGTCGAAGTCGATCAGCGTGATGTTCCCGACGCCGCTGCGCGCGAGCGCCTCGACCGCCCAGGAACCGACGCCGCCGACGCCCACCACCGCCACGCGGCTGCGGTGCAGCGCCATGCGGGTGCCCTCGCCGTAGAGGCGATCAACGCCGCCGAAGCGGCGCTCATGGTCGTTGTCGAGATGGGAGAGCGGCATGTTTATTTAAATTCTAATATGAACCACGAAGGACACGAAGACCACGAAGAAGAACGCAGGGCTTTTTGTGGGCTCGCCGGCTTGGTGAGCAGTCCGTTCGCCCTGAGCAGCACGCGTAGCGGGCGTGTCGAAGGGTTAATAATTTCCCACCTGCGTTTTCCGGGATGAAAATTCTTCGTGGCCTTCGTGTGCTTCGTGGTGGAGTGCATTTTTATTCAAGCGATCCGAGTCTGGGGAGAACTGTCAGCGCGTTCTCCGTGGTGATGCGCGCGATCTCCTCCAGCGGCAGGCCGCGCAGCTCCGCGAGCGTTTCGGCGATGCGCGGCAGGTACTCCGGCTTGTTCGGCTCGGTGATTTTGGCTTTGCGCAGCAATTCGTCCGCCTCCTCTCCCGCTTGCGGGAGAGGATTGAGGAGAGGGCTATGCAGGAAGGCGGGCGGGATGTCCGGCGCGTCGGTCTCCAGCACGATGCTCTGCGGCGGCAGGGTTGCAGCGAGTTCGCGCAGGCGCGTGGCGCGTACATGGGTCATCGCGCCGCCGAAGCCGAGCCTGAAGCCGAGCCTGATGAACTCATCCGCCTGCTGGCGGCTGCCGCTGAAGGCATGGACAATACCGCCGCGCACCCTGGCTTGGCGCAGGTGCTTCAGGATCACATCCTGCGCACGGCGGATATGCAGCAGCACCGGCAAATCGAACTCGCGCGCCAGTTTCAATTGCTCGGCGAAGAAGTATTCCTGCCGCACGCGGTCGTGCGGCTCGATGAAGAAATCCAGACCGATCTCGCCGACCGCGACGGTACCGGGTTGCGCCAGATAGTCGCGCAACGCGTTGAGGTCTTGCGGCTGCGCCTCATCTACGTACATCGGGTGGATGCCGTAGGCGGGCGCGCAGGCGGGAAAGCGCTCGCACAGGCCGTGCACCGCCTCGAAGTTGCTGCGCGCAACCGCAGGAATGACCATGCGCGCCACTTCCACAGCCTGCGCGGCTTCCACCAGCGCGGCCTGCGTGTTGTTGAATTCGGCCGCGTCGAGGTGGCAATGTGTGTCAATGAATTGCATCGCCCTCTCCCTAACCCTCTCCCAAAATTGGGAGAGGGAATAATTCCCCTCTCCTGCTTGTCTCGCCACGGTCGCTGCGTAGCAGCGGGACCCTAGTGGGGATGCCCCTTGCGGGTACGGGAGAGGGGGCGGAGGAGAGGGTGTTTTTTGCCATTACATCGTCAGCACGATCTTGCCGGTCATGCCGCCCGCCTCGATCATGCGATGCGCCGTCGCCGCTTGCTCCAGCGGCAGCCTGTGCGACACCAGCACGCCGAGCCTGCCTGCCTCGACGAGCTTCGCCGCCTCCTCGAGGATTTTGCGCTGGCGCACGCGTTCCTCGTGCAGGTTCATCACCTGCGGGGTGAGCATCAGGTCGTAGCACAGCGACAGGTTGCGCAGCCTTGCTTTCTGCGCATCGGCGAGTGACAGCGGGGTGGAGAGCAGGGTGACCAGTTTGCCGCCGATGCGTACGGCATCGAGCGAGCGCAGGAAAGTCTCGCCGCCCACCGTGTCGAATACCACATCCGTGCCCCGGCCATTTGTCCAGTCCAGCGTCTCCTGCACGAAGTCCTGCTCGCGGTACTCGATGATTTTTTCCGCGCCGAGGCCGTGCGCGAGCCCGGCTTTTTTTTCGTCGCCGACCGTCGCGGCGATGTTCGCGCCGAGGTGGTGCGCAAGCTGTACGGCAACATGCCCCACGCCTCCGGCGGCGGCGTGGATCAGCACGGTTTGCCCGGCCTTGAGATTGGCGCGCTCGACGAGCGACTCCCATGCAGTGATGAGCACCAGCGGCAGCGCGGCGCTGTCCTCAAGTGATAGGTTGGCGGGCTTCGTCGCGCAGTATTCCTCGTGCAGCGTGGTGTATTCGGCATAGCAGCCCGGCTCGTCGCCCAGCCCGCCGTTGCAGAAATACACCGCATCTCCGATCTTGAAGCGCGTCACCGCGCTGCCCACTTCCTCGACGATGCCCGCACCGTCGCAGCCAAGGATTGCGGGCAGCTTGTCGGGATAATAGACGGGATTGGCGCGCAGCTTGGTGTCGATGGGATTCACCCCGGCGGCGGCGAGCTTCACGCGCAGGTGGTGCGGCGAGGGAAGTTCGGGTTTGGCGATCTCGCGCAGTTGCAGCACATCGGCATTGCCGGCGGCGGTCATCAGGATGGCTTTCATCGTGGGCATATTTTTGAAATATGGCTTGATGCTTTTCTTCGCGTTCTTCGTGCTCTTCGTGGTTGAAGTTTTAATGCATACCATCCATGCGCTGCGCGAACAGCATCCTGACGAAGCGGTGCGGGTCCTTCATGCCGCGCTCCATCTGTACGGGAGTCGGCGTGTAGTCCTCACGCTCGGCGAAGGTGTAGCGCACGCTGTCCGCCGGGTCGGTCAGACCGCGCTCGATCTGCTCGGGCGTCGGGATATAGTCTTTGCGGTCGGCGAAGCGCGCCCGGACTTCGGGGCTCTCGTCGGTGAGGCCGCGCTCGATCTGCGCCGCGCTCGGCGTGTAATCCTTGCGCTCGGCGAATTCCTTGCGTACGGCGACATCCGCATTCGTGAGGCCGAGTTCGATTTGTTCCGCTGTCAATTTCTGCATGGTCGTGGTTTCGGTAATGGTTAGTGGGTGGCGTGTCCGCGCGGGACGCTATGTTAAACTGAGCGCCTTATTTGCGCATCCTTTCGATGAGGCTGGTTATGTCTGGAAACACCTTCGGCACCTTGTTCACGGTGACTTCGTTCGGCGAATCGCACGGCGCGGCGATCGGCTGCATCGTCGATGGCTGCCCGCCGGGCATGGCCCTGAGCGAAGCAGACATCCAGCCCGACCTCGACCGGCGCAAGCCCGGCACCTCGCGCCATGTCACGCAGCGCCGCGAATCCGACACCGTGGAAATCCTCTCCGGCGTGTTCGAGGGCAGGACCACCGGCACGCCGATCGCGCTGCTGATCCGCAACGAGGACCAGCGCAGCAAGGACTACGGCAGCATCGCCGAGACCTTCCGCCCCGGCCACGCCGACTACACCTACTGGCAAAAATACGGCATCCGTGACTACCGCGGCGGCGGGCGCGCCTCGGCGCGCGAAACCGCGGGGCGCGTCGCGGCGGGCGCGATCGCGAAGAAATGGCTCAAGGAAAAATACGGCGTCACCGTGCGCGGCTACCTCGCTCAGCTCGGCGAGATCGCCGTTCCGTTCAGGAGTTGGGACGACGTGGACCACAACCCGTTCTTCGCGCCCAACGCCGAAGCCGTGCAGTCGCTCGAAGACTACATGGACGCGCTGCGCAAGTCCGGCGACTCCATCGGCGCGAAGCTCGCGGTCGTTGCGCACAATGTCCCGGTCGGGCTCGGCGAGCCGGTGTTCGACCGGCTCGATGCCGAGATCGCCTACGCGCTCATGGGCATCAACGCGGTCAAGGGCGTCGAGATCGGCGCGGGCTTCGCCTGCGTGGCGCAGAAGGGCAGCGAGCACGGCGACGAACTCACACCGAATGGATTCCTGTCGAACAATGCGGGTGGCATTCTCGGTGGCATCTCCACCGGGCAGGACATCGTCGCGCACTATGCGGTGAAGCCGACTTCGAGCATCCGCATCGAGCGCGGCTCCATCGATAAAGGCGGCAAGGCCGTGAAGGTTTCCACCGAAGGGCGGCATGATCCCTGCGTGGGGCTGCGGGCGACGCCGATTGCGGAGGCGATGGTGGCGTTGGTGTTGATGGATCATGCGTTGAGGCAGCGGGGGCAGTGTGGGGATGTGGTTTGCGGGATGCCGAAGATTCGATAAATTTTCTTATGGCGCGTCATTCATCTACCCAAGGGCCACGAAATGTACGAGGAGCGTTTGCTCTCATACGAGAGCTTGAAGAAGAGAATGCGCGCCTTCGGGATGAATTAGAGTTCCTTCGTGGCCACCCTACGATTGCAAAGGGATTAAGAGGGGAATCTTTGATTGCAAGACTTGTTTCTGCCCGTCGTTCCAAGCGAGGTGCTGGGCATGATCTCGAATTATCAGAAAGTGAGCTTTGCTTTGAAGTTAAATACTCATCACTCTTGAGTACGATTGCAGGTCGCCCGATACGGAGGTGGGTGTGGACAAAAATATTCGGCGAGCTTGGTAGAAAACAGTACCACCGTCTACTCCTTATCGGTGATGCTGATCCGAGATTTTCGGCATTCTATGCGGACCCGACTTCTCCTTATGTAATATTTGATCTTTCATATGAGGCGGCCATCAATATTGCGGGTGGAATAAAGCCAGGGCGATCCGGTGCGATCCAACTTACGACAAATCCACTTACTGTCAAATCGCCACGAGCCCTAGCATTGTTCCGGGAATACCAAGTGAGCCCCTCTGAATTCAAGCATCGATATGCCAGCATCGAAACGATATGACTTGCATAAAATATTTAAGGCATCAATAAGTATAGGATGGGTTGAGCGTAGCGATACCCACCAATCAAAACCGCCGGGGGTAGCCCGGCAGCTAGTCACTTTCTTTTGCGTCGCCAAAAGAAAGTAACCCAAGAAAAGGCGACCCCGGTTTGCCGCCGCTGCGCGGTTCCCTCCGTTGCTCAGCCGGTCAGGCCTCCTCATAAACTCGCACGATCCGCTGCGCGGCCACGTGCTCAAACATATTCGTCGGACTACCCCTGACCGGCTTGCGCTACTCGGCGGCGCTCAGGGGATGGAAAACAAAGCGGTCAATGGTTGGCGGGCAAACTGCCCGCCAACCATTGAGTGGTCGCGTGGGACGCGATCTTGTTGATGTAGTCCTGCCCCTCCCGAATACCCAATCCCCCTACCTTTTCATCACAAACAACTTTAGCTTATTTGCGCAATACCTTGCTTTTTAAGGGTATTTGTTTTGCATTAACTTCCCTCGCTAACTCCTTGTCCCATAAAGAAAAAACCTGTTTTTCGGCTTGACTCGCTGGATTTTTTTAAATATAGTGGGCCTAAGTGGTAAAAAGTGGGTAAAAGTGGAGCTAAGGGATGTTTCAGGGAGCGGCGCAACTTAATCTGGACAGCAAGGGCAGGCTCGCGATTCCGGCGCGGCATCGCGATATGCTGCTTGCGCATTGCGCGGGCAAGCTGGTGCTGACTGCCGATGCCGACGGCTGCCTGCTGGTTTATCCGCAGCCCGACTGGCAACCGATCCGCGACAAGCTGCTCAAGCTCTCCGCGCTCAACCCGAAAATCCGCGCGCTGCAGCGCCGCCTGATCGGTTATGCCGAGGAGGTGGAGATGGACGGCGCGGGGCGCGTGCTGATCTCTCCGACCCTGCGCGGCTACGCGGCGCTCGACAAGCGCGTGATGCTGGTCGGCCAGGGCAACAAATTCGAATTGTGGGACGAGGCGAAGTGGCAGGCGCAGCAGGAAGCCGCGCTGTCGTTCATGGAAGGCGAGCTGCCGCCTGAGCTGGAGGGCTTCTCGTTGTGAGTGAGGGCTTAGCCCACACCACAGTATTACTGAATGAAGCTGTCGAGGCACTCGCGATCAGGCCGGACGGCATCTATGTGGACGGAACGTTCGGGCGCGGCGGGCATAGCGCGCGGATACTCGAACGGTTGGGCAGTGAAGGCAGGCTGATCGCGCTGGACAAGGATCCGGCGGCGGTGGCGGTTGGCAAGGCATGGCGCGATGCGCGCTTCCGGATGGTGCATCGCGGTTTCGCGCAGCTCGCGGAAGTGCTGCGCGAAGAGGGTGTGGCGAAGGTGGACGGCATACTGCTGGATCTCGGGGTGTCGTCGCCGCAACTGGACGAGGCGGAGCGCGGTTTCAGTTTCCGCTTCGATGCGCCGCTGGACATGCGCATGGACACCAGCAGCGGGATGACCGCGGCCGAGTGGCTGGCGACGGCGGATGAAGGTTTGCTGACGGAGGTGATACGTGATTACGGCGAAGAACGGTTTGCTAAGCAGATTGCAAGGGCGGTTGTTGCGGCGCGCGCAGTCCAGCCCATCCACACCACGCGGCAGCTCGTCGAGCTGGTTGGCAAAGCGGTACGTACCCGCGAAGCCGGGCAGAACCCGGCAACGCGCACCTTTCAGGCTATACGGATTTATCTCAACGGGGAACTCGAAGAGCTTGAGAGGGTGCTCCCGGAATGTGTGACGCACCTCAAGGCCGGGGGGCGGCTCGCGGTGATCAGTTTCCATTCGCTGGAGGATCGCATCGTGAAGCGCTTCATGCGCGACATGGCGGAGGGCGACAAGCTGCCGCGCGATGTGCCGATCCGCGCGAGCGAAGTGCCGCAGGGGCGGATGCGTCTGGTCGGCAAGGCCGTGCGCGCGGCTGAGGCGGAAGTGAAGGCCAACCCGCGCTCGCGCAGCGCGGTGATGCGCGTGGCGGAGCGCAGCGATGTGGCGTAGCGATGTGATGCAGGGGGGCGCACTGAATGCGCTGCTGCTCGCGGCGGTGGTGGTCTGCGCGCTGAGCGTGGTCACTTCGCAGCACCGCGCGCGCAAGCTGTATGTCGAGCTGCAGAAGCAGAAGGAGCTTGCGCAGCAGATGGACGTTGAGTGGGGACAGTTGCAACTGGAGCAGAGCACCTGGGCCACGCCGGCGCGGGTGGAGAAGATCGCGGCGCGACAGCTGCAGATGCAGTTGCCCGCAAACGGGCAAGTTCAATTTATACGGGTAGAGCCTGACGGCAGAGCAAACCAACAACCATGAATTATGCGGCCAGCGCACATCAAGACATCACGGCAGAACTGCCCGGATGGCGCGCCACCGCGTTATTCGTGGTGCTGCTCGCCGGATTGGCCGGGCTGTTCGGCCGCGGGGTGTACCTGCAGGTCATGCACGACGACTTCCTGCAGGAGAAAGGCAACGCCCGCTACAGCCGCGTGATCGAAGTCGTCGCGCATCGCGGCATGATTACCGACCGCAACGGCGAGCCGCTGGCCGTGAGCACGCCGGTGGAATCGGCCTGGGCCAGCCCGGCGGATGTCGAAGCCGACGGCCGGCAGATCAAACAGCTCGCGCAGGCGCTCGGCATGAACGTCGAAGAAGTGAAAAACCGTCTGTCCGACACCTCGCGCGATTTCGTCTATCTCAAGCGCCACCTGCCTCCCGATCAGGCCGGCAAGGTGGTGAGCCTCAATCTTCCCGGTATTTCATTGCAGCGCGAATACCGCCGCTACTACCCCGCGGGGGAAGAGGCCGCGCAGACGCTGGGCTTCACCGGGCTGGACGATAACGGGCAGGAAGGGCTGGAACTGGCGCTGCAGGAGCGGCTGGCCGGCAAGTCCGGCAGCCAGCGCGTCATCAAGGACAGGCGCGGGCATATCGTCGAGGACGCGGGCAGCCTGCGCGCGCCCAAGCCGGGCAGCGACATCGCGCTGAGCCTGGACAGCAAGGTGCAGCACCTCGCCTACCGCGAGCTGGCCGATGCGGTGAAACAGCACAAGGCCAGGGCCGGCGCGGTGGTGGTGCTCGATGCGAAGAGCGGCGAGGTGCTCGCGCTCGCCAACTATCCCGCCTACAACCCCAACAACCGCAGCAAGGTCGGCAGCCAGGCGATGCGCAACCGCGCCATCGCCGACCTGTTCGAGCCGGGCTCGACGATGAAGCCGTTCACCGTCGCGACCGCGATCGAACAGGGCAAGGTGAAACCGGAAACGGTCATCAGCACCGAGCGCGGCGTGCTGACCGTGGGCAACAAGAAGATACACGACACGCATCCGGAATCGATGCTGACCGTGGCGCAGATCATCCAGAAGTCGAGCAACATCGGCTCGGCGAAGATCGCCCTGTCGATGGAGTCCGCGACGCTGTGGCAGAGCCTATCGGACAGCGGCTTTGGCGCGCAGACCGGCAGCAATTTCCCCGGCGAGGCATCGGGCAGGTTGCGCGACGCGAAAACCTGGCGCCCCATCGAGCAGGCCACCATGTCCTATGGGCACGGCATGTCGGTGAACCTGCTGCAACTCGCGCGCGCCTATACCGTGTTCGCCAGCGACGGCGAACTCAAGCCCATATCGCTGCTCAAACTGGATGCGCCCGCAACCGGGAAAAAAGTGTTTTCCGACGCCACCGCGCGCACGCTGCGCGGCATGCTGGAGCTGGTGGTGCAGCCCGGCGGCACGGCGCCGCTGGCGCAGGTGGTCGGCTACCGCGTCGCGGGCAAGACCGGCACCGCGCACAAGCTGGAAGGCGGTCGCTACATCGACCGCTATGTCGCCTCCTTCGTCGGCTTCGCGCCGGCCTCGAACCCACGCCTCGTCGTGGCGGTGATGATCGACGAGCCGGACAACGGCCAGTATTACGGCGGGCTGGTTGCCGCGCCGGTGTTCAGCAAGGTGACGGGCGCTGCGCTGCATGCGCTCAACGTGCCGAACGATGCGCCGCTCGACAACGTGATCGCGCCGCCGGCGGACGTCGTCAGGGAGGAAGTCTGATGTTTCCCTTTGATCGGTTAAGAGAGCTGAACGTAAAAATCACGCGCCTCGTGACCGACAGCCGCGCGGTGCGGCCGGGCGATACCTTCGTCGCATATCCGGGCGAGAAGGCGGATGGCCGGCAGTTCATCGCGCAGGCGATCGCACAGGGCGCGAATGCGGTAATTTATGAAAAGCTTTTATCCGGGGGGGAGGCGCAGCATTTCGCCTGGAACGACGCCTGGCAGATTCCCAACCTCGCGGTGAGCGACCTGCGGCACAAGGCGGGATGGCTCGCGGACGCGGTGTATGGCGCGCCTTCCGAAAAGCTGTGGCTGGTCGGGGTGACCGGCACCAACGGCAAGACCTCCACCAGCCACTGGATCGCGCATGCGCTGAACGATGTCGGGAAGAAATGCGCGCTGATCGGCACGCTCGGCAACGGCTTCGTCGAAAGTTTGCAACCCAGTGCCAACACCACGCCGGATGCGATCCGCGTGCATGGCCTGCTCGCGGATTATTTGCGCGCCGATGCGCAGGCCGTGGCGATGGAGGTGTCCTCGCACGCGCTGGCGCAGGGGCGGGTGAACGGCGCACGTTTCGACGTGGCGCTGCTGACTAATCTGAGCCGCGACCATCTCGATTATCACGGCGACATGGAAAGCTACGCGGCGAGCAAGCACAAGCTATTCGACTGGGAACAACTGAAATATGCGGTGCTGAATCTCGACGATGCCTTCGGCGCGGAACTGGCCGAGCAATTGCGCGACGGCAGCGCGGAGGTGATCGGCTACGGCATGAGCGATGCCGCCCTGCAACTGGCCGAGCGCCATGGACTGCGCATGGTGTACGGCAACCTTGCCGAGATGAGCGGACAGGGCCTGCGGCTCGATGTGCATACTAGCTGGGGCGGGGCGCAAATAAACAGCAGGCTGGTCGGCCGCTTCAACGCGGCGAATCTGCTCGGGGTGCTTGCGGTGCTGCTGGCGAGCGGCATCGAACTGGACCAGGCAGTGCAGTCCTTGGGCAGGGTGCAGGCGGTGGCCGGGCGCATGCAGCGGGTCGGTGGTGGAGGGCAGCCGACGGTCATCGTGGACTACGCACACACGCCGGATGCGCTGGAAAAGGTGCTGCTGACGCTGCGCGAGGTAGGCGCGTCCTCGGGCGGAAAGCTGATCTGCGTGTTCGGCTGCGGCGGCGACCGCGACCGCGGCAAGCGCGCCATGATGGGGCGGGTCGCCGAGAAGTTTGCCGACCATTGCATCGTCACCAGCGACAACCCGCGCAGCGAGGATCCGCAGCGCATCATCGACGAAATCCTCGGCGGCATGGACATGGGCAAGCACGAGGCCGTCGTCGAGCGCGCCGCGGCCATAGCACGTGCCGTCGGAATGGCGCGGCAACGCGACACCGTGCTGATCGCGGGCAAGGGGCATGAGGACTACCAGGAAATTGCCGGCGTGAAGCATCCGTTCAGCGATGTGGCGGTCGCCGCGGACGCGCTGGAAAGATGGAGGGCGATACCATGATGCTGCTCTCGCAGGCCTCACAGGCGCTCGGTGCGCGCATGATCGGGGAGGATGCGCGCTTTTTTGCCGTGTCCAGCGACTCGCGCAAGATGCAGCCGGGTGATTTGTTCATTGCGTTGCGCGGCGAGCACTTCGACGGCTACGAGTTTGCCGCGACCGCCCTGCAGTCCGGCGCCGTTGCGGTGATGGTCAACGCCGACAGTTACGAAGCGCACCCCCCGCTCCTGAATCCTGAATCCCGAATCCTGATCGTGGAGGATACCCGCCTCGCGCTGGGCCAATTGGCCGCGCACTGGCGCAGGCAGTTCGAAATTCCGCTGGCGGCGGTCACCGGCAGCAACGGCAAGACTACGGTGAAGGAAATGCTCGCAAGCGTTTTGCGCGAAGCGGCGGGCAGCGACAACGCGGTGCTCGCCACCCGGGGCAATCTCAACAACGACATCGGCATGCCGCTGACCCTGCTGCAACTGACCGCGCAGCACCGCTATGCCGTGATCGAGATGGGCATGAACCATCCCGGCGAGATCGATTACCTGACGCATATCGCCTCACCCGATATCGCGCTGATCACCAATGCCAGCGGCGCGCATCTCGCGGGGCTGGGTACGGTGGAGGCGGTGGCGCAGGCCAAGGGTGAAATCCTTGCCGGGCTCAAGCCGCGCGGCACCGCGGTGATCAATGCCGACGACGAGCATGCACCGCTGTGGCGCACGCTCGCCGGCTCGCATCAACTGCTCGAGTTCGGCATCGAGAAGCAGGCCGACGTGGGCGGGCAATGGCAGTCGCGCGGCACGGGCTTGCACCTGGATGCTCACACTCCATCGGGAGACTTCAGCGCCGATTTGCAGGTGCCCGGCGCGCACAACGCGCGCAACGCGCTTGCCGCAACCGCCGCCGCGATCGCGCTCAACGTGCCGCTGGAGGTCATCGCCGCGGGACTGGAAAAGTTCGGCGGCGTGACCGGACGCCTGCAGCGCAAGAACGCGCGGCACGGCGCCACCCTGATCGACGACACCTACAACGCCAACCCCGCCTCGATGCGCGCTGCGATCGGCGTGCTCGCAGAGGCCAGGGGCAAACGCGTGTTCGTGATGGGCGACATGGGCGAGCTGGGCGGGGACGCCGCCATGCTGCATGCCGGGGTCGGCACCGAGGCGCGCAGCGCCGGGATCGAGAAATTCCTTGCGCTGGGCGAGTTGAGCGTCCACGCGGTGCGCGCCTTCGGTTGCGGCGCGGAGCATTTCGAGCGCATCGAGGATTTGCACAAGGCGCTGGAAGACGAGTTGGACGAGGATGTCACCGTGCTGGTGAAAGGGTCGCGCTTCATGAAGATGGAGCGCGTGGTGCAATTCTGCACCGGCGAGGCGAAGGCGGAAGGCTCGAAGGGGCAGGGAGAAGGAAAGAGGGAAAAGGGGAGCTGTGCATCGCCCCTGCCTTCAGGCAATGAGGAGATACGGTAGATGCTGCTCACACTCGCACAATGGCTCGCCCAGGACATCAGGTTCTTCAGCGTGTTCAACTACATCACGCTGCGCGCCGTGCTGGCGGCGATGACCGCGCTGGTCATCTCGTTCATGGTCGGGCCGGCGATGATACGCAAGCTGACCGTCTACAAGATCGGCCAGTCGGTGCGCAGCGACGGGCCGCAGACGCACCTGGTCAAGGCCGGCACGCCGACTATGGGCGGCGCGCTGATCCTCACCTCGATCGCGATCACCACCCTGCTGTGGGGCGACCTGCACAACCACTATGTGTGGGTGGTGCTGCTCACCACACTGGGTTTCGGCGTGATCGGCTGGGTGGACGATTACCGGAAAGTTGTCCATCGCAACCCCAAGGGGCTGTCGGCGAAAGCCAAGATGTTCTGGCAGTCCATCATCGCGCTGGTGGTCGGCGCCTATCTGTGGAATACCGCGAGCCTGCCCGCGCATACCGAGCTCATCGTGCCGTTCCTGAAACTGCTGGTGTTCCCGCTCTCGGCGTTCGCCTTCATCGTGCTGACCTATCTCGTCATCGTCGGCACCAGCAACGCGGTAAACCTCACCGACGGGCTGGACGGCCTGGCCATCATGCCCACCGTGCTGGTGAGCGGCGCGCTCGCGATCTTCGCCTATGTGGCGGGCAATGCGGTGTTCTCCAAATATCTCGGCATTCCCTACATCCCGGGCGCGGGTGAGCTGGCGGTATTCTGCAGCGCGATTGCCGGCGCGGGGCTGGCCTTCCTGTGGTTCAACGCCTATCCCGCCGAAGTGTTCATGGGCGACGTCGGCGCACTGGCGCTCGGCGCGGCGCTTGGCGTCGTGGCGGTGATCGTGCGCCAGGAACTGGTGCTGTTCATCATGGGTGGCGTGTTCGTGGTCGAGGCGGTCTCGGTGATGATCCAGGTCGCCTCGTTCAAGCTCACCGGCAAGCGCGTGTTCCGCATGGCGCCGCTGCATCACCACTATGAATTGAAGGGCTGGAAGGAGACGCAGGTCGTGGTGAGGTTCTGGATCATCACGATGCTGCTGGTGCTGATCGGTCTGGCGACGCTGAAGCTGAGATGACACAACTGAAAGACAAACTGGTGCTGGTGCTCGGTCTCGGTGAGACCGGGCTTTCGCTCGCGCGCTGGCTGAACGCGCAGGGCGCGCATGTGCGCGTCGCCGACAGCCGCGCCCACCCGCCGGGGCTGGACGTATTGCAGCGCGACTGCCCGCAGGCGGAAGTCCGCTGCGGCGCATTCGACGACACCCTGTTCGACGGTATCGACCTGATCGCCATCAGCCCCGGCGTGCCGCTGGCTGATCCTTTCGTGCAGCGCGCCAGCGCGCGCGGAATTCCCGTCGAAGGCGACATCGAGCTTCTGGCGCAGCAGATCATGGATTACGACTTGCGGCTCACGACCAAGGTGATCGCGATCACAGGGTCGAACGGCAAGACCACCGTGACCAGCATGGTGGAGCACCTGTGCAGGGCGGCGGGCAAGGACGCGGTCGCGGCGGGCAACATTTCGCCGGCGGTTCTGGACGTGGTCATGGCGCGCGGCGCGAACCAGCCGGAGATATGGGTGCTGGAGCTGTCGAGCTTCCAGCTCGAGACGACCGCGACGCTGAACGTCGATACGGCGACGGTGCTCAACATCAGCGAAGACCACCTCGATCGCTATGCCGGCATCGACGCATACGCCGCGGCCAAGGCGCGCATTTTTTACGGGCATGGCGTGCAGGTGCTGAACCGCGACGATCCGCGCAGCATGGGTATGGCGCTGCCGGGCCGCGAGGTCGTGACCTTCGGACTGGATGCCCCCTCCAATGCAGACGACTTTGGCATTGAGAAAATGCAGGGCGAAATCTGGCTGATGCAGGGTGATGAGCAGTTGCTCAGGGCGGACGAGTTGCAGGTCGCCGGGCTGCACAACGTTGCCAACGCTCTGGCCGCGCTCGCGCTGTGCTGCGCGATCGGCTTGCCGATGCCGGCGCTGCTCGATGCGCTGCGCGGTTTCCGCGGGCTGCCGCACCGCGTGGAGCGCGTGGCCGAGATCGACGGCGTGTTCTATTACGACGACTCCAAGGGCACCAACGTCGGCGCGACGGTCGCCGCGCTGGAAGGCTTGGGAAGGAAGGTTGTATTGATCGCGGGCGGCGAGGGCAAGGGCCAGAACTTCGCGCCGCTCCGGCCGGCGGTGATGCGGCATGCGCGCGCGGTGGTGCTGATCGGGCGCGATGCGCCGCTGATCGCGGCGGCGCTGGAAGGCTGCGGCGTGCCGCTGCAGCAAGCCGCAAACATGAATGAGGCGGTGCGGCAGGCCGCGCGGCTCGCGCAATCGGGCGACGCGGTGCTGCTCTCGCCGGCCTGCGCGAGCTTCGACATGTTCCGCAACTATGCGCACCGCGCCGAGATATTCGTCGAAGCGGTGCATGAGCTGATCAAGGAGGCCGCATGGTCGCGCTGACATCGGCCAAAGAGATGCAGGCTGCCTCGCGCCGCCCCTACGCGGTCAAGACTCGCACCCGTCCGCCGCAGGCGCAGTACGACGAACTGCTGGTCTGGGTGCTCATCGCGCTGCTCGCGCTCGGGCTGGTGATGGTGTATTCCGCCTCGATCGCGACCGCCGAGGCCGGCAAATTCACCGGCTACCAGCCGGCCTATTATCTGCTGCGGCACGGCGTGTTCATCGCCGCGGGGCTGATCGCGGGGCTGATCGCGTTCCAGGTGCCGGTGCAGCTCTGGCAGAACTATGCGCCCTGGCTGTTCCTGTTCGGCGCGGCGCTGCTGGTGCTGGTGCTGATCCCAGGCATCGGGCGCGAAGTCAACGGCAGCCGCCGCTGGCTGTCGCTGTTCGTCGTCAACCTGCAGCCTTCGGAACTGATGAAGCTGTTTGCCGTGCTGTACGCCGCGAGCTACACCGTGCGCAAGGCGAAGGTGAAGGGCACCTTCGTCAAGGCCTTCGTGCCGATGTTCGCCGTGATGGCGCTGATTGGCAGCCTGCTGCTGCTCGAACCCGATATGGGCGCGTTCGTGGTGATCTGCGCGATCGCACTGGGCACGCTGTGGCTCGGCGGCTTCAGCCTCAAGGTGTTCGCCGGGCTGGTCGTGACCCTGCCGCTCGCGTTTGCCGCGCTGATCCTCTCCTCGCCCTACCGCATGCAGCGCGTCATCGGCTTCATGGACCCGTGGTCCGATCCCTACGGCAAGGGCTACCAGCTCAGCCATGCGCTGATCGCCTTTGGGCGTGGCGAGTGGTTCGGCGTGGGGCTCGGCGGCAGCGTGGAGAAGCTCTTCTATCTGCCGGAGGCGCACACCGACTTCCTGATGGCGGTGATCGCCGAGGAGCTGGGGCTGGCGGGAATCACGGCGGTCATTGCGCTGTTCGCGCTGCTGGTGGTGCGCGCCTTCCAGATCGGCCGCCATGCCGCCTTCCTCGAACGCAATTTCTCCGCGCTGGTCGCGCAGGGCATCGGTGTGTGGCTCGGCGTGCAGGCGATGATCAACATCGGCGTGAACATGGGCGTGCTGCCGACCAAGGGCCTGACCCTTCCCTTCCTGAGCTTCGGCGGCAGCGGCCTCGTGGTGAACTGCGTCGCCGCGGCGGTGCTGTTGCGCGTCGATTACGAAAACAGAAGGGTTGCACGGGGGCTTCCGGTATGAGCGCGATAGTTCACAACCCTTCTGTTTCGGTGAAGGCTAATTTGTGCAAGCAAGTTAAACCCCAGCGGGGCGGCCGGAACCAAAATAGGCGCGTCGCTAGAGGACTGCCAGTATGAGCAAGCGCTCGATTCTCATCATGGCAGGCGGCACCGGCGGGCACATCATGCCGGGGCTGGCGGTCGCCGCCATCCTGCGCTCGCAGGGCTGGCAGGTGACCTGGCTGGGTGCGCCGGGCAGCATGGAGGCCGAACTGGTGCCGAAGCACGGCTACGAGATGGCCTGGGTGCGTTTCTCCGGCCTGCGCGGCAAAGGGCTGCTGCGCAAGCTGATGCTGCCGTTCAATCTGCTCGTCGCGCTGGGGCAGAGCGCGGCGGCGATTTTCCGCCACCGTCCCGACGTGGTGCTGGGTATGGGCGGTTACATCACCTTCCCGGGCGGGGTGATGGCGGCCCTGCTGCGCCGCCCGCTGGTGATCCATGAACAGAATTCCATCGCCGGGCTGAGCAACAAGGTGCTGGCGCGCATCGCGCAGAAGACGCTGAGCGGTTTCCCCGACGTGCTGCCGAAAGCGGTCTGGTGCGGCAACCCGGTGCGCAGCAGCATCGCCGGTTTGCCCGCGCCGCAGGCGCGCTATGCGGCGCGCAGCGGCAGGCTCAACGTGCTGGTGGTGGGCGGCAGCCTCGGGGCGAAGGCGCTCAACGAGGCCATGCCGCGGGCGCTCGCATTGCTGCCGCAAGACGTGCGTCCACATGTGATCCATCAGACCGGCAAGCAACATTTCGAGAGCGTGCAACAGCTGTACCGTGAGGCCGGAGTCGAGGCCGACATTCGATCGTTCCTCGACGACATGGCCGGTAGCTATGCAGATGCCGACCTCGTGATCTGCCGCGCGGGCGCATTGACCGTCGCAGAGCTCGCGGCGGCGGGGGTCGCGAGCATCCTGGTGCCGTTCCCGTTCGCGGTGGACAACCACCAGACGCATAACGCGCGCTTCCTCTCCGACCGCGACGCGGCGATCCTGCTGCCGCAGGCGGAGCTGAGTGCGGAGAAACTGGCGCAACTATTGCAGGAATTGACGCGCGAAAAACTGGCGGTGATGGCGCAGCAGGCGCGCAGCGTAGCCAAGGCGGAGGCTGCGCTGGCCGTGGCGAGAGTGTGTGCGGAACTGGCTGGATAACGGAGAAAAATGAAACATAAAGTCAAACATCTGCACTTCGTCGGCATCGGCGGCTCGGGCATGAACGGCATCGCCGAGGTGCTGCTCAACCTCGGCTTCCAGGTGAGCGGCTCGGACCTCGCCGAGAGTGCGGTGACGCAGCGCCTCAGGCAGCTCGGTGCGGCGGTGCATATCGGCCATGCCGGAGGACATCTCGCCGACGCCGACGCGGTGGTAGTGTCTACCGCAGTCAAGGCGGACAACCCCGAAGTGGTCGCGGCGCGCGACCGGCGTATCCCCGTCGTGCCGCGCGCGGTGATGCTCGCCGAGCTGATGCGCCTGCGCCAGGGCATCGCCGTGGCGGGCACGCACGGCAAGACCACGACCACCTCGCTGGTGACCAGCGTGCTCGCGAAGGGTGGCTATGACCCGACCTTCGTGATCGGCGGGCGGCTCAACAGCAGCGGCGCGAACGCGAGGCTTGGTACCGGCGAGTTCATCGTCGCCGAGGCGGACGAGTCGGATGCTTCGTTCCTCTACCTCACGCCCATCCTTGCGGTGGTCACCAACATCGACGCCGACCACATGGAGACCTACGGGCACGACTTCGAGAAGCTGAAGCAGGCCTTCGTCGATTTCATCGAGCGCCTGCCGTTCTACGGCCGCGCGATGCTGTGCGTGGACGACTCCAACGTGCGCGATATCCTGCCGCGCATCAGCAAGCCGGTCACCACCTATGGCTTCGGCGAGGACGCGCAGATCCGCGCGGTGAACGTGCTCCACCAGGGCGGGCAGATGCGCTTTACCGCCGAGTGCCGCCACAACAGCGTGCCGGTCGACCTCGACGTGACGCTGAACCTCGCAGGCATGCACAACGTGCTGAATGCGCTCGCGGCGATTGCTGTGGCGCTCGAAGTGGGCGTGGCGGAAGATGCCATCGTCGCCGCACTGGCCGAGTTCCAGGGGGTCGGGCGGCGCATGCAGAGGTATGGCGAGATCAAGTTGCCCGGTGGAGGTGCATTCACCCTGATCGACGATTACGGACATCACCCGGTCGAAATGAAGGCGACGCTGGCTGCGGTGCGCGGCGCGTTCCCCGGTAAGCGCCTGGTGCTGGCCTTCCAGCCGCACCGCTACACGCGCACGCGCGACCTGTTCGAGGACTTCGTGAAGGTGCTGTGCAGCGTGGATGCACTGCTGCTGGCGGAGGTATACGCGGCGGGCGAGGCGCCCATTGTCGCGGCGGACGGGCGCGCGCTGATGCATGCGCTGCGCGTCGCGGGGCAGAACGAGGCGGTATTCGTAGAGCAGATAGCCGACATGCCGCAGGCCGTCATGCAGATGGCGAAGGACGGCGACGTGGTGCTCACCATGGGCGCGGGCTCGATCGGCGGCGTGCCTAATCTGGTGAGGCAACTGGCACAGAAATGAACATGAGCGAACCGGCACATTTCACCATCCAGGGCCTGCGCGGGGAACTGCTCCGCGACGAAGACATGAGCCGCCATGTCACCTGGCGCGCGGGAGGCCGCGCCGAGCGCGTCTACCGCCCGGCCGACCTCGCCGACCTGCAGGTCTTCCTGCGTGGCCTGCCGGCGGACGAATCGCTGCTCGCCGTGGGCCTCGGCAGCAACCTGCTGGTGCGCGACGGCGGCCTGCGCGGCACGGTGCTGCTGCTGCACGGTGCGCTGAACGAACTGCGGCTGGAGGGCGCGGACATCGTCTATGCACAGGCCGGCGTGGCGGGCGCGAAGCTCGCGCGCTTCGCCGCATCGAACCAGCTAGGCGGCGCGGAATTCTTCGCGGGCATCCCCGGCACGCTGGGCGGCATGCTTGCGATGAACGCGGGCTGCTACGGCAGCGAGACCTGGCAGAAGGTGCTGCATGTGCAGGTGCTGACCCGCAGCGGGGAGCTTATCGAGCGCGCGCCGCAGGAATACAAAATCGGCTATCGCCATGTGACGCTGCGCGAGACTGGCGAGGAATATTTCGTCGCGACGCGGCTGCAGTTCGAGAAGGGAGACGCCGGCGCCGCGCGCGGGGAGATCAGGGCGCTGATGGAAAAGCGCAACGCGAGCCAGCCACTGAATTTGCCGAATGCGGGGTCGGTGTTCCGCAATCCGCCGGGCGATCACGCAGCGCGTCTGATCGAGCAGTGCGGGCTGAAGGGCAAACGTATCGGTGGCGCAGAGGTGTCGGAGAAGCACGCGAACTTCATCGTGAACGCCGGCGGCGCGACTGCGGCGGACATCGAGAACCTGATCGGCGAGGTGCGCGAAACGGTGCGGCAACAGACCGGCATCGAGCTGCATCCGGAAGTAAGAATTATTGGTGAAACGAAATGAACAAGAATCAATCCTCGACCCTCGATCCTAAATCCTTCGGAAAAGTGGCGGTGCTGTTCGGCGGCAAGTCCGCCGAGCGTGAGGTGTCGCTGAAGAGCGGCGCGGCGGTGCTCGCGGCGCTCAGGCGCAACGGCGTGGATGCACATGCCTTCGACCCGGCGGTGCAGGATTTGCAGGCCTTGCGCGACGAGAGCTACGAGCGCGCCTTCATCGCACTGCACGGGCGCTTCGGTGAGGACGGCACGGTGCAGGGCGCGCTGGAACTGCTGGGCATTCCCTACACCGGCAGCGGCGTGCTCGCTTCCGCGCTGGGCATGGACAAGTGGCGCACCAAGCTGGTGTGGCTGGCGGCCAACCTGCCGGTGCCGAAATACATGCTGCTCGATGCGCACAGCGACTGGAATGCCGTGGTGCAGCAGCTCGGCCTGCCTCTGTTCGTCAAACCGGCCAACGAAGGCTCCAGCGTCGGCATCAGCAAGGTGAAGGCCGTCGGCGAATTGCGCGGCGCCTATCAGGCAGCTGCGAAGCACGACTCCCTGGTGATCGCGGAGAGCTTCATCGGCGGCGGCGAATACACCGTGGCGATCCTCGGCGATGAGGTGCTGCCGGTGATCAAGATCGAGCCGGCCAGTGAGTTCTACGACTACGAGGCGAAATATTTCCGCGACGACACCCGTTACCTGTGTCCGTGCGGGCTGTCCGCGGACAAGGAGGCCGAGATGCAGCGTCTGGCACAGCAGGCCTTCACGCTGATCGGCGGACAAGGCTGGGGACGCGTGGATTTCCTGATGGACGAGGCGGGCCAGCCCTATCTGCTGGAAGTGAACACCTCACCGGGGATGACCGACCACAGCCTGGTGCCGATGGCAGCGCGCCAGGCCGGCATCGGCTTCGAGCAACTGGTGATTCGCGTACTGGAGGGAGCGCATGTGGGATAACGCCGTCCTGCTGAGGAACATTGCCAACGCGCTGCTGGTTTTCAGCGCGCTGGCAGTGTTGTATGGCGCGGCCTATTACGTCGTGCACCTGCCGGGATTGTCACCGCTGAAGAGCGTGCGCCTGGATGCGGCGCCGCAGCGCGTGGATGTGCAGGAAGTGCTGGCGGTGGCACGCAGCGAGGTGCGCGGCAATTTTTTCACCGTGGACATCGAGCACCTGAGGCAGTCGCTGGAAAAACTGACATGGGTGCGCAGCGTCACCATCCGCCGCAAATTTCCCGACCGGCTGGCGGTGCAGCTGGAAGAGCACCAGGCGCTGGCGCGCTGGAACGGCGCAGCGCTGGTGAACACCCACGGCGAGGTGTTCGGCGCGGCGAGCGAGCAGGCGCTGCCGGGCTTCATCGGGCCGGAGGGAGCGTCAGTGGAGGTGGCGCAGCATTACACGCAGTTCAATGCGCAGCTTGCCGCGCTGAACCTGCAGGTGACGCAACTGGCGCTGACGCCGCGCCATGCCTGGCAGTTGCGCCTCTCCAATGGCCTGGTGCTGGAACTGGGTCGCGAAGAGATGCAGCAGCGCCTGGCACGGTTTGTGACGGTATATCCGTACAGCCTGGCGGGGCAGACGATGCGGTATGTGGACATGCGCTATCGCAACGGGTTTGCGGTGGGCGGTATGGTCAGGAGTTGAGGATAGGCAGCGAGGTATAAACGATGAGCAGAAACAAGGAAACCAAGAACCTGGTGGTCGGGCTGGATATCGGTACATCCAAGATCGTGGCCATCGTCGGCGAGGTTAAGCCGGACGGCATGCTGGAGGTGATCGGCATGGGTATGCACGAATCGGATGGCATGAAGAAAGGCATGGTGGTCAACATCGAAGCCACGGTGGGTTCGATTCAGCGCGCGCTGGAAGAGGCCGAGCTGATGGCGGACTGCAAGATCCATGAGGTGCACACCGGCATCGCGGGCAGCCACATCCGCGGAATCAACTCGCGCGGCATGGTGAAGATCAAGGAGAAGGAGGTCGCGCCCGCCGACGTCGAGCGGGTGGTCGAGACCGCGAGCTCGATCAGCCTGCCGGGCGACCAGCAGATCCTGCATATCCTCGAACAGGAGTTCAGCATCGACGGACAGAGCGGCATCAAGAAGCCGCTCGGCATGAGCGGCATGCGCCTCGACGTCGAGGTGCATATCGTCAGCGGTGCGGTCGCGGCGGTGCAGAACATCATGAAGTGTATCCACCGTTGCGGGCTGGAGGTCAACGAGCTGATCCTGCAGCCGCTGGCGTCGAGCAAGGCGGTGCTGGAAGAGGACGAAAAGGAGCTGGGCGTGTGCCTCGTCGACATCGGCGGCGGCACCACCGACATCGCGGTGTTCACCGGCGGCGCGATCCGCCACACCGCGGTGATCCCGATCGCGGGCGACCAGATCACCAACGACATCGCGATGGCGTTGCGTACGCCGACCCAGGATGCCGAGGATATCAAGATCAAGCACGGCTGCGCCTTGCGCCAGCTCGCCGACAACGGTGCGATCGAGGTGCCGGGTGTGGGTGAGCGCGGGCCGCGCTCGCTGTCGCGCCAGACGCTCGCCGAGGTGATCGAGCCGCGCGTCGAGGAGCTCTACCTGCTGGTGCAGCAGGAACTGCGCCGCAGCGGCTTCGAGGACCTGCTCTCATCCGGCATCGTGATCACCGGCGGCAGCAGCGCCATGCAGGGCATGGTCGAGCTGGGCGAGGAAATTTTCCACCTGCCGGTGCGTCTCGGAATTCCGAAGTATGTCGGCGGGCTGTCCGATGTGGTGAAGACGCCGCGCATGGCGACCGGCGTGGGGCTGCTGCTGTATGGCCTGGAGCACTACCAGCGTGACGAAGAGACGCGCAAGCAATCAGGTTCATTGGGGGATGTATTGGGAAAGATGAAATCGTGGTTTCAGGGGAATTTCTAGCGGTTTTCAGGGGTTAGCGGCTCAGGGCCCGGAAGTATATTTGAAGTTATTTTTATAAGGAGGCGACGATGTTCGAACTAATGGAAGCGGAAACACAGGATGCAGTGATCAAGGTGATCGGGGTGGGCGGCTGCGGCGGCAATGCCGTGGACCACATGATCGAACAGGGCGTGCAGGGCGTCGAGTTCATCGCCATCAACACCGATGCGCAGGCGCTCAAGCGCAGCAAGGCGCGCACCCAGCTGCAGATCGGTGCGAACATCACCAAGGGCTTGGGCGCAGGCGCCAAGCCGTCGATCGGGCAGGCAGCGGCCGAGGAAGACCGCGAACGCATCAAGGAGATGATCAGCGGCGCGAACATGGTGTTCATCACCGCCGGCATGGGCGGCGGCACCGGCACCGGCGCCGCGCCGATCGTCGCGCAGATCGCGCGCGAGCTGGATATCCTCACCGTGGCGGTGGTTACCAAGCCGTTCACCTATGAAGGCAACCGCATGCGCTTCGCCAAGGCCGGCATCGAGGCGCTGCACGAGCATGTCGATTCGCTGATCATCGTGCCGAACTCCAAGCTGATGGAAGTGCTGGGCAGCGACGTCACCGTGCCGGAGGCCTTCAAGGCCGCCAACGGCGTGCTGCAGGGCGCGGTGGCGGGCATCGCCGAAGTGATCAACGTGCCGGGGCTGATCAACGTCGACTTCGCCGACGTGCGCACCGTGATGTCGGAAAACGGCATGGCGATGATGGGTTCCGCGATCGCCTCCGGTCCGGACCGCGCACGCACCGCCGCCGAACGCGCGATCGCCAGCCCGCTGCTGGAAGATGTGGACATGTCCGGCGCGCGCGGCGTGCTGGTGAACATTACCTCGTCCAGCAACCTGAAGCTCAAGGAACTGGAAGACGTGATGGAGTGCGTGCAGTTTGCCGCCGAAGAAGCGACCGTGATCGTCGGCTCGGTGTTCGACGAGAACATGGGCGAAGACCTGCGCGTGACCGTCGTGGCAACCGGCCTCGGCGCGCAGATGATGCGCAAGCAGCCCAAGCCGGAAGTGGTTTACCGCAGCGAAGAAACCTACCAGCGCACCGGCACGCACGACGAGCCGATTGCCAGCAGCGGCGTGAATTACACCGAGTTGGATACGCCTGCCGTAATGCGCCGCGGCCGCAGGGAAACCATCGATGCGATGGAGAAATCCGGCATGGATACGCTGGATATCCCGTCCTTCCTGCGCAAGCAGGCGGACTGAGGAGGATTCAGGATTCCGGACTCAGGGGGTGATGCCGCTCCTTGTGCCGGGTATTGCCGTGATAAAATTCACACATGATTTTTGTGTCTAAGGCACCAATGGTTAAGCAACGCACCTTGAAGAGCTCCGTCAGCGTGACGGGAGTCGGCTTGCACAGCGGCGAAAAAGTCACGCTGGGGCTGCGCCCCGCCCCGGTCAACACCGGCATCGTATTCCGCCGCGTGGACGCCAGGCCGGTCGAGGAAATCCAGGCGCGCGCCGAGCTGGTGCATGACACGCGCCTGTCCACCTGCATGGAGCAGAACGGCGTGCGCGTCGCGACCGTCGAGCACCTGATGTCGGCGCTGGCCGGGCTGGGGGTGGATAACGCCTATGTCGATCTCGACAGCGCGGAAGTGCCGATCATGGACGGCAGCGCCGGCACCTTCATCTTCCTGCTGCAGTCGGCGGGCATCGCCGAACAATCCGCCGCCAAGAAATTCATCCGCGTTAAGAAGACCGTCGAGGTGAAGCACGGCGACAAGTGGGTGCGCTTCGAGCCCTACAACGGCTACAAACTGACCTTCACCATCAACTTCGCCCACCCGGTGTTCGCCGACGCCAAGCAGCATGTGGTGGTTGACCTCGGCGAAGAATCCTACGTGCGCGACATCAGCCGCGCGCGCACCTTCGGCTTCATGCAGGACGTCGAGAACATGCGCGCGCAGGGCCTTGCGCTGGGCGGCAGCCTCGACAATGCCATCGTGATGGACGAATACCGCGTGCTGAACGCCGATGGATTGCGCTTCGACGACGAGTTCGTCAAGCACAAGGTGCTCGACGCGATCGGCGACCTCTACCTGCTGGGGCATCCGCTGATCGGCGCGTTCTCCGGCTACAAATCCGGCCATGCGCTGAACAACGCCCTGCTGCGCGCCCTGCTCGCCGACGAGCAGGCCTGGGAGTTCGTCACCTTCGACAGCGTGGAAGACGCGCCGGCCTTCCTGCGGCTGCAACTGCAGGCCGCCTGAGCTGACGCGACCATGGTGGACATGTGCTGATCCTGCGCCTGTTCTTTATAGTGGTCGCGCTGCTGGTGATCCTGAGCGGCGGGATGTATGTCTTCACGCGCGACCGCCGCTACCTGAAATTTGCCTGGCAAGTGTTGCGCTTCGCCGTCGTACTACTGTTGCTCTTCGCTGTGCTGTTCGTGCTGGAACGCTACGTGTTGACCGGTTGGCGCATATTGCTTTAAGAGGGTAGTTCATGCCATTCAACATTCGCCAAGGTTCTCGCTGCGCCGCCTCGCTGGTGACGCTGTTCTGCATGATGGTTGCCCTCTGCGCGGCGCCCGTTGCCGCCCAGACGGAAGGAACCGAGGGCGCACAGGAGGGTGCGGCGCGCGCCGCGAAAAGGAAAATTGCGTTCGCCCAGTTCGACGTCGCCAACACCCTGCATGTCGACGACATCAACAATATCTACGACGGCCTTCCCCTGGCGCTTGCCAGCCGGCTGGAGGCAAGCGGGGAGTTCCTGGCTGCTTACAGCGGCTGTTCGATTCCGGCCGAGGCGGGAGACGCGCAGCGCGAGGTCATCATCGGGGCTGCCGCAGAGAGCGGTGCGCAATTCCTGGTTTCCGGCGTGGTGGTGAATGCGGGAACGAAGCAGGAAAAAGGCTACCTCGGCACACCGATCGGCGGAGGCGCGAAGCGGCACATCGAAGTCGAACTTGCCGTTTATGACGGGCTCACGGGTAACCGCCTCATGCTGCGCCGCCTGGGTGAACAGGCACAGGGCGAGGTGAGGGTGGGCAACGACAAGCCCTTCGGCAGCAGCATCTTTTTTGAAACTGAATTCGGGCAGGCGACAAACCGGCTGCTCGATCTTGCCGTCAAGGATATCCGCGCGACATTGGAGAAAATGCCCTTCTCCGCGAACATCATCCGGGTCGAAGGGAAGAAGGCCTATCTCGATGCGGGGAGCGACGCGCGGCTGAAAGCCGGCGATCAGTTCGTTGTTTACGTCAGGGATGCGGCACCGGTCGTCGGGCTAAAGGGTGCGGTGCTGGGCGCCACGGACCGTGCGGCGGATACGCTCACCTTGACCGAGGTCCAGCCGCAGTTCTCCATCGGCGAGCTCACCGAAGAGGCGGTGAAACTCGGCATCGGGGCGGGCAATGTCGCGAGGATCGACCCCGTCGAACAGCGTGCACTGGTCGCGAGGCAAATAGCCGCACAGCAGGCGGCCAAGGCGGAGCAGGAAGCCAGGGACGAGGCGGAGCGGGTGAAGAAGGAGCAGGCCGTACGCGAGGAAGCGGCGCGGGTCGAAGCGAAGCAGGCCGAAGCCGCCCGGATCAAGGCGGAGAAAGAAGCGAAGGCGCAGGCTGACGCCGAGGCCAAGGCGGCCAAGCTGAAAGCCGCCCAGGAAACCAAGGCTCGTCGGCTCAGCGCCGCACAGGAGGCGCACGAGAGAGAAAAGGCGCAGATCGCACGCAATGCCGCCCGAGCCAAGCGGGAAGCGGCCAAGGCCGAGGCCGAGCGCATCAAGGCCGAGAAGAAGGCAGTGGCAGAAGCGAAGAAACAGGCTGACGCCGCGGCCAAGCTGAAAGCCGAGCAGGAAGCCAAGGCCGAAGCGGAACGCGTCAAGGCGGAAAAGGCAGTGAAAGCCAAGGCGGAGGGGACAGCGCAAGCCAAGGAGCAGCCTGCTGCCGAAAGCAGGGCGGGTGCAGCACCTAAATCCGCCAGGGAAAAAACGACATCGAAAAATCCTCCCGGAATGGAGGTGCGAGCCGTGGCGATAGAGGATCTGCAGCGGGAGGCGGCGGAAGCCGCAGCGGCGGCATCTGCGCCGCAGGAAAATAAGAAGCCGGGAGTGCCTTTGAAGTTGAAGCAGATAAAACCTTAGGGGAACGCGTACCAACCAAAACAAACGGCGCCCGAGGCGCCGTTTGCTTTACATTTGTGCTGTGCTGAATTACAGGCCTGCGTCAGCCCGCAGTGCAGCAGCCTTGTCGGTTGCTTCCCACTTGAATTCCGGCTCCTCGCGTCCGAAGTGGCCGTAAGCCGCGGTCTTCTGGTAGATCGGGCGCAGCAGGTCGAGCATTTGCACGATGCCTTTCGGGCGCAGGTCGAAATGTTTCTTGACCAGTTCGGCGATTTTTTCATCCGATACTTTGCCGGTACCGTAAGTGGTGACCATCACGCTGGTGGGTTGTGCCACACCGATCGCGTAGGAAATCTGGATCAGACATTTGTCTGCCAAACCTGCCGCGACGATGTTCTTGGCTACGTAGCGCCCGGCGTAGGCAGCGGAACGGTCCACCTTGGACGGATCTTTGCCGGAGAATGCGCCGCCGCCGTGCGGCGCCGCGCCGCCGTAAGTGTCCACGATGATCTTGCGCCCGGTCAGGCCGCAATCGCCCTGCGGGCCGCCGACGACGAAACGTCCGGTCGGGTTGACCAGATATTTGATGTCGCCCTTGACCAGTTCCCTGGGCAGGATCGGTTTGATGATCTCCTCAATGGCCGCCTCGCGGATTTGCTCCAGCGTCATTTCCGGCGCGTGCTGGGTGGACAGCACCACAGTGTCGATCGAGTCGGGCTTGCCATTGACATATTTGATGGTTACTTGCGATTTGGCATCCGGGCGCAGCCAGTTCAGGCGGCCGTCGCGGCGCAATTGCGATTGGCGCTCGACAATGCGGTGCGACAAGTAGATCGGCAATGGCATCAGCGTGTCGGTTTCGCGGCAGGCGTAGCCGAACATCAAGCCCTGATCGCCCGCACCTTGCCCCAGTTCATCGTCATAAGCCCTGTTCACGCCCTGTGCAATATCGGGGCTTTGCTTGTCGTAGGCCACCAGCACCGCGCAGCCCTTGTAGTCGATGCCGTATTCGGTGTTGTCATAGCCGATGCGTTTGAGAGTTTCACGCGCCACGTGGATGTAATCGACATTGGCGGCGGTGGTGATCTCGCCGGCCAGCACGACGAGGCCGGTGTTGCACAGCGTTTCGGCGGCAATGCGCGAATGCTTGTCCTGCGCTAAAATGGCATCGACGATGGCATCGGAAATCTGGTCTGCCACCTTGTCTGGATGGCCTTCGGAAACGGATTCGGACGTAAACAAGTATTCGCTCATGGCTCCCCGCTCTATCTCTCTAAAATGAACAAAAGGCGCGCATTGTACCAATTCTGACCAAACTTGGTAGCATGCCACCCCCATGACCGCTTTCCTCTTCAAATCCTTCTTTCGCCTGCTTGCCTTGCTGCCGCTGAACGCGTTACACGGCCTCGGCGCACTGCTCGGGCGGTTGACCTATGCGGTCTCCGCACAATATGCCGCGCGTACGAGGGGCAATTTGCGCCAGGCCGGGATAACTGCCGATGAGGCCGAATACCGGAAGGTGTTGTCCGACGCCATCACCGGGGCGGGCAGGGGCATCACGGAACTGGCGTGGGTCTGGGGGCGGCCGTATGACGAAGTAGTCGGCGCAGTGCGCGAATGCATCGGGCTGGAGCACATCGTTGCGGCGCAGGAACAAGGCCGCGGCATCATCTTCCTGACGCCGCACTTGGGCTGCTTCGAAATTTCCGCGCTGTATGCCGCGCGGCGCGTGCCGATCACCGTGCTGTACCGCCCGCCCAAGCTCGGTTTTCTGGAAGGCGTGATGCGCGGTGGCCGCGAGCGCGGCCAGGCGAAGCTGGCGAAGGCCGACGTGAGCGGCGTGCGCCTGCTGTACAAGGCGCTCAGGCGCGGCGAGGCGATCGGGCTGCTGCCCGACCAGGTGCCCAGCCGGGGCGAGGGCGAATGGGCGGATTTCTTCGGCCGCCCCGCCTACACCATGACGCTGGCTGCCCGCCTCGCGGAAAGCAGCGGCGCGACGGTGCTGATCGCCTACTCGGAACGGTTGCCGCACGGGCAGGGCTATGTGATCCACGTCGAGCCGCTGCAACTGGATTTCGCCGTACCCGTGCCGCGGCAGATCAATGCGGCGCTGGAGCGCGTGATCCGCGCCTGCCCGGCGCAATACCTGTGGAGCTACAACCGCTATAAAATCCCGCGCGGCGTGGATGCGCCCGCGACAACTTCACAACAGGCATGAACACAGAAAAAGCATTTCACCACGAAGATTTTTCATTGCGTGAAAATTGGAAACTTGCCGGAAAGGGATTCTCTATGAGGCGCATTGTTTTTCTTCGCGCCCTTTGTGACCTTCGTGGTTCAATGGCTGTTTGAAAGATGATAACCAGAATAGGCATTTTCCTGATGTGGCTGCTGCACTTCCTGCCGCTGCCGCTGCTCGCGGGATTGGGCAATGCGCTGGGCACGCTGCTGTACTGGTTCGCCGCTGAGCGGCGTTTCGTGGCGGCGACCAACCTGCGGCTGTGCTTCCCCGAGTTGTCCGAGGCCGAGCGCAGGGTGCTGGCCAGAAAAAATTTCCAGGCTTTCGCGCGCAGCTTTCTGGAACGCAGCATCCTGTGGTGGAGCCCCGCGTCCCGCATCCAGGGCTACATCCGCGTCGAGGGGCTGGAACATTACGAGGCGGCGCAGGCGCGTGGGCAGGTGATCGTGCTCGCGCCGCACTTCGTTGCGCTGGATGTCGGCGGCTCGTGGATGATCCAGCATGTCGACCTGGTCAGCGTGTATTCCAGTCAGAAGAATCCGCTGTTCCACAAGATGCTGCTGCACGGGCGTTCGCGTTTCGGTGAGCAGAAACTATACGTGCGCCAGCAGGGTCTGCGCCCGGTCATCAAGGCGATGCGCGAGCGGCGCCCGTTCTACTACCTGCCGGATCAGGATCTCGCGACCAAGGACGGCGTGTTCGTGCCGTTCTTCGGAGTGAAGGCCGCGACGCTGACCACCGTGCCGCGCCTCGCCGAAATGACCGGCGCGCGGGTGGTGCCCTGCATCAGCAAGCTGCTGCCCGGCGGCGAGGGTTATGAGGTACGCTTCTATCCGGCCTGGGAAAATTACCCGACCGGTGATGTGGTCGCCGATACACGGCGCATGAATGAATTCATCGAACAGCGCGTGCGCGAAATGCCGGAGCAGTATTTCTGGCTGCACAAGCGTTTTAAAACCAGACCCGAAGGTGAAGAGAGGTTCTACTGATGAAATACCACGATCTGCGCGACTTCATCGCGCAACTGGAAAAGCTCGGCGAACTCAAGCGCGTTGCTGCGCCGGTTTCGCCGCACCTGGAGATGACCGAGATTTGCGACCGCGTGCTGCGCGCGCAAGGGCCGGCGATCCTGTTCGAGCATCCGGCCGGGCACAACATGCCCGTCCTGGCCAACCTGTTCGGTACGCCGCGCCGCGTGGCAATGGGCATGGGCGCGGAGAGCACGCAGGCGCTGCGCGAAGTCGGCAAGCTGCTCGCCTACCTGAAAGAGCCGGAGCCGCCCAAGGGGCTGAAGGACGCGTGGGAAAAATTGCCGGTGCTCAAGCAGGTGCTGACCATGTCGCCCAAGGAGGTGTCCTCTGGGCCGTGCCAGGAGATCGTATGGGAAGGCCCGGATGTCGATCTCTCCAGGCTGCCGATCCAGCATTGCTGGCCAGGGGATGTCGCGCCGCTCATCACCTGGGGGCTGGTGGTCACGCGCGGCCCGAACAAGCCGCGCCAGAATCTTGGCATCTACCGCCAGCAGGTGATAGCCCCGAACAAGACCATCATGCGCTGGCTGGCGCATCGCGGCGGCGCGCTGGATTTCCGCGACCACTGCGAAAAAAATCCGGGGCAGCCGTTTCCCGTCGCGGTGGTGATCGGCGCTGACCCGGCGACCATCCTCGGCGCGGTCACGCCGGTGCCGGACACGCTGTCCGAGTACCAGTTTGCTGGGCTGTTGCGCGGCAGCAAGACCGAACTGGTGAAATGTGTTGGCTCTGATCTGCAAGTACCTGCTTCCGCCGAGATCGTGCTGGAAGGCGCGATCCATCCCGGCGAGACCGCGCTGGAAGGCCCCTATGGCGACCACACCGGCTACTACAACGAGCAGGATCGTTTCCCGGTGTTCACTATCCAGCGCATCACCATGCGCCGCAATGCGATCTACCACTCCACCTACACCGGCAAGCCGCCTGACGAGCCCGCGATGCTGGGCGTCGCGCTCAACGAGGTGTTCGTGCCGCTGCTGCAGAAGCAGTTTCCGGAGATCATGGATTTCTATCTGCCGCCGGAAGGATGCAGCTACCGCATGGCGATCGTTAGCATCAAGAAACAATATCCGGGGCACGCCAAGCGCGTGATGTTTGGCATCTGGAGTTTTCTGCGCCAGTTCATGTACACCAAGTTCATCGTCGTGGTGGACGACGACATCGCCATCCGCGACTGGAAGGAGGTGATCTGGGCGATCACCACGCGCGTCGATCCGGCGCGCGATACGCTGCTGGTGGAAAACACCCCGATCGACTACCTCGACTTTGCCAGCCCGGTGTCGGGCATGGGCGGCAAGATGGGGCTGGACGCCACCAACAAGTGGCCGGGCGAGACTCAGCGCGAATGGGGCACGCCCATCGTGATGAGCGCCGAGGTCAAGGCGAAGGTGGATGCGATGTGGAGCGGGCTGGGGCTGTAGCTTCGCAACAAAAACAAAAAAGCCGGGACTCCCCGGCTTTTTTTGTGACAACAACTTCGATCAGAACTTGAACACGGCGCCCACGGAGTACACGTCGGAATCAAAATTATCCTTGGAGCCAATTGCAGTGCCGTTAGCGACGGCGGCAGCGTAACGATCCCAGCCGAAGCGGATGCCTACAGATTTGTTAATGTTATACGTAGCGCCTAAGCCGTAGGTTTCAGCACTACGCGTTGCGCCTTTCATAATGCCGTTGCTCGACGATGCGCTGGTTTTGGTGCTCGCATAGCCCAGCTTGCCATATAGAGAGAAGGCATCGGACAGTGGCAGGGTGCCTACGACGACCAGGCCCCAAGTGTCTGCATTACCGGAACCGGTTACACCTACTGTATTGACGCCTGTAAATTTGCCTGCGCCGGTGTAGAACGCTTCAGCGCCCCAGTTCCTGGTGAATTGATAACCCGCAAGAATGCCGGCAACGGTATCGGTAGATTTGGTCAAAGTGACGTTACTGGCGTAGCTGCTGGCACGAGCTTGACCCGCCGTTACACCGGCATAGAACCCGCTATCGGCCGCGAATACAGGTGCTGCAACAACGGTGGATAACAACAGAGCAGAAGCAATTTTTTTCATTTTCTGATTTTTCCTGTTTGTATTAATAAATAACCCCGGATAACTGCATCATCGGCATGATTTTGCAGTCGGGAGGCATCCTATCCATGTCGTTGATGATTGGGCAATATGCCGAACGGCCTATTTTGGAAAAGTTATCAACAGTTCTTTGCGGTAATTTGGCAAACAAAAAACCGGGGAACCCCCGGCTTTTCTTTGGGTTCTGATCTGTCAGAACCTGAATGCTGCTACCAGCGAGTAGAGGTCATCGTTGGCGTCCTGGCCGATCACTCTTACCCCGTAGCGTTCCCAACTGAGACGGAGGCCGATCATCGGCGTGGCATCGTATTGCCCTCCCAGCCCGTAAGTGGCGGAAGTACGATGTGCGCCGGTGGCGGCCGACGTGGTGGTGTTGGAGCGGGCGATGCCGAGCTTGCCGTACACCGAGAATCTGTTTTGCAGCGGCATTATGCCAATCGCGCTTAGCCCCCAGACGTCGGACTTACCGTTAACACCCGCGGTGGTGGAGAACTTCCCGAGATCGGTGTATTCGCCTTCAAAGGCGAAGTTCCGGGTGTACTGGTACCCAAGCAGCACGCCGTAGGCGGTATCGCTGGACTTGCTCAGTGCGTTGAATCCCACACGATTGCTGCCCACCTTGATCCCGGCGTAAGCGCCACTATCGGCCGCATAGGCAGGCAGCGCAACGGCGGCAGACAGCAAGGCAACGGCGACAGTCTTCTTCATGTTTTTCCTTTCCACGGGAGTTGATTTGGAATGGCTGGCAGATTTCAGGGGGCGGCGGTTGTTGCCAGGGGATGCACATCTTAGGCAGCCATCGCGGCCGGGGAAATTGGGTGTATTGCTTATTCCGGGGTAGGGAATCCCGTATGCAGGATGGCAGTTGCCGGGCAGGGAGCCTAGAACTTGATTTCCGCCGTCAGCGAATACATGTTGCCACCGCTATCCGGGCCGACCAGATCGCGGTTCCAACCGAAACGGAGGCCCATTTTCGGGATGCCTATTCCAGCCATGCTTCCAAGCTGGCCGTGCAGCCCGTAGGTAACGGCATTGCGCTGTATTCCGGTCTCGATACCGGTGGTTAGGCGGGGAATGGATAGCTTGCCGTACAGTGAAAAATTGTTGTTTACCTCCAGCAGATTGAATGTGCTCAGCCGGTCGGCACTTGCCCTGATTTTGCCGAGCGTGGCACTTCGGAGCACATCCGGCGCATCCGCTTCCGGGACAAGGTAGTCTTCGGCGGCATAGACGGGCATGGCGGCGATGGCATACAGCAGGGCGATGGTGGCGATCTTTTTCATGACCTGTCCCTCCCATGAAGGTTGCTCGAACCGGCGCGTGGTGCGACGACTTGCACCGTGATGTAATCCTAGACCTATGGGCGGGAAAAGCAATAAGTGAATTGCCCTATTCCTGCATGGAGAGGGGTGTAGCCGGAAGCTGGGGCCAGGCTGCAGAGCAGTTTTCAGGGTGGCTGTCAGCCACCGGGCGATACGATATTTAGCCTGCGCCGGATCGCGGTTGAACCATTGGTTCGATCGCTGCCATGCGCGCCAGGCGCACGCGTTCCGGGATGGTGGCCTCGTCCGCGCACTGGCTGGCGATTGCGCCAGCATCCACCGCGCGTGCGGCGGCCAGCAGGCGCAGCAGGTAATCCGCCTGCGGATAGCCGTCCTGCTCGTGGCCGGTGCGGCCATGCGCGTCCGTAGCGCAGACCTGCAGCAGTTGCGCGAAACGTTCCGGCCTGCGCCACGCGTCCGCCGACTGGAATAGTTTGATGATGGTTTCGGCACGCAGCTCGCGGGCACGATGGATGTTGCCGTGATAACGCGCCGCGAGCAAGGCCAGGTCGCGGCATTCGCTCGGCGCGCGCAGCCGCTGCGCGAGCTGCTTCACCAGTTCCGCGCCGCGCTGCTCGTGCCCGATGTGGTGCGGCAGGATGTCTTTCGGCGTCGTCGCCTTGCCTAGGTCGTGCGTCAGCGCGGCGAAGCGCACCTCCAGCGGGTAACCGTACCGCGCTGCATCGTCCACCACCAGCATTGTGTGGATGCCGCTGTCGATTTCTGGATGATAGTTTTCCGGCTGCGGCACGCCGAACAGTGCGTCCACCTCGGGCAGGATTTTCGCCAGCGCGCCGCAACTGCGCAGCGTCTCGAAAAAGCGCGACGGCGTTTTTTCCATCAGGCCGCGCGCCAGTTCCTGCCAGACACGCTCCGCAACCAGCGCATCCACCTCGCCGTTCTCCACCATCTGGCGCATCAGCCCCAGGGTTTCCGGTGCGATAGCGAAGCCGAAGCGCGCCGCGAAACGCGCCGCGCGCAGGATGCGCACCGGGTCTTCACCGAACGCGTCGCTGACATGGCGCAGGATGCCGGCGCGCAGGTCGGCGACGCCGTTGTGCGGATCGATCAGCTTGCCGTCGGCATCCTCGGCGATGGCGTTGATGGTGAAGTCGCGGCGCAGCAGGTCCTGCTCCAGCGTGACGTCCGGTGCAGCGTATACAGCGAAGCCCTTGTAGCCGCGCGCAGTCTTGCGTTCGGTGCGCGCCAGTGCATATTCCTCGTGGGTCTCGGGATGCAGGAACACCGGGAAATCCTTGCCGACCGGCTGGAAGCCTTGCGCCACCATTTCTTCCGGCGTGCTGCCGACCACCACCCAGTCATGGTCCCGCACCGGCAGGCCGAGCAAGCGGTCGCGCACCGCGCCGCCGACGCAATAGATTCTGGCTTTGCTGTTCATCGGGGCCTTACTTCTCATCGGGAATGGCCTGCTGGTTGTCCGCTGTCTTGCCCGCGACGATGCCGAGCCGCTGCTTGAGCGGGCGCTGCGGCGCATCGAATTGTCTGGCGTAATACATGGTGTTGCTCATCACTTTTTTCACATAGTCGCGCGTCTCGTCGAACGGGATGCTCTCGGCATAGATCGCGCCTTCCAGCGCCTGGTCGCCGCGCCATAGGCGCGCTCTGCCCGGCCCGGCATTGTAAGCCGCCGAGGCCAGCACGGGGCTGTCGTCGAACCATGACAGTACGGTCTTCATATAGTAGGTGCCGAGACGCAGGTTGGTGTCGATCTGGTGGATCAGCGACTGGTGATAGCTTTTCAGGCCGAGCTTCTTCGCTACCCAGCGCGCCGTCGCCGGCATGATCTGCATCAGGCCGGCCGCGCCGACTTCGGACTTGGCCGTTGTTGCAAAGCGGCTTTCCTGGCGCATCAGGCCATACACCCACGCCTCTTCCAGCCCATGCTCCTGGATATGCGCGTGCAACACCTCGCGATAGGGCGCAAGGTAGCGCAGGCTGAAATCATGCATATTGACGGTGCGGTCCGCCGCGCCGATGGCGCGGTCGTACATTTCGTTGCGCCGTGCGATCTCCGCGGCAGTGAGCAGCTCCTGGTCGTTGAAGTTGCGTATCGCCCAGTTCCACTCCTTCAATGCCTCGCTGCGCATGTCCAGGCGATACAAGGCAAGCGTGCGCTGGATGCCGGGCAGGGATTGCATCGCCGCGATATCCTGTCTGTGGGGCTTGTAGGCCGTCGTCCTGGCCGCTACCGGCGCACCGATCAGCTCCTCTCCCGCCAGTTGTCCGTAGAAATGGTATTCGTTGCCCAGCGCCATGAACAGCCGTTCGGCTTCGGCGGGCTTGCCCATGGCCTGCAGCGCGCGCGCTTTCCAGTAACGCCAGGCAGGCTCGCTCTGCTGCGTCTCGCCCATCGCATCGATGGCCGCCAGCACTTCGGGCCAGTCCTGCGCGCGCAAGGCGGCGCGTACGCGCCAGGCCGACTGCTGTTCGTTGAGCGGTGTGTCAGCCGCAGCCTTGAACCATTGTGTCGCGCGCTTATCCAGTTTGCGCGCCGCCTCGTAGGCCAGCCAGCCGTAAAAATAATGCCGCTCCGCGTCGGGGAAATGAGACGCGATTTTTTCCCAGCGCGCCACGGCGAGGTCGGGGGACTGCTTGGCCAGGCGGTGCAGGGCGAATAGGGCAACAACACGCTGGCCATCGCCGTTTTTCCTGTCCAGCGCCGGTCTTTCCAGGTAACGCTCCGCATCGGTCGCCGCAACTTCCAATGCGGCGGACGACACCGCATAGTTGCCGCTCAGGCGCGCGGTGAGCTGCTTGGCAAGCGACACGTTGCCCGCTTCGAGCGCGAGGCGCAGCCGCTGCCAGACATCCGGTTCACCGATGATGCCGGCGGCCAGCGCAGCCTCGAACAGCGGGCCGCAACTGTCCGGCAGCCCCTTGCCGTTGAACCACAACCGGCGCGCTTCGCTCAACGCCTCCTGCTCCTGGCTGCGGCGGCGCGATTGCAGGGCATAGCAGGTCAGTTCGGCATCCTCGCCGAGCAGGCGCGGATATTCCGCATCAAACAGTTCCCATTGTTGTTTCCTGCCGAGTGCCTTGAGCCATTCGCCGCGCAACCGGTCGATCATCGGCGTGTCTTCCGGGCGGGAAAGGAAATCCTTCACCGCGCCTGCGTCGGCCTTTTCCAGGCCGAGGCGCAGCCGGTAATAGCTGGCGTACACCTCCAGCGGCGTGTTTTTCAGTCGTTGTGCGGAACGTTCCAGTTTTGCCGCATCTCCGGCGCGGAATGCATCGCGCGCGGCGAGGAAGTCCGCAGTCTGGTCGGCCAGCGCGGGCGAGGCTATCAGCAGGCAAAAATAAAAGAAGCGCCTCATCGCGTATCGTCGGAAGAAAAGTCGCGCGGAGCATAGCATATCGGCCGCGGACGACGGCTCGGCGGCGGAAAATCGCCGCCCCCGGTGCGTTGTGTGAATTTTTTGTTAAATCTGCACTATTCACCTTGCGGCGCCTTTCGTGATGCGGATAATCCGCACCTGAGTTTTCGTCGGCGGTTTTTCCAACGGCCGGCGGACTAGGCAGCCGATATAAACAGACCTGAGGAGTGTTACATGCAGAAGAAAAGTATTGTGCTGGCGATCGCTCTGGCGCTCACAGCCCCCGTGGCATTTGCCGAGACCGACAAGGCCGAGCTGGAAAAACTGCGCACCATGGTGCAGGAACTGGATCAGAAAATCCGCGCGCTGGAGCGCGAAATCGAGCGCAAGAACACGGCACCGGCCCAGGCAACCGCGAGCGCGGGAGCGGCCGCAGCCAAGAGCGCCACGGCCAGCGCGCCTGCCAGCCTGAACACCTCTTCCGGCGTGACCTTCTACGGCCAGATTGACCTCTCCTACGACAGGATCAATACCGGCGCCTCTGCCGCAGGCGTGGCGGGCGTCAGCAAGGGCAACGTGTCGAGCAACGTCTCGCGCATCGGCTTCAAGGGCTCGGAAGCACTGGACGACGGCCTCGCGGCGATCTGGCAGATCGAGCAGCAGATCAACATTGATAACGCCGGCGGCACTTTCGCCACCCGCAACTCTTTCGTCGGCCTGAAGAGCGACAGCGCGGGCACCGTGCTGCTGGGGCGTTACGACACCCCCTACAAGCTGGCCACGCGCAGGCTGGACCCGTTCGCCGACAGTATCGCCGACAACCGCGCTCTGATGGGCGGGGTCGCCCTCAAGTCCGCCAATACGGCTTTCGATGGCCGCCCGACCGACACCATTTCCTACACCAGCCCGTCCGTGAATGGGTTCAGCGGTATCGCCGCCTATGCCAACACGGCGGAAGGCAACACCACCGCCGCGCAGGCCAAGTCCAACATTGTGAGTGTGGCGGGTATATATGACGCCGCGCCCTTCTTCGGTTCGCTGGGTTATGAGGAGCACATGCTCGACACTGTCCGTGCCGGCGGCAAGGAATCGGCCTGGAAGCTGGGCGCGGGCTATACGATGGATGCCTTTATCTTGGGGCTTGTCTATGAGAAAACCAGCGACAACCTGGGAGGGGTTGCCCCCTGTGCGGCCAATCCTGCCGGGAGCGACTGCTTCGGCCACAACGCCTACTGGCTCACCGGCCAGTACAAGTTCGGCAAGGACGCCATCAAGCTTGCCTACGGCAAGGCCGGCCAGGTGGGCAACACCGCCAACACCGGCGCGAGCCAGTTCAGCCTGGGCTACGACCACGGCCTGACCAAGCGCACCAAGCTGTACGCGAACTATTCGCGCATCAGCAACGACTCCGGCGCGAGCTATGGTTTCTCGCAGACCTCGGCCACCACCGGAAATGCGACGATCAACGGCGTGGGAGCTTCCCCTTCCGTGGTTTCCCTCGGCATGAGGCATTCCTTCTGATCCGGTTCGACCGTTCCGGAAAAACAGGCGGGCATCTTCGGACGCCCGTTTTTTTATGCTTGACGCGGTATTCTTCGCGCCAATAGAATTCCTGACCATTTAATTCAGGTAAAAACACCATGAGCACAGACGTCCGGCAACGCATCCACGAGCAAGTCACCACGCACCCGGTGGTGCTGTACATGAAGGGCACCCCGCAGTTTCCGCAATGCGGTTTTTCCGGCAACGCAATACGCATCCTGAAGGCACTGGACGTGAAAGACCTGTTCACCGTGGATGTGCTGCGGGACGAGGAAATCCGTCAGGGGATTAAGGATTACGCCAACTGGCCGACTATCCCGCAGCTTTACATCGGGGGCGAATTCGTCGGCGGCTCGGACATCATGACCGAGATGTACCAGAGCGGTGAACTCAAGCAGTTGCTGGAAAACGCCTGATTTTCGGGCAATCCTCCAGCCCTGAATAACGAAGCGGCGCCCTCGGGCGCCGCTTCAATTTGCAGGGGTACAAGCTGTTTTGGTCAAAACATCCCCGGCAAAGGGTAAAGCAAGCATTTCAAAAGAACTAGGCCGATGGGCTATCCGAAATGACTAGGCCGAAATATATAGGTATTTTTACATATATGAATTGGAGGGAGGAGTGGATATAGTCCGCTCCGAGTGTCTGGGTTAGATGTTGGTAACAACTCTACTTTTCATACTCTCCTCCTATTTGGGCGACCCCTGGTCGCCCATTTTTTTGCCTAGGATTTAGCGAGATTTGCGCGGGCTCGTGCGATGGCGGCTTCGACCTGTTTCGGTGCGGTGCCGCCGGTGTGGTCGCGGCTGGCGAGCGAGCCTTCCAGCGACAGCACCTGGTACACGTCTTGATCGATGAGTGCGGAGAATTGCTGCAAGTCGGCAAGACCGATGTCGGTGAGGTCGCAGCCTTTCTGTTCGGCGTAGCGCACCGCGAGTGCCACCGCCTCATGCGCATCGCGGAACGGCAGCCCCTTCTTCACCAGGTAATCGGCCAAGTCGGTCGCGGTGGCATAGCCCTGCAAGGCTGCGCTGCGCATGGCCTCCGGCTTGACCTTGATGCCACCTATCATGTCGGCGTAGATACGCAGCGTCTGCGTCAGCGTCTCCACGGTGTCGAACAGCGGCTCCTTGTCTTCCTGGTTGTCCTTGTTGTAGGCCAGCGGCTGGCCCTTCATCAGCGTGAGCAGCGCGACCAAGTGGCCGTTCACGCGCCCGGTCTTGCCGCGCACCAGTTCCGGCACGTCGGGGTTTTTCTTCTGCGGCATGATGCTTGATCCGGTACAGAAGCGGTCGGCGATGTCGATGAAGCCGAAGCGCGGGCTCATCCACAGGATCAGTTCCTCGGAGAAACGCGACAAATGCGTCATGATCAGTGCGGCACAGGCGGTGAATTCGATCGCGAAGTCGCGATCCGAAACCGCATCCAGCGAATTTTCGCAGACGCCTTCGAAGCCCAGCAATTCAGCCACCATCTCGCGCTTGATCGGGTAGCTGGTGCCGGCCAGCGCCGCCGCGCCAAGCGGCAGGCGGTTCACGCGGCGGCGCGCATCCTGCAGGCGTTCCGCATCGCGTTTGAGCATCTCGAAATACGCCATCAGGTGATGCGCGAAGCTGACCGGCTGCGCGACCTGCAAGTGGGTGAAGCCGGGCATGATCGTATGCGTGTGGTGCTGCGCGAGGTCGAGCAGTGCGGTCTGCAGCGCCTTGATGAGGTGCAGCAGGTCGTCGATCGCACTGCGCAGGTAGAGGCGCACGTCGGTTGCTACCTGGTCGTTGCGCGAGCGCCCGGTGTGCAGGCGCTTGCCGGCATCGCCGACCAGCATCGTGAGGCGCTTCTCGATGTTGAGGTGCACGTCTTCCAGGTCGAGCGACCAGGCGAAATCGCCGACGATGATCTCGTTCTCGATCTGCGCGAGGCCGCGCCGGATGTCGTCCAGGTCCTGCGCGCCGATGATGCCGCAGGCGGCCAGCATCTGCGCATGCGCGCGCGAACCCTGGATGTCGAACATGGCCAGCTTGTGGTCGAAGTCCACCGATGCGGTGTAGCGCTTCACCAGTTCCGCCACCGGCTCCGAGAATCGCCCCGACCAGGTATCTTTATCTTGCATTGCCGCCCCCACTTGTCCCCGAAAAACGGTAAGATTTCCCGCCATGAATAAGGCGCGCAGTATAAAACAAAACACCCTGCCCGACGCGTTGCCCAACTTTCGCAACCTCGGCGTGACCTTGCGCATCCTGCTGATCAGCAACGGCCTGGCACTGCTGCAGGCGCTGCTGCAGGCGTATGGATGGGCGGACGTGATGTCGCGCATGATGCAGATCGCCACACTGCTCACGCCGGTGCTGCTCTCCTGCCTGTTGCTGCTGTGGGCGGCGCAGCCGTGGCTGGCCCGGCTTGCCTATTGGCGCGGCGCACTGGCGGTGAGCGCTCTCGCGGCGGTGGTGACGCTGGCCACCTATTATTTCGGCGGCGATCTGTATCGCCCGCTGGAGCGCGACGGCGGCTGGTTTGACGCGGTGCGCTACCTGTTGCTCAGCGTGCTGGTGTGCGGCATCCTGCTGGTGTATTTCCGCTGGCGCAGCCAGGTGCTGTCGCGCGCCCTGCACGAGGCGCGCCTGCAGGTGTTGCGTGCGCGCATCCGGCCGCACTTCCTGTTCAACACCATCAACGCCGTGCTCAGCATCGTGCGCGCCCAGCCAAAACAGGCCGAGGCCGCGCTGGAGGATATGTCCGACCTGTTCCGCATGGCGATGGCGGAGGCGCAGGACTTCGTGCCGTTGCGCCAGGAGATCGAGCTGGGCAGGCGATACATCGCCCTGGAGCAATTGCGCATGGGCGAACGGCTGCGCGTGGATTGGCAAATCCGGGACGTGCCGGACGATGCGCTGATTCCGCCGCTGCTGCTGCAGCCGCTGCTGGAAAACGCCGTGTACCACGGCATCGAGCCGTTGCCGCAGGGCGGCAGCATCACCGTCGCGCTGTACCGCAGCGGCGACGAGTTGCGGATCGGGGTGGAGAATCCCTGCACGGCGCGCGAGGCCGCGCCGCATTCCGGCAACAAGATGGCGCTGCAGAACATCCGCGAGCGCCTCGCCCTGCTGTTCGACGTCGAGGCGCGCTACAAGGTCGAGAACGGCGCGGACTTCTACCGCGTCGAAATCACATTGCCGTACATGAAGGAGCAAACCCTATGAGCACCGTCGAACTGCCCCTGCGCATCCTCATCGTGGACGACGAGCCGCCCGCGCGCAGCCGCCTGCGCGACCTGCTGCACGATTGCAGCGACCAGCTGGCGCTGGAGGTGGTGGGCGAGGCGGGCAACGGCCAGGAGGCGCTGGACCTGCTGATGGAGGTGCCCGTCGACGTGGTGCTGCTGGACATCCGCATGCCGCAGATGGACGGCATCGAGCTTGCGCAGCATATCCAGAAGATGCCCAGGCCTATCCTGGGCACAGCCGAAGGGGGCGTGGCGAAGTGGCCGCCCGTCATCATCTTCACCACCGCTTACGACACCTACGCGATCAAGGCCTTCGAGGTGCATGCCATCGACTATCTGCTCAAGCCGATCCGACTGAAGCGGCTGTTTGAATCGCTCACCCGCGCGCGCGAAGTCGTGCCGGTGCAGACCGAGGTGCTGCGCGACCTGCTCCCCGAGCCGCGCAAATTCCTATCCATCCACGAGCGCGGCAAGATCCACCTCGTGCCCATCGAGCAGGTGCTGTTCCTGCGCGCCGAGCTGAAGTACGTCACCGTGCGCACCGCCGAGCACGAATACCTGCTCGAAGAATCGCTCTCCGCGCTGGAGAAGGAATTCGCCACGCGCTTCGTGCGCGTGCACCGCAACTGCCTGGTGGCAAAGGAGGCGATAGCGGGCTTCGAGAAGGGCAGCGAGGAAGGTGAGGGGAGCGGGTGGATGGTGAAGCTGAAAGGGCTGGAGGAGTTGCTGGCGATCAGCCGGAGGCAGCAGCATATCGTGAAGGAGTTTAGTTGAGGTTGTCGTGAATCAGCCGTTCGCCCTGAGGCATCGAAGGGCAACCGTCATTCCGGCGCAGGCCGGAATCCAGACAATCAAACCCAAAACCGCCGGGGGTAGCCCGGCAGCTAGTCACTTTTTCTTGCGTCGCCAAGAAAAAGTAACCAAAAAGAAGGC
>JAHQXD010000003.1:358865-388462 GCA_019449655.1 Ferrigenium straubiae | reverse complement strand
GCTTGTATCTTCCCCATTGTGGTGGTTAGCTACCACCACCCGAAGCAGAGGCAGCTTGAAGTCTGCGCTAAGGCCTGACCTTGTCGAGTAGATTAAGCCCTCTGCTTCACCACATCGCCAGCAAAGACACTGAACGGTAGCCAAGGGGCAAACCCTGAATGCACAAGGCAAGTGGGCGAAGTTGGCACCATTGTAACGGAGGTCATCATGTTTTATCTCGGTATGGATGTCGCCAAGGCCAAGCTGGATTGTTGCCTGTTGCTGGATGATGCCATTGGCAAGCGCAAGGCCAAGGTGATCAGTAACAGCAAGTCCGGCATTGCTGATTTGCTGGCTTGGGTCGTAAAGCAACACGTTTCCCTAGCAGAGTTGCATGTGGTCATGGAAGGAACGGGGGTTTACCACGAGCAGGCCGCGCTGGCGCTGGCTGATGCGGGTGTAGCGGTTTCCATTGTCAATCCGGCGCAGGTCAAGGACTTCGGGCGTGGGCTGGCGGTGCGCACCAAGACGGACGGGGTAGATAGCTTTGTCTTGGCTCGCTATGGCGCCTTGCTCAAGCCTGCAGCTTGGGTGCCGCCTGCGCCAGAGGCGCGGATATTGCAGGCGCTGATTACGCGGCGCGATGCCATTGCCCAAGACCTGCAACGCGAGCGCAACCGGCGGGAGAAAGCCGATGCCACGGACACTCCAGCACTGATACAGCAATCCATCTCCGACAGCATTGCATTCCTGTCCGGGCAACTCGCGCAATTGCAGCAGGACATTGATCAACATATCGATCATCATCCGGGACTCAAGAAAGACCTGTCACTGCTCCAGAGCATCCCTGCGGTGGGGCCGCAGGTTGGAAACAATCTGCTGGCGGTCATGCACAGCCATAACTTCGGCTCAGCCGAACAGCTTGCGGCCTATCTTGGCCTGGTTCCCATAGAACGGCAGTCGGGAAGTTCGATATTGGGGCGATCGAGACTCTCCAAGGCGGGACCTGCCAGAATACGCGCTGTGCTGTACATGGCGGCTGTCGTGGCAATACGTTGCAACCCACACGTCAAAGCAATCTACGAACGCCTGCTCGCCAGAGGTAAATCCAAGATGTCCGCGCTCGGCGCCGCTATGCGCAAACTGGTGCATCTGTGCTACGGCGTCCTCAAAACCCGTCAACCCTATCGCCATGACTATGCAAAAATCAGTTGACGAGGAAGACGGTATCTACTCGGCGGCGCACAGGGGATGGAAAACAAAAAACAAAGGCATGGTGGGCTGCGCGCACCATGCCTTGAAATCAAATGTGATGCTGAGCTAACCCCCTTCAAATTTTTCCAAATTATTGGGGCGGATGCTTAATTATCTTAAGCATGATATTTGTTACCCTGATGAAGGCTCCTGCACTAGCTAAACCAAATACAATCCACGTCAAGCCATACCACAAGCTATTCGTAGCTAAAAAGAAACCAACAATAGAAACTATACAAAAACCGAAACTCAGCCAGATTGCTTGGCTAAGGTATGACACCAAATCGTTTACATATGTGGTGTTACGAATTCTGTGCATTATTGGGGAATCTAACGACATCACTATAGCTTTGGCTGTGGCTAAAAAACCCGTGAGAATGGCACCCAAGGTAAGGGAGGAGCCAAGAATTCCGTCACCCGCAGGTAATACCAACTGAAACTTCCACCAGAGAAGTGCGCCCGCAATGGCAAGAATGTATGGAGCAATCCTTTCTAGGTATATAGATTTCATTTCTTTAGAACATTTTTCCAGCTGTTGTACGCTCGCTCCAAGGCCTTGTAACGTTCAGCCTTGGGGAAACGTAGATCAGGCCCCAGCGGGATATCTTCAAATTCGTGCACTAGTCTTTGGGCTATGAGATCGAGAACCTCCATGCGACTATCAAGATTTTCTAGAATGCCTACTTTGAGTTTTGTTATTCCATCTGGATTTTCGCCAGCCTTTTTCTTTAATATTTCTGCAGTTTTATCGATGAACTGACTCAGATAGTTTTGCCTTGGTCTGCCTGCAGAAATTGTTAATTCTACCTTTTCACCCTGTGATTGCTCTCCTAAATCCAAGGCTTGAGTAAGAGCGGTGCCTGCAACTCTATCGGCCTGATTCAAAAATCTTGGGTCAATTTCAAAAATTATTTTTTTCGTGGCCGCCCGATTACGAAACTTTCGTTCTATGGCTTCATCGTATTTCGGAACTAACTCAAATGCATACGTATTATTTGGATCGTAATAATTCAGGTATTCCTGAATTTTCCCTACCCTGGCACCGTGATGGTTATATTGAATTATTAAATGACAGGATGATGGGATATATAAACAAGCCGTTTCTTCGCAAAAAACTTCACCATTTTTAAATGAGAAGCCCTGTACAGGTGTGGCTTTTGATGCTTTCCCAGGGCCGTGTTGCTCTCTAAATTTCCCAAAATCGAAAAACCATAACCCATTTTTTTGGGTAACGTCCTCGATTCGCATATCAGAAAATCCGATGGACCTAACTCGCTTGCTAAGTTGATCGTCTTTTATTTGTGCTAAGAGATCTTGGAGGTCGCCGCTGTTGTTATGCCTTTTAATACCAAAGGCATGGGCCTTCATTTTTTCCTTCATTCCTACCTCTCCCTTATTTACGCTAACCAAAAGCGCCACCCCAATTGATGCAAAAACATTGCGTCAAAGCGGCGGATAAAATTTTATGATTACGTGAAATTATGTTTTTATTCTGTTGTGATTTTTTAGTGCTGCCTATGGCTGGACAGAAAACCATTACGCGGTTGAATGTCTTCGGCAACCCGTGCACCCTATCCGAGTATCCCGCCCGAATCAATATACCGAATTATCTAGATAATTCGGTATAGTCGGAAATACTCAGTACGTAGGATGGGTTGAGCAACGCGAAACCCATCTGCCTTTGGGGTTTTAGATTTTCATTTCCCCTGAGCGCCGCCGAGTAGCGCAGGCTGGTCAGGGGATTTCGGCGAGGACTGTCTGAGCGCGTAGCGCGAGTTCCGCAGCCGCCTGACCAGTCGAGCAACGCAGGGTACCCACGAAGTGGGCGGCAAACCGGGGTCGCCTTTTCTTGGGTCACTTTCTTTTGGCGACACAAAAGAAAGTGACTAGCTGCCGGGCTACCCCCGGCGGTTTTGATTGTTGTTGGCCATACATCCTGCGAACTGCTCAGTTCAGCGCAATGAACTGCTTCCTGAATCCCACCACCTTCTGCAAATACTGCCGCGTCTCGGCGTAGGGGAGCTTCGCGCGCAGTCGGTCGTACACGGCGGGCGCGGCCATGCGGTTGATTTCGTCCAGGGCGCCGTCGCGGTTCTTCGACGAGCCGCCGAATGCGCGCAGCACGTTGCCGGGGCCGGTGTTGTAGGCGGAGATGACGCAGTATTCGCGCGACACCGGGTCGGCCACTTCGTCCAGTTCGTCGAAGGCCAGCACGTTGAGGTAGGCCACGCCGAGCTCGATGTTGTTTTCCGCGTTGAACAGGTACTGCTTGCTCGGCATTTCGTTCGCGCCTTTGGCGCGCTTGTAGGCGTCGCGCCCGCCACTGCTCGGCACGAGCTGCATCAGGCCGTAGGCGGGGGCAGAACTGACCGCGAAGGGATTGAAGTTGCTCTCGGTGCGCATGATGGCGAACACCAGGCTCGGGCTGACGTCGTAGGTCTTGGCGTATTTTTCCACCAGCGGGCGGTATTTTTCTGCCTGCTTGTTCGCGAAGTTACTGACCATGGCGAACTTCACGAACCGGGCCTGTTTGCTGCCCGCGTCGGTCTTCACGCTGCGGCTCTGCGCATCCTTGACCAGACTTCCGGCAAAGCGATCGGCCTGCTGCGGCGTGGCGATGGCGCGGCCGTTGTCGTCGAGCACCAGCCCGAGTAGATAGGGATCGCGCTCGCCGGTCAGCTTGATCGAGCTGTCCGAGAACAGGTCGACCGCGCGCGGGTCATCGGGGGTGAGCAGGGTGGTGACGATGGCGTCCTTCAGGCTGTTCGCGGGATTCTTTTCGTCCAGCGTCTCGACGGTGATCTCGCCGCGGTCGAAGTCCACGATGGCGCGCGAGAGGTAGCCCTGCGTGTATTTGACGTAGTGGGTGCGATCGGGCAGGCGAGCTTCCTTCTGGCCCCACTTCTTGCCAGCGTTGCCGCTCAGGATGTCCATCAGCCGTTTGAAATCGCGCTGCACGCCCTTCAGGTCGTTGGCGATCTGCACGGGGTTGCGTATATAGGCGAGCTTCTTGCGCTGGAGCAGTGCGCGCGCCGCCGCCTGCGGGCTGCTGCTGGTCGCGACGGTGATGACGCTCCCGGTCGACACGCTTTTGCACGAGGCGAGCAGCAGGACGGTGGTGAGAGCGAGAATAAAATTACGCATGAACATTTTTGGCGAGCGGGCGCGGTCGTTAGACAGGAAATCTAGCCGCTGTTCCGTAAACCGGTCGCAATGCCGTTGATCGTGAGATGGATCGCGCGTTTCACCAGTACGTCGTCGTCCCCGGCGCGGTGGCGTTCCAGCAGCGCGACCTGCAAATGGTTGAGCGGGTCGATGTAGGGGGTGCGCGTGAGCAGGCTGCGCGCGAACGTAGGGTTGTCCTGCAGCAGCGTGGTGTTGCCGGTCACGGCGAACAGCATCTCCACGGTGTCCTCCCATTCGCGGTGGATCGCACCGAAGACCCGTTCGCGCAAGGCTTTATCCTCCACCAGTTCGGCGTAGCGCGAGGCGATGCCCATGTCGGTCTTGGACAGCACCATGTCCATGTTGGACATCAGGCCGCGGAAGAACGCCCAGTTCCTGTACATTGTTTGTAACTGCGCGAGTCCGGCCTTGCCCTCGCGTTCGACGAAGCGCTTCACCGCGCTGCCGTAGCCGAACCAGCCCGGCAGCAGCGCGCGGTTCAGGCTCCAGCTGAACACCCAGGGGATCGCGCGCAGGTCCTCGATGCGGTCGGATGCCTTGCGCGCCGCCGGGCGGCTGCCGATGTTGAGCTCGGCGATCTCACGGATCGGGGTCGCGGCGAAGAAGTAATCGGTGAAGCCGGGCGTCTCGTACACCAGCCTGCGGTAGGCGGCGAACGCATCCAGGCTCAGCGCCTCCATGATGCGGTGGTACTCCGGCATCGCGCTGTCCGCGCCGTGGTGGTGCAGCAGCGTGGCCTCCATGGTCGCGGCAATCAGCGTCTCGAGGTTGCGCCGCCCGATCTCTGGATTGGAGTATTTGCTGGCGATCACCTCGCCCTGCTCGGTGATGCGGATCTGTCCGTTCACGCTGCCCGGCGGCTGCGCGAGGATCGCGTCGTAGCTCGGCCCGCCGCCGCGCCCGACGGTGCCGCCGCGCCCGTGGAACAGGCGCAGCTCGATGCCGTGCTTCTCGAACACCTTCACCAGCTCCAGCTCGGCCTTGTACAGTTCCCAGTTTGCGGTGAGGTAGCCGCCATCCTTGTTACTGTCGGAGTAGCCGAGCATTACCTCCTGCGTGTTGCCGCGGCTTTCCAGCAGCTTGCGGTACCAGGGAATAGCGAACAGCTCGTCCATGATGACGCCGCAGCCGCGCAGGTCCTCGATGGTCTCGAACAGCGGGATGATATTGACGTGCAGTTGGTTGTCGCCTTCCAGCAGCCCGACCTGCTGAAGCATCAGCGCGAGCTCCAGCATGTCGCTCACCGCATCGGTCTTGGAGATGATGTGGTTGGGCAGCGCCGCGCGGCCGAAGCGCCGGTGGATCAGCGCGGCGGCCTGCATGGTGCGCAGCTCGCTCTGCGTCATCGGCGTGTACTGTTCGATATCGGAGAGCAGCGGCTTGCCGGCTTGCAATGCGCCCAGCAAGACCTCGCGCCGCTCAGCTTCGTCCAGGTCCGGGTAGTTTGGCTTGCCGAGGCCGTGAGAGAAGAGCTCACTCACGGTCTGCTCGTGGATCGCGCTGTGCTGGCGCATGTCCAGCGGCGCGAGATGGAAGCCGAACACCTCGGCGGCGCGGCGCAGGCTGGCGATCCGCCCGCGCGCGAGGTATACCGCGCCGTGCCTGAGCAGCGAGTCGATCAGCACGTCGAGGTCGGCGATGAATTCCTTCGGCGCGGCATAGGGTTGCGCATGCCGGTCCAACGGCGGCAGGTGCGTGATTTCGTGCCCGAGCTGCCGGGCCGTGGCCGAGAGGCGCGAATAGATCAGGTTCAGCGCGCGGCGATAAGGCTCATCCTCGCGCGCGGCATCCTTGTCCGGCGAAACATCGGAAAGCTTGCGCAACGCATCGCTGACATCGACCAGCCGGTCGGTCAGGCTCAACCGCCTGCCGAGAATATAGGTTTCATTCAGGTAGTGTTCGAACGCCAGTGCGGAATGCTGCTGTACCGCATCCAGCATCACGTCGTGTGTGACGAAGGGGTTGCCGTCGCGGTCGCCGCCGATCCAGCTGCCTACGCGCAGCAGCGGCGGAATGCGGATATTTTCGCCGAAGTGCGCCTCCAGTTGCTTTTCCAGATTGGCGTAAATCCTGGGAATCTCGTTGAGGAAGGTGTAGCGGTAATACTCCAGCCCGTTGTTGATTTCGTCGCGCACGGTCAGCCTGGCGGTGCGCAGCATGCGCGTCTGCCACAGGATAAGCACGAAGCGGTGCAGGGCCTCCTCGTTCTCGGCAAGCTCGTCGGGCGTCATGTCGATGCGGTCGCGTTCGGAGAGCAGGCGCGAGATGACCAGCTGGCAGTCGAGGATGCTCTTGCGCTGCACCTCGGTGGGATGCGCGGTCAATACCGGCGAGATCAGCGCGCCGTCCAGGAACGCCTGCAGGTTTTTTTTGCCGATGCGCTTTTCTTTGGCGCGCTTCAGCGCCAGCGGCAGGCTTCCGTCCCTGGGTGTGCTGCCGGCCTTGAGGTGGGCGCGGTGGCGGCGGTTGTGGTGCAGGTCCTCGGCGATGTTGGACAGTTGCGAGAAGTAGCTGAAGGCGCGCACCACGAGCAGCGTCTCGGCGGGCGAAAGCGCATCCAGCGTCTGTTCGAGCTGCTCACGGTCGCGGTCGTCCTGCGTCCTGCGGAAGCGCACCGCGGCGCGGCGCACGTTCTCGATGAGCTGGAAGGACGCCTCGCCTTCCTGTTCGCGCAGTGTCTCGCCGAGGATGCGGCCGAGCAGGCGCACGTCCTCGCGCAGCGGCAAGTCCTTGCTGGAAATATCGGCGGGGGCGGTAATCAGGTTCATTACATTCGGGAATTGAAGATTGCTTTTCACGTTCGCCTCCTCTCCCGCTTGCGGGAGAGGATTGAGGAGAGGGAAATGATCATGGCGCTAGCAGGCGGCATTTCATTCATACGAAAAAGCGCGACGCTCCTCATGTTAGAATGCAACGCGTACGATCAATGAAATTCAGGAAATCCGATGAGTCAAGCATCCTCAACTGCACCCTCCCGTCTGGTGATCGCCTCGCGCGAAAGCGCGCTGGCCATGTGGCAGGCCGAACATATCCGGGACAGGCTGCGCGCATTATATCCGCAAACCGAGGTCAGCATCCTCGGCATGACCACGCAGGGCGACCAGATCCTCGACGTGACGTTGTCGAAAATCGGCGGCAAGGGACTGTTCGTGAAAGAGCTGGAGACCGCGCTGGAAGACGGGCGCGCCGACCTCGCCGTGCATTCGCTGAAGGACGTGCCGATGAATATGCCGGAAGACTTTGTGCTGGCCGCCATCGGCGAGCGCGAAGACCCGCACGACGCGTTTGTCTCGAACCAGTATGAAAACCTGGCAGATTTGCCGCCGGGCAGCGTGGTGGGCACCTCCAGCCTGCGCCGCGAGAGCCAGTTGCGCGCGCGCTTCCCGCACCTGATCGTCGAACCGCTGCGCGGCAACGTGCAGACCCGCCTGCGCAAGCTGGACGAAGGCAAGTATGCCGCGATCATCCTCGCCGCCGCCGGGCTGAAACGCCTGGGGCTGGGCGAGCGCATCCGCAACGTCATTTCCAGCGAAGACAGCCTGCCGGCTGTCGGGCAGGGCGCATTGGGTATCGAGTGCCGCGCCGATCGCGCCGATGTGATCACCGCACTGCAGCCGCTGCACCACCCCGATACTGCCGCCTGTGTGCTCGCGGAGCGCGCCATGAGCCGCGTGCTCGCGGGCAGCTGCCAGGTGCCGCTGGGTGGTTTTGCCGAAGTGCAGAACGGCAAGCTGCGCATGCGCGGCTTCGTCGCGAGCCCGGACGGCAAACGCATGGTGCACGCCGACCTGACCGGCGAGATAGCCGACCCCGAGGCGCTGGGCAAGCGGGTCGCCGATGCCTTGCTGGCTCAGGGCGCGGGCGAAATTCTTGCCGCCCTGAATGGGTGATTTGCCGCTTGCCGGGCTGAAGATCGCCGTCACGCGGCCGCGTGAGCAGGCCGCCCAGCTGGTGCGGCGCATCCAGGAGGCGGGCGGTATCCCGTTGCTGTTCCCGCTGCTCGACATCGCGCCCGCCGCCGACCCGGCGGCATTGCACGAACAGATTTCACGCCTCGCGCAATTCGATCTCGCCATCTTCATCAGCCCGAACGCCGTGCGTTACGGCATGGCAGCGATCCTTGCTGCGGACGGTTTGCCATCCAACCTGAAAATCGCCGCCGTCGGGCAGGGCAGCGCGAAGGCCTTGCGCGAACTCGGCGTCGCCGAGGTCATCGTGCCCCTTGAAAACTTCGATAGCGAGGGCTTGCTGGCTCTGCCGGAGTTGCAAAATGTCGCCGGACGGCGCGTGCTGATCTTCCGTGGCGACGGTGGGCGCAAGCTGCTGGGCGAGACGCTCAAGGCGTGCGGCGCAGCAGTGGAATACGCGGCCTGCTACCGGCGCAGCAGGCCGCAGCAGGACATTGCCGTGCTGCTGGATGCCGCGCCCGATGCGATCACGGTGACGAGCAGCGAGGCGCTGGAATACCTCTGGCAGATGCTGGGCGAGGCGCGGGGTCGCGCCTGCGACCTGCCGCTGTTCGTGCCGCATCCGCGCATCGCCGAACTGGCGCAGCGGCAGGGCTGGCGGTGGGTGTTGCCGAGCGGGTCGGGGGATGACGGATTGATGTCGGCTTTGATAGCATGGGCAGGACAGAAAAATGCAGGACAGTGTTCCGGCGCCAGCCTTCCGGGGAAACCGACATGAACGAGCAGCAGCAATCTACCGAAAATACCATACGCGCCGGGAGCGAGGAGCAGCCGCGCCACAATGCCTTCGTGACGGCTGTTTCCAGGATGAATCTCACGCAGATGACGCTGGCGGTGCTGGTGGTGATTTTCCTGTGGCAATGGTTCGACGGGCATCGCGCGATCGGCGACATGCAGCAGCAGTTGGCGAAGAAAATCGCCGAGATGGACGGCGCCGGCAAGGCCAACCAGGTGCTGCTGACGCAAAGCCAGGGCGAGGTGCGCGAGCTGTCCGTCAAGGTAGCGGCGCTCGAGACGCGCTATGCCGAGGCGCAGAACCAGCGCGCTGCGCTGGAGGCTCTGTACAACGACCTGTCGGTCAGCCGCGATGAAACCGCGCTGGCGGAGGTCGAGCAGATGCTGCTGATCGCCGGGCAGCAGCTGCAGCTGTCGGCCAACGTCAAGGCGGCGCTGATCGCGATGCAGAGCGCCGACTCGCGCCTGCAGCGCATGGACCGGCCGGCGTTCAACGGGCTGCGCAAGGCCATCGGCCAGGATATGGACAAGCTGCGCGCCCTGCCCGGCGTGGATATCACCGGCATCAACCTCCAGCTCGACAGCCTGATCGCCGACGTGGACGAATTGCCGCTGGTCTATCAGCAGCGCGTGGCGAAGAAGGAGGAGGCCGCACAGGCCGCCGCGCCGAAGAACGAAACAACCTGGCAGAGGCTGCTGCGCGAAATCTGGCAGGACGCCAGGCAACTGGTGCGTATCGAGGATACCGGCAAGGCCGAGATTCCGCTGCTGCCGCCCAACCAGGAATTTTTCCTGCGCGAAAACCTCAAGCTGCGCCTGCTCTCGGCACGCCTTGCCCTGCTGTCGCGCGACGAGGACGGCTTCCGGCAGGAAATGAAAACCGCGCAACAATGGATCACACGCTATTTCGACGGCAAATCGAACGAGGTCGTGCGGGTGCTGGCCGCACTGAAGAAGATCTCCGCTTCTCCCGTCAGCATCGACTTGCCGGACGTCAGCCCGAGCCTGCAGGCAGTGCGCAATTACCGCCTGACGCACGAGCACGCGGCAGACCGCATCCCTGCCAAAAAAACGGCGCAATGAAATATCTGCTCTGGATCCTGTTGCTGTTCGCCGCCGCGGTCGCGCTGGTGACGGCGTCGCACAACCCGGCCTATGTGCTGCTGGTGTACCCGCCCTACCGCATCGAACTGTCGCTCACGCTGTTCATCGTCCTGCTCATGCTCGCGTTCGTGTCCGGCTACGGGCTGCTGCGCCTGATGTTCGCGGTCGTGCGGCTGCCGGCATATGTGCGGAGATTCCGCATGGAGCGCGCCCAGGGCAAGGCGCGCGAACTGCTGGGCGAGGCGCTCAACGCGTTCTTCGAAGGGCATTATGCCGCGGCGGAGAAGGCCTCGGCACGCGCGATGGAGCTGGGCGACACGTCCGCGCTGCACCCCATCATCGCGGCGCGCTCCGCGCATGAATTGCGCGAATACGAAAAACGCGACGCCTATCTGTCCGCCGCCGAGGGCAAGACGGCCGGCGATTCCACCCTGCGCCTGATGGCAACGGCCAAGTTTATGCTCGATCAGCGCGACTCGCGCGGTGCGCTGCACGCGCTGCAGGAGTTGCGCGACAGCGGCGCCAAGATGCATCCCGGTGCGCTGTCGCTGGAACTCAAGGCGCAGCAGCAGGCGGGCAACTGGGATGAAGTGCTGAACCTGATCGAGAAGCTGGAGAAGCACGAAGCCATCGATGTGACGGTGGCAGCGCAACTGCGCCAGCAGGCCTGGCTGGAAAAGATCCGCCAGCAGGACGACTTGATAGGGCTGACAGACTATCTGGCAAACATCCCTGCCGAATTCAAGCGGCGCGGCAAGATCGCGGCGACGGCCGCACGCGCGCTAATCCGGCTCGGCGGCGGGCAGCTCGCGCAGCAGCTGCTCTCCGACAGCCTGAATGCGCAGTGGGACAGCGAGCTGGTCGCGCTGTACGGCGACTGCCAGTCCGGAGACGTGATTGCACAGATCAGGCAGGCCGAGAAATGGCTCAACCAGCACAAGGACGATGCCGGGCTGCTGCTCGCGCTCGGCAAGCTGTGCCTGCACCAGAAGCTGTGGGGCAAGGCGCAAAACTACCTGGATGCCAGCATCAGCGTGTCCCCGAGCCACGCGGCCTACCATGCGCTGGGGCAGCTCGCGGAACAGTCGGGCAAGGCCGGTGAGGCGCTCGGGTATTACCAGCAGGCGGCCGAAATGAAGGTGGGCGGCAAATAAGCCGGTTGACCAAAAAACACTTCACCACGAAGAACTGATGGAACTCCTGGCCATTCCACTCGGCGACCAAACAACGGTCGCTGAGTGGCTGGTTAACGAAGTTCACGAATCTTTAATCCGGATAATCCATTAGGGGAAAACACCCCTGCAGGAGCGCAACTTGTTGCGCGATGCTTCTTGAGATCGCCCGATAAATCGGGCTCCTACAAATCCATTAGGCCTCATTCCGGCGCAGTACGATGGGCCTGCGCCAAAGTGTGGCGCTGCTTTTCTTCGTGCCCTTCGTGGTTCAACGAAGAAATTTAGAACGGACTCTGGTATTGCTGAAATGGGCTCACGAATGCCGGCGCCGGGACGAACGCGCTCGCGAAGAACGACGCCTCCGGCAAGCCGCGCTGCGCGGTGAAGTCCTGGCGCGCGGCATTCACCATTTCCGGCGTGCCGCAGGCGTAGACTTCATGGCCGGACAGGTCGCTGAAATCATCCAGCACGGCCTGATGCACCGGGCCGGTTCTGCCCTGCCAGTTGTCTTCCGGCAAGGCTGCGGAAAGCACCGGGGTGAACTTGATGCCGCTGCCTTCCCATTGCCTGATTTTCTCCATCATGTACAGATCGGCCGGCCGGCTTCCTCCCCAGTAGAGGTGCATGGGGCGTTGCAGGCCGAGGTGCAGTGCATGTTCGATCATCGCCTTGATGGGTGCGAAACCGGTGCCGTCGGCGACGAAGATGGTCGGCCTGCCGGAGTCTTCGCGCAAGCGCAACTCGCCGAGCGGGCCCTTGAAGCGCAGGATGTCGCGCTCCTTCATCCCGTTGAACACATGCTGTGTGAAGGCGCCGCCCTCCATCCTGCGGATATGCAGTTCGAGGAAGCCGCCCTCGTGCGGCGCGTTGGCCAGCGTGAAATTGCGCGGTTTCTGGTCTTTCGGCAGGAGGGCGATGTGTTGTCCGGCCGCAAACTGTAATTGTTCGCCCGGCGGCAGTTCGAGCTGCAGCGCCATCACGTCCTCCGCCAGCCGGGTCATTTTGTGCACGCGGCAGGGCATGATACGCACCGGGATGTCGCTGGCTTTGCCTGCGGTGTGGCATTCGATCGTTAAATCCGATTTCGGCCTGGCGCAGCAGAACAGGGTCATGCCCGCCGCCTTGTCCATCTCGGTCAGCGCGCTGGGCAGGTGGTTGCCGTGATCCACCTCGCCCTCCATGACCCTGCCCTTGCATACGCCGCACGCGCCTTCGCGGCAGCTGTACGGCAGGGTGTAGCCGTGCCTCAGCGCGGCTGCAAGGATGGTTTCGTTTTCTTCGATGGGGAACTGGTAGCCGCTCGGCCGGATGGTGGTTTGAAAGGTCATGGTGAAACTGTCAGGTCGAAAAAGATAAATTACAAGGCATATACCTAGCGGCAGAAACCGTAGCGAGCGGGCTGACATTGGGGGAGCCCGGAGCGCAGGCGCCGGAGTGTACATGGAAGTACATGAGGATGCCGAGCACCGCGCGACCCCGATGTCAGCCCGCGCAGTAGGTTTATGCCGCTAGGTATAATTATGTCATGAAACGTCTGTTGATTATCGGTTGCGGAGACGTGGCGATGCGCGCCATTCCTTTGCTTGCGCGCCGCTACCGGATCTTCGCCCTGGTGCGCAATCCGGTGCGCCGCGAAAAACTGCGCGCGCTCGGCGTGCTGCCGATCCCGGGCGATCTGGACGATCGCGCCAGCCTTGAACGCATCGCCGGACTGGCCGATGCCGTGCTGCACTTCGCTCCTCCCGCGAACAGCGGCACACGCGATATGCGCACCCGCCGCCTGCTGGCCGCGCTGTCGCTTGGGAGATTGCCGGAACGGCTGGTGTACATCAGCACCAGCGGCGTGTATGGCGATTGCGGCGGCGCCATCGTGAGCGAAACGCACCCGCGCAACCCGCAAACGGCGCGCGCGCAGCGCCGCGCCGATGCCGAAAGGCAAATTCGCGACTGGGCAAGGCGCAATCGCGTGCAGGCCGGCATCCTGCGCGTGCCGGGCATCTACGCCGCCGACCGCTTGCCGCTGGATCGCCTGCGACAGGGCTTGCCGTGTATCGCCGACGGCGAGGACGGCTACACCAACCACATCCACGCCGACGACCTGGCGCGCATCGCCGTGGCGGCCTTGCGCCACGGCAAGACATGCCGCGTGTATCACGCCGGCGACGACAACCCGATGAAGACGGGGGAATATTTCGATGCCGTAGCGGATGCGTTCGGCTTGCCGCACCTACCGCGCATCAGCCGCGCCGAGGCGCAGCGGGTGCTTCCGGATGCGCTGCTGTCGTTCATGAATGAATCGCGGCGGCTGACCAACCGGCGCATGAAGCGGGAGCTGAAGGTGAAGCTGCGTTACCCGACGGTGGCGGACATGCTGGCTGAAATCGAACGCCGCCCCGGCAATTCAAAAAACACTCAGGCCTGAACGCCGGGGTTTGCCGCGGGGGAGGGGTTGTTGTAGCGGCTGGCGAGATCGCTCATCAGCGTTTTGAGTCTTGACGCACCGGTTGTGGTGCCTGGGTGATTCTCCGATCGGGACGATGCGTCCTGCATGAACTGTCCCATGATGTGCGCGACGACCATCATCGCCAGTTGCTGCGCATGCTGGTGTGCGGACTGCTGCAGGTTGCGTAGGGCGCTATCCTCAATATGGCTCTCCATCTGCTGGTTTTTCCGGATTTTCGACAGCAACTGATCGATATTCGACGAGATGCCTCCGCCCGGCTGGAGGGCGTTCTGCAGCTGTACCGAAGCCTGGTCGGCGAGGCCGTTTCCATTGCCGGTGAAGAGACGGGCAACGCCTGCCGGATTCCGGGAATAGGCGTCCTGAAACACCAGGGTATCGAAAGTCAGTGCTCCATCCTGGTTGCGCGTGATTCCGATTTGTTCAAGCGACACATCCGATGCGGGCTGTGCGGGGCTCGCGCCAGCCGAAAGCCGGTTGCCGATCTCCGCCAGCGTCCGGTCATCCGGCAAGCCTCCGGCACGATACTTGGACAGTTCGGCCTGCACCCTGTTGTATGAGTCGATGAATGATTGCACCGTGCCGGTAATCCGGCCCGGGTCGATGGCGGCGACGATGGCAGCATCAGGCCCGCTCAGTTGTTGCGCGGCCGATTCGAGATTGGCCAGGTCGCTCTGTATCATCCCGTAATCCGAAATTCTGACCTCGTAACTTGCCGAGTTCCGGTGCAGTTCATCGATGGACTGCTGTGCGGAAGCCGTCTGCGCATCCAGGTAGTTCGTGACCCGGTTTACGTAGGGAGCGTAGTCGGAAAGGCTGGGGATGTTCATGGTGACCTCCGGTTCATTGCCGATCGGCTGCTGGGGGTGATGCGAGGATAGCGCGTCCGCCATCCAATGAAATCGGGTCAATTGCGTAGTTTGGTCCGGAATAGCCATGAGGCCGGCAGGGATCGGCATGCCGCAGGAAGGCATGCTGGCGCATTGTCCCGCGGGGCATTACACTGGGAGCCGTTCAATTTCGCATCTCAGCATCATGGCCATAGACACGCAAAACGATTATCTGGTGATCACCGCTTCGGGAGAAGACAAGGTCGGTCTCGTCGACCGGCTTTCGAGCCGGATCGCCGAGAGCGGATGCAACATCGAAGAAAGCCGCATGGCCGTGCTGGGTGGGCAGTTCGCCCTGATCATGCTGCTTTCCGGCCCGTGGCACGCGCTTTCCAAGCTCGATGCGCAAATGGGGGCGCTGGGCGATCAGCTGGGGCTCACCATCATCCACAAGCGCACCCAGAAACGCGAGCAGAAGCAGCCGGTGGTTCCCTACAGCGTGGAGGTGGTGGCCATGGATCATCCCGGCATCGTGCGCAACCTGGCGGTATTCTTTTCCAGGAACGGCATCAACATCGAGGAGCTCCAGACCGACACTTACCCGGCGCCGCATACCGGTACGGCCATGTTTTCCGTGCACATGACGGTGGGCATCCATGCCGACATCCACATTTCCACCTTGCGCGGGAATTTCCTCGATTACTGCGACGACCTGAACCTGGACGCGACCTTCGAGCCCGTGCGGGTGTAAAGGCGGCGGTCAGCCCTTGAAACGGTTGCTCAGCGCGATGAGCTGCTCCAGCCTTTCCTTCGCCGCGCCGCTGGCGATCACACTATATGCCTTCGCAATGCCTTCCTTGAGCGTGGCGGTCAGGCCAGCCACGTAAATCGCCGCACCGGCGTTCAGTTGCACGATGTCGCGCGGTGCGCCGGTTTCGTTGTTCAATACGCCCAGTAATTTTTTGCACGCTTCGTCGGCATTGGTGACACGCAGCGTATCGATGGGTGCGCTGGTCAGGCCGAAATCATCTGGACATACGGTGTACTCACTGACTTCACCGTCTTTCAGCTCGGCGACGTAAGTGTCGCCGCTGATGGAAATCTCGTCCATGCCGTCCGCGCCGTGCACCACCAGCACATGGCGGCTGCCGAGACGTTGCAGCACGCGCGCTTGGATGCCGACCAGGTCGGGGTGGAACACGCCCATCACCTGATTGTCTGCCCCGGCGGGATTGGTCAGTGGGCCGAGCACATTGAAAATCGTGCGCACGCCGAGCTCGCGGCGAACCGGCGCGGCGTACTTCATCGCGCCGTGAAAGTTTGGGGCGAACATGAAGCCGATGCCGATCTCGTCGATGCAGCGCCCGACCTGTTCCGGGGTCAGGTTGAGGTTGACGCCGAGCTTTTCCAGCACGTCCGCCGAGCCGCAGGTCGAAGACACCGAACGCCCGCCGTGCTTGGCGACACGCGCCCCCGCCGCCGCCGCGACCAGCGCGCTGGCGGTGGAGATGTTGAAGGTGTGCGCCGCATCGCCGCCGGTGCCGCAGGTGTCCATCAGGTGGTCGCGGTTGGCGACTGGCACCTTGGCGGAAAATTCGCGCATCACGAAAGCGGCGGCGGAAATTTCCCCGATGGTTTCCTTCTTGACGCGCAGGCCGACGAGGATGCCGGCGATCTGCGCCGGCGTGACTTCGCCACCCATGATCTGGCGCATCAGCGACAGCATCTCGTCGTAGAAGATTTCGCGCTGATCGATCAGGCGGGCGAGGGCTTGTTGCGGCGTCATCATGGTCATTTCTTTCCCTCCAGGAAATTCTTCAGCATGTCGTGCCCGTGTTCGGTCAGGATGGATTCGGGATGGAATTGCACGCCGTGCACCGCGAGCGTCTTGTGGCGCACGCCCATGATTTCGCCGTCGTCGGTCCACGCGGTAACTTCCAGACAGTCCGGCAGGGTCGCGCGCTCGATCACCAGCGAGTGATAGCGCGTTGCGGTGAACGGGTTCGGCAGGCCGGTGAACACGCTGGTGTTCTTGTGGTGGATCGCCGAGGTCTTGCCGTGCATCAGTTGCCTGGCGTGCACGATCCTGCCGCCGAACGCTTGGCCAATGCTCTGGTGGCCGAGGCACACGCCGAGGATGGGTATCTTGCCCGCAAACTGCTTGATCGCCGCCACCGACACGCCCGCCTCGTTCGGCGTGCATGGGCCGGGCGACACCACGATCTGCTGCGGGTTCATTTCCTTGATCTGTTCGACCGTGACTTCGTCGTTGCGGCGCACCACCACGTCCGCGACGAGCTCGGCGAAATACTGCACCAGGTTGTAGGTGAAGGAATCATAATTGTCGATCATCAAAAGCATGTCTGTTCCAGTCTATTCATCGTTTGTGCGCATCATACTCAAAGCCACCGCTTCGGCAACCCGGATGCCGTCCACCGCCGCCGACAGGATGCCGCCCGCGTAGCCCGCGCCTTCTCCAGTCGGGTACAGGCCTTGCGTGTTGATGCTCTGCAAATCTTCGTCGCGGCGCTTGATGCGGATCGGCGATGAGGTACGCGTCTCGACGCCAGTGAGCACCGCGTCCGCAAGGTCGAATCCCTTGATCTGCTTCGCAAAGGCGGGCAGCGCTTCGCGGATCGCGGCGATTGCATAGTCCGGCAGGGCGCTGCCCAAATCGCATAAATGCACGCCGGGAGTGTAAGACGGCTGCACCGCGCCAAAGTTGCGCGAAGGCCTGCCTGCGAGGAAGTCGCCGACCAGTTGCCCGGGTGCCTGGTAGTTTCCGCCGCCCAGCTCGAAGGCGCGCGACTCCCAGCGGCGCTGGAATTCGATGCCCGCGAGCGGGTCGCCGGGATAGTCCTGCTCGGGCGTGATACCGACCACGATGCCGCTGTTGGCGTTGCGCTCGTTGCGCGAATACTGGCTCATGCCATTGGTGACCACTCGCCCCGCTTCCGAGGTCGCGGCAACCACCGTGCCGCCGGGGCACATGCAGAAGCTGTACACCGAGCGCCCGTTCTTCGCGTGATGCACCAGCTTGTAGTCCGCCGCGCCCAGCAGCGGGTTGCCCGCGTTGTCGCCGTAGCGCGCGCGGTCGATCAGCGACTGCGGATGCTCGATGCGAAAGCCGATCGAAAACGGCTTGGCCTCGATGTACACGCCGCGCTTGTGCAGCATCTCGAAGGTGTCGCGCGCGCTGTGGCCGATCGCGAGCATCAGGTGATGCGTGGCGATGCGCTCGCCGCTGCCGAGCACCACGCCGCACACTCTGCCGTTGTCGATCTCGATGTCGTCCACGCGGCTCTGGAAGTGGATCTCGCCGCCCAGCGACTGGATGGTCTCGCGCATTTTTTCAACCATGCCCACGAGGCGGAAGGTGCCGATATGCGGATGGCTGACGTAGAGGATTTCTTCCGGCGCACCTGCCTTGACGAATTCCTCCATCACCTTGCGGCCGAGGTGTCGGGGGTCCTTGATCTGGCTGTACAGCTTGCCGTCGGAGAACGTGCCCGCGCCGCCCTCGCCGAACTGCACGTTGGATTCCGGGTTGAGCACGCCCTGCCGCCACAGCCCCCAGGTGTCCTTCGTTCTTTCGCGAACGGCTTTGCCGCGCTCCAGGATCAGCGGGCGGAAGCCCATCTGCGCGAGGATCAGTCCGGCGAACAGTCCGGCGGGGCCTATGCCGATCACCACGGGACGTTCGGCAAGATGTTGCGGCGCCTGCGCGACGAAATGGTAGCTGGTGTCCGGCGCGGGTTTGACATGCGGGTCGCTGTCGAGACGCGCGAGGATTTCCGTTTCGTCGCGAACTTCCACATCGAGCGTGTATGTGAACAGGATGTGGCTCTTCTTGCGCGCGTCCACGCCGCGCTTGAATACGGTATAGCGGATCAGGTCTTCCGCAGGAATGACTAGCCGCCCGAGGATGGCATCTCCGATGGCCTCCTCGGGATGGTCGAGCGGCAGCCTGATTTCAGTCAGTCGCAACATAATCTATCTTTATAGATGCCATAAGACACAATGCACTAGATGTTTCTTTCGGCGCAGAATGATTGCACTCTACGTAGGCTAACGAGGCTTCAGTGGTGAGCCATGCATCAATGTGTAGGGCAGTTTGTATCAAGGCGCTTTCTATCGAGAGTACGCCATGAGTTTATTTTTTTATCACCACCACAAAACTCCTCCCATCCTCCAGTTGGTGTATAGCGGACACGAAAAACGTATCCACTGAACTGCCAGACGTATCCAATAGTGAGATTCGCAATCTGTTCATCTTCTGAAAAAAGCTCAAGCTTTGGAAAATCCCATCCGTGGACAATCGCTTTGAGATGTGATCTGGATATAGTGCACTTTGCCTCCAAGTTGCCTGTTGGCTGTATTGCAGGAGGATTCAAGCTAAATTGAATGAGCAGGGTGTCTCCAAGTCTTACATTGCCATTGCTCTGTTCAATGTCGCTACGCAGAGCGTCCAATGTTCCGTTCCAAATGATCCGAGGCTCTACTTCGAATACGCCCGCCTCAGGGTTGCACCGGACAGATAGAAATTTCTCCCCATAGTCACCTAGTGCAATATCGGGAAAAAGGAGTGCAGCAAGGCTCACTCCTAGCAGGAAAAAATGGCAACTAGAAAATTGAGCCCCCAAGCTGTTTATTCCAAACATCAAAAGATCCTCTAGCGAGGTACTTCCGCATCAAGCCCCGCCAGCACCATCTCCGCGGCGCGCAGCACGGCGCGCGCCTTGTTCTGCGTCTCGGTCCATTCGCTGTCCGGCACCGAGTCGGCGACGATGCCCGCCCCCGCCTGCACGTAGAGCATGCCGTCCTTCACCACGGCGGTGCGCAGCGCGATAGCCAGGTCCATGTCGCCGTTGAAGCCGAGATAGCCGACTGCGCCCGCGTAGATACCGCGCTTGCTCGGTTCCAGTTCGTCGATGATCTCCATCGCGCGCACCTTGGCTGCGCCGCTGACCGTACCGGCGGGGAAGGTAGCCTTGAGCACGTCCATCGCATTCAGGCCAGGCTTGAGCGCGGCCTCGACGTTGGAGACGATGTGCATCACGTGCGAATAACGTTCGATGATCATCTTCTCGGTGAGCTTCACCGTGCCGTTTTGCGCGACGCGCCCGATGTCGTTGCGCCCGAGATCGATCAGCATCAGGTGCTCGGCCAGCTCTTTCGGGTCGGCCAGCAGTTCTTCCGCGAGCTCAATATCCTGCTGCTGCGTCTTGCCGCGCGGGCGCGTCCCGGCGATCGGGCGCACCGTGGCGGTATCGCCTTCCAATCGAACCAATATTTCCGGCGATGCGCCGACCACGTGGTGGTCGCCCATGTCGTAATAGAACATGTACGGCGAAGGGTTCACGCTGCGCAGCGCGCGATACAGCGATAGTGGCGCGGCCGGGAAGGGCTGCGCCATGCGCTGCGCCAGCACCACCTGCATGATGTCGCCGTCGAAGATGTATTGCTTGGCCTTGACCACCGCCTGCTTGAACGCGGCCTCGCCGAATTCTGACCTTGCCTCGCCGCCATGCATGGCAGGAGCGTGCGGGATGTCCACCGGCTGGCGCAACCGCGTGGTCAGCTCGTGCAGGCGTTGTTTCGCAAGTTCGTAGGCATCGGCCTGTTCCGGGTTGGCATAGACGATGAAGGTGAGCTTGCCGGAAAGATTGTCTACTACCGCGAGCTGCTCGGTGAGCATCAGCAGGATGTCGGGCGTACCGAGTGTGTCCGGCTTTTGAGTTTTGGCCAGGCGCGGCTCGATGTAGCGGATCGTGTCGTAGCCGAAATAGCCCGCGAGCCCGCCACAGAAGCGCGGCAGGCCGGGCAGTTCGGCGACCTTGAAGCGCGTCTGGTATTCGCGGATGAAATCCAGCGGATTCTCGGCTTCGTGCTTAGTCTCGCTATTCTGGTGCGTCAGCGTGACCTGCTTGCCGCGCACCGTGATGCGCGTGTCGGCGGGCAGGCCGATGAAGGAGTAGCGCCCGAAGCGCTCGCCGCCCTGCACCGATTCCAGCAGGTAGGAATAGGGCTTGTTGGCGAGCTTGAGGTACAGCGACAGCGGCGTGTCGAGGTCGGCAAAGGTCTCGCTGACCAGCGGGATGCGGTTGTAGCCTTGCTCGGCAAGCGCGTTGAATTCTTGTTCGGTGATGGGGTGCAGCATGAAAACCTCCTATATTGTTTCGAAGACGATGCGTGGATGCGGTGCATCCGGTGAAGCAGCGCTCACCATCGCCAGCAGGCAGTCTTCGAAAAATGGAGGTATTGATGTTTCATGTTCAAATGCGTTTTATGAGCGTCAGGGCTGCGGACAGGTTGGGGATCACCGCATCCGTGTCCAGGGTTTCTACCGGCTCGCCGTGATTATAACCGTAAGGCACGCAGAACACCGGGCAACCGGCGGCGCGCGCCGCGAGGGTGTCGTTCAGCGAGTCGCCGATCATCAGCAGTTGTTCGACCGGCACGCCGAAGAATTCCGCCACATGCAGCAAAGGCAGCGGATGCGGCTTCTTCTCCGGCAGCGTGTCGCCGGACACGACGATCTCGAAATATTTCGCCAGTCCGACGCCTTCCAGCAGCGGCCCGGTGAAACGCGAAGCCTTGTTGGTGATGCAGCCCAGGCGGAAACCCGCAGCGCGCATGGCTTCCAGACCCTCGATCACGCCGTCGTACGGCTTGCTGTCCAGCAGCAGGCCGGCGTAGTGCTTCTCGAAGATCGGCATGGCATGGTCGAACAGCGCGGCATCGGGCGTGGCGTGCATCTTGCCGGTCAGCGCACGCTTCACCAGCCAGGCCATGCCGTTGCCGATGTAGCTGGCAAGCAGTTCCTGCGGCACGGGTGCGTAGCCGATTTCACGCAGCATGCGGTTGGCCGCTTCGGCCAGTTGCGGCGCGGAGTCCAGCAACGTGCCGTCGAGGTCGGCGACGATGGCGCGCACGCTGACGGGGGTGGAGAATCTTCTGATGGGCGCGGCTTGCTGCATGGCCGTACCGTTAGCGGCCAGCCGGTTTTTCGGCGGTGCCCTGAGCGGGCTTGCCTTCGGCCGCGGCGACTGGTTTGCTTTCTGCAGCAGGCGGTGTGCTTTGCGGGGCCTGTGGCGCGTGCCTGCCCATGGTGGGGTCGATGGCCTTTTCCTTGATGTCCTTGTCGGCTTCCTTCCAGCCGTACAACACGGAAGTCGGGCTGTGCGTGTCGTTTTCCTTCATGCAGTCTTCGGGCGTTTTCAGCGACACGCGGCAGGCATAGCCGATCGCCTCGGCGTCGAGAGTCTTCTGCTGATTGGCGCCCGTAAACCGCTCGCAGCCAGCCAGCGCGAGGGCGGCTATCGGCAACAGGAACAGGCGGGCGCGCATGATGGCTACACCTTGGCGAGCTCGGCGCGCATCGCCGCGATCACGCTGTCGTAACGGTGCGGGTCGCTGTCCTTGCGCGCGCCGAAAATGGCGGAGCCGGCAACGAAGGTGTCCGCGCCGGCCGCGGCCACTTCGCGGATGTTGGCCGGGCCCACACCGCCGTCGATTTCCAGGCGGCAGTTGTAGCCGCCTGCATCGATCATCTTGCGCACCTTGCGCGCCTTGTCCAGCACGTAGGGAATGAACTTCTGCCCGCCGAAGCCGGGGTTCACCGACATCAGCAGCACCATGTCGATCTTTGGCAGCGTGTATTCCAGCACGTCCAGCGGCGTGGCCGGGTTGAACACCAACCCCGGCTTGCAGCCGTTCTCGCGGATCAAGCCGATGGTGCGGTCGATATGCTCGGAGGCTTCCGGGTGGAAAGTGATGTAGGTCGCGCCCGCCTTGGCGAAATCGGGGATGATGCGATCCACCGGCTTGATCATCAGGTGCACGTCGATCGGTGCGGTCACGCCATGCTTGCGCAGCGCTTCGCACACCAGCGGGCCGATGGTCAGGTTGGGGACGTAGTGGTTGTCCATCACGTCGAAGTGCACGATGTCCGCGCCGGAGGTTAGGACGTTGTCGACTTCCTCGCCAAGCTTGGCGAAGTTGGCGGAAAGAATGCTTGGTGCGATTTGGTACATACGATCCTTCAATCAAATACGAAATGCAAAGCGTGCATTCTATCCGATACTTTATATAGCTGAATACTTTATGGAATGACAGATGGTGGAGGTGAGCGGAATCGAACCGCTGGCCTTCTGATTGCGAACCAGACGCTCTCCCAACTGAGCTACACCCCCTTGGCGAGTGAATGCTAAACAGAAATCCGCGGTTTGGGAAGCAGCAAGCCGGTTATCCGGTAGAAATTTTCCAGATTATCCAGGTCGTCGAACACCGCCGCAGCACCCGAAAAATCCTGGCTGCGCGTGTAGCGGTTGCGGACGACGAAAGTCCGGATGCCTGCCGCGAGGCTGGCACACAGGCCGTTTTCGGAGTCTTCCAGCGCGATGCATGCGGCGGCGGGCAGGCCGAGTTTCTCCAGCACCCAGAAATAGATGTCCGGCGCGGGTTTCTTGTGCGGCACGATGTCGCCGCATCCGAGAGCCGCGAAGTGTTTCTGCCAGTCCTTGCCGAGCCCGACCTCGAGCAGCGTGGCGACGTTCTCCGGCGTGGTTGTGGTCGCGATGGCCAGCAGGATGCCGGCTTCATGCGCATCCGAGATCAGTTGCCGGATGCCGGGGCGCAGCGGGATGCGGCCTTCGCGCAGCATGGCGTTGTAGTGTTGTGTCTTCACCGCATGCAGGCGCTTGACGACGTCCTCGAAGTCTTCTGGCCTGGCATAGCCGGTCAGGAAATCCGAGACGAAATACTTGATGCGCTCCTTGCCGCCGGTCACTGCGAGCAGTTTGTCGTACAGCGCCGCATCCCAGTGCCAGTCGAAGCCGCATTCGGCGAAGGCCTTGTTGAACGACTGGCGGTGTCCGTCCTCGGTGTCGGCGAGCGTGCCGTCGACGTCGAAGATGATGGCTTTGATGGCCACGATACCGGGTGAAGTCTAGCGCCCCATGCCGGGGAATTTCCCCGCCATGCCGCGCATCAGCTTGGCCATGCCGCCGCCCTTGCCGAGCATCTTCATCATCTTCTGCGTCTGCTCGAACTGGTTGAGCAGCTGGTTGACATGCATCACCTGCACGCCCGCACCGGCGGCGATGCGCCGCTTGCGCGAGGCCTTGATGAGCTCCGGCTTGCTGCGCTCCGCCGGCGTCATCGAGTTGATGATGGCTTCGGTGCGGTTGATCTGCTTGTCGTCCACCTTGGCGCCGGCCGCCGCCTGGCTGAGTTGCGCGGGCAGCTTGTCCATCAGCGCGGACATGCCGCCCATCTTGCGCATCTGCACGATCTGCATCTTGAAGTCGTTGAGGTCGAAGCCTTGCCCGCTTTTGACTTTCTTGGCGAGCTTCTCGGCTTCGGCGTGATCGACGCCGCGCTGCGCTTCCTCGATCAGCGACAGCACGTCGCCCATGCCGAGCACGCGCGAGGCCATGCGCTCGGGGTGGAAGGCTTCGAGGCCGGCGGGTTTCTCGCTCACGCCGACGAACTTGATCGGCTTGCCGGTGATGTGGCGCACCGAGAGCGCCGCGCCGCCGCGCGCGTCGCCGTCCAGCTTGGTGAGGATCACGCCGGTCAGCGGCAGCGCGTCGCCGAACGCCTTGGCGGTGTTCACCGCGTCCTGTCCGGTCATCGCATCGACCACGAACAGCGTCTCGATCGGCTTGAGCGCGGCATGCAGCTGCTTGATCTCCTCCATCATCGCTTCGTCGATGGCGAGGCGGCCGGCGGTATCGACGATCAGCACGTCGTGGTAGTGTTTTTTCGCGTAGTCATGCGCGGCCAGCGCGATGTCCCTCGGCTTCTGGCCGATGTCGGAGGCGAAGAAATCGATCTCCAGCTGCTGCGCCAGCGTGCGCAGTTGCTCGATCGCCGCGGGGCGGTATACGTCGCAGCTGACCAGCAGCACCTTCTTCTTCTGCTGGTCGCGCAGCAGCTTGGCGAGCTTGCCGCTGGTGGTGGTCTTGCCGGCGCCCTGCAGGCCGGCCATCAGGATCACGGCGGGCGGGGTGGTGGCGAGGTTGAGCGCATCGTTGTGCTCGCCCATCAGCTTGGTGAGCTCGCGGTGCACCACGCCGATCAGAGCCTGCCCCGGATTCAGGTTGCCGATGACTTCCTGGCCGAGCGCGGCCTCCTTGACCTGGGCGATGAAGTCCTTGACGACCGGCAGCGCGACATCGGCTTCGAGCAGCGCCATGCGCACTTCGCGCAGGGCGTCCTGGATGTTGCTCTCGGTGAGGCGCGCCTGACCGCGCAGGGTCTTGATGACGCCGGAAAGGCGTTGCGTCAGATTGTCCAGCATATGGGTATGTTATTGCGTATGGTGTAGAATTCGCGAAGTCTAAAACATCCTGACAAAAATGCCTAACATTCTCCTTGCCCTGATCGTTGCCGCCGCCTATGGCGTGCTGGCCGCCTATTTCTGGCGGGCGCAGGCGCGCGGCGAGGGGGATGCGCTAAGCCGCGGGGCGATAGGGCATCTGGTGCTGATCCCGCTGGTCTTGCACGGTTACCTGCTCATTCAGGATGTGTTTGCCAACGGCGGCTTCAACCTGAGTCTGCTGAACGCGTTGTCGCTGATCTTCTGGCTGACGCTGCTGGTGTACTGGCTGTCGCGCTTCTTCTACCCCATCGGCGGGTTGCAGGCGTTGGTTTTACCCTTGGCGTCGGCGGCGGTGCTGCTGCCGGAACTCTTCCCGTCGGCGCACCAGCTGGAGAACACTCAACTATTTGCCTTCAAGGCGCATATTGCCGCCGCGATGCTGGCCTACAGCCTGTTCACCATCGCCATGCTGCACGCGGTGCTGATCTCGCAGGTGGAAAAGCGCCTGCACCACGCGACCCTGCCGCGCGTGCTGCAAAGCCTGCCGCCGCTGCTGACCATGGAAACCCTGCTGTTCCGCATGATCGCCATCGGCTTCGTGCTGCTGACGCTGACGCTCGCATCCGGCGCGGTGTTCTCCGAGGAAATCTTCGGCAAGGCATGGCAGTTCAACCACAAGGCGCTGTTCGGTTTCGTGTCTTGGGGCGTGTTCGCCGTGCTGCTCTGGGGGCATTATTCCTACGGCTGGCGCGGCCGCACCGCGGTGCGCTGGACGGTGAGCGGTTTCGTGTTCCTGCTGCTGGCCTACCTGGGCACCAAGTTCGTCCTTGAAGTCTTATTGCACCGATAAACCCGTTGATTTTCTACGGGTTGCCAGAAGCACCCCAGATGTCGTAGAATTCGCGCCCTTTTGCTGGGCTTATAACTTAATAGGTTTTATATGGTCATTATTCGTCTTTCCCGTGGCGGCTCCAAGAACCGTCCGTTTTACAACGTCGTCGTTGCTGATTCGCGCAACCGCCGCGACGGCCGCTTTATCGAGCGCGTCGGCTTCTACAATCCGCTCCTGTCAGAAGGCCCGGAAGCGCTGCGCCTGCAACTGGAGCGCGTGAGCCACTGGCAAAGCAAGGGCGCGCAATTGAGCGAAGCCGTTGCCAAGCTGGTCAAGCGCGCCGGAGCTGCGGCAGCCTGATTCGAGAGTGTCGCTGCCCAAGCCTGACGAAGCGGGCTCCATGGTCATCATGGGGCGCATAGCGGCCGCACACGGCATCCGCGGCTGGATCAAGATCCAGACGTTCACCGAGTATATCGACAGCCTGCTGGATTACCGGACCTGGTGGATCGGCCATGAGCAAGGCCCGTGGCGCGAGGTGGAAGCAGGGCAGTGTGAGGTGCACGGCAAGACGCTGGTTGCGCAATTGCCGGATTGCCCGGACCGCAATGCGGCCGAGAAGCTCAAGGGCCTGCTGATCGCCGTGCCGCGCAGCAGCCTGCCGGCGCAGGATGAAGGCGAATACTACTGGTCGGACCTGATCGGGCTCGCGGTGGTCAACGAGGCGGGCGAACGCCTGGGGACGGTGGCGAACCTGCTGGAGACCGGCGCGAACGAGGTGTTGAGCGTGCAGGGCGACGGCGGCGAAATCCTGATCCCGTTTGTGGCCTCGGCCATCAAGCAGGTGGATTTGAAAAACAGGACCATCCTTGTGGATTGGTCGGCGGAATACCTGAGATGATTTTCGATGTCATCACTTTGTTTCCGCAAATGTTCGATGCGCTGACGCAATACGGCATCACGCGGCGCGCGGCAGAACAGGGCAACTATGAATTGAGGACGTGGAATCCGCGCGATTTCACGACCGACAACTACCGCACCATCGACGACCGCCCCTACGGCGGCGGCCCCGGGATGGTGATGCTGACGGAGCCGCTCGCGGCCGCGATCAGCGCGGCCAGGCAGCGGCAGGCGGCCAGCGGCGTAAAGAAGAGCCGCGTGGTGTATCTGTCGCCGCAGGGCAGGTTGCTGACCCATGCGGTGGTCAAGGAGCTGGTGGCGCAGCCGGAAGAAGGTTTGATTTTGCTGGCGGGACGCTATGAGGGCATCGATGAACGCCTGATCCGCCGGTATGTGGATGAAGAGCTTTCCATCGGCGACTACGTGTTGTCCGGTGGCGAGTTGGCGGCGATGGTGTTGATGGACAGTCTGGTGCGGCAACTGCCCGGTGTATTGGGCGATGCCGAATCGGCGGAGCAGGATTCCTTCGTGCAGGACCTGCTGGATTGCCCGCACTACACCCGCCCGGAAGTGTTTAATGGTGAAGCCGTGCCCCCGGTGCTGCTGTCCGGCAATCATGCCGAGATACAGCGTTGGCGGCTTCAGCAGTCGTTGGGCAGGACGTGGTTGCGCAGGCCGGATCTGTTGGCCGGGCGTGATTTGACAAAAGAGGAGTCTCGGCTTCTGGCTCAGTTCCAGAAGGAACAAGATCCGATAACCAAGGAGTAGCAAAATGAACTTGATCGAAACGCTGGAAAAAGAAGAAATCGCCCGTCTGGGCAAGACCATCCCGGAATTCGCCCCCGGCGATACCGTCATCGTGAACGTGAACGTGGTCGAAGGCGAGCGCAAGCGCGTTCAGGCTTTCGAAGGCGTCGTGGTCGCCAAGCGCAACCGCGGCCTGAATTCCTCGTTCATCGTGCGCAAGATTTCCGCCGGTGAAGGCGTGGAGCGCACTTTCCAGACCTACGCACCCACCATCGCCAGCATCGAAGTGAAGCGCAAGGGTGCGGTACGCCGCGCCAAGCTGTACTACCTGCGCGACCGCTCCGGCAAGTCGGCACGCATCAAGGAAAAACTGGCAGCGCGCGCCGAATAAGCGAACGGTTTTTCTGCGTGACAAAACGGGAGCCTGGCTCCCGTTTTTTATTGTAGAAGCCATGTAGCGTGCGCTGTGCGCACGATATTGTTTGTGCGCTATCATCGCGGCATGAACTACCAGGCCAAGCTTAAAGTACCGTTCGGCGTGCTCGGCATCCGCTGCACCGCAGCGGCGCTGACCGGCATCGACTTCCTGCCTGCAGGCGAAAAGCCGCAGCGCGCCACCAGCGCGTTCGCCAAAACCGTGTGCGAGCAGTTGCTGCGCTACCTGGAAAATCCCGACGCCAAATTCTCCGTGCCGCTCGACCTGCACGGCACCGCGCACCAGAAAAAAGTATGGCAGGCCATGCTGGCCATCCCGCGCGGACAGACGCGCAGCTACGGCGAAATCGCCGCCGAACTCAAATCCTGCGCGCAGGCCGTCGGCCAGGCCTGCGGCGCAAACCCCATCCCCGTCATCGTTCCCTGTCACCGCGTGGTGGGCAAGGGTGGGCTGGGCGGCTTTGCCCATCACGCGAGCGGCGGCCCGCTGGACATCAAGCGCTGGCTGCTGGCGCATGAGGGCGCGTTATGAATCCCGTTCGTGGTGAGGTATCGAACCACGACGGTGGGGATATGCGTTCACCCTTCGATACCTCAGGGCGAACGGCTGGTCTATGACCAACACCGACCTCCTCGATGAATTCTGCGACAACCTCTGGCTGGAAGACGGCCTGTCGCGCAACACGCTGGACAGCTACCGGCGCGACCTGACCAAGTTTGCCGCGTGGCTGGAGCAGCAGCGCGGCCTGTCCATCCTGCAAACCACCCACGCCGACATCCAGGGCTTCCTCGCGCATCTGGTCGCCGCGCAGAAGGCCAAGCCGAGCAGCACCGGCCGCGCGATCTCCAGCCTCAAGCGGCTGTTCCGCTACCTGTTGCGGCAAAACAGGATTTCCGCCGACCCCACCCTGCAGATCGATACCCCCAAGCTGCCGCGCAACCTGCCCAAGAGCCTCACCGAGCAGGATGTCGAACAACTGCTCGACGCGCCCGACGTGCAGACGCCGCTCGGCCTGCGCGACCGCACCATGCTCGAAGTACTCTACGCCACCGGCCTGCGCGTCTCGGAACTCGTGACCCTGCGCGCTGCGCAGGTGAGCATGGACATGGGCGTGGTGCGCGTGATGGGCAAGGGCAGCAAGGAGCGCCTCGTGCCCCTCGGGGAGGAAGCGCTGGACTGGCTGCGCCGCTATCTGGCGGATGGGCGCGGTGTGCTGCTCGGCAAACAGGTCAGCGACGCGCTGTTCGTCACCGCGCGCGGCGAGGGCATGACGCGCCAGATGTTCTGGTACCTCATCAAGAAGCACGCGAAGACCTGCGGGCTGAATAAGCCGCTCTCGCCGCACACCCTGCGCCATGCCTTTGCCACGCATCTGCTGAACCACGGTGCGGACTTGCGCGTGGTGCAGATGCTGTTGGGGCATGCTGATATTTCGACAACGCAGATTTATACGCATGTGGCGCGGGAGAGGTTGAAGCAGTTGCATGCGATGCATCATCCGAGGGGGTAGTGTGTTGTGCCCCCTCTCCCTTGTAGGGAGAGGGTTGGGGAGAGGGTAGAAGCACGGAGTTTCCACCCAAGTCAAAACCAAAACCGCCGGGGGTAGCCCGGCAGCTAGTCACTTTTTCTTGCGTCGCCAAGAAAAAGTAACCAAAAAGAAGGC
>JAHQXD010000003.1:203407-358751 GCA_019449655.1 Ferrigenium straubiae | reverse complement strand
GCTTGTATCTTCCCCATTGTGGTGGTTAGCTACCACCACCCGAAGCAGAGGCAGCTTGAAGTCTGCGCTAAGGCCTGACCTTGTCGAGTAGATTAAGCCCTCTGCTTCACCACATCGCCAGCAAAGACACTGAACGGTAGCCAAGGGGCAAACCCTGAATGCACAAGGCAAGTGGGCGAAGTTGGCACCATTGTAACGGAGGTCATCATGTTTTATCTCGGTATGGATGTCGCCAAGGCCAAGCTGGATTGTTGCCTGTTGCTGGATGATGCCATTGGCAAGCGCAAGGCCAAGGTGATCAGTAACAGCAAGTCCGGCATTGCTGATTTGCTGGCTTGGGTCGTAAAGCAACACGTTTCCCTAGCAGAGTTGCATGTGGTCATGGAAGGAACGGGGGTTTACCACGAGCAGGCCGCGCTGGCGCTGGCTGATGCGGGTGTAGCGGTTTCCATTGTCAATCCGGCGCAGGTCAAGGACTTCGGGCGTGGGCTGGCGGTGCGCACCAAGACGGACGGGGTAGATAGCTTTGTCTTGGCTCGCTATGGCGCCTTGCTCAAGCCTGCAGCTTGGGTGCCGCCTGCGCCAGAGGCGCGGATATTGCAGGCGCTGATTACGCGGCGCGATGCCATTGCCCAAGACCTGCAACGCGAGCGCAACCGGCGGGAGAAAGCCGATGCCACGGACACTCCAGCACTGATACAGCAATCCATCTCCGACAGCATTGCATTCCTGTCCGGGCAACTCGCGCAATTGCAGCAGGACATTGATCAACATATCGATCATCATCCGGGACTCAAGAAAGACCTGTCACTGCTCCAGAGCATCCCTGCGGTGGGGCCGCAGGTTGGAAACAATCTGCTGGCGGTCATGCACAGCCATAACTTCGGCTCAGCCGAACAGCTTGCGGCCTATCTTGGCCTGGTTCCCATAGAACGGCAGTCGGGAAGTTCGATATTGGGGCGATCGAGACTCTCCAAGGCGGGACCTGCCAGAATACGCGCTGTGCTGTACATGGCGGCTGTCGTGGCAATACGTTGCAACCCACACGTCAAAGCAATCTACGAACGCCTGCTCGCCAGAGGTAAATCCAAGATGTCCGCGCTCGGCGCCGCTATGCGCAAACTGGTGCATCTGTGCTACGGCGTCCTCAAAACCCGTCAACCCTATCGCCATGACTATGCAAAAATCAGTTGACGAGGAAGACGGTATCTACTCGGCGGCGCTCAGGGGAAATGAAAAGCAGGTTTTGTAGGGCGGGTTAGCAAAGCGTAACCCGCCGGATGATTGTTTGATACATACGGCCTTACGCCTTGCGGCTAATGCGCCCTACGCGGGTTTATTCGTCGTTATTAGGGAGTAGATGTGAAGCGTCTGGTACTAAAGCTAAAAACTCGTGGAAAAATACATTCATATCCGTAATGATTTCGCGTGCGGCATCAGGAATTCTTACGTTGTTTAGGGATTGCTCTGGAAGGTCAAAGCGAATCTCCCTAGCCTTTGGATGTACTAAGGAGTTCCGAGATGCGGCAATGTGTTCCAGGGGCTTCACCAAAGGGTCTGTGTTACTGATTGAGATCGAATCGCAAATGAGTAAGAGTAGCCGTAGTTTTGGAATGAGGCCAAGTTTCTCAAAGTGGCAGGTAAACTCTTCTTCTCCGAGCCGGACAACGCCATAAAAATTGAGGAAGCCTTCTACTGCCATGGCAGCATAGATACGTATCGAATCAGAAACGAATTTCTGACGGCTAGCAAGCTCCCAAAGCTCTGGAGGTGCATTGGGTTGTTTTAGTGCTTGCCCTAACGGAAGGGGGTGCAGAGAATTTCCTTGTTGTACTAATAATTCGAGCTCTTTTAGCTGTTGCACAGCATATTTATGAAAGCTATACGTCTCGTTATACCAGCCACCTGGAGTCCAGTGTGCTCGTATGGCAAATGGCTTTCTGTTTTTTGCGGTCATGTTTGATGTAATCAGTACCCAAACAAACAGCTAAGGAGTTGGTGTTTCAAACGGCATTATTTAACCCCTCGCTCAATACTCACCCCCACCATCCTGCAATTCCTGATCGCCTGCAGCTTGGCAACGCTGACCTTGACCCAAGGTGCTTTGAAGTCCTTGAGGATGATCTGCGCGATATGTTCGGCCAGGGTTTCCAGCAGGGAGAAATGACCCTCGCCCAGGACGGTCTGGATGTGCTGCGCGACTTTCGAGTAGTCCAGCGCGTCGTCGATGTCGTCGGTCTGGCAGGCGCGGCTGTCGGGCAGCGCGATGTCGAGGTCGATCTGCAGGGTCTGCGGCACGCGCTTCTCCCATTCGTAGACGCCGATGAGGGTTTCGACCTTGAGTTCGCGCAGGAAGATGATGTCCATCAGGTAAAGAGTTCGCTGGTTTGGTTGCTCGGGGTGATTCAAGTAGAATCCGCCGTTCACATTTTAAGGTATTTCAGATGACGAACCTGATTTTTGTAGTTGCCGCCTACCTGCTGGGCTCGATTTCGTTTGCGGTGCTGATGAGCAAGGCGTTCGGCCTGCCCGACCCGCGCAGTTACGGCTCCGGCAATCCGGGCGCGACCAACGTGCTGCGCAGCGGCAAGAAGGCGGCCGCGGTGCTGACGCTGCTGGGCGATGCGGCCAAGGGCTGGCTCGCGGTGTTCGCGGCGATGCAGTTCGCGCCGCAGGACAAACAGGGCGCGCTGCTCATCGCGCTGGTGGCGCTCGCGGTGTTTCTCGGCCACATCTTCCCGGTGTTCCTGCGCTTTCAGGGCGGCAAGGGAGTGGCGACGGCGCTGGGCGTGCTGCTGGCGCTGAATGTCTGGCTGGGATTGGGTGCGCTGGTGACCTGGCTCGCGGTGGCGATGCTGTTCCGCATCTCATCGCTCGCGGCGTTGACCGCCGCGGCCGGCGCGCCGGTCTATGCGCTGATGCTGGGCTTGCCCGACGAGTGGGTGGTCGCCTCCGGCATCATGTCGCTGCTGCTGATCTGGCGGCACAAGAACAATATCCGCAATCTGCTCGCGGGCAAGGAATCGCGCATCGGCAAGCGCTGAAAGCTGCCTTCAAAATTGCTGCGGAGGGCGCCTGCGGCGTTGCGCGGTACTCGCAATCCTCATGCACTTCTGTGTACATTCCGGTTGCTGCGCTCCGTGCGCCTTGCATCCATCCCTCCTCGCAAATTTTTAAGGCAGCTTCTGAGCTACTGCTGAGGGTAATGCAGCACCAGACGATAACCCGTCGGCCTGAGGTCGGCGGTATAGAGGTAAAGTTTGACGGAGACTTCGCGATTGGGCAGCAGCCCGGTCTGTTCGTTTTCCTGCGGCGGCAGATAATCCCTGGGTTTGAAGATACGGCGCGCGAGCGGCTTGTCCTGGGTATCGTTGAGCGTGAGTTCCAGGTTGGGGTAGGCCTGCGCGTATGACGCGCGGTTGCGCAGCAGGGCGTTCAGGGTGATCTGGTTGACATGCTCGGGATCGGCCTCGAGGTCGGAAGACTCGATGCTCATCAGGTCGGTATTCTGCGGCAGCGGCACGCTGCATCCGAGCAGCCTGCAGTAGCCGATCAACGCGGGTTTCAGGCCGGGCAGGCGCGCGGCGAGCTCGACGCGGTAGAAATACGCGGCCTGCGCGAACAGCACCAGCGACAGCAGCGATGCGGCCACCGCCCAGGGCCAGCGGCGGTATGCGGCGGGAGCGGGCTTCTCTTCTTCCACTTCATCTTGCACGATGGCGACCTGTTCGGCCAGCGTAGGCGCGGCAGCCTCCTCGGTAACAGGTGATGCCTCGGCCTCAGCTTCGACGACGGGCTGGTGGAAATCCAGCAGTTCGCTCTGCGGAATTTCCAGCGCTTCGGCTGGTGCAGCTTCTTCTTCGGTGGAGGAAATCGCGTCGATCAGGACGGTGTCTGCGGCGGGCGCGGCTTCCTCGATGGCCGCCGCGATGTCGGCGGACGGCAGGGCTTCGGCAGCAGGCAATTCCGGTTCGGCCGGCTCGTTCAGCATCGGCAGTTCGAGCTGCGGATTCGGCTGGGCGGGGATGAAGCCGGGGCGGGCATCGAAGGCCTGCAGGCAATTCCCGCAGCGCACCATGCCTTGATGCGCCTCCAGCTGCTCGGCGGCAATCTTGAAGCGGGTGTTGCAGTGCGGGCAGAGGGTCGTTCCGCTCATGTCAGCGTTTCCGTCCCGACAGGCACGCCCAGCCCTCCTCGAAAATCGGGGCGTTCAGGTCGAACCATTGCCGGTAGATGTTCATCACGTCTTGCGCCTGCTCCTCGAGGATGCCGGACAGCACGATCTGTCCGCCTTGCCGCGCCGCATTCGCCAGCAGCGGGGCGAGCATGCGCAGCGGGTTGGTCAGGATGTTCGCGACCACCAGGTCGTAGCTGCCTTGCGGCGCCTCGCCGGGCAAATAGAATTTCACGTTCTCCACGCGGTTGGCAGCGGCGTTGTCGCGGCTGGCGATCACTGCCTGCGAGTCTACATCAACGCCGACGGCGCGTGCAGCCCCCAGCTTGAGCGCGGCGATCGCGAGGATGCCCGAGCCGCAGCCGTAGTCCAGCACCGACTCGCCGCCCTTGAGGTTGTCATCCAGCCAGCGCAGGCACAGCCGCGTGGTGGGGTGGCTGCCGGTGCCGAACGCGAGGCCGGGGTCGAGCACGATGTTGACGGCGGCGGGGTCACTCGGCTCATGCCAGGTCGGCACGATCCACAGCCGCGCCGAGATGCGGATCGGCTCGAACTGCGACTGGGTGAGGCGCACCCAATCGTTGTCGGCCAGCGTTTCGATGCGGTGTTCGGGGAGGTCTTTCAGGCCGATTTTGTTTGTGGCCTCGCGCAGGATCGCCGGCACGTCGCGGTCATCGTCGAACAGGGCGCTGACGCGGTTGTGCTGCCACACGCCGGGCGGCGCCTCGCCGGGCTCGCCGAAGATCGCCTGCTCGTCCGGCGTGCCGGCATCGGCGTCCAGCAAGTCCACCGACAGCGCGCCGAGTTCCAGCAGTGCCTCGCTCAATGCTTCGGCATGTTGCGCGTCGGTGTCAACGGTGAGGGTCAGCCAGGGCATTTACTTGCCCTTGGTGCGTTCGGCGAGCCGCTCTTCCAGGTAGTGAATGCTGGTCCCGCCGCGATTGAAGGCGCTGTCCTGCAGCAGCTCGCGATGCAAGGGGATGTTGGTGTCGATGCCTTCCACCCACATCTCGGACAGGGCGGTGCGCATCCGCGCAAACGCCTGCTCGCGTGTGTCGCCGTAGGCGATGATCTTGCCGATCATCGAGTCGTAATTCGGCGGCACGAAGTAGTTGTTGTAGGCGTGCGAGTCCACGCGGATGCCGGGGCCGCCCGGCGCGTGCCAGGAGGTGATGCGTCCTGGCGAGGGGGTAAATTTATAGGGGTGCTCGGCGTTGATGCGGCACTCGACGGCGTGCCCGCGGAACTGGATGTCGCGCTGCTTGAACGACAGCTTTTCCCCGGCGGCGATGCGGATCTGCTGCTGCACGATGTCGATGCCGGTGATCATCTCGGTGACGGGGTGCTCGACCTGCACGCGGGTATTCATCTCGATGAAGAAGAACTCGCCGTTCTCGTACAGGAACTCGAAGGTGCCCGCGCCGCGGTAGCCGATCTTGCGGCAGGCTTCGGCGCAGCGCTCGCCGATCTTGTTGCGCAGGCGCTGGTTGAGCAGCGGCGCCGGGGCTTCCTCGATGACCTTCTGGTGGCGGCGCTGCATCGAGCAGTCGCGCTCGCCGAGGTAAACCGCGTTGCCGTGCTGGTCGGCCAGCACCTGGAATTCGATATGGCGCGGGTTCTCCAGGAATTTCTCCATGTACACCATGGGGTTGTTGAAGGCAGCCTGCGCCTCGGTCTTGGTCATGGTGACCGCATTGAGCAGCGCGGCCTCGGTGTGCACCACGCGCATGCCGCGTCCGCCGCCGCCGCCCGACGCCTTGATGATGACCGGGTAGCCGATGCTGCGCGCGATCTTGATTATTTCGGCGGGATTGTCCGGCAATGCGCCGTCCACGCCCGGCACACAGGGCACGCCAGCCTTCTTCATCGCACTCTTGGCGGAAACCTTGTCGCCCATCAGGCGAATGGTTTCGGCGCGCGGGCCGATGAACACGAAGCCGCATTTTTCGACGCGCTCGGAAAAATCGGCGTTCTCCGACAGGAAGCCGTAGCCGGGATGGATGGCCTGCGCATCGGTGACTTCTGCCGCGCTGATGATGGCCGGGATGTTCAGGTAGCTCTGGTTGGAAGGCGCCGGGCCGATGCATACCGATTCGTCGGCCAGCTTCACGTACTTGGCGTCGGCATCCGCCTCGGAATGCACCACGACGGTTTTGATGCCCAGTTCGCGGCAGGCGCGCTGAATACGAAGGGCGATTTCACCGCGGTTAGCGATCAATATTTTCTCGAACATTTCGATACTCCGGGCTTTTGGTCTGGCGCGCAGCCGCGCCAGAGGGCTGAATTAGCCGATGACGAACAAAGGCTGGCCGAATTCGACCGGCTGTCCATTCTCGACCAGAATGGCCTTGATGACCCCGGCCTGGTCGGCATCGATCTCGTTGAGCAGCTTCATCGCCTCGATGATGCACAGGGTGTCGCCGTTGCTCACGCTCTGACCGACGTCCACGAAGGGTTTTGAGCCGGGCGAGGCGGAACGGTAGAAGGTGCCGACCATCGGCGATTTCACCACATGGCCTTCGGGGGCAGCGGGCTTGGCGGGCTCCGCCGCCGGAGCGGCGGGTTGTGGCGCAACGGCTGCGGCTACGGGTTGCGGTGCCGGCGCATAGGTTTGTTGCGGCGCAGCGGCCACGGTGCGCGTGATGCGTACGCGTTCTTCGCCTTCGCTGATTTCCAGTTCGGCAATGCCGGAACCTTCGACCAGCTCAATCAGTGTCTTGAGCTTGCGTAAATCCATGATGCCCTCCTTAAAACTCTAGTTTTTATGGTTCAGTGCATGCTGCACTGCGTATTCATAGCCCGCCGCGCCCAGGCCGCTGATGACGCCCACGGCGATATCCGAGAAAAACGACTCCTTGCGGAACGCCTCGCGCGCGAACACGTTGGACAGGTGTACTTCGATGAACGGCAGACCCACTGCTGCCAGCGCATCGCGCAGGGCCACACTGGTATGGGTATATGCAGCAGGATTGATGACGATGAACTGCGTGCCGTCGGTGCGCGCCTGCTGCACCCGTTCCACCAGCGCCGCTTCCGAGTTGCTCTGGAAACAGAACAGGTTTGCGCCCTTCGTGCCAGCTAACTTCGTTAAAAGTTCGTTAATTTCGTCTAACGTGACGCGCCCATATACATCGGGCTCGCGGCTGCCGAGCAGGTTCAGGTTGGGTCCATGCAGCACAAGGATGTTCTTCATGTGCTCAGTTTGCCGTAAATTGGGTGGAATTGTCCAGTAGTTTGACGGAGATAATCTAAAAACCTTAGATTCCAGTGGCTTGTAGCGATTGCAGGAAGCGCGCGGCGTCCTGGTAGCCGGTCACGCGAAAATCGCCCATTTCCCTGCCCTCCTTGTCGAAGAACAGGATGGCGGGCGGGCCGTACAGGCCGAAGCGTTTGAGCAGGGCCTGGTCGGCTTCGCTGTTGGCGGTCACGTCTGCCTGCAGCAGCAGCACCGGCTTGAGTTTGGCCTGCACCGCGGCATCGGCGAAGGTGAAGCGCTCCATTTCCTTGCAGGAGATGCACCAGTCGGCGTAGAAATCCAGCATTACTGTCTGTCCGCGCGCCTGGGCGAGGCGCCGGTCGAGGTCTGCGGCATCCGTGACGCGGGAGAATTGCAGGGTGGCGGGGGCCTGTGCTTCGGCGCGGCCGAGGTTGCCGAGCGGACGCAGCAGGTCGCGCGCGCCGGACAGCGCGCCGATCAGGTAGGCCACGCCGAGCAGCAGGGCGATCAGGCCGACGCCCTTGAACAGCCTGTGCCAGCCGCTGGCGTTGTGCGGCAGGGGATCCAGCACGCGCAGGTATATCCCGCAGAAGATCAGCAGCGCCGCCCACAGCAGCATCTGCGCACCGATTGGCAGCAGCGGCTGGACGATCCAGATCGCCAGCGCCAGCAGCATCACGCCGAAGAATTTCTTGACCGACTCCATCCACGCGCCGGCCTTGGGCAGCAATACGCCCGCCGAGGCGCCGATCAGCAGCAGCGGCGCCCCCATGCCCAGCGCCAGCGCAAACAGGGCGACCCCGCCCAGCACGGCATCGTGCGTCTGGCCGATGTAGAGCAGCGCGCCGGCCAAGGGTGCTGCGACGCACGGCCCCATGATGACGGCGGACAGCGCGCCCATCGCGAATACGCCGGACAGGTGCCCGCCGTGCAGGCGGTTGCTGGTGTCGGTCAGCTTGCTCTGCAGTGCCGAAGGCAGTTGCAGCTCGTAGAAACCGAACATGGACAGTGACAGCAGCACGAACAGTGCGGAGAAGCTACCCAGCACCCAGGGTGTCTGCAGCGCGTTGGAGATCAGGTGTCCGGAAAAGCCGGCGGCGACGCCCGCGGCGGCGTAGGTGATCGCCATGCCCAGCACATAGGCCAGCGACAGGATGAAGGCGTGCATCTTGGTTATCTTGTGGCCGCGCCCGACGATGATGCCGGACAGGATGGGGATCATCGGGAACACGCAGGGGGTCAGGGCGAGCAGCAGCCCCGCGCCGAAGAAGAAGGAGACGATCAGCCAGAAACTGCCGCCCTTGAAAAGTTTGGCGATCTGGGCGTTTTCGCTGGCGGGCGCGGGCGGCAGCGGCGCGATGGCAGAGGGCGGCGGCGCTTCGGTCATCGCCGGGGCAGGGCGCGAGCCGGTCTTGGCGTCGGGCAGGTCGAGCCGGATCGCCTTCTTGATCGGCGGGTAGCACAGCCCATCTTCGCTGCACCCCATGTAGGTGGCGTTCAGGGTGATGCCGGCGGCATTGCCCGGGCGGTTCAGGGTGATCGCGGCCTGGATCGAGCGATGGAACACTTCGGTGTTGCCGAAGGAGGGGTCCTGTTTCATCTCGCCTCTCGGCAGGCTCACCGCCTGGATTTTGACCGGGCCCTCCTGAATCTCGAACTTGATCTTGTCGCGGTATAAATAGTAGCCCGGCGTTACGCTGAGGTCGGCTTGCAGGGTATGCGCGTCACGCACCGTGACCTGCAGGCCGAAAGCCTGGTCAGGTGGCAGGAAACTGGGCTGCTTGCCGCCGCCCAATCGATCCAGCAGGCCCGCATTCGCGGCGGTAACCATTAAACATGACAGCAGCACTAGTACGAAACGCATGGATCATTCCTTGAGGGCAATTTCGCGGCTCACCCAGTCCAGATAGGCGGGCAGGCCGGTTGTTATGGGGACAGCGATGATTTCGGGAAGTTCGTAGGGGTGCGCCGCGCGGATCAGTTGCTCGAGGCGCGGATAGGCGGTGCGCGTGGTCTTGATCAGTAGCGGCACCTCGGCGGAGGTCTCGATGTCGCCCTCCCAGCGATAGGTCGAGGTGCAGGGTGCGAGCTGGTTTACGCAGGCCGCCGCGCGTTCCTCGATGAGTCGCCTCGCGAGCCTTGCGGCAGTTTCCGCATCGGGCAGGTTGGTGATGACCAGCAGCATCTCGTTCATTTCGCGAAGCGCAATCCGAGTTGCAGCAATTCGTCCCACACATCGCCCTGGCGCAGCCCCTTGATGGTCTTGTCCAGCCGCGCGGCCTGCTGCAGGGCGCGTTCGATATGCGGGAATTTCAGGCGGCGCGCCGCATGCTCGATCAGGGGCTGTCTGTCCTTGCGCACCCGCAGGTCGCGCAGGGCATTGCCGAGGTTGCCGCCGCGCTGCACGGCCTGCAGCACCTTGCCCAGCGTGCGGATGTCTTCGCTGACGGCCCAGAGCACCAGCACGGTGGCGGTTCCCTCGGCGCGCAGCCCGTCGAGGATGCGCGCGAAACGTTCCGCGTTGCCGTTCAGCATGGCTTCGGAGAGCTTGAAGATGTCATAGCGCGCCACGTCCATCACCGCATCCCTGACCTGCTCGAAAGGCAGCGGCCCGGCTGGGAACAGCAGCGCAAGCTTCTGGATTTCCTGGAATGCCGCGAGCAGGTTGCCCTCGCAGCGATCGGCGAGAAATTCCAGCGTGGGCTCGTCGGCGCTCTGTTCCTGGCGCTTCAGGCGCGCGGCGATCCAGCGCGGCAGCGCCGGGCGAGGAATGTCGTCGGCCGTAACCATCACGCCGTGCCGTTCCAGCGCGTCGAACCATTGGCTCTTCTGCGCGCTCCAGTCCAGCTTGGGCAGGGTAATCAGCGTCAGTATGTCGGGGCTCGGGTTGGCGACATAGTCCTGCAAGGCCTGCCCGCCTTCGGTGCCGGGCTTGCCGGACGGGATGCGCAAGTCGATGATCTTGCGCTCGGCGAACAGCGACAGGCTCTGCGCGCTGTTCTTCAGTTCGCTCCATTTGAAATGCTGCTCGGCGATGAAGGTCTCGCGCTCGCTGTAGCCCGCCGCGCGCGCCGCCGCGCGGATGCTGTCGGCCGCCTCGACCGCCAGCAGCAGCGCGTCCCCGTACACCACATACAGCGGCTTGAGGCCGGAGGCGAGGTGGCGCGGCAGTTCTTCGGCGGCGATCGGCATGGTCTATTGCGGCTGCGGTTTGGCGCGGCTCAGGCGGCGCACGATCTGCTGGACCATGTCGGAGCGCATGCTCTGGTAGAGCATGACTTCCTCGGACTCCTTGGCGAGAATCTTGGCGTCGTCATAGGTAAAATCGCGGCGCAGGATGATTTCCTCGGCGGGGACCCAGTCGTTCCCCTTGAGGTCATAGGCGCGCAGGGAGACGCGGTAGCGCAACTGGAATTCGGTCACGCGTCCGCTGCCGCCCAGCGTCAGGATCTGCTTCTCCGGAATTTCCAGGACGATGTTGAGCACCACGTCGGCCTGCTCGGCGCTGCCCACCAGCTTTACCTTGTTGGTTTCCAGGTTGCGGCGCAGCTCGGCGATGAAGGGCGTGCCGGAGTTGGTCGCATCCAGGTACAGCGTGTCGAACGGCATCCCGGCATGGCCGCGCAGATGGAAACCGCAGGCGGTGAGCAACAAGGCAGTCAACAGCAATAAGGTGCGCATAGCCATATTCCCAAGCCGGGTGAACCGGAAAAAATTTGCAGCGGGTGGAAGGTTCCTGGTGCTGCCGCCCTACATCACAACGTTGATCAATCGGCCCGGCACGACCACGATCTTCTTCGGTGTCGCGCCCGCCAGTTGTTTTTCGACGGCAGGATGGGCAAGCGCCAGCCGTTCCAGTTCCGCCTTGTCGGCGGTTTTGGCCACCGTCAGGCTGCCGCGCAGCTTGCCGTTCACCTGGATCACGATTTCGATTTCGTCCTGCACCAGGGCGCCGGCATCGGCCTTGGGGAAAGGCTGATCCAGCAGGTCGCTGCCGGGGCGCAGTTCGGACCACAAGGCTTGGCAGAGATGTGGCACGATCGGGCTCAGCATCAGCACGATGCCTTCCAGCACTTCCTGCGTCACATGGCGCGCGACGGGGGGCTGCTCGTCGAACTTTCCCAGCGCGTTGAGCAGTTCCATGTTCGCCGCGATGGCGGTGTTGAAGGTCTTGCGCCGCCCCATGTCGTCGTCCACCTTGGCGATGGTCTGGTGCAGTTGCAGGCGCAGGGCTTTCGCGGCAACGCTCAATTCGCCGCTCCGGTAAGCCGCCACCACACCCGGTGCGACGTGATCGTGGGTGGCTTTCCACACGCGCTTGAGGAAGCGGAACGCGCCCTCCACGCCGGCGTCCGACCATTCCAGCGACTGCTCCGGCGGCGAGGCGAACATCATGAACAGGCGTGCGGTATCGGCGCCGTACTCGTCGATGATGGCCTGCGGGTCGACGCCGTTGTTCTTCGACTTGGACATCTTCTCGGTGCCGCCGATGAAGACCGGCTGGCCGTCGGCCTTGAGCGTCGCGCCGAGCGGGCGGCCGCGCTCGTCGGTTTGGACTTCCACCTCGGCCGGGTTAATCCACTGTTTTTTGCCTGCGGCATCCTCGCGGTAGAAGGTCGGCGCGATCACCATGCCCTGTGTCAGCAGGTTGGCGAAGGGCTCGTCGCCCTGCACCAGGCCTTCGTCGCGCATCAGCTTGTGGAAGAAGCGCGCATACAGCAGGTGCAGGATGGCGTGCTCGATGCCGCCGATGTACTGGTCCACCGGCAGCCAGTGCTGCGCGGCGGCCTTGTCCACCATGCCGGTGTCGCAATCCGGGCTCGCGTAGCGCGCGTAGTACCAACTCGATTCGACGAAGGTGTCCATCGTGTCGGTCTCGCGCTTCGCCGCCTTGCCGCATTTCGGGCAGGGAGTCATGTAGAAATCCTGCATCTTCGCCAGCGGCGAGCCCGCCCCGTCCGGCACCACGTTCTCGGGCAGCACCACGGGCAACTGTTCGTCAGGTACCGGCACGTCGCCGCAGGTGAAACAATGGACGATCGGGATCGGGCAGCCCCAGTAGCGCTGCCGCGAAATGCCCCAGTCGCGCAGGCGGAACTGGCTGCGCTTCTGGCCGAGGCCCCTGGTCAGCAGGTAGGCGGAAATCGCCTCGAACGCTTCCTGGAACGTCAGGCCGTTGTATTTTCCGGAACAGACCAGTGTGCCGTATTCCGTGTACGGCGACTCGACTTCCAGTTGCCCGGCAAATTCGTGGACTGCCTCGATGAGGGCTTCCGATGGCTTTGGAATATCCATCAGCGCACCGCTCAGATAGGCGAGCATCCCCATCGCGTCGAGGTCTTCCTGGTCAAGTTCACAGCCGTCCGCCTTGAACTGCGCTTCCAGCTTGTTCCACTTGCCCAGCAACTCCGGGCTGGCAATGACATGCTTGACGGGCAGGCCGTATTTCTCGGCGAATTCGAAATCGCGCTCGTCGTGCGCCGGGACCGCCATCACTGCGCCCTCGCCGTAGCCCATCAGCACATAATTGGCGATCCATACCGGCAGTTTTTCGCCGGTGACCGGGTGTTTGACGAACAGGCCGGTGTCCATGCCCCTCTTTTCCATCGTCGCCAGATCGGCTTCGGCCGTGCCGCCGCGCAGGCACGATGCGATGAAGTCGGAAAGTTCGTGTTTTTCGGACAGTTTCGCCGCGCGCTGCGCCAGCGGATGTTCCGCTGCCACTGCCACGTAAGTTACGCCCAGCAGCGTATCGGGGCGCGTGGTATAGACCCTGAGCATGCCGCCCGAGCCTATGCTCTCCATGTCGTAGGGGAAATGGATCTCGCAGCCGTGGCTCTTGCCGATCCAGTTGGCCTGCATGGTCTTGACCTGCTCCGGCCAGCCGGGCAGCTGGTCCAGCCCCTGCAGCAACTCATCGGCGTATTCGGTGATGCGGAAGAAGTACATCGGGATGTCGCGCTTCTCCACCGGCGCGCCGGAGCGCCAGCCGCAGCCGTCGATGACCTGCTCGTTGGCCAGCACGGTCTGGTCTACCGGATCCCAGTTCACCGAGGCGGTCTTCTTGTAGATAAGGCCCTTCTCGAACAGGCGCGTGAACAGCCACTGCTCCCAGCGGTAATACTCCGGCTTGCAGGTGGTCACCTCGCGCGACCAGTCGATGCCGAGCCCGAGCGACTTGAGTTGCTGCTTCATGTGCCCGATGTTGGAATAGGTCCAGGCGGCGGGCGGCACATTGTTGGCCAGCGCGGCATTTTCGGCGGGCAGGCCGAACGCATCCCAGCCCATCGGCTGCATCACGTTGTAGCCCTTCATGCGGTGGTAGCGGCTCAATACGTCGCCGATGGTGTAGTTGCGCACATGGCCCATGTGCAGCTTGCCGGAAGGGTAGGGGAACATCGACAGACAATAGTACTTGGGTTTGCCGGATTGTTCCGTAGCGCGGAACGCCTGGCGGTCCTCCCAGTGTTGTTGCGCCTGTTGCTCGATGGATGCCGGATTGTAGTTGGGGTGCATGATTTTGCGGGCCGCAGTTTGTTTTTTTGAATGCGGCATTATAGCGATATCCCCTTTGCCGTGCTCGGGTTAACCGGGTACTGAAAAAAACGGCGAACGATGTCTGAGTAAGGTGGAAGCTCAGCATTGACGCCGCCGTTGGCGCGATTCGGTGAGGATGAAAACGAGGAATCCGGAACATTTCATGATGCGCAGGCGGCAAGTGCGGTAGTGGTGCCGGGGGCTTTGTTATAAAATTGCGGCTATTCAAGAATTTTCATTTTGTTTCAGGAGAAATCACCATGTCGCGCAAACACCCCGTCATCGCAGTCACCGGATCTTCCGGAGCGGGTACTTCCACCGTCAAACGTGCCTTCGAAAATATCTTCCGCCGCGAGAAGATTTCAGCCGCCATCATCGAGGGCGACAGCCTGCATAGCCTGGACCGCATGGCGTTCCGCGCCGCCGTGGCCGAGGCCGCGAAGGCCGGCAACCATTCTTTCAGCCACTTCGGCCCGGAAGCCAACCACTTCGACAAAATCGAGGAAACGTTCAGGGTCTATGGCGAAACCGGCATGTGCCAGCGCCGCTACTATGTGCACAGCGAGGATGAGGCGGAACATCACAAAAAGCACTTCGGTCTCGCCGATCTGAAGCCCGGCCAATTCACCCCATGGGAAGGCATCGAGGCGAATTCCGATCTGCTGTTCTACGAGGGCCTGCACGGCCTGGCGACGGACGGCGACATCGATGCGGGCAAGCATGTGGATCTGGGCATCGGCGTCGTGCCGGTGGTCAATCTGGAGTGGATCCAGAAAATCCACCGCGACAAGGAAGAGCGCGGCTATTCCGCCGAAGCGACGGTGGACACCATCCTGCGCCGCATGCCGGACTACGTCAAATACGTCACCCCGCAGTTCTCGCGCACCCACATCAATTTCCAGCGCGTCGCGACGGTGGATACTTCCAACCCGTTCATCGCGCGCGACATCCCCACGCTGGATGAAAGCTTTGTGGTGATCCGCTTCAACAAATACATCATGAGCAAATTTGGCAATATAGATTTGCCCTACTATCTCAGCATGATCCACGACTCTTTCATGTCGCGCCCCAACACCCTGGTGGTGCCCGGCGGCAAGATGAGCTTCGCGATGGAAATCATCCTGACGCCGATCCTGCACGAACTGATCGAGAGCAAGAAGAAGTGAGGCCATAAATGGCCGCAACGGCGGGGAACCGGATCAATCCGGTTCCCCGTTTTCATTTGGCCGGTGCGCGGAGCTGCGTAACATCAACGCCGAACGAATCGATGGGCAAGATATGAAGATAGCGACCTGGAACGTCAATTCACTCAAGGTGCGCCTGCCGCAGGTGCTGGGCTGGCTGGCCGCCAACCCGGTCGAGGTGCTGTGCCTGCAGGAAACCAAGCAGCAGGACGGCGAGTTCCCGCAGGCCGAGCTGCAGGCGGCGGGCTACCACAGCGTATTCAGCGGGCAGAAGACCTATAACGGCGTGGCGATCCTGAGCCGTGAACCGGCCAATGAGGTGCAATGCGGCCTGCCCAACTTTCCCGACGAGCAGAAGCGCATCATCGCTGCCACGATAGGCGATGTCCGCGTGGTGAACGTCTATGTGCCGAACGGGCAGAGCGTCGATTCGGACAAGTACAACTACAAGCTCGCGTGGCTCGCCGCGCTGCACGACTGGTTGAAAGCGGAGCTGGCGCGCCACCCGAAACTGGCGCTGCTGGGCGACTACAACATCGCGCCGGAAGATTGCGATGTCTACGACCCCATCGCCTGGCAAGGCAACGTGCTGGTCAGCGAGCCGGAGCGGGAGCAGTTCCGCAAGCTGTTGGGGCTCGGCCTGCGCGATGGCTTCCGCCTCTTCGAGCAGCCCGGCCAATCCTATTCCTGGTGGGACTACCGGATGATGGCGTTCCGCCGCAACCGCGGGCTGCGCATCGACCATATCCTGGTCAGCGAGCCGCTCGCGGCGCAATGCAGAAGCTGCGTGATCGACAAGGCGCCGCGCGGGCTGGAGCGTCCTTCCGACCATACGCCGGTGGTTCTGGAGCTGGGGTGACAGGCAGGACATCCGCCCTGAATGGCGAGGGGGGTTCGTTTAGGCAGTACTACTTGTAATCGCGCAATTCCGGAAGGACATCGTCGCGGTCGCCATGCGGTTCCTGGTCGTATGCCCTGACGAACACTTCGCGCTCGTTCTGTTTCGTCGGGTAGGCAGGAATGCCCAGATTGTGGCGGACGGTGTCTTCGCAGTAGTGGATAACCTGGCGTCCGATGCTGTGCAGCAGGCCGCGATCGAGGTGGAGCCCTTCTTCGGCAAGCCTGTTTTCCAGTTCATCGAGCGTATGGTCGCGCAGGTTGTAGGAAATGCGCAGCGCGTTCGTGTTATCGCCGGGTTCGACCTTGCAGCCGGGCAGGCCGGACAGGAAGCGGGAGGCGCGCTCGGCCTGTCCGGGCGGTTCCGCACTGAAAACGATCTCGCGCTGTCTGTCCAGTTCGGATGGTTCCGTCATGCCGGCCTCCCTGGGGGCGGGGTTATTTTCCCTGCAGGATCTGCATTCCCTTGAGCAGGTTCAACGCCTGGTTGAGCTGGTAGTCGTTCTTGGCGCCGAACTCGGTGGGTGCCGGCTTCGCACCTCCCTTGTCATCGGGAGCGGCCGGCGCTTTTTTCCCGGCATTGCTGTCCGGCTTTTCATCCGGCTGCTTGCCATTGGGCAAGTGCCTGTTCAGGTCGGCTTCGCGCAGGCGGAACATGTTTTCCTGCCCGGCGGTGGCGGGATCTTCCACCTGGATATCGGGCACGATGCCCTTGGCCTGGATGGAGCGTCCGCCCGGCGTGTAGTAGCGCGCCGTGGTGAGCTTGATCGCGGTGTTGTTGCCGAGCGGCAGGACGGTCTGCACCGAGCCCTTGCCGAAAGTCTGCGTGCCCATGATGACCGCGCGCTTGTGATCCTGCAATGCGCCGGCGACGATCTCGGAGGCGGACGCGGAGCCGCCGTTCACCAGCACGACCAGCGGCACGCTCTTGACGGAGTCGGGCAGGCTTTTCAGGTAATCGCTCTTGCCGTTACCGCGCAGATAATGCTCTGCACTGGCGGTCAGGCGCATCTTCGCGTCTTCGGTGCGGCCCTCGGTATAGACCACCAGTGCGTCCTTGGCCAGGAAGGCTGCGGAAACGCCGACTGCGCCGGTCAGCAATCCGCCCGGGTCGTTGCGCAAGTCGAGCACCAGCCCCTTGAGTGGCTCCTGGTTCTGCTTGATGAGGGTTTCCAGCGCGGTGGCGAGGTTCTCGCCGGTATGTTCCTGGAATTGCGTGATGCGGACAAAGCCGTAGCCGGGTTCGACCAGCTTGGATTTCACGCTTTGTACCTTGATGACGGCCCGCACCAGGGTAATGGTGAGCGGCTTGGGCTCATCCTTGCGGATGATGGTCAGTACGATCTTGCTGCCCGGTTTGCCGCGCATGTGCTTTACCGCGTCGTTCAGCGTCATCCCCTTGACCAGGGTGTCGTCCAGCTTGACGATCAGGTCGCCGCTCTTGATGCCCGCGTTGTAGGCGGGCGTGTCTTCTATCGGCGAGACGACCTTCACCAGGCCGTCTTCCATGCTGACTTCGATGCCGAGCCCGCCGAATTCGCCCTGGGTGCCGACCTGCAGTTCCTTGAAGGCTTCCGTGTCGAGATAGGCGGAGTGGGGGTCGAGGCCGCTCAGCATGCCGTTGATGGCCTCGTTGATCAGCTTCTTGTCAGTGACGGGTTCGACGTAGTCGCTCTTGATGCGGCCGAACACCTCGGAGAAGGCGCGCAGTTCCTCGATGGGCAGCGGCGTGGCGAGCGTGTCCTTCTCGGCCATTGCGGCGAAATGCAGGCTGAACGACACGCCTGCAACCAGTCCCAGACTCACCAAGCCTGCTTTTTCCAGAAAACGCATAATTTCCCCAAGTTATCGTGTTGCCAGCCACTTCATCGGATCGAGCGGTTTGCTCTCGTGGCGCAGTTCAAAGTATAAACCGGAATCCTCGTTGCCGCCGCTGTTCCCGACCGCCGCGACGGTATCGCCGCCCTGCAGCATGTCCCCGACCTGTTTGTAGAGGGTCTCGTTATTGCCGTACAGGCTCATGTAACCCTTGCCGTGATCGATGATCAGCAGGTTGCCGAAGCCGCGCAGCCAGTCCGCGAATACCACCCGCCCTGCCGCGATGGCTTTGACAGCCTGGCCGGGGGAAGTTCTCAGGAACAGGCCTTTCCACAGCACCGTGCTGTCGGGGCGCGGTGCGCCGAACCGGTTGGTGACTTCACCTTTCACCGGCAACGCAAGCTTGCCCTTGAGCTGGTCGAACGGGTTGCCGTCGAAGCGGCTGTCCGGCAGATTGTCGTTGCGGAACAACGAGCCGGACTTCGGCTGGGCGAGCATTTTCGTCAGCCGCTCGACCAGCTGCGCGAGGCGGTTCTCGTCGCGCTGGAGGCGGTTGATCTCGCGGCGCTGCTGGCGCAACTGGTGGGAAACTTTGACCAATATCCGCTGCCGGGCCTGCTGTTCCTTCTCCAGCGTTTTTTTCTGTGCCGCCTCCTCCGTGCGCAGCGATTTCAATTCCGCGCGCTGCTCGCGCACGGCCGTGCTGACCGCGTTCAGCGCGGCGAAATCGTTACGCAGCGCGGCAAGCCGGGTTGCGCGGTCGCGCGCGATATACTTGTAATACTGCAGGTCGCGGGAGACCTGATTGGGGTCGCGGTTGCCCAGCAGCAGCTTCGGATATTCCTGGCTGCCGCCGAGGTATTGCTGATACAGCAGCCTGCCGAGCAGGGCCTGTTGTTCGGCCATGCTGCCGGTCAGCCGGTTTTCCCGCTCCTGCAGTTCGTTTAGTTTTCTGTCGGCGGCGCGCTGCTGCTCGGCAAGGCCGGCGAGCTTGCGGTTGCTGTTGCTGATCGCGCGTTCCGATTCGCGCAGCGCATCGGCGGCCTCGGACTTTGATTCGCTGGTCCGATCCATCTCGCGCTGCATCGCGGCGATGCGCTTACGCAGGTTTTCCAGCTCCTCCTGCTGGCTGGCGCATGCCGCACTGGTGAATATCAGGCCGCACAGAACCGGCAACAGTAAACGAACTGAAAAGGTCACTGTATCCGGATCAGGCTATGTCCGGTCATTTCCGGCGGTTGCGGCAGCCCCATCATGGTCAGCAGCGTGGGGGCGAGGTCGCGCAGCGCGCCGCCTTCGGCCAGTTCGGCCTTGCGTCCGACATACAGGAAGGGCACCGGATTCAGGGTATGCGCGGTGTGCGCCTGCTGCGTCACGCGATCCAGCATCTGTTCGGCATTGCCGTGATCGGCGGTGATGATGACCTCGCCGCCGATGGAGCGCATCGCGTTGACCACGCGGCCGACACAGATATCCAGCGCCTCGACTGCCTTGGTGGCGGCCTCCATGTTGCCGCTGTGTCCCACCATGTCGCCGTTGGCGTAGTTGCAGATGATCGCGTGGTACTGGCGGCTGAGGATCGCGGCTTCGAGCTTGTCGGTCACCTCGAACGCGCTCATTTCCGGCTTGAGGTCGTAGGTCGCGACCTTGGGTGACGGGACGAGGATGCGGTCCTCACCGGGGTAGGGCTGTTCCTTGCCGCCGCTGAAAAAATAGGTGACATGCGCGTATTTTTCGGTCTCGGCGATGCGCAACTGTTTCAGCCCGAGATTCGAGAGGTATTCACCGAAGCCGTTGTGGATGGTTTGGGGCGGGTAGGCGCAAGGCAGGTGAAAGTCTTCGCCGTAGCTGCTCAGCGTGACGAAGGCGGCGAGTTTCGGGAAGCAGGCGCGCTCGAAGCCGCCGAAGGCCGCGTCGGTCAGGGCGCGCGTAATCTCTCGCGCGCGGTCGGCGCGGAAATTCATGAATACCGCCACGTCTCCGTCCCGCATGGTGTATCCCGCCTTGCCTGAGGTAATCGCGGTCGGTTTGACGAACTCGTCCGACTCGCCGCGCGCATAGGCCTGTTCCAGGCCGCTCAATGCATCCGCCGCGCTGAATTCGGCGCGACCCTCGGTGAGCAGTTCGTAGGCGGGCTGCACGCGCTCCCAGCGGTTGTCCCGGTCCATCGCGTAATAGCGCCCGGTGATGCTGGCGATTTGCCCGGTTCCCAGTGCTGCGCACTTTTCCTGCAGACGTTGCAGCGAGGGCGCGGCGCTCTTGGGCGGGGTGTCGCGCCCGTCGAGGAAGGCGTGCACGCAGACTTTCTTCAGGCCGGCGCGCGCCGCCATTTCCAGCATGGCGTAGATGTGGCTCTCGTGGCTGTGCACGCCGCCCGGGGAGAGTAGCCCCATGATGTGCAGGGTGCTGCCGTTTTGTTTTGCCAGCTCGACGGCCCGGCTCAAGGCGGTGTTGGTGTAGAAGCTGCCATCCTCGATGGCGACATCGACGCGGCTCAAGTCCTGGTACACCGTCCGCCCGGCGCCGATGTTGAGATGGCCGACCTCGGAGTTGCCCATCTGCCCGGACGGCAGGCCGACATGTTTTTCCGAAGCCTCGATCAGGGTGTGCGGATAGTCGCGCCACAGCGCGTCCCAGTTGGGTTTTCGCGCCGCCAGAATGGCGTTGAAATCGGCATCTTCGCGGTAGCCGAAGCCATCCAGGATGAGCAGCAGGACAGGAGTGACTTTCATTGGTGTAGAATATTAGCGGATAATGATGTTGTGGAGTCTCGTTTAATTTTAGCCGAATTCGCTCCGGTCAGTGGGCGGCTCGGCGGGATAATCAGGAACAGATATGGCAAGCAAACTAATAGACAGGGAAGAAGACATTCAACAGGCCGCGCAGGCCATCAAGGCGATTGCGCACCCCTTGCGCCTGAAAATCCTGTGCGTGCTCGGCGACCGGGAGGTCAGCGTGCAGGAAATCGTGGAACAGGTCGGCACCTCGCAGAGCAATATCTCGCAGCATCTGGCGATTTTGCGCGACAAGGGCGTGCTGGCGACGCGCAAGGACGCGAACCGGGTGTATTACCGCATCGGCGATCCGCGCACCATCAAGCTGGTGGGGATGATGCGCGATGTGTTTTGCAGCACATAAGGGGGTTGTTGGATTTTAAATATTAGTATATTCTGATATAACGAAACTGTAAGCGGGGTGGTGCAGTGAAAAAATCATGGATATTCGGCGCATTGCTGCTGGGCACCTCGGCTGTGCAGGCTGCCGGGCAGCTGGCCACAGCACCTGCGCAGTACCGCGAGGTGGCGCAGACTTACAGTGCCGACGGCTTGGTGGAAGCCGTCCGTCAATCTACCGTGTCCGCACAAATCGGCGGGCGTGTCAGGGAAATCAACTTCGATATCGGGGATCGCGTCAGCAAGGGGCAGGTGATCCTGCGCATCGACGAACGCGAAGCGGTGCAGGCCTTGGCGGGCAGTCAGGCGCAGGTGCTGCAGGCCCAGGCCAACATGCAGAACGCCAAGGCGGCTTACGAGCGCGCGCGGCAGCTGTTCGCACAGAAATTCATCAGCCAGGCGGCGCTCGACAAGGCGCAGGCCGACTACAAGATCGCCCTCGCACAGGCTGCGGCCAGCGAAGCATCCACCGGACAGGCCAGTCTCGCGCACGGCTACACGGCGGTTATCGCGCCCTACAGCGGGGTCGTGGCGGCGCGCCTGGTCGAGGTCGGCGAACTGGTGATGCCCGGCAAGCCCTTGATGACCGGCTTCGATCCTTCCGAGATGCGCGTGGTGGCAAGTGTGCCGCAAGACAAGCTGCTGGACATCGGCGCGCGCCCCGAGGTGATGGTGGAAGCGCCCTCGCTGGATCGCTGGGTCAAGCCCGCCTCGGCGGCCGTACAGCCGGTTGCCGATGCGCGCACCCACAGCACGCAGGTGCGCGTGTACCTGCCGAAGAACGAAGCGGGAGTCTATCCGGGCATGTTCGTGCGCGTGCATTTCGTGACGGGCAAGGCGAACAAGCTGGTGATTCCCGCGAGCGCTGTGCTGCGCCGCGGCGAAGTGGTTGCCGTCTATGTGGTAGGTGAGAAGGAAGAGGTGAAGTTGCGCCAGGTGCGGCTCGGCGAAGCGACCGCCGATGGTGCGGTGGAGGTGCTGGCGGGGCTGAATCCGGGCGAGAAGGTGGCGCTGGATCCGGTCAAGGCAGGGATGTTGGGTGTGAAGCAGAAATAGCAGTATCGATTCACGTGCAGTTCATCAACTTACGGAGGGTAGCAACATGGCGCATATCGTAATCATGGGGGCGGGCATCGGCGGAATGCCGATGGCCTATGAAATGCAGGAAAAAATTCGCAAGGGCGACAAGGTGACGGTGATCTCGAACAGCGAGAACTTCCACTTCGTGCCGTCCAATCCCTGGGTGGGCGTGAAATGGCGCGACCGCGAAGATATCGAGTTTCCGGTACGCCCCTATCTGGAGCGCAAGGGCATCGACTTCATCTCCGTCGGCGTGAAACGCGTGCATCCCGAAGAGAACCGCCTCGAACTGAACGACGGCCAGTCGGTGAAATACGATTTCCTGGTGATCGCCACCGGCCCCAAGCTGGCCTTTGAGGAAATCGATGGCATGGGGCCGCATGGCGGGCATACCCACTCGGTCTGCCATGTCGATCACGCGATGAAGTCGCACGACATATGGGAACAATTTGCCCAGAACCCCGGCCCGATCGTGGTCGGTGCGGTACAGGGCGCATCCTGCTTCGGCCCTGCATACGAATATGCCTTCATCATGGAAAACGACTTGCGCCGCCGCAAGATACGCAACAAGGTGCCGATGACCTTCGTGACCTCCGAGCCCTATATCGGCCATCTTGGGTTGGGCGGCGTGGGAGACTCCAAGGGCATGATCGAATCGGCGATGCGCGATCGGCATATCAAGTGGATATGCAACGCCAAGGTCACCAAGATCGAGGCAGGCAAGATGTATGTCACCGAGGTCGACGAGGCGGGCAACGAAAAGAAGAAGCACGAGCTGCCGTTCGCCTACAGCATGATGCTGCCCGCCTTCAAGGGTGTGGATGCGGTGTTCGGCATCGAGGGGCTGACCAATCCGCGCGGCTTCATCATCGTGGACGAGCATCAGCGCAACCCGAAATACAAAAACATCTATTCGGTCGGCGTGTGCGTCGCGATCCCGCCGGTGGAAGCGACTCCGGTTCCTTGCGGTACCCCGAAGACCGGCTACATGATCGAGTCGATGGTGACCGCGACGGTGCACAACATCCATTCCGAGCTGACCGGCAACCCGCCGACCAGCAAGGCGACCTGGAATGCGGTCTGCCTCGCGGACTTCGGCGACGGCGGCATCGCGTTCGTGGCGATACCGCAGATCCCGCCGCGCAACGTGAACTGGTTCTCGGAGGGCAAGTGGGTGCACCTGGCCAAGGTCGCCTTCGAGAAATACTTCATCCGCAAGATGAAGAAGGGCAGCTCCGAGCCGATCTACGAGAAGGTCGTGCTGAAGGCGATGGGTGTGGAAAAGCTGAAGTAAGCCGCTTTTGACTGGCATGAAGTGACGGTGGGTCATGCACCAGACTTCATGCCGCCAGATAAAAGGTCACCGGAAAAAACGCATGGGCATTTCAGGGCGCATCGCCAGATACTTCCTGCACTCGCAGATGACCCCGCTGCTGGCGCTCGTCGCCGTGCTGCTGGGGGCGTTCGCCGTGCTGGTGACGCCGCGCGAGGAAGAGCCGCAGATCAGCGTGACCATGGCGAACGTGATGATCGCCTATCCGGGCGCATCGGCCAGGGATGTCGCGCAGACCGTGGCGACTCCCGCCGAGCAGGTGCTGTCGCAGATCGCCGGGGTGGATCATGTGTATTCGGTGTCGCAGCCGGGCATGGCGGTCGTCACCGTGCAGTTCAAGGTCGGCGAGGAGCATATCGATTCGCTGGTGAAACTCTACGATGTGGTGCACTCCCACGCCGACTGGCTGCCGCCCACGCAGGGGGTCGCCCCGCCCATCATCAAGGCCAAGGGTATCGACGACGTGCCGGTCGTCGCGCTGACCCTGTGGCGCGAGCAGGCGGCAGGCGGCGGCATCGAATTGACGCAGGTGGCGCATGCCATCGAGGCCGACCTGAAGCGCGTGCCGGGCACGCGCGAAGTGAGTACGCTGGGTGCGACGCAACGCATGGTGCGCGTGCTGCTCCGGCCGGAAAGCCTGAATGCCTACCAGCTCACCATGCAGGACATCCGCGCGGCCTTGCAGTCCGCCAACGCCTCGCAGAATTCCGGCACGCTGGTGCAAGGCAACCGCGAAGTGCTGGTGCAAACCGGCAGTTTCCTGAGCGACGCCAGTGAAGTGCGGCAACTGGTGGTCGGCGTCGCCAATGGCAAGCCGGTGTTTTTACGCGATGTCGCCGAGGTGCAGGATGGGGCGGACCAGCCGGGCAGCTACGTGTGGCTGGGAACCGGGATGGCCGCAGCGGACAAGCAGATTGCGGCGAAAGGCGAATTCCCCGCCGTCACGCTGGCCATCACCAAGAAGCCCGGCGCGAACGCGGTGGAGATCGCCGACCGGTTGCTCGCGCGCGTGAACGAACTCAAAGGCAGCGTGATCCCCGCCGACGTGCAGGTCAGCGTCACGCGCAACTACGGCGAGACCGCCAACGACAAGGCGATGAAGCTGATCCAGAAGCTGCTGTTCGCCACCTTCGCCGTGGTCGCGCTGGTGTGGTTTGCCATGGGGCGGCGCGAGGCGCTGGTGGTCGGCATCGCGGTGATGCTCACGCTCGCAGCGACGCTGTTCGCCTCCTGGGCGTGGGGCTTCACGCTGAACCGCGTCTCGCTGTTCGCGCTGATTTTCTCCATCGGCATCCTGGTCGACGACGCGATCGTAGTCGTGGAGAACATCCATCGCCGCCGCGCCCTGGAGCCTCAGCGGCCCTTGCTCGAAATCATTCCCGAGGCGGTGGACGAGGTGGGCAGCCCGACCATCCTCGCGACCTTCACGGTGATTGCCGCATTGCTGCCGATGGCCTTCGTCAGCGGCCTGATGGGGCCGTACATGAGCCCGATCCCGATCAACGCGAGCATGGGCATGCTGATCTCGCTGGCGGTGGCGTTCGTCGTCACGCCGTGGCTGGTGTGGCGCTTTGCTGGGTCGCACGATGCGGCATCTTCCCATGCCGCGCCCATGGACAGGCATGGCGCGGCGATCAGCCGCTTCTTCAGCGAGCGCCTGAGTCCGTTCCTGAACGGCGCACAGGGTAAGCCGGCGCGCCGCAAGCTGTGGCTGGCGATTCTCGGCGGCCTGCTGTTTGCGGTATCGCTGGGCGTGGTGAAGCTGGTGATCCTGAAGATGCTGCCGTTCGATAACAAGTCGGAATTCCAGATCGTGGTGGACATGCCCAGCGGCACCGCGCTGGAGCAGACCAGCGCGGTGCTGCACGAGATCGGCGGCTATCTCGCGACCGTGCCGGAAGTGACCGATTACCAAGCCTATGCGGGCACGGCGTCGCCGATCAACTTCAACGGCCTGGTGCGCCAGTACTATTTGCGCAGCGCCGCCGCGCAGGGTGACATCCAGGTCAATCTGAAAGGCAAGCACCAGCGCAGCCGCAGCAGCCACGAGATCGCCACTGCCGTGCTTGAGCCGGTGCAGAAGATCGCCGATGCCTGGGGCGCGAAGGTCAAGGTCGTCGAGGTGCCGCCCGGCCCACCGGTGATGTCGCCGATCGTCGCGGAAATCTACGGACCGGATTACGAGGGCGCGCGCAAGGTGGCCGGCAAGGTGCGCGAACAGTTCGGCAAGACCGAAGGCATCGTCGGCATCGACGATACCGTCACCGAACCCGCGCCCAAGCTGCTGCTGCATGTCCTGCAGAGCAAGGCCGCGCTGCTCGGGGTCGCGCCGCGCGACATCGTGGATGTGATCGGCGCGGCGCTGGCCGGCCAGGATGTCGCTTCGCTGCACGATGCCAATGCGAAGTATGCGCCGCCGCTGCGCATCGGCCTGCCCGCCGAGCGGCGCAGCCGCATCGACGAGGTGCTCAAGCTCAAGGTGCGCGCGAAGGACGGTGTACTGGTGCCGCTCTCGGAAGTGGTGCAGGTGATCCCTGAGTCGCGCGAATACCCGATCTATCACAAGGATCTGCTGCCGGTGGTGTATGTGTTCGGCGACATGGCGGGCAAGCTGGACAGCCCGCTGTACGGCATGTTCGGCGTCAATGGCAAGGTCGGCGGCATGGCGCTGGAGCAGGGCGGCAAGCTGGAGAGCTACTACTTCAAACAGCCCGGCGACCCCTATGCCGGCTACGCGCTGAAGTGGGACGGCGAATGGCAGGTGACCTTCGAGACTTTTCGCGACATGGGCATCGCCTACGGCGTGGGGCTGATCCTGATCTATCTGCTGGTGGTGGCGCAGTTCAAGTCCTATCTCGTGCCGCTCGTCATCATGGCGCCGATCCCGCTCACCCTCATCGGCGTGATGCCCGGCCACGCGCTGCTCGGCAGCCAGTTCACCGCGACCTCGATGATCGGCATGATCGCGCTGGCCGGCATCATCGTGCGCAATTCGATCCTGCTGGTGGACTTCGTCAACCTGCAGCTGCAAGAGGGGGTGGCGCTGCAGCAGGCGGTCATCAACGCCGCCGGGGCGCGCGCCAAGCCCATCGTCCTGACCGCACTGGCGGCGATGCTGGGTGCGCTGTTCATCCTCGACGATCCGATTTTCAACGGGCTGGCCATCTCCCTGATCTTCGGTATCCTCGTCTCCACTTTGCTGACGCTGATTGTCATCCCGGTGCTGTATTACGCCACGCTGTACCGAAAACGAAGTTTCAGTGAAGGCTAATCTTCAGGTTATGCCGTAACTAAAATTCCAGTAGAATTTTTCAACCAGAGTAGGAGCTTTATCATGAATGCAGAACGCATTACGCACATCGTCGCCGGGACATTCATCCTGGTTTCCCTGTTGCTGGGCGTGGAAGCCAGCCCGCTGTTTGTCAGCAAGAATTTCTTGTGGCTTACGGCCTTTGTCGGCCTGAACCTGTTCCAGAGCGGTATCACCGCATTCTGCCCGCTGACGCGGATTCTGGTTAAATGCGGCATCAAGGAAGGTACTTGCAAAATCTGAATACAACAGGGCTGAAAAACCCGTTCCAGTCGCTGCGCTTAACCCACATCAGCCTCGCCCTCGTCGGGATGATGTGGGTTTTGCCTTTTCTGCATTATCGCCATCAATATCCGTTGACCACGTTCTACCAGGAATGGTGGAGCGCCTTGCTCGGCATGCTGGCGCTGATGCCGCTGGTCGCACGCGATTTCTGGAGGCAACCGGAAATCCCGCGCATCGTGCAACTGCCGGTCATGCTGCTCGTCGTGGTTTTGCTGCAATCGGCGCTGGGCAAGATAGCCTATTTCGACCAGTCCCTGCTGTACGCCTTGTACCTGCTGTTTGCGGCGTTGCTGATGGTGCTCGGCGCCAGATTACGCGACTGCTTCGGTCTGGCGGAGGTGGCGCCGGTGCTGGCAGTTTTCCTGTTGATCGGCGCGGAGCTCAGCGCGCTGGCCGGTGTGCTGCAGCATTACCGCTGGGATACGCCGCTGAATTCGGTGATCGTGATGAAAACCTCTTCCAGCGTATTCGGCAACCTCGCCCAACCCAACCATTTCGCCAATTACGTCGCGCTGGGGCTGGCCTCGCTCGGCCTGCTGCTCCAGCGGCAGCGGCTCAAGGCAGGTTATGTGATCGTGCTGGCCGTGCCGCTGCTGTTCGTGATGACCCTGAGCGGATCGCGCAGCTCCTGGCTGTATTTGCTGATGATGGCCGGCCTGGCCTGGTGGTGGGCGCGCCGCGATGCCGTGCAGCGGCCGCTGTTGCGCTACAGCCTGTTTCTGATTGCCGGATTCGGCGTGATGCACCTGGTTGTGCAACTGCCGTTCCTGGCCGGCGCAGGGAGCAGCGTCGACACGGTGCAGCGTCTGTTCGGCGAAGAGGCGGGCGAAAGTATCCGCCTCTACCTGTGGCGCGAGGCGGGGCTGATGTTCCTGCAGTCGCCGTGGCTGGGGGCGGGGTTCGGACAATTCGCCTGGCAGCATTTCCAACTGCTGCCGGTGTTGCAGCCGGGCAACATCACGGGCTTGTACAACAATGCGCACAACCTGGTATTCCAGCTCGCCGCCGAAGCGGGTATCGCAGGATTGCTGGCGCTGTTCGGGTCGCTGGGAATCTGGCTGTATGGCCTGAGGCGTGCAACGTTAAGCGCCGCACACTGGTGGGGGCATGCCGCGCTGGGCGTGCTGGCCATCCACAGTTTGCTCGAATATCCGCTGTGGTATGCCTATTTCATCGCGGTCGCGGCGTTCCTGCTCGGCGCGCTGGACGAGACCCGCTACCGGCTGGAGTTGCGTAATTTGGGGCGCATGTCCGTGGCGGCGGTCCTGTTGATGGGCCTGATGACGCTGGCGCAACTGCGCAGCGGCTACCATGAGCTGGAACGGACGCTGGCGATACGTCCGGCCGCTTCGACAAGCTCAGGACAGGCTTCAGCTGCCGACAGCAGCGCATTCGATCGCACCTGGAGAGGCCTGGTTGCGGTGCATGAGGGATCGCGGCTGTCGCCTTATGCCGAGCTGTTCATGAGCTCGCTGATTCAGGTAAGCGGCGAGCGCATCGAGGACAAGCTGGAATTGAACGGCCGCGTGTTGCGCTTCGCGCCGATCGGTGCCGTAGTGTACCGCCAGGCGTTGCTGCTGGCGCAGGCCGGGCAGCAGGAGCAGGCCCGGACGCTGCTGCTACAGGCCATCTGGTCCTATCCGGGGGATTTTTCCGGGGTGCGGCGGCAAATGGAGGAGCTGGCGGAGAAAGACCCCGTACATTTTTCAGCTCTGCTAGAATTCGCCCTCCAAAAAGAACAGGAGTGGCGGCGTGCAGTTCATCATCAGTAACATCCTTCCGATTTCCCTTGCTGTAATCAGCGGAGTCATGCTGTTCTGGTCGATATTCGGCAAGCACATTCGCGGCATCAAAGAGGTGGATTGCTCCGCAGCCTTGCAACTCATCAACCACAAGAACGCCCTGGTGCTGGATGTGCGCGAAGAGGATGAATTCAAGGCAGGGCATATTTTGAATTCCAGGCTGATCCCGCTCGGCAAACTCAAGGAACGTATCGGCGAACTGGAAAAATACAAGGAACAGCCCATCGTGGTGGTGTGCCGCACCAGCGTCCGTTCCGGCTCGGCATGCGGGTTGCTGGGCAAGCAGGGATTTACCCAGATTTATAGCCTGGCCGGCGGCATAATGGCTTGGCAGAAGGCCAACTTGCCCCTGGATAAATGATGGCGAAGGTGTTGATGTATTGCACAGCCGTCTGCCCGTATTGCGTCCGTGCCGAGCAGTTGTTGCAGCGCAAGGGGGTGCAGGAGGTGGAGAAGATACGCGTCGATTTGCATCCGGAGTTGCGCGTGGAAATGATGGAAAAAACCGGACGGCGTACCGTGCCGCAGATTTATATCGGCGGCAAACATGTTGGCGGCTATGACGATCTGGCAGCGCTCGATCATGCCGGTGAACTGGATAAACTTTTGGCAATATAACAAAGAGGAGAAAGACGTGACTGAAGCAACACAGGAAAACAATCAACCCGTATTCAACATCGAAAAAATCTACGTGAAGGATCTCTCGCTGGAGATTCCGCACGCGCCGAATATTTTTCTGGAGCGCGAAAGCCCCAATATCGACGTGCAATTGAATACCCAGACCGGGAAGATTGACGCGGACGTATACGAAGTGGTGATCACCAACACGGTGACGGCCAAGATCGGCGAAAAAGTGATGTTCCTGATCGAGGTCAAACAGGCCGGCATCTTCCGCCTGAGCAATTTGCCCAGCGAAGACATGGAACCGGTGTTGTCGGTGATGTGCCCGAACATCCTGTTCCCGTATTTGCGCGAAGTGGTTTCCAACCTTACCGTGCGCGCCGGATTTGCGCCGGTGATGCTGAACCCGGTCAACTTCGACCTGCTTTACCAGCAGCACAAGCAGGAACAGATCGCGGCGGCTACCACTCACTGATGAAACTGCGCCATTCATCGTATCTGGCCGGTTTGATAGCCGCAGTCGTGCTGCTGTGCGGCGCGACTGCGGCCAGTGCGGTGGAGTATGTGTCGGTCGGCGAGAGCAGTGCGATCCTTTACGACGCGCCCTCGCTCAAGGCGAAAAAGCTGTTTGTGGTGAATCGCTATATGCCCTTTGAACAAGTGGTTGCGCTGGACAGCTGGGTCAAGGTGCGCGACCGCTCCGGAGGGTTGTACTGGGTGGAGAAGCGCGCGCTGAGCAGCAAGCGCTACGTGTTTGCGTTGCCGCCGCTGCTGGATGTGCGCGCCGAGCCTGACCCGGGCGCGGCACGCCTGTTCCAGGTGCGCCAGCAGGTAGCGCTGGAGCGCCTCGAATCGACCGGCACCGGCTGGGTCAAGGTGCGCCATCAGGACGGGGATACAGGTTACGTGCGCAGCACCGAAGTCTGGGGCGATTAACAGGATGAATATTACAGTCATCGGTGCGGGCGCATGGGGAACTGCACTCGCCATCAGCCTGGCTGCCCATCATCGTGTCACGCTGTGGTCGATCGATGCCGACCATGTTGAGGCGATGCGCGCTACGCGCCTCAACCAGCGCTTTCTTCCGGATATTCCGTTGCCGGAAAACATCGATTTGAGTGCGGACCTTCCCTCTGCCCTGGGCGGTGCGGAGTTGGCGATCGTTGCCGTTCCCGTTGCGGCGTTGCGTTCCATTTTGCAGCAGATTGCCAGCCGCTTCCCTCTCTCTAACTCTCTCCCGCAAGCGGGAGAAAGGACAAACGAGAAAGGCAATGTAAAATTTCCGGGAGTGGTGTGGGTGTGCAAGGGTTTCGAGGCGGAAACTTCCTTGCTTCCGCACCAGGTTGCCGCCGAGGCGCTGCCGCAGGAATTTCCGCGCGGCGTGCTGTCCGGCCCCAGTTTCGCGCAGGAAGTTGCGCGCGGCCTTCCTGCCGCATTGACGTTTGCCTCCGCCGACGAGGAGTTTGCGCAACGCACGGCACATGCCCTGCATCACGCGCGCCTGCGCATCTATGCGAGCAACGATGTGATCGGCGTGGAGGTCGGCGGTGCGGTCAAGAACGTGATGGCAATCGCTGCCGGCATCTGCGACGGCATGGGGCTGGGGCATAACGCGCGTGCCGCCTTGCTGACACGCGGCATAGCCGAAATTAGCCGGCTCGGCCTGAAGCTCGGCGGGCGCCCCGAGACGCTGGGCGGCCTGTCCGGCGCGGGCGACCTGATCCTCACCTGTACCGGCGATTTGTCGCGCAATCGCCAGGTCGGCCTGCTGCTGGCGCAGCAGCATGACCTGTCCGGGATACTGAACCGCCTCGGGCATGTTGCCGAAGGCGTCTACACAGTGCGCGAGGTGCACCGCCTTGCGCAACGCCTGGATGTTGCAATGCCGATCTGCGAGGCGGTGCATCGCATCCTTTACGAACAGCTGCCGGCGGCGGACGCGGTGGAAGCCTTGCTCAATCGCGCGCCGAATACGGAATTCTGAAGAGAAGGGGGAAGGGTAAAACCGGGGGCCGCGATAACTTACCCTTCCTCCTTCTCCCTTCCACCTTCTCCGTTTTTCCCTTCTCCCAAAAAACCGCATTGCCGCCACGCCTCGAACACCGCCACAGCCGCCGCGTTCGACAGATTCAGGCTGCGGCTGTGCGGCAGCATCGGTAGGCGCAGCCGGTGTCCGGCATCGAATCGATCCAGCACTTCGGCGGGCAGGCCGCGGCTTTCGGGGCCGAACAGGAAGGCATCCCCCTCGCGGTAGCGGGCCGCGTGAAACGGCTGCGAACCCTTGGTGGTCATGGCGAAAACGCGCGCCGGGTCGAATGCCTTCAGGCAGTCCTGCAGGGTGTCATATACGCGCAAGGCCGCGAATTCGTGATAGTCCAGCCCGGCGCGGACGAGCTGTTTGTCTTCCAGCGTGAAGCCGAGCGGTCGGATCAAATGTAACCCGCAGCCGGTGTTGGCGCAAAGGCGGATGATGTTGCCGGTGTTCGGGGGAATTTCCGGCTGGTACAGGATCACATGGAACATGAAATAATGCCCGCTAAGGCTTGTCAGTGTCGGGAAAAAGGGCTAATTTCCTGACTCGTTGAGGTCAGCACGCAATAAAAATAGTCTGGGAGAAGAATTATGGCGCGTCCGGAAAAAGTTCGCTTGGGCGATTTGCTGGTTCAGCAGGGGCTCATATCGCTGGATCAGCTCAAGTTTGCGCTCGAACAGCAAAAGCGCAGCGGGCGCAAGCTGGGACGCGTGCTGGCGGATAATGCCTTTGTCACCGAAGAGCAGATTTCCGAGGCGCTCGCCAAGCAGCTCAACATCCCCTATATCAATCTCAAATTCTTCAACATCAACCCCGAGCTGGTCCGGCTGCTGCCGGAAAACCAGGCGCGGCGTTTTCGCGCAATCGTGCTGGAGGAACGCAACCACCTGTTGCTGATCGGCATGGCCGACCCCACCGACCTGTTCGCCTACGACGAGATCGCGCGTGTCGTCAGGCGCGATATCGACGTGGCGGTGGTCACCGAAGGGCAGTTGCTGGAGAGTATCGACCGGGGCTACCGGCGCACGGAGGAAATCACCGGATTGGCGCGTGAGCTCAGCGAAGATCTGGGCGATACCTATGTGGACTTCGGCGCGCTGACCGCCACCGCCGGCACCGAGGAGGCGCCGGTGGTGAAACTGCTGCAGACCATGTTCGACGATGCCACGCAGATTCGCGCGTCCGACGTCCACATCGAGCCGCAGGAAGGCCGTCTGATGATCCGCTTCCGTATCGACGGCTCGCTGCACCTGCAGACCGAAGCCGACAACAAGATCGCCCCCGCGCTGGTGTTGCGCCTCAAGCTGATGTCCGGCCTAGACATATCCGAAAAGCGCCTGCCTCAGGACGGGCGCTTCCATGTGCGGGTGCGCGAACAGGGCGTGGATGTGCGTATCGCCACCTGCCCCACGCAATACGGCGAGGCGGTGGTGATGCGTTTGCTGCGCCAGGAGAGCGGCATGATCGGCCTGGACAAGCTGGGTATGCCCCCCGATATGCTGAAGCGCTTCCGCGAGATCACGCGACGCAGCAACGGCATGGTGCTGGTGACCGGGCCGACCGGCAGCGGCAAGACCACGACCCTTTATTCCGCGCTGGCCGAGATCAACACCATCGACCGGAAGATCATCACCGTGGAAGACCCGGTGGAGTATCGCCTGCCCGGCATCAATCAGGTGCAGGTGAATGAGAAGATCGAACTGACCTTTGCGCGCGTGCTGCGTTCCGCGCTGCGCCAGGATCCGGACGTGATCTTGGTCGGCGAGATGCGCGATGCAGAAACCGCGCAAATCGGTCTGCGCGCCGCGATGACCGGCCACCTGGTGTTCTCCACGCTGCACACCCGCGACGCCGCCGGCACGTTGTTTCGTCTGATGGATATGGGGATACCGCGCTTCATGGTGGCCTCGACGGTACAGGTCGCCATCGCGCAGCGCTTGCTGCGGCGCGTCTGCGGAAGCTGCAGCGAAGCGTATGTTCCCACACCGCAGGAAGGCGTATGGCTGGAGGCCGAAGGCGTGCCGCCCGATCAATGGGGGGGCTTGCTGCACGGGCGCGGCTGTTCGCATTGCAATGGCACCGGTTATCGCGGCCGCATGGGCGTGTATGAAATGCTGGAAATGGATCATGAGTTGGTCACGGCGGCGGCGCATGAAAGCGTCAGCCACTTTGTGGAAGCCGCGCGGCGGCATATGCAAGGCAAAACCATACTCGATCACGCACTGGCGCAATTGAAGCAGGGCCGCACCACGGTCATTGAGGTGATGAGCATCAGCGGCCGGCTGGAAGACTGACGATGAGCGTTTTCGCCTACAGGGGGCGCAATGCGCGCGGCGATCTGGTGGAGGGCACGCTGGAAGGCGATGACAGCGGAGTGGTTGCCGACCAGCTCGCGAAGAACGGCATCACGCCCCTCGAAATCAAGGCGTTTATCGGGGCGGGAGGCGGCACGGTGGCCAGGCCGCCGGACTGGTTCAAGCGGCTGTTCCGGGAGAAACCCGTCACCCCGATGGATTTGCAGCTGTTCAGCCGCCAGATGTACACCCTGCTCAAGGCCGGCGTACCGATCATGCGTGCACTGGCGGGTTTGCAGGAATCGGCGCAGAACCCGGCCTTTGCCGCGATGATCCAGGATCTGCGCGAGAGCCTGGACAGCGGGCGCGAGCTCAGCACGGCGATGCGCCGCCACCCCAAGGTTTTTTCGGCGTTCTACGTCAGCATGGTGCAGGTGGGCGAAATGACCGGCATGCTCGACGAAACCTTCATCCGCCTGTACGACCACCTGGAATTCGAACGCGACATGCGCGAGCGCATCAAGACCGCGATGCGCTACCCCACTTTCGTGATACTGGCGATGGTGATCGCCATCGTGGTCATCAACCTGTTCGTCATTCCCGCATTCGCCAAGGTGTTCGAGGGCTTTCACGCCGAGCTGCCGCTCATGACCAGGATGCTGGTCGGTTTTTCCAATTTCATGGTGAGCTACTGGCTCCTGATGCTGGCTCTGGTGACCGCCGCGGTGCTGGGCTTCCGTTCCTGGATCAACACGCCGGCAGGGCGCTACCAGTGGGACAGGTACAAATTCAGGCTGCCGATCGCGGGGAACATCATCCTCAAGTCCACCCTGGCGCGCTTCGCGCGCAGCATGGCGCTTTCCTTCAAGAGCGGCATGCCGGTGCTGCAGGGGATGAATGTGGTCGCGATGGTGGTGGACAACGAATTCATGCGCAGGCGCGTCGAGCAGATGCGCGAGGGCGTGGAGCGCGGTGAGAGCATCCTGCGCACCGCGGTCGACGCCGGCGTGTTCAATCCGGTGGTGCTGCAGATGATCGCGATCGGCGAAGAGACCGGCGACCTGGACGGGCTGATGTTCGAGGTTGCCGACATGTACCAGCGCGAGGTCGAATACGAGGTCAAGACCCTGAGCTCGCAAATCGAACCGATCCTGATCGTGTTCCTCGGCGTCCTGGTGCTGATCCTCGCACTCGGCGTGTTCCTGCCGATGTGGGACCTCGGCAAGGCGGCGATGCGGAGATGAGCAAGAAGGCAACTGCAGGAGCAAGAGGCTTCACCCTCCTCGAACTGATCGTAGTCATCACCATCGTCGCTGTGCTGATGGGCTTGTTTGCCGACCGCATGCTGTTCTACCAGGAGCAGGCCGAGAAAATCGCCATGGAAGGCGTGGCGGCGTCGATACAGAGCGCGCTGGTCATGCAATACGGCCAGATATTGACGCGCGGCAAGCCTTCCGACGTGGCGGCTCTGGCGCAGGACAACCCGATGAACTGGCTGCAGAAGAAGCCGCCCAACTACGCCGGGGAATTCTACGACACCACCCCGCTGTCCGTGGAGTCCGGCAACTGGGTGTTCGACCTCAGGACGCGCGACCTGATCTACGTGGTGCGCAACGCCAGCTACTTCAGGCCAGGCAAGGACGGCAGGAAATGGATACGCTTCCATGTTGTCACCAGCTATGAAACTTCGCGCCTGCCCTCGTTGCAGGCGGAGGCCGCCGAGTTGACCGGCATGCTGTTCGAACCGGTCGAGCCTTATTTGTGGTTTTGACCGGATACAGCGAACTATGTATTCCCACTAAACATGCAACTATGTATATTGGCTTACATAGACAGCGCCCCATTATTCAGAATGGAACCGGGAATTAAAAAATCCATGTCATTTCGGCGCAGGCCACGGGTGTCACAATGATCGATGATGCACCGGCACGCGATGGGCGTCGTGGAAAGAGAAGGGAGGCAGGGATTGCGCACTAATCCGACCGACATCATCCTGTGGCAGACGCTGGCCATTTTCCTGCTTGTTGGTGCATTGATCGGTACCATGATCGGGCTCACGCTCATCTTCAGGCCGCATCTTCTGGAACGCATCAACCGCCTCGCCAACCGGTGGATTTCCATGCGCCACATCACAAGGTGGCTGGATCGCAGCATCAGCATCGAGCGCTGGTTCTATCAATACCATACCATGGCTGGGGTTGTCGTCGCTGCAGGGGCTGCCTACATTTTCATTTACTTCGGTTTCTTCTTCGACAAGCCATATGTGCTGCGGCATTTGGGAAGCATGGTCCAGCCCGTGCTGCTCGACTGGCTGCTTGATGTCATGGTGCTGAGCCTGTTGACCGGCGCGGCGGTCGCGCTCATCGCCGGGCTGTTCCTGTGGCTGCGCCCCAGCCTGCTGCGCGGTATGGAAACAGAAGCTAACCGGTGGGTGTCCTCGCGCCATGCGACCAAGGCGATGGATGTGCCGCGCGAGGGGATAGACCGCTTTGTCGCGCACCACGCGCGGCAAAGCGGCTGGTTGCTCCTGCTGGGAAGCATCTATCTGCTCTTCGCCATGTTCCGCGTACTGGTGTAGCGCAGCCTCGCCGATTGTTCGAAAATCGGGCCAGACGAGGCAGTGTAAGGCGGTTTGGGTTAAAATAGGACGCGCTTGTGAAATTCCTGCTGCGGCAGGAAAGGAAGAGGCGGAGCGCAAGCTCAATTGACTAACAGGGTCGCGGCCCTTCGAAGAGGCTCAGGACAGGCCTCAATACTTAAGGAGAGTGGAATGAAAAACCAATCCGGTTTTACGCTGATCGAACTGATCATGGTGATCGTGATCCTAGGGATTTTGGCGGCGACGGCGCTGCCGAAGTTTGTTGACTTATCACGCGATGCAGAAGTGGCTGCAGTGAAAGGTGTCGCTGGTGCGATTTCGAGTGCAAACGCTATTAATTATGCGAATTACAGTCTACGTGGCATTTCTGGCACGGGGGTTGCCTTGATTAGTGGCGCTTGCACCAATACAACCGAAATCGGTGGGCTGCTCGAGGGTGGTTTCCCTCCTGATTATAATACCCCGAGTGGTACTACTGCGTCAGCGGTTGGTGTTACAACTCAATGCACGATCACTTCGAAAAAGGATGCGGCTGCCAGTGCAGTGTTTGCATTAACAAGAAACAACTGATCGAGCCTGCGTAGGATGGGTTGAGCCTGCGTACCCATCGTGCAGCACGAAACGGGGGAGATTAGTCTCCCCCGTTTTTCTTCGGGGTATGGCTAACAGGGTTTACGCTAAAACCTGCACCAGTTTCTGATAAGACCGATCATATGACCGATGCGCCAAGTAGATTTATGGCGATGATGCTTGCCGCCGATCACAGGTTTCGTCAATCCGGCTTCACACTGGTCGAACTGATCATGACGATGGTCATCGTCGGCATCCTCGCGGCAGTGGCCGCGCCGCGCTTTTTCGAGACCAGCGTATTCCAGTCGCGCGGCTTCGCCGATCAGGTGCAGGCCACGTTGCGTTATGCGCAGAAGGTCGCCATCGCGCAGCGGCGCTTCGTCTGTGCCGCGTTCACCGGCAACCGCATCACCCTGACGACAGGGGCAACGGCCGCCTGCGGCACGCCGTTGGTTTCTCCGACTGGCGATGCGAGCTATGTCATCAATGCATCGGCGGGCGCCACTTTCACTGCGGTGCCGGCGAATTTCAGCTTTGATGCCTTGGGTCGCCCTTCGCTTGCCCAGACTATCAACATCACCGGCGCAACGAATGCCATTGTCGTGGAGGCCGAGACCGGCTATGTCCACTCGCCATAACCAGCGCGGCGTCAGCCTGATCGAGCTGATCCTGTTCATCGTCATCGTCGGCGTCGCGCTGGCGGGTATTCTGCTGGTGATGAACGTGACGACGCGCGGCAGCGCCGACCCGCTGGTTCACAAGCAGGCGCTGTCGATCGCCGAATCGCTGCTGGAAGAGGTGGTGCTGATGCCGTTCACCTTCTGCGATCCGGATGATGCGAATGCGGCGAGCGCAGTCAGCGCGGCAGACTGTTCTGCGGGAATGGATCAAAACAAGGGCGGTGCTGCGCTAACCACCCCCACGCCTGCAACAGAGAACCGCTGGTCTGCGACCAATCCGTTTGACAACGTGGCCGATTATGGCGGGTTTGTCATGAATTCGGGAATATGTGACATCACCAATACGACGCCAACATGCACCACCCCGATTGCCGGGTTGGGGAACTATCGGGCAGCGGTGGATATATTGCGGGCAGGGCTGGCGCTGGGACTGGCCAGTGACGATCTTGCGCTGCGCATTACTGTTACCGTCACCGGCCCCGACGGCCAGCCGGTGGTCGTCGAAGGCATCCGTACCCGTTATTCGCCGAGGATATGATGATGTGGCGCCCACAGGAAGGTTTTACGCTGGTCGAGATGATCATGGTGATTACGATCACCGGCATCATCGGCGGCATCGTCGCGATGTTCCTCCGGGCGCCGATCCAGCAGTACACCGACGTCGCGCGCCGCGCCGACATGACCGACATCGCCGACACCGCGCTGCGCCGCATTGCCCGCGACTTGCGCACCGCGCTGCCGAACAGCGTGCGTGTGACCAGCAGCGGTGGCACGATATATCTGGAATATCTGGAAACAATAGCGGGCGGGCGCTACAACAGTGTGACCGCGCCCGCCGACTGCCTGAATGCGGGCGGTTGCACGACGCTGACCACGACGGGCGATCTGGTGACCGGTGCGGCGGGAGCGGCGAGCACCACGCTGATAGGCGGCGGGGCGATCACCCTCGGTACCTCGCGGTTGGTGGTGTATAACCAGTACAACAACTCTGCCAACGATTGCAGCAGCCTGAACCCCAGCGTGTATTGCGCGGCGGTAAGCGGCGGCGCGCCGGTGATTACGGGGGTGACGAACAGCGCCGCGAATGCCAACGAGGACCAGATCAGCTTCGCGGCTCACACCTTCCTGCCAGCAGGCGGCTCCCCCTACAATCGCTTCCAGATCGTCGGCCAGCCGGTGACTTACGCGTGCACACCCGGCGGAGCGCTGACGCGCTATTGGGGTTATGCGATTCAAGCGGGGCAGCCGAACGATGTGGCGGCGACCCCGTTAAGCGGCGCATCTCATGCCTTGCTGGCGACCAGTGTCAGCACCTGCGGCTTCGCCTATGATGCATTCGTGGTCGCGCAGCGTTTCGGGCTGGTTACAGTGAATCTGGGCATAACCAGGGACGGCGAGACCGTCACGCTGTACAGTGCCACTCATGTGAGCAACGTGCCATGAAAACGATGCAAAACATGCAACGCGGCTTCAGTCTGGTCACCGCCATCTTCCTGCTGGTGGTGATCGCCGCACTCGGCGTGTTTGCGGTCACGCTTTCCACCACGCAACAGCAGAGCGCCGCGCTGGACGTGATGGGCACGCGGGCGTATCACGCGGCACGGGCGGGGATCGAGTGGGGGGCGTACCAGGTGTTGCCGAATTCCGCCGTGGCAGGCGGGTTTGCCGCCACTTGCCGCGGCGGGGCAGCCTCCCAGGTGATTGCTCCTTTGCCCAATACCCTGGCGGGGTTTAACGTCAACGTGCAATGCGTAAGCTCCCCGCACAGCGAGGCGAGTGCAACGGTGACGATTTACCAGTTGACCTCCACGGCGACGCAGGGCGCGGTGGCGATGCCGGATTACGTCGAGCGGCAGATGACCGTTACAATCGCGCAATGAGAACCCGGTGCGGGACGGATATGAGCAAGATGAAACAGGGGAGGCAGGACTGATGGCGGCGCTGCTCCGGTTCGACGTGTCGGGAGAAGGCCTCCGCGCCCTTGCAAGGGCCGCCGTCCTGTTGCTTCCGCTTGCCGGACTGGCGACATGGAGCGGGGAGGCGATGGCTGTCGCCAAGTACAGCCGTGCGAGCGCCGGCTGGAGTACCGTGAGCACCTGGAGCGATGCCGCCTGCGGCGGAGCGGCCAGTCTTGCCGCGCCAACTGCGGCCGACGACGTCACGATCTGCACCGGCCACACCATCACGACCAACGCAAACTCCAGCGCCCTGAGCCTGAGCATCCAAACAGGCGGCACGCTGACCCAGGCGACAAACCGGACTCTGGCCATCGGCACCGGTGGACTCAATGTCGCCGGCACTTTAACCTCACGAAATACCCTCAGCGTCGCCGGTACGACGAGCGTCAGCGGCACGCTTGCTATCACCACGGCTACCGGAACCAAGACCTTCACCGGGGCAGTGACGGTCGGTGCGGGTGGCGTGTGGAACAACTCGGGAAACGAGGCGGTGACGCTGCAGGGCGGTCTCACCCACAACGGCGCAACCTTTACTGCCGGCACCGGAATCTATACGTTCAACACGACTGCCGCGCAGACGCTCAATTGCGCGACTGCCCTGGCGATCCCGAGCCTTACCGTCACTTCGCCAGCGGTGCTGACCAATAATTGCTTCGCTCTGACTGTCGCCACGGCGCTTGCGGGAACCGGGAACTTGACTAACAGTGCCACGAGCACATTGAATATCGGTGGCACGTCCACCATTACCGGATTGACCGCCAATGCGGTGGGCAATACCGTCAACTACAGCGGTGCGGCGCAGACGATCAAAACCACGACCTATCACCACCTTGCATTGAGCAATGCCGGGACGAAGTCGCTTGCAGGCGCAACGACCGTGGCGGGCAACTTCAGCATCGGCGTGGGCGCTACTTTCTCGAACGGTGCGAATGCCCTGAGCGTGGCAGGGAATTTTGACCAGAGCGGCATCTTTACCGCCGGGACGGGTGTGGTCACGCTCAACGGCGGCGCAGCGGTGCAAACCATATCCGGCACGGGACCTCTGGGTTTTGCCAATCTGACGGTCAGCAATACCGGGGGAATTACTTTGGCGCGGAATGTGACGGTGACGAGTGCGATCATCGGCACGGCTACCCTGACTCCAACCTGTCCGGTCGATTACACGCTGACCTCCAACGGCGGGGTGACGGTCGCGCATAGCTGTCCCGCGCCTGCCGTCGTTTCGATCAATCTGGCCGACGCCAATCCGACCACTGCCGCCAGCGTTTCATGGACGGTCACCTTCAGCAGGAGCGTGACCGGGGTGAGCAGCGGCAACTTTGCACTCGTCAATACTGGCCTGGGCGGTGCGCCGGCAATCACCTCCATCGCCGGCAGCAGCACTGTCTGGACGGTTACCGCGAGCACCGGCACGGGCGACGGCACGCTGGGGCTGGACATGGTCAACGATACCGGCGTCAGCCTTGCGATGACCAATCTGCCGTTCACCGGGCAGGTGTACAGCATCAACAGGAGCTTGCCGGCCGTGTTGTCCATCACGCGCGCCGATCCGACGCCAACCGCCTTGGCGAGCGTTTCCTGGAACGTGACGTTCAGCGAGAGCGTGACCGGCGTAGATGCGGCTGATTTCGCGCTGGTCTGGGCGAGCGGGGCGGGCGGGGGCGCCATTGCGTCGGTGACGGGCAGCGGTGCGGCCTGGGTCGTCACGGCGAGCACTGGCACCGGCAACGGCACGCTGGGGCTCAATCTGGTCGACGACGATTCGATCGTCGATACGGCGAACAACCCGCTTGGCGGGGCGGGCGCGGGCAACGGCAACTTCACCGGCGAGGTGTACACCCTCGATTTCACGGTGCCGAGTTTTGTATTCACCAACAGTCCTTGCGTCCACAACCGCGCGTTCGGAAACGCACTGCAAACCTGTGCCCCGGTGACATGGTTGCCGCAGGTCGCCGGCCAGGATCTGGTGGGGGTCTATATCACGGCGGTGAGTGCCGCCGGCATCCCAACCCGCTTGCATGCGTCCCAGCAGAGAACAACAAACATGCAGTTCGGCCTGACCTGCCACGATCCGGTGGCGAATGCCGGCGTGCAGGCGGTTTTTGCCGGGCTGGCTTTGCCCCTCTGTCAGGCGAACGGTGGCATGCCTGCTGCCTGGTCCGCAACGGTGACGGTCACCTTCAATGCCGGCAGCCCATCTTCTGCGGTTTCCTACATTTTCAATTATGCCGATGTCGGGATGGTGGAACTGTGGATGCGCAACAGCGCAGCTGTGACGCAGGTCGGCAAAAGCGGCCAGTTCGTGGCCAAGCCGGGCGGGTTCGTGCTGTCGGGCATCCAGCAGACTGCTGCACCGAATACGCCGAACCCAGCCGCCGCAAATGCCGCAGGCGCGAAATTCGTCAAGGCGGGCGAGGCGTTCAGTGTGACGGTTACCGCCACGACTTGTTCTCCGGCTTCTGCGGCCTGCACCGTGGCTGGTGCGGCGACGCCGAACTACGGCAAGGAAGTTGCGCCGGAAGGTGTGAAGCTGACGCCCTCTCTGGCGGCGGGACTGGGCTTAGTCAACAACCCGGCCATCGGCGGTGCGTTCGGTGCTTTCACGAACGGCGTGGCGACCGGCGTGGCATTTACCTGGAATGAGGCCGGCATCATCACGCTCACGCCGAGCGTGACGGATGCGGACTACCTCGGCACGGGCGATGTCGCAGGAACGACGACCGGCAATGTCGGGCGGTTCATTCCTGATCACTTTGACACGGCAGTGGTTGCCACGGCGACCGTACCTATGCCCTGTCCAAACGGTTTGACCTGCCCCGTTTCATTCAACGGTTTTGTCTATTCCGGACAGCCGTTCAGCGTCACGGTGTCGGCACGCAATACCGCCTCCTGCACCGGTATCGAGCCGGATATATGCACCACGCAAAATTACCAGGGAGCATTTGCCAGGGCCGTAACGCTGTCCGCGTGGGATGCGCCAGGTGGTGCAACGCCGAATCCGGGTCCGGGCATGTCGGCGAACAATTCGATCACATCGACTGCATTCATTTCAGGGGTCGAAGTAACAGCTGTGCCAACTTATGTGTTCAATGCCTCGCCTGCTGCACCGACCGACATCTATGTCCGTGCGGATGAACCCGCGGGCGCGGACGGGGTATCTTCGTTGCGGGGAGCCTCCTCGGTCGAGGGCGGAGTCAAGGTGGTCAGTGGGCGCACCAAGATCGGCAGTGCGCATGGTTCCGGGCTGTTGCTGTTGCCGATGGCAGCAACTGTGCAGTATTACGACGGTGCGAGCTGGCTGACCAGCGTCACCGATAGCGTCACGAGCCTGACAGTCGGAGTTTCCAACTACCAATGCAAAACTGGCTGCCCGTGGACGACCACGCCGACGCCTGCAAGCGGAGCCATAACGGCGGGCATTCTCGCGTTCAAGCTATCGAAGCCCACCGGTGGCGGAACGGGCAGCGTGGATGTAAGTGTCAGCGCTCCGGATTATCTGCTGGCGGGCAGTAATGGCGCGGGCACCAATCCGAGCAACAAGGCGCGCGCCACCTTCGGCGTGTACAAGGGCAGCAACGAATTCATCTATCTGCGTGAGGTCTACTACTGATGCAAAGGTTCCGGACGCGATTGGAAAGCAGCTGCTATGAGACTGGAGCAGGAATATTTTTAGGTATCCATTGCTCCAAAAACAATTATTGACAACAATAGGTTGTTGAACTAAGTTCGCGTCAATTATGAAAATCCCGCGCATCTCTTCATTACTCGGGCCCAAGAGCCTCGGCGGCGACCGGCTCGCCATCGCCTTTGGCGCGCATGGTGTCTATCTCGCGAAGGTCAAGTTTTCCGGGGTGATGCCGCAAGTGGTGCGCTGCGAATATCACGAGACCGGCGCAATATCGGAAGCAGCACTGGAAAAATTGCGGCACGACGCGGGTCTTGGCGGTCATCATTTCACCGCCCTGCTGGCTCCGGGCGAATATCAGATCCTGCTGATCGAGGCGCCCAACGTGCCCGACGAGGAGCTGAAGACGGCGATCCGCTGGAAAATCAAAGACAGCCTGAGTTACCACATCGACGATGCAACGGTGGACGTGCTGCGGATTCCCTCCGCCAAGTCTGGCCCGGAACGTGCGCAATCCCTCTATGCGGTTGCCGCAGCCAACGACGTCATCCAGAAGCGCATGGCGCTGTTCGAGCAGGCGAAGATCAAGCTGGACGTGATCGATATTCCCGAAATGGCGCAGCGCAACATCGCCGCGCTGTTCGAACAGGAAGACCGTGCCTTGGCCCTGCTGGCTTTCGACGACAACGGTGGCTTACTGACGTTTACTGCGGGCGGCGAGTTGTATCTGGCGCGGCGTATCGAAATCAGCGCAGGGCAGTTGCAGGATGCCAGCGAGAGCCTGCGTGAACAATGCCGCGATCGCGTCGAACTGGAACTGCAGCGCTCGCTGGATTATTTCGATCGCCAATTCAACCATCTGCCGGTGAGTCGTATTCTGGTGAGCGCACCCGATAACACGGGGCTGGCGGAGTTTTTGTCTGCGATGATCAGCACGGAAGTGGCAAAACTGGACTTGTCGCAGGCGCTGGACATCGACGCGGTGCCGGCGCTGGCCGACAGCACATTTGCGGCATACGCCTTGCCGGCGCTGGGTGCGGCCTTGCGCCGCGAAGGGCGTGCGCCATGAGCCAGCAGATCAACCTGTTCAATCCGGCCTTCGTGAGGCGGCGCAAGCATTTCTCGCTGCCGGCGATGCTGCAGGGATTGGTTCTGGTTGCGGCGGGCTCGCTGGCTTTTTACGGCTATGCGCTTTATCAGGTTGACCAGCTCGAAAAGCAAACCGGGGAAATCGCCAAACGCTACCAGGCGGAGCAGGCGCAGCTGGCGCGCCATACTGCGGAATTTTCCCCGCAACAGGCGGCCCAGGCATTGCAGGAAGAGGTGCGGCGGCTGGAAAAGCAGCTTGCCGAGCAGGCCGAGCTGCTTGAAGTCATCAAGTCCGGCGCGATAGGCAACACCGGCGGCTATTCGGAATACATGCGCGCCTTCTCGCGCCAGGTGGCGGAAGGGCTGTGGCTGACCGGCTTCAGCATAACCGGTGACGCGGCGCAAATCAGCCTGAGCGGCGCAGTGCTCAACCCCGAGCTGCTGCCTGCCTATATCCAGCGCCTGAGCAAGGAGAGCGTCATGCGCGGCAGGACTTTCGCCACGCTGCAAATGCGGCAGCCGAAGGTGGAAGGCCAGGGGGCAATTCCGCGCTATGTCGAATTCACCCTGCACTCCGGCCCGGAAGGCGAGGCCAGGAAATGAAGCGTTACTGGGGAATGGCGTGCGGCAAGATTGACGGCATGTCGTTGCGCGAACGTGCGATGATTTTCCTCGCGGCGGCATTCGTGGTGGCCGCGCTGGCCAATACCATGTTGCTGGACCCCTTGCAGGCAAGGCAAAAAACGTTGTCGGCGCAGGTGGTGCAGCAGCAGGAGAAAACGAAGGAGTTGCAGGCGCAGTTGCAGGTAGTGCTGCAGGCTCGGCGCGACGATGAACATTCACCGCTGCGCGTCCGGCTGGCGCAGCTCAAGCGGCAATTGCAGGAACAGGAAGGCTACTTGCAAAGCCGCCGCGACCGGCTGGTCGAGCCGGACAAGATGGCCGGGTTGCTGGAGCAGGTGCTGAATAAAAACGACAAGCTGCAACTGATCGAACTGAAAACCTTGCCCGCCAGCCCGCTGGTCGAAAAATCCCAGACACCCGCCGCGGAATCGCCGGCCGGGCAAAAGCAGCCGAATGCGCAAAAACAGATATTCAAGCATGGCATGCGGATCACCGTACGCGGGGGGTACATGGATATGTTGCGCTATCTCACCGCGCTGGAGAAGATGCCGGCGCAGATGTTCTGGGGGGAGATCAGCCTGAACGTGGATAAATATCCCGAGGCGGTGCTGACTCTGACCCTGTATACCCTGAGCCTGGACAAGACATGGCTGACCGTTTGACATGCCTGATGGCGGCGGCGCTGTTTTCGGCGCCGGCGATCGCCGAAGAACTGCCCGACCCGACGCGCCCTCCGGCGAGCATCGCCGCGCCGGTTGCCGCAAGCGGTGTGGCAGCGGCGCCCGCCCCGGCAGGCCTGCAATCCATCATCATTTCCAAGACGCGCCGGGCGGCGATCATCGACGGAGAAACCGTCGAATTGGGCGGAAAACATGGCGATGCAAAACTGATTGAAGTGCGTGAAGGCAGCGTAGTATTGCGCGGTGCACAGGGGCTGCAGGTGCTGACCTTGTTTCCCGGCGTAAAAATTTCCGGCAAGCACGGAGCGAAAATGAAGTTGCCGCCGCCGGCGGGTGAGGCGCAATCCGGCAAGCCGGTTGCGCGCGAGGAGAAGAAATGAGAATTACGTTATGGCTGGGTATGGCGCTGTTGCTGGCAGGATGCGCCGCGCCGGGCGGCCGTAATCAGACGGCGGACGCCATTCAGCGCGAAATGAACCAGGCCGTGCAGGACAGCGCGCAACCCGGCAAGGCGGCTGATGCGGTGAACAACGCCTTGCTGCCGCCGCTCACGGTGGACCTGTCCAGGCTGGACAACAAACCGCTGGAAACCAAATTCGACCTGGAAGTGAGCAATACGCCGGTTAACCAGGTTTTCATGGCCATCGTTTCCGGCACGCGTTACAGCATGCTGCTGCACCCCGAGGTCGGCGGCAATATCTCGCTGAACCTGAAAGACGTGACGGTGCTCGAGGCGCTGGAGGCGATCCGCGAGATATACGGCTACGAATACAAGATGGACGGCACGCGCATCTATATCCAGCCACTGGCGCTGCAGACGCGGATATTCCAGGTGAATTACCTGACCGGCTTGCGCAAGGGGGAGTCTTCGTTGCGCGTGACCTCCGGCTCGGTGACGGATACCCCGACCGGCGGAACGCCGGGTGCGACGACCACCAGCAGCCCGACCTCGCGCGGCCTGGACAGCAGCAAGGTCAGCATGGTGAGCAGCGCGGACTTCTGGGATGAACTGGGCAAGTCGCTGCAGGCGATCGTCGGCAGCGAAAAAGGGCGCAGCATCGTGGTAAGCCCGATGTCGGGCGTGATCGTGGTGCGCGCGATGCCGGACGAACTGAGAAACGTCGCGGCCTATCTCAAGGCTTCGCAGATTTCCATCGAGCGGCAGGTGATCCTCGAGGCGAAGATTATCGAGGTGCAGCTCAACGACGGTTTCCAGTCCGGCGTGAACTGGGCGGCGTTCAAGAACGGCCCGAACAGCAGGACTTCGATCGGCCAGATTCTTCCCGGCGGGACCATGGTTCCCGGTACGCCCGGCGCGGGAGCCTTGACCCCCGGTGCGCTGACCGGCGGAACGAACATCGGCACGGTGACTCCGGGGAGCAACCTGGTGGGCGGGGCAACTGCCGCAGGGGCGCTGTTCGGCCTCGCGTTCCAGACCAGCAACTTCGCCGCGCTGCTGAGCTTTCTCGAATCGCAGGGCAACGTGCATGTGCTGTCCAGTCCGCGCATCGCCACGCTGAACAACCAGAAGGCGGTGCTCAAGGTCGGCACCGACGAGTTCTTTGTGACCAACATCTCCACGACCACGACCACCGGCACGGCCACCACTTCCACGCCGAGCGTGACGCTGCAGCCTTTCTTTTCCGGCATCGCGCTGGACGTGACGCCGCGCATCGACGAGAACAACGAGATCATCCTGCATGTGCATCCCTCGGTGAGCCTAGTCAGCACGGTGAACAAGACGGTGAACACCGGCGCGGGCGGCACGCTCAACCTGCCGCTTGCTTCCAGTTCCATTTCCGAAACCGACAGCATCGTGCGCGCCAGGGACGGGCAGATTGTTGCCATCGGCGGGCTGATGCGATCGGCGACCTTCGACGACCGCTCCGGATTGCCGGGCTTGTCCAGGAACCCGTTGTTCGGTCAGACCAGCCAGCGCAGCGAGAAACGCGAACTGGTGATCCTGCTCAGGCCCACGGTGGTGGATAACGACAAGGACTGGTCGCAGGACATCACGCAGAGCCGCGACCGGTTCGGCGGGCTGAACGGACAGGGCGCCAGGCCGTAGCATGTACCTGCAGCACTTCGGCCTGCGCGAACCGCCCTTCAGCCTGACCCCGGATACCAGCTTTTTCTTTGCCGGTTCCAGTTACCAGGGGGCGCTCAACACCCTGCTGGTGGCGGCGCGCAACGGCGAGGGCTTCGTCAAGATCGTCGGGGAAGTGGGCAATGGCAAGACGCTGCTGTGCCGCAAGTTCCTCGCCACGCTGAACCAGGGACGGCAGGCTGCTACGCTGAACGGCGCGCTGGAGCAGGCGCCGCCCCCGCCCGACGGGCAGCCTGCGCCGCGTTTCATCACCGCTTACATCCTCAACCCCTATCTCGAACCGCGCAGCCTGTTGCTCGCCCTGGCGGAAGAATTCCGCGTTACGCTGGACAAGGATACCGACCAGCACCAGTTGCTGAAGGGGCTGACGCGCGCGCTGCTGGAATGCGCGCGCAACGGCCAGCGTGCGCTGGTATGCCTGGACGAGGCGCAGGCGATGCCGCTGGAAAGCCTGGAAGTGCTGCGCCTGCTCACCAATCTGGAGACCGAGAAACGCAAGCTGCTGCAGGTGGTGCTGTTCGGCCAGCCGGAACTGAACGAACGCCTGCGGCACCGTTCGATCCGCCAGCTGCGCCAGCGCATCAGTTTCCAGCATGAGCTGAAAGGGTTGCGCCGGGACGAGATGGAACGCTATCTGCGCCACCGCCTGGCGGTGGCTAAATTTCCCGGTGAGACGCTGTTCGCCAGGGCGGCGGTCGGCAAGTTGTATCGCATTACCGGCGGCACGCCCAGGCTGGTCAACATCGTCGCGCACAAGGCCCTGATGCTGGCGTACGGCGACGGCCGGCAGCAGGTGTTCGCGAGGCATATCCGCGCTGCGGCTGCCGATACGCCCGAAGCGCGTCGCGACTGGCTGCCCTGGGCGCTGGCCTTGACCGGTGCGGCGCTGCTCGCCTCGCTGGGAATCGCATGGATGGTGCTGCAATGAGCGTCATCAACCAGGTGCTCAACCAGCTCGAGCAGCGCGGCGAGCACACTCCGCCGGAGCAGACTATGGTGCGTCCGGTGCCGCAGCACAGGCGCAGCCTGGTCTTGCCCCTGCTTGCGGTGATTCTGGTGCTGGTCGTCGGGATTGCCGCATGGCAGTGGACGGAGATGCGCAAACCTGGGGCAGTTGCGGTGAACCCGATGCAACGCCAGCCGGCCGCATCTGCTTCCGCTGCGGGGCCTGTTACGGCTTCTGCCGTGGCGGCGCCAGAACCAGTCTCCGCCGTTCCGGCTGCTGGCAATGCAGGCATCGTTAATGCCGCCAGTTCGGTCGATGTCGTCAGTGCTGTTGGCGCAGAAGAAATTCCCCCGCCCGCCTCGCGCCTGAGTTTTGAGCTGGGCGCGATACCGCTGCCTTCTTCCCTGCGGCCGAACGCAGCTGCCCAGGAGATGAGTGGAAAGCCGCCGGCCCATGTGCGGGCGCAGGTCGCCAGGCCGCAGCCGGCACAGATGCCGGATGCGCGAGTTGCCATTCAGCCATCGGGCGGTGCGCAGCCGATGAAACAGGTCAGCCCGGAGCAGCGCGCCGATGCAGAGTTTCGCCAGGCGGTCGCGGCCATGCAGCAGGGGCATGCCGCCGAGGCCATCGCGGGTTACCGGACGGTGCTGCGCCTCGATGCCGGCCACGACGAGGCGCGCCAGGCCTTGGTGGCGCTGCTGCTGGAAAACAAGCAGGGCGCGGAAGCCGAGCGCGCGCTGCAGGAACGGCTGACGGCCAAGCCCGGCCATACCGGCTTCGCCATGCTGCTGGCGCGCCTGCAGGTGGAGCATGGTGCGGTGGAGCAGGCGGTTGCGACGCTGGAAAAATCCCTGCCCTATGCCGACGCACAGGCCGACTACCAAGCGTTCTTCGCCGCCTTGCTGCAACGCCGCAACCGGCACAAGGAGGCGATCACCCATTACCAGATCGCGCTGCAACTCGCCCCGGACAACGGCGTCTGGCTGATGGGCTACGGCATTTCTCTGCAGGCGGTGCAGCGCGCCGACGACGCGAGGGATGCATTCAGGCGTGCGCTCGAATCGAGAACGCTCAGCCCTGAGTTGCAGGCATTCGTGCGGCAGAAGCTCAAGGAGTTGTAGTGCGCTTATGTGGCAAAGTTCTCGCCACCACCCAAGCATCGACTTCAGCCGCACCGCGTTTCTTTACCGCCTCGGCGAGTGCATTCAGGCTGGCGCCGGTGGTCAGCACATCGTCTACCAGCGCGACGCGCCTGCCGGTTAAATCCATGTTGCAGCAGAACGCGTCGCGCATGTTTTTCTTGCGCTCCTTCCAGGGTAAGGCGGATTGCGGCGGGGTGTCGCGCACGCGCCGGCAGGCGTGCGTGAACAGTTCGAGGTTAAGCTCGCGGGTGATTCCGGCAGCGATCAGTTGCGACTGGTTGAAGCCGCGCTCGCGCAGCTTGGTCGGGTGCAGCGGCATCGGGATTACGCAGTCGGGCAGGCTGTCGATGCGGCGCGCCAGCTTTCCCGCGAAAGCATGCGCCAGCGCGAGCTTTTCGCCGTATTTCATGGCCTGGATGAGTTTGTCGAGTGGGAAGGTGTAGCCGAATACGGCGGCGGTGCGTGCGAACAGCCGCCGGTGTTTCAGACATCGCCCGCAAATTTCCCCGCTAGGCGTCGGCAGCGCGCAGCTCGGGCAATGCGCCGCACCGAGATAGGGCAGGGCGCGGTCGCAGGCCGCGCACCACAGCCCGTCGTGGCTCATGCTGCCGCACAGGATGCAAGGCTGCGACGGCGCAAATTGCCTAAATTTTGCTCCGATGTTCAGAAAATACTTGCGTATAATGGACAAGCTTTCGCCCTTTCCGGAATGAAGCGCAGCTTTTCCATCATACCCAGTTATTTTCTTATGAGCACCCAGACCCTCAGATTCATGCGCCATGCCGACAAGCGGCCAGTGAGCCAGCAACGCTGGAGCGTGGCCGACATAGAAGCCCTGTTCAGGCTGCCGTTCGCCGACCTCCTGTACCGGGCGCAACAGGTGCACCGCGAGCATTTTGACCCGAACGCGGTGCAGCTTTCCACCCTGCTGTCGATCAAGACCGGCGGCTGCTCCGAGGACTGCGGCTATTGCCCGCAGTCGGCGTTCAATGCGACCGGCGTGGAAGACCGCAAGATGCTCGACGTGGAGGCGGTGGTCACGGCTGCGCAATTTGCCAAGCAGAACGGTGCGGACCGTTTCTGCATGGGTGCGGCCTGGCGCGAGCCGACCGAAGAGGACATGGCGAGCGTGGTGGAGATGGTCAAGGCGGTACGAGATCTCGGTATGGAGACCTGCGCCACGCTGGGCATGCTGAACGATGAGCAGACCGAGCAGTTGCGCGCCGCCGGGCTGGACTACTACAACCACAATCTCGACACCGCGCCGGAGTTCTACGGCGAGATCATCGGCACGCGCGTCTACCAGGATCGGCTGGACACGCTGGAGCGGGTGCGCAAGGCGGGGATGAACATCTGCAGCGGCGGGATTGTCGGCATGGGCGAGAACCTCACGCAGCGCGCCGGACTGGTCGCGCAACTGGCCAACATGAATCCCTACCCGGAGAGCGTGCCGATCAACAACCTGGTGAAGGTCGAAGGCACGCCGCTGGCGAACGCGGAAGACCTCGATCCGCTGGATTTCGTGCGCACCGTCGCGGTGGCGCGCATCACCATGCCGACGGCGCGCGTGCGCCTTTCCGCCGGGCGGCAGCAGATGTCCGACGCGGTGCAGGCGCTGTGCTTCCTCGCCGGTGCGAACTCGATCTTCTACGGCGAGCAACTGCTCACCACCGGCAACCCGGATGTGGAGAAGGATCGCGCGCTGCTCGACAAGCTCGGCATGTATCCGCTTGCGGAAAAAACGTAGATTGGGTTAGGTCGTCAGGCCGTACCCAACCTACAACCACCTATGCCCTTCTCCGCACTCTCCCGTGAGCTTGAAACCCGCGCTGCACAGGGTTTGCTGCGGCAACGGCGCACCATCGACAGCCCGCAGTCGCCACATATCATGGTCGATGGAAGTTCTTATCTCTCGTTCTGCAGCAACGATTACCTCGGCCTCGCGAACCATCCGCGGCTCATCGCCGCGCTGCAGCAGGGCGCGCGGCAACACGGCGTCGGCGCGGGCGCGGCGCATCTGGTGAGCGGGCACAGTGCGGCGCATTACCAACTTGAAGGGGCGCTTGCGGCCTTCGTCGGCAAGCCTGCCGCGCTGCTGTTTTCCACCGGCTACATGGCCAACCTCGGCACGGTGCAGGCGCTGGCCGGGAAGGGCGACACGGTGTTCGCCGACAAGCTCAATCACGCCTCATTGAACGATGCGATGCTGCTGTCGCGCGCCGAAATGAAACGCTATCGCCACAACGACATGGCGCAACTCGCGAGTCTGCTCGAGCAGAAGCAAAGCGGGCGCAAGCTCATCATCACCGATGCGGTGTTCAGCATGGACGGCGACCTCGCTCCCTTGCCGGAACTGCTGGCGCTCTGCGAACGGCACGATGCGTGGCTGTTCATCGACGACGCACACGGCTTCGGCGTGCTGGGCACACAGGGACGCGGCTCGCTGGCGCACTTCGGCATGGCATCAAAGCGCATCATCTACATGGCGACGCTGGGCAAGGCGGCCGGCGTATTTGGTGCATTCGTCGCGGCCGAGCAGGTCGTGATCGACACGCTCATCAACCATGCGCGCAGCTATGTCTACACCACGGCCACGCCGCCCGCCCTCGCGAGCGCGGTGCTGGAGAGTTTGCAACTCATCAGAGAAGGCGATGAATTGCGCGCACACCTGCGCGGCCTGGTCGCGCAACTGCGCGGGGGGCTCGCGGACTTGCCTTGGAAACTCATGCCGTCGGACACCGCGATCCAGCCGCTGCTGATCGGCGACAACGAAGCCGCGCTGGAATTAAGCACCGGGTTGCGCGAGCGCGGCATCTGGGTCGCGGCGATCCGCCCGCCCACTGTGCCGCAGGGCACGGCGCGGCTGCGCATCACCTTGTCTGCCGCGCACGGCGAAGACGATGTAAAGCTCCTGATCGAGGCCTTGCATGAGCTTGCACAGTAACAAAAAATTCGCGCAGCGATTCGTTTGCTTCCTCGCCCGCTTGCGGGAGAGGATTGAGGAGAGGGAAACGTGCATGGCGGGATTCATTATTGAGGGTACAAATGACCACCATGCACGTTGAGACTCAAGGCAGCGGCGCGCCGCTGCTGCTGATCCACGGCTGGGGCATGCACGGCGGGATGTGGGGCGATGTCGTTGAACAACTGGCGGAACATTTTCGAGTGCTGGCGGTGGACCTGCCGGGGCATGGCTTTAGTGTGGGTCGGGATTCATCCCGCTGCGATGTCGGGATGAATCCCGACCTACTCATAGATTCCATCGTCGATGAGTTGGCTGCGCAGTTCGACGAGCCGCTCGCCGTATGCGGCTGGTCGCTGGGTGGGCAGATCGCCTTGAGCTGGGCGCAGCGTTATCCGCAGCAAATAGACCGCCTGATACTGGTCGCGAGCACGCCGTGCTTCGTGCGTCGGCCGGGCTGGGAATGCGGAATGGCGCAAGAGACGCTGGCGGAATTCGCCGCCGCGCTGCAGCAGGATTACGCGCTCACGCTGCGGCGCTTTCTCGCGCTGCAGGTGCGCGGCAGCGATAATGAGCGCGAGCTGCTCGCGGCGTTGCGTAGCGCGTTAATGAGCCGCGGTGAGCCGGACCTGGGCGCATTGTGGGCCGGGCTGGAAATCCTGCGCGACTGCGATCTGCGCGATGCATTGCCGGGCATGGCGCAACCCACGCTGGTGATTTGCGGCGAACGTGATACGCTCACGCCGCCTCAGGCATCGCGTTACCTGGCGGCGCACCTGCCGGACGCGCGGCGGGTAGAAGTCAGGGGCGCGGCGCACGCGCCGTTCCTGTCGCACCCGGATGAATTTATGAAACACCTAATGAGTTTTCTGCATGAATGATTTTCTGATCGATAAACGCCGCATGCGCCGCGCCTTCACCCGCGCGGCAGCGGACTACGATGCTGCAGCGGTGCTGCAGCGCGAGGTATGCGTGCGCATGCTGGAGCGGCTAGCCTACATCAAGCTGCAACCGGCGCGCATCCTCGATGCGGGCAGCGGCACGGGCTGGGGCGGGCGCCAGCTTGCGGAAAAATATCCGGCGGCGCAGCTCGTCTCGCTGGATATCGCCATCGGCATGCTGCAGGCTGCGCGCAGTCATTCAGGCTGGTGGCGCAAGCTGTTCGGCGGCACGCAGCAGATGCAGGTATGCGCCGACATCGAGGCTTTGCCGCTGGCTCCCAATAGTGTCGAGATGATCTGGTCGAACCTGGCGGTGCAGTGGTGCAACGACCTGCCCGCAGCCTTCAGCGGACTGCATCGCGTGCTGAAGGCGGAAGGGCTGCTGATGTTCAGTACTTTCGGGCCGGATACGCTTAAGGAATTGCGTCAGGCTTTCGGCGGCGTGGACAGCCATAATCACCTGAACCGCTTCGCCGACATGCACGACATCGGCGATATGCTGGTGCATGCCGGCTTTGCCGAGCCGGTGATGGACATGGAGTACCTGACGCTGACCTATGACGATGTGCGCGACGTGCTGCACGACCTGAAGCGCATCGGCGCGCACAATGCCACGGCGGGGCGCGGCCAAGGCCTGATGGGAAAAAACGCCTGGGTGCGCCTTACGGAAAATTACGAGCGGCTGCGCAGCGGCGGCAAGCTGCCCGCCACCTATGAGGTGATTTACGGCCACGCCTGGAAGCCGCAGCCGCGCGTGACTGAGGATGGGGCGGCTATCATCAAGACGCCGTTCAAATTGAAATGAACTACTTTGTCACCGGCACCGACACGGGAGTGGGCAAGACGCTGGTCAGCTGCGCGCTGCTGCACGCCTTTGCCGCGCAGGGCAAGAGCGTGGTCGGCATGAAGCCGGTCGCGGCGGGTTGTGCGGATGACGGGCTGCACGAGGATGTGCGGCAACTGCGCGCCGCCAGCAATGTGCTGGCCAGCGGCGGGCAGATCAATCCGTATTGCTTCATGCAGCCCGTCGCGCCGTCGCTGGCCGCGCGATTCACCGGCGTCAGCATCAATTTTGCGCGCATCGCGGAATCGTTTTCGGAACTGAATGCGCAGGCCGAGGTGGTGATCGTGGAAGGCGTGGGCGGCTTTCGCGTGCCGCTTAACGACGAGCAGGACAGCGCGGATCTGGCGGAACAATTGGGGCTGCCGGTTATCCTCGTCGTGGGGATGCGGCTGGGTTGCCTGAACCACGCCCTGCTCACGGCGGAGGCCATCGCCGCGCGCGGCTTGGTGCTGGCGGGCTGGGTGGCGAATGTGCTGGATGCGGGTATGGCGATGCCGGATGAAAACATCGCTGCGTTGCAACAGCGCATTCGCGCACCGCTGCTGGGCGTGGTGCCCCATCGGGCGCAACCGGATGCGCGTGAGGCTGCATCGCTTCTGAATCTGGCATTGCTGGAGCAAACGGAAATACATGGCTGATTTCAGCATTGTTGCGGTGTTCTTCGTCGGCCTGCTGGGCGGCGTGCATTGCCTCGGCATGTGCGGTAGCATAGTCGGGATTTTCACCGCGCAGATACCGAAGGAAAGAACACGCTGGCCGCTTCATCTCGCCTATAACGGCGGGCGGCTGGCGAGCTATATGGCTGCCGGTGCGCTGGCGGGCGCGATAGGGCAGGCCGGGCTGCTGTTGCGCGATGTGGCGCCGGTGCAGCATCTGCTGTTCGCCTTGTCCAGCCTGATGCTGATCGCGCTGGGGCTGTACCTTGCGGGCATCTGGAACGCGGTGCGTCGCATCGAACAGGCCGGCGGCATGTTGTGGCGGCATATCCAGCCGCTGGCGCGCGGCTTGCTGCCGGTCACCACGCCCGCCCGCGCCCTGCTGCTCGGCGTCTTGTGGGGCTGGCTGCCGTGCGGCCTGGTATACAGCGTGCTGGTCACCGCGCTGGCGAGCGGCAATGCGCAGGATGGCGCGCTGGTGATGCTGGCGTTCGGCCTGGGCACCTTGCCGAATTTGCTGGCGATCGGGCTGTTCTGGGAAAACATCAGGCACTGGGTTCAAGCGCCGCGCGTGCGGCTGGCCGCAGGCGTGCTGGTGGCAGGATTCGGCGTGTATGGCCTGCTGAAGGTGGGCTATACCTTTTACACATATGGATGGACGGAAAGTTGTCATGTGGCTGCGTAATTTTTTATTAAAACCTTATTTGAACCACGAAGCTCGCGAAGAAAAACCTAAAACCAACGGAATCGCCCTTCAAATGAACTCTCCACTGCCATGCACTCCAGTAAGAAAACTTCGTGACCTCTGTGTCCTTCGTGGTAGAAGGTTTTTGGCAGGGCTGTTGGTACTGCTCTCGTTTGCGCTGTTGACCGGTTGCGAAAAACCCGTGCTGCCTTCTCCTTTCCATGCCAGCGATGTCAGCGCCATGTTCACCCAGGCGGATTTTCGTTTGACCGATCAGGACGGCAAGACGCGCACGCTGGCGGATTTCCGCGGCAAGGCAGTGGCGCTGTTCTTCGGCTATGCACACTGCCCGGACGTGTGCGTCACTACGCTGGCCGATCTGGCGCAGACCATGAGCCTGCTCGGCAGCGACGCCGACAGGGTGCAGGTGCTGTTCATCACCGTCGATCCCGAGCGCGACAAGCCGGAGGTGCTGGCGCAATATACCCGCGCTTTCCACCCCTCGTTCCTCGGGCTGTATGGCGACGCGCAAGCCACGGCGCAGGCCGCCAAGGCGTTTTACGTGGGCTATGAGAAGCGTTTGACCGCGTCCGGCTACAATATGGACCACAGCGTCGGCACGTTCCTGGTCGACCCGAACGGCAAGGTGCGATTGCGTGCGCCGCTCGCGCAACGCGCCGACTGGCTGGCCGAGGATATCCGCAAGCTGCTCGGCGGGGCGTGATGCCGTGCCTTCGGATACAATGAATCCGGAGAAAGCGGTTCAATCCGCGGATTGAACCGGCAGCGTGTTTCTGGCCGCTGGTTTACGTACGGATGGCTGTAATCCATAAGGTCAAAAAAGCTTTCAGGGGAGTACGCGCAATGAAGATTCTGCTGGTGGATGATCACGCGTTGTTTCGCGACGGGATGCGTTATGTGCTGCAGCAACTGCCCGAAGAGGTCGAGATCATGGAGGCGGGAAATTTCCAGGAAGGCCTGAGAATCGCCAATCAGCATCCCGAACTCGACCTGGCGCTGCTCGACCTGAACATGCCCGGCAGCGAAGGTCCCATTTCCATCCGTTTCTTCCATCAGCGTTATCCGTATATTCCGGTGGTGGTGGTCTCCGGCGAAGAAAGCCGCGGCTACATGGAAAAGGTGATGGACTACGGCGCGATGGGTTTCGTCTGCAAGAGCTCGACCGCCCCCGTGATGCTGAGCGCGCTGAACCTGGTGCTTTCCGGCGGGGTGTATGTCCCGCCGCAGATGCTGCGGGGGCACGATACGCTGGCCGAAAAACCGCCGGAACTGGTTGACCGGCGCAGCATCAACACCAACGAGTACGGCCTGACGCAACGCCAGATGCAGGTGTTGATGCATATCGCGGCAGGATTGTCCAACAAGGAAATCGCCGAGGCGATCCACCTTGCCGAAGGAACCGTCAAGATTCACGTGGCGGCGGTCTATCAGACGCTACGCGTCAACAACCGCATGGAAGCCGTGCGCATGGCCGAGAAGCTCGGACTGGTCGGCAGCACCCCTCATGGCTGAAGCGGACAGCGCACTGCCCGGCGGCAAATTGCTCGGCCTGTTGCGCGAGTCGCGCTGGCTGCTGCTGGTCGCCTGCGCGCTGTATTTCACCGTCGCATTGTATGGCTATGACCGCGCCGACCCGGCGTGGTCGCACAGCGCCAGCGGCGCGCTGGTCAGCAATCCCGGCGGCACGCTGGGCGCCTATCTTTCCGACCTGTTGCTTTACCTGTTCGGCTTTTCCGCTTGGTGGTGGGTGCTGTTCCTGCTGCAGCGCGTGTGGGCGGGTTACCGCAACCTGCGCGCCGATAGCCTCTTTGACAAACGGACGCTGTGGGTCTCGGCCGCGGGGTTTCTGGTGCTGCTGCTGGCCAGCAGCGCGCTCGAAGCGACCCGCTTCCACACGCTGAAAGTCACGCTGCCGCTCGCGCCCGGCGGCATGCTCGGCACGCTGCTCGGCGATGCGCTGACGCGCCTGCTCGGTTTCACCGGCGCAACGCTGCTGCTGCTGGCGCTGATCACCGCCGGTTTCAGCCTGTTCAGCGGGCTGTCCTGGCTGCGTTTCGTGGACTGGCTCGGCGCGCTGCTGGACGATACTTATCGGCGTGCGCGCCTCGCGTGGCAGACGCGCCAGGACCGGCGCATCGGCGCGCAGGCGATGAGCGAGCGCATCGCCGTCGTCGAGGAGGAGAAGAGGCGCGTCGAGGAGCACCAGCCCATCCACATCGAGATGCCGCTGACGGAAGTCGCGAGGTCGGCGCGGGTCGCCGAGGAGCGGCAGGCTCCGCTGTTTTCCGAAATGCCGGACTCACCGCTGCCGCCGCTACACCTGCTCGACGAGGCGGCGCAGCAGGCCGAAACGGTGTCTGCCGACACGCTGGAATTCACCTCGCGCCTCATCGAGCGCAAGCTCAAGGATTTCGGCGTCGAAGTGAAAGTGGTCGCCGCCTATCCCGGCCCGGTGATCACGCGCTACGAAATCGACCCGGCGACCGGTGTGAAGGGTAGCCAGATCACAAACCTGGTGAAAGACCTGGCGCGCGCGCTGTCGGTGGTGAGCATCCGGCTGGTGGAGACCATTCCGGGCAAGGCTTACATGGCGCTGGAATTGCCCAATCCGAAGCGCCAGATGGTGCACCTGTCGGAAATTCTCGGCTCGCAGGTGTATGCCGACATGGGCTCCGCGCTGACCATCGCGATGGGCAAGGACATTTCCGGCAAGCCGGTGGTCGCCGACCTGGCGAAGATGCCGCATGTGCTGGTTGCGGGTACTACCGGTTCCGGCAAGTCGGTCGCGATCAACGCGATGATCCTGAGCCTGTTGTACAAGGCCACGCCGCAGCAGGTGCGTTTGCTGTTGATCGACCCGAAGATGCTTGAGCTTTCCGTTTACGAGGGTATTCCGCACCTGCTCTGCCCGGTAGTCACCGACATGCGCCAGGCCGCATCGGGGCTCAACTGGTGCGTGCAGGAAATGGATCGGCGCTACCGGCTGATGTCGGCGCTCGGCGTGCGCAACATCGCGGGCTACAACCAGAAGGTGCGCGAGGCGATCAAGGCGGAGCAGCCGCTGACCAACCCGTTCACGCTCACGCCGGAAAATCCGGAGGCATTGGAAGAATTGCCGCTGCTCGTAGTATTCATCGACGAGCTGGCGGATTTGATGATGGTGGTGGGCAAGAAGATCGAGGAGTTGATCGCGCGCCTCGCGCAGAAGGCGCGCGCCTCCGGCATCCACCTCGTACTCGCCACACAGCGCCCCTCGGTGGACGTGATCACCGGGCTCATCAAGGCTAACGTGCCGACGCGCGTGGCGTTCCAGGTGTCGAGCAAGATCGACTCGCGCACCATCCTCGACCAGATGGGGGCGGAGGCACTGCTCGGGCAGGGCGACATGCTCTACCTGCCGCCCGGCACCGGCTACCCGCAGCGCGTGCATGGCGCGTTTGTCTCCGACCAGGAAGTGCACCGCGTCGCCGAATACCTCAAGGTGCAGGGCGAGCCGAACTACATCGACGGCGTGCTCGACTCGCCGGAAGAAGCGGAGGGAGGCGGGGAGGGCGGGCCGAGCCTGGATGCGGAGGCCGATCCGCTGTACGACCAGGCGGTGGAGATCGTCGTCAAGAGCCGCCGTGCCTCAATCTCGCTGGTGCAGCGTCACCTGCGCATCGGCTACAACCGTGCCGCGCGGCTGGTCGAACAAATGGAGGCCGCGGGCATCGTCTCGGCGATGCAGGGCAACGGCAACCGCGAAGTGATTGCGCCAAACCGGGAAGGGTGAAAAAACAAAGGGAAGGGGGAAGAGGGAAGGGTAAACCCTCCGAGTCGCAGTTACCCTTCTCCCTTCTCCAACTCAGGTATAGAGCATGTTAAAAAAACTTTTTATCGGTCTCTCGATTTTCATGTGTGTCGCCCCCGCCCACGCCGGCGGCATCGACAAGCTCAAGGAATTCATCGCCGCGACGCATTCCGCGCAGGCGGAGTTCACGCAGGTGGTGCTCGACCAGAACGGCAAGCGCATCCAGAGCGCCTCCGGCGTCATGCAGTTCCAGCGCCCCGGCAAGTTCCGCTGGACCTACCGCAAGCCCTACGAGCAGATCATCGTCGGCGACGGCGAAAAATTCTGGCTGTACGACGTGGATCTGAACCAGGTGACGGTGAAAAAACTCGATGCGGCGCTGGGCAGCAGCCCAGCCGCGCTGCTCTCCGGCAGCAACGAGATCGAGCGCGGTTTTGTACTCAAGGAGAGCGGCAGCCAGGACGGGCTGGACTGGCTGCAGGCCATCGCCAAAACGCAGGACAGCAGCTTCGAGAAGATACTGATGGCGTTCAACGCGCAGGCCGAGTTGGTCGTCATGGAGCTGAACGACGCCTTCGGCCACAGGACCGTGCTGCGCTTTTCCGGCATGAAACGCAACCCACAGTTGCCTCCCTCGCAGTTCAAGCTCGTGCCGCCCAAGGGCGCGGATGTGCTGAGCGACTAGCCGTACCCATGTCAACCGGCAGCCTGTTTGATTCGCCATCACCCGCCGCGCCGCTGGCGGAACGGCTGCGCCCCAAACATATCGACGAAGTCATCGGGCAATCTCATTTATTAGGCGAGGGCAGGCCGCTGCGCCTCGCGTTCCAGTCCGGCAAATTGCACTCGATGATCCTGTGGGGGCCGCCTGGCGTGGGCAAGACAACGCTGGCGCGGCTGATGGCGCAGGCGTTTGATGCCGAGTTCGTGCCGCTTTCGGCGGTGCTGTCCGGCGTGAAAGACATCCGCGAGGCGATCGCGCAGGCGCAGCAGGTGCTGCAGCAGCGCGGCCGCCACACCATCCTGTTCGTCGATGAAGTGCATCGCTTCAACAAGTCGCAGCAGGATGCCTTCCTGCCGTTCGTCGAGCAGGGCTTGGTGACCTTCATCGGCGCGACCACTGAAAATCCGTCCTTCGAGGTGAATAACGCGCTGCTCTCGCGTGCGCAGGTATATGTGCTGCACGCGCTGTCTGCCGAGGAACTGGCGCAGCTGTTCGAGCGTGCGCGGCAGGTCGCCCTGGCGGATTTGCAGTTCAGCGACGATGCACGCGAGCGCCTCATCGGCTACGCCGACGGCGATGCGCGCCGCCTGCTGAACGTGCTGGAGCAGGTGCAGACCGCTGCACAGACGGCGAAGGTCGCGCAGATCGATGTGAAGTTCCTCGACAACACGCTGGCGCAGAACCTGCGCCGCTTCGACAAGGGCGGCGAGGCGTTCTACGATCAGATATCCGCGCTGCACAAGTCGGTGCGCGGCTCCAACCCGGATGCCGCGCTGTACTGGCTGGTGCGCATGCTGGACGGCGGCGCCGACCCGCGCTACCTCGCGCGGCGCATCGTGCGCATGGCGTGGGAGGACATCGGCCTGGCCGACCCGCGCGCGATCCAGTTGACGCAGGATGCCGCGCTGACCTACGAGCGGCTCGGCTCGCCGGAAGGTGAGTTGGCGCTGGCGCAGGCGGTGATCTACATGGCTTGCGCACCGAAGTCGAATGCCGGATACGTCGCGTATAATGCGGCCCGCGCCTGGGTGGCAAAGGACGGCTCGCGCGAAGTGCCGCTGCACCTGCGCAACGCACCGACCAAACTAATGAAACAACTCGATTACGGCAAGGACTACCGCTATGCGCACGACGAGGCGGGCGGTTATGCGGCGGGCGAGAATTATTTCCCGGACGGCATGCCGCAGGTGAGCTTCTACCAGCCAACCGGGCGCGGACTGGAAGGCAAGATTGCCGAAAAACTGGCGCGGCTTCGTGAACTGGATGCAAAAGTGGGTGAGCTGGATGCGGCGGCAAAAAACAAATAACTGAGATAATCGACCTTCGCAATCCCCACCGGGCGAATGCGTCAATGCAATGCGCAAACAGCCGAATGCTATTTAACTCCTACGCCTTCATCTTCCTCTATCTGCCCGTTGTGCTGCTGGGGTTCTTCTGGCTGGCTCGCCTCAGCCATGCCTTTGCCGCAGGCTGGCTGGCGCTGGCTTCGCTGTTCTTTTACGGCTACTGGAACCCTGCCTATGTCGGGCTGCTGCTGGGTTCCATCATGTGCAACTACGCCTTCGGTTTCTGGATGGCCAAGGCAGGCATCCGTCATGAAGACCGGCGCAAGAAGCAGTTGCTGGTGGTGGCGATTGCGTCCAATCTGGCCTTGTTGGCCTATTACAAGTACGCGAATTTTTTCGTCGCCAGCGTCAATACGGCAGCGGGCACGCAATGGAGCCTGGGCGAGATCATCCTGCCTCTGGGTATTTCGTTTTTTACCTTCACCCAGATCGCCTTCCTGGTGGACACCTACCAGGGCAAGGTGAAGGAGTACAACTTCATCCACTACCTGCTGTTCGTCACCTATTTCCCGCACCTGATTGCCGGGCCGGTGTTGCACCACAAGGAGATGATGCCCCAGTTTGCGCGTCCGTCCTCCTTTCACTTTCACCGCGAAACATTCGCGCTGGGCATGACGATCTTTGTGCTGGGTCTGGCGAAGAAGGTGCTAATTGCGGACTCGCTGGCCGAGTTTCCCGCGCCCATCTTTTCGGCGGTCGCGGCAGGCGGTCAGCCGATGTTTTTCGAGGCCTGGATAGGCGCGCTGGCCTATACCCTGCAATTGTATTTCGATTTTTCCGGCTATTCGGACATGGCCATCGGTTTGTCGCTGATGTTCAACGTGCGCTTGCCGATGAATTTCAATTCTCCCTACAAGTCCGCAAGCATCATCGATTTCTGGCGTCGCTGGCACATGACGCTGTCGCGCTTCCTGCGCGACTATCTGTACATCCCGCTGGGCGGCAACCGTAAGGGAAAATTCCGCCGCTACCTGAACCTGTTCATCACCATGCTGCTGGGCGGCCTGTGGCACGGGGCGGGCTGGACCTTCGTGGTATGGGGTGGACTGCACGGCATCTATCTCGTCATCAATCAAGCCTGGCGGACGCTCAAGCAAAGGCTGGGGTGGAGGAATGGCGGTGTGCTGGCGCGCCTGTTCTCCATCGCGCTGACCTTCCTGGCGGTGGTGGTGGGTTGGGTATTCTTCCGTGCCGAAAACTTCACTTCGGCCATGTCGATGCTGTCCGGCATGCTGGGGCAGAACGGATTGTCGCTATCCGAGTCGGCCTGGCGCCATTTCAACGAGACACACCCGCAATGGCTGGAGGGTGTCGCCATGAATGGACTGGCTCCGCTCTCCAGGGTGAATCCGGACCGTGCGTTGATTCTCATCATCCTGGGCCTGATGATCGTATGGCTGCTGCCCAACGTGCAGCAGATCATGCGAAGCTTCCGGCCGGTGCTGGATGAGAGCGGGGAGCTCGAGAGCAGCCGCTTCAAGTGGCGGTTTAATACCTATTTCGCGTGGTTTGCAGGGCTGGTTTTTGTGCTCTCGCTTTCCCTGCTATCGCGTGTGCGCGATTTCCTCTACTTCCAGTTCTGACCATGTCGCGCTACTTCACTCATTTCCTGATTATGGTTTTGCTGCTGGCGGGGGCGATGGCCGGCTTCAACTGGAAGGTTGACCCGTATGTGATTTATCGCGACCGGGACGCATTGCTGCAACAGCCTTCTCCTGTCAGGGTGATGAATGAACGCGTGTTCAAGACAGTGGGGCTGGCGCACGCCCGGGCGGACATCGTAATGCTGGGAACGTCGCGCATTGATATCGGCATCGGTAGGGGGCAACGGGCATTCGAGGGGAAGCGAGTCTTCAGCTTGGCAACCTTCGGCCAGCCGATACGTGAATCGCGCCGCCTGATGGAGATTGCGGTCGAACAGTCAAAGCCGAAGACAATCGTGCTGGGGCTGGATTTCTTCGCGTTCAATACCTTGTTCGTGCTACCCTCGGACTATGTTGAGGAGAACTACAGCCAGTGGCGGCCATACAGCCTGATGCTGTCGGTCAGCACTCTGGCCGATTCCCTCGCCGTTGTGCGGCAGAAAGTGCCCGCGGCTGGCGACTGCTGTTATGCCGATGGCTTCCGCACGCCGCAGGTCTTGTCCGGCTTCGCTGGAAGCTACCGGAACCGGTTCGCCGCCAACGAGCGCGCATACCTGCTGGAAAAATACCTTCCGTACCCGGCATGCAGTTTTTCCCTGGAGAGGAAGGATGGCGGAACGTCGCTGGACGACCTGCGCGAGATGATAAGGCTGGCGCATCGGCATCATGTCGATTTGCGCCTGTTTATATCCCCCGCACATGCGCGGCAGTGGGAAACGCTCGCCATCTCGGGTCTGTGGGGACAATGGGAAGAGTGGAAGCGCCAATTGGTCCGCATAAATGAAGACGAGGCCGGAAAAGCTGCCGAAGCGGTTTTTCTGCTATGGGATTTCAGCGGCTATGACGCGATTTCCAGCGAAGACGTGCCCGCCGCGGGCGACAGCAAAACTGTCATGCGCTGGTATTCGGATTCGGCGCACTACACCCAGGAACTGGGCAAGCGCATCGTCCAGCGCATGTTTGCGCCAACTGCCGAACAGTCGGATGGCTGGGGTCTGGCGATGAATGGTGCCAACATCGAGGCGCACCTGGAGCAGGTGCGCCTTGCCCGTGAGCAATACCGCGCGGCGCACCGGCAGGAGATAGCGGATATTGAAGGGATTGCCCGCGAGGTGAGCCGGATAAAACACTGCCCACGCAGGCAATGAGAAATTTATAATTGCGCCATTGATAGGCACCGTTGCGGTGCTTGCACCCGGATGAGGAAAACATGCTAGATATTCAAATTTTACGCAGTGACCTGAACAATGTTGCAGCGCGCCTTGCGACGCGCGGCTTCGTGCTGGATACTGCGAAGTTCGAGCGGCTTGAAGGCGAGCGCAAAATCATCCAGACGCGCACGCAGGAGTTGCAGGCCAAGCGCAACAGCAGCTCCAAGCTGATCGGGCAGGCCAAGGCGAAAGGCGAGGATGCCTCGGCGATCATGGCTGAAGTTGCCAGCCTCGGCGACGAGCTCAAGCAGCTCGAGACGCGGCTCGAACAGATACAGCATGAGCTGAATGCGTTTCTTTCCGTCATTCCCAATACCCCACACACCGATGTGCCGGCCGGAAAGTCGGAGACGGACAACGTCGAGGTACGCAAGGTTGGCGAGATTCCACGATTCGATTTCGAGGTGCAGGATCACGTCAGCCTCGGCGAAGGACTGGGCGGGCTGGACTTCGACACCGCAACCAAGATTTCCGGCGCGCGCTTTTCGCTGCTCAAGGGGCCGTTGGCGCGGCTGCACCGCGCACTCGCGCAGTTCATGCTCGATACGCATACGGAGGAGCATGGCTACACCGAGACCTATGTGCCGTACATCGTGAACGCCGACTCGATGCGCGGCACCGGACAGCTGCCGAAATTCGAGGAGGACTTGTTTCGTGTGCCACGCCAGATGGGCGAAGAGGGTGAGCAGAACTTTTACCTGATTCCTACTGCCGAAGTCCCGGTCACCAACATGGTGCGCGACGAGATCGTGCCGCTGGAGAAGCTGCCGATGAAGTTCGTGGCGCACACGCCCTGCTTCCGCTCCGAGGCCGGTTCCTACGGGCGCGACACGCGCGGCATGATCCGCCAGCACCAGTTCGACAAGGTGGAGCTGGTGCAGATCGTGCATCCGGAAAAATCCTACGAGGGGCTGGGAGAACTGCTCGGCCACGCCGAGACGATATTGCAGAAGCTCGGCCTGCCGTACCGCGTGGTGAAGCTGTGCACCGGGGACATGGGCTTCTCCGCCGCGATGACCTACGACATCGAGGTGTGGCTGCCGGCGCAGAACACCTACCGCGAGATTTCCTCGTGCAGCAACTTCGAGGCGTTCCAGGCGCGCCGCATGCAGGCGCGCTTCAGGAACAGCGCGGGCAAGCCGGAACTGCTGCACACGCTGAACGGCTCCGGCCTTGCGGTCGGCCGCACGCTGGTCGCCGTCCTCGAAAACTATCAACAGGCCGACGGCAGCGTGGCGATTCCAGAAGTCTTGCACCCCTACATGGGCGGCATGGAAAAACTCTCCCGCTAGATGGACGCCATCCACCTGCTCGGCATCGCCGGGGTCGATTCGCGCGAACGGCCTGCCGCGCGTCTCTGGGCGAGGCGGCTGGAGTGGCCGATGGTGCTGGTCGTGCTGTGGATTCCGATCCAGTGGTATCTGGAGGAGACGCAGCTCATCACGCCGCAGTTTGCGCGCGTTGCCGACTGGCTGGTGTGGCTGACGTTCGTGTGTGAAACCATCTTATTGAGCGTCCTGGTCAGGAACCGGCGCGCGTATCTCTTCGGCAACTGGATGAATCTGGTCATCATCACCGGCGGCATGCCCTTCTTCTGGCAGTTTGCGCCCCTGGTCGGGCTGCTGCGCAGCTTCCGCCTGGTGTTCGTGGTGATGCTGCTGGTGCGCCTGTCAAAATCCGCACGCAAGCTGCTCTCGCGCCATCAGCTTGGCAACACGCTCGCGGTGGCCTTCGTCACGCTGGTGCTGTCCGGCGTGATCATCTCGCGCATCGATCCCTCCATCGGCACCGTATGGGACGGAATGTGGTGGGCCTGGGTAACGATGGCTACGGTGGGTTACGGCGATGTGGTGCCGCACAGCGGGATGGGGCGGCTGTTCGGCTCGCTGCTGATCCTGTTCGGGGTAGTGCTGCTTTCCATGCTGACCGCCAACCTCGCGGCCTTCTTCATCGGCAGCGATGTCGAGAAGGTGGAGCGTGAGGAGAAGGAAACCGACCGGCGGCTCAAGGAAATATCCGCGCGGCTGGAGCGCATCGAGCGTCTGCTGGAAGAAAAGCCGGGCGCGAGCCACGATTAGTCCAGCAGTTTCCCCAGCGGCTCGAACAGCTGATAGGCGAACGCCTCCATGTCCTGCGGGGCCGCCTCGGGCGCCAGCCGCTTGAGCATGTCGTGGTAGCTGCGGATGTTCTCCACCAGGATCACCGCCTCGCCGCCGCGTGCGTAGCCGTGTTTCAGCGTTTCGTAATAACCCGGCTGATTCAGCCGCGGCATCCATTTTTTGATGTCCATCCAACTGTCCGGATTCATTCCGGCACGTTCGGTCAGGATGCGCGCATCCTCCAGGTGTCCATAGCCCTGGTTGTAGGCGGCCAGCGCCATCCAGGTGCGGTCCGGCTCCGGGATGCGCTCGGGCATCTGCTCCCGGATCAAGGCCAGGTACTTCGCGCCGGCGAGGATGCTCTCTCGCGCATCGAGCCGGTTCTTGACCTCCATCAGGTCGGCGGTGTCCTCGGTCAGCATCATCATGCCGCGCACATTGGTGAACGAGGTCGCGAGCGGGTCCCACTGCGATTCCTGATAGGCCAGCGCCGCCAGCATTCGCCAGTCGAAGCCGGTCAGGCCGGCGGCCTCTTCGAACAGGGTGCGGTAATTCGGCAGCACCTTGTTGATCTTGGCAATGAAGGAGGCGGCATCCAGCGGCTGCAGCCGGCCGCTGTGCCCATAGTAGCGATCCAGCAGGCGTTTCAGCGTGCCGTCCTGGCGGATGCGGTCGAAGAAGACCTGCGCCTCTTTCGGCAACTCCGGATCGCCATCCATGGAGAAGGCCCAGGCTAGCTTGGAAGGGGTGCCAATATCGAAGGCTGCCGCGAGGTTCGAGTAATAGTTGCGCGCATCGGCAAGTTGCAGCTCGTTGGCCACCGCGCAATCTGTTGTGCCTTCGGCTACCTCCTGCAGCAGGTCTTTCACGCTGAGTTCGCTGCGGGATTGCCATTGCAGAGAGGGCGATTTTTCAAACGCATCGCGCAGCGCCTCCTCCTGCGCAGAACCGGTTATTGCCGCGAGTTTTTTCCCCTCCAGATCGGCAAGTTTTCGGGGAAAGAAGTTGTCGCGGTTGCAGACAATCTGTTCGCGCACCGTCTGGTAGCTCGGCCCGAAGCGCAGCGAGGAGTTGTTTATGCCGCTGCGCAGCGAAGCGGCGGCAAGGTGCGCCTTGTTTTTACGCAACGCCTGGCTGACCTTGTCCGGAGCGCTGGGAATCAGCTCGACGGCAGCGTGCAGATGTTCGCCAAAAAGTTGCACCAGTTCGCGCTCGAACTCGGCCTCCGCGCCCTGTGAAACATCGGGCACGATCACCAGCAGTTTGCCGTCGCGCCAGGAGGGAAGCTGCGGGCTGCAGGCAACCAGCAGCAGGACCATGCTGACCAGTGCCGTTTGCAAACGCTGTTTAGGGTTTTGCATGTGAACATTCTGCACGAAATCGGAGGTTGCTGGTAAAATGCGCGCCGCTATTGGTTGACACACTCCGGAGAGGTGGCAGAGTGGTCGAATGTACCTGACTCGAAATCAGGCGTACGGTAACCCCGTACCGAGGGTTCGAATCCCTCCCTCTCCGCCAAACAAAAACCGCCCCTTGTGGGCGGTTTGTGTTTGTGTTTGTGTGTGTGAGCGGCTGATTTGGCACTAATTTGCGGATCATTTGGCACTTGCGTTAAATATTTGATTGGCCGTGGATGATTTTATTTTTTAGTGCCAAATCGTCCACAAAAATTTTATTTGTAACTATCTGATTTCACGATTCATCATTTTTTCGGTTGTGCCAAATCAATCGCTCCCCACACCTGCTTGAATCCTGGTGATTGGCGGGTTTGTTGTTTTGTGCCAAGCCTCTCTGGCCCAAGGCAAGAAGCATTGCCCAACAAGATTGGAAGCTGGTAGCATGGCTCCCATCCCCGGCAGATATTTGTGCGGTAGCCGGCAACCAAGGAGGGAATATCATGGGAAGCAAAGATAAGAAAAAAGAATCCAAGGGCAAGAAACCCCAACCCAAACCAACTCCCGCTGGCAAATAGCCCAGTCGGATTTTTATCCCGTTTTTACGCGACAGGCGGTTCAGCCTGCCCGCAGGCGCGCATCTGTCGTACGTTCCCTAACCATGAACGGCTGCAAAGAATGACCAAGGTCTAGCATGGACTTCCTGCCGGTTTTCATGGATGTCAGGGGCAAGCTGTGCCTCGTCGCCGGCGGCGGCGAGGTCGCGCACCGCAAGACAGCACTGCTGCTGGATGCGGGCGCGAGGGTGCGGGTGGTCGCCCCGCAATTCTCGGAAGCCTTCGCTGGCCTGCACGTCGAATGTATCGCGGAACGTTTTCAGCCTGGCCACCTGGACGGCGTAGCGCTGGCCATCGCCGCGACCGACGACGGCGCGGTCAACCGCGAGATTTCGGAGCAGGCGCGCGCGCGCAACATCCCGGTGAATGTCGTCGACAATCCCGCCCTGTGCACCTTCATCATGCCCGCCATTCTGGATCGCTCGCCGCTGCTGGTGGCGATTTCCAGCGGCGGCGCGTCGCCGGTGCTCGTGCGGATACTACGCGGCAAGCTGGAGGCGCTGATCCCGCAGGGCTACGGCTGCCTCGCCGCATTCGCCGGGCGCTTCCGCAATACCGTCAGGACGCATGTCGCCGCCCCGGCCGAGCGGCGCGCTTTCTGGGAGAACGTGCTGGAGGGCGCAATCGCCGAAAAGGTGCTGGCGGGCGACGAGGCGACAGCGGAAACCATGCTGCACGGTCTGCTGGAAAGCGAAATCACACGACCGACCGGCGAGGTGTATCTGGTTGGCGCAGGCCCCGGCGACCCGGATCTGCTGACGCTGCGCGCCCTGCGCCTGATGCAGAAGGCCGACGTGGCGCTCTACGACAACCTGGTGTCCGAACCCGTCGTCGCAATGACGCGGCGCGATGCGACGCGCATTTTTGTCGGCAAAAAGCGCGCCGCCCACACCATGCCGCAGGAGGAGATCAACGAACTGTTGGTGCGGCTTGCCAAAGAAGGCAAGCGCGTGCTGCGGCTCAAGGGCGGCGACCCGTTCATCTTCGGGCGCGGCGGCGAGGAGATCGAGACCCTCGCCGCGCACGGCATCCCGTTCCAGGTCGTGCCCGGCATCACCGCCGCCTCGGGCGTCTCGGCCTACGCGGGCATCCCGCTGACGCACCGCGACCACGCGCAGTCCTGCGTCTTCGTGACCGGCCACCTGAAGGACGGCAGCATGAACCTCGACTGGGACGCGCTCGCGCGCCCCAACCAGACCGTCGTGGTGTACATGGGGCTGCACGGCCTCGAAATTCTCTGCGCAGAACTCGTGGCGCACGGCCTACCGGACAGCACCCCCGCCGTGATCGTGCAGCAGGGAACCACGCAGAACCAGCGCGTCATCACCGGCACGCTCGCGACGCTGCCCGGCATCGCCCAGCTTGAAAAACCGCAGCCGCCGACCCTCATTATCGTCGGCGGGGTGGTTGCGTTGAGGGAGAAGCTGGCTTGGTTCGAGCCGAAGAAATCCGATAGGCCGCGAGATTAGGGAAGCATGGGTTAAGTTGACCGTTCGCCCTGAGCCTGTCGAAGGGTGAACGCTCTACTTGAAGCCGTTCATGGTTCGACAAGCTCACCACGAACGGACTAGATTTTTGGAAATTACTTGATTCGCATTCCCGGCTGCGCGCCCTCGTCCGGGCTGAGGATGAACAGGCCCAGCGCATCGCCGGAGGCCGCCAGCACCATGCCTTCCGACATGCCGAACTTCATCTTGCGTGGCGCGAGGTTGGCGACCATTACCGTGAGGCGGCCTTTCAGTTTCTCCGGGTCGTAGGCCGACTTGATGCCCGCGAACACCGTGCGCGGTTTCTCCTCGCCGATGTCCAGCGTCAGCTTCAACAATTTTTCCGCACCTTCCACATGTTCCGCGTTGACGATCTTCGCCACGCGCAGATCCACCTTCATGAAATCGTCGATGCCGATGAAAGGCTCGAAGTCCTTCTCCGCCTGCGCGACTTCCTTGCTTGCGGCATGCTGCTGGTGTTCGGCGTGGCGCTGCTCGGAATGCACGGGTGGCTGTAGGGATTCCCTGTTCGCGGCAACCATCGCCTCGATCAGCTTGGGGTCGAGGCGTGTTGCCAGGTGTTGATAGGCATTGATATGTGTTGGCAATACAGCGAGATCGTCCCATTTGAAGTCCCGATCCATATCGAACAGTTCGCGTGCAACGCGAGAGGTCAGCGCTGGCAGCACCGGGCTCAATAGTGTCGAGAGCACATAGAAACCGTGCAGCGCACGCGAGCAGATGTCGTGCAGTGCTGCACGCTGTGCCTCGTCCTTGGCAAGTGTCCACGGCGCAGCGACGGCAATCTCGCCGTTGATGCGGTCGGCGATGGCCATAATTTCACGCAGTGCCCGCGCATAGTCGCGGTTCTCGTATGATTCGGCGATGGTCTGGCCTTGGCCTATGGCACCTTCAAGTATGTTCTTGGTTTCGCCAAAGGCGAGCTTGCCATCGAAGAACTTGGTGATAAATCCCGCGCATCGGCTCGCAATGTTGATGTACTTGCCAACCAAATCGCTATTCACCTTCGCGACGAAATCCTCGAGGTTCAGGTCGAGGTCTTCCATCGTGCCATTCAGCTTGGCAGCGTAGTAGTAGCGCAGGTATTCGGTGTTCCCGATGTGGTCGATGTAGCTGCGCGCGGTGATGAATGTGCCGCGCGACTTGCTCATCTTCTCGCCGTTTACGGTGAGGAAGCCGTGCGCGAACAGCTTGGTCGGGGTGCGGAAGCCGGCGTGGTGCAGCTCGGCTGGCCAGAACAGGGCGTGGAAATACAGGATGTCCTTGCCGATGAAGTGATACAGCTCGGCGTCTGAGCCGGGCTTCCAGTACTCGTCGAAGTCGAGGCCGTCCCTGTCGCACAGTTGCCGGAAGCTGCCCATGTAGCCCACGGGCGCGTCCAGCCACACGTAGAAATACTTGCCCGGCGCATCGGGAATCTCGAAGCCGAAGTAGGGCGCGTCGCGCGAGATGTCCCAATCGGAGAGCTTGTTCTCGCCCTCTGCGCCGAGCCATTCCTGCATCTTGTTGGCGGCTTCGGGTTGCAGCGTGCCGCTGCGCGTCCATTCGCGCAGGAACTTCTGGCAGGTGTCGGCGGAGAGCTTGAAGAAGTAGTGGTCGGAGTTGCGCAGTTCCGGCGCCGCACCCGATACGGCGGAGTAGGGGTTTTTCAGTTCGGTGGGCGCATAGGCCGCGCCGCAGGCCTCGCAGTTGTCGCCGTACTGGTCCTTTGCGCCGCATTTCGGGCACTCGCCCTTGATGAAGCGGTCCGGCAGGAACATCTGCTTGACCGGGTCGTAGAACTGCTCGATGGAGCGCTTTTCGATCAGCCCCTTCTCGCGCAGGCGCAGGTAGATGGTCTCCGCGCACAGCCGGTTCTCCGGCGAGTTGGTTGAGCCGTAGTGGTCGAACTCGACATGGAACGCCGCGAAGTCGCTGGTGTGCTCCTCCCACACTTTCGCGATGAGTTGCTCCGGCGTGATGCCTTCCTTCTCGGCACGCAGCATGATCGGCGTGCCGTGCGTGTCGTCGGCGCAGACGTAGTGGCAGGTATTGCCCTGCATCTTCTGGAAGCGCACCCAGATGTCGGTCTGGATGTACTCGACGAGATGGCCGAGGTGGATGCTGCCGTTGGCGTAGGGCAGGGCGGAGGTGACGAGGATTTTTCGATTGGACATTTGACCGTGCCGGAATGCTGTGAGGCGCGAATTTTAGCAAATCTGCGCGCAACGGCGGCGAATTGGTTAAAATCGCGCCCGAATGAAACACTCCAGGGAAACGCAATGAGCATCAAGTCGGACAAGTGGATACGCCGCATGGCGGAGCAGCATGGGATGATCGAGCCGTTCGAGCCGAATCAGGTGAAGGAAGTCAACGGGCACAAGATCGTGTCCTACGGCACATCGAGCTACGGCTACGACATCCGCTGCTCCGACGAATTCAAGCTGTTCACCAACATCAACAGCACCATCGTCGATCCGAAGAATTTCGACCCGAATTCCTTTGTCGAGGTGAAGAACGATTACTGCATCATCCCGCCGAATTCCTTTGCGCTGGCGCGCACCGTCGAATACTTCCGCATCCCGCGTAGCGTGCTGACCGTGTGCCTCGGCAAGTCAACCTACGCGCGCTGCGGCATCATCGTCAACGTGACGCCGTTCGAGCCAGAATGGGAAGGCTACGTCACCCTGGAGTTCTCCAACACCACACCGCTGCCCGCCAAGATTTACGCCAACGAGGGCGTGGCGCAGGTGCTGTTCTTCGAGAGCGACGAAATCTGCGAGACCTCCTACAAGGATCGCGGCGGCAAGTACCAGGGGCAGGTGGGCGTGACCCTGCCGAAAATTTAATCCGCATGCCGCACCGCAAGAAAATTGTCTGGCGTTCCCCCAAAGGCGACGTTATCGCCTGCGTGGAAAAGAACAAGATGCTGCAGGAAAACCTCGCCGAAATCCGCCAGGTCTGCCAGGATGCCCTGGAAGACGCCGTGCTGATGGGCTGCGACGAGCAGCAGTTCCGTGCGGTGCTGGCCGAACTGGTCAACGGCCTGGAAAATCCCTATCCGCCGCAGGACTAGGGCTGGCAGCAAAAATCCCTTCCCTTGCCCTGCAAATCTGCGACAATCCGCGCAAATTTTTACCCCTCTGAGAGTAAGCCATGAAATTCAGGTTTAGTTACGACATCACATTGGCCTGCGGCCAATATGAGTCTGCACTGAAACTCCACCTTGCCCTGCGTGATGAAGGCACTCAAGGCGTTGCGTATCGTTCCACTATGCAAAGGAGCTCAACATGAAGTTCCGTTTTCCTATTGTTATTATCGATGAAGACTTCCGCTCCGAAAACGCCAGCGGGCTAGGCATCCGTGCGCTGGCCTCGGCAATCGAGGCCGAGGGTATGGAGGTGCTCGGCGTCACCAGCTACGGCGACCTGACTTCGTTCGCGCAGCAGCAGAGCCGCGCGTCGGCGTTTCTGCTGTCCATCGACGACGAGGAATTCGGCGGCGGCAGCGCGGAAGAGACGGAGGTCGCGCTGAAATCGCTGCGCGCCTTCGTCAGCGAGATCCGCTTCAAGAATGCCGACATCCCGATCTACCTGTACGGCGAGACGCGCACCTCGCGGCATATCCCGAACGACGTTTTGCGCGAGCTGCACGGCTTCATCCACATGCACGAGGATACGCCGGAGTTCGTGGCACGCCACATCATCCGCGAAGCCAGATCCTATCTGGATTCACTCGCGCCGCCGTTCTTCCGCGCGCTGCTGCACTACGCGCAGGATGGCTCGTATTCCTGGCACTGTCCGGGACACTCGGGCGGCGTGGCGTTCCTGAAATCGCCGGTCGGCCAGATGTTCCACCAGTTCTTCGGCGAGAATATGCTGCGCGCCGACGTGTGCAATTCGGTGGACGAGCTCGGTCAATTGCTCGACCACACCGGCCCGGTGGCGGCATCGGAGCGCAACGCGGCGCGCATTTTTAACGCCGACCACCTGTTCTTCGTCACCAACGGCACCTCGACCTCGAACAAGATCGTGTGGCATTCGACGGTCGCGCCGGACGACATCGTGGTGGTGGACCGCAACTGCCACAAATCCATCCTGCATGCCATCATGATGACCGGCGCAGTACCGGTGTTCCTGATGCCGACGCGCAACCACTACGGCATCATTGGGCCGATCCCGAAATCCGAGTTCGAGCCGGCCAACATCCAGAAGAAGATCGACGCCAACCCGTTCATCAAGGACAAGACCAGGAAGCCGCGCATCCTGACCATCACGCAGAGCACTTACGACGGCGTGGTGTACAACGTCGAGATGCTCAAGGAGATGCTGGACGGGCGCATCGATACGTTACATTTCGACGAGGCCTGGCTGCCGCATGCGGCCTTCCACAGCTTCTACAAGGACATGCACGCCATCGGCAAGTACCGGGCACGCGCGAAGGAGTCGATGATCTTCTCCACGCAGTCCACGCACAAATTATTGGCCGGGCTGTCACAGGCCTCGCAGATCCTGGTGAGCGAGCCGCAGACGCGCAAGCTGAACAGCCATGTGTTCAACGAGGCTTACCTGATGCACACCTCGACCAGCCCGCAGTACGCCATCATCGCCTCGTGCGACGTGGCCGCCGCGATGATGGAGCCGCCCGGCGGCACCGCGCTGGTGGAAGAGAGCATCGCCGAGGCGATGGACTTCCGCCGCGCGATGCGCAAGGTGGACGAGGAATTCGGCAAGGACTGGTGGTTCAAGGTGTGGGGGCCGGAGAAGATCGCCGAGGAAGGCATCGGCTCGCGCGAGGACTGGGTGCTGAAGACCGGTGACAAATGGCACGGCTTCGGCAAGCTGGCCTCCGGCTTCAACATGCTCGACCCGATCAAGGCCACCATCATCACGCCGGGGCTCAACCTCAACGGCAACTTCGACGACACCGGCATCCCCGCCGGGATGGTGACCCGATACCTCGCCGAGCACGGCGTCATCGTCGAAAAATGCGGCCTGTATTCCTTCTTCATCATGTTCACCATCGGCATCACCAAGGGCCGCTGGAACACGCTGCTCACCGCGCTGCAGCAGTTCAAGGACGACTACGACAAGAATCAGCCGATCTGGCGCATCCTGCCGGAATTCGCCGCGCGCTTTCCGCAGTACGAGCGCACCGGCCTGCACGACCTGTGCCAGCAGATCCATGACACCTATCGGACGCGCAACGTCGCCAAAATGACCACCGAGATGTACCTCTCGGATATGCAGCCGGCGATGAAGCCGTCCGATGCCTTCGCGAAGATGGCGCACGACGAGATCGAGCGCGTCGAGATCGACCACCTCGAAGGGCGCATCACCGCGGTGCTGCTGACTCCCTACCCGCCGGGCATCCCGCTGCTGATTCCAGGCGAGCGCTTCAACAAGACCATCGTGGACTACCTGAAGTTCGCGCGCGACTTCAACCGACAGTTCCCCGGCTTCGAGACCGACATCCACGGCTTGGTCGCGGAGCAGAACGGCGAGACACGCTACTACGTGGACTGCGTGAAGCAGGACTGAATCTTCCGGCAATGACCGAGGAAGCCGGCAAGCTGCGCATCGACAAATGGCTGTGGGCGGCGCGCTTCTACAAGACGCGCAGCCTCGCCGCTGATGCGGTGGAAGGTGGCAAGGTTCTGGTCAACGAGGCACGCATCAAACCCGCCAGGGCGGTTGCCATCGGCGACCGGCTGGACATCCGCATCGGGCAATACCGCTTCGAGGTCGAAGTGCTCGCACTGTCCGGCAAGCGCGGCCCCGCACCGGAGGCGCAGAAACTCTATCGCGAATCCGACGACAGTCGCGCGCAGCGTGCCGCCCTTGCCGCGCAGATCAAGGCGATGCCGCAACCGGCCTTCAAGGGCAGGCCCACCAAACGCGACCGGCGCGAGATCGAACGGTTCAAGCTCGGGGAATGAAGCACCGCGTGTTGCTAAATGGGGCGCTACTCACCCGCACATTTTGCAATGGCGGCATCGTTCTCCAGCTCCAGGCAATGCCTCAGATCGAGATTTTTGGAGCGGGACGATTTCGCCTTGGCGGGAGTTGAAGGCTTCGCCTCTGGCTGAGGTTCCTGCACAGGGGCGGGGGCAGCCGGTTTGGCAGTTGCTGCCGGCTGCGCTACGGGAGGCTGTATCTTGCCCTTCGCCTCTTCGGCGGAAAGCGCCGCACCGCTGAATGACAATGCCGCAACAACAATCAGATTCGCAATTGTGGTCTTCATGCATCGCTCCCCAGGAAGGATGAGACCCCAATGTACCGGAGCCGGCTGGTTTTGGCTATCCGTAGAAGTGCTTACCCAATCGAGGGCGGCGGGCTCTTCAGGACATGCTTCTTCGCCCTGCCGATCACGTGCATCTCGCACTTCTTGCAGTCGAATTCCAGCCTTAGCTTCTCGCTGCCGTTGACCAGCATCATCGGATCGGCGCGCACCTGGCCGTGCACCCCGGTCACGCCCCTGGCCTGTTTCGGGCACAGGCTCATGGAGTAGCGGATGCAGTGGCGCGTGATCATCAGCGAGACTTCGCCTGTTTTCTCGTGCGCCTCGTAGGCGGCCTCGATCAGCTTCACGCCATGCTTCGCATAGAAGGCGCGCGCCGCCGGGTTATACACGTTGGCGAGATAGGAGAGGGATTCCTCGGGATACTTTGCGGGTGGCTCGACCGCGGCCTTGCGCGGCGGGCGGACGCAGGCCTTGAGACGCGCGGCTTCGAGTTGCTCCACGGCGTCGCGGCGCAGCTTGTTGAGTGCGGAACTCGGCACGAACCAGGGTTGCGACCAATCGATCGTGAGTGCGGCCAGTTCGAAATCGCTGTTGCCGAAGCGGTCGAGCTGTTCGCGCAACTTCTCCTCTGCTTCCGCCGGATGCTGCGCGGGTTGCCTGTCGAGGGTGATGCTCGCGGTCGCGCCGATGCCGTCCTCGTCCTGCAGCGTGAGCGAGAATCCTTCGGCAGTTTCGGTAAATATCGCATTAATGCCGATGCGGCGTTCGGCTGATTTTTTCGCGAGCACCTGTTCCCAGGCATGGTCGCGGTTGCGGCTGATAACGATGCCGGAGCGCAGGCCCTTCAGGGTGTGCATCGGTTCGTTCGGGAAGATTCTCCAGACTTTGCCTTTGCGCTCAACCACGTTCGCCTGCAGGCCGATGACTTCGCGCTGGTGCAGGTAATTCAGCCCGTCGCTGTTTGCCAAGGCCTCGTTCGATTCGATCTCGAACCACTTGTCGCCGATCTGCGTTACCGCGCCCAGTTCCAGGCCGGTGAAGGTGGGCGTGTCGAACGCGCCGATGTCGGCCTTGCGGCCCTGCGTGAAATAATCCGTCGCGCCACGGTGGAAGCTCTTGTCCGGGTTGGGCGTGAACAGCAGCCTGGTTTTCCCGCTCGATGCGCGCGCGAGGTCGCTGCGCCCTTCGAGAATTCCGTCGAGCAGCTTCCGGTAATGCCCGGTGATGTTCTTCACGTAGGCCGCATCCTTGTAGCGCCCCTCGATTTTGAAGCTGCGCACCCCGGCGGCGATCAGTGCGCGCAGGTTGTCGCTCTGGTTATTGTCCTTCATCGACAGCAGGTGTTTCTCGAACGCGACCACGCGGCCTTGCGCATCGCTCAGCGTATAGGGCAGGCGGCAGGCCTGCGAGCAGTCGCCGCGGTTGGCGGAGCGCCCGGTGTGCGCGTGGCTGATGTAGCACTGTCCGGAATAGGCGACGCACAGCGCGCCGTGGACGAAGTGCTCGATCACGGTGTCGTCGGGCACGGCGGCGCGCACTTTCGCGATCTCGTCCAGCGTCAGTTCGCGCGCCAGCACGATCTGCGAGAAGCCCACGTCCGCGAGGAAGCGCGCCTTCTCGGGCGTGCGGATGTCGCACTGCGTTGAGGCGTGCAGCGCGATGGGCGGCAGGTCGAGTTCCAGCAAACCCATGTCCTGCACGATCAGCGCATCCACGCCCGCGTCGTAGCAGTCATGGGCGAGCTTGCGCGCTGCTTCCAGCTCGGCGTCATGCAGGATGGTGTTGAGTGTGACGTAGATGCGTGCGTGGTAGCGGTGCGCGTATTCGACCAGTCCTGCGATGTCGCTGATGGTGTTGCCCGCCTTGTCGCGTGCGCCGAACACCGGGCCGCCGATGTACACCGCATCCGCGCCGTGCAGGATGGCCTCGCGGCCAATGGCAGCGGATTTTGCGGGAGCGAGCAGCTCCAGGATTTGGAATTGATCTGGCATGCGGCGTGCGCCTAATTGCGGCGATAGGTGACGAAGTGGTATTCGAGCGGCTGGGGTTCGCTCTGGCTGCGCTTCTCTCGCTCGACTTCCCGCCAGACGTTCCGGTCGAATTCCGGAAAGTGCGCATCGCCTCCGACATCCTGCTGAATTTCGGTGATGTAGAGCGTGTCCGCGAGCGGCAGCGCCTCCACGTATATCTCCGCGCCGCCGACCACAAAGATCTCGTCGCCCGCACAGGCGGCAATCGCCTCTGCCAGCGAGTGCGCGACGATGCATCCGGGAAGCTTCAGGTCGCGGCTGCGCGTCACCACCACGGTGGTGCGCCCCGGCAGCGGCCTGCCGATGGAGTCGTAGGTCTTGCGCCCCATGACGATGTGATGCCCCATGGTGAGCGCCTTGAAATGCTTCAGGTCTTCCGGAATGCGCCAAGGCAGGGTGTTGTCGATGCCGATGGTGCGGTTCTGCGCCATCGCGACCAGGATGGAGAGGCTGGTCATACTGCTACCGGCGCCTTGATGGCAGGATGCGGGTCGTAGCCTTCGAGCGTGAAGTCTTCGAACTTGAACCCGAAAATATCTTTTACTTCTGGGTTGATGCGCATGGTCGGCAGCGGACGCGGTTCGCGCGACAGTTGCAGCGCAACCTGCTCCATGTGGTTCGAATACAGGTGCGCGTCGCCAAAGGTGTGCACGAAGTCGCCGGGCTCAAGATCGCACACCTGCGCCATCATCATCGTGAGCAGGGCGTAGCTGGCGATGTTGAACGGCACGCCGAGGAAGATGTCGGCGCTACGCTGGTAGAGCTGACAGGACAGCTTGCCGTCGGCGACGTAGAACTGGAAGAACGCATGACAGGGCGCGAGCGCCATCTTGTCGAGATCGCCGACGTTCCATGCCGAGACGATCAGGCGGCGCGAGTCGGGATTCTTTTTGATCTGCTCCACCACCTCGGCGATTTGATCCACGGTGCGCCCGTCGGCAGTGGCCCACGAGCGCCACTGCTTGCCGTACACAGGGCCGAGATTGCCGTGTTCATCCGCCCATTCGTCCCAGATCGATACGCCGTTTTCCTTGAGATAGCGGATGTTGGTGTCGCCCTGCAGGAACCACAGCAGTTCGTGGACGATGGACTTCATGTGGCACTTCTTTGTGGTCACCAGCGGAAAGCCCTGCGAGAGGTCGAAGCGCATCTGGTAGCCGAACACGCTGACCGTGCCGGTGCCGGTGCGGTCGGATTTTTTCGTGCCGTGGGTCAGCACATGCTGCATGAGATCAAGATATTGGCGCATAAAGATTCGGGATGCGGGTCGGCGCTGTTTGTATAATGCGGGCGACACAAAACTAACGGAGGCGCAAATGCTAGCACAACTTACCCTTTCCCAGACTCTGCCCAAGGATATAGCCGCGCAGCATCTGCTGGTGCTGCTGCCGAAGGCCAAGGTGCTACCGAAGGATTTGCCGCACGGCAGCCTGCTTGCCACGGTGCTCAAGCGGCGCGACATGAAGGCCGACGAGCTGGCAAAATCGCCGGTCACCGCGAATGCTGGAAACGGCGCGCTGGTGGCGTGGGGCATGCTGGATTTTGAAAAGGACACCTTCGCGCAGCAGGTGCAGGTGCGCAAGGCCTTGCAGTTGCTGCTGGGAGAAAGCCCCAGGAGCATCGGCATCGTCGTGCTCGGCGATGAGGCGCAGCGCAAACGCGCCGCCGAGCTGGCGGTGTACGGCGCATGGGTGAACGGCGCGCTGCTGCCGGTGCACAAGAAGAAGGACGAGCGCAAACCGCTGCAGAAGATCGAGCTGTATGGTTTTGCCGACAAGAAAATTTTCGCGCCGCTCAAGGCGCAGGCCGAAGGCAATTTGCTGTGCCGCTGGCTGACCGTATTCCCGCCGAACGAGCAGACGCCGGGGTTGTACCGCGCACAGATAAAAAAACTGGCGCAGCAACACGGCTGGAAGCACGAAGAATTCGACATGAAGAAGCTGCGCAAAATGGGCGCGGGCGCGTTCGTCGCAGTGGCGCAGGGCAGCGATCCGGAAGACGCCGCCATCGTGCATCTGTCGTACCGGCACACCAAGGCGAAGCGGACCGTCGCGCTGGTCGGCAAGGGCATCTGCTTCGACACCGGCGGGCACAACCTCAAGCCTTCGCGCTACATGCACAACATGCACGAGGACATGAACGGCTCGGCGGTGGCGCTCGGCATCCTGCTGGCCGCGACGCAGCAGAAGCTGGCGGTGAATATCGACTGCTGGCTCGCGCTGGCGCAGAACCACATCAGCCCCAAGGCGTACAAGCAGAACGACATCGTCACGGCGCTCAACGGCACCACCATCGAGATCATCCACACCGATGCCGAGGGCAGGATGGTGCTGGCCGATACGCTGACCCTCGCGGCGCGCGCCAAACCCGACCTGATGATCGACTTCGCCACGCTCACCGGCAGCATGGCGACGGCCGTGGGGGCGCGCTATTCGGGAGTGATGGGCAACCGCGACGAACTGGTGCGGCGTGCGGTGAGCGTGAGCAAGCAATGCGGCGAGCGCCTGTGTGCCTTTCCCATGGACGAGGACTACGAGGCCGGGCTGGAGTCCAAGGTCGCCGACATCATGCAGTGCTCACAGGCCGGTGAGGCCGACCATATTCTGGGCGCGTGCTTCCTCAAGCGCTTCGTGGACGACAAACCGTGGCTGCACATCGACCTTTCCGCGAGCCGCTGCGAAGAGGGGCTGGGCATCGTCGCAAGCGACGTGACCGGGTTCGGCGTGGGCTGGGGGCTGGGGATGCTGGGCGGTGGTTAGTGGAAAAAATGACTGAGGGTTGCTAAGTGCGGCCATCCTCAACAAAGGATAGAAGTGGCAGCTTTACACCTCTTCTAAGCAAACCTCATTCTCCGAGACTATGCCGAAATATCTATGTATTCCGGTCTATATGCTCAAGCCAAGCAATGTGATTGAATGCTCTTCGTGTGGCGTGTCTCCTTATTCATAATGTAATAAAGGGGCGCAGGAATTCATAAATGCAAAATATTCATCAGGATCGGTGCGAAAAGTGTCTGTCTCTATATTAAAAAATATCTGGGCCCATGGGTCTCTACAATAACTGTTAGGCTTGGATATGAATAATTTGAATTTTTTGTTAGAAATTAAGGACTCAACTATGAACAGGATTATTTTTCTTCCAGTGTTGGTGGTATTGCTAAGTTCATGCGCACACCACCCTGCTGATTGCGCAATTGGTATTCCTTGGTCTGATTGCTTGTCTGGAACAGCTGGGTATAACAACGGTGGTGGCTCAGATACCAGAGAAACAGAATTAAAGATCAAAATGGCCGAGGAAAAAGCTAAGAGCAAAGATTTATATACAGAGCTAACCAAACTGGATGAATTAAGAAAGAAAGGTCTCCTGACAGAGGACGAATACAATGTACAAAAGAAGAGAATTTTGGATAAACATTAAATTCGCCCTCGGGCCTGCGCGATAAACCGTGCAGGCCGGTGAAAGCTCTTCATCATGAAGCTATTTGCAGCGTTACGCGAAGATACCCAGCAAGGCTGGATTTGGTTGCAGGATGCAAACCTTCCGGTTCGCTCCATCGTGAAAATCACAAACCCTGCAAATGGCAAGTGTATTTATTGCGAGGCGCTGCAAATCGAAAATAACTTTCTTCGTGGATATAACCAATCTCCTCGAATCAGTATTACTGACCCACAGGCTGCGCTTGTAATTGGTGGTTGGTATCGCGCTGCACTAGGCAACCTATCTACCCAAGTAGATATTCCTCTAAACATAAAACCATCAAATGGTTGGTGGGGAAAATTCAAAGCCTGTATAGATCATCCACAAATCATTGTTCGTGTGGCTGCTTGGCTTGGTGCTATTGGCCTATTTCTTGGTATCGTTGGTCTTGTGCTTGGTGTGTTGAGCTTATGCCCAAAAGCCTAACACTGCATTCGAGAGGGACACGCCAAAAGTGGCGCGCCCCTCAATTTGAACGTTGAATGTCTGGTATTGAACAAGGACCGACGAAATTTTGAGACAGCTGGAAGGGCCGCTATGACCTTGGATTCAGCCAGCGCATTCAATATGACCGGCTGTCATGGGGCGTCGATGCCCTTATTGAGCGGCGATTGTGCCGTAAGTAGAAGGCGCAGACAAACCGACCAGCATCGAATTCCTTCCCGGTTAATGCTGATAAAACTCCTCAAGCATTGCTTCGCTCGGCAATCCTGTCGCGCGGTGCGCCGGTTCTCTCCAGCCTGCTAAGGTAAACACCGTATAGCGCCTTTTGTGTGCGAGGGGCATTATTCGCCCCATCGAATCCGTCAATCGCTGGCGGATGATTTTCTTCTTCTACGCACCGGACCCGAGGAGGCAGCCATGGACAGACTGGATAAAATCGTAAGTGCTGTGGCGATGATCGCGGCATCGTTTGCATTGGCAGCCGATGCCTGCGCCGCAACCGCGAAGGCATCGGCCAAGGAAAATAAAATGATTGCGAGCGCGATGGCAGCGGCGCCGGCCGGGATTGCAAAGGGCGCGACCATCGTGGCGATGGAGGCCGACGGCAAAATGCGCACCCTGCGTCAGGGGACGAACGGCTTTACCTGCATGCCGGACAATCCGGCGACTCCCGGTCCCGACCCCATGTGCATGGACATGAACGGCATGGAATGGGTTCATGCATGGCTTGCGCACAAGAACCCCGCCCCGGGGAAGATTGGTTTCATGTACATGCTTGCCGGAGGTACGGACGCGAGCAATACCGATCCCTATGCGACCAAGCCCGATGCCGGGAATCACTGGATCAAGACCGGGCCTCACGTGATGATCGTCGGGGCGGATGCCGGGTTTTACGATGGCTATCCGAAGAGCGCGGACCCGGATACATCAGCCCCCTACGTGATGTTTCCGGATACGCCGTACCAGCATCTGATGGCGCCGGTGAAGTGATCCCGCACAGGGTCGCCCCATGGATCTGCTGATAAACCTCGACGTTGACGATCTCGAAAAGGCGATCCGCTTCTACGGATCGGCGTTCGGGCTGAAGGCCGGGCGCCGCTTCGGCGACGACACGGTGGAGATGCTGGGTGGGCCCTGTCCGATCAATCTGCTTGCCAGGGCGGCGGGTACGGCGGCATCGGGCACGACGCCGGAGCGGCGGAGATACGAGCGGCATTGGACGCCGCTACACCTTGATTTTGTGGTTGCGGACATCGAGTCCGCCGCGCAGCAGGCCGTCTCGGCGGGAGCGATTCTCGAGAGTCCCATCGCAACATACGAGTGGGGCAGCGCGGCACTGATGGCCGATCCCTTCGGGCATGGCTTCTGTCTGGTCCAGTTTTCCGCGCACGGATAAGAAAAGGCCTCCGGTCAAGGCGCGAAGCCGGGATGCCCGGCATGCAAAGAAACCGCACTTTGCATGCCTCCGGGCAGGAGTAGGCGGATCGGCTCCAATCGTAGATGGCCGGAAATCGGCATTCGCAGCACGCAATCGAACCAGACTGATCGGGAGAAACGCCATGCAGGCCATTCAAAAGATCATCCCCTGTTTGTGGTTTGACGATCAGGCCGAAGAGGCGGTCGGGTTTTATACCGCCATCTTCCGGAATTCAAAAATCGTCGACACCACCCGATACGGAGAAGCTGGGCATGAGATTCACGGGAGACCGGCGGGTACGGTGATGACGATTGCATTCGAGCTCAATGGGCAGTCGTTTACCGCACTCAACGGCGGCCCGGTATTCAGATTCAACGAGGCCATCTCGCTCCAGGTCAACTGCAAGACGCAGGAGGAAGTGGACTATTACTGGGAGAAGCTGTCCGAGGGTGGAGATGAACAGGCGCAACAATGCGGCTGGCTCAAGGACAAATATGGCGTTTCATGGCAGGTGGTTCCCGGCGTGTTGCCCAAGATGGTCGGTGATCCAGATTCCGAAAAATCCCAGAGAGCCATGGAGGCTATGCTCCGGATGAGAAAGATCGACATTGAGGAACTGAAGCGGGCATATGCCGGATAGCATTTGGCGAGGGGAACGAAATGCCACAGATTGCTCTGATATTGCTGGCTTGCCTGGTCTTGGCCGGTTGTACGAAATGTGCAGATGTGAAGCCCGCCCGGCAAACTCCGCCGGAAACTTCTCAGGAGGCTCCGGCGGAGACTTTGCCTCTGATGAGGCCGAGGGCGGCTCCCTTCTTCGATGATTGACGGCCTGCCCATCCGGCGCTTTCTCCTGCTGGTCTCCGCCGCCGTCCTTGTCGCCGCCTGCGGCGGCAAGGCGAAGGAGGAGGCGCTTCCTGCCAGCAGCCGGGTAGTGGCGCTGGGGGACAGCATCACCGCCGGATTCGGCGTGGCTTCCGGGGAGGCTTGGCCCGGGTTGCTGGCGAACCGCACGGGATGGGTTGTCATTAACGGCGGAGTGAGCGGCGATACCAGCGGCGGCGCCCTGCAGCGCCTGCCGGCGCTTCTGGAGGAACACAAGCCGGTTCTGGTGCTGGTCGCGCTGGGAGGTAACGACATGCTGCGCCGCCTTCCCGAGCAGGAGACCGTCGCCAATCTGGGGAAGATACTTGCAGCGATAAAGGCTCACGGGGCGAAGCCGGTGCTGCTGGCGACGCCGAAGCCGAGCGCCATGGGCGCCGTCTTCCAGAATCTGTCTGCGGCGGATTTCTACCGCAGGGTGGCCGAGGAGCAGCAGGTGCCGTTGATCGAAGACGCGATCGCCGAGGTGCTGTCCGATCCGCAACTGAAGGGCGATCCCCTGCATCCCAATGCAGCAGGGCACAAGCTATTGGCGCAGAAGATTTTCGATGCGCTGAAGGCTATCGGCTACGCTGCTTCTAAATGACCTCGAAGCCGGTGTAGCTGCCCTCATGCGGCTCGATCTCGATTTGTTCCACCTGCGCGCGCTCCGGGCCGCGCCGCGCCCAGCGCACGATGGCATCCACGTCGGCCGGGGCGCCCTGCACCGCGGCTTCCACTGTGCCGTCGCTGCGGTTGCGCACCCAGCCGGTAATCGCCAGGTTTTGCGCCTCGCGGCGCATCGAGTCGCGGAAGTACACCCCTTGCACGCGGCCGTGGATCACGAGCCGGAGCGTTTTCTTGGACATAGCCTGGATGGTCATGTTTTCCCTCATGCAATAAATTAAATGGGATTCGCACATTCAGTGGATGGTGTTGCAACTTCTCCTGGTCACATGCGGGTAATTTTTATCTTTAGTTGGAAAATATGCGGAGGGGGAGTAAATTGCCGACGTTGGTGTCTGCTCCACGATATGCAAATGTCTGGGTCGTTAGTCTGCTGTTAAGAATATGAAATGCTCATGAAGAAAATTGTATTGCTTATGCTGCCAATCCTTGTTGTTACAGTCTTTCCGAAAGCCGGTATTGCGGGGGTATTTTATCAAAACTGTCAGATGTGCCACGGATTGGACAAGAAGAGTAGTGTGGCGAAGCTGACCAAGGCTGGCCTGCTAAAGAAATTTAAAACCAAAGATAAGCTTATAGCGGGAGCAAAGGCCGCAAAAGATCCTGATATGGAATCTATCCGGGATGATGTGGCGCTTCTGAAGGAAGCCGCGGATGATCTCGGTTTAAAGTAACCCGGTTTTAATTCCGGGCGGTATCGGCTGGGTGGCAATGCGGGCAGCCGCCAAAAGAATCCAAAGCGTTTCCGGCTAGGTGTTATTCCCGATTCTCCGCCGAAACAGACGTCGCTACCATGGTTGATAGTTCAGGGAGGATGCACATGAAAGCCCGGATTACTCTCATTACCCTCGGCGTGGACGATCTGGAAAGGTCGCTGCAGTTCTATCGCGATGGCCTCGGCCTTAAGACGGAAGGCATCATCGGCAAGGAGTTCGAATACGGAGCCGTGGCCTTCTTTGACTTGCAGGCCGGCCTGAAGCTTGCGATCTGGCCGCGCAAGAGCATTTCCCGCGATACGGGCATTCCGCTGGCCGGCGCAAGCCCCACCGAATTCACGCTCGGGCATAACGTCTCGTCAAGGGAGGAAGTCGACGCGGTGATGGAGCAGGCAAAAAAAGCCGGTGCCGTGATCGTGCCTGCCCAGGAGGCCTTCTGGGGCGGTTATTCCGGTTACTTTCAGGACCCCGACGGGCATCTGTGGGAGGTGGTGTGGAATCCGCAGTGGGCGATGCCGCAGTGAGGCGATATTTCGTACCCACGGCTCAGGTGACGGCTGCTGCAATCACCCAGTAGCGCGCGAATTTACCCAATGCCATGAACAGCGCAGCCTGCCACCAGTTGAGGCGCAGCCATCCCGCGGCGAGGCACAGCGCGTCGCCGATCAGCGGAACCCAGGCGAGCAGCAGCGCGGGCGTGCCGTAGCGGCGCAGTTTATCGACATGTTTGAGCTGCTGGGTCTGCGGCAGCAGCCAGCCCATGCCGAAGCTCACCATGCCGCCCAGCGTGTTGCCGAGCGTGGCGATCGTGAGCGCGGGCCAATAGGTTTCCGGGTAGGCCTTGAGCACGCCGAACAGCACTGCTTCCGAGCCACCGGGCAGCAGCGTGGCGGCGAAGAAGCTGCCGAGGAACAGCGACAGGAGGCTGGCGGTGTCGCTCATGCGAAGGTTGAGCGCGGTAGCCGGGGCTAGAACTTGATCGCCGAGAAAACTTTTTTCGCGAGGCTGCCGGTCGCCTGCAGCGGATTCGCGCGGATCGCCTTCTCCTGTTCCGCCATCGTCAGGAATAATCCATCCAGCGCCTTGCGCGTGATGTAGTCGTCGAGCTTGGCATCGCGCTCGTCCACCAGCCCGAACTTCGTACCCTTGCCTGCGAACTGGTCGTATTTTTCCGCGACCTTCACCTTCAGCATCGCCTTGTCGATGATGGGTTTGAATTTGCCCGCCAGCGCTGCTTCGGTGTTCTTGCGGAAGTACTGCGTCGCGGCATCATCGCCGCCGGTGAGGATGCCCTTCGCGTCTTCCACGGACATCTTCTTGACCGCGCCGACCAGCAGGGTCTTCGCTTCCGGTACGGCGGCTTCGGCGGCGCGATTCATCGAGGTGACCAGCTCGTCCGCATACTTGCCCATGCCGAACTTGCGCATCATGCCATCGATTTTTTGCAGGCTCTCCGGCAGCGGGATGCGCACCTTGTCGTTGCCGAGATAGCCATTTTCTTTGGCCAGATTTTTCACCGCGGTTTCCGCACCTTGGGTTAGCGCCTGCTTCAGGCTCGTGACCTGATCCTTGTTGCTGAAACTGGAAAGATCGACGGCAGATGCACAGGTTGTGACAAACAGAAACGAGGCAACGAAAATGGTGCGAATGAGATTATGCGTTTGCATGGCGGGATTCCTTGAATAATTAACCTGAAAATCGGAGCTGATGCCCCCGGCTCAACTGCCTCGTGCTTCTCCTGAATGCCTTGCGGCTGCGACCGGGTCGCTAACCTGCGATGCACACCCTGTTGCGCCCGCTTTCTTTGGCCTGGTAAAGCGCCTTGTCGGCCTGAGCGAGCAGAATGTCGAGATTGGTGTTTTTTTCTTTCAGCGCAGTCACGCCGATGGATACCGTGAATTGCAGCGGAGATCCTGCCTCCAGCACGACATGGGTGCCTTCGACCCGCTCCCGCAGGCGCTCCGCCACCTCAGTCGCGCTTGGCAGGTCGGTTTCCGGCAGCAATACGGCGAACTCCTCGCCGCCGATGCGCCCGATAACATCCACCGTACGCAAAGCCTCGCGCAGGATGTCCCCCAGCCGTTGCAAAACCGTATCGCCCGCCTTGTGGCCATGAGTGTCGTTGATGCCCTTGAAGTGATCGATATCGATCATGAAAAGGGAGAGCGTGTTGCCGTAGCGCTGCACGCGCGAAAGCTCGACCTGCCCCTGTTCCATGAAATGGCGCCGGTTGAACAGGCCGGTCAAATAGTCCTGGCGGGCCTGCTGTTCGAGCTTGTCCTGAAGTTCCTTGCGCTCGGTGATATCTTCGTTGGTGCCCACCATGCGCACCGGCTTCCCGGCGGCATCGCAATGGACGCGCGCTCGCGCATGAATGATACGCACGACGCCATCGCCGCGTCGGATGCGGAAATTCAGATCATAAGGAGCCCCTTTCTCCAGGGTTGCCTTCAATGCGGCCTCCGCATTCGGCATGTCTTCCGGCAGCATGGCATCTTGCCATGCATCATAGGTAAGAGCAGTCGTTTGCGGAACACCATAGAGCGCATACATGGAATCGTCCCAGACCAGTTTGCCTGCCACCAGTTGGTAGTCCCACACGCCGACACCCGACGCCTCGGTAGCGAGCTGGAGCCGCTCCGCACTGAGACGCAAATTGGCGGCTGCTTCGATCGCCTGGCGCTCTGAAATCCGCCGGTAACGCTGGTAGGTATACAGTCCGGCAAAGGAAACCATGGCGATCAGTCCGAACAACAAGATCTTTATCAACGCATTGCGTCGCCAGGACACGAAAATCTGGTCGTAATTGCGGCTGGCCCCCACTACCAAGGATTTATCCATGTTGAGCGTGCTGGGCTGGACAGTGCGCAGCGCCATCATCCTGAAGTCGTTGGTCACCAGCACCATCCCGGTAAGCACTGAGGCCTGCTGCCCGCTCAGCCTGTGCCGGGAGAACATGGTGTCGGGTGAATTCAGGTCAATGCCCTGGCTGCCTTCCCGTTCCGGGATCAGCAGGAACAGCTTCCCGTCACCGTGGCTGACGGTATCCCACATATCCGGCGCATATAGCACGGATGACAGCAACGTCTTGAAGTATTCCGGGTCGAGCGAGGCGGTGATGACTCCGGCAAACTCACCCCGCGGGCCCGGAACCATCCGCGTAACATTCATAACATAAACATCGTTGGCGGCTTTGAAGGGCGGTGAGATGTAGAGCCTGGTTGCGTCCGGATGTTGCCTGACTGCCTGGAAATAATCACGGTGAGCAAAATTTCCGCCCACGTACTCGGCCATATTCGACGCGATCAATGTGCCCGATGCATCAATGAAACCAAGGAAACGGATACCCGGCATGGCGTCGGTAAGCGCAGTGAGGCGGCGCATCATCCCCCGCTGCCCGGATGCAGCTCCCAGCTCGGGCAGGTCGCCAATGAAGCCTTCCAGCACAAGATTGGTGCTGAATAGCTGGCGCTCCAGGTTTTCGGCAATAACCCGCACTTGGGTCGTCAGCCTGTCCTGCTCGCGTTTCGTCGTGCGGTCATGCTCAAGATAGAGATCGAATGCGATTGCACCGGCCAGGGAGGTCAGGGCGAACACCAGCCCCAGCCATAAGGCCGGCACCGAGCCAGCTTTCGATTTATTTTCCACGGGCATAGTTGGGCACGCTACCGCAGTTGATGCTGAATATCTAATTTATGGTTTATAGGAAGGCTTCCCATTTCCGAACTCATCTTTTGCGCGGCGGCAACAGGTCGGTGATCGTACCTTCCGCCAGTTCCGCCGCGAAGCCGAGCGTCTCCGATAGGGTCGGGTGCGGGTGGATGGTCAGGCCGATGTCCTCCATATCGGCGCCCATTTCCAGCGCGAGCACCGCCTCGGCGATCAGTTCGCCCGCGTTCGCGCCGACGATGCCCGCGCCGAGGATGCGGCGTGTCTGCGGGTCGAGCAGTAGTTTGGTTGCGCCTTCCTCGCGGCCGATGGACAGCGCGCGACCCGACGCCGCCCACGGGAAGTTGGCCTTCTCGTAGGCTATGCCTTGTGCCTTGGCTTGCGTTTCGGTCAGCCCCATCCACGCGATCTCCGGATCGGTGTAGGCCACCGAAGGGATCGTCAGCGGCTCGAAGTAGGCCTTGTGTCCGGCGACGACTTCTGCCGCGACCTTGCCCTCGTGGCTCGCCTTGTGCGCGAGCATCGGCTCGCCGACGATGTCGCCGATGGCGTAGATGTGTGGTGCGCTGGTGCGCATCTGTTTGTCCACTTGAATGAAACCACGCTCGTCGATTGCTACCCCGGCGGTTTCCGCGCCGATGTTGCGCCCGTTGGGGTGGCGGCCGACGGTCAGCAGCACCTTGTCGTAGAGTTGCGGCTCAGGCGCCTGTTCGCCTTCGAAGGTTACCCGTAGGCCATTCTCTTGAGACTCGATCTTGCCGATCCTGGTCTTGAGGTAGATCGCCTCGTAGCGTTTTTCGATGCGCTTGTGCAGCGGGCGCACCAGGTCGTGGTCCGCGCCGGGAATCAGGCTGTCGGCGAGTTCAACCACCGAGATTTTCGAGCCGAGCGCGTCGTACACCGTGGCCATTTCCAGCCCGATGATGCCGCCGCCGACGATCAGCATGTGCTGTGGTACGTCCTGAAGCTGCAGCGCGCCGGTGGAATCGATGATGCGCGGATCGTCGTAGGGGAGGCCGGGGATGCGCGCCGCGCTGGAACCCGCCGCGATGATGGCGTGATCGAAGGTGACGGTCTTGCTGCCTTCGGCGGTTGCGACGATGAGGCTGTTGGGGCTGACGAACTTTGCTTCGCCCTGCACTACTTGCACCTTGCGCTGCCTGGCGAGCTGCTTCAGGCCGCCGGTAAGTCTCGCAACGACGCCGTCCTTCCAGGAGCGGATTTTGTCGAGGTCGATCTGCGGTTTGCCGAAGGTCACGCCGTGCTGCGCCGCTTCTTCGGCTTCGTTGATGACCTTGGCGACATGCAGCAACGCCTTGGACGGGATGCAGCCGACGTTCAGGCATACGCCGCCCAGCGTGGCATGTTTTTCGATCAGCACCACCTGCTTGCCGAGGTCGGCGGCGCGAAACGCGGCGGTATAGCCGCCGGGACCCGCGCCGAGAACCAGCACTTCGGCATGCAGGCTGTCTTCTTTCGCTTCGATGGGTTGGCTCATGTTGTTCTCCTGCAAGGGGTTTCAGGAAAGGCGCATGAAGCGCCACCCGGTTAGCTTCTTACCTGCCCGTTGCCCAGCACGATAAATTTCTGCGAGGTCAGCCCTTCCAGCCCGACCGGGCCGCGTGCGTGGATCTTGTCGGTGGAGATGCCGATCTCCGCGCCGAGGCCGTATTCGAAGCCGTCGGCGAAACGCGTCGAGGCGTTCACCATCACGCTGCTCGAATCCACCTCGCGCAGGAAGCGCATCGCCTTCGTGTAGTTCTCGGTGACGATGCTGTCGGTGTGCAGCGAGCCGTAGGTGTTGATGTGCGCGATTGCCTCGTCGAGATTCGCGACCACGCGCACCGCGAGGATAGGCGCGAGGTATTCGGTGAGCCAGTCTTCCTCGGTGGCGGCCTTCATCTGCGGAATGATCGCGCGCGCCGCAGTGTCGCCGCGCAGTTCGACATTCTTCTCAAGGTAGATTTTGCACAGCGGCGGCAGCACCTTGGCGGCAATTTCCTGCGCGACGAGCAGCGTCTCCATCGCGTTGCACACGCCGTAGCGGTGCGTCTTGGCGTTGTCGGCGATGCGGATCGCCTTGTCGAGGTCGGCCTCGTCGTCGATGTACACATGGCAGATGCCGTCGAGATGCTTGATCACGGGAATGCGCGCCTCCTCGGAGATGCGCGCGATCAGGCTCTTGCCGCCGCGCGGCACGATCACGTCCACGTAATCCTTCATGGTGATGAGTTCGCCGACCGCGGCGCGGTCGGTGGTGCTCACAACTTGCACGGCGGTTTCCGGCAGCCCGGCGGCGCGCAGCCCCGCATGCACGCAGGCCGCGATCGCCTGGTTGGAATGGATTGCCTCCGAGCCGCCGCGCAGGATCGCCGCATTGCCAGATTTCAGGCATAGCCCGGCGGCGTCCGCCGTGACGTTGGGGCGCGATTCGTAAATGATGCCGATCACGCCGAGCGGCACGCGCATCTTGCCGACCTGGATGCCGGAAGGGCGGTAGCTCATGCCGCTGATTTCGCCGATCGGGTCGGCCAGTTGCGCGATCTGGCGCAGCCCTTCGGCCATGCTCTTGATGGTTTTCTCGGTCAGCGTCAGGCGATCCACCGAGGCGGCGTCCAGCCCGCCGGCTTTGGCGGCGGCGACATCTTTCGCGTTCTCGGCGATGAGCCGCGCGCTGCCGTCGAGGATGGCGGAGGCGATGGCTTCCAGCGCGCGGTTCTTCGCGTTGGTGTCGGCCTGCGCCGTGACGCGCGAAGCCGCGCGGGCATGCTGTCCGACGGATTTCATGTATTGTTTGATTTCTTCCATGATGTTTCCCTGAAGCGAGTGGGGCGCATTTTAGCACTTGGGGTAAAATGCGCGCCTTTCTTGAAGGCAGGCGCAGCAATGTCCGACATCCTTAAAAAAATTCTTGCGGTGAAGGCTCAGGAAGTGAGCGACGCACTAGCTGGTAAGCCGCTTACAGCCGTTCGTGCCGAGGCGGAACAGGCCGCGGCGCCGCGCGATTTCACAGGCAGCATCCGCAGCAAAATTGCCACCGGCCAGGCCGCGGTGATCGCCGAGATCAAGAAGGCCAGCCCGAGCAAGGGCGTGCTGCGCGCCGATTTCCGCCCCGCCGAAATTGCCGTCAGCTACGCGCAACATGGAGCGGCGTGCCTGTCGGTGCTGACTGACGCGCAATTCTTCCAGGGCAGCGCGGAGTACCTGAAGCAGGCGCGCGCCGCCTGTGCGCTGCCGGTGCTGCGCAAGGATTTCATGGTGGATGAATACCAGATCTACGAGGCGCGCGCGATGGGGGCGGATGCGATCCTGCTGATCGCCGCCGCGCTGGATGTGGCGCAGATGCGCGCATTCGAGGCAGTGGCACATGGCCTCGGCATGGCGGTACTGGTGGAAGTGCACGACGGCGCGGAGCTGGATGCCGCGCTGCAACTGGCCACGCCGCTGATCGGCGTGAACAACCGCAACCTGCGCACCTTCGAGGTGAGCCTGCAAACCACGCTCGACCTGCTGCCGCGCATTCCCAAAGACCGCATCGTGGTCACCGAGAGCGGTATCCTCAAGGCGGAGGATGTCAGGCTGATGCGGGCCAATAAGGTGAACGCCTTCCTGGTTGGCGAGGCATTCATGCGCGCGGACGATCCGGGCGCGGAACTGGCGAAAGTGTTTGGATAAAAACTGCCGCCGCCGTTGCCGAATGTCGCCACACATGGATACAGAACCAGCCGACACGCCCGTAGATTGCAACAACTGCACCCACTATTACATTACCCATGACGCCCATTTCAGGTATGGCTGCCGTGCCCTTGATTTCAAAAGCCAGCGACTGCCGATCCTTGATGTCATAGAGGCGTCCGGGGAGTCGTGCCACTACTTCCAGGAAAAAAAGCGGGGCTCAAAGTAGCCCGTACTACGGCCCTATTCCTGAATCACCTCGAAGTCATGCGTGACCGCGGCGGTCGCGCCGAGCATGATGGAAGCCGAGCAGTATTTTTCGGCTGACAGTTTGATGGCTTTCTCGACCGCTTCGGGCTTGATGTCCTTGCCCTTTATGACGAAGTGCATGTGAATCTTGGTGAACACCTTGGGGTCGGTTTCAGCGCGTTCCGCTTCCAGTTCCACGCAGCAATCGGAGACCGCCTGGCGGCTTTTCTTCAGGATGGAAATCACGTCGAAGCTGGTGCAGCCGCCCGCGCCGAGCAGCAGCATTTCCATTGGTCGCGGGCCGAGGTTGCGCCCGCCGGCTGCCGGCGAACCGTCCATCAGGATCGCGTGGCTGCTTTCCGTTTCGCCCAGAAAAGAGACTTGTTCCACCCATTTGACGCGAGCTTTCATGTTGTTCCTTTATCAGCTAAATATTAGAGATTGCTAATTTTACACGATACCAGAGCAATCCAATAACTTCGTGGACGAAAATTCTGCTGTCGTGCAACGATCCGGCGTTGGGCAGGAAGGCGAACAGGTCGGTCCGGTAGCGCGTGGTAAAGGCGGTCGGCGCCTCGACGACCTCGAATCCCGAGCGGCGGAAGATATCGGCTGAGCGCGGCATGTGCCAGGCGTGGGTGACGAGATAGATTTTTTTGATGCCGGCCTTCTGCAGGGTCTGGAATGAGTAGCGCGCATTCTCGAAGGTATTGTCGGACGCATCTTCCGTCCAGCGCACCGGAACCTGGAAATCCTGTTCCAGCGAAGCGCGCATCTGCTGCGCCTCCGAAACGCTGTTGCCGAGCGGCCTGCCGCCGGTCACCAAAATGGGCTTGCCGGTCTCGCGCTGGAGCTTTGCGCCGTAGCGCAGGCGCACCAGCGCGGCATCGCTGATGGTGTCCTGCCCGGCATATTCCGGCGCATGGAAATAGGTTCCACCGCCGAGGATCACGATCGCATCGGCCTGCTGTTTTCCATCCAGCGCGGCGGTGCGCGCCTCCAGCAGGTGTAGCGCGCCCTCGGCAATATAGGGCGTGGAGGTAAGCCACAGCAGGCCGAAGGCGGTTAGCAGCAGCGACTTGGCAAATTTGCTGCGGCGGTAGAACAGGAGGATGCCCAGCGCCAGCAGGAGCAGCAGGCTCAGCGGCGGCAGCAGGAAGGCGGCGATGAAGTTGGTGATAAAAAACCAGGACATGATAGTTGGGTGTAACGAGCCGGCGATATTATGACATGCGGTATGATCTTCGATGAGAGGCTGCATGGTGTACTTCCAGCGGCTAGAATGTCCGGCAGAGGCGGTCACAAGATGGCGATGAACGGGATAGGGGGTGGTGAAGTACGCCTGGAGGCGAGGCATAGTCCATCCGGCGAGAGCGCCTGTTTCATCGGGGAAAGGCTGTCGTTTGGCGAGTATGTGCAGCGCACGACGGCGATGCTGCGGCGCGTGCATACCCGGCTTGGCGCAGCCGACCTGGAAAAGGCAATCGCCGGAAATGCGCCATTCGAGTTGCATCCCACAGGGGACGCGTGCAGGGGAAAGGACAAGACCTATCGGCGCGGCGTGCTGCTCACGCACGGCCTGACCGACTCACCTTATTTCATGCGTTATTTGGCCGGGTTTTTTCAGGAAAACGGTTTTCGTGCCATGACCCTGTTGTTGCCGGGACACGGCACACAACCCGGCGATTTGCTGGATGTCACCTGGCGGGAATGGAGCATGGCGGTGGCTTATGGCACGGACAGGCTTGCGGAGGAAGTCGATGAAGTCTACCTGGCCGGGCTTTCTGCCGGGGGCGGGCTGAGCGTTTACCAGAGCTTGTGCGATGACCGGGTGTGCGGCCTGTTTTTGTTTTCTCCCGCGCTTGAAATTACGCCGCGTGCGGCCTGGGCAAATCTGCACAGGCTGTATAGCTGGCTGATCCCGTCGGCGAAATGGGTCGGCATCAGGCTGGATAAAAGCCTCTACAAGTACGAGTCGCTTCCCAAAAATGCTGTTGCCCAAGTGCACGCGCTGACGAAAAAATTGAGCTCCTTGCTGCGGAAACATAAAGTCGGCATCCCGGTATTTGCCGCAGCCAGCCGGGACGATGTCACCGCCAATACGCAGGCAACCCTCGATTTCATGGCACGTGCATATCATCCCTCCAGCAAGCTGGTGCTCTATACCACCGACATAGAGAAATCACCGCCCGGCATCCCGGCGGAAAAACTGGAGTTGGTGAATAGCGTGGTGCCCGAGCAGAGGATATTAAGCTCCGCGCATACGTCCATCGTGCTACCGCCCGATGATGCCTACTACGGCGCGGAGGGAGTTTATTCCAACTCCATCCATTATTATCCCGGCGACATGGAAAAATATAACGCCTGCAACAACAGGCGCGAGGAGGTTTGGCAGGGAGAAATCACCGAGGCCAACCTTAAGGCAGGCGTCTTGCGGCGCTTGATGTACAACCCGAATTTTGCGGCGCTTAAAGTTTCAATGAAGCGGTTCATCGACAGTTTGCCGTGATTGCTTTCCCTAAATGACCCACTCCAGACAATCGCTGATATTTGCCCACCGTGGCGCCAACAGGGAAGCGGCGGAAAATACCCGCCCCGCTTTCGACCGGGCGCTGTGCTATGCGATCGACGGCATCGAAACGGACGTGCAGCTCAGCCGCGATGGAGTTGCCGTGCTGTGGCATGACCGATTTCTCGACAAGCTCGGCCTGCCCGGCAAGCGTATCGACGACTTCGATTATGCCGAGTTGCAGGCGATGGATTTCGCCGCGCATTTTTCTCCGGCGGCAGCGCCGGAAGGCATCATGAGCCTGCGCGAATTCCTTGCGGCATATCGTGCGCGCTGCCGCCTGTTGCTGGAGATCAAGAACCGCGAATGGGAGCAGCTTGCGCGGCATGAAGCCAAGGTCAGGCAGGTGCTGGAACTGGCCGGCGCGGTGGCGGACGATCGCATCCTGGTATCGTCATTCGACCTGAATAGCCTGCTCTACGCGCATAGCCGCGATCCGGACTTCCCCCTGGTGCTCAACCTGGAGCCGGAGCACGGCGCGGATTTCGCGCACGGGGTATTGCTTGCCCAGCCCTTCCTTTATGGTCTGTGCGTTCATGTCGATACACTGGATGAGGCCATGGTCGGCGTGCTGCGCGAGCACGGCAAGCGCATCGCGGTCTACACCTGCAACAGCGACGAAGAAATAAACCGTGCGCTCGCTTTGGGTGTGGACATCCTGATCAGCGATGTGCCGCAAGAGGCTTTGCAGATGAGGAACGGATGAAACGCGATTTTTCATTGCTGGCGGGCCGCCGGTTCGACCTGCTGGTCTGTGGCGGCGGCATCTATGGCGCGTGGACGGCTTACGATGCGGCCTTGCGCGGCTTGAGCGTCGCCATCGTGGAGCAGGGCGACTGGGCCAGCGCGACCTCTTCCGCATCCAGCAAGCTGATCCACGGCGGGCTGCGCTATCTGGAGTCGCTCGATTTTAAGCTGGTGAAGAAGGCGCTCGCAGAGCGGCAGATGCTGCTGGCGACGGCGCCGCATCGCGTCTGGCCGCTGCGCTTCGGCTTGCCGGTCTACGCGGACAGCCGTGTCGGCACCTTCCAGTTGAAGGCAGGGCTGTTCATGTACGACTCCCTTGCCGACCATCCGGGGCCGGAAATGGCCCACCGCCACTTCGACCGGGGAGCCTTCGCCGGGCGTTTTCCGTTTCTCGCTGGCGATGGATTGAAAGGCGGCTTCACCTATGGCGATGCTCAGACCGACGATGCGCGGCTGGTGCTGGAATTGGCCGCCGGCGCGATGGATGCCGGGGCGGTGTGCGTGAATTATTGCAAACTGACCGGATGGATTGAAACAAAGGGGCGGGTGAGCGGCGCAACGGCGCAGGATCAGCTTGACCACGCCAGTACTGAAGTTTCCGCGCGGCAGATCGTCAACACCACCGGCCAGTGGATGGCGGCATCGGAGCAGGGGCGAGGCTGGTGCAGGCTGGATAAGGGCACGCATCTGGTCATGCCGGCGCTGGTGACGGATGAGGCCTTGCTGCTGACCGCCAAGTCCGATGGCCGGGTGTTTTTCATGATCCCGTGGTACGGCATGACGCTGCTCGGTACCACCGATGAGGACTACGGCGGCGACCTTGATCGCATCGCTGTCGAGCCGAAAGAGGTCGACTACCTGCTGACTGAGGCCAACCGCTACCTCAAGACGGCGTGGACGGAAAAGGATGTGGTCGGCAGCTATGCCGGTTTGCGTGTGATGAAGCGCAGCGACGAGGCATCGCCCGCAGCTGTGAGCCGCGACTGGGAACTGAAGACCGCGGGCAACGGCGTGCATTACTCCATCGGCGGCAAGCTTACCTCGGCGCGCGAAGATGCGGCGTGTATCGTTGATGCCGTGTGCGCTGCGCTCGGCGTCGGCGCTGCCTGTGCGACCAGGCAACGGGATTTCCCCTGGAAGCCGCAGCAGGCTTTTTCGGCATGGCTGGAAGAAAACGGTGCGCATGCCAAACGCCTCGGTATCGATGCCGGAAGCGCGAAGTGGTTGCTGCGCCGCCATGGGCGGCGTGCCGAGGAGGTTTTTCGCCTTGTCGAGGAAAGGCCGCAACTCATGGGGCGCATCGTGCCCGACCTGCCCTTCATTTTGGCCGACCTGTTGTTTTGCGCCCGCGATGAGATGGCGGTGCATCTGTCCGATCTGCTGCGCCGCCGCTTGCCGCTGCTGATCCTGACACGATTGAATGAAAGCGATTTGCGCCGCCTGGCCGAACTGGTCGCACCGGTACTGGGCTGGGATGCGGGCAGGGTCGCGCAAGAGGTCGAGGCCTGCCCGCAGTGACGCGCGCTATCGCCCTCGATCTGGGTACGACCTCGGTCAAGGCCGGGCTGCTGTCCGGGGATGGCACGCTCAGCGGGATCGTTGCGCGGGTAGCGCCTGAAGTGACATCGGACGGCGGGCGCTACGAGAGCGATGCGCTGGTTTACGTCGAAGCTGCCGATGCGGTACTGGCCGAATGCCGGGCGCAGACGACAGCGTGTCCGCCGCTGGGCCTGTGCAGCCAGCGCTCCTCATTCCTGATCTGGGAGCGCGCCAGCGGGCGGCCGCTCACGCCGCTGATCTCGTGGCAGGACGATCGCGGCGCGGAGAGTTGCGCGGTGCTGCGCGGCGAGGAAAGCGTCATACGCGATCTCACCGGGTTGCCGCTGGCGGCCTATTACCTCGCCCCCAAACTGCGCGTACTGCTGCGCGGGAATCCGTCGTGGCGCAAACGGCTGGTCAGCGGCGAATGGCTGCTGGGGACGCTGGATACTTTTCTGATCTGGCGCTGGACCGGTGGCAGGCATCACCTGGCCGATGTTTCGATGGCGGCGCGCACCCTGCTGATGGACATACATAGCCAACAATGGTCGCCGGTGTTGTGCGAACTGTTCGGCGTTCCGCGCCAGGTGTTGCCGGAAATCTGGCCTTCCGCCGGGTGGGCACTGCCGCTGGAGAACGGCCTGACCCTGCAGGCCAGTGTCGGCGACCAATCGGCAGCCCTCGTGGCGAGCATCCACACAGGGCAGCCGGAAGCATTAGTTAACCTCGGGACGGGGGGCTTTGTCATCCGTTATCTCCCTCAGGGGCGCAATGTTCCCGATGGGTATCTGCAGACGCTGGTCTGGCAGGACAGTGCGGGGCAGGTGCATTTCGGTGGCGAGGGCACGCTCAATTCCATTGCGGCGGCGCTGGCGCCCTATGCGGTCGATGCCTGCCACATGGAGGATCTGGTGCGGGACGATATCTTCTGTCTTGCCGAACCGGGTGGGCTGGGAGCGCCCTATTTCAAGGGGGATTTCGGGGTGACGTTCTCAGCACCGGCCGAGCGGTTGCCGGCGCAACGCGTTGCGGCGCTGTTGCTGGAAGGAATCATCTTCCGGGTGGCGCGCATCCTTGAGGACATGCACCGTGAATTCGGCATCGAGCGCGTCTATTTGTCGGGAGGGTTGTCCAATCTACCTTGTCTGCAACAGGGGATTGCACGGTGCGTTCCATTCGCAACTACCTACCGCCTGCTGCAGGCGGATGCCAGCCTGGTTGGCGCGGCACGCTTGGCGGCGGACTCGTCCCTCGCCGATACCCGGCTTGCGGAGAAGATAGAGGCTGGCCGGGATGCGCCGCAACTGCCCGAAAAGTATGCGCGCTGGAAGGTTTGGCTGGACGGCCTGTTGTGCGTGTGAGCGGGTGATTGTGCGGCAGCGTGTTTCCTGTGCGCAAAATAGCGGAGGGCTTGGGGTTTGGCGCGGTTTATTTTTGTTTGACAGGGCAGGATGCCTGACATAGAATGCGCGCCCTTCGAGGTTTACTTATCAGATTTTTAGGAATAATGGCTATGAAAACATTTTCCGCCAAGTCCCAGGAAGTCCAGCACGACTGGCTTCTGGTTGACGCAGCCGATCAGGTGCTGGGCCGTCTGGCTGCCCAGATTGCCGCTCGTTTGCGCGGCAAGCATAAGGCAATTTACACCCCGCACGTGGATACCGGCGATTTCGTCGTGGTGGTCAACGCGGACAAGCTGCGTGTGACCGGCAACAAGACGGAAGCCAAGCTGTACCATCGCCACACGACCTATCCGGGCGGCCTGTACACCACCAATTTTTCCAAGATGCAGGCGCGTCATCCGGGCCGTGCGCTGGAAAAAGCGGTCAAGGGCATGCTGCCGAAAGGTCCGCTGGGCTATGCAATGTTGCGCAAGATGAAGGTGTATGCCGGTGCGTCGCATCCGCATGAAGCGCAGCAACCGAAACCAGTCAATCTGTTGAAGGCTTAACCATGAGCGTGAATTACAATTACGGAACCGGCCGCCGCAAGAGCGCAGTGGCGCGTGTGTTCATCAAGCCGGGCAAGGGCGACATCGTCGTGAACGACAAGCCGGTAGATGAATTCTTCTCCCGCGAAACCGGCCGCATGATCGTGCGCCAGCCGCTGACGCTGACCGAAACGCTGGGTAAGTTCGACATCATGGTGAACGTCACCGGTGGCGGCGAAGCCGGCCAGGCAGGTGCGGTGCGCCACGGCATCACCCGCGCACTGATCGATTACGACGCAACGCTCAAGGCTGCGTTGAAGCACGCCGGTCTGGTGACCCGCGATGCGCGCGAAGTGGAGCGCAAGAAGGTCGGCCTGCGCAAGGCGCGCCGCCGCAAGCAATTCTCCAAGCGTTAAGCCTGCGAAGCTGTTTGGATGTCCCGCAAAAGCCGCCTCCGGGCGGCTTTTGCATTAGAGCCTATTTCAGCAGGTTTCATACCCCGCGCCGCTTGCCTGCGGGATGCAGTGCAAGGTGCGGGCTGCGCTGTGTAGTCATTCTCCACAAGCAGGCCGCAACGCCGCAATGCGCCCGCAGGCAAGCGGCCCTTCGGGTTGGGTCTGGGCGCGGCGTCTGCAGCGTTGACCGCTTGCCAATGGAACGACCATTGGCTGTGCGTTGCGCCTTGCATCCATCCGCGCCCAGGCCCAACGCGGGGTATGAAACCTGCTGAAATAGGCTCTTAGGTTGTTGTATGATGTGCAACGTTTTTGAAGGAAGCTGGAATGATTAAAGTTGGCATAGTTGGCGGCACAGGCTACACCGGCGTGGAGTTGCTGCGCCTGCTGGCGGCGCATCCGCAGGCCGCGTTGCAGGTGATCACCTCGCGCGCCGATGCCGGCACGCCGGTCAGCCAGATGTTCCCCAGCCTGCGCGGCTATGTGGATCTGCCGTTCACGCATCCGGACGAGGCTCGCCTGGAGCAATGCGACCTGGTGTTCTTCGCGACCCCGAACGGCATCGCCATGCAGCAAACTCGCGCATTGCTGGATGCCGGCGTGAGGGTGATCGACTTGGCGGCCGACTTCCGCCTACAGGACATCTCGGTATGGGAAAAATGGTATGGCATGACCCATGCCTGCCCCGATCTGGTCGCCGAAGCGGTGTACGGGTTGCCGGAGGTGAATCGCGCACAGATCGAATCGGCGCGGCTGGTCGCCAATCCGGGCTGTTACCCGACTGCAGTGCAGCTGGGCTTCCTCCCGTTGCTGGAGGCGGGCGTGATCGAGACGGAAAGCCTGATCGCCGATGCCAAATCGGGCGTTTCCGGCGCGGGGCGCAAGGCGGAGATTGCCACCCTGTTTTCCGAAGCGTCGGATAATTTCAAGGCTTACGGGGTCGGCGGGCATCGGCACTTGCCGGAGATCAGGCAAGGCTTGGCGCGCGTGGCCGGCAAGGCGGTCGGGCTGACCTTCGTGCCGCACCTGACCCCGATGATCCGCGGCATTCATGCCACGCTGTATGGCAGGCTGACTCGCGAGGCGGATCTGCAGGCGTTGTTCGAGCGGCGCTATGCCAGCGAATCGTTCGTGGATGTGATGCCTGCAGGCAGCCATCCCGAGGCCCGTTCGGTGCGCGGCGCAAATCGTTGCCGCATCGCGGTGCACCGGCCGCAGGGCGGCGACACCGTCGTGGTACTGTCGGTGATCGACAACTTGGTCAAGGGTGCTGCGGGACAGGCGGTGCAGAACATGAACATCATGTTCGGGTTGCCGGAGAATTCCGCCCTGAATAACCTCCCGCTGCTTCCCTGAGATGTGGCGTCGCACTAAACGCAGGTTTGGCATTTCCGCGCCGAAACTGGCGGTACGGCCGCATATCCCGTGGTATTTGCGCTGGAGTATGATGGTGCCGTTCGTGCTGGCGGCGCTGGGGCTGGCCTGGTGGGCGTATGGCAGCGGACTGGAACTGGCGGGGTTTCATCGGAGCGAGACCCAGCAGGAATTGAACCGGTTGCGCGATCAGGTCTCCAGGCTGGAGACGGAAAATAAACAACTGAGCGGCCAGGTTGCGCAATTCGAGCGGAAAATCCAGATTGAGCAGGCCAGCAGCCAGGAAACGGCCAAGCAGCTGAAAAACCAGGCGGATGAAAACGTCCGCCTGCAGGAGGATTTGGCCTTTTTTCAGAACCTCACCGCCATGCGCGGCAGGGAGGGCGAACTGGGGGTGCACCGCCTGAGGCTGGAGCGCGACAAGATGCCCGGCGAATATCGTCTGCGCATGCTGCTGGTGCAGAGCGGGCAGCGCGTCAAGGAGTTCAGCGGCAGCTATCAACTGGTGGCTACGGTGTTGAGGGATGGGCAGCGAACAACGCTTTTATTTCCGCAAAATGCGTCGGGGAACACCCAATTTCAGCTCAGTTTCAAGTATTATCAGCGCGTAGAACAGAGCATTCAGCTGCCGCAGGACGTTCAACTGGAAAATATCCAAGTGAGGATATTCGAGCAGGGGGCGGGCGAGCCGAAAGTGCGGCAAAACGTCAGCCTGTCATAAAAAGAATTTGGCGTGAGGGAGGGTTTATGTTCGGCAATAAACACAGCAAACCGCAAAGCCGCATCGATTCGTTGATCGGCGCGGGTACGACCATCGAGGGTGATTTGAGTTTTAGCGGCGGGATGCGCATTGACGGGCAGGTGAACGGCAATGTGGTCGCAACCCCGGGCAAACCGAGCACGCTGGTGCTGAGCGAGCACGCGAAGGTGACCGGCGAGATCAACGTTACCCATCTGGTGATCAACGGCGCGACCACTGGCCCGGTATTCGCCAGCGAATATCTGGAACTGCAGAGCAAAGCCAGGGTCAATGGCGATGTGCACTACAAAACTCTTGAAATCCAGTTGGGTGCCATCGTCGAAGGGCGCCTGATCCACAGCAACGTCGCAGCACAGGACAAAGTGGTGGCTTTCAAGTTGAATAGTGGCGAGTAATTTATTTAGGAGACAGACATGAATGCAGCAACCGAAACACAAGACCCGCTGGTCTTTACCGACAACGCGGCGAACAAGGTAAAACAATTGATCGAAGAGGAAGGCAATACCGACCTCAAGCTGCGCGTGTTTGTCAGTGGCGGCGGCTGTTCCGGTTTCCAGTACGGTTTTACCTTCGACGAAGAAGTCAACGAAGACGACACCGTGATGACCAAGAATGGCGTGCAGCTGTTGATCGACCCGATGAGCTTCCAGTATCTGGCCGGCGCGGAAATCGACTATACCGAAGGTCTGGAAGGTTCGCAGTTCGTCATCAGGAACCCGAGCGCTGCGTCCACCTGCGGCTGCGGCTCATCGTTCTCGGTTTAGGCTGTCGGTTGGTTGCAAGGCTACGGGGCGCGTTGCGCCCCGTTTGCATTTATGCGGGCCAATGTTTATGCAAGGTAGATTGCGCCGAGCACGCAGGGATGCCGGGCTCCCGTGACAGCGGGCAAGTTGGCCGGCTTGCCGTGCAGGGCCTGTTGCGCCAGCCAGGCGAAGGCGATGGCCTCCAGGTAATCACCATCCACGCCGAGGGTATCCGTGGTCTGTATGCAGCTGTCCGGGAACAGGGCGGCGAGGCGGGTGCGCAGGGTCGAGTTGCGCGCACCGCCGCCGCAGAGATAGATTTCCGTCGCACCCACGCAGTGCTGCCGGACGGCCTGAGCGACGGTGCTGCATGTCAGTTCCAGCAGGGTGGCCTGTACGTCTTCCGCCGATTCGCCGCCTTGCAGCTTGCCGCGCAGCCAAGCTAGGCTGAACAGGTCGCGCCCGCTGCTCTTGGGCGGCGGCAGGGCGAAGAACGGCTCGGCGAGCATTCTTTCCAGCAATGCGGGCAGCACCTTGCCCGATGCCGCCCATGCGCCATTGTCGTCGTAGGGTCTGTCGAGATGCTGCATGCACCAGGCATCCATCAGCATGTTGCCGGGACCGCTGTCGAAACCCGTCGTGTCGCCGCCGGGTGGGAGATCGGTCAGGTTGGCGATGCCGCCGATGTTGACGATGACGCGGTGGGCGGCGGGATGGCGCAGCAGTTTGTCGTGAAAGGCCGGAACCAGCGGTGCACCCTGCCCGCCGGCCGCGATGTCGCGGCTGCGGAAGTCGCTGATGACGGTGATGCCGGTCAACTCAGCGAGCAGTGCGGCATTGCCGATTTGCAGCGTGTAGCCGTGCTCGGGGCGGTGGCGGATGGTCTGGCCGTGGCAGCCGATGGCCTTGATGGCGGCGTTCGACGAGTTTACCGCGCCGAGCAAAGCGTTGACCGCCGCGGCATAGCGCCGCGCCAGCTGGTTGCCGGCCAGTTGCGTGCGGTGCAGTTCGTCGTGGCCGGGCTGGTGCAGCGCAAGCAGTTCGCTTTTCAGCGCTTCGTCGAAGGGGGCGTAATGCCGGGCGAGCAACCTGGGCTGCACCCCGCCCAGATCGACCAGGGTAGCATCGATGCCATCCAGGCTGGTGCCGGACATCAACCCTACATACAGTTCAGGCGGATGCGGCACGGAGTATCTAGTCGAGCTTGGCGAGGTTTGTATTGCGCAGCAGGTTCAGGCGCGCAACGAAATTGTCTGCAGCCACCTTGAACGTCGCCATGTTCTCATGGTTGACCGGCTTCGCGTCCGGCAGGGCGACGCGCAGCGGGTCACGTTGCTGGCCGTCGATCTTGAATTCGTAGTGCAGGTGCGGGCCGCTGGTCAGGCCGGTCATGCCGACATAAGCGATCACGTCGCCCTGCGCCACGCGCTGACCGCGGTGCAATCCCTTGGCAAAGCGCGACAAATGCCCATACACGGTGGTGAAGCGGCCCTGATGGCTGACCGCAATGAAGTTGCCGTAGCCGCCTTGTTTGCCGAAGGACGTGACGACGCCATCCGAGGTCGCTTTGACCTTGGTGCCGATGGGGGCGGCAAAGTCCACGCCTTTATGCGCACGCCACTGGTTCAGCACCGGGTGGAAACGCGAGTTGGTGAAGCCGGAGCTTATCCGCGAGAATTCGATAGGGGAGCGCAGGAAGGCTTTGCGTACGCTCTTGCCTTCCGGCGTGTAGTAATCCCCCTGGAAATAGACGGCACGGTAGGAACGGCCCTGATTGACGAACTCGGCCGCCTGGATGCGGCCGGTATTCACCAGCGCCCCGTTGCTGTAGGTCATTTCATACACTGCGGTGAATTTGTCGCCCTTGCGCAGATCATGGTGGAAGTCGATGTCGCCGCTGAATATCTCGGTCAGCTGGTTGGCGGCCGCTTCCGGCATCCCGGCGGCATCGGTTGCGGCATACAGGCTGCCCTTGATTTCGCCGGTGCGCACGAACAGGCGTTTCTCCAGTTGTGCCGGCAGGATGCGGGTTGCGTAGCCGTCACCCTGCTTTTCGATCACGACTTGCGCGCCGTTGTCGCCCAGGTAGCGCAGCGCGACCAAGCCGCCGTCGGTATTAGTTTCGGCTTGTACTTCGCGGCCGACGGACAGCTTGCGGAAGGATTCTGCCTCGGGGGCGGTGCGCAGGTAGGCGCTGGCCGCGGCATCCTCGATGTTCAGGCGGCGCAGCAATTCGACGACCGTGTCGCCGCTCTGCACGCGCTCGTTGCGCCAGAAGCTGGCGATGGCGCCTACGCTGGGCGCAACCTTGGGCAGGGCGATCTGTTCGACGGCAATCTTCGCCGAATTCAGGCCGAGATCGCTTTGCGGCACCAAGCCGAAAGCGGTGACCACCCCCAGCAGCGGCATGGTGGACAGGGTGACAAACCAGCGCAGTTTCATTTTGCGCTCTTGGCTGAGCAGGTTTTGGGTTAACATTCGCGCCTCCTGGAGTTGCTCTCTGTATATCAGCAATACACTGTATTTTTTGGATTGGCGCGCACTTTACCAGAAAGCCGCATTGGCTCAAAACCGGCCTGATGGATGGCGGGCGGGAAAATCGAGCGGTAAAACGTGACCGACGAACGGTTGAAAAACGGGAGTGGGCGGTAAGCCGGTTTTCCTAGACTTTGAATTGATGACGAATATGACCGAAATGACACATCAGGACGCGCTGGCCCAGATCAAGCGCGGCGCCCATGAGCTGTTGGTTGAAGATGAATTGAAACAACGGCTTGCACCTGGCCGCCCGCTGCGCGTCAAGGCAGGTTTCGACCCGACCGCGCCGGACTTGCACCTCGGCCACACCGTGCTCCTCAACAAGATGCGCCAGTTGCAGGATCTGGGTCACCAAGCACTGTTCCTGATCGGCGATTTCACCGGCATGATCGGCGACCCCACCGGCAAGAACGCCACCCGCCCGCCGCTGACGCGCGAGCAGGTGCTGCAGAACGCCCAGTCCTACCGCGACCAGGTGTTCAAGGTGCTCGACCCGGAAAAGACCGAGATCGTGTTCAACTCCGCCTGGATGGACAAGCTCGGTGCGGCCGACCTCATCAAGCTGGCTGCGACTTCCACCGTGGCGCGCATGCTGGAGCGCGACGACTTCGGCAAGCGTTACAAGGCCAACCAGCCCATCGCCATCCACGAATTCCTCTACCCGCTGGTGCAGGGCTACGACTCCGTCGCGCTCCGGGCGGACATTGAGCTGGGCGGTACCGACCAGAAATTCAACCTGCTTATGGGGCGCGAGCTGCAGAAACATTACGGGCAAGCGCCGCAGTGCGTGCTCACCATGCCGCTGCTGGAAGGGCTGGATGGTGTCAACAAGATGTCCAAGTCGCTGGGCAATTACATTGGCATCACCGATACGCCGCAGGACATGTTCGGCAAACTGATGTCGATCTCCGATACGCTGATGTGGCGCTATCTGGAATTGCTGTCGTTCCGCAGCCTGAACGAGATCGCCGGCTGGCGCGCCGAGGTGGAGCAGGGGCGCAATCCGCGCGACATCAAGGTGATGCTTGCGCAGGAAATCGTCGCACGCTTCCACTCGCAAAAGGCCGCCGTGGGTGCGCTGGCGGAATTCGAGGCGCGCTTCAGGCAGGGCTTGTTGCCGGATGACATGCCGGAAATCACCGTTGCCGGCATGGACGGACAGATCGGCATTGCCCAACTGCTCAAGCAGGCCGGCCTGGTCGCCAGCACCTCCGAAGCATTGCGCATGATCGATGCCGGGGCTGTCAAGCTCGACGGGGAAAAAGTCAGCGACCGTGGCCTGCAGATCAAGGCCGGAACGGTGGTCGTGGCGCAGGTCGGCAAGCGCAAGTTCGGGCGGGTCAGCGTCGGCTGATTGCGAACACCGCTGCGTTGGTTCTCCAATGAAGGCTGCATTTAAGATCACAATGGTTTTGATTGGAATAACCGTACTCTCATCAACCGAGCTTGTGCTGATGTTCTGGCTTGGCGGGAGGGATGTCAAAAACTTCTGCCATGAAATCAGACTGGGCATTCCAACGTCTCAGCTTGCGGCACTGGCGAACAAGCATGGCGTCCGCCTCAATATGCCCGGCTCGCGCGAAGGCTCCGGGGCATATCTGGCTCTTGCGCATACGCCGCGCTCTTTCGGGCGCCATGTCTGCACGGTGCTGCATGACAACACCTTGGTCATCGGAAGCCGGTATGGATATGCCGATTAAGAGTCGTTTTGGCGAGACAGATCGAGTCAATGCCGCACCGTAGGCGGGTTTCAGGCGGGATTAAATATCGGTTGTGGAATAAGCCATTGTTTTGCTAGAATCGCGCCCTCGATTTTCTGGTAGAAGGTAATTTATTCATGACAACTGTGCGAGTTAAAGAGAATGAGCCGTTCGAAGTGGCGATGCGCCGCTTCAAGCGTTCCGTGGAAAAGACCGGCCTGCTGACCGATCTGCGCGCCCGCGAATTTTACGAAAAGCCCACTGCGGAACGTAAGCGCAAGCTGGCCGCCGCCGTGAAGCGCCATTACAAGCGCCTGCGCAGCCAGACTCTTCCTCCCAAGCTGTACTAGACCCGTCTTCCGGGTTTTCCCGGCTCCGGCATGAGCCTCAAGCAGCGAATCACCGATGACATGAAAGCCGCGATGCGCGCCAAGGATACGGCGCGCCTCGGGGCTATCCGCCTTTTGCTCGCCGCGATGAAGCAGCGCGAGGTGGACGAGCGCATCGAGCTGTCGGATGCGGACGTGATCGCCATCATCGAGAAGATGAACAAGCAGCGGCGCGACTCAATCAGCCAGTACGAGGCGGCGGGCCGCCAGGAGCTGGCGGATGTCGAGAAATTCGAGATGAGTGTGCTGGCTGACTATCTGCCGCAACAGCTCAGCGAAGCCGAAGTCAATGCGGCTGTCGCCGAAGCGATCGCCGCAACCGGTGCGGCCGGCCCGCAAGACATGGGCAAGGTGATGGGCGTGCTCAAGCCCAAATTGGCCGGGCGTGCCGACATGGGCAAGGTTTCCGCCCTGATCAAGGCGCAGCTCGGCAAGTAATTCCCGGTTAACCGTTCCGCCGGCGCCCTGCCGGCAGCGATGAAAGGTGCGGGCTTGATTCCGAAAAGTTTTATTCAGGACCTGCTTAATCGTCTCGATATCGTGGACGTGGTTGAGCGCTACGTGCCGCTCAAAAAGGCCGGTGCGAATTTTGTCGCCTGCTGCCCGTTCCACAGCGAAAAATCCCCCTCGTTTACCGTCAGTCAGTCCAAGCAGTTTTACCATTGCTTCGGCTGCGGGGCGCATGGCACGGCGATCAGCTTTGTCATGGAGCATGCCGGATTCGGCTTTGTCGAGGCGATCGAGGAGCTGGCACGCAGCGCTGGTCTGGAAGTGCCGCGCGAGCGTCCAGCCGCAGGGGAGGCCTACCAGAAAGTTGCGCCGGATTTGTACGAGGTGATGCAGGTCGCCACGCGCTACTACCGCGAGCAACTCAAGCAATCGCCGCGCGCGATCGATTACCTCAAGCGGCGTGGGCTGTCCGGCGAGATCGCCGCGAAATTCGGCATCGGTTACGCGCCGGACGGCTGGCAGAATCTTGCGGCGGCGTTTCCCGATTACCAGAGCGATACGCTGAGCGAAACCGGGCTGGTGATCGCCGGCGACGAAGGCAAGCGCTACGACCGCTTCCGCGACCGCATCATGTTCCCCATCATCAACGTGCGCGGGCAGGTCATCGGCTTCGGCGGGCGGGTGCTGGACAAGGGTGAGCCCAAGTACCTCAACTCGCCCGAGACGCCGCTGTTCGAAAAGGGGCGCGAGCTGTACGGCCTGTATCAGGCGCAGAAGGCGATCCGCGCTTCGCAGCGGGTGCTGGTGGTGGAGGGTTACATGGATGTGGTGGCGCTCGCGCAGCACGGCGTGGAATATGCCGTGGCGACGCTGGGTACGGCAACCACGCCGTATCACGTGCAGAAACTGCTGCACCTGACCGAACACATCGTGTTCAGCTTCGACGGCGACAAGGCCGGACAGAAGGCGGCTTGGCGCGCGCTGGAAAACGCGCTGCCCCACTTGCAGGACGGAAAGCGCATCAGCTTCCTGTTTCTGCCGGTCGAGCATGATCCTGACAGTTTCATCCGCGAATTCGGCAGGGATGCCTTCGAGCAGCGCGTGCAGGAGGCGATGCCGTTATCTGCCTATTTGCTGCGCGAAATCAGCGCGGAGCTGGACTTGCGCACCCAGGAGGGACGCAGCCAGTTGCTGCAGCGCGCCAAACCGCTGTTGACCGCGATTGCCGCGCCGGCCACTGCCCTGTTGCTGCGCAAGGAAATTGCGGCACTCGCCGGGGTGAGTCAGGTGGAACTGGAAGCTCTGTATGAGATCAAGCCGGTCGCGCGTACGGCTCCCCGGGTCTTCCAGAAAGCCGGGCGCGCAGCGCCTTCGGCGCATCGGCTGCTGCTGCAATGCCTGATTGCGCAGCCGGCGCTGGGTGCGCAAATCCACGCCGATTGGTACGGTGAAGGCGCGGAAGCCGAGGCGGTGGCGGCGTTGCTCTATGCATTGCGTGAAGCCGGTTTTGAAGTAGGCGGTGCGGCGCTCATGCAGATGTTCCAAGGCACGGCGCACGAAAAAACTCTAGCGGCGGCAGAGGCGGATATGCTGAATTGGGGTGAAAATTTTGATGTGGCGGCGGAGTTTTCCGGGTTGATGAGCAGAATCAGCGAAGGTCGGTATCGTCAGCAATTTCAGGCGTTACAGATAAAAGCACGAGGCGGCACTAACGGTCTGAGCGATGAGGAGCGAGAGCAGTACAAGCAGCTGTTGAAGTTGCTGCAGGGTGGCTGATTGCTTCTTTGCTTCGATGTCAGCGAAATTTGCTGTTTCGATAGCTTTTTGCCCAGTGTAATGATCTCTTTTGACGACGACTCCCGGTGATTTTTAATTCGGGACGGGGCTTTGGTTTGACATCCGAGGCGGGAATTGACATAATCGCAAGTTCTGTTTGGAGGGGTGGCCGAGTGGTTAAAGGCAGCAGACTGTAAATCTGCCCTCTTATGAGTACGATGGTTCGAATCCGTCCCCCTCCACCAAATAGTTGAATATTTTTTACTGGGTTGTGGCAACTGCTTGCTTTAAGCCGTTGTTTGGTGGGAAAGCCTGCGGGTGTAGCTCAATGGTAGAGCAGAAGTTTTCCAAACTTACGACGAGGGTTCGATTCCCTTCACCCGCTCCAGTTTAGTTTTGCCCATGTGGCTCAGTGGTAGAGCACTCCCTTGGTAAGGGAGAGGTCGCGAGTCCGATTCTCGCCATGGGCACCATTAGTTTTTATTGTTAACGTTTGACATTGATAAGGAAAAATCATGGCAAAGAGCAAATTTGAACGTACGAAGCCCCACGTGAACGTGGGCACCATCGGCCACGTGGATCATGGCAAGACCACCCTGACGGCGGCGATCACGACCGTTCTGTCCAAGAAATTTGGCGGCGAAGCCAAGGCCTACGACCAGATCGACGCGGCACCTGAAGAAAAGGCACGCGGCATTACCATCAATACCGCCCACGTCGAGTACGAAACGTCCAGCCGCCACTACGCCCACGTGGACTGCCCGGGCCACGCCGACTACGTCAAGAACATGATTACCGGCGCCGCTCAGATGGACGGCGCGATCCTTGTGGTATCCGCCGCCGACGGCCCGATGCCCCAGACCCGCGAGCACATCCTGCTGGCCCGTCAGGTTGGCGTACCGTACATCATCGTATTCCTCAACAAATGCGACATGGTTGACGACGAAGAATTGCTCGAGCTCGTCGAAATGGAAGTGCGCGAACTGCTCTCCAAATACGACTTCCCTGGCGACGACGTGCCGATCATCAAAGGCTCCGCATTGAAAGCCATGCAAGGCGACCAGAGCGACATTGGCGAACCCGCCATCTTCCGTCTGGCCGACGCACTCGACAGCTACATCCCGACACCTGAGCGCGCCATTGACGGTACCTTCCTGATGCCGGTCGAAGACGTATTCTCCATCTCCGGCCGCGGCACCGTCGTAACCGGCCGCGTCGAGCGCGGCGTGGTCAAGGTTGGCGAAGAGCTCGAAATCGTCGGTATCAAGCCCACCCTGAAGACCACCTGCACCGGCGTTGAGATGTTCCGCAAACTGCTCGACCAGGGCCAGGCAGGCGACAACGTCGGCGTCCTGCTGCGCGGCACCAAGCGTGAAGAAGTCGAGCGCGGCCAAGTGCTGTGCAAGCCAGGCTCGATCAAGCCGCACACCAAGTTCACAGCTGAGATCTATGTGCTGGGCAAGGATGAAGGCGGCCGTCACACCCCGTTTTTCCAAGGCTATCGCCCGCAGTTCTACTTCCGCACCACCGACGTGACCGGTGCGGTTGAACTGCCGGCAGGCACTGAGATGGTCATGCCTGGCGACAACGTCAGCATCACTGTCAACCTGATCAACCCGATCGCGATGGAAGAAGGTCTGCGCTTCGCGATCCGCGAAGGCGGCCGCACCGTTGGTGCCGGCGTGGTTGCAAAGATTATCGAGTAAAAGGATGAGAAGGGTGAAGGGTGAAGAGGGAGGGGGATGACCCTTCTCCATTCTCTCTTCTTCCTTCCCGGGTTTTAGGCCAGTAGCTCAATTGGTAGAGTATCGGTCTCCAAAACCGAGGGTTGGGGGTTCGAGACCCTCCTGGCCTGCCAAAAGGTAAGTAATAGTTGATCGGAATAATTGCGCATGGCAGATAAAATCAAGTTGCTGGTTGCTTTCCTGCTAGTAGTGGCAGGTATTGCAGGCTTCTATTACCTGCGCGATAGTGCGGCAGTGCTGAAGGTGGCTTCGGTGCTGGTGGGCCTGTTGCTGGCGGCTGTAGTGGCATGGACCAGCGAACCGGGGAAACGTTTTTTTGCTTTCGGCAAGGATTCTGTTGCCGAGGCGAAGCGTGTATCCTGGCCGACGCGCAAGGAAACGCTGCAAACCACAGGCATCGTGATCGTGTTTACCATCATCATGGCATTGTTCCTGTGGGCAGTTGATGCCAGCCTGATGGTGGTGGTGAATAAACTGATGGGACGGGGTGAGTGATGGCCAAGAACTGGTATGTTGTTCATACGTACTCGCAGTTTGAGAAAAGCGTGCAGCGTGCACTGACCGAGCGCATTCAGCGCGAGGGAATGCAGGACAAGTTCGGACAGATTCTGGTTCCCGTCGAAGAGGTGGTGGAGCTGAAATCCGGGCAAAAGAGTATTACCGAGCGCAAGTTTTTCCCGGGCTATGTGCTGGTCGAGATGGAAATGACCGATGAGTCTTGGCATCTGGTGAAGAGCACCCCAAAGGTAACCGGTTTCCTGGGCGGCTCGGCGATGAAGCCCACGCCGATCAGTGAAAAGGAAGTGCAGAACATCATGCAGCAGATGCAGGCCGGGGTCGAAAAACCCAGGCCCAAGGTGCTGTTTGAGGTGGGTGAGGCGGTGCGCGTCAAGGAAGGCCCGTTTACCGACTTCAACGGCACGGTCGAGGATGTCAATTACGACAAGAACAAGATACGCGTGGCGGTGACCATTTTCGGTCGCTCGACACCCGTGGAGCTGGATTTCGGCCAGGTAGAAAAAGGCTGAAGAGCGAGGAATGCGGAGGGGGAACGCAGCCTGCAAGGATTGCAGATGCAGTTTCCCGTTTGTCATTTCTTACGTTGGGGAGAAACGAAAAGTTTCGCTGGTACCCGTTTGACAGGAGCATATCATGGCAAAAAAAGTAGTCGGCTACATCAAGCTGCAAGTGCCTGCCGGCAAGGCAAATCCAAGTCCACCGATTGGCCCGGCATTGGGTCAGCGTGGCCTGAATATCATGGAGTTCTGCAAGGCGTTTAACGCACAGACGCAAGGCGTGGAACCCGGTCTGCCGATTCCGGTGGTGATCACCGCATTCGCGGACAAGAGCTTCACCTTCATCATGAAGACCCCGCCCGCGACCATTCTGATCAAGAAGGCAGCCGGCGTGCAAAAGGGCAGCAAGACGCCGCACACCGACAAGGTGGGCAAGCTGACCCGCAAGCAAGCGGAAGAAATCGCAACAACCAAGATGCCCGACCTGACGGCCGCCGATATGGATGCCGCAGTGCGCACCATCGCTGGCAGCGCGCGCAGCATGGGCATTACTGTGGAGGGCGTATAACATGTCCAAACGTTATAAGGCAATTGCGGCCAAGGTCGACCGCAACAAGCTGTATCCGCTGAACGATGCGCTGAATCTGGTCAAGGAAACCGCCGTGGCGAAGTTTGATGAGTCCATCGACGTTGCGGTGAACCTCGGCATCGATGCCCGCAAGTCCGATCAGTTGGTGCGCGGCTCCGTGGTGCTGCCCAAGGGCACCGGCAAGGTGGTGCGTGTGGCGGTATTTGCGCAGGGAGCCAAGGCCGAAGAGGCTAAGGCAGCAGGTGCAGACATCGTCGGTTTCGACGACCTGGCCGAATCCATCAAGGGTGGCAACCTGAACTTTGACGTGCTGATCGCCAGCCCGGATGCGATGCGTCTGGTCGGTCAACTGGGCCAGATCCTCGGTCCGCGCGGTTTGATGCCTAACCCCAAGGTGGGTACGGTGTCCGCCGACGTGGCGGGTGCGGTGAAGAATGCCAAGGCCGGACAGGTGCAGTACCGCACCGACAAAAACGGCATCGTGCAGTGCACCATCGGCCGTGCTTCGTTCGCGCCGGAAGCGTTGCGTGAAAACCTGCTGGCGTTGGTCGACGCGCTGAACAAGGCCAAGCCCGCGGCATCCAAGGGGGTGTACCTGAAAAAGGTATCCATCTCCAGCACCATGGGAGCCGGCATCCGCGTCGAGCAGGCTAGCCTGACGGCATAGTGTTTTGAATTTGGCGGCAGGATGAAAATCCTGTCGCCTCTGATCTTTGGACTGCTGGCGTGCTGGCAGCATCAAAGACCGTAGGTGTCAAAGGAGTTGTCGGCCGGAGACTTAATTGACGGAGCGTTCGGATCATCGGACACCCGGCGGCCCACGTAGATGGTGTGGCCCGCGAGCAGGAGTTGTTTTCCTGGCTCAAGGTCGCTGTTGTAACCGATGGAATGTGCGCAAATACATTCCGGAATAATGGAGGAAGACTTGAGTCTCAATCTGCAAGAGAAACAGGCAGTGGTCGCGGAAGTCAGTGCACAAGTTGCAAAGGCCCAGACCATCGTTTTGGCAGAGTATCGTGGCATCCAGGTCGGCGACATCACCAGGCTGCGTGCCAATGCACGCAAGTCGGGGGTGTATTTCCACGTGTTGAAGAACACGCTGGCGCGCCGCGCGGTGCAAGGTACCCAGTTCGAATCCCTGGGCGACAAGATGGTCGGCCCGCTGGTGTACAGCATCAGCGCGGACGCCGTCGCTGCCGCCAAGGTGGTGCATGAATTCGCCAAGACGAACGACAAGCTGGTAGTGAAGGCGGGGTCGTACAACGGCAAGGTGCTGGATGCTGCGGGCGTGAATGCGCTGGCTTCCGTGCCGTCGAAGGAAGTCCTGCTGGCACAACTGTGCGGTTTGCTGCAGTCGCCGGTTTCTGGCTTGGCCCGCGTGCTTGGCGCGGTTGCCGCGAAGAAAGAACCTGCTGCTGCTTGATCCGATTAATTTTTAAAGATAGGAAAACAAAATGGCATTCGATAAAGACGCATTTTTGGCTGCACTGGACAACATGTCCGTGCTGGAACTCAACGAGTTGGTGAAGGCGATTGAAGAGAAGTTCGGTGTTTCCGCTGCTGCGATGGCTGCTCCGGCTGCTGGCGGTGCTGCTGCCGCTGGTGCTGCTGCCGCCGAGCAAACCGAATTCACCGTGATCCTGAAGTCCGCCGGCGACAACAAGGTGAACACGATCAAGGTGGTTCGTACCATCACCGGCCTGGGCCTGAAGGAAGCCAAGGACCTGGTGGACGGCGCACCGAAGCCCGTCAAGGAAGGTGTGTCCAAGGCTGATGCTGATGCAATCGCCAAGCAGCTGACCGAAGCTGGCGCAACTGCTGAAATCAAGTAAGGTTGTGCGTGGCAGAAAGGCTGGCGGCTTACCGTCAGCCTTTTGCCGCTTTAAGAAACCAGCGGCCAGGAAGCCGATAATCACTTCCTGCCCCCTGTCTTTTTAGTTCCGGCATAACCTAGGTTAGTCTGTACTGAAACTTCGTTTTCCTTCGATCGTGGAGATTATATGAGCTACTCTTTTACCGAAAAAAAACGCATTCGTAAAAGTTTTGCCAAGCGAGTCGGCGCGTTACCGGTTCCATTCCTGCTGTCTACCCAATTGGAATCTTTTGCCGCATTCCTGCAGGCCTATACTCCGCCGGAACAGCGGAAAAATGAAGGCCTGCAGGCCGCTTTCAACGGCATTTTCCCGATCGAGAGCCATTCCAAAAATGCGCGCCTCGACTTTGTCAGCTACCAGCTCGGCATGCCGCCGTTCGATGTCAAGGAATGCCAGCAGCGCGGCCTGACTTATGCCTCGCCGCTGCGCGCGCGTGTGCGCCTGACCATCATGGACAAGGAAGCGTCCAAGCCCACGGTCAAGGAAGTCAAGGAGCAGGAAGTGTATATGGGCGAAATGCCGCTCATGACGCCCACCGGCTCGTTCGTGATCAACGGCACCGAGCGCGTCATCGTGTCGCAGCTGCACCGTTCGCCCGGCGTGTTCTTCGAGCATGACCGGGGCAAGACCCATTCGTCCGGCAAGCTACTGTTCTCCGCGCGTATCATTCCGTATCGCGGCTCCTGGCTGGATTTCGAATTCGACGCGAAGGACTACGTGTACTTCCGTATCGACCGCCGCCGCAAGATGCCGGTCACTATCCTGTTGCGTTCACTCGGCTACAGCAACGAAGACATGCTCAAGATGTTCTTCGACTTCGACACCTTCCACTTGGGCAAGAAGGGCATCCAGTTTGAAGTGGTGGCCGAGCGCCTGCGCGGCGACGTAGCACGCTTCGACATCGTCGGCAAATCCGGCAAGGTCATCGTGGCCAAGGACAAGCGCATCACCGTGCGCCATATCCGCGAAATGCAGGAAGCCGGCATCGACAAGCTGGCCGTTACCGAAGAGTTCCTGACCGGCCGCGTGATTGCAAACAACATTGTGGACAAGGAAAGCGGCGAAATCATCGCCAATGCCAACGACGAAATTACCGAAGCGCTGCTGCACAAGCTGCAAGCCGCAGGTGTCGCTAAAATCCAGACGCTGTACACCAATGACCTGGACCACGGCGCGTTCATTTCGCAAACCCTGCGTACCGACGAAACCGTCGATCAATGGACGGCGCGCGTAGCGATCTATCGCATGATGCGCCCCGGCGAGCCGCCGACCGAAGAGGCTGTCGAGAGCCTGTTCCACGGGCTGTTCTTCAGTGAGGAGCGCTACGATCTGTCCGCAGTCGGCCGCATGAAGTTCAACCGCCGCATAGGTCGCGAAGAACTGACCGGCGCATCGATCCTGTCCAACGAGGACATCGTCGAGGTGGTGAAGATACTGGTCGAACTGCGCAATGGCCGCGGCGAAATCGACGATATCGATCACCTCGGCAACCGCCGCGTGCGCGCCGTGGGCGAGCTGGCCGAGAACCAGTTCCGCGCCGGCTTGGCGCGCGTGGAGCGTGCCGTCAAGGAACGCCTCGGCCAGGCCGAGACCGACAACCTGATGCCGCATGACCTGATCAACGCGAAACCGATCTCGGCCGCGGTCAAGGAATTCTTCGGCTCCAGCCAGTTGTCGCAGTTCATGGACCAGACCAATCCGCTGTCCGAAATTACCCATAAGCGCCGCATCTCCGCGCTCGGTCCGGGCGGCCTGACGCGCGAACGCGCCGGCTTCGAAGTGCGCGACGTGCACCCGACGCACTATGGCCGCGTGTGCCCGATCGAAACGCCGGAAGGCCCGAACATCGGCCTGATCAACTCGCTGGCGCTGTATGCGCGCACCAACGAATACGGCTTCATCGAGACGCCGTACCGCAAGGTGGGCAAGGGCAAGGTGGCCGATGAGGTCGATTATCTGTCGGCGATCGAGGAAGGCAAGTTCACCATCGCCCAGGCGAATGCCGAGTTGGACAAGAAGGGCCACTTCACCAACGACATCGTGTCGGCGCGCCATCACAACGAATTCGTGCTGGCCGAACCGGACAAGCTGGAGTACATGGACGTGTCGCCTTCCCAGGTGGTGTCGGTCGCAGCCTCGCTGATCCCGTTCCTCGAGCATGACGACGCGAACCGCGCGCTGATGGGTGCCAACATGCAACGCCAGGCCGTTCCCTGTCTGCGCGCAGAAAAACCGCTGGTGGGTACCGGCATCGAGCGTACCGTGGCCGTCGACTCCGGCACGACCGTGCAGGCATGGCGCGGCGGGCGCATCGACTACGTCGACGCCGGCCGTATCGTGGTGCGTGCCAACGACAATGAAATCACAGCCGGCGAAGTCGGCGTGGACATCTACAACCTGATCAAGTACACCCGCTCCAACCAGAACACCAACATCAACCAGCGTCCGCTGGTCAAGGTGGGCGATGTGATTGCGCGCGGCGATGTGATTGCCGACGGCGCTTCCACCGATATGGGCGAACTGGCTCTCGGCCAGAACATGCTGGTCGCTTTCATGCCGTGGAACGGCTACAACTACGAGGACTCGATCCTGATCTCCGAACGCGTCCTCGCGCAGGACCGTTTCACTTCCATTCACATCGAAGAGCTGACCGTCGCGGCGCGCGACACCAAGCTGGGTCCGGAGGAAATCACGCGCGACATCCCGAATCTGGCGGAGGCGCAACTCGCACGCCTGGACGAATGCGGCATCGTGCATATCGGCGCGGAAGTCGCAGTGGGCGACGTGCTGGTCGGCAAGGTGACGCCCAAGGGCGAAACGCAACTGACCCCGGAAGAAAAACTGCTGCGCGCGATCTTCGGCGAGAAGGCCTCGGACGTGAAAGATACCAGCCTGCGTGTGCCGACCGGCAGCTCGGGAACGGTGATCGACGTGCAGGTATTCACGCGCGAAGGGTTGCAACGCGACAAGCGTGCGCAACAGATCATCGATGACGAACTGAACCGCTACAAGAAGGACCTCGCGGATCAGATGCGCATCGTGGAAGCCGACGTGTTCGCGCGCCTGGAAAAACTGCTGCTCAACAAGGTTGCCAACGGCGGGCCGAAGAAGCTGGCCAAGGGCAGCAAGATCGGCAAGGAATACCTGCACAGCATCGAACACCATCAATGGTTCGACATCCGCGTGGCCGACGACGAAGTAGCAGCCCAGATGGAGCAGGTCAAGGAAGGCCTGGCGCAGAACCGCATCGAGTTTGATGCCGCCTTCGAGCTGAAGAAGAAGAAGCTGACCCAGGGCGACGAGCTACAGGCCGGCGTGCAGAAGATGGTCAAGGTGTATGTCGCGGTGAAGCGCCGCCTGCAACCCGGCGACAAGATGGCCGGCCGCCACGGCAACAAGGGCGTGGTGTCGCGCATCGTGCCGGTGGAGGATATGCCGTACATGGCCGACGGTACACCGGTGGACGTGGTGCTGAATCCGCTCGGCGTGCCGTCGCGGATGAACATCGGACAGATTCTCGAGACGCATCTGGGCTGGGCGGCCAAGGGGCTGGGCAAGAAGATCGACGACATGCTGCAGACCAATGCCAAGATCACCGAGGTGCGCAAGTTCCTGGGCAAGATCTACAACCATCACAATGGCCAAACGGTGGATATCGATGCGTTCAGCGACGATGAAGTCATCGAGCTGTGCCGCAACCTGACGAAGGGCGTGCCGTTTGCGACGCCAGTATTCGACGGTGCCAGCGAAGAAGAAATCAAGTACATGCTGGAGCTGGCTGACCTGCCGCTGTCAGGCCAGACCACGCTGCACGACGGGCGCACCGGCGAGGCTTTCGATCGCCCGGTGACGGTCGGCTACAAGCATGTGCTGAAGCTGCACCACCTGGTGGACGACAAGATGCATGCGCGTTCGACCGGCCCGTACAGCCTCGTGACGCAGCAGCCGCTGGGTGGCAAGGCGCAGTTCGGCGGCCAGCGTTTCGGTGAAATGGAAGTCTGGGCACTGGAAGCTTACGGTGCGGCTTACACCCTGCAGGAGATGCTGACCGTCAAGTCCGACGACGTGGCGGGGCGCACCAAGGTTTATGAAAACATCGTCAAGGGCGATCACAAGATCGATGCCGGCATGCCGGAATCCTTCAACGTGGTCATCAAGGAAATCCGTTCCTTGGGTATTGATATGGATTTGGTACGGCACTGAAGATAGGGAGTAGGTCGGGCTTTTGCCCGACCAGGCGTTAGCATCGGGCTAAAGCCCGACCTACCAACCAGAGTTAGGAGTTACACATGAAATCATTGCTGGATTTGTTCAAGCAGGTTACACAAAAGGAAGAATTCGACGCGATCAAGATTGGTCTTGCTTCGCCGGAAAAAATCCGTTCATGGTCCTACGGCGAAGTCAAGAAGCCGGAAACCATCAATTACCGCACCTTCAAGCCGGAGCGCGACGGCCTGTTCTGCGCCAAGATTTTCGGGCCGGTCAAGGACTACGAGTGCCTGTGCGGCAAGTACAAGCGCCTGAAGCACCGCGGCGTGATCTGCGAGAAGTGCGGCGTGGAAGTCACCCTGTCCAAGGTGCGCCGTGAGCGCATGGGGCATATCGAGCTGGCCTCTCCTGTTGCGCACATCTGGTTCCTGAAGAGCCTGCCCAGCCGTCTCGGCATGGTGCTGGACATGACCCTGCGCGACATCGAGCGCGTGCTGTATTTCGAAGCCTATGTGGTCACGGAACCCGGCATGACGCCGCTGAATCGCGGCCAGTTGCTGTCCGAGGACGACTACCTCGCCAAGACCGAGGAATACGGCGACGAGTTCACCGCGATGATGGGCGCGGAAGGTGTCCGCGCGCTGCTGAGCGGGTTGGATGTGACCAGTGAAATCGAAACCATCCGCGCCGATCTGGCGGCTACCGGTTCGGAAACCAAGATCAAGAAATACGCCAAGCGCCTCAAAGTGCTGGAAGCATTCAATGCGTCCGGCATCAAGCCGCAATGGATGGTGCTGGAAGTGCTGCCGGTGCTACCGCCGGAACTGCGCCCGTTGGTGCCTCTGGACGGTGGCCGTTTCGCGACCTCTGACCTCAATGATTTGTACCGCCGCGTGATCAACCGCAACAACCGTCTGCGCCGCCTGCTCGAACTCAAGGCACCGGACATCATCGTGCGCAACGAGAAGCGCATGCTGCAGGAAGCGGTGGATTCGCTGCTGGACAACGGCCGCCGCGGCAAGGCGATGACCGGCGCGAACAAGCGCCAGCTGAAATCCCTGGCCGACATGATCAAGGGCAAGAGCGGCCGCTTCCGCCAGAACCTGCTGGGCAAACGCGTGGACTACTCCGGCCGCTCGGTGATCGTGGTCGGCCCGCAACTGAAACTGCACCAGTGCGGCCTGCCGAAGAAGATGGCGCTGGAACTGTTCAAGCCGTTCATCTTCAGTCGCCTCGAGGCAATGGGCCTCGCGACCACGATCAAGGCGTCCAAGCGCATGGTCGAGGCCGAAGAGCCGATCGTGTGGGATATCCTCGAAGAAGTGATCCGCGAGCATCCGGTGCTGCTGAACCGCGCGCCGACCCTGCACCGTCTCGGCATCCAGGCGTTCGAGCCGCTGCTCATCGAAGGCAAGGCGATCCAGTTGCATCCGCTGGTCTGCTCCGCGTTCAACGCCGACTTCGACGGCGACCAGATGGCGGTGCATGTGCCGCTGTCGCTGGAGGCGCAGATGGAGGCGCGCACCCTGATGCTGGCGTCCAACAACGTGTTGTCGCCCGCGAACGGGGAGCCGATCATCGTCCCTTCGCAGGACATCGTGCTGGGCCTGTATTACATGACCCGCGAGAAAATTGGCGCACTGGGCGAAGGCTCGATGTTCGCCAACATCGCCGAGGTATCCCGCGCCTACGAGTCGCGTGAAGTCGAATTGCAGGCCAAGGTAGTGGTGCGTCTCAAGGAAATTCACAAGGACGAAGCCGGCCAGCCGGTGGAAAAACGGGTGCGTTACGAAACGACGGTGGGCCGCGCCCTGCTGTCCGAAGTGCTGCCTGCGGGTTTGCCGTTCGCCTTGATCAACAAGGCGCTCAAGAAGAAGGAAATTTCGCGCCTGATCAACGCCAGCTTCCGCCAATGCGGCCTGCGCGACACGGTGATCATGGCGGACCGGCTGATGTATACCGGGTTCAGCTACGCGACCCGCGCAGGCATTTCGATCTGCGTGGACGACATGCTGATGCCGCCGAAGAAGAACGATCTGATCGGCGCGGCAGAAAAGGAAGTGCACGAGATCCACACCCAGTACACCTCCGGTCTGGTGACCGACGGCGAACGCTACAACAAGGTGGTGGATATCTGGGGCCGCACCGGCGATCAGGTCGCCAAGGCGATGATGGAACAGCTGGGCAGCGAGCCGGTGATCGACCGTGCGACCGGTCAACCGCGCATGGAAAAGGGCAAGCCGGTAATGCAGGAGTCGTTCAACTCCATCTACATGATGGCCGACTCCGGCGCGCGCGGTTCGGCGGCGCAAATCCGCCAGCTGGCAGGAATGCGCGGCCTGATGGCCAAGCCGGACGGTTCGATCATCGAGACCCCGATTACCGCGAATTTCCGCGAGGGGTTGAACATGCTGCAGTACTTCATCTCCACGCACGGCGCGCGCAAGGGCTTGGCGGATACTGCGCTGAAGACAGCGAACTCCGGCTACCTGACGCGCCGCCTGGTGGACGTCACGCAGGACCTGGTGGTGATCGAGGACGACTGCGGTACCGGTAACGGCACCGCGATGAAGGCTATCGTCGAGGGTGGAGAAGTCATCGAAGCCTTGCGTGAGCGGATTCTCGGCCGCGTGGTTAGCGCCGATGTGGTCAATCCTGAGACTGCCGAAACGCTTTATGAAGCGGGCACGCTGCTCGACGAGGCTGCGGTGGAGCGCATCGAGGTGCTGGGGATCGACGAGGTGCGCGTGCGCACACCGCTGAATTGCGAAACGCGCTTCGGCTTGTGCGCCAAGTGTTATGGCCGCGATCTGGGCCGCGGCGGCATGATCAACGTGGGCGAGGCGGTTGGTGTGATTGCCGCCCAGTCTATCGGCGAGCCGGGCACCCAGTTGACCATGCGTACCTTCCATATCGGCGGCGCGGCATCGCGTACCGTTGTGGCCAGCCAGGTGGAAAGCAAATCCAACGGCGTGTTGAAATACAGTCCGAACATGCGCGCGGTGACCACCGTGCGCGGCGAGGCGATTGTGGTGGCGCGCAGCGCCGAAGTGATCATTGTCGATGATCATGGCCGCGAACGTGAACGCCACAAGGTTCCTTATGGCGCGACTCTGGCGGTCAAGCAGGGCGATGCAGTGCGCGCGGGCATAGTTCTGGCGAACTGGGATCCGCATACCCGTCCGATCGTCACCGAGTATGCTGGCAGGGTAAGCTTCCAGAATGTCGAGGAAGGTGTCACCGTTGCCAAGCAGATCGACGAGGTGACCGGCCTGTCCACGCTGGTGGTAATCGACCCGAAACGATCTACCGCACAAAGCAAGGGTGTGCGCCCGCTGGTGCGCCTGATTGACGACAACGGACAGGAAGTCAAATTGGCCGGTACCGAGGCGCCGGTCAGCGTGACATTCCAGACGGGCTGCATTATCACCGTCGAGGACGGCCAGCACGTGGGAGTCGGCGATGTGCTGGCGCGCATTCCGCAGGAAAGCAGCAAGACGCGCGACATTACCGGTGGTCTGCCGCGCGTGGCCGAGCTGTTCGAAGCGCGCGTGCCGAAGGATGCCGGCATGCTGGCCGAGGTGACTGGTACGGTTTCGTTCGGCAAGGACACCAAGGGCAAGCAGCGCCTGGTGATCACCGATGTGGATGGCGTTGCCAATGAGTTCCTGATCTCCAAGGAAAAGCATGTACTGGCGCATGACGGACAGGTGGTGAACCGCGGCGAAATGATCGTGGACGGCCCGGCCGACCCGCACGACATCCTGCGCCTGCTGGGCGTGGATGAACTGGCCCGCTACATCACCGACGAAGTGCAGGATGTGTACCGCCTGCAGGGCGTGAAGATCAGCGACAAGCATATCGAGGTGATCGTGCGCCAGATGCTGCGCCGCGTGCAGATCAACGAGGTGGGCGATACCCGTTTCATCATGGGCGAACAGGTGGAACGTGCCGATTTGTTGGAGGAAAACGAGCGCGTGGTCGCCGAAGGCAAGAATCCGGCAACTTTCGATTACATGCTGCTGGGTATCACCAAGGCTTCGTTGTCCACCGATTCGTTCATCTCAGCGGCTTCCTTCCAGGAAACCACGCGCGTGTTGACCGAAGCTGCCATCATGGGCAAGAGGGATGACCTGCGCGGCTTGAAAGAGAACGTCATCGTAGGGCGTCTGATTCCGGCGGGTACGGGTCTGGCCTACCACAACACGCGGCGTAAGCAGCGTTTGGGTATTGATGTGGCTGAAGGGCGCGAGTTGCAGGAAGCAGATACGGTTGTGTCAGGCGATTTGCTTGACACCCCCGGGGTTTCTCAATAGAATTCGCAACCTTTTTTCCGTCGCAGCGGACGATTCTTCAAGTCATGCTGCGACGGTATGTTTTTATTGATTTGATTTTTAACAAAATTCCAGAATTTTTTAGGGTGTACAGATATGCCAACCATTAACCAGTTGATCCGCAAGCCGCGCGTTGCAATCGTAGAAAAGAGCAAGGTGCCCGCTCTCGGTGGTTCTCCGCAGAAGCGTGGAGTATGTACCCGCGTGTACACCACCACTCCGAAGAAGCCTAACTCCGCGCTGCGCAAAGTGGCCAAGGTGCGCCTGACCAACGGCTTTGAGGTGATCAGCTATATCGGTGGTGAGGGCCATAACCTGCAGGAACACTCGGTGGTGTTGTTGCGCGGTGGTCGTGTGAAGGACTTGCCAGGTGTGCGTTACCACATGGTGCGCGGCAGCCTCGATACGGCGGGTGTGAAAGATCGTAAGCAGGCCCGTTCCAAGTACGGTGCGAAACGCGCCAAGAAGGCGTAATTTTCAAGCAATTCATTTCGAGCTAAAAATAAACTGAGGTAGCTATGCCAAGACGCAGAGAAGTCCCTAAACGTGAAGTCCTGCCGGATCCGAAATTCGGTAATCAGGATTTGTCCAAGTTCGTGAATGTGTTGATGACAGCCGGCAAGAAGTCGGTTGCTGAGCGCATTCTGTACGGCGCGCTGGAGCAAATCGGCAAGAAAACCGGCAAGGATGCAATCGAGGTGTTCAATCTGGCGTTGAATAATGCCAAGCCGCAGGTGGAAGTGAAGAGTCGCCGTGTCGGTGGCGCGAATTACCAGGTGCCTGTTGAGGTGCGACCATCGCGCCGCATGGCGTTGTCGATGCGCTGGTTGCGCGAAGCTGCGCGCAAGCGCGGTGAAAAATCCATGGGTATGCGTCTGGCCGGAGAGCTGATCGATGCATCCGAGGGTCGCGGCGGCGCAGTCAAGAAGCGCGAAGAGGTGCATCGCATGGCCGAGGCTAACAAGGCGTTCTCGCATTTCCGTTTCTAAAAGTATAAAGACAAGGTTAGGTACACCGTGGCACGCAAAACACCAATCGAACGCTATCGCAATATCGGCATCAGTGCGCACATCGATGCAGGCAAGACTACGACGACCGAGCGCATCCTGTTCTATACGGGTGTGAGTCACAAGATCGGTGAAGTGCACGATGGTGCGGCCACGATGGACTGGATGGAACAGGAGCAAGAGCGCGGCATCACCATTACTTCCGCTGCGACCACTTGTTTCTGGAGGGGTATGGATAACTCCTACCCTGAGCATCGTTTCAATATTATCGATACGCCGGGGCACGTGGATTTTACCATCGAGGTCGAGCGTTCCATGCGAGTGCTGGATGGTGCGTGCATGGTGTATTGCGCCGTGGGCGGTGTGCAGCCGCAATCCGAGACTGTGTGGCGCCAAGCCAATAAGTATCGTGTGCCGCGCCTGGCGTTCGTGAACAAGATGGACCGTACCGGTGCCAACTTCTTCAAGGTGGTTACGCAGATGCAGACCCGCCTGAAGGCAAATCCTGTCCCTCTCGTAATTCCTATTGGTGCGGAGGAAGGTTTCGTTGGTGTTGTCGATCTGATCAAGATGAAGGCGGTCATCTGGGACGAAGCGTCCCAGGGGATGAAGTTCGAATACAAAGAAATTCCGGCTGATTTGCTGGAGACCGCCAATGAGTGGCGCGAGAAGATGGTCGAGTCGGCTGCCGAGGCATCCGAGGATTTGATGAATCAATACCTCGAAAATGGCGGGTTGACCGAAGAGCAAATTATTCTTGGAATCCGCACCCGTACCATCGCCTGTGAAATCCAGCCGATGTTGTGCGGTAGCGCCTTCAAGAACAAGGGTGTGCAGCGCATGCTGGATGCGGTGATTATGTTTTTGCCGTCGCCAGTCGATATTCCTGATGTGAAAGGTGAAACTGAGGCGGGTGAGCCGGCCAGTCGCAAGGCTGACGATAGCGAGAAGTTCTCCGCGCTGGCATTCAAGCTGATGACTGACCCGTTCGTTGGGCAATTGACCTTTGTGCGCGTCTATTCTGGCGTATTGAAGAAGGGCGATACGGTCTATAACTCAGTCAGGGGCAAGAAAGAGCGTATCGGTCGTATCGTGCAGATGCACGCGAACGAGCGTCAGGAGGTCGATGAGATCCTGGCGGGCGATATCGCTGCCTGTATCGGCCTGAAGGATGTGACTACTGGCGAATCGCTGTGTGATCCGGATAAGCCAATCATTCTTGAGCGCATGGTGTTCCCGGAGCCGGTGATTCACGTTGCCGTTGAACCAAAGACCAAGGTTGATCAAGAGAAGATGGGCATTGCGCTGGGGCGTCTGGCTGCAGAAGATCCTTCATTCCGTGTGCGTACCGACGAAGAATCAGGTCAGACCATCATGTCTGGCATGGGCGAGTTGCATCTGGAAATCCTGGTTGACCGTATGAAGCGCGAATTCGGCGTGGAAGCTAACGTGGGTGCGCCACAAGTGGCTTATCGCGAGGCGATTCGTAAAGCGGTCGAGGTTGAAGGTAAGTATGCCAAGCAGACCGGTGGTCGTGGTCAGTACGGTCACGTGTGGATCAAGATGGAGCCAAACGAGGCTGGTAAAGGGTTTGAGTTCGTTGACGCGATCAAGGGTGGTACCGTTCCTCGCGAATTTATCCCCGCAGTGGAAAAGGGCTTGCGCGAATCGCTGCCAAGCGGCGTGCTGGCTGGCTTCCCGGTGGTTGATGTCAAGGTTACCTTGTTTGACGGCTCCTATCACGACGTTGACTCAAACGAGAACGCGTTCAAGATGGCCGCATCGATGGCGTTCAAGGATGGTATGCGCAAGGCCAGCCCGGTGCTGTTGGAGCCAATGATGTCCGTGGAAGTGGAAACTCCGGAAGACTATACCGGCACGGTGATGGGTGACTTGTCATCACGCCGTGGCATGGTGCAGGGCATGGATGATATGGTTGGTGGCGGCAAGACTGTCAAGGCTGAAGTTCCCTTGTCCGAGATGTTCGGTTATTCGACTGCGTTGCGTTCTGCGACACAGGGGCGTGCGACTTACACCATGGAATTCAAGCACTACACTGAAGCACCCAAGAACGTTGCTGAAGCAATCATGAACAGCAAGAAATAACTTAAAGTCGGAGAACTCAATCATGGCAAAGAGCAAATTTGAACGTACGAAGCCCCACGTGAACGTGGGCACCATCGGCCACGTGGATCATGGCAAGACCACCCTGACGGCGGCGATCACGACCGTTCTGTCCAAGAAATTTGGCGGCGAAGCCAAGGCCTACGACCAGATCGACGCGGCACCTGAAGAAAAGGCACGCGGCATTACCATCAATACCGCCCACGTCGAGTACGAAACGTCCAGCCGCCACTACGCCCACGTGGACTGCCCGGGCCACGCCGACTACGTCAAGAACATGATTACCGGCGCCGCTCAGATGGACGGCGCGATCCTTGTGGTATCCGCCGCCGACGGCCCGATGCCCCAGACCCGCGAGCACATCCTGCTGGCCCGTCAGGTTGGCGTACCGTACATCATCGTATTCCTCAACAAATGCGACATGGTTGACGACGAAGAATTGCTCGAGCTCGTCGAAATGGAAGTGCGCGAACTGCTCTCCAAATACGACTTCCCTGGCGACGACGTGCCGATCATCAAAGGCTCCGCATTGAAAGCCATGCAAGGCGACCAGAGCGACATTGGCGAACCCGCCATCTTCCGTCTGGCCGACGCACTCGACAGCTACATCCCGACACCTGAGCGCGCCATTGACGGTACCTTCCTGATGCCGGTCGAAGACGTATTCTCCATCTCCGGCCGCGGCACCGTCGTAACCGGCCGCGTCGAGCGCGGCGTGGTCAAGGTTGGCGAAGAGCTCGAAATCGTCGGTATCAAGCCCACCCTGAAGACCACCTGCACCGGCGTTGAGATGTTCCGCAAACTGCTCGACCAGGGCCAGGCAGGCGACAACGTCGGCGTCCTGCTGCGCGGCACCAAGCGTGAAGAAGTCGAGCGCGGCCAAGTGCTGTGCAAGCCAGGCTCGATCAAGCCGCACACCAAGTTCACAGCTGAGATCTATGTGCTGGGCAAGGATGAAGGCGGCCGTCACACCCCGTTTTTCCAAGGCTATCGCCCGCAGTTCTACTTCCGCACCACCGACGTGACCGGTGCGGTTGAACTGCCGGCAGGCACTGAGATGGTCATGCCTGGCGACAACGTCAGCATCACTGTCAACCTGATCAACCCGATCGCGATGGAAGAAGGTCTGCGCTTCGCGATCCGCGAAGGCGGCCGCACCGTTGGTGCCGGCGTGGTTGCAAAGATTATCGAGTAAGAATACAATGCGCGCCCTCGCGTGGTCTGGGTTGCAAGGTCTGGATCACGCGATTTGTTCTTTAATTAGCGGCATTGCCGCGTAAATGCAAGAGAGAATTATGCAAAGTCAAAAAATTCGCATTCGCCTCAAGGCGTTTGACTATCGCTTGATCGACCAGTCGGCGGCGCAGATTGTTGAGACTGCCAAACGTACCGGCGCTGTGGTGAACGGCCCGGTGCCGTTGCCGACCAAGATCGAGCGTTTCGATGTGCTGCGTTCCCCGCACGTAAACAAGACTTCGCGCGATCAGTTTGAAATTCGCACCCATCTGCGCCTGATGGACATCGTCGATCCTACCGACAAGACGGTAGACGCGCTGATGAAGCTGGATTTGCCAGCCGGTGTGGACGTGGAAATCAAGTTGCAGTAATTGTTTTGCCCCGGCGCTGCCGGGTAAGTGTTGTATCTGCAGTAGGAAATCGGTTGACCAATTGTAGTCAACCCCTTAACAAGAGGACAATAAAATGAGCTTAGGACTTGTCGGTCGCAAGATTGGCATGACCCGCGTATTTACCGAAGACGGTTCTTCGTTGCCGGTAACTGTGCTGGAAGTGTCCAATAATCGTGTCGCCCAGGTTAAATCCGTCGGCACCGACGGCTATACCGCTGTGCAATTGGCGCACGGCACACGCCGCCCCGGACGTGTCAGCAAGGCTGCTGCCGGGCATTACGCCAAGGCGGGTGTCGAAGCCGGGAGCGCACTTAAGGAATTCACCGTATCCCCTGAACAACTGGCGGGCCTGCAGGCGGGCTCTACGGTCAGTGTGGAAATTTTTCAGGTGGGTCAACTCGTCGATGTGACGGGTATTTCCAAGGGCAAGGGTTACGCCGGTACCATCAAACGCTACAACTTCAAATCTGGCCGTGCCTCGCACGGTAACTCCAAGTCGCATAACGTGCCCGGCTCCATCGGTATGGCGCAAGATCCGGGCCGTGTGTTCCCCGGCAAGCGCATGACCGGTCATCTCGGTGATGTGCAGAAGACCGTGCAGAACCTGCAGGTTGTGCGCGTCGATGTGGCACGCCAGTTGTTGCTGGTCAAGGGCGCCGTTCCCGGTGCGCAGAATGGCAGCGTGATCGTGCGTCCCGCAGTGAAGGCAGGTGCATAATGGAACTCAAGGTTATTAACGATAAAGGCCAGGCGACTGCCAATCTGAGCGCGTCCGACGAATTGTTCGGCCGCGAATACAACGAAGATCTGGTGCATCAACTGGTTACTGCCTATATGGCCAATGCGCGCGGCGCCAACAGCAAGCAGAAGGGCCGCAGCGAGATCGCAAAGAGCACGCGCAAGCCGTTCGCACAAAAAGGCACCGGCCGTGCGCGCGCCGGTATGGCATCCAGCCCGTTGTGGCGTGGTGGTGGCAAGATATTCCCGAATACCGGCGAAGAGAATTACACGCAAAAAGTGAACCGCAAGATGTATCGCGCTGGTTTGGCTGCGATCCTGTCCAAACTGGTCAGCGAAAACCGCCTGGTGGTGGTCGACAGCCTCACGGTTGAGGCCCCCAAGACCAAGTTGCTGGCACAAAAGATCAAGGGGATGGGGCTGGATGGTCGCCTGTTGATTATCACCGACAATGTGGACGAGAACCTGTATCTGTCTTCGCGTAACCTGCCCAACGTGTTGGTGCTGGAAGCCAATCAGGCCGACCCGATCAGTCTGGTGCGTTTCCCGAACGTGGTCGTCACGCGCAATGCCGTGGCAAAAATTGAGGAGATGTTCGCATGAGTACGCAACAATTCAGCCAGGAGCGCCTGATGAGGGTGTTGCTCGCTCCGCAAATCTCCGAAAAGGCAACCTATGTTGCCGACAAGAACGAGCAGGTGATCTTCCGTGTCGCACCGGATGCGACCAAACCGGAAATCAAGGCTGCCGTTGAACTGATGTTCAAGGTGAGCGTGGATACCGTGCAAGTGGCCAACGTCAAGGGCAAGGTCAAGCGCGCCGGCCGTTTTGTCGGCCGCCGTAACAACTGGAAGAAAGCCTATGTCTGCCTGGCCGCCGGACAGGAAATCAATTTTGCTGCAAGCGAGCAGGGGTAATCATCATGGCATTGATTAAACTGAAACCAACAACTCCGGGTCAGCGCGCGGTATTGCGCGTGGTCAATCCTGACCTGCACAAGGGCAAGCCGGTTGCGGCGCTGCTTGAGAAGAAAAGCAAGACCGCGGGCCGTAACCACAATGGCCATATCACCACCCGTCACATGGGCGGCGGCCACAAGCAGCACTATCGCCTGGTCGACTTCAAGCGCAACAAGGATGGCATTCCAGCCACGGTTGAACGCCTGGAATACGACCCGAACCGCAGTGCCAACCTGGCTTTGCTGTGCTACGCCGATGGCGAGCGCCGCTACATCATCGCGCCCAAGGGTATTGCTGCCGGCACCACGCTGGTGAGCGGCTCCGAAGCGCCGATCAAGCCGGGCAATGCCCTGCCGCTGCGCAATATCCCGGTCGGCTCGACCATTCATTGCGTGGAAATGCTGCCTGGCAAGGGCGCGCAACTGGCGCGTTCCGCCGGCACGGCAGTGCAACTACTGGCGCGCGAAGGCAGCTACGCACAGTTGCGTTTGCGCTCCGGTGAAATCCGCAAGGTGCACATCGATTGCAAGGCGACGCTGGGCGAGGTGGGAAATGCCGAGCACAGCCTGCGTTCCATCGGCAAGGCAGGTGCAACGCGTTGGCGCGGCATCCGCCCGACCGTGCGCGGTGTGGCGATGAACCCGGTCGACCACCCGCACGGTGGCGGCGAGGGCAAGACCGCAGCAGGCCGTCATCCGGTCAGCCCGTGGGGCGTGCCGGCCAAGGGTTTCCGTACGCGCCGCAACAAGCGCACCAGCGGCATGATTGTGCGCCGTCGCTTTCAGGTTTAAGGAGTAGCAAACATGGCACGTTCCATTAAAAAAGGCCCATTTGTCGACGCGCACCTGCTCAAGAAGGTTGAAGCCGTGCGTGCGACCAACGATAAGCGCCCGGTGAAAACCTGGTCGCGCCGCTCCACAGTGCTGCCTGAATTCGTCGGCCTGACGATTGCGGTGCACAACGGCAAGCAGCATATCCCGGTGTACGTATCCGAGAACATGGTAGGTCACAAGTTGGGCGAGTTTTCACTGACACGCACCTTCAAGGGCCATGCTGCCGATAAAAAAGCAGCGGTCAAGAAATAGGAGGCATGATGAAAACAACGATTGCAGTTGCAAGGAACATTCATCTTTCCGCGCAGAAAGGCCGCCTGGTTGCCGATCAGATTCGCGGTTTGCCGGTTGCGCAAGCGCTCAACATTCTGAACTTCAGCCCGAAGAAGGGTGCAGGCATCATCAAGAAGGCCCTGGAATCCGCGATTGCGAATGCCGAGCATAACGATGGTGCAGACATCGATGAATTGAAGGTGAAAACCATTTACGTCGACAAGGCGACTTCGCTGAAGCGTTTCATGGCACGTGCCAAGGGCCGTGGCGCACGCATCGAGAAGCAAACTTGCCACATTACGGTCAGCGTCGGGAACTGAGGATAAATTATGGGACAGAAAATTCATCCAACCGGTTTCCGGTTGTGCGTTCGTAAAAACTGGGACTCCAAGTGGTATGCAAACAGCGGAAATTTCTCCGATTTGCTGCTCAAGGACATTGAGATCCGCGCATACTTGAAGAAGAAGCTGGCTTCCGCCGGTGTATCCAAGGTGATTATCGAGCGCCCGGCCAAGAACGCCAAGGTGACCATTTACACCGCGCGCCCCGGCATGGTGATCGGCAAGAAGGGCGAGGACATCGAGGCGTTGCGCGCCGAATTGCGCAAGCGCATGGGGCTGCAGTCCGTTGATCTGGCGATCGAAGAAGTGCGCAAGCCGGAAGTGGATGCACAACTGATCGCCGACAGCATCACCGCACAACTGGAAAAGCGCATCATGTTCCGCCGCGCCATGAAGCGCGCGATGCAGAACGCGATGCGTCTGGGTGCCCAAGGTATCAAGATCATGAGCTCTGGTCGTTTGAATGGCATTGAAATCGCCCGCACCGAATGGTATCGCGAAGGTCGTGTGCCGTTGCATACCCTTCGCGCCGATATCGATTACGGCACGTCGGAAGCGAAGACCACCTATGGCATCATCGGTGTGAAAGTTTGGGTGTTCAAGGGCGAAACCACTGGGCAGGAAGTTGCTGCACCGGTCGCCGCTGAACCGGAAAAGAAAGTAAGAAAGTCGGGAGCAAAGCATGCTACAGCCAGCTAGAAGAAAATATCGCAAGGAACAAAAAGGCCGTAATACCGGTATAGCCACCCGTGGTAACAAGGTGAGTTTCGGCGAGTTTGGCCTGAAGGCGGTTGCGCGCGGCCGCTTGACGGCGCGTCAGATCGAGGCCGCACGCCGTGCGATGACCCGTCATATCAAACGCGGTGGGCGTATCTGGATCCGAATTTTCCCGGACAAGCCGATCTCCAAGAAGCCGGCCGAAGTCCGCATGGGTAACGGCAAGGGTAATCCAGAGTTCTACGTTGCCGAAATTCAACCTGGCAAGATGCTGTACGAAATGGACGGCGTGGATGAAACATTGGCGCGCGAAGCGTTCCGTCTGGCATCCGCGAAGTTGCCGATTGCGACCACCTTCGTGGTCAGACAGGTAGGTGCATGATATGAAGGCGAGTGAATTTAGAACCAAGTCCGAGGCGGATCTGCAACAGGAAGTATTGTCGCTGACCAAAGCGCAATTCGGCCTGCGTATGCAGGTTGCGACGCAGCAAATGACCAATACCAGCGAATTGCGCAAGGTACGCCGCGATATCGCCCGCGTGAAGACCGTATTGAAAGAGAAGGGTGCCCAGAAATGAGCGATTCTAAAGCAATGAGCGAATCCAAACTGAAGCGTACCCTGACCGGTACTGTAACAAGCGACAAGATGGACAAGACTGTAACCGTTCTGGTTGAGCGCAAGGTAAAACACCCGTTGCTGGGCAAGATTATCCGCGTTTCAAAGAAATACCATGCCCACGATGAGGCTAACGAGTTTCATACCGGAGATGTGGTAACCATTGAAGAATGCCGCCCGATGGCAAAAACAAAGAGTTGGCGCGTTGCCAAGCTGGTTGAAAAGGCTGCTGCAGCATAATTTAGCTTGCACCTTTTCAGAATTTGCATATAATGCGCGGCTTCGTTTCATCGCCGCTTGCGGCGACCTAACCCGAACGGGTTCCAAAACTGGCCGCCGTGTGCGGAAAAAGTTGGAGATTAAATAATGATACAAATGCAGTCTGTTTTAGATGTGGCTGACAATACCGGTGCACGCTCTGTTATGTGCATCAAGGTGTTGGGCGGCTCCAAGCGCCGTTACGCTTCCGTCGGCGATGTCATCAAGGTCAGCATCAAGGATGCCGCCCCGCGTGGCCGTGTAAAGAAGGGTGAAGTGTACAACGCCGTGGTGGTTCGCACTGCCAAGGGTGTGCGTCGCACGGATGGTTCCCTGATCAAGTTTGACGGCAATGCGGCAGTGCTGCTGAACGCCAAGCTGGAGCCTATCGGCACACGTATCTTCGGGCCGGTGACACGCGAGTTGCGCACCGAAAAGTTCATGAAGATCGTTTCGCTGGCACCTGAAGTGCTGTAAGCGGCAACGGATCGAGTCGAGGAAAATCATGCGCAAGATCAAGAAAAACGATGACGTTATCGTAATCGCCGGTAAAGACAAGGGCAACCGCGGCAATGTGCTGCGCGTGCTGGGTGAATACCTGCTGGTGAGCGGTATCAACAAGGTCAAGAAGCACGAGAAGCCCAATCCGGTGAAGGGTTCAACCGGCGGGATCGTGCAGAAGGAATTGCCGATTCACATATCGAATGTGGCGATCTACAACGCGGCTGCCAGCAAGGGCGATCGGGTCGGTATCAAAACGCTGGAAGACGGGCGCAAGGTGCGCGTGTTCAAGTCCAGCGGCGAAATGATTGACGCTTAAGGGGTAAGAGCATGGCTCGTTTGTACGAATTTTACAAGGACAAGGTCACCAAGGACCTGATGAAGCAGTTCGGCTACAAGTCCGTCATGGAAGTGCCGCGCATCGAGAAGATCACCCTGAATATGGGTGTGGGCGAGGCGGTGGCGGACAAGAAAGTGATGGAGTTCGCAGTTGGCGATATGCAGAAGATTGCCGGGCAGAAGCCGGTGGTCACACTCTCCAAAAAATCGATTGCCGGTTTCAAGATTCGCGAAGGCTATCCGGTCGGCTGCAAGGTAACGTTGCGCAAGGAGCGCATGTATGAGTTCCTGGATCGTCTGATTTCCGTTGCGATTCCGCGTATCCGCGATTTTCGCGGTATCTCCGGCAAGTCCTTTGACGGCCGCGGCAACTACAACATGGGCGTGAAAGAGCAGATCATTTTCCCGGAAATCGAATACGAAAAAATTGATGCGTTGCGTGGCATGAACATTACGATCACCACCTCCGCGAAGACCGATGAGGAAGCCAAGGCGCTTCTGTTGGCATTCAAACTCCCATTAAAGAAATGAGGGAATACTAATGGCTAAGATGGCACTGATTAACCGCGAACAAAAACGCCGCGACACCGTAAAGAAGTTTGCGGCCAAGCGCGCGGAATTGCTGGCAGCGATCTCCAACATGAAGCTCAGCGAGGAAGAGCGCGCCGCTGCGCGCCTGAAGCTGCAGGCATTACCGCGCGATGCCAGTCCGGTGCGTCTGCGCAACCGCTGCGCATTGACTGGACGTCCGCGTGGCACATTCAGGAAGTTTGGTTTGGGGCGTATCAAGGTGCGTGAGTTCGCGATGCGCGGCGAAATTCCCGGTGTCGTTAAGGCAAGCTGGTAGGAGCAATTAAATGAGTATGAGTGATCCGATCTCCGACATGCTGACGCGCATTCGCAATGCGCAGCTTGCGGAAAAAGCCACGGTAGTAATGCCTTCCTCCAAGTTGAAGGTGGCGATTGCCGAGGTGTTGAAAGATGAAGGCTATGTTGACGGTTTTAGCGTCATCAAGGGCGAAGGCGGCAAGGCGACGCTGGAAATCGGCCTGAAGTATTACAGCGGCCGCCCGGTAATCGAAAAGATTCAGCGTGTCAGCCGTCCCGGCCTGCGCATTTACAAGGGTTCCAATGACATTCCCAAGGTGATGAACGGCTTGGGGATCGCCATTGTGTCGACTTCCAAGGGTTTGATGACCGACCGCAAAGCACGCGCCAATGGAATTGGTGGTGAAGTGCTGTGCGTAGTCGCGTAGTGAGGTAAACATGTCTAGAGTTGCCAAGAATCCTGTTGTAGTACCGAGCGGTGTGGAAATCACGCTGGCTGCAGGCGAAGTTTCGGTGAAGGGCCCGTTGGGCACCCTCAAGCAAGCCTTGTCGGGCGACGTAAGCGTGGTGCGCGAGGGCGATAGTCTGTTGTGCAAGGCGCAAAACGACTCCATGCAGGCCAATGCGATGTCCGGCACGGTCCGTGCGTTGCTGGCCAACATGGTGCAGGGCGTGAGCAAGGGTTTCGAGCGCAAGCTGAACCTGGTTGGCGTGGGCTACCGTGCACAAGCTGCCGGGGATACGCTGAACCTGACCCTGGGTTTTTCCCATCCGGTCGCATACAAGATGCCAGCCGGTGTCAAGGTCGAAACTCCGACACAAACTGAAATCGTGTTGAAGGGCGCCGACAAGCAGCGCGTCGGACAAGTTGCCGCTGAGATTCGCGCCTTCCGCGAACCCGAGCCTTACAAGGGCAAGGGGGTGCGCTATAGCGATGAAGTGGTGGTTCTGAAAGAAACCAAGAAGAAATAACTGAGGCGGATATGTTGAACAAGAAAGAAGCGCGTCAGCGCAGGGCACGCAAAACCCGTGCTCGCATTGCTGAGAAAAAGACGGTACGTCTGGCTATTCACCGTACCAACTTGCATATCTATGCCCAGATAATTTCTGACTGCGGCAGCAAAGTGCTGGCGAGTGCGTCCAGCATCGAGGCTGATGTGCGCAAGGATATGGCGAATGGCGGCAACAAGGCTGCCGCAGTCGTGGTGGGCAAGCGTATCGCTGAAAAGGCGAAGACGGCTGGCATTACCCAGGTGGCGTTCGACCGTTCCGGCAACCGGTATCATGGCCGTGTCAAGGCGTTGGCTGAAGCCGCGCGTGAACATGGTCTGCAGTTCTAATTGGAGTTGAGCGATGGCTAAGCCGCAAGGAAAAATGCAGCAGCAAGAAGAGCGTGATGACGGTCTGATCGAAAAAATGATCTCCGTGAACCGTGTCACCAAGGTGGTTAAGGGTGGTCGTATCATGGGTTTCGCCGCACTGACGGTGGTTGGCGATGGCGATGGCCGCGTCGCGATGGGCAAAGGCAAGTCCAAGGAAGTTCCGGTTGCCGTGCAAAAGGCGATGGACGAGGCGCGCCGCAATCTGGTCAAGATCAGCCTGAAGAACGGCACCTTGCATCATACCGTAATCGGCAAGCATGGCGCAGCCAAGGTGCTGATGCAGCCTGCATCCGAAGGTACTGGCATTATCGCCGGCGGCGCGATGCGCGCAGTGTTTGAAGCGGTCGGCGTGCGTGACGTGCTGGCCAAGTGTATCGGCTCCAGTAATCCGTACAACGTGGTGCGCGCCACGCTGAACGGACTGAGAGCGATCAATTCGCCCTCCGAGATTGCCGCAAAGCGCGGCAAGAGTGTCGACGATATTCTGGGGTAAGACATGGCACAAACCAAAACCATCAAAGTGACGCAGATCAAGAGCCTGATCGGCACGAAGAAGTCGCATCGCGACACGATTCGCGGCTTGGGTCTGCGCCGTATCAACCATACCGTGCAACTGGAAGACACTCCCTGCGTGCGCGGCATGATCAACAAGGTTTATTACCTGGTTAAGTGCGAGGTATAACAGATGCAACTCAATAATATTCAGCCTGCACAAGGCGCCAAACATGCCAAACGCCGCGTTGGCCGCGGTATCGGTTCGGGCCTGGGCAAGACTGCCGGCCGCGGACACAAGGGACAGAAATCCCGTTCCGGCGGCTTCCACAAGGTCGGTTTCGAGGGCGGCCAGATGCCGCTGCAACGTCGTTTGCCGAAGCGCGGTTTTGTTTCGCTGACGCGCAATGACACCGCACAAGTGCGTTTGTCCGACCTCCAGAAAATGCCGGTGGACAGTATCGATCTGCTTGCGCTCAAGCAGGCGGGTGTGGTTCATGCCAATGCACTGACTGCGAAAATCATCCTGTGCGGTGAGATTTTCCGCGCGGTGAAGCTGCAGGGGCTGCTGGTAACCAAGGGTGCGCGCGCAGCGATTGAAGCCGCTGGCGGCAGCATCGCCGAGTAAGGTTGTAAGTGAGTACAGTGATCAAGGGCGCAAGCAAGAGCAAGTACGGTGATTTAGGTCAACGCCTCTGGTTCCTGCTGGGCGCAATGGTGGTCTTCCGCATCGGTGCGCATATCCCGGTGCCGGGGATCGACCCGACGGTTCTGGCGGATTTGTTCAAGTCGCAGAAGGACGGCATCCTTGGAATGTTTAACATGTTCTCGGGCGGTGCGCTGGAGCGCTTCACGATTTTCGCGCTGGGGATCATGCCGTACATCTCCGCGTCGATCATCATGCAACTGGCGGCGATAGCAGTTCCGCATCTTGAGCAGTTGAAGAAGGAAGGCGAGGCAGGTCGCCGCAAGATTACACAGTACACCCGCTACGGTACATTGGTTTTGGCGCTGTTCCAGGCGTTTGGCATCTCGGTGGCATTGCAGTCACAGCCGGGGCTGGTGCCGAATCCAGGCACGATGTTCCAGTTGACCTCGGTGATTACCCTGGTGACCGGGACGATGTTCCTGATGTGGCTGGGCGAGCAGATCACCGAACGCGGCTTGGGGAACGGTATTTCGCTGATTATTTTTGCCGGTATTGCGGCGGGTTTGCCCAGTGCGATTGGAGGCACGCTGGAGTTGACGCGCACTGGCGCCTTCTCCATTCCGCTGGTGCTGTTCCTGTTTCTCGGGGCGATTGCGGTCACAGCGCTGGTGGTGTACGTGGAGCGCGGCCAGCGCAAGATTCTGGTGAACTATGCCAAGCGGCAAGTGGGCAACAAGGTATATGGCGGGCAAAGCTCCCATCTGCCGCTGAAGTTGAATATGGCCGGTGTAATTCCGCCGATTTTCGCCTCCAGCATTATCCTGTTTCCGGCGACGATCGCGGGCTGGTTTGGTAGCGGCAGCGGCATGAATTGGCTGAAGGATATCAGCGCCATGCTGTCTCCCGGTCAGCCGGTTTATGTGCTGGTGTATGCGACAGCGATTATATTTTTCTGTTTCTTTTACACGGCGCTGGTGTTCAGCCCGAAAGAAACGGCGGACAATTTGAAGAAGAGCGGCGCGTTTCTGCCCGGTATACGCCCCGGCGAACAGACTGCGCGCTATGTTGAAAAGATTATGCTGCGCCTGACCCTGATCGGCGCGGTGTATATCACCCTGGTTTGTCTGCTGCCGGAATTTCTGGTGGTGAAGTGGAATGTGCCGTTTTACTTTGGCGGCACATCGCTGTTGATCCTGGTGGTGGTGACGATGGATTTTATGGCACAAGTGCAGTCATACCTGATGACGCATCAGTATGAAAACCTGCTGAAGAAAGCTAATTTCAAGGGTGGGTTTACGCGCTAATGGCCAAAGAAGACGTGATTCAGATGCAGGGTGAGATCGAGGAATCGTTGCCGAACGCGACGTTCCGGATCAAACTGGAAAACGGTCATGTGGTGTTGGGTCATATCTCGGGGAAAATGCGCATGCACTACATACGCATCCTCCCTGGCGACAAGGTGACCGTGGAGTTGACGCCGTATGATTTGAGCAAGGCGCGCATTGTGTTCCGCGCCAAATAGTTGAGCGAGCAAGGAGAGAAAAATGAGAGTACAGGCATCAGTAAAGAAGATCTGCCGCAACTGCAAGATCGTTATCCGCAAGCGCGTGGTTCGCGTCATTTGCTCGGAACCGCGGCACAAGCAACGTCAGGGCTAATTGAACAGAATCGGCTCTCGGTGATATAATTTTCGTCTTTTCAAAGATAGGGTAGCTGCATGGCACGTATTGCAGGGGTCAATATCCCCAACCATCAACACGCTGTGATTGCCTTGACTGCAATCTACGGTATCGGGCGTTCGCGCTCGCAGAATATCTGCGCGGCTGCTGGCGTAAATACCAGCACCAAGATGAAAGACTTGACCGACGCGGAAGTTGAAAAACTGCGCGAACAAGTCGCGAAGTTCACTGTGGAAGGTGACCTGCGCCGCGAGACGACGATGAACATCAAGCGCCTGATGGACTTGGGCTGCTATCGCGGCTTGCGCCATCGTCGCGGTTTGCCGTGCCGTGGCCAGCGCACCCGCACCAATGCACGCACTCGCAAGGGTCCGCGCAAGGCGATTGCCGGCGCCAAGAAGTAAGTTTGCTATAACGCATTAGAGGATTAGATTATGGCCAAGCCAAGCACGAAGGTGCGCAAGAAAGTCAAAAAGAACGTAGCCGAAGGGATTGCGCACGTTCATGCTTCCTTTAACAACACCATCGTCACCATTACCGACCGCCAGGGTAACACCTTGGCATGGTCTACCAGTGGTGCGCAGGGTTTCAAGGGCTCGCGCAAGAGCACGCCCTTCGCAGCCCAGGTGGCGGCTGAGACAGTGGGCAAGTCCGCTGTTGAATGCGGCGTGAAGAATCTTGAAGTGCGTATCAAGGGCCCCGGCCCCGGCCGCGAGTCCGCAGTGCGTGCCTTGAATGCTGCCGGTTTCAAGATCACCAGCATTTCCGATATCACACCGGTGCCGCATAACGGCTGCCGTCCGCCCAAGAAGCGCCGTATTTAATTGCAGCGCCGTATCTAATTTAGGAGTCGATTTTGGCTAGAAATCTTGATGCAAAATGCCGTCAGTGCCGCCGCGAAGGCGAGAAGCTGTTCCTGAAGGGCGAAAAATGTTTCACCGACAAGTGCGCCGTTGAACGCAGGGCCTATCCGCCCGGCCAGCACGGCCAGAAAAAGAACACCCGTTTGTCCGAGTACGGCGGCCAGCTGCGCGAGAAGCAGAAAGTGCGCCGCATCTATGGCGTGCTGGAAAAACAATTCCGCCTGACCTACAAGCAAGCTGAAAGCCAGCGCGGCATTACCGGCGAGAACCTGCTGCAGAATCTGGAGTCGCGACTGGACAACGTGTCCTACCGCATGGGCTTCGGCGCATCGCGTGCCGAGGCGCGCCAGGTGGTTCGCCACAACGGCGTCATGGTGAACGGCAAGCGCGTCAACATCCCTTCCTATCAGGTACGCCCCGGCGACGTGGTGGAAGTAGCCGAAAAATCCAAGGCGCATCTGCGCATCAAGGCGGCACTTGCTGCCGCCGAACAGCGCGGTTTCCCGGAATGGATCGAAATGGACACCAAAGCGCTCAAGGGAACATACAAAGCCAAGCCACAACGTGCTGAACTGCCTGCAACCATCAACGAGCATCTCGTGGTTGAGTTGTATTCCAAGTAATCCACGCGGAGTAGCGTATGCCTAAGAATGAATTTTTGAAGCCCCGCATCATTGACGTGCAAAAGATTTCCGCCACCCAGGCCAAGGTGGTGATGGAGCCTTTTGAGCGCGGCTACGGCCACACATTGGGCAATGCATTGCGTCGCATCCTGCTGTCTTCCATGCCCGGCGCTGCACCGACCGAGGTGAAGATGAGCGGTGTGTTGCACGAATATGCAACTATCGATGGCGTGCAGGAAGATGTCGTGGACATCCTGCTGAACCTCAAGGGTGTAGTGCTGCGCCTGCATAACGTGCCGGAAGTCGTGCTGACCATCAAGAAAGAAGGCGCGGGTGTAGTAACCGCCGCCGACATCAGCGGCAACGCCGATGTCGAAGTGGTCAATCCCGATCATGTGATCGCGCATCTGACTGCCGGCGGCAAGCTGGACATGCAGATCAAGGTTGAACAAGGCCGCGGTTATGTTTCCGCAACTGCTCGCCAGGTATCGAGCGAATCGCGTGCCGTCGGGCATATCGCGCTGGACGCATCGTTCAGCCCGGTCAGCCGCGTCAGCTACGCAGTCGAAAGCGCGCGCGTCGAGCAGCGCACCGACCTCGACAAGCTGGTGATGAACATCGAAACCAACGGCGCCATCGATCCGGAACAGGCGATACGCAACGCAGCACGCATCCTGGTCGACCAGTTCTCCGTGTTCGCCGCCCTGGAAGGCACTGAGCCGGTCGTCGAGAAGGTGCAGGCTCCCAAGGTTGACCCGATCCTGCTGCGTCCGGTGGACGATCTGGAGCTGACTCCGCGTTCTTCGAACTGCCTCAAGGCACAAAGTATCCACTACATTGGCGACCTGATCCAGTACACCGAGAACGACCTGCTGCGTACCCCGAATCTGGGCCGCAAGTCACTCAACGAAATCAAGCAGGTCCTTGCCGAGCACAATTTGTCGCTGGGCATGAAGCTGGAAAACTGGCCTGTGGCTTCCGCTTAAAGCGGTGCAATAGAAAATAGAAGTTAGAGAAAATCAGAAGTAAGAGAGGCAAATCATGCGTCACCGTTCAGGCTTAAGAAAACTCAACCGCACCAGCAGCCATCGTCTGGCGATGCTCCGCAACATGACCGTATCACTGTTGCGCCACGAAGTCATCAAGACCACCCTGCCGAAGGCCAAGGAACTGCGCCGCGTCGCGGAACCCATCCTGACGCTGGGCAAGAACCCGAGCTTGGCCAATCGCCGTCTGGCATTTGCCCGCCTGCGCGACCGCGAAATGGTCGTCAAGCTGTTCGACGAGCTCGGCCCGCGCTATGCGGCACGCAACGGCGGCTACCTGCGCATCCTCAAGTTCGGTTTCCGCCAGGGCGACAATGCCCCGATGGCGCTGATCGAGCTGATGGATCGCCCGGCAGAAGCCGAGGCCGTCGAGGCAGAGTAACGAGCACATTCGTTCATACTGAGCTTGTCGAAGGATGTTTCAGCATTAAAAAAAGCCGGACTTGTCCGGCTTTTTCATTTTAAACTTCTGATCCGCAACCCTCTCGCGCCTGCAGGAGAGGGCAATAACGATAACAGGAGAAACTCATGGCAAACTGGTACGCAGACAATTCCCTTTCCATAGGCCGTACCCCGCTGGTGCGCCTCAACCGCATCACCGACGGCGCGCCTGCGACCATCCTCGCCAAGATCGAGGGGCGCAATCCCGCCTATTCCGTCAAATGCCGCATCGGCGCGGCGATGATCGCGGACGCCGAGAAGCGTGGCCTGCTCGGGTCCGGCAAGAAGCTCGTCGAACCGACCAGCGGTAACACCGGCATTGCGCTGGCCTTTGTCGCCGCTGCGCGCGGCATCCCGCTCACCCTGACCATGCCGGAAACCATGAGCATCGAACGGCGCAAGCTGCTGGTCGCGTTCGGCGCTAACCTGGTTTTGACCGAAGGCGCCAAGGGCATGAGCGGCGCGATCGCCAAGGCCGAGGAAATCGCGGCTTCCGATCCCAGCTACGTGCTGTTGCAGCAGTTCAAGAACCCGGCCAATCCCGCCATTCACGAGCAGACAACCGGACCGGAAATCTGGAATGATACCGACGGCAAAGTCGATATCTTCGTCTCCGGCGTCGGTACCGGTGGGACGATCACCGGCGTGTCGCGCTATATCAAGCAGACCAAGGGCAAGGCCATCACCTCGGTGGCGGTCGAGCCCTCCGCGAGTCCGGTCCTCACCCAGGCACGCGCCGGCGAGCCTTTGAAACCCGCGCCGCACAAAATCCAGGGACTCGGCGCGGGCTTCGTGCCGGATACCCTCGACCTGTCGCTGGTGGACGAGGTCGAGCAGGTAAGCAACGAGGACGCGGTGCTGTACGCCCGCCGTCTGGCGCATGAAGAGGGTATCATCTCCGGCATCTCCTGCGGCGCAGCGGTCGCCGCCGCAGTGCGCCAGGCCAGGCGTCCCGGGAACGCCGGCAAGACCATCGTCGTCATTCTGCCCGACTCCGGCGAACGCTACCTCAGCTCGATCCTCTTCGAGGGGATGTTTGACGAAAAGGGTGTTGCCGTTTAGACGAGGTGCGAATACACGCAGGCTGAGTGTGAGCTGGAATTAGGAAAGCGCTAAGCAAGTCCTCCGTTCGTGGTGAGCTTGTCGAACCATGAGCGGAGGACGATTGGCAATCAATAGTTTGCCCTTCGACAGGCTCAGGGCGAACGGACTAATTCAGTTTTCCTTTGGAGATCACAATTATTCCTCGACCCTGCCGCGCGACGCCTTCAGCTGCCCGCGCTGGGTCTTGCTCTCCAGCCGCCTCGTCTTGGAAGCCTTCGTCGGCTTGGTCGCGGTGCGCTTCTTCTGCACGATAGCCGCGCTGCCGATCAGAGCCTGCAGCCGTGTGAGCGCATCCTCACGGTTCTTCTCCTGGCTGCGATAGCGCTGCGCCTTGATGACGACCACCCCGTCGGCGGAGATGCGCCGGTCGGTCAGTTGACGGAGCTTTTCCTTGAAGTCATCCGGCAACGACGACGCATTGATGTTGAAGCGCAGATGAATTGCGGTCGAGACCTTGTTGACGTTCTGGCCGCCCGCGCCCTGTGCGCGGATCGCATGCAGCTCGATCTCGGCATCGGGGATGGCAATCTGTCTGGATATTTTCAACATCGATTCGCTCCGAGCGGCGCTATTGCTTGCCCAGCGCCGGCTTCAGATACTTCCCGGTCACGCTGTTCTTGCTCCTGGCGATGTCCTTCGGCGAGCCTTCGGCGATGATGCGGCCGCCGCCTTCGCCGCCTTCTGGGCCGAGGTCGATCACCCAGTCGGCGGTCTTGACCACGTCGAGGTTGTGCTCGATCACCACCACGGTGTTGCCCTGATCGCGCAGCTTGTGGATCACCTTGAGCAGCAGCGCGATGTCGTGGAAATGCAGGCCGGTGGTCGGCTCGTCGAGGATATACAGCGTGCGCCCGGTGTCGCGCTTGGACAGCTCCAGCGACAGCTTGACGCGCTGCGCCTCGCCGCCGGATAGCGTGGTCGCGGACTGCCCCAGCGTGATGTAGCCGAGGCCCACGTCGAGCAGGGTCTGCAGCTTGCGCGCGACGACCGGTACCGGCTTGAAGAATTCGTATGCCTGCTCGACGGTCATCTGCAGCACGTTGTGGATGTTCTTGCCCTTGTACTGGACCTCCAGCGTCTCGCGGTTGTAGCGCTGGCCGTGGCACACGTCGCACGGCACATACACGTCCGGCAGGAAGTGCATCTCGACCTTGATCACGCCGTCGCCCTGGCAGGATTCGCAGCGCCCGCCCTTGACGTTGAACGAGAAGCGCCCCGGCCCGTAGCCGCGCTCGCGCGCCGACGGCACCCCGGAAAACAGCTCACGAATCGGCGTGAACAGGCCGGTGTAGGTGGCGGGGTTGGAGCGCGGCGTGCGCCCGATCGGGCTCTGGTCGACGTTGATGACCTTGTCGAAAAACTCCAGCCCGCTGATTTCCGCATGGGGTGCGGGCTCGGCGCTGCTGCCGTACAGGTGCTGCGCCACGGCGGGATACAGCGTGTCGTTGATCAGCGTGGACTTGCCCGAGCCCGACACGCCGGTGATGCACACCAGCAGGCCGACCGGCAGGTTCAGCGTGATGCCCTTCAGGTTGTTGCCGGAAGCGCCGACGATCTGCAGCATGCGTTCCGCATCCGGCTTGCGGTATTTTTCCGGCGCGGGAATGCTGCGCTTGCCGGACAGATAATCGCCGGTGAGCGACTGCTTGCTCGCGCAGATTTCCTGCGGCGTGCCCTGTGCCACGACCAGCCCGCCGTGCTCACCCGCGCCCGGCCCCATGTCCACCACGTAATCGGCATTGCGGATCGCGTCCTCGTCGTGCTCGACCACGATCACGCTGTTACCCATGTCGCGCAGCTTCTTCAGCGTGGCGAGCAGGCGGTCGTTGTCGCGCTGGTGCAGGCCGATGGAAGGCTCGTCCAGCACATACATCACGCCGGTCAGGCCCGAGCCGATCTGCGACGCAAGGCGGATGCGCTGCGCCTCGCCGCCGGACAGCGTCTCGGCGGAGCGTTCCAGCGACAGGTAATCCAGCCCGACGTTGTTGAGGAAGGTCAGGCGGCTGGCGATTTCCAGCACGATCTTTTCCGCAATTGCCTGCCTGTGGCCGGGCAGCTTCAGGCCCTGGAAAAAAGTCAGCGCCTGCTTCAGCGGCAGCGCGCTGATCTCGTAGAGGTTCTTGTCCGCGACGCGCACATGGCGCGCCTCTAGGCGCAGGCGCGTGCCCTTGCATTCCGGACAGGGGCAGCTGTTCAGGTATTTCGCCAGCTCCTCGCGCACCGCGGGCGAATCGGTCTCATGGTAGCGGCGCTCCAGGTTGTTGACGATGCCCTCGAAGGCGTGTTCGCGCAAGACCGGCTTGCCGCGCTCGTTCAGGTACTGGAAGGCGATCTCGGTCTTGCCGCTGCCGTACAGAATCACCTGCTGGATTTTCTCCGGCAGGCTCTCGAAGGACTGCTCGATATCGAAGTTGTAATGCTTCGCGAGGCTCGCGAGCAGCTGGTGATAGAACTGGTTGCGCCGGTCCCAGCCCTTGATCGCGCCGGAACTCAGCGACATCTGCGGGAAGGCGACGATGCGCTTGGGGTCGAAGAAGCTGATCACGCCGAGGCCGTCGCACTTGGGGCACGCGCCCATCGGGTTGTTGAACGAGAACAGGCGCGGCTCCAACTCCGGCAGCGAATAGCTGCAGATCGGGCAGGCGAATTTTGCCGAGAACAGGTGCTCCTTCCCGGTATCCATCTCCACCGCCAGCGCGCGCCCGTCGGCGTGGCGCAACGCGGTCTCGAACGATTCGGCGAGGCGCTGCTTGGCTTCCACATTGACCTTCAGCCGGTCCACCACGATCTCGACGGTGTGCTTCTTGTTCTTCTCCAGCTTCGGCAGCGCATCAATCTCGTACACCTTGCCGTTGATGCGCAGCCGCGTGAAACCCTGCGCGCGCAGCTCATCGAACAAATCCAGTTGCTCACCCTTGCGCTCCACGATGAGCGGCGAAAGAATCATCACCTTCGTGCCTTCCGGCAGTTGCAGCACGTGATCGACCATCTGGCCGACCGATTGCGCCGCCAGCACCAGGTCGTGCTGCGGGCAATACGGGTCGCCCGCGCGCGCGAACAGCAGGCGCAGGTAGTCGTGGATCTCGGTGACCGTGCCGACCGTGGAGCGCGGGTTGTGCGAAGTGGCCTTCTGCTCGATGGCGATGGCCGGGGAAAGCCCCTCGATCAAGTCCACATCCGGCTTTTCCATCAACTGCAGGAACTGCCGCGCGTAGGCGGAGAGCGATTCCACATAGCGCCGCTGCCCCTCGGCATACAAGGTATCGAAGGCGAGTGAGGACTTGCCCGACCCGGACAATCCGGTGATCACCACCAGCTTGTGGCGCGGCAAGTCGAGGCTGATGTTTTTCAGGTTATGGGTGCGTGCGCCGCGTATCCGTATCTGTTCCATGCTTTTAAATTCCAGACCCGTTCGCCCTGAGCCCGTCGAAGGTCCCAGTACGTCCGGCAAAGTGCGTAGTGAAAAACGACCTTCCAATATACGCGAATTCCCAGGCTTTCCCAACCCGCGCAATGACCAGGAATAGACCGCCAAACCGCCCACTTGTTCCCTGCCGCATATCCGGTGCAAGTCATCCTGTTTCACCCTTCCAACATCCCCGTCGTTGCTGTTGACATATAACGTGTAGCGTAATACTGTGCGCATTATGATCAGGTCGTTCTCCTGCAGGGACACCAAGGCGCTGTTTGAAGGAAGCAGTCCGCGCCGCTTCCGCGCAATTCAGGAAGTGGCTGAGCGCAAACTGGCGCAACTGGAAGCCGCCGTCACGCTGGACTTCCTTCGCGCACCGCCGGGCAACCGGCTGGAAGCGTTGAAGGGAGATCGCAAGGGGCAGCACAGCATCCGGGTGAACGACCAGTGGCGTATTTGTTTCAAGTTCAATAATGGCGACGTATTCGACGTGGAAATCGTCGATTACCACTGAGGAGTGCAACATGGCGAAGAATGGAATGCGCCCGGTACATCCGGGAGAAATCTTGCGGGAGGAATATCTCGCACCTTTGGGTATGAGTGTGCATGCGCTGGCGCAGGCACTGCGCGTACCTGCCACCCGGCTGCATGAAATCGTGAAGGAACGCCGCTCCATCACGCCCGACACCGCATTGCGGCTTGCGCGCTACTTCGGCACGGATGCACAGTCCTGGCTGAACCTGCAACTGAACTACGACCTGAAGATCGCCGAAGCGGAATTGAAGGACAGGATCGAGCGCGAAGTCGAAAGGATGGCGGCGTAACGGGTAGCCACCCTGCCGTTGCAACTTCCCACTGCCTCGTTTAGAGTGCAGCCCACTTGCGCAACCGCCGCAACACTACCACGCCGCAAAGTACGGCTCGGGCACGGCGGATAATCAGAACAGGAGGCTGGCGCGAACGGGTGGAGTTTTTCATCCGCAAGGGGTTCCCACGCCTGTGGGAATCATCACAGCAAGTTTGTTATTTAGGGGAATAACAATGACTGTAGGCCTCTCTGCATTTTCTTTGTGCCATTCCGGCAATTACAGGCCGTCTCTCTTCGTTCCTTTTTGATTGGAAAGTTACATCGACATGTAGAGAAGTACGCGGAATGTCAATTTTGATACCTAACGTGAACTGGACGAAGTAAGAAATGATGAAATCAACTATTGACCCTAGAGTAAAAAAGCTCAAGTTGATGCAAGAATCAAAAATTAGCAGATACGTGCTTCGTTCGGAAAGTTCTGATGCAACATGCGATTTGGTTCAGCCTCTCGGTGTGGGAGGATCAAGTGTTGTATATAAAGTTTTTCAAGAACTTGATGGCGCTCGCAAGATTGATGTACCTCGGGCGCTAAAATTGTTCGTAATGCGTGAAGATTTACTGAAAAGCGATGCGTCAACATCGTTTTTGCCTGCCCAAGAAAATTTTTTGGAAGAAATAAAAAATATCTCGCAGTTTTCACATGAAAATCTTGTTCAGGTTGTCGATGCTGGTGAAGTTGATCTTAAAATGGAAGATGGAAATATTAAAAAAATTCCATTTTTAGTTACACATCTAATTACTGGATGCACCCTTAAAGAGGTTATTGAAAACAGCCCTAATGCGGAATTTGTAAGAGTAAAATTACGTAACAATCCGGAGGTGGCGATTCAGTTTGTTTCTCAAATGGCTCGCGGGATTTCTTATCTTCACTATCGCAATTTTCTTCACTGCGACATAGCGCCGAAGAATATTTTCATTGAGGACGGCCAACATTTGAGGGCTATTGTTGGGGACGTTGGGATGCCCAGAAAAATAGACGGCGAGGTTGGTGATAAAGTGTTCATTGCTGGTACGAGATCATATTCTCCAGAGGAAATATCAAATCAATTTGGCAGTAAGGTTGATGCAAGTGAGCTTAAGAAATGGTTTCCGAGGTGGGACTTATATGGTTTTTCCAAATCTGTATTGGAGTTACTTCAATACCTATCAACGTTATCAAATGCGCCATGGATTAACGCTGCGGTATTAAAGGCTACACAAACATTTAGCGCCATTGGGCAATTTAAAACAGTAGAAGAAGTTGCGGAGCAAATTGAATACTGTCTACCGGTTCATCGTGAGCGTGGTGGGGTGCCAGAATTAGAGCCAAGTGCCGTAGTTGCAAGAAAAAGAATGATGCCAATAGAGGCGCTGGCACTTACCAAGAGAGTAGACGGCTTAGTTCGTCATCCTGCGGTTATTCGTCTTCAAGGAGTGCCACAACTTACGATTGTCAGGTCAGCCTCGCCGGGTGGGACGCACACACGTTATGAGCATGCTTTGGGTGTGATGGAGAATGTTCGTCGCATGTTAAGCTCACTAATCGATGAACCCTCATTTCTCGGTGTGCTGAGTAAAAATTCTATTGAAACTGGATTGGTCGCGGGGTTGTTATACAACGTTTCACGATTTCCATTTTCTAATGTGATTCATGAATTAAATAAGCGACTGCCGCCAGGTGAAAATAAAATCTTCGCCTCATTCGGTCGCGCCGATTTATTCAATGAAATATTTGGGAATAATTTCATATCGCATAAAGGTCTTACGTTAGAGGGTCTGATTTGCCAGGATTTTCCTGCAATTGATATGAGTAAGCTTAAAAGAATACTCATGGCTGGTTCTACAACTGATTTGGAGGAGGCCGATGAAACGATTCTTTATGCTTTATTGAATTCTTCACTCGATGCGCGTGTGATTGATTTTGTACGCAGAGATTCTTTACACCTTGGGTTGTCTAGTGGAGATTCTTTTGAGATTGATGATTTGCTGCCGCATCTCATTATTAGCCCAGGGGTAAGTGGAAATAATGTTAGTCAAGTTAGTTTGAAGACTTCAGGAATTACTGTAGCAGAGCAAATTATTCTGATGAGGTATTGGCTCTTTCAGCGTGTATATTGGAATCAGCCTAATCGTGCATATAACGCTGCTATTCGTCGCGCGCTTTTGGATTTGAGGGAGTGCGGCGACTTTGAATGCAAACTTCGTGAGCAAGCACTTTTGGTTGATGAGCGTGAAATGCTTATGTTTTTTTATGAGTATGCTGAACAGAAAAAATTGACCTCAACTGTGCGACTTTTAAATTTTGTAGTTAAGCATGAAAAAGTTCTTTACCGAGAGGTCTACGACAGAAACCTTAGATTGTGCGATGCTGAGCCGCTTAAGCAAGATAAGCCAGTAATTGAGGCGCTTGTGTCTCATACAATGAGCTATCAGACTATGAGAAGATTTGAAAATCAACTCGCCAATTCTTTAGCCAAGAAGCTTGGTTTGCATGAGGCGGATGGGGCGCCACTCGTTTTGCTGGATGTACCCTTTGAGCCTGGTAATGTAAAGCTCGGCAGTGACATCTTTGTGCGAGTTCAGTCCTCATCAAATCCTATGGATCTTCGAACATTAGAGAAAATCTCTCCGGTTATAGAGGGAGTTAATAAGAATTTTATTAATGACTTGCAGCGACTCCGGATTTTTGCTCGGCCAGACATAAAAATCGGTAAAGATGATGGGGAATGGTTGTATGGAGAATTGAGGAAACTGGTAGAGAGTTAGTTCGCCCAACTCTACCGAATTAACGCGAATTAACGGGGTCAGCTCAAACACCGCTCGCAGCAATAAACATTACGCGCGCATAGCGCACGCCACATCAATTTCGGCAGGCAAATGACGGAGGTCGCCATGAAGAAACTGAAGAATGAAGCGGCATTGTTTAAAGAGGCGTTGCTCGCAGGGGTGACGTATGCGGAGGGGCGGGGTGTGGTCGAATTTGAACCGACTGATTCGGCGAGCGAGAAGCTGTTATACATCTACCGGCTGCTGGTTCATGACAAAGCCTCCAGCCTTTGCCGGAAGATCAGGTCGCCGAAAAATCCTTGCGGCACAAACTTGCCATCTGGTATTCCAAACAATTGCCCAAGGATCATCCGCTGCTGAAGTTATAAGACTTTTGGCGGCGCAATTAATTCCTCAAACCGCCAGTTGCGCCGGTATCAAATCCGCGCCATTGCCATCCCATACGCCGCTCTTGCGCATATCTGACGGCAGGCGCGGCGACCTGTTAAAATGCGCGACTTTTGCGTTTTCCTGAATCATCCATGTCTGCCTCAAATTTCATGACCCCGGTCGAGCGCCGCGCCAGTTTTGGCTTGGCGAGCATTTACGGCCTGCGCATGCTGGGTTTGTTCATTATTCTGCCGATTTTTGCGGTGTATTCCGAGCAATTGCCCGGCGGCGAGAGCCATTTGCTGATGGGCATCGCGCTTGGCGCTTACGGGCTGACCCAGGCGATATTGCAGCTCCCGTCCGGCTGGCTTTCCGACCGCTACGGGCGCAAGCCGGTGATTTACGGCGGGCTGGTGGTGTTCGCGCTGGGCAGCTTCATCGCCGCGTCGGCGGACAACATTTATTGGGTGATCGCCGGACGCGCCATCCAGGGCGCGGGCGCGATCAATGCTGCGGTGATGGCGCTGACCGCCGACCTCACGCGCGAGGAGGTGCGCACGCGGGCGATGGCGCTGATCGGCATGACCATCGGCTTCACGTTCTCGCTGTCGCTGATCCTGTCCCCGGTGCTCAATGGCCTGCTCGGCGTGCCCGGCATCTTCGAGCTGACCGGCGTGCTGGCCTTGCTGGCCCTGCTGGTGGTGCGTTTCGTGATCCCCGAGCCGGCAATCACACGCTTCCACAGCGACACCGAGGCGAGCAAGAAACAATTCGGCGAGGTGCTGCGCAACAGGGATCTGCTGCGCCTCGATTTCGGCATTTTCGCGGTGCACGCGATCCTGATGTCGGTGTTCATGCGCGTGCCGTTCCTGCTGCAGGCCGATGATCTGGATGTGTCGCAGCACTGGAAGGTTTATCTGCCGGTGATGCTGGCGGCTTTCGTGCTGATGCTGCCGCTCATCATCGTCTCGGAAAAGCAGGGCAAGGTGAAGCAGGTATTCCTGCTGGCGATCGCGCTGGCGGCGATTTCCCTCATCATGCTGCTGTTCATGCAGCACAGCCTGTGGGGCGTGACGGCGGCGCTGCTAGTCTTCTTCACCGCGTTCAACGTGCTGGAAGCCAAGCTGCCCGCGCTGATCAGCATCATCGCGCCGCTGGCCGCGAGGGGCACGGCGATGGGGGTTTACAGCAGCGTGCAGTTCCTCGGCGCGTTCTTCGGTTCGCTGGTCGGCGGTGCGCTGATGCAGTTCGTCGGCGGCGATGCCGTGTTCGTGTTCGACGCCGTGCTGCTGCTGCTGTGGCTGGCCATCGCCTTCGGCATGCAGCCCCCGGCGCCGGTGCGCACCAAACTTTATCATTTGCCCGAACTGGACGATGCCGCTGCGGTAGAATTGCGCCAGCGTCTCGCGCAACTCTCCGGGGTGCGCGAGGTAATGGTGATCGCAGCGGAGCGCATGGCCTGCCTCAAGGTGGACAAGCATGGATTCGACGAAGCGGCGGTGGAACAACTCGTGATGAAGGGAGCATGACATGTCGGTGAATAAAGTGATTCTGATAGGGCGCCTGGGCAAGGACCCGGAAACCCGCTACATGACCAACGGCGAGGCGGTGACCAACGCCACGCTCGCGACCTCCGAGAACTGGAAGGACAAGAGCGGCGAGAAGCAGGAAAAGACTGAGTGGCATAACCTGGTGTTCTACCGGCGCCTCGCCGAGATCGCCGGGGAATACCTGAAGAAGGGCTCGCAGATTTACGTCGAGGGCAAGCTGCAGACCCGCAAGTGGCAGACCAAGGAAGGACAGGACCGCTACACCACCGAGATCATCGTCAACGAAATGACCATGCTCGGTGGCAAGTCCTCCGGTGCAGGCAGCTTCGAGGTGGTGGAGAACAAGCCCGCTACGGCTTCGTCCGGCGCCGCTCCCGCCAAGGCCGCACCGGCGGCGAAGAACAGCTTCGACAATTTCGACGACGATATCCCGTTCTAACTGGGACAAGATTTATTCCACAAAGCAAAACGACCGTGTCTGCGGTCGTTTTACTTTACAGGGCAAGATGGATTAGACCCGCTCCAGCACCGCCGCAAAAAATCCGTCCGTGCCGTGCAAGTGCGGGCGCAGTTCGAGGTAGTCACCCGTGTCCAGCGCGATCTTCTGCTGTTGCAGCACCTCGCCGGCCGGTTTCAGCACGAAGTCGGGATGCGCGGCGAGGAAGGCCTGTACGATCTGCTGGTTCTCTTCCGGCAGGATGCTGCAGGTCGCGTACACCAGGCGGCCGCCCTTTTTCAGCAAACGGCTCGCGGAGGTGAGGATGGCGGCCTGTTTTTGCGTGAGTTCCTCTATGCTGCCGGGCGACTGGCGGAATTTCAGGTCGGGGTTGCGGCGCAGCGTGCCCAAGCCGCTGCATGGCGCGTCTACCAGCACACGGTCGATCTTGCCCGCGAGGCGCTTTACCTTGAGGTCGTTTTCATTCGCGATCAGCGTCGGCTGGATGTTGCTCGCACCGGAGCGTTTCAGGCGCGGCTTGAGATTGGCAAGGCGTTTCTCCGAGACATCCATCGCATACAAACGCCCCTGCGAATTCATCAGCGCGGACAGCATCAGCGTCTTGCCGCCCGCCCCCGCACAGAAATCCACCACCATGTCGTTGCGCCTAGGCGCGAGCAGGAAGCCGAGCAGCTGGCTGCCCTCGTCCTGCACTTCGACCTTGCCTTCGGTGAACAGCGCGTCGCGGTTCAGCGGGATTTTTTCCTTGAGGCGGATGCCGATCGGCGAGTAAGGCGTGGCAGCGGCTTCGATCTTCTGGTCGCGCAGTTGTTGCAGCACCTCGTCGCGCCTGGCGAGCAGGGTGTTGACGCGGATGTCCAGCGGCGCGCCCTGCTGCATGGCTTGACCGATGGCGAGGATGTCTTCGTCCGAATAGGACGCGCGCATCTTTTTCACCAGCCACTCGGGCAGCTCGGCCTGCACTGGCAAGGGCAGGCTGCCCGCCTTCACGCCCTTCACCGTGGCGAGCCATTCCTTCTCGCCGTGCTTCAGCACCGGCTCGATCTCGCGCAGGTTGTAGCCGCCGAACTTCATCAGCCAGGCGAGCGCCATGCGGCGCGGTGTGGGGTTATCGCCGCAGGCATGCTCCAGCAGCAGGCGATGGCGCAGCACGCCGAACACGGTCTCGGCGACCAGTTCGCGTTCATTCGAGCCGATGCGCTCGTCCTTGAAAAAATAGCGCAGCGTGGTGTCGGCGGGATGCGCCAGCGGCAGGATGGCGCGCAGGGCCTGGATGGCGAGGTCAAGGCGGTATTCGGTAATCAGCATGGAAAATTGGACTTCTTGATTGAGGCGCGCAGTTTAGCAGGGTTGCCGGGCATATATGCCGTCATTCATTAGTGGGGTAGAATCCCCAGTGACGCGCCTGTCCGCATCGGCGATGCTTTGGGCGGAGATACCTCACGGGATGGCATGATGGAAACATGGACAGATGATCTCAGCATCGGGAATGCATCGATTGATGCCGATCACAAAAAACTGATCGTGATGGTCAATGGTGTGGAGGCCATGATCAGGGCGAGGGACAGTTTCGCCTTGGCGCAGGCGCTTGAGCAGCTCGAGCACCATCTGTATGTCCATTTCGTCAATGAGGAGAGGATTGCGCAGGCAGTCAATTTCCCCTTCGGCCAAAACAAGTCGGAGCATGAGCATGTGCTGAGGGAGTTTCAGCACATGAAGGATGAGCTGATCTCCAAAAATGGCATATGGTCAGACGGCGCATCGGAACATTATTCCCATTTCCTGAGCGACTGGATAAGGGATCACGTCCTCAACGAGGACATGCTGCTGAGGCCGGTGCTGTCGACCTACCCCTACGACTTCAAGCCGGACTGAGAAGTAGCCTCGCTCCGGTTCGGGAATGATCTCTTTCAGCGCCTGGAAAATTTCGCGGTAATTCTTGGGAGGGCGGCACGGACACGGTGGGGCGTAGCCCTCTGGTGCGGGAAGGGCCAGCAAGCCTCCGGTCTGTGCACCCCGCTTCACTCCGGTTCGGGAATGATCTCTTTCAGCGCCTGGAAAATTTCGCGGTAATTCTTG
>JAHQXD010000003.1:99610-203307 GCA_019449655.1 Ferrigenium straubiae | reverse complement strand
GGAGGCTTCCCAGCCTCCTTTTCCTTCTGCGCATTGCGGATCAGCGCACGCAGGTGTTGCGTGTCGGCCTGCGGGTGGTCGGCGAGCAGTTCGGTCAGTGCGTCGTCGCTTTCCAGCAGGCGGTCGCGCCAGCGTTCCAGCTGGTGCAGGTGGGCGGTGTGCTGTTGCGAGCGGCCTTTCCAGGCGTCCAGTTTTGCGACGATGGGTGCGGGATCCACGTCGCGCATCAGCCGGCCGATGTATTGCATCTGGCGGCGCTGCGCACCGAACTTGTTGATGCGGTGCATCTCGTGGATTGCGTCGCGCAGGGTTTCCGGCAGGTCGAGTTGCGCGAGCTGGTCCTTGCCGAGCGCGACCAGTTCCTCCCCGATGTCCTGCAATTCAAGCATCTGCTGCTTGACCTTGGTTTTGCTGGGGGGTAGGTCCAGTTCTTCTTCGTCCTGGCTGTGTTGGCGGCGCCGGTTCATGGTGTGCGATGCGGTTATGAGATGCTGCTATGATACCGCCTTTCGTCATGGTTACGTTTCCGTTATGAGCACACCCGTGTCTTCCGCTCACTGTTCCCTCGACCACAGCCGGGACAGGTTTTCCAACTCCGCCGAGAGCCTGCGCAACATCGCGCAATACATGCTGGGGTACGCTAGGCAGCGCGGCGCATCGGCTGCGGCCGCGGATGTTTCGGAAGGCTTCGGCCAGACGGTCACGGTGCGCCAGGGCGAGGTGGAGACCATCGAATACAACCGCGACAAGGGTATGTCCGTCACCGTCTATATCGGCCAGCAGCGCGGCAACGCCAGCACCTCGGACTTTTCGCCGCAGGCGATGCGCGACGCGGTGGATGCCGCGCTGTCGATTGCGCGCTATACCGCAAAGGACGACTGCTCCGGCCTGCCCGACGCCGACCTGCTGGCGCGAGACTTTCCCGACCTGGATCTGTATCACCCGTGGGATTTGCCGGTGGACGATGCGATCGAACTGGCGAGACAGTGCGAGCGGGTCGCGCTGGATGCGGATAAACGCATCAACAACTCGGAAGGCGCGACGGTGAACGTGCATGAGGCGCAGTTCGTGCACGCCAACAGTCTTGGCTTCATCGGCGGCTACCCGACTTCGCGCCACAGCCTGAGCTGTGCGGTGATCGCCGGCAAGGACGACGCGATGGAGCGCGACTACTGGTACAGCGTGGCGCGCGATGCCGCGGATTTGCTGGATGCGGAGCAGGTCGGGCGCATCGCGGCCGAGCGCACGGTGCGCCGCCTGAACGCGCGCCAGCTCGACACCATGCAGGTGCCGGTGCTGTTCGAGGCGCCGATCGCCTCCAGCCTGCTGGGGCATTTCGTCGGCGCGGTGAGCGGCGGCAGCCTGTACCGCAAGTCCTCCTTCCTGCTCGACCATCTGGACAAGCCGGTCTTCGCGCCGCACATCAACATCGAAGACAACCCGGACATCCGCAAGGGGCTGGCCTCCAGCCCGTTCGACGACGAGGGCGTGCGGGTGCAGGCGCGCCGCATCATCGAAGACGGCGTGCTGCGCGGCTATTTTCTCGGCAGCTATTCGGCGCGCAAGCTCGGTTTGCACACCACCGGCAACGCGGGCGGCAACCACAACCTGATCCTGAAGCCGTCGGGCGGGGACGAGCTGGATTTCGCCGCGCTGCTGAAGAAGGTGGGGCGCGGCCTGCTGGTCACCGAACTGCTCGGTCAGGGCGTGAACCATGTCACCGGAGACTATTCGCGCGGCGCGGCGGGCTTCTGGGTGGAGGGCGGCGAGATCCGGTACCCGGTGCAGGAAATCACCATCGCCGGCAACCTGAAGGACATGTACCGCAACATTGTTGCCGCCGGCAGCGACATCCTCGTGCAGGGCTCGCGCCAGTGCGGCTCTATCCTCGTGGAAGGCATGACCGTCGCGGGGCGGTAGGGTGAATCCTGCCTCAAATAATGCCGGGTTGCCTTTTTCTCCCCAAAAACCGGATAATTCAGTTCAACTTTGCTGGAGGCTGGCATGAATTACAAGGAGCGCATTACCATAGAGCCCGGAAAACGTGGCGGGAAGCCTTGCATTCGCGGGCTGCGCATTACGGTTTATGACGTTCTGGACTATCTTGCGTCGGGAATGACGCCTGCTGAAATTCTTGCCGAATTCGACTATCTGACGCCCGAGGACATACAGGCCTGCTTGGCCTATGCCGCCGACCGTGAGCACCACCAGCTTGCGGTGAATGCTTGAAACTCCTGTTCGACGAAAATCTTGCGCCTTCCTTGGTCTTGGGATTGGCGGATATTTTTCCGAAGTCCGAACATGTCGCAAGGATCGGCTTGGGTGCAGCATCGGATCGGGAGGTGTGGGAGTATGCCAAGAAACACCGCTACATCCTGGTCAGCAAGGATTCCGATTTCCATGAGTTGAGCCTGTTGTATGGCTCTCCCCCGAAGGTTGTCTGGGTTCGCCGCGGCAACTGCACCACCAGGCAGATCGAGTTGATTCTGCGCAACAAGGCAGAAGATATCCGGTTGCTGATGGATAGCCCGGAATCCACCTATCTCGTCATTCTGTAAGCTCTGCAGGGTGCGTTTGCGCCCTGCCTGCATGGTAGAATGCGCGCCTTTCCCGCTTTCATCATTTCAGGAATTAACGCCATGTTCTCCAGAAAAAATACCATCGCCGCTTTCGACCCTGAACTGTGGGACGCGATCCAGAACGAAAACCGCCGTCAGGAAGATCACATCGAGCTGATCGCCTCGGAAAACTACACCAGCCCGGCGGTGATGGAGGCGCAGGGCAGCCAGCTGACCAACAAGTATGCCGAGGGCTATCCGGGCAAGCGCTATTACGGCGGCTGCGAGTACGTGGATATCGCCGAGCAGCTGGCCATCGACCGCGTGAAGGAACTGTTCGGCGCGGAATACGCCAACGTGCAGCCGAATTCCGGCTCGCAGGCGAACCAGGGGGTGTACATGTCGGTGCTCAAGCCCGGCGACACCATCCTCGGCCTGTCGCTGGCGCATGGCGGGCACCTGACGCATGGCGCATCGGTCAATGCCAGCGGCAAGCTGTATAACGCGATCCAGTACGGCCTGGATGCAAACGAGGAAATCGATTACGACCAGGTGCAGCAACTGGCCCTGGCGCACAAGCCGAAGATGATCGTCGCGGGCGCCTCGGCCTACGCGCTGGTGATCGACTGGAAGCGCTTCCGCGCGATCGCCGACAGCGTCGGCGCCTACCTGTTCGTGGACATGGCGCATTACGCCGGGCTGATCGCGGCGGGCGTGTACCCGAGCCCGGTCGGCATCGCGGATTTCGTCACCACCACCACCCACAAGACCCTGCGCGGCCCGCGCGGCGGCGTGATCCTCGCCAAGGCGGAATTCGAGAAGGTGCTGAACTCGGCGATCTTCCCCGGCATCCAGGGCGGCCCTCTGATGCACGTGATCGCCGCGAAGGCGGTGGCGTTCAAGGAAGCGGCCGGCAAGGAATTCAAGGCCTACCAGAAGCAGGTGGTGGACAATGCGCGCGTAATGGCCAAGGTGCTGCAGGAGCGCGGCCTGCGCATCGTGTCCGGGCGCACCGACTGCCACCTGTTCCTCGTGGACCTGCAACCCAAGAATATCACCGGCAAGGATGCCGAGGCCGCGCTGGGACGCGCGCATATCACGGTGAACAAGAACTCCATCCCCAACGACCCGCAGAAGCCCTTCGTGACCAGCGGCATCCGCATCGGCAGCCCGGCGATGACCACACGCGGCTTCAAGGAACTGGAAGCGGAGCAGCTCGCGCACCTGATCGCCGATGTGCTCGAAGCGCCGAACGACGACGCGGTGATCGCACGCGTGGCAGGCGAGGTGAAGCAGTTGTGCGAAAAGTTTCCGGTGTATGGCGCTTAAAGCCGTGAAAGGTGAAAAGTGAAAGGTGATGCCCACCTCGCACCTAAGGCGCGATCCTCCCTGCCGGGAGAATGGATGCATCGTTTCACGTTTCACGTTTCACATTTCACGCCATGAAATGCCCATTCTGCAAAGGTGACAACACCCAGGTGGTGGACACCCGCGAGAGCGAGGAGGGCGACAGCATCCGCCGCCGTCGCCGTTGCCAGTCGTGCGACAAGCGCTTCACCACTTACGAGATGGTGGAGCTGCGCATGCCGCAGGTGGTCAAGCAGAACGGCATGCGCAGCGAATTCGACGAGGCGAAGCTGCGCACCAGTTTTAGCCGCGCGCTGCACAAGCGCCCGGTGCCGACCGAGCTGGTGGATGCGGCGATCGATCACGTGATCCAGAAAGTTTTCGCCCTGGGCGAGCGTGAAGTCGGCTCGCGCCAGATCGGCGAGATGGTGATGAAGGAATTGCTCAAGCTCGACAAGGTCGCCTATATCCGTTTCGCCTCGGTGTACAAGAGCTTCCAGGATGTCGGCGATTTCGCCGAGGAGGTCGAGGCGGTGAGCAAGACGCCGGTGCGCAAGGGCACGGGGCGCGCCGCGAAGCGGACAGGCTAGCATGTTCTCCGCACAGGACAGCGCATGGATGGCGCAGGCGCTGCGGCTCGCGGAGCGCGGCCTGTATTCCACCAGCCCGAATCCGCGCGTCGGCTGCGTGCTGGTGAAGGACGGCGACATCGTCGGCACAGGCTGGCACGAGCGCGCCGGCGAACCGCATGCAGAGGTGCATGCGCTGCGCGAAGCGGGCGAAGCGGCGCGCGGAGCGACGGCCTATGTCACGCTGGAACCATGCAGCCACCACGGCCGCACGCCGCCCTGCGCCGGCGCCTTGGTCGAGGCAGGCGTGGCGCGCGTGGCGGTCGCGGTGCAGGACCCGAACCACAGGGTGGCGGGCGAGGGCATCGCGAAGCTGCGCGCGGCCGGCATCGCGGTCGAATGCGGGCTCATGGAGAGCGAGGCGCGCGAACTGAATACCGGCTTCTTCGCGCGCATGACGCGCGGCACGCCGTGGCTGCGCAGCAAGATCGCGATGAGCCTCGACGGGCGCACCGCGCTGGCCAACGGCACCAGCCAGTGGATCACCGGCGAGGCGGCGAGGCAGGACGTGCAGCGCTGGCGCGCGCGCTCCTGCGCGGTGCTGACCGGCATCAACACGGTGCTCGCGGACGATGCGCGGCTCAACGTGCGCGAACCGGAAACTGCACGCCAGCCGTTGCGGGTGGTGCTGGACAGCGGGTTGCAGATGCCGCTATCAGCGCGCGTGCTGCACGGTGGCGGAGTGCTGATTTACACCGCCGCACGGGATGCGGAAAAGCGCGCCGCGCTGGAGCAGGTGGGTGCGACCGTGGTAACGATGCCGGACGGCAGGGGGCAGGTCGATTTGCCGGCCATGCTGCGCGACCTCGCGCAACGCGGTTGCAACGAGGTGCTGGCGGAGGCGGGCCGCATCCTGAACGGCGCCTTGCTGCGCGCCGGGCTGGTGGATGAATTGCTGCTGTACGTCGCGCCGCAATTGCTGGGCGATGCGGCGCGCGGCATGGCGCAACTCGGCGAACTGACCGGCCTCGAACAGCGCATCGGCCTCAAGTGGCGCGATGTGCGGCAGGTCGGAAATGATTTACGAATTACTGCAAGAGTGGAAGGATGCCTCTAGAAAGTTGTTTTGCGGGAGGAAGCGCAAGGAGCCGCACAGCGAATGACGAGGCATATCAGGTTGGATAGACGAGGAATGAGCGAGCACGCGACGCCGCGATTTGCCCGCAAAACAATTTTATAGAGGTATCCGAATGTTTAGTGGAATCATTGCCGATGTGGGCCTCATCACCAGTGTGAAAGACCGCGACGGCGGCCTGCGCCTGAGTGTCGCGACCGAGTCGCTCGGCATGGAGGACGTGCAGATCGGCGACAGCATCGCGGTGAATGGCGTGTGCCTCACCGTGGTGGAGCACGACGGCCGCGCCTTCACCGTGGACGTGTCGCGCGAGACGCTGAACTGCACCATCGGGCTGGAGCGGCAGGGCGGCCATGTCAACCTGGAAAAGGCCTTGCGCCTGTCGGACCGGCTGGGCGGGCATCTGGTGAGCGGCCATGTGGATGGCGTCGGCGAGGTTGTCGCGTTCAACGACATCGGCGAGAGCTGGCGGCTGGTGGTGCGTGCCCCGCAGGCTCTGGCGAAATACATCGCGACCAAGGGCTCCATCGCTATCAACGGCGTGAGCCTCACCGTGAACCATGTCGCGGGCACGGAGTTTGAGGTGAACCTGATCCCGCATACGCTGGACGCGACGACGCTGAACGAGCTGAAGGCGGGGGCGAAGGTGAATCTGGAGATCGACCTGATCGCGCGGTATGTCGAGAGGATGATTACGGCGGAGTAGGTGTAGGTCGGGTTTTAACCCGACCACGTTAAAATCAAAACCGCCGGGGGTTGCCCGGCAGCAAGTCACCTTCTTTTGTGTCGCCAAAAGAAGGTAACCGAAGAAAAGGCGCCCCCGGTTTGCCGCCGCTGCGCGGTTCCCTGCGTTGCTCAACTGGTCAGGCGGCTGCGGAACTCGCGCTACGCGCTCAGACAGTCCTCGCCGAAATCCCCTGACCAGTTTCCGCTACTCGGCGGCGCACAGGGGAGGAAAAGCAAAACCCAAAAGCAACATGGCGAGCTATCGCTCGCCATGTATTCACTTAATGCGATGCTGACCCCATTAGTTCCCTGACCCCATTAGTTCCAAGTTGCTTTCGCCCCACAACTGTAACAATGGCGGGGTACCCGTAGTGGTGCAAATTTCAAAGACTTAAAGAACGGCAAATCAGTAAAAACCGTAGTTTCACCGAACGTGTTGCCGCACTTTGGACATTTTAGAGATAGCAGATAGAGTGCATAGCCCACTACGCAAGGCACGAAAAATATAACTAGTGCTACGGCTATGAACAACTGGCTTTTCCCGCGTAATGTTGAAAACAACAATACTAGGCTAGCGATTAAGCAAACATTAGCGATCAGTCTTTTTCTTAGTGTGTACATTACTGTAATTGCCTAACGTTTTAAATCACCGGCGCTGCGCGGCTTTATCGCGCAGCGTCCGGTGGATTGATGGGTTGGGAGTGAGCTACGCATGAGCAACTGAGTAAAGCTCGGACTCTACCTCAGCAAGTATTGCCACTAACTGGGAATCGGGCAGAGGTGGGGTTTTGTACCGCTTGCTAGCCGTCTCAGCGTTGAAATACATCTCAGTAAGAGCATCACCAACCGTCTCGCGAAGTAAGCGCTCTGTATCCACTTCGGATATTGTGACTACCCGGCCAGTTTCATCATCGAAGATGCATGCTTTTGCCTTATATAGGTTCAAAGACATTTTTAGACCTTCGTCCCACGTTAAATAATGAGGAATGAAGAACCGCCCGTTGCCGGCAACAGCAGACAATGACTCGATGAAACGCGGGATCATTAGGTCCCATGCCATATTGCCAATTTTGGTTCTGATGGAATTGGCAGAGATATGCTTTCCTTTATCAATCTTTTCGAAGAACGAAAATTTCTTCCCCTCTTCAAAGTACTTAATAGCAATCTGCATCTCACGATCGAAGTACGTATTCAGCCTGTCGATCATGAACGTAAGTAGCTTCGTTGCCTTTTTCTTCACGCCTTCATTTGAGCCAAAATGAATGGAAACAATTTTGTACAGGAGGATTCTGGCTAGCGTAAGACGCTTCTTAATTTCTACAAAATTTGACGCGCCTTCTGCCCCAAAATAGAAGTCATGAGTGAAGCGTTTAGCTACATCTTCTGCTTCCGTAGTGGATATAGTTGGGCTGTCATTATTGCAGGCGCGATATCTTTTATTGTCAATACTTAAGAACAGCCTAAGGGCAATGAGATTATCTTTGAATCCGATATCCAAGTCTGACCATAGTTGATCGACATCGGGTGCGTCGTCGAAGTCATACCTGTCAATTAGTTTTTTTGAGTTCTCCACGAGGTAGTAGAGATAGTCATAATTCGGATTATTTTCGAGAAGTTGATGTATGACATTAACGATCTCCGCTTGATTATTCCCGAAAGATCGGCGGTAAACATATGTCGATATATAGCTCGCAATGTTTGTGTCCAACATTATTGAACCATCGAGGGGAATCTTTATTTCGCCGTCTACGATGGTTTGTGCAATGATCTTTCGGCTGCTGAAATAAAGTGAATCTCCTAAGAAATACGGCGTGACTATTCGCTTGCCGGACAAATTGCGAATCTCAATCCCTGGAAATGTTACGTTTTTTGAATAGTCAGAAAGCACGGTGACTACTCGTAACGAGTCATGCGGTGCATCCAAAACGTTCCACGCGTTCCGGACGTCTGATGATGTGGTCGCAGATCTGAGCAACGACACAAACTCCACAAAGCCCCGAGACGCATGCACCGTGCTTACTCCCAACGTAAAGTAGATGGCAAAAACGCCGAATATTCTGGCTGTGGCTGCCGTATAAGCTGGAACATTAGTATTTACCCGTTTGTTTAAATCGTTGTCATTCAATCAAACACGACGAAACTGTGCGTCAAACATGGCGTTCCGGTGTAGAGAGAATTCGGTTCGCACCCTACCCGACCTTTGCACCGAAAACAATATGCCGAAATATCTATGCATTTTTATCGTTTTCCATACAGCGCGCGCAGCTCATCCTTGGCTTGTTCGATGATGCGCTTCTGGTTCTCGTCGAGATTTTTGCCCGCGCGGTTGACGTAGAACACCAGCATGGACATGGCGGAGCGGAAGGGCGGGGCTTTGCGGCGTGTGCTGGATTCCGCCGAGCGCCTCAGCGATTCGGCGATGCGTTTCGGGTCCTGCCAGGTGAAGACGCCTTCTTCGAGGTCGAGTGCGAAGCTCTCGCGGGTCACCTTCGCTGACCAGTTGCGGGGTGTCGTTTTTCGGGTCATTTCCTGCCGTTCTCCCTGTAGAACAAGCGAGTCGCCGTGCCGAAAATGGTAGAATTGCACATCTTCGGCAGCTGCGCTTCCTGCGCGGGCCTGCCGGTTTTTCGAGGTTACGCATGACAGACATAGCACCAATTCAGGACATCATCGCCGAAATCCGCGCCGGGCGCATGGTCGTGCTGGTGGACGAGGAGGATCGCGAGAACGAGGGCGATCTGGTGTTCGCCGCCGAATTCGTCACGCCGGAGAAGATCAACTTCATGGCCAAGCATGGCCGCGGCCTGATCTGCCTGACGCTGACCGAGGCGCATTGCAAGCAGCTCGATCTGCCGCTCATGGTGCGCAAGAACGGTTCGCCGCTCGGCACCAATTTCACCCTGTCCATCGAGGCGGCGTCCGGCGTGACCACCGGCATCTCGGCGGCCGACCGTGCGCGCACCATCGAGGCGGCGGCGAGCAAGAATGCCAAGCCTGCCGACATCGTGCAGCCCGGCCATATCTTCCCGCTGATGGCGCAAAACGGCGGGGTGCTGGTGCGCGCCGGGCACACCGAGGCGGGCTGCGATCTTGCGCAACTGGCGGGGCTGACGCCGGCGTCGGTGATCTGCGAAATCCTCAAGGACGACGGCGAGATGGCGCGGCTGCCTGACCTGATCGGGTTCGCCAAACAGCACGGCCTCAAGATCGGCACGATCGCGAGCCTGATCGAGTACCGCAGTCAGAACGAGAAGCTGGTCGAGCGCGTCGCGCAGCGCAGCGTGCAGACGGCCTACGGCACACTGGAGCTGGTTACCTACCTGGACAAGACCACGCAGCGCGCCCACCTGGCGCTGTGCAAGGGCGAGATTCGCCGCGATGCCGAGACGCTGGTGCGCGTGCACGAGCCGCTGTCGGTGATGGATTTCCTCGAGCAGGTCGATCATTCGCATTCCACCAGCGTGCATGATGCGCTGACCAGAATCAGCCAGTCGCCACGCGGCGTGTTGATCCTGATGCACCACGGAGAGACTTCGCATGACCTGCTGGCGCGCGCCGCCGCGACGCAGGATGCACACCCGGTGCTGCGCTGGGATCCGCGCAGCTACGGCATCGGCGCACAGATTTTGCGCGACCTCGGCGTGGGCAAGATGTGCCTGCTGGGCACGCCGCGCAAGCTGCCGAGCATGACCGGCTTCGGTCTGGAAGTGGTGAGTTATTGTCAGTGTCAGTCTAAAGGCAAGGAAAACAAATGAGGGAAATCGAGAAAAAACTGGACGGCAAGGGCCTGCGTATCGGCATCGTGCAGAGCCGCTTCAATCCCGAGATATGCGAAGGTTTGCTGGGCGCATGTCGCGCGCAGCTGGTGCAGCAGGGGGTTGCGGATGCAGATATCACGCTGGCGACGGTGCCGGGTGCGCTGGAGATCGCGCTGGTGCTGCTACACATGGCGGAGAGCGAAAAGTTCGATGCGCTGATCGCGCTGGGCGCGGTGATCCGCGGCGACACCTACCACTTCGAGGTGGTGTCGAACGAGTCGGCGCGCTGCGTAAACGAGGTCCAGCTGGCCTGCGGCGTGCCGGTCGCCAACGCGATCCTCACTACCGACAACGACGAGCAGGCGATCGAGCGCATGCGCGTCAAGGGCGGCGAGGCCGCGCTGGTCGCCATCGAGATGGCCAACCTGCTGCGTGACTTGGCATGAGCACGGCCGCCGGTCTGGAGACGAAGAAGGCGCCGGGCAAGAGCCCGCGCCACCGTGCGCGCGAACTTGCGCTGCAGGGCGTCTATCAGTGGCGCGTTACCGCGGGCGACAAGGCGCAGATCGAAAAGCAAATTCTGGCGGAAAAAAATCTCGGCCGTTTCGACAAGGAATTGTTTTCCAGATTGCTGTGCGGCACGCTGGATCAGCACGCCGGCCTCGAGGCGTTGCTCGCGCCGCATCTCGACCGGCCGCTCGCCGAACTCAGCCCGGTGGAGTTTTCCGTGCTGCTGCTGGGGGCGTTCGAACTGTCGCAGCACCTCGAAGTGCCCTACAAGGTCGTCATCAACGAAGCGGTGGAGCTGGCCAAGACCTTCGGCGGCACCGACGGCCACAAGTACGTCAACGGCGTGCTCGACAAGCTCGCGCCGCAGGTGCGTGCGGTCGAGGTCAGTGCGAGATAGGGTTTCCTGTTTTCAGCGGGGTAGGTCGGGTTAGCGGCTTTGCCGCGTAACCCGACGATGCGCAGTGAATGTCGGGTTACAGCGCAAAAAACTGCGCTTAACCCGACCTACAGACTGCGGATTAGAATTTTTCCGGAGCAGCAGATGAGCATATCCGAGTTCGATCTCATCGGGCGTTTCTTCACCCGTGCCACGCCCGGCGCGCTGCTCGGCGTGGGCGACGACGCTGCATTGCTGCAGGTGAATGAGGGCAATGTGCTCGCGGTGTCCACGGACATGCTGGTGAGCGGCACGCATTTCCTGCCCGACGCCGATCCCTTCCTGCTCGGACACAAGGCGCTGGCGGTGAACCTGTCCGATCTGGCGGCGATGGGCGCCGCGCCGCGCTGGGCGACGCTGGCCGTCGCACTGCCCGGGGCAGACGAGGCGTGGCTCGCGCAATTCAGCGCGGGTTTCTTCGCGCTGGCGGATCAATACGGCGTGGAACTGGTCGGCGGCGACACCACGCGCGGGCCACTCAACCTGTGCGTGACCATCTTCGGCGAAGTGCCGGCGGAACGCGCGTTGCGCCGCAGCGGCGCGCAGGCGGGCGATGAAATCTGGGTCTCGGGTACGCTCGGCGATGCGGCGCTGGCCCTGGCGCATCTGCAGGGACGCATCGCCCTGTCCGATGCGGAATTTGCGGCCTGCGCGCCTGCGCTGCACCGGCCGCAGCCGCGCGTGACGCTGGGGCTGGCGCTGCGCGGCATCGCCAGCAGCGCGATCGATGTTTCCGACGGGCTGCTCGCCGATCTCGGGCATATCCTGGAGGCCTCGCAGCTGGGCGCGCAGCTCTATTTCCCTGCGCTGCCGCTCTCGCCTGCCCTGCATGCCCATCTGTCGCGGCCGCTGGCGAGGCAATGTGCACTGGCCGGCGGCGACGATTACGAGCTGTGCTTCACCGCTCCCGCAACGCGACATGCGGAATTGACGGAGCTTGCCGAACGGCTTAACCTGCCGCTGACCCGCATCGGAAAAATTGTTGCGGGGCGCGACTGCACCCTGCACGATGCGGCAGGCAATCCACTCAACGTCGAGGCTGGCGGCTATGACCACTTCCGGTGAACTGTTCGTCAAACCGAGCTGGCAATTTTTGCTGAGCCATCCGGCGCACCTGCTGTCGTTCGGCTTCGGCAGCGGGCTGGCGCGCAAGGCGCCCGGGACATTCGGCACGCTGGTCGCCTTCCCGATGTACTGGTACCTCGAGCCGCGCCTGACGGGCTGGCTGTTCCTTGCGGCGATGGTTGTTGCATTCGCTGTCGGCGTGCGGGTGTGCGACATTACTGGCAAGACGCTGGGGATCGACGATTACGAAGGTATCGTGTGGGACGAGATCGTGGCATTCATGCTGGTGCTGTTCTTCACGCCGCCAGGCTGGGACTGGGCGCTGCTGGCCTTCGCGCTGTTCCGCCTGTTCGACATCGTCAAGCCGCAGCCGATCCGCTATTTCGACAGCAACATGCACGGCGGCCTCGGAGTGATGTTCGACGATCTACTCGCCGCCGGCTATACCCTGCTGTGTCTGGCCGTCGTCAAGAGCGTGCTGTCATGATTAGCCGTTTGCGCCGCCTGGCATGTGTCCTGCTGCTTTTGGCAGGCGGCTTGGCGCAGGCGGCAGACTTCTCCGGCAAGGTGATTGCCGTGCTGGACGGAGATACGCTGCTGGTGCTGCGGGGCGGCAACCCGGTGAAGGTGCGGCTTGCCGAAGTGGATGCGCCGGAGAAAGCCCAGCCCTATGGCACCGCATCGCAGAAATCGCTGGCCGACATGGCGATGGGCAAGCAGATACGGGTGGTGAGCCGCGCGGTGGATGATTACGGGCGGCTGGTCGCAACCGTGCATGCCGACGGGCTCAACGTGAATCACGAGCAGGTGCGGCGCGGCATGGCCTGGGAATATTCACGTTTCCACAGCAACCGCGAGCTGATGGCGCTGCAGCGCGAAGCGCAGCAGGCCAGGCGCGGACTATGGGCGGGAGAAGAGGCGGTCGAACCCTCGCAGTGGCGCAAGCAGCACGCGGCCACGGTGCAACCCCGGGCCGCCGCTGCAACCGCATCCGGCATCGCCTGCGGAAGCAAGAAGCATTGTTCTCAGATGTCTTCGTGTGAAGAAGCCAGGCATTACTTGGCGCGGTGCGGCCACAAGACGCTGGACGGCAACGGCGACGGCGTGCCCTGCGAGAAGCTTTGCTCCCCTAAGGAATCAAAAAACGACTGAGCGGCAGCCCTGTGCGTCGCAGCGCAGCGCCGATCCCTGCCGGTCCCAATCGCCCAGCACCCAGCGTTCGCAGGTGCGACCGTCGACGGCATGCTCATGGCGGCCCGGGCGGTGGGTGTGGCCGTGGATCAGGCGCGGATAGCCGTGCTCGCGCAGCAAGGCCGCGACCGCTTCGTCGCTCACGTCCATGATCGCGCTGTCCTTGCTCTGCTTTTCCGCCATGCTGCGCTCACGCAGTTGCGCGATATAGGTCTTGCGTTCCGCCAGCGGCCGGGCGAGAAACTGCCGCTGGAAGTCCGCATCATGTACCTGTGCGCGGTAGCGCTGGTATTCGGCATCATGGGTGCATAGCTGGTCGCCGTGGCTGAGCAGCGTCGGTGTGCCGTACAGATCGATCAGTACCGGGTCGTCCAGCAGCGTGGCGCGGCAGGCGTTTGCCAGCGCCGCGCCCATCAACAGGTCGCGGTTGCCGTGCATCAGGTATAGCCCGGTGCCGCGCTGCGCGAGGCCGCGCAATGCGGCTATCACCTCGGCGCAGAATGCATCCTCCAGGTCGTCGTCTCCCGCCCAGTAATCGAACAGGTCGCCGAGGATATACAGCGCCTCGGCCTGCGGTGCGGTTTCGGCGATGAAGCGCCGGAACGCCGCCATGCTGTGCGGCTGGCCGGAGCCGAGATGCAGGTCGGAGATGAGCAGGGAATGGGGCATGAAAAACAAAACGGCGCGAGATGCGCCGTTTTTTATGATTACTTCACCACTTCCGCCTTGGTGATGACGACGTCTTCTTCCGGAACGTCGTGATGCCCGGAACGGAAGCCGGTGCCGACCTTGCCTATCTTGTCCACCACTTCCATGCCTTCGACCACTTTGCCGAACACGCAGTAGCCCCAGCCGTCCTGCCCCGGATAATTGAGGAATTGGTTGTTCTTCGTGTTGATGAAAAATTGCGCAGTGGCCGAATGCGGGTCGGAAGTGCGCGCCATGGCGATGGTGTAGGTGTCGTTGGTCAGGCCGTTGGCCGCCTCGTTCTTGACCGGTGCGTTGGCCTTCTTTTGCTTCATGCCGGGTTCGAAACCGCCGCCCTGGATCATGAAGTTGTCGATGACGCGATGGAAGATGGTGCCGTCGTAGAAGCCGCTGTTCGCGTATTCGAGGAAATTCCTGACGGTTTCCGGGGCTTTTTCGGCATCCAGTTGCAGGGTGATGACGCCGTGATTGGTGTGCAGTTTGACCATGGTTTTTTTACCTTGTTTGCCTTGAGTTAGAGAATGGGATGATTGCATCACGCCGCATAGCAGCAGTGCGAGCAGTGCGGTAAACAGGTGTTTCATGCTATGCGGCCCCTTCGTAGACGATCTGCCAGCGGTTGTTGCGCTTGATCCAGTACTGGCGCTTCTTCATGCGGTTGGACAGGTTGTTGCTGCTGTAGTCTTGCTCGAAATTGACCACCACCATGCCGGGATGCTCGGGATAGGTGAACACGCTGACCTTCGAGAGGTTGACCTTGATCCAGGATTTTCCGCTGTTCACCAGCTGCTTCTGTTTCGCCCATGCCGCGTAATCCGCGCTGTCGCTGGAAAAATCGCGCGAGTAATGCGTGAGGTAGGCGTCGGTATCGAGATTTGCCCAATCCTTGCGCCATTGCTCGACCGCCTGCAGCAGCGCATCGCGTTCATTCTGATCCTGTTCGCTGCTCCATTCCATGCTGTTGGTGATGATGATCGGCGTGACGCCGACTTGCATGTAGGAGGCGAGCTTGTTCAGGTCGTCATTCGCCAGCACCACGCAACCGTCGCTGGCACGCGGAGGGCGGCTGTAGGTATCTTTTGGCGTGCCGTGCAGCCAGATGCCGCTACCGGTGCGCTTGTTCTTGCGGTCCCATTCGTTCGGGTAGCTGAGCGGGTAGGCGCCGTCGCCGTACAAGTCGGCAAGCTTGCTCTTCGGCAGTTCGGCCTTGACGAAATACACCCCGATCGGGGTGCGTTTGTCGCCTTCGGAAACTTTTTCGGTGCCGAGCTTGCCGATGGTGATGTAGAAGTCGGTGACGTAGCGCGGCTCGCCGTTCACGTTTTCATAAACGAACAGCGTGGCGCGGCTGGTATCCACCACCAGCGCATATTTCTGTTGTGCATCGAGCTTCCATAAGAAGCGCGGTGCGAGCTTGCTGTCCGGTTGCGACAGGACTCGCTGCAGGCGTACCCGCGCCTCGTCGCGCAGATCCTCGATCTTGTCGCGCGGCGCATGCGCGGCGCTGCCAAAGTTGTCGATCGCGCCGGCGCGGGCCATCAGGACGTCGCCCTTGACCAGGTGTGCCAGCTTGAAATTGGGGTTGACGCGCAACAGGCTGTCCACCTCGTTGAGCGCGATATCGAGACGGCTGTTCTTGATGGCTTGCAGGCTTTTCGCTAGCTGCACCTCGGTGTTGCGCGAATCCGGTGCGGCGTGCGCCATGCCAGCCAACAGGCTGCATAGCAAGATTGAAAATAGTGGCCGGGGCAGCATGGCTTATTTCGTGTGCTCTTCCTGGATCAGCCAGTTGCCGCCGGATTTCACCATCAGCAGGGTCTTGTTGCCCGAGCTCTTCAGGTGGCTGGCGCGATAGGTCTGCTGGAACTTCACGGTCGCATGGCTGGCGTCGCTGAAGCTCACCGTTGCGCCGCTGATGCCGACCTGGATGGATTTCGGCTTGCTGATGCGGTCCCGGCGCGCAGCTTCCCAGGCTGCCCGGCTTTCACTGCCCGGCACTTTGAAGTCGGAAGCATAGAACGACAGGTACTTGTTCACGTCCTTGGCCGACCATGCGGCAGCCCAGGCGTTGACGGTCTTCAGCACTTCGCCGCCGTTATTGGTCTTGGGTGCAGGCTCGGGGTTCTTTTCGGCGGCAGGTGCGGGCTTGGCTGTGGCTGGCGCAACGGGTTCTGGCTTGGTGGATTCCGGTTTGCTTGCCGCCTCGCCGGCCGATGCGGCTCCTTCGGCTTTGCTCGGGGCGGGAGTGCTGCGCGCCGGTGCCGTCTTGCCACGTGGGCCGCCGGCAAACAAGTCCTGGATCATGGATAGCTTGGTTTGCGTCGCGGCATTGCTGCGGTCCAGTTGCAGGGCGCGGTCATAAGCCTGGCTGGCCATCTTTGCATAGATGTCGCCGAGGTTTTCGTGTGCGGTGGCATAGCTGGGGTGGGTGCGTATCGCCATTTCCAGCGCTGTCTTGGCCTTGTCGTACTGCCCCTGGCTGGCATACAGCACGGCGAGGTTGTTGTAGGGCTCGGGCAGTTCCGGGTAGTCTTCGGTCAGGGCGGAAAATGTCTTGATGGCCTCGGCGGTCTTGCCCTGCTCGGTGAGGATCAACCCCTTCAGGAAGCGCGCCTGCGCGTCTTTTGGTTTGCCGGCCAGAACCCCATTCACCTTGTCCAGCGCCTGGCTGTGTTGCCCCTGCTTGAACAGCTTGTTGGCATCCTGGATGTCATCGGCATGCGCAGCGGGAGTTAACAACAAAGCGCCGATTAACAGCGCGGCATGAGGGTGCAAACGGGCAAGGCAAGTTTCGCTAAAACGGTTGAACATATTCATCGTGTTATTCAATTCCTTTGGGTGCGCGGGTTCGGGCAGCGGTGGATTCTACCAAATTACGCGTATATTTTCACTTCGGGCGCGGGGAGGGTTTGTGCCGGCAAGGGGAGGGATGGGTATGGTCCGCCGATGCCTTCGCGAACCGATGGCGCAAATCGATTCATCTGCTGTTGCCGCCAATAAAAAACCAGCCGAAGCTGGTTTTTTATCGGCAGTATTCTGGTTTTACTTGCTGGCGAGTACTTGTTGCACCACCCATAAGGAAAACAGACCCAATCCCACTACGCAGATGACTGTTGAAAGGTCAGCGATAATTGCCATTTTCTCCTCCTTGAGAGCTAAGTCGAACACAATAACATTGTCTCCAAGCAGGGAGAATCGTAGCACAATCCTTTGGGCAAACAAGCCCTTTTTTGATAAAATCCCGCAAAATGCCCCTGCACAAATTTCGAGTGCAAATTCAGCCCCTTAATTTCCAACATGCCGTGTTTTTCGCGATTCGGCGGCGATTGTCCAACCAAGCAGAATGACCAAAAAACTCTATATCAAGACTTATGGCTGCCAGATGAACGAGTACGACTCGGCCAAGATGGCGGATGTGCTGCGTGCCTGCGATGGCATGGAACAGACCGACCAGCCCGAGGAGGCCGATGTCATCCTGTTCAACACCTGCTCGATCCGCGAGAAAGCCGAGGACAAGGTGTTTTCCGACCTGGGGCGCGTGCGCCCGCTCAAGCTGGCCAAGCCGGGCTTGCTGATCGGCGTGGGTGGCTGCGTGGCCAGTCTGGAGGGCGAGGCGATCGCGAAGCGCGCGCCCTATGTCGATGTGGTGTTCGGCCCGCAGACTCTGCACCGGTTGCCGCAGTTGCTGCAGGCACGCCGCGACACGGGAGTGCCGCAGGTGGATATCAGCTTCCCCGAGATCGAGAAGTTCGACCATTTGCCCGCACCGGAAAAGGCGGTCGGCATGGCCTTCGTCTCCGTCATGGAAGGGTGCAGCAAATACTGCACCTATTGCGTGGTGCCCTATACGCGCGGCGAGGAAGTGTCGCGCCCGCTCATCGACGTGCTGCGCGACATCCAGGTGCTGGTCGGGCAGGGCGTGAGGGAGATCACTCTGCTCGGCCAGAACGTAAACGCCTACTGCGGCGCGACGGAGGACGGCGACACGGTGGATTTCGCCTTCCTGTTGCAGGCGGTCGCTGCACTCGACGGCGTGGAGCGCCTGCGCTACACCACCTCGCATCCCAAGGAGATGACGCAACGCCTCATCGATGTGTACGCGACCACGCCCAAGCTGGTCAGCCATCTGCACCTGCCGGTACAGTCCGGTTCAGATCGCATCCTCGCGGCGATGAAGCGCGGCTACTCGGCGCTGGAATACAAATCCATCGTGCGCAGGCTGCGCGCGGTGCGCCCCGATATCTGCATCTCGTCGGATTTCATCGTCGGTTTTCCCGGCGAGACCGAGCGTGATTTCGAGGCGACCATGAAGCTGATCGACGACGTGGGCTTCGACGTGAGCTTCAGCTTCGTTTACAGCGCCCGCCCCGGCACGCCTGCGGCCGAACTGCCGGACGGCACCCCGCCGGACGTGAAGTCGGCGCGCCTCGCGCGGTTGCAGGCGCGCATCGATGAGCTGGAACTGAAGGTCAACCAGGCCATGCTCGGCACGGTGCAGCGCGTGCTGGTGGAAGGCGTATCGAAGAAGGATACGAGTGAACTGGCCGGGCGCACCGACAACAACCGCGTGGTGAATTTCCGCGGTACGCCGGAGCTGATCGGACAGTTCGTCGATGTGAAGATCACGCAAGTTGTGCGCCATACCCTGCGCGGCGAGCCTGTGATCCCCTCTCCCTTGCAGGGAGGTAACCAATGACTTACCCAGCGTTTTTTGACGGGTTAGTCAGATGGCTAGTAGTTCCATCAGGGTTAGGGTGAGGATAGAAGCCATGAATACTCCCGTCATTCAATTCGCGCTCGAGCCGCTCGACAACCAGCGGCTCGCGCATCTGTGCGGTCCGCTGGACGAGAACCTGCGCCAGATCGAGACCGCGCTGGAGGTCGGCATCGCGCGGCGCGGCGAGCATTTCAGCGTCGAGGGCGCGCAGGCGGAACTCGCGCGCGAGGTGCTCCAGGATTTCTACCGCGAGGCCAAGCACGACATCACGCTGGAGCGGCTCCAGCTCGGCCTGATCGAGGCGATGAAATGGCGCAGTGAGCAGCAGCCGGAGAGCGACTTCGTGCCGCTCCTGATGACGCGCAAGGCCGATATCCGCGGCCGCACGCCGCGCCAGAACAGCTACCTGCAGGCCATCCAGGAACACGACATCACCTTCGGCGTCGGCCCGGCCGGCACCGGCAAGACCTATCTCGCCGTGGCCTGCGCGGTGGATGCGCTGCAGCGCGAAGCGGTGCGCCGCCTCGTGTTGGTGCGCCCGGCGGTGGAGGCGGGCGAGAAGCTCGGCTTCCTGCCCGGCGACCTGGCGCAGAAAGTCGATCCCTACCTGCGTCCGCTGTACGACGCGCTCTACGACCTGATGGGGCTGGAAAAGGTCAACCGCGCCTTCGAGCGCGGCATGATCGAGATCGCGCCGCTGGCTTACATGCGCGGGCGCACCCTGAATCATTCCTTTATCATCCTCGACGAGGCGCAGAACACCACGCCCGAACAGATGAAGATGTTCCTGACCCGCATCGGCTTCGGCAGCAAGGCGGTGATTACCGGCGACGTCACTCAGATCGACCTGGCGCGCGGGCAGAAGAGCGGCCTCATCGAAGTGCGCGAGATACTGAAGGACGTGCGCGGTATCGCGTTCAGCGACTTCCTCGCCGAGGACGTGGTGCGCCATCCGCTGGTGCAAAAGATTGTCTCGGCCTATGAGCGTCATGAACAGCAGAAAAACGAATAAGATGATGCCGCCCAAACTTTCTTTGGTCATGCAGTATGCGAGCGCCGCGCAGCACCTGCCGACGCGCGTGCAACTGCGCCGCTGGATCAAGGCCGCGCTGCGGCGCGATGCGTCCATGACGCTGCGCATCGTGGACGAGGCCGAGGGACGCGAACTGAACAAAAATTACCGCGGCAAGGATTACGCCACCAACGTGCTGACCTTCGTCTATGACGATACCGCTACGCTCAGCGGCGACGCCGATTTGATTTGCGGTGATGTCGTCATCTGCGCGCCGGTGGTGGAGCGCGAGGCGCGCGAGCAGGGCAAGGAACTCCTCGCGCACTATGCGCATCTGGCGATCCATGCCGCCCTGCACCTGCAGGGCTACGACCACGAAAGCGACACCGAGGCTGCCGGGATGGAAGCACTGGAAACCGGGCTGATGCTAGAATTACGCTTCCCCGATCCTTACCAGGACACACATAAATAAAAAATGGATGACCCCGAAAGTAGCAAACCCGGTTTGCTGGAACGCCTCTCCGCGTTCCTGCTGCGCGAACCGGAAGACCGCGAACAACTGATACAACTGCTGCATTCCGCCTACGAACGCACCCTGCTGGACGCCGACGCGCTGTCCATGATGGAAGGCGTGCTGCAAGTCTCCGAGCGCCAGGTGCGCGAAATCATGATCCCGCGCGCGCAAATGGATGTCATCGACATCAGCGAGCCGCCGGAAAAATTCATCCCCTTCGTCATCGAGACCGCTCACTCGCGCTTCCCCGTGACCGATGGCGACAAGGACAACATCATCGGCATCCTGCTGGCGAAGGATCTGCTGCGCTATTACGCTGGCGAAGAATTCAACGTGCGCGACATGCTGCGCCCGGCGGTGTTCGTGCCGGAATCCAAGCGACTGAACGTGCTGCTGCGCGATTTCCGCAGCAACCGCAACCACATCGCGCTGGTGGCCGACGAGTACGGCGGCGTGTCCGGCATGGTGACGATTGAGGATGTGCTGGAGCAGATCGTCGGCGACATCGAGGACGAATACGATTTCAACGAGGATGAGGACAACATCATCCCGGACAGCAAGGGGAAGTGGCGCGTGAAAGCCGATACCGAGATCGGCGATTTCAACGAGGCGCTCGGCACGGAATTCAGCGACGAGGAATGCGACACCGTGGGCGGTCTGGTGCTCAAGGCCGCCGGACAGCTTCCGAGGCGCGGCGACCGCGTGCAGGTCGGCGGGCTGGCCTTTACCGTGCTGCGCGCGGATAGCCGCCGCTTGTATTCGCTGCTGGTGGAGCGCAAAAAAATCGCAGCAGAAACGCCGGCCCCGGATAACCGCTGAGTTTCAGCGTATATCTAATTCCGCTAATACTTCCGGAGTGGATCGAAGCGATCGAACTAGGCCGTTCGGTATATTGTTTTTTGACCCTACCTCTGGGATAGTTATACAAAGATGGAATCCGGTTGCCGTCTGAGCCGTAACAGGGGGACTACATGTTTGACGAGTTGGATCGCGAAGTCTTCGCCGCAGGTGAGCAGATATTCAAGGTCGGCGATGCCGGCGATTGCGCCTACCTCATCGAAAAGGGCTCGGTCGATATTTTCATCCTGGATCAGGGTGTGGAGCATAAGGTCAGCTCCCTGGGCAAGGACGAAATGTTCGGCGAAATCGCGCTGATCGACCAGCAGCCGCGCACGGCTACGGTCAGGGCCGTCGAGAAGACCATACTCGTTCCCGTCAAGCGGAAGCTGGTGGATGGCTTGCTGGATAAGTGCGACCCGATCCTGCGCCATCTGCTGATGGTCATCCTGGAGCGTTTCCGCAGCAAGCAGGGCGGCTCCGCAAAACCGGCGCCGGACGCAAAAACCACGCCGGCGCAAGCCGCCAATCGCAGCACCCTGAGAGGCGAGGCTACGCAGAAATTGTCGCTCGCCCATGGGATTACGCGCGCCCTGACGCGCAACGAATTCGAACTCTATTACCAGCCGATCTGCAACCTGGCCGATAGCAACATCGTCGGGTTCGAGGCGCTGATCCGCTGGCATCACCCCACGGACGGCGTGATCCCGCCGATGGATTTTCTCTGGCTTGCCGAGCAGACCGGCCTGATACGCGAGCTCGGGCTGTGGACGCTGGAGCGCGCCTGTCGCGACTGGCCGGCGCTGAGGCAGTATTCCACCTATCCGTATCCTTTCGTCAGCGTCAACCTGTCGCCAACCCAGTTGACCTGCGAATCGCTGGTGGACGACGTGAAGACGATCATCGCGCGCCACGGCATGCCGTCGACGGAGCTGAAGCTGGAGCTTACCGAAACGGTCATGATCGAGCATCCCGAAATGGCGTTGCGCATCCTGGATCGGCTGGTCGAACTGGGCAGCAGCCTTGCGCTGGACGATTACGGCACCGGGCACTCCGGGCTGGAGCACCTGCAGCGCTACCCGGTCGGCACCTTGAAAATAGACCGTGCCTTCATCGATCCCATGATGAACTCCCCGCAGAGCCTGGAAATCGTGCGCTCTTCAATCGACCTCGCGCACTCGCTCGGCATGAACGTGGTCGCCGAAGGAGTGGAAACCGGACTGGCGCGCAAGAAGCTGCTGGAGCTGGGCTGCGATTTCGGGCAGGGCTGGCATTTCGGCAAGCCCGCCGCGTTGCCTGACCTGGCTGTTCATTACGTGAAAGCCTGATGCCGGGCAGTATTTAAAACTGCTCGTTTTCTCCCAGGTAGCGCCACTGCCCGAGCGGCAGATTCCCCAGCTTCACCTTGCCGATGCGGATGCGCTTCAATCCCGTCACCTTCAGTTCGACCAGTTCGCACATGCGGCGGATCTGGCGTTTCTTGCCCTCGCGCAGCACGAAGCGCAGCTGGTCCTCGTTCTGCCAGGTCACCTTGGCGGGCTTGAGATATTCGCCATCCAGCTTCAGCCCCTGATTGAGCAGCGCCAGTCCGCTGTCCTTGAGCTTGCCCTGCACGCGTACCAGATATTCCTTGTCCACTTTGGAATCCTCGCCGATCAGTTGTTTGGCGATGCGACCGTCCTGGGTGAGCACCAGCAGGCCCTGCGAGTCTATATCCAGGCGGCCCGCCGGGGCGAGGCCGAGCAACTGGCTGCGGTGGAAGCGCAGCGGCGACGGGTCTTCCGCCCAGTGTGTAGCGCCGTCGATCAGGGTGACAGCGGGCTTGTAGTCATGTTCGGCCTGCCCGGATACATAGCCGATCGGCTTGTTGAGCAGGATCGTCACGCGCTGCTGCTGGGTGTTCTGTGCGGCGCTGCGCAGGGTGATCTGCTGGGTGGGGTAGACCTTGCTGCCCAGCTCGCTCACGACTTCGCCGTCGACTTCCACCCAGCCCTTCTCGATGTAACTGTCCGCTTCGCGGCGCGAGCACAGTCCGAGTTCGGACATGCGTTTGGAGAGGCGGATTTTTTCCATGGCGGGAGGTGTTACTGAATAATCAGGGCGCGATTTAATCACAAATGCCGTATCGGAAGGAATCGGTTATTCTTCGCGCGTTTTCTGTACCGGTTCTCTCGATGTCCAAAACTCGAAAATCCCTGTTCGCCGCATTCATCGCGGGCTTGTCGTGCGTGTTCGGTTTCGCGCCGTTCGGGGTCTTCGCCATCCCGGTGCTGGCGCTCGCCGTGCTGTTCGCCCTGTGGAGCCGCGCCGATGATCCGCGCGCGGCGGGATGGCTGGGCTTCGCGTTCGGCCTCGGCCTGTTCGGCGCCGGTATCGGCTGGATCTATGTTGCGCTGCATGACTACGGCAACATGCCGCTGCCGCTCGCGCTGCCCGCCACACTGCTGTTCGCGGCGTTCCTCGCGCTGTTTCCGGCGCTGGCCGGTTACGCGCAGGCGCGTTTGCCGGCGCTGACCGGCGCGGTGTTCAGGAGCCCGGAAGAAGAGAACCGCTCCGGTGCGGAAGCCGCGTACAGCCTCCCCACGCAGGTATCGCTGTGTGCGCTGATGCCGGCGGCGTGGGTGCTGGTGGAATGGCTGCGCGGCATGATCTTCACCGGCTTCCCGTGGTTGACCCTGGGCTACGCGCACAGCGACAGCCCGCTGGCGGGCTACGCGCCGCTGCTCGGCGTGTACGGCGTGTCGCTGGTTGCGGCGGTGAGCGCGGGGCTGCTGGCGATGTTGTGGCACAAGCGCTGGAGCCGGCAGGGACAGATTGCCTTGGCCGTGCTCGTTGCGTTTTGGATCGGCGGTGCGGCGTTGCGCGCCATCGCCTGGACGCAGCCGCACGGCGAGCCGTTCAGCGTCGCGCTGGTGCAGGGCAACATCGCGCAGGACCTCAAGTTCAACGAAGACGCGTTGCCCGGCACGCTGGAAACCTACCGCCGCCTGGTGCTGCAGAATCCGGCGCGCCTCACCGTGCTGCCGGAAACCGCGCTACCGCTGCTGCGCCACGAAGTGCCCACGGCTCTGGTCGAACAACTGCGCAATCACGCGAGGAAAAACGGCGGCGACATCCTGATCGGCACCTTCGAGCGCAACAACGGCAGCTACTACAACGGCGTGTTCACGCTCGGCTCCGCGGACGAGCAGCATTACCGCAAGCAGCACCTCGTACCGTTCGGCGAGTTCATCCCGCTGCGCCCGCTGCTCGGCTGGTTCATCAACGGCGTGCTCGACATCCCGATGGGCGACCTCGCGCGCGGCGACGAGCGGCAGGCGCCGCTCGAGGTCGCCGGGCAGCAAGTCGCGGCGGACATCTGCTACGAGGACGTGTTCGGCGAGGAGATCATTCGTGCGCTGCCCGAGGCGACGCTGCTGGTGAACTTTACCAACGACGCGTGGTACGGCCGCTCGCACGCCGCGGCGCAGCACAACCAGATTTCGCAACTGCGCGCGCTGGAAACTGGCCGTATGATGCTGCGCGCCACCAATACCGGCGTGACCTCCATCATCGGCGCGGACGGCAGGGTGCTGCAACAACTGCCGCAACACCGGGAGGCCGTGCTGAACGGCATGGCGCAGGGCTATCAGGGCATCACGCCCTACGTGCGCTGGGGCAACGCGGCGGTGATGCTGTTGCTGATCGCCATGCTGGCCTACGCGCGGCTGCGCCGCATTCCCTCGGAGGGCTAGGGAGGGGAATGAACTGGTTCTGCTACCTGCTGCGCTGCGCCGACGACTCCCTGTACTGCGGCATCACCAACGATCTGGAAAAACGCCTTGCGGCGCATAACGCCGGCACGGCATCCAAGTACACAAGGGTGCGCCTGCCGGTGGCACTGGCGTATGCCGAGCCATGCACCGATCGTTCTGCCGCATCGAAGCGCGAGATGGAGATCAAGAATCTGACGCGCACCGACAAGCTAGAGCTCATCGGGCTGACGGCAGTCATCGAAAGCCGGTAAAATGTGTACCTTCGCAATCGCCTGATAACACCGATGCTTACCTTTGGTTCCAACATAACGCCCGCGAGCGGGCATGAGTCTTCACCGAAGCTCAGCCAAGGGCTGAGCTTTCAACAGATCATCCTGACGCTGCAGAATTACTGGGACAAGCAGGGTTGCGCGCTCTTGCAGCCCTATGACATGGAGGTCGGCGCGGGCACCTCGCACACGGCGACCTTCCTGCGCGCGCTCGGCCCGGAGCCGTGGAAGGCCGGTTACGTGCAGCCGTCGCGCCGCCCCAAGGACGGGCGTTACGGCGAGAATCCGAACCGTTTGCAGCATTACTACCAGTTCCAGGTGGTGCTGAAACCCTCTCCCGCGAACATCCTCGACCTGTACCTCGGTTCGCTGGAGGCGCTCGGCTTCGACCTGAAACAGAACGACATCCGCTTCGTCGAGGACGACTGGGAGAACCCGACGCTGGGCGCATGGGGGCTGGGCTGGGAGGTGTGGCTGAACGGCATGGAGGTCACGCAGTTCACCTATTTCCAGCAGGTCGGCGGCATCGACTGCAAGCCGATCACCGGTGAGATCACCTACGGGCTCGAGCGGCTGGCGATGTACCTGCAGGGCGTCGAGAACGTGTTCGACCTGACCTGGACTCCGGGCGTGACCTATCGCGACGTGTACCACCAGAACGAGGTCGAGCAATCCGCCTACAACTTCGAACACAGCGATGTGGGGTTTCTGCTCGGCGCGTTCGGCAGCCACGAGAAGCAGGCCAAATACCTGATGGAACAGCAACTCGCATTGCCCGCCTACGAACAAGTCTTGAAAGCCGCGCATACCTTCAACCTGCTCGATGCGCGCGGCGCGATCTCGGTGACCGAGCGTGCCGCCTACATCGGGCGTATCCGCAACCTCGCGCGTAGCGTCGCGCAGAGCTACCTCGATAGCCGCGCGCGGCTCGGCTTCCCGATGGCGCCGAAGGCGTGGGCGGACGAAGTGCTGGCCCAGATCGAGAAGAAGCCTGTCCTGAGCAAAGTCGAAGGAGCGGCGGCATGATGACGACGAAGAATTTGCTGGTCGAGTTGCTCGTCGAGGAACTGCCGCCCAAGGCGCTGAAGAAGCTCGGCGAGTCTTTTGCCGCCGTGCTGGTCGAGAGCCTCAAGGCGCAAGGCTTGGCCTCGGCCGCAAGCGCCGTGACCCCTTTTGCTTCGCCGCGCCGCCTTGCGGTGCGCGTTAGCGATGTGGTCGCCAGGGCCGAAGACAAGGCGGTGTCGCAGAAGCTGATGCCGGTTTCCGTCGGGCTGGATGCGAACGGGCAGGCGACAACCGCTCTGTTGAAAAAACTCGCCGCACTGAGCGCCGGGCCTGAAACCGTGCCGCAGTTGCGCCGCGAAGGCGAGGGCAAGGCGGAGTCGCTGGTCTACGACAGCAGGCAGGCCGGGGCGACGCTGGCGGAAGGCTTGCAGAAGGCTTTGGAAGACGCGCTTGCCAAGCTGCCGATCCCCAAGATGATGACCTATCAGCTCGCCGACGGCTGGAGCAGCGTGCAGTTCGTGCGCCCCGCGCATGGGGTGGTTGCGCTGCATGGCAGCGATATCGTGCCGGTCTCGGTGCTCGGGCTGACGGCGGGCAACACCACGCAAGGTCACCGCTTCGAGGCTGCCGCCGCGCAGGTGGTTCTGAAAGACGCCGACAGCTACGAGGCGCAGATGGAAAACGAAGGTGCGGTGATCCCTGGCTTCGAAAAGCGCCGCGCCGAGATCGTCAAACAACTTGCCGCCGCCGCGGCGAAAGAAAACCTCAAGCCGATTGAAGACGACGCCCTGCTGGACGAGGTGACCGCGCTGGTCGAGCGACCCAATGTGCTGGCCGGCAAATTCGAGGCGGAATTCCTCGAGGTGCCGCAGGAATGCCTGATCCTGACGATGAAGGCGAACCAGAAATACTTCCCGCTGCTCGATGCCGCGGGCAAGCTGACCAACAAGTTCCTGATCGTATCCAACATCCGCCCTGCGGACGCGAACCTGGTGATCGGCGGCAACGAGCGTGTGGTGCGCCCGCGCCTCGCGGACGCGAAGTTCTTCTTCGACCAGGACCGCAAGAAGACACTGGAATCGCGCGTCGAGAAGCTCGGCAGCGTGGTGTACCACAACAAGCTGGGCACGCAGCTGCAACGCGTCGAACGCATCGCCACGCTGGCCGGCACGATTGCGCGGCTGCTGGATGCGGACAAGGCGGATGCGGAGCTCGCGGCGCGCCTGTCCAAGGCCGACCTGCTCACCGACATGGTCGGCGAGTTCCCCGAGCTGCAGGGCATCATGGGGCGCTACTACGCGCTGCACGACGGCGAGGGCAAGGCCGTGGCAGATGCCATTGAGGCGCACTACCGTCCGCGCTTCGCCGGGGATGCGCTGCCACAGGGTTCAATCGCCTGCGCGCTCGCGCTGGCCGACAAGCTGGAGACGGTGGTCGGCATCTACGGCATCGGCCAGGTGCCCACCGGCGAAAAGGATCCATTCGGCCTGCGCCGCCATGCGCTGGGCATCCTGCGCATCCTCGTCGAGACGCCGCTCGACCTGCCGCTGCCCGCGCTCGTGAAGACCGCGGCCGCAAATTTTCCGGCAGGCCTCTTGAGCGCGACGGTCGCGGGCGACGTGGAAGGCTTCATGCTGGATCGCCTGCGCGGCTACCTGCGCGAGCGCGGCTTCGAGGCGACGCATATCGAGGCGGTGCTGTGCATGCTCGACGGGCGCATGCACGAGGTGCTGCCGCGCCTGCAGGGGGTGCGTACGTTCGCAGCGCTGGAGGTGGCCAAAGACCTGGCCGCGGCCAACAAGCGCGTGCAGAACATCATGCGCAAGAATGCCGAGGAGCTCGGCGCCGATTCCGCGCGCGCGGCCGTGAAACCCGCGCTGCTGAAGGAGGCCGCCGAGCGCGAGCTGCACCAGGCCATACAGGACATCAAGCCGATGGCAACGGGCTATCTGGAGCGCGGAGAGTATGGCAACAACCTGAAGGTGCTGGTTACGCTCAAGCCCTTCATCGACGACTTCTTCGACAAGGTCATGGTGATGTGCGAAGACAAGGAGTTGCGCCTCAATCGCGCGGCACTGCTGCAGCAGCTCGGCCGGCTCATGAACCAGGTCGCCGATATCTCCAAGTTAGCGGCGTGAAACAGTGAAAGGTGAAATGTGAAAAGTGATGCCCACCCGGCGCTGCGCGCCACCCTCCCTGCCGGGAGGGTAATTGCCTTTCGCATGTTACGTTTCACCTTTCACGTTTCACTTTTCACGGCACCAAAATGAACCTCGTCATTCTCGACCGCGACGGCGTGATCAATTACGACTCCGACCAGTTCATCAAGAAGCCGGAGGAATGGAAGCCGATTCCCGGCAGCCTGGAGGCGATTGCGCGCCTGAACCAGGCCGGCTACCGCGTGGTGGTGGCAACCAACCAGTCCGGCATCGGGCGCGGGCTGCTCGACATGACGATGCTGAATGCGATCCACGGCAAGATGCACAAGGCCTGCGCGCTGGTCGGCGCCCGCATCGATGCGGTGTTTTTCTGCCCGCATACCAACGAGAACGATTGCGACTGCCGCAAGCCCAGGAGCGGGATGCTCAAGGAGATTGCGGAGCGCTACAACTTCGGCGGCCTTGAAGATGTGCCGGTGGTGGGCGATTCGCTGCGCGATTTACAGCCCGCCGCCGCGCTGGGCGCGCAGCCCTATCTGGTGCTGACCGGCAAGGGAACGAAGACGCAGGCCGCGGGCGGCCTGCCGGAAGGCACGCTGGTTTTCCCCGACCTCGCGGCGGTGGTTACTGAATTACTTTAGGCTGACATGCTGGCTCTACGCTCGCTGATTTTCCTGCTGTTGCAGATCATCCTCACGCCAATTTTTTCCACGCTGGCGCTGCTGACCTTTCCGTTTCCGCCGCTGACGCGCTACCGACTCATCTCCAGCTATGCGCGCACCATGCTCTGGCTGCTGCGCATGGTGTGCGGCATCCGCCACGAGGTGCGCGGCATCGAGAACATCCCCAGGGAACCCAGCGTCGTGCTGTGCAAACACCAGTCCGCCTGGGAGACGCTCGCGCTGCAACAGATATTCCCGCCGCAGGCGTGGGTGCTGAAGCGCGAGCTGCTGTGGCTGCCGTTCTTCGGCTGGGGTCTGGCGATGACCAGCCCGATCGCGATCAAGCGCAGCGACGGCAAGGGAGCGATCAAGCAGTTGCTCAAGCAGGGCAAGGAGCGGCTCGTGCAGGGCTTCTGCGTGGTGGTCTTCCCCGAGGGCACGCGCGTGCCATTCGGCCAGCGCGGCAAATACAAGATCGGCGGGGCGATGCTGGCGGCAAGCAGCGGCGCCCCGGTGGTGCCGGTGGCGCACAATGCCGGGCGGCTCTGGGGACGCCAGGCATTCAGCAAGCATCCCGGCCTCATCACCATGAGTGTCGGCAAACCGATCGAGACCAAGGGACGCAAGGCCGAAGAGATCAACGCCGAAGTCGAGGCGTGGATCGAGAACGAGATTCAACGCTTGCCGCATTGAAGCCGAAAAAGCGATTCACCACGAAGTTCACAAAGGACATGAAGGGGATGAAAATTTTCAGGGAGAGTGAACGGGAGAGGTCGCTTGCCAATGGAACGAGACCTGTTTGCTTTTCTTCGTGCTCTTCGTTAACCAGCCACTTTGCGACCGTTCTTTGGTCGCATAGTGGAATGGCTAGTAGTCCTATCAGTCCTTCGTGGTATGAATGCAGATGCTGAAACGCCTGCGCAACCTGGTTTCTCCTCCTGCCATACCCGCCGTCGAGCAGCGCGCTGCACTCCTCGCCGGAAAAAATGTTTCCTACACCCTGAAGCGCAGCCGGCGCCGCAGCATCGGCCTGCGCATCGACGGCCGCGGCCTGATCGTGAGCGCGCCCTTGCGCGTCTCGGAAAAATGGCTGCACAGCGTGCTGCAGGACAAAGCGCAGTGGGTAATCGAGAAGCTGGACGACTGGCAGTCGCGCAAGCCGAGGGAAGTGCGTTGGGCGGACGGGGAGCTTGTTCCGTTTCTCGGCGAGCGCCTCGTTCTGTGCGTGCGGCAGAGCCTGTTTGCCGCGCCGGTGCAGCAACGCGGCAGGGAACTGTGGGTATTCGTGGCGGACGACAGCGATGCCGCCCATATCGAGCAACTGGTGCTGCGCTGGCACCGGGAGCAGGCCGGGCCGCTGTTCGCCGAACGCGTGGCGCATTACGCGCCGCTGCTGAACGTCGCGCCGCGCACGGTCAAGCTGTCGGCGGCGAAGACGCAGTGGGGCAGCTGCACGGCGCGCGGCGCGGTGCGGCTCAACGAGCAGCTCATCCGCCTGCCGCTGCGCCTGATCGATTACGTGGTGGTGCACGAGCTCGCGCACCTGCGCGAGATGAACCACTCGGCGGCGTTCTGGAATGTGGTGGGCAGCGCCTGCCCGGATTACGCGAAGCTGCGCCGGGAGTTGAAGTCGGTGGGACTGTAGAAAAAACATTGTCCACGAAAAACACGAAAGACTCGAAAAGAGCTGCATGAAATACCTTGCCGGCCCATTTCGTGTTTTTCGTGGACACAACGTTTTTGACGGGAGGACCAGATGCACGCCAGCGCCTATCCGCTGCTCATCAAACAGTTGCTGCTCACGCCGCTGGCCAATGCGCCGGAGCAGGAGATCGTTTACCGCGACCTGAGCCGTTACGACTACCGCACCCTGCGTGAGCGTATCGGCCGCCTCGGCAGCGCTATCGGGGTGCGGCCGGGGCAGACGGTCGCGGTGATGGACTGGGACAGTCACCGCTACCTGGAATGTTTCTTCGCCATCCCGATGCTCGGCGCGGTGCTGCAGACCGTGAACACGCGCCTCTCGCCGGAGCAGATCGCCTACACCCTCAACCACGCGCGCGCCGATGTGCTGCTGGTGCACGAGGACTTCCTGCCGCTGCTGGAGGGCTTTCGCACCCGGCTCGAAACGGTGCAGCGCTTCGTGCTGCTCTCCGATGCAGCCGTGCCGGAATGTCCCGCGCCGTTCGCGACCGACTACGAAACCCTGCTCGCTGGCGGCGACCCGGAGCATGTCTTTCCGGATTTCGACGAGAACACCCGCGCGACGACTTTCTATACCACCGGTACGACCGGTCTGCCCAAGGGCGTCTATTTCAGCCATCGCCAGCTTGTGCTGCACACCCTCGCGGCGGCGGCCGCGTTCGGCACTGCGCCGGCGCAGGGGCGCTTCGGGCGCGGCGACGTGTACATGCCGATCACGCCGATGTTCCATGTCCACGCCTGGGGCCTGCCGTACGTCGCGACGATGCTCGGCCTCAAGCAGGTCTATCCGGGGCGTTACCAGCCCGATGTCTTGTTGCAGCTGATCCGGCGCGAGGGCGTGACGTTCTCGCATTGCGTGCCGACCCTGCTGCACCTGCTGCTGTCCGCCGCGCAGACCGCGGGTGCGACGCTGCACGGCTGGAAAGTGGTCATCGGCGGCTCGGCGTTGCCCAAGGGCCTCGCGCAGGCGGCGCTGGATTGCGGCGCGGACGTGTACGCCGGCTACGGCCTCTCCGAGACCTGTCCGATCCTGTCGCTCGGCCTGCTGGCGCCCGATGAGGCCGGCGACGCCGAGACGGCGCTGTCCCGCCGCATCAGGGCCGGGCGCGCGATTCTGCTGGTGGACCTGCGTGTGGTGGACGAGGCGGGAAGGGAGCGGCCGCACGACGGTGCGAGTGCGGGCGAGGTTGTCGTGCGCGCGCCTTGGCTGACGCAGGGTTATCTGCATGATGCGGAGGCGTCGGAGAAACTCTGGGAGGGCGGCTACCTGCATACCGGCGACATCGGGACGCTCGATGCCACCGGGATGCTGAACATCACCGACCGGCTCAAGGATGTCATCAAGTGCAGCGGCGAATGGCTGTCTTCGCTGGAGCTGGAGAGCCTGGTCTCCGAGCACCCGGCGGTCGCCGAGGTCGCCGTGATCGGCGTGCCAGATGGGAAGTGGGGCGAACGCCCGCGCGCGCTGGTGGTGCTCAAGGCGGGGCAGGAGGCTGATGCCCACGCGCTGCGCGAACCGGTGAACCGCCGCGTCGACGAGGGCCGCCTGCCGCGCTACGCGCGTCTCATGGAAATCTGCTTCGTCGCCAGCCTGCCGCGCACCAGCGTCGGGAAGCTGGACAAGAGGGCGATGCGGACGCAGGCTGTTGAAAAACTACTGCGGTAGCCATCTGCGGCGTTGCGCGGTGCTCGAAATCCTCATGTACTGAAAGTACATTCCGGTTTCTGCGCGCCGTGCGCCTTGCATGTTGCCGCCTCGACACGGTGCGGCGGAGCCGTTCGGTGCGGGAGAGGCGGCTGGCGGCTGCTCCCGCAGACGGCTGGCTTTGCCAGTAACGTGTCGCAGCCGCTATCCTCGCTACGTTTTTCAATAGCCTGCCAAGCCTGCTAAAACGCGATGTTTTCGCCCGCCGCGACAAACAGCTCCGTAAGCCTCGCGAACAACTCGCTGCCGTCGCGCCGGCTGCGCCAGGCTTCATCCTGCCAAGCGTAGTGGAAGCCGCCGGACTTCGCGGCAACCCAGATTTCCCGGTTCGCGTCGTGGCGGTTGACGACGATCTTCTGGCCGTCGTCGAACTCGATCTCCAGCACGTTGCCGCTGCGGGTGTACTCGGCGTCGCCGCCGCCGTTGTCGATCGCGGCCTCGATGCGCGTCAAAGCGGCATCGGCCAGTTGGTTGAATTCGCTTTCATTCATGCGCAGCCTTTATAATCCGGTTAGCTAATTTTTCGGGAAATGCAATCATGCGTCTTGGCATCACTCTGGGCATTATCACGGTTCTGGCCGCCTTGCTGCAAGGCTGCGGGCACAAAGGGCCGCTCACCATGCCGCCTCCTCCGGCTTCGACTCCATCAACCAGCAAGTAATCAAATATGAGCGACTATTTTCAGTACCGCGGCGGCGCGTTGTGCGCCGAGCAAGTGCCCTTGGCCGACATCGCCGCGCGGTTCGGCACGCCCTGTTACGTCTATTCGCGCGCCGCGCTGACCGACGGCTACCGCCAATTCAGCAGCGCGCTGCAAGGCCGCGAACATCTGGTCTGCTACGCGGTGAAGGCGAATTCCAACCTCGCGATCCTGAACCTGTTCGCGCGCCTCGGCGCGGGCTTCGACATCGTGTCCGGCGGCGAATTGCAGCGCGTGCTCGCGGCGGGCGGCGAGGCGCGCAAGGTGGTGTTCTCCGGCGTCGGCAAGAGCGTCGCGGAAATGCGTCTGGCGCTGGAGGCGGGCATCCTGTGCTTCAACGTCGAATCGGCCGCCGAGCTGGAGCGCCTCAACGAAGTTGCGGGGAGCATGGGCAAGGTTGCCCCCATCAGCCTGCGCGTGAATCCCGACGTGGATGCCAAGACGCACCCATACATCTCTACCGGGCTGAAACAGAACAAGTTCGGCGTGGCCTATGACGAAGCCCTCGCACTGTACCGCAGGGCGCGCGATCTGCCGCATCTGCACATTACCGGGATAGATTGCCACATCGGCTCGCAGCTCACCGAGACCAGCCCGTTCATCGCTGCGGCGGAAAAAATCCTGGCGCTGGTGGATGCGCTGGCCGCTGAGGGTATCCGCCTGGAGCACATCGACTTCGGCGGCGGCTTGGGCATACGCTACAACGACGAGATGCCGCCGGCAATTGCCGACTACGTGGCCGCGCTGCTCGGCGCGCTGCGCGAGCGCAGCGAAAAGTTGATCCTCGAGCCGGGGCGCGTGCTGGTCGGCAACGCCGGCGTGTTGCTGACGCGCGTGGAATACCTCAAGCATGGCGAGGAGAAAAATTTTGCCGTCGTCGATGCCGCGATGAACGATCTGATGCGCCCGGCTTTGTACGATGCGTTCCATGAGATTTTGGCGGTGGATCACGAACCCTCTCCTCAATCCTCTCCCGCGAGCGGGAGAGGAAGCGAACGAGAGAGGCAATCTTCGATTTACGAAATTGTCGGCCCGGTGTGCGAAACGGGAGATTTTATCGGCCATGCACGCAACTTGGCGATCGCTCCGCAATCCTTGCTGGCCGTGCTTTCCGCCGGTGCTTACGGGATGAGCATGAGTTCCAATTACAACACTCGCCCGCGCGCCGCCGAGGTGATGGTGGATGGTGGGATGGTGCATCTGGTGCGCGAGCGCGAGACGGTAGCGCAGCTGTATGCAGGTGAAAAAATGGTTTTGTGAGTGTTGCAATTTCCGCAATTTTTTTTTCAGAAATTTGTTGCAGGTTTTTTTAAACGTGGATACAGTGCCGATGCCGCAAGCGTCTTTCGCTGAAACACAGGGCGTTTGGGTGTGCAGTGAGTCGTAATGAATGTCCCAATTCTTATGGAGAATGAAAATGGCAACATCCGATAAAAAAGCGAAAGCGCCCGCAGCAAAAAAAACCGCAGCGAAAAAGCCGGCAGTTAAAAAGGCTGCAGCAAAGCCGGCCGCCAAGAAAGCAGTAGCCAAGAAGCCCGCAGTCAAGAAGCCCGCAGTCAAGAAAGCCGCAGCCAAGAAAGCCGCAGCCAAGCCGGCAGCAAAAAAAGTAGCCGCCAAGAAACCGGCAGCGAAGAAAGTTGCGGTCAAGCCGGCCGTCAAGAAAGCAGTAGCCAAGAAGCCCGTAGCCAAGAAGCCCGTAGCCAAGAAAGCCGCAGCCAAGCCGGCAGCGAAAAAAGTAGCCGCCAAGAAACCGGCAGCGAAAAAAGCAGCAGCCAAGAAACCGGCTGTCAAGAAAGTTGCAGCCAAGCCAGCCGCAAAGAAACCGGCAGCCAAGAAGCCGGCAGCGAAAAAAGCAGCAGCCAAGAAGCCGGCTGGCGGTATCCTGAAAGCGTAATCGCCTCGCAAGGGGCGGTTTCATTCCGCCCTTTTTTGTTGGGTTTCAGGCGAAGCTGCGGGGATGACCTGCGTTTTTGCGCAGGGCGTTTCTGCTCCTTCCTAAATCAGGAAGATGGTCGCCAACCCCAGGAAGATGAAGAACCCGCCGCTGTCGGTAATGGCCGTGATCATCACACTGGAACCGATGGCAGGGTCGCGTCCCAGTCGCTGCATGGCTAATGGGATGGCCATACCAACGGTTGCACCTACCAGCAGGTTGAGCAGCATCGCGCCGGTCATCACGATGCCGAGCGCTACACTGTGGTACAGGAAGTAAGCAAACAGTCCGGCAATCCCCCCCCACAACAGGCCGTTGAATCCGCCGATCGCAAGTTCCTTTAGCATCAGCCGGCGCGCATTGCCCTGCGTGATTTGCCCCAGCGCCAGCGAACGGATGGCGATGGTCGTGGTCTGGTTGGCAGAGTTGCCGGCGATGCCCGTGACGATCGGCATGAGCGTGGCGAGCGCGACAAATTTTTCTATCGTCCCTTCAAAAGTTCCGATCACCCGCGAGGCGAAGAATGCGGTGCAAAGGTTCAGCGCCAGCCATGCCCAGCGGTTCTGCGCGCTCTTCCATACCGAGGCGAAGATGTCTTCCTCCTCGCGCAAGCCGGCCAGGTTCAATACGTCGCTTTCCGATTCGGTGCGGATGAAGTCCAGCACCACGTTCACCGTCACCCGCCCGACCAGCTTGCCGTCCTCATCCACCACCGGCGCTGAAACCAGGTCGTAGCGTTCGAATGCCTGGGCGGCCTGGTCCGCCTTCTCTTCAGGATGCAGTTGTATGGTGTCGGCCAGCATCAGGTCGCCAACGACCACTTCCGGCTCGTTGACTACAATGAGGTTGATCGGCAGGACGCCTTTGAGGTGGTCGTCCCGGTCTACCACGAACACCTGGTCGGTGTGGTCGGGCAGTTCGTCGAAGCGGCGCAGATAGCGCGATACCACTTCGAGTGTGACGTCTTCGCGGACATGAATCATGCTGAAGTCCATCAGCGCACCGACCGAATCTTCCGGATAGGACATCGCCGCGCGCAATTGCTCACGCTCTTCGACGGACAGCGACTTGAACACATCGCGCATCACGTTCTGCGGCAGGTCGGGTGCGAGGTCGGCGATCTCGTCGGTGTCGAGCTGCTCGGCGGCGGCGCGCAGCTCTTCGCGGTTCATAGTCGCAATCAGCGACTCGCGCACCGCGTCGGAAACCTCGATCAGGATATCGCCGTCGCGCTCTGATTTGACCAAGTCCCACACCAGCAGGCGCTGCTCGATGGGCAGGGCCTCCAAGATATAGGCGATATCCGCCGGGTGCAGGCTATCCAGCTTGCGTTGCAATTCGGCGAGGTGTTGTTTGTGCAGCAGGGTGTCGACCAATGCACGGTGATCTTCGCGCGGGATCTCCTGCCGATGGACGACCTCTTCCACCAAGGCGTGCTTGTGCAGCAGCGCTTCCACCTGTTTGAGGTGATCCTGCACGTTTTCGGTGTAGTGGTGTTCCTGGTTGGTCATGGCCGGACCCCGTGAATGGCGCGGCTATTGTAAAGAATTTGACGCAGGGCTGCGCGGCAAATTTGGCGGAAACGCTAGGTGTATTGCGGAATCAGTTGCTCAAATTCCCCTACCGGGACAGGCTTGCTGAACAGGTAGCCCTGGAAGGCATGGCAGCCGTTCTGTTCGAGGAACTCGCGTTGCTCTTCGGTTTCCACTCCTTCGGCGATCACCATCAGGTTCATACTCTGGGCCAGCGAGACGATGATTTTGGCGATGGCCGCATCGTTGGGGTCGGTGAGCACGTCGCGCACGAAGGATTGGTCGATCTTCAATTGGTACAGGGGCAGGCGCTTCAGGTAGGAGAGCGAGGAGTAGCCGGTGCCGAAATCATCCATGGAGAAATTGATGCCCCGGGTTTTCAGCTCGGACATTTTTGCGATGATGTCGTCCACGTTTTCCACCATCAGGCTTTCGGTGATTTCCAGCTTGAGCCTTGCGGGATTTACCCCGAAATAATCGACCAGCGTCGCTACCTCTTCGACGAAAGTCGGCAGGTGGAACTGCTTGGCGCTGACATTCACCGCCAGGGTGAGGTGGGCGGTATCCGGCTCCGTCGCCCAAGTCGCGAGTTGCTGGCAGGCAGTCGCCATCACCCAGTGACCCAGGGGCAGAATCAGCCCGGACTCCTCGGCGAGCGGGATGAATTCGGCAGGGGACACCATGCCGCGCTCTGGGTGGCGCCAGCGCACCAGTGCCTCGGCGCCGGTCAGGCGGCCCGACGAATTGACCTGCGCCTGGTAATAAAGCTGCAGTTGCTCCTGCTCCAGAATGGCGCGGCGCAGATCGGATTCCAGTGAGACACGCGCCGCGACGGCGGCCTGCATGGCGGGATCGAAGAAGCGCAGGATATTGCGTCCGTCCGCCTTGGCTTGGTACAGCGCGACATCCGCCCGCTTGAGCATTTCGTCCATCGTTTTCACCGACCCGCGGAACAGCGTGATGCCGATGCTGGCGGTGCTGTGGTGCTCGTGGCCGTTGATGAGGTAGGGCTTACCGATGGCCGAGAGGATCTTCTCTCCCACCGTCTCGGCCTGGCTGGCGGCGACCTGTTCATCGGCATCCAGATCCTCGAGCAGGACGACGAATTCGTCCCCGCCCAGCCGCGCGGTGGTGTCGCCCTCCCGGATGCAGTCTTGCAGCCGCTTTGCCGCTTCGACCAGCAGCAGGTCGCCGGTGGCATGGCCCTGGGTGTCGTTGATGCTCTTGAAGTTGTCGAGGTCGATGAACAGCAGCGCGCCCTGCCGTTCGTTGCGGACGCTCAGTGCCAGCGCCTGGTGCAGGCGATCGAGCAGGAGCCGCCGGTTGGGCAATTGGGTGAGCGGGTCGTAGAAAGCCAGGGTGCGTATCTGCTCTTCCGATCTCTTGCGCAGGCTGATATCGGTAAAGACGGAAACGTAATGGGTGATCTGCCCGTTCGTTCCCCTTACGACCGAGATTGTCTCCCATTCGGGGTAGATTTCGCCGTTCTTGCGCCGGTTCCATATCTCGCCCTGCCAGTGGCCGTCGCTTTCGAGCGCTTCACGGATCGCCCGGTAGAACGCGGCATCGTGTTTGCCGGACTTGAGGATGGCGGGCGTCTTCCCCACGGCTTCCTCTGCGCTGTAGCCGGTCGTCTCGATGAAGGCATTGTTGACGCGCTGGATGATGCCGTCGGCATCGGTGATGAACATGCCTTCCTGGGAATCGAAGGCTGTTGCGGCGATGCGCAATTCCTGCTCAGCCAGCCGGTGCTGGGTTACGTCGCGGACCACTTCCAGTTTGGATACTGTGCCGTCCCGGTTCTGGATCGGCGTCGCGATGATGTCGAAAGTGCGGCCGTCGGACGCGGTAGGCGTATAGCGTGCCGCGCCATTCCCGGAGATCACCTGTTCGAGCTGGCAATGCTCGCATCGGTCGGTCAGGTCGCAGAGCGATGAGTGGCAGACCTCGCCGGTCTGGTCGCCGAACCACTCCTTCATCACGTTGTTCATGTAGCGGACGCGGTAGCCGGCATCGACGATGAACAGCCCGATGCCGATCTCGCCCATGGCCTCGGTGACCGACAGGTGGAAGGCGCGGCTTTCGCGCAATTCCTCTTCGGCCTGCTTGCGCTCGGTAATGTCGGTGACGAAACCGTGCCAGAGTATCGAGCCGTCGGCCTCGCGTTGCGGCTGCGAATCGCCCTGCAGCCAGCGCACCGTGCCATCGTCGAACTTCACCCGGAACTCATGGTGCCACGGCGTCATGCCCTGCGCCGAGGTCTGGATGGAGGCAAGGGTGCCGTCACGGTCATCGGGGTGAATGGCGATAAAGATTTTTGATGCATCATTGCGGACTTCATCCGGGGCAAGCCGGAATATCTCGCGGATGGCATTGCTGGCGAAAGGCAGGCAGTAGCTGCCATCGGGGCGCAGGCAGAACTGGTAAACGAGTCCGGGCACCTGGCTGCTGATGAGCTGGAGGCGATGCAATGCCTCCTGTTGTGCAGTCTCCACCCGCTTGCGCTCGGTGATGTCGCGGATATAGGCCGTGAAGATGGTGCGGTTGCTTTCGCGGATCGGCGTGATGGTCAGTTCGATCGGGAACTCCATGCCGTCGCGCCGCAGCGCGGTGATCTCGATGCGGCGGCTCAGGGTCCGGGTTTCGCCGGTCTGCAGGTAGCGGGCGATGCCATCCTGATGGCTGCTCCGGTGGCGCTCCGGGATCAGCAGTTCGGTCATCGATTGCCCGATGATCTCCGCTTTTTTCCAACCGAACATGTCCTCTGCCGCAGGATTGAAGCCGATAAGCCGGCTGTTGGCGTCGATGCTGATTACTGCGTCCAGCGCCGAATTGACCGTGGTCCACAGGCGCGCCTCGTTTTCCGCCAGTTTCCGGTGGTTGTCGGCGACAGCTTGCTGCCATCCGGACAGGGCGCGGTCGACCCTGCGGGCGGAGAGAAATAACGCGGCATACAGCGCGGCGAAGATGCCGAAGACGATCAGGGCAATATCGGTGGTTTTTGCGCGAACCCGGTCGAAGGCCGGCGTGATGTCCGAGTAGACTGCCAGGACGCCGATGCGCTTTTCCGCACGGGTCAGCGGCACATAGGTTGCGAGAATCTGGCGATCGCGGATTTCGCCGGAAGAGATGCGGAGCGCATCGCGGAATTCCAGTTGGTGCTGGGTGCCGCTTGTCATGGCCTTCTGTGGTATCCCGCGATTCCGGCTGGCTCCGCCGATGTCGCCGTCTACCGTCGAGAAGACAACCATTCCGGACGCGTCGTACAGTTTCAGCTTGAGGATATGATGCTCGCGAACCGTGTTCAGGGTGGCGTTGAGCGCATCGATGCCCGGATTTGACCGCAACGCATGGATGTCGAGCCCTGCGGCAGCGGCAAGGTAGGCTTCGAGTTGCCCGCTCATCAACTGGATGAGATGGATCGCGGTCTTTTCATTCTCCTGCGCGGCGATCCCCTCATGTTCGTCGAGCTGATCCTGCCGGTAGAGCAATATCAGGAGAGTAGCGGTGATGAGGGTGGCCAGCAGGCTGGTGATCGAGAGGCGGCGCAGGAGCGGGTAGCGGGCCTCGGTAAGGGTGGCTTGGGCATCGCTCGCCGGATGGTTGTTCTGTCCGGTCAGGCGATTCACGATCGGGGAGGGGCTCACCACACGGCCGGCCTGCCGCGCAGCGTCAATGTCCCCGTTGGCCGTTGATGGCTGACCGCTCCCCTCGTTCTGTTTCATCTGACTGCGAACCGTACAACAAAATATAGTTTTTTGATTATATACATATTATGGGATTAGATGTGTGGCGCGATGTCATGGGATTTCCGCCTCGTTCATGCGCCCCAGGATGATGCCGGTCTTGCGCAGCAGGCCGCGCGCTTCGCGGTGGGTGTCGTAGTAGCGCGGATTGGGTACCATCGCGGCGAGTCTGGCGGCCTGTTCCGCGCTCAGGCCGGCCGCACTGGTGCGGTAATAGTGGCGCGCGGCGGCTTCCGCACCGAACACGCCGTTCCCCCATTCGATGATATTCAGGTAAATTTCGAAGATGCGCCGCTTGTCCATCACCGCCTCCAGCATCAGCGTGATGACAGCCTCCTCGGCCTTGCGCCACGGCGTGCGTTTGGTGGAAAGGAACAGGTTCTTGGCGAGCTGCTGGCTGATGGTCGAGCCGCCCGCGACGATCTTGCCCTTCTTCAGGTTCTTCTCGTAAGCCTTCTGGATGCCCTCCCAGTCGAAGCCTTCGTGGTCGACGAACTTCGCGTCCTCTGCGGCGATCAGCGCGTGCTTCAGGTGGTTGGAGATTTTTTCGTAGGGCACCCACTTGTGCCGCAGCTCGGCGTCCGGGTTCTTGTCCTGCATCACGGCGAGGCGGTCTTCCATGAACGCGCTGGTGGAAGGGTTGAATTTGATCCACCAGAGGATGTGCCCGAAAATCCAGAGCTGGTAGAGCAGCAGCAGCGCGAAGCAGATCGCCATGCCGCGCCAGGTCCAGCCCCAGAGCTTTTTCACGTTCAGGTCCGTAGCGCGGCGATGACCGGCACGGTATCGGGGCGCACGCCGCGCCAGATGAAGAAGGCCTCGGCCGCCTGTTCGACCAGCATGCCGAGGCCGTCGGCGACCCGTGCGCCGTGCTCGCGCGCAAATTTCATGAACGGCGTTTCGCGCCCGTACATCATGTCGTAGGCCAGCGCGCCGGGGGCGAAGATGGTGTCCGGCAGAGGGATCGTGCTGTCGCTTAAGCCTGCGGAGGTGGCGTTCACGATCACGTCGAATTGTAGATCATCAAGCTCATCGTAAGTTTTTGCCAACATTTCCGTTCCGGATAGATGTGCATAAAGTTGATGTAAGGCATCAGCTTTTTCTCGGGTGCGGTTTGCGATTACAAGATGGCTAGGTTTTGTGTGTAGTAGGGGTTGGAGCACACCATAAGCTGCTCCGCCAGCGCCCATCAGCAGCACGCGCTTGTTATGCAACGAGATGCCGAGATTGTGCTCGATGTCGGTGACCAGCCCCGCGCCGTCGGTGTTGTCGCCAACGATGAAGCCATCATCAAACTTTAAGGTGTTTGCAGCACGTGCGTCTATAGCCCTTTGAGTAGGCAGGCCCACAAGAGGAAGTTCTTCGGCCAACTTGCTAACTAATTTGTAGGCCTCGAACTTGAACGGCACCGTGACATTACAGCCCCTGTAGCCTTCCTTGCGCAGCCGCCCGACGGTCGCGGCGAAGCCGTCCAGTGGCGCGAGTACGGCCTCGTAGGAAATGTCCTGCCCGGTCTGCTCGGCGAACATCCGGTGGATCAGCGGCGATTTGCTGTGGGCGATGGGGTTGCCGATCACTGCGTATCTGTCAGTCATGACATGGAACCTCTAGAAATTCATTTTGCGGGATGAAGCGCAAGGAGCCGCACAGCGAACGACGAGACATATCGAGTTGATAGGCGAGGAGTGAGCGAGCACGCGACACCGCGATTCGCCCGCAAAATGGATTTATAGAGGCTTCCATTACTCGCTTTCCAGCCGGTCCGATGAAGTGAAGGTCCAGGTGCGCGTGATGACCAGGATGTCGGTGTCCTTGCGGATGTCCGGCGGCAGCGGCGCGTAGGGCGCGGCGAGCCTGACGATGCGCATCGCCGCCGCATCCAGGATGCGGCTGCCCGATGTTTTGTCCACTTCGATCGGCCCCAGGCTGCCGTCTGTGTTGATCGATACGCTGAGCCGCAGGCTGCCGAAGATATGCTGCTGGCGCGCCTGCTCCGGGTAATTCAGGTTGCCGATACGCTCCACCTTGATGCGCCAGTCTTCGATGTACTGCGCGAAGCGGTATTCCTGCGTGCGCGCGCCGATGTATTTGCGGCGCGGCATCTTCTGGTAGGCGTCGAAATTCTTGTTGATCTGCGCCTCGAGGCGCGCGATCTCCAGGCTCTTCTGCACCAGGTCTTCGCCGCGGCTTGCGTCGCTGCTCTGCTGTTTCCTGAGTTCGGGTTGCGTTACCCTGTAATCGCTCTTCAGCCGGGTCAGCATGCGCTTCGATTCCTCCTCAAGCTGCGCGACGCGCTTCGCGGTCTGTTCCGGAGTGAACTGTTGGTCGTCGCGGATCGCGGGCAGCGGGGTCTTGGCCTGCCGGTCTTCCGGGGTGTTGCCGCCGCCATCCAGATTCGCCTGCGCCAGCGCATCGGCCTTGTCCGGCCGGGATTTGGACTTGGTGTTGACCAGCACCACCTGCAGTGGCTGCAGGAAGCTGGCCGCGCTGCGCGGGTCGGGCATCACCAGCGCGATGCCGAACAGCGCGAAGGCGTGCAGCGCGACCGAGAGGGTCATCGATGCGGACAGGCGCGTTTTTAACGCGCTGATCATGCCGTCGCGTCTCCTTCAAGAGCGCCGAACACTTGTGCGCACCGTGTCATGCCGCCGTTTCCTCCTCGATGGCCGCGACGAAGCGTGCCTGCACCTCCAGATCGAGCAGGTCGATCTCGCCGATGGCCAGCTGCACGCGGGTGTTGGGGGGCAATTCCGGCAGCGACGGCACGCGGAAGACCAGCGGGATGTCGGAAAGCCTGACCAGGTTCTCGCGGAGGACGCACGCCTCGGCCAATTCGACTTTTTCCTGCTGCAGCCAGCGCAGGCACCAGTAGCGTTCCATGTTTTTCTGGAAATCGCCGTAGATGGTGTACATGGTGTCGAAGTCGCGCATCGCCGCATACAGCGCGGGGTCGTTTTTCGGATAGGCCGGATCGCCGTCGTGCAGCATCGCGATGATCTGGCGCTGGTTCAGCAGGTCCACGTAGCGGCGCAGCGGCGAACTCGACCACATATACTGCGCCACGCCCAGCCCTTGGTGCGGCGCGGCGACGGTGCTCATCTTCACCTTGCCGTTTTGCTGCGTGCGGTAGATGCCGACGAAGCCGTGCTCGGCGAGATGCCGGCCCCATTCGCTGTTCACGAGGATCATCAGTTCGGAAACCACCTTGTCGATCGGCGAGCCGCGCCGCCGCTGCGCGATGATGATGCGGTCGTCCTTGCCGCCTGGACCAGTCTCGACCTGGAAGTTGTAATCGACCTGCTGCGTGCTGTTGTCGGACGGCTTGCCGCGCACCGTCTCCAGTTTCTGTGCGAGCTTCCACAGCAAGGTGAGCTCGTTTGCATAGGGATAATCCAGTTTGCCCGTCGTGAGTGTCTCCTCGTTGAACAGCGGCTCCAGCGTGTCGTGGCGCAGGTTCGCGGCGACATGCACGCGCTCGACGCGGCTCTCGTGGCCGAGGATTTCCAGCGTCGCGCCATCCACCTCGTTGTACATCGACAGCGCCGGGCTGACGCGGTCGGCGCACAGAGTGAAGGCCTGCACCACGCTGTCCGGCAGCATGGTGATCTTCTGCCCCGGCATGTACACGGTGGAGAGGCGCTGCGCGGCGATTTTGTCGCCTGCCGAATTGCGCGGCATGCCCAGCGCGGGCGCGGCGATATGCACGCCGATGCGCCAGTTACCGTTGGGGAGCTTCTCCACCGAGAGCGCATCGTCGATCTCCGTAGTGGCGGCGTCGTCGATGCTGAAGGCGTTCACGCCGGCCAGCGGCAGTTCGTCCCAGGTGTTCAACTCGACGGGCGGGAAGCCGGTGCCGTCAGGGAAGTGCTCGAACAGGAACTTCTGCAAGTGGTAATCGTGCGTGGAGGGCAGGGCGCCGCAGCGTTGCAGCAGGTGCGCGGCGGACAGATGTGTTGCCGCAGAGGCCGCCTCCAGCGCCTTGACCTCGAGGGTGTTGCGATCCGGCTTGTAGAGCAATTGCGCAAGGCGTCCCGCAAACTCCTCGGGCAGTTCGAAGCAGCCAAGCTGCTCGGCGTAGCGCGCCTGCAACGCGAGCTGCTGGCGCTTCTTCTCGGCGCCGGCCAGCGCGGCCTTGAGTACGTCCGGCGGGGCGGCGCGATAGCGTCCCTTGCCTTTTTTGTGGAAATAGATCGGCGCACTGTGCAGGCGGATCAACGCGGCGGCGGCTTCCAGCGGGCTTGGCGCATGGCCGTAATAGTCGGCGGCGATCTGCTCGAAACCGAACTCGTCCGGCGGGCAGCATTCCCAGAGGAAATCCACCTCGATACCCGCGGCAGCCGCTTCGGCCTGGGCGAGGAATTCGGACAGGGCGGGCTGGGTGAAGCGCAGCATCACATTGGCCGCCTTGACCTTGCTGCGCTTGCCCGAAACGCTTTCAATCTGGAGCGAGGTGGTGTTGTCGGCCATGATGCTGCCGACCTTGAAGCTGCCTTCTTCTTCGTAAAGGATATTCATGGAAAGTTGCGTGAAAAATTGTCGCGGATTATAGCAGCACGCGGCAGCGGCGCCGGGGCGCGGCTGTGACACATTACTGATGGAACTACTAGCCATTCGACCAGGCGAGCCAACAACGCTCACCAAGTCGCTGGTTATGGCGAAGCCGGCCGATTGTGGGAGCAGCCGCACGCCGCCCCTCTCGCACCCATCGACTCCGCCGTACCGTGCCGGGGCGGAGCGGGCAATAAAAAACCGGCTTGCGCCGGTTTTTTGGGTGGCGGTGCAGGCTTATTTCTGGCTCAGCATCCACGCCACCATGGCCTTGATGTCGCCGTCGCTCACGGTCTTGGGGGTGGGGGGCATGGGCATGGCGCCGAACGACCCTGCGCCGCCGTTGCGCACCTTGGTTTCCAGCTTGGCCTGGGCGCCCTTGTCGCCTTTGTATTTTGCGGCAATATCCGCCAGCGACGGGCCGACCGATTTGCTCGCGGCGGCATGGCATGCGCCGCAATTACCCTGCTTGAACAGGGCTGCACCGTTGCCTGCGGCGAAAGCGGCAGTGGAAACGGACAAGGCAGCTGCTGTTGCGAGATAACGAATTTTCATGATGGTTTCCTTCAGTTAGATGATTGACGGAGGGAGAATCTTGCCGTACTCGGACTGCCGCAGCAGGCGAATCGAATACGTGGGCGGATAGACCGGCCGGATGCCGGTTGGTTCCCTGCCTGCGATTCTAGATTACTCCGGCCCGTTGCGCCTGCTCGACGGCGAAATACTCGACCCGACCGTAGCCCTGGCGGCGCGGAAATCCCGGAAAACAGCCAAGGGCCATATAGGCCGAAGTATCTATGTATTTCGGCATATTGTTTTGCCATCGCCTCCACAGTAGGGTACGGCCTCGGCATGCAAGTTACCGCCGAAATGCAGCAGCACAAGGACCTTCGAATACCTGCGCTCGCCGATGCCGGGTGCGTTCCGGGAAGCGGTGGGAGCGGCTATCGAGGGGAGCTTTGATTTCCTGACAGGAGAAGCGAAATGAGAAAGCATGACAAAGATCCGGTTCCTTTGTTGCGTGGCCTGGCTGGCGGGGAGGTTTTTGTAGATGAACTGTTGAAACAGGTGGACGACTTCAGTCATTCCATATGGGAATCGGTGACGGCCAAGACTGAAAACTATCTCGCTCGGGCGAACGCACTGGACCGGTTTGCCGACGCCATCGAGCGGGTGACGAATTCCGTTTCGTCCGACGGGCAGCCGGTCGACGCGGAGAAAGTTGAAGCCGCCAGGGTGCAAATGAACAGCCTGAGGGCAGTGGCGGAAAAATTGCGCTCGGTTGCTACGGATATACAGTCGAAAGCAGGAATTCAGGAAGCTCGTTATAAATAGTTATTTTGATGCATTTGCAATACAGGCAAGGGTGCAAAGGCTAGAGGGTGTATCGGATCGGATGACGAGGGACAAAAGCTTTGAATTTGAAAAGGAGATGAGAAATGCAAAAACATAATACGAAGCTGAGCTAACCCCTTTGATTCTAACTAACGCATGGAGGGCAGCAGCATGAAACTCATAATCAAGAAACAGATGTTTCTAATGCTGGCGATATTGAGCATCAGCGGCTGTGCCACGGCCAGCTCGATAAGCTGGAAGGAAGAGGTGCTATTACATGATGGCCGGAAAATGATCGTGGAAAGAAAGGATGTTCACGATTCCAGCCTCCCTCATGAAATCGGGCAAGGCGCACCGCTGGCGGAGCATGTCACTACCTTCCACATTCCGGAATCCAATCAAAGCGTGACTTGGCGAAGCGATAACCGCTCACGCTCTGAACCGGACAATCTGAGTTTGATGGTTCTGGATTTCGTGAAAGACGTTCCCTATGCGGCGGCCAAGATCACCCGGTGTACTGCCTATAACCGATGGGGGCGCCCGAATCCCCCTTATGTATTCTTCAAATATGACGGCAAGGCATGGCAGCGCATTCCGCTGGAAGAGTTTCCGGCGCAGTTCAAGGAACCCAACGTCATGGTCGGCGGCTATGACCAATACAGCCTGACGGTGGAGGAACGCGATGCCTCGGTGCTGACGGTGGATATCGTGCGCAGGGTTAACAAGGAGGCGGGGAGGTCGCTGGAAAGCTACAGGATTATCCGCGAGCCGCTTGCAACTGAATGGTGCCCAGCTTGGAAGTTTCGTGGTTTCAAAGCTCCAAACTAACAAATTGACGTAAGGAGAATAAACATCAAAACCAAAGGTACCGGAGTCGAATTGTTTTCAGTAGCGTGAACTGAGGAACAAGGCATGCCGCGCCATCAATTAAAGGGATCAGCTTCACATTGAATTTTCAGCCATCCCACATCCACATTAAGCCCGGAAACCCCGTACAGCCAAGCGATAGATTTAAATTATTACTCCCGCCCGCTGCGCCTGCTCGTCGGCGAAATAGCTCGACCTGACCATCGGCCCGCAGGCGGCATGCGAAAACCCCATCTCCTTTGCGGCCTGTTCGAACCGCGCGAAGGTCTCCGGCGGCACGTAGCGCAGCACCGGCAGGTGGCCGTCGGAGGGTTGCAGGTACTGGCCGATGGTAAGCATGTCCACCTCGTGCGCGCGCAGGTCGCGCATCACCTCAAGCACTTCCTCGTCGGTCTCGCCGAGGCCGACCATCAGGCCGGACTTAGTCGGGATGTGAGGGAAGCGCGCCTTGAATTCCCTGAGCAGCTTCAGCGAGTGGGCGTAGTCCGCACCGGGGCGCGCCATGCCGTAGAGGCGCGGCACGGTTTCGAGGTTATGGTTGAACACGTCGGGCAGGCTGGTGGCAAGCTCGTCCAGCGCAACTTCCAGCCGCCCACGGAAATCCGGCACGAGGATTTCCAGGCGCGTCGTGGGGGCGCTGGTGCGGATCGCGGCGATGCAGTCCGCGAAATGCCGCGCGCCGCCGTCGCGCAGGTCGTCGCGGTCCACGCTGGTGATGACTGCGTACCTCAATTTGAGCAGGCCGATGGAGCGCGCGAGATTTTCCGGTTCGTTCGCGTCGGGCGGCTGCGGTTTGCCGTGCGCCACGTCGCAGAACGGGCAGCGCCGCGTGCAGACATCGCCGAGGATCATGAAGGTCGCCGTGCCCTTGCCGAAGCATTCGCCGAGGTTCGGGCAGGAGGCTTCCTCGCACACCGTGTGCAGTTTGTTCTCGCGCAGGATGCGTTTCACCTCGTTGTATCCCGCGCCGCCGGCGGGTTTGATGCGGATCCATTCCGGCTTGCGCAGGCGCTGCTGCAGCGGCACGACCTTGATCGGGATGCGTGCGGTTTTTTCTTTTCCAGTTTGCTTGTGCTCGGGGTCGTTCATGCCGTTTTTCTTTCCAGGTGTTGCTGCAGGCCGTGGATCAGGTTCTGCGACAGTTGCGCCTGCAGCTCGCCGATGCCGGCGGTGATGCCGAGTTCGCGGCATTGTGTGACGCGCAGGCCGGCGTAACCGCAGGGGTTGATGGCGGCGAACGGGGTCAGGTCCATGTCCACGTTCAATGCGAGGCCGTGATAGCAGCAGCCGTGTTTTATCTTCAGTCCGAGCGAGGCGATTTTCGCATCCGCCACGTACACGCCGGGCGCATCCTCGCGTCCCTGCGCGGCTACGCCGAATTCTCCGAGCAGATCGATCACCGAGCGCTCCATCAGGCGCACCAGTTCGCGCACGTTGATCTTCCAGCGGCGCAGGTCGAGCAGCAGGTAGGCGACGATCTGGCCGGGGCCGTGGTAGGTGATCTGGCCGCCGCGATCCACCTTGACGACCGGAATCCCGTTGGGATGCAGCAGGTGTTCCGGCCTGCCTGCCTGTCCCTGGGTATAGACCGGCGGATGCTGCGCCAGCCAGATTTCGTCGCGCGTTTCCGCAGTGCGCTCTGCGGTGAATTTTTTCATCGCGTCCCAGATCGGCTGGTATTCGACCAGGCCGAGCGTGTGGATGACCGGCGGCGAAAGGTGGGAGAGAGCCGCATGATTTTCCCCTTCTCCCTTCTCCCTTCTCCCTTCCCCGCTCATAGCACCATCACGACCGATGGATGGTCGCACAGCTCCCGGTAGAGCGCGTCGAGCTGCTCGCGCGAGGTGGCGCGGATGGTGCAGGTCAGGCTGAGGTAACGGGCATTCTTGCTGGCGCGCATTTCCATGCTGCCGGCCTGGAAATCAGGGTCGTGGCGTACCACGACTTCCAGTACGGCCTGCGCGAAGCCCGCCTGCTGCAGGCCGAATATCTTCAGCGGGAATTCGCAGGGATATTCGAGCAGGCTGTCGGTCAGCTTGTTTTCGGGCAATTCGCTCATGCGGCACGCATCACGTCGCGTTTGAAATCCTGGTACAGCGCATGCAGCCGCGCGAACATCGCGCCCGGCCGGCCGCTGCCGACCTGCTTGCCGTCGAGCTGCGTGATCGCGAGCACCTCCTTCGTCGAGGAGGTGAGCAGCAGCTCGTCGGCGGAAAACACCTCCTCCTTCGTCACGCGCCGCACCTCGCAGGGGATGCCGTCGGCGGCGGCGAGTTCCAGCACCACGTCGTAGGTGATGCCGGGCAGCATCAGGTTGTCCTTGGGCGGTGCGAGCAGCGTGCCGTGCTTCACTGCGAAGATGTTGCTCGCCGCGCCCTCGGTCATGAACTCATTGTCGCGGATCAGGATGGTCTCGGCGCAGCCCACATCGACCGCCATCTGGCGCAGCAGCACGTTGGGCAGCAGCGCGATGGCCTTGATGTCGCAGCGCAGCCAGCGGTTGTCCGGCGCGGTGATGCAGACGATGCCGTTCGCCAGCTGTTCGGCGGACGGGGTGGTCAGGAGATTGCTCATCACGAACACCGTCGGCGCGACGGGTGGCTTGGGAAAGGCGTGGTCGCGCCTGGCTGTGCCGCGCGTGATGTGCAGGTACAGCGACTGATCCTCGCCGGGATTGCGTGCGATGATTTCGCCGACGATTTGCGTCCACTCCTGTTCGTCATGCGGGTTGGCGAGCCGGATGCCGTCCAGGCTGTGCTGCAGGCGGCGCAGGTGCTCTCCGAGGCGGAACGGGCGGCGTGAATACACCGGGATTACTTCGTACACGCCGTCGCCGAAGATGAAGCCGCGATCCAGCACGGAAATCTTCGCTTCCTCGATGGGCATGTACTGCCCGTTCAGGTAGATCATTGTCGTATCCCCTTATTCGAAAAGCAGACGGATGCTGTCCCAGCCGCGCGAGAATACATTTGCCAGCGAAGAGTCCTCCAGCGCGACCAGCGGGAATTCCGCATAGGGCTTGCCAGCGAGGCTCAGCTTGAGCACGCCCAGTTGCTGTCCGCCGCTGACCGGGGCGAGGATGGGTTGGCGCGTTTCCATCGTCGCCTTGAGCTCGGCGAGCTGCCCTTTAGGGATGGTCAGGAACAGATCCTGGCGGAAGCCGATCTTGAGGTGGCTTTTGGTGCCTTTCCAGATGCGCACCTTGCTGACCGGCTGATCCTTCTGGTACAGGCGCACCGCATCGAAATGCTGGAAGCCGAAATTCAGCAGTTTCTGGCTTTCGATGGCACGCAGGTTGTCGGAAGGCGCGCCGAGTAGCACCGAGATCAGGCGGCGGCCGTCGCGCTTGACCGAACCGACCAGGCAGTAGCCGGCCGTTTCGGTGTGCCCGGTCTTTATGCCGTCCGCATAGGGGTCGATCCACAGCAGGCGGTTGCGGTTGGCCTGGGTGACGTTGTTGTAAGTGTAGTCGCGCAGTCCGAACAGCGCATAGTGTTGTGGGTAGTCGCGCACGGTGGCCGCGGCCAGCAGGGCGAGGTCGTATGCGGTGCTGTAATGCTGCGCATCCGGCAGGCCGACCGGGTTGGTGAAGTGGGTGTTGTTCATGCCCAGCCGCTTTGCTTCCCGGTTCATCATATCGACAAATCCCGTTTCGCTGCCGGCGATGTGGAGCGCCAGCGTGATCGCCGCATCGTTGCCGGACTGCACGATCAGGCCGCGCAGCAGTTCATCCACGGTCGCGTTTTGCCCGGCTTTGAGCAGCATGCGCGATTCGCCGCTGACATTGCGCACCGCGGCGGCGGGGATAGTCAGGTTTTGCTCCGGCAGGAGCGTGCCATGCCCGAGCGCATCGAAAACCAGATAGGCAGTCATCAACTTGGTCAGCGAGGCGGGCTCCATGCGCTCGTCGGCGTTCTGGTTCACCAGGACCTGGCTGCTCGTGTAGTCATACAGCAGGTAGGACTTGGCCGCCAGCGGGAGCGTGGCGGGTATTTGCGGAGGCAGGGCGTAGGCCGAGGCAGGCAAAAGCAGGCTGGCGAGCAGGAGGAGGATATTCATGGCTGGATGACGTCTTGGGAGCTTAATTATAGGGCATCTCCGATAATCTGCGGCTTGATCGCCGGAACTGTACTATTGGCTCGCAAAATGACTAGGCCGAAATATATAGGTATTTGTGCATATTGTTCTTTCCTCTCGGAGCACATATAAAACGCACCTCAAGATAATTCCGGGGGGTTGTGATGGCACTGTTGAGCGGCGTAAAAGATTTTCTGGGGGTCGATCGTTCCCGCAAGCGCGAGTTGCGCAGCCGGCTTAATCTCGTTGCGGCAGCCGAGGCGCACATATTGTGGAAGACCCGCCTGGGGCATCACGTGCAGGGGAATATCCGCGAATCCCTGGATTCCGCCCCGCTCGGGCAGGACGGCATTTGCCAGTTGGGAAGCTGGATCAACGGTTCGGTACTGGAGCCGTTCTGCGACCTGGAAGTACACCGGCAATTAAGCGAAGCCCACCGGCAATTTCACCAGTTTGGCTTGCACATTATCGAGAAGCTGAAGGCCGGCGACCGCGCCGGTGCGGCGGCGATATTCAGGAACGAGTACAGCCAGTCACTGCGCCATATCATCCAGGCACTGACCGAGATTAACAAGCACCTTCAGGAAGAATAGCCGCCAGCATCGCTAACCCGCATACTTCACGGGGCATTCCATGTAGGAGCCAGGCTCGCCGGGCGATTTGCCGGAAATTTTATCGCGCAACAAGCTGCGCTCCTACGTTCGATTAGTTTCCATTTTGGCTGCAATCCAGATTGGATTTCACGTCACAGGTACGCATCCCAATATTCACAAGGCTTTTCGTCGAATTTCACGAAGAACAATGAAATATGCGGGCCAGGCGCGGTTCGCCCGGCGAAAAGCCGGGCTAGAGATCGCCGCTGAATTGTGCGGTCTGCACCGCAAGTTCGTTGGCCTGGGCGCAAATATCTTCGACGTCGGCGGGGGCGATGCCCAGTTCCACCCATTCATATTCCTGGATTTCGCCGCCGGTATGTTCGGCAATGCCGTAGTTCGGCGCAATTTTTTCGGACAGGCTGACCAGGCGCACCAGCGGATTGTCGGGAGCGGCTTCTTCGACGTAAGGTGGATGATGGTAGCCTAGCACGGTAATAAGTTCTTCCGGCAGGTGCCAATGCCGCCCCAGTTGCGCGCCGATATAGCAGTGCGTGATTCCCAGGGTTTCCAGTTCGACTTCCAATATGGGACGATCAGACTGCACCAGCAACTGGTGATGCAGCAGGTCGCTCGCCTCCGCGTCGATATGGTGCAGGGCCATGAAGCCGATGTCGTGCAGCAGCCCGGTCAGGAAAATCTGGTCCTCGTTGGGACGAGTGTCCCTCGGCATGGCTTGTGCAATGGTGTGCATCACGATGGCGACGGTCATGCTGTGCAGCCACAGATCCTGCGCCTTGAAGTACTTTCCTGCGGGAGACTGGGCGAGATGGGACATTGAGGCGATACCGACGGCGACCGATTTGACCCGGGTCAGGCCGAGCAGCATCGCGGCATCGGAGACTTTGTTCAGCTTGCGCGGAATACCCATGACCGGAGAGTTCGCCAGGCTGATTATCTTCGCGGAAATTTGCGGATCCTGCTCGATCAGCTTGAGCATCTGAGCCTCGCCTTCATCGGTATCCAGCGGCAGCGCCAGCAGTTTCTGCGCGGTGTCCGGCATGGCGGGCAGGGAATCGAGATTGGCCAGTGCTTGCTTGAGCCTGAGGCGGATGCTTTCGTCGGTCATGGGTGGGTGTGTTTGATTTTGTTTTTGGATGCGGCGCAAACTATACGAGAGATCGGAAAAAATCGCGAGGGGGATTTATCCTTAAACCACGAAGAACACGAAGGCCGCGAAGAAAAAATGGAAGTGTCGTTCAAAAAATGTGAGTTGTTTTGCCGAGTGTTCGGCACGATGCGCTTCAGGAGAAATCTTCGTGAACTCTGTGATCTTCGCGGTGAGTTTTTTATGGGCTATTCGGAGCGTGAAGGCGGCTTGGCGAGTTTTCGCTGCAGCGTGCGGCGGTGCATGTTGAGCGCGCGCGCGGTGGCGGAGATATTGTCGTCGTGCTCGTGCAGCACGCGCTGGATATGCTCCCATTCCAGGTTCTCGATTTGCGTCGGTTGCGCCTTGATCGGCACGTCGCTGCTGGCAGTGTGCCCGAATGCCGCGACGATTTCATCCGCATTGGCGGGTTTGGCGAGGTATTGCGTCGCGCCGAGCTTGATGGCCTCGACGGCGGTGGCGATGCTGGCATAACCGGTCAGTACCACGATGCGCGTATTCGGGTCGAGCTGGTGCAATACCTTGACCAAGGTCAGCCCCGGCGCGCCGCCCATTTTCAGATCCACCACCGCGAATTCCGGCGGGTTGCCTTCCGCCATGGGGATTGCTTCCTCGACGCTGTTTGCCACGGAAACGCTGAATCCACGCTTTTCCATCGCGCGCTTCAATACCTTGCAGAAAGTGATGTCGTCGTCCACCAGCAGCATCGAGGCGGATTCTTCATGTGTTTCATTCATGCGCTAGCCCTCGTGATCGGCAGGATGATTTCCGTGGTTGCGCCGCCCTGCTCGCGGTTGAACAGCCGCACCGACCCGCCCATGCGCTCCAGCGTGGCATTGGCGAGGAACAGGCCGATTCCGTGGCCCTCCTTCTTGGTGGTGAAGAATGCCGAGCCGGCCTTGAGTTCCGCCTCTTCGCTGAGCCCCTTCCCGTGATCGTGGATTTCAAGCGTGAAGCTGGCGGTGTCCCAGTGCGAGCGGATTTCGATCGCCTGCTGGGCATCGCTTGCGGGCGCCGCATCCGCGGCATTGTTCAGCAGGTTCATCAGCGCGGCGCGCAACGTCGCATCCACACTGACGAGCGGCGCGGGTTGCACGCCGTCGCTGTGATACCGGTACTGCGCAGTGGGGCGCAGCAACTGCCATTCGTTCAGCACTTCCGCCATCAGGCGGTCGGCCGGTTGCAGCGAGGTATCCACGCTGACCTGTGCGTTGGCCAGTATTTTGTCGAGGATGCGCTTGCAGCCGCGCACCTGCTCGTTGAGGATGTTCAAGGCATCGCGCCACCCCGGCTGCACTGCGGCTTCATGCTGCAATTCGCCGATCACCACTGCCATGGTGGACAGCGGCGTGCCCAGCTCGTGCGCGGCGCCGGCGGCCTGAGTGCCGAGTGCCACGATGCGCTCGTTGCGCAGGATTTCCTCGCGCACGCGCACCAGCATCTCGTCGCGGTTGCGCACCGCCTGCGCCATTTTCACCACGAAATAGGCCACCACCACCGTGCTGAAGACGAAGCCGAGCCACATGCCTACCACATGCGCGTTGAATGCGCTGTCGCCGTCATGCTGGTGGTTGTGCGGCAGCGGAATGTAATAGAACATCAGCACGCTGTAGCAGGCGGAGGTGAGCCCCGCCATGCTCCAGGTGTAGCGGCTCGGCAGCGTTGCGGCGGCGATCACCAGCGGCAGCAGGTAGAGCGAGACGAAGGGATTGGTTGAGCCGCCGCTGTAATAGAGCAGGAGGCTGAGCGCGAGCACGTCCACGCACAACTGGACGAACAGTTCGGTGTTGGGAACCGGCTTGCCGTTGCGCAGGCGCAGCCATGAAAACAGATTGATTGCGGCGAGGGCGCCGATGGTCAGCAGCATCGGCTGCCAATCCAGTTCCAGTTCCAGGATTTTCCAGACCGCCGCGAGCGTCAGGAGCTGCGCCGTGACGGCCATGCTGCGCAATGCGACGAGGCGGCGCAACTGGCTGTGGCCGGGAAGGGAGGAGAGTATCGTGTTGTCCATACGGCTATTGTAAGCGGAGAGGCGGGGGGAGGGGCGTGCGGCATTTTGTCGCATCCCCGGGTTGAACCTTTCAATTAGAATGCGTTCCACAAGCAGGTGGTTTTCCGGCATGTATAATCCGTGCGTCCACTTCACTTCATAATAAACAGGAGAGTGTCATGATCAATTTTCACCGGTTCGTCGGGCTGCTGGCAGCCCTGTTGTTGAGCGTCGGCGCCCATGCGGGCGACATCCAGGTTGAAGGCGCGTGGACGCGCGCCACGCTTCCCGGCCAGGACATGGCGATGGTGTACATGTCCATCACCAGCAAGCAGGCCGCCACCATAACCGGCGTCTCCACTACCGTCGCCAAGACCGCTGAAATGCATACCATGGAGCACAAGGGCGGCATGATGAAGATGTATGAGGTCAAGTCCATCAGCCTGCCGGCCAATGCGCGGCTGGACATGAACATGCATGGCTATCACCTGGTGCTGAACGGCCTGAAGGCGCAGCTCAAGGCCGGTGCGACCGTGCCGCTGACGCTGAACATCGAAATGGCCGACAAGCGCAGCGTCAAGGTTGATGTCCAGGCGGAAGTCCGGCCGCTGAAGGGCGCGGCGCAAAAATAAGAATCGATCTCCGGATTCCGGCTCGAGGGAACGGGTGGCTGCGGCCGCCCGTTTTTTTCGGAATTTCAGGGGTTTTTGAGTTAGCATTGCGGAAAGACAGACTTATCGAGTATTAGCCTTGCCGATTTCCTGGAATATCCCGCTGGTCCTCCTGTCCGTGCTGATTGCGATAATCGGCTCGTTCGCCACCATCAGCCACGCGCAACGGATGCGCCTTGCCAGCAACCGCGCGGCGAAACTGTGGATGGCCACAGGCAGCCTTACCCTGGGAATGACTATCTGGGGCATGCACTTCATCGGCATGCTGGCGTTTCGCCTGCCTATTCCAGTCTCCTACGACCTGACGCTGACCCTGCTCTCAATCCTGCCCGCCATCGCTGCGGCGCTGCTGGGTTTCTGGGTACAGTGCTGCGCAGATCGTCCCCGCACCGGGCGAATATTCGCCGGCGGGCTGCTGATGGGGCTGGGCATCGGTGCGATGCACTATACCGGCATGGCGGCGCTCAGGATGTCGCCGCCGATCAGCTATACCCCTTTGGTGGTCGCATTGTCCCTGGCCGTTGCCGTTATCGCTTCATGGGGCGCGCTGCTGATGATGCATGAGGGCGGGCGCATCAGGCTGCGGCCCCTGCCGCGCCTGATGCTGGGTGCGGCGATCATGGGGGTGGCGATTTCTGGCATGCACTATACCGCGATGCTCGGCACGCACTTTCAGGCCGGCAGCGTATGCCTTGCCGATACCCTGCACATCGAGCCTGTCACGCTCGCCATGCTGGTATTCCTGGGAGCGATATTACTGTTCGGCAGCGGCTTTTTTCCGGCGATGTTCGATCAGCGCGTGAGCCGGCAGGATGCGCGGATATTGGCGGGGCTGGTGCTGGCCTTTTCCCTGATGCTCACCTATCAACTGTGGAATAACTCGCAGCAGAACAGCGAGCAGATCCAGCATATCGAATTCGATACGCATGTGCATGGCATCACCGACGGCATCAACAAGCGCATGAAGGCCTACGAGCAGGTCATGCGCGGCGTGGACGGGCTGTTTTCGCATAGCGGTTTCATTACCGGCCGCGAGTTCCGCGACTACATCGACAGACTGCAGCTGAAGGAGGATTATCCGGGCATTCAAGCCATCCGTTTCGCCCCGTTTGTGCGGGACGCGGAAAAAAGTCGGCATATCGCCGCAATGCGCAAGGAGGGCATGCCTTTCTACAATATCTGGCCGGAGGGCAGGCGCGACGCTTATGCGCCCGTTGTCTACGCCGAGCCGTTTGACGCACGCAACTCGCAGGTCTTCGGCTATGACATGCTTTCCGACCGGGATTTTCCGCGAGCCGGGGAGCCAGTGCCGGGGCAGCGCCTCCTGGCCATGGAGAAGGCGCGCGATTCCGGAAACCCTGTCGCCTCCGGCAAGGTGAAACTGCTGTTTGAAGTTTCCGATAACCCGCAGCACGGCTTCGTGATGGTCCTGCCGGTCTACCGGCATGGCGCTCCGCGCAATACCGTTGCCGAGCGCCGTGCCAGCTTCGTCGGCTGGGTCGTTTCGGTGTTCCGCATGGGTGACCTGATGTCCGGGACGCTGGATACGCGCGATACCGGATTCGATCTCAGCATTTTCGACGGGGAGCAGGTCTCCGAAGGGATGCTGATGTACACCTCGAACCCCAATGGCTTCGCCCGCGACAACGGGGCGCGCTTCCGGCATAGCGAGCACCTTGAAGTCGCCGGACACAAGTGGACGGTGGTGGTGCGCTCCCTGCCCGCCTTCGAGAAGAAATTCGATTCGGGCTATCCCAGGGTCATCGCCGGCGTCGGCATCGTCATCAGCCTGTTGCTCTCGCTGTTCACCGGGTTCATGGTCTCCGCGCAGGCCAAAGCCTTGCAGGCGGCAGCCGAGGTAGAGCGTGCCGGCCGCAAGAACGAGATGCTGCTGCGCACGGCCAGCGATGGCATCTACATTTTCGACCTCAATGGGAACGTGGTGCAGGTGAACGATGCGTTCTGCCGCATGCTTGGCTACACAGCCCTGGAGCTGCTGTCCATGAACGTGACGCAGTGGAACGCACAGTGGCCGAAACAGGAGTTGCTGGCGAGGATCGCCGCATTGGGGGCGAGCAACCCGATATTCGAGACCCGGCACCGTCGCCGCGACGGCAGCATCATCGATGTCGAGGTCAGCGCAACGCGGGTGGAGATCGACGGCTTCCCGCTGATCTACAACTCGGCGCGCGACGTCACCGAGCGCAAGAGGACGGAGGCCGCGTTCCGCACCATTACCGAAACCACTGCTGCAGCTGTCGGAGCATCGTTCTTTCATGAGACGGCCAGTCATCTGTGCAAATTGCTCGGTGCGGATTGCGTCATTGTCGGCGAACTGGTGGCGGGAAACAGGATGCGTGCCCTGGGCATGCAACTGGATGGCAAGCCGGTGGAGCATTATGAATATACGCTGCCCGGCGCCCCCTGCGAGATTGCCATCCATGAAGGCTATCGCGAGTATCCCGAGAATGTCAGCCGGCTGTTCCCGCAGGACAAGGATCTGGCGGACATGGGCGCGGAGGCCTACGCCGGCGCACCTACGCGTGACAGGAGTGGTAAGGTCAACGGCATTCTTTGTGCCATCTTCCGGCACAAGCTCGACCAGCAACCGATGCGTAGGGATGTTCTGAAAATCATCGCCGCCAGGGCCGGAGCGGAGATCGAGCGCGAAGAGGCGGAGGGGGCGTTGCGCGACAGCGAAGGGCGGCTGCGGCTGTTGCTGGATTCCGCCGCCGAGGCGATTTACGGGATCGACATGCAGGGCAATTGCACATTCTGCAATCCAGCTTGCCTGCAGATGTTGGGCTACCGGAATGCCGGCGAATTGATCGGCAAGAACATGCATCAATTGATTCACTACAAATATATGGATGGGACGTTGTATCCGATGGAAAAATGCCGGATTTACCAGGCATTCCTGTCAGGCATGGAGACACACATGGAGGGTGAAGTGTTCTGGCGTGCCGACGGCACCGGCTTTTATGTCGAATGCTGGTCGCACCCGCAGTTACATCATGGCGTGGTGGTGGGTGCAGTGGTCACTTTCATGGATATTACCGAGCGCGTAAAGGCCAATAGGGAACTGATCAAGCTCTCCAGGGCTGTGGAGACCAGCCCGGCCAGCGTGGTTATCACCGATCTGGACGGCACGATCGAATACGTCAACCCGAAATTCACCGAGGTGACCGGCTACAGCGCCGAGGAGGTCATCGGCCAGAATCCGCGCATCCTCAAGTCCGGTACGTTTTCGCAAAGGATCTACGAGAAGCTGTGGCAAACCATCCTCGCTGGCGAGGTGTGGCAGGGAGAGTTCCACAACAAGAAGAAGAACGGTGAAAGCTACTTCGAGGCGGCCACCATCTCCCCGATCCGCGACGATAAGGGAAATGTCGCCTATTTTGTGGCGGTCAAGGAGGACATCACCGAACGCAAGCGCACCGAACGGCAGTTGAAGAAATCAATGGCCGCCGCCGAAGCCGTGAACCACGCCAAGAGCGAGTTCCTCGCCAACATGAGCCATGAAATCCGCACGCCGATGAATGCGATCATCGGCTTCTCCCACCTGTGCCTGCAATCCCGGCTGGAGCCCGAACAGCAGGATTACCTGGAGAAGGTCTACCGCTCGGCGAACTCGCTGCTGGGCATCATCAACGACATCCTGGATTTCTCCAAGGTCGAGGCGGGCAAAATGGAGGTGGAGAAAATACCCTTCCGGCTCGATACGGTGCTGCGCAGCGCGGCCGATATCGCCAGCATCCGCGCGGCGGAAAAAGGTCTGGCACTGCATTTCGACAAGGAGCCGGGGATTCCGCAGGCCCTGGCCGGAGATCCGTTGCGCCTGGGGCAGGTGCTGAACAACCTGATCGGCAACGCCATCAAATTCACCGAGGCGGGCGAGGTGACGGTGCGGATCGGGATAGAGAGTCAGGATTCCGGCCATTTTGTGCTGGGCTTCGCGGTGCGCGACACCGGCATCGGCATGACGCCCGAACAGATCGGCAAGCTGTTCCAGTCGTTCAGCCAGGCCGACACCTCCACCACGCGCAAGTACGGCGGGACGGGGCTGGGGCTGGCGATCTCCCGGCGTTTCGTGGAGTTGATGGGCGGCACGATGTGGGTGGAAAGCACGCCGGGGAAAGGCAGTGTTTTCGCTTTCAATCTGCCTTTCGCCTCTCAGCATGAAGAACTCACTGTCGATACGGGCAAGACCAGCGTGCCGGCACTGGCGAGCCTGTCCGGCCTGCGCGTCCTGCTGGTGGAAGACAACGAGCTCAACCGGCAACTGGCGACCAAGCTGCTGATGCGTGCCGGGATGGAGGTCAGCACCGCGAACGACGGCGCCGAAGCGGTAGAGGCAGTAAAACAGAGGAAATTCGATGCGGTGCTGATGGACGTGCAGATGCCGAACATGGACGGCCTGGAGGCGACGCGCGCCATCAGGAGGGATCCCGCGCTTGCCGAGCTGCCCATCATCGCCATGACTGCCAACGTCATGACCGGCGACCGCGAGCGTTGCCTGGCCGCGGGCATGAGCGATTATCTCTCCAAACCCATCCAGCATAACGTGCTGTATGCCGCGCTTGCACGCTGGACGAAGCGTGCAGCGCCGCTGGTCGAGCCGGGCGCAGTTGCGGCTCGGCGCGTATCCGGGGTTTTTTACGGCCTCGATCCGGACCGGGCGATTGCCGGCATGGGGGGGGAGGATACTTACATCACCGTGCTCGAAAAGTTCATTCCCAACCAGCACCAGGCCGTACAGTCCATACAGGATGCGCTTGCCGCCGGCGACCTGCAGTCTGCGGAACGTCTCGCGCATACGCTGAAGGGCATCGCCGCAACCGTCGGGGCGGCCGCCCTGTCTGGTCTGGCGCGCCAACTGGAGGATGCCATCCGGAAAGAAGAGACCGGAAAATATCCGCAGCTGATTGCGGCCGCGGGAATGGAACTGGCCCAGGTCGTCGCCTCGGCCGAAACCTATCTGCAGGCTTGGGCGGCGCAGACCGGTGCGGCTGACCGGGGGGGTGCGGATGCCGTGCAGCTCGGCACGCTCCTGGAGCAACTGGTCGCGCAACTGCAAGCCTTCGACTCCGAGGCGGTGGACACCCTGCGCCGGATAGACAGGCAGGTCAAGGGGACGGAGGCCGCCGCGCAGTTTGCCCGGCTGGACCGGCATGTGAACGATTACGATTACGAGAATGCGCTGGTGGAGGCGCAGCGCATCATTGCAGCGCTGAATTCGGGCAATGCCTGAAGACGGAACAGAATCATCGGGGAACGGAAATGGGCAACGCTGAAAAAAATACCTTGCTGGTCGTGGACGACACGCCGGAGAACATCGACGTGCTGTGCGGGATACTGGGCGCGGACTATACGGTGAAGGTCGCCAACAGCGGCCAGCTCGCGCTGAAGATCGCGGCGGCGCAGTCGCCCGACCTGGTCCTGCTCGACGTCATGATGCCGGGCATGGACGGCTACGAGGTCTGCCGCCAGCTCAAGGAAAACGAGGCGACCCGGCATATTCCGGTCATCTTCGTCACCGCGCTGGGGGAGATCAAGGACGAGGCGCTGGGCTTCGAGCTCGGCGCGGCCGACTACATCGTCAAGCCGGTCAGTCCGCCCATCGTGCGCGCCAGGGTGCAGGCGCACCTGGCGCTTTCCGACCAGCGCTACGGCCTGCAGCAGCTGGTGGCGGAGCGTACCGTCGAGCTGGAGCACAGCAACCGGCGGCTGGAGGAGACGCACCTGATCATGCTCAAACAACTGGGGCGCGCCTCCGACTATCGCGACAACGAGACGGGCAAGCATGTCGCGCGGGTGGGGCATTTCAGCAGGCTGCTGGGGCTCGCCGCCGGCTTCCTGGAGTCGCGCGCGGAACTCCTGATGTACGCCTCCATGATGCACGACACCGGGAAGATCGGCGTGCCCGACCATATCCTGCTCAAGCCCGGCAAGCTGACGGACGAGGAGTTCGAGATCATGAAGCGCCATCCCGAGATCGGCGCGGGCATCATCGGCGAGCATGACGCCGAGGTGCTGAAGATGGCGAGGCAGATCGCGCTCGGCCACCACGAGAAGTGGAACGGCAAGGGCTATCCCTACGGCCTGAGCGGAACGGACATCCCCGTCGTCGCGCGTATCGTGGCGATCGCCGACGTGTTCGATGCGCTGACCTGCGTGCGGCCCTACAAGCGTGCATGGCCGATCGAGGACGCGTTGGCGCTGATCGAGAAGGAGGCCGGCCAGCACTTCGATCCCGAGTTGGTGCGCCTGTTCATGGGCATGGAAGCGGAGGTGCGGCGGATTGCGGTTGAATACCGCGATACCGCGGAGGCGCCGCAGGAGCGCGACGAGGTGGCGGCATGAACCAGCGCTCCGGCGCGCGGCCGGCCATCCTGGTGGTAGACGACACGCCGGAGAACATCGACGTGCTGCGCGGGATACTGGGTGCGGATTACGCGGTGAAGGTCGCCAACAGCGGCCAGCTCGCGCTGAAGATCGCGGCGGCGCAGCACCCCGACCTGATCCTGCTGGATGTCATGATGCCGGAGATGGACGGCCATGAAGTATGCCGGCATCTCAAGGCCGATCCGCTGACCCGCGCCATCCCGGTCATCTTCATCACCGCCCGGACGGAAACCGAGGACGAGGTGCAGGGGCTGTCCCTGGGGGCGGCGGATTACCTCACCAAGCCGGTCGTGCCTGCCATCGTGAAGGCGCGGGTGCAGACCCAGCTCGCCCTGCGGCAGGCGCGCCGCGAACTGGAAGAAAAGAACCTCATCCTCAGCGACGAGAAGGAACTGCTCGAAGACATCGTTTCCAGGATGCGTTCGGCCAGCCCCTTCGATGGCCGCGGCGTGCGGCATATCCAGTCGTCGCTGGAAAGGACGACGGGGGACATCGTCCTGTCCGCCTACCGGCCGGACGGTGCTCAGCATGTGCTGGCCGGCGATTTCTCCGGCCACGGCCTGACCGCCGCGTTTGGCGGCCCGCTGGTGTCGTATATTTTTTACCGCATGTGCGCCGAGGGTTGCGCCATGCGCCTTATCCTCGAGGAAGTGAACCGCATCCTGTGCCGCCAGCTTCCCACCCAGCTCTACATGGCCGCTGCGGCGCTGGAGTTGCCGCCCGACCGGAAACGGGCCATGGTCTGGAATTGCGGCCTGCCGCCGGTGCTCTGCCCGGATGCCGCCAACGGCATGAACCGGGTAAGTTCGAGCGGATTGCCGCTGGGCATCAGCGAATCCGCTGACACCTTCGAGTCGCATGCGCAGGTTGAAATGCATCCGGGCACGCGCATCTACCTGTATTCGGATGGCATCACCGAGGCGGCGCCGGCTGAAGGGGAGTTGTATGGCCAGCAGCGGGTGGAGGCGCTGGTGTCGCGCATCCACCGCGAGCGGCTGCCCCTGGAGGCCGTCTGGCAGGAGCTGGGCGCATACTGCGGAGGCCGGGGGCTGTCGGACGACGCGGTGATGGTCGAAGTCTCGCCCTGACAGGGGGTGTGCCCAGCTTTTTGCGGTGCCCCAAGAAGGCGGCATCGGCGAAAAACTGACCATTCAGTAAGCGCAGACTTCGCGGGAAACGGGCGGCTTGATGCCGCCTGTTTTGTTTTCTGTTGTACAATCCGCGGCAAATTATTCGAGGAAAAAACATGTCGCTTACGCCTTCCGCCGCCGACAAGAAAGCCCGCACGCTTTCCGAGGCGATGCCCTATATCCAGCGTTTCTTCGACAAGACCATCGTGGTCAAGTACGGCGGCAACGCCATGACCGACCCGCAGTTGCAGGAGAGTTTCGCGCGCGACGTGGTGCTGCTCAAGCTGGTCGGGATGAACCCGGTGATCGTGCATGGCGGCGGGCCGCAGATCAACGAGTTGCTGAAAAAAGTCGGCAAGCAGGGTGAGTTCGTGCAGGGCATGCGCGTGACCGACGAGGAGACCATGGACGTGGTCGAGATGGTGCTCGGCAAGGTCAACAAGGACATCGTCAACCTCATCAACCGGCACGGCGGCAAGGCGGTTGGGCTGACCGGGCAGGACGGCGCGTTCATCCGCGCCGAAAAAATGATGCTGGAGAGCAAGGACGAGCCGGGCAAGATGCTGGACATCGGGCTGGTCGGCGAGATCACGCGGATCGATCCCGCCATCATCACCTTCCTCGATTCCGGCGATTTCATCCCGGTGATTGCCCCGATCGGCGTAGCACCCGACGGCGAGACGCTGAACATCAACGCCGACCTGGTGGCGGGCAAGCTGGCCGAAGTGCTCAAGGCGGAAAAACTCGTATTGCTGACCAATACGCCGGGCGTGCTGGACAAGGACGGCAACCTGCTGACCGGGCTGACCCCGAAGCAGATCGACGAGTTGGTTGCAGACGGCACATTGTCCGGCGGCATGCTGCCCAAGATAGGGTCGGCGCTGGATGCGGCGCGCAGCGGCGTGAAGTCGGTGCACATCATCGACGGCCGCGTGGAACACGCGCTGCTGCTGGAAATCCTGACCGACGAGGGTGTCGGCACGCTGATCAAGAGCAAGTAGGGTGTGACTTCTCCGCTGTGGATTTTTGATTTAGATAACACGTTACACAACGCGACGCCGCATATCTTTCCGCATATCAACCGCAGCATGACGGCCTATCTGCAAGAGCACCTGCAACTGGACGAGGCGGCGGCGAATGCATTGCGCATGCACTACTGGCGGCGCTACGGGGCGACGCTCACCGGACTGATGCGCCATCACGGCACGAAGCCGGAGCATTTCCTGTGGCATACCCACCAGTTCCCGGCGCTGGAACGGATGGTGCTGCGCGAGCCGCGCCTGCGCCATGTGCTGAAGGCGCTGCCGGGCAGGAAAGTGGTGTTTTCCAACGCACCACAGCGCTATGCCCGGGAGGTGCTGAGGCTGCTGCGCGTGGCGGACCTGTTCGACGACGTGATGGCGGTGGAGCAGACGCGCTTCCGCCCCAAGCCGGACAGATCCGGCTTTCTGCGCCTGCTGCGGCAACAACGTGTCGCGGCGGCGCAATGCGTGATGGTCGAGGACAGCCTGGAAAACCTGTACGCGGCCAAACGGCTGGGGATGCGCACGGTGTGGGTGACGGCCGGCAGCAAGAGCGCGCCGTGCGTGGACGTGAAGATACGCGATGTGATGCAGTTGCCGCAAATTTTGGGGCGCATCGTTTGATTACAAACCCTCTCCCCCAGCCCCTCTCCCGCTTGCGGGAGAGGGTGGCCGAAGGCCGGGAGAGGGACATTCGGGGGGAATAAAATGGCAAGCAAACCTGGCGAAAGAAAGCTGCAAATCCTGCAAACCGTGGCGCAGATGCTGGAGCAGCCCAAGGGCGAGAAGATCACCACGGCTGCACTGGCGGCGAAGCTGGAGCTTTCCGAGGCGGCGCTGTACCGCCATTTCGCCAGCAAGGCGCAGATGTTCGAGGGGCTAATCGAGTTCATCGAGCAGACCGTGTTCGGCCTCATCAACAAGATCACCCAGGAAGAGAAGAGCGGCCTGCAGCAGGCCGAGGCAGTGGTGGCGATGCTGCTCGGCTTCGCGCAGAAGAACCGCGGCATGACGCGCGTGCTGACTGGCGACGCCCTGGTGAACGAGGACGAGCGCCTGCAGCAGCGCATCAACCAGATGCTGGACCGCATCGAGGCGACGCTCAAGCAGTCATTGCGCATGGCCGCGACGCAGGGCGAGATGGGCGAGTCGGCGGACGTGGGCGCGCACGCCAACCTGCTGGTGTGCTACGTGCTCGGCCGCTGGCAGCAGTTCGCCAAGAGCGGCTTCGCGCGCGATCCGGCGGCACAGTGGCCGGCACAGTCGGCGATCCTGCTGGGCAAATAATTTCGGGGGAATAAATCATGATCCTGATCCTCAGTTCCAACACCGGCGAACAGTCACCGGAATACCGGCAGTTGCTCGCGCACCTCGCGACGCTGCAGGGCATCCAGACGCGCGTGCATGTCGAGCGCGGCAGCGAGCAGACGCTCACCGAAATCTACCTGATCGGCAATACCAAGCTGCTCGATATCGACGATATGCAAAGCCTGCCCTGCGTCGAGCGCGTGGTGCGGGTTTCCGAGGAGTACCGCATCCTCGGGCGACACAAGGATGACCAGCGGACCACGCATTTCGAGTACAACGGCGTGCGCTTCGGGCAGGACACGCTTAACGTGTTCGCTGGGCTGTGCGCGGTGGACAACCGCGAGCATGTCGAGCTGATGATGAAGGCGGTGGCCGACCACGGACAGGTATGCACGCGCATGGGCGCCTATAAGCCGCGCACCAGCCCGTATGCCTTCCAGGGGCACGGCAAGAACTGCCTGCCCTATGTGTTCGAGCTGGCGGGCAAATACGGCATCAGGGTGATCGCGATGGAGATCACCCACGAATCGCACCTCGACGAGATCCGCGAGGCGCTGCGTCAGACCGGCAACCCGACCGGCGTGATGCTGCAGATCGGCACGCGCAACACGCAAAATTTCGAGCTGCTGAAGATCGTCGGACGGCAGACCGAGATGCCGGTGCTGCTCAAGCGCGGTTTCGGCATCACCTTGGACGAATCGCTGAACGCGGCGGAATACTTGGCTTCGGAAGGCAACCGCAACGTGGTGTTCGGCCTGCGCGGTATGAAGACCAACATGGGCGACCCGCACCGCAACCTGGTGGACTTCGCGCATGTGCCGGTGGTGAAGCGGCTCACGCGCATGCCGGTATGCGTCGATCCGTCGCACTCGGTCGGCTCGCGGCAGGCCTCGCCCGACGGCATCCTCGATACGCTGCATGTCACCGCACAGGGCGTGCTGGCCGGCGCCAACATGGTGCTGGTGGATTTTCACCCCGCGCCGCCCAAGGCACTGGTGGACGGCCCGCAGGCGTTGCTGCTCAAGGAGTTGCCGTATTTTCTGGAGGACGTGCAGATCGCGCGCGAGGCCTATCTCAAGCGCGTCGCGTTGCGGCAGCGTTACCAGGACGTATAACTTTTCACGCATCGAATACAGACCGGAGCAGCCATGAAAAAGATACTCGTCATTGTCGCCGTGCTGGCCGCCGCCGCCGTTGCGGCCTACTTTGTGCTGCAAAACCCGATCGGCAGGCTGGTCAAGCTGGCCGTCGAGGAATTCGGGCCGGAGATGACGCAAGCTGCCGTGAAGGTCAGCAGGGTCGAGATTTTGGCGACTGACGGGCGCGGTGCGTTATCCGGGTTTTTCCTCGGCAATCCCAAGGGCTTCAAGTCCGATTATGCGTTGAAGGCAGGTGTCGTCGAGATCGAACTCGAACCGGCCAGCCTTGCCAGGGACGTGATCGTGATCCGCAAGATATTGATCGATGCGCCGCAGATCGGCTACGAGAAGGCCGGTGATATCACCAATTTCGACGCCATCCAGCGCAATGTCGAAGCGTATCTCGGCGCGAAGGGCGACAAGGGCGAGAAACCCAAACAGGACAGCAGCAAGAAGATGATCATCGAATCCTTCGTCATCCGCAACGCCAAGGTCAATTACAACGACATGATCGAGCTCAAGCTGCCGGACATCGAGTTGCGTAACGTCGGCAAGAAGACCGGCGGCGCGACCACCGCACAGGTGGTCAAGGCTATCGTCGCGGAACTGAACACCCAGTTGGCCATTACGCTCGCCAAGACGGCGGTGATTACCGGCGTGGGCGGGGCAGTGGTCGGTGCGGGAGCGGCGCTCAAGGGGCTGTTCGACAAGTAAAACGGAGTGCCTTGAAAAAAACGTAGCGAGCGGTCGCCGCCCCGTTTTCAATCGTCGTCGTGCTCTTTGCGGCCATGCCCGCCTTCGCGATTGCCCTGTCCTTCCCCGCCTCTACCCCGGATGTCATGCTCGTCGGCGCTCCGGTGGCATTCGACGCAATTGTCGTAATCGCGGATGCCTTCCTCGATGTGTTCGCGGCGTATGCTGGCCTGCGAATGCTCGTGGCAGCCGTAGCAGGTGTAGCGGCTGTAGTTGTTGCCCTCATGGCAAGTCACGCAACTGGCGTTGTGATCGCGGTCGAGCACGAAATACTTGTTGTGATCGAAAGTCGCTGGGGTCCACTTGTTCTGGTTATGACACTGGCCGCAGTTGCCGGAAACCTGCCTGTGCAGCGAGTCGGTGGGTGATTTGTGGCACGACTGGCATTGATCGAGCACCGCTTTTTGCAGCAGGGCATGATTGAAGCGGCCTTGTTGCCGGAAGCGCTTCACGCCCGCGTGGTCGCTGTGGCACGCCACGCAGTCCTGCGTGGTCAACTTCTGGTGAAAAGGGGTCGAGGTGAGTGGCTTGGCGACCGGTTGCCCCGTCGTTGTCAGACGTCCGATCTCGGCAGGTTTATGGCAGGAGACGCAGCGTTCCGAGGCCGATCCGAGAAACGGCGCATGGCAGGCGAAGCAGTCCGTCTCCAGCTGCTTGTGGCCGGGGATCAGCTTGCCCGGCCCGACCATCAGGTTCGGGTAGACAAAAGCCAGAATCGCAATTGCGATCAGGTTGGCGGCGAGTACGAATTTGAGTATCCGGCTCATGACCAGCCCCAGAACAAAAAGATGCTGAAGATGTGGCCCAGCGCGAGCACCGCGAAAACGATGAAGATCGGGATGTGAACTTTCCGCCACTTGTTCATGGCATCGAGCGTAACCGCGTCCCAGAACATCGCCTGCTCCACGTCGGGGCGCGGCATGCCGCGCAACTGGAAGTGTTCGCGCTGCCCCTGCACATGGCGGCGCGAGCGATCCAGCAGCAGCTTGCCGACCATGCCGCTCACCGCGTTCACCCCCATGGCCACCGTGGCCAGCCAGGGAAGGATGGCGTTGAAATGGATGCCTGCGTGGATCAGCACGAGAGACGCGCCGATCCAGGTGCCGAATTCATGCAGGGTCAGCAGTCTCTTGGGATTACCCGCCTTGATGTATTTGCGTTTGCGCAGCGAATAGATCAGCGAGGCGATGATCAGGAGCGTGCCCGGTATGCCCAGATAGCGGCCGACCCACACCAGGTTCAACCGGTGCAGCAGATAGTCGCCGGCCAGCGTGACCGCCGCCAGCAGGCCGACCAGAAAGGCGAACGGGAGGATATGTTGGCGCCAGAGCGGGCTTATCATCTATATCTCCAGAGTCACGTCTGTTTTCGGCGTGCAAGAGCAAAGCAGGCAGGTGCCGGGTTCGGGATCGTAATCCGGCGGCTGGCGGTAGGCCACCTCGCCCGCGCGGATCGCCGTCTGGCATGTGCCGCAACTTCCGGCGCGGCATCCGGAATCGACGGCAATGCCATGCGACTCGGCAAATTCGAGCAGGTTGCCGGCGGTAGTTTGCCACGGAAACTGCTTGCCGGATTTGGCGAAGGTCACCACGATTTCGGTAGCCATCGCCCCGGCTTGCGGCGCGGCAACCGTTGAAGGTTGCCTACGCTTGATGGACGACGGACCGAAGGCCTCGAAGTGGATGCGCGCATCCGGCACCCCCCAATCTTCGAGCGCGGGCACGAGGCTTTCCAGCATCGGGGTGGGGCCACAAATATAGAAATGGTAAGGCCTGAGCGGCAATTGCATGCGCAACAGACCCACATCGACGCGCCCCCGGTGCTGATAATCGCGTCCTGCCGCATCTTCCGGCAGCGGGTCGCTGAAACACAGCCGCAAATGGAAATTCGGGTGTGCCGCCGCCAGCGCTTCGAGATGCGCTCTCATCACCGGTTCGCGGCCATTGCGCACGCCGTAGAACAACCAGACTTCGCGCCCCGGCTGCTCGGCCAGACACCAGTTCAGCATGCTCAGCATCGGCGTGATGCCGATGCCGCCGGCGATCAACACCACCGGGGCATCGCTGCGATCGATATGAAAATGCCCGGCGGGCGCGCGCACCTGCAACAGGCTGCCCGCCGCCACCAGATTGTGAAAATATGTGGATGAGCGCCCCGGCGGAAAGTGGCCGCCCGCAGGAGGTGGTACCCGCTTGATCGAAACGCGGTAGCAATCGGGGCGCGGCGTATCAGACAGGGAATAGCAACGCACAAGCTGTTCGGCGCTTCCTGATGCCGCCGGCATGTCGAGACGAAAGGTCAGGAACTGCCCCGGCAGGAATGGCGGCAACGGCTGCCCGTCTTCCGGCTTCAGATAAAACGAGCAGATCGACTGCACGTCATTCTCGACGACCTTGCGCTCGACCCGGAACGTCCGGAAACCAGTCCAGGCGGCAACGGCAACCTCTTTCGTATCCCCCGGCTCATTTTGCTGCACCGGAAAATCCGGATTCTCCGCGCGGCTGCGCAAGGCATGAAAATTCAGCCAATGACACCAGAAGCTGATGCCGAGAAAAATCGCCAGTTGCAGCGCGATTGCCGACACAATCCAGAGTAATAAAGAGAGCGAGGTCATATTAGCTGATGCTAGCACGGAACCATATGGATTCCCATAACTCGAAACTTGCCTTGAAAAGGATAGTCACTAGATTGACTGCAAAGATAACGATAGCGCTGATAAAGTGGAATTTCTGCGCAGTTGGCAATAGGCATGACGATAATCCACACTGACCAGAAAAATCAAACGAAAGACCGCATGAATACCAATAACCGATATCGTCTCCTGCTTCAGGTAAGCGCTTTTGTTGCCGTGGTAATAGGTGCGAAACTCATTACCCACTTCCTTGGATGGGAGGTTATCTCCATCAATCCGTTATTCTCGGGAATTGTGGCTGCCAACGTCTTCTTGATGGGATTTCTTTTGAGCGGTGTCCTATCGGATTTCAAGGAAAGCGAGCGAATCCCCGGTGAGTTGAGTGCATGCCTGGAGAATCTGGCCCAAGAAGTGCGCGGTGTCCGGATGGCAAACCCTGAAGCTAATGTTGGCCCATGTCTGATTCTCCTGTCGCAATTGAGCCGGGATATTCTGAGCTGGTTCCACAAGAAACACCGTACAGCAGAATTGCTAGAGCATGTGAACGAGTTAACTCCTCAGCTCGCGGCGATAGAGCAATGGTCTCAAGCAACTCTCGTGGCTCGTTTGAAGCAGGAGCAAAGCAATCTCCGGCGCACCCTTATACGTACTCACACCATTCGGGAAACGTCTTTCGTTTCCTCAGGCTACTTGCTCGCCGACCTCATCACCATTCTTCTTTGCATAGGGCTTGTATTGTCCAAAATTGAGCCACTTTATGAGTCGCTGTTTTTCGTGGGCGTGATCTCATACCTGATGATTTATCTTCTGATGTTAATCAGGGATCTTGATAATCCATTCGGCTACTACGAGCGCTATTCAGCAGAGGACGTATCCCTTAAACCGCTTGAAGAAGCGGCGAGCCGGCTTGCACAAATCGCCAGCGTCGAAGCTTCGCCGCCGCCGAGGCAGTCACTAGCGGTGCCACTTGGTAACCAAGATGGTTGCCAAGTGGCTGGTTAACAGCAGGAACGGTGCAGCCACCATTTTGCGCGATTCCGTCCGCTATGCGCATCGCGCATGGCGGACATGTTGAATGGTTTGCACCGTATATCTGATTACGGTTTTTTGGTAAAGCCTCAATGATTTTTATGTGCGTCCGCAACCGAAGCGGGAGCAGGTGCGGGTGCGGCATGAGCGTGGTTGCCGGAGGATGCGATAACGGCATGCACGCCTTCGACATAATGCACATAGGTTACGTAGGCTTCCACAAACTCCCGGCCTGCCTCGATACTTTTGTCCTTGTTCTTGCTTGCTTCCAGTACGCGCGCAAATTTATCTTTGATGGACTTAGTCATGTGGTTGCTGATCATTCTGGCCATTTCGTCGGCGGAACCATTGGCGAGAGCTTTGTCGGCCATCACGATGATCGGATCAATAGCTTCATCCTTGATGCCGCTATACGGGGCTCCCTCGCCGGCGCGATGCACACGCACGAGTGTTTCGAGGAAGTATTGATCGGCTAATTCTCTTGCTTCTTTGCTTTTGCCGCGAACCGCGATCGTTTTCGCAAATGCAGATTTGATCTCCGCTTCGTTTTCTTTCTTAACCCATTTCAGTATGGGTGTTATGTCACCTTTTTCCAGAGCAACTTTTGCTTCCGGAATGACCGGGCCATTGGGTGTGTCGCAGTGCGCCAGTGCATTTCCTGCAAGGAGTAGCCCGCAGCTAATTGAAAAAATAGCCGCGATATTTTTTGGAGATTTTTTGGTGCTTTTCATTGTGAATACCCTTTGGTTTATTGGTTCAAGTGTAATGTGCGCTTCATGTAACCGCATGATTCACGCGGCGTATAGAAGACTGCACTTGCGCAGATTGGTTCCCTGTGTGCGGCCGGTTTTCTTTAGGCCAGATAGGCAGCTGGCGGCCCGCTAGATCAGCCCCATCATCACCAGCGCAATAAATGCCGCGAACAGCGCGAAATGGCTGATGCCCTCGATGGCGTTGGTTTCGCCGTCGTGCAGGTTGTTCATCACGGTGAGGAAGGTCAGCAGCAGCATGCCGGCCTGAACCGGCGTGAGCGCCATCTCGATGCGCTCGCCGGTGAGCAGCGCGATGGCTTCGATCACCGGCAGGGTCAGCAGCACCGTGGCGAGCGAAGCGCCCAGCGCGATGTTGACGGTGGTCTGCATGCGGTTGTTCTGCGCCGCCCGGAGCGCAGTGAGGATTTCCGGGCTGGCGGAGATCAGCGCCACCAGCACCGCCGGGATCGCCTTCGGCAGGCTGCTGCCGGCCAGCCCGGCATCCAGCAGCACCGACAACACTTCCGAGAGCACGCCGACCAGCACGATCGCGCCGAGCATCACCGCGACATGCAGGCTGTTCGGGCTGTGCGCGAGGTCGTGGGCTTCTTCCTCCTCGCCGGCGCTGTATTCGAAAAAGTTGCGGTGCTCCACGGTCTGCAGGCGCAGAAAGGCCAGGTACATGATCGCCATGATGCCGATGGAGAAGACCGAGTAAATCCGCCATTGATGTTCCGGCACGAAATCCGGGATGAACATGCCGACGCCGATGGCGACCAGCAGCATCGCGATGAAGGAGTTGGCCGAGGAGATGTTGTATTTGGTGCTGCCGTGTTTCAGGCCGCCGACGATGGCCGCGAGGCCGAGGATGCCGTTGATGTCGAACATCACGGCGGCGAACACCGTGTCGCGCGCGAGCGTCGGGTTGGGTGCGCCCTGCAGCAGCACGATCAGGATCACCACCTCGACCGACACCGCGGCGAGGGTGAGGATCAGCGTGCCGTACGGCTCGCCGAGGCGCATCGCGAGCACCTCGGCGTGGTGGGCGATGCGGAACGCGACGCCGATGATCGCGGTGAGGATCACCAGTAGCAGGCCCCACAGCATCGTGCCGCCATGTTCCACGGCGGCGTGTTCAAGCGAGAAGCCCAGCAGCAGCACGGCCAGGGCGATGGCAATCGGGAATTCGGATTTGAGATACTTCATGGATTTACGTGCGAAAAAAATGGAGGTTGCGAACCCTAACCCCTCGGAGAAAGAGCGTCAATCTGGGTAAGCGGTATTTGTAGAACTTATTGACTGGTAAGGTTTTTATTACTACCATGCCCGTTCGGTAAGCTTTATGAATGTTAACTTCATCGTCAGGGAGGTTGCATCATGGCAGAACGAAAGGCAAAACCGGCCGTGAAAAAAGCGGCTGTCAGCAGGGCTACCGGCGCGACTGCCGGTAAATCGAGACCCGTCAAGGCGGCGTCAGTGATGGCGCCCCAGAAGGCTGCAGCGAAAAAAACTGCGCCTGCAACCGCAAAACCGAAAACCACCAGAATCCCGGCAGAGAGAAAAGCAGTAACACCTGCCGCCGCAAAGAAAGCTCCGGCGCAAAAAGCCGTGGCGAGCAGCGCCAGGCCGGCTGCGAAAAAAACCGTGATGCAACCTACTCCCGAAGAGCGTTACCGCATGGTGCAGACCGCTGCTTACTTCATTGCGGAACGCAACGGGTTTAGCGGCTGCCCGACAGAATACTGGGCGGCAGCCGAGCTGGAGATTGCGGGCAGGCTGGGCCGATAGGATGCAGGGCGGGTGCGGTTCCGCGCCCGCCGTCTTTCCTGCCTCCGTTCACTGTTTCCCCAGACAGTCGATGTAGATTGCCGCATCCGGCTGGGTGCGGTTGCGTTGCGCCTGCCAGATCATCTCCCCGAGGCATTCCATCATGCGGTGCTGCGCATCGTGCTCCGACTCGAACTTGTGCGTCAGCCGCACGAACTGCGCGCGGATTCCCGCTGGCTGGTCGATGGAAATCTGCTCCTCGATGGTGAGGTGCATCATCAGGTGCAGGAACGGGTTTTCCGCACCGCTCTCCGGCAGGTAGTCCTTGTCCTGATGGCGTTCCGGTTCTTCCAGCATGGCGTGGTATTCGGGGTGCCTGGCGATGAGCTGCGCGGCGAGGTCTTCGAGCGGCGTGAGCAACTCGCTGGTACAGCGCTTGCGCCAGGACTCGAACAGAAAATTGCGCGCTTCGTCGCGCGTGGGATTGAACAGCATTAGATTGCTCCTGAAAGATGATTCACCGCGAAGACACGAAGGTCACGAAGATTTTATGTGCCAAGGCCGGCTTTACATGAAAGGCTTTGGGTGAACATGAAACTATTTACTTGTTTTCCTTCATGCACTTCGTGTCTTCATGGTGACTGATTTTTAAAATACCTTGTCCTCATATTCGCACAGGTCGTTAATGAGGCACACGCCGCATTTCGGCTTGCGCGCCTGGCAGGTGTAACGTCCGTGCAGAATCAGCCAGTGGTGCGCGTCGTGCCTGAATTCGTCCGGCACGGTCTTGAGCAGTTTGTTTTCAACCTCGAGCACGTTCTTGCCGGGCGCTAAGCCGGTGCGGTTGGCGACGCGGAACACATGCGTGTCCACCGCGATGGTGGGCTCACCGAAGGCGGCGTTGAGGATCACGCTCGCGGTCTTGTGCCCCACGCCGGGCAGGGCTTCCAGCTCCCTGCGCGTCTGCGGCACGATGCCGCCGTGTTTTTCCACGAGTATGCGGCAGGTCTGCATGAGGTGCTTGGCCTTGGTCTGGTACAGGCCGATGCGCTGGATATGTTCGCGCAGCTTTTCCTCGCCGAGTTTTAGCAGCGCCTGTGGTGTATTGGCGACTGGGAACAGTTGCCGCGTGGCGGCATTGACGCTGACGTCGGTGGCCTGCGCCGAGAGCAGCACCGCGACCAGCAACTCGAACGGCGTGGAATATTCCAGCTCGGTTTTCGGGTGTGGATTGGCGGCGCGGAAGCGCGTGAATATCTCGCGGCGTCCGGCGGCGTTCATCGGTGGCCCGCCGGGCTGCAACCGCCTTCAGTCGGCGTAACGGTCGCATTCGCGCCGTGCACCTTGCGTTCGGCGCGCAGGTTCAGCCAGTTTTTCAGCGCAATCAGCAGGCCGAGCGCGATGAATGCGCCGGGCGGCAGGATCGCGAGCAGGAAGCCGTGGTAATCCGGCACCACGGTGATCACCAGGGATTTCGCCGCCTCACCGAATACCAGTTCAATTCCCCCCAGTAGCGTGCCGTGCCCGAAGACTTCGCGGATGCCGCCCAGCGTGACCAGCACCGCCGTCAGCCCGAGGCCCATCGCGATGCCGTCCAGCGCGGAGGCGAACACGCCGTTCTTCGAGGCGAACGCTTCGGCGCGCGCGAGCACGATGCAGTTGGTGACAATCAACGGAATGAAGATGCCCAGCACCAGGTACAGGGGATACACATAGGCATTCATCAGGAATTGCACGATGGTTACCAGCACGGCAATCAGCAGGATGTACACCGGGATGCGCGTCTCGTTGGGGATGAATTCGCGGATTGCGGCTACGCCGCTGCCCGACAGGGTCATCACCAGCGTGGTGGCCAGCCCCAGGCCGAGCGCATTCACCACCGAGTTGCTGATCGCGAGCAGGGGGCACAGGCCGAGCAGTTGCGCGACGCCGGGGTTCTGCTTCCACAGGCCGTTGTGGAAAATTTCCTTGGATGTCGGGGCGGTCATTTTTTGTTCTCCTTGCCGGGTCCGGGAGGGGGCTCCGCGAACAGTTCGTCACGGTGCTGCGCGTAATACTGCAAGGCCTTGTGCACCGCTTTCACGATCGCGCGCGGCGTGATGGTGGCACCGGCCCGGTAGTCGAACGAGCCGCCGTCCTTCCTGACCTTCCATTCCCCATCCTTGCGGTTTTCCAGTGAGGCGTCGTTGAAGCCGGTGATCCAGTTGCTCCGGCCGATCTCGATGTAATCGCCGAGCCCCGGCGTCTCCCGATGCGACACCACGCGCACGCCGCTTATCCTGCCGTCGCTGCGGATTGCGATGATCAGGTTGATCCTGCCGCTGTAGCCGTCCGGCGCGACGGCCTGCAGCACCGCGATGGAGGGCTGGCCGTTGAGCCGGCCGCGATAGACGATGCTCGTCCCGCCGAGCAACTTGTCCTCCGCGAGTTGCAGAGTGTCCTTCATGATGTCGTTGTCGTAGGCCGCGGGCGGCGCGATCTGCGCGATCAGTTTCAGCTTCTCCTTCTCTACGCTGCGCGCGATGGCCTCGTGCGTGAGCTCAAAGGTCCAGGCCAGCATGGCCGTGCCGATCAGCGTGAAGAACAGCAGGTTCAGCGCGGTGCGCAGGGTGGCTCTGGCTCCGGTTATCATGGCTTTCCCTTCTTGCCGGCTTTATCTTTTTTGCCAAAAACGGGCGGCTGCGTGTACAGCGTGATCAGCGGCACGCAGAGATTCATCAGCAGGGTCGCGAACGCGACGCCGTCCGGGAAGCTGCCGATGGCGCGGATCAAATAGGTCAGCAGTCCCGCGCCCGCGGCGAAGATCAGCTTGCCCTTGGTCGTGGTCGGCGAGGTGATCGGGTCGGTGAGGATGAAGAACGCGCCCAGTATCGCCGCGCCGGAGAACCAGTGGAACAGCGGCGCGGCGTAGCGGGCGGGATCGGCCAGATGGAAGAGGCCGGCGACGGCGAACAGCGTGCCGAGGAAGGCGACCGGGACATGCCAGGTGATGATGCGCGCGGCGATGAGGTAGAGGCCGCCGAGCAGGAATCCCAGCGCCACCATTTCGCCGCCCTGTCCGCCAAACCGCCCGTAGACGGGCATCTGGAATATCTGCGCGACCGGTTCGCCGAGGAGCAGACGGGTCTTCAGCGTGTCGAGCGGCGTGGCCATCGTGAGTGCGTCGAGCGCCATGTTGGGCGGCAGCGCCTCGGCGAACATGTACCTAATCTGTTCGAGGAAGCCGAGCTCGGCCGCCCCCAGGCCGTGCGGCGCGACCCAGTGCGTCATTTGCGCCGGGAACGAGACGATCAGCACCGCATAGCCGACCATCGCCGGGTTGAACGGGTTGTTGCCGAGCCCGCCGTAAAGATGCTTGGCGATGGCGATCGCGAAGGCCGTGCCGACCACCACCAGCCACCAGGGTGCGAGCGGCGGGATCGAGAGCGCGAGCAGCCAGCCGGTGAGCAGGGCGCTGTTGTCGGAAAGGAACGGTTTCACGGGACGGTTGCGCAGCCTGAGCATCAGCGCCTCGATGCCGAGTGCGGTAAGGCTCGCGAGCGCGATCGAGACCAGGATCGCGGGGCCGAAATGCCAGACGTAGAGCGCGATGCCCGGAATGAGCGCGAGCAGCACCCGGAGCATGATCGCGGAGACGGTGTCCGGCTTGCTGATGAAGGGGGCGAATAACGCGCTCATTGTTCCTCCTTGTGCCCGGCGGGGGGCGGTGCCATCTCGCGGACTTTCGCGCGGCGCGCCTCGATCTCATCGATTTCCGCCTGCTGCTGCGCGGTGAGATGGCCGGTGTTCTTCGGCTGGCTTGCGGCAGCCTGCTCCCGCGCGCGCTGCATCGCCGCCTGGATTTTCTGCATCACGTCGTCGGCTTCGCTGGCCGCGGCGGAGGTTTGTCCGGCGGCCTGTCCCTTCGAGGCCTGCTCACGCGCGGCCAGCCTCTCGGCTTTTTCGCGCTTCTCGCGCTCGAAGCGGTGCTCGCGGAACTCGTGGCGTTCGCGCGCGTGGTCGGCGGCTTGCTTCTCCTGTTCGCGCGCGCGGATCTCGCTCTTGGCGAACTGGAAATACTGCACCAGCGGGATGTGGCTGGGGCAGACGTAGCTGCATGCGCCGCACTCGATGCAGTCGAACAGGCTGAATTGCTGCGCCTTGCCGAACTCGCGCGCCTGCGAGAACCAGAACAGGTCCATCGGCTGCAGATCAGCGGGGCAGGCCTGCGCGCAGCGCGTGCAGCGGATGCAGGGCAGCGCGGGCGGCGCGGGCGGGAAGAGCTTTTCCGACGCGGCGATGATGCAGTTGCTCGCCTTGGTCAGCGGGATGTCGATCGAGGCCAGGGGTTGGCCCATCATCGGCCCGCCCATGATGTAGCGGTCGGTGTCCGGCAACGCCTCGCCGAGCGCGACCAGATCGGCGACCGGCGTGCCGAACAGCACCTCGTAGTTGCGCGCCGCGCGCACGTTGCCGGTGATCGTGACGATGCGCGACAGCAACGGCTCGCCGTGCGCGAGGGCGCGGTAGACGCCGTGGCAGGTTGCGATGTTGAAACATTGCACGCCGATGTCGGTGGGCAGCTTGCCGGACGGCACCTCCAGCCCGGTGAGCACGCGGATCAGTTGCTTCGCGCTGCCGCCCGGATAGATCGTCGGGATGGCGATGACCTCGAAGGGCAGGCCGCTGTCAGCGACCGCCTGCCGCATCGCGGCGATCGCCAGCGGCTTGTTGTCCTCGATGCCGATCAGCACCTCGCCGGCCTCCAGCATGTGGCGCAGCATCTCCGCGCCCTGCACGATCTCTGCGGCGCGCTCGCGTATCAGCATGTCGTCGCAGGTGATCCAGGGCTCGCACTCCGCGCCGTTCAGGATCAGCGTGCCGATGTCTTTGTTCGGGTGGCCGCGCAGCGGGCGCAGCTTGAGGTCGCTCGGGAACACCGCGCCGCCCAGCCCCACGAGGCCGGCCATGCGCAACTGACGGCGCAACTCGGCAGGGTCGCAGTTGCGGTAGTCGACGGGCTCATGCGGAATCCACTCCTCCCTGCCGTCCGGGATCAGCGTCGCGCACAGGTCCGGCAGGCCCGAAGGATGCGCGACGGGCTGCATGTCGATCGCGGCGATCGTGCCCGAAGTCGGGGCGTGCACCGCGCTCGAGACGAAGCCCTCCGGCATGCCGATGAGCTGGCCCTTGAGCACATGATCGCCGGCGCGCACCACCGGCCGCGCGGCCTCGCCCGCATGCTGGCGGAACGGGACGACGAGCCTCGCAGGCAGCGGCGCGTGCGCGATGCCCTGCTGCGTCGATTGCTCCTTGTTTTGCGGCGGGTGGATGCCGCCGTTGAACTTGAAGAGCGTCCTCATTTCGTCGCCGCCATCATGTAAACCGGATGCTGCCGCTTCCAGGTCGCGATGCTCTCCCTGATCGGCACCATGCTGATGCAGTCCACCGGGCAGGGCTCGACGCACAGTTCGCAGCCGGTGCACTCGGAGGCGATGATGGTGTGCATCTGCTTCGCCGCACCCGCGATGGCATCCACCGGGCAGGCCTGGAAACACAGCGTGCAGCCGATGCAGAGGTTCTCGTCGATGAAGGCGACCGCCTTCGGCTTGAGCACCGTGCCGCTGCCGAAGGGCTTGAATTCCACGCCGAGCAGGTCGGCAAGCTTGCGGATGCCGTCCTCGCCGCCGGGTGGGCACTTGTTGATGTCTTCCCCGGCGGCAATCGCCTCGGCGTAGGGACGGCAGCCGGGATAGCCGCATTGTCCGCACTGCGTCTGCGGCAGGATCGCATCGATCTTGTCCACCAGCGGGTTGCCCTCGACGCGGAACCGGATCGCGGAGTAGCCCAGCACCGCGCCGAGCGCGAGGGCGATGGCCGCCATGACGAGCAGGGCGTTTAGCATTTGGCCCCCATTATTTGATGAACCCCGAAAACCCCATGAACGACAGGCTCATCAGCCCCGCCGTGACCATCGCGATTGCCGAGCCCTTGAAGATGCCCGGCACGTCCGCACCTTCCATGCGCTCGCGCATCCCGGCGAACAGCACCATCACCAGCGTGAAGCCCAGCGCGCCGCCCATGCCGAAGAAGACGGATTCCATGAAGTTGTGGTTCGCCTGCACGTTGAGCAGCGGGATGCCCAGCACCGCGCAGTTGGTGGTGATGAGCGGCAGGTAGATGCCGAGCACCTGGTGCAGCATCGGGCTGGTCTTCTGGATCACCATCTCGGTGAACTGCACGATGCCCGCGATCACCACGATAAACGACAGCGTGGTCAGGTAGGAGAGCTCCGGCCCGAGCAGGTATTCGTTGATGAGGTAGCTGGCGCCCGAGGCCACGGTCAGCACGAAGGTGGTGGCCAGACCCATGCCGAGCGAAGTCTCCAGCTTCCGGGATACCCCCATGAAGGGGCAGAGGCCGAGAATCTTGACCATCACGATGTTGTTCACGAACACCGCGCCAACCAGGATGAGCAGATATTCGGTCATATTCGCACCTGTGGAATCAGGGGCGGATTATCTCCCGATTCAAATGCCGCTTCAATCGTTCGCGTTCAGAGGTTTCCAAAAAACAACGCCCCGCAAGAAGCGGGGCGCCGATGAGAGGGGGGATTTTCAGTGGCTGCCTGAGGGTAGTGGCGGCGCTGATGCGTGGTCGGCTACTTTTGCCATTTGGGCGCAGAATTTTTCCCTGCAGGAAGCGATAAACGATTCGAGTTTTTCCTTGAGTGGTGGAGGGACATTAACGAACTCAACCGCCACCTCGGTATTGCGCAATGGGTCGGTGCAGGATTTGCTGAATTCCACCCGCTTTATTCTTGCCTGGAAATGGAATGGAGAGTCATTTTCCAGCGGCAGGGTAACGGTGGCAAAGTCATCGACATACCCGCTGCCAGGTTTGACTTGCGAAGTCTTCACCCGGCAGCCGGTCATCGAGATATCGGCCAGTTCCGCCCCGTAGTCGTGAAATGAATCGAAGCCGATGTTGATTTCACAAGGCAGGGCGGTCTTGAGCCTCTCGGCGCGACGCCGTTCCATCAGGCCTTTGAGGCGGTGCACCATGCCAACCAACTGGTCGGGGGCAAAGGGCTTGCACAGGTAATCGGCGGCGCCCTCCCGGAGGGCGATTTCCCGGGCAACGGGCTCGACGCTGGATGACATCAGCACGAAGCGGGTGCGCATGCTATGCGGGCTGTTGCGGATGATTCCAAGAAGATCGCGCGGGGACAGACCGGGCATTTCCAATGAGCTGAAAATCCAGTTGATGACGCGCCCGGACTTCAGTACTCGAACTGCATCGTCTGCATCCTTGGCTTCGTGGATTTCCTTGCATCCCAAATCCCGATGAAGAATCTTCCGGACGTAATCCCGCGTGGCTTGCGAAGTATCAACGATTAGCGCATTGGAAAGTAACATGGTATTGCTCCTTTCATCGTGTCCGATCCGGTACGAAACAGGCTGCGCGCGGCAATGCCGGATCAATCGGTTTATGAAAAGGCTGTGGGGCAGATGAGGAAGGACGCGTGCTAAACGCAAAGAAGGAAAACTTCATCGGTTTGGCGACCCCGCTGTCATATGGCATAGCCAGTCAGACCGGTGGTTTTGCGTCCCCGCCTTTCGGTCGGGTTTGCCCTTTACAACCTTGTGCTGCCACTCTAGCAGATCATGCAAAAAAAGTGTATCAAATTTGTCGAGGATGAATGCCGGAGACAGGTGCTTCCGGCTCAGCCTCGAATTACAGGGCGCGGAGGGCGGCGCAGCATTCGCCGACCAGCGCCGGACCGCGATAGATCAGGCCGCTGTAGAGCTGTACCAATGAGGCTCCCGCCTCGATCTTCTCCGCGGCGTTCGCGCCGCTCAGGATGCCGCCCGCGCCGATGATGGGCAGCGCGCCTTGCAGTTCGGCGGCAAGCTGGCGGATCACGGCGGTGGATTTTTCGCGCACCGGGGCGCCGGAGAGTCCGCCGGTCTCGTTGCAGTGCGGCAGGTTTTCCACGCCCTCGCGCGACAGCGTGGTGTTGGTCGCGATCACGCCGTCGATGCGGTGTTTGACGAGCAGCGCGGCGATCTGTTTAACCTGTTCCGCGTCGAGGTCGGGGGCAATCTTCACCGCGAGCGGCGTGTATTTGCCGTGTGTTTCGGCGAGCTTCAGTTGTTCCGCCCTTAGTTGCGCGAGCAGCGCGTCGAGTTCGTCGCCGCCCTGCAACTGGCGCAGGTTCTTCGTGTTGGGCGAGGAGATGTTGACGGTGACGTAGCTCGCGTGCGCGTACACCTTGCGCAGACAGATCAGGTAGTCGTCTGCCGCCTTCTCGATCGGCGTGGCAGCGTTCTTGCCGATGTTGATACCGAGGATACCCTTGCATTTTGCGCACTGCACATTCTCGATCAGCGCATCCACGCCTTCGTTGTTGAAGCCCATGCGGTTTATGATGCCCTGCGCTCCGGGCAGGCGGAACAGGCGCGGCCGGGGGTTGCCGGGCTGCGGCAGCGGGGTCACGGTGCCGATCTCGATGAAGCCGAAGCCGAGCGCCGCGAGCCCGGCTATGCACTCGCCGTTCTTGTCGAGCCCGGCGGCGAGGCCGACGGGGTTGGGGAAGGTCAGCCCCATCACGGTGCGCGGATCGTCGGGGGGGCGCTTCGCGATGAGGCCGCTCAGGCCGAGAGCATGCGCGGTTCTGAGTCCGCTTAGTGTCAGGTTATGGGCGGTCTCCGGGTCAAGCCGGAACAGCAGGGGGCGCAGCAGTGGGTACATGGGTCAGTTCTTCTTCACGACGATGGGGATGGAAAATTTTTTCTTCTTGAACAGGTCGCTGCGCTTCTTGCCGCGCCAGTTCTCCGCGATGATGTCGCCGAGCTGCAGGCACAGCAGGCCGAACAGGGCATAGCCGGCCTGCGCGAACAGTGGGCTGACCGCGAGATCGCCGCCCGCCACCCGATGGCTCATCGCGGCGAGGTTGCCGACGATCAGGCCGGCGAGCACGGCGCAGGCTACGCGCCCCCAGTCGCCGGATGTCAGGCTGGAGAAGATCGTGCTCTCGTGCCACAGCAATTGCAGTGCAACCAGCAGCAACAGCGGCGCTGCCCACAGCAGCCAGGAGAGTTGCGCGGGCCATGCCGCGCCGCCCAGCAGTCCCAGCATCGCAAGCGGCAACAGGGTGAAGGCCAGCGTTTCGGGGGCGGGCGCGGGCAGGGCGGGGCCGCGCGCGAGGCGCTTGAGCAGGCCGGTGAACGAGCCGAGCAGGGCGCGCGTGATGAGGACGGCGGGTGCCAGCAGCGCAAAAAGGGCGGTGCAGAGCATGATCTGCAGGAGCGAATGATCCGGCCCGCTCAGCCAGCTTGCGACAAACAGGTTGAGGTAAACGATCAGCCAGCCCAGCACGGCGCCCGCCGCGGCCATGGCCAGATAGTAATTGTGCTGCATGCCGAACGGGCTGTTGCCGGTGCGTATTTTGACGAAGAAATTGACGAGCAGCGCGTAGCCCAGCAGCAGGAGGGCTGTTACGGGGATGGCTGCAATGCTGCCTTCGGCGAGTCGCTCGCCAACAGGGAGCTCATACCATTCATGTCCGCTCAACAGGAGGCCGGCGAGCGGCAACAGCAACAGGGCGGCGATGAAAACGCCCAGGCGCGTCTTCAAGCCGGCTCCTTGCCGAGCGCTTGCCATGTCCCGGCTATCAGCCCCTCGGCGGGCTGGTAGCCGGTCTTGTAGGACATCTTGCGGCTGTGCTTGATCCAGTAGCCGAGATAGACGAAATCCAGGTCGAGCTTGCGGCACAGTTCGATCTGCCACAGCACGTTGTAGACCCCGAAGCGCGCGCGCGGCAGATCAGGTTCGTAGAAGGTGTACACCGAGGACAGGCCGTCGCTGAGCAGGTCGATCACGCTGACCATGCGCAGCGCGCCCTCCCTGTCACGGGTTTTGTCGAAGGGCTCGCGGAACTCCACCAGCAGCGTATCGACGTGGCTTTGCAGCAGGAAATCCCGGTACGAGTCGCGGTCGTCGTTGTCCATGCCGCCGTCCGGGTGGCGCGCGCGCTGGTAGCGCTGGTACAGCTCGTAATACTCCGGGCGGTCCTGCAGGCGGTGCAGGCTGGCATCGAGGTGCGCATGTTGCGCCCAGGCGCGCCGCTGCGAGCGGTTGGGCGCGAACTGTTTGACCGGGATGCGCAGCGGCACGCAGGCGCTGCAGCCTTCGCATTGCGGGCGGTAGGTGTAGGTTCCGCTGCGCCGGAAGCCATGCTGCACCAGCTCCGAATAGACCGGCGTATTGATCAGGAAGGTGGGCGTGGCAACCTGCGAGCGCGCTTCAATTCCGGGCAGGTAGCTGCACGGATAGGGCGCTGTCGTGTAGAAGTGCAGCGCAGATAGTGGAATGTCGTTCAATAAACTCATGTGAAGAGGTCGGCATCGAATTGCCAGCGTTTGACAGGTTCGCAGTTTATCAATTCCCGCAGCCGCGCGATAAATTCGCCGCGCGGAATCTCGCGCGCGCCGAGCGAGGCGAGGTGAGCGGTGTTCATCTGGCAATCGATCATGCCGAACTGCCAGCGTTCGAGCTGCCGCGCCAGGTGGGTCAGCGCGATCTTGGAGGCGTTGCTGGCGCGGCTGAACATGGATTCTCCATAGAACATCTGCCCGATGGCAATACCGTATAACCCTCCGGTCAGCCTGCCGTCCATCCAGGTCTCCACCGAGTGCGCGTAGCCCAACTCGTGCAGCGCGCGATACGCTGCGATCATGTCTTCGCTGATCCATGTACCGCCCTGACCACTGCGCGGCGCGGCGCAAGCGCGCATCACCTCTTCGAAGGCGGTGTCGCAGCGCACCTCGTAGGCGGCATTGCGCAGCACCTTGGCGAACGAGCGGGAGATCCTGATTTCGTCCGGAATCAGCACCATGCGCGGGTCGGGGCTCCACCACAGGATCGGTTCGCCGGGGCTGAACCACGGGAAGATGCCGTGCCGGTAGGCCTCCAGCAGGCGCGGCGCGGACAGGTCGCCGCCCGCGGCGAGCAGGCCGTTGGGCGAGCGCAGTGCGCGCTCGAGCGGCGGGAACGGCGCATCAACGGTCAACCACGGAATCATCGGCTCAGGCATATTGGCATATATTCAATGCGGGTATTTTGCGGTTATATTGCCACGGGTTAAGACTGTTGGCTTGCGAGGTGAAAAATGTTGTCAGGCATATTCGGCAAAAAAAACGATCATCCCATGGCGGACATCAAGTCCGCGCAGGCGCTCGTGGACGACTTGCCGAAGAATGACGCATACAAATCGCTTACGGAACTGGGTGAGTGGATCGAATCGGTCGCGGACGGCGCCGATCTCAGGCTGGATCACCAGTTCGTCGTCCTGTGCCTGCTCGACGAAGCTGCCCGGCCGCATGCGCGGAAACTGGTGCGCGACTATTTCACGCCGCAGGAGTTGAACAAATTCCAGGAGAACCGCCTGTGGCTGGCGCTGGACAATTATTATCGCCATGCCGCCAGGGCCTATTGTGCGGTGTTCGGCCGCTATTGCGGCGGCGACAAGGGGGCCGCCGCGCTCAAGGCGCAGCTGCCGCTGCTGGTGGCGCGCGCGGTGCATGCCCTGGCCGGGCAATTGAAATATACCTGCACGCGCTACGGCCCGGTCGATAAGACGGTCTGGAACAATCTTGCACAGCTCTACCGCCATGCCGAGCAGCAGCAATACCTGGAAACGCCGCTGGTACTCTATCCGGGAGGCGGTGAGACTACGGTGAAAGGCGAAGTGGGGCGGCTGCTCGGCTGGCATGGCTGCGGGGTCAGCACCCTGAGGCCGCTGTATGTGCACCTCACCGAGCGCATCGTCGGGCAGTATTGCGCCCGCATCGAGATCGGCGCGCAGCAGGATGCGAACAGCCTGTTCAGCTTCGACCTGGATCGTCCGGCGGCGCCGGTGCATTTCAAGGTGGGTGCTGCGGTGCAGCCCTCCATGCGCTTCGTCGGCATGGCGAAGATGCAGCCGGAGTTTGCGTCGCTGGTCAAGACTCTGGAAAAGGGTGTCGTCCCGGATAGCCTCAACCTGGGCGGCGCATACGATGCGGAGCCGGTACGCGAGGCCGTGCAGTATCTGTTGAATTACCTGACCGCACCGCCGTCGCGGCGCAGCGCGCGGCGCAGCATCAAGGTCGGCCTGAACGTGGTGAGCGGCTTCGACGGGATGATCGAGCGCACCGATATCGCGTTGAACTTCAGCAATGAGTTGCCGGCGTATTGGGACGTCGAGGACATTAGCGCGAGCGGTTTTCGCACCATTCTGCCCGTGCAAGGCGCGGACGGTATTCGCATCGGCAGCCTGCTCGGCGTGCAACCCGAAGGGGTGCCGCACTGGGGCGTGGCGGTGGTGCGCCGCCTGATGCGCGACGAGGCGAGCCGGCTGCATGCGGGAGCGGAAATGCTGGCCAACCAGATTGCCGGCGTGAACCTGAGCCAGAGCGGCGGGGGCGGCGGGTTCGAGGACGGGCAGCCCGCATTGTGGCTGCAGGCAAAAGCGGGCGAGCCATCCGGCGAGGCGCGGTTGCTGATGAAAGCGGGCGCCTTCTCCGCGCACCGCAGCCTGCAGACCAGGTTGAATGGGAAGAGCTATCTGCTGATCCCTCACCGGTTGCAGGAAAAAGGTTTTGATTACGATCTGGCGAGCTTCCGCGTCATCGAGCAGGAGTTGGCCGTCTAGTTTAAATCGTCGTTCTTGTAGTACTTGGTGCCCTGTATCGTCGCCTGCAGCGCGAGCCCGGTTTCGGTGAGCTGGTAGAGGTCGACGCCGGGGGCGACGGTGATCGCACCCGCCGCGGCACCTCCCTTTTCACCGGACTTGGCGGCGGCATCCGCTTGGGCGCTGGCTTCCCAGCCGCTCTCGACGAACTGCTTGAAAACCTTCTGGTTCGAGAACACGAAGACGCCGCGGAAGTCTTTCACGCCGAGGCCAATCCCCAGTCCGCCAGAGATCATCTTCATGTAGATATCCTTGCCGCTCTGGTTGTTGTGCGCCACGCCGGAGCCGCCCGCGGCGGAGAGGAAGATCAGGTTGACGCCGACGTTGCTGAACACCGCATAGCCGGCCGCCCTCTGGATGTCCGCCTTGGCGGCGGGATGCACCTTATAGAGCCGCGCCAGCGTTTCGCTGCGCATCTTGCGGATTTCGTTGCGCTGCTCTTCCTTGGAGGCCGCGAGGGCCGACCCGGCGATCCCGAAAAAAAACATCACGGCGGAAATTGCAGCGAGAATATTCAAACGGCTGGCATGTAAGTGCATGTTCTCTCCTTGTCTGTGGAGCTGTGGAAGTCAGTGGTTTACCCCGTGATGGAGCTTTCTGGCCAGCCAGAACTCGATGTCGCGCAGTTCCTCTTCGCACACCGAATGCTGCATGCCGTATTCGTGCCATTCCACCGAGTAGCCCAGTTCCTGCAGCTGGTCCCTCGATGCGGCTCCGAGCGCATAGGGCACGACCGGGTCGTTGCGCCCGTGCGCCATGAAGATGGGAGTCTGCTGGGCGTTTGCCGAGGCTTCACCGGCCAGGCTCTCGGCCAGCGGCAGGTAGCTGGAGAGCACCAGCACGCCGCCTACTGGGACCTCTTGGCGCAGCGCGGTGTGCAGCGCGATCGCGCCGCCCTGGGAGAATCCGGCCAGGAAGATGTTGCCCGGCGCGATGCCGCGCGCCACTTCCTTCGCGATCAGCGCCTCGACCGCGGCCTGCGAAGCGTAGATGCCCTCCTCGTCCTGCCGCGCGTCGATGCGCGGATGGGCGATGTCGTACCAGGCGCGCATCACGAACCCGCCGTTGATGGTCACCGGGCGCTGCGGAGCGTGCGGAAAGATGTAGTGGATGGGAACGGGCAGGTCCAGTTCGCCGGCGACGGGCACGAAGTCCTGGCCGTCCGCGCCCAGGCCGTGCAGCCAGATGATGCTGTGCTGCGGCTGTCTGCCGGAATCGAGCGCGATATGCGGAAGGATGGAAGTCATGTCCGTTGTTCAAGAAGACTTGGAATGGTTCGCAGTGTATCGCAGGGCGAATCTTGCGCAAAATCCAATTGGTATTGCAGCCGGAATAAATGCCGGATGAAACGTAGGAGCGCAACTTGTTTGCGCGATAAGGTTTTCGGTCAAATCGCCCCAAGCCGGGCTTCTACATCGAATGCCTCATGAAATATCCGAGCCAGCCAATCGACCAGGGTGGCAAAGCTCAGTCGCTGGTTATCCCAGAACGGTTTTTCACTCGTCCGCCACGCGGATATCCGAGACGACCATCTCGCCGGCAATCTGCCCCATGCGGTCGAGCATGCGGATTTTCACCGGCAAGAGGCGGTATTCCAGCCCCAGCCAGACGTCCAGCCCTTCCTCGCCCTGCAGGCGGCTCTTGCGCAGCGGCAGCGCGCGCAGCCGGCCGATGCCGGTCTGGATCATCTCCTCTTCGCCGATGGAGAGCTCGTAGCGTTCCAGCTTCTTGCCGTTGCTGATGTATATCGGTAGCGCGCCCTTGTCCAAGGGCAGCTGCGAGAGCTGGTAGAGGAAGCTGACGATGTCCTGGGCCTGATCGGGCAGCGGCATGCTGTTGCCGTTCGAGAAGGACAGTACTTTTTCTTCCCAGAGGAAGGTGGCTTCGAATGCCTCCTTGCCCTTCGAGGAGTTTCTTGTCTCGCTGTATTTGGCGGGGCGCAGTCCCTGGGCCGTCAGGGTGCCGCTGCTCTGCTGGTTTGACTCGTAGCTCTTGAAGAGGCTTGCGAGGCCGGTGGTGTTCATGCCGACCTGCAGGGTGTAGCTCTTGCCGTCGCCGATTTCCAGGCGGTGGCGCATTTCGCCGACTGCGAAATCCGCGCCCTTATAGGCGGTGAAAGTGAGTTGCGCGTGTTTGGGGAGCGGATGTGCGGGCCTAGTTTCCTCCGCTGCCTTGGCCGGTTCCTCGGCCGCCGGCGGCTGCGGCTCGGCATCGATTTGCGGTTCTTCCGTCGCAACGCTTTCGGCCGGCTGGTCGGCAGACTCCGCGGGCGCAGGCGGGGAAGGCCGTGGTTTGGGCTTGGGTTTCCTTGGTGCGGGCTTTGCGGCGATCTTGGGCAGCGGCTCCAGCTTGGCGATGAGCGGCGGCAGCGGCGCCTGGGCGGGCGGCAACTTGACCAGCGGCGCGAACAGCGCGATGGCGTGAGCCAATGCCGACAGCGCTATGGCCAGGGCGATTCTTCCGGTCGAAGTGCGCGGCAATGCGATCACGGCTTGAGGGTCAGCTTGCTCAATACCTGGGTGAATTGGTCGCCGTTGGCCTCGGTGATGATTATTTTGCACGGCAGGTTATGGTACTGCGTGGCCAGCCAGATTTCGGTGCGGCTCTCGCCCGGCTTGGCCTGGCTGTCGAGATAGAGGGTCCTGAATTCTCCGGCCGGAACCCTGGTCGTCTGGTCGCGCGTGATGACGTAATGGTAGTGATCCAGCTTGCTGCCGTTGGTCATCGAAAAATCCAGCGTATCGGCATCCTGCAACGGCAGGAACATGAACTGGTACATCGCGCTCAGGCGATCCTGCGTGCCGTCGGGCAGCGCGACCACCTTGCGTTGCCCCGGGGTGATGAGCGCGAGGCGTTTGCTGTTCCAGTCGAACTCGGCGCGGCTGTTCTTGCTCTCGTCGAGTTCGCGCCGGTGATTGAGAAGCAGCGGTTGCAGCCCCTGTTTGCCGATCAGGCCGCTGCTGTCGATGAGGATTTTTTCCGGCTTGAGTATCGCCAGCAGGCCGACCGGCGTCCAGACGCTGGACAGCGTGTAGCGATCACGGTCGCGCGTATAGGTCTCTTTGACTTCGACCTGCAAGCCGCTCTTGGAAACGTCGTAGGTGGCCTGCACGCTGTCCGGCGGGGCAGCCAGGGCGGTTGTGGCAGTGCACAGCATGAGCCATGCGAGAGCTTGCAGATACGATTTCATGATTACTCCAGGCTGGGTGAGATCAACGCAAAACCGGATTGCTGGTGACTTCGCAATCTGACCCGCCCGTCATCGCCCAGTTCAACCCGGCCCGCGCACAGCCAGCGGACGGCCTGCGGGTAGATGCGGTGCTCTTCATCCAGTACCCGCGCCGCGAGCGCCTGCTCGGTGTCGCCGCCCAGCACCGGCACGGCGGCCTGGATGATGATCGGGCCGTGGTCGAGATCGGGGGTGACGAAATGCACCGTGCAGCCGTGGATGCGCACGCCGTCGTGCAAGGCGCGCGCATGCGTATCGAGGCCGCCGTAGGCGGGCAGCAGCGAGGGATGAATGTTGACCAGCCTGCCGTGATAGCGCGCCACGAAGCCCGCCGTGAGGATGCGCATGAAACCCGCGAGCACCACGAAATCCGGGTGGAAGGTGTCGATGAGCCCGGCCAGCGCGGCATCGAAGCTCTCGCGGTCCGGGTAGTCGCGGTGCCCGATGACGGCGGTCGGAATGCCGTGCGCCTGTGCGACCTGCAGTCCGCCGGCATCGGCGCGGTTGCTGATCACCGCCGCGATGCGGCAGGGCAGCTTCGCTTCGAGCAGCGCCTGCATGTTGCTGCCGCGGCCGGAGATGAGGATGACGATGGACTTCATGTTTGCCTGCGACTCTCTGAATTAACCCGAATAATTCATTTGAGCGTAGGTCGGGCTTCAGCCCGACATGTCGGGTTAAAACCCGACCTACAACCCTAGCTGAATTAATCCGTTCGTAGTGAACCCTTCGATAAGCTCAGGGCGAACGGTTTATCTATTAGCTGACCTGCGTCTGGTGCTCGTCGCCGTTCCTCGCGCGGATCGCGCCGATCACAGTGGCACGTTCGCCGGCCGCGTTGAGTTGTGCGACTGCCGCGTCAGCATCCTTGCCGTCCACGATCACCACCATGCCGATGCCGCAGTTGAAGGTGCGGTACATTTCCTGCGGCGCGACGTTGCCCATCTCGCGCAGCCAGTCGAACAGTTTGGGCGTATGCCAGGCCTTGCCGTTCAGTTGCGCGACAACGTTTTCCGGCAGCACGCGCGGCACGTTCTCCAGCAGGCCGCCGCCGGTGATATGCGCCATGCCCTTGACCGTCACGGACTGCATCAGCGCCAGCAGCGGCTTCACGTAGATGCGCGTCGGCGCCATGATGCAGTCGGCCAAGGTGCGCTCGCCGTCGAACTTCGCGTTGAGGTTGGGTCTGCTGCGCTCGATGATCTTGCGCACCAGCGAGTAGCCGTTGGAGTGCGCGCCGTTCGATGCGAGGCCGATGACCGCGTCGCCCGCCTTGATGTTCTGGCCGGTGATGATCTTCGATTTTTCCACCACGCCGACCGCGAAGCCCGCGAGGTCGTATTCGCCGGCCGGGTACATGCCGGGCATCTCGGCGGTCTCGCCGCCGATCAGCGCGCAGCCGGCCTGTTCGCAGCCGGAGGCGATGCCCTTGATGACCTCGGTGGCGGCCTCCACGTCGAGCTTGCCGCAGGCGAAGTAGTCGAGGAAGAACAGCGGCTCCGCGCCCTGCACCAGAATATCGTTGACGCTCATGCCGACCAGGTCGATGCCGACCGTGTCGTGGCGGTTCAGCTCGAACGCCAGCTTCAGCTTGGTGCCGACGCCGTCGGTACCGGACACCAGCACGGGTTCCTTGTACTTTTTGGAAATTTCTACCAGCCCGCCGAAGCCGCCAATGCCGCAGAGAACTTCGGGGCGCATGGTGCGTTTGGCGAACGGCTTGATGTTTTCGACGAGGCGGTCGCCCGCGTCGATATCGACGCCGGCATCGCGGTAGGACAGTGAACTGGTCTGGCTCAAGTTGAGTTCTCGCTTTCTAGAAGGTAAAGTGCCGCAAATTTCCCGCGAATTTTACCCGAAATGACCCTGCCTCGCTTCGCCGCCGCGCAATGGCTGATCTTTGCTGCCGTTGCCGCCGTGCTGCTGTATCTGCTCAGCCCGATCCTCACGCCGTTCGTCGCGGCGGGCATCCTCGCCTACATCTGCAACCCGCTGGTGCAGCGCCTCGCCGCCCGCAAAGTGCCGCGCACGCTGGCTGTGGCGCTGGTGATGGGCGGCTTGCTGCTGCTGTCCGGCCTGCTGCTCGTCATCATGCTGCCACTGTTGGAAAAGGAAATCAGCCTGTTCGTGACGCGCGTCCCGGACTGGATCGAGGCTGCGCGCACGAAGCTGCTGCCGCAGTTGCAGCAATGGTTTGGCGTGAGCCTCGAATGGGACGCACAGGCGCTGAAGAACCTGCTGCTCAGCCACTGGCAGGGCGCGGGCGGGGTTGCGGGGAAAGTGCTGCCGTGGATCGGCAGCAGCGGCGGTGCGATTGCCGGCGCGCTGGTCAACCTGCTGCTGATTCCGGTGGCGATGTTCTACCTGCTGCGCGACTGGGATGCGCTGGTCGCGCAACTGGACGAACTGGTCCCGCGCCACTGGCACGCCAAGGTGGCGGAGATCGCCGCCGAAGTGGACGGCGTGCTCGCGGAGTTCCTGCGCGGGCAGATTGCCGTGATGCTGCTGATGAGTTTGTTTTACGTCGTGGCGCTGTGGCTGGCCGGACTGGAGTTCGCCTTGCCTATCGGCATCCTCGCCGGGGTGCTGGTGTTCGTACCCTATCTCGGCATGATCCTCGGCCTGTCGCTCGCGACGCTCGCGGCGGCGATGCAGTTCACGAGCTTCGGCGGCGTGCTGTGGGTATGGGCGGCGTTCGGCGCCGGGCAGTTGCTCGAAGGCATGGTGGTCACGCCGTGGCTGGTCGGCGACCGCATCGGCCTGCATCCACTCGCGGTGATCTTCGCGCTGCTCGCCTTCGGCCAGGTGTTCGGCTTCTTCGGCCTGCTGCTTGCGCTGCCGCTGTCCGCAATCCTGCTGGTTGCGCTGCGCCACGGCAGGGCGTGGTATCTCACAAGTAACATGTACAACAAACCGTGAGCCAACTGCTGCTCGACATTACCCCCGATTCGCAACCGACCCTGGCCAACTTCGTCGCGGGGCGCAACCTCGAATTGCTTTCGGTGCTGCGCCATGCCCTGGCGGGCAGCAGCAGCGAGCGGAGTTTCTATCTCTGGGGTGAGGCCGGCAGCGGCAAGAGCCACTTGCTGCGCGCCTGTGTAAGCGCAGCACTGGAGGCGCAGCGCAGCGCGGTCTATGCGCAGGGCAGTGTCCCGCAGCCCACAGAGGTGGTCGCGGTGGACGATGTCGAGCGCCTCGACGCCGCCGCGCAGATCGAACTGTTCGATCTCTACAACCGCATGCGCGACAGCGGCGGCATGCTGCTGGTCAGCGGCACACAGGCGCCGCTGCATCTGGCGCTTCGCGACGACCTGCGCACCCGCCTCGGCTGGGGGCTGGTGTACCAGGTGCACGGCCTGAGCGACGAGGAAAAGGCGCAGGCGCTGGCGCAGCACGCGCAGTCGCGCGGCTTCGCGCTGCCGCCGGAGGTCACGCAATATCTGCTGCGCCACGGCCGCCGCGACCTGCCCAGCCTGATGGCGGCGCTGGACGCGCTGGACGAGCATTCGCTGCGCCTGCACCGCGCGCCGTCGGTGCCGCTGCTCAAAGAAATCCTGCAACAGGAACTGAAAGGTAAAAGGTAACTGAAGTGAATCTGGCTTTATTCGATCTGGACAACACCCTGCTCAACGGCGACAGCGATTTCGAGTGGTCGCAGTTCCTCATCCGCATCGGCGTGCTCGACCGCGAACTGTTCGAGGTGAAGAACCTCGCCTTCTACGAGCAATACAAGGCCGGGACGCTGGACATCCACGAGTTCCTGGATTTCCAGCTCAAGCCGCTGTCGCGCCATTCGCGCAAGACGCTGGACGAGTGGCACAAGCAATTCATGCGCGAGAGCGTGCTGCCGATGATCACCCCGCAGTCGCGTGAACTGGTGCAGCGCCATCGCACGGCGGGGGACCTGTGCGTCATCATCACCGCGACCAACAGCTTCGTCACCGCACCGATCGCGCGCGAGTTCGGCGTCGAGCACCTGATCGCGACCGAGCCGGAGCACAAGGGCGGCGAATTCACCGGCGGTGTGGCGGATGTGCCGTGCTTCCGCGAGGGCAAGATCACGCGGCTGGAAAACTGGCTGAGAGAGCGCGGCTGGACGCTGGACAGCTTCGCCGATAGCACCTTCTACAGCGATTCGCTCAACGACCTGCCGCTTCTGCAGAAGGTGAAACACCCCGTCGCGGCCAATCCCGACGCCACGTTGCGCGCCCATGCCGAGCGGCATGGCTGGCAAATCATAAGCTTGTGCTAAATTACAATTTTTCCCTTGCGCAAAATTATGACTTAAGTAAGATTCGCATCCTCGTGCCGCCGGATTTTTGGCGGCACATTTGAAAAAGGCAAACCTGCCGAAAGGCAGGGACGCAAAGTTTCCGATCTAAGGGGTAAAACCTACGATAGCGGGGCCGCCAAAAAATGATTCTGGCTGTTGCTCTGCTTATCGATAAGGAGAAGTCATGTCAGAAGTCCAGCCTTCCTTTGAAGTCCATTCAAAACGCTCCGCCGGGGGCGGCCTGTCCGGCAGATTCCATCCCGATCAATTCCCGGAGTCGCGAATCGCGACAGGGGAAAATCCGAAGCCCTCCGGGTTTCACTGATTCCACATCTCCGTAATTGCACAATGCGCCCGCCCGGCGCGGTTTTTCAGCCGGCGGCTATCGTGGAAACTGAACTTTTGAGGCAAGCAATGGCATTAGTGTGGTCTAACGAATTGAGCGTCGGCAACGCCGTCATCGACTCGGAACATAGAAATCTGATCGTTATGGTGATCAGCCTGGATGCGACCATCAGGGCAAAGGACGGCTCGTCCCTGTCGCACGAGCTCGAGCAGATCGAGTACTGGCTGCGCGCTCATTTCAAGAACGAGAAAAGGATAGCAGCGGCGGTGGGCCTGGACTCCACCAGGATCGAATCGGTGCATGAGAATCTGCTGGATGAATTCCGTCGCATGAAGGACAAATTGAATGCGCTGAGCGGCATGTGGTCCGACCGGATCGCGAAACAGTGCTACCAATACCTGTGCGACTGGATAACCGGCCATATTGTCAGGGAAGACATGTTGATGAAGCCGGTGCTGAAGGAGCATGAATACAACTTCTGCGGTTGACGGAACTATCCCATCGAGCCTTCACCGCGCCTGAACCGGCGGCTTCTCCCCCCGCACGAGGTCGGGTTCCCCGCATAAGCCCAGGATTTCCGCGCGCACCGCGTCGCGCAGGCGGATCGCCGCGGTCCAGTCGTTGCCGTCCGGTGCGACGGGTGCGCCGATAGTGACCGAGATGGCGCCGCGGCGCGGGAACCAGTGGTCGGCGCGCAGCATGGAGCGCGTGCCGCGGATCACGACCGGCACGACCGGCACGTCCGCCTCGGCGGCCACCACGAAGGCGCCCATGCGGAACGGCAGCAGGCCGGGGTTGCGGTCGAAGGTTCCCTCCGGGAAGAACACCGGGCAGCGCCCCGCGCGCAGCGAGGCCGCGACCACCTGCACGTCCGCCGCGCCCTGCTGCGGATCGAAACGCTCGACGAAGTTTGTGCCGATGTGCTGCAGGTAGGTGCGCGGAACGAACTTGTCGAGCAGCTCCTTCTTCGCGACGAAACCATACTGCCTGCCCTCAATCGGCAGCGCCGCGACCATCACGATGCCGTCGAGGTAGCTCGCGTGGTTGGCCGCGAGCACGCAGGGCGTGGCAGGCAGATTCTCCAGCCCCTGCACCGCGAGCGGCGTGCCCGTGAGGCGCGCATAGAGGCGCGCGCTCGCGCGGCTCGCCGCCCAGCCCCAGGCGGGGCGCGGCAGCAGCGCGGCCGCGAGCCAGGTCAGCGGCGCGAGCAGCCAGAACAGCGACCACACCCAGCCCGCGTAGAGCAGGTCGGCCGCCACGCGGCCCGCGCGGCGCAGCTCGGGCAGCAGCCCGGCCCACGCGACCCGCATCACCTGCCACCACACCGCGCGCTCGGGCGCCGCGCCCTGTTCGTAGAGCTCGTGGCAGGCCGCGCGGCGGATCTTGCCGCTGGAGGTCTTGAGCACGCCGTGCAGCGGGGCGAGCACGATGTCGTCTGCGGGCGTGCCCAGCATGTCGAGGGTCAGCGCGTTGATGCGGCCGCGTAGCTCCTCGCGTTTTTGCTTTTCGGCCTCGCGCGTCTCGGCCATCACCACCAGCCGCTCGGTGCCGCTCACTGGGTCGGGGCTGCCGAACACCGCCACACAGCCGCGGCGCACGCCGGGGAGGTTGCCCACGGCCTCCTCCAGTTCGTGGGGATAGATGTTGCGCCCCGCGCGGATCACGATGTCTTTCGCGCGGCCGGTGAGGTAGACGTCGCCCTCGGCGAAATAGGCGTAGTCGCCGGAATCGAGCCAGCCATCGCGGAACAGCAGGCGGTTCTGCTCCGGGTTGCGGAAGTAGCCTGCGGTCGCGGAAGGGCCCTTGAATTCCAGCCGCCCTTCGACGCGCTCGGCGACCTCGCGCCCCGTGGCATCGACGACGCGGATCTGGTGGCCGGGCAGCGGGCGGCCGCAGGCGACGAAGCGCAACGCGTCCTTCTCATCCGTTGCGGGCTCGGCGCGGCCGGAGCGCGCGAAGCGCTCGCGGCTGATGCGGTCGACCAGCGGCCCGCGCATCGGCGGCGGGAAGGCGAGTCCCACCGAGCATTCCGCGAGCCCGTACACCGGCGCGAGCGCCTCGCGGCGCAGGCCGTAGCGCTCGAAGCGCCGCGCGAAATTTTCCAGGGTATCCGGGCTGACCGGCTCCGCGCCGTTGAACGCCCAGCGCCAGCCCGAGAGGTCCAGCCCCTCGATCGCCTCGTCGGGAATCTTGCGCAGGCAAAGCTCGTAGCCGAAGTTGGGCGAGGCCGAGAACGTGCCGCGGTGCTTGTGCATCGCCCACAGCCAGCGCTCGGGGCGCGCGAGGAAGGAGAGCGGCGACATCACCGCGAACGGCATGGCGTGATAGAGGCTGCCGAGCCACGCGCCGATCAGCCCCATGTCGTGGTAGAGCGGCAGCCAGCTCACGAACACGTCGGTGGAGCCGACCTCCGCCGCCTGTCCCATCGCGCGGATGTTGGCGAGCAGGTTGGCGTGGGTGAGGGCGACGCCCTTGGGGCTCGCGGTGCTGCCCGAGGTGTATTGCAAGAGCGCGATCTGTCCCGGCTGGAGCGCATAGCCCGGCGCCTTGCCCGAGTGCGTGAGCTCCTCCACGGTGAGCACCGCGCGCAGCGTCTCCACCTGCGCCTGCAGCAGGCGCGCCACGGCCTTGGCCTCCGGCACCGTGACCAGCATCGCGGCGAGCGCGTTGGAGAGGATGCCCGCGTGGCGGCGCAGGTGGTCCTCGATCTGCGAGGGGCGCGTCGGCGGGTAGATCGGCACGGGTACGCCGCCCGCGAGCAGCACGCCGAAGAAGCAGCGGAAGTAGTCGCGCCCGGTCGGCAGCATGATGGACACTGACTGGCCGGGCTGCAGGCCTCGCTCCAGCAGGCCGGCGGCGACCTGCGCCGCGCCCTCCTGAAGTTCGGCGTAGCTGACCGGCGTTTCCCCGCCCGCCTCGTCGAGCAGGACGATGTGGGTGCGCTCCGGGTGGGCGCGCACATGCCAGTCGAGCATCTCGGTCAGCGTGAGCGCGGCGGAGGGCTCGGACTCCACGCGCTCCGGCGCCGCGCCGCGCGGCATGGGCGTTGCGGGCATCGCGGGGGAGGCGGCCAGCACCGCCCCCAGCAGGTCGCGCGGCGTCTCGGCGCTGGCGAGCAGGTGCTCGGGGAGGGTGACGCCGAACGCGCGCTCGACGCGCATCAGCAGCTCCACGCGCCCGAGGCTATCCAGCCCGAGGTCTTTCTCGAGGGAGCTGTCCAGCGTGACCGCAACCTTCCCCCAGGAGCGGGTGTGCGTCTCGGCGACGAGGCGGCGCACGGTCTCCAGCAGCGCGCCGGACGTGTCTGTGGATAGTTCTCTTGGTTCGTTCAAGTCCGTTCTCCCTGCTCCAGCGCCGCGTTGCAGCCGCGTTTGGCATCCACCCCCGCGAGGATCAGCAGCCCGACCAGGAAGTAGCTGCCGGTGATCAGGATCGCGAGGCGGTGGTCGCCCTGCGTGAGCCAGCTCACCAGCCCGTAGGTCACGGGGCCGAGAATCGCGGAGAGCTTCACCGCCAGCCCCCACAGGCCGAAGAATTCCGCGCGGCGCGTGGCCGGGGAGAACAGCCCCACCAGCGCGCGCCCCGCCGACTGGCTCGCGCCCATACATAGGCCCGCGAGGTTGGCCGCCGCCCAGAATAATTCAGGCCCTTCCGCCGCCCAGGCCATTCCCACCATGACCAGCCAGCCGAGCAGCGTCAATGCGATCGCCTGCACGTGGCCGATGCGGTCCTGCAGGTGGCCGAAGGCGAAGGCGCCGAGCGCGGCGGTGATGTTGACTACGAAGATCAGCATCAGCGTCTGCTGCGTGGTGAAGTGCATCACCTGCTGCGCGTAGATCGCGGCGAGCGTGACCACCGCCTGGATGCCCGCCTGGTAGAACACCGTGCAGGCGAGGAAGCGCCGCAGATCGCGGTAGTGGGCCGCATGGCGCACGGTGTGCGCGAGCCGCGCGAAAGCTTCCTGCGCCATGTTCTTTCCCGCGAGGTGCGGCTGGGGTTGCGCGCGCTCTCTCAGGATCAGGAAGGTCGGCAGGCTCGCCGCGGCGAACAGCGCCGCCGTGATCAGCATGGTGACGGGCACGAAGTCGGCGGCAGTCTCGCCGCGCGCCTGCGCCCAGCTCACGTAGGCGAGGCAGGCGCCGAGGCTCACCAGCCCGCCTACGTAGCCGAGGCTCCAGCCCCAGCCCGAGACGCTGCCGATGGCGTCCTCGCGCGCGAGCTCCGGCAGGAAGGCGGCGATCAGGTTCTCGCCGCTGCCGTAGAAAAAGTTGGAGAGCACGATCAGCGAAATCGCGAGCCACAGCCCGCCCGGCCCGGCGAAGGCGAGCGCGGCGGTGAACAGCACGCAGCCAGCCGTGGTGACGAGAAGCAGGCGCTTCTTCGCGGCATAGGCGTCGGCATACGCGCCCAGCAGCGGCGCGGTCAGCATGATGAGTGCGTAGGAAGCCGCGAGCGACAGCGTCCAGGCGAGCGTCGCCCAGGGCGCATCCTGCGCCACCACCGCGACGAAATAGGCATTGAAGATCGCGGTGATGACGATGGTGGTGTAGCCGGAATTGGCGAAGTCGTACATCGCCCAGGCCCAGGCTTCGCGAAGGGGGACATCGGAGGCAAGGTGGCGCGGCATGGCTTGCTCCTGTCGGGAGGTTGGGCGGATTGTAGTCCCGATGCGGGGCGCTGGCTATTGCCCCGAGGTGGTAAGGATAAGGCGGGCGTCCTGTCGGGGGCGCTGGCTTCGCTGTTGCACCTTCGCCGGGGGAAGGCTGGCAGGATGTAGGGCGGATTAACGTAGCGTTAACCAATGACTTGGCGAGCGTTGTTTGATCACTTAGTCAGATGGCTATGCAAAGCTATCTGCCGGATGGAATTTACATACTTCCTTCTGCAAAAAACAATTTGACTCCGGTGTCTTTAATCCCGAGTTGTAAGGATGTCCCAGTCTACTGTTACGACCAACTATCGGTATCTGTCTGCGAGTGATTTTGTTGCGTTGACTTGCTCAGCTTCACACTGGGATTTTTCTTTGTAGTAGGTCCATACAGTTTCTTGTCCACTGCCAGTCGCATTAATGACTTCAACCTTGGCGAGGTTGCCGCTTGAATTACGGTAATCCTGTGTACGTGGCTTGTCGGTGAAGCCCTCGAACTCATCAAGCTTTGCAGCAGGCCCACCGCTTTCAAAGCATTCGGTGAATGAGCTATTTGCGACCCACCACTGTTTTTCATGGGGCACTTTTCGTAGCGCCTCTCCGGCATTATAGGCAGAGTATGCCCCTGTAATTTCACCGTTTCTGTAAATTGAATTCAGATAGATAAGGCGACGTTCGACGTCAACAATCCGATCATTGGGGATCGGGAATACTAGAATTTCAGTTTGCTGCGTGCTGCTGATCTTATAGGCTTTCTCAGTTTCCGCCTCAGAGGCAGAAATATATGCAACTATGAACGAAAGAAGATTCGAGCTTCCGACAAAAATATAATGGCTCAAATCTTGTTCACCATTGAACACTGTGGCCATTTCCTTCGTTTTTGGATTGACAGCAACGATTAAGCTACCTGCTCTTCGCCGTAGGGGAACTCCCTCTGGAAGTCCAACATGAGTGTAGATATAGATTGGGGTACCATTGCGTTCTAGCCGGTGCGAAATCCAGCCCGACATTTCTAGTCCAGGGTGTTCATCTGGGCCAATGACGCCAAATTTCATGAAGTCTGGAGGCATTTGCTCAAGTAAGTTAAGGAAGCGATCCTGTCCATAATCTGTTCCTTTCAGGAAGTCGCTAAATTTTCTTGGAATCGCAAACTCTGTATCTGGGCTGTCGTAATTCGGAAGTTGGCCAATACATTCCTTCAAACATGACTTGGCGTCGGCAAACAAGGGATCAAGTGGTTTCTCTGTTTTCAGTTCAACTGTTGATGAAACGGGCGTGGGAGCATTGCTGTTGGCAGTCTTTTGCGTATCGTCAGCTTTTGTACATGCTGCTACGGCCACGGCAACTGCAATAATTGAAATTGATATAAGAGGGTATCGGATCATCTTGTTACTCCAATACAATGGATTCGATGTGAATCGTTTCTGAAGCAACATTAACCCTAGATAAGCGATCTCCCCATTTTTCGGCTAGAAATTTCTGGATGGCATACGCAACGAATTTTTCGTTACTCAGGCTGCTTGCGAGTGCGAGCGAGTTCGGGGCTCTTGCGTCAGCTACAAATTTTATTTTTCTCATGGTCGAGTTTTTCGGCGATGCAAACTCTATTAATATCCCTTTCCCCATGTTGTGAGCGGCAACCACCGCGCATGCGGTTGTTTTTGTGCCATCATCAAACTGATACTCAAAAGTTTTGTAGTGTGTCATAGGATTCCTTGTATGCCCAGCGTGGAGCTAAGGGGCGCGGCGCTCCCAAGCTCTGATTGAAAAGCCATGCCGTTCCCCGCGCCCCTTTTGAGCGCAGGGTTATGCTGATTGCGAAAAATAGACACAATACAAATTAACTTTTTAATCACGATTGACCCCATTGGCATTGCTGTTGCCATTATTTTTTGTGTTGCCTGCTTCTTTGCCATTAGTGGCATTAAGCGCGCCTTCAATAGAAAATACCGAAAGCATGACAACCTTGCCATTGATGGAAATATTTTTGTATCCGAGCGCAGAAAGCTCGGCAACGATAGCTGCTGCGCAAGCAGTGATAGCTGCCGCAATAGCAATGAATGAAACAACTTTTTTGTAATCTCGCGGGCCGGCTTTGAGCATCAACTCGGGTTCAACGTCAACGCCCACAAGCAGACTTAGCGCCCCTCTCAACACACTGGCGTCTTCTGGCGATATGCATTCGATATTAATTGTTTGCGTCATGGCTATAGCTCACCTGTGTTGTTTTGGGCATAACATGAAATAGACACCCTAAAAAATGCCGGGAAAGGCACTTTCAAGAACTATCGAGAAAAATATTGCCCGGCACCTTACGCGATTCTCCCTTCCCGAACAATATGCCGAAATGCCTAGATAATTCGGCCTAGCGCCGTGGACATTGGAATCAGCCATGCGCTGCTTCGGCATGCAGCTTCAGACCCAACGCACCAACGACCTTGAGGATGGTGTCGAAATCCGGGCTGCGCTCCCCGGAGAGCGCCTTGTAAAGGCTTTCACGAGATAAACCCGCATCGCGAGCCACTTGGGTCATACCTTTGGCGCGAGCAATATCTCCCAGCGCCTTGGCAATGAATGCCGCATCGCCATCGGCCTCCTCAAGGCACGCCTCCAGGTAGGCCGCCATCTCTTCGGGAGTGCGAAGATGTTCGGCAATATCGTAACGAGTAGTAATGGTTTTGGTCATCATGTGCTCCTAAAGGTTGTGTGCGAGGCGCAATGCAGCTTTGATGTCGGCAGCTTGAGTGCTTTTGTCACCCCCGGCCAGCAGGATCACCAACTCCCGCCCACGCTTTGTGAAATAAACCCGGTAGCCCGGACCATAATCGATTCTCAGTTCTGAGACTCCTTCGCCCACTGGCTTAACGTCTCCGGCATTTCCAGTTGCCAAACGCTCGATTCGAGCTTGAATGCGCGCACGCGCGTTAATGTTACGGAGACCATCGAGCCACTGAGCATACTTTTCGGTTTTACGAATTTCGATCATGGGGTAACTGTAGCCCACCGGCTACGCCGTGTCAATGTGAAGGGGTGGAGTTGAGAATGTACTCAATGAGACTGTCGTCAATGGGGATTCGGAACGTGGGTGCGGCAATGGGTGTTTGGTTACATGCGCCACACCAGCAGCGTGGAGCGGTGCAGGTCGTCCACCTGCACGGTCTCGTGCGGGGTCTGCTCCGGCACGGCGAAGGTGCTGCTGACGAACACGCTGCCGGGGCGCATCTCGGTGCGTGCCTTCTGCCACAGGCGCTCCATCGGCACGGGCGAGAGGTAGGCGTACACCACGTCATATTGAGAAAGGTCGCAGTTCCACAGGCTGCCCCAGTGTACTTTGCAGTTGCGATGGCCGCCGAGGCGGATGCGCAGCCAGCTTGCGAGGCAGGGCAGCGGGGCGGATTCGACGCCGGTGTAGCGCCCGTCCGGGCGCACGCGCGCGAGGTGGGTCAGCACGCCGCCGAGGCCGGAGCCGAGATCGATGAAGTGGAAATTTGGTTTGCCATCACCATTCCCCTCTCCCCCGGCTCCTCTCCCGCTCGCGGGAGAGGGGAGGAAGGATTCCAGCGCGTGCCACACCTTGTCGCTGGAGAGATAGAGCGGCACCTGGGTGCGGAAGGTGCTCCCGTACACCGCGAGCAGGATGAGGAAGGCGGCGAGGAAATAATCGGGCGGGATGTCGAGCGCGAGCACCAGCACCAGTGCCGGGGCGAAGGCGAACTGGATCGGCAGCCACCAGCCCGCCAGCCCGGCGAGGCGGCCGAGGGTCGCGGCGTAGGCGCCGCACAGCAATGCCAAAGCGAGTGGAGAGGGTTGCAGGTCAAAAAGGTGGACGCCAAGCAGGGTCAGTGCGAATGCCGTGATTTGCAGCAGCGCTGCGGCGACGGCGGGCGGGAGTTTCTTGAACAAGGAGACGATTCAGCGGACGAGTGCAGCTTCGACTTCATCCCGCTTGGCCTTGCCGGCCAGCCGCTCCACCAGGGTCAGCGCGAAATCCATTGCCGTGCCGGGGCCGCGCGAGGTGATGATCTTGCCGTCTTCCACGACGGCGGCGCTTTGCAGGTTCACATTGGGGTAGTCGTCGAGGCAGGTCGGGTAGCAGGCAGCCTTGCGCCCGTCGAGCAGTCCGGCGGCGGCGAGCACCGAGGGTGCAGCACAGATCGCGGCGAGATATTTGTCCTGGCGCGCCATCTGTTGCAGCAGCGCGGTGAGGCGCTTGCCGGCCCTGAGGTTGTCGGTGCCGGGCTGGCCGCCGGGCAACACGATCATGTCGAAATCCTGATGCTGCGCGAGGTCGAGCGTGGTATCCGCGAGCAGCATCACGCCGCGGCTCGCGAGCACCGGCAGGTCGTCCAGCCCCGCGCTGGTCACTTCGATGCCGGCGCGGCGCAGGATATCGATGGTGGTGACGGCTTCGATTTCCTCGCAGCCTTGCGCGAGCATGACGAGAACTTTGGGCATGGCAGTCTCCTTTGGAAAATCAACCAATCATCCAGTCCGATTGTCCTGTAGGGAAAATATCAGTCGCGGAAATTCTGGTACTGCAAGGGGAAGTCGGTGATCGATTTCCTGACGAAGGCGATGGCGGCTTGCAGGTCGTCGCGGTTCTTGCCGGTGACGCGCACGGTGTCGCCCTGGATACTGGCCTGCACCTTCATCTTGCTGTCCTTGAGCAGCTTGACGATCTTCTTCGCCAGCTCGATCTCCACGCCGACTTTCACTTCGCAGGAGCGCTTCACCTTGTTGCCACTGACCTTTTCGATCTTGTCGCTGATCTCCAGGCACTTGATGTCCACGCCGCGCTTGGCCAGCTTGCCGTTCAGGATGTCCTGCACCTGATCGAGCTGGAATTCGTTGTCGGCACATACGGTGAGCTTGAGCTCGGCCTGCTCGACGCGCGCGTCCGAGCCCTTGAAGTCGAAGCGCGTGCCGACTTCCTTGTTGGTTTGCTCGACCGCGTTCTTGACCTCGGTCTTTTCTACTTCGGAAACGATGTCGAAAGATGGCATGGTTTTTTACTCCTTGTAGCGTGCGTTCCCTCTCCCCCAGCCCC
>JAHQXD010000003.1:90580-99600 GCA_019449655.1 Ferrigenium straubiae | reverse complement strand
AAAGATGGCATGGTTTTTTACTCCTTGTAGCGTGCGTTCCCTCTCCCCCAGCCCCTCTCCCGCTTGCGGGAGAGGGGTGCGCGTTAGCGCGGGAGAGGGTGTGTTTCAACCAAACGAACAAACGTAATCCACCGTGCTCACGCCGGTATGGATTTCAAAGCTGCCGTTCTCCGCGACGCGGAAGGAGCTGCCGGCGGCATAGGTCTTGAACGCAGGCTCGCCGGCGATCTTCACCGAGCATTCGCCGGCGGTGATCTCCATGAGTTCGGGCGCGCCGACGTTGAAGGTAAGCTGCGCGCCCGGCAGGATCACGCCGACGGTCTTGCGCGAGCCGTCGGGGAAATACACCGAGTGCGACACGCACTTGCCGTCGAAGAATACGTTGGCCTTCTTGCCAACCGAGACGTTGTCGATTCTCTCAGACATGTTGATTCCTCTTATTTGCGATTTTTCAGGTTGGCCGCGATGCGCATGCGCAGCGCGTTGAGCTTGATGAAACCGGCCGCGTCCTTCTGGTCGTAGGCGCCCTTGTCGTCTTCAAAAGTGGCGATGCTCGAATCGAACAGCGAGTCGGTCTTCGAGTCGCGCCCGACGACGATCACGTTGCCCTTGTACAGCTTGACGCGCACCCAGCCGTTCACGCTCTGCTGGGTGTGGTCGATCAGGGTCTGCAGCGCCTTGCGCTCCGGACTCCACCAGTAGCCGTTGTAGATCATGCTCGCGTAGCGCGGCATCAGGTCATCCTTGAGGTGCGCGACTTCGCGGTCCAGCGTGATCGACTCGATGGCGCGGTGCGCCTTGAGCATGATGGTGCCGCCGGGGGTCTCGTAGCAGCCGCGCGACTTCATGCCGACGTAGCGGTTTTCCACGAGGTCGAGGCGACCGATGCCGTGCTTGCCGCCGAGTGTGTTCAGATTGCGCAATACCTCTGCGGGTGTCATGGGGTTGCCGTTCAGCGCGACGATGTCGCCGTTGGCGAATTCGATATCCAGGTACTCGGCGGCATCCGGCGCCTTCTCCGGCGATACGGTCCAGCGCCACATGGACTCTTCGGCTTCGGCGGCGGGGTCTTCCAGATGGCGGCCTTCGAAGGAGATGTGCAGCAGGTTCGCGTCCATCGAGTAGGGCGAGCCGCCCTGCTTGTGCTTCATGTCGATGGGGATGCCGGCCTTCTCGGCGTAGGCCATGAGCTTCTCGCGCGAGAGCAGGTCCCACTCGCGCCACGGCGCGATGATCCTGATATTCGGGTTGAGCGCGTAGGCGCCGAGTTCGAAACGCACCTGGTCGTTGCCCTTGCCGGTCGCGCCGTGCGAGATGGCCTGCGCGCCGGTCTTGTTCGCGATCTCGATCAGGCGCTTGGCGATCAGCGGGCGCGCGATGGAAGTGCCGAGCAGGTATTCGCCCTCGTAGATGGTGTTGGCGCGGAACATCGGGAACACGAAGTCGCGCACGAATTCCTCGCGCAGGTCGTCGATGAAGATGTTTTCCGGCTTGATGCCCATCTTCAGCGCCTTGGCGCGCGCGGGTTCGAGCTCTTCGCCCTGACCGAGGTCGGCAGTGAAGGTCGCCACTTCGCATTGATAGGTGTCTTGCAGCCACTTGAGGATGACCGAGGTGTCGAGTCCGCCGGAGTAGGCAAGGACGGCTTTTTTGATTTCACTCATGCTCTTTTGTTTCTCCATCGTAGGGTGGATAAGCGTAGCGCATCCACCAATTCAGACGGTGGACGCGGCACTGAATGCCTTATCCACCCTACATATTTAACTGTTTATCTTGCCCAACAGTAGATATTCCATCAGCGCCTTCTGCACATGCAGTCTATTCTCAGCTTCGTCCCACACCACGCTCTGCGGGCCGTCGATGACTTCCGCCGCAACTTCCTCGCCGCGGTGTGCGGGCAGGCAGTGCATGAACAGCGCGTCCTGCGCGGCGACGCGCATCATGTCGGCGTCCACCTGCCAGTCGGCGAAGTCCTTCAGGCGCTCATCGTTCTCTGCTTCCCAGCCCATCGAGGTCCACACATCGGTGGTCACGAGGTCGGCGCCGCGCGCGGCTTCCATCGGATCGGCGAATTCCTCGAAGTGGTCGGTGCCGTAGAGCCCGGCGCGCTCCGGCTCGACTTCATAGCCGGGCGGGGTCGAGACATGCACGTTGAAGTCCAGCACCTCGGCGGCCTGCAGCCAGGTGTTGCACATGTTGTTCGAGTCGCCGATCCACGCCACGGTCTTGCCGCGGATAGAGCCGCGCTGCTCGATCCAGGTGTAGATGTCGGCGAGCACCTGGCAGGGGTGGTATTCGTTGGTCAGGCCGTTGATCACCGGTACGCGCGAGTTGGCCGCAAAGCGCTCGATGATGTCCTGCTCGAAGGTGCGGATCATCACGATGTCGCTCATGCGCGAGATCACCTGCCCGGCGTCTTCCACCGGCTCGCCGCGCCCGAGTTGCGAGTCGCGCGTGTTGAGGTAGATCGCCGAGCCGCCGAGCTGGTGCATGCCGGCCTCGAACGACAGGCGCGTGCGCGTGCTGGCCTTCTCGAAGATCATCACCAGGGTGCGGTCTTCCAGCGGCCAGTACTTTTCGTAGCGCTTGAAGCGCTCCTTGATGATGCGCGTGCGCTCGAACAGGTACTCGAACTCCTCGCGGGTGAAGTCCTTGAACTGCAAGAAGTGTTTGATCGGTGATTTAGTCGCTGGCATGGCGGGCCGCCGTTCAGGATTGCAGGAATTCTTTGATCAGCGGGCAGAGGATGTCGAGCATCTGCTGCGCCTCATCCCTGGTCATCACCAGCGCCGGCAGCAGGCGGATCACGTTGTCGGCGGTGACGTTGGTCAGCAGCCCCCTGGCGAGCGCCAGCTTGACGAGGTCGCCGCACGGCTTGTCGAGCTCGATGCCGAGCATCAACCCCTGCCCGCGGATTTTCCTGACGCCTTTTACGTCCTTCAATGCAGTCGCAAGCCCGTCGTGGATGAACTGGCCGAGGCTCTCGGCATGCGCCAGCAGCTTGTCCTGCTCGATGATGTTCAGCGTGGTCAGCCCTGCCGTGCAGGCCAGCGGGTTGCCGCCGAACGTCGAGCCGTGGTTGCCCGGCTGGAAGGTGCCGGCCGCCTTGCCCGCGGCGAGGCACGCGCCGATCGGCACGCCGGAAGCCAGCCCCTTGGCCAGCGTCATCACGTCCGGCAGGATACCGGCATGCTGGAAGGCGAACCATTTGCCGGTGCGGCCCATGCCGCATTGCACTTCGTCCAGCATCAGCAGCCAGTCATGCTCGTCGCAAATCTGCCGCAATTGCTGCAGGTTATGGATGTCCAGCGCACGGAGGCCGCCTTCGCCCTGGATCGGTTCGACCAGCACCGCAACCACGTTGCTGTTGTGCTGCGCAACCTGGCGGATCGCCTCAATATCGTTGTAGGGCACGCGCACGAAGCCGCTGACCAGCGGTTCGAAGCCCGCCTGCACCTTGCGGTTGCCGGTAGCGGAAAGGGTCGCCAGCGTCCGTCCGTGGAAGGCCTTCTCCATCACGATGATCACGGGGGATTCGATGTCCCGCTTGTGTCCATACATGCGCGCCAGCTTGATCGCGGCTTCGTTAGCCTCGCAGCCGGAGTTGCAGAAGAACACTTCCTGCATGCCCGACAGGCCGCACAGCTTGTCGGCGAGCAGCTCCTGCTCGCGCACCTGGTAGATATTGGAACAGTGGATCAGCTTGCCGATCTGTTCGTTCAGCGCGGCGGTGAAGCGTGGATGCGCGTGCCCCAGCGTGTTCACGGCGATGCCGGACAGCGCGTCCAGATAGCGCCTGCCTTCGGTGTCCCACAGCCACGCGCCTTCGCCATGCGAAAAGGCGAGGGGGAGCCGGGCGTAAGTGTTCATCACATGCGACATACAGACCTCTAAAAACAAGACGGCGGATTCATCCGCCGTTCAGCATTCACGAAGGGCGTATATTGAGCCAAACGACCCTACAAAGCAAACAAGCCGGCATTGCTGCCGGCTCGTCGGGATAAATCAGAACGAAGCGGCGTTTATGCCATCGCCTTTATGGCCGCAGAAAGACGGCTCTTGTGTCGGGCGGCCTTGTTCTTGTGGATGATCTTCTTGTCGGCGATGCTGTCCACGGTGCTCACGGAATCCTTGTAGACGGCCTGCGCGGCAGCCTTGTCGCCGGCTTCGATAGCCTTCACAACCTTCTTGATCGCAGTGCGCAATTCCGAGCGCAGACTGCTGTTATGAGCATTCTGTTTAACTGCCTGACGTGCACGCTTGCGGGCTTGTGCGCTATTTGCCATGACTACTCCTAGAGAATTCGGTACAACGGAAAGGCGCGCATTCTAGTGGCTAAAACAGGCTTTTGCAAATTTTTTTGCGGGGACAGGCGCTTAGGGGGCCGAACCCGGAATGGCGGGGTAAATCGGCGGGGGAGCGTCCATCGCAAGCGGAGAGGCTGCGCCTCAGCGGGCCGGGCGCTTCTTCGCGCTGCCGCGCACCTGTTCCGCCGGATACTTCACCGCATTCTTCTCCAGCTTGTGCAGCGCGGCCTCATGCAAATCGACGCCCAGCCGGTCCGACAGGCGCACGAGGTACAACAGGATATCGGCCAGTTCCTCGCCGACCGCCTGCCGGTCTTCGGCGGGTAGTTCGGCCGACTGCGCCTCGGTCAGCCACTGGAAATGTTCCATCAGTTCGGCGGCCTCCACCATCAGTGCCATGCTGAGGTTTTTGGGCGAATGGAACTGTTCCCAGTCGCGTTCGGCGGCAAAGGTGCGCAGCCTGTCGCGCAACATCGTCAGGTTGGATCGGTTTTGCATGGTGCGGTCCCGTAAAATCGGAAAATGATTGCCGGCTATTGTAATACGCACCGTGGCGCGGCAATATGCGCGGCCAAAGTATGCCTTACCGATTCATGAAAACGGATTCAACTGGTGCATGACCGCCTGACCCCATGAAAACCGAGGAGCTACATTCAGACAGCCAACACCGCTGGATTGATTTGCTGAAGCTGCTTGGCGCGGCGGCGCTCTACGCGCTGCTTGCCCATCTTACCAATTTCTATTTCGGAAGCCCCATCCCTATCCGCATTCTGGAGCCTGCCTGCGGCTGGGCTCTGGTCGTGCTGCTGATCGGCGGAAAGCGGTATGCCTGGGGCATATTCCTCGGGGCATTCCTGGTCAACTTAATATCGGGCAACCCTTTGGGGGCGGCTGCCGGCATTGCGCTGGGCAATACGCTGGGGGCGCTTCTGGGGGCCTGGCTGATTACGCGCGACGGCAGGTTCGATTCGCGCCTGCGTTCGTTGCGCGATTACCTCCGGCTGGTCGTGCTTGGGGGCACCGGCAGCGGCATCGGCGCCCTGGTCGGGGTCGCAGCCTTGCTGGCTTCCGGGTTGTTGGCGCCCGGAGCTTTTTTGCTGGGGCTGGTTCACTGGTGGATGGGCGATGCGCTCGGCATCATCCTGATTGCCCCGCTGTTTCTGGTCTGGCGGCTTGAAAAAAACGACTGGCTGGAGATGCAACGGGTGCATGTGGCCGCATTGCTGCTCGGGCTGACGTTCCTGGCCGGGCAGGCCGTTTTCCTGGACTGGTTCCATGACAGCATCGGCCTGGTGGCCAAAGGCTACGTGATGTTCCTGTTCATCACCTGGGTGGCGGTGCGCCTGGGTACCTGGGGAACGGTGGCCGCTCTGGTGATGGTGTCTATACAGGCCTTGCTGGGCGCGCATTATGGAACCGGCTTTTTCGCCAATGATATCGCCGCAACCCAACTGACCAACTACTGGCTATACATGGCGATCCTGTCCGTCGTCGGCATGGCGCTGGCGACTCATTTCGCCGAGCGCAGGCTGGCGGAACGCCAGTTGCGTGACCTTTCCGCGCACTTGCAATACGTGCGCGAGGAGGAGAAGGCCGGCATCGCACGCGAAATTCACGACGATCTGGGCGGCACGCTGACGGCCATCAAAATGGAGATTTACTGGCTGGCGCGCGGGCTGACTGCAGGCAATGAGTCGGAGCCGCTCCGGGAGCGCATCGAGTCGATGTCGCTGCTGCTCGATAATGCGGTAGGCGCCACGCGGCGCATCATTACCGAACTGCGCCCGACCATCCTCGACGATCTCGGCCTGTTGGCGGCGATAGAATGGCAGGCCGCGCAATTCCAGAAACGCACCGGCATTGTCTGCCGGGTAAACTGCATCGGGGACAAGGGCGATCTGGACAAGCAGCGCTCGATTGCGCTGTTCCGCATCTTCCAGGAGGCGTTGACCAACGTTTTGCGGCATTCCGGCGCATCCAGGGTGGAGGTTGTTTTCTACCATGATGATACAGAAGTCATGCTGAAGATCAGGGACAATGGCTGTGGCATGCCGGGAGGGCATGTCATTGCCCCGCATTCCTACGGCATCCGCGGCATGTTCGAGCGCGTCGGGCAACTAGGCGGCAAGATCAGGTTCGACAACCGGCCCGAAGGCGGGCTCAAGGTGGCGGTGACCTTGCCGCTCTCCGCCAATCATCAAAAAGAGGAAAAAACATGATCCGCATCGTGATCGCAGACGACCACGCTATCGTGCGCCAGGGGCTGAAGAAAATCCTGGACGAGAGCCTCGAGATGGAAATCGTGGCGGAACACACCAACGGCACGGATGCGCTGCGCTGGATTCGCGCCAACCAGTGCGACGTGGTGCTGCTCGATATTGCCATGCCCGGTTTGAGCGGCATCGACGTGCTCAAGCGGCTTCATGAGGAAAAGCCGAAATTGCCGATCCTGATTCTCAGCATCTACCCGGAAGACCAGTATGCCGTGCGCCTGATCAAGGCAGGCGCGGCTGGCTACCTGACCAAGGAGAGCGCGCCGGAGGTCGTGATGGAGGCGGTGCGCCGCGTGGCGGCCGGCAAGAAGTACATCAGCCCGGCGGTGGCCGAGATGCTCGCCAACGAATTCGGCGCGCGGGATGGGAGGCTTCCGCACGAAACCCTGTCGGACCGCGAATTCCAGATTTTCCTGCTGCTCGCATCGGCCAGAACGGTCACGGAAATCGCCGGTGCCCTGGCCCTGAGCGTGAAGACAGTCAGCACCTACCGCAGCCGCATCCTGGAAAAAATGCAACTGCGCAACAACGCCGAACTGATGCGCTACGCCGTCGAAAAACACCTCATGGAGTAGCCGTCTCTACCGCCGCGCGGGATGATCTATCCTGCCGATGCCACCACTGCGTCCCTTGCGCGGATGCTGTCAGACAAACGCTGACTCAGGAGTCGTCATACCACCTACGCCATAGACGGATAAACGCCGATGCGCTTTCCGCGTGCGTGCGGGCATCATGCGTCCCAGTTTTTTCGGGTGCAGGGGGCGAACGATGAATGTGTTTATTGTCGAGGATGCGGCGATCATGCTCAAAAACCTCCGATCCATCCTGTCCGATATTCCCGGCGTCACAGTGATTGGCCAAGCGGCGGGCGTGGCGGAGGCAATCGAACGCATCGGTACGTTGCTGCCCGATTTCGTGATTCTCGACATCAGCCTGAGGAACGGGACGGGTATCAGCATGCTGGAATGCATCAAGAAACGCCACCCCGGCATCAAAGTCGTGGTGTTGACCGGCTGCACCGACGAGTTTTATTCCGATCGCTGCAAGCGCGCCGGAGCGGACTATTTTTTTGACAAGGCTTTCCAGCTCACGCGGGTTCGTGCAGCTTTGTGGCAATGGGTATATCCCGGCCGCCGGGACGGTGGGTTGGAAGCCTTGCCGATGCCCGGATGTTGAAGTTTGCCGCAATAACTTCACGGAACCAAATTTCAAGGTGACATGATGGCTTTAATCTGGACAAGGAAGATGAGCGTCGGAAATGCGACGCTCGATTCCGAACACAAAAACCTGATCGGCATAGTCAACAGCATCGAATATGCGATTGAAACAAAGGACAGCGCCGCCCTGTTGCGGTCATTCAGGCTGCTCAAAGATTGCGCGCATGTCCACTTTGCGAATGAGGCAAAGTTTGCGCAGGCGATTGATGTTCCTTTCGATCAGCACAAACTGGAGCATCAGCATTTGCAGAGAGAACTGCAGCATACCGGAGACGAGCTGGATACTACGGGCGGCGCATGGTCCGAGTACGTCATGGACCATTATCCGCAATTCCTGAGGGAGTGGCTGGTCGGGCATATCAGCGGCGAAGACATGCTGATGAAACCGGCGCTGCAAACCCGCCCCTATGATTTCAAACCCGGTTGAGAGTCGGGCAAGCCCGGCTCTCCTCCCCTTAACCGCCGCAAGGCGGTTTTTTTTGCTTGGCGGAAAGGTGCCTCTGCCTCAGCGCGATGGCGCATTGCTACAATAAGCAGGCGGGGGCGCACTGCAAAATATATGGTGTATCCGAAACTGGTCTGGAGTTGAAGCAAAATGATATGGAGTCAGGCGATTGTAAAGGGCAGGCTGACCGTGGTCGGCGATGGGGTCTGGTCGGGCGATACCTTCAGGGCGTCCGTCATCGAAATAGGCGGGCAGCGCCTCCAGGGCATACGCGCCGCCCGCTGCCTGCTCGACCGCATGGAAACGGGGAAGGAAATGGAGCTGCTCATTTGCAGTGCCCATATCTACGGCATACGGGTAGACGGGGAGACCTGTCGGGAAGGCGCGCTGAGGCAACTCGGCTGGGCGCTGCTGGTGGCCGTGGTATTGGGATCGTTGTTCCTGCCGCTGGCGCTCGCCTCGCTCATCTTTATCCGCAGGGCTTACGCGATTTACTCTTTCTAGGTTGCGTACAAAGAAAAACTGCCCACAAGGGGCAATTTGTATTTGGCGGAGAGGGGGGGGTGTTCGGCTTTCGCGTTGCCCCCGCGAAAGCCTCATCCCTCATTTCATTCGGGACTGCCCTGCGGGCATCCTGCGCGAGCGGTGCTCGCTGGTCGAACCCACGAGGTTTCGTCCACACTTCCATCTCAACCAAATAAAAAGCCGCCCACAAGAGACGGCTTTGTATTTGGCGGAGAGGGGGGGGTGTTCGGCTTTCGCGTTGCCCCCGCGAAAG
>JAHQXD010000003.1:43440-90480 GCA_019449655.1 Ferrigenium straubiae | reverse complement strand
ACCAAATAAAAAGCCGCCCACAAGAGACGGCTTTGTATTTGGCGGAGAGGGGGGGATTCGAACCCCCGTTGGGCTATTAACCCAAACACGCTTTCCAGGCGTGCGACTTAAACCGCTCATCCACCTCTCCGAAAGGGCGCGCAGGATAAACCAGAACGCCTGCTGCCGCAATCTAAAAGTGGTTGCGCCACTCCCGCAAGGCAGTAAACACGCCGAGTTCGCTGCTGTCTGCGAGGCCGTGCCGCTGCAGCGTGCGGATCAGTTCCGGCCGGGTGCAGCGCAGGAAGGGATTGGTGGCTTTTTCCAGTGCGATGCTGGAGGGGACGGTGGGCAGGTTGGCGGTGCGCAGTTGCTCGACCTCTTCGACGCGCCGCCGGATATCCGGGTTGTGCGGTTCGCAGGCCAGTGCGAACCGCAGGTTGGCTTCTGTGTATTCATGCGCGCAATAGACATCGGTGTCGTCCGGCAGCGCAGCGAGGCGTTGCAGGGAGTGGAACAGTTGCGCGGGTGTGCCCTCGAAGTTCCTGCCGCAGCCCGCGCCGAACAGCGTATCGCCGCAAAACAGGATGCCGGGCGCGACGAAAGCGAGGTGGTCGTCGAGGTGGCCGGGGATTTCGAGGATGTCGAATGAGATGCCGGGCGGGTCGAGTTTGAGCCGGCCGCCCTCGCGCAGGTCATGGGTGATATACGGGTTGCCGGGATGCCGCCGCCCGTACACCGGCACGTTGTATACTTCACGCAATTTTGCGATACCGCCGGTATGGTCGGCGTGGCGGTGGGTGCACAGGATGGCGCTTAGCCGCAGGCTGTGCGCATCGAGGAACGCCAGCACCGGTGCGGCCTCACCGGGATCGACCACGGCGGCATGCCGGTTATCGTGAATAGCCCAGATATAGTTGTCCCGCAGGGCGGGGATGGCGGTGATGTCGGGCATGGGACAAATTGGAAAATGGACGATGCCGAATTGTAAGTTAACCGCGCGAAGTTTGAGCGAGTGGTTCGCCACCGAGCAGGGCGGCTATGTGCTGGCGCGCGAGCAGGCGTATTTCGACCGCACGGTAAGCGATATCTTCGGTTACAACGCGCTGCAGCTCGGCTTGCCCGAGTACGATTTCCTGCGCAGAAACCGGATGCCGCTGCGCTTCAGCGCGGGCAACCAGCCGGGAAATTCGGTGCGCCTGTGCTGTGCCGAACTGCCTTTCGATAGCGCCAGCCTGGATCTGGTGCTGATCCCGCATGTCCTTGAGTTTTCCGAGAATCCGCACCAGATCCTGCGCGAGGTGGAGCGGGTGCTGATGCCGGAGGGCAGCCTCGTCATCAGCGGTTTCAATCCGCGCAGCCTCTGGGGCTTGCGCCGCGCGCTCGGCTGCAAGCAAGGCTATCCGTGGAACGGCCATTTCATCTCATTGACGCGCATGAAGGACTGGCTGGCGTTGCTCGGCTTCGAGGTGGCGGGCGGGCGTTTCGCCGCCTACGCGCCGCCGTTTCGCAAGGCCAAATGGCTGGAGCGCTATGCCTTCATGGAAAAGGCGGGCGACCGCTGGTGGGCGGTGAGCGGCGGGGTGTACTTTCTGCACGCGGTCAAGCGTGTGCCCGGGATGCGGCTGATCAAGCCGCAGTGGAACGAGAGGCTGGTGAGCAAGCTGCTGCCGGTCGCGCCCAAATTGAACAACAAGATTACGCAGCGCAACGGGACCGATCCGCAATGAATAAAGATGTAGTTGAAATATTTACCGACGGCGCATGCAAGGGCAACCCCGGCGTGGGCGGATGGGGTGCGCTGCTGTGCAGCAAGGGCAAGGAGCGCGAGCTGTTCGGCGGCGAGGCGCATACCACCAACAACCGCATGGAACTGCTTGCGGCAATCTCGGCGCTGGAGGCATTGAAGCGCCATTGCCATGTGCGCCTGCACACCGATTCCAAATATGTGCAGCAGGGCATCAGTGCCTGGATACATGGCTGGAAGCAGCGCGGCTGGAAGACGGCGGACAAGAAGCCGGTGAAGAACGAGGACCTGTGGCGCAGGCTGGACGCACTTGCGGCGCAGCACGACATCGAATGGGTGTGGGTCAAGGGGCACGCCGGACACGACGGCAACGAGCGTGCAGACGAGCTGGCGAACCGCGGCGTGGAACTGATACAGGAGCAAGGCAATGCGTAAGATCGTGCTGGATACGGAAACTACCGGGCTGGACCCCAGGCAGGGGCATCGCGTCATCGAGCTGGCGGCGATCGAGCTGGACGGGCGCAAGGTGTCGCTGCGCCGCTTTCACCGTTATCTCAATCCCGAGCGCGAGATCGATGCGGGGGCGGCGGCGGTGCATGGACTGACCTATGAGCGCCTGCAGAATGAGGCGAAGTTCGCCGATATCGTCGCCGGTTTCCTGGAGTTCATCGAGGGGGCGGAACTGATTATCCACAACGCGCCGTTCGATATCGGTTTTCTCAATCATGAGCTGGAACTGCTCGGCCTGCCGCCGCTGCCGAACGGGGTGACGGATACGCTGAAGCTCGCGCGCGAGATGCATCCTGGCAAGAAGAACAGCCTGGACGCGTTGTGCAGCCGCTACGAGATCGACAATGCGCATCGCACCCTGCACGGCGCGCTGCTGGATACCGAACTGCTGGCTGAGGTGTATTTCGCCATGACGCGCGGGCAGAAGAGCCTGCTCGGCGAGGTGGAAGTGCAGCCGATGCGCCAGCCCGCGTTGTTGAGCACCGATGCGTCACGCCCCGCATTGCGCGTGCTGCAAGCCAGTGCGGAAGAATTGGCCGAGCACGCGCAGCAGCTTGCCGACATCGACAAGGCGAGCAAAAGCAACTGCCTCTGGCTGCAGCTGGAAAAAGCATGAGTAAACAGGCCATGCGCCGCATCGGCGCACTGGTTGCGTTGCTGCTCGTGGCCTACGCGTCGGCACGCGTCTACGACATATGGGATACCCAGCTGGATAGCATCTTTGAACCGGATGCGGTGTTGCAGACCACTCCGGCGCGGCTTGGCGTGACCTTCGAGGAGTTGCGCATCCCTTCCGGCAACGGCGCGGAGCGCGGCGAGTTGTACGCCTGGTGGATTCCGGCGGAGCAGAATCAAAACAATGCGCCTACCGTGTTGTACCTGCACGGTAATTTCCGCAACATCGGCTACAACCTGGAAAATGCGTTGCGCTTCCGCGCGCTGGGCTGCAACCTGCTGCTGGTGGACTATCGCGGCTACGGCAAGAGCACGGGCGGCAAACCCAGCGAGGCCAAGGTCTATGAGGATGCCGAGGCCGCCTGGCAATACCTGCTCGGGCAGCGCGGCGTGAAGCCTCAGCAGGCCTTCATCTACGGCCATTCGCTGGGCGGTGCGGTCGCCATCAACTTGGCGGTGCGGCATCCCGAGGCGGCAGGGCTGATTGCCGAAAGCACCTTTACCTCGATGCGGGCGATGGGCGAGTTGAAGCATGGTTTGTTGCCGATCGGCCTGTTGCTGAACCAGCGCTTCGAGTCGCTGCAGAAGATTGCGCAACTGAAAGTCCCGCTGCTGCTGATACACGGCACCTGGGACCAGAAAGTGCCGGCCGGCATGGCCAAACAATTGTTCGAGGCTGCGCCGCAACCCAAGACGCTCGTGCTGATCGAGGGCGGCGAGCACAGCAACAACGGCGCGGTGGGCGGGGTCGAGTATCGCGATGCGGTGTTGGCTTTCATCAGGCGCTACGCGCATTGACGATAAAGGGGATGGGTTGATCTTTGCTGCGCCGCCCGAATATCATGGTGGCTAGCTGGAGAAGGGACGGCTTGTTCTGGTGTCTTGATTTGCAGGATTAACAGCAGCGGGAAACGAACTTAACCACTTTCTGTACTGAATAATAATCATGGAAAATACCCCGACCTCTGCCGAGATCAACAATCTTTTTGCCAACGGCAACCCGGAAGAGGTCTGGTCCAGGGCAGCCGGGATCGTTAGGCGCATCAGCCCCGCATACGATTTCTCCGTTGCACGTGCCGCTTTCGATGACGTGGTGCGCCTGTTCCGCGGCGAATACCCCGGCTATTGCCCCATCCGAACGCTATACCACGACCTGCACCACACGCTGGATGTCTTCCTGTGCGCCGTGCGGCTGATGCATGGCGTGCATCTTTCGGATACCCGGCTGGCCGACGACGAAATGACCCTGATCATGATGGCTGCCCTGATGCACGATATCGGCTACGCGCAACGGGAAGGCGAAGAATCGGGCACCGGTGCGCAATACACGCAAAGCCATGTGAACCGGGGCATTGAATTCATGCAGCGCTATGTTGCCGACCGGCACCTGCCGCCCGAGCTGGCAACCCGTCTGAAATTTATCATTCTCTGTACCGACCCGGCCTTGTCTATATCCAAAATTCATTTTCCCGACGAGCGCACTCGCTTGCTCGGGCAAATCGTCAGCACCGCCGATTTGACGGGGCAAATGGCCGACCGCACCTATCTGGAGAAGCTGCTGTTCCTGTATCTGGAATTCGAGGAAGCGCATTTCGGGAGCTTCCAGAACATCCACGACCTGCTGCGCAAGACCCGGAATTTCTATGAAGTCACCCGGCAAAAGCTTGACGGTGAGCTGGGTGGCATCCATGCCAGGCTGGCATTCCATTTCAAGGACAGGTTTGGGGTGGAGAACAACTACTACCTGGAGTCCACCGAGAAGAACATCGCCTACCTGGACAAGGTGACAGCGCTCAATGAGACGAAGTATCTTTCCATGCTGAAGCGCGGCGGGATCGTGGAGAAGACGGAAGCCCTGATTGCGCAGGGATGAGGGGATTTTCCGTTAACCGGGCAGTGCCGGTTGGAGTAGGCAAATGCAGCGCCAACCCGCAAATAAAAGAGCCCGGCGCTTACGTGCCGGGCTTCATTCATTGCAACATATCTATTGCAACAAAAAACCGCTGGTTAGGCGGCTTGAATATTGGAGGCTTGCTTGCCTTTGGGTCCTTGCACCACTTCAAAGCTGACCTTCTGGCCTTCCTTGAGTGACTTGAATCCGCTCATGTTGATGGCGGAGAAGTGTGCGAACAAATCCTCGCTGCCGTCATCGGGAGTGATAAAACCAAAACCTTTTGCATCGTTGAACCATTTTACTGTACCAGTTGCCATGTGTTTACTTCCTTACAAAAAAGCGGGGAAGCTCCCCCGCGAAACTGTTTGAGTCATAAGATCGCACACGGCAAAACCAGTACTGCAGATACTTTGAATCAAACACCAGCGCGCTTTTTACTCTTGTTTCGTCGATACCGTCAAGAGGGTTTATTAAATATTTTCCGATTAGGCTTGAAAAAGCACCGTTAATCATCAAGTATAGTGTCCGAAGAGAGTGTCAGAATGGTCACTGGGATCTATGGCGATTAAACAGCAAAACAGCTCGGTGCTTGTGCCGGAACGCGCCAAAACAAGGCCGCCGCGCATGTATAAGGTGATTTTGTTTAATGACGACTACACCACGATGGACTTTGTGATTGAGGTGTTGCAGCGCTTTTTTGCAATGAACCGTGAACGCGCGCTGCAAACCATGCTCAAAGTCCACAACGAAGGTTCGGCGGTGTGCGGGGTGTACTCGCTGGATGTCGCCGAAACCAAGGTTGCCCAGGTATCGGCATTTGCGAAACAGCACGGGCATCCACTACGATGCGGTATGGAGGGAATTTAAGATGATTGCGCAAGAGTTGGAAGTCAGTTTGCACATGGCCTTTGTCGAAGCACGGCAGAAGCGCCACGAGCTCATCACGGTCGAGCACCTGCTGCTCGCCATGCTGGACAACGCTTCCGCCGCGCAGGTATTGCGCTCCTGCAACGTCGACATCGAGGAGCTGCGCCAGGTTGTCACGGCGTTCATCGGCAAGCACACGCCTGTCGTGCCGGGCGAGGACGAGGTGGATACACAGCCCACCGTCGGCTTTCAGCGCGTCATCCAGCGCGCCATACTGCACGTGCAATCCACCCAGAAGAAAGAAGTATCGGGCGCGAACATCCTCGCCGCGCTGTTCGGCGAGAAGGATTCCCATGCGGTGCATTTCCTCACGGAGCGCGGCGTCAACCGCCTCGACGTGGTGAATTACATCGTGCACGGCGTCGGCAAGAGCGAGGCCAGCAGCACCGCCCAGCCGCAGGGCGAGACGGAGACCGAGCAGCAGGCCGGCGAAGAGGGCGTGCTGAAGAATTACACGCTGGACCTCAACGCCCAGGCGCTGGCCGGCAAGATCGATCCGCTCATCGGACGCGACCTCGAGCTGGAGCGCGTGATCCAGACACTATGCCGCCGCCGCAAGAACAATCCGCTGCTGGTGGGCGAGGCAGGTGTCGGCAAGACGGCGATCGCCGAGGGCCTCGCGCGGCGCATCGTCGAGGAGGACGTGCCGGAAATCCTCAAGGATGCGCATGTCTACTCCCTGGACATGGGCGCGCTCCTGGCGGGCACCAAGTACCGCGGCGACTTCGAGCAGCGCCTCAAAGCGGTGCTGAAGGAATTGAGCAGCATGCCCAACGCAGTCCTGTTCATCGACGAAATCCATACCCTGATCGGCGCGGGAGCGGCTTCCGGCGGCACGATGGATGCCTCCAACCTGCTCAAGCCGGCGCTGTCGAGCGGGCAACTCAAGTGCATCGGTGCGACCACCTACCAGGAATACCGCGGCATCTTCGAGAAGGATCACGCCTTGTCGCGGCGCTTCCAGAAGATCGACGTGCCGGAGCCTTCGGTAGAGCAGACCATCGCGATCCTGCGCGGCCTGCGTTCGCGCTTCGAGGAGCACCACAGCGTCAAATACAGCGCGGCGGCGCTGACCAGCGCGGCGGAGCTTTCCGCGCGCTTCATCAACGACCGCCACCTGCCGGACAAGGCCATCGACGTACTGGATGAGGCGGGCGCAGCGCAGCGCATCCTGCCGAAATCGAAACAGAAGAAGACCATCGGCAAGCACGAGATCGAGGAGATCATCTCCAAGATCGCGCGCATCCCGGCGCGCACCGTATCGCACGACGACCGCAACGCGCTGAAGAACCTCGACCGCGACCTCAAGGCGGTGGTGTTCGGCCAGAACAAGGCCATCGACGCGCTCGCGACCGCGATCAAGATGTCGCGCAGCGGCCTCGGCAACCCGCAGAAGCCGATCGGCAGCTTCCTGTTCTCCGGCCCGACCGGCGTCGGCAAGACCGAAGTCGCGCGCCAGCTCGCCTACTGCATGGGCATGCCGCTGCACCGCTTCGACATGTCTGAATACATGGAGCGCCATGCCGTGTCGCGCCTGATCGGCGCGCCGCCCGGCTATGTCGGCTTCGACCAGGGCGGCCTGCTCACCGAAGCGATCAGCAAGCAGCCGCACGCCGTGCTGCTGCTCGACGAAATCGAGAAGGCGCACCCGGACATCTACAACATCCTGCTGCAGGTGATGGATCACGGCACACTGACCGATAACAACGGCCGCAAGGCCGATTTCCGCAACGTGGTGATCATCATGACCACCAACGCGGGCGCGGAGGCGCTGAACAAGGTGCAGATCGGCTTTGCCAAGACCGAGACGGCGGGCGACGAGATGGCCGACATCAAGCGCCTGTTCACGCCGGAATTCCGCAACCGCCTCGACGCCACCATTTCCTTTGCGCCGCTGGACAGGGAGGTCATCCTGCGCGTGGTGGACAAATTCCTCATGCAGCTCGAGGAGCAGCTGCACGAGAAGAAGGTGGAGGTCGTGTTCACCGACGCGCTCAAGGATTACCTCGCCGAGCACGGCTTCGACCCGAAGATGGGCGCCCGCCCGATGGCGCGCCTCATCCAGGACACCATCCGCAGCGCACTCGCCGACGAACTGCTGTTCGGCAAACTTGCGAACGGCGGCAAGGTCACCGTGGACGTGAAGAACGGAAAGGTCGAGCTGGAGTTTGCTGACGAAGTTGTCACTGCCTGACCCAGCCTATAGGGGGCGCTTCGCCCCCTCTCCGACCGGCCCCCTGCATTTCGGCTCCCTCGCTGCCGCGGTCGGCAGCTATCTCGACGCAAAAAAACATCACGGCACCTGGCTGGTGCGCATGGAAGACCTCGACACGCCGCGCTGCGTGCCGGGCGCGGCGGATGGCATCTTGCGCACCCTCGAAGCCTTCGGCCTGCACTGGGACGGGGAGATCATCTACCAGAGCTGGCGCACTCCTGTCTACGAAGAAGCGCTGCAACGATTGAAGGAAAGCGGCGCAGCCTATCCCTGCTGCTGCACGCGTAAGGAAATCGCTGACTCTGCGCTACACGGCATCGACGGCTTCGTCTATCCGGGGGCTTGCCGCAATGGCTTGTCGCACGAGAGGAGCACGCCCGCATGGCGGGTGCGCACCGACAATTTTCCCTCCGTTCGCCCTGAGCTTGTCGAAGGGCGTGAGGGCCACTTCGACAGGCTCAGTCCGAACAGCTCAATAATCGAATTCGACGACGCCCTGCAAGGCCATATCGCCCAGCACCTCGAAACCGAGATCGGAGACTTCGTCGTGAAGCGCGCCGACGGCCTATTCGCCTACCAGCTTGCGGTGGTCGTGGACGATGCGTTCCAGGGTATCACCCACGTGGTGCGCGGTGCCGACCTCCTGCACTCCACCCCGCGCCAGATATATCTGCAACATCTGCTCGGTTTTCCTGCGCCGCATTACATGCACCTGCCCATCGCGGTGAACGCACAGGGCGAGAAGCTCAGCAAGCAGACCCTCGCACCTGCCATTGCCACCGACGCTGCGGTCGCGACGCTGCTTGCCGTGCTGGAATTCCTGCGCCAGCAACCGCCCGCAGAATTGCGGGAGGGGAGGGTGGGGGAGGTGCTGGCATGGGCGGTGGAGCATTGGCAGCCGGAGAGGATGAATGGATGTCGGCAATTTTCCGCGACAGCATGATCGGTAGGTCGGTTAGCCCATCGGGCGTAACCAGACAAGATGCGGAATGGGTGTCGGGTTACGCTACGCTAACCCGACCTACGACCCCAAGTCATATTCATAGCCGTAGTTACCATGCTACGATGCTGCTCAATAAATTGGGGATTTCATAAGTGATGACTGTTTGGATTACAGCATTATTTGTAGTTTTCTTGCTGTTGGGAGCTACTTTTCTTGCCTCAAGAAATTCCTCTCCCAAATCCAGCGAAGTTAATAGGTGTGCAGACAGTTTAAACGATTTGAAGGTCTATCACTGCCCAGCATGCAAACACAAAATCACTGAGGCCGACGAAAACTGGTATTCAATTCTCTATACAGAACACTGCCCAAACTGTGGGAAATGGCTGCCCGATGACTTGTTTGATAAGTTCTGTTGCGCTAGTTGCGGGAGAATTAAAGATATTAAGGAATTAGGTCGTATCAATAGAGTGGCGCAATTTGTTTTGAATTCTTTACCAGCACCACGAATGAAAAAAATTTGTAATCGATGCAAATATTCAGCAAATTTTTATGGTTGGTTTATATTAAGCGGCGCTATCTTCAGCTTAGCCTTCTGGCTTTTTGGTAATCATGCCCCTAAGCATGAGCTATTCGCTAAGCCGCGTCCCTCACCACTCCCGCAATCCCCTCCGCACACCGCTTAACCAACTCCCCATCCTCCCCCTCCACCATCACCCGCAACAACGGCTCGGTGCCCGAGGGCCGCAGCAGCACGCGTCCCTTGCCGTTGAGTTCGCGTTCGGCATCGGCGACTGCGGCTTTGACCGCCTGCTGCTCCAGCAGCGCGGCCGCCTTGCCGGTAACCTTGACGTTGATGAGCACCTGCGGGTACATCGCGAGGTCATGTGCGGCCTGCACGAGTGTCTGGTTGGTGGCGCGCAGCGCGTGCAGCACCTGCAGCGCAGAGACGATGCCGTCGCCGGTGCTGTGCTTGTCGAGGCAGATGATGTGGCCGGAGTTCTCGCCGCCGAGTTGCCAGTTGTTCTGTTGCAGCAGTTCCATCACGTAGCGGTCGCCGACCTTGGCGCGTTGGAAGGGGATGCCGAGCTTCTGCATGGCGTGCTCGAAGGCGAGGTTGGTCATCAGCGTGCCGATCACGCCGCCTTGCATTTTGCCTTGCGCCTGGCGGTGCCTGGCGATGACATACAGCAACTGGTCGCCGTCGTAGAGTTTCCCGGTGCCGTCCGTCATGATCAGGCGATCACCGTCGCCGTCCAGCGCGATGCCGAGGTCGGCCTTGTGTTGGACCACGGTCGCTTGCAGGTTGGCGGGCTTGGTCGCGCCGTAGCCGTCGTTGATGTTCTTGCCGTCAGGTTCGGCGCCGATGGCGATGACTTCCGCGCCGAGCTCGTGGAATACGTGGCGCGCGATGTGGTAGGCCGCGCCGTGCGCGCTGTCCACGACGATCTTGAGGCCGCGCAGGTTCATTTCGCAGGGGAAGGTGCTCTTGCAGAATTCGATGTAGCGGCCGGCCGCGTCGTCGAGGCGCCTGGCCTTACCGAGGTTCTCCGAAGGGTTGGTCTGCATCGGGTGATCCAGTTCCGCTTCGATGGCGCGCTCGGTTTCGTCGGGCAGCTTTGCGCCGCGACCGGAGAAGAACTTGATGCCGTTGTCATCGAAGGGATTGTGCGAGGCGGAGATCACGACACCCGCCTGCAGGCGCAACGCGCGGGTCAGGTAGGCGACCGCCGGTGTCGGCACGGGGCCAGCGAGGTACACGTCGATGCCCGCCGCGATCAGCCCGGCTTCGAGCGCCGATTCCAGCATGTAGCCGGAGATGCGCGTGTCCTTGCCGATCAGCACGCCGGGGCGCTCGCCCTGCGTATGCTCGGCGCTGGCCAGTACCTTGCCCGCCGCATAGCCCAGGTGCATCACGAATTGCGGCGTGATGGGATGCACACCCACGCGCCCGCGCACGCCGTCAGTTCCGAAATATTTTCTGCTCATAAGAACACCTTGAACGTTGTAGGAGCGCAATTCATTGCGCGATCGGTCAGAACGAATTGTTCGCGCAATAAATTGCGCTCCTACGGATTAACTGCATTCCAGATTTTAAGCGCATCCACCGTTTCGCGCACGTCGTGCACGCGCACGATGGATGCTCCGCGCTGCACCGCGATCAGCGCTGCCGCCACGCTCGCCGCCATGCGGTGGTCCACATCCTGCCCGGTGATCGCGCCGAGCATAGCCTTGCGCGACATTCCGGCCAGCACCGGCACGCCCAGTTCGTGCAGCCTGTCGAGGTTTCGCAGCAGGTCGAGATTATGCGCCAGCGCCTTGCCAAAGCCAAAGCCCGGATCGATGACGATGCGCTCTTTCGCGATCCCGGCAGCTTCGGCGGCGGCGATGCGTCCGTGCAGGAAATCCGTGACCTCAGCGACGGCGTCCTCGTAATGCGGTTGCCGTTGCATGGTCTGCGGGGCGCCCTGCTTGTGCATGAGGCAGATTGCCGCGTCGCTCGCTGCGACAATCTGCATTGCGGTTGCATCCTGCAGCGCGTCGATGTCGTTGACCATGTTCGCCCCGGCGGCGAGCGCCGCGCGCATCACCTCGGGCTTGCAGGTGTCGATCGAGATCGGTACCGGGATGCCGCTGAGCCCCCCGATGACCGGCAGCACGCGATCCAGTTCCTCCTGCAGGGTGACCGGCTGTGCGCCGGGCCGGGTGGATTCGCCGCCGATGTCGAGGATGTCCGCGCCGTCTTCAATGAGTTGCCGCGCATGGGCGATTGCGGTTTCACGTTGCAGATGCTGCCCGCCGTCGGAGAACGAATCGGGCGTGACGTTGACGATGCCCATGACGAGAGGGCGGGAGAGGTCGAGTTGGAAGGGGCCGCAATGAAGCATGTGAAAGGTGAAACGTGAAATGTGAAATGTGAAATGTGAAACGTAGAGCCCTGCTGTTTTTACCTTTCCCGTTTCACTTTTCACATTTCACGGTCTTTCAGGTTTCCTGCGCAGGCTGCGTAGGCGTGGTGGCCGGTGCGGTCGGTGCGGAGTCCTGTGGCGGTTGCGGCGTCTGGGCGCTCTGGCTGGGCTTGGGCGGGCGCGGCGGGTTGCCGGCCATGATGTCGTTCACCTGGTCGGCGTCGATGGTTTCCCATTCCAGCAGGGCCTTGGCCATGGTTTCGAGCTTGTCGCTGTTTTCCTCGATCAGGCGGCGAGCCAGCCCGTACTGCTGATCGATGATGCGGCGTATCTCGGCATCCACCTGCTGCATCGTGGCTTCGGAGATATTCTTGTGCGTGGTCACCGAACGTCCCAGGAACACCTCGCCTTCGTTCTCGGCATACACCATCGTGCCCAGCGCCTCGGACATGCCCCACTGGGTGACCATCTTGCGCGCCATGTCGGTGGCGCGTTCGAAGTCGTTGGAGGCGCCGGTGGTCATCTGGTGCATGAAGATTTCCTCGGCGATGCGTCCGCCGAACAGTACCGCGATGGTGGACAGGATGCGCTCCTTGTCCATGCTGTAGCGGTCTTCGGCGGGCAGCTGCATGGTCAGGCCGAGCGCGCGGCCGCGCGGGATGATGGTGACCTTGTGCACCGGATCGGTCTTGGGCAGCAGCCTGGCGACCACCGCATGGCCGGACTCGTGGTATGCGGTGTTCTTGCGTTCTTCCTCGGGCATCACCATCGAGCGGCGTTCCGCGCCCATCATGATCTTGTCCTTGGCGGACTCGAAGTCCTCCATGTCGACGAAGCGCTTGTTGCGGCGCGCCGCAAACAGCGCGGCCTCGTTCACGAGATTGGCGAGGTCGGCGCCGGACATGCCCGGTGTGCCGCGCGCCAGGATGTCGGCCTTGACGTCGGAAGCAACCGGCACCTTGCGCATGTGCACCATGAGGATCTGCTCGCGGCCGCGGATGTCGGGCAGTGGCACGACCACCTGACGGTCGAAACGGCCGGGGCGCAGCAGCGCTGGGTCGAGCACGTCGGGGCGGTTGGTCGCGGCGATTACGATCACGCCGGAAGCGCCCTCGAAGCCATCCATTTCCACCAGCAGCGCATTGAGTGTCTGCTCGCGCTCGTCGTTGCCGCCGCCGAGGCCCGCGCCGCGCTGGCGGCCGACCGCGTCGATTTCATCGATGAACACGATGCACGGCGAATGTTTCTTGGCCTGCTCGAACATGTCGCGCACGCGCGCGGCGCCGACGCCGACAAACATTTCCACGAAGTCGGAGCCGGAGATCGAGAAGAACGGTACCTTGGCTTCGCCGGCGATCGCCTTCGCGAGCAGCGTCTTGCCGGTACCCGGGCTACCCACCAGCAGCACACCGCGCGGAATGCGCCCGCCCAGATTCTGGAATTTGGTCGGGTCGCGCAGGAAATCCACCAGCTCGGAAACCTCCTCCTTGGCCTCGTCGCAGCCCGCCACGTCGGCGAAGGTCACGCGTTCCTTGTTTTCGTCGAGCAGGCGCGCCTTGCTCTTGCCGAACGAAAATGCGCCGCCCTTGCCGCCGCCCTGCATCTGGCGCATGAAGAAGATCCACACGCCGATCAGCAGGATCATCGGGAACCACGACACGAAAATATTCATCAGGAAAGAGGGCTCTTCCTCGGGCTTGGCTTCGATTTTCACGCCATTCTTGAGCAGGTCGGAGACCATCCACAGGTCGCTCGGTGCATAGCTGGTGATGCGGCTGCCGTCGGCGGTGGTCGCCTTCAGGGTGCGACCCTCGATGGTCACCTTGGTGATATGTCCCTGCTTCACTTCCTCGAGGAATTGGGAATAGTCGAGCTGCGACGGCGAGGCCGGCGTCTGGCGGCTGTTGAATTGGTTGAAGACGGTCATCAGCACCAGGGCGACGACCAGCCAGATTGCAATGCTTTTAAACATGTTGTTCAAGATAGCTCCTTAAGCGGCACCGCGATTGCCAAGCCGGGTCATTAGACTATGTATTATACGATTACTCAAGCTTTCCGGTAGCCAGCAGATACAACTCGCTGCTCCGGTCGCGCGACGCCTTGGGTTTGCGCGTGGCCACCTTGGCGAAACGGCTGCGCATCAGGCGGTGGAAATCCTCGAACCCCGCGCCCTGGAACACCTTGACGAGGAAGCTGCCGCCGGGTTTCAGGTGTTCGAGCGCGAATTCCATCGCCAGTTCCGCAAGATGCATGGCGCGCGCCTGATCGGCCGATGCGACACCGCATATATTGGGGGACATGTCGCAAATCACAAGACCAACCGGTTTGCCTTGCAGCAAATCTTCCAGTTGCTCCAGCACGGCAGCGTCGCGGAAATCTCCCTGGATGAACTCCACCCCGGCCAGCGGGTCGAGCGGCAGCAGGTCCAGCGCGATGACCTTGCCGCTACGCCCGACCTTGCTTGCCGCCACCTGCGACCAGCCGCCCGGCGTCGCGCCGAGATCCACCACGACCATGCCGGGCTTGAGCAGGTGGTCCTTGGCATCGATCTCCAGCAGCTTGTAGGCGGCGCGCGAGCGGCGGCCTTCCTTCTGCGCAAGCTGCACGAAAGGGTCGTTGATATGCTCGCGCATCCATTGTTTGCTGGTTTTGGACGGCTTCATCGTTTAAAATCCATGCCCTGTTCAAAAAAGGTCATTATGCTATCCCTTACCGTATCCGAACGCCTTGCCCTGAAAGGTCGCGCCCACGCCTTGAATCCGACGGTGATGATAGGCAATGCCGGTTTGACCGAAGCGGTGCTGAAGGAGATCGCTGCGAGCCTGAAAATCCACGAGCTCATCAAGATCCGGGTCATGGCGGAACGGCCGCAGCGCGAAGCCATCCTCGCGGAAATCTGCACCAAACTGAACGCCGCCCCGGTGCAGCATATCGGCAAGATCCTGGTGGTCTACCAGTCCAACCCGGAGGCGCAGTTGCCGGAAATCAGGAAAGCGCCGCGCCACAAGGGCAAGAAACCGCTGACCAAGAAGCAGCTCGGTAGCCGTACCTGAGCAGGTAGGGTGGGCAGGGTTCATCTGCCCACGCGGTGCTGATTCACGCGTGGGCACAAAAAGCGTGCCCACCCTACATCAAATATACTGTACGTCCACCACTTCGTATTCCCGCACCCCGCCCGGCGCCTGCACTTCGGCGATGTCGCCGCTCATCTTGCCGATCAGCGCGCGCGCGATCGGCGAACTGATGGAAATCTTGCGCTCACGGATATTGGCCTCGTCGTCGCCGACGATCTGGTAGGTGACGACATCGCCGTTGTTGACGTCTTCCAGCACCACGGTTGAGCCGAACACGCAACGCCCGCCGGCGCTGATGGTCTTCGGGTCGATGATCTGCGCGCTGCCCAGCTTCGCTTCCAGTTCGACGATGCGCCCCTCGACGAACCCCTGACGCTCCTTGGCGGCGTCGTATTCGGCGTTTTCAGACAAGTCGCCCTGCGCGCGCGCCTCGGAGATGGCGTTGATCACCGCCGGGCGTTCTACCGCCTTGAGGCGGTGCAGTTCCTGGCGCAGCAATTCCGCGCCGACGAGAGTCAATGGGATTTTACTCATGCCTGTGCTTCCTCATGTTTCGTTAAAGCAGACGCTGTTGCAGCGCCTGCAGGTCATACACCTGCAACTCGGCCAGATGCTGCATTCCCACGCAGGCAGCACGTGCGCCGGCCAGCGTGGTGTAATAGGTTATCCGCCCCTGCAGGGCGGCATGACGGATGGAATATGAGTCGCGCATTGCGGAGGGCTTGCTGTCCACGGTGTTGACGATGAGGCTGACCTCGCCGTTCTTGATCATGTCCACGATGTGCGGGCGACCTTCCGCGACCTTGTTCACTACCGTCACTTCGACGCCGGCCTTGCGGATTACCGCCGCCGTACCGCGCGTCGCGAGGATGGTGAAGCCCAGCTCTACCAGCGAGCGCGCGACCTCGGCAGCGCCCGGCTTGTCCGCCTCGCGCACGCTGAGGAATATCTTGCCTTCCTTCGGCAGCTTCACGCTCGCCGCGAGTTGCGACTTTACGAACGCCTCGGCGAAGGTCTCGCCGACGCCCATCACCTCGCCGGTGGATTTCATCTCCGGGCCGAGGATGGTGTCCACGCCGGGGAACTTGATGAACGGGAACACCGCCTCCTTGACCGAGTAGTACGGCGGGATGACTTCCTTCGTGACGCCCTGCTGCGCGAGCGTCTGGCCGGCCATGCAGCGCGCCGCGACTTTTGCCAGCGGCACGCCGGTCGCCTTGGACACATAGGGCACGGTGCGCGAAGCGCGCGGATTCACTTCCAGCACATACACGGTGTCGCCCTGGATCGCAAACTGCACGTTCATCAGGCCGATCACGTTGAGTTCCTTGGCCATCGCCACAGTCTGGCGGCGCAGTTCGTCCTGCATCGCGGCGGATAACGAATACGGCGGCAGGGAACAGGCCGAGTCGCCGGAGTGCACGCCCGCCTGCTCGATGTGTTCCATGATGCCGCCGATGATGACCTGCTGGCCGTCGGACACCGCATCCACGTCCACTTCGATCGCGTCGTTCAGGAAGCGGTCGAGCAAAATCGGCAGACGCTCGGGCCAGGTCTTGGCCAGCTCTTCCGCATCGCGCATGTAGCGCTCCAGGTCGGCCTGCGCATGGATGATCTCCATGCCGCGACCGCCCAGCACGTTGGAAGGACGCATCACCAGCGGATAGCCGATCTCGGCGGCGCCCGCCACCGCCTCGGCCACATGGCTCGCGGTGCGGTTGGGCGGCTGCTTCAGGTTCAGTTTCTTCAGCATGGTCTGGAAGCGCGCGCGGTCTTCCGCGCAGTCGATCATGTCGACCGAGGTGCCGATGATGGGCACGCCGTTCTTTTCCAGTCCGTGCGCCAGCTTCAGCGGCGTCTGGCCGCCGTATTGCACGATCACGCCGACCGGTTTTTCCACCGCGACGACTTCCAGCACGTCCTCCAGCGTCAGCGGCTCGAAGTACAGGCGGTCGGAAGTATCGTAGTCGGTCGAGACGGTCTCCGGGTTGCAGTTGACCATGATGGTCTCGTAGCCGTCCTCGCGCATCGCCAGCGCGGCATGCACGCAGCAGTAGTCGAACTCGATGCCTTGGCCGATGCGGTTCGGACCGCCGCCCAGCACCATGATCTTTTTCTTGCCGGTCGGCTGCGATTCGCACTCTTCCTCGTAGGTCGAGTACATGTAGGCGGTGTTGGTCGCAAACTCGGCCGCGCAGGTGTCGACGCGCTTGAACACCGGGCGCACGCCCAGCGCGTGGCGATAGGCGCGCACTGCCGCATCGTCGGTGCCCAGCAGCCTTGCCAGACGCGCATCGGCGAAACCGCTGCGCTTCAGGGCGCGCATGTGGTCGGCATCCAGGCTCTCCAGCATGCGGTCTTTCAACTCGCCTTCCTGACGGATGATGTCGGCAATCTGCACCAGGAACCACGGGTCGATCTTGCTGACGTTAAATACTTCCTCGACGCTCATGCCCATACGGAAAGCATCGCCGACCGCCCAGATACGATCCGGCCCCGGATTGCCAAGCTCGGCGATCAGCGCTTCGCGGTCGGTGTATTTGCTGTCCAGTCCGTTGACGCCGACTTCCAGGCCGCGCAAGGCCTTCTGGAACGACTCCTGGAAGGTGCGGCCGATCGCCATCACCTCGCCGACCGATTTCATCTGCGTGGTCAGGCGGTCGTTGGCCTGCGGGAATTTTTCGAAGGCAAATCTGGGAATTTTCGTGACCACGTAGTCGATGGTCGGTTCGAACGAGGCCGGGGTCGCGCCGCCGGTAATGTCGTTCTTCAGCTCGTCGAGCGTGTAGCCCACGGCCAGTTTGGCCGCGACCTTGGCGATCGGGAAGCCGGTCGCCTTGGAGGCCAGCGCGGAAGAGCGCGACACGCGCGGGTTCATCTCGATCACCACCATGCGCCCGTCGTCCGGGTTGACGGCGAACTGCACGTTGGAGCCGCCGGTGTCCACGCCGATCTCGCGCAGCACCGCGAGGCTCGCGTCGCGCATGATCTGGTATTCCTTGTCGGTGAGCGTCTGCGCCGGGGCGACGGTAATCGAGTCGCCGGTGTGCACGCCCATCGGGTCGAGGTTCTCGATGGAGCAGATGATGATGCAGTTGTCGTTGCGGTCGCGCACCACCTCCATCTCGAATTCTTTCCAGCCGAGCAGCGATTCCTCGATCAGCAACTCGCGCGTCGGCGAGGCCTCCAGCCCGCGCTCGCAGATTTCGACGAATTCCTCGCGGTTGTAGGCGATGCCGCCGCCCGAGCCGCCCATGGTGAACGACGGGCGGATGATGGTCGGGTAGCCCATCGCCTGCTGCACCTGCAACGCCTCTTCCATACTGTGCGCGATGGCGGAGCGCGCCGAGGACAGGCCGATCTTGTTCATCGCCTGCTTGAACTTCTCGCGGTCTTCGGCCTTGTCGATGGCCTCGCGCGACGCGCCTATCATCTCGACATTGTATTTTTCCAGCACGCCATGCTTGGCCAGGTCGAGCGCGCAGTTCAGCGCAGTCTGCCCGCCCATGGTCGGCAGGATCGCATCCGGTTTTTCCCTCGCGATGATCTTGGCCACCATCTGCCAAGTGATCGGCTCGATGTAGGTCGCATCCGCCATCTCCGGGTCGGTCATGATGGTGGCCGGGTTCGAGTTCACCAGGATGACGCGATAGCCTTCCTCGCGCAGCGCCTTGCAGGCCTGCGCGCCGGAATAGTCGAACTCGCACGCCTGCCCGATGACGATGGGGCCGGCGCCGATGATGAGGATGGATTTTAGGTCGTTACGTTTTGGCATTTTCTCAGTCGTTAGACGTTAGTCTCTAGTCGCTAGTTAAACCGCTGATCGCTATCTCAACTAGCGACTAGCGTCTAACGACTAGCTACTCTTTTGCATCAAATCAATAAACTTATCGAACAAATAATCCACGTCATGCGGCCCGGGGCTCGCCTCGGGGTGGCCCTGAAAGCAGAATGCGGGCTTGTCGGTCAGCTCGAAGCCCTGCAGCGTGCCGTCGAACAGCGAGACATGCGTGACGCGCGCGTTCTTCGGCAGCGTCGCCGCATCCACGGCAAAACCGTGGTTCTGGCTGGTGATCATCACGCGTTTGCTTTGCATGTCCTGCACCGGGTGATTTGCGCCGCGGTGGCCGAACTTCATCTTCACCGTCGTAGCGCCCAGCGCCAGTCCCATCAACTGGTGGCCGAGGCAGATGCCGTACAGCGGCACGCCCGCGTCGATGAAGGCACGCGTTGCGTCGACCGCGTAGTCGCACGGCTCGGGGTCGCCGGGGCCGTTGGACAGGAACACGCCGTCCGGCTCCATCGCCAGCACCTCGGAGGCCGGGGTCTTCGCCGGCACCACGGTGATGCGGCAGCCGCGTTCGGCGAGCTTGCGCAGGATGTTGCGCTTCACGCCGAAATCGTAGGCCACTACGTGGAATCTGGACTGCGTCTGTTCGGGATAGCCCACGCCCAGCGCCCACTCGCGCTGCGTCCAGCTATAGGGTTTGTCGCAGCTCACCGGCTGTGCGAGATCCATTCCCGCCATGCTGGGGAAGCTCCGTGCGGCAGCCAGCGCCGCCTCCACATCGTTGCCGGTGGCGATGCAGCCGTTCTGCGCGCCCTTCTCGCGCAGGATGCGCGTCAGCTTGCGCGTGTCGATCCCGGCGATCGCCACCACGTTGTTGGCCTTGAGGTAGTCCGGCAGCGACTGCGTGTTGCGCCAGTTGCTCACCGTCAGCGAAAGGTCGCGGATTACCAGCCCGCTGGCGAACACTTGGCGTGACTCCACGTCCTCGGTATTCACGCCGACGTTGCCGATATGCGGATAGGTCAGCGTGACGATCTGCTTGTAGTAGGAGGGGTCGGTGAGGATTTCCTGGTAACCGGTCATCGAGGTGTTGAACACCACCTCGCCGGTGCTGCTGCCGGAGGCGCCGATGGCGGTTCCGCGAAACACTGTCCCATCGGATAAAACTAGAATGGCAGGACTTGTTTGCGGCACCGGATGCTCCCAAAGCGGTTTACATAAAGAAGCGGGACGAACCGTGCGTTCATCCCGCTTTGAATTGTGCGCATTATAGCGGATCAGGCGGGCGGCATCAAATGCCGGAACCTGTTTCGGGGTGTCGCCTGACCGGATCCTGAAGGTAGAAGGCCGCGAGTTGCCGGTACACGTCCGGGTATTCCCGTTGCAGGACATGGGGCGTTTCGAAGAATGCCTCACTGGTCACGGCGAAAAATTCGGCCGGGTTTTCGGCGCCGTAAGGGTCTATCGCCATCTCCTCATCCCTTTCCGCCTTGGTGCAGAAGTCGGCATAGGCCGCGCCGAAGGTCTGCGCCCATTGTTCGGAGGACATCCCCCGGTGCAGCGGCGGGTAACCGTTCATCGCGCCGTTCAGCATGTCCAGCTTGTGGGCGAATTCGTGGATCACCACGTTGGCGCCGTCGTGCTCGCCGTAGTGTAGCGCGTCGGCGCCGGACAACACCACCGGCCCGCGCTCCCAGGATTCTCCCATCATCGCGTCACGCACGACATGCACTACGCCGGCCTCATCCATGAACTCATGCTCCGGTACGAACTCGCCGGGATAGACGATCACCGACACCCAGCCCGCGTAGTAATCCAGCCCGAGATTGAGGATGGGCAGGCAGGCTTGGGCGACGATCCTGATCCGCATGTCGTCGTCCAGGGAAAAACCGCCGGCCGCGACCACCTGCTTCTCGTTCAAGAACAGGGTGGTCAGTTCGCGCAGCCGCTCCAGTTCTTCTTCCGAAAGTCCGCGCAACACGGACAGGCCGGATGCGGCGGCGCACCAAGCCGCATCCGGCAACGCCGCATGCCGCAGGGCGCGCCGCCTGCGCCAGTTTTTCAGGCTCCAGCCCATCTTCTTTCAAATGAATGACAAACGAAACAGGCTCTCATGCGCTGTGCAATTTTTGTGTTTAAATAATCGTGAAGCGGGCGTTAGCGTAGCACGCCGGCGTTGAATTCCGAGGAGGTTAATATGAAGGCACAGTGGGCAGGTATCGCGGCGATCGCGCTGATGTTCGCCGGGCAGGCGGAGGCGGCGGTGGATGCGGCGGCGTTCAAGGCCTTGGCCAGGAAGAAGGGCTGCTTCAATTGTCATGGCATGGACAAGCCGATCCTGGGGCCGTCGCTGCGGGATATCGGCAGGAAATACGCCAATGATGCCGCTGCGCCGAAGCGTCTGGCCGGGATCATCAAAAACGGCAGCAAGGGCGGCGTATGGGGCAAAGCCGCCATGCCGGCCTATGCGAGGCTGGCCGATGACGACATCAAGACCCTGGTGCAGTTTATCCTGTCCCTCCGCTGATTCCCGTTCTGCAATGGGACGGAGGGGCAGCGTTCCAGGCTATTTGGCGGGCGGTTGTGGTGCGGGTGCGCCGGGTTTTTTCGGGGCGGCGTAGGCTAGCCTGACGTTAAGCCCTTCGAACTTGTCCTCGACGTAATCGCTGCCGTGATCGAAGCGCCATACCCAGGCGGCGGCGCGATTGGTTTTGAAAGTCGTGTCGGTCCAGTATTTTCCGGGCTGGGTTTCCGGGAAATAATCCTTGGGCAGAGTCGGGCCGGGGAAGAAAACGGCGGGGTTTACGATGGTGTTCAACTCATAGCGGCTGGGCAGATACCAGTCGGAAGAGCCGCAGAGTTTCTCCGCATTGACCGCCTTGACGTAAGACTCGGTATCGCAATTGCTGCCGGCGCATTTCCCACCGTTGGCCTTGCCTGCGTTGCCGCCGTTGCTGTCCGGGTTCGGGTCGTACCAGGTGTAGGTATTGTTGATGTCGTGCAGGCCGGGTTCGGTTTTTTTCACTTCCCAAGTCAGCCCCGACTTGTTGTCCCGCACGCATACCCAGGGCTGCTTGGCGTAGTCCTTGCCGTCATTCACGCTGCCGTCCTGGTTGATACGCGTCATGTCGAATTCGGGCGGCTTGAGGGCGAATGGCTTTTCGCAGCCCGCGACCGCCATGGAGCACAGCAGGATCAGCGCCACGCGGCGGCTGGAAGAAGAACTCATATTGCGGATCGATTTTTTCATCTGGAACACCCGGAAGTTAAAGCGTGGAATAAGCCGTTCGGTAAGGGCGGGCATTATCGTGGAATTGCGCGGCTTGTTCAAGGCAAGCGGTTCGGAGCCCTGTCTTCATGGGCCGGGGGATTCCCCTTCTTCGAAGAAGGCCGTTAGCCGCCGTGATGGCTTCAATAATCGGCAGGTTGCTGAAGGCCTTGTCGGTTTTCCGCAGTGCACCTCGCCGCTACATGGGATAATCGCGCCTTCCTCGGCATAACAGAACACTATGAAAACAGATGTGATTATTATCGGCTCCGGCGCGGCGGGTCTGATGTGCGCCATGCAGGCCGGACGGCGCGGGCGTTCCGTGGCGCTGCTCGACCATGCCAAAAAGCTCGCGGAGAAGATCCGCATCTCCGGCGGCGGGCACTGCAACTTCACCAACCTCAACAGCGGGCCGGAGCATTTCATCTCCGCCAACCCTGATTTCTGCCGCTCGGCGCTCGCGCGCTACACGCCGCGCGACTTCATCGCGCTGCTGCAAAAACACGGCATCGGCTACCACGAGAAGACGCTCGGGCAGTTGTTCTGCGACGACGAAGCCGAAGTCATCATCGCGATGCTCAGGGAAGAATGCGATGCGGCGGGCGTGAAGCGCTTCATGTCCTGCGAAGTCGAAAAAATCGAGCGCGACAAGAAATTCCACGTTAGCACTTCGCGCGGCGACTTCGAGGCGAAGTCGCTGGTAATCGCCACCGGCGGCCTGTCCATCCCCAAGACCGGCGCAACCCCGTTCGGCTACCACGTCGCCGAGCAGTTCGGCATCCCCATCGCCAAGCTCAAACCCGGCCTAGTGCCGCTGAGCTTCGCGCCGGACGACTGGAAGCCCTACGCCGACCTGACCGGCGTCTCGCTCGATGTTACGGTGAGTTTCGGCAAGCAGTCGTTCCGCGAAAACATGCTGGTGACCCATAGAGGTCTCAGCGGCCCGGCGATCCTGCAAATCTCATCCTATTGGCAGCACGGCCAGCCGCTGCACATCGACCTGCTGCCGGATTGCGACATGGCAAGCCTGCTGGACGAGCAGAAGGGCAGCAAGAAATTGCTGAGCAATTACCTGACGCAATGGTTCCCGAAGAGCTTCGCCGATGCGTGGTGCGCGCAGTTGGCCGGGATCGAGAACAAGCCGCTCAAGCAGTACAACGACAAACAGCGCAAGCAGATCGCCGCCGCCCTGCACGACTGGCAGATCACCCCAAGCGGCACGCTGGGCTACACCAAGGCCGAAGTGACCTGCGGCGGCATCGACACGCGCGCTCTGTCGTCGAAGACCATGGAATGCAACGACGTGCCCGGCCTGTATTTCATCGGCGAGGTGGTGGACGTGACCGGCCAGCTTGGCGGCTACAATTTCCAGTGGGCGTGGGCGTCGGGCCATGCCACCGGGCAGGCCGTTTAGTGCTATAGTTTTCGCGCGTTTTTGACACTCAATCAGGAGGAACCGACGATGCGTGCCTTATGGATTGCTTTACTTGCGCTGCTGTTGAGCGGCTGCGGCTACAACACTTTTCAAACGACAGACGAGCAGATCAAGGCGAGCTGGTCGGAGGTGCTGAATCAGTACCAGCGGCGCGCCGACTTGATCCCCAACCTCGTGAACACGGTCAAGGGCTTTGCCGCGCAGGAGCAGACCGTGCTGCTCGGCGTCACCGAGGCGCGCGCGAGGGTCGGCAGCATCCAGGCCACGCCCGCACTGATCAACGACCCACAGGCCTTTGCGAAATTCCAGGCCGCGCAGGGCGAACTGTCTTCGGCCTTGAGCCGCCTGCTGGTGGTGTCGGAGAACTACCCGCAACTCAAATCCGACGCGAATTTCCGCGACCTGCAGGCGCAGCTCGAAGGCACCGAAAACCGCATCACCGTGGCGCGCAACCGCTACATCAAGGCGGTGCAGGAATACAACGTCGCGGTGCGCTCCTTTCCGAGCAACCTCACCGCGATGCTGTTCGGCTACGCCGTCAAGCCGAACTTCACGGTGGAGAACGAGAAGGAAATCTCCCGTCCGCCGGCGGTCAGTTTCGATGCGCCGAAGCCCACACCTGCCAAGTAAATGAACCCATCGAAAGATTCCCTCGCCCGCTTGCGGGAGAGGGTTAGGGAGAGGGTGGAAACTTGAAAACTGCAACAGATTCTTTATTCCCTCTCCCCCAGCCCCTCTGGGTGAAACAACTAGCCATTCGACTAAGCTGCCAAAAATCGCAGCTAAGTCGCTGGTTATCCCATAAATGTGAGAGGGGAGTAAGGCAATACGGTCTCTTTCAGTCGATTCTTGTCCTGCTTGTGCTGCTGCTCACCGGCGCGGCGCAGGCCGAAGTGGCCGTGCCGCCGCTGGGCGCACGCGTCACCGACCTCACTTCCACGCTGGACGCGCAGCAGGTGCAGGCGCTCGAATCCCGCCTCGCCGCGTTCGAGGCGAAGAAAGGCGCGCAGCTTGCCGTGCTCATCGTCCCCACCACCCAGCCGGAGACCGTCGAGCAATACGGCATCCGCGTCGCCGAAACCTGGAAGCTCGGGCGCAAGGGCGTGGATGACGGCGCGCTGCTGCTCGTCGCAAAGGAAGACCGCGCGCTGCGCATCGAGGTGGGCTACGGCCTCGAAGGCGCGCTCAACGACGCCACGGCAAAGCGCATCGTTGCCGAGATCATCACGCCGTTCTTCCGGCGCGGCGAATTCTATGCGGGCATCGATGCAGGCATGGGCGCGATGATGCAGGTGATCGAGGGCGAACCCCTGCCGCCGCCGAAGCGCGCCGCCGCGAGCGGCAGCTACGACATCGAGTCGCTGCTGTTCGTTGCCTTCGGCCTGGTGGTGGTCGTGGGCGGCATGCTGCGCGCGCTGCTCGGGCGCTTCCCAGCCGCCGCGCTGATGGGCGGCGGGCTGGGCTTGATTGCCTGGCTGGTGGCCGCGTCGCTGTTTGCCGCGCTGCTGGTCGGGCTGATGGCCTTCGTGTTCGTGCTGTTCGGCGGAGCGGGGCGCGGTTTCGGCGGCCATGGCCGCGGCGGATTCGGTCACGGCGGGTTTGGCGGCGGCTTCGGTGGAGGAGGGGGGTTCGGCGGCGGGGGCGGCGGGTTCGGTGGAGGCGGGGCATCGGGGCGCTGGTGAAGTGGGCTTCTTGGCGTGGCAGGTGACCCGTAGGAGCCCGATTTATCGGGCGATTGCATTCGCGCAGCAAGCTGCGCTCCTACGAGATGCACGTTTTCACCATCAGGGGCGGCAATTCGACATGAGAGTCAGGATGAAGAATTTAAAGCGAGTGATGCAGCATCTATCCAGCGGGCGCGCTTCTGTGCGCCGCGCCTTTCCGCCGCGCGCGCTGGAGGCGATCGAGCGCGCCATCCGCGACACCGAGGCCAGACACGACGGACAGATCCGCTTCGCGGTCGAGGCCGCGCTCGACCTCACGCCGCTGCTCGCGGGACAGACGGCGCAGGAGCGCGCCATCGAGGTGTTTTCCGAACTGCGCGTCTGGGACACCGAGCACAACAACGGCGTGCTGATCTACCTGCTGCTCGCGGACCGCGACGTGGAGATCATCGCCGACCGCGGCATCCACGCGAGGCTCGGCCAGGAAACCTGGGAGACGATCTGCCGCGAAATGGAAACGGCGTTTCGCGACGGGCGGTTCGAGGCGGGCGTGCTCGCCGGTATTCGCGCCGTGGGCGAACATCTCGCGCGCCACTTCCCTGCACAGGACGGAAAGCTCAATGAAATGCCGGATCGGCCGGTGGTGCTGTAAGGTTCATGGCTAGGCCGGAATATATAGGCATTCCGGCATATTGACTGCACGGTGGAATGTTGGAAAACTGCGCCCGCCGATGGGGAAGAAAATAATTCGACCCCGGTACATTTCGTCGCGTAGAGTTACATCAATTGGGCAAGTATAACCAGCTCGAAGGAATCAAAAGCATTAATATTTAATCAACAAAAATTGGTGTAAAAACTGGAGTTGTAGCATTGTGTTTCTTGTCTAAATTCACATAAAATTCCGTAAATGCCCACTGAACTTATAGCAGTCCTAGGCACTCTTTTCGGCACTCTCGTAGGCGGCCTCATTAACTACTTTTCGAGCCGTGGTGTAAAGAATCACGAGTGGCGACTCGCGCTCGCGAAGGATCAAGTTGCTTCTCGCCAGAAGTTGTATGCAGAGTTTCTTGTCGAAGCACAACGCCTCGTAGTACAAGCCCGTGAAGAGAAAATAACTTCACTTGCTGACCTGAATTCACTAAATGGAAAATTCGCTGAGGTTTCACTTGTCGCACCGGATAGCGTTGTGGATGCTGCACAGAAACTAGCTGATTCCGCGATAACTAGCCATAGTGCGCAGCCAGCAAAAGAAGTCGCTGATTTCTTCAAGTTAAAAACGGCGTTTATCGCGGCGGCACGCCAAGATATTGCGAGGGTTCTAAGTGAAGCCTAACCTTTCGGCCAACTGGATCGCCCGCAAGCTGCGCTTGCGCGCGTGAAAAGGAGCCAAGCCCGAATCGTTTCCCTCCTATCGACCTGACCCGCCATCAGGTCAGCAGTGCTTCCCACTCCTGCCTCATCGGTCATTCGCAGCTCATTGGCACCACCCCGCCTCCGCTTCCCATAGGTTGCTCCTCATCCACACAGGCCTGCGGCATTCGTTGGCCTTACTCCTGCCGATCGGTCGAACCAGCCCTTTGAAATAACAGCATCGGTATCCGGGCCGATTACGGGCGCGATTCCTTCCTCTCACCCATCGTGAAAACCGGCTTCGCCTGGCCGGAGCAAAAACACAAATTGGTTGACCCACGTCAGGGAAACGAGGGCTGGTTTGGAATTATGGTAGCGAAACATTGCGGCAGATACTGGATGAGTTGCCGGGCATCTTTCCAGCCGATTGCCGCGATTGCGGGTTGCGCGGTTTATATAAAAAAAGATGCAGTGGGGAGGGGATTGCTGGTCTCGCGGCTGTCTGTCCAGACAGTCAACTCTCCCGGTTTGCCGGATTTTTCAGGCGGTGTGTTTTCCAAGGGAGCGGTATGAAAACTGGAACTGGAATATTACTGGGCGCGATCATTCTGGCAGCCCTTTCATTCGGCGTGTCGGCGGAAAACATGACACTGGCATCGGCAGGGGCTACGGCGCCTGTTCAGGCGGGTGCCACGCCGGCACCTGCAAAGGGTGCGGAAGCGGCACCGGCCGAAGAAACGAAAGCAGTGTCCGCGGAAGCTGCACCGCTGGCACCGGCGGGCACCGCGCTGGCGTCGGCAGGCAAGGTGCTGGCGCCGGCAGAAAAGACATCGGCAGACAAGGCAGCAGGAACTGCGCACGCTCCGGCAGATGCAGCCCTGGCGCCGGCACATGATGCCATCAAGGTGCTGAAGCGCGAGGAAGTGAGCTTCAAGGAAGAGGTGCAGCCCATCCTGCATGACTATTGCGTGAGCTGTCATTCTCCGGGCGGCAGGGGGCATGCGAAAAGCGGCCTGGATCTGAGGTCCTGGGAGGGACTGATGAAGGGCACGAGGTTCGGGCCGGTCGTCATCCCCGGCAACAGCGAGGCCAGCACTTTCACCAAGCTGCTTACCGGCACCAACAAGGGTTTGAAGATGCCGATGGGCTTGAATGCGGAAGGTACGCTCGATCGTCAATACATCCTGATTATGAGGAAGTGGGTCAAACAGGGAGCCAGGAACAACTGATCTCACTTGCGGCGAACCGTTAGCGAGGCAGCGTTCGCCGCCGGTGCCGGTAAACCAAACGTTTTGCTTGTCCGGGTTTCTGCCATGCGGCAAGCAGTTCTGTAAATCATCCATTACAAAAATTTCCGGGCAACCGCGCTGGCGCTGTGCCGGCCCGGTGCTGACCCGGATTGCAATCGTCAATAACGCTTTAGCGGGGGGAAGGGGAACATGACTGACAATGTGAATCTCGGTAAGCGGCGGCTTTTGATCGCCGCCACTACCGCGGCCGGCGGGGTTGCGGCAGCGGGCGCCGGCGCGCCGTTCGTGCTGAGCCTGATGCCGAGCGAACGCGCCAAGGCGGCCGGCGCGCCGGTCGAGGTGGACGTGAGCCGCATCGAGCCCGGCATGATGATCAGCGTCGAGTGGCAGGGCAAGCCGGTGTGGATCGTGCGTCGCACCCCGGAGATGCTCGACCTGCTCGCAAAGCACAATGACAGGCTGGTCGACCCGGAATCTTCCGTCCCGCAGCAGCCCGAGTACTGCAACAACCCTTACCGTTCCATCAAGCCCGAATACCTCGTCGTCCTCGGCGTCTGCACCCACCTGGGGTGCTCCCCGACCTATCGCCCGGAAGTCGCGCCGAGCGATCTCGGTGCGGATTGGCCGGGCGGCTGGTTCTGCCCCTGCCACGGTTCACGCTTCGATCTCGCGGCGCGCGTGTACAAAGGCGTGCCCGCGCCCAGCAACATGATCGTTCCGCCGCACAAGTATCTCGGTGAGGGCCGGCTCCTGATCGGCGACGACGGAAAGGAGGCGGCATGATGGGCCTCCTGAAGAAACTGGTCGGCTGGATCGACGAACGCTTCCCGCTCATCTCGACCTACAAGGCGCATGTCTCGGAGTATTACGCGCCGAAGAATTTCAACTTCTGGTACTTCTTCGGCTCGCTGGCGCTACTGGTGCTGGTGATCCAGATCGTGAGCGGCATTTTCCTGACCATGAACTACAAGCCGGATGCGCTGTTCGCCTTCGCCTCCGTCGAGTACATCATGCGCGACGTGCAATGGGGCTGGCTGCTGCGCTTCATCCATTCCACCGGCGCCTCGATGTTCTTTGTCGTGGTCTACCTGCACATGTTCCGCAGCCTGATGTACGGCTCGTACCGCAAGCCGCGCGAGCTGCTGTGGATCGTCGGCATGGTCATCTATCTGGCATTGATGGCCGAGGCGTTCATGGGCTACCTGCTGCCCTGGGGACAGATGTCCTTCTGGGGCGCGCAGGTGATCATCAACCTGTTCTCTTCCGTGCCCTTCATCGGCCCGGACCTCGCGCTGCTGATCCGCGGCGACTATGTGGTTTCCGATACCACGCTGAACCGCTTCTTCGCGCTGCACGTCATCGCGATCCCGCTGGTCATCGTGCTGATCGTGGTTGCCCATATCGTGGCCTTGCACGAGGTCGGCTCGAACAATCCGGACGGCATCGAAATCAAGAAGTACAAGGACGACAACGGCAAGCCGCTGGACGGCATCCCCTTCCATCCCTACTACACGGTGAAGGACGGGGTCGGGGCGGTCGCCTTCCTGATGATTTTCTGCGCCATCGTCTTCTTCGCGCCGGACATGAAGGGTTACTTCCTGGAGTACAACAACTTCATTCCGGCCAACCCGATGAAAACGCCCGAGCATATCGCGCCGGTGTGGTACTTCACTCCGTTCTACGCGATCTTGCGCGCCGTGCCGCCGATGTTCGGCTCGCAGTTTCCGGGCGTGGTCGCGATGGGCGTGGCAACGGTGATCTTCTTCTTCCTGCCCTGGCTGGACCGGGGCAAGGTCAAATCGATCCGCTATCGCGGCCCGATCTACAAGATTTTCCTGACCCTGTTCGTGATCAGTTTTGTCGGCCTCGGCTGGCTGGGCCTGATGCCCGCCACCCCGGCCTACACCCTGATCTCGCGGATACTGGCCGCGGTTTACTTTGCGTTCTTCCTGTTGATGCCCTGGTATACCAGGATCGACAAGTGCAAGCCCGAGCCCGACCGCATCACGTCCAAATAGAACGGAAAGGCTCGGACATGAAAGCTATCAATAAACTGGGAATTCTGGTGCTGCTCCTCGCGGCATCGTCAATCGCGATCGCCGGCGAAACCGGCGTTCATCTGGACAGGGCGCCGGTGGACTTGAAAAACACCGCTTCACTGCAGCGCGGGGCGAAGCTGTTCACCTCGAGATGCCTGGCCTGTCACAGCGCTTCCTACATGCGCTACAACCGCCTCAGGGACATCGGCATGACCGAGGAGCAGATCAAGAAGGATCTGGAACTCCCCGAGGACGTCAAGCTCGGCTCGACCATGCAGGCCGCGATGGACGCAAACTCGGCCAAGCTCGCCTTCGGCGAGCCGCCTCCCGACCTGAGCGTGATTGCGCGTTCGCGCAGCGCCGACTGGCTGTATACCTACATGCGCACCTTCTACGTGGACACCGCTCGCGCGAGCGGCTGGAACAACACGGTTTTCCCCAACGTGGCCATGCCGTTCGTCCTGGCCGATCTGCAGGGCAGGCAGGTGCTGCGCGTCGAAAGCAAGAACGGCCATGAAGTAAAGAAGCTGGTCCTGCAGGAGCCGGGTTCGATGTGCACCGCGGGGAACTCGCTGTGCAAGGCGGCATACGATGCGGCCATCGCCGACCTGACCAACTACCTGGTCTTCATGAGCGACCCGTCGAAAATGGTGCGCTATGACCTCGGCTATATCGTGCTCGGCTTCCTGTTTGTGCTTCTGGTCCTGCTTCGCGCGCTGAAGAAGGAAATCTGGAAGGACGTCCACTGACCTGCCGCCCGGCGAAACATGCCGGGCGGTTCCTCAGGCGAGACGGGCATCGAGCAATGCCCAGCTCTCGCCGGCCATTCCCAGCGCCTCGGCATCGCCGTTGTTGACGAAGGTCACGGCGCAGCCTTTTTCCTCCTCCTGCAGCGGCTCCTGCGCGGCCTGTAAAACCTGCAGCACCGTGGCATCGGCCTCCGAGGCGTCGTCGGCGCGGCTGCGCCGTTGCGCCAGCCGATCCTTGAGCACCGCCTCGTCGGCCTGTACGCAGGCAATGACGAAGGGCGCATCCATTGCCTGCGCAAGCACACGAAAATTTTCGCGCTCGGCATGGCGCAGGAATGCGGCATCGACGATGACGGGGAATCCTGCGGCGAGCAGGCCGCGTGCGAGTTCATGCAGGCGTTCATAGGTGCGGCGCGTGGCCTCCTCGCCGTAGATGCCGCTGCCGGTTTGCGAGCGGCTGTCCGCGAGCGCCGCGAGGCCGAACAGCCGCTTGCGCTCGACATCCGAGCGGATGCGGATCGCGCCAAAACGTTCCAGCGCAATCTGCGCGAAGGTGCTCTTGCCGCAGCCCGGCAACCCGTGCGTGATGATCAGCGCGGGGCGGCGGCGCGCGAGGCAGTCGTGCGCGAGCGCGAGATAGCTGCGGCATGCCGCCAGTTCGTGTTGCGCCTGCGCCGGGTCTTCCTGATTGGCGCGGATCGCGGCGACCTTGGCGCGCACCATCGCGCGGTAGGCGAGGTAGTAGCGCAGCACGCCCGCTCCGCCATAGTCGCCGGCCTGCTCCAGATATTTGTCGAGAAAACGCCAGGCGAACTGCGGCCGGCCGCGCTGCATGAGGTCCATCGCCGTGAAGGCGATTTCGCTGATCACATCGATCCAGCGCAGCGTTTCACTGAACTCGATGCCGTCGAAAGGCACGGGTATGTCGTCGAGCAGCACGATGTTGCCGAGGTGCAAATCGCCGTGGCACTCGCGCACGCAGCCGGCCGCCTTGCGCTGCCGGAACAGCGGCTCGCAGGCAGCGAATTCGAGCGCGCTCGCGAGGCGCACCTTCTCCAGCATCGCGAGGTCGGCGGAGGCTTCGAGCGACGGCGCGAGCTGCGCAAAATTTTCCAGCACCGCTTCCTGTATCACAGCGGGCGAGCCGAACGGCGAGTCCGCTGCGGCGGGCGGCAGAGCGGCATGGAATTGCGCGATGATGGCGGCCAGCCGGTCGATATGCAAAGGGGTGATCTGGCCGTCAGCCAGCAGGAGATCCATCATCGCGGAGCGCGGGAAGCGGCGCATGTGCACCGCATACTCAATGGCGGGCTCGCCGCCTGGCAGCGGCTGTTCCGGGCTGCTGCCGATCGCGACGACATCGAGGTAGAGATCGGGGGCGAGGCGGCGGTTGAGGCGCAACTCCTCGTCGCAGTAGAAGCGGCGCTTTTCCAGCGTGGAGAAATCGAGGAAGCCGAGATCGACCGATTTCTTGATCTTGTAGGCATCGTTCCCGGCCAGCAGCACCCAGGAGATATGCGTCTCCTCTATCCTGGAGCGCGGCGGAAAACAGCCGAGCAGCGCCTCCACCAGTTGCCGCTGGCGCAACAGTTCAGGCGAGGATGGTACAGGCGTCATGAGCGGCGTCCTTCATGCGTTGCAGGCGGCATACTCTAGCACGTTGTCGCGCGGGGTAAATGGGAGCAGAATCAAAACCGTTTTCACGGAAGGAGAGTCGACGCATGACCGCTACTGCCCGCTGGGAACACTTCCCCCATCAAGCCGACATCGGCGTGTGCGGTTTTGGCACAACGCCGGTGGAGGCTTTTGAGCGGGCGGCGGTGATCGCAGCCGCGCTGCACTGGTCCGCGAAACAGGTGGACCGGGAGATGCTGGCAGGAAAAACAGTTTGATCCGCAGATTAAACAGATTATCAATTCGCTTTTGTCGCCGGTTGTTTAATCTGCGCTAATCTGTGTAATCTGCGGACAAGTGGTTTTTTGGAATAGGGGCATCCATGAAAATAGGCATACCGAAGGAAATCAAGACCAACGAAAACCGCGTCGCGCTGGTACCGGCGGGGGCCGAGGCGCTCGTGGCGGCGGGACATGCCGTCATCGTCGAAACGGGCGCGGGGCTGGGCAGCGGCTTCGGAGACGAGCAATACGCTGCCGCGGGCGCCCAGATCGCGCCGGACGCCGACGCGGTCTGGGCGGCGTCCGACCTGATCGTGAAGGTGAAGGAGCCGATCGAGCCGGAATGGACGCATATCCGGCCCGGCCAGGCCATCTTCACCTACTTCCATTTCGCCGCAAACGAACAGTTGACCCGCGCGCACCTGGCTTCCGGTGCGGTGTGCATCGCCTATGAGACCGTCGAGCTGCCCTCGCGCGAACTGCCGCTCCTGACGCCGATGTCCGAGGTGGCCGGGCGCATGGCGGTGCAGGAGGGCGCGAAGTACCTGGAGAAACTCTACGGCGGTCGCGGCATCCTGCTCGGCGGCGTGCCCGGCGTGGCGCCCGCGAAGGTGGTGGTCCTCGGCGGCGGCGTGGTCGGCGTGAATGCGGCGAAGATGGCCGCCGGGTTCGGTGCGAGCGTCACCCTGCTCGACGTATCGCTGGAGCGGCTGCGCTACCTCAGCGACGTGATGCCCGCGAACGTACAGCTGATCTTCTCCGACCGGCACAACCTGCTGGAGTGGATCGCCGGCGCCGACCTTGTGATCGGCGCGGTGCTGATCCCCGGCGCCGTCGCGCCCAGGCTGATCCGCCGCGAAGACCTCAGGACGATGCGCAAGGGCGCGGTGATCGTCGATGTCTCCATCGATCAGGGCGGCTGCGTCGAGACCATGCACCCCACCACGCACGAGAACCCCACCTTCATCGTCGACGGCGTCATCCACTACGGCGTCGCCAACATGCCCGGCGGCGTGCCCATCACCTCGACGCTGGCGCTGACCAACGCAACCCTGCCTTATGTACTGCAACTGGCGAACAAGGGCTGGCGCGAGGCGCTCCGGGAATCCCCCGCCCTGCTCAACGGCCTCAACATCATCGGCGGCAAGGTGACGCACCGCAAGGTTGCCGAGGCATTCGGGCTGGAGTATCACCCGGCGGAATCCGTGGTCGATTGACTCAAGCCTTCAGCGCAAACGAAAGCGAGGAAGACTTCCGCCTTCCCCGCCATGCAGCCTGATAAGGCTGCGTTTTCCCGTTAGTCCTGTTCAGGGCAACAGGTTAGAAAGAAGCTCCAAAGCTCCAGAAGAGCAGCGTCAGATACATCATCCCGGCCCACGCCACCATGCCGGCCGCCAAGATGGAGCCTGACAGCAGTACGGCGTGGCCTTTTTCCTCGACCTTGAGGATCGACGGTACGCTGTAGAAAATCAGCATGCCGGAGAGGATCAAGGCCGCCGCGCCTGCCGTGAGGTTGAGCATGAAGCTGGGGATGAACATGAACAGCGGCGCGAGCCATAACGGCGTCGGTATCACTACCGTCAGCTTGTAGGCATCGTCGAAGCCGGGTTTTACACCCACCCACTCGCCCAACTGTTGAATGACGTATGCGACCACGAAGGTCATCATCAGTTCGGAGAGGTAGAACAGGATGCCGATGGTCTGCAACTGCATGACGCTCAACTCCGGCAACAAACCCGCATGGTACGTGACACCGGCGTAATAGATCATTGCCGGCGGGACGAGAGACAGCGGCACTGCATAGAGCAAAAACAGCTTCAACGCCGACATGTGGGTGTGGGTGAATGCATCCCACGCCGCCCAATGGGGCATATGGGGTAAATGGAACTGTGCCATGGTAAACCTCCTTGCCTGGATGGTTTCGGTCGGATATGTATACCACTATGGCCGCAAAAGACAATTGGGTCTTCTATGGAGCAGGGACGTAATTTTTATGGGGTCAACTATGTAGATATTCATAGGCGAAGAGGGCGGTGAGATAAAATGGACGAAGCTCAATTTTTATCTGCCGTTTTGCCCGGGTGCTTTAAGCCCCTTTCTTTATGGACGGAGGGAATCGGATGTTGAGAATGATGGTGCCTCGTCCTTTTCATGGTCGATGTGCGGCGATGCATTCCGGCTGCAAGCCCGCCGCCTGCTGATTGCCGGCCGCCCATGGAACTCATCAGCCCGCGTACCCTGCATGTCCTGAGAAGCCCCGTCGACTTCGCACTTCAGGTTCTGAAGGCGTTCCGGGCGAACCAGGGCCTGCTGCTTGCGGGCGCTGTGGCCTACTATGCGTTGCTTTCCATCGTGCCGCTGCTCATCCTCATGGTGATCGCGCTGTCGCACGTGATCGATCAGGAGGTGCTGCTGGCAACGTTGCGCCGGGCGCTGGAATACATGGCGCCGGGTGAAGGCAGGGCGGTGGTGGGGGAGCTGAAGGCGTTCCTCGATCATCGCGCGGTGATCGGCTGGGTTCTGCTGATCACGATGCTGCTTTTCAGCTCGCTGGGCTTCAAGGTGCTGGAGAGGGCGATTTCGGTGATTTTCCGGCACCGCGTGCAGAAGCGCAGGCGGCACTTCCTCGTTTCCCTGCTGCTGCCCTTCGGATACATCGTTTTTATCAGCACGATGCTGTTCGTGGGGGCAATCGTGATCGCCGATCTGGTGGCGATGGGTACCGAGAGTATTACCCTGCTGGGGCATAGCTGGTCGCTGACCGGCTTCTCGCACTTGATGATCTACGGCGTCGGCCTCATCGGGGAAATCCTGCTCATCTCCGCGATCTATTACTTCATGCCGGTCGGCAGGCTGTCGGTGCATCACGCGCTGATCGGCGGCGCCACGGCGGCCTTGCTGTGGGAGGTGGTCCGCTTCGCGCTGCGCTGGTATTTCGGCACGCTGTCGCAAGTGAGTGTGGTGTACGGTTCTCTGACCACAGCTATCGTCGTGCTGATCAGCCTGGAACTGGCTGCCGCGCTGCTGTTGCTGGGGGCACAGGTGATTGCGGAATACGAAAATATCGAAGTCGGCGAGGCCACGACACTGGAGATGCGCATGCGCGCCAAAGACAGGTGAATCAGTACGCTTTAGAATGGCTATGGAAATGAACCACGAACACCTGGAATTGCTGGTTACCCGCGCGATGCCTTACGGCAAATACAAGGGCCGCCTGATCGCCGATCTGCCCGGCCAGTATCTCAACTGGTTTGCGCGCAAGGGTTTCCCGCCCGGCGAGATCGGCCGGTTGCTTGCGCTGATGCAGGAACTGGACCACAACGGCCTGTCATCGCTGCTCGATCCGTTGCGCAAGCGGTGAGCCATCGCCGCTGCGCTACTCGTAGCGCACAAACTCCTCCGCCAGCGCATCGCTGCCGGAACGTTCAATCAGTTCCTCGATCTCCGGCATCAGCATTTCGGCCTCCTCCTCTTCCAGGGTGCCGTCGCCGACCAGACGAGCGGCCAGTCCGTCGAGCAGCGCTTCCCTGACCGTTGCGAGGGTGGGCGGGTTTTCGCGGTTTTCGTCGCCCACGACGGCCTCGATCGCCCGTGAGAGCGGCTCGCTGGCGAAGGCCGAGACGAAGTCGATGGCCGCGGCCGACTCCCCGAAGCCGTCGATCAGCGCATCCAGTTCGTCGACGAGCGATTCGCCCGTGTCGAAGCGGTGCAGGTGTTCGCTTTCGCTGATCTCGGCGGGCAGATCATGCTCGATGAACGAGCGGACCGCGGCGAGCGTCACCGGCTCGTCGGAGTCGAGCTGGTTGACGATGCTTTCGATGAGCCGGGATAGTTCCGGGCTGGTGCGGCTGGCGATGTCGATCGGGTTGCGGATCATGATTTAACCTCCTCATTGATGTCAGTGGGGATTATGAATATCACATGACTCATTACGCCGTTCGCCCTGAGCTTGTCGAAGGGTGAGCGGCCTTGCCGGAAGCTGTTCGTGGTTCGACAGGCTCACCACGAACGGATGTTGCTAAGCCAGATAACCATCGGCGATATGCCGGTAGACCAGCCCCTTCAGCCAGAGCGCATCCTCGGCGGTGACATCGCGGAAGGCGACGCCGTATTCCAGCAGGTTGCTTCCCGCCTCCGGCGCAGCCTGTTGCGCATGCAGGATGGTCGCGTCGAGGTTCAGGGTGGTCTTCAGTTCGTCCAGCGCGACATGGAAGGAAACCCGCAACGCATCGCCGGGCTTGCCGAGCGTGGGCGGCGCATGGAACTGCGCGCCGTCCGGGCTGAGGTTGACGAGGCGGGCGGCCTCGTGGGCGCCCTGTGCATCGGTCACGATGACGCCGAGGCTCATCTTGACCCAGGGTGATTTGCGCAACTTTTGCACGCGCACCTCGGTGGGGAAGTCGAGGTGCATGTAGTTGAGGGGGCTGATGCACAGGCGCTGGATCGAGGACTGGAACGCATGGATGTTGTTGCCGGTCACCATGCGCACTTCCACCGGCTTGCCCTCCACCGGAATGAAGGGGGCGGCGGCGCTCATGGGCCGCGTCACCACGATGCTGAGGTTCCTGATGTAGCCGATCAGGTGGACGGAGTGGTAAGGCTGCGGCTTCGGGTCGATCAGGCGGAGCTGCACGTGTTCCCCGACCTGAGGCTTGATGCCGGGGGGCGGGAAGCCCCTGACCGTTGCGGGCTCGCCGAACTCGGTCCAGTCGCCCGTTTCGTAGGCTTGCGGCTTCGCATCGGCGTCGCGCAGCAGGCCATCGGCAAGCAGGCGCTCCAGTTGCTCGCGGCTCGCTACCATTTCTCCGCGCGCGAACACGATGTAACCGTTGCGGTCATAGAGCCGCCACGGCAGGGGTTTGCCGAGGGGGATGTCTTCGATAGGCACGGACTGGAGGTTCATGGTGTTCCTTCCGCCGGGTTAGTGAGTACGAAGTTCTCGGAGATATTCTATACCTTTCTTCCGGCAACGGCTCAACGGGGTGCGCCGCGCCTGTGCCTCTCAATGCGCAACTGCCAGGATCATCTCTTGAATTTGGCAAATGCCGCCGCCATCGCGCCACTCGGTGCCGGCTGACGCTCTTCCTGCCGTTTGTGCTGCGACATGCGTTTGGCATCGGTTGCGCGATCCCGCTGTGCCTCACCCTTGCCGCTCCCCTGAGCGGCGCAGTCAGTCAGCCGCATCGACAGCGCGATGCGCTTGCGCTTCTCGTCCACCTCCAGCACCTTGACCTTCACCACCTGCCCCGCCTTGACGACGGTATGCGGGTCCTTCACGAACGAGTTGGAGAGCGCCGAGATATGCACCAGCCCGTCCTGATGCACGCCGATATCGACAAACGCACCGAATGCCGCGACGTTGGTGACCACGCCTTCGAGGATCATGTCCGGCTTGAGGTCTTTCAGCTCCTCGACGCCTTCCCTGAAGGTGGCGGTGGTGAACTCGGGGCGCGGATCGCGTCCCGGCTTTTCCAGTTCGCTCAGGATGTCTGTGATGGTGGGCACGCCGAATTGTTCGTCGGCATATTTGCCGGGGTTGAGCGACTTGAGCAGTTTGCTGTCGCCGATTACTTCCTTGATGCTCTTCTTGATATCGGCAAGGATCTTCTTCACCAGCGGGTAGGATTCGGGATGCACTGCCGAGGCGTCGAGCGGGTTGTCGCCGCCCATGACGCGCAGGAAGCCGGCCGCCTGCTCGAAGGTCTTGTCGCCGAGGCGCGGCACTTCCTTCAGGGCCGCGCGCGAGGTGAACATGCCGTGCGCATCGCGGTAGGTCACGATGCTTTGCGCGACACTGCTTGAGAGGCCGGACACGCGCGCCAGCAACGGGGCGGAGGCGGTGTTGACGTCCACCCCCACCGCATTGACGCAGTCCTCGACCACGGCATCCAGCGAACGCGCCAGCTGGAACTGCCCCACGTCGTGCTGGTACTGCCCGACGCCGATGGATTTCGGATCGATCTTCACCAGTTCCGCGAGCGGGTCTTGCAGGCGGCGCGCGATGGATACCGCGCCGCGCAAGCTGACGTCCATGTCGGGCAGTTCGCGCGAGGCAAACTCTGAGGCGGAATACACCGACGCACCCGCTTCCGAGACCACGATGCTGGTGAGCTTCAGTTCCGGGCGCAACTTGATCAAATCCTGCGCCAGCTTGTCGGTCTCGCGCGAGGCGGTGCCGTTGCCGATGGAGATTAGCGCGACCTGGTGTTTTTCGGCCAGCTTCGCCAGCGCGTGCAGCGAGCCATCCCAATCGTTGCGCGGCTGATGCGGGTAGATCACCGCAGTGTCCACCACCTTGCCTGTTGCATCCACGACGGCCACCTTCACACCGGTACGCATGCCGGGGTCCAGCCCCATCGTGGCGCGTGGCCCGGCAGGGGCGGCGAGCAGCAGGTCTTTCAGGTTGCGCGCGAATACCTTGATCGCCTCGGCTTCAGAGCGTTCGCGCAAGCTTCCCATCAGCTCGTTCTCCAGGTGCAGGAAGCTCTTCACGCGCCAGGTCCAGCGCGCCGTGTCCGCCAGCCACTTGTCGGCGGGGCGGCTCTGGTTGACGATGCCGAAGCGCTGGGCGATGCGCGCCTCGCAGGGGTTGAGCGGCGCATCCCATCTGGGTTTTTCCGCTTCGCTGTCGAGGCGCAGGGATACGTTCAGCATCTCCTCGCGGCGTCCGCGAAACAGCGCCAGCGCACGGTGCGACGGGATCGCGGAGATCGGTTCGTGGTAGTCGAAATAATCGGCATACTTCGCGGCGGCCTCTTCCTTGCCTTCGATGACCTTGGCTTCGACCACGCCGTGCGTTTGCAGGTATTCGCGCAGGTCTTGCAACAGCGGCGCATCTTCGGCGAAGCGTTCCATCAGGATGTAGCGTGCACCTTCCAGCGCCGCCTTGGTGTCCGGCACGCCGGGGTTGTCGCCCTGCTCGGAGGTGAAGGCAGGCTTCAGGTACTTGGCGGCTTCTTCTTCGGGGTTCAGCATAGCGTCGGCCAGCAGCGCATCGGCCAGCGGCTCCAACCCGGCTTCCAGCGCGATCTGCGCCTTGGTGCGGCGTTTCGGCTTGTAGGGCAGGTACAGGTCCTCCAGCTGGGTCTTGTCCTCGGCGTGGCTGATCGCGTCCAGTAGCTCCGGCGTCATCTTGTTCTGTTCGATGATCGAGGCGATGATCGTCGCGCGCCGCTCCTCCAGCTCGCGCAGGTAGCGCAGGCGCTCTTCAAGCAGGCGCAGTTGTGTGTCGTCAAGCCCGCCGGTCGCTTCCTTGCGGTAGCGGGCGATGAACGGGACGGTCGCGCCCTCGTCGAGCAGGGCGACGGCGGCGGCGACCTGGGCGGGTTTTGCGGAAATTTCGGTGGCGAGGCGTTGTTCGATGGATGGCAGCATGAGAGTCGAAGCAGTTGGAAACGATCGAGGGCGGGCCGGTTAAGGCTGCCCGAAAAAGGCGTGGATTCTATCCGACAGATGATACGGCTGGCGAGGTGCAATTATCTCATCGCGCCGCCCCGCGCTTGCGCGCTTCGACGCGCTTGAGGAATACGCCCATTACCTCGCGGTACAGCGCGTCCTTGAGCACGCTGTCCTCGTTGCCGGCATCGACGTTGGGATTGTCGTTGACCTCGATGACGTAGAGGCGGCGGCCGACCTGTTTGATGTCCACGCCGTAGAAGCCGTCGCCGATCAGCTTGGCCGCACGCAGCGCCATTTTCACCACGCGGTCCGGCGCCTCGCCGACCGACAGCGCCTCCGTCTTGCCCTCGACGAAATCGTGCTTGTCGTCGCCGTGCCGGATGATCTGCCAGTGGCCGGGCACCATGAAGTATTTCGCGACGAACAGCGGCCGCCGGTCGAGGATGCCGACGCGCCAGTCGAATTCGGTGGGCAGGTATTCCTGCGCGACGATCAGCTCCGACTTGTCGAGCAGGCCGTTTACTTTGGCGGGCAGTTCCTCTGCCGTTTCCACCTTCACCACACCTAGCGAGAATGAGCTGTCCGGCTGCTTGAGCACGCAGGGCAGGCCGAGCTCGGGGACGATCCGGTTCACGTTGTCGCGGTGCACCAGCAGCGTCTTCGGTGCGGGGACGCGGTGCCGCGCGAGGATCTCGGCGAGATAGACCTTGTTGTTGCACTTCAGGATGGAATCCGGGTCATCGATCACCACCAGCCCTTCGGCGGCGGCGCGGCGCGAGAAGCGGTGGGTGTAGTGGTTGGCGAAGGTGGTGTCGCGGATGAACAGCGCGTCGAATTCGGTCAGCCTGCCGTAGTCCGCTTTGGTGATGAATTCCACGTGCAGGCCCAGCGCCTGCGCCGCCTTTTCGAATTTCTGCAGCGCCTTGGCGTTGGAGGCAGGCTCGGGGTTGGCCGGGTCGTGCAGGATGGCGAGGTTGTAGCGCGGCGCGGCGTGCCTCGCTGTGCGCCGCCTGCGGCCCATGAAATATTCCGTGGTGGCCCGGATCGCGAATTCCTGCTGTTGCGGCGGGATGTCGCTCGCGGCGATCGGCCGCACGCTGCGGATGCGCCAGTGCTGGCCGCGGCGCTCGAATTCGGCGCGCAGCAGCGGGGCGTGCAGCAGGCTGAAAAGCTGGCGGCTGAGTTGCTCGTGGCGGCTTGCTGCGTTGTGGCCGAAGTAGATGCTGAGTTCGAAAGTGTCCGACTTGATAGTCTTCAGCGATTTCTGGATCAGGTCGTCCAGCCCCTCGGTGAGCAGCCGCACCATGTTCTGCGATTGCAGATCCTCGATGGTGGTCGTGCGCGGCAGCGGTTTGTGGCCGCGCGCCTCGGCGAGCAGCGAGACGTAGTAGCCGAGCGTCTGGTAGCGGTAGCTCCTGCACAGGTTGAACACCCGCGCCGTGCGGTCGCCACCCCAAGCCGGGTCGGTGAGGTAGGCGCGCGCCGGCACGACGGTCACGCCGGGAATGTCGAGCGGCCAGTCGTGCGGGTTGTTGACCACGATCAGGTTGCCCATGAAGCCTCCTTTACATCGTGCGCCTGGGCGGCCTGCGCAGCGCCGCAAGCGGGCGGCCGATCCAGCAGGTCGGCGATCCCGTCGAAGACGGCGGTGATGTCTGCATTATGGATGGGCACTGGCATACCTCCATAAGTCCGGATTCGCGAGTCCGCGCCTTCCCGCGGACCCGGCCTGCGCCTGCTACTGGTCGCTGAGGTGGGGCCGAAATCTTTCCTCAGGTTGGCCGGTATCCGGGTCAACCTGGTCGGAAATGCCGATTTCCGCCTCGGCCTCTTGCAGCGATTCGCCTTCCCCGTATGCGCTGTCGTCACCGGCTTGCATATCCTGTACCGCTTCGAGCAGCGTGGCAAAGGGGCCGTATGCCTCGTCGCTGAGCTTGTCCTGCCAGTAGAAACCGTCTGGGCGTTCGATGATGCGCGTCCGGTCGTAGTCGGGTGAGGTTTGCGGAATAGCCATGATTACCTCCAGTGAGTGAATGGCGCAGTGAGTGTTGCCTGCCAAACGATTTTCATGCGGCGCGCACCAGCAGCACCGGAACCGCCGCACTGCGCGCCACGCCTTCGGCGACGCTGCCGAGCAGCAGACGGTTCAGGCCGGAGCGTCCGTGCGTGCCGATCACGATCAGGTCGGCCTCCCAGCGCCGTGCCTCGTCCTCGATTGCCTTTGCAATGCGCTCTCCCTTCGCCTCGATCAGCGCAGTCTCGGGCGTCATGCCGGCGAGACGCACTTTTTCCCCGGCCTGCGCGAGCGTGCGTTCTCCGGTGAGCTTCACGGCTTCCTGCAGCGTGGGGTAATCGATGAAGGCATAGCCCTCGGTGTCGAGCGGGAAAACTTCCTCGAGGACATAGGCCAGGCGCAGCCGGGTCTGGGCGTCCGCCAGCCGGATGGCTTCCTGCAGGGCGCGGCCGGAAGTCGCGCTGCCGTCGATGGGAACAAGGATGCGTCGATAAGTGGCCATCACTTCTCCTTTCCTCTCTGGGGGCGGGAGTGCCGATTCTATACCTCTTTTGAAGCCGGGGAACCCTCTTGCACAAGCCGATCCGTAGGTCGGGCTTTAACCAGCGATTTGGCTGCGGTTGTATGCAGCCTAGTCGAATGGCTATGCAAAGCTAGCCCGATAAAGTGTGTTCCAGCCAGACCGCGTCCCATAATGGATAATCGCCTATCCGGCTGACCAGCTTGGCGCGCAATGGGTTAGCAACGATATACCGCGCCATCTCTTGCATGTCTTCTTCTTTCCGCACGGCGTGATCGTGATAATTGGCTTGCCAAACAGGCCTGCCGATGGCGCGTGCGGAGCGCCCCTTCAAAAGACGCATCACGTCCGGTAATGCCCCATTCCTCAGGATCATCAGCCAGTGCAGGTGATCGGGCATCAGCACATAGCAAAGTGTTTCCGCGATACCCTGGTCTTGCAGAGCGATCAATTGCCTGACCACCTTGCGCCCATTATCCAGCACCTCGAAATAGGGCATCCGGTTTTGAGTGACGGCGGTAATGTGATACGCCAGCCCGGACTGGGAAACCCTGCCTTTGCGGAGATCGGTGTATGGCATGGCGGCTGGTGTTTGTTGTCGAATTGAAATTGGTTCCGGATTTCGAATTTGTCGGGCTGAAGCCCGACCTACTGTAGTGTTGTGCTCTTGACGTACTCATGCGCAAACCCTCGTAGGTCGGGCTTTAGCCCGACATGCAATACCGTTCTGGTGCTTTGCATAAGTTCCAGATAGCGTGCACTACTCACTACAACCTTACTCGCGCGTGCGCTTGCGCACGGTCTTGGCGCGCTCCGATGCCTGGCAGGCGCGGCGGTAGGCTACGAGGGTTTTCTGTGCATGGCCCAGCACGCTGCCGCGCGGATAATTGCCCGCCTCGTTTGCGACGCCCGCGGGCAGGCCGGTGAGCAGCTCTATACCCTCGGTGGCACGCTCCGCGGTGTAGATATGGAACAGGCCTTGGGCTACGGCCTCGGCGATCCTGTGCTCCAGCATCAGGTGGCGGCGGTTGCGGGTCGGGATCAGCACGCCCTGGCTGCCGTCCAGGCCGGCCTTTTCGCAGATGCGGAAATAGCCATCAATCTTCTCGTTGATCCCGCCCACGGGCAGCACCTCGCCATGCTGGTTGACCGCGCCGGTCACCGCGATGCCCTGTTTGAGTGGCAGGCCGGAGAGCGACGAGAGGAGCGCGAAGAGTTCGGCGCAGGAAGCGGAATCGCCCTCCACGCCGCTGTACTCCTGCTCGAACACGACGGAAGCGTTGAGCGCGAGCGGCGCATTGCGCGCGAACAGCGCCGAGAGGTAGTTCTGCAGGATCAGCACGCCCTTGTCGTGGATCGGCCCTGACATTTCCACCTCGTGCTCGATGTTGAGCAGGCCGTCCTCGCCGGCAAAGGTGCGCGCCGTGACGCGCACCGGGAAACCGAAGCGGTAGTCGCCGAGATCGACCTGGGTGAGGCCGTTGAGCTGGCCGACCCTCTCGCCGTGCAGCGCGATCAAGAGGTCGCCCTCGGCGACGGCTTCCTGCAGGCGCTGGTCGGGGTAGTCGTGGCGCAGCTTGCGTGCGGCGAGCGCCGCCTCGACATCCGCCACCTCGACCAGCCGCCCGGCGCGTGCGCCGCACAGCGCGGCGCTTTCCATGACCAGCGCCTCGGCGAGCGCGAATACCGCGCTCTGGCGCGACTGGTCGTCCGCCTCGCGGTGCTGGTCTTCCAGCAGGCGCGCCACCGCGGCCGCGGAAAAATGCGGCAGGCCGAGGTTGCGGCAGGTGTGCGCGACGAAGACCGCCGAGGCGCGGCGCGTTTCGGCGTCGGCGCGGAAGCTCTCGGCGAAGTCCACCTTGACGCGGAAGCAGCGCGCGAACTCCGGGTCTTCCTCCTGCAACTCGTAATACAGCTCGCGCGAGCCGATCAGCACGATCTTCACATCGACATCCACCGCCTCGGGTTCGAGCGAGACCGCCGCGATCGGCGTGTAGGTCATGCCCGGCTCCTCGATCTGCAAGCGGCCGCTACGCAGTACGCGGCGCAGTTTCTCCCAGACCAGACCGTCGGCGAGCAGGTCGCGCAGGTGCAGCATCAGGAAGCCGCCGTGCGCCTTGTGCAGGCTGCCCGCGCGGATGCGCGAGAAGTCGGTGACCAGCACGTCGTTCTCGGTCTGGTACTCGATGCTGCCGAACAGCGAGCGGAACAGCGGGTTGTCCTCGACAAGCACCGGCGCGCCTTCCAGGCCGCCGTTGTCCACTACGAGGTTCACGCGGTAGCGCGGCAGCACCGTGCTCAGCGCCTCGCGCCGTTCGTCCTCGTCGCCGTCGGAGGCCCTGAACAGGTCCAGGTTGTCGAGGATGTCGTGCACCACCTGGTCGAGATAGGCCCCGAGCTTGACGGAGTCCTTGATCTGCTTCTTCAGGCCGAGGCGGATCTCCTGCAGTTCGTGATCCAGCAGCGGCTTCACCATCTGGCGGCGCAGTGCCGCGAGCGCCTCGTTCATCACGCGCTCCATCGGCCGGGTTTTCTCGAAGTAGCGGCCGATCTCGGCGCGCAGCTCCTGCTCGGCCTGCGCGATCTCGGCGCGCTGCTCCTTGGGCAGCGTGAGCAGCTCGTCCTCGGTCAGCGCGCGCCCCTCCTTGTTGCGCAGCGTGAACAGCAGCCGCCCGGACTCGCGGTGGATGTTGAAATTGCGCGCGTCGGCGAAGGCGTCGAGCTCGGCGTAGGCTTTGGTCTCCTCATCCTTGTAGGACTTCTCGATGTGCTCGCTCTCGGCCTTGAACTCCTGTCCGTCGAGGCGCTGCGGGATTTCCAGCAGCAGCGACTTCGTCATCTGCATCATTAACTGGCGCAGCAATCGTCCCTGTCCTGCGGGCAGGCGCAGTGCGCGCGGCCGTTCCGGCGCGTCGAAGTTGTGCAGGTAGCACAGGTCGGGCGGCGCCGCGCGGCTCGCGGCCGCGGCCTGCATCGCCTGTTTGAGCAGCGAGGTGCGGCCGCTGCCGATCTCGCCGAGCACGAACAGGTTGTAGTTTGGTTGATCCATGCCAAGGCCGAAGCGCGCGGCCTTCTCCGCGCGCTCCTGCCCGATCCACGGCAGCGGCTGTTCGATTAGTTCGGAGGTGTCGGCGAACCCGAGCGCATCGGGGGCGATGGTGAGGCGCAACTCGGCGGAGGTGAGAGTCGAGATCGGCATGATTTTTTCGCGTTCTTGTATGGCCAAGATTAAACGCCTTATGCCGACGCATAGCAACTGTCTTGTGTCAGGCGTTGCGGGGTAGGGTCAACGGCATGGCTATCTTTATCGCAATTTCGTTTTAGATTGCTATGAGCGGCTGCTTGTGCGAACTTCCTTAGCAGGATTCCTGCACCGTCTGTCCAAGCGAGTTCAGAACATCAAGGATGCGTGACCGGGGTTCGGCTAACCGCTTGGGTAGTATTCGATAGTAATCGGCTCGCTTGGCTCGGGATTGAGGGTGTAAGAATTTTTGTGTAAACGGTCATTTGGCAGGAAACTGCCGCCACTTTGCAAGGAGAGGACATGACCGTAGCGAAAGCACTACCGCAAGAACTGATCGACAGCCTGCTGGCTGACTACAAGAAACCGGAAGACCTGATAGGCGAGCACGGCCTGCTCAAGCAGCTCACCAAGGCATTGGTCGAACGTGCGCTGAATGCCGAGATGGAAGCGCATCTTGGTTACGGCAAGAATGAAGCCGTCACCAATCCTGCGGGCAACACCCGCAACGGCAAAAGCAAAAAGACACTCAAGGGTGAATTCGGCGAGCTCCCCATCGAGATTCCTCGCGATCGCCACGGCAGCTTCGAGCCGCAACTCATCCCCAAGCACCAGACCCGCTGGACTGGATTTGACGACAAGATTCTGTCGCTCTACGCCCGTGGCATGACCGTGCGCGAGATCCAGTCCCACCTGGAAGAAATGTATGGCACGGAGGTGTCGCCGACGCTGACCTCCTCGGTGACCGATGCCGTGACCGACGAGGTGAAGACATGGCAATCCCGCCCGCTGGATGCGCTGTATCCCATCGTCTATCTGGACTGCATTCACGTAAAGGTAAGGGATGCCGGCACCGTCCGCGCCAAGGCGGTCTACCTGGCGTTGGGCATCAACATGACCGGCGAGAAGGAGCTGCTGGGCATCTGGATCGCCCAGACCGAAGGCGCCAAGTTCTGGTTGCAGGTGATGACCGAACTGAAGAACCGTGGCGTGCAGGACATCTTCATAGCCTGTGTCGATGGCTTGAAGGGATTCCCGGAAGCCATCGAGGCCGTATTCCCCAAGACCGACGTGCAGTTATGCATCGTGCATCTGGTGCGCTACAGCCTGAACTATGTCTCGTGGAAGTTGCGTGAAGAGGTCGTAACCGGCTTGCGCGCCATCTATAGCGCCGCCACCGTCGAGGATGCCGGGCTGCGGCTGGCCGAACTCGAGGAAAAATGGGGTGAGGCGTACCCGCCGATCATCCAGTCATGGCGGCGCAACTGGGCGCGTATCATCCCGTTCTTTGACTACCCGCCGGAGATCAGGCGAGTGATCTACACCACTAATGCGATCGAGTCGGTGAACATGAGCCTGCGCAAGATCACCAAGAACCGGGGCTCATTCCCAAGCGACGAGGCATTACTGAAACTGTTCTACCTGGCGCTGAATAACATCAGCAAGAAATGGACGATGCCCATCAGGGATTGGAAGGCTGCGCTAAACCGGTTTACTATCCAGTTCGAGGATCGGATGCCGCAACAGTAGAGAAACCCCGTTTACACAAAATTCGGG
>JAHQXD010000003.1:5877-43430 GCA_019449655.1 Ferrigenium straubiae | reverse complement strand
GTTCGAGGATCGGATGCCGCAACAGTAGAGAAACCCCGTTTACACAAAATTCGGGACACCCTCACCGCATCTTTCATGACGTCCCCAATTCCGGTATCGGGCAGTCGACTTTAAGCTGCCACTAGATCACAACTAACAGGGGCAGCATCACTTTTCTTCCCATGGCACAAAGCCGATTGTGCATTTCTTCTTTGGTTGTTTTCGGGTTCCTTGCTCAGCCGGATGTCATTTGTCTGCCAGCTCTGTTGCAAGTGATATGCGGTCGCCGCATAAGCTACGTCTAAACCAGATGCACCTCTATGCGCTTGCCCAATGCTGCGGCATATTTGCGCAGCGTGCTCAGGCTGGGCGAATGCTTGCCGCTGGCCAGGGCGCTTTCCAGGCGCGCGATGGCGGGGGCTTTCGTTCCCATGCGTTCGGCTATCTGCGCTTGCGTCAGTCCGGCTTCGCGGCGCGCGGCAAGGATTTCATCCAGGATGGCGAATTCTTCGCGGTTCGACCGCTCATATTCGGCGCGCACGGCAGGGTTTTTCAACATCTTGGCGACCATTTGCTCATGGGTCATGGTTTTGGTCTTCATTGCTTTACCTCCTTCATTCGTTTCTCGGCGATTCTGCGCTCCTTGGCCGGCGTTTTCTGCGACTTCTTGACGAAGCAATGCAGCATGACGATTTGCCGGTCGATCAGCGTGCAGTAAAACACACGGGCAATGCCTTCGGCTCCTTTCAAACGCAACTCGAACAATCCATCTCCAAAGGCTTCGGTATGCGGCTGCCCGAGATTTGCGCCATGCACCATCATTCTGGCGGTCAGCCCGATGTAGCGTGCCTGCAAGGTGGCTGGTAAGGACATGATCTCCTGTTGCAGCGCCTCACTGTAGTAGATGATGGTGTAGCTCATGCGAAATATTAACAAATATGTTAATGATATTCAACGATCAAGTAATGCGCCGCCGCCTCAGCCGCACCACCACCCAGTACATCGCCAGCGCGGCGACGATGTGCTTGGCGGTGTGGCCGCTGACCACGCCGGACAGGGCGGCGACCTGGCGGTCGGCGAGGTCGAACAGCAGGGCGACGAGGTAGAGGGCGATGACGGCGAGGATGTCGCGGTCACCGCTGTAGCGCGGCGGGTAGAGTCTGAGCAGCAGCGGGATCAGCAGCAGCGGGATCAGCAGCATGGGATGGAGCTGCATCAGGCCGTAGGCGCGCAGGTCGCCTGCGCCCTGCGCCTCGCTCCAGCCCCACCAGAACGCGCTGCCCAGGCCGGCGGCGAGCAGGAGCGGCAGCAGGCGCAGCCCGTTGGCTACGCTGACGCGCTCGCAGAGGATCGCGGTGAGCAGGGACATTAGCGCGAGCGAGATTGCGGCGCGATCCCATACCAGCCGGTCGTTGTCGGGCGCGAGGTGATAGTAACCGGAGCCGAGGCCGACCAGGATCGCGGCAATGAACAGCAGCCGGTAGGGGATGGCTTCGCGCCGATCGATGAAGGCGCGGCGCCCCGCATTGTTGAACAGGAAATGCAGGCCCGCCAGCCCCGCGAGCACGAACAGCGCGTTGGAGGCGGTGTCGAGGCAGTTGGGCACGCCGAAGCAGGCGCGTTGGTCGGCGAAATCATGGTATTGCAGCGGCTGCGGGATGCGCGGCAGCATCCACGCGAGGACGGCCAGCGCCGCGACGAACAGCCACAGGCCGAGAGTCCTCCGGTCAGGCGGGTGCGGCATCAAGGAGTCTGCGATAGATGGCGAGGTCGCCCGCGGAAAAGCAGCAGAAGATCACCTCGCGGATCGAGCCGAGTTGCGGCAGTGCGGTGCGCACGGTTTCGACCGCGACCCGCGCGGCGGGCGCCGCCGGATAGCCGTAGACGCCGGTGCTGATGCAGGGAAAGGCGATGCTGTGCGCACCGTGTTCCGCGGCAAGCCGCAGCGAGTTGCGGTAGCAGGAACCCAGCAGTTCCGGCTCGCCATGCATGCCGCCGCGCCACACCGGGCCGACCGTGTGGATCACGAATTTCGCGGGCAGGCGGTAGCCCTTGGTGAGCTTCGCTTCGCCCGCCATGCAACCGCCGAGCATCCGGCATTCCTCCAGCAGTTCCGGCCCGGCGGCGCGGTGGATCGCGCCGTCCACACCCCCGCCGCCGAGCAGCGAGGAGTTGGCGGCGTTGACGATCGCATCGACCCTGAGCGTGGTGATGTCGCCCTGGATGGCTCGCAGCAAAGTTGTCATGGCTGGCTCCTCTGGCGATGGGGCACAAATTAAACGCCTTATCTCGCGGCATCACAAGCATCCGTATTTTCCGGCAGCCTGTTATAGTGAGCGCCTCGGCGCTTCAATTGAGGCAGACATGGCAGTCGAAACCGAACTCAAATTGCGCATCGCCCCGGAGCAACTCGCCAGGCTGAAGCGGCATCCCCTGCTCGGGAAGCATCAAATCGCGCGCCCCGCCACGCGCCGCCTCTACAACATCTATTACGACACCCCCAAGCTCGAACTGCGCGAATCCGGCATGGCGTTGCGTCTGCGCCGCGCCGGGCGGCAATGGCTGCAAACCCTGAAGGGCGGCGGTTCGGTGCAGGCCGGCCTGCACCGGCGCGACGAATGGGAAATCCCGGTGAGCCGCGCGGCGCTGGATTTCTCCTCGCCCCAGACGGCGGAATGGGAAGAACATCTGCCGCCGCGGCTGCACAAGAAATTGCAGCCGGTGTTCGTCACCGATTTTTCGCGCACCAGCCGCATGCTGGAATGGCAGGGTGCGCAGATCGAGCTCTGCATGGATCACGGTGAGGTGCGCACCGAGCAGCACGGCACGCCGATCTGCGAATTGGAGCTGGAGCTGAAATCCGGCGAGCCGCGCCAGTTGTTCGAACTGGCGCTCGCGCTGCTGGAGATCGCGTCGCTCGAACTCGAATCTGTCAGCAAGGCGGAGCAGGGCTACCGGCTGCTGGCGGACCATGTGGAAAAACCCGTCAAGGGCGCGGCGCCCAGCCTCGCCCGCACGGCCACGCTGGCAGAGGCGCTGCAGACGCTGATCTGGTCGTGCCTGCTGCACTTGCAAAGCAACCTGCGCGGTGCGATGACCAGCGACGATGCCGAATACCTGCACCAGATGCGCGTCGCCCTGCGGCGGCTGCGCGTCGTGCTGCGCCTGGCCGGGAAATTCCGCGCCGACGAAGTGCTGAGCGCATTGAGCCAAGATGTCGCGGCGCTGTGCGTCGCGCTCGGGAGAATCCGCGAATGGGACGTGTTCATCGCCGAGACGATGCGGCCGATGTGCGCGCGCATGGCCGGCCATGCGGGCCTGCAGGCGCTGCTCGTGGCCAGCGAGCGGCAGCGTGCGGCTTGTTATGCCGAACTGCGCGGTACGGAGCAGGCACGCGAATTGCAGCGGCTGATGCTGCGTTTTGCGCTGTGGATGAGCGGCGAGTATTGGCAGTTGCCGCAGGATGCGACCGCGCCGCCGCTGCCGGATTTCGCCGCGCGCCACCTGCGCAAGCTGGCCAAACGCTTCGAGGAGGCCGGCCGGCAGCTCGACAGCCTCAATGACGCGCGGCTGCATGCCTTGCGCATCGTCGCGAAGAAGCTGAGGTACAGCGCGGAATTCTTCGCCGCGTTTTTCGATAAACAGAAGACCGGGCCGTTTCTTTCCGCATTGAGCGAGGTGCAGGATACGCTCGGCCAGATCAACGACGTGGCGGTGGCGCATCGCCTGCTGGACGAGCTCGCGGTGCTGCCGGAACTGGCCGCGCATCAGGAGGCGGTCGCGCTGGCCAAGGGCTGGATCGCGCACGGCCTATCCCGCCAGCTCGACATCCTGCGCAAGGCCATCCGGCATTTCGAGCGGCAGGAAGAATTCTGGGGCAGGGCACGATGAATTCCGCCGACCATAAAATGGAAGCGATGGAGCAGGCCACCCCGCCCATGCCGGGCGAGGCCATAGGCACGGTCGAGGAAGTTCACGGCCCGGTGGTGGACATCGTCTGCGAGCGCCTGCCGCCGCTGCACCAGGCGCTGTTCTGCGCGCTCGACCGCGAGCGTTATGTCTTTGAAGTCTACCGTCACCTCGACGAGCGCCGCGTGCGCGCGATTGCGTTGCATCCCACCGGCGGGCTCCGGCGCGGCCTGCCGGTGTTCGACAGCGGCGGGCCGCTGCGCATCCCGGTCACGCCGGATTGCCTGAACCGACTGCTCGACGTGTTCGGCGCGCCGCTCGACGGCGGACCGCCGCTCGCCGCCAAAGAGCTGCGCAACATCATCGCGCGCCCGGCATCGCTCGCGGATACCATCCCCGCGGCGGGCGTGCTCGAGTCCGGCATCAAGGTGATCGACCTCCTGTGCCCCTTCGTCAAGGGCGGCAAGACAGGGTTGTTCGGCGGCGCGGGGGTGGGCAAGACGGTGCTGATCATGGAATTCATGCACGCCATCGTCAGCCTGCACCAGGGCGTGTCGGTGTTCGCCGGCGTCGGCGAGCGCATTCGCGAAGGGCATGAATTGTGGCACGAGATGCAGGATGCCGGGGTGATGCCGCACACCCTGATGGTGTTCGGCCAGATGGACGAGTCGCCCGGCGTGCGTTTCCGCGTCGGCCTGTCGGCCGTGGCCTACGCGGAATACCTGCGCGACACGCTGGGCAAGGAGGTTCTGCTGCTGATGGACAACGTGTTCCGCTTCGTGCAGGCGGGCAGCGAAATCTCCGGCCTGCTCGGGCGCATGCCGGCGACGGTCGGTTACCAGCCGACGCTGATGAGCGAGGTCGCGGAACTGCAGGAGCGCATCATCTCCACGCGCAGCGGCGACATCACCGCGGTGCAGGCGGTGTACGTGCCGGCGGACGACATGACCGACCCGGCGGTGAGCACCATCCTGTCGCACCTCGACACCATGGTGATCCTGTCGCGCAGCCAGGCGGCCAAAGGCATCTACCCGGCGATAGACCCGCTGCTCTCGTCGAGCAAGATGATGGACCGCAGCTTCCTCGGCGACCGCCATTACAGCGTCGCCGAAGGAGTGCGCGAGCATCTCGCGCGCTACAAGGAGCTGGAGGACATCATTGCGATGCTCGGCCTGGAGGCGCTCTCGGAAAAAGACCAGCGCACCGTGCTGCGCGCGCGCAAGCTGCAGCGCTACCTGACCCAGCCGTTCCACGTGGTGACGGCGCACACCGGCATCAAGGGCGTGTCGGTGCCGCTGGAGCAGACGCTTATCGACTGCGAGGCCTTCATGCGCGGCGACTACGACGACGTTCCCGAGGAGCGCTGCTACATGCGCGGCTCGATGCTGGATGAGGCGTCCGCATGAAGACTTTTGTCATGCACCTGCAGAGCGCGACGCAGTATGAGCGCGTCGAGAACGTCGCGAGCTTCGTCGGCGAGGATGGCTCCGGCAGCTTCGGTATCCGCGCGCGCCACGCGCGCACCATGACCGCGCTGACCTACGGCCTGGCGCGCTACCGGCTGCAGGACAATGGCTGGCGCTACCTTGCTTTTCCGCGCGGCATTCTTTATTTTGCGGATAACGCGCTCTACATCAGCACGCGGCGCTTCCTGCACGATGCGGATTACCAGCGCATCAGCAAGGGCCTGCTGGAACAGTTGCTCAAGGAAGAGGAGGAATTGCGCACGATCAGGGAAAGCCTGCATCGCCTCGAACAGGAAATGTTCCGCCGCCTCTGGCAGATGGGGCGGCGCGGAGCCGGACCATGAACGACGAACAGTTGCGCAAGGCGGTCGAGAAGCAGGTGAAGCGCATGAAGCGTGCGGAGAAGGAGCGCTCCACGCTGCTCGCGCAGTCGGTGTTCATGGGTACGCTGGCACTGCTGTTCGTGTTGCCGGTGATCGTCGGCGCCTACCTCGGCAACTGGCTGGACAACATGGCCGAGGACTATTCGATCTTATGGACGATGGTGCTGCTGTTTGCCGGACTGGTTCTCGGCATCGTCAATGTCTACATCTTTGTCAGGGAGCATGACTGATGGAAGAGGCAGCCATCTGGTTCCACATCGGCCCGCTCGCGATCACCTCGGTCGTCGTGACGACCTGGGGCGTGATGGCCGCGCTGGGGCTGTTCTGCGCGCTCGCAACGCAGCATCTGGCGCTCGATCCCGGCCCGGTGCAGACCGTGCTGGAAGGCGCGGTGTCGGCCATCGAGGCGGCGATCGAGGCGGTGCTACCGGAGCGCGCGCAGCTGCTGCTGCCGTTCATCGGCACGCTGTGGATCTACATCCTGGTCTCAAACCTGCTCGGCATCATTCCGGGCCTGCACGGGCCGACCGGGAACCTGTCGGTGACCTCGGGGCTCGCGCTGCTGGTGTTCCTCTCGGTGCACTGGTTCGGCGCGCGCAGCCAGGGGGTGCGGCGCTATCTGCGGCACTACCTCAGCCCCAGCCCGATCCTGCTGCCGTTCCACCTCATCAGCGAGGTGACGCGCACCGCCGCGCTCGCGGTGCGCCTGTTCGGCAACATCATGAGCCTGGAAATGGCGGCGCTACTGGTGCTGCTGGTCGCGGGAGTGCTCGCGCCTGTGCCGCTGATGATGCTGCACATCGTCGAGGCGATGGTGCAGGCGTATATTTTTGGCATGCTGGCGCTGATCTACGTGGCGGGCGCCATGCAGTCGCAACAGAATCTTGAACGAGACGAGGAGGGGGATGGTGATGAGTGACATGACATTGTTTACGGTGCTTTCCACGGTCGGGGCGGCACTCGCGATCGCGCTCGGCGTGATGTTCCCGGCGCTGGCGATGGGGCGCGCGATCGGCTCGGCGCTCGACGCGCTCGCGCGCCAGCCGGAGGCGGAGAAGTCGATCACGCGCACGCTGTTCATCGGCCTCGCGATGATCGAGTCGCTGGCGATCTACGTGCTGGTGATCGTGCTGATCATCCTGTTCCGCAACCCGCTGCTGCAGTATCTGGTTCATTAGACGGCGGGGGCGACCGTGGAATTCGACTGGACGACCTTCGCCCTCGAAATCGCCAACTTCCTGATCCTGGTCTGGATCCTGAAGCGCTTTTTGTATCGCCCGGTGCTCGATGTCATCGCCAAACGCCGCGCCGGGGTCGAGAAGACGCTGGCCGACGCGAAGCGCATCGAGGCCGAGGCGGGCGAGCTCAGGCAGCGCTGCGAGCGCGAACTCGCGCAATGGGAAAAGGACAAAGAGGCGGCGCAGGCGCGGCTGCGCGAGGAACTGGCGGCGGAGCGCGAGCGCCTCATGGCCGGTCTGGAGGCGTCGATTGCCGAGGAGCGCGAACGGCGGCGCGTGCTCGACGAACGGCGCCAGCACGACTTGCAGCGCGCGGTCGAGGAGCAGGGCATCGCGCAGGGCGCGGCATTCTCCGCCAGGCTGCTTGGGCGTGTGGCCACGCCGGAGCTGGAGGCGCGGCTGTATGCCTTGTTGCTGGAGGATTTGCGCAGCCTGCGCCCCGAGGACAGGCGCGCCGTGGCGGAAGCCGCAGCCGTGCCCGGACTGGAACTCAAGGTGCAGAGCGCGTTTGCGCTCGATGCAAAGAGGCGGGACGAACTCGCGCACGCGCTGGCCGACGTGGCGGGACGGGAGTTACCGGTCGTATACCGCGAGAACCCGGAGCTGCTCGCGGGATTCCACGTGGCCATCGGGCCGTGGATCCTGCACGCCAACCTGCGCGACGAATTGAAGTTCTTCAGCGGTGCATTGCGTCATGCCGGATAGAGTCCCGACGGCTGCCGTTTCCCCGCTCGCCGCGCAGGCCGAGTGGCTGGCGAAGTATCGCTATGCGCTGCGCCTGTCCGAGCAGGGTACGGTGGTGTCGGTCGGCGATGGTATCGCGTGGATCAGCGGGCTGCCTTCGGCGCGCATGGATGAGATCGTGCGGCTCGAAGACGGCAGCAGCGCGCTGGTGTTCCACCTGACTCGCAGCCGCATCGGTGCGATCCTGCTGCGCCAGACCGAGCGGCTGACCGCGGGTACCTCGGCCTTCCTGACCGGCCGGCGGTTGAGCATCGGGGTTGGCGACGAGCTGCTCGGGAGGGTGATCGACCCGCTCGGCGCGCCGCTCGATGACGCAGGGCCGCTCAATCCTCATGCGCACCGCCTGCTCGACGTGCGCTCGCCGCCCATCGTCGCGCGCGACTTCGTGGAGCAGCCGCTCTACACCGGCAACAAGATCGTCGATACGCTGATTCCCGTCGGCAAGGGGCAGCGGCAACTGATCGTCGGTGACAACGGCACCGGCAAGAGCGCGCTCGCCGTCGATGCGGTGATCAACCAGCGCGGCAAGAACGTCTATTGCATCTACGTGCTGATCGGCCAGAAGCGCTCCGCCGTGGTGAATACCATCGAGACCCTGCGCCGCGCGGGCGCGCTCGACTACACCACGCTGGTGGTCGCGGAAGCCACGGCGATGCCCGGCCTGAAATACCTCGCGCCGTTCGCCGGCTGCACCGTGGCCGATGCGTGGACCTGGCAGGGGCGCGACACGCTGATCGTCTACGACGATCTCACCACCCATGCGCGCAGCTACCGCGAGCTCTCGCTGCTGCTGCGCCGCCCGCCGGGGCGCGAGGCGTATCCCGGGGACATCTTCTACCTGCACGCGCGCCTGCTCGAGCGCTCCACGCGCCTCTCGCCGAAGCACGGCGGCGGCAGCATGACCGCGCTGCCTATCATCGAGACCGAGCAGGGCGAAATATCGTCCTATATCCCGACCAACCTGATCTCGATCACCGACGGCCAGATTTACCTCGACCACGACCTGTTTGCGCGCGGCTTCCTGCCCGCGATCGATGTCACGCGCTCGGTGTCGCGCATCGGCGGCAACGCCCAGCATCCCAGCATCAAGAAGGAAGCGGGGCGCATGAAGCTGGATTTCCTGCAGTTTCTCGAACTGGAGGTGTTCACGCGTTTCGGCTCGAAGCTGGAGGCCAGCATGGAGGCGCGCATCCGGCGCGGCCAGATGCTGCGCGAGATGCTCAAGCAGGACCTGCTGAACCCGCTGTCCATCGAGTTCCTGATGGCGTGGCTCGTCGCCTACAACGAGGGGCTGTTCGACGGCGTCGAGCCGGCGAAGGTGAAGCAGCGCCTCGCGCTGCTGCAGCAGAAGGTCGAACGCGCCGGGGTGAGCATCGAAGAGGGGCGCGACCAGTGGAAAGAGCTGGTGCACGCCTGGCTGAGCGAAGAGGAGGCCTCTTCGAATGAGCAAGCGGCGTGAGGTAAGGGAGCGGCTCGCGACGCTCGACGAGATCGACGGCATCATGGTCGCGATGAAAAACCTCGCGCTGTTGGAGACGCGCCGGCTGGAGTCCTTCCTCGGCACGCAGCGCCGTGCGGTCGCGAGCATCGAGGCGGCCGCGCAGGACTTCCTCGGCTTCTATCCCGAAACCGCGGCGCATCCCGGCGGCGCGCGGCAACTGCTGCTGGTGTTCGGCTCCGAGCGCGGCCTGTGCGGCGACTTCAACGAGACGCTGCTCGCGCCGCTCGATGCCGCCATGCGGCAGGAGGACACCCTGCCGGTGGTGGTGGGGCGCAGGCTGGAGGCCAAGCTGCAAGGGGACGAACGCATTGCCGCCTTCGTCGAAGGCTCCGGCGTGGCCGAGGAGGTGCAGGCCGCGCTGGTGCGGCTGGCCAAGGTGCTCGGCGAGCTTCAGCAGCAGCGCCCCGAAGAGGCGTGGCGAATCGGCGCGCTGTACCATGACGAAGAAAGCGGCGCGCCAAGGCTGCGCCAGTTGCTGCCGCTGGAGCCGCCCAGAACGAAACTGGCCCATTCGCATCCGCCGCTGCTCAACCTCGAACCGGCGCAGTTCCTCTCGCAGCTCACCGGGCAGTACCTCTACGCCGTGCTGCACGAGGTGTTCTACGCCTCGCTGATGGCGGAGAACCGCAAGCGGCTGGAGCACATGGACAGCGCAATTCGCCGCCTGGAGAAGGACGAGGCCAAGCTACGCCTGCGCTACAACGCGCTGCGCCAGGAGGAGATCATCGAGGAGATCGAGATCATCATGCTGAGCGCCGAGGCGCTGGTGAGCCAGCGGGCGGGTTAGAGAGGGTGTGCGGCATGCAAAGGGATTTTATTATAAGACGCCCAACGTGGAGCTAAGGGGCGCGCCGGCGTCCCAGCGACCGGAGGGAGCGAACTTGAGCGTAGGGTTAGCATGACTTTAATTTCCCGGCCATTGCATTAATAAAACCCTCATGTTTTTTTAATGAAGGGATTAATTCTTTTGTTAGGTAAAACCAAACCTTGAATTCCTGAGGGCTTCTCGGATAGCTGTGGATTGGATTGTTGTATGACCAAGGTAAAAGCTCGCCGGTCTTCCCGGAAAATTCAAAATAGAACTGCTCTTGACGAATGCAAATATAAAAATTGAGATGCGTAATGTGCCGAACTAGGGGGCCAATACCACCATGGGAATGGCCGCGCATCATTGTGCCCCCAAGATAAGGGCCAGAAAATGTAAAGCTAGCACCTTTCGAAAGGTCTTCGGTAGTCAGACTTGTCAATAAGAATGTGGTTATAAGAGTAAAGCCAAAATGTGGGCCTTCATGCTCTACAAAATATGCGGTCTTGTTATATTTCAATCTATCTATTCGTAAGCCTGACTCCCCAATTCTTGGAGTCAATCCAGAATAGATCCGTTTGCCGTCAATCCAAACCTCACCGTTCAGTTTGGGATGTTCAGCTTCTTTGTATTCTGCTCCAGTCATTTGCTTTTGAGTGCTAACGTGAAATATACACCTTCAAAAATACCCACCTATAGACATTTGTGGCCATAGGTGGAGTTTCATGTCTATAGATGGATACACGACATCTCCATTATTAGGCATGTTTCACCACTCTGCCGGCAAGCCCGAGGGTGCGGACGGCGGAGCGGGGAATGCGCCACAGTTTCAGCTCTGCATCCCAGTGTCCCCTTCAAAATCACTGCCAACGGCTTCCAGCGCATTGGGCCCAGTTTAATTCGATTGCTTCGGCCAAAAATACCGTAAAGGTACCAGAGTCGATTTCCTTTATCGGTGTTAATCCGTGTCTATCCGTGGCTAATCGGTTTCTTCAGGTTGATTGCTTCAATGTGCGGCATGCCCCGACAGCACGCAGGGATGCTCGCCCGTCTCGACCTGGATGGTGGTGTGGTCGATGTCGAATTCGTCGTGCAGATAATTCGCGATGCGGCACAGGAAGTCGTCGCCGGGCTGGCCGTCCGGCATGATGAGGTGCACGGTCAGGGCGGTTTCCGAGGTGCTCATCGCCCAGACATGCAGGTCGTGGATCGCTTTCACGCCGGGCAGGCCGGACAGGTAATCCGATACCTCATCCAGTTCGATCGAGGCCGGCACGCCGTCCAGCGAGAGGCGCAGCGAGTGGTGCAGCAGGTCCCAAGTGCCGAACAGGATCACCAGCGCGATCACCAGGCTGATCGCCGGGTCCAGCCAGGTCCAGCCGGTCCAGACGAACAGCGCGGCGGCGATGACGACGCCGAGCGAAACCAGGGCGTCCGCCACCATGTGCAGGTACGCGCCGCGCAGGTTGAGGTCGTGCCGTTCGCCGCGCGGCATGAACAGCCAAGCGGTGAAGCCGTTGACCGCGATGCCGATGCCGGCCACAACCATGACGGCGCCGCCCTGGATCGGCACCGGATTGGCGAACCTCTCGATGGCTTCCAGGACGATGCCGCCCGTCGCAACCAGCAGCACCAGCGCGTTGAACACCGCCGCCATCATGGTCGCGCGCCCCAGGCCGTAGGTGTGCCGCTGGCTGGGACGCAGCCGCGCGAGGTAGAAGCCGCCCCAGGCCATGAGCAGGCCCAGCACGTCGCTCAGGTTGTGGCTCGCGTCGGAGAGCAGCGCGAGCGAATCCGTCAGCCAGCCGTAATACGCCTCGACCAGCACGAACACCACGTTGATCGTGATGCCGGTGGCGAAGGCGCGGTCGTAGTTATGGCTATGCGAGTGGCCGTGAGTGTTCATTAAATTCCTCGTTGTTCATTTCTTGTTTTCTTCGTCATGGCCCCTGGTTAGCCGCGCGGCGATCCAGGTGATTCCGACCGCTGCTGCCATCAGCCCGAAGGCGACGCCGACCCGGCCGAGGTAATCCGGCGCGATCAGCAGCAGGACACCGAGCTCCAGCATCATCGCGCCGGACATCAGCTTGAGCAAGCGGCCTTCGCGTTCCGTGAGCTTTCTCGCGCCGAGGCTGAAGGCGAACACTGCGACGATCAGCGCCAGCGGCAGGACGTAGATCAGATTATACGCGGCGAGATAGCCGTAGCGCGCGGCGGGCGCGAGGTCGGCCAGCGTGAGCAGGCGCGTGTAGACCATCGGGAAGCCCGCCGTGCACAGCAGCTCGTAGAAGTTCGCGGCGATGGCCAGGAACATCGTGGCGGCGAGCATGGCCGGCAGGTTGCCGGCATCGAGGATCGCGCGGGTGCGGCGGAAGATGCCGGGCTTTTTCGATTCCGGGATGGATAAGGTGAAGCCCTGCTTGAAGCGGAAAAAATCCTTCACGTTCACCGCGCCGACGAAGACGGCGAGTACGCCCGCGGCCAGCGTGACCCAGGCGAGGTGGCCGAAGAGCTGGAAGACGTTCAGCCAGGCCGCCATGAAGGCGAAGTACATGACGCCGGACACCAGCACGAAGACGCCGCCGACGAGCAGCATGCGGCCGCGGCTTTTCTGGTGCGCCATCATCGAGAGCAGGAACAGCAGCACGAAGAAGGCGCAGGGGTTGAAGGCATCCAGCCCGGCGAGCACGAGGGTGAGCGCGGGCAGCGAGAGACTCGCGGGATCGATTGCGCCGACCAGCGGCAGGCGGAGGGGTTCGGCCGGTGCCGCCTGCGCCACCTTCCCGTCTAGGGCGCGCGCGCGGCAGTCGTCGAGGCGTTCGCGTATTAGCGCGCCGGTGGTTGCGTCGCTGTCCCAGCCGACATGCATCTCGCCGCAGAACAGCAGCGCCGGGACGGCTGCCGCGTCCTCGCCGAGCTGCCGCGCCATGTCCTCGTAGCGGCGCACGTTTTCCGGATGGCGGCTGAGTTCAAGATTGTGCAGCCTCACCCAGGGGCGCGCCTCGGGGAGCGCCTCGATGTAGGGGCGCGCCTCGGTGCAGTGCGGGCAGGTGAGCGACCAGAAGAAGTAAAGCTGTACCTCGGGTTGGCCGTCGGCGCCGGTTTTAATCCATGCGTCGTCGGCCCGGCCTGCGCCGGGCAGCAGCGTGAGCAGGCAGGCCGCGAAAAACAGGAGTTTGCCGATCATCGCAAGTTTCCCGTGATATTTATCGGCATGATACCCGCGGGCAAATAAATTTCAGATGAAAAAAACGGCATCCGGATGGATGCCGCAACAGGGAAGATGGATACACTCAAGCAGCTTGAGCAGGAGAGGTTGCCTTTGCTCGATTGCTTAACCGGCTTGTTTATTTCGTCAGCGACGAGCCCGATGTGTCGCGGACCTGGTTTTTCCATGCCTTGCGGATCAGGTTCTGCACATTTTCCGGCAGCGGCACATAGTCCAGCTCGGCGGCCAGCTTGCCGCCGTTGGCGTAGGCCCAGTCGAAGAATTTCAGGACTTCCTTCGCGGTATCGGGGTTTTCCTGCATCTTGTGCATCAGGATGAAGGTCGCGCCGCTGATCGGCCAGCTTTCCTTGCCGGGCTCGTCGGTGAGGATTTCGTAGAAGCCCGGCGCAGCTTCCCATTTTGCGTTTGCGGCGGCAGCCTTGAAGGAAATCTCGCCGGGCGCGACGAACTGGCCGTCGCGGTTTTTCATCTGCACCGAGGCCATCCTGTTTTGCAGCGCGTAGGCGTATTCCACGTAGCCGATGGAACCCTTGATGCGCTGCACGTAGGACGCCACGCCCTCATTGCCCTTGCCGCCGGTGCCGGCCTTCCAGGAGACCGCCGTGCCTTCGCCTACCGCAGACTTCCACTCGGGGCTGGCCTTGGACAGGTAGTTGGTGAAGATGAAGGTGGTACCCGAGCCGTCGGAACGGTGCACGACGGTGATGTTCTCATCGGGCAGCTTGACGTCCTTGTTCAGCGCGGCGATGGCGGGATCGTTCCACTTGGTGATCTTGCCCAGATAGATGTTCGCCAGCGTCTCGCCATCCAGCTTCAGTGCGCCGGAGCTGACGCCGGCCACATTGATAACGGGAACCACGCCGCCGATCACGGTCGGGAACTGCATCAGGCCGTCCTTCTCCAGCTTTTCCAGCGTCAGCGGCATGTCGGACGCGCCGAAATCCACGGTCTTGGCGGTGATCTGCTTGATGCCGCCGCCGGAGCCGATGGATTGGTAGTTCATGCTGACGCCGGTCTGCGCCTTGTAGGCTTCCGCCCACTTGGAGTAAATCGGAAAGGGGAAGGTCGCGCCCGCGCCGGTGATGGTTGCGGCCGCCTGGCTCGCGCCCGCATAGGCGAGAGTGGCGGCAGTGGCGATGCCGGTGATGAGTTGCCTGAGTCTGCTGTTCATATGCTCTCCATAATGTTTGTCGATCCGATGCTTCAAACCGGTAAGCCGTATTTAGAAGCTGTGCTTGATGCCGAGCGAAACCACGGACGGGGAAGCCCCGATGCCGTTGACGGTGCTTGCCGCCGAGGTGGTCTGGCTGAAGCCGTAGTCGCTGCCGGTCTTGTTGCTGATGCGCGAGTAGATCGCGTACAGCTTGGTGCGCTTGCTCAGGCCGTGGTCGTAGCCCAGGCTGAACTGGCTGGCGCCGGTGTTGGCGGCCGAGGCCAGCTTGCCTGCCCGGCCATAGGCGAACTTGACGGCGTTCATGCCCATCTTGTAATTGCCGGACAGGTAGTAGGCGTTGTGACCGAAGCGATCCGCACCGACCGCGGCGCAGCCGCCGGCCACCACGGCGGTGCACAGGTTGTCGCTGGTCTTCTCGTAGGCGAAGCCCAGGGTGAACGCATCCATCATCGTGTAGCCCAAGCCGACCTTCCAGGCCGATTCCTTGCCTCCGACGCGGGTCACGTCGAGCTTGTGGTCTTCGTAGGCGAGGGAGCCATAGAATGGGGCGGCGTCATACGTGGCGGCCAGGCTCGTGAGGCTCTCTTTCAGTTGCGCGGCCGTGGTGTTGGTCTCCCTCAAATTGGCATAGGCGATCATGCCGGTGAAGCCGCTCAATTTGGGCGTGGTGTAGTGGATGGTATTGGTCGGGCGGCCGTCGAAGGCAGTGTTGGCGGAATCGACCGTGGTGGGGCTGGTCACGCCGCCCATCAGCGCGCGGTTGTCCGCGACGCTGTCGGCGAACGGGTCCAGCTTGCGTGTGGCGAGCTTGTAGGGCGTATCGTGGCGGCCCAGCAGCACGGTGCCTGCGCCGTCGCTCTTCAGGCCGATGAAGCTGTTGCGCGTGGCAAAGGTGCCGGTGCCTCCCGCTTCGGTGGTGTTGTCGATGTTGATCTGCTGCTCGATCTGCCAGATCACCGACAGGCCGCCGTCCAGCCCCTCGGCCCCCTTGAGGCCCACGCGCGAGACGTTGCTCGACACATTGGTCTTGTTTGCCCCGGCGACGCCGGCTGCGGAAGTGCCGTTCCTGATGAAGTCGTACGACAGGTCGGCCACGCCGTAGAAGCTCACATTGGCGGTTTCGGCCAATGCGGGCGCCGAGAAGGTTGCGGCGGCCAGTGCGATGACGATGAGTTTCTTCTGTTGTGTAAGTGCTTTTTGCATTGCTCAAATCTCCCGTAGTTTTGAAAAGAAAAGCCGCCTTGATGCGACACGGGCAGATTAGAGGGGGGGTGTGAAAAACCGGTTAAAGATCGGTGAATGTTTTGTTACTGGGGATTGTTCAATTACGAATTGATGGCGGTGTGAACGGGGGGGGAACTGACTGGGAATTATGATTCCGCCTTACGCCGAAAAGCGGTAGCCGCTGCCGCGCACGGTCTGGATCAGGCTGTCCTTGCCGGCAACTTCCAGCGCCTTCCTGAGCCGGCGGATATACACATCCACGGTGCGCTCATCGACATAGGCTTGCGTGCCCCACACATGGTTGAGCAATTGGGAGCGGCTGAACACCCTTTCGGCATGGTTCATGAAAAATTGCAGCAGACGGAATTCGGTCGGCCCCAGTTCGATGCTGGCGTCGCCCGCCCTGACCCGATGCGATACGGGTGAAAGCTCCAGTCCGCCTATGGCGATGGATTCGTCCGTCATCGCCAGATTATGGCGCCGCAACATGGCGCGTATTCGCGCAATGAGCTCGCGCGGCGAGAACGGCTTGGTGATGTAATCGTCGGCACCCGATTCGAACCCGAGTATCTTGTCGTGCTCTTCTCCCTTGGCGGTCAGCATGATGATGGGGGTGTCGCGGGTTGCCGCTTCGCTGCGGAATTGCCTGGCGAGCAGCGGGCCGCTGGTGTTGGGCAGCATCCAGTCGAGCAGAATCAAGTCTGGCGGGCTTTGGCGAATTTGCTCCCAGGCGCTTTCCGCATCTACCGCGCGCAATGCGCGGAACCCGGCCTGGGTAAGATTGAATGCCAGAAGCTCCTGGATTCCAGGCTCGTCTTCGATCACCAGAATAGTTGCGCTCATTTTCGACCTCCGTTCTCATCAAAGGAATGGCCAATATATGCGTAATTTGTGACAGGAAGATGAATCCGGGACCTCCGGAATGGCGTGCACAAAAATTTTGTATCGATCAATTCCAGGAGGTGCAGAAAGTGAAGCTATTTTTCCGGCAGGCAAAAGGGGATGGCCGGTGGCGTGAGCAAAAAAGCATTCCGGATCGCAACCGCTTTTTGGGGCGGCATTGAAGGTAAATTGGCGTGGAATTCGTGAAGCGGTTTATCTGCCTCCTTCTTTTGCGTCTGGCGGGCTGCGCTATCTTCGCCGCCGGGCAGGAAGCCGTAGCCGAAGGGTTGCAAGGCCAGCTTCATCCGCATGTCCAGCCTGATGATATGCTCGTCGATCAACCAGTTTTTCAGATGGCGTGAGAAATACTTTATTGCGCCGCCGGACCAAAGGACGTTCTTGGCGGCTAACTCGTTCCGTATCCGCTGGAATTCCTTCAGCAGGTATTGTTGCCCTACGCCGTGCCGGTCGAAATTAAATCCGACTGCCCGGGCGATTTTTTCTTCGTTTGCGAAATGGATACGCAGCCAGCTTTCGAGCGGATCAACCGCCTGCAGCAGGGACGCGGCATCGCCATTTCTGATCTCACGTATCACGTCCCTGGCCATGCGGATCAGGTTCCTGTGCTCGGAGTCGATGACTGCATTTCCGACGCTCAATTTTCTCGTCCAGATCAATTGCATCTGCATTCCTTTCGGGTATCCGATTGAAAAAATACTATCCATGCAGGTATGGTTTGCCGGGTTGCATTTTGAGAAAGAGCTCCGATGTTTTGAGAAAGTGTTTCGCATAGCGGCTGCTCAGGCGTGACATCGGCAGCAGGATGAGCAGGTCGGCGGTATTGAATTCCGCATCCCAGGTTGGCTCCCCGCAGATATAGGCGCCGAGTTGCAGATAGCCCTTGATCAGCGGTGGGATCGGCGCGTCGAGATACTGGTTCAGTGCATGCAGCGGCAAGGGGTTGCGCGGGAACACGCTGTATTCGATGGGAGCGGCATAGGCGCGGTGCAGCTTGCGGTAGACGCTGGCCGCGACATGGCCGCCATCCGCCATGCCGATGCTGGCGCAGCCAATCAGGTACTCGTAGCCGTTCCTCGATATGTACTGGGCCAGCCCGCTCCACAGGTGGGTGATGGTCGCACCGTCGCGATAATCCCGGTGCACACAGGAGCGCCCCACTTCGATCATACGGTCGCTGAGATGCAGCAGGCGGATCAGGTCGAACTCGGTCTGTGAATAGTAACCACCGATCTTCTGTGCCCGGTCGGGCGGAAGGATGCGGTAGGTGCCCACCACCCGGTTGCTTTCGCTTTCGCGCACCAGCAGATGGTCGCAGTATTTATCGAAGATATCGCGGTCGATTCCTTCGTTTGCACTGGGCAGGCTTGCGCCCATCTCTTCGGCGAATACCTTGTAGCGCAGGCGCTGAGCTTCCTGTATCTCGGTCTCGTCGCGCGCCAGGCTTGTGATCAGGCGATGTTGGGTTGCGGGTTGGGCATGAGTGTCGAATGCCAGCATTGCATTTCTCCTTTGGTTGAAGATGCATGCAAATTACGGGATTCTTTTTGCAGCGCAGTGACCGCGATATGAAAGGTTTGTGAAATCGTTACTTGGGCGTTTGCACGGGAAGCGGGCGGAGGGGCGGCACATAGGCGGATTGCGCCGAGAGCAGCGTTTCGGCAACGGCGGAGGGTGTTTCCGGTTCCGGTGCGCACCGCATGGCGGAAATGTTCAGCAACTCTTGTGAAATGGCTTCTTGGGCGGCGCGCGCCAGTGCCCTGCGGTTCTCGCCGGTGGCGGGCAACGCAGGGGTGAACGTCAGCAGGGCGTCGAAACGCGGGCTGCGCAGGATGCGCCAGATGGATTGCGCCAGCGTTATATCGCCGGTGAAGGCGGCAGCGGCACTTTGTTTGCCGTTTCCGTCCTGGTAGCGCAGGGCGATCGGGCAAAGCATTGCGCCGGCGTCGATTGCCGGCTGGATATGCGCCGAGTGGAAATGCCCGGCCCGTTTCCCGTCCGTCGTGGTGCCTTCCGGAAACAGGCCGATGCAAACGCCCTGCTTGAGCAGGGTGCTGACATGCCGGTTCGCCGACGCGGCATCTTGGCGCATGGAGCGTTCGATGAAAATGGTGTTGCCGCGTTTGCATAGCCAGCCGATGAGCGGCCAGTCGCGCACTTCCGCCCTGGCGATGAAGCGCGACGGGTATATTGTGTTCAGCACGAAGATATCCAGCCACGAGACGTGGTTGGCGACTACCAGATAGCCGCCCTCGCCGCGCACGGGCCATTGCCCTTCGGTGCGGATGCCGATGCCGAGGATGGACAACAGTTGCCGACTCCATGTTTTCAGGATGCGGCGCCGTGTTGCCTGTTTGAGATGCGGGTAAAAAATTGCCAGCAGCGCCGCGTAAAAAAGATGCAGGGCGAGACGCCCGCCCCTGAACAGGCTAATTGGAAGGCTCGGCGGACGTTTATCCATGATAGGCGTCCGGGAAGGGTTGGGAGTCGGCTATTGCTGGTTGCCGGAGATCGCGCCGCTCGATGAACAGGCTGTTGCCCGGCTTTTTCTTGGCCATTTTTTTGGCGACTGCGGCGGCTTCGGCTATTTCATGATGCGAGTGGAACGACTCCGCAGTAGCCCAAATCACACCTATCGAGAGCGTGGGCGATGGGTGGTGGACAACGCGACCCTGGCGGTCTTCGCTTGAGTAACCGCCGGCGGAGCGATGCCTTTCCTCAAGCAGCATCAGGGCTGTTTGCGCGAAGGAGGATAAGGCCTGGTTGCAGCGTTTCTCCCAGTCCCTGCTTTGCATGACCAGGATGAAATCGTCGCCGCCGATATGGCCGATAAAATCGTTCTGGTGGTCGCAGACACTGTTGAGCAGCTTGCCGGTGAATTGGATCATTTCGTCGCCTTTGCGGTAGCCATACACATCGTTGAAGGGCTTGAAGTTGTCCAGGTCGCAATAGCAGACGGCGAACGATTTGCCGGATTGCAGCAGGAAGTCGATATGCTCGTTGATGGGCACATTGCCGGGCAGCAGGGTCAGCGGGTTGGCGTAACGCGCGGTCTCGATCTGCGCGTTGGTGATTTCGCGCAACAGATCCTGCCCGGTGCCGAGCCCGAGGTAGCGCCCCTGTTCGGTGATGATGAAGCCGTCGGTGAAATGCTTGATCGCCGATTCGCTCAGGAAACTGCTCAATTCGTGGATGGGGGTGGATTTCTCCACCAGCAACGGCTCGGTGTTCATCATGCCCCCACAAGGTTTTTTACCGAGCAGTTCACGCTGGAAAGGCTTGGCGAAGCTGTCCACGAACTCATAGCGGTTGATCAACCCGACCGGGCGTCCGTTCTTGACGACGGGAACGGCGCGCAACTCCTTGTTTGCCGAGAAGCAGGCAAAAACTTTCTCGGCTTCGGCGTCCGGCTGGAACGGCTCGGTATAACGCAACAGCGCTTCCACCGTGATGCTGCGCCTGCTGCCATAGGGTTGTTCGACGACGCCGTTTGCGCCGATCAGGCAGCCGACCTCGGCGGGCGGGTTCAGCGGCGGGACGGGAGCCGGGCGGGCGATGAAATAGCCCTGCCCGCAGGCGATGCCGATGTCGCGTATCACCCTGAATTCGGCGTCCGTTTCGATCCCTTCCGCGATCACCTGCGTGCCGGAGCTCAGGGCGATGCTCTGGATCGACCGGATGAACTGCTGCTTGAGCGGGTCGGCGTTGACGCCCTGCACGAAGTGCATGTCGATCTTCACGAATTCGGGGCGCAGTTCCGACCACAGCCGCAGGCTCGAAAAACCTTCGCCCAGGTCGTCCATCGCGATCTTGAACCCCATGTTGCGGTAGTGCAGCAGCGCATTGCGCATCCCCTCGAAATCGAAGGTGGGCTGGTTTTCGGTGATCTCGATGATGACCCGTTTCGGGTCGATGCCGAGGTTTTCCAGATAGCCCAGCGTTTGCCCGTTCTTGAAGCTGGGATGGGTCAGGGCGTCCGGGCTGACATTCAGGAACAGGTTGCCGGGCAGGTTCTGGGCGGCAAAGGACTCCAGCACAATCTGCCGGCACAGCATCTCGATTTCCAGTGAAAGCCCCTGTTGTTTGGCGGCTGCAAACAGGTTGATCGGCGAATGCAGCGGACTGTCGGCCGGGCCGCGGATCAGCCCCTCGAAGCCGAGGAACGTGCCGTCCGAAATATTCATGATCGGCTGGAATAGCGCGGAAAGGCTGCGTTGATTCAATATGTCCTGAAGCGTTTTCATCGGGTTGCCCTTGTGAGTGGGATGCGCAGCAGGATAGTTGCCGATTGTTGCGGGTGGGTTAAGGCAATGTTGCAGATTGATTACGGCCATTTGCTTGGGGAAAGTGGGGTTGTGCCCGCTAACAATCCTTGTTTGAATTGTGGTGGAGAGCCGGCAGGAGGGGCGCTTTGTTTATTACACGGCGAATTTTGCGGTGATAAACGGCATGGTGGCGTATCTGACGGAAAACTGCTGCGGCGGGAACACGGATGCCTGCAAGCCGAAGTAGCCGGGCTATTAGAGGTGCAGGTCGGCCATATGCCGCAGGAGCCAGATTTAACCAGCCACTAATCCATCGTTTCTTGATGGATTAGTGGATTGGCTATGCAAGACCATCGGGCGATTGCACCCTTCGCGCAGCGAGCTGCGCTCCTACAGGCTGCGTATTTCATCATCAGGGCGGCGCTGGCGACCGTGGTCGGCGTGCTGATCGAGGTGCCGGTGATGCTGCTGGTGGTGAGAATCGCCAATGCCACGCAGGCGTGGTATGGGGGTGCGGCGCGGGAGTGAGAGCGGAAGGGGTTACCCGCGCGTATTCGACTGTGCCTCGAACTGCGTCAGGTCCACCGGCGGCTGCGGTTGCCAGCCTTCCTTGCGGTGTTCCGCGACCACGTTGGTGAAGATGCCGCCGCGCACGTAGAACTTGGCGGTCAGGCGCATGAAGCGTGGCCGGGTAGCGGCGACCAGGTCGTCGAGGATGCGGTTGGTCACGTCCTCGTGGAAGTGCCCCTCGTCGCGGAACGACCAAGTGTAGAGCTTGAGGCTCTTCAGCTCGACGCAGGCCTGGTCGGGGATGTAATCGAGGATCAGCGTGGCGAAGTCTGGCTGGCCGGTCTTGGGGCACAGGCAGGTGAACTCGGGGATTTCCATGTGGATATGGTAATCGCGCCGCGGGTTGGGGTTGGGGAAGGTTTCCAGCGTTTTGCCCGGTTTTGTGCTCATTTGGTCTGCCTGTCAGGTTTATCTAATTATAACGTCGCAAAGCGACACCTTTTCACCCTCGCCCGCTTGCGGGAGAGGGCAGGGGAGAGGGGCGGTTATGGCCGGGGGTGACTTTGATTGCCATGACCGCTAGAATGCTGCGCATTATAAAACGTTACGAAATCCAAATTGCGTCTTTCCCAGATCAAGCTGGCCGGTTTTAAATCCTTCGCTGATCCCACGCACATCGCGCTGCCGGGGCAGATCGTGGGCGTGGTCGGGCCGAACGGCTGCGGCAAGTCGAATGTGATCGACGCGCTGCGCTGGGTGCTGGGCGAATCCAAGGCCTCGGCGCTGCGCGGCGAGACCATGCAGGACGTGATCTTCAACGGATCGAGCAAGCGCAAGCCGGTGTCGCGCGCCAGCGTGGAACTGGTCTTCGACAATTCGCTGGGCAAGGCCGCCGGGCAGTGGTCGAGCTACGCGGAAATTTCCATCAAGCGCGTGCTGCAGCGCGACGGCGAATCCACCTACCACATCAACAACCTGCACGTGCGGCGCAAGGACATTACCGACATCTTCCTCGGCACCGGCCTGGGCCCGCGCGCCTATGCGATCATCGAGCAGGGCATGATCTCGCGCATCATCGAGGCGAAACCCGAGGAGCTGCGCGTGTTCCTCGAGGAGGCGGCGGGCGTTTCCAAATACCGCGACCGCCGTCGCGAGACGGAGTTGCGTCTCGGCGACACGCGCGACAACCTCCTGCGCGTCAGCGACATCCTGCAGGAACTGGAAAAACAACTGGTGCACCTCGGCGAGCAGGCCGAAGTGGCGAAGCAATACCGCACGCTGGAGGCGCAGCGCGACACTACGCAGCACCTGTTCTGGCTCGTGAAGCGGCAGGAGGCCGAAGCGCAGCGCGTCCGGTTCGTGCAGGCGACGGAGAAGACGCGCAACGAGCTGGAGGCGGAAACCGCGCGGCTGCGCGACATCGAAAGCCAGCTCGAAACCGCGCGCAGCGGGCATTACCAGTTTTCCGACGCGCTGCACGTCAAGCAGGGCGAGCTCTACACCGCGAATGCCGAGATCGCGCGGCTGGAGCAGCACATCAAGCATGTCGCCGATCAGCGGAACCGCACGGCGCAGCAGATCGCCAACACCGAGAAGCAGATCGAACAGCAGAAGCACCAGCGCCAGGGCGTGCATTCGCTGCTGGAGCACTGGCAGCGCCAGCAGGACGGTGCGGCGGTCAAGGCCGCCGAGGCCGAGCAGCACGCGCAACTGGAAAGCGCGAACCTGCCGCAGGCCGAAGAGGCGGCGCGCATCGCGCAGGAACGCCACAACGCCTTGCAGCGCGAGCAACTGCAACTGCAGCAGCAACTGCAACTGGCCGACACGCAGCGCGAGCATCTGCAGCGCAACATCCAGCAACTGGAATCGCGCCGCTTGCGCCTGCTGCTGGAAAAGGACAATCTGCCGCGCACCGATGGCGGCGCGCTGCAGCAGGCGCAGCAGCAGATCGCCGAACAGGAGGCGGAGCGCGCCGAACAGGTGGAGAGGCTCGCGCAACTGCAGGAGCAGTTGCCGCTGGCCGACGGCGAACGGCACAACCGGCGCACCGCGTTGCAGCAGCAGGAGCGCCTGCACGCGCAGACCGAGGCGCGCCTGCATGCGCTGCAGCAACTGCAGCAGCATATCGACAGCGACAAGAACCTCAACGCCTGGCTGCAGCAGCGCCAGATCGAAAAACTCCCGCGCCTGTGGCAGTCGATCCGCATCGAGAACGGCTGGGAAGACGCGCTGGAAGCGGTGCTGCGCGAGCGGCTGAACGCGATTGCCATGCCGTCGCTTGCCGATGCCGCCGCATGGAATGACGCGCCGCCGGCGAAGCTCGCGCTGTTTTCCGTAGGTCGAGATTCATCCCGACATGACGAAGCTGTCGGGATGAATCCCGACCTGCGTCCATTGCTGAGTTACGTGCAGTGCCAGGACGAACAGATAAAACCGGTAATGAGCGACTGGCTGACGCATGTCTATGCGGCGGCGGACCTCGCGCAGGCCTATGCGCAGCGCGCGCAATTGCCGGCGGGCGGCTGGTTCGTCACCCCGCAAGGCCATCTGGTCGGCGCGCACAGCGTGCTGTTCCATGCGCCGGACAGCACCTTGCACGGCGTGCTCGCGCGACAGCGCGAGATCGAGCGGCTGGAGCAGGAGCTGGCCGCGCAGAACCGCGATGCGGAGCTTGCCCGGCAGCAGGTTGCCGAGGCCGAGCAGCACTACCAGTCCATCGAGGCGCAGATCGCGCCGCTGCGCAGTGCCGGCAACGAGCTGCAGCAGCGCCTGCACGGCCTGCAGATGCAGTTGCTCAAGCTGAGCCAGGCGCAGGAACGCAGCGCGGAGCGCGCGATGCAGATCGAGCGCGAGATGCAGGAACTCGCCGACCAGCTGGGCGGCGAGCAGCGCCAGCAGCAGGGCGTGGACGAACAGGCGGCAATCCTGCGCGAGCAGATCGCCGCGTTCCATGCGCAGGTGGACGAGGCGCAGCGCCAGGCCAACCATCAGGATCTTGCGTTGCGCGACCAGCGCTCAAGGTCGCAGCAGGCGCAGCATGCGCTGCAGGAGGCGCGTTTCTTCGCCAAGACCTGCATCGAGAAGATTGCCGACCTGCAGCACAACGTCCAGCAGATCACCGAGGCCCTCGCGCAGTTTGAGCAGAACCTCGTGCAACTGCGCGCGGAATTGTCGGGCGGCGAGGACGAAACGGCCAAGCAGCAGTTGCAGACCGCGCTGGAGGCGCGCCAGGCCACCGAACAGGCGCTGGCCGAGGCGCGCAACGCGCTGGAACACGCCACGGTCGGATTGCAGAAGCTTGAGCAGGAGCGTCTCGCCTGCGAGCACCGCCTCAACCCGCTACGCGAAAAGCTCAACGAACTCGCGCTCAAGGAGCAGGAGGCGCGCCTGCACTTCGAGCAGTGGGCGGAGCAGCTGCAGGGCGTGGACGAACAGGCGCTGCTGCCGCTGCTGGAATCCGGCAACAACAAGCCGAATGCGCTGCAGAGTGAGCTGAACCGGCTGAATGCCGACATCGAGGCACTGGGCGCGGTGAACCTCGCCGCGCTCGAAGAGCTGCAGACCGCGACCGAGCGCAAGGCCTACCTGGATGCGCAGGCCGCGGACCTGAACGAGGCGATGGCCACGCTGGAAGAAGCGATCCGCCGCATCGACAAGGAGTCGCGCGACCTGCTGATGGATACCTACAACCAGGTCAACCAGCACCTCGGGGAGATGTTCCCGATCCTGTTCGGTGGCGGCGAGGCGCGCCTGATCCTGACCGGCGAGGAGATCCTCGACAGCGGCGTGCAGGTGATGGCGCAGCCACCGGGCAAGAAGAACAGCTCGATCCACCTGATGTCGGGCGGCGAGAAGGCGCTGACCGCGATCTCCCTGGTGTTCTCGCTGTTCCAGCTCAACCCGGCGCCGTTCTGTCTGCTCGACGAGGTGGACGCGCCGCTCGACGACACCAACACCGAGCGGCTGTGCGCGCTCATCAAGAAGATGTCGCAGCACACCCAGTTCCTGTTCATCAGCCACAACAAGCTCACCATGGAACTCGCGCAGCAGCTGGTCGGCGTGACCATGCAGGAGAAAGGCGTGTCCAACGTCGTCGCGGTGGACATCGAGGAAGCCTTGCGCATGCGCGACGAGCCGATCGCCGCGTAGACCTGCAAACCCCCGCTTGGCGATTGATATCCGCCGGCAAAAACCACACCATCCCCAAGGAAATGCCGGTTCGGCGAACCGGCCGCAGGGCATGCAAAATAGGCCGAATGGCATATATACATTGAACCTGATTTCCGCTACCTTCCCGCGCTGATTCGCGAACTTCGCCAACCCAAAGGCCACCACTGCAATGCGGCAGGCGGCCAGACGGGCAAAAATCAAACATCGACGTTACATCACAAGAGCGCTACCAGCATGAATCCGCACGCATACCGGAAAAGGGCGAGATGAGCCTGCATTCCAGTCACAGAGAACCGATGTTCCGCATTGCCATTGTCATCACGCTGCTGGCGATCGGCGCGGCGTTGACGCTCCCGTTTTCCGTCGTCACCGGCATGCGCAACTTTCCGGGATACCTGCCGCTGCACATGTTGTTTGAGACTTTTGCCCTCGTCGTATCCATGCTGATCTTTGCGGCGGGCTGTCATTCCTATCACCGTAATTTACCCGGCAATATCGTACTGCTTGCCTGTGCATTCCTCGGGGTGGGGCTGCTCAATTTCGCGCACATGCTGTCATATGAGGGCATGCCGGATTTCGTGACGCCGAGCGGCGCGGAGAAGGCGATCGATTTCTGGCTGGCTGAGCGGTCGCTGGCCGCCGTTGCGTTGCTTGCGGCCGTCATTATGCCGTGGCGCCCCTTGACCTCTGCCGTGACCCGCTACAAGCTGTTTGCGGCGGTGGTTTCTGTTACCGCATTTGCCTACTGGCTGATCCTGTCGCATCAGGACGAACTGCCGAGCACCTTCGCTCCGGGACAAGGGCTCACCGCAATCAAGATCGGCTGGGAATACGCGATCATCGCGCTCAATTTCGCCGCCGCGCTGGTGCTGTGGCGACGCATGCGCAAGCCGCTGCCGTTCGATGCGGCGGCGCTGTTCGGCGCGGTGTGCGTGATGGCGTTGAGCGGATTTTTCTTCACGCGCTATGTCAGGGTGGCCGATGTTTACAACCTGATGGGGCATGTGTACAAGGCGATTGCCTACCTGTTCCTGTATCGGGCGATTTTCGTCGAGACGATTGAAAGCCCTTACGGCCGCTTGGGCGCGTCGCAAAACCAACTGCAGGCGACGATCGACGCCATTCCCGACCTGCTGTTCGAGCTCGGGCTGGATGGCCGCTACTACGATTGCCATACCGCGCATCTGGATTTGCTGGCGATGCCTATTGAAGACATGTTGGGGAAAACGGTGGCCGATGTGCTGCCGCCCGATGCGGCAAACGTGGTCATGTCGGCCTTGCGGGAGGCGCAGGAAAGCGGGCGGTCGCATGGCAGGACATTTGAATTGCCGCTTGCGCGAGACAAGCGCTGGTTCGAGCTTTCCGTTTCCCGCAAACCCGTCGGGGCGGGGCAGGAGCCGCGCTTCATCGTTCTGTCGCGCGACATTACCAAGCGCAAACAGGCGGAAGAAACCTTGCGCCGCAACGAGATGAGCCTCGGCATCGCGCGCACCATCGGCAAGATCGGCAGTTGGAGCTTCGACGCCCGCACCGGCCGGGCGGAGCGCTCGGAAGAAATTTGCCGCCTGTTCGGCATCGCGCAACAGCCTGTCATCGACCTTGAGGCGTCGGATATGGAAGCCTTCAATCTTGAAGTCTTTGATCCGGGAATTTTCGTTAAAGCCATTCATCCCGACGACCTCGAACTGTTGCTCAATGCCTGGGGCGAGGCGATGCTGGGTGCGGCTTATGACATCGAGCACCGCATCGTGATCGGCGGGCAAACGCGCTGGATAAGGAATTGCGCCCGGGTCGAGCGCGACGCGGAGGGCAACATCCTTGCGGGCATGGGCATGATGCAGGACATTACCGCGGCCAAGAACGCCCAAGTGGAGATCGAGCGGCTAAGCCGGGCGTATCGCTTGCTGAGCCGGGTGAATGAAGCGATCGTGCGCTCCCGGGACAGAAACGAGCTTTTTACGGCGATCTGCGAGGCCGCCATCGAGTCGGGGCTTTTCCGGTTTGCCTGGATCGGCATGCTGGACGAGAACTGGGTGATACCCGTCGCCCATGCCGGTGTGGAAAAGGATTATCTGCTGAGCAAATTCGACATCCTGCTCGACGACGAGCGCACCGGCAACGGCCCGACCGGCCGGGCGATCCGCGAAGGCGCGCATGCCGTCTGCCAGGATATTGAGCATGACCCGGGCATGATGCCGTGGCGGGATGGGGCGCGGATGCGCGGCTTCCGCGCATCTGCCGCCTTTCCGATCCGTGAAGCGGGCATCGTGGTTGGCGCAATGAACGTCTATGCTGCGGAAACGCAATTTTTTACGGCGGATATCGTCAGCCTGATGCTGGAATTGGCCGCCGATATCTCGTTTTCGCTGGATGCCTTTACCGAACGGGAATGCCGGGAACGGGCGGAAACCGAACTCAAACAGCTCAACCTTGATTTGGAGCGGAGGGTCAAGGAGCGCACCCGCCAGTTGGAAATCATCAACAAGGAGCTCGAAGCGTTCAGTTATTCTGTGTCTCACGACTTGCGTGCGCCATTGCGCAGCATCGACGGTTTCAGCCATATATTGCTGAAAAACTACCATGACAAGCTGGATGCGACGGGAAGGGATTACTTGCAGCGCGTGTGCCGCGCCAGCCAGCGTATGGATCGTCTCATCGACGATTTGTTGCAGCTTTCTCAGGTGGCGCGCGGCCCGCTCAGGCGGGAACCGGTTGATCTGAGCGAAGTTGCGGAGCATGTTGCAGATGACCTTTTCAGGGCGAATCCGGAACGGCAAGTGCGGCTCATTTTGCAGCCCGGCATGCCTGTGAGGGCTGATGCTGGGCTGATGCGTATCGTGATGGACAACATGCTGGGCAATGCCTGGAAATACACCGGCAAGAAAGCCGAGGCGGAAATCGAATTCGGCAAGTGCACCATCGATGGGGAAGAGGTTTTTTTCGTGCGCGATAACGGCGACGGCTTCAACATGGACTATGTCCATAAATTATTCGGCACCTTCCAGCGCCTGCATGGGGCGGATGAGTTTGAGGGAAGCGGAATCGGGCTGGCTACGGTGCAGCGAATCATCCACCGGCATAATGGTAGAGTGTGGGCGGAAGGAAAAGAAGGTCAGGGGGCTACGTTTTACTTTACGTTGCCGCAAAGAGTGAGAAAAACATGAGGCGGCAGAATGAAAAGTGATAAACGCACTATTCTATTGGTGGAGGACAACCCGGATGATGAGGAGCTGATGAGACTGGCCTTCAAGGAATGCAAATTTGCCTATGAACTGGTGGTTGCCAGGGACGGGCAGGATGCCCTGGACTTCCTGTTTGCGGCCGGAAAATATTCGGGAAGAGATGCCTGCGATATGCCGCAACTGGTGCTTCTCGATTTAAAGCTGCCCAAGGTGAACGGGTTGGAAGTGCTCAAGCGGATACGGGCGGATGAGCGGTCCAGGTTCCTGCCGGTCGTAGTGCTGACTTCCAGCAGGGAGGAGCAAGACCTGATCGACAGTTATTCGTTGGGCGCCAACAGTTATATTCAGAAGCCGGTGGACTTCAACCGGTTCATTGATGCGGTGTGCCAGCTCGGCCTGTACTGGCTGGTATGGAATGAAGCTGTGAATACATGCCGTAGATAAAATGCAGCAGAGGCCTTTGCACGTTCTGCTGGTTGAAGACTCGCCGGATGATGCCGGCCTGATCCTTTTCGAACTGAATAATGCGGCTTTCAAGGTTGTCAGCGAAAGGGTGGAGACCGGGGCGGAAATGCGCGCGGCGATGAAGGATGGCAGATGGGATGTGGTCATTTCCGACTTCAGCCTTCCAAGGTTCGGCGCCAATGAAGCCCTGGCGGTGCTGCGCGAAACGGAGGCGGATATCCCTTTCATCATTGTATCCGGCTGCGTAGGCGAAGAACGCGCGGTTTCGTTGATGAGGGAGGGCGCCAGAGATTTCGTCATGAAAGACAAGCTTGCGCGCCTGGTGCCGGCAATCGAGCGCGAATTGCGGGAAGCGGCGATGCGGTGCGAGCACCGGCAGGCGCAGGAAAGACTGCAGGAAAACGAGAGGCTGCTGGATGGGGTTACCGCCACGCTCGGCGAGGGGATATTCGTCCTCAACAGCGAGGGCAGGCTTGTTTTCATGAACCCGGAGGCCGAACGGCTGCTGGGATGGACGGCGTGCGAGTTGCGCGGCAAGGATATGCACCGGTTTATCCATTCGCAGAAGCAGGATGGCCCGCCCTTGCCGGAATCCTGTTGCGGGGTGCTCGGAGTGTTGAGGAGCGGAGGGGTGTGCAGGACGGAGGATGATGCCTTCCTGCGCAAGAACGGATCGCTCATGCCGGTGTCCTTTGTCGCCAGCGCCATCATGGAGAACGGCAAGGCCGTCGCTTCCGTGGTCGCCTTTCAGGACATCAGCCGGCGCAAGCAGGCCGAGCGCGAGTTGCTGGAGTCGCGTGAACAGTTGCGGGAACTGCTATCCTATTCGCAGACTGTGCGCGAGGAGGAAAGAACGCGGATTGCGCGTGAACTGCACGACGAACTCGGGCAAATGCTGACGGGAGTCAAGCTCGATGCAATGTGGCTCACGAAACATTTGCCAAGGGAGCAGCCGGGCATGGCGGAAAAGGTTGCCTCCATGTCGAAGCTGATCGACGAGACGCTGGATGCAATGCGCAGGGTGGCGGCGGATTTGCGGCCGATGATGCTGGACGACCTGGGTCTGGCGGCGGCGCTCGAATGGCTGGTCGAGGATTTCGGCGAACGAACGAATACCAATATTCGGCTGGAAATCGATACGGAGCAAAGGGACGGCAACTGCCGGGATGCCGGGAGCCTGGGTGCGGAAGTGTCCACCGCCGCTTTCCGGATCGTGCAGGAATCCCTTACCAATGCCGCGCGCCATGCACAAGCCGAGGAGGTGCTGATTTCGCTGGGGTGCTACGATGGCAAACTCCTGCTCATGGTGGCGGACAACGGGAAGGGAATGGGTTTGGCGGGCGAAAAGGGGGGCAATTCGCTGGGCATCATAGGGATGCGGGAGCGCGCTCACAGCCTGGGCGGGAACTTCCATTTGTTCAGCACGCCGGGAGGAGGCACTACGGTGCTGACCATCATCCCGGTAAAGCCGGATGATTTTGCGGGATTGGACGAATGATACGGATACTGATTGCCGACGATCATGCGATCGTGCGGAGCGGTTTAAGACAACTGTTGTTCGAGCAGGGCGATTTCATCGTTGAGGGCGAGGCCGCCAACGGGGTGGAAATGCTCAGGCTGTTGCGCGAACAGCCGTTCGATGTGGCGCTGATGGATATGTCCATGCCCGGCCGGAGCGGGACTGAATTGGTCAGGCTGGCCAAGGCCGAAAAGCCGAAGCTGGCAATCCTGGTGCTCAGCATGCACAAGGAGGAACAGTATGCAGTCAGGGCGCTGAAGGCCGGTGCATCAGGCTACATGACCAAGGAAAGCGCACCGGACCAGCTGGTTGCGGCGATCCGGAAAGTCGCCGGCGGTGGCGTATTCATCAGCCCTGGGGTCGCCGAGCGGCTGGCGCTTGAACTTGGCTGCAATCACAACCCCGCTTCCCATACGCTGCTTTCCGATCGTGAGTACCAGATTTTCCGGATGATTGTTGCCGGTATGCCGGTCGGCGGTATCGCCGATGAACTGTCGTTGAGCGTGAAAACCATCAGCACGCACAAGACCAGAATCCTGCAGAAAATGAAAATGGCCAGTAGCGCCGAATTGATCCATTACGCCATCCGCCACCAATTGGTGGAGATGCCGGGCGATCTATAGATAGATAGATAGTTTGGTTGTATCACGGCCCCGTTTGCCCTGTAGGATTATTCCTACCCGCCTCACTTCCTGACTTCCTACTGGAACTTTAAATATCGTCCGATAGTTTCTTTCCTGTCGGCACGTCAATATGCCGCGCCCCCCGATATATAAAAAATATGGCACATGTTGTGAGCATTCGTTGCGGAAAGCCAGCAGGCTGATTTTGGGCCAATGCATGCAGGATGTGAGGAGGGGGAGACTGGGTGAAATGGGAGCATGGCTATAAGTTCAAAAAAATACTGGGCCTACACGGCGGTTCCGGCGGTAACAGGGATAATCGGTTTGGCAGTTATCGGCGGCTTCACTTGGCAGGCCGCTATTGCCATTCTCGCAATTCTGCTTTCCACCGTTGCCGGTTGCACATTCCTTTCCGGCCGGCATGCCGCCGATATCGAATCCGTTAAAAAAACCATCCAGGCAGAAGCCGATGCGGCATTCAGGGCGCAAACGGGGGATTATCTCCTCAGCCTGCAAATGCTGGGCCGCGATGTCGTGCCGGTATGGGTGCGCCAGGTCGAAACCGGCAGGAGCCAGATGGAGACTGCCATTCTCGACCTGATGGTGCGTTTCTCCGGCATCGTGGACAAGCTGGATGCGGCGCTGAAGGCATCCGAAGCGGCATCCGAAGGCATAGACGGCGGCCTGGTAAGCGTGTTCACCAGCGGCGAGAAGGAACTGGGTGCGGTGGTCAGTTCGCTGCGCGATGCGATGCGGCATAAGGAAACCATGCTCGCCGAGATCAGCGAGCTGCTGCAATTCATCGCCGAACTGGAAAAAATGGCCATCGACGTGGCGGGCATCGCCGACCAGACCAACCTGCTGGCGCTGAACGCCGCCATCGAGGCGGCGCGGGCAGGCGAAGCGGGACGGGGATTTGCGGTGGTGGCTGACGAGGTGAGGAAGCTTTCCACGCTTTCCAAGGAAACCGGCAAGCAGATCAGCGAAAAAGTAAAGGTCATCAGCGCCGCGATCAGCGCGGCGGTAAATACATCCGAACAGACTGCGGCAGGCGAGGCGAGAGCGCTGATTGCTTCGGAAACCGCAATCAGCAGCGTGCTGGGCAATTTCAAACAGGTTACCGACGGGCTTTCCGAGTCGAGCGGCATCCTGCGCAAGGAAAGCGACGGCATCAAGGACGAGGTTGCGATGTCGCTGGTGCAGCTCCAGTTCCAGGATCGCGTCAGCCAGATATTGAGCCATGTGCGCGACAACATCGGCAGCCTGCCGGGTTATCTGGAGAAAAGCCAGACGGAATTCGAATGCAACGGCAGGCTCGAGCCGGTCGCCGCCGGGCAGCTATTGCAGGAAATCGAGAGCACCTATGCGATGGCGGAAGAACATGGCAACCATGGCGGCAAGATTCAAGCAGCACCTAATGCATCTGAGATTTCATTTTTCTAGGAGGGCGAGATGGCAAAAACAATACTCGTGGTGGACGATTCCGCATCGCTGCGCCAAGTGGTGGGCATTGCGCTCAAGGGCGCGGGCTACGACGTGCTCGAGGCGTGCGACGGCAAGGACGCGCTGTCCAAGCTGAACGGGCAGAAAATCCACCTCATCATCAGCGACGTCAACATGCCCAACATGGACGGCATCACCTTCGTGACCGAGGCGAAGAAGCTGCCGGACTACAAGTTCACCCCGATCATCATGCTGACGACCGAATCCGGCGAAGGCAAGAAATCCGCAGGCCAGGCGGCCGGCGCCAAGGCTTGGGTGGTCAAGCCCTTTCAGCCCGCGCAGATGCTGGCCGCGGTATCCAAACTGATCATGCCGTAAGGTTGAAAGGGATAACGCCATGAACGTCAATGTCGTAAATGAAAACGGAATCTGCCGCATCGGCATCGATGGGGAAATGACCATTTACTCCGCGGCGCAGGTAAAGGAAAGCCTGCTCGCCGCGATGGCGGCTTGCAATGAAATCGAGATGAATCTGGCGTATGTCAGTGAAATCGATGCGGCCGGATTGCAGTTGCTGGCGCTGGCCAAGCGCGAGGCGGCGGAAGGTAACAAGCCGCTGCATTTCGTTGCGCACAGCCAGGCGGTGCTGGACATGCTGGATTTGTGCAACCTGGCGGGTGTATTTGGCGATCCGGTGGTGATTTCGTCTGCACAAGGTTGAACGGTGGCAAATTTCCGGAAGGGCAAACGATGCCATTGGTGCTGAATTTAACTGAATGTGCGGGGAGTGATGGTCCGGAAATGAAGGCAGGGGTAAGGCAGATCATTGCAGGAGGCCTGGAAATATCCATCGACACATACCGTGTGAAGGCAAACGGCATCCTTGTCTTGCTGAGGCCGGCGGAATTCCGCCTGCTATTTTTTTTCATGAGCCACCCCGAACGGGTGCATAGCCGCAGCCAGTTGGTGGATCAGGCGTGGAGCAGAAAAGTGTTGGTCGGAGTGCGTACGGTGGACGTGCATATCCGGCGTCTGCGCGCCGCACTGGAGCCGTTCGGGCTGGATGGTCTGATCCAGACCGTGCACGGAAGCGGTTATCGCTTTTCCGGCATCCGGAATGGTTCTGAAAAGCGGGACGAGAAATCGATGCAGAGTACATATGCAGTTTTGATGAACACGGTGGCCCATGCGCCATCTGCCGTTTTGGGCTGAAAGGTAGAACATGAATCTCGACGAAGCATTGCACACCTTTATCGCGGAAAGCCGCGAGCTGCTGCAGGACATGGAGGATGCGCTGTTGCGTATCGAGCAATCTCCCGAGGATGAGGAGCTGATCAACGCCATCTTCCGCGCCGCACACACCATCAAGGGATCGGCCGGGCTGTTCGGCTTGGACTATATCGTCGCCTTCACGCATGTCGCGGAGAGCGTGCTGGACCGCGTGCGCAACGGCGAATTGCGCATCGAGGGAGAGCTGGTTGCAGTGCTGCTTTCCAGTTGCGATCATCTCGCGGAACTGATCGAGTATCTGGCTGCGGGGGGTGTCGAGCCAACGGAGGAAATCCAGGAAAAGAGCAAGGCGGTTGTCGCATGCTTGAGCGATTATCTGGGCGGCGACACGGCAAAAACGACCAAGGCGACGATGCCGGTAGAGCATGAGCACTCCTTTACCAGCGAAGGCGGCGGCGAGGTCGAGACCGACCTGTGGCATATTTCGCTGCGCTTCGGCAAGGACGTGCTGCGCAACGGCATGGACCCGCTGTCCTTCATCCGCTACCTGAGCACGCTGGGCGACATCCAGCATATCGTCACCCTGCTGAACAATATCCCATCGGCCGGGGAGATGGACCCGGAAAGCTGTTACCTCGGCTTTGAGATCAGCTTCGAGAGCAATGCCGACAAGGCCACCATCGAAGGTGTATTCGAATTCGTGCGCGAGGACTGCATGATCCGCATCCTTCCGCCGCGCAGCAAGATCACCGATTATTTGCGGCTCATCTCAGAATTGCCCGAAGAAGACCTGCGCGTCGGCGAAATGCTGCTGCGCTGCGGCACGCTGACCCAGTTGGAGCTGGATGCCGCGCTGCGCTTGCAGCACGGTGACGGCACGGCGCCGCCGCGCCCACTCGGCGAAGTGCTGGTGGAGGCGCATATGGTGCAGCAGCCGGTAATGGAAGCCGCTCTGGACAAGCAGAAACAGGTCAAGGAACACAAGAGCGCCGAAGCCAACCTGATCCGCGTCGATGCCGACAAACTGGATGGTCTCATCAACCTGGTCGGCGAGCTCATCATCGCCGGCGCCGGCACCAACCTGATCGCCGAGCGCAACGGCGATGCCGACCTGCTCGAAGCGACCGCCACATTATCCCGGTTGGTGGAAGAGGTGCGCGATTCCGCGCTCAAGCTGCGCATGGTGCAGATCGGCGGAACCTTCAACCGCTTCCAGCGCGTGGTGCGCGACGTGAGCAGGGAGTTGGGCAAGGACATCGACCTGGTCATCAGCGGCGCGGAAACCGAGCTCGACAAGACCGTGGTGGAAAAAATCGGCGATCCGCTGACCCATCTGGTGCGCAACTCGATGGATCACGGCATCGAATCTGCGGAGGTGCGCATCGCGCGCGGCAAGCCGGCCAAGGGCACGCTCAAGCTCAATGCCTACCACGATGCCGGCAGCATCGTCATAGAGGTTTCCGATGACGGCGGCGGCCTCAACAAGCAGCGCATCCTCAAGAAGGCCATCGAGCGCGGGCTGGTGAACGAAGGGGACAACCTCAGCGACCGCGAAATCTACAACCTGATCTTCGAGGCGGGCTTCTCCACCGCCGAGACAATCAGCAATCTCTCCGGGCGCGGCGTCGGGATGGATGTGGTCAAGCGCAACATCACCGCGTTGCGCGGCACGGTAAACCTGGACAGCGAGGAAGGCCAGGGCGCGACGGTGCGCATCCGTCTGCCGCTCACGCTCGCGATCATCGACGGTTTCCTGGTCGGCGTCGGCAACTCCGTTTACGTTGTGCCGCTCGACATGGTGGTGGAATGCATCGAGCGCGCCGCCTGGGAGAACTCGGGCGGCGACGGGCGTTACCTCAACCTGCGCGGCGAAGTGCTGCCCTATCTCAGGCTGCGTGAGCACTTCGAGGTGGAGGGCGAACCCGCGCGGCGCGAGAACGTCGTGGTGGTCAGGTACGGCGAGCACAAGGCCGGACTGGTGGTGGACCGGTTGATGGGTGAATTCCAGACCGTCATCAAGCCGCTCGGCAAGGTGTTCAACCGGGTCAGCGGCATCGGCGGCTTCACCATCCTGGGCAGCGGCGAGGTCGCCTTGATCCTCGATGTACCGGGGCTGATGGGGCAGGTGGCCGTGCGTTCCGGCGGCACGGCAGTGGAGCAGGCGACGTAGGCCGGGAGTCAACGCAACGCGCGTCGCTCGGGTTTCTGCGGGAACGGTTGGATCGGGATTGTTGCTTTATCGGTTTTTTGCGGGAGCCCGCCTGGGAATGGGTAAGCGTGAAGTGGAGTGGTTGTAATTTTTAGGGAGAAAATAATGTTAAAAAATTTACGTATCGGGATGCGGCTCGGACTCGGCTTCGGTTTAGTCGTGCTGCTCCTTGTGATAATTTCCGCCGTTTCGTATGTGCGGGTAAACCAGCTTAACGACAACATCACCGACATGGTCACCGACAAGTTCCCCAAGACGGTTTGGGCAAATAACACCGTCGACGGGGTCAATACCATCGCCCGCGCCATGCGCAATATGGCGCTGGTAAAAAGCAGCGAAGACGTGGCGAACGAACTTGCCCGGATTGGTGAGGCGAAAAATACAATCAACGAGAACCTCGGCAAGCTGGAGAAGACGGTCCGTTCCGAAGAAGGCAAGAAGTTGTTCGGTGCAGTAACGGATGCGCGCGCGATCTATGTCGTGGACCAGGAAAAGTTCCTGGAATTGATGAAGGCCGGAAAGCGCGATGAAGCCGTCGATCTGATGCTCACCAAAATACGCAAATCGCAGCGCGACTATACCGGTGCGGTTACAGCGCTGATCGACTATCAGACCGCCTCGATGAATAAGGTGGGCGATGAAGCCAACGCCCTGGCGACAGAGACCGAACGCCTGATCCTGATTCTGGCCGCTGGCGCGATCCTGATCGCCTTCGGTTTTGCCTTCTGGGTTACCCGCAGCATCACCCGGCCGCTGAACGTGGCGGTGGGCGTGGCCAACCAGTTGGCGGACGGCGACATGACGGCGAAGATCGAAGTGGTGAGCAAGGACGAAACCGGCCAGTTGCTCTCTGCTATGCAGAACATGACCGGCAAGCTGTCGCAGATCATCGGCGAAGTTCGCGGCGCGGCGGATGCGCTGTCGAGCGCGTCGGAAGAAGTCTCGGCGACGGCGCAGAGCATGAGCCAGGCGACCTCGGAGCAGGCGGCGAGCGTGGAAGAGACCTCGGCCTCGGTCGAACAGATGTCCGCCTCGATCAACCAGAACACCGAAAACGCCAAGGTCACGGACGGCATGGCATCGACGGCGGCCAAACAGGCGGTTGCGGGCGGCGAAGCGGTGACGCAGACCGTGGGTGCGATGAAACAGATCGCGGGCAAGATCGGCATCATCGACGACATCGCCTATCAGACCAACCTGCTGGCGCTGAACGCCGCGATCGAAGCGGCGCGTGCCGGGGAACACGGCAAGGGCTTCGCGGTGGTTGCAGCCGAAGTCAGGAAGCTTGCGGAGCGCAGCCAGGTCGCGGCGCAGGAAATCGGCGAACTCGCCAGCGGCAGCGTAGAGAAGGCCGAAAGCGCAGGCAAGCTACTGAATGAAATCGT
>JAHQXD010000003.1:3970-5753 GCA_019449655.1 Ferrigenium straubiae | reverse complement strand
GCATCGAGCAGCGAGGAGCTGGCGGCGACGGCGGAGGAGATGAGCGGCCAGGCGACGCAGCTGCAGAACCTCATGGCGTTCTTCAAGGTGGATGGCACGGCTTCCGTGGCACTGGCAAAGAATACTCCCGCAGCACCCAAGGCCGCAGCGGGCAAGCCGACCGCAGAGAGGCAGCATCCCGCGCCCAAGCTCGCATTGGCGGCGGCAGGGGCAGGCGGCGGTTTCGTGAAGTTCTAGGGGCGAGGCTCTCCCTTCCCCAAAGTGGCGAGGGGAGCCCCTGTAGGTCGGGCTTCAGCCCGACATGTCGGGTTAAAACCCGACCTACAACAACCTACAACTTTCAGAAAAGGAACAGACATGAACGCAGTCGCACAAATCAACAAGAGCCTGCCAGCCGCGGCAAACGCCGCCGCGCAACAGGATCAGCAGCAATACCTCACTTTCATGCTGGGCGGCGAGACCTATGCGATGGGCATCCTGGCGATCAAGGAGATCATCGAGTACGGCAACCTCACCGAGGTGCCGCGTATGCCGGATTTCATCCGCGGCGTGATCAACCTGCGCGGCGCGGTGGTGCCGGTGATCGACCTCGGCGCGCGCTTCGGCAAGCGCGCCACCGATATCACGCGGCGCACCTGCATCGTCATCATCGAGGTGGCGAACGGCGAGGAGACCCAGGACATCGGCGTGATGGTCGATGCGGTGAACGAGGTGCTGGAAATTTCCGCCGGCGAAATCGAACCGGCGCCTTCCTTTGGCGCCAATATCCGCGCTGATTTTATCGACGGCATGGGAAAAATCGAAGGCAAGTTCGTCATCATCCTCAACATCCAGCAGGTGCTGTCGGTGGATGAAATTGCCACCCTGGCCGGGGTGGGCGGCGGCGAGGCTCATACGCAGTAATCGCATTGCAGCGAGCGTAGCGTGCGCCGCACGCACGTTAGCGCGGATTGTCAGCCAGAACCATTTTGTCATTCCGGTTTGCGCCGGAATGACAAATTTTTAATATCTGCCTTGGAAAGAGAATCTGATTATGTTTAAGGACATGAAAATCGGCGCAAAGCTGGGGATGGGGTTCGGTCTGGTGATCCTGCTGGCCTTGCTGCTTGGTGGTATTTCCTGGCTGAAGGTGCGGGAAATCGCTGCGGAGTGGAATAGTTTCGAGACAATCAATTTGCGCAAACAAGCCGCGCTCTCGGACGGCTTCGGCGGCCTGCAGGAAGGCATTCAGAGCTTCAAGAACTACGTGCTGCGCGGCGGCGATTATGCAGCCAAATTCAACAACCACATGGCCGAGATTGAAAAGGCCGTTACCGATTATCGAGCCGTCGGCGAAATTGGTGCGGAAGAAGACAAGCTTCTGAAACAGGTGATCGACGGTGTCGCGAATTACCGCAAGGCGATGGAAGAGGCGGTGATACTCAAGGCCGGAGGCAAGAATTCCAATGAGATCGATAAGGCCATCAAGAGCGCCGATAAGGCGGTCAATCAGGGGTTGAAGCAGCTTCTCGAAAGCAATGCCCAGTCCATGGGGCAGGAATCGGCGCATATGCACCATGTTGTCGCAGCGGTAATCCAATGGATCGTTGCCTTGTGTATCGTCATTGTCGCACTGGGGAGCATTGCCGCCTGGTTCATCACGCGCAGCATCACCCGTCCGTTGAATGACACGGTTGTAGTGGCGAACCGGCTCGCGGAAGGCGACCTTACCGTGAAAGTTGAAGTGACGAGCAAGGACGAAACCGGCCAGTTGCTCTCTGCTATGCAGAACATGACCGGCAAG
>JAHQXD010000003.1:1530-3939 GCA_019449655.1 Ferrigenium straubiae | reverse complement strand
CGGCGGATGCGCTGTCGAGCGCGTCGGAAGAAGTCTCGGCGACGGCGCAGAGCATGAGCCAGGCGACCTCGGAGCAGGCGGCGAGCGTGGAAGAGACCTCGGCCTCGGTCGAACAGATGTCCGCCTCGATCAACCAGAACACCGAAAACGCCAAGGTCACGGACGGCATGGCATCGACGGCGGCCAAACAGGCGGTTGCGGGCGGCGAAGCGGTGACGCAGACCGTGGGTGCGATGAAACAGATCGCGGGCAAGATCGGCATCATCGACGACATCGCCTATCAGACCAACCTGCTGGCGCTGAACGCCGCGATCGAAGCGGCGCGTGCCGGGGAACACGGCAAGGGCTTCGCGGTGGTTGCAGCCGAAGTCAGGAAGCTTGCGGAGCGCAGCCAGGTCGCGGCGCAGGAAATCGGCGAACTCGCCAGCGGCAGCGTAGAGAAGGCCGAAAGCGCAGGCAAGCTACTGAATGAAATCGTTCCGGCGATCAGCAAGACATCCGATCTGGTGCAGGAAATTGCCGCAGCGTCGGAAGAACAGTCAGCCGGCGTCGGCCAGGTCAACACCGCGATGGAGCAACTCAACCAGATCACCCAGCAGAATGCGTCGAGCAGCGAGGAGCTTGCGGCGACGGCGGAAGAGATGAGCGGTCAGGCGACGCAGCTGCAGAACCTGATGACTTTCTTCAAGGTCGATAGTGCGGTAAGGCAGCAGTAATCCGGGCACGAAAACGACTTGATGGGGAGAGTTGGGAAATGGGTAGTGTGAAATTGTCTTTCAGGGCAAAGCTGGTATGGATGCTGTTGCCGGCTTTGCTTGGGTTGCTGGTCTGTTCGGCGATTTTGCTACGGGACAACTACAGCAAGGCGGTCGAAGCGAGAAACTTGTCCGTATTGATAAAACTGACCGAACGCAACGGTGATCTGGCCCACGAACTGCAGAAGGAACGGGGGCTGACCGCCGGTTTTCTTGCGTCGAAGGGCGAAAAGTTTTCCGCCGAACTGGGCAAGCAAAGGCAGGCGGTGGACAAGGAGATTGCAGAAATCAAGACTGCCTTCGGGCACGACTCGGCCATCCTGGAATTGGGCAACCTGAAAAGCGACGTTGATGGATTGCTGGCCAGCCTCGGGAAGCTCGACAAGATCAGGGAGAACATCGGTACATTCGGAATTTCGCCCGATGAGGGCATCGGTTTTTTCACCAATACCATCGACCAGATCATCACCGTTAACGAAAAGGTGATTTTTTATTCGAGGGACGACGAGTTGACGCAATGGCTCATGGCCTACACTTCTCTCATGCGCAGCAAGGAGCAGAACGGAAAGCTGCGCGCCCTGGTCAACAAGGTATTTTCGGTCGACAAGCTGGATGACGCCGGCTATGCCAAGATCAAATTCGAACAGGGATCGCAATTCGTATTCCTGAGCACCTTCCGGAAATTTGCCTCGAAGGAAATGCTGGACATCAACAATGAAAACAACAACAGCGAATATGTGCGCGAAATCGGCGCAATGCTGAAAATCCTCGACGAGAAGGCGACTCAGGGCGGATTCGGAGTCTCCCCGGAGAGATGGTTCAAGTCGATGACCGAGCTGCTCGACTCGCAGATGGATGCGGAAGACAAGCAGGCCGGGTTTATCGGCAAAAAGTCGGTCGAGCACGCGGGTGAGGCATGGAATTTATTCATGCTGTATCTGGCAATTTCACTAGCGGCGCTGATCGCCTCCGGCACGATCGGTTTCCTGGTCACGCGCGGCATAGTCCGCCAGCTGGGCGGCGAGCCAGCCTATGCGGCGGAAGTGATGGCTCGTATTGCCAATGGCGACCTGACGGTGCAGGTGCAAACCAGGGATAGCGATACCGGCAGCATGCTGTTCGCAACCAAGGGCATGGTGGAAAAGCTCTCCGGCATCATCGGCGAAGTGAGGAGTTCGGCGGATGCGCTGTCGAGCGCGTCGGAAGAAGTCTCGGCGACGGCGCAGAGCATGAGCCAGGCGACCTCGGAGCAGGCGGCGAGCGTGGAAGAGACCTCGGCCTCGGTCGAACAGATGTCCGCCTCGATCAACCAGAACACCGAAAACGCCAAGGTCACGGACGGCATGGCATCGACGGCGGCCAAACAGGCGGTTGCGGGCGGCGAAGCGGTGACGCAGACCGTGGGTGCGATGAAACAGATCGCGGGCAAGATCGGCATCATCGACGACATCGCCTATCAGACCAACCTGCTGGCGCTGAACGCCGCGATCGAAGCGGCGCGTGCCGGGGAACACGGCAAGGGCTTCGCGGTGGTTGCAGCCGAAGTCAGGAAGCTTGCGGAGCGCAGCCAGGTCGCGGCGCAGGAAATCGGCGAACTCGCCAGCGGCAGCGTAGAGAAGGCCGAAAGCGCAGGCAAGCTACTGAATGAAATCGT
>JAHQXD010000003.1:0-1390 GCA_019449655.1 Ferrigenium straubiae | reverse complement strand
AGCTGGCGGCGACGGCGGAGGAGATGAGCGGCCAGGCGATGCAGCTGCAGAACCTCATGGCGTTCTTCAAGGCGGGGAATGGGGGCGGCAAGGCAGCAATAAATCAAAAGCAGTAAATCAAAAATCAAAAACGAGAAATAACTTAGGAGAGAGTTGAAATGAGTGTCACAAAATTATCTTTCAGGGCAAAGCTGATGTTGATGTTGCTGCCGGCGCTGCTTGGGCTGTTGTTTTATTCCGTGAATGTGCTGCTGGAAAAGTACAGCACCATGAACAACATGGCGGAGCTGAAAATTCTAATCGATCTGACCAACAAGACGAGTGCGGTCATTCATGAGTATCAGACCGAACGCGGGCTAACTGCCGGGTTTCTGTCGTCGAAGGGCGAGAAATTTTCGGCCGAGCTGAAAGCGCAGCGGCAGATTACGGACAAGGCGCTGGCCGAATTCAAGGCGTTTCTTGAGCAGGCTTCCGGAACGGTAGCGGCCAGTGGGATGAATGCCGTGGTCAAGGCTGCCGATGCCGAGCTGGCCAAGCTTGCTCAAGCCAGGGAATCCATCAGCACTCTCAGATTCACGCCCAAGGAAAGCTATGTCTACTACACCGGCACCATTTCCCTGCTCATCGAGATCGTCCAGCACACGGTGTTTGCCAGCAATAATTCCGAAATACTGATGCAGACCACTGCTTTTATGCATTTCCTGGAAGGCAAGGAAATGACGGGCCGTGCACGCGCAACACTCAATCCGATATTTGCGGCCAACCAGTTCGATCGTGAGAATTACCCCAGGTTGCTGGCAATATTGACAGAGCAGAATATGCATTTCAGGGCATTCCAGGATTACGGGGCGGAGGAAATGAAGCGCCTTTACCAGGATGTCGAGAAGAGCAGTATCGCCAGCGAAGTGGATGCGATGCAAAAAATTGCACTGGACAAGGCGGTAGAAGGTAATTTCGGTGTCGATCCTGCCAAGTGGCTTGGCACAATCACCCAGAAACTCAACTTGCTGAAGGCGGCGGAAGACAAGATGAGCGTGTATCTCGACGAGCATGCCACCGAACACGCCGAAGAGGCTCGTAATGCCTTGCTGCTCTATCTGGCCATTACCCTGATTGCGCTGCTTGTCGCCAGCTTGGCCGGCATTCTGATCGCGCGCGATCTTCTCCGCCAGCTGGGCGGCGAGCCAGCCTATGCGGCGGAAGTGATGGCTCGTATTGCCAATGGCGACCTGACGGTGCAGGTGCAAACCAGGGATAGCGATACCGGCAGCATGCTGTTCGCAACCAAGGGCATGGTGGAAAAGCTCTCCGGCATCATCGGCGAAGTGAGGAGTTCGGCGGATGCGCTGTCGAGCGCGTCGGAAGAAGTCTCGGCGACGGCGCAGAGCAT